>CAWIFE010000008.1:0-1278642 GCA_963835355.1 uncultured Acidobacteriaceae bacterium | reverse complement strand
CTCAGTGCTGACAATCGACCTGACCAACCGCTGCAACATGATGTGCGATCCCTGCTTCATGGACGCCAATCAGGTTGGCTTCGTCCACGAGCTCACATGGGACGAAATCAAGACTATGCTCGACAACGCCATCACCATCAAGCCCAAGCGGCAGATGAGCGTTCAGTTCTCTGGCGGCGAGCCCACTCTCTCGCCCTACTTCCTTGATGCTGTCGCCTATTCGCGCAAAGTTGGCTACAACTCGGTTCAGGCCGCATCGAACGGCATTGAATTCGCCAAGTCGAAGGAGCTATGCCGCGCTGCTGCTGAAGCCGGTCTGCGCTATGTATATTTGCAATTCGACGGCATCGGCAACGCCGCCAACTCGCATCGCAAGGTCGGCAATCTCTTCGACGTCAAGCTGCAGGCCATCAACAATCTGCACGAAGCCGGCGTTGAAATCGTGCCGGTCACCACCATCATCAACGGCATCAACAACGAGCAGGTTGGGCGCATCATCGAGTTCGCGCTCGACAATCCGAAGAAAATCAGCTTCCTCTCGTTCCAGCCTGTCAGCTTCACCGGCCGCGACGAAGAGATCACCGACGATCGCCGCGTGGCCCAGCGCTACACGCTCTCGCACATGGCGCACGACGTCAAGGCGCAGGTGGGCATGGGCGAGCCGGCGCGCGACTGGTTCCCCATCAGCTTTATGAGCACCTTCTCTGATTGGGCCGATCTCGTGCACGGGCCTACCGCCGAGTGGGGCCAACTCTCCTGCGGATGCCATCCCAACTGCGGCATCGGCATGGCTGTGATGATCGACAAGGAAACCAAGGAGTCCGCACCCGTCACCGCCTTCCTCGACATGGGCCAGGTGGCCAAGGATCTGGCCAAGGTCAACGACGCCGCACGCGGCAAGTTCCTCTCCGTCCTGGGCCTCGGCATCTCACTCCTGCGCAACTACGATCCGTTCCAGGCGCCCACCCACTTCAAGATCACCGACATGATGAAGAAGATGGACAAGACCTTCAACGCCACCGGCAAGAACTACGGCAGCGTCAAGGGCGACCGCACCATCGAAGACATCAAGGTCCGCCGTCAGGACCGCTGGAACTTCCTCTTCATCGCCGGCATGTGGTTCCAGGATTTGTTCAATTACGACTTCCGCCGCACCGAGCAGTGCATCATCCCTTACGCAACGCAGGAAGGCGAGATCAGCTTCTGCGCGTACAACACCGGCGTGGGATGGCGCAACATCATCGAGAAGATGCACATGACCTCTACCCTCACCAAGTGGTATGAGGAGCACGGCCGCCACGAGATCTTTGCCGGCGGCAAAAAGGTGGGCATGAACCACGTTGGCCACGACTTGAACGTCAATATGGAGCACGTCAACGCCGAAGCCAACCACACGCTCGACAACCTCGGCATCGCCAAGAACGCTCGCGAAGAAAAGATCCGCGCGCGCGACGAAAAGATGAAGCAGGAAGCCGAGAATGCCAAGATGGCCAAGCTCTATCGCGAGCACGTCCTCGGCGAAAAGCCTCTTGAAGGCGGCATGGTTTCGATCGGAGACATTCGCCCTGCCTCGAACAACGCTGCCTCACCCATCAACCGCCATCGCGAAGAAACCGACCTCGTCGCCGGCGACTGATCACTTCACTGGTATCTTGGTTCTCTCAACACGAAGGCCTCTCCCATCCGGAGCGGCCTTTGTGTTTGCGATCAATGTCTCTAACAGTATCGTCATCAGCGTCCGGAATTAGCTAAGGTCGGAGTGGACAATTGAGGTGTACCTTAATTTTGGGGCTGGCCTCCCGATTCATGTATTGGAGAGTTGAAACGTCGACTTTTCTCATCGTCGCGTTGGCGGTACTTGCCATTATCGGAGTGCTGGTTGCTAAAGATGAGACGACCAAAAAGAAACATCGCGCCCTTGAAAGGAACCTGCTGAAATGCGGGTTCGGCGAAGGGTGGCTGGATAAACCAATAAGCCGGATGCTCGATTCCTTGGGGCATGTTGCGTATTTGGTCTGGCTCCTGCACCACGAGCGCAGATATAGGGATTTTCAGGGCAGCGGGGAGAATCAGTATCCTCCGGATTGGGAATGGCGGCGGAGATTTGTTTATCTAAGGGATTGCAACACATGCCAGGGCGAGGGTTGCGGAGTTAGCTCGGGGAAATGGATGCCCCTCGACTGCCACCATCTGAAACCAATCTCAGAGTTTGCACCCGGAGAACCGGGCATCCATGCGCTTACAAATCTAGTCACGCTTTGCCCTATATGCCATGCAAGCCAACACCCTGAAAATGCGAGGCTCGAACAGCGCGCAAGGCTGATCTGGTCCCAACAGCTAAGCTACCTGCCATGGGACAAGAGACCAATGAAAGCAAGGCCCTTCCCCGATCTATCCTACGCACGGCCCATCTGCCCCACTCAGGCCATTGGGGGGCTCGCCTCCCCACAATCAAGAACTGAGGAGGGGGAGCGTTCGCCCCAACTCTCGGCCGAAGCAAAGGAAAAGGTGCTACTCGGCGTCAAGTTAGCGCAAGATTACAGGCTCTCAAGCAGCACGAAGCGGCCCGCACCGGTCAGCGAGGGCGGGTCCGCGGCGCGCTTCGAGGAATTACTGGAATTGGCCCCCCGCGAGGTCCAGTCGATCGAGGTGCTGCCGGTGTGCCAGAAACCTGCAACTGCACAACTGGCCGAAAACGGGCGTCGGCGACTCGAATTTGACGCGGATCCCAATGAGATCGCAACGTACAAAATCCAGGAGGAGCAGGGCCGGAAGTCCGAGGAGTGGCTGGAGCAGACCGGACGCCAGTTCGTCAAGCAGTCGCTCAGCAAGGGGTCGCACATGGTCCGGGAGGGGGAGAACCCGGTAGTGAAGGCGTTCAACGAGGCGCTGAGGAAAGAGCGCCGACGCAAGGTGAATTAAAGGATTGCCGGGGCGCATGAATGCCCTGTTTTCCGCCCTGGATTCTGCGATAGTCGTCTAAGAAGGCCATCATGAATGTACTCGCGACGACTTGCACCGTTTGTAAAAGAGAAATTGCAGTGCCAGGCCACGACCCGCTGTCAGACTCATCCCATTTCAAGCCTGACAGTCAAATCGGAGTGATGTGTCCTAAGTGCGGTGCGAGGTATTCGACGACATTCTCGCGGTGTTATTTCAGGCCCAACAGATTAGGCACTGACGAGGAAGAACTAAGCTAGGGCATGATGGAAGATGGGCCAGTCGGGCGACCGAGTGCCCAGTCCCGATTCCTGCGCCAAGGACCGCACCCCCTCACCACACTTCTATCTTGAAATCCCGATACTCCCGAATCAACTCAAAGTCCGCGCGGTTCGACGTGATCAGCCGCGCGCATCAACCGCCTTGCGAACAGCCTCGGCATCCGCGAGGTCCTGGGCCCTTCCCGCGGCCAGCTTCGATGCAATCAGATCGGGAGCGGAAATGAAAAACGCCTTGAGGCCGCTCTCGGGGTCGATCACACCCTCAACGCGCCGCTCCCATGCCGCGTCAAAATCGACGCCCGGGATCTCAGGAAGGATGTCGAAGCCGTGCGGGTCGCGCCCGAAACGAAAAAAGCTGCCTCGTTCGGCGAATTCTTCCGGTCGAATGCCCTCAAGCGCCGCTCCAAACGCGGCCAGCGCGGTGTACGCCGCTTGCGCGTTCGTGGGGTCGGCTTGAATGAAAAGATCTATGTCCTTGGTAAAGCGTGGCTGAGCGTGGAAGATGACCGCGTACGCTCCCACGATGAGGTATCTAACGCCATGGGCATTGAAGGCGGACAAAAGGTCTTTGTAGTCTTGGTACATCCGGCTCGATCTCCCAACCTTTCAGCGCGTAGGCCGTGCGGATCATCTCTTCCACCGCGTCCATCCGCTCGTGCACGGGCCGGCTCTGCCAGTAGCGATACTCGTCGGCCTTCATCTCGTCAAAGCTCGTGTACTTGCGCAGCGTCGTGCCCATGCCTTTATTTGACCACCTTAGCAGGTTGATTTCAATGCCTCATTTAAGGCGTTGCACGGTTAGAGCGGCTCCAGAGTCGCTGCACTCAGCCGGGTGCCACAGTTCTCGGTTCTGAGACCTGGGATCGCACGAACTCGAACCGTCATCGGCTCTTCACCCTGCCTTGCGCTGTTTTCGTGCCTTCTGCTGCTCGACCCATCAATTCTTTGCGCTGATCTCGGCCAAGAATGATCATCACCGCGATACGAGCCGCTTCGCTTCTCGACCGAACCCCAAGCGCGCGCATCGCTTCGTCCGCAAGTTCCCGGCTGACCCGCACCCGCGTCGTTTTTCTTGTCATGGCTTCCTCCCATAGAGCATATCGGCAAAGCCGCTGTGTGACTTCCGCCATACCCCCAACGAACCATCCCCACCCTTCGCTCCCACGCGCTTTCACAGCCCGAAAGTTGGACCGCACCCCAATCCGAATCTGCTACCATTGCGCCATGATCCCCCAAAGTTGTGGGAATGATCTGGCGCGCGGGCTCGCCGGCTCGGCTGAACCTCGCAAATCGCGCGCTGAAAAGGAGCGCTGTCGGATCGCCGAGCCGCTCTTCCGCAGGTCTAGCCGCCTGAAGCGATTCGCACTCGCGGCATTTCTCGTTTTCCTCATCCCATCGAAAGCTCAGCAGCCCGCCGCCGGCTTCGCCTGGCAGGGCGCACTGCACGATGCCGCCGGCTCTCCAATCTCCTCAGCCAAAATCCGCCTCACGGGCGACAGAATCAGATACGAAGCGCCGACCGCCGCCGACGGCACGTTCCGCTTTGCAAGCGTACCCGCCGGCCAATACAAACTCGCTGTTGAGCTTCGCGATCGCACCATCGCCTATCCGTCGCCGATTGCAATCGCGCTGAATGCCCCATTCGCCGTCCTCATCCTTGCGGCCGACGGCGAGCTTTCCGTCGCCGTAACGCCCGTGCAGACCGGCGCCACCGGCGGCGAGCAGCTCTCAAGCGCTGCCGTCAGCGAGCTGCCGCTCAACAAGCGCGACTTCAGCCAGTTGCTTCTCCTCGCGGCCGGCACCATGACCGACGCCAACGGCGCTACAAACTTCACGCAGCAGTTCGCCATCAACGGCCAGCGCGGCGTTGAGGCGACCTTCGCCATGGATGGAGCCGACATCAGCGATCCCGAGATGGGCGGATCAACCTTCTCGAACTTCAACGTCGATGCCGTCGAAGAGATCCAGTCCAGTTCCGGCTGGATGCCCGCCGAGATCGGGCGCGGCGCTTCCGGTTTCACCAACATCGTCACGCGCTCCGGCGCTGCCGGTTTTCACGGATCGTTCTTTGAGTTCCTGCGCAACTCTGCCCTTGACGCGCGCAATTACTTTGACCACGCCACTCCCGTCTATCCTGGCCGCATTCCGCCCTTTCGACGCAACGAATTCGGATTCACCAACGGCGGCCCGGTGTTCCTCCCCCGTCTCTACGACGGGCGAATGCGCACCTTTTATTTCGCGCAATACCAGGGCTTCCGCCAGATCCTCGGCACCACCCAGGTCATGCCCGTACCCACACCGGATGAACGCGCCGGGCTTGACACCACTGCGTTTCCCGGCGACACTCTGCAGGTTCCCGTCGACTCGGGCATCGCCGCGGTCCTCAAGCGCTATCCTTTACCGAACTACTCGACGGGTTCCTTTGGCCCTCACACCTATGCAACCCCCTCCAGCGTTACCACCAACGCCAATCAGTTTTCCCTCCGCCTCGATCACTCTTTGAGCGCTAAAGATCAGCTCCTGGCGCGGTTCAATATTGACAACCTGACTGGACCCACCACGAATCCAGACCAGACGGCCATCGATCCGTCCTTTGCCACGACCTACATCGACCGGCAGCGCAACGTCATCGGCACTTGGACGCGCAACGCCTCGTCCCGCCTGATTTTCGTGTCTTCTCTCAGCATCACCCGCTCCACGCCCGGATTTCCCACAACAAATCGCACCGACCCCGCGATCAAGTTCGGCGATGGCCTCTTCGAGCCGTTCAACTCGGCGGCTGGTGCGGTCATACAGGCTTACGGCAATCTATTCCAGGGCCGCGAGCTCATCACTTTCTCGCCGGGCCGCCACTCTTTCAAAGCTGGAGGCGAAACGCGCCTCAATCGCGATACGACCTATTTCGGCATGAGCCCCAACGGTGAATACGATTATGGCGGCGGCGCAGCCTATGCCACTGAATTTATTCCGTCCGCGAGCGGCACGCATGATATTCACATGGGTGATTCACTGCCCGACACGCTCTCAGGTTTTCTTTCCGGGAGCCCCTTCGCTTACACGGCGGGCATCGCCCCTCCGTATTCCTCGAATGGCGCACACATTGGTCCCGCGGCCATCAACCGCAACAATGTCAGCTTCTTCGCGCAGGATACGTTCAAGGCCACCGATCGCCTGTCCGTCGATTACGGCATTCGCTGGGATCTCTACACGCCGATCGGCGAGCGGGCGCATCGCACATCCACGGTGATCACTGTCAACGGTGCGCAGCAGTATGTCATCAACCCGCAACCCGGCTACAAGACGAGCTGGCACGCGTGGCAGCCGCGCCTTCAGATCTCCTGGCAAGCCACGCCTAAGCTGCTGGCTCGCGCAGGCGTAGCCATCATGACCATCCCGCCCAACATCTGGCAGGACAACTTCCTCACCGGCTCCACGCCCTTTGCCGTATATCCGCGCCTGCTCTCCGCTTCCGCCGCGCCTATTCATTACGGATTTCAGATCACTCCTGCCGAGGTTCCGCCCGTCTACACGCCTTCTGGAACAAACATATTTCCTGACGACAATCCGAAACAGGTTCCTCGCAACACCGTGATGGATGTGAACCGCTATGAACAGGAACTTGCCGCGCTCACGCCCGGCGACACCGTGAGCGATTTATCCCTCAGCGGCATTGACCCATCCTTTGGCAACGCCACGCTCTACACCTGGACGCTGGGCCTCGAGCGCAAACTCGGAGGCCTCACCGCCGACGCCACCTACGTCGGTACGGCCGCTGAAAAACTTCCCGCCGTCAGTTTTCCCAACGCATACTCCGGCGCGACTTCGGCCTTCGCACGCTACACCACGTTCAACGCCTCGGGCAATGTCGCGGGCGGCTTCGGCACGGAAAACGTCGTCGTGGCAACAGCGCACTCCGCCTATCACGCTCTTCAAGTTTCGCTCTCCGGAACAGTAGCAAAGGTCGGGCCGGGCATTCAGGCCGGCTTCACCTGGGGCAAGTCAATTGACGATAGCAGCGGCGTTGTCGCGGCTGGCTCATCGCCCCAGAATCCCTTCGACTATCACCCCGAAAAAGGCCCGTCAACTTTCGACGCAACCACCTCCTTCGGCCTCAGCGCGGCGCAGAATCTTCATCTTGATCGCGTGGCCCTGCTTCGTGTTGCGGGCAGCGGAATTACATCCGGCTGGGAGGTGTTGAGCATCGCTTCCATTTCGTCCGGTTCGCCCTTCACCGTCTATTCCGGCATTCAACAAACCGGCGCGGGTTCCAATGGTGTCGACCGGCCCGATCAAATTACCACTCCGCATCTCTCCACCACACGCAAAGTTCGCGAAGACTACTTCGGCGAGGGCACAAACAACGCTGCCGATTTCTTCTTCATTCCCATCCACGTCAGCGGAGGCACGGGGCCGAATCAAGGGCGATTCGGCACACTCGGCCGCAATACGTTTCGCGGGCCTGCGTTCTACAACTTCGATCTGGCGGCGATCAAGGACACGCCGTTCGGCACGCGAAAAAGCGGAGCGGAACTGGTTGACCTCCAGTTCCGTGCCGAGTTCTTTAATATCTTCAACATTGTCGACATGGGGCTGCCGGCAAATATCATTTCCGGCTCCGGCTTCGGCCAAATCAGCAAAACCGCAGGCAACTCCCGCCAGATTCAGTTCTCGCTTAAACTTATTTATTGAGTCGTCCGGCTGATCGCTCAGCCCGCGTAAAGCTGTCATTGCGGCCCCTTAACCGGTTGAGGTGCCAGGAACAACATCGTTACCTTCGGCACTCCTTCTGCGATGTTCGGGGAACTTCGCCCTTCGCCCTTTTGGCTGTACAATCCCTACATGACACCGCGGCCAGCCTGCTACTTTATGCCGGTCTCCGGAGTCAAAACTATCCAGGTGCCCCGATGACCGTGACCCGCGACAAAAACGAGCCGCGCAAGCTGCCCATGATGCCCATTCGCGATATGGTCATCTTTCCCTATATGATGACGCCCTTCGTGGTGGGCCGCGAGTCCAGTGTGCGTGCCCTCGAAGAGGCACTCAGCGGCGATCGCAAGATCTTTCTCGCTACGCAGCACGACGCCTCCATCGACGAGCCAAAAGCCAAAGACATCTACCAGGTCGGCTCCATCTGCAACATCGTGCAGAGCGTCAAAATGCCCGACGGCAACATCAAAGTCCTCGTCGAGGGTGTCGAGCGCGCCAAGTCCATCGACGTCACTGACCGCGACGGCTTTTTCGTCGCCACCGTGCGCACTGGCAAGCACGACTTCGAGGTGACGCCGGCCGCCGAGCAACTCATGCAGCGTGTCACCAGTCTCTTTGAGAGTTACGTCAAGCTGCAGCAATCCCTCAATTACGAAACCATCATCGCCAGCGTGCGCATGGACGAGCCCGCCAAGCTTTCTGACACCATTGCAGCCAACCTGCAGGTCGGCATCGAAGAAAAGCAGGAACTGCTCGCGATCTTCGATCCCGCAGCGCGTCTGGCCCGCATCGCCGACGTCCTCGACGTCGAAATTGAAAAGCTCGACCTCGATCGCAACATCCAGTCCCGCGTCAAGCGCCAAATGGAGCGCGCGCAAAAAGAGTACTACCTCAACGAAAAAATCAAAGCCATCCAGAAGGAACTGGGCCGCGGCGAAAAAAGCGAGTTCGACGAGTTGCGCAAAAAGATTGAATCCGCAGGCATGCCCAAGGATGTCCTCGAGAAGTGCGTGCAGGAGCTCAAGAAGCTTGAAGCCATGCCGCCCATGTCGGCCGAGTCCACCGTCAGCCGCAATTACATCGACTGGCTCCTCGCCGTTCCCTGGAAGAAGCGCTCCAAAGAAACCCGCTCCATCGACTACGCCGAAAAAGTTCTCAACACCGATCACTACGGGCTCGAAAAGATCAAGGATCGCATCCTCGAATTCCTCGCTGTCCGCCAGTTGGTCAAGAATCCCAAGGGATCAATTCTCTGCTTCGTTGGCCCTCCCGGCGTCGGCAAAACTTCGCTCGGCATGTCCATCGCCAAGGCCACCGGCCGCAAATTCGTGCGCCTATCGCTCGGCGGCGTCCGCGACGAAGCCGAAATTCGCGGCCATCGCCGCACCTACATCGGCGCCATGCCCGGCCAGATTATTCAGCACATGAAGCGTGCCGGCACCAAGAATCCCGTCTTCCTTCTCGACGAAGTCGACAAAATCTCATCCGACTTCCGCGGCGATCCGGCCTCTGCGCTGCTTGAAGTTCTCGACCCTGAGCAGAACGTCACTTTCCAGGACCACTACCTCGACGTCGACTACGACCTCTCGCAGGTCTTATTCGTGGCCACTGCCAACGTGCTGCACACCATTCCGGCCGCGCTCCAGGACCGCATGGAGGTTCTCCGGCTGCAGGGTTACACCGAGCAGGAAAAGCTCGAAATCGCGCGCCAGTACCTCGTCAAAAAGCAGCGCGAGCAGACCGGCCTGAGCGAGAAGAACATCGTCTTCAGCGACGACGCCATCCTCGAAATCATCCGCTACTATACGCGCGAAGCCGGAGTCCGCAACCTTGAGCGCGAACTCGGCAACGTCTGCCGCAAGGTTGCCCGCAAGGTGGTCAAGGCCGACGCCAAGCACAAAGAAGAAATCACCGCCGCGAACATCGCGGAATTTCTCGGCGTGGCCAGGTTCCGCGACTCAGAGGTCCATGAAAAGAGCGAAGTCGGGCTCGTTACCGGCCTCGCATGGACCGAGGTCGGCGGCAGCATCCTCACCACTGAAGTGCAAGTCCTCGACGGCAAGGGCAAGCTCACTATTACCGGCCAGCTCGGCGACGTCATGCAGGAGTCAGCGCAGGCCGCGCTCGCCTACATCCGCAGCAAGGCGCAGGCCCTCGGCCTTTCGCGCGAGTTCTATCGCAACATCGACATCCACCTGCACGTGCCGGAAGGCGCAATCCCAAAAGACGGCCCCTCCGCCGGCATCACCATGGCCACCGCCCTCGCGAGCGCGCTCGCAAAAATTCCCGTACGCCGCGACATCGCCATGACCGGCGAAATCACGCTCCGCGGAAAAGTGCTCGCCATCGGCGGCCTCAAGGAAAAACTCCTCGCAGCTCTTCGCGCCGGAATCTTCGAGACCATCCTGCCTCGCGCCAACGAGAAGGATCTCTCCGAGCTGCCCGACAACATCAAGAACGCCATGAAGCTCCGCTTCGTCGACACCATGGACGAAGTTCTCGCGATTGCTCTTGAGCGTCCGCTACCAACGCCGCTGCTTACGGAAACTGAGAACCTCGCAGCCGTCCCCCCGACGGAAGTCTCAGCCAACCTTCCCGCACCGCAGTAAGTGCGACGAGAGAGTCCGCCAAACTCAAATTGTCATCCTGAACGAGCCGCCGGAAGACGACTCGAAAGTTTGTTTTCCGTTCGTGTTAACCTCGCGCCGACCACCAGCAACAGCCGGGTGAAAATCTTCCTGGCCCTACGTCTTTGCCTTTCGCTGCAGTTCCTCCAGCGCATCGCACGCCGTCTTCACGCCATCCTCGCGGGCCACTTCCTCGGCAGCAGCGCGCGCCTGCGCTTCAAACTCCGGCTCCGCCAGCATCGCCCGCACTCTTCGCGCTACGCGCCAAGGTTTATAACTCGATCGTTGAATGACCCGCGCCACGCCCATCCTCCGCATACGCCGCGCATTGTCCGGCTGGTCGTGGGAGTAGGGCATGATCAGCATCGGCCGCCCCGCCCGCAAACACTGCGCCGTCGTCCCCACTCCACCCTGGTGCACCGCCAGCGACACGCGTCCGAACAGCTTCGAGTACGGCGCGTACTCCGCAATGCAGATCGAATCCGGCAACTCCTCTTTGGGCCGGTTCCTCGCGTCGGCCCCGATCAGCAGCACTGCGCGCAGGCCCAGTTTCTTCGCCGCCTTCGCCGACTGATCATAGAAATCTCCCGCCGCCAGCACCGCCGCCGACCCAAGCGTAAACACCACCGGCGGTTCGCCCTTCGCAAGGAACGCTTCAAGATGCTCCGGCAGCGCTGCGTTCCCCGCGTCCGCATCGTAAAAACAGAATCCTGTGATCAGCGTGTGATCCGGCCAATCCTTCTGCTCCACGCCCAGCACGTGCGAAAACAGCGCCAGCACAAGGTGCGGCGAGTGTTTCGCATCGAAGATTGGATTCTTGCCCTTCGGCAATCCCAATTCGCGCCGCAATTCGTACACCGGCTCCGGCCACTTGCGCGTGACAAACCGCGCCAGCCGTTTCATTGCGCGCCCCATCCCCGGCGCTTTGTCGGCCCGCGCCAGTTTCGGAAAAGGCGGCAGCACCGGCGGATCGAACGCCGAGAAAAACGAAAACGGCGCCAGCACGTAGCTCGCCCACGGAATTCCCGTTATCTCCGCCACAATCGGGCCCGCGTAATTCAGCTCGCCCAACAGCAGCAGATCCGCGCGCGCAGGCTTTGTCGCCGCTTCAAGCAGGTCTTGATATGTCTGCCGCAACACCGGATACAGAAACTCGCGCAGCCCCGTCTCGGTGCCCTTCTTCACGTCGTAGACCATCTCCACGAGCTTGGAGTTTTGTTGGGTCAATGTCCGGCCGCAGCGCATGAAACTCCAGACCCAAGCGGCTCGATCTTCGGCCTGTAGACGTTCGGCAGCGCCATCACCGGTGTGTGTCCGCGCCGCTTCAGTTCCAGCGCAATCGCAATCAGTGGATTGATGTCCCCAAACGTTCCAATGTTCGACAGAACGATGCGCAATCGCGGGCTCCCCAACGCGTGATGGTTTTGCAACTTTGAGACTAATGCATCGGGGACACGCTTCACGCTCCGTGGCGAGTCAATTTGGAGTTGCCTAATTTTTTGGATTCTAGTCGCCGAGGTTGGCGGAACAACTTCATCGTCGAAGCATGAAGTGTCAGGGCACGACTTCAGTGGTGCCATAAGCACGAGAATTTTATTGGCCTTTAGGCCCTGAGGAAAGGTCGACTCGACGAATCGTTTCGCCGCCACTGCGGCGCTTTGCGGGACATTGGTGCACGCGGCCGGAGTATCCTTCAACGTCGGCTGAAGGTCCGGCCAGTCGGGCTAGTTTTCAGTAAGCCGCAGAAATCCCTCGAGCCCCGGCAATGGGCTCTGCTGCGCCTTCGGCCCCAGTGCATCCACAAACTTCCACGCCAGATCCGATTGCCCGCCATAAATCAAATTCAAAACCGTCTGCCACATCGTGGTTCCGATGGAATCGGCATCGCCCGCCGCCACCACCTTCTGCGCCGCGCTCAGCTCGGTGTTCCACTCCGTGGTCGTCGGCGCTGGCGTCTGCATCTTGTCCATCGCCAAATGAAACCCTCCGCCCTTGGCATCATCGGTCCAGCGCAGCGTCACGAGTTCCGACGGCGAGCACGCAAAGCACGTCGGCCAATAGCCAAAGGTCCAGTCCGCCGTCGCATAGTAGTAGTGCCCGTCCGCGAGTCGCTCAAAATGCGCCATGTCATCGTCGGAATCGTTCAGAGTGGCCAGCAACTTGAATGTCGGCTGCAACTCAAAGACAAAATGAATCGAGCAGCAATGCGCCCCGCCGGTATAAAGAGAGACGATCATGTCCGGCTGCCCGCGCCCCGTTACGTCGGTCCCGTTCGCAATCGCCGCAATATTGTCCTGCGCATCGTCCGGCTGCCCCAGCGTGTAGGTCTCAAAGCTGTCCACACTTTGGCTGTAAACGACCTTGCCTGCGTTCGTCACTTGCAGGCACGCGCCGTCGCCGCTCTTGTGCGCGGAAAATTGATACTGCCCAACCGTCGCTACTGCCACCTGATTCTTGAATGCGCACGCCTCCGCCGGATTCTCCGCCGGCCCCTGTGCGAACGCTCCAGTCGCCGCAATCCACAACGCCGCCAAAATACCACCCCTCATCAACGCCCGATTGCCCATCTCTCGCCTCATCGCTTCACCTTGATTCTGTCCAAGATAGCACCTGTGCTCTTCCACATCGGCTTTTTCATTCGTGCCCTCGATTCCTTCGAGCCCTGGTTCATCGCGCCTCCCGGGTTCATCCACCTTTGACCCCGCCTTCAACCCCCGCGTGCTATCCTTGCCCCGTCGAAATTCCTCCTGGAGCTCCCGATGTCCCGTCCACGTCTTTCCCTCATCGCAACCACGTTCGCCGCCGTCCTTCTGGCGATCATCGCCACGCCAATAGCACTGATCGCGCAGCAGCCGTCAGCCCCGGCCGCCTCCTCGCCCGCGGCGCCGCAGCAGCCCTACCGCGTCGTCGACCATTGGAAAATCGGCGGCGACGGGGGGTGGGACTACCCGGTCGCGGATCCCGGCGCGCATCGCCTCTACATCGCCCACGGCACCGAAGTCGACGTTGTCGACACGAACACTGGTAAATCCATCGGCGTCATTCCTAACCTCCACGGCGTCCACTCCATCGCTCTCGACACCGCCGGCAAGTTCGGCTACATCACAGACGGCGGCGCCAACGCAGTAGTTGCATTCGATCGCTCAAACCTCGCCATCACCGCGACGATCCCCGCCGGAACCGGCCCTGACGACATCCTCTTTGAGCCGGTCACGCAAACCGTCTGGTCCTTCAATGGCCGCTCCCACGACGTCTCTGTCATCTCGCCGGCGTCGAACACTGTCGTCGCCACCATCCCGCTTCCGGGCAAGCCCGAGTTCCCCGTCACCGATGGCCAGGGTACGGTCTTCGACAACATCGAAGACAAAAGCGAAATCGTCCGCATCGACGCTCGCTCCAAGACCATCACCGCCACCTGGGCCGCCGGCTGCGATTCCCCATCCGGTCTCGCCATCGACGTCGCCCGCCATCATCTCTTCCCCGCCTGCGACGGCAAGAAGGCCTCCGTCATCGACTCCACCAGCGGCAAGCTGCTGGCCAACCCCTCCATCGGCGACGGCCCCGATGCCGCTGGCTTCAGCGACGCGCACTCGCTCGCGTTCGTGCCCAGTCGCGACGGCATTCTCTCCGTGATTGACGGCGCCGCCCCCGGGTACCCCACCATCGAGAGCCTCACCACCCAGGCCGGCGCGCGCACCATGACCTACGACTCCTCCACCGACCGCGTCTATCTCATCACTGCCGACCTCGGCCCGCGTCCCGATCCCACTCCCGCGAACCCGCGCCCGCGCCCCCCAGTCATCCCCGGCACCTTCACCGTCATCGTCGTCGGCCGCTAAAATCGATGCTCGCGTTCACGCGGACATGAAAATCATCCTCATCATCGTCGCCATACTCGTCGTCGGCGCCTCGTTCTTTGCCGACTACAAATGGCGTCAATGGATGGCCCGCCACCGGCGCGATCGCAACCCATAGCCCCCGGGCCCCTGTTTCCCGTCCCTATTCCCTACTCCTTCCAGCCTGTTTTCCCCATCTGTCCCGTTACAATGGCTTTAGGGAGCCGTCCAAACGCCATGCTTCGTTTCCTCAGCCTCCGTTCCACCTCGCGCCGGAATTTCACCGGCCCAGTCTCGACACTTGCCTTGCTGGCCATCGTTGCCCTGGTCGCCGCCGCCTCGCTCGCCGTCCCAGCCCACGCCCAATTCGGCGCGCCGCCCACCACGCAAGTCCACGACGCCTCGGCCCTCAAGCCGCCAGCCGGCGCACGCGTCGCCATCATCGAGTTTGAAGACCTCGAGTGCCCCGACTGCGCCAACGCCAACCCCCTCCTCAAAGAGGCCGCCGCCAAATACAACATCCCCTGGATCCGCCACGACTTCCCGCTCCCCCAGCACACCTGGAGCTTTCAGGCCGCCGTCAACGCCCGCTTCTTCGACACCAAAAGCAAGACACTCGGCAACGACTATCGAGACGCGGTCTTCGCCAACCAGATCTCCATTGAGACCCTAGACGAGCTCCAGCAATTCACCCAGAAATTTGCCTCCGACCACGGCGTTGCACTGCCCTTCGCCATCGATCCCATGGGCCATCTCTCGCAGCAAGTCAAAGATGACCGCGATCTCGGCCAGCGCATCGGTATCGAGCACACCCCGACCATCTGGATCGTGACCAACGCCGCCCACGCCCCGCCCTTCGTTGAAGTCGTTGACCGCGGCCGCCTCTTCCAGCTCATCGACCAGGCCCTCGTCGAGTCTCGCGGCCACTAGCCACTAGGCGTTGCCCCCACAAACAAAAACGGCGTCCGCATCCGCGAACGCCATCCACTAGTCCCTTAGTTTCGTAGTCCCGAGCCCCTTAGCCCACGGCCGCTTCAACTGCCCTGGATCTTCACCAGCTCCTGCCCGCCCGGCGCAACCATCCGCGTCTGCGGCGCGCGCCAGTGGTCGATATAACTAATCCTGTGCACGCACCCGATCGTGCAATTGGGCGCGCAGCTCTTGGCCGTCGTAAACTCCCGCTTCACGTCGGTCGTTGTGTACTCCGCAATCGGAACTCCCGGATACCCGCGCTGCTGCGAGCAGTAGTGCACCAGCCCGTCCTCGCAAATGTACAGGTACCGCGACCCCGCCCGGCACCGCCAGTCGTTCGCGCGGCCTTCCGCGATAGCTTCCTGGAACTTGTCGAACTGCGCGTAGTTCGTCTTCTTGCGGTCCTTCATCTCGTGGTACACGCGCGCCTCGTCCGGCTTCAGCGCCTTCAGTTGCCCGTCCCCGTCGTGGATAATCCCGATCGTCGATTCGAACCCCAGCCCCAGCGCCCGACGCCCAATCTCCAGCGCGTCGTTTGGATTTTTAATTCCTCCGCCCACCACCGAATTAATGTTCACGTGGAACTCGGCAAACTCGGCCAGCATCTCCAGCTTCTTGTCCAGCACCTTCAGGCTCTTTTTCGACACCTCGTCCGGCGCCAGGTTATCGATCGAGATCTGCATGTGGTCGAGGCCCGCCTGGTTCAGCCGGTAATTCTTTCAGGAGTCAGCAAGTATCCATTCGTGATCATCCCCGCAATCGCGCCCGTCTTTCTCATGCGTCGAATAATGTCGTCCAGTTGCGGGTGCGTCAGCGGCTCTCCGCCCGAGATGCCGATCATCGCTGTGCCAAGCCGTCCCAGATGGTCGATGCGCCGGACCATTTCTTCAAGGGGAACGGGCTCGCTCACCTTGTCGTATTCATTGCAGTAGGCGCAGCTCAGGTTGCAAAAGCGCGTGGGAATAATCTGTACCAGGACGGGATGCGACGTGTCGGCCAGCGCCCGCGCAACCATTGCGTACTCGCGCACCTTGCGTTTGGCAGCAATTGCGCGACCGCGCACTGTCGATCTCCGGGGAATGCCCATCCTTACTATTGAATCACACGCAAAGGACCTTTGTGGCTGCAGCGCCGATCGCGCTTCGGAGGGCGAATCCGCGAAGGAATCTCGCGTGCAGCGAGGTTGAGCGAGGGCTCGAAATCAAGCGCGAAAAAACACAAAATTGCGACGATGTGCGGCAAAAACGAGAAATGCAAAACCGAGACTGTGAAACTGTGAAACTGTGGACAGAAGTTGTTGATTCTAAAGGCTCCACAGTTTCACAGTTTCACAGTTTCACACACTGGCATGGGGGGGTGGGGTCTGGAGGATGGGGGGGTGGGGTCTGGAGGATGGGGGGGTGGGGTCTGCTGCATGGGGGGGTGGGTCGGATTTGATGGGGGGGGGTGGGGTCCGGGGGATGGGGGGGTGGGTCAAAAGCAGTGGTTAGTGGGTAGTGGTTAGTGGTTAGAGAAACAGTGGCTAGTGAGTAGTGGTTGGTGGTTAGAAGAACAGTGGTTGGTGGGTAGTGGTTGGTGGTTAGAAAGAGCGGGAGCGAGGGCGATGTTCCAGTGAGCACCGTTCCTGGGTTGGGACCGATCATGGATTGAGTATGCAGCAGAAAAGCAGTGGTTAGTGGGTAGTGGTTAGTGGTTAGAAAAGGCGCGGGCCGGTGAACAGGTAGTGGCGGCGAAGCGGTCGCGATTTGCAGGTTGATCATGAGACCATTGTGCGCCAAAAGCTGCTAATTATCGGCAAACTTGGTGAGACAGAGATATGAGACCGGAGGACAGAGAATCAACGACTTGCGGGACGCGGGTGGGGTTGTTTGGGCGGAGGGGGGCTTGACACGGTTTTTGGGATGGGCCAGGCGGCCCAAGCGTCAGGAAAAACCAGGGGAGCGTTCCGTCCGTCCCCGGTTCACGCGGTTCCCCTTCCGCTTGGCCGCAATAGCCCGCCCGCGCACCGTCGACCTCCGGGGAATGCCCATCTCTTCTATTGAAGCACATAGCGGCAAACTAGGCCCCTGCGCGGGCCGATCAGACGCCCGGGTCACTCGCCCGACTTCTTAAGGGCAGGAAGCGACTTAAGAAAACTGACGCCCTCCGGCTTCCATGCCTTGTCCAGTCCTATGCGCTCGTTCGTTTGCCAAACAAGGTCCTTTAGACTCGCCGCTATCTCGCGCTTTAGGAGCATTGTCCTCAATCTTGAAGTGGAGAGAAGAGCCTGTTTTTTCTCCTCCCAGAACTGCTGAGACACGTGGTGCAGCATCCTGAGAATTCTCCCGAACACATGCGTCTTAGCAAGCTCCGCCGCCGAGGCCGCCGCCTGAGCGCTCTCGCGAACATCTCCGGCAACAACAAAATCGGCAGCCTCAAAACTCCGCAGTAACGAACCTGAAACGTCCCCATCAAGCGGTCCGTACCTCCTAACCAGCACCTGCGCGACGATCTCGGCAAGAAGCTCCTTCATATTCGCCATGAGCCGCCAAGTCTGATAAGTGCGATTTTCGGCCAAGAACGCATCCTGGTCTCGCTCAGGGGTAATGAAGCTTCCACTGGCCTTGGCAATGCGGCCCGACTTGACGCCTTCATTCAGCGCCAGCTCCCTATACTTCTGTGGCGACGGTATAAACCGATTGACGTACTGAGAAACAAAGTATGCAAGCAAGTATTGGGACGCAGAGCCCTGCGAGGACCCGAGCTTTCCAGCCCTGCCATGGTCCCAGTCAAGGCTCTCCCCGAAAGCATTCCAGTATTCGATCGTTGGGCAGCTCTTAAAGGCAACTTCGTAAACAGCATCGTCGCTGAAGAAATGAGTCACGCGATCGCCAGCGAAATCCGCCATACCGATGAAAGCCAGCCAAGCCTTCGCTGCATCCTGGTTATCGATCACGCGCGCAAACTGCTTGGTGGGCTCCGGCCTGTATTCGGCTGGCCTACGGCCGACAACCTGCTCGAAGAATCGTGCGCTTTCGCTTGTTAGAGACTTCCACTCGCCCTCCTTGACCTGGTAAAACCACCGCGGAGCGAGCGCGTCAAAACCGGTCCTGAGCGTCTTCTGCTCGCGGTTGTTGGACCGCAGATTCCGTGGGGCCATCGGGTTTTGGTTATTCGTCGCCTTCACAAGGTCCGAGACGAAATCCGCCTCGTCCGTCCGAATGACCTTTACCTGAACAACACACTCGGAATCAAGATCGCCGAGCTCAACCTCCTTCGACGCGACCGCGTTGTAGATTGATTTGACCGTCTGCAGACCATTTACGATCTGAGCTTCCGCTAGAATGACCTTTGTTTCCTCGTCACGAAGCGAATAGGTCTTTGCCACGACGATCAACCCATTGTTGTAATGATGAAACCGCCTTCGCGACCTGCTATGCGCGAGCGACTCGACAATCTCGCCGTTGATAGACGAATTCTGTATTTCATACCGCAGGTTGAGGTCGAACAGCCGCCAACCAAACTTCATAAACGCGGCGTAAAGGTCGGCGGCATTCGCAAGGAAATAGCAGTAGTTCGACGCCCTGATTAGCTCCCCTTTTCGAATCCGCAGGTCGAACTTGATCGGTTCACCCGCCCGGTCGGCGCCAACGACGAGCTCCTCGACAAGGGAGTCTATCTCGGCCAGCGAAAGCTTTATCCGGCGAGAAGCGTACTCACTCTCAAGGGCCTTGAATGCATCCGAAGCCCTCGCATTCAGCCGACCAAAGACGATAACGAGGAAGGTTACATGAAAGTCCGGGGCCGACCTGTCGCCCTCGACCAAGCCATATAGCTGCCTTACCCGCTCGTTGGGCTTGAGGTCCGATTTTCCAAAAAGATATCGAAGGGCGTCCGTCGCATCACTCAACGCCTGCGGCCCGAACGAGCGAACCCTGCCGGGATTTGCCTCAATCCATTCCCGTTCGGGGAACTTGCACTGTCCAATCTGGTAGACCTTGTCTCTCTGGGAGTAGAAATCAATCCCGAGGTCCCGCGGGCCTCCAACGCGCTGGTTTGTTGCCGAATTGCCAAGAGAGTACCGCTTCAGACAATAGGCCTCAAAGGCGGCGTGAATGTCGGCTACCTCAGGATCAGATTCGACGATCTCCTCGAGCCGACTCAGGAAGAGCCTCACTCCGTTTTCAAGGTCAGCTTCGCTGGTGTGGCGATCTTCTTTTGCCATAGGACCATTTGGCACCCGAAGGGCCGATCCCGTCCACAGGAAAACGACGGGGCACCCCCAACCGCCAACTTACCAACGCGCCGGCCGACCCGCCGACTTGCCGACTCGCTAACTCGCCGACTTGCTCACCTTCCGCTCGGCCTCCATCAGGTTCGCCAGAATATCGTTGATGCGCGTCAGGTGGCCTTCGCCTTTCGACTTGAGCCAATCGAGCACCTCCGGGTCGAGGCGCACGCTCACCGCCTGCTTGCGCCGCACGTCGCGCAGCCGCACCATGCTTGCCAATTGCGCCGCCGTCAGCCGCGGAATATCGGAGTAGTCGATATCCGAATCGTCTCCCGCCGCCTGCTTCGCAGCCGCTCGACGAATGACCTCCTTCTCAGCCTCACTCCACTTCCTGTTTCTGATATCTTCTGACGTCATTCTTACCAGCTCTTCGGGCTGAGATGATACGGACAATCTCTTTGCCATCGCGATCCTCCTCTCTGTAGACATGCGCCACCAATAGAATCTGCACGGTCCCAGGCTCCGCGCTAGCCGCGCCTAGCGCGTGCCACCGTTGTTCGCCAGCGTCATCCACGCGGTCGAAACGGATAAGGCAGCGCTCATCATCAAACACCCGAGATGCCAGCTCGAAGCTGACGCCGTGCTTGCGTTGGTTCTCGCGGTTCTTTCGTTCGTCCCACTCATACCGCATTTGTATATACATATCGTATTACCGCTGGGCGCGCCCGTCAACCATCCCGTCCCGGTCGATTATGAGAATCATCTTCTTCGCTTTGCAGCCTCAAAAAAACAAACCCCGAAGCTCTCGCCTCGGGGTTTGTGGGATACATGCTCGCCTACGAGCGTACGGAATACATCCACTCTGGTCGCATTAGGCCGTTATGTCAAGCAATAACAGGACGTTCCCCATCCCGCCAACCCACTTCCACTCCCACTGACTTGCCGACTCGCTAACTCGGCGACTTGCTAACTTTCCGCTCCGCATCCATCAAATTCGCCAGGATATCGTTGATCCGCGTCAGGTGGCCTTCGCCTTTCGACCGCAGCCAAGCGAGCACCTCCGGATCGAGGCGCACGCTCACCGCCTGCTTGCGCCGCGCGTCGCGCAGCCGGAGCATCTGCCGAAGCCCGGATCGGGCACCCGTTTCTTGTGCTGAGTGGAGGATGGGAAGACAAAAGCAGGTCCCTCGGCTCCGCTGAAGAACGCTTCGCTCGGGATGACATGGTTGAGGGTGGTTGGGGTTTGTGCGGTCCCACCCTAGCGAGGCCAGGATGGGGCACCTATGTCTGTGCTGAGTGGAATGCGGCGAGTTGAAGTTCCAGCCGAGTCGGTTGACGTTTCCGAGGCGCGAGTATCCAACCTGAAGGCTTCCCATATCCTGTTAACTGAGGTTGCGCCCATGAGACGACTGGCTATCCTTCTAGTTCTAGCCGTTCCCTTCGCCCTGGTTCTCGCGATGCCCTTCGCCGCTTTTGCCCAGAGCACGAAAAGTCCCACAACGCTGCGTGGCGTGCTGCTGGAGCAGCTGCACACAACCCACGACCAGGAAGACTGGTTTGTTCCGGCGAACGTGGCCGTTGCAGGCCTGACCGCCGAGCAGGCCAAATGGAGCCCGGGGAAGGGCAACCACTCCATTGGCCAGCTTGCCTACCACCTGTGGTATTGGGACGACCGCGCGCTGACCCAGTTCAAGGGCGAGAAGCCCGCGCCCTTTGATGGAAACAACAACGAGACCTTTGACAATTTCAACGCCGCGCAGTGGGACGACCTGGTGAAGAAGCTCGACCAGGTGCTGACCGACTGGGAAAAGGCCGTTGCAGCTGCCGACGACGAGAAGCTGGCGGCGAATGCGTCGCTGATTGCCCATGTGGGAGCGCACAACGCCTACCACATTGGGCAGATCCTCTACGTTCGCAAACAGGAGGGTGTGTGGGATCCCGCCAAGGGCGTGAAGTAGGCGCGGGCGGGCGCGCCTGCCGACGGGCGAGGTGGTCCGTATCCCTGCCGCTTGCCGGCCCGCTGACTTGGCGTCTTGGTGCGCTGCTCGCTCCGTCGTTTGTTCGCACGGTTCTGTCTTCCCCTTCCCCGTCAACTGCGATAGACTTGCATTCTCCCCCGGGGCCACTTCCCTAACCAGGATTCACATGGGTCCGCAATGACCTTGCTCAAGAGAACGCAAGACCGTCTCTTCAAGCGGCTCGGTGTCCACGGCCGACGGAGTCGTATGCTCTGTTTCGCGCCGGGTCAGGTCAGAACCGGGAGCGAACCCGTTCCCTATTTCCCAGGTAAGGCCGCATTTCTCTTGAGCGAACCCAACTTTACGGCCAGCTATGCCGTCTCCAGAGTCAGGTCGGCAATTTCCAACCAGTCGAAGGTCGTTGTGAACGCGGCAAAAACCCGATGCTGCCGGATCGGGTGTGTCTCACGCCTTCCCCATCGCTCGGACAGTGAGACCACTGCGCCGGGAAAGAAAGGACAACTCCCATGAACAAACGTATCGTCTGGGCCGCGATCCTGTGTTTCACGGCCCTGGTTTCCATCCCTGCCTTTGCGGAGAGCACCTCTACAAAGGGCGTAAAAGGCTCCTCGAGCTCTCAAGACATGAACATCCACAGCGACAGCCTGGTGAACTCGATGAACTCGTCGTTCCCCGCGCCTGTGAGCAAAGGCGGGTTTAATACTCGCGGTCTGAATGGGACGTGCAACATTCACGTCAACAACAAGACCGGGTACTACGTCACCTTCTACTTCAACGGCAACGCTGCCGGAGCCGTCGGGCCCTGGGGCGACCTGTACCCGACCAGCACCGAGGGCAAGGCCGTGCTGTACGCAAAAGCTGTATTCACGGATGGGTCTGTGCTGACGTTCGGCCCGCAGGATTTTACATGCACGGGAACCGACTTTACCTGGACGCTTACACCGTAACTTCGCTACCGCGGTTCTGCGGAGCCAATCTTCCGAACCGCGTTGGCCGCAGAAGAAGCGAAATGTCCGAGTCTCGGGGCGCCGGCAAGTGAAAAACCAGCGCCCCGGGGCTCTACAGCCAATTGACGACTCTCTACACCGTGTTTCTTTCCAACGCCTTTCGATCCCATTTCGCGCAGTTCGCCGCCGCCTGATACGTGCTCTGCAAGAACTGGAGCAGCGAATCGTCGGGGTTCGCGGATTGCCGCATCGCTTCATAGGGAAGAATGAACTCGCCGAAGTTTTTGTCGAATCGCGCCTCCGCCGGCGCAATCGCATACTCCCGGTAGCCGGGCGGCTCGGGGTAGGCGTAGCTATAGAAAAACGGCTCGATGAAACCGGCGCCTGGCGGGCCCGGCGCGCCCGGCCAGAATCCGCAACTGCTGACCTCGTGCGAATACGCGTCGCGCGTCACGCGATCCGGCAGCCCCGGCATGCTCGGATGCTCCGGCGCCGTGCGCCCTGAAAACCGCGTGCATGCCAGATCCATCGCTCCCCAGAACAAATGAATCGGGCTTACCTTGCCGATGAACCGCGCGCGAAACATCGTGATCACCCGCGTTGACTGGAGCAGAACCCGCCAGAACCGTTGCGCATACACCGGGTCGTAGGCCCGATGCACGTCGTCTTTCTTGAACGGAATCGGCTCCGCCACCTCGCATGGCACCGGCCACATGTTGCACAGCGCGTCCAGGCTCTCGAGCGCCGTCATCAGCCGCCGATAAAACTCAGCCACCGTCATCGGGGCGAGGGCAATGGCTTCACGCCCGCCGTCGCTGGTCTCGATGACCAGTTCGTGCGCCACAAAATCGAAGTCGATCTGGACGAGGCGCGACCCATGAGCCATCGGCATCGTGGTCAGCCCGCGGATCGTCGGGTAAAGCGTCACGTTCCAGCAGTGATTGATTGGCGGCGTCAGCGCCATCCTTACCTTGCCCATCATCTGCAACCACAGTTGCAACGTGGCGCAGGTGTCGCTCCACGCGCTCTGCGGCAGCGCCGGCCAAGCCTCGTTTTCCCTCGTCGCGTTGCGATCCGTCATTATCATGACCTCCTCGCAGCCCATCATAAGGCCCTGCCCCGCTCCTCATCCCCGATCCTTGCCTCTATACTGTCCCCGTGCCCCTGCCACCCAACGAACTCGTCGCCCTGATGATCGCCGTCAGCTTCGCGGCCGGGCTCAATGTCTACGCCACCGTGGCCACTCTCGGCCTTTTGGCGCACACACGCTATCTCGACCTGCCCCCATCACTCCATCTGCTGTCGAACTGGGGCGTCATTGCCGCCGCTCTCGTCCTCTTCGGCATCAATTTTTTCATCGACAAGATTCCCGCCCTCGACCTTGTCTGGAATGCGCTCCACACTTTCATTCGCGTCCCCGTCGCCGCGCTCCTTGCGTTTCAGGCCACAGCCGGCCTCACTCCTGGCGAGCAGTTGGCCGCCACTTTGGCCGGCGGGGCGATCGCTTTTATTGCGCACGGAGGCAAAACCGCCGTTCGCGCCGCGGTCACCCCCACGCCCGAACCCTTCTCCAACATCGGGCTAAGCCTTGGTGAGGATGGCCTCGCCATCTTCCTCACGTGGCTCTCCACCTGGAAGCCTTACATTGCCGCGGCCATCGCGTTCATCTTCATCCTCATCACGCTTCTGCTCATCCGTCTCGTCTTCCGCGCCCTCGGTTCCCTCCGCCACGGCCGAAAACGCGCCATCCAATCCTGACCCCGCTCATCTAGAATCGCTTTCAAGCGCGACACCGATCGCGCTCTGAAACCGACCCATGCCGTTTCGTTCCGCATCATCGCGCAAGTCTTTCGCCGCACTCCTCGAGCCAGACGGCACGGCGCTCAAATGGGTTATTGCCCGCGTCCCTTTCGACATCGCCAAGGCCTGGCCGGTGCGCAATGGCCGTCGCGTGCGAGGTGAGATTGTGGGCTTCGCCTTCCGCACCTCGCTCTTCCCCGATCGTCGCCGTGGCGGACATTTTTTGCTGGTCAACAAGAAGATGCAATTCGCAGCAGGCGCACGTCTCGGCTCGCGCGTCCGAATCTGGCTTGAGCCCGACCTCACCGAGCGGCCAGTGCTGATTCCGCCCGAGCTCACTCGTGCCCTTAACGCCGATCGCCAGCTCCGCCGGCAGTTCGACTCGATGAGCCCATCCAGACGCCGCGAGTTTGGCAAGTTTGCCGACCAGCCCAAAACCCCTGCCGCCCGCGTCAAGCGCGCCGAGAAGATCGCCGAGCTCTTTCTGCAGGCCCTCGAAGGCGAGCACGAACCGCCTCCCGTCCTTCGCGCCGCCTTCCAGCGGCATCCCGGGGCCCGCGACGCCTGGTTGGCCCTGACTCCCGGCCAGCGCCAGAACCACCTGCTCGGAATCTTTTATTACGAGACCCCGGAAGCCCGCGAACGCCGCGCCGTGAAAGCCATCGAAGCTGCGCTGAAAGCTGCGAGTCGGAGACGGCGCAACGACGCCGGCGACGAGTAATCCTCCAAGAGGTTGAGCAGGCTTATTCGCTGATTCCTCGGCAATTACGACAGCAGAGCCGCCCCGCTCGCGTCTTTGCAGTCACAAGCCCTCGAATCATCACAACTTTTGCGGCGGTAAGTGTTTGAACATGCAACAGGAGGGAGGACGGTAGGCCGAGGGACACCAGATTCAACTGGTCTTCACCACTGGTTTTATCGTCTAATTGACTCAGATGACACTTGCTTCGGTTCGGACACTCTTCCCTAAAGCATCTGCCTTGGTAGCCGACGATTCAGCGCGGCAAGAAAGTCTTGCCGTCTCTGCTGGCCTCAAACGCCAGAAAGCCGGCCTGCTGGAAGAACTCATCGTTCGCTATCAGCACCGTCTCATGCGTTACCTGCTCTTCCTCACCGGCAATCGCGATACTGCCGAGGATCTCTTTCAGGAAGTCTGGATGCGCGTCCTCGTTCGCGGTGACCAATTCGACGGCCGCGCGCGATTTGAAACCTGGCTCTTCACCATCGCCCGCAACCTGGTGATCGACTATCGCCGCAAGCGCACCATGAACTCGCTCGACGAGCTCATCGACGGCGTGACTGAAGACGACCGCTCGATGACGTTCGAAGTCGTTGCCGGCGATCCCACTCCCTTCGATCGCGTCTCGAACCTCGAAGACCGGGAGAAGATCGCCGCCGCGTTGCTCGAGCTCGATACGCTTCACCGCGAGGTGCTCGTGCTTCGCTTCCACGAGGAGCTCTCGCTTGAGGAGATCGCCAAGGTTACTCGCGCCCCGCTTTCCACCGTCAAGTCGCGCCTGTATCGCGGCCTGGCCATGATCAAGCCCCGGCTCGGCTTTGCGGCAGCGCGCTTTCAGGAGGCTGTGTGAGAGCAGTTGAACTGGCCGGCAACTCTGCCGCCAATCCGGCTTCGGGCGCCAATGGGGGTCCCGGTGCGAGCACCGATGCCGATCGCGATCTGCTCTCCGCCCTCACCGGCAAACAAGCCGGCCGTGATCGCGCGGTTGCTGAAAGCACCCGGCGCGTCGTCATGGCCTCGCTTGGCGTTATCCAGGATCAGCAGGCCGGCCGCCGCCGTACACGCTCCCTGGTCCTGGCGACCCTTTTGCTCGCCCTCCTCGCCTTCGGTCCCCTAGCTTGGCGCGTTGCCGACGACCTGATTGGCGGCGAGCATATCAGCGACATTGCCACCCAAACCAGCCTCTGGGCGTGCATCCTTTGCCCCGCCATTCTGGCCGCGTTTCTCTTTGCCGGCTGGTCGCGCAGCAAGGAATAAGTCCCACTAAAGTTACTCCAATTTTTTGTGCCGAATTCGCCTCCGGCGGCAACTTCTCGCGCCTCTCCTCCGTCCATTGAAAGAGAGGCGAACCTGTCTCTGAACCACTTTCGCGGGGAGTAACGGCCCATGCCGGACCAAAAGCCTATCCGATTCAACGAAGAAGAGCGGCTCATTCCGATCTGGTCGATCGTCGCCGCCAGCCTGGCATTTGTTCTGATCGAATACTACTTCTGGATTGTCGCCCCCGAGCAGCGCCATCATCCGCCGCAGCCGCTCGGCCTGCGCATCTACTTCAACATTTCCTGGGGAGTCGTCGCTTCTCTCTACTTCCTGATGGTGGGCTACATCAGCAAAGACGCGCCGCGCCGCGCCATGAGCACGCGCTTCTGGATGCTCATCTGCTTCGTGATGCCGGCGGGCATCGGCGCCGTGCTCTACTTTCTCCTGCGCCAGCCCCAGGTGTCCCGCTGCCCCTCGTGCAGCACGCATGTCCAGGGCGATTTTCACTTCTGCCCCCAGTGCAACTACCATCTCTCGGCCAACTGCGGCACCTGCTTCCGCACCGTCCGGCCTACGGATCTGTTCTGCACCAACTGCGGCCACGATCTGGCCAGCGACCAAACCCCCGCACGGCTGCGCGTCTTGAGCGAGTAACGGAGGGCTGACGGCTGATCGCTGAAGGGTGACTTCGCCGAGTACCTTCCTCCGCATTGACCCCGCCTGCTGCGCTTCCTACAATCAAGTCTCCGGTTCCCATGTCCATTTCCGCGCTCATTATCGACGACGAACAACTGGCCCGCGACGAGCTCAAGTACCTGCTTGATTCGGTGGGCGACGTGGATGTGGTTGCGCAGGGATCGAACGGCATTGAGGCTGTGGAACTGATCGACGAACATCATCCCGACCTCGTCTTTCTCGATGTGCAGATGCCCGGCCAGGACGGCTTCGCGGTGATTCAGCGGCTCGTGGACCGCAACCGCGCCCAATCCGCAAAAGCGGGCGGGGAAAAAGACGTGACGCCCCTGCCTCAATTTGTCTTCGCCACCGCCTACGACCAGTACGCCGTTCGCGCCTTCAATGTGAACGCCGTCGACTACCTGCTGAAGCCATTCGACCTGGCCCGCGTCTCAGAAGCTGTGGAACGTGCCAAGGCGCGCATTGCGGCCGGCAGCCCGGCCGCGAGCGGCACGCCCGAATCCGGCATCGAATCGCAAATCGATCAACTTCTGCGCTTGCTCAATCGGCCTCAAAACGGCGAACAGGGCCGTGCTCCCGCCAAGCTCATCGTGCAGGCGCAGAGCCGCCTGCTGCTCGTCGATCAGGCCGACATCTGCTTCGCCGCCATTGACGAGGGCGTCATTCGCATCGTCACTCGCGTCTTCGAGGGCCAATCCAAATGCCGCACTCTCGAGGAACTGCTCGAACTCCTCGATTCTTCGCGCTTCTGGCGCGCCCACCGCGGTTTCGTGGTCAATATCGACCAGATCCGCGAGGTCATGCCCTGGTTCAAGTCGAGCTACCAGCTGAGAATGAACGACAAGCAGCAGACCGAAATCCCTGTGAGCCGCGCGCAAACCAAGCGGCTGCGAGAGCTGTTCAATCTTTAGAGTCCGTCTCTGAAATACGGAACGAGGATGCGTTGCGATCGTTCGCGGCGCGCTGAAACCTGAAACCTGCCCCCTGATCCCGGTTCGTTCAGTCGTAGCGCTCGAAGACAACCTGCTTCTTGTGCCAGCCGTAGCCATCCAGCAGCTCGCGGACGCCGGAGACCATGAAGTTGAGCCCGCAGATGTAGCAGTAGATGTCGAAATTCAGGTTAGCCGCCGGAATCGCGGGATCGACGGGCGGGGCAGGTAGCGTTCGGCCCTGCCGTTTGGCGCGCTCTTCGATGATCGTCGCAACGTGCACCTGCACGTGGCCGCGGAGGCCGGTCCAGGTATCGTCGGCGCGGCTCAGCGTGGGCAGGTAGTGGAAGTTGGGGACGCGATTGGCCAGCGCCTCGAATTCTTCCTTGTAGTAGATGTCGGTTTCATAGCGCGTACCGTAAACCAGCCAGATGTCCTTGCCCTGGCTGCGGTCTGCGCCGTTAGCCGGGAACAGCCACTCGAGGTAAGCGCGCATCGGTGCAACGCCAGTGCCGGTGGCCACAAAGATCGAGTCAGTGATCGGCTCCTGCAATACGAAGTGGCCGTGTGGCCCATGAATCTGAATCGTGCTTCCCACGGGCAGGTCGGGCAGATCGGCTAGGTGATTGGAGAAGAACCCGTTCTCAACGCGATTCACGCACAGCTCAAACTTGTTTCCGCTGGCTGCCGACGCAATGGAGTATGCGCGCGTTTGCTGCTTGCCGTTTTCGTCCGGCGCCACGGCTGAAACGAACTGGCCGGGTTGGTACTCGAAGCTGTCACGACCCTCAACTTCAAAAAGGAAGTGATAGCACTGTGCAACCTCAGAGATGCAGTCTTTGCGCGCAAGTCGCGCCGTATAAAGCTCGCGTGCCAAGTTTTTCCTCGCCTTATAGGGAAAGTTGGGGCCGGATTCGTTCCTGCTGCGATTATAGGTGGCGAGGGGCGGGTGCTGCCATGTTTGCATCGCATGCAGCAGCGCACACGTCGTTACGGCGCGCCCATCACCGGAACCTCGATCGCCGAATCGTGTCCCGGTCCGGAATAGATTGTGATCGTGGCGGGTTTGAAGTCGCCCGGTTTGGCTTTCATGATGTTCCGCACAAACGTTTGCGGGTTGCGATCGTAGAGCGGGAACCACGTGCTCTGGATCTCAACCATGACCGTGTGCCCTGCCTTGAACACATGGTCCACGTCGTGCAGGCTGAACTTGTACTCGTGGATCGATCCGGGCGCGAGGGCTGACGGTTTGTCGTACCCGGCCAGATACCGGCCGCGAAAGATCTCGGCGTTGGTCAGCAGTTGGTAGCCGCGCATGGTTGCGTCCGTATTGTCGTCAGGATACTCATCGATCAGCTTCACGACGAGGTCGTTGTCTGTACCCGTGGTCGAGGCAAAAACGTCCGCCACAACTTCGCCGGTGATCGTCAGATCTTTCGTGAGTACCGGCAGCTTCCACACGGCGACGTCTTTGCGGTCCGTCACAAATCGCTGGTCCTCGGTGAGCCAGTTGTACCACTCGGAGCCGCTGCCGTAGGTCGGCTGGATGGGCCGGTGCCTGTATGGAACGGGATTGGAGGGATCGCTGAAGTACGACGTCGTAGCCAGCGCACCCGCGTCCGACGCCGACGCATTCCAGCTCAGCGCCCCCGAACCGTCGAGGTGGAGGGCAGTCGGTCGCGACTCGTTGGGAGGAAAGTGCGAGTAATACTTCCATGTGTTCGAGCCGGTCTGGAAGCTTGCCGTGTCGTCGAGATCAAAGCCCGGCTCGTCTTTCAGGTAGTGCGCGAAGAATTTCGCCTCGATTTGCGTGCGAAACTCGGTGCCGATCGGTTCACCGTAGCGCAGGTTGCCCAAGTGCTGCGAAGACGATGACCAATAACCGTGCCGCCACGGCCCGAGAACGAGAAAATTCTCCTGCTTTGTGTCGTGCGGCTCGAGCTTTGCGTATTCCTCCTGCGGCCCAAACATGTCTTCCTGGTCGTAGTAGCCGCCGACGGTGAGCGTGGGTATGGTGACCAAATCGAGCGCGTACTCCACGGCGCGCGAGGACCAAGCCGAGTCGTAAGCCGGGTGGTCGAGGAAGAGCTTCCAGGTTGGAAGCATCCTGGATCCAGACTGCTTGACATCCTGGGCAAAGCTGCCGCGACGGAGAAAGTAGTCGAAGCCGTCTATATTCGCGTCGCTATTCGCGCCGTTCCCGTAGCTGACCTCGGTTTCGGTCTTTGTGGATTCAAGACCCAGCACATAATCGTATCCATAGCTCTGGCGAAATGCGCCGTTGTGAAAGAAGTCGTCGCCGATCCACACATCGATCATCGGCGCTTGCGGCGAAATCGCTTTCACCGCGGGATGCGGGTCGATGCCCGCCATCATGGCCAGGAAGCCCGGATAACTGGTTCCCACCACTCCGACCCGTCCGTTGTTGCCAGCGACGTTCTTGATGAGCCACTCGACCGTGTCGTAGGTGTCGGTGCTCTCGTCTGTTGCGTTCCGATTTTGGTGATCAGCGAGCGGGCGCATCATCACGAAGTTGCCCTCGCTCTTGTATCGTCCGCGAATGTCTTCGGCGACATAGATGTAGCCGTCGCGCGCCAGCTCAGGGCGCTGGGCGAAGAACGACGCGCGGCTGGTTCCATCCACGCCGTATGGCGTGCGCTGCATCAGGATCGGGAGAGGCGCGGTGATGTCTGCAGGCTTCAGAATCACTGCATGAAGCTTGACCCCATCGCGCATGGGAATCATTGCTTCGCTGCGCACATAATCGTGAAAGACGTGACGGACCGGCGGGCCGGTTCGGACGTAGGTGGTTCCGGGCGCATTCGAGACAGTAACGGAAATCGCGTGGCCGGACGAATCGAGGGCAAAGGTAACGGTCGTGTCGAATGCCGGGATATTGAAGACATTTCCGGAAACCGGAACGAGCTCGGACGGAGCCACGCGAGGAGATTCGATGGTGAGGCGGCCATCCTGAACGAAAAAGCTGTAGCCTTCACCTCCCTCGACGGGATCCGCGTATTCGCCCGCGAGCGCCTGGAGTTTTGGCGCGGCGGATGGTTGCGCGGATTGAGCTAGCGCGCACGGCGAAGCGTACGGCAATGAAATGAGGGTCAGGCACAAGGCCGCGCGAAGCACGGGGCGGGAAATCAACGGACAATTCTCCACTGGGCCTCCATTGGCTGGATCGGAGACGCATCAGGAGCCAGCTCAATCCATGAAACATTCAATGCGCGTGACCGTGATGATGGACGTGGCTGCCGGCCATCTCCTCGGGAGGCGTGACACAACCTTCGAGGGCCTCGCAGCCAATATGTTCGAATTGGATCGTCGTGTGGCCGATCTCGAATTGGCCGTGAAGAACGTCTTTGAGGTTGGCCAGAATGCATACGCTCTCTGACGGAGGAATGTCGGCAATCGTCACGTGGCAGGAGAGGGCGCGCGTGTATGACCCCAGGCACCAAACGTGCAGATCGTGAACATTGACTACACCCTCAACCGCTTCCATGACGGAGCGAATCTGGTTGAGCGAGAGCCCGCGGGGCGTGCCTTCGAGCAGGATGTTCAGAGTCTCGCGCACAATCCCAATGCTCGACCAGAAGATGAATGCGGCAATCAGCAGCGACAGAACGGGGTCGATCCAATTCCGGCCGGTGAATAGAATGCCGACGCCGCCGGCGATGACTGCGGCTGTTGAGAGAGTGTCGCCCGCCATGTGCAGAAAGGCGCTGCGAAGATTCACATCGCGGGCCACGCCCCACAGCAGGGCGGCAATGACGCCGTTCATGACCACGCCGGCCGCAGCCACAATCATCATGACCTTGGGTTCGACCGTCACCGGCGAGCTAAGCCGATGCACTGCCTCCAAAGCGATCAGTAACGAGATGGCGATGAGCGTGGCCGCATTGATGAACGCGGCGATGACGCCGGCACGCTGGTACCCGAAGGTTTTGGTGTGATCTGCCGGCCGCGACTGGAAGTAGACGGCCACAAAGCTGAGCAGGAGGGCCAGGAAATCCGATACGTTATGGCCGGATTCGGAAAGCAGCGCGAGTGAATGAGCACGCAGCCCAGCGACAAATGTGACCACGACATACGCCAGTGTGGCCACCATCGAGATGCGCAGGACCAGCGTTGTCCGGGTCGCTCCCTTGCCCGCTGGCGCTGCGTGAACATGCATGGCTATAGTTTAACCGGAGTTTAACCGGGGCTCGGCGTCGCGCGCCAACGCGCGGTTCTAGCCTTTTCCGGGCCGCAGGTGGCTCAAATCCAGAGGCTCAGGATTTTCGAATGAAGGCAGTTGCGGAAGCCGTTCGCGGAGCCCAGTCCAGCCTTCCCCCACAACGATGCTGTTCTGCGGATTGCCGGGCTGATAGCGTACCGTGCAGGGAAATCCGGCTCTCACCTCGGCCGCGTTGACCACCTCGCGCATCGCGGTGATGTCCTGCGAACATTCGTAATTGACGCCGCCGATGCGGTAGTTAAACAGGAGCATGGTCAGCGTCCGCCCGTCTTTCGCTTCCACGTCATAGATGTCGAGGAGCATGCCGTCGACCAGCCGCCCTGATTGCACAAGGAACAGCCGCCGCGCGCGCTCGATTTCATCAGGAGTAGGGCGCTTGCGCAGCACCAGCCAAACGGCGGACGCTGCGACCACGACGGTGGCGGCGAGCCCGGCGGCAATCTCCCAATCATCTGTGTTGCGCAGCAGGATCATCTCAGGAAGGGACTCGATCAAGAAAGCCCCACTTTGAGGATACCGCAGGCGAAATCCACTTCGTACCGCAAGCTAATCATCGGGCGGCCGGGCCTCAGCTCCAGGGGAATTGCAGAACGGGCAGCCCTGGCCGCACTTGCCCCTTGCGCCGCCCCTACGGGGCTGCGGGACCTATTTTGGTCAGCTTTCCCAGCGTTGAAACGCTGGGCTAACGAACATTGCGCCTACGGCGCGGGCGGATCGGAACCATTGGAGTCAATGAATTTCCTTCATGCAATTGCCCTGGCCTCAGCCCCGAGTCACGCCTCTTGGCCCGCGAAAATGACCTATACTCTAGGTTGCATCAAGGGCGGTATTCTGCCTTTCGCGATGAGTCTTTCCCCGGTTTGCTGCAGGTCTTGAACGAAGGAAGTGAATGAAAGAACGTTCCAAATTCCGGTCCACGACGGTTATCTGCGTGCGGCGCAACGGCCAGGTCGTGATGGCCGCCGACGGTCAGGTGACATTCGGCGACCATGTGCTGAAGCACTCGGCCAAGAAGATTCGCCGCCTCTTCCAGGACAAGATTCTGGCCGGATTTGCCGGTTCCACGGCCGACGCTTTCAATCTTTTCGCGCGCTTTGAGACCAAGCTCGAACAGCACGCAGGCAATCTGAACCGCGCTGCTGTGGAGTTGGCAAAAGATTGGCGCACCGACAAGATGCTGCGCAATCTGGAGGCCTTGCTCCTGGTTGCGGACAAGGCGCAAACATTTCTCATCTCCGGCTCAGGCGACGTGATCGACCCCGATGAGCCGTTGGCGGCCATCGGCTCCGGAGGCAGCTACGCCACCGCCGCCGCCCGCGCCCTGATGGACAACACGGATTTAAGCGCCCGCGAAATCGCCGAAAAAGCCATGAAGATCGCCGGCGAAATCTGCATCTACACCAACGATCACGTCACAGTCGAGGAGCTCAAGAGTTAGCGGAGGGTCTTCGCTGACATTCGTCCATGGCCATCTATCTTCCCGCATCCGCCGAAGAACAGGAACTCGCACTCGACGAGTTGACGCCGCGCGAGATCGTTGCGGAACTCGACAAGCACGTCGTCGGCCAGCGTGCCGCCAAGCGCGCCGTGGCCATTGCTCTCAGGAATCGGCAGCGGCGGCAAAAGTTGCCGCCCGACCTGGCCGATGACATCATGCCCAAGAACATCATCATGATCGGCCCTACCGGCGTGGGCAAGACCGAGATCGCGCGGCGGCTGGCCAAGCTGACCAACTCGCCGTTCCTGAAAGTCGAGGCTTCAAAGTTTACCGAGGTGGGCTATGTGGGCCGCGATGTCGAATCGATGATCCGCGACCTGGTCGAAATCGCCATTGACATGGTTCGCGAAGAGCGCCTGGAGGAAGTGGAAGACAGGGCCGAGATGAACGCCGAAGAGCGATTGCTCGACGTGCTTTTGCCTCCACCGCCTGCCGCGCCCCACGCCCAGGAGGGCCAGCTCACTCTGCCTGGCACCGAAAGCCACCAGCGCTCGCGGGAAAAGCTTCGCCAGCAATTTCGCGAAGGCAAACTCGATGACCGCATGGTCGAGCTGGACGTCCGCGAACGCAATTCGCCGCAGTTTGGCATCATCTCCAACCAGAACCTCGAGGATATGGAGATGAACCTGAAGGATATGCTGCCGAATATCTTCGGGGGCGGCACAAAGAAGAGAAAGATGAAGGTTACCGATGCCTTCGATTATCTGGTGCAGGAAGAAGAGGGCCGGCTGATTGACATGGATGCGGTGAATCGAGCGGCATTAGAGCGCGTGGAATCGAACGGGATCATCTTTTTGGACGAGATCGACAAGATTGCCGGGCGAGAAAGCGGACACGGACCGGACGTCTCGCGCGAGGGCGTGCAGCGCGACATTCTGCCCATCGTCGAAGGCACGACCGTCAATACGCGCTACGGAATGGTGCGCACAGACCACATTCTTTTCATCGCCGCCGGCGCCTTCCATGTATCGAAGCCCAGCGATCTGATTCCCGAACTGCAAGGCCGATTTCCCATTCGTGTCGAGCTGCAATCGCTTACCGTCGACGATTTTCTGCGCATCCTCACCGAGCCCAAGGCTTCGCTCACCAAGCAATATTCGGCGCTGCTTGAAACCGAGGGAGTACGGCTGGAATTCGCACCGGAAGCGTTGCGCGAGATGGCCGAATTCGCATTCAAGGTGAATGAGACCACCGAGAACATCGGCGCACGGCGTCTGCATACCATTATGGAGCGGGTCCTCGAGGATGTGAGTTTTCTGGCGCCCGATGTGGCCCGTCACGTGCCAGACGAAAGTGCCGCAGGGGCCCTTTCTGCAACGATCAAGAACGAGGCCAGTACACCATTGCCGTACCAGGAACGAATGACGGCTTCCGGCCCGGAGAAGGTCTTCCTGATCGACGACGAGTACGTCAAGCAGATGGTGGCTTCGATCGTGAAGGACCACGATTTGTCGCGGTACATTCTCTAGCGAAATGCGATAAAATAGGAGAGCGTCGGGGAGTGGCTCAGCCTGGTAGAGCACCTGGTTCGGGACCAGGGGGTCGGAGGTTCGAATCCTCTCTCCCCGACCAAATCTTCTTTTAAATCTCCAGCTAAGTATGGATCGGTGGGCCGTTGCGCTCTTTCGGGCGAATGCTGTCGGTACGTTTGTTTCGGCCGATGCAAATGCGTCTTCGATGGAAACTTGACCCAGTGAGCTGAAAGACATGGCACGATTCGCGCGGGTAGTCGCCGTAAATGTTGCGCACCACGTGACGCAGCGTGGAAATGCGCGGCAGTTCATCCTGAACAGCGACACAGATCGGGAAGTGTACCTGGACCTGCTGCGGGAAAACATTGAGGAGCACCATGCGTCTTTGATCGGCTACTGCGCGATGTCGAACCATGTACATCTGGTGATGGTTCCTCGCCGCATCGACGCTCTTGCGAAAGCGCTCAAGCATACCCACGGAAGGTACGCAGCTTACTGGAATGGGAAGTATCATTCGAGCGGACACGTGTGGCAGGGAAGATATTATTCCTGCCCGCTGGATCAGAAGCACCTGTGGGAAGCACTGCGCTATACGGAATTGAATCCGGTGCGGGCGGGATTGGTTGCGGAGGCGGAAGGCTGGAACTGGTCGAGCGCCGCGGTACACTGCGGAACGAAAGAGGCAGAAGATTGGATGTCGATGAAGGAATGGACAGAGCGATGGAGCATTTCGAGCTGGAGGGAGTATCTTAAGGCGGGGGAAAGCGAGTCGGAGATTATGGCTGTGAGGCAATCGACTCATACCGGGCGCCCCTTGGGGACCGAGGAGTTTGTGCATGAATTGGAGAAGGCAACCAAGCGTGCCCTGACTCCGCGAAAGGGTGGCCGGCCTGCAAAGCAGATTAACGACGAGAGGCAGGGCGAGATTGTCTTTGAGCCATAGTGATTATTCGCATCTGCTTGGGATTGGGGAACGTCCCGTCTGTCCCCAGGTTTTACCGATATGGAAGAACAGCATCATTCTGATGATGATCCTCATAGGCTCGTTGCATCCGTCAGCGGCGAGCAACAAACATCCTCACTATACATTTGCGCTCCCAGACAGGTATATCGGCTGGGTCCAAGTTGTGTTTAACGATCCACAAGCATCGCCGTTGCCAAGAAGAGATCATGGATACCTGATTGAAGTCCCCGAGTCCGGAATTTCTCGAACATCGGATATCCGCGTAGAGGACTACAAAGCAAAGGACGAGTTCTACTACCGCGTTTCTCTTCCGAATGGAACAACGGCGCTTCAACCAGTTCCTCCTGACTACATAATGGCCGGTGACACTCATGGCGGATTCGGTGTGATGGACACTGGGGGCAGGGGCCAAGGTTATTCTTGGTTCTTATTCATCGGTCCTCCAGAGCTTCGGGTCAAGGTACCCCTCGCAGACTGGAATAAAGTGGTTGAGGAATACAAGAAATTGCATCAGGGTAGCGCCCGCGTTGAGGCCCCGGCCATTTACCCGGAACCAGGGAGAATGCAGTCGATACCTCCGGCGGCAGGTGTTTCAGTTCCCGATGGAAAATAGTTAACAAATCAGTGTCCGCGAGTCGTCGGCGAACACTACCTCGCGACTGCAACAGCACGATTTACAGAACCTGAGGGCGGACTAATAGTGAAATGCAAGCGTGTAGGTCAATCTTAATCGTCGCTCAGTGAGCGTTCGAATGCCAACTGTTGATTCGAGTAAAACGAGATCGACTGTAGTCGAAACTGTAGCGGCGAAAGCCTCCAATAACAGTATGGAACCTGAGCTTTCAAGAGAGCGGCTGCAAGTCATTTAATGTAAACCACTTAAAAACTGGCAATTTCAACGGATTTCAATAACCTGCTGAATCTGGTTCGGGACCAGGGGGTCGGAGGTTCGAATCCTCTCTCCCCGACCAAATCTTCTTTTAAATCTCCAGCTAAGTATGGATCGGTGGGCCGTTGCGCTCTTTCGGGCGAATGCTGTCGGTACGTTTGTTTCGGCCGATGCAAATGCGTCTTCGATGGAAACTTGACCCAGTGAGCTGAAAGACATGGCACGATTCGCGCGGGTAGTCGCCGTAAATGTTGCGCACCACGTGACGCAGCGTGGAAATGCGCGGCAGTTCATCCTGAACAGCGACACAGATCGGGAAGTGTACCTGGACCTGCTGCGGGAAAACATTGAGGAGCACCATGCGTCTTTGATCGGCTACTGCGCGATGTCGAACCATGTACATCTGGTGATGGTTCCTCGCCGCATCGACGCTCTTGCGAAAGCGCTCAAGCATACCCACGGAAGGTACGCAGCTTACTGGAATGGGAAGTATCATTCGAGCGGACACGTGTGGCAGGGAAGATATTATTCCTGCCCGCTGGATCAGAAGCACCTGTGGGAAGCACTGCGCTATACGGAATTGAATCCGGTGCGGGCGGGATTGGTTGCGGAGGCGGAAGGCTGGAACTGGTCGAGCGCCGCGGTACACTGCGGAACGAAAGCGGCGCAAGATTGGATGTCGATGCGGGAATGGAAAGAGCGGTGGAACATTTCGAGCTGGAGGGAGTATCTTAAGGCTGGGGAAAGCGAGTCGGAGATTATGGCTGTGAGGCAATCGACTCATACCGGGCGCCCCTTGGGGACCGAGGAGTTTGTGCATGAATTGGAGAAGGCAACCAAGCGTGCCCTGACTCCGCGAAAGGGTGGCCGGCCTGCAAAGCAGATTAACGACGAGAGGCAGGGCGAGATTGTCTTTGAGCCAAAGTGATTATTCGCATCTGCTTGGGATTGGGGAACGTCCCGTCTGTCCCCAGGTTTCATCCATTGAGGTTTCATCCATTGGGTGAGAAATACGCTCACCGGCGAAGCTAAGGATTTTAAGCTAGCACCATGAGCGGCGAAGGAGGGTCTATTCTATGAAGGCAGAGTGCATCATCACCAACGGTGCCCTCTTACCAGCGCGATACAGTGCGTTAGGTTTTACAGCGCATGTTGTCATTGGGCTTAAAGTCGGGCGAATCTACAAGGTGTATGGGACCTCCGTCTGGCGATCTATCGTGACCTTCCTAGTTGCGGAGGAGGATGATTTTCCGACTTGGTATCCAGCGGAAGTATTCAAAGTTGTCGATGACACGATTCCCAATAACTGGTTTTTCAAATACTATCCTGACAACGAATTCGGCGTTCAGGCTGTCTGGGGTCCAGAGCGTTTGGTTAAGGAAGATGGATTCTATGATGCGTTGAATGATCGCGTGCCATCTGCTCTTCATAAATTCCGTATGGAGTTGATGGTTAGTTGATGTCTTCTCCGGCGGGTGGCCCCGGTCCCTCGCTTTTGGGGATCGGGGATATCGATACGATGCAAGCGCCGATCTCAACTCGAACGCCGGATACACCTATGACGCTGCCTGCCGCATGTATCTTCAGCGAAGCGTCCGGGCTCCGGCCTATTTCTACATCGAAAGAGCGTGATGTCGAATCAGGGCTCGATTACTTCAACGCAAGGTACTATACGTCTGACCTAGCGCGCTACATGACGCCCGATTGGGCCGGCAAACCGACAGCCGTGCCGTATGCTCAATTTGGTGCTTGTCCTTCGCCAAAACTCCATCCGGCGATAAAAGTGGGCTTGATGTATCGTCTCGCCAAAACTCCATCCGGAAACGCAAATTGAACTCGATCCTCAGGCGCGCGAACGGCCCCGAAGCTGATTTTCTGGTGTGGACTGACTGGAATTTCCAGTGACAGGCGTTGTCATTGAGGCTCGATCGCGGAACGGCGGGTGCTCTGCGGAGACACTTTGGCCACATCTTCTCCTCGATGTATTCCCTCGAAATGATTGCGAATCGAACGGAGAGCTCAAGCAGCGAGGTCGTAGCGATGATGCAGACCGCCGAGGCGCGGCATGGAAACGACTCTTCGCATGCGCCGGAGTTCCGCTTAGTGCAGGTCTCGCCCGCCGGCGTTTGCTTTCTCCAATCCGAGATGAGTTCGATCATCGTGGTAGTAACGAAGGTATTCGGCCATGAGCCGTTTCAGGTGGCGCTCGTTCAGCACGATCACATGGTCGAGCAGATCGCGACGGCAGATTGCCTACGAATCGCTCTGCAACGCCGTTTTGCCAAGGGCTTTTGAAAGAAGTGCGAATGGATTTCACGCCAAGGATTTTCGCCGTTGTCAGGACCTCAGCGCTGAAAGTGGCGTCGCGGTCGTGAATCAGATAGCGAGGCGCTGCGTCGAAAGGAAATGCCTCGCGCAACTGCTGACTCACCCAGGCGCTGGTTGGATGTCTCGTCACATTGAAATGAAGAATTCGCCGCCGATCATGGGCGATGACGAAGAAGCAATAGAGAACGCCGAAGGTGAGTGTTGGCACGGTGAAGAAGTCCATTGCGGCGATGGCTTCGCGGTGATTGCGCAGAAACGCCGCCCATCGCTTCGCCGGTTCAGGGTTTCGCGGCGCCTTCCGCATCCAACGCAGCACGGTTCGCTCAGAGATGTCGAAGCCGAGCATCTTGAGCTCGCCGTGGATGCGCGGCGCTCCCCAGGTGGGGTTCTCGGCGACCATGCGGAAGATCAGTACGCGCAGTTCCTTGCTCGTTGGCCTTCTCCCAACACAGGTACGCTTCCGCGAGATCCATTTCCAATAGAGCTTGAATCCGGCGCGATGCCAGCGGATGACCGTCTCCGGTTGGACGATGAGGAGCGACTGCTTCCAGCCGGACCAGAACCGGCGGAGGCCAACCAGAACAGCCGATCAGGGACGGCAAATCGCGGCTGAGGATGCCGACGCGTTAACACGGCAAGCTGCTGCCGCAGAGCCAGGTTTTCCAGGAGGAGATTGCGGCGGGAGCGGAAGAAGCGCAAGGAAAAAGTCCGGCAGAAGGCTCGACAAGCGGAGCATACCCATCCAGTATCGGACGTGAGGCCTTTCCGCTTGCCCGTATGCCATAAGTAGCATAGGATGTTATTTGGATGAAAGCGACCGCCAAGCCAGTGCCGAAGCCGTTGGTCTGGATCGCGAATTCGCTTGAGGCAGTACGGGGATTTCCAGAGGAAGTGAAAGATGAAGTTGGCGCGGCTCTCTTTCATGCGCAGTTGGGCGGCAAGCACGTCAAGGCAAAACCGCTGCGGCACATCGGCCAGGGGATCCTGGAGGTTGTTTCCGATCATCGCGGCGACACATATCGCGCCGTGTATACCGTGAGACTGGAGGGCCGAGTGTACGTGCTTCATGCCTTTCAGAAGAAATCGAAGAGCGGGATTGCGACACCAAAGGCCGAGATCGATCTCGTGAAGCAGCGGCTCAGGCGCGCGATCGAAGTCCATACCGTTTGGGAGAAACAACAACATGGCTAAACGCGATTACGTAGAAAGCAGTGGCAATGTCTTTGCCGATCTGGGTTTCGCGGATGCGGACGACCGGCTGGCCAAGGCCGAGTTGGCGATCAAGATCGCGGAGATTCTTCGCCGCCGCAAGCTGACGCAGACTCAAGCAGCCGCAGTATTGGGTGTGGACCAGCCAAAGGTCTCGGCACTTATCCGCGGCCGGTTGTCCGGATTTTCCATTGAGAGGCTGCTGCGCTTCTTGCTGCGCCTGGGAACCGACGTATCGATCACGATCAAACCTCATTGGCGGCGGCGACTAAAACCGCGCGCACGGACCGCAAGACGCGCCGCAAGATTTCCGGCAGAGGGAGTTCTGACTGTAGGCGAATTTGTAGCTGCCAAAGCCTCCAAGAGTCGCAGGAAACAACAGCGAGCTGCATGATGGCTCTAGGCCGTTCAATTCAAAGCAGTTGGAAACCATCGATTTCAACAGATTTCAATAACTCGCTGAAACTGGTTCGGGACCAGGGGGTCGGAGGTTCGAATCCTCTCTCCCCGACCAACAACATCAATTAGCGCAGCCCTTTGATCCCGCCTGAAGAACCCAGCGCAGACAAGAGTGTGGCCGCCGCGTTTCTGTGTCGAAAATCCGCCGCGGGTCTTGAAAATGTCGAAAAAAGTGAGCAAAATTGAACAGCTTGCCCTTGGGCGTTGCCGGTACCGTTTCGTGCTAGAGTTCCGCTGGGGCTGTAGAGTCAGCGTAGCGCTGCGAATGTTCTTTTGAATGAGCAGCTTGCTGGGTCAAATATCCGCCTATTCCTGTTGTTTATGCCAGGCTGGCAGCACAAGGGAATGCAGATTGCAGAGCGATCGGGCGCGTTCTTGCCGCAAAACTTCGGGCTATCGCTGCATCTGAAAGGAGGCTCCCCGGATGGTTGATTTCGAAAAATCCCCATTTGATACGGCAGCCTTTCTGATGAGCGCCGGGCTGGGGCGAAGAATCGTCCAGTTAGAACCCAAGCAGGCTTTTTTTTCGCAGGGAGACCCGGCCGATTCCGTCTTCTATCTTCAAACGGGCCGGGCAAAGATCACGGTTGTCTCGAAGGCAGGCAAAGAAGCAACCATTGCGATTCTCTCCGAAGGCGACTTCGTGGGAGAGGGCGCGCTGTCCGCGATACCCGGACTGCGCTTGTCCACAGCCACCGCGACTTCTGCGTGCACAGCGCTCAAGATAAGCCGGGAAGAGATGATCCGCGTGATGCACGAGGAACGAGACTTCTCCGACTTGTTCTTGAAATTCCTGTTGACCCGGAGCATGCGCGTCCAGGCCGATCTTGTCGATCAGCTTTTCAACTCCAGCGAGAAACGCCTAGCCAGGATTCTGCTTTTGATGGCGGAATTTGGCCGGCCGGGCGAACCGGAGTCCTTGCTTCCCAAGATTTCGCAGGAGACCCTGGCGGAAATGGTCGGCACCACCCGCTCCCGGGTCAGCTTCTTCATGAATCGTTTTCGCAAGCTCGGTTTTATCGATTACGACGGCCGCATCCGCGTCCACAAGTCGTTGCTGAACGTCGTTCTGCACGATCAACTGCCCGACGGCGACGCCGAAGAACCGTCCATTCTCGGCGCTCCCGAGGAGTAGCTCCAAAGCGGCCGACGACATCCCCCTGTTCCTGTGCAGAATTGAACTGTTTTACGATTCCCTGCTGTGAGGTCGACGAGGCGGCGGGAAGCATCAAACAAGAGACTGGCAGGTTGACTCGCAATACACCGCTCTTGACTGCTCGGGAGCCAGGGCGGGCGCAAGGCTGACTGGAAGCAGCGTTCGATCCGAAGGAAATACCCACTCAACTCTTTTTGCGGAAATCTGCTCCATCTCGTTGGCTTCGATCGCTGCTGAAGTCGCTCGGCCCCGGGATCATTACCGGGGCTGCCGATGATGACCCATCAGGCATCGCGACGTATTCCATTGCCGGCGCGCAACTGGGAACCAAGCTGCTATGGACCGCACTGCTAACGTGGCCGCTGATGGCCGCGGTGCAAATGATGTGCGCGCGGATCGGCAAGGTGACGGGACAGGGATTGGCCGCGAATTTCAAGCAACGATTTCCAAAATGGCTGTTGCTTGCGTTCGTGATTGCTCTTTTGATGGCCAACACAATTAACATCGCCGCGGACCTGGCGGGCATGGCAGATGCAGCGTCGATGCTGTCGGGGATTAATTCCCACTGGTTTGTCGTGGCGTTCGCGCTTCTCATCTCATGGGCAACGATTCGGCTCCAGTATCGACAGATCGCGGACGTGCTCAAGTGGCTGGTTCTTGTGCTGTTCGCGTATCCCATTACTGCATTTGTGGTGGGAGCCGACTGGAGCCAAGTGCTGCGCGATACCCTGATTCCTTCCGTTCCGCATACCAGAAATGAATGGGCGACACTGGTGGCGATTCTCGGGACCACAATCAGCCCATATCTTTTCTTCTGGCAGACGAGCGAGGAAGTAGAAGAGGAGAAGTCGGCAGGCGAACGTACGCTGGCCCAGCGCAGAGGAGCCACGCAGGAAGAACTTGAATTAAGAAACATCGACGTGGGCGTGGGCGCTTTCTTCTCGAATACGGTGATGTTCTTCATCATCCTGAGCACCGCCATCACCCTCAACCGGCACGGCATCATGAATATTGAAACTTCGCGCCAAGCGGCCGAGGCCCTGCGGCCGCTTGCGGGCAACTTTGCAGCAACCTTGTTCACAGTCGGCATTGTTGGCGTTGGGTTTCTTGCCATTCCCACGCTGGCGGGATCGACCGCATACGCCTTCGCCGAGACGCTGGGTTGGCGAGAGGGCTTGAACAAGAAACTGAAAGGCGCGCGATGGTTTTACGCTCTGATCCTGTTGTCGACGGGAGTGGGCGTTGTGCTGGACTTCATTGGCATCAATCCGGTGAAGGCGCTCTACTGGACCGCGGTCATCAACGGATTGCTGGCGCCTTTTCTTCTTGTAGCGATTCTCATTGTCGCCGCAAACAAGAAGCTGATGCAGGGGCAGCCGAGTTCCCGGCTGGGATGGACTGTTGTGGCGATCACGACCATCGCCATGTTCGCTGCGGGGATAGCGATGTTTGTGGTGTAAGTCGAGGGGCTGAGCGGCTTCGAAGTTCAGCCAGCCTGAGATGCTTTACGATGCAGCGCCAGTTCTTCAGCGGCATCCTTGATGCGAAGGGCCCGGAATTTCCAGAGCCCAAAGCAAATGCCGGCCACCAGCAGGGTCACGAACACAGAGATTAACGGAGTCGACCACTTCTGGAGCGTCGATGACCACAGACGGATGGCGTGGCGGCCGTAAACGGCGCCGAGCCACGCGATGAGGGAGTAACGCAGGGTGCGGGCGGCGCCGAATACAACGAGAAAGCGGTTGCGCGAGACACCGAGCGCGCCAGCGGCAAGCGCAAATGGCGTGAGCGGAATGGGCGGGGGAAGCACGGCGGGAAGAAACACGGCGAGAATGCTGTGCTGCTCGACCCATTTGGCGACTCGGCCACGTAGACGAGCCGGCACGTAGCGGTGCATAGCCGCGTCGCCACCCTTGCGCCCGATATTCCAGGTCACGTATCCGCCCACGAGGCTACCGACGATTGCAATCGCAGCAAGCAACCACGGATCTTCACCGTGCGCCACCAGCCAGAGCAACAACAGGTCGGTACTACCCGGAATAGGCAGAGGAATAGGGGAGGAGTCGACGACAGCAACGGGAAAAAGTCCCAGTGCTCCCAGGTGCGTTAGCCAATGCGGCATCAGCGAGCGATGCACAGGGAGGGCCAGAAACAGGGCCGCGGGTCGAACAGGAATGGTGATCATCGGCGTACGACAATCATAAGCTCGGCTGCCCGTCGGGGCTTGGATTATGCCAGCCGCCATCGGCGGCAATGAGCGCGTTGGCCTCTTTCGGCCCCCAGGTGCCGCGTTTGTATCGGCGAACCGGATGGTGGTTCTTCAGGACCCGATTGACCACTTCCCATGCCGCTTCAACCGCGTCCTCGCGCGTGAAGAGCGCCCCGTCGCCCTTCATTGCGTCGCCGAGAAGCCGTTCATAAGGCGATTCCTCCCCCGGCTGCTCATCTGACAGGAAAAGCTCTCGCTCTTCTCCAATGAATTCCTGACCCGCAAGCTTTACTCGGGCAGCCAGCGCGATGGCCGAGTTGGGAGAGAGCCGGAAGCGGAGGTAATTCGATCTGCTACCAGCCTTCACGGCGTCGGCAAAAAGCTTTTGCGGGGGCCGTTTCAGCTCCACCAGAATTTCGGTTGCGGTCGTTGGAAGATATTTACCCGAGCGCAAATACCACGGCACGCCGTCCCAGCGCCATGAGTCGATGGAGAGCCGCAGGGCGCAATACGTTTCGACGTCAGAGCGCCTGGCCACGTCCGGCTCGTCACGATAACCCAAATATTGGCCGCGCACCATATCGTCGGGCTTCAGAGGGCGCATGGCTTTCAAAACCTTCGCTTTCTCGTTGTGCACGTCTCCAAAGTCCCGCCCGGCAGGCGCTTCCATGGCGAGCAGCGCCACGATTTGGAAGAGATGATTCTGGATCACGTCGCGCAGACAGCCCGCCGTCTCGTAAAACGCGCCTCGCCCGGCCACGCCGAAATCTTCTGAAAGAGTGATTTGAACACTGGCCACGTAGTTGCGATTCCAGATCGGTTCAAGAAATGAGTTGGCGAATCGGAAATAAAGAATATTCATGATCGCTTCCTTTCCCAGGAAGTGATCGATACGGAAGATGGAGTCTTCAGGGAACACCGCATGCGCAACCCGGTTCAGCTCGCGCGCAGAGGCCAAATCACGGCCAAACGGCTTTTCGACAATGACGCGCGCGTTCTCGGCCAGTTTCGCGGCTCCCAGTCCTTTAATCACCGTCTCGAAGAGCGCAGGGGGGATTGCCAGATAGTGCGCAGGACGCTTTGCATTCCCGAGCGCGGCTTTGATCGCGTCAAATGTTTTGCTATCTGCATAGTCTCCGCTCACGTATTTCAGCAGAGATAGAAGGCGTTGCAGCGCTCGTTTGTCATCGATTCCGCCAGCGCGCTTGATGCTGTCTGTGGCACGAAGGTGGAGCCGCTCGATGCTCCAATTGGGGAAGGCAACGCCGATCACCGGAACCTTGAGCATGCCGCGCTTCACCATCGCGTACAGCGCCGGGAAGATCATTTTGTGAGCCAGGTCGCCGGTGACACCGAAGACGACCAGAGCGTCTGATTGCGACTCGGCCATCAGGCGCCTTCTTTCGTGGCAGCAGTTTTCTCCTGGTGGCCGCCGAACTGGAATCGCAGCGCGGATAGCAGCTTATCGGCGAAGGTGTCTTCGCCGCGTGAACTGAAGCGCTCATACAGCGCAGCACTTAATACGGGGGCCGGAACCGATTCGTCAATCGCAGCGGTAATCGTCCAGCGTCCTTCACCTGAGTCCGACACGCGGCCGGCAAACTTTCCCAGATCCGGGCTGTCGAGCAGGGAAATGGCGGTCAGATCCAGAAGCCAGGACGAGATCACGCTACCGCGACGCCAGACCTCGGCGATGTCGGCAAGGTTCAAGTCGTATTGGTAAACCTCAGGGTTGCGCAAAGGGGTAGTTTCGGCGTCCACGGTTTGTTGATGCTTGCCGACATTGGCATGTTGGAGAATGTTCAGCCCCTCCGCGTACGCGGCCATGATTCCGTACTCGATTCCGTTGTGCACCATCTTTACAAAATGACCGGCGCCATTGGGGCCGCAGTGCAAGTAGCCGTGCTCAGCGGTGCCGCCCACCTTTTCCCGGCCGGGCGTGCGCGGCGCCGAATCGATGGATGGCGCCAATGCGGAAAAGATGGGATCGAGACGCTGAACCACATCCTTTTCGCCACCGATCATCAGGCAATAGCCTCGATCGGCCCCCCACACTCCGCCGCTGGTCCCCGCGTCTACATAGTGGATGCCTTTGGGTTTCAATTCGGCGGCACGGCGAAGGTCGTCGCGATAATAGGAGTTCCCGCCATCAATGATGGCATCGTTTGCCTGGAGCAGCGGGGTCAGGTCTGTGAGCGTCGAATCGACCACGCCGGCAGGCACCATCATCCAAACGGCGCGAGGCGTTCTCAACTTCTTCACGAAATCCTGCAGCGAATTCGCGCCAACCGCGCCTTCTTTGGCAAGCGATTGCACGGCATCCGAATGAATGTCGTAGACAACGCAACGGTGGCCGGCCCGCATAAGACGCCGGACCATGTTGTTTCCCATCCTGCCGAGTCCTATCATGCCCAGTTCCATGGAATCCTCCCGACATGGTATTTGATGCGAGCGCGAGAACAACCCATTGCACGCGAGTGGGGAAAAACCCACGAGCACCGCTCCCCTGATACAGGCAGAGTACAGGAGGCATCGGAGATTTCGCTACATTGTTGCGCGGTAATCCTCCTATGTTCAACCGAGCTTGATACCGGCAGGTGGGTTTCTGGAAGGCATTCCACGGAAATGTGGTAGAGAAAGCTCGGGACCCGGTTTCGACTCGCGCTCAATTGTGCCGGACCTCCGGTGCATCTGAAGAAGTGAGCAATATAGACCAGACGGCCGCTTTGAACACGGGCCATGCTGGATAGAGATTGGTCGTAATTGCGGTTAATCACGGGTGGGCAGTCCCCATTCTACGCAAGACCCCAAGGCTTAACTCGGGCCTGCGTTGGCGGCGTCGGGCCGTAAAGAGAGACGGACTCTTATTTCCTCGAGCACCGCGTTCGCGGCCCTTGATCCATTCGCCAACAACCCCAAACCCAGCGCGGCGCGACAATGCGTTCCTGGGCATGAACCGTCCAGCCAGAGAATCGGACTGGAACGAGGTAGCATTTTGACGAGCGACAACGGCAATACTTTCGATTCCGGCGCCTTTCTTGCGAACGCCGGGCTCGGCCGAACGATCATCGAACTGAAGCCGCAACAGACATTCTTCAGTCAGGGAGACGGGGCAGACTCTGTTTACTATCTGCAGAAAGGCCGAGCAAGGGTCACCGTCGTCTCGCAGAAGGGCAAAGAGGCCATAATCACCCTTCTAGCCGCTGGCGATTTTGTCGGAGAGGAGTCTCTCGCGGCCATCGTCGGGCTGCATATGTCCACCGCCACTGCCGTGATCAACTGTACAGCGCTCAAGATCAGCAGAAACGAAATGATTCGAGTGATGCACGATGAGCCCGTGTTCGCCGATCTGTTTCTCAAGTTCCTGCTGACCCGCAGCATGCGAACCCAGGCCGACCTTGTCGATCAGCTATTCAACTCGAGCGAAAAGCGTTTGGCTCGGATTCTCCTCTTGATGGCGGAATTCGGAAAGCCCGGCGAGCCGGAAACTTTCATTCCTCCGATTACTCAAGAGACTCTGGCGGACATGATCGGCACTACGCGGTCCCGCGTTAGTTTCTTTATGAATCGTTTTCGGAAGCTCGGATTTATAAGTTACAACGGCCGCATCCAGGTGCATAAGTCGCTGCTGAATGTGGTTCTGCTCGATCAACTACCTGACCACAACGCGCAGAAACCCGCGATTCTTCCAATCCCTTGAGCGACTTCAGTTCACGGCTTTGCGCCCGCACAATCAGTCGCCGCGGAGCTCTGAAGCGTAAGAGACCGATCGCGGTGTAACTCCAAGTCGCGTTATTGTTGCGATGATTCTTCAGGGCATGCCGCAGTGTCTTCCTCTGTGACTACGAAAAAACTGCGCAGGTCTGCCTGTCCAAAAGAAGTGGTCATCGCCACATCAGCGGCATCCCGGCCCGATGCCATCAGTACGCGGCCGATGCGGGGTTGGTTGTTGCGCGCATCGAATGTCCACCAGCGGCCCTCCAGATAAACCTCGAACCACGCACTGAAGTCCATGGGAAGCCTCGCAGGCACGCCGATGTCGCCCAGATACCCCGTTGCATAGCGCGCGGGAATGTTGAGCGCACGGCAGAAGGTGATCGCGAGGTGTTGAAAGTCGCGGCACACACCCACGCGTTCTGTGAACACATCCAGGGCCGTCTTAGTGGGCCGGGCATGTTGATAGTTGAACGCCACTTTATTGTGTACCCAATTGCAAATAGCCTGCACGCGGCCCCAGCCGGGCTGGATGTGTCCAAAAAGTTCAAGCGCGATGGTCGAGAAGCGATCGACTTCGCAGTAGCGGCTGTTGAGCAGGAAACTGAGGATCTCGTGCGGCAGATCGCCGACAGCCTGCTCGCGCGCCGACCCATTGAAGTCGTCGGGAACTCCAGAGTCTCGAATCAATGTGGAATTGAAAAGTCTCAATTGCCCTTGAGGGGCGACAAACCGCGCACAACGGTTCCCGAAACTGTCGATGTAATGGGAGGTTTGAAGGCTCGGTTCGGTCTGCAACTCGTCCGGCTCCAGCAAATCGTGAGCGCGGGAAGGATGGACATTGAGAAGCGCCACCATAGCTACGGCCGCCGGAACATCGAATTGAATGTCGTAAGCAAGGCGGATCAACATGTTGGTCCCTCCAAACGTAAGGTTACAGGGCTAAGCAGAGTCCTTTAGAAGAAGAAAAGGCCGGTTAGAATTCTTGGGGCAACTCCGGCCCGGATTGATGAACCGAGGATGGAAATTGAAGATGACAGCGGCAACCGGGGAGTCAACTTTCGCCGAAATGTTTCAGCAATTGCCCGACTGAGACGAATTGAAATCGCTGCTCGCGCAAACCTGCGACGATCGCCGGGAGCGCTTGTGGCGTGAAGATGCCGCCGTTATTCACATGCATGATGACGATGCTCCCGTTGCGGGTTAAAGTGAGAACCCTGTGCTCCAGTACGTCGGCCGTGTTGCGCGGGTTGGGATCGCCTGACACGACGTCCCACATCACAGTAAGAACGCCGATCTCCTTCGCTACTTTGATGAGTTTGGGAGGGCAATCGCCGAATGGAGGGCGAAAAAACGGCTGCGGTTTGCATCCCAATTGCACAAGGGTCGAGCGAGTGCGCTCGATTTCGGAAGCGATAACCTGCTCTGTCAATTCACTCGATTGCCAGTGATGGTATCCGTGCAGTCCGATTTCGAAGTACGGCGTCTCTGCAAGTTGCTCAAGGCCATCCTGACAGTGCTCCGCCCAAAGGCCGGATACAAAAAATGTTGCGGGGATTTTTTCTTTTTGGAGGAAGTTCACAATCTCAGTCGAGAATTCGGGGCGTTCCTTGCGCGGGCAGGCATCGAAGGTTAGCGCGATTTCGCGATGGGCGCGATTGCCGTGATAGAGAACTTCAACTGGGAACGGATAAGGCCGAGCCGTATCGACGCCGTTGGATGCGACGGTCGTGGTGATTTCGCGAGCAGATTGTGCGGCACCTAAACCGATGGCTCGGCCGAGAGCGATTGTGCCCGCTAGCTGAAGTAGTGTTCGTCGTTCCACGGCGTGTGCTCTTGAACCTTTCCCACGCGGAATGCTCACAGCTTGAGAATCATTCTATTTGTGCGGGCGAGAGAGAGCCATTTGCCTACAGCCGTGCTTTGGCAAAAGCGCGTCCTGATCCGGACTTCAAGTACCCCTCAAAAGCAATCGCGCGCGCCTCATCTGCAAATGCGATATAGCTCTTGATACGCCACGGACGGAACTTTGAAGTGTGGGTTACAGCGCCTGCATTGTGTTTCGACAATCGGGCGTCCAGGTCGTCGGTGATGCCCGTGTAGAAATGCTCTCCGGCAAGGCTTTGAAGAATGTAGACATACTTCATGACATGTCCGCCTGCGCGGAAGCTTCGGCGCGATGGGCCGAGTAAGCTAAAACTCTAATTCGACAGTCCGCCTGCGCTAAAGCTTCGGCGCGACAGCCTTCGCCCATCCGCCTTCGGCCGTTGGGCGAAGGCTGGTGGAGGCGGCGGGAGTCGAATTGCCTAACCGCATTGATAACAAACAACTTATTGATTCAAAAGACCCGCTGGAAACTCAAGAAACGGCCAATACGCGGTTCTCAAGTACGCTACAGGTACACGGGATTCAGCAATCTTCTCAGGTGCCCTCAACCGTTCAATATAAGAATACGGGCCAAGCGCGCGGAGGAGCAATCTCGCGACTCTCTGCCTGCAGGGCCACCGGGGCAACTGGTTAACTTCTGAGTTGCTGACCAGGACCTACACGTTCCTGGGACCCGGCGTTTGCCGTTACCGATCCTACCAGCTGGGATCAACATTGAGCGATCTTGGTGTACCGGAGCGCTGGCACCGGCTCGTATGCCGGCCCACTGCAGGACGGGTTCACCATATCTGTTTACCGAAAAGTAACTACCGGTTAGGCGACTATACACCCGGAACTCGCAGTTCTGCCCCCTACCAAGCCTGAATGACCGACTCGGCCTTCTAATGCCCGGTTCTCATAAATACGGAATAGCATCAGGCAAATCTGTTCGGCTGCAAAGCTCAGGAACATGCGATCGATTGTTGTCTCCGGACTTTACCGGCAAGGTTGCGATGTGCGGGAGTCTTGCTAACTCCGGGAACCACTATCATGCGCAGGTATTCTCGCGTGAGGATCGTGCGCAACCGCACTGCGACGGCCGGGTCACAAGGGAGCTGCAAGGAGCGGCAGCGGTCGATGGCAGACCTCAGGTCGCGCAGGAATGCCACGCAGGACGGGCAAGCCTCAATATGACTGCGCATCTGTTCGCAGGTGAGAGGTTCCACCCTACCATCCAGGTATTCGGAGAGATTGCCGAATAGCTCTCTGCATTCATCGGGGCGTTGCGGGCCCTTGGGCGTGCGGCTCTTGCGCTTCTTTGCCAACACTTGGCCGCTCTGCGGGCGCTTCAATGAGTTGTCCAGAACCCGGTTCATCTCCTTGCGCACGCTCAGCCGTGCACGATGAAGGCGAATCCGGACAGTTCCCTGCTTAAGGTCGAGAATCTGCGCAACCTGTTCGGTGGTTAACTCCTCCATATCATGCAGCACGAGAACGATGCGCAGAGGCGGTGGGATGCGGAGGATTGCCTGATGCAACAACTGGTGCTGCTCGGCATGGAGGACATTGCCTTCGGGGCTCTCGCCTGCATCTTGCAGCAATCGTCCCAGCTCGGCCTCATCTGGCATCAATTCATCCAGTGAGAAGGTGTGGATGGGAGCGTGAGCCGGCTTGCGGCGCATGCGCCAGCAGCGGTTTCTGGTAACGGTGTAGAGCCAGACAGCAAGTTGCTGCGGCTCCTGGATTTTGGACAGGTGCCCAAGCGATCGGGAAAGGACTTCCTGCATCGTGTCTTCCGCGTCTTCTCGATGCCCGCAGACCTTCATGCTGAAGGAATAGACCGTATTCTGCAGCAGGCCGATTGCCTCTTCGACCGCTTCAGGAGTATTTCGGTGCAGGAGTTCCGCGGCTCGGATCAGTTCAGGTCGCATCGCATGGCATCGTCGAGGGCAAGATCAGTATATTCGCCGGCGCACAGGGATGAAGGCCGGTTCTAGAAGCCCGACCGCTCTGGCCATGTTAAACAGATCTCATTTGGGGCAGTGAACCGCGGCATGATCCGCTTTCAAGGACGACTCAATCATCTGAATACAGATCGGGGAGATCCTTTTCAGCCATTCCCACTCAGCGCGTTCTTTGGGCATGGACACAGCGGTGAGCCATGCGCGCAACAAGGCAAGGGCGAGATCCATCTCCGCTCCAGAACGTCTCTCTTCCAAAAGAAACATCTGACGGTAAACCTCATCCCGGATTCGTCCGCTTCGAAGCCTGGCGCGCATAGCTTGCTCGCTACCTCGCTAAATTGGCATCTTTCAGTCCCATAGCGCGCAGGATAGCCATGCCTGGGCACCAATTGGTAAAAGCCGATTGCAAGAGGTTGAGCCCCACGAAAACCGCAAGCCACAGCCAGTGGAGCGAAAAATAATGAGCGAGGGCAAACGATAGGAGGACCATGATGCCCGCCATCAGGCGCAGACCGCGTTCAATTGTCATAACGAATCTCCTTGATTGGTATCGAATTGGGGTTCGGGCTCCGATTGATGCCGGGAGTGAACCATGAAGTAAAGTACCGGGATCGTCGGCCAGGAGAGGAATGTCGAAGCGACTGCTCCGGCAATCAGCGAGAGGGCGAGTCCCTGAAAGATGGGGTCAGTGAGAATGACGCTTGCGCCGACCACCACAGCGGCGGCGGTGAGCAGCATGGGCCGAAAGCGCGTGACGCCGGCGTCGATGACCGCTTCGGCCAGCGGCATTCCCTGGCGAATCCGAAGCTCGATGAAGTCGACGAGGATGATCGAATTGCGCACGATGATACCCGCGCCGGCAATGAAGCCGATCATGGATGTCGCCGTGAAGAATGCGCCCAGGATGGCGTGCGCGGGCATAATGCCGACGAGGGTTAGCGGAATGGGCGCCATGATGATCAGCGGCACGATGAAGGAGCGGAACCAGCCAACCACAAGAACGTAGATGAGAACAAGCACGGCAGCGAAGGCGAGCCCCATGTCACGGAAGACCTCGATGGTGATGTGCCATTCGCCGTCCCACTTCATCGAGTAGTGATCGGTGGAGTCCGGCATGGTCGCGTTGTAACGGGCCAAGGTGTATCCGGCCGGCAGAGTGAGATGGTCGAGATCCTTGTTCATCTTGAGAATGGCGTAGACCGGGCTCTCTTCGCCGCCGGCGACGTCGCCCGTGACATACACAACGCGGCGCAGATTTTTGTGGTAGATGCTGGGCTCGATGGTCTTGCGATCGATGGTGACCAACTCGCGCAGTGAGACCATACTGCCGTCAACACCGGGCAGACGGATATTCTCCAGGCCTTGCTCTGAGGAGCGGTCGGCGCGGTCAATCTCGACAATCGCCGGCACAGGCTCGCGCGTGGCTTGATCGTGGATGAGGCCGACCTCGGTTCCTGAGGTCGCAAGCGCCAAGGCATGAGCTACGTCGGAGACGGCGATTCCCTGCTCGGCCGCTTTCACTTCATCCACGCGCATGATCAGCCTTGGCTCAGGGTCTTCGACGTACCAGTCGACATCAACAACGCCCGAGGTCTTTTGGAAGATCGACTTGATCTGCTGGGCGACCTGCGTTTGACCAGCCAGGTCGGGACCGTAGACCTCGGCCACCAGAGTTTGCACAACCGGCGGCCCGGGCGGGACTTCGCTGACCTGAATGCGCGCACCGTATGCGGCGCCGATCGAATCCAGCAGAGGACGAAGACGTTTTGCAATGACATGACTCTGCTCGCTGCGCTGCTTGGCAGGCAACAGGTTCACCTGGATGTCGGCCTGATTCGGCTGGCTTCGCATGTAGTAGTGGCGCACCAGACCATTGAAGTTATAGGGGCCCGAGGTTCCGGTATACGTCTGGTAGTTCAACACGTCCGGCTGTCGTGCAAGTTCTTCGCCCAGTGCCTGAGCGACTCGCGCGGTCTGTTCGAGCGGCGTGCCGTCGGGCATGTTGATCACCACCTGCAATTCGCTCTTGTTGTCGAACGGCAACATCTTCACGCGCACCAATCCCAGGGGAACAAGTGCCACCGAAATCAGAAGCAGCACTGCCACTCCGATAAAGAACAGGACGCGGTTGCGCGCGGACCGGATCAGGGGCATCATGATGCGGCGATAGAGCCTGGTTCGCCAGTTCTCGGTCTCGGGCTCCAGTATTTTGGCTCCCTCAAGATGCTTGCCAACAAGGCGGAGGGCCGCCCATGGTGAAACCACAAAAGCAACCAGGAGCGAGAAGAGCATGGCCGCCGAGGCGCCAACGGGAATGGGCCGCATATAGGGCCCCATCAGGCCGCGAACAAAGGCCATGGGCAATACCGCGGCGATCACGGCGAAGGTGGCCAGAATGGTGGGGTTGCCCACTTCTGCCACCGCTTCGACCGCGACCTCGCTCATCGACCGCCCATGGTTTTCCCTGAGCCGGAAGTGGCGGACCATATTCTCGACCACAACGATCGCGTCATCGACAAGGATGCCGATCGAGAAGATCAAAGCGAAAAGCGTAACGCGATTGATGGTGTAACCGAGGAAATAGAAAACCGACATGGTGAGGGCGAGCGTGACTGGAATGGCCAGCAGCACGACGCCCGACTCGCGCCAGCCAAGGAAGATCGCGACGAGCAACGTCACTGATAGCGTCGCCAGCAGCAAATGCTCAAGCAGCTCGTCCGACTTGTTCTTTGCCGTTTCTCCGTAGTTCCGGGTGGTGGTCACCGTCACGTCGTTGGGTATGGTTACGCCCTGCATGCGGTGAACGCCCTTGAGAACGGCATTGGCGATATCGGTCGCGTTGGTGCCTTTACGCTTGGCTACAGTGATGGTCACCGCAGGATACTGGCGCGCTGCCGATGCGCCCGAGTCCGTCGCGCCCGAGTTCGTCGTGCCGTAGGCCACATAGTCCGCGGGGTCAGCTGCTCCGTCAGTGATCTTTTCGGCAACGTCGCGCAGGTAAACTGGATGCCCGCTGACAACACCCACGACTACCGATTCCAAATCTTCGCGGCTGGTGAAGAGGTTGCCGGCGTCCACCCGAACTTCCTGGTTGTTTTCAGCGAAGTTCCCAGCCTGCACGCTGGCGTTTGCGGCCTGCAGATGCCCAACAATGGCCATGGGCGACATGCCGTAAGCGGTCAGCTTTTCGGTGCTGAGCACGACGCGCATTGTGCGCGGAAGGCCGCCAATGATCGTCGTTTCTGAAACATCGGAGATCTGCTCGATGTTGTGTTGCATCTCATCGGCAATGGCGCGAAGCTGATAGCCGTTGTAGTGCTTGCCCCACAGCGTGAGGGCCAGGATCGGGACATCGTCGATGGAGCGCGCTTTGATCAGCGGCTGCGAGACTCCCGGCGGCATGCGATCGAAGTTCGAGTAGAGCTTGCTGTAGACCTTGATCAGAGCATCTTCCTGCGGCGTGCCGACCAGAAAGCGCACAATGACCAGGCTCTGCCCTGGAGACGACGTCGAGTACACATACTCAACGCCCGAGATCTGATGCACCAGGTTCTCGATCGGCAGCGTGACGCGCTCCTCAACTTCGGCGGGAGACGCGCCGGGCATCGCGGTGGTGATGTCGAGCATCGGAACAAGGATCTGCGGCTCTTCCTCGCGGGGGATAATTGCGACGGCAAAGATTCCCAGAGCCAGTGAAGCCGCAACAAAAAGCGGCGTCAGCTTTGAATTGAGAAATGCACGCGCCAGTCGCCCGGCGAGGCCAAGGTCTTGCGTCATGGCTGGGCCTCAATGCGTTTGCCGGCAAGATCGCGGTCAGAAGGCGCGTCCACAAGTCTGTCGCCCGCGGAGATGCCCGATAGAACCTCGACGAGATCGCCTTGCAACGTGCCGAGGGTGACATAACGGAGTTGCGCCACTCCCTGGCTGTCGAGGACGTATGCACAGTTGAGCGAGCCTCGCGCGACCACAGCGGAGCGGGAAATGAGAATTGCCTTGCGAACGCCATCGGCAAACTCCGCTGTTCCATACAGTCCGGCGCGCAGTTGGCTTGACGAAGGCAAGTCAATCTTGACTAGAAAACTGTGCGTTGAGAGGTCGGCGGCCGGGTCGATCTCCGCGATCGTGCCTGCGACACTTGCGGATGACGCGCCGTCGATTACAACCTGCGTCTTCATTCCGCGATGAATCGCTGCAATCATCGACTCATCCACTGTGGCTTGCAGTTGCAGGGTTCCAGCCTGGTCAATCTGGAACAAGGGCACACCTGGCGAAGCCAGCGTTCCCGGATCGGCCATCCGTGCAGTCACGATGCCGGCGAACGGCGCCACCAAACGGGTGTAGCCAAGCATGGTACGCGCGCTGTTTTCCTGGGCCTGTGCCGCTTCGGTCTGCGCACGCACAGCTTCCAGCCTGGCCGCTGCCGCGTCGGCCTTCCGCGACATCTCATCCATCTCTTGCGGACTAACGCTCTTTTCGGCCTCCAACTGCCGGTAGCGCTCCAAAGTGCTTGCGGCGAGACTCGAGTCTGTTTGTGCGGCTGCCTGCAGGCTTTGCGCTGCTCTCACTCCTGCCTGCGCTTGACTAACCGCATCACGCTGTGCCGCATCATCGAGCATGGCCAGAGTTTGTCCTGCTCTGACCGCATCTCCCGCGCGGACGAATATTTCCCGGATTCGGCCGGGAACCTGCGCGGAAACGAGTGCGGTCTCGCGTGCGTGAACGGCTCCCGTGGCGCTCACGTTGACAGGCACTTCTAGCTGCCGGCTCTCAACAATTCGCGCCTGCACCGTTTCGATCGCGGCTGCGGAGGCTGATTCGTTGCCATGACAGCCCGCCATCAGTACAGTGGAGGCAACAAGCAGACTCGCCCCGACGAAAATCTTCATTGCAATTCCTCCGCAGCATCGGGAGTCAGTTTCCCCGTTGCATAGAGCAGTTCCGTATAGGCCATCACGTTTCCGTAGACGGCGTGCCAGTAGTTCGATTGGCTTTCGCGTTCTGCATCCTCGGCCCGCAGCAGTTCAGTGATGGTGGCAAGGCCCGCTCCATAGCGGTTCTTCACGATGCGCAGACTCTCGGCCGAATCGTTCAGCGCTGCTTGTGCAGTCTCCAGTGAGAGTGCAGCTGTCTGCCGATGAATGTATGCCTCGCTAACTTCAAGGCGCACGCGCTGCTGCGAAGCACTTAATTGTGCGTCGATTCGCCGCTTCGCTGCGCTCTGGCGCTCCAGTTCAGCGCGCTTGCCTAGCGGCAAAATGTCGATGCTGATCTGTACGCCGGCCACCCAGTTGTTTCCGCCCGGCCCAGCGAAACTTGTGCGATCTTCTTCCCAATTTCCATAGGCGTTCACGCGTGGGCCAAAGTCAGACTTCGTCGCTCCCAGCTCCGACGACTGCGCCGATTCCGCCAGCCCCGTCGCAATCAGATCGGGCCGCGCCTTAGCGGCAGTGACGAGTTCTTCTTCGAGGGCGGCTTGCGGGAAAGCGTGCGGCTCAATCGGTTGCAACTTGGATGTCTTGAGGTCCGGAGTTCCCATCGCCTCTAGCAACTGCGCCCACGCCAATTCCAAATCGCCCTGGGCTGCAATCAATTCTTCTTTGCGCGCGGCAACATTCACCTGGGCCGCCATCCGGTCTGATTCCACCGCAAGCCCGGCCTTCACGTGATCCTCAACCGATGCCAGCAGCGCTGCCGCCGTGTCCTGCTCATGTTGTGCGACATCGATCTCTCGCTGCGCATACAGCACAGACTGGTACGCCCCGACCACTTGGTATACGATTTGCTGATCCGTCGCCTTGCCAGATGAGGAGGCACTTTGTTGTGCAAGGTCCGCGCTGCGAATCGCCCTCTGTGTTCTGAAGGAGTCGAACGCCATCCACGAGCCCGAGAAGCGCGCAGAGAAGTTGCCGATGGGCTGCGGAAAGTTCAGCGCATTCAGCGCAAAATCGGCCTGCGTGAACCGTCGCTGGCGCAACCGCGTGCCAAAGGCATAGACCGGATCGTTACCGCGCGAGATATCTTCAGTGAAATTGAGTTGCGGCAGAAGTTGGATTCGCGCCAGTGCGGCCGATGACTTGGCTCCTTGGCTGTCGGCGCGCGCCATTGCGGCCTCGGGGCTCTGCCCCAGAGCCAGATTGACGGCCTGGCGAAGCGTCAACGGTTCCTGTGCGGTTGCGGCCAATCCCCCAATGGAAAGCAAGAGATAAACGCCCGGAGACCCGAACAGGTGAGAGATTATGCGGTGGGATGTCCCTGGATTGTGCATTCATATGAATAAAGTCCTAAAACAAGGTATTCGTTACAAACGAACGCGATATAAAACTTGCTTGCGACGGAGACACCTGAGGTTGCGCGCGGATGACCGGCTAACCGGAAATTACTACCTGAACAACAGCCAGGCACGCCTGATGCTGCGGCTAGCGCAATTGGTACTGGGAAGTGGGAAGACGTCGCAGCGAAACTATTGCTCAGTTTTATGGAGGCGGCGGAATAGCATGAACTCTCAAGATTTCCAAGTGACTTATTTTAAGAACATTATCGACAGATTCATCTGACGTTTTCTCACACTAAACATCGGTAATTAATTGAATATAAACAGCTTAATGGTGGAGGCGGCGGGAGTCGAACCCGCGTCCGAAATCGCTGTCAGCCGGGAGAGTCCATGCTGTGTCCGATTCGATTGGATTCGCTCACGGCGCTTAAGAACGGACAAGATGCGACGAGAACTAGTCCGATGATCTCGCGCAAAACGACACGGACCGAGCCGTTCGCGCCAGCCTACTGAATGACGTCCGCTCACAGTCCATAGGCGAAACCGTGGAAGACGGCAGCTTAGTTAATTAAGCTGCAAGTGCCAGATTATCGTTGGCAACTTTAGTTTTGCAGGCGATTACGGGTGCCCACACCCCGACATGCCTCCCATGCCGCAATCGATCCCGTCGAAACCGTGACGCCCCCATAAAGCGGAAGCGAACCGGAAGCAACCGGCTCGTGCTACATGCCTTATTCTACGCCGAAATGGCCTAGAGGAGCCGCGGTACACCCAGGTAAGGACCGAGGCTAAAAGTGGTAGGCGACGCCTACGCCAAAGCGATAGTGGGCGGGAGCTTGAGAGCCCGAAGAAGGCGCATTACTATTGCCCAGGTAATCGCCCGTGGCACGCAGCTTGAACCCGAGGAACAGGGGTAGGTCTGCACCGGCGCCGAGGGCATAGCTGGCGGCGTTATACGAGGTCGAAGGAAATGTGGTAACGGTTGCGCTCTCATGCGCAAGGCCGGCGAGGCCATGAGCAAAGACGCTGAAGCCGGCGGCGTGGACGGTGACGCGTGGACCGAACATCACCAGCGTCACATTCTCTGCGAGGCCCGCGGGATTCTGGCTGTAACGCGATACGTCACCTTCGATGCCAACAAAGGGAATCGGCTTGATGTGCGCAGCAGCCTGCCAGCCATTCATGCCGGAGGTATTTGGCGCATACAGATTTGCTCCCACGCGGCTGTAGCCGAAGTAGACGTCAGCCTTGGATCCCGCCCAGGCCGGGGACGAAGGGACGAGCAAGAGGAGTAATGCCGCGAGAGACACAGCAAGAATACGCAGCTTCATGACGACCCTCCTCGGATATCTATTCCTTATCGAGATCGATCGATTCGTACTCGTGGCGGGCGATGCCGGCGCGAATTTGCGCGGGGGTCCATCCGGCCTTGGTTTTGTAGTAGGCGTAGAAGCCTTCCTGGGCGCAGGTGGAGCACTCGGTGGAGTGCGTTGTCTCGTAGCAACTGTGCAAGCTGCTGTGGCCGAGCGCACGATCGCAGCGACAGTTGCAGGGAAGCTGGTAGATGACGCCGCTGGCCTGGGCCGCCAACTGGTACGCGCGTACCTGCCAGTGATAGCGAAAGTTCGGCCCGGTCAACTGTTCGCCGTGAAGGATGGCCGGCAGAGCATGAATGTTGAGCGGCGCTGAAGGGTGATAGGCGGGAACGTCCTCAGCGGGATTGGACCACTGCGCATAGCTGGCTGCAGTGAGCGCGAAGACTGCCAGGGACCAGATCCAACGGCTTTTGAAAAAGAGCTTCATGGTGTGCCTCAGCTCCCATATTACGGCAAACCGGAAATCTTGAAGATTGGTGCCCGGGCGCAGGTTGAAATGAGCTGATTTTTCAGGGTTCACCGTTGAGTCTCCGAAACGACGACCCCAATGCTTTTTACCTGGAGACTGCGGTCATAGGAAATGATGTTTACCTTTGAGGAAGCCCGAGCCCCCTCTTCCGGTATGACCTACCTCCGTATTTGATAACAAATGACTTATGAGGCCATCCAACCCTCGATAGATACCTTCGCATATATCCATACTTGATAACAAATAACTTACGAGGCGCCGAGATCCGAAAAACAATGGCCAGTGCTCGAGATCGGAGAGCAAGATCAGATTGGCGCTTGCGGCCACCCCAAGTTTCTTTCGATGATCCTGGGACAATGTCAGCGAATTGCGCCGATTCATCGGCAAACTTGGCCTGCGATTTTTGCGCCCTTTATTCAATGGTTTACCGGTGAATCGACGGTCGCGGGGGCTTGACAAAGGCAGGGACCAAGGGAACGAGGGAGCAAGGGAGCACGAAGGCGGGGGGTGGGAGTGGGAAATACAGGAGCACAAAAAAAAGGCGGCACGAACGGTAAAGCTGTTCGTGCCGGGAGGCCAGTGACGCAAACTACTTCCGGCAGGGAGTGATGAATCGATCAGCTCCCAGCCGGAATAAATACACGATAGCATAGATCGCGGTAATTGCAAATACAAAATTCAAAATTTATTTTGGCGTAGCTTGGTCAACCAAATCCGCCAATCTGCATCTAATCGGACCCAGAAATAGGATGGATCGAAGCAGAATGTTCGAGGCGAGAATTTGAGTTCCAGAAGTCTGGAGTTTAGCCACAATCAAGAGAAGATCTTTAGAATAAGTTGCTTTGGACTACGCCGGGGCCCAATTGGCCGGTGATCCGTGAAGCCGAAATTGGGTGCTCTTCCCTTCCCGTGTGGTTGATCCCGGAATTGTTCAAGTCCCGGATGCATTGCGATCAACGCGAGTGTGTCCCACGATATGAGAATAATTGAACTAAATCCAGAATTCCGGAGCCGATTCAGGTGGCCCGAACGGGTTGTCGCCCGCAAGATCGCGCGCTTTGACGAAGCGTGCCGTCAAACCTACGAGTCCCATGTGGTCCTGATCACCTTGGTTCGCATCAGTTTTTATTCGCGTCAGTCGCCGCGTGCCAAGGAGGTAGCCGATGACGGATACAGCAGGTGGAAAAGACCGGCCCGGAGCCGGTCCTCATTGCGAGGAGCTGCTTGCGGACGGAATGCCCCTGAAACTCTATCTAAACTACAATCCGCAATCGGGGCGGGTGGAGATTGCCCGAATCATGCCTGCAGGCGTTCAAGATGAGCTGGTGAACGATTTCCCCGACGAAGATTCAGCCCGGGATTGGATCAGGCATGAGGTTCGCGCTGGGAGGCTGCCACTGGGGGACGGGAGCGACAGTCGGACGCGGCGCTAGCGGATACGAACGCCGGGATGGTGGACGGTTTGCGATGGAGCGGGGCGCACATAGAAAACCCGCCCCCACGGGGCGGGTGTCCAGTCTGGCGGGGATACGCGCGCACGGCCTGGTCAGGATTGGAGATCGTCTTCAACGTAGAAGGGGAGAGTGGTCATCACCCTCGAGGCGGTGCCCTGGTCTCCGGGCTTGCGCATCCAGCGGAACGTGAGGACACCGTTTTCTGTTGTTAAGGAAAAGATGTTGTCGAACGTGCGAAAGGTTTGGCCGTCGTACTTGTAAAGCGTGATGCTCTTCATCGTTTGTCCTCTGAGCTGGATTATAGTCAGGCGGTATTGAAGCACCCATCATTGCCGGATGGCAGGTACGGGGCGAAATGCTGAGTCTGGGCACAGCCCAGGCAGGATGATGCGGCGGCCCCAAAAGCGCGTTCAGGGGGTGGGAACACCCGCAGCGTTGGTGCGGACGTAGGTGCTCGAAGCTCCCTGAGACGAGCTGGCGATGAACTGCGTCGAGCTCAGAAAACGAATGCTGTTATTGATCACCACACCCATCACTGCCGGCGCCTGGGCCGGTGTACAGGCACCAAGAACACAGGTCTGTTTGGGCGAGAAATCTTTCCACTCGTAGCTGAGGGCGCTTTGCGCGGCGTTGAACTGGTAGGTGCCCAAGAGCGTGTAGCTCATGCCCATTTTGTTCTGGATGGTCGACTGGATCTGTCCATTGGACGTGAAGGTGGTGGTCACCATCAGCCCGGAGGGAAGGTTCCAGTTGATGGTCGTGGACCAGGTGCCGACGAGGGCTTGGGAAGACTGCGCCGGAGAAGACGGGGCCTGGAACGGCTGCGCCTGCGATGGAGGGTTGGCCGCGGTGCCCGATGGCGCTGCCGCAGACGCATTCAGCGAGAAGGATGCCAGGGCCAGCGCGCCCAGCAGGGGAAGCAGGTTACGGGTCATATCGCTCCCGAAACGACAGAATTCTGTTTCCCAATTTATCAGAATGTCGGGAGGCGAGACGTGCAATCAGCCCGCCTGACGCTTAAGTTTTCAGGTTCTGGACCTGAGCGGCCAGGTCGAAGTCTTTCTCAGTGAGGCCGCCGGCATCGTGGGAAACGAGGGCGAGGCGGACGCGGTTGTAGCGGATGTCGATGTCGGGATGGTGGCCGGCCTTTTCGGCGAATTCGCCGACGCGGTTCACGAAGCGGAGGGCGGCGACGAAATCCTTGAACTGAAATGTGCTGACGAGCTCGCCGGATTCGATTTGCCAGCCGGGCAGTTGGGCGAGACGGGATTGGGCGGCATCAGGGGAGAGGATGGGCATGGGGACCTCGGTGGTTAGTGGTTAGTGGTTAGTGGTTAGTGGTCAGTGGTTAGTGGTTAGTGGTTAGTGGTTAGTGGTTCGTGGTTCGTGGTTCGTGGACAGTGATCAGTCTCCGGGCCTAAAGGCCGGGATCATTTGTTGCTGCTGATTCAGGGACCTGAAGGCCCCTGCTCCCTCCGTCGAGATTGAATACGCGCCGTCCCTACTGGACTCCCAAGGGTTTATCTGCACAGCTTCCCCCGCGCTGAAGCACGGGCTAACATCCGCTGCGCATACGGCGCGGGCATTTGCGTTGTACACGTTCAATTGGAGGCTATGCGGTTTCAATTGCGCGATGCGGCTGGAACCTGAAACTCCACGCCGGCGAAAGTGTTGAAGCGCTTGGTTGCGGCCAGGTCGACCTGATCCAACGGAATCTGTTCGTAGTGCAGGGAATCAAGATCGGTGAGGACCTTCGCGGTCATCAGGTAGTTTTCTACCTCGATGGGAGAGCGGCCGGTGTTGAAAATCACGGTGAGAGGCTGGGCAGACTCGGCTGGCGCAGGCACGGCCGGCGCTGCGGCACCGGCTTCCCCAACGGGCGCGGCATAGCCTTCGCCTGGATATGGAGGACGCTGGTCTGGATACGGAGCCAGGAACGGCGGAGCCGGGCCGCTCTGGTTAGATGCGGCCTGGTCGGGCGCGTAGCTATCGGGCTCGTAGCTGCCGGGCTGAGAGCCATCGGATGCAGAGTTATCGGAATCTCCCCAATTGTAGAGACCGAGATTGTAGAAATTAGGATCGATCAGATAGGGGTATCCAGATCCATATCCATAGCTGGGCCAATTTAGATAGGTGGAGAAATACCAGCTTTGGAACTGCCGACGGCGTGCGTCGAATCGATCGCGATCGCGGCCGCGAGACGAACCCGCCGCCCTGGGATCATATGCAGTGCGGCCTGCTACGAAGCGATTTCCGTTATAAGGAGTTCTCAGTCTCGAGCTTCCGTTGTAGGGAATTCTCAGGCCCGAGTGATTCTGCTGGCCGGTCCCCCGAAATCCCGCGCCAGGCATGGGGCGATGTTGGGAGCCGTAGCGGACCGGCGGCGCAGACCGGGCAAAGTTGCCGGGTTGCGAGAAGGCAGGACGCGAAGGGGAATGCGAGGAAAAGGCGCCGGCACTCGAGAACCCTCGATTGCCGAAAGATCCGGCATGCGCGCCGCCATGTTGCGCAAAGGCCGGCAGGGCAAGCGCGAAGAGCGCGATCGCGGCGCGGAACTTCATGGCAGTATTCTACGCCGGATTGGGTTCTTGTTTGTTTACGAGGCGGCCTGGGTGCGGGCCAATTCGAAGGTAGAGAAGCGCATGTGCTGGCCGCTGATTTCGGAGCGGAGCTCCTGCCAAAGCTCGTTGGGAATCTTGAGGAAGACCTCGACGACGGCGGGATCGAATTGCGTGCCCGAACAGTGGAGGATCTCCTGGCGAGCGGCATCAAAGCCTCGAGCCTTGCGATAGGGGCGGTCGCTGGTGATGGCGTCGAGAGTGTCGGCCACGGCAAAGATGCGCGCGCCGATGGGAATTTCGCGGCCGGCGAGACGATTGGGGTAGCCGTTGCCGTCGTAGTGCTCCTGATGGCAAAAGACGATTTCGGCCGCACCGGCGAGAAAGGGGATTTTGCGCAGCATGTTGTAGCCGCGGGCGCAGTGCTCGCGCATGAGGGTCTGCTCCTCTTCGGTGAGCTTGCCGGGCTTGCGGAGAATCTCGTCGGGAATGGCCATCTTGCCGATGTCGTGAAGGAATGCGCCGCGCGCGATGATCTTGATTTCCTCGGGCGGAATGCCCATGGCGCGGGCGAGCGCAATGGCGTAGGCGGTGACGCGCTTGGAGTGGCCCTCGGTTTCGGAGTCCTTCAAGTCGAGGGCGTCGCCGAGGGCCTCAAGCGTGACGTCGTAAGAGTGCTCAAGATCTTCCATGGCGTGGCGCAGCATCTCAGTGCGGGCGCGAACCATTTCTTCCAGGCTCTGGTGGTAGTTCTGGGTTTCTTCAAGGGCCTGGCGATGATTGAGAGCGCGCTCAACGGTGTTCAGCAACTGCTCGCGCTCGAAGGGCTTGAGGAGATAGTCGTAGGCTCCGCGGCGCATGGAGTCGATGGCCACGCTGATGTCGTGAACGGCGGTGACCATGACGACGGGAAGATTGGGCTGCAGGGCGTGGATGCGCTCGAGCAGAGCGATGCCGTTGAGATCGTTCATGACGATGTCAGTGAGCACGAGATTGAAGGTGTTCATCTCGAGTGCTTCAAGGGCATCGCGACCGTCGCAGGCCTGCTCAACCGTGTATCCCTGGCGTTCGAGGGCGGCGGCAATCATGGTGCGGACAGGAGCTTCGTCGTCGACGACGAGAACGCGCGCAGGCTTGCGAGCGCGCGCGTCGCCTTCGTTTCGCGGGCTCCTCGCCGTCCCCATCGTCTTCACGTCTGCCAAAGTCAAAGCCAAACGGCAGCCTCCGTCTTATTATGCCTGCGCGGGGGTGAAGCCTGGTGATCCCGATGCCCACGAGGCGCGCACGACCTGCTCATGCGCTGTTCAAAATTCATTTTCAAGCGGCGGGCTTTGTCCCCTTGATAGCCGGTTACGCGGCGCGCGCCCTGGATTCCGTCGAGTACGAGCAACTTAGTGAAACGGTCCAATCTTTGAAACCATCCAAGGCCCAGAGTTCTTGCACCGCCGAGGCCACGCTGTTTGGACGCTGCCGCCGGCTAAAAAGGTCCACAAAATTAACGAGATAACGCCTTGGCTCCTTGACCATCGCAGCTCTAAGCGAGCGGATGGAGAGAAGTCTTTTCGTGAGAGTAGCATCCAGACAACCTCGTCTCAATCACCCGAACGTGGCACCGGGATGTGACGAACCTGTAGCATCACTGGCCTTGGCGGGTGATGGGCGCGTCAGGGTTTTTTCGCCTCGCGTTTGGCGCGGCGGGTGGTGGCCCAGCCTTCGATATTGACCTGTTTAGCGCGGCTGACGGCGAGGGCGTCGGCGGGGACGTCTTTGGTAATGCAGGAACCCGCGCCGATATAGGCGCCGTCGCCGACGGTGACGGGCGCGACGAGCGTGGTGTCGCTGCCAATGAACGCGGCTTTGCCAATGCGCGTGACGTGCTTCGAGACACCGTCGTAGTTGCAGGTGATGGTTCCGGCGCCGATGTTGGAGCCTTCGCCGATTTCGGCGTCACCGAGGTAGGTGAGATGGTTGGCCTTGGCTCCCTTGCCGAGGCGCGACTTCTTCATTTCGACGAAGTTGCCGACGTGAGCGTTTTCGCCGACCTCGTTGCCGGGGCGCAGGTGAGTGAACGGCCCGACGCGTGCGCCATTGGCGATGGTGGAATCCTCGAGGACGCAGCTTTGAAGGATTTGCACGTTGTCGCCGAGGATGCAGTTTTCGATCACGGAGAAGGAGCGGATGCGGCAGTTGGCGCCGACGCGCGTGCGGCCGAGGAGTTGCGCGAAGGGCTCGATGACGGTGCCGGGCGCGACTTCAACTTCGGGATCGATGACGCAGGTGTCAGGCCGGTCGATGGTGACGCCGGCAGCGATGAGGCGCGCAGCAGCGGCGTGTTGACGCGCTGCGTGCTGCGAGTGCGGGCCGGGGGTGGCTGCTGTCGCGTTCGCCGGTGGGTTTGAGCTTGTCGTCATTTCACTTTCTCCACATCATTTTCTTTTGGCGTATTGCGCGGACTCGATCAGGGACGATTGGGCGAAGCAATGGCCGGCTATTGCGGCGCAGAGCCGGTCTGCGGCGGCGGGCCAGATGGTTGCGGGATCGTGATGTCGATGAGTTGCGGCGCGCCCATACCGAGCGCGTCGAGAGCCGGCTTGATTTCCGGCCCGTTGCCGACCACTAATACAGCGAGCTTTTCAGGGTGAATGTACTTTTTAGCTGCGGCGGTGAGATCGGCCAGCGAGACCTTCTCGAGGGCCGCGTGGTAGGTCTCGAGATAATCGGGAGGATAGCCGTAAAACTCGAGCTTCTCGCTCTCATCGAGGATTTTATCTTTCGTGTCGTAGTCGAAAAGGAAGGAGTTGACGATGTCGTCCTTGGCGCGTTTGAGTTCGGCCTGCGTGAAGGGTTTTGAATTCAGGCCGGCGATCTCGGCCTCGGCCGCTTTGGTTGCGTCGACGGTCGACGCACTCTTGGTGAGCGCTTCGACGTGGAACGATCCGGGATGGTCATAGGGTAGCGAGAAGCCGCCGCCGACCTCATAGGCCAATCCGAGCTCGGTGCGGACCTTGAGGAAGAGCCGGCTGCCAAAACCGCCGCCGAGGATTTCGTTCATGACATCGAGCGTGGGGACATCGGGATTATGGCGGTCGACGCCGAGAGCGACGATCTGCACGTTGGACTGGTTCACATCTTCCTTGTCGATGAAGTAGACGCCGGGTTTGGGCCCAGTGAATTCATCGTGGCGAGGCGGCTCGGGGGTCACGGGCGGAAGGCCTTCAAATGCGGCACGCACTTTGGCCTCCATGGCGGCGGGATCGAAGTCGCCGTAGATGCCGACGATGAGTTGTCCCTTAAGGGTGCGATCGTGCCAGGCTTGGAGATCGGAGACGGTGACTGCGGCGATGGTGGCCAGCTCGGGTTGACGCGTGTAGGGGCTGTTGACGCCGTAGACCAGCTTGGCTGACTCGCGGCCCGCGATGCCGTCCTCGTCGTCGTTGCGTCGGACGACTGAGGTGGCTTCCTGCTCCTGCGCCAGCTCGAGCTTCTCCGCGCTGAATTTGGGATGGAAGAGCAGGTCCATGGCCAGAGAAAAGACCCGATCGGAGTCACCTTTCAGCGAATCCCATGAGAGGACGGTGGAATCCTCGTCGCCGTCGGTTTCGATGTGCGCGGCTTTGGCTTCGAGAAGATCGTCCATGGCATCGCCATCCATGGTTGTGGTCCCGCTGGTGCGCCACGCCAGGCCGTAGAGGCCGATGAGGCCAGCTTTGGACGGATCTTCATCGCGTGAGCCACCGTGAATCAGCACCGAGCCATAGATGAACGGGAGCTCGTGATCTTCCTGGAAAAAGACGACAATGCCGTTCTTCAGCTCGATGCGTTTGGGCTGCTGCGGATGGAAAGCGTTGAGCGGCGGAACGGGAATCTTCTCCCAGGGCTTGGCTTGTTGCGCGATCGACGCCGACGGAAACGCGAGAGGCGAGAGTATCGCGGCGACCAACAGGAATCGGGAATTCAGGCTGAAGGCGTATCTGTTCATTGCGCGCCTCCACCCTGTTTCGCGGATGCTGCCGGGGGCTCGGTATCGATCTCGGCGCTGGTTCGATTCGATGCGACAAAGACCTGGTTGGCTACGCGGCGAATGTCGGCCTTGGTGACCTTGTCGACGCGGTCAAGCTGCAGGAACAACTGGCGCCAGTCGCCGTAGCGCGTCTGGTACTCGGCCAGAGAGTCGGCGAGGCCCTGGTTGTCGTCGAGGCCGCGCAGGAGATCGGCGCGAGCCCGGGTCTTGTACATTTCGAGCTCGGCGTCGGTGACGTCGGCGGTCTTCAGCTTTTCAATCTCCTTGTGAATGGCGTCGCGCATCTCTGCCGGAGAGTGTCCGGGGAGTGGGATGGCTCCAAACATGAACAGGCTGGGGTACCTTTCTCCGGGCACCGGGCTTTGGCCGATGGCCTCCGCCGCAATCTGCTGCTCTTCCACGAGACTGCGGTAGAGCCGCGACACGCGCCCATTCGACAGGATGTCACTGATGGCGTCGTAGACTGCGTCGTCGGGGTCAAGATAGCCGGGCCGGTGATAGCCCTCAATAAAGACTGGCTGCGTTTGCTCGCGGATGACGAGGGATTTCTCGGCGAATTGCTGAGGCTCCACGGTCGTCATGTCCTCGGGCCTGGGGCCGGCGGGAACGCGACTGAAATACTTTTCCAGCATAGGCAGCGCGGTTTTGGGGTCCACGTCGCCCACAATGGCGATAACGATATTGCCACCCACATAGAACTTCTTGTGAAAGGCCATAGCCTCAGTAGCGGTGATCTGGCCGACCTCGCTGGGCCAGCCGATGTCGCTGCGCCCGTAGTTGTGCGCGACGTAAGCCGTCGCAAAGAACTGCTCCTCAAGGCGACCGATGGGGTTCGAGTCGACGCGCATGCGCCGCTCTTCCATCACGACGTCGCGTTCCTTGTAGAACTCGCGCGGGACAACGTCGGAGAGGCGGCTCGACTCCATCCACGCCCAAAGCTCGAGGCGATTCTCCGGCATCGACCAGAAATACTGCGTGTCGTCCAGGCCGGTCCCGGCGTTCAGGTCGTGCGCGCCGTTGGCCTCTGCAACCTCAGTGAACTGGTTGGGGATTACATACTTCTCCGCTTCGTCCTGGGCGGCGAGAAAAGCCTTGCGCAGCTCGGTGAGTTTTTGGTCGCTGCGCCCGACGGGCTTCAAGTACTCGGCCTCGTAGGCGTCATTGGCTTCCTCGACTTTGGCGAGGGCGACTTTTTCTGCCGCGTAGTCGGTGGTGCCGATCTGGCTGGTGCCCTTGAAGGCGAGATGCTCGAACATGTGCGCCAGGCCGCTTTCGCCCGTGGGGTCGTTCACGTCGCCGGCGTCAATGAACGTGGTGTAGCTGAAGACCGGCGCGTCATGACGCTCACAAAGGACCAGCGTAAGCCCATTAGGAAGTATTTTGACGGTGATCCGCTTTTCAAAGCTTTGCAAATCCTGCGCCGAAGCCGCGGACACTGCGAGCAGCAACGCAAGAACCAAAAAGCCGGTAGAAAAACCGGGAAGAAACCTCTGCCGCATCGAATCTCCTTGTACCAGGAAAGCAAAAAGACGCTGGTTCGCTCTCTTCCAAGCTATTGCCCACAGGCGGGGGCGTCAAACGCGGGGCTGCGAACCTGCCAATGGAGATGGGGCGGCGGGAAGCCAAGAAAATGGCCAAAGGTATAATCGGAGGCATGGCGGCGAGCGAGGGAGCAAGGGAGCTAGTGAGCGCTGCGGGAAGCATCGTGGATTCCGGAGCATCTGACACGGCCGCAAAGCTGCGCGCGCTGGAGATGCGGCTGGAGCAGCTCGGGGGGCTGATGGTGGCCTACTCGGGAGGCGTGGATTCGGCGTTCCTGGCTGCCACGGCGCATCGCGTACTTGGCGACCGCATGCTGGCGGTGCTGGCCGATTCGGCCTCGCTGGCGCGACGCGACTTGGTGCAAGCCAGCGCCTTTGCCCAATCGATTGGAATGCCGCTTCAGGTGGTGATGACCGAGGAGCTGGATCGCGAAGAATATGCGCGGAACGACGCGAACCGTTGCTTTCACTGCAAGGATGAGCTGTTTCAAGTGATGGGGATGCTGGGCGCGAAGCTGGGCTTCGCGAACATCGCCTACGGGATGAACGCCGACGACACGCGCGATTATCGCCCTGGCCAGCGCGCGGCTGAGCAGCACACGGTTTTGGCGCCGCTTGCCGACGCAGGGTTGACGAAGCTGGAAGTGCGCGCGATGGCAAAGGCGGCCGGCTACCCGGTGTGGGATCGACCGGCAGCGCCGTGCCTGTCGTCGCGCGTAGAGTACGGCCGCACCGTGACGCGCGAAGTTCTGGAGCAGGTAGAACGCGGCGAAGAGAGCCTGCGGCAGTTGGGATTTCGTGAGCTGCGCGTGCGCCACCACGGCGAGCTGGCGCGCGTGGAAATTGCGCGCAACGAGCTGCCGCGCGCGTTGACAATGGAGATGATGGACGCGATCACGTCGGCGCTGAAACAGGCGGGATTCAAATACGTCACGCTTGATTGCACGGGGTTTCGTTCGGGTTCAATGAATGCGGTTCTTGCCCGCCGAAGTGCTGGCGCGGCGGGGCGCTTAGCTCACTCAATTCCCTTCTCCGGCCTGAATTCCCTTCTCCGGCCTGAAACAATTTAGAATCACAAGGCGATGAAAATCGGCTATCTGGAGTGCTTTTCCGGGATCAGCGGAGACATGCTGCTGGGCGCGCTGGTGGATGCGGGCGTGCCGTTCGAGCTGCTTGCCGAGACAGCGGGGGCGTTGAACGTGGGCGCGCGCCTGGAGATGCGCAAAGTGAGCCGCGGCGGATTGGCGGCGGTGAAAGTGGACGTGATAACGGCCGAAAGCAGGGGTCAGGGATCAGGGGTCAGGGGTCAGGAATCGGCAGAAGCACGATCTCCTAATCACTCTCACGATCATGAACACGATGGCCACGCACACGAGGGCCATGAGCAACACGGCCATGACCACGCGCACGATTCGCATGAGGGGCACGCGCACGAGAGCCATGAGAGCCACGAGCACGCGCCGCACCGATCGCTGTCGATAATTCTCAAGATCATTCAGGCGGCACCGATCAAGGACTCAGTGAAACAGCGCGCGTCTCGCGGCTTCCAATTGCTGGGCGAAGCAGAGGCGGCGATCCACTCCATCCCCATTGAGAACGTGCATTTCCATGAAGTGGGCGCGGTAGATACGATTGTGGACATTGTGTGCGCGGCGGCGGGATGCGAGGCGCTGGGAGTAGACCGCTGGATGGCCTCGCCTCTGAATGTGGGAAGCGGGACGGTGAAGTGCGCGCACGGAACGCTGCCTGTGCCTGCACCTGCGACGTTGGCGCTGCTGGGCGATGCGCCGGTGTATGCCGCAGGTGCGCCGATGGAGCGAGTGACGCCGACCGGCGCTGCCGTGCTGCGCATGCTGGACGTGACGTACGGGACGCTGCCCGCGATGAGCGTGAAGGCGCGCGGCTACGGCGCGGGCGGGCGCGATACGCCGGGCGAGCCGAATCTGCTGCGGCTGCTGGTGGGTGAGTCGGAAGAGAACACGGAGAAGACGGAACCGATTGCGGTGATCGAGACCGTGATTGACGACGCAACTCCGCAGTTGCTGGCCTATGTGAGCGAGCTGCTGATGGAGGCGGGCGCATGGGACGTGTACCGGTTGCCGGTGCAGATGAAAAAGGGGCGTACGGGCATGCAGATCACCGTGCTATCCAGTCCCGAATTGCTGCCCGTAGTGCGCGATCTGCTGCTGCGTGAGACAACAACTATTGGCCTGCGCTGGCGGATGGAAAACAAGCTGGCGCTGGCACGCGAGTTTGTGGAAGTGAACACGGAATGGGGCAAGGTGCGGATCAAAGTTGCGCGCTGGCCAACGGGCGAGGTGGCCAACGCGTCGCCGGAGTACGAAGTGTGCCGCAATATCGCGCGCCAGCAAGGGGTTCCGCTCAAGCGGGTGATGCAGGAGGCGATGCGGGCCTACGCGGAGACCGAGCGCATGCTGACGGAGAGAGGGCGCTGATGGATCGCTTGCAGATTGAAGCGCTGTTGAACGAAGTGCGTTCCGGGTCGGCCAGCGTGGCCGAAGCGCTGGAGCGCCTTCGCAATTTGCCCTTCGAGGACCTGGGCTTCGCCAAGCTTGACCATCATCGCGCGCTGCGCACCGGAATGCCGGAAGTGATTTTCTCGGAGAGCAAGACGCCGGCTCAGGTGGCAGCGATCTTCGAGCGGATGGCGAAAGCCGGAGGAAATGTGCTGGCGACGCGCGCCTCGCGCGAGGTGTTTGAGGCAGTGCACGGCGCGGAACAGCGAGCAGAGTTTCACGAGACTGCGCGAGCCATCACGTTGATGCAAACAGAGGCGCCGGCCGGCAAAGGGACCGTGGGAGTGGTGTGCGCCGGAACGAGCGACTTACCCGTGGCCGAAGAAGCTGCTGTGACGGCAAAGTTGATGGGCAATGCGGTCGAGCTGGTGGCCGACGTGGGAGTGGCGGGCATTCATCGGCTGCTGGCGCAGCAAAAGACGCTGCAATCGGCTCGCGTCCTCGTGGTCTGCGCCGGCATGGAGGGCGCTCTGCCGACGGTAGTGGGCGGACTGGTGAACGCGCCGGTGATCGCAGTGCCGACGAGCGTGGGCTACGGCGCGTCGCTGGGCGGCATCGCTGCGCTGCTGGGGATGCTCAACACCTGCGCGCCGAATGTTTCCGTGGTGAACATCGATAACGGATTTGGCGCGGCCTGCATCGCGTCGCTCATCAATCATCTGTAACTGCGCCCCTACGGGCGATCGTAGAAGCGGAAGAACAGCGACGGCTTGGCCACCGGCTCAGCACTCGCCACCAGCGCGGTGGCCTGAGCATCGCTAAGGGGCGTGAACTCGCGGGCGAGATTCACGTTTTCTTCGAGCTGTGCGATAGAGTCGCAACCGATGATGACGGTGCTTACGGGGCGCGAGAGCGTGTAGTACATGGCCTGGCGCATGGTGAGCGTGCCGGAGGTCGGCGCCGGAACCATGCCTTCCCACATGTGAGCCTGTTCCGAAAGCGGCTGCGGCGTCCAGGTTGACAGCAGACGGCCACGGGCGGGCACCTTCATGCCGATGATGCCCATCTGGCGCTCGACGGCCAACGGCAAGAGCGCCGAATTGAAGCTGAAGAAGTGCGGGTCGGCGGCATTCATGGCCATCAGAATTGTGTCGAAGGGATAGCGCTGGATGCCTTCGATGAGCGCATCGGGGCGGTAATGGCCGGTGAGGCCGAGGAAGCGAACGACCTTCTGGTCTTTCATCTCCAACAGGGCTTCCATTGCGCCGCCCTTGGCAAAGACTTCGTTTATATCGGTGAGAGTGCCGATGTCGTGCAACTGCCACAGATCTACGTGGTCGGTCTGGAGAAGTTCGAGCGATTTCTCGATCATGCGCAGAGAGGCGTCGCGGGTTCGCTCTTTGGTTTTGGTGGCGAGAAAGGCCAAGTTGCGGCGGTGAGCCATCACCTTGCCCACGTACTGCTCGCTCCAACGATCAGGACCGCCATAGATGGACGAGGTGTCAATGTAGTTGACGCCCAGGTCGAGGGCGCGGTCGATGATGGGCACGGCGACATCGAAGTTGTTCGGCTTCTCAAGTGCGGCCTGGCCACCGAGCGAAAAGATCCCCACTTTGTAGCCCGTCTTGCCCAGGTTGCGCGTGGGCATGGCGTTGGGCGTGAGGGGGTTCGAGGGAAGTGCGGGTAAGGCTTTCGGCGCCTCGGCCATCGCGGTCTGCGCCAGCAAGGCGGCGGTTACTGCGCCGCCAGCCTTCAAAAACTCGCGACGTCCCTGCCCCTGCGCGGAAATCTGCTTTCGATCGCTCATACTCCCCCCTGATTGAACCTGTTGAATCCATCATATCCCTGGGGAGCTGGTGAAAGAAAATGGCGATCACCAGCGTCCGCGGGAGGAAATTGGATTCGCGCGAAATCTAGATTCGAGCGGCGAGGGCGTTCGGAGGCCGGAGATTATTTTGAGGTCCGCGCAATTTGTCTGGCGTGAGACTGCAGAAAAGAATTAGTCTTTCAGCACCACATCTTCCCGGAGCGAGGAATCTATGTCGACTGTCTATCCCCAGGTTGGGGGCTACCCCCAATACCCGCAATACACGCCCCCTGCCTATCGCTTGTATGACTCGAATGCGGTGGCCGTGGCGGCGTTCTTCGGCGGTCCTCTTGCGGGGACCGTTCTGATGGCTTCAAATTACCGCAAACTGGGCCAAGGCAGCAACGGTCTTCTCGCGCTCGTGCTGGGAGCAGCGGCGTCCGTGGGCATGATTTATATGGCCGTGAAAACGACAACGAGCCCCGCAGTTGCCGAGATTGTGTTGTTTGTGTGCACATGGCTGGCAGCGAGGCAACTGCAAGACGATGCGATCAAGACACATGTTGCGTGGGGAGGACAGCTCTATTCCAAGTGGCGTGCTTTCGGGGTTGCTGTTGTCACCTCGCTGGTTCTTGGCGGCGCGCTGGTTGGATACCTCGTCTACAGCGGACAATGGCAGAGTTTCGGCGCGCGATATGGAGTAGGACAGAATACGGTGACGATCGGGACCAAGGACCAGGTGATTTACTCCGGCACCGCGACGCAGGCCGATGCGACGGCGCTGGGCAACGCGCTTAAGACCGCCGGGCTTTTCCAGGATCGCGGGACGGTGGTTATGCTCAGTAAGGGCACAGGCGGCACTGTGATCGGGTTCGTGGTTCAGGACGGAGCCTGGAACCAGGCGGGCGCGTTGGAAACGTTTGAAGAGATCGTACGGGGAGTGGCTACTTCAGTGGGCGGCTTGCCCATACAGGTACAGCTCCTGAACGGTACGAAGACCGTCGAGAAATCAGGAAGCGTAGGTGAAGTGGATTTCAGCGGCGGCGACGCAGTGATTTATGAAGGCACCGCGACCCAGGCAGATGCTCAAGCGCTCGGCAACCAGCTTAAAACGATTGGATTCTTTGAGGGCAAGGGAGCCAATGTTTTCTTGACGAAGGATAACGGGACGACGATTGCATTCGTCGTAAGTGACGGCACCTGGAACGATCCCACAATGGTGAGCGACTTTGAAACCATCGCGCGCAGCGTGGCTTCAACGGTTGGCGGCCTGCCGATTGACATGCGCCTGGTGAATACGACGCTTGTGGTGGAAAAGGACGAGCCGATCCAGTAGGCGGCGGCTGACGGCAAATGCGGGTCCTTCGACTCGCTTCGCTCACTCAGGATGACATCTCAAAACCGCGATCCCAGGTCTCTGCTCAGAAACCTGGGTCGAACTCGATTCCCCGGTCTCAAAGGCGAGACCGGGGGCGCCCGTTGTCAGGCCTGGGGCTGCGAGGACTGCGGCTGGTGGTTGCGGCGCTGACGGCGCTGGGCGAGCATCTGCTGAAACTGCTGCTTCTGCGGGTCAGTCAGGACGGCTTCAATCTTGCTGTTCGTGTCCTGCATGATGGCATGCGCCTTGGTGTGGCGATCCTGCTCGCTGAGCGATGCGTCGGCGCGCAGGGTTTGCATCTGCTGTTGGCGAGCCGCGAGGATGGGCGTGATCTGCGCAACCTGATCGCTGCTAAGACTGAGCCGCTGGCCGAGATGCGCAGCGAACTGGCTGGCGTCGAAGTGGCGGTGCTGGTTGCCCGGTTGCGAAGGCGCGGCTTGCGCCGAATTTGCAGCGGGGGCCTGACTCGAGTCAGGCGCCTGCGCGAACATGACAGTCGCGGAAAGCAGTGCGCCGAGAACGATGGTTGCTTTGGTTGCGTTCATTTGATTTTTCTCCCTTGTGGCCTTGATGGTGCATATCGGCCAATGCGTGTGTAGACACGCTTGCGAGAGGAATAGTTTCGAGCGCGGGCGCGATGGTCAATCGTTAGGTTGAAGGGGGTTGAACGATGCGAGAAATCATGCGTCCGCGAGGAGGGAGCGTACGTCTAATGCGGTCACGGAAACATGCTGCCCGCGCGATTCCTTCGTCGTTAAGAGCAACCGCAGATCCTTCGGCTGCGCCTCAGGATGGCAGTGACTCGCTGGCTAATTGCGCAGCGACAAAAAGGCCGCGCAATGCGCGGCCTTCTCGTTCAGGATGACAACTTTGGTGGTAATCAGCCGGCTTTTTCAAGCAGGCAGAGCGAGAGATCGCGGCGCTCAACCATGTCCTTGGTGATCTCAAGATCGCGGACGCGCTTGTTCGAGGGCAGGTGATACATGAGGTCGAGCATGAGCTCTTCGAGGATCATGCGCAGGCCGCGGGCGCCCACCTTGCGAGCCATGGCTTCGCGGGCAACGGCGCAGGCCGCGTCCTGGGTGAAGTGCAGGCGGACGTTTTCGTACTCGAAGAGGCGCTGATACTGCTTGAGAATGGCGTTGCGCGGCTTGGTGAGGATTTCGATGAGCGCGGCTTCGTCGAGCTCGTCGAGGACGCCCATGACGGGCAAGCGGCCGACAAACTCGGGAATGAGGCCGTACTTGATGAGGTCCTGCGGCTCGGTCCTGCGAAGGAGCTCGGTATCGCGATGGGAGCGCGTGGTGGCCTGATCGGCGTCTGCATCGGCGGCGCGGAAACCGAGAGCCTTCTTGCCGATGCGGCGGCCTACAACACGCTCAAGACCGACAAATGCGCCTCCACAGATGAAGAGGATGTTGGTGGTGTCGACGGCCGTGAACTCCTGGTGCGGATGCTTGCGGCCGCCCTGCGGAGGAACGTTGGCAACGGTGCCCTCGAGGATCTTGAGCAGCGCCTGCTGCACGCCTTCACCGGAGACATCGCGCGTGATGGAGGGGTTCTCGTCCTTGCGGCCGATCTTGTCGATCTCGTCGATGTAGATGATTCCCTGCTGGGCGCGATTGACGTCGCCGTCAGCGGCCTGGAGAAGCTTGAGGATGATGTTCTCGACATCCTCGCCGACGTAGCCGGCTTCAGTGAGCGTGGTGGCGTCCACAATGGCGAAGGGAACGTCGAGCATCTTGGCCAGCGTGTGAGCGAGAAGAGTTTTGCCGGAGCCGGTGGGACCGATGAGAAGGATGTTGGACTTGGCCAGCTCAACTTCATTGTTGCGGGCCTTGTTCATCTGGATGCGCTTGTAGTGGTTGTAGACCGCGACAGCGAGTTTCTTCTTGGTCTGGTCCTGGCCGATGACGTAATCGTCGAGGAAGCTCTTGACTTCAGTTGGCTTGGGAAGATGGCCGGCGGTGGTGGCGGGAACATCGCCGCCGCTGCGATCGTCGTCGAGGATGGAGTTGCAGACGGCAACGCACTCGTCGCAGATGTAGGCGCGGGGGTAGTCGCTGGGCGACGAGATCAACTTGGCTACCGCATCCTGCGATTTATGGCAGAAGGAGCAGCGTAGCGCTTCCTCGGGCCCGGTGCGCGTCTTCATGGCTGTAGCTCCCCCAGAAAGAGTTTAGTCCAAATCCTGAAATCCGGCTAGGTACGGCGGGGCCGGGCTAAGTTCGGGGACGATCTATGATTTCGTCCACAATTCCGTATTCCTTGGCTTGTTCCGCGTTCATGATGAAGTCCCGCTCGACGTCGCGCTCGATGCGCTCGAGGGGCTGCCCGGTGTGGCGCGCGATGAGGTTGTTGGTGATTTCACGGATGCGCAGAATTTCGCGCGCATGAATGTCGATGTCGGTGGCTTGCCCGCTCAAGCCGCCCATCGACGGCTGATGGATGAGAATGCGCGAATTGGGCAGGGCAAAGCGTTTTCCCTTGTTTCCAGCCAACAAGAGGAACGCGCCCATGCTGGCGGCCTGGCCGATGCAGTAAGTGACGACGTTGTTCTTGATGAACTGCATGGTGTCGTAAATGGCGAGGCCGGCGGTGATGGAGCCGCCCGGGGAATTGATGTAGAGAGAAACGTCTTTCTCCGGATCCTCGCCCTGAAGAAAGAGCATCTGGGCGACGATGAGATTCGCGATCTGGTCGTCAATGGGGGTACCAAGAAAGATAATGTTGTCGCGCAGCAGACGGGAGTAGATGTCGTAGGCGCGCTCGCCCCGGCTCGTCTGCTCAACCACCATGGGAACTAATGCCATTGCCTCTTCAGCTCCTAGCTTCTAGCCTCTGGCTGCTAGCTTTCTTGTGCCCGTGCGGGCTGTGTTTCAAAAGGGTTCCGGTATCGGAGCCCTGAGTACTTGCTCCATTTATGCGGGTAAGCGCTCGTACAAAACGGACGCAGTTTTGTCTCGCCTGAGCTGTTCCCTGATCCTATCCAGCCCACCGTCTTTGGTCAATCGTACTTTCAGGGCATCGAGAGGCTCGCGGGACTGGAGGGATACGATCTGCAACTCCCTGTCCAATTCCTCGTCACTCACGGTAATGTTTTCCTCGCCGGCGATGCGATCGAGGAGGACGTTTGTCTTGACTTCGGCCAGTGCGCTGTCACGCTGCGCTGCACGAAGGCGGGTGAAGTCGAGCTTGCGCATCTGTTCGGGCTGCATTCCCTGGGCGGCAAGGGCGCGCAGGCCACGCTCGAGGCGAGTGTCGATCTGGTCCTGCACGAGCGATTCCGGAACTGGGAAGGTGAAGCGCTCGGTCATCGCGGCGAAGAGACGATCTTTGGTTTCGGACTCAACGCTGCGGCGCTTGCGGCTGGCGATATATTCGCGAACGCTAGTTTCGAGCGCAGCGTAATCTTCGTAGTGGCCGAGCTCCTTGGCAAAGTCATCGTTCAATTCGGGAAGGATGCGCTTTTTGATGGCCTTGACTTCGACGTCGTAGGCAACGGTTTTGCCGGCGAGTTTTGTTTCGGAGTAGTCGGCGGGATAGATGACCTCAACCTTCAGCTCCTGGCCGGGCTTGACGCCGCGGAGAGAGTTGGTGAAGGCTTCAACCGTGTCTTTGCCGCCAATTTCGACCAGCGTGTTTTCGCCGCTGATCGGTTGGGCTTCGACGGGTTGCGGCTCGGCAGCGGCTTCGGGCGCGGTTGTGGCCGGATCGTCGGGTGGGGCGGGCTGAATCTGGCCCTTGTAGCTGATCTCGGCCCAATCACCGTCCTGGAGCGCGCGGTCTTCCTCGACCGGCTCGATGGTGGCGCGGGAATCGCGCAGGTGCACAAGCTCGTGCTGGAACTCCTCCTCAGTGATTTCGACGGAGGGCTTGTCGACCTTGACGTCTTTGTAGCCGTCGATGGAGAAGGCGGGAAGGATTTCGAAGACGGCCTTGGCGTGGAGCGGACCTTCGTCTTCGAGAGTGAGCTCAGTGACTTTGGGCTGGCCGACGGGACGCAGGTTCTGCTCATTGACCGCCTTGTTGAAGCGCTCGGGAAGCAGCGTGTCGATGACTTCCTTGCGGATTTCAGCGGCGAAGCGGCGGCGGATGACGGATTCCGGCACCTTGCCGGCACGAAAGCCGGGAATTTTGGCGTATTTGCGATAGTTGGCGGCGACTTTGCGCCAAGCCGCGGCGACATCGTCGGCGGGGATGTCAATGACCAACTCGCGGGTGCAATCGGGATTGAGAACCGGTCCGTGCTGGTGATCGTGAGCTGCTTCGGCGTGATCGTGTTCCTGCTCGGGTTCAGCCGATTCCGGTTTGCTTTCGAGGGTGCCGCTGGGAGTCAACGTTAATCCTTTTTTGGACCTTGAGGGCTTTGGACCTTAATGGCTTTAGACTTTGCCGGCTTTGGACCTTGCCGGGCGCGTGCGCCGAAGTTGCGGCCACGGGCTGACACTGAAGGCAATCGAGCGCCGATTGGCCGGGAATTATCTTTCCTTATCGTACGGGGGTTTCGAGGGCGGGTCAAACCGGCGAAAGGGCGGTTCGAGGAGGGAGGATCGACGAAGACACGTTACTTTTCGGTCGGCAGAGGCTTGCGAACATAGGACAGGAAACGCGGATGTGCCGCGCCGAACTGGGCGTAGTTGACTCGCGCTTCTTTGAGGCTCAATTGGCCGTTAACGGTGAGGCGCACTTCGGAGGCATCATCGTCTTCCTGGCCGTCGTCTTCCCACCAGCAGACCGGGCAAAGCTTGAGTGCTTCGGGCGCTTCGAGAGTCTTATATCCGCAGCACGGGCAACGGTAACGCACTTCGACGGCAGAACTCACACCGAAATGGACGGAAAACCACTGGACCGGATTACGAGAGACGGCGCCCATACAGCATTTGTCGGCAATTCCCTGCCGGGAGTTTGCTCGCATAGAACACTTTTGAGTGACGAAGGTCACGCGGCGAGTGCGGGGCGCAATCCCTTGCCGTTCAGGCTCGGCCGGCGAACTCGCGAGTTTCCGTGTAGACCTTCACCTTTTCGCCCTCTTGAATGAAGAGCGGAACCTTGATCTCGAGGCCCGTCTCGAGGCGCGCATGTTTGGTGACGTCGCCCGATGTGTTGCCTCGCGCTCCGGGCTCGGTGTAGGCAACTTTGAGCTCGACTTGCGCGGGCAACTCCAAGCCGATGGGGTTGCCGTTGAACTTGTGCAACTTAATCAATGCGCCTTCGACCAGGAATTCCAACGCGTCGCCAACCATGCTCGGGGAGAGCGTGTGCGTGTCGAAGCTCTCCTGATCGAGAAAATACGAACCTTCGCCGTCGCTGTAGAGGTAGGAGGCCTCGACGATTTCCAGGTCCGGCTCCTTGAATTTTTCGCCGGCTTTGAAGGTCTTGTCGAAGACGGCGCGCGTGAGCAGGTTGCGCATCTTCAGGCGGACCAGGGTCTGGCCGCCGCGAGCGGTGGGCGTGGAGACTTCGGCTTCAAGGCAGTAGTACGGCGTGCCTTCAAACTCGAAAACCATCTTGCGTTTTACGGTGATTGCTTCAATCAGTGCGGCCATGGGTTCCCCGGATAGAAGGTTGGATCAGGCGATGAGCGCAGATCGCTCGGCCGGCCCTTATTCAGTATAAGTAGGCGGGCGATCATGCGACGCCAGGCCTGAAGATGCGACCTCATTCGGAATGGCCGGTCATCCGCCCCAAATGAGCGTCTGCATGCGGATTGACTATTGCTTCGGCACGACGATATGGGTTGCGCTCGCGATGCAAGCGGCTTGCATGTGACCTTGCTTCAAAGGCTCTAAAGGACAGACCTCGAATTCACCGTAGACAGTCCATCCGCCCTGTTCAGTTAGGCCTTTGGGAAGGTCGAAATGAAGATCGGGAGACTCATTGTCGAGAGTCGGACTATCGTGTCTGAAACCGTACCGATTGCTGTAGATGCCATAAAGGTGGTGAGTCCCTATGGGCCAAAGCCTTGTGGAGGGAGTGCCGTTGCCAGCAGTAAGTCTGGCATGGATTTGTAAACAGCTTGGGGCGATTTCAGGAGTCTTGCACGGCTCTTGGCGATAGGATTCATTGGCCAGTGCCTGCGCCGAGGCGAGTAGGACCAGAAGGGTGAGTCGTCGTAACATAACCGACCGGAGTGCCCCCCTAAACTCTTAGTTTGCCAATGCGGCAATTTCCGAGAAGGCGACGGTGAACGATGTCCCGGGGAGCTCAAACATCGCAGCCAATGCGAGCTGTCCCTGGGAATAGCGATAAAAAAGCTGCTTGGTTGGCTCAATGAGCCAGATTGCGGCGATGCCCATGCGTTCGTAATCGCCAAGCTTCTCGAGCATGCGCGTCATCGTGTCCTCAGGCGAGAGAATCTCAAACACAGCCAGGGGCGCATGAGTAATGATCTGCTCTCGCGGAGCTTTGCGGCTCAAAAGAGTCACGTCGGGGACGCGGAACCGGCGATGTGCCACCTGCACGCGCAATTCGGGACGCGCGTTGATGCCCAATTGATCCTGACGAGCCGTAAAGAAAGTAACCAGGATTGCTTGCCACGTTGCATGATCGTACTCGCCCACAGGCCGCTCCTCGATCACACCATCTACATACTCGCAGTCGGGATCCGAGGTGGTCCTAAGGTACTCCTCGACCGGGATGAGGGAAGACTGCGCGGCCATGGCGTAACACTCCGTGGCTCATATTGTACGCCCGATGCTCGTGGCGCCTCTCGTCAGCCTTCTTCCGCTTCGCGGAGTTTGGCGATGACGGTGAAGTCTTCGAGCGTGGTGGTGTCGCCCTTGATTTCGCCGTGGGTGGCCAGCTCGCGCAGCAGGCGGCGCATGATTTTGCCGCTGCGGGTTTTGGGCAGGGCTTCGGTAAAGCGGATATCGTCGGGGCGGGCGAGCGAGCCGATCTCCTTCGAGACCCACTTGCGCAGCTCGTCCTTGAGCGCGTCGCTGGGCTGGTTGCCGCTTTCGAGCGAGACGAAGGCGGCGATGGCCTGGCCCTTGAGATCGTCGGGGCGGCCGACGACGGCGGCTTCGGCGACTTTGGGATGCGCGACGAGGGCGGACTCGACTTCCATGGTGCCGAGGCGATGGCCGCTGACGTTGATGACGTCGTCGACGCGGCCCATGAGCCAGAAGTAGCCGTCGGCGTCCTGGCGCGCGCCGTCGCCGGTGAAGTAGCAGCCGGGGACGTCGGACCAGTAGGTCTTCTGGTAGCGCTCGGGGTCGCCGTAGATGGTGCGGGCCATGGAGGGCCAGGGCTTGCGGATGACGAGCAGGCCGCCGTGAGCCGGCGGGGACGGGTTCATGGCCTTGCGTCGGGCTTGGTGACGACTTCAGGCTGGATGCCGAAGAAGGGACGCGTGGCCGAGCCGGGCTTGGTGGGGACTGCGCCGGGAATGGGCGCGATCATGATGGCGCCGGTCTCAGTCTGCCACCAGGTGTCGACGATGGGGCAGCGGTTGTGGCCGATCTTCTCGCGGTACCACATCCACGCTTCGGGATTGATGGGCTCGCCGACGGTGCCGAGCAGGCGCAGCGAGTCGAGCTTGTATTTTTCGACGTACTGGTCGCCCCACTTGATGAAGGCGCGGATGGCGGTGGGCGCGGTGTAGAAGATGGTGACCTTGTGGTCGTCGACGATCTTCCAGAAGCGCGAGAAGTCGGGACAGTTGGGCGCGCCCTCGTACATGAGGACGGTTGCGCCGTTTTGCAGCGGGCCGTAGACGACATAGGAGTGGCCGGTGACCCAGCCGATGTCGGCCGTGCACCAGTAGATGTCGTCGTCGCGCAGGTCGAAGACGTACTTGGTGGTGAGATAGGTTTGCACGGCATAGCCGCCGGTGGTGTGGACGCAGGCCCTTGGGCTTGCCGGTGGTGCCGGAGGTGTAGAGGATGTAGAGCGGATCTTCGGAGTCCAGCGGCTCGGCGGGGCAGTCGGGGCTCGGCGTTGGCGACGAGATCGTGCCACCAGTGGTCGCGGCCTTCGACCATGTTGACGGGCGAGCCGGTGCGCCGGTAGACGACGACGTGCTTGACGGTGGGGCAGGCGGGCATGGCTTCGTCGACGGTGCGCTTGAGCTGGATTTCGTTGCCGCGGCGGTAGCTCGTGTCCTGGGTGATGATGGCGACGCAGCCGGAGTCGTTGACGCGGTCGGCGATGGCGTTGGCGGCGAATCCGCCGAAGATGACGGAGTGGACGGCGCCGATGCGCGCGCAGGCGAGCAGGGCGATGGCGAGCTCGGGCGTCATGCCCATGTAGACGGCGACGCGATCGCCTTTCTTGATGCCGAGGGACTTGAGGGCGTTGGCGAATTTCTGGACTTCGGCGTGGAGCTCGGCGTAGGTGAGGCGGCGAATTTCGCCGGGCTCGCCCTCCCAGATGAGGGCGGTTTTGTTGGCGCGCGTGCGCCGAGGGCGTGGCGGTCGACGCAGTTGTAGCTGAGATTGATTTTGCCGCCGACGAACCACTTGGCCCAGGGCAGATTCCACTCGAGAACCTTGTCCCAGGGCTTGAACCAGTGGAGTTCTTTGGCCACGCCGGCCCAGAATTTTTCGGGATCTTCGATGGATTGCTTGTAGAGGGCTTCGTATTCCTCGAGGCTCTTGATGTGGGCCTTGGCGCTGAACTCCGGGCGGTGGAGGAAAGACGCGGTTTTCGCGGAGGGTGGAGTCGATATCGCGGTTGGCGACGGAAGCGGGCGTCAAAGACATGCAGGGTCCTTTAGTGGAGGTTTGCGAGTGTCATCCCACCCTTGGCGCAGAAAAAACGCGCACCAAGGGTGAGGCAACCAGGATTCCGGCGCGGGAGAAGCCTCGGCTGAAACTTTAGCGGGTGAGGCGCAGGGAGAGCAAGTTATAGGATGAGCAAGTGATGGCGCTCAGAGACGCGTTTCCGCGATTCTGCTACGATCTTTGGCTCAAGAGGGAAAGAACGATGAAAGCACTCATGATTCGTAGTTTGGCTCTGCTCGCAGGTCTGGCTTCGGTGCTGGCTCCCATGTGCCGTGCGCAGTCGCAACTGGCAGGCGATTGGCAGGGAACCCTGAGCGCTGGGGGTGCGCAACTTCGGCTTGTCCTGCACGTGACTGCGGCCAAGGACGGAAACCTGACGGCGACACTCGATAGCGTGGACCAGGGCGCCTACGGGATTCCGGTGACCACGGTGACGCTCAATGATTCCAAGTTCAGCCTGGTCGTGGATGCGGTGCATGGAACTTATGACGGCACGATTAACAAGGACGCGAGCGAGATTGACGGCACGTGGTCGCAGGGCCAGCCGATCGATCTCAATTTCCATCGCTCCGCGACGCTGCTGCCGCCGCCGGCCCCGCCCAAGCCCGCAGCGCCGACAGATATCGACGGAACCTGGACGGGAACCCTGAATCCGGGAACGACCGTGCTCCATGTGATCTTCAAAATCGTCAACACGCAGGATGGACTGACGGCGCAGATGCAAAGCCCTGATCAAAGCCCGGTGTGGTTTCCGGCAACCTCGGTGACTCGGGTCGGCACCACATTGATCGTCACCCTGAATGGGCTTGGAGCCACGTTCGAGGGCGCGATCAGCGGAGATCTTGGATCAATTGACGGCTCGTTCACGCAGGGCAATGTCAAGCTACCGCTGGTACTGAAGCGGAATTCGAACTAACGAACCCGGAGCATTAGCGCTGGTAGATCTCGCGCCTGTGACCGATCTTCACTACCAATACCCGAAGAATGTCGTCTTCGATCTTGCAGATGATGCGGTAGTCTCCGACACGGTATTTCCAAAACTCGCCCAGCTTTGAACCCTGGAGCGCTTCGCCGATTTGACGCGGATTATCCAGCTTCCCCAGGCATAAAACAAGAAAGGCATAGATTCGCTTCGCGATCTGCCTGTCTAGTTGTTCGAGCGCGCGTTCGGCAGCAGCGTTAAGCTCAATCTTCCAAGTCAACTTCGTTCACCTTGATACCTGCGCGATTCATGGCAACCTCAAGGGGAACGGTCTTGCTGCGGCCGGCGTAGATTTCAGCCAGTGCTTTTTCGGCGTCGTAGATGTCTTCCAAGTCTTCTAAATGTTTCAAAATCGCTTCGCGGGCATAGTAGGTCTTGGTGCGACCGGTGCGTTTTGCGAGCCGATCGAGGCGTTTTTCGATGTTTTCGGGGAGCCGGATGGCAAGCATGATGAATCACCGCTATACATGTATAGCATATCACATTTCTGCTCGGCGCAGATGCGGACTTCGCGAAACTGGCTCAGTGCGGCTTTGCGACTTCGGTGGCCGAAGAGATTTTGGCTTCGGCTTCGGAGATGACGTGGAGAGCCTCAGTGTAGGCGTCTTCGCTTTCGCCGGCTTCCTTCCACATCTTCTCGCCGCGGTCGAGTTGCTGCTGGGCGCGCTGGAGGTCGATCTCCTCGGGCTTGAGCGCGTCAGAGGCGAGGATGGTGACGCGGCCGGGCAGAACTTCAACGAATCCCCAACTGACGTTGAAGCGGGATTCTCCGGTTGGGCCACACTTGTCCGCGTCAGAAGCGCTTTCGGGCGCGCAGTGCACGATGACGTCGCCTGCGCCAAGCTCGGCCACAAGCGGTGCATGGCCATAGAGCACTTCCATGTAGCCGTTCTTCGCGGGCAGCTCGACCGCCGAGGCCGCATGCTCGAAGAGAATGCGCTCGGGAGTGACGAGCCGGACGCGGAGTTGGTTGGTTTCTTCGGCCATAAATCAGTTTCCAGTTCTCAGTTGCCAGTTATCAGTCGATACGTCTGGCAGCGGCACTGAAAAAACTGACCACTGACAACTGATCACTGACGACTGTCTCTTTACACCGTTGCCTTCAGCTTCTCGGCGGTTTCGAGGACTTCCTCGATGCCGCCCTTCATATAAAACGCCTGCTCAGGAACATCGTCGTGCTTGCCCTCGATAATCTCCTTGAATGCACGCACCGTGTCGGCGATTTTGACGTAGGCGCCGGGAATGCCGGTGAACTGCTCGGCCACATGGAAGGGCTGCGACAGGAATTTTTGCACCTTGCGAGCGCGGGCCACGGTGAGCTTGTCGTCTTCAGAGAGCTCGTCGATGCCGAGAATGGCGATGATGTCCTGGAGATCCTTGTAGCGCTGCAAAATGCGCTTGACGCCCTGGGCCACGTCGTAATGCTCGTCGCCGACGACGCGCGCGGTGAGGATGCGCGAGGTGGAGGCCAGCGGATCGACTGCGGGGTAGATGCCGAGCTCGGAAAGCGGACGGCTGAGCACGGTGGTGGCGTCGAGGTGAGCGAAGGTGGTGGCCGGCGCGGGATCGGTGAGGTCGTCGGCGGGAACGTAGACCGCCTGGACGGAAGTGACTGAACCTTTGCTGGTGGAAGTGATGCGCTCCTGCAGCTCGCCCATTTCGGTGGCGAGGTTGGGCTGGTAGCCGACGGCTGAAGGCATGCGGCCGAGAAGCGTGGAGACTTCGGAGCCGGCCTGGGTGAAGCGGAAGATGTTGTCGATGAAGAGAAGCGTGTCAGCGCCTTCCACGTCGCGGAAGTATTCTGCGACGGTAAGCGCGCTGAGTGCCACGCGCAGACGGGCTCCGGGCGGCTCGGTCATCTGGCCGTAAACGAGGGCGCATTTGGAGTTGGCCCAGTCGCCGGGCTTGATGACGCCGGACTCGGTCATTTCGAGCCAGAGGTCGTTGCCCTCGCGGGTGCGCTCGCCGACGCCGCCAAAGACGGAGAAGCCGCCGTGGTTCTTGGCGACGTTGTTGATGAGCTCCATGATGACGACGGTTTTGCCCACGCCCGCGCCGCCAAAGAGGCCGATTTTGCCGCCCTTGAGGAAGGGCTGGATAAGATCGATGACCTTGATGCCGGTCTCGAACATCTCTTCGCTGGTGGACTGCTCGTCGAAGAGCGGCGCGGGGCGATGGATGGGCATGCGCGTCTTTTCGCCGATGGGGCCGAGATTGTCGACCGGATCGCCGATGACATTGAGCACGCGGCCCAGCGTCTGCTTGCCCACGGGCATGCGGATAGGACCGCCGAGGTCGATGGCGTTCATGCCGCGGACCATGCCGTCTGTGGCTTCCATGGCCACGGTGCGCACGCGGCCCTCGCCGAGGTGCTGCTGCACTTCGAGGATCACGTTGATGGGCGTGGGGACAGTGAAGCCGTCGCTGACGACGCGCAGCGCCTGATAGATGGGCGGCATGGTGGCTTCTTCGAATTGAACGTCTACGGCGGGGCCGGAGACCTGGATGACTTTGCCGATGTTTTCTGCCATAACTTTACTTTCCTAGAGCGCAGCTGCGCCGGAAACAATCTCGATGATCTCCTTGGTGATGGCGGCCTGGCGCACGCGGTTCATATGCAGCGTGAGGTCGTCGATCATGTCGGAGGCGTTGTTGGTTGCCGAATCCATCGCCGTCATGCGGGCCGCGTGTTCGGCGGCGACCGACTCGGTCATGGCGTGGAAGAGCACGGAAAAAATGTACTGCGGGAGCAGGCCGGCGAAGAGCTCCTCGGCGGGCTGCTCGTAGATGTAGTCGACTTCGGAGGTGCCGAACTTTTTGGCTTCCTCGTCGGCCTCGGTGGTGTCGGCAGCCTCGATGTCGATGCCCGCGGAGAGAGCAGCCTCGGCCTGGCGCTCCTTCTCTTCGGCGGAAGGCTCGACGGCGCCGGTGATCTGCGGGTTCTCAAGATCGATGAGCGGGAGCAGGCGCTCAACAACAAGGCGCTGCGCGATGACCGACTTGAACTCGTTGTAGACGATGTAGGCGGCATCGATCTCCTCGTGGACGTAACGGGAGATGATGTTGTGCGCGAGCTCGAGGACGCGCGACGTTTCGAGTTTGACCAGGAGGCCAGGGTGGTCGCCGGTAACCTCTACCGGGCCCTGGCGCGGACTGCGGACCTTGTGCGTCTGGCCGTTTTCGTCGGTCTGATCGGTGTAGGCGGCGGTCGGATAGCGGCGGCGCAACTGGTCGCGGCCCTTGCGGCCGACCGCCTCAATGTCGATTTCCTTATCGGGGTTGCCGTTGATGAACTGGTAGGCGGTCTTGAGGATGTTGGCGTTGAAGGCGCCGGCAAAACCCTTGTCGCCGCTGATGACGATGAGCAGTACGCGCTTTTCAGGCCGCGTCAAAAACAGCGCATTACATAGGTTCCCGGTTTTCTCGTCGTAGAGATCGACGCGGCGCCGGAGCGACTCAAGAACACTGACGATCATGCGGGCGTAGGGCCGGGCGGCGAGGGCACGCTCCTGCGCGCGGCGCAGCTTGGCCGCCGAAACCATCTTCATGGCCTTGGTGATCTGCCGCGTGTTTTTCACGCTGCGGATGCGACGCCGTAAGTCTAAGACATTAGCCATTGCTGTTCTTCGCTAGCTCCTAGCTCCTAGCTTCTAGCTTCTAGCCTCTCGTGCCGATCGAGGCTTCAATTCGTTCATCTCAAGTCCATGCGCGTTCTTAATTCCGCGCGGTCATTGTCGTTCGTTCCCGCAGGAGTCAGCTAGAAGCTAAAAGCTAGAAGCTGAAAGCTGCCTCTTACGTCTTTGCTGCGGCCAGTTCAGCCTTGAAGTTTGCCGAGTATTCCTTGAGAGCCGCGTGCAGGCGGCTGCGCAGGTCGTCGTCGAGAGACTTTTTCTCGGTGATGTCGGCGACAAGCGCCTTCTGCGAGTCGTCGAAGTACTTGTAGAGGCCAACCTCAAAGGCGCGAATGTCAGAGACCTGGAAATCGTCGAGATAGCCCTGCGTGCCGGCGAACAGGACCACCATCTGCTGCTGCCAGGTGAGCGGCTGAAACTGCGGCTGCTTGAGCAACTCGGTGAGGCGAACGCCGCGGGCCAACTGTTTTTGCGTGAGCGGATCGAGGTCGGAACCGAACTGCGCGAACGCGGCGAGCTCGCGATATTGCGCGAGATCGAGCTTCAGCGTCGACCCGACCTGCTTGACGGCCTTGATAGCAGCCGAGAAGCCGACGCGCGAAACCGAGAGGCCGACGTTGACGGCAGGACGGACACCGGAGTTGAAGAGGTCGGTTTCGAGAAAAATCTGACCGTCGGTGATGGAGATGACGTTGGTAGGAATGTAGGCCGAGACGTCGCCGGCCTGGGTTTCAATCACAGGCAGAGCGGTGAGCGAACCGCCGCCGCGCTCCTTGCTCATTTTGGAAGAACGTTCGAGCAGGCGGGAGTGGAGATAGAACACGTCGCCGGGATAAGCTTCGCGGCCGGGCGGGCGGCGCAGCAGAAGCGAGATCTCGCGGTAGGCCATGGCGTGCTTGGAGAGATCGTCGTACATGACCAGCGCATGCTTGCCGTTGTCGCGGAAATACTCGCCCATGGCGGTGGCGGCGTAGGGCGCGAGATACAGCAGGGGCGCGGGCTCTGAGGCCGATGCGGCAACGACGATGGTGTGGCCCATGGCGCCGTGCTCGGTGAGCGTCTGCACAACCTGCGCAATGGAGGAGCGCTTCTGGCCGATGGCGCAGTAAATGCAGATGAGATCGTTTTTCGCGTTGTTGATGATGGTGTCGAGCAGGACTGCGGTCTTGCCGGTCTGGCGGTCGCCAATGATGAGCTCCCGCTGGCCGCGGCCGATGGGAATCATGGCGTCGATTGCCTTGAGGCCGGTGGCCATGGGCTCGCGCACGGGCTGGCGGTCGATAATGCCGGGGGCGAGGCGCTCGATGGGAAGCGATTCGCTGGTGACGATGGGGCCCTTGTCGTCGATGGGCGCGCCAAGGGCGTTGACCACGCGGCCGATCATGGCGGTCCCGACGGGGACGGAGAGAATTTTGCCGGTGCGCTTGACCTCTTCGCCTTCCTTCAGCTCGGTGTAATCGCCGAGAACGACCGAGCCCACCTGATCCTCTTCAAGCGAGAGGGCGAGGCCGGCGATGTCGTGGGGAAAGCTGAGCAGCTCGCCGGCCATGACTTTGTCGAGGCCGTGGATGCGGGCAATGCCGTCACCAAGCGAGGTGATGGTGCCGACCTCGTCGACCTGGACCTTGGAGTCGTAGTTCGCGATCTGCGCGCGAAGAAGTTGTGTGATTTCGTCTGCCTTGATTTGAGCCATTGTGCAGGTTCCTTGCAGTTCTTGATTCGCAGTTCTTAGTTCGCAGTCACGGGACTACGAAACTCCGGCTTCAGCCGGCGGTTAATGCTTCTTTCAGGCGGTCGAGGCGGCCGCGTACGCTGCCGTCGTAAACCGTGGAGCCGATGCGGACCACGGCGCCGCCAAGAATGGTTGAGTCGAGCTTGAAACTTGGGTCGAGTTTTGCGCCGGCAACTTTGGCCAGCTCAGCGACCAGCGCAGTGCGTTCATCGGCGCTCAACTCGCGCGCGGTGACGATTTCGGCGGGACGAATGCCGGACTGTTGCTGCAGAATGCGGCGATAGGCTGCCGCCACCTCGACGACGTGGCCGATGCGGTTGTTGGAGATGAGCACGGCCAGCAAGTTGCGCAGCTCCTTCTGCATGCCGAGTTTGGCGTTCAGCTTGTCGAGGATTTCAACCTTTTGCACCGCTGGGGCGGCCGGGTTCACGAAGAAGGTGCGCAGCTCGGCGCTGCCTTCCCAGGTGGCGAGAAAATCGGAGAATTTGTGGTCGATGGCGGCTGCGTCGAGCCTGGCATCGGTCACGACATCGGCAAAGGCGCTGGCGTAGCGGGCGACAAAGGCAGGCATTTAGTTCTGACCTCCTTTACCCGCGGCGTCAGAGGCCACGCCGGCAACGAATTCGGCAATGAGAGCGCGGTCGGTCTCCGGGGTCATCGCGAGCTGCCGGGAAGCCTGATCGATGGCGAGATCGGCGGCGAAGTCGCGCAGGCCACGCCGGACCTGAGCGGCGGCCACGCTGATTTCCTGCTCGGCTGCGGCCACAATGCGGGCGCTTTCCTCGCCGAGGGCGGCCTTGATGCGCTTTTCATCTTCGAGGCTGTCCTGCTCGACCTGGGCGCGGAACTTCTGCATCTCCTCGCCGAGTCCGGCGAGCTTGGCCTCGACAGCGCTGAGGCGGGATTGCGCGTCTCGAGTGGCTTCGCGCGCGGTCTGGAGATCTTTGCTCAGGGTCTCGGAGCGCTTGCGAATGAGTTTGGGCATGAAGCGGCCCAGCGGGATGACGATGGCGAAGAAGATGATGGCGAAGTTAATCCCCAGCAGAAGGATGACCGTTGTATCGAGACTGAGATGCAGGACGCGGGCCAGCGATTGCACGATAGGCGCATGCAGGAAAGCCTGCTCCTGCTCCTCCTGCGACGGGGGCTGAGACTGATGGGCATTCGAATTCGCCGAACCGGAGGACTGGGCGCTGGAATTTGAAGCGCTCGGCGTGGACGGCGTCGATTGGGCAGCGGCGCGAAACGGCGCGAGCGCAAGTGAAGAAAAAACCACCGTGACCAACAAAGATCTCAACAAGTTGGAAGGACGGCGCATTGCGGGGAGGGTGAATTTCAACGGGAACCCCCGGCAGCGGCGGGCAGGACGGCGCGGACGGCGAGGCCTGCCAGGTCAGCGGTTGCGGATTGGATCACCTTGCGGGCGGTGGCGGCATCGGACTCGATTTCAGCCTTGGCCTGGCGCACTTTTTCGCCGGCGGCCTTGCGAGCGGCGTCGAGGGCGGTGTCGCGTTCGCCGCTCCACTGCTCGACGCGCTTCTCGCGAAGTTTGTAGACTTCGGCACGGGCCAGGCGGAGGCGCTCGGCATAATCAGCGGCCTTCGATTCCGCCTCGGCAATCGCGTTGCGGGCGTCTTCCATGGCCCCTTCAGTGAGGGCGCGGCGCTTAGCGAGGACCACCGTCAGCGGGCCCTGCACCAGGATTTGGTAGGCGAAGACCAGCACGAGGAAGAGCAAAGCCGTTGGCACAGCGCTGACAAGGAGGTCGCCGAGTTGTTTAAGGATGTCTTGCATGGGGGTACTGAAGCTCTACAACCGAACCCAAGAAAAATTTCGTAGGTGGAACCCTCATTTTTATCAGGGGCAGCCACTCAAGTCAACGCGAGGAGGGGCTTAAGGACGGCGTTCTGTGACACGAGTCACGAATCGGGAAATTCATACAAAAAAGGGCTTGCTATTGCCCAAAACAGTCCTACACTGGAGCTACCACCTAGACCCGGACCAGGGTCCAGCGGGCAGCCGGTTTCGGGATATCCTTCCACTCCCGAGGCCGGATGCCCGCTTCTTAGTTTTGGGGGCAACTTTCAGCCTTCAGTTCTTACGGATTGGCGCCGACAGCAGACTTGTCGACAGTGAGCAGGCCTTGCGCGCGGAGCCAATTCTCGAGCAGCCCGGGCCATTGATCGAGCACGGGATCGCCCTTGCCGAGGCCGCTGCCATGAGAGCCGTTCGGGAAGACGTGCAGCTCCGAGGGAACCCCGGCTTTGAGCAGCGCCTGGTAGAACTCGATGCTCGCCGCCGGCGAGACCGTCCTGTCGGCAAAGGTCTGGTAGATGAAGGTCGGAGGCGTGTCCTTGGTGACGAAGAGGACAGGATCGTACTTAGCGCGGAGATCGTCGCAGGAATCCATGAGATTGAGGATTTTGCAATAACTCAAGAACGTGGTGTCCTTAGTGATGGCGTCAAGCCAGGGATAGCCAAGGACGAGGTAGTCGGGGCGGCTGGAGGCGCGGTCGATGGGGTCCTCGGCGTCGGTGTTGCCGGGAACGAATTGGGTTCCGGCGAGTGCCCCGAGGTGGCCGCCGGCGGAGAAGCCAATCACAACGATGCGATTGGGGTCGATATGGTAATCCGCTGCGCGGGCGCGAACGGTCTGAATGGCACGTCGCGCATCGAGGAGCGGCACCGGCAGCAGGTAGCCTTGCGAACTGAGGCGGTAGCTGAGGATAAAGGCGTGAAAGCCGCGGGCGGTGAACCAGTCGGCCACTTCGCGGCCTTCGAGGTCGCCGGCGAGGTGCAAATATGCCCCTCCGGGAAAGATGATGACGGCAGAGCCGTTGCCGGTTCCCGCGCGCGGACTGAAGGTGGTGAGCGTGGGCGTGTCGCTGCATGGTTCGCTTTTGGTTGGGGGCGATGTCTGAACTCCAGGCGTCTTGTCTCCTGGCGGAGTTCCCGGCCACAGCTTGATCGTCTGGATGCCGAGGAAGTTGTTGTCGGCGCCGGCAGTGGCGCAGTTGGCGGTTTGCGCGCTGGCGGCGGGAATGGCCAGAGCTGCCACGATGAGGAATGCGAAGAGCTGCTTCATGGGAACCTCGACGGGCTTCGCGAGGATTATAAGGCAGCAATCAGGTGTTGGGGACTACAGCCAGAGGGCCGTGTGGCCGGGACAGAGGCTGGCGGCCTGCGTACACAAAGTCTCCGCAAGCTCCAGGCTGTAGCGGGCGAAGTAGTAGGCCCCGCCGTGAACGCGTTCCTGGAGGATGCCGCCGGGATAGAGGGCGCTGAAAAGGGAGTTTGCGTGGCGCGTGAGTGTGGTCTCGCGCTGGAGCTGGAAGTTGGCGGCGAGGGTGCGCAGGCGGTTCATCTGGTAACGAATTTTGCCAGCGGCGGTATCGGCCGACTGGCCCAGGCCCTTGTCCTGAGATTGCAGCCATTCGACGAGTGTGGTCAGCTCGGCGTCGAGAGCGTTGCCGGTGGCGGCCAGTTTTTGTTTTGTCTCAACGGGCATGGAGCGGGCGGCGAGGCGCTGCGCAAGGGTGGAGGCGTTTTCGTCGGCGAAGACCTGCTCAAGCGTCAGCTCGTGGCGGCGGAGAAGCTCGCCAATAGAGGGCTCGATGAGCGTGGCGGAGAAGCGCGCGATGGGAGGCGTTTGGCGGCCGAGAATGCGTTCAAAAAGAACCGTGGACTGCGCGAGATAGGCGATCTCGGCGGGGCCTCCAACCTGGGCTGTGGTCGAGAACAAGAAATCCTGAAAAACGGGCCGAAGGAGCGCGGCAGGCGAAATGCGCTCAGGCTCGGCGGCAAGGATTCCGAGGAGATCCGGGGTGGAAAGCGCCTGCTCGCCGGCGTGCCAAAGGCCATTGGGCTCGGCGGATGTGGGCGCGATGCGGCGGAGCGCGATGCGTGCGCCGGATTTGTCGTCGATGAGGAAGAGCAGGCTGGATTGCGGAGCTACAGCAACCTGAGCGTGATAGCCGGCGGTTTCGAGGGCGTGGCCGCGCTCGGTGAGGGCGGAGTGAAACTCGTCGGCGCGCTCGATGGCGGCGCGCAGGACGGGCGCTCCGAGGCGATGGAAGTCGCGGCCTGCGGCGTCGACAATGAGAAGACCTTGAGCGGCGAAAAGAGCCGCGTAGAGATCGCGGAAGGCTTGCGCGAAGGTGCGGCCGGGTTTGTAAGCGGCCACCAATGCGCCGGTGATTTCCGAGGGCCGAGAAGCTCGGTGGCGCGCTCGACGAGGGGGCTAATCGAGTCATCGAAGACGATGCGGCCGGCGGGCAGTGCGGATTCGGGAGCCTTTTCGTAAGCAAGCCGGGCCAGTTCGCGTCCAGCGGGAAATGTGACGTGATCGACCTCGGCGAAATCGTGGTCCTCGCTGGCGAGCCAGAAGATGGTGGCGTGAGCGTGCCCCGCGGCCGTCGCCTTTCGCGCGCGGGCGATTGCGGTTGCGGCTTTGAACGGCGAGTAGAGCGGGCCGCCGAAGAGACCGACCTGCTGGCCAGTGAGGACGGCTCCGGCGCCCTGGGCGAGTGCAGCCAGAGAGTCTTGCGCGGTGGAGGCGGGGTTTTGTTCGGCCAGCAGGTGGACAAGCTCGGGCCAGTGGGCAGGGCGGGGCGGAGGAGCTTGTGTGATCTGGTCCACAGGCAAAAAGGTGCGAAGTGCCCCGGCACAAAAGTCGAGAAAGAGGCGGGCCTGACCCGGCATTACGGTGACTGGATGACAATCGGCTTTCAAGGATTCGGTCACTCTCGTGTTTGGGCCTGGCTCGCTTGGTTGGGCCGGAAGTAATTGGGTTGGCGCGAAATCGCCATGTCTCGAACTGTTGTTGTCTCGCTTAGTTAAGGATGCCACGGCGGGGCGGGGCGATGCAGGATTGGAGACAATCGGGCGGGATTGGCAAGAGTGAAACAGGGCAGTGCGTATACTCGTGATGAATTGAGTTTGGTGAACGATCGGCTCGAACCCAAGTGGAATGGCGAGGTGGAGATGGCGAGGAAATCGGCGAAGAAGGTAAAGAAGGGGAAGGTCAAGGCGGGAAAGGCGGCCACGACGATTGAACGCGCCACGATCTTGAGCTCGGAAGTCGTGTTCCAGTGTTCTCAATTTAATGTGCTGCACGACAAGCTGATTGAGCCGGGAGGACGGCGGAACGAGCGCGACGTGATACGGCACAACGGAAGCGTGGTGATTCTGGCGCTCGACAGCTCGAAGAGCAAGAAAGATCCGTGGATCGTGATGGAGCGCCAATACAGGCACGCCGCGCAGCAGTACCTGTGGGAGCTGCCGGCGGGCAAGATTGAGCCAGGCGAGGATCCGCTGGAGGGGGCCAAGCGGGAGCTGGCCGAGGAGACCGGCTACCGGGCGAAGAAGTGGCGGCCGCTGGTTGAGTACTATGCCAGCCCAGGATTTCTGGGCGAATCGATGAAAGTTTTTCTGGCTGAAGGGCTTGAGCCGGGCGAGGCGCAGCCGGAGGAAGACGAGCGCATCGAGCTGAGGCTGGTGAAGCTCTCGGAGCTGCTGAAGAGGATCGAAAAGGGCGCGATTCTGGACGGCAAAACATTGACCAGCGTGCTTTTATACGCGCGGATCAAGGCCGGCCGGCACAAGAAGTAGCCCCGCGAAACCAGGGTGTTTTTCCACAGGCTCCGCGATGGGGATTGTGCGCGTTCGGGCGAGGGCACCGGTCTCATTTTGCAGAACAAGGTGGAAATCGATCAACCTTTCACAACTTTTTTGCGTCTTATTAAGTATTGGTGGGAATTCCCCTGAAGACTCACCGCACCCGAAAAAGACACGTTTGAGAACAAGCAAGTGAAAGGAAGGCAGGAACCTGTGGCTCAGTACAAAGGAAAGGTCAAGTGGTTTAACAACGCCAAGGGCTACGGATTCATCGGACGCGAAGACGGACCGGATGTATTCGTTCACTACTCCGCGATTCAGTTGGATGGATACAAAACGCTCAAAGAAGGCGATGACGTCGAGTTCGATATCGTTGAAGGCCAGAAAGGCCCGCAGGCGGATGGAGTCGTCCGCAACCGGGATAGTGCCAGCGCCGCCCACACCGCAGCCTAAAAGCGGGTAGGGATCTGGGTTTTCGCTTGGGGGCCGCCGCCCGGCGGTCTAGGTGATTTGCGCCCAATACACTTTTCCTAATCACATACGCAGGTAAGCGCTTTTACGAAGTGCAGGATTGCCTCGTCTTCAGAAGGTGAAGCTGCGTGTTGACTCGGTGGGCCGCCGATGTCGGATACTGCAGGCGGAGGGCCGCAGGATGGACAACAAGACGATGGCGCGCCTGTTGGCGGAGACAGCCGACCTGATGGAAATTGACGGCGCCGACAGCTTCCGCATCAGGAGCTACCGTCGCGCGGCTGAGGCTGCCGAGCAAACGACGGTGGACCTGGTGGAAGCGGCGAACGACACGGCGCGGTTGCTCGCGATCGACGGAATCGGCAAAAGCATGGCAGCCCACCTCCAGTCCATTGCCGCGACGGGCACGCTGCCTCTGCGGGACGAGTTGCTGGCGAAGTACGGGGCCGGGGTGCTGGAGCTGCTGAAGCTGCCGGGCATGGGGCCGAAGACAGTGGCGCTGCTGTGGGATGCAGCGAAAATTGGGAGCATTGACCAGCTTGCGGAGGCGATCGCGGCGGGGAGACTGAAGGGCTTGCCGCGAATGGGCGAAAAGCAAATCCAAAAGCTGCAAAAGGGGATCGAGGACTACCGGCGGAGCGTGGGAAGATTCCGGATCGACGTGGCCGAAGAGGAAGCAGTGCGAATTGCTGGTTATCTGCTTAAATTCAAAGGGATTAAGAGGGTGACGCCGGCAGGCTCGCTGCGCCGGGGACGCGAGACCATCGGCGACCTGGACCTTTTGGCAACTGGACCAGCTTGTGCGCCGGAGAAGACCGGGCCTGCAGTGGAATATGTGGCCGCGTACCCCGGCATTCAAGACATGATCGCCAAGGGCGAGAACAAGGTGAGCTTTCACGTGGACCAAGGACTGCAGGTGGACGTGCGGCTCCTGCCGGAGGCCAGCTACGGCGCCGCGTTGCAGTATTTCACGGGCTCGAAGGCTCACAATGTGACACTGCGGCAACGGGCGCTGAAGATGGGCTACACGTTGAGTGAGTGGGCGCTGGCGAGGCTGGACGATGGATCGACCGTGGCGGCGGCGACCGAGGAGGAGATTTACGCTGCGCTGGGAATGGACTGGATGCCGCCGGAGATGCGCGAGAACCTGGGCGAGATCGATGCAGCCGCCGAGCACGATCTGCCTCACGTAGTCTCGCTCCGCGACATTCGCGGGGACGTGCACATGCACACGACCGCCAGCGATGGGCACAACTCGATCGGCGAGATGGCCGAAGCGGCGCTGGCTTGCGGGTACAAGTACATCGCGATCACCGACCACTCGAAGAACCTGGCCATGACGAACGGGCTGGATGAGAAGCGGGCACTCGAGCAGATCAAGCAGGTACGCGCGGTGGACAAGCGGATGGAGGGAAAGATTCGCGTGTTCACCGGCATCGAAGTGGACATTCTGGCCGATGGCGCGCTCGACCTGGACGATGAAGTGCTGGCGCAGATGGATGTGGTGATTGCCAGCGTGCACACGCGCTTTGAGCAGAGCCGCGAAGAGATGACGGCGCGCGTTCTGAAGGCGATTGAGAATCCCTATGTGCGGATTCTGGGGCACCCGACGGGCCGGCTGTTGCTGCTCCGGGAGCCGTTCGCGCTGGATCTGGCTGTGGTGCTGAAGCGCGCGGCCGAGCTGGGCGTGGCGATGGAACATAATGCCGCGCCGGAGCGCCTGGACCTGAACGATCGCGATCTGCGGCTGGCGAAAGAGCTGGGCTGCCGGATTGTGATGTCTTCTGACTCGCACTCGAGCCGCAACCTGGGCAAGATGGCATACGGCGCCAAGCAGCTGCGGCGAGCGTGGCTTACCAAGGACGACGTGCTGAACACGCGGGAGGCGGAAGGATTTCTGGCGGGGCTACGAGCAAGGCATGTTGGAACTGGTACGACAACTACGAGGCCGAGACCTCACCCGCACGCCGTGGCTCGATAAACTGACCGATCCCGAGGGAGCCGTCGCCCGATGGCGCGAAGCAGGAGCGAAAGCATCTAACTGCGAATGAGCGCGACATATCCACCCAAAGCCTGTGCAGCAAAGGAGGGAACGATGACTGACATTATGAGAGATGAACCTGGAGCGCCCAAAGTCGTTGATCGGGCCATCTTCCAAGCGGAGTTGGACGCATTGCTGGTGCGGGAAAAGGCGCACACTCACGAAGGAGACGCCATTGCGGCAACTCGCCGGCGGCTCCCCATGGTCGAAGTGGACGGGACTACAAAGCTAATTGGCCCGCAAGGTCCGGTGACGCTTCTCGATGCGTTCGAGGGCCGCCGGCAGCTCATCGCCTACTACTTTATGTGGCACGCCGGCCACCCCGCACCAGAGCAATGTGAGGGTTGCACCTGGGTTACATCGCAGGTCCGCGAGCTGTCCTATGTTCATTCTCGCAACGTCACCTACGCCACAATTTGCCAGGGCCCTTATGAAGAGAGCGCACGGTATCGCGAATTCATGGGCTGGGAGATGCCGTGGTACTCGGCTCCGCGGGAATCGCTTGAGACGCTTCTGGTTGGACGCCGGGTGGGCCGGATGCACATTGTTTGCTACCTGCGGCAGGGATCGAAAGTCTTCGAGACGTATTGGACGACCGCACGCGGCTCGGAGGTGATGGACAACAACTACCACTTGCTCGACCTGACCGTTTACGGACGGCAGGAACCGTGGGAGGACTCGCCCGAAGGCTGGCCGCAACATTGCACCATCACGCGGACGAAAACCGGGCCGCCGACCTGGGAACCGGAGTGGCCGGGCGGGCGACCAATTGCCCAGTGGCCCCGCGTACAAGCCGGGTATTCAGACGATTTGGAAACTGGCAGGCGCTGAACCGTGCCTACAGGCAGATCGACCTTGGGCGCAAAGGCCGGCTTGAGGATTTCATCGGCATTCAACCTCACTGCCCGCCCCCATCCCCCAATGGTCACCACCTTCGAGCACAAAGGGATTGCCGCGCGACAGGGGAACCCTTGGCTTGTTGTGCTCGATTGGGGATAAGATTAGGGCCAACGATAGTGAGGCCGCAAAGAGGGTGAGGTCCCCATGAGCTTACTACAGCAGGAAGAGACGGAAGTGGACGACGCCGCGCTGGGCGAAGAACTGACTAGAGGTTCCAGCCACGTGGTGTGGGCCGCCATCATCGCGACCGTTGTGGTGAGCGTGGCCATCGGGGCCTATGTGCTCCTGGAACAAAAGCCGCCCATCGCCAAGGGAGAGATCGTGGCCGTGTGGGTGCATCCGCAGCACACTGAGACATCGGGGCTCGACGCCAGCGGGGCGCCTATGCCCAAGGAAGAAGTGGACCAGGTGATGGTCTTCACCGAGGTAAAGCTGCACAACCAGTCCGATCACCCGCTGTATCTTGCGAACGTGCTCACCAACGCTACGCTCGCTGACGGGATCCACTCCAGCTATGCCGCTAACATGGGCGATTACGAGCGGATCTTTGTCGCCTATCCGAACATTCCTGTGCCGCACAACGCGCCCATTTCGCCGCTGGACACGACGATCAACCCTGGGCAGACCGTCCAAGGGACATTCGTTTCGGCGTTCAAGATGTCGAAACAGGAATTCGACTCACGCAGCAAGCTGGACTACACATTCAATTTCCGCTACCAGCCCGGCCTGACGGTTGCGCCCCAGGTTGCGATTACTGAACAGTAGGCGGAACCGGCGCTCCCTTGGGCGTGGACAGATAGCCCGCAATCTCATTTCTTGAATTGATGTTGTTGACCACAATCTCGTAAAGCGCCTGATCCTTGCCGCTATAAAACTGCAGCGGCTCGTTCACATTGCGGTCTCTCTTCTCGTACACCTTGTCGTCGGCATAAATGTCGAGGGTGAACTTGCTGTGCTTGGCGTCAGTCCTTTTCAATTCGAGCGAGACCGTGCCCACCGGCTTTTTCTGGCCCTTGTCGAGAGAAAACTCATAGAAATTGCGGTCGCCCTTGTGCTCAAGCTGGACCAGCTCATCGTGATTGCGGGCGATCACGCTGCTGGTATTGCTCAGGTCTCCCTTTACAGACTGGAGCTCGCTGTTGGTGTTGGCCAGGTCGCTCTGCGTCTTGCTCAGGTCGGTTTTCACGCCGCCGACATCCGTCTTCACGGTGGAAACCTGGTTGGAAACGTCGCTCACCTGCGCCGCGGTCTGCTTTTCGGCGGTCTCAAGGTCTTGTTGCTTCGCGATGATTGCCTGGGCGCGCTCGTCGAGTTCCTTTTGCGTAAGGCCGACGGATTTGCCGAGCTCATCGGTGGCGACCTTCAAGCGGGCATCGGTCTCGCGCAAATTGGCGGCGAGTTGCGTGTCCTGCTGTTTGGCGTCGGCCAGCTCTGCCTGTGCCGCACTTAGCCGGGTATTCAGCGTGAAGCACCAAATCAGGCTTCCGACAGCGGCCAGCACCGCGACGGCGATTGCCGCCAGCAGTGCGCCGGAGTAAGTTCGAGGGGCTTCTTCAATTTCGCTCATTCGTTCCCTTTCCTGCATAGGCGGGCACTTTTGGGCAGGCCGTGCCTAGCGTAGAAGCGACATCCTTTCCGGTTAGACGCCGCAGCGAGGGAATTTTGTCTCAGTCGATCCGGAAATCCCCATGATTCACAATCTTACCGATTGGATGCCACCGATAAAAGGCCGGAAACTCAATCGGAACGAATACCGAATCTACAGGGTAAATCGAAGGCATGGGGGATGAGCCGATGTTGGCCGCGGATCGGCCAGCGAGCTCGGCCTGCGCCGCCAGCCGTCCCACCCTCCGTGACAAGGACGGAACGGCTACGTTATAAACATCTTTACTGCATAATTCGGCGCCGGGCTTTGTTGAGCGTCCCGGAACTCCACCGCATGAGCCAAACTGCCATCGAAACAAGGGAGAAGCAAAGGCTATGCCGACTGCTGTCGCAGGAAAAGGCCTGGAAGGAATTGTCGCTGCGAACTCCGGCATCTGCTGGATCGACGGCGAAGCGGGCATCCTGTCCTACCGCGGCATCGACATTCACGAGCTGGCCGAGCACTCGACCTTTGAAGAAACCACCTACCTGCTCTGGAACGGACTGCTGCCCAACGAGCTGGCATTGCGCGAGTTCTCTGCACAACTTACCCTGGCGCGATCGCTGGATCAGCGCGTGATCGACTTAATGCGCAGCTTCCCCACGTCGGCCACGCCGATGGAGGTGCTGCGCACGGCGGTTTCGGCGCTGAGCTTTTACGATGCTGACGAGAAGGACAACTCCCACGACGCGAATGTGCGGAAGGCCTACAACCTGACCGCGCAGATCGCGATGATCGTGGCGATTTACGATCGGCTGCGCAAGGGGAAGGAAATTGTCCCGCCTGACCGCTCTCTTTCGCACGCAGGGAACTTTTTGTGGATGCTGAACGGGGACAAGCCTTCAGAGACGGCTACTCGAACTTTGGATATCGCTCTTATTCTTCATGCCGACCACGAACTGAACGCCTCCACCTTCGCCGCCCGCGTCATCGCCGCAACACTTTCCGACATCCACTCCGCAATTACCGGCGCCATTGGCGCGCTGAAGGGCCCGTTGCACGGCGGCGCCAACGAGGGCGTGATGCGGCTCCTGCTGACGATCGACAAGCTGGGCGCCGATCCGGTGGAGTACGTGAAGAACATGCTGGCGGCGAAGCAGAAGATCTCCGGCTTCGGGCATCGTGTGTATAAGACCGAGGATCCGCGGGCCACGCACCTGCGCAAGATGAGCGAACAACTGGGCAAGGACGCGGGGCAGCCCAAATGGTTTGAAATGTCGCGGGCGATTGAGCTTTACATCAATCAGGACAAGAAGCTGAACGCCAATGTGGATTTTTATTCCGCTTCGACCTACGCGACGCTGGGCATCGACATCGATCTTTATACGCCGATCTTCGCATTGAGCCGGATCTCCGGCTGGGCCGCGCACGTGATCGAGCAGCTGGACGACAACCGGCTGATCCGCCCGCGCGCCGAATACATTGGGCCGGTGTATCCATCGCCGTGGATTCCGGTGGCGGAGCGGCTGTAAGCCTGCGTCCTCGTTTCGGGGCACGACTTCAGTGGAGCCGTAACCGACGCAAACGCGGCATGGGCTTTAGCCTCTGGGCTTTCCTTCGAAACGAGCCATCAGCCAATCAACGGCCGCCTCTTTATCTTCAATCTCAATGTGTAACGAAACGGTCTGAAGTGACAGCGACGCTGGCAGCGGAGCCGCCAGCGCGCCCAGCCGAATGTAGTCTTTCTCAGTCGTCAGCAGCGCCGTCGCTCCGCCGGCGCGCGCTCCGGATGCGAGCCGGTCGAAATCGGAGAAGGTGTAGCTGTTGTGGTCAGGGAAGGCCGTGCGGACAGCAATCTTGACGCCGCCTCGCTCCAAACCCTCGAAAAACTGGTCTGGCCGCGCGATGCCGCAAAAAGCTAAGACGGGACCGTCGACGTGCGGGATTTTCATGTGACGGCGCACGCGCCAAATGTGGGCCTTCCAGCCGCGCGCTTTGATTTCAGCTTCAACCTCCGGTTCGTCCGCGGGAATCGCGATCACCTGCGCGCGCGCTGCCGCACGCAGCGGCTCGCGCAGATTTCCTGCGGGAAGAAGATGGTCGTTCAAGTCGCGGCGACTGAGAAGCAGAATGTCGACGTCGCGGGCGAGCTGGCGATGTTGAAAGCCATCGTCCAAGATGTGAGCTTTAGGCCTGCGGCTTTCTTCGGCATTTTGCGGCGCTTTGGCCGTAGCTTCCGCGAGCAGGCCGGCATCGTACCGTTCGGCGGCAACGTAGACAGGGATCCCAGCTTCGCGCGCGATGAGCAGCGGCTCGTCGCCGAAATCTTCTACTGTCCCGTCGGGGTCAACCAAAAGTGGGAGCGCGGAGCGCCGGCCGTAGCCACGCGAAAGCACATCGACGTGCAGCCCGCGCGCGGTGAGCGCCTTGGCGAGAGCGATGGTGAGCGGAGTCTTCCCTGCCCCGCCGGTAGAAAGATTGCCGATGCTGACGACGGGCCAGCGGAGGCGGCGAATGGGTTTCAGGCCTGAGCGCAACTGCAGCTCGCGCAGTGCGAGGCCGAGCTGGTAAGCAGGTACCAGAGGCCAAAGAAGCGGGCGGGCGGCGGGCGTGGGATTCATGACGCGCGCTCCCGGCTGGAAGTCGAGTCGAGCAACTTGCGAATGGCCGCAACGCATCGATCGGTAGCGCCGGCCTGGCTGTCGAACACTTCCCTGGCGCGCGCGCCCATGGCTTCGGCGGCGGTGCGATCGCGAAGGAGTTCGATGAGGGTCGCGGCCACATCATCTTTCGCTGCGATGCGTAGCGCGTCGTGATCGCGCAGGCTGTCGGTCATGGCGGCAAAGTTGGCGTAGTGCGGGCCCATGACGATGGGAACGGCAAACTGGGCCGGCTCGAGCGGGTTGTGGCCGCCCGCGGGAACGAGGCTGCCGCCGATGAAGGCGACGCTGGCCAGCGAGTAAACAGAAGCCAGCTCTCCGATGGTGTCGAGAAGGACGATTTCGCCGGGGCGGAGCGTGCGAGTTGCGTGCTGCGCTGCCGATGACTCAGAGGCCCAATCGGAGCGTTTGCTCCAAGGCAGGCCGGATTTATCGAGGAGTGCCGCGACGGCGCTGAAACGCTCGGGATGGCGCGGAGCGAGGACGAGGACGATTTGCGGATCGGCGGCAAGGAGGCGCGGCCATGCTTCAATCAGCGTGGATTCCTCGCCCTCAAGCGTGCTGCCGGCGACGACGATCCGCAGGCGGGCTGCCATCGACTTCAATTGACGAGTGGCTTCGCTTTCCTGAGCGGCGCGCACGTCGAACTTGAGATTGCCGATGACCGAGACGCAATCGGGGAGGCAGCCGAGCGCGAGCAGGCGGTCAGCGTCGATCTGGCTCTGGGCGAGCAAGCGGCTGAGGCGCGAGAGCAGCGGTCGCCAAAAGCGGCGCAGCCTTTGGTAGCGAGGCCAGGAGCGGTTGGAAATGCGGGCGTTGACCACGGCGACGGGAATGCCACGGCGGAAGCAGCCATGAAGAAGGTTGGGCCAGAATTCGGTTTCCGCCAGCACGAGCAAGCGTGGCTGGAGCGCGTTGAGATAAGCGCGGACGGCCCAGGGCAGGTCGAGCGGGCAATAAAAGACGCGATTCGAATCGAAGCGTTCGCGGGCCAGCGCCTGGCCGGTGCGCGTTGTGGTGGAGACGACGATCAAGGCACCGGGCAGAGCGGATTCAAGCGTCCTGATCAGGCGCGTTACCGCGAGAACTTCGCCGACCGAGACGGCATGGAGCCAGATGAGCGGACGTTCGCCGGCCGGAGCAGAGCCAACCGGTGCAGAAATGAGTCTTCGCGGAACGCGGCCCAGACGCTCCATCAGCCCCTCGCGGTACTTGTGCGTGGTGGCCATGCGCCACAGCCACCAGGGCGCGCCGGCAACGAGAGCCACAAACAAGGCAAGGTTGTAGAAAAAAAGAATCATCCGCAAACGAACCAGTCTTCCGCAGGTCTAATCCTAGAGCGTCTGATCCTGGAATGATACAGTTGACCGCGATGAAAACTTTGCGGGGAATCCCGTTGCTGTTGCTCTGGTTCGCCTTGCCGCTGACGGCGAGCGACCGCACGCCACCTCCGGTGCAGCCGGCAACTTCATTCCCGGCTGTCGAAGTTCACCCCGATGAGCACGTGGCCATCGCCGCTGAGCCTTACGATACGAGAGAAAAGGAGTCGATCTTCCACGTCGACTACTTGAGCCACGACGTCATGCCGATTCGCCTCATCGTGACCAACCAGGGCGATCGGCCCATTTCGCTGGTTGATGCGCGGATCCTGTTTGAAACGGCGGACGGCGACCGGATTCGCGCCGCCGAGCCGGATGATGTGGAGCGGATGATGACGCGCAAGGAACGGCAAGGATCAAGAATCCCGTTGCCTGCGCCGCTGCCGCCGATTCACGTCAAGGCAAAGGGCAGCATCAAGGAGATCGAGGACGACTTTAACACCTTTGAGTACTCGGCCCTGGCGGTTGAACCGCACACGACGCGCGCCGGATTCCTCTTCTACGACGTCTCTGGGTTGAAGGACCCGCTGGCAGGCGCGAAGCTCTATTTGCACGACCTGCGCGACGCAGACGGCAAACAGCTCTTCTATTTCGAAATTCCCTTCAATAAATATCTGCAATCGAAGTCGAGCCAGATGAACTGACGGACGGCGAAGGCGGGCAGAGCCGGCGCTATTCGAAGTACGTCGCCGTCGTTGTGTCGGTCTCCCAGATGGTGCAGTCTTTCACGCGCACGCGGCCCGCGGTCATTCCGGCAAGATGCCGGTTCGTCTCATCGTAGAAAAACCTGGCGATGTTCTCGGCCGAGGGATTGAGCGTCGTGAACGGCTCGAGGTCGTTGAGCATCTGGTGATCGATACGATCGATCACCGGCCGCAGCACCTGCTTGAGCAGCTTGAAGTCGAGCAGCAAACCAGCCTCATCGAGCGCGGCGCCGGCAAGCGTCACGCGGACCTTGTAGTTGTGGCCATGCGGGTTCTCGCACTTGCCTTTGTAGTTGCGGAGATAGTGGCCGGAGGAGAAATCCGCCTCGACGGTAACTTCGTACATTTGCGCCTGCTCGATCCTGCGCGGGAAACGCCCCGCACTTCCTCATTCTAATTTGGCTGAGTCGCTCACGGCTTGCGATTGCCGCGCCGCTTGGTTCGCGCCGCGCGCCGGGCTTCCTCGCTGCGGCGGTCCACCTGCTCGAAGAGATTGCTGAGCACGCCGATGAGGGCCGAAGCGAGTGCGGCGAGCAGCAGCAGCAGCGCCATCGTGCGCCACAGCGAGCCGTTGGCGGGCAGGCCGGGCTGAAAGCTCGACGGCACCAGCGTCATGACCCCGGAGATGAGAGCGAAGAATCCGAGCGTGGCGGCGAGGATGTAGAAGTTACGGGACATGCGCGGTTTGGCGTGAGATTGGATCGGCGCGAGATTGGCTCGGCCTGCTGCGATTCTACGGCGCGAAGGTTCACGTTCAAAATTTCATGCGGAAAACTCAGTCGAGTCGATGAGCGCGACTCCCGCCGTCGCGAACTCTGCTTCGATGGCGGCAACCGACCCATTGAGATCGATGGCGCGGCAAGCGTCGCGCAGGACAAAAGCGGGCAGGCCGAGGCGGCGCGCATCGAGTGCTGAGTAGCCGACGCAATAGTCGTAGGCGAGGCCGGCGAGGAAGACGCGCGTGAGGCCGCGCTCGGTGAGATAGCCGGCCAAACCCGTCGGCGTCGTGCGGTCGTTCTCAAAGAACGCAGAATAGGAATCGATCGGCGGGCGGAAGCCTTTGCGCAGGATCAGCTCGGCCCGCGTAAGCCCGAGCGCGGGGTGAAACTCCGCGCCGCGCGTGCCCTGAACGCAGTGCGCAGGCCAAAGAGTTTGCGTGCCGCAGGAAAGCTCGATCGAATCGTAAGGCTGCTTGCCGGGATGCGACGCGGCAAAAGAAAAATGATTGGATGGGTGCCAGTCCTGCGTCAGGACGATGTGCTCGAATCGCGGCGCGATACGATGAATGGGCGCGATGACCTCGTCGCCCAAGGGAACGGCAAGCGCGCCACCGGGGCAAAAATCATTTTGCACGTCGATGACGAGAAGAACGTCGTGCTCATCGATTCGCATCGGAAATTCCTCAGCGGCCGAACCCGAAAGATGCTCGCCCTTCATTTGCGCGGAGCAAGGGTATATTTTTCGGCGATCGCCGCCATCACCGCGTCGGCAACAGCTTTCGTGAGCGCCTCAGGATCCACTCCGGAAGCACTGGGGTTGCCATGGCTGCCATTGCGCGGGGCTGGCTGCAGGGCGATCGGGCTTTGGGCTTCAAGATGGGCCTCGTTCAGGGGCGGAACGTCAAGAGAGGATTCCGGCGGGAATTCCGGCAGGCCAAGTTTCTTTCTCAAGGCGCGCAGATCTGCGCCGCGCTCTTCAGAGATGCGCAGGATGGGAGCGCCCAACTGCGCTGCGAGCATCAGCGTCCAGCAATAGGTATCGAGCACTTCGGCGCACCACTCGGCGCGCGTCACCGTATCGGCCCAGCAAACGATGCCGTGATTGGCCAGCAGCACAGTGTTGTGATTCCTCACGTAGGGGAGAACCGTTTCGGCAAATGCCTTTGTGCCTGGTGTTTCGTAGGGCGCTACCGCGACGTTGCCCACAATCACTTCGAACTCGGGAATGATCAAATTGGGCGGCAGGCAGCCGGTAATTGCATAGGCGGTGGCATGGGGCGGATGGCAGTGCACGACCGCCTTCGCCTCGGGCACGGCCTTGTAGATCTCGAGATGCAGAAGCAGCTCGCTGGAGCGCGGCTTGCGGCCGGCAATCTGATTTCCGTCGAGATCGGTGAGGCAAATGTCGGCGGGAGTGAGGTCGTATTTACTTACCAGCGAGGGCGTGCAAAGGACTGCGTTGGGGCCGAGGCGAAAGGAGATGTTGCCGCCGTTGCCGTCGACATACTGGCGCAGCCATAGCTTGCGGCCGGCGGCGCAGATTTCGTTCTTGATTTCTCGGGCTTCGGGGCTAGAAAAGAGGGCGCTTTCGGGGGGGCGACGAGCGATGGGCTTGCGGGGGGTCCGGCCGCTTCGCGCTTTTCGGGCGGCTGCGATACTTTTCTTGTTTCCGCTGGTCACTTTCTCGCTCATCACTTCTGCACCTCGATCCCCAAAGAACATTTTAGGGTGCGAGGCAGGAAGTGTCGAAACGGGGCGTCAGGCGGGCCTTGGGCAGCGCGTAAGACACGTAAGGCGCGTTGTAAGACACCGTAAGACAGGAGGAACAGTGGTTAGTGGTTAGTGGTTAGTGGTTAGTGGTTAGTGGTTAGTGATTAGTGGTTAGTGATTAGTGATTAGTGATTAGTGATTTGTGATTAGTCGTTGTCATCGGTGGGCGGCTCGCGATATGCGGCTGGTTGCATTCAAGGGGGTGCCCCCTCCCCCGGTATGTTATACCTCCATATTTGAAAACAAATGACTTACGAGGAAGTCCATACCACGCCTCATATCTCCCCATTATGTCTATATCTGATTCCAAAGGACTTGCTCATAAACGTACCGATTAACAGGAGTTACGGGCGAATTCGAGACCTTTTCGGCTGGTTCCCATCCCGTTTGGTACGGTTTCCGTTGCGCAAGACAGAGAAAGACTTCTCAGGGAAAGTCTGACAGAGAAACGCTTCTGAGCGGCAAAGGGACGGGCGGCTCGAGCAATGCCGGAATCCCCGCCGGCGCCGCTCGAAACCGCCCCGCCCTCTCTTAGAAGGAGAAATACCCAACTAGAACCAAGTCTAGCGAAACGGCGGAAATAATCGGCGAACTTGGGGAAAAATATATATCGTTTAGAATCAATGGAATGAGGCGGATTGTGGCGGGTGAGGGGGTTGACAGGGCAAGGCGGCGGCGTCAGGGGGGTTATCGGAGTTGGCGGCAGCGAGGCGGCGGGGTCCTGCGTTTGGGCGATGTGGGCGATCCCCGGAGCTCCGGTCACGCCTTCTATCGCGGCGGAGCAAGGTTTACCAGCTCAACTTCCGAGCGATCTTGCACCCGCTCCAATACAGCTTCGCGGCCGTCCGGCGAAAGGTCGAAGTCACGAACGTCAAAATCAGGAGGTAGTTCGGCCAGTTGACGCTCGGCACCCGTGACCAGATCGACCAGCCAAAGATTCTTGTGCTGGATTTCTCCCCGCAAGACGACCAGTGCAGATTTTCCCTGCAGGAATGCCAGATGGCGCGATCCTCGTGTAAGGGTGAGCTGTGGCAGCGTATAGCTAGACCCGTTGGGCGCGGCCGCCTGCACTGAAAACGTAGCGCCGATGTCCGGTCCGGAGAAGAGCACGAAGCTGCCGTCCGACGCCCATGCCGGATCGAGCGCGGACTCGGAGATGAAGCGAACAGGAGAGCCGCCGCCGAGCTGGATTCGGAAGAGGTGAGGCACGCCTTGATCGGCCGCCGCTGTGAGGAGGGATTTGCCATCAGGCGCCCATGCAGGATCACCCTGAAGATCGAAAGAGTCGGCCACGACGCGAGGATTTGTGCCGTCTGCCTGCATTACGTACAGGAGCGAGCGTCCATTTTGACGAACTGAAAATGCAAGAGAACCGCCATCGGCCGAAATGGCAGGACCGCCGATGATCGAGACTCCCAGGCCGCGCCACAATTCCGTCGGCGCACCGTGGTCCAGCTTCCAAATGCTCTCGCTCGCACCGTTTGCAGAGAGGTAGAACAGGCAGCCGGGTCCGAGCCTTGGTCGAAAGCCGCTGCTGGTGGTCAGGGTGATCGGAGTGGGCGTCGAAGCTGCGCCCTGCGCCCCATCAAGGCGAAGGCGCCAGAGACTCGTTTGGGGAGATGAAAGCGTGACCACGAGGCGGCGGCCGTCGCCGTTCGCGGCGAGGGAAGTGTACCGCTCGAGGTCTGTGGTGAGCCGATGGGGAATCCGGTGCTCCACATCCATGCTGTAAAGCGAGGGTCCTGAGCCGTCGGGGTTGGTAGCGAGGTATAAGAGCGTACGCCGGTCCAGCAGCACAGGATAGCTAACTTGTGTGTTGTTCGACGTGATCCGTTCGGGAACTCCGCCCTTGGCTGGAATGCGCCAAATGTCCAACTTGTCAGGGGGTGAACCGTGAACGAAGTAGATGAATTTCTGGTCTGGTGACCAAAGCGGGAAATGATTGTGAAGGCCAGAAGGCGCCGTGAAGATTGGCCGATCCCCGGACTGCTGGTTGCCCGTTGTTACGAATACCGGGTCTCCAGCGCCCGGCGTGTGATACGCAAGCCGTTGGCCGTCGCTTGACCAATCGTATTCAGCCGCCCCTTCAAGGTAAGGATGCGGCTCACCCCCCAATGTTGGAACCGCCCAGATGCCGATATCCGTTCCGTGTGAGCTGCTGGGCTTGCGGACCCAATAGGTGACAAAGGAGCCATCGGGTGAGAAGCCAAGCGTACGGACCGAAGGATTCTCCAGCTCTGCAGCGCTGCCGTGAGTCAGATTATGAAACTGACCTGAACCAACCTGTGTGACCCAGACATCCATCTGTCCGTCCCGGTCTGAAAGAAATGCCACGAATTGACCGTCACGCGAGACCACCGCGGCGTACTCCCGCCCGCCCCAATCGGTGACCGCCTGAAGTTGCGCGTCTGCGATTGGACTGTGCCAGAAGCGGTCTGTTCTTTGCATCCAGAGCAAAACGCAGGCCGCGACTGCCGATCCAATCGCAAGCGGCGGCACAATCAATCTCCATCGGCGCCGGAAAGGCAATGGGGGTGCCGGCGCGATGGACACCTCGCCGTTTTTCTCGACGAGGTCCTTTTCGGCGGGAGGAAACGGCTTCCTGCCATGCGTCCATTGATCGAGTTCGGTGGAGTAGGCGTAGACGGAGCCGCGCTTATCGTGCAGATGGCGGTGGACAGGCATTCCCTCGCGCTTTTCCCAGCGCTGTACGGTGGTGACGTCGCGATTGAGATAGGCTGCGATTTCCTTCCAGGAGTCCAAGCACCTTTCGGTCAATTCTCGCTTGGGCGGCGGGTTGAAGGAGCCTTCAGCCATCGCAGTTTTCCTGGCTTGGGGAGCTTGTTACGAACGAGGTGAAACGATTGTATCCCGACCCATGCAGCGCGGCAAAAGGCGGCATTAAGCTGCATGTTGCCGTTAGGGCGCAATGCCGTTTGACCCCGCCGCGCGAATGGCCGACTCTGAACTCGAAATGCGCGCGCAATATCGCCGAAACGCGGTCTGCGAATGAGGAAACTGCGATGGGCGTACGCGGCCCCAGACGTATCCCGGTGGACTTCGGCGGTTGAAGCGCAACTCTCAAACTCGGAGGTTTCATATGAAAGGCATTCGATGGATTGCGACGGCAGGGTTCTTCGCATGTTTCGGTTTGCTTGCGAATCAGGGCGCAGAAGCCCAGGGGCTTTTCGTCGTTCACTTCAGTGGTCTCATCAACGACTATTCACCGTCCACAGTGTCCGGGGGACCCTGGGAGATGCACGGCCAATGGGCAATGGACCTGAACGAGAGGGCGGGAACCGCGGATTTTTCTGCGGATATGACGATGTCGGGGTATGGGAAGACCTCGACGAACGCCCCTGATCCCACGCAGGGTGGCGTATCGGCACACGAGCACCACATCAAGTTGACCAACATCACGGTGACATGGAATACCGACGGTTGCCCCACGTACAGCCCAGCTACCTACGGGGGCTTTCAAGTGACTGGCACGGTCAGCCTGCTGACGGGCAATGGAAGCAACGCAGCATTTGAAACGCAACCACCGTCTTCCGTGTTGCAGGTCTGCGTGACCGGGGGCGAAAATGCTAACTCAATTCCCTATTCGAACATTACCCTGCAATTCCAGACGGGGAGTCCCGCAATCAAGCACTTTGGTTCACAGCCCATTCACGGGGTGGTTCGAGCGGCCGATAGCGAGTGGATCCAGCCCAGAGCGCGGTTTCCGTTCCTGGGCCCATCTCCGGAAGGTAATCGCTGATCCGACGACGTCCTCGTTTCGCAAGCTGATATAGGAACAGCCGGATCAGCAAAATCCGGCTGTTGATCCTCCTGGGTTTTCTGCGCTTTTCTTGAAGGTCATCGGAGAACGGGGATGACATTTTGAACGAAGGATACTGTCTGAAACCTGAGGTTTGGCGCCGGTAACGAACGAAGAGGCCATTTGGCGCGTGCAAGGGCTGAAGGCGCGTTCATTTCTTGCGGCCTTTGCGGCAGTCGGGGATGAATCCCCGACCTACCGGTCAAGCCGTGATACGAGACCAGTGAGTTGGGGTCCGTGCTATCCCACCCTAGCCACAGAAGCAAGAACGTGGCTAGGATGGGGCACCCATTGTTCGTGGCGGATGGAGATCGCGAAAAGCAGGTCCTTCGGCTCCGCTGAAAGGCGCTCCGCTCAGGATGACACGGCGGAGGAGGGCGCGCGAAGCAGGGTTCGTGCTATCCCAGGTCCCCAAATGCGAGGGACCAGGGGCACCCATTGTTCGTGGTGGATGGAGATCGCGAAAAGCAGATCCTTCGACTCCGCTTTCCCCATGATCGCGCTGCGATCACGGGGCCCCAAATGCGCTCCGCTCAGGATGACACAGCTATTTCGCCTGGCTGGCCGAGGCGGCGAATACGTCTCTGGCGCTGGTCGTTCCTTCGATGCGTTCTGCGCCCTCGACACCGAGCCCAATCCAACCGGAGTTCACGCCGTCGACCATCTCTTCAAAAGCCCAGGTGCCTCCCGCGGGCATTCCCATCTGCTGGAGGGCGCCGGCCCAAGCCTGGCGCGGGATGGCCTGCGCCTTGACGTCGCGGCCCAGCGCCTGGCCCAGCGCGGCAGCAAGATCGTCGGCGCTCACCAGGGAGCCGAGCTCGATGATGCGCTTTCCGGTCCACTCGGTCGTGAGCAGGCTGGCGATCTCGGCACCAACGTCCTCTGTTGCAATCATGGGCAGCTTGCGATCGGTTGGCGCGTAAAAGATGGGCAGAGTGCCGCCTTGTGCCGCCTGAAGGCCGAACAGGTAGTTTTCAATGAATGAGCCGGCGCGCACGAATGCCACGGGAAAGGGCTCGGTGCCGAGAGCCTGCTCAATCAAATGAGTTGAAGTAATCAGCCCCAGACCGGAAGACTTCTCCGAGCCCATGGACGACAGCACGACAAGCCTGGGCGGCGCAGACTTGGCCAGAGCTTGTTTGTAACTGGCGATGACGGCCTTGGCCTCGCGGAAGTCGCGCGAAGGCGTCTGGATCGGCGGCATCATGAGATACGCCCCTTCAACTCCTTCGAGCGCCCGGGTCATCGCGATTGGATCGGCCCATTCGCCCTCGACCAGTTCGACACCGTTCGCGCTCCATGCGGCAGCCTTTGCCGGGTCGCGCACGAGCGCCCGGACCTGCTTGCCTTTGTTGAGAAGGCGCCTTGCCGCTGCTCCGCCTACCTTGCCTGTAATGCCAGTGATCAGAAACATTCTCGTTGCCCTCTTAGAGAGAGATGCAGATTCTGTCGATGGGTCGCACGATTGTGCGCTGGGGGGTGGTCGGGCGCGCGATGCACCCGGGATGAAGGCGCAGACGAATGGGTTCTTGCTATCCCACCCTAGCCACAAAAGCAAGAACGTGGCTAGGATGGGGCACCCATTCTTCGTGGTGGGTGAGGCGCGGGGCCGCAAGGGGACCGCGCAAGAAGCTTGACCCGGGAGGTTGAGGGAACTAGACTCGCCTGCTCAGGGGGATTTCATGAAATTGTCCTTGACGTCCGCGTGCATGGCATTTTGTTCCGCGATGCTGTTGCTTCAACCAACATCCCCGGCTCTTGCGCAAAGCAAGGCAACACCAGCCCCGTCGAGTTCGGTGAACCTGCTGTCGTGGGGCGCGGGCGCGCTGGTCGTGCAAGCACCGCCATCGTACTCCGATAGCGGCAACTGGTCGCCCGATGGGCTACTGGATGAGCTGCCCAACACGGGATGGGCCACCGTCTCAGGCGACCTGACGCCGAAGGTCTTCGTATTTGAGCTTGCGGCCAGGAGCCAGATCACGAGCCTGGGCTTCGATACCGCCCAAGTGGAAAACCGGGGCCGTGGAGCCAAGGACGTGAAGGTGGAGATTGCGGACACGAAGGACGGGGCTTACACGGTCATCGCGAGCCCGTCGCTGGCGCCGTTGATGGATCACCAGAAGTTCGCGCTGAAGACGCCGGCGGTGGGGCGATACATACGGATGACGGTCGAGAACAACTGGGGAGATGACCGGTACATGGAGATCATGGACGTCTATGCTTACGGGAAACTGCTGGCGCAACCGGTGCTGGGGAACAACTCCGGAACGTTCAGTTCGGATTACGGAGCCTTCCACATGCAGCAAACCGGCGTGACGGTGAACGGCTGTTATGACCATGCGGACGGACTGATCGAAAACGGCGGATTTGACGGGAGGGTGCTTGATTTCTCGTGGAGCGAAGCGGCGTCTGACAGTTCCCGTCATGGGGGCCCGGCGATGATGATCTTCGCCGACGATGGCCAGTCGTTTACAGGATTCTGGTGGAACCAGGGAGATACCAACGGCATGGGAGGAAAATGGAACGGCAAGCGAACATCGACGGATGTTGGCTCGTGCCCCTACTGGAAGCCAGGAAGCGGGAACGCGGTCGAGTCGGAGTTGAAGAGCAACGGAAGCGCGCAGCTCTACGGGATTCTGTTTGACACCGATTCCGACCACCTGAAGGACGAATCCAAACCCACGCTGGATGCGCTGGTGGCCGCTGCTCACGACCAGGCGACGTGGAATTTTTCAATCGAGGGAAACACAGACAATACGGGCAGCGAAGCTCACAACGTGACGCTCTCTCTGAACCGCGCCAATTCAGTAAAAGCCTACCTTGTGAACGCGGGCGTGAATGCGAGCCGGTTGACGACCCAGGGATTTGGGTCGAGCCATCCAGTGGCCTCGAACGACACCGCGCTGGGCCGTTCGCAGAACCGGCGAGTGGAGGTCGAAAAGAAGTAGGTCCAGGGGCTCGGCGAACGCTGCGAGGACTTCAGGCGAGAAGAGTGGGAACGACGTTGGCGACGAAGTCGATGAGGAAGTGGCCGAAGATGTTGGAGACCAGATCGCGCCGCCAGAGATAGAAGGCGGTGAAGATGGTGCCGAGCGAAAGCGCCATGAGGGAGTTGACGAGGCCGCCTGACCAGTGGGCGGCGGCGAAGATGACGAGCGGGATGAGGGACGCGGCGATACGGCCGAAGCCGAGACGCTGAGCCGGTCAATGGGATAGGCGCGATAGAAGAACTCTTCGACCACCCCGGCGCGCACGACGATAAGAGTGATGAGCCAGACGGGAAGGTTGTCAAAGTTGTGAGAGGCCGCGCTGTGGGCGTAGCCGGCAAAATGCGCGATGAGCGCGGCCGGGATGACGCAGGCGGCGGCCATGACAACGCCCCAGGCTAGCGACTTCCACAGCGGCGACGTGCCAATGCCGATGGAGCTGAGAGGCAGGCGCTCGGGGCGTCGGACGATCCAGAGCAGCAGACCCGAACAAGCAAACATGGCGGCTTCGCGGGCGAGGGTGAGAGCGGTCCCGGGCTGAGGCGCAAGGGCGTGGAAGAGCCGCGAAATGGCGATGAGGGAAAACAAAGAAAGGCAGAGACCGAACCAGGTGGCGCGATTGGCCGAGGCCGGGCGGCGCAGTTCTGCCGGAGAAGCGGCGGTGGTCGAAGCTACGTTGGTCGATGGTGCGTTATTCATGGGGAGTAAATACGAAAGGCGGTGGGCGGTGGTTCCGTGGAGACAGTGGTCAGTGATTCGTGGTTGGTGGTTAGATACCGGAGCGAGGCGCGCGGATGGAAGGGGCTGGGGTGCGGCTTAGCCGCGCTTCAATTCTGTTCAGACGGGTGGATTGCAGCTGGCCCATCGCGCAGGGTCAAGTTTGGTTGGAGCAGCTTGGTCAACTGGTCCGGCGGAACGGCGCGGCTGAAAAAGTTTCCCTGGGCTTCGTCACATTCGTGTTCCCACAGAAACTCCAGATCTTCAGCCGTTTCAACTCCCTGAGCGATCACCTGAAGGTCAAGGCTCCTGCCCATGTTTATGAATTCTCCAACGGTGGCTGTACCACCGGGAATGGTCGTGATCTGACGGATAAACGAGCGGTCAATCTTGAGGGCTTTGAGAGGTAGTTTCTGCATGCTGCTCAAGCTGGAGTTGCCCGTCCCGAAATTGTCCACTGACACCTGCACTCCTTTTTCCCTGAGTGCCTTGAGAACGAATGCAGTGCGCTCGGGATGGCGCATGAGAACGCATTCGGCGACGTCCAGTTCCAGGAACTCCGGATCCATTCCATTTTTGCTGAGGATTGCGAATAGCCCATCCAGAAAATCTTCGCTTTGAAACTGCACTCCTGAAACGTTGACGGCGATGGTCTTTGCGGGGACACCCGCAGCCGCCCAGGCTCGGGCTTGCGTGCATGCTTCACTGAAGACCCATGCACCGATGGGCAAAATCAGGCCGGATTCTTCTGCGATAGGAATGAATTGCCCCGGGAGAATCGCTCCACGCGTGGGGTGGTTCCAGCGCGACAGGGCTTCAGCCCCCGTGATGGTTCCTGTCTTCAGGTTGACTTTAGGCTGGTAGTGCAAGGTCAATTCGTTCCGCTCCAGCGCAAGCCGCAGATCCTCCGAGGTGAACTGCCCTTCAAACGTGCAAACGTTCAACTCGGGACTGTAGAACTGACAGCCCTGGCACTCGTTCTTCTTGGCCCTGTACATTGCATTGTCTGCATTCTCGATGAGCGTCTCCGCACCGATGCCATCGTCGGGGTAGATGCTGATACCGATGCTTGCGGTGACGTGAAGTTGGTGGCCGTCGACAAAATGAACCTCGCCCAGCGCCTTTAGCACTCTTTTTGACGCAGCAGCGGCATCTTGAGGCCGATGTACATCCTGCAGCAGGACTGCGAACTCATCGCCGCCGTAGCGGCTGACCGTATCGGGTTCGCGCACACAATCCAGCAAGCGTTTTGCGACAGACTGAAGAAGCTTGTCGCCGACCATGTGTCCGAGGGAGTCGTTGACCTTTTTGAAGCCATCCAAATCCAGGAACAGGACCGCGGCGTTGCCTCCGTGTCTTCGAGCAAGTGAGATTGCCTGACCAACGCGATCGCTAAAAAGCAATCGATTGGGCAAGCCGGTGAGGGAATCATGTTCAGCCAAATGGGCCGTCTGCTCCGACTGCGCCCGGGCCACGCTGACGTCGCGGAAAACGATCACCGCTCCAGTGACTTTTTCGTCACGGTTGTGGATGGGGGCCACCGAGTCTTCGATGAATACTTCATGCCCGTCACGGTGGATGAGCACAGAATTCAGGGGCAATTTGCCCGTCATGTTCTCCGAAGCCGCCTTCGCCATCGGATCCAAGATTGGCTTGCGCGTGGCGGCGTCGACCATCCGGAAGACTTCGGTCAGGTGCCGACCGGCCGCATCCTTCAGCGGCCAGCCGACCATGCTGCTGGCGACGGGATTGAAGAAGGTGATGTTTCCCGACATATCGGTGCAGACCACGGCATCTGCGATGCAATTGAGCGTGGCCTCGGCGCGTTCCTTTTCATTGAAAAGGGCTTCTTCGTTCGTCTTGCGCTCAACGACATTGCCGAGAGCTCGCATGAGTTTGTGCGGCTCGATCTGGCCCTTGATGAGATAGTCTTGCGCGCCCTCATGAAGGGCTTGAATTGCCTTCGGTTCGTCGTCGAGGCTGGATAACAGCACAATGGAGGCGCGGGGCGCGGCCGCACGCACCCGTCTGACCGCTCCCAGCTCTTTTGGATCGAACAGTCCCAGGTCCAGCAGGACGATATCGATCGAATGACCTGCAAGATACTTCTCGGCGTCCGCCAAACATACGACGTGGGTCAATGCGAAAGAGTGTGCGCCCTGATCGTCGAACATCGCGCGGATGATGCGAGTTTGCTTGGGGTCATTCTCTATCAGAAGAACTGTCTTGTCCGGGATTACTCCCATACGATTCACCTCTGCACGGGGATCTCTTCATCACTTGCTTAAGATTCATGATTTCGCAGAACCTTCCCAGACGAGACTGGTAGAAGAATCGCAAAAACCCAAACAGCAGAACTGTTCTCTTTTGCACACGCTGGGATTACTCAAGGGCCATGAGTGATTCTGCAGAAAATGCCACGGACCCATCTTATTGATTCGACAGTAGATGACCAGACCGGCGGCCGACTGGTTCAGGTCCTCCGTCCACGGTGGGCATGTTGGCTAGTCTGGTTCCCGTTAGCCACGATCATGGCTCCGGCGAGCGCCTGGACTCTTCACTATTTGGCGATGTGACGAATCTTCAGTGGGCGACAATTACAACAGGAACCCACGCACCAGGAACCCAGAAAGGCTTTCTGCATCCAGGCACGTGAATGCTCTGGGCAGAATTGCATACTGCTGGCGTGAATAGGCCATAGAGAGCGCGGGTGGAATGTCCTCTATCGTTCCGGGGTGGATGACTCCCGGATCAATCCCGGTCGCGATTCCGCAGGATTGTGCTGCCGCCTCTTGAATAGCGCCCAGTGACGCCGCAGTCACTGACATTGAAGGCTTCGAAGCGAGTTCGACGGTCAGAAGGGTTTTCGCCGTCGCTCCAGGAGCTTTGCCGCTGGAGGTCGCGGTCGTTTTCGGCTCCGAAATAATTGCGGAAAGGCGCCAGTTCTTCTCCGCGGTTCTCAAGGTGGGCTTTCACTTCCATGAGAATTCCGAGAAGGAGAACGAAGGCGCCAACGATCATCAGGACAAGCGTAAGGTGGGACATAACGTTCTCCTTTGCATCGAATGACACGACAGCTGAAGCGGCGTGGCCAGCCAAACCGGCGAATCAGTCAACTGTGGAGCAGGCTGAGGCTGGAGGGCTGAGCAGAATTGCTCATCTCAGAGCATCGTTGAGGCTCGTTGCAAAGCTCCTGGGTGAGTGGTGATGGCTCGGGAGCCTGCGGAGCTGTGTCCCGATGCGGGTCGAGAAGCGACCGCAAAGCCTGCGGCTGCGTTCTTTGCGCTGCGCTCCGGACGAGGAGAGGGGGCGGGGCGGAGGGTTGCGGGAATGCGGTAGTATTTGGGGTTGGCGTCAAAAATCGTTTTACCCGAGGAAGACTGTGACGAAACGCGGACCGCTCAAGACTCAGCTCAGCTTTAACGCGCAACACTCGCCCATGGGCGCCTTCATGAGCTTTACCTGCGGAAACTTCGGGACTCGCGGAGGGATTGGGCTACAGATCGGCCAGCCGGGCGACCAGGAGGTCTTTGTCGGGTTCAAAGATGGCGATCGCTACTCGGGGGCGACGCTGAAGTGCCTGCCGTTCTATGTGGGAGCGGTGAGCCGAGCGGCGGATGCGTTCCTGGTGGAGCAAGCGGGGCCGTCGGAGCAGAACGTGAAGCCGGATGCGGAGCCTTTCAAGACGGAAGAGATTGCGCGGACGTATGGGTGGTCGACGGACGAGTGGCGCGCGGATGGTCTGACGTTTACGGTGTACTCGCCGTTTGGGTCGATTCCCGACCCGGAGCGGGAAAGCATGGAGCGGATGCGCGAGGGGCTGCTGCCGGCGGTGGTGGCTCGACTGGTACTGGACAACACGCAGAGCACCGAGGCCAGGACGGCGATGTTTGCGTTGAATCATGCGCGGCCGGGCGAGCGGATTCTTGAAGACGATCTGGGAGCGGGGCGGCTGGGTTTTGCTTTCAGGCGCGAAGCTGGCGGAGCGGCGGAGCTGTGGGACTGGACGACGGGGAAAAAGACGGCGACGGAGACGGAGCCGTTCGAGTTCATGCGGTGGTCAGCGAGCGACGGGGTTCGCGAGCGGCATAACCCCGTGCACCTACTGGGGTCGTGCCCGGGATTCGGATTCGAAGTGCCCGCGGGAAAGAAGTATGGATTGACGATCGCGCTGGGCTCGTACCTGGAGGGCGCGCAGACGAATGGGCTGGACGGGAAGTATTTGTACGCACGGTACTTCAAGGGCCTGGGCGACGTGCTGAAGACGGCGCTGGATAGTGCGGACGAGATGGCGGCGCGGGCCGAGGCTCTGGACGCGAAGCTGGACGCGGCGAAGCTGTCGGACGATCAGCGGTTCATGATTGCGCACGCAACGCACAGCTACTACGGGAGCACGCAGTTGCTGGATGTGGATGGCCAGCCACTGTGGGTGGTGAACGAGGGCGAGTACTGCATGATGAACACGCTGGACCTGGCGGTGGATCACGTGTTCTGGGAGCTTGAGCATAACCCGTGGCTGGTGCGGAATTTGCTGGACACATTTGCGCGGCGGTACAGCTACACAGACGAGGTGAAGGTTTACAAGACAGAGATTGCGATGGCGGCGCCGCTGGGGCAGGTCGATCCGTCGCAGGCTCCGCCGGCTCCTGACGAGGCGCAATTGACGCGGCCGTACGACACGAAGCCGGGTGGGCTGAGCTTTTGCCATGATATGGGCGCGCACAATAATTTTTCGCCCAAGGGGCGGAGCAGCTACGAGCTGGCCAACCTGACGGGATGCTTCAGCTATATGACGCAGGAGCAGCTTTGCAATTGGATCCTGGTGGCCGGGTGCTACGTGGCGAAGACGCGCGATGTGGAGTGGCTGAAGCGGAACCGCGGCGTGGCGGAGCAGTGCCTGGAAAGCATGATCAACCGCGGTGGGAATGTGGGGTTTGCCCAGTACGACAGCACGCGGACCGCGGGCGGACAGGAGATTACAACGTACGATTCGCTGGACCACTCGCTGGCGCAGACGCGAAATAACGTGTACATCGCGGTGAAGAGCTGGGCGAGCTATCGCGCGCTGGCATTGCTGTTCCGGGAGCTGGGCGCGGCGGCGGACGAGAAGCGGGCCATGGATCTGGCGGTGAAGGTAGCCGGCGTGGTTGCCGATCAAGCGGTGGATGGGGTGCTGCCGGCGATCTTCGAGAAATCGAATCCGGGATACGCATCGCGGATTTTGCCGGCGGTGGAGGGGTGCGCGTATCCGCTGTACTTTGTGAAGACGGGATTTGCGGGCGAGACGCTGGAGCAGGTGTTCGCGAGCGCGGAAGAGAAGCGGATGTATGAAGCGCTGAAAGAGCACACGCGGAAGCTGCTGCTGGATGCGGAACGGCGGAATTTGTTTGCCGACGGCGGAATCAAGCTGTCGTCGACGAGCAACAACTCGTGGATGAGCAAGATTTCGATCTTCATGCACGTGACGCGGAGAGTGTTCCACCTGGACGAAGATCCCAAGGTGGTGGAGGTCTTCCGCAAGGCCGACGCGGCGCACGTGAAGTGGCAGACCGAAGGCAGCTCGTACTGGGCGTGCTGTGACCAGATTGTGTCGGGCGAAGGCAAGGCAAGCCGGTACTATCCGCGGATTATTACCAGCGCGCTGTGGATGGAGTAGGGACGCCGAAGAGTGGCGCCCCGGACTCTCGAAAGCCCGACTGCTTTGGTTTGACTGCTTTGCCGCGAGACGTGCGAACGCTACGCCTGCGGTGGAGGAGGCGCCGGCGTCAGGCCGTTGCGCAGCATGATCTCAATCATCTTGGCTCGATCGGGCGGCCCGCCGCCTGCGGCTTTCGCCACCTCGGCCATTTCGCGGAAAAACTGCGGGCCGATTGCAGCGGGCGTCACTGCGCACAGCCCCTTCACGTCTTCGGCGCCGTTGTTGTCGAACCGGTGAACGGCGCCCCGCGGAATGCAGAGCGCCTGCCCCGGCCCCACGTCGATCACCTTACCGTCGACGGTCCACGTCAACACGCCTTCAATGCCGTAGACCGTCTCTTCGTAGTGGTCGTGGCTATGAGCAGGCGCCATCAGCCGCTGTCCGGCGGGGATAAGGATCTCAAAGACAGCGACCGTGCCGGCCGACTGCTCACTGGTGACGAGAAAGTGCAGGGCGAGCGGACCGATATGGATGGTTTCGTCGGCAGGATTGACGCTTACGGCGATGGCCTGAGTTGTCATGGTGACCTCCTGTTGCAGTTTTTTTCGCGAGCTCTCTATGCGGGGGGAAGAAGCTCGAGTCCGTACTTCGGGGCGGCAGCGAGCGCCCGGGGGATCAAATCCTTGCTCTGGCGCGGCGGTGTCGCAAATCGGTCTGTCGCAGGATCGAAGACCTCAGCGAAAAAGCCTTCAAGGCCTGCCGGCGTGGTAAGAACCAGAGCCTTCGCGCAGCCGTCGCCGGTGTTCTTGAAGGAATGAGCGATTCCACGGGGAAGAAAAGCAAAGTCTCCCGCCGATGCAGTGATTGTATTCCCGCCCACTTGAATCGTCAGAGAGCCTTCGAGCATGTGGAATGCCTCGTCTTCGCGGTGGTGAATGTGTGGCGGAGTGCCTCCACCGGGCGCAACTTTAATCTCCGCCAAGAAGAAGGCGCCGCCAGTCTCCTCGCCGGTCGCGAGAAACGTCATGCGCTCGCCGGGGCCCCAATATGCAGCGCCGGTTTCTGCGCGTAAGTGCCGCACAAGGTTTGGTTGTGCCCAGTCCGTAACGGCGGGGTGCAGTGCGTCATTCAACAATGTCTCGACCGAGGAATGGTCGAGGATTTCAACGGTTTGCGGTTTCATGTTAGGCCTCCTTTTGGTAAACTCTGTTTACCACGGATTTATGGTAAACATAGTTTACGGAGAGAGTCAATGACTTTTTTGGAAGAAAATGGGCCGCCCAAGCATGTACCGACGAGGGATATGCTGATCGGCGCCCTTCTGCGTGCTCCGGCTGAGGCCATTCACCGCCGCATCATCCGCGAGCTCAACGCGGCTGGGTTCAAGGAGCTTAGCGCGCCTCATATGGCGGTCTTCCGCTATCCCGGCCCGGATGGGGAACGTCCGGGCGTAATTGCCGAGCGCGCGAACATGAGCAAGCAGGCGATGAACCGTTTGCTGGGCAGCCTGGAGGATCTTGGTTACCTGAGGCGCTCCAACGCTCCCGAGGAGGGTCGCGCACGCATCGTCCACTTCTCCAAACGTGGGCATGCCGCCTACGCCAAGGCGATTGAGACCCTCCGCAACATTGAGCGCGACTGGAAGGAAGAACTCGGCCCCAGAGATTTCGCGCGGCTGAAATCGCTTCTTGGCCGCGTCTGGGACAGCAGACTGGTGCGATAGCGCAACACGCCTCATTCATCTCGACTACGGCCATCCCTGGATTACGGCTTCAGCCGCTTCGGCTTGACAAGATTCTCGATTCCATTATTTAATTAATGCGTTAGTTAATTTTGATAATGGCAAAGAAGACAAAATTGGGGCGCGCACCGGGGCGGGGTAAATCCTCACGTCCGCCGGGAAGGCCCACTTCCCATTCGGGGCTCTACGCTCGCGAGAAGCTGCTTGAAGCGGCGACCGAGTTGTTCGCGAAACAGGGAGTGGCGGCGACGACGTTCGCCATGATCGCCGAGCGGGCGGAGCTGACTCCGGCGATGCTGCACTACTACTTCAGGGACCGGGAACAAATGCTGGATGCGGTGGTGGAGGAGAGGCTGTCTCCGCTAATCGCGGGGGTTTGGGGCCCGGTGGCGACGGGCGAAGCTCCGGCGGAACTGATTCGCGGGATCGTGGAGCGAATGCTGGCCGGGATCGAGAAGATGCCATGGGTGCCATCGACATGGATGCGGGAGGTGCTGAACGAAGGCGGCCTGTTGCGTGGGAGAGTGCTTCGGCATCTGCCGTTCGAAAAGATCGGAATTTTAAGCCAGAGTGTGGCAAGGGCGCAGGCCGCCGGCACGGCGAATACCGAGATCGATCCAGGATTGATTGTGTTTTCGCTGATTGGGCTGCTGATGATGCACATGGCAACAATCAATTTGTGGGCAGAGGTCTTTGGGCGCAAGGCTCCGGATCACGAAGCACTAAGCCGGCACATTACGGGGCTGCTGATCCACGGATTGCGGCGGGGCGACGGGCAGAAAGTGGGCGAAGGCCGGCAATCCGGCGGGGCGATTGGATTGCGGCCTGACGGGCCGATGAAACGCAAGGCAGGATCGAGGCGTAAGTGAGTATGGAGGGGAAGATGCAAGTTCTCCGTAGCAGGACCGGGGCGAGCGCGATTGCCGCAGCGGCGCTGGTGTTGATGGCGGGTTGCGCGCAGAAGCCGACGAATACGTACCAGGGTTACATCGAGGGCAAGTTTGTTTACGTGGCTTCTCCGCAGAGCGGAAGGTTGGACCAGGTGAGCGTGACGCGCGGGGATACAGTGACCGCCGGTCGCGCGCTGTTCGCGCTGGATGATGAGCCGGAAGCGTCGGAAATGCGGACGGCCGAGCAGCTGTTGCACAGTTCGGAATCGCGGCTGAGCGACCTGGAGACGGGCAAGCGGCCGGCGGAAGTCGACGTGACGCGCGCGCAACTGGCGCAGGCGGCTGCGGACAAGAAGCAGGCGGACGAGATTCTCGCGAGCGATCAAGCGCAGTTCAAGGCTGGTGGCATCGCGCAGACGGAGCTGATCAACGCGCAGGCTGCGGCAGAGACGAGCGCCGCCAAGGTTCGGGAGCTCGAAGCCGATCTGGACGTAGATGCACTGCCGGCGCGGGAGGACCAGATCAAGGCGCAGACGAATCAGGTGGCGGCGGATCGCGCGTCGCTGGCGGATGCGGAGTGGCATCTGAAGCAGAAACAGATTGCCTCGCCGCGGGGCGGGCTGGTGTTCGACACGCTCTACCGGCAGGGAGAGTGGGTGGCGGCGGGAAATCCGGTGGTGCAATTGCTGCCGCCGGAAAATCTGGAGATTCGATTTTTTGTGCCAGAGACAGTTGTAGGCGGGCTGCGCGTGGGAGGGAGCGTGCACGTGGCCTGCGACGGATGCGCGAACGCGGTTGCAGCGTCGATCAGCTTTGTGTCGCCGCAGAGCGAGTACACACCGCCGGTGATCTACAGCAACGAAAACCGGTCGAAGCTGGTGTACATGGTGATTGCTAACCCATCGCCGCAAACCGCGGCCACGCTTCATCCGGGCCAGCCGGTCGAGGTGACGGTCCAGTGACGGCAGCCGCGCAATTCGACTACGCCATCGATGTGGAGGGGCTGAACAAACACTTCGACGGCAAGCACGTGGTAAAGGACGTTACGCTGCGCGTGCGGCGAGGCGAGATTTTCGGCTTTCTAGGGCCGAACGGAAGCGGAAAGACGACGACGATCCGGATGATGTGCGGACTACTGAAGCCCGATTCCGGAAAGGGCGCCTGCCTGGGTCTGGACATTCGAAAAGAGAGCGCGGAGATCAAACGCTGCGTGGGATACATGACGCAGCGGTTCTCCTTCTGGGAGGACCTGACCATCGCCGAGAATCTGGATTTTGTGGCGCGGGTGTACCAGCTTCGCGATCGAAAGGCTGCCGTTCGGAAATCCCTTGCGGATCTTGGGCTGACGGCGAGGGCGCATCAGCTTGCGGGCGAGTTGTCGGGGGGATGGAAGCAACGCATGGCGTTGGCGGCGTGCATGCTGCACGGACCGCAACTGCTACTGCTCGATGAGCCGACGGCGGGCGTGGATCCCCGCGCGCGGCGCGATTTCTGGGATGAGCTTCAGGGGCTTGCGGCCAAGGGAATCTCGGTGCTGGTGAGCACGCACTATATGGATGAAGCAGTGCGGTGCCACAAGCTGGCCTACATTTCTTCCGGGACGTTGCTGGCGCAAGGCACGGCCCAGGAAATCATCGAAGGGCAGCACCTGAGCACATGGGCCATTCACGGCGACCACCTGGCAGAGCTGCAGGAAGAGCTGCGAAAGAAAGATGGCGTGGCGCAGACGGTGACGTTCGGCGAAGTGCTGCATGTGAGCGGGACGAACGACGAGCTGCTCGAACGGGAGGTCGAAGCGGCTGTTGGACGGAGCGGACGACGTGTGGAGCGGATCGAGACGAGCCTCGAAGATGTGTTCATTTATTTGATGAGCCGTTCGGAACAAAAGACCGGGGGCAACGCGTGAACGGGCGGCAGCGATTCTCGGAAGCGCGATGGTGGGCCGTCGTGCTGAAGGAGTTCACGCAATTGAAGCGGGACCGGCTGACGTTTGCCATGATTGTGGGCATTCCGATCATGCAGATGACACTTTTCGGTTTCGCCATCAATACGGTTCCTCGGCACCTGGACACGGGGATCATCAGCGCGGACGACAGCGACGTGACGCGTGATTTTATCGAGGCAATGCAAAACTCGTCGTATTTCAAGATTGTGGAACGGCTGCCGAACGAGGAAGCGGGGCGCGAAGCGCTGGCGCGGGGGCAGCTTCTGTTTGTGGTGAATATCCCAGCGGGATTCACGCGGCAGGTTCTGCGGCGCGAGCGGCCGTCGATCCTGATCGAGGCCGATGCGACCGATCCGACCACAACGGGAAGCGCACTGGCCGCAGTGAACGGCATTACGCAATCAGTGATCCAGCGAGAACTGACCGGGCCATTGGCGAGCCTGCAGGGTGGTCCGGCGCCGTTCGCGGTGAGCGTGCACCCGTTGTACAACCCGGATGAAATTACGCAGTACAACGTCGTTCCGGGATTGATGGGGATGGTTTTGACGCTCACCATGGTGATGATGACTGGGCTGGCAGTAACACGGGAGCGCGAACGCGGCACGATGGAGAATCTGCTGGCCATGCCGTCGACGCCACTGGAGGTGATGACCGGCAAACTGGTTCCCTACATCGGCATCGGTCTCCTGCAAGCATCCATCATTCTTGCGGCCGCGCGCTACGTGTTTTTCGTGCCGTTCTTCGGCAACGTCTTCGCCGTCTATCTTTCGGCGTTGCTTTTCATCGCGGCAAATCTGACGGTGGGGATCACGCTGTCGTCGCTGGCGCGAAATCAATTGCAGGCAGTGCAACTGGCGGTCTTCTACTTTCTACCCAACATAATCCTGTCGGGATTCATGTTTCCGTTCAAGGGCATGCCGGGGTGGGCACAGGCCATCGGGAATGTGCTGCCGCTGACGTATTTCAACCGGCTGGTGCGCGGGATTTTGCTGAAGGGAAACGGATGGGCGGATTCGTGGCCCAGCGTGTGGCCGATGATGGTTTTCACCGTGGTGGTGATGGGCGTGGCGGTGGCGACTTACCGGAGAACTTTGGACTGAAGAGGGCGACCATGCAGCAATTGACGAAGTGGATGATCGGAGTGGCGGGGCTTGTGACGATCTCGGGCTGCACCGTGGGACCGCAGTACCACGCGCCTGCGCCGCCGACCGTGACTGCCTACACTCCGCAACCACCGCCAGCTGAGACGGCGAGCAGTAAAGGCCCTGCGGGCAATGCGCAGCGGTTCAATTCGTCCGCGGCGATTCCAGCCGACTGGTGGACAGCGTTTCAATCGGCTGAACTGAATGCAATGGTTACGCAGGCGCTGAAGAACAGTCCGACGCTGGAGCAAGCGACGGCGCGGCTGAAGCAGGCGCAAGAGGAGGTAAATGCGCGGACAGGGGCGACGAAGTATCCGACGGTGACGGGGAACGCATCGGTGACGGAGGAGCAGTTGAACCTGGCGGCATTAGGAGTTCCCTTCCCCAATCCATCGCCGTTCACGCTGCTGAACGGGTCGGTGGCGGTTTCGTATGCGCTCGACGTGTTCGGAGCGAATCGTCGGGCGATTGAGGGGCTGAAGGCGCAAAGGGACTACGAAGCGTGGCAGATCGAGGGCGCGCAGCTAATGCTCGAGGGAAATGTGGTGGCAGCGGCAATCCGGCAGGCGGAGATACGGAAAGAGATCGAGATCACGCAGCAGTTGCTGGCGGTGGAACAGAAGGAACTGAAAATTGCGGAGGAGCGCGAGCGTGCTGGCGGAGTTTCCGATTTCGATGTGCATAGCCAGCGAACACAGGTAGCACAGACGGAGGCCACAATTCCGCCGCTTGAATTGCAACTGGACACGCTCAACGATCAATTGGCAGCGCTGATGGGATCGAGTCCGGCGGAGGCGCAGGTGGCGGGAATTTCGCTTGACGCGTTGTATCTGCCTGAGGAGTTGCCGTTGACAGTGCCGTCGGAGCTGGTGCGACAGCGGCCGGATATTCGCGCGGCGGAAGCGCTGCTGCATGAGGCGAGCGCAAATGTGGGCGTGGCGACGGCGAACCAGTATCCGCAAATTGTGCTGACGGGAAGCGGAGGCGGATTGGGCACGCGGTTTAACTCGGGCGGCGACGTGTGGAATGTGGGCGCGGCCCTGGCGGCGCCGATTTTCAACGGAGGGACGTTGCAGGCGGAGAAACGCAAGGCGCAGGACGCGTACGACGAAACGGCGAGCGAGTATCGCGCGACGGTGCTGGAAAGTTTTCGCGAAGTGGCCGATGCGCTGTATGCGACGGAGCACGATGCGGAAACACTGAAGGCGCGTAGTGCGGCGGCTGGCGAGGCGGATGGCGCGTACGGGATTGCGGCGAAACGTTTCGAGGCTGGCGGGATCAGCGAGATGAGTCTATTGGACGCAGAGCGGCAAAAGCTGCAGACAGCGCTCGACCGCGAGAATGCCGCGGCGAGCAGGCTGACGGACTCGGCGACGCTGTTTGAGGCGTTGGGTGGAAGCGCGAAAGGAAGCTTCTAGCTGCTAGCTTCCAGCACCAGGCCGCGCCCAGAAGTTGGTGGCTCAGAGCGGCCGCTCACGATAGAGCATCCGGGCGCGTTTTTTTGCTGCAATTCATGAATTGCTCTTGCAATTCACTGCCGGAGTCGATGAGAATCCGAGTATTCGGCGGCGGCCGAATTTCCCCGGGGCGATACCGACAGTCAAAACGATTCTTCGGCGGTTCTTCAGCGAGCGAGGGCTGTTCCAGCAGCAGGCGACTCGGCGGCCGGCGGAGTTGAATGATGCGAGCCAGAAACTCGTAATCAGGCGCTTGTAATCAGGAGCTTGTCATGGCGACATCAGGATGGCAGACGTGGAACAGCGGCCCCTTCAGTATCCAGCGCAAACCGGGCAAATTGCCGGGCACTGTGATTCTCTGTTTCTGCGGACCCTTTACGATACGCGACGCTTACAGCTCGCTGCCGCCGGGAGAACTGAACAGGATCCTCGGATTGGAACCGGCGCCGGGAGAAGAACCACCGAAGCTAAACATTCTGGACCTAACCACCTGCCCTTATATGGATTCGTCCGGCCTGGGCATCATCGCGACGCATTACGTTCGCTGCCAAAAGCAAGGCTTGAGGTTCATCGTCGCCGGATTGAGCCCAAAGGTCCGGGACGTCTTCCGGATCACAAAGATGGACACGGTGATTCCAATCGCCGCCACGGTTGAGGACGCAGAAGTCAACTGAGGCATACCCCCAAATTCAGGTAATCGGGCTATCGTTTTTCGCCTGCTCAAGCGGGAAAACGGATGTGTGCCCGGTCTGACCGTTGGTCAACGCCGTGGAGCCGCGGAGTTGCGCCTGCTCAAGCGGGCTTAGGTGCGAAGAAGGATTCGACGTCGGTGATGGTGTTGGTGACGCGGTAGGGCGGGAGGGATTGGAGGAAGATCTGGCCGTAGCGCTGGCGAGTGATGCGCGGATCGAGGAGGACGAGGACGCCGCGGTCTTCGAGGGAACGTATGAGGCGGCCGAAGCCCTGCTTGAGAGTGAGGACGGCTTCGGGAACCTGGTAGTCGAAGAAGGGACGGCCGCCTGATTCTTCGATAGCGCGCATGCGGGCCTGGACGACGGGATCGGAGGGAACGGCGAATGGGAGGCGATCGATGATGACGCAACTGAGGGCTTCGCCCTGAACGTCGACTCCCTGCCAGAAGCTGGAGGTGCCGAAGAGAACGGAGTTTGGGGTGGAGCGGAATTCTTCGAGGAGGGCTTTGCGTGGAGCGGTTCCGTGAAGGAGGAGGGGAAAATCGAGGACGGGAAGGAGGCGTTCATAGAGGGCGCGCATCTGGGTGTAGCTGGTGAAGAGGCAGAAGGCGCGGCCGCGAGTAATGCGCAGGACGCGTTCGATGGTGGTGGCGGCAGAGGCGACGAAGTCGGGTTCGCGCGGGTCGGGCATCGAAGGCGGGAGATAGAGGAGGGCCTGCTCGCGATACCGGAAGTGGGAGGGGACGATGAGCTCGCGGGTTTCGTTGAGGCCGAGACGGCGGCGGATGTGTTCGAAGCTGCCCTGAACGGTGAGGGTTGCAGAGGTGAGAACGACAGTGGGGATTTGCTCGAAGACGCGGGTGCGAAGGAGCTCGGAGACGTCGATCGGAGTGGCTTGGAGAAACGTAGTGCGGGCACTGCCGCGGGCGCCACTGCGGGCACCACTGCGTGGGGCAGGCTTTTGGAGTTCCGATGTGCTGGGCGCAGCGCGCCGCTCGAGCCAGAAGACCATGTTGGTGGCGGTGGACTCGAGCATGAATTCAAGGTCGGCGCGAAGGGAGGCGACGCGTGCCTCGAGGCCGCGGGCTTCGTCCACTTCGGTGAGGCGCTCCATCTCCGCTTCAATGACCTTCAGGGTGGAGCGAACGGCGAGGTAGAGGTCGCCGGAGGACTCGAGAAACTCTTCGCGGTTAGTGAAGGGATGGCGGCCGTCAGCGGGCATGGGGAGGGCGGCGAAGAAGAGGCGCGCACGCTCGCGGAGCTGCTGAGTGAGCGCGGGGATCTGCGTGGCGGAAGATTGGCCGCGGAGCAGGACGTCGGTGTCGCGGGCGAGGTCTTCGAATCGGAGGTTGGAAAGAGAGCGGCCGAAGTATTGCGAGGCAACTTCTTCAAGCTCGTGAGCTTCGTCGAAGATGACGGCGGCAGATTCAGGGAGAACACCGGCGTCGGGAGCGTTGCCTGCGGCGAGGCGGACCGCAGCGTCGGCGAAAAAGAGATGGTGATTGACGATGATGAGGTCGGACTCGAGGGCGCGGCGACGCATCTCGGTGATGAAGCAGTGGCGGTAGTCGGGGCAAGTGGAGCCGAGGCAGGCGTCAGAGCGGGCGTCGAGCTTGTGCCAGAGGGCGGAGGATTCAGGCAGAGCGGAGAGTTCGGCGCGGTCGCCGGTTTCAGTGATCTGCTCCCACTCGGCGATCTGGCGGTACTCGTCGATCTCGTCAAGGCCCGAGAGAATGGGCTGGTCACGGAGGGCGAAGAGCTTTCGGCGGCAGAGGTAGTTGGCGCGGCCTTTCATGTAGCAGACGCGCAGTTCTCCAAGAAGGGTTTCGAGGAAAGGGACGTCGCGGAAAAAGAGCTGGTCCTGGAGGGCCTTGGTTCCGGTAGAGACGATGACGCGCTGGCCGGTGCGGAGAGCGGGAAGAAGATAGGCGAGGGTTTTGCCTGTACCGGTTCCGGCTTCGACGATGAGATGACGGCGCTCGGATAAGGCGCGCTCGACTGCTTTAGCCATTTCAAGTTGGCCGGGACGGTATTCGAAGGGGAGCGGGGAGCGGGCGAGGATTCCGCCGGGAGAGAAAAACTCGTGGAGCGTGGGCAGTGCGCGGGTTGAGGCGTCGGAGGAGGGCATGAGGGCGCTGCATCCATCATAGAGAAACAGGGAGTAGAGAGTAGCCAGTGGGGAATAGGAGTACAAGAAACGAGAGAGCGAGGGAGTTGAGGCTCGCGGGTTAGCCGAAGTCAGGGTCCTCGCCTTCCGAAGCCGCGTGGTACGAATCGCCGGGCAGGACCTGGCTATGGCGGCTGTCGAGCCACTGGCCAATGAGGAGGTTCTCTTCGGGTGTTGCGGCGGCAGCGGCGCTTTGCGCAGCTTTGAGGAGGCGCTTGCGGACCTCGACTGCTCGCTCGGCGGAGGCGGCACGTTCGTTGCCGGCGGCGTAGGTATTGATGGGATGCAGGCCGATGGCGGAAGGGTGAATGTGCATGGAACCCTCCGTTGGTCAGTGAGCAATTCCAGGACCGCGATCAATTTGCGAGGATGAGAAAACGCTCACCAAGAGATCTCGTGAGGGCTCTCCATTTCAGGACGAAGCGCGGGGGAAATGCTTGAGGTCCAACCGGACAGTACACTGATGAAGCAGCGCGTCTTCGAATGATTCGCTGCAGGAGACAAATCTTGCCCACGTATCGCAGATCGGTTGTGCCGGTGCAGGCGGGGGCCGCAAAGCTGCCATTGGTGGCGATTGTGGGGCGGCCGAATGTGGGCAAGAGCACCCTGTTTAACCGGATGACGGGGAGCCGGCGCTCGATTGTGGGCGACGAGCCGGGGATCACGCGCGACCGCATCTATGGCGAGTACGAGTGGCAGGGGCGACATTACCGGCTGGTGGATACGGGCGGGATTGTGCCCGACGATCCGGAGCTGATGGCGACGGAGATCTTTACGCAGGCGAAGGTGGCGCTTGAGGAAGCGGACGCGCTGGTGATGGTGGTGGACGGGCGGACTGAGCTGGCGCGGCCCGACTACGACCTGGCGCAATTGCTGAAACGCGGGGGAAAGCCGCTGTTTCTCGCCGTAAACAAGGTGGAGACCGAAGAGCTGGCGGCGGAGGCGGAGAACTTTCGCAGGCTGGGGATTCGCAGTTTATTTGGGGTGAGCTCGGAGCACGGGCAGGGCGTTGGCGACCTGCTGGACGCGATTGCGGAGGCGATTCCAGAGGAGCAACAAGTCAGCGAGTCGGCTAGCCAGCAAGGCAGCGATGGAACAAGCAAAGCGAAAGAGGAAGCAGGAGACGAGAAGCGGATCCGGACGCACGGGGAGTTTGAGCAGCGCGAGACGGCTGTGGCGATTATCGGCCGGCCGAACGTGGGCAAGAGCACGCTGCTGAACGCGCTGACAGGGACGTCGAGAGCGATTGTGTCGCCGATTGCGGGGACGACGCGCGATGCGGTGGACGAAGTGGTGGAGTTCGAGGGCCAAACGCTGCGATTTGTGGATACGGCCGGGATCAGGCGCAAGGGCAAGACGAAGTTGATGGCTGAGAAGATGAGCGTCGTGATGGCGCGGCGTCACCTGGAGGCGGCGGATGTGGCGCTGGTGTTGATCGATGCCGTGGAGGGCGTAACGGCGAGCGACGCGACGATTGGAGGGTACGCGCACGAGAGCGGACGCAGCGTGATCATCATCGTGAACAAGTGGGACCTGGTCACATCGAAGCGAAGCGATGGGAAAAAGCCCGCAGACCGCGAGATTTTTGAAAAGCAGGTGCGAGGGGCGTTGAAATATCTGGATTACGCGCCAGTGATTTTCTTGTCGGCGCTGGAGGCGATCGGGTCCGAGCGGAAGGGCATGACGCGGTTGCTGCGCGAGGTGGTGTCGGTGGCCAAGGAGCGGCGCAGGAGGGTTTCGACAGGCGCGATGAATCGGTTTCTGGAGAAGATCGATTTTCAGCGGGCGCCGGTGCCGATGGCAAAAAGAATCAGGATTTTTTATATGACGCAGGCGGCGGTGGCTCCTCCGACGTTTGTGCTGTTCACGGATCGCAACATCAAGCTGCATTTCGCATTCGAGCGATTTTTGGAGAACCAGATTCGCGAGGCGTTCGGCTTCAAGGGGACGCCGGTGTGGTTCAAAGTGAAGGCGCGGAAGGACAGTACTTAGTGGTTAGTGGTTAGTGGTTAGTGGTTAGTGGTTAGTGGTTAGTGGTTAGTGGTTAGTGGTTAGTGGTTAGTGGTTAGTGGTTAGGGGTTAGGGGTTAGTGGGGTTAGGGGTTAGGGGTTAGTGGTTAGGGGTTAGTGGTTAGGGGTCATGGAAGATCGCGCGTCGCAGCGAGAACCGCTCTTCGTTGAGCGTATCCGTGAATTCAATTCCCTGATTTTCATTTGCAAACAGCTTGGGCTGCGCGCTGCGCAGCCCTTTTGATTCGGCGCGGCACGGTTGGGGCCGTGTGCGCTTTCCTATTGCTGGACAGGGGCGGGTTGCGATGAGGAGGAACCGCTGCCGGCCTCGTCGAGGTTGCGGACGTGGATGCTGGCTTCGGTTTCAGGAACGGTGCCGTCGTTGGCCTGGACTTGAGTGGGTTGGCCCTGCATGAGGATGCGCTGTGTAGCCTTGCCGCGCGCGGGGACGACAACACGCTGGGTGACGGAGGTAGCGGCATTGCTGACGGTGACGGGGATTTCGGCAGCGGCGTAGCCGGAGTTGGAGAGGTGGACGGCGACGAGCCAATTGTCGCCCTCCGTGTGCGAGGGAAAGACGCTGTCGACGGAGATGTCGGGAAGGCCCTTGTCGGCGTCGACCCAATCGGAGAAGAACCAGGAGAGATCCCGGTGAGGGTCGGGTTTCGGCCCCGTCGACGAAGACTCACCGCTGTTGGCTGCGGCCTGCTCTATGAGCTTTTCGAAGTAATCGGACTGGGCGCTCGGGCCGAGGCCGCGAGCGGCATCATCCGTGGGCGAGTAGGCGCGCAGAGCGCCTGAGAGAGCGGCATCGCCGGCAAGATCGCGAAGCATCCAGAAAACATACGTCGCCTTGGTGCGGTAGTAGATAGGCGAGATGGCCTGCGCAAGCGGCTGGCCGGGGCTTTCACCGGGACTGGCGGGCTCACCAAGCGCCAGAGCCGAGCGGCCGGACTCGAGAGTTTCGAGCGCCTTCTTGCGGCCCTGCTGTTTTTCGATCCAAAGAGTTCCCATGAAGTGAGCAACGCCCTCCGAGAGCCACGCGGGGGGAGAAGACGTCGATGTACACATCCAGGCGTGAGTGAGCGCGTGAGCAAAGACTCCATCAAGCTCGTCAGGCGTGGCCGGGCGAATGGCGGTGACGAGAAGGGGGCCGGTTTCGAAAGGCGCGTCGTCGGGGTCGGGGAGATCGAGGACGGTGAGCTGGGAGCGCGGCGCCTGACCGAGCCAACTTTGCAGAAAGGGCGTGACAAAAGAAGCAGCGGAAGCCCAGCCCTCAACGGCGAAGTCGTCTTCGGGGATGGTGTAGAGTGCAGTGTTGGTGGCCGGGTGAGCGGTGCGGACGGCGAGGAACAGGCTGGGAGCTTCAAAGCCGAGAGCCGGTTCGTCGAGGCTGGCCGTAGCGATGCCGGCGACTTCAGGACCGGCGGTTGAAGGCTCGGTGAGCGCGAGCGGGACAAGATGGCCGTTGATGAGGGCGACGGTGGGCGCTTGCCCGGGGGGGAATTCGTCGGTGAGTTTGAGGCGGAATTGCGCGCTCGCCATGCGGAGCTTATGTTCGCCCATTTCGTCGAAGACGCGGGCGCCGTCACCGAGAATGACGGGAACGCTGGAGACGGGATACCAGGCGACGTTGCCGAAGCCGCGGAGGCCAGTGAAATCGACGGCGATGGAGTCCCAGTCGGTGTGGAGGGCCGCGTCGCCGGGAGTGCCGATGGTGATGAGTCGCTGGGCGGATTGCGGGATTGAGCCGGAGTAGGTGGCGTCGAGCTGGAGAGTTGCGCCTGGGGCGAGCGGAGTGGCGAGTGCGATGGCCGCTTCGTGAAGCTGGCCGGTGTGGTCGACGTCGGAATTGAGAGTGGCGACGGTGAAGGCGAGGTCGCGGCCAGCGAGGCGAATGGTTTCCCAATCGAGCGAGGAGGAGATCTGAAGCGGAATGTGAGCGAGAGAAGTGCGGCCGTCATTGCGCACGGTGAGGAGCGTCCGGACGGCGATTTGCTGCGCGGCGGGATGGAGATGCACGTCCAGGTCGAGAGCGGTGAAGGTGAGGGCTTCGCGTTCGGCGTCGGTGGCGACGGGGGCGGAGACGGGCTGGCCCACGGATTTCGGAGCGGCGGGGCCAGCGGTGGTGGTGATCTGGCCGTTGTCATCGGAAGAGCGGGAGAAGATGACCTGACCGTGAGGTTGCTGGTCTGGAGTGGAGGTGGGAGCGGAAGTGGTTTGGGAGGGAGTGGCGGGGGTGGTTTGGGAGAGCGCGGGGAGAACGGTGAGGCAGATGGCGACGGGAAGAAGTCGGGCTGTGCCTTTGGAAGCGAGCTTCATGAACCGAGGCCTTTCCGTGCTTTTGCTTTGGCGACGCCGCTGCGTGGGGCACCACTGCGTGGGGCAGACTCTTGGACGGGTGAGGCAGCGGAAACGGATCTGCGCTGGCGAGCGGCTTCGAAGAGGACGGCGGCTCCGGCGGCGGAAACGTTGAGGGAACTGACGCCGCCAGCCATGGGGATGTGCAGCAGATGATCGCAGGTGCGGCGAACGAGATCGTGGAGGCCGGCTCCTTCGCCGCCAAGGACAATAACGAGATCGCCGGTGAAATCGAATTGGTCGTATGGGGTCGGGCCGCGTTCGTCGAAACCCACGATCCAGAGGTTGCGGCGCTTGAGCTCTTCGAGTGAGCGAACGAGGTTGACGACGCGAGCGATGCGGAGGTGTTCGGCGGCTCCGGCACTGGCTTTGACGGCGGCAGGGCTGAGGGGAGCGGCGCGACGTTCGGTGAGCAGGACGCCGTCGACGCCGGCGCCATCGGCGACGCGAAGAAGTGCGCCAAGGTTCTGCGGGTCTTCAACGCCGTCGAGCGCGAGGATGAGGCGCGCGGAGGATTTGCGGGCAGGATCGGGCTCGAAGAGGTCTTCAAGGGCAAGAGATTCCTGCGGGCGGACGAGCGCGACGACGCCCTGGTGGGTGGGGGTCTTCGCGGTAAGGGTGAGCTGCTCGCGAGGCCCCTCAAGAACGCGGATGCCTGCGTCGCGGCATTGGGCGACGAGGCGGTCGAGACGTTCGTCGTGGCGCTCGCGGGCGACGAGAACGTGATCGAAGCGGCGGCGGCCGGCCTTGAGAGCTTCAGAGACCGGATGCAGGCCATAGAGAACTTCCATGAGGATAGTTTAGTTGTCGGACGCGCTATGACGACAGCTTGGCGCTGGCTAGTCGATTGAGGCTGACGCCTTGCTCGGCAGCCTGCACTGCCAGGAAACGGTGCACCTCAGGCGGAATGCGAACGCGGAATTGTCCACTGTAATGCTTCACGGACAAGGGGGTGGGAATCAGCTCGCCCGCATCCTCCATATCCCTCACAGCAGCTCTCACGATTTTGCGAATTCCAGCAAGCGCATCTTCAGGAGTGCGCGCGAGCCAAGAGAGTGAGGGGAACTCCGCGCAGAGGCCGATGTATTCGTTGTCCTCCGCCGACCATGTGACGCGGTATGTAAAGCGGTCAGCTCTTTGATTCCTTCTTGGAGTGTGCTTCATGTCAAAGTCCTTTGAGTTTGTCGATGGCCGCCAAAACCTGGCGAACCTGATACGCCTTAGCCTTGCCTTTTTCCTCCTGAATGTTGACGCGCGGATCGCCTGGCCAAGGGGTTTTGAACACTGCATGACTGGTGCCGCGCTGGCGGGGTTCGCCGAAGTGCTCCACGCATAGTCGTAACAGGTCTCTAAATCGAACATTCGTTGGCGCTCGACGCATCGCTTCGAGGATCTTCTTCGAAGTTGCCATGTATTCTCTATGGTACCACTATTGGCACCATTTTGAGAAGTTAGTTCGGAAGCGAAACCGGCGCGAGACACAACGGACGCCGAAGGTTAATGCGGCGCCCGATGAATGCCGAATCGATCTTCAATCGCAAATGGTGGTGCTACACGGATGCGCCGGTAGAAGATTGCTGGGCTGCCGGGGCCGGGGCGCTGACGGCGCCGCGATGCTTGGAGTCGACCTGGAGAGTGAGGGTCTGCTGTTTCTTGTCGCGCAGGATGGTAACCTGCACGGGCTTGCCCACGTTGGAGCGGAGATCGCGATCCCAATCGGCCGCAGTAGTGATGGAATCGGAGCCGACCTTGAGGATTACGTCGAAGGCTTTAAGGCCCGAGGCTGCGGCTTCGCTCTTGCGCGCCACCTGCTTGACCATGAGGCCACCCTGAACGCCGAAGTACTCCGCCATCTGCGAGGTGAGCGGCTCAACCAGCGCGCCTACGTTGAGGGTGCTAGTGAAGACGGAGATGTGGAAGCCGCTGGAGATCGGCGCGTCAGAGCCGGTGAGCCCCATCGTTGGCGGCGGCGCAACGGGCGCGATGCCGTCGATATCGATGTCGAGGCGCGTCCAGATGTCGTGTTCCATGGCCTTGCGATCGACCAACTGAACGGCCATCGTCTGAATGTTGCCGTCACGGCTGATTTCGAGGCTGACCTTGCGGCCTGGCGGAATATCGCGGAGCAAACGCCGCAAAGCATCGGCGTCGGCGACATTCTGGCCATCGATGGCGAGGACGACATCATTGACCTTGAGCCCGATCTGGCCGGCGGGTGCGTCGTGATCGATGAGAGTGATAACCGCGCCGTGAACGTCCTTGAGCTTGAGAGCCTGCGCCTTGTCGGCATCGACGTCGGTAACATCGACGCCGAGGTAGCCGGGAACGCTGGTGTGGGCCAGCAGCGGACTGGTGTCCTCAAGGAAGGGCGCGAGCTGCCCTGACTGGGCTAGAGCCGGAAGGGACGCAAGGAGCACGCAGGCGGCGACTGCGAGCCCAGCGAATGCGAGGTTCAGATGCGATGTGCGAATTGGCCTCGAAAGGTGATTCATTTCGGTTTCTCCATCATGTTTCGTCGACCGGTCCGCGCTCATCAAGACGGCGCAGTGGCCGGAAGGGTTAGCACAGTTATTGGAATTGCGGAACCCGGCTCAAGACTTGCCGGGAAACGATTCGAATTTGAGGATTACGGTCCGAGTTGGAGACCGAGTAGAGAACCTGGCGAACGCTGGAATCGGCGTCGACAGGCTCCAACAAACCGATGGCAGCGGTCCGGATGGCCGGGTCGTTGTCGTTTAGGACTGCTTCAAGAACGGCGTCGCGGACGCGCACGTCGTTGGCCACGTAAGGCTCCAGGCCCTGGAGAGCCTTCTGGCGAACCTTGGGGCTGCGGTCGTAGCGCAGGGCGTACATGAGCGCATCGCGGATGCCTGAGGGCTGGCAACTGTGGCCAGCACGGCATTCGGCGGCAAGCAGGGCCACAGAGTCATCGCGGACACCGGGTGAGGCGGAATCTTCAGAGGCCAGCATGAGCAACTGGCGGATGGCGGGGTCATCGAGCGAGCCCTCGATTTGGCGGGGAACGACCTGGTTGTAGCTGACGTCGACGGTCTCGCTGTTGGGCTGGCGAACGATGCGGGAGATGGCGGCCACGTTGGCGAGCTGCGGGAGGTCGGCTGCCGGCAGCACCTGCGCTCCAGCAGGCGTTGGAGCCTGGGCCACAGTTGCGGCGTGGGCGGCACGGTTCTGCGCGTACTCGAAGCCGCCAAGAGTCCCGGCACCCGCGCCAGCCACGAGCAGAAGCAGCGCCGCAGCAGGCGCAGCCTGCAGGCTGGCGAAGTTGTTCATGATGCGCTGGCCGAGCAGCTCATACCAACGTCTCGGGGGAAGCATGTCGAGGGCTTCGTCGAGGCGCAGGTGAGCCCGGGCGACGAGATTCGGATCGGGCTCGACAACGGGATGCGCTTCGGCGAGCACTTTGAGCGCAAGGATCTGCTCGCGTTCCTTTTGGCATTCTGGGCAGGCAATCACATGCCGCTCAAGCTGGTGGACCTGATCGTCGGGCAGCTCCCCATAGGCCGCAGCGGCGATGTGTTCGTGTGCAAGTTCGCAATTCATGGTTACGTCCTTTTGCCCCAAAAACAGCTACTAGCTTCTAGCTCCTAGCTTCTAGCTCTTTTCGTGCACTGGGCACTACAAGTACCAGAGGCCGGCCGCATTCTGTTTATCTCAAGTCCGCCAGTTGTACGCGCAACTTTTTGGTTGCGCGGAAGAGAGTATTCTTGGCGGTCTCTTCCGTGGTGTGCAACATTTCGCCGATGGTGCGGAGGCGAAGGCCCTGGTAGTGCTTCAGCTCGAAGACCATCCGCTCGCGGGGCGTGAGCTTGCCCAGCGCAGCCTGAATTTTGGCGCCCAGCAGCTTGCGATCGAGCTCGCGGGCGGGATTGGAAAACGAGCGGTTGTCGGAGACGGAAGCGAGTATGTCGATCTCGTCGCCGCTGCGGTCGACCACCACAGCGTGGTCCTCGCGGCGGGTCTTGCGGCGGCGCAACTGATCCAGGCAGAGGTTGGTGACGATGCGGTAAATCCATGTGTAAAAGGAACACTCAAAGCGGAAATTGCCGATGTACCGGTAGGCTTTGAGGAATGCTTCCTGGTAGATGTCTTCGGCGTCGTGCTCGGAACCGGTGAGATGGAGGGCCAGGCGCAGGACCTGGTGCTCATACTGGCGGACGAGAGAGTCGAACGCAACGCGGGAACCGGCCTGGGCCTCGCGAATGAGGTCCATCTCATGAGCACGGCTTTGCGCACGGCCCTGCGCACGGCTCGCATCGTCCTGGCCGGGGTTCTGGCGCCTTGCTCCGCCCATTGCTCTGGAAGCAGCCACGTCTGGAGAGGATTGTACCCTCCCGGCTGCCGGCCAAGCTAAAGAGGCGGCGGTTTGGGCGAGATTCAACGCCGGGGTCATGGAAACGCCAATTGCGTCTGTGGCCATCGCTTCTCCGCTCGCCGAAGATACAGACTTTGCTGATGGGGTAGACGCGGAAAGGGGGCAATTGTAAGCAAGAGACAGGGACCAAGGGAACGAGGGACCAAGGGACCCAGAAGACACGGAGCGAGGGAACAAGGGGCCGGGGTCGAGGCGGGTGGCGGGACGGGTGGGCGGGGCGGAGCCGGGCCGACCGGCGCACCCGGTAGACTGGGAAGCGATGAGCGGAAACCTGTTTGAGAATGAGGCGGATGAGGCTGTGTCTCCCGGCGGGTGGTATGTTGCGCACTGTGACGGAGGGTCGCGGGGCAATCCCGGACCGGCCGGGTATGGGGCGGTGATCGAGGACCCGGAAGGCCTGGTGGTGGCGCGGCTGAGTGAGTACCTGGGCCGCCAGACCAATAATTATGCCGAGTACAAAGGGCTGCTGGCCGTGCTGGATTGGGCGCTGGCGAACGGGGCAAAGCGGCTTAGAGTGGTGTCGGATTCAGAGCTGATGGTGCGGCAGATGAAGGGCCGCTACAAGGTGAAGAGCCCGGGGCTACGGCCACTTTGGGAAGAAGCGCAGCGGCTGGCCCTCAAGCTGAAAGGGTTCGAGATGCGGCATACGCTGCGCGGCGGGAACAAGGAAGCGGACCGGCTGGCGAATGAGGCGATGGATGTGGGGATGAAGAAGCGGAGTTAGCGAGACTAGCGGGGCTGGCAGAGTTAGCGAGGTCAGCGGGGAATTGCGAGCGCTCTAATTTCTTCTCCCGGTTCCGTCTTGCAAGTCTCTATGCTTTCCGGCCGAGGTCGTTTCGCCAGGAGTGGCCTGTGCTTTCGAGCAGGTGGTCAGAGCACTCGGGACCCCAGGAGCCGGCGAAATAGTTTGGAAATACCTGCGGTTTTTTGGCAGCCCAGGCCTGAAGAATCGGGCGTGCAGAGAGCCCAGGTGGTTTCGACGCCGTCGCGATGCGCGAAAAGGGTCTGGTCGCCGAGCATGGCGTCGAGGAGCAGGCGCTTTACCAGACCTTGGCGAGGCTCGCCAGGCTTTGGCGATAGTCTTCCCGGTCGATCCTGCTCCGCACTCCGAATTCCCCAAGGAGGGTCATCATCTGTCCCACGGGCAGTCCGGCCACTTCGGCAGCCTTGCCCAAAGACGCTTCGCCCTGCTTGTATTTCTCCACGGCAAGCAGGATTCTGCCCCGTGTCACCAGGTCGCGCACAGCCTTCGACAGATCGCTCTTCTCCTCGATCGTCATCGCGGAAAGGAATTCAAAGTTGTCCCGGTCCATCCGGATGCTCATCGTCTTGGTCATGGCTGTTCCTCAATTCGCAGTTTGGCATCTTCTAAAATCGCATTCCTATACCATCCATATTTGGCGAGCGCCGAGAGCTTGACCAGTGCGTCGCCGCAGCCGATCAGGCCCTTCTGACGGCTTCGCACAAGAATACCCACGGCCGTGGTGAACGGGATTCCAGCCAGCTTGCAGGCATTGATTCCGTTCTTGTCGTCGATGCCCACCAGCAGCGCCTTCTCTTGAAGTGCCAGGGCAATAGCTTCGGATTCGCCGCGGCCCATGCTGAAGTCTTCTTCCAGTTTCGCAACCAGCTTTCTGTTCCTTACGCTCCTCACTTTAATTCTGGCCTCGTCCAGAGCCTTGCGAATGATCAGCGCATCGAGCGTCTTCTTTCCGCCGCAGCATTCATCCTCAACCACCTTCGGAACCGCGATCTCCATGCCGATGCCCGTCAAAAATGGATCCAGCAGTTCGATTTTCGCGATCAGGATCAGCGTGGATGAGTCGAAAACCAGCATTATGACAGAATATTACATCTGTAATCATATCTCGATTTCGCTTATAGTGCAACTCAGCGCGGGTCTGCTCAGGAGGAGCGGCTTTCTCTTCGGCGGAGAGCTCAAGGCCCATTTTCCCGTTTGATCATTTCCAGGGTTGCATGATGGAGATGGATGCCTAGAGCAGAATCCGAGTCACTGTGCCTTCATTCAAAGCGTGCGGGGTGGCTTTTTCTTGATGAAAAAGCCACTGGAGAAAAGTGGCTTCGAGTACATCTACTCGGATTCTGCTGTAGCCGCCGCGGAGGTTCGATCATCTCCCACGCTCGCTGGAGGCCCTGCTGTATTCTCTGCTCTTACGCGTTCCGCCCGAGGTCGTTGCGCCAGGCGTGGCCGGTGCTTTCGAGCAGATGGTCGGAGCACTCGGGGCCCCAGGAGCCGGCGAAATAGTTGGGAAAAACCTCCGGCTTCTTCGCAGCCCAGGCCTGCAGAACGGGCGTGTAAAGAGCCCAGGTGGTTTCGACGCCGTCGCGATGCGAGAAGAGAGTCTGGTCGCCGAGCATAGCGTCGAGGAGCAGACGCTCATAGCCGTTGGCGCTGGACTTGCCGAACGCGGCTTCGTAGTCGAAATCCATATTGACGGGGCAGACGGTCATCTCGGGCGTCGTGGGCACCTTGGCGCCAAAGCGCAGGGAGATGCCTTCGTCGGGCTGGATGCGAATGGTGAGCAGGTTGGGCTGAATGTCGGAGCAGGGGCCGGAGAGCGCCATGCGATTAAAGATGAGCAGCGGCGGCTGCTTGAACTGGATGCTGATCTCGGTGGCGCGCTTCTTCATGCGCTTGCCGGCGCGGAGAAAGAAAGGTACGCCGGCCCAGCGCCAGTTTTCGACGGTGAGGCGGAGCGCGGCGTAGGTCTCGGTGCCAGATTCGGGATTGACGCGGTCTTCATCGCGGTACCCGACGACGTGCTCGCCACCGACGATGCCGGGGCCGTATTGGCCGCGGACCGTGTTGAGGATGGGGATGGAGGGAATGGCCTGCCAGACCTTGAGTTTTTCGCGGCGCACGCTTTCGGCTTCGAAGCTGGAGGGCGGCTCGAGGGCGACGAGCGCGAGCAACTCCATCATGTGGTTCTGGACAACGTCGCGCAGAGCGCCGGCTTTCTCGTAGAAGGGGCCGCGGCCCTCGACGCCGAGCGTTTCGGCGACGGTGATCTGCACGTGGTCAATGTAGTTGCGTTTCCAGATCGGCTCAAAGATGCCGTTGGCGAAGCGGAAGACGAGGAGGTTCTGGACGGTCTCCTTGCCGAGGTAGTGATCGATGCGGAAGACCTGGTTCTCGTGGAAGACGGCATTGACCTGGTGGTTGAGCAAGCGGGCCGAGTCGAGGTCGTGGCCGAAGGGCTTTTCAATCACGATGGCGACGCGGCCTTTTTCGGGCTGGGCCATGTTCTGCGCGCCAAGATTCTCGATAATGCCGGTGAAGAATTCGGGCGCGGTGGCGAGATAGAAGAGGCGATCGGGGCCGATTCCCTGCTCCCTGGCGATGCGATCAAGCTCGGTTCTTAGGCCTGCATAGCTGGCTGGATCGTCGAAATTGAGGGGAAAGTAGCTGATGTTGGAAACGAAGCCGTCGAGTTTGGGATCGTTGGCGTCGACGCCGCCGAACTCGACGATGCCGGAGCGCATGTCGGCGGCGAATTCGTCGCCGAGCGGGCGGCGCGCGACACCGACAATGGCGAACTTCTGGGGCAGAAGTTTGGATTGCCAGAGATGAAAGAGCGCAGGCAGCAGCTTGCGCTTAGTGAGGTCGCCGGAGGCGCCAAAGATGACGAGGATGCCAGGGTCGGGGATGCGCTCAGCGCCCTTGGGGAGTTGAGAGAGATCCTCGGGGCGCACTGTCATTTGCATGGTGGCCATGGGTCAGTTCACCTCTAGCGTGGGTGGACAGCTCCTAGCTTCCAGCCTCTAGCATCTAACTCATTGTGCGGGAAATGACTGCGTCAACTCAGCACGGGAGAGCTAGAGGCTAACAGCTAAGAGCTGATTTTATTTACTGGCTTTGGCGAAACGTTTGTTGACTTCGGCCCAATTGACGACGTTCCACCAGGCCGCGAGGTAGTCGGGGCGGCGGTTCTGGTACTTGAGATAGTACGCGTGCTCCCAGACGTCGTTGCCGAGGATGGGATAAAGACCCTGCGACAGCGGCGAATCCTGGTTGGCGCTAGTGATGACCTTGAGCTTGCCGCCGGTGAAGACGAGCCATCCCCAGCCGGAGCCGAATTGCTTGGCCGTGGTCTCATTGAAGGTCTTCTTGAAAGCCTCGAAGTCGCCGAAGTCAGCAGTGATCTGCTTGGCGATATCGCCGGAGGGGCTGCCGCCGATGCCAGCCGAGTTGGCCGGACCCATGATGGTCCAGAACATCGAGTGGTTGGAGTGGCCTCCGCCATTGTTGCGAACAACGCCGCGAATGTCTTCCGGGACGGCATTGAGATCGCTGATGAGGTCGTCGACGGATTTGGCTGCGAGCGTGGGGTGATTGGCCAGCGCGTTGTTCACGTTGGTGATGTAGGTCTGGTGATGCTTGTCGTGGTGGAGCTTCATGGTTTCAATGTCGATGAAAGGCTCAAGAGCCGAGTATTCGTAAGGGAGCGGTGGTAACTCGTATGCCATTGGGGAAAGTCTCCTTCGTTCGGATTGTACTTTGTGGGTTTGGCCCGGATGAACTGTTTGTTGATTAAAATCAGCGGCCGGGCGGGAATGCCATCTATGAGGATGGATGCGGGAACGGGTGGCAGGGGTGCGGGAAAGTTCACAGGGTGAGATGCGGGGCGAGGAAAGGGACGGTTGCGAGCCCGTCTTGCCGGGCCGACCCAACCCAAGCGAAATCCCTAGTTCGGCGGGGGATAGAAGGGCAGCTTGTCGTTCTTGGCGTTGGCGCGGCGGACGGTAGCATCGTCAAAGAGCAGCGCGGGCGCGAGGATCGTGACCGGCGGGTCGACGAAGTAATTGGCGACCCAGAAATCCTTGCCCGCCGCTTCAATGCTGGAGCGAAGAGCGCGCTCGTCGATGTCGGCAAGCACAGCGCCACGAACCAGCTCGCGCTTGCCATCGGGACTGACTCGGAAGAGCAGCCGAGGCGTCCGCTCGCCGCCCAGCGTTTGCACAAAGTAGACGCTCGGCAGGCCGCGATCCTTCGCCATATCCAAGAGCTTCTGGGTGAGCTCGCCGATTGAGAGGCCATTGTCCGCGGTGATTTTGAGGACGCCGATCATGGGGCGCGCAGGGCCGGTGATGCCGGCGCGGCCGTGGCCATTGGACTGATGGAAGTCGCGGACGGGCTGGCGGCCGATGAGGTAGTTGTCGAGGCGGCCGGCATCGACGAGCTTGACGGCCTGGGCGGGAACGCCTTCATCGTCGACGGCGTAGGCGCCGAGGAGGCCTTTGCCGTTGTAAGTGGCTAAGCTTGGATCGTCGACAACGTTCATGAAGTCGGGCATAACGCGGGCGTGGTAGCTGGAAGCAAACGGGCCGTTGGTGCGTGCTTCAGTTCCGAGAGCGGGGCGTGTGGCCGTGACCGAAGAAGCGAGAAGCGAGCGCAGCGTGTCGGCAGCGGCGTCGGCCGAGAAAAGCAGCGGGCCGTGGTACTCCTCTTCGACGAGCGGGGCCTTGCGCAGATCGGCGAGCGAGGCGAGCTCGTCGACGGCGTGCTGATTGAAGACGGCCTCGGTGTCGAGGTCGGCGACCGAGGTTCCGGAGGAACCATAGGAGCGATCGAGGCGCATGCCATCGGGAGCCTGCGTGCCCGCAGAGAAGGACTCCTGGTAATCGACGGAGGACTTGCGGACGATGGTTCCTTCGCTCGTGACGAGCCAGGTTGTGATGGCGCGGGCGCGGAAACTCGCGGAGGAGTATTCAATGTCGCGCTCCCGCCCCGCGGACGAGGGCCTATCCGCGGGGACCCCGGTCTGATTTACATTGAACGGTGCACCGGTGCGATAGAGACCACTGACGCGGGCGACGCGATCGGCCCACGAGCTCTCGTCGACGTGAAGGGCGATGGGATCGGCGAGAGAGACGATGGGCTTCTCCTGGCTGAAGTCGTCGGCCTGCGGAGGAGTTTGCACCTGCTTCAACTCGGCCTGCTTTTGCGCATAGGCGGAGAGAGCATTTTTGTAGGCCTGGTCGGTGGCGGTCCAAAGCGAGGAGCGCAAGGCGACGGGGTCGTCGTCGAGTGCAGTCACTTGGAGCGAGCCATCGCCGCGCGCGGCTGAGCTGTCGGTCTTGTAGTCGCCGACGCGCACTGTGACGCGCACAACGCGCTGGTGAGCGTGGTCTGAGCCTTCGCTTGAGCCGAACTCGGCCGAGGTCTGGAAATCATCGACCTCTTCAATGCGGTATTGGATGAAGAAGGGCTTGGCGAAGCCGGTCAACTGGAGCTGGCTCATGCTGCGGTCGAGCTCGGTGAGCATGGCTTTGAGGACGGGGTCTTTTTCAGCGTCGGCGCGGGAGGGTTGCGCGGAGAGTTGTGGCATGGCGACGAAAAACGCGAGAAGTCCAGCGAGGGCGACCGTAGTGCGCGAACGGAAGGAGTTCATTGGGCCCCCTTGGTTTCGGGCTGTTGCGAATCAACGCCGGGGATGGGCAGAATGGGCGGGCGCGCCGTGCCCTGCGGCTGGCGCTGCGTTTCAATAGTGCTGAGGAGCATGGCGGGAGCGACGGCGCTGACGGGGATGGTGCCCGATTCCGCGCCGCATTCGCCGTTAAAGACTTCGCTCTTGTCGCCGGTGGCGATGATGCTTTTCATGGCGGCGAGCGGCGTGCCGACGATGCTGACGCCGCGGACGAGCTCGTCGGGGCGCCCGTCGACGTAAACGCGCCAGACGACGAGTGGAATAACCTGAAAAGCCTGCGGCGAACTGCGCTGGGTAACGGCGAAGCCGGAAGAGATGTCCTCAAAGTAGAGGCCGTAGGGCTTGCCCTGTTTTTTGGCTTCGTCGATGAGCTGCTGGCGCAGGGCTGAGTCAGAGACGCTTTTGGTGGATGTGACGATCAGGTTGCCCTGGCGGCCGGTGGGCACGTGGCCGGATTCAGCACGGCCATGGCCGTTGGAAGCGCCGAAGCTGGCAATAGGCAGGCGCGACATGAGGAATGTCTTGAGCACGCCGTCGTGAATGAGGTCGACGCGCTCGGCCTTCTGGCCTTCGTCGTCGAACTGATAACTGCCGCTGAGCCAGGTGCTGCCGAAGGTGTCGACCGTGGGGTCGTCGGCGACGGAGAGGAAGTCAGGAAGAATCGGCTTGCCGACGTCCTTGGTGAAGGTCTGGCCCTCCTCGTCGCCGCGCTGGCGCTGGCCCTCAAGGCGATGGCCGAGAACTTCGTGGAAGAAAACCGCGGCGGCGCGGCCGGAGAGAATGGCCGGACCGTCAAAGGGTTCAGTGACCGGAGCTTTGCGCAGCGACTCGAGACTCTTGCCGAGATCGCGCACGGCAGATGCAAGAACGGCCTGCGTGGGAAGGCCGTCGACGGTTTCTGCCTCGAAGGTCTGTTCGCGGAAGAGATCCATGCCGTCATCGGCGCGGGTAACGGCGACGGCGACGATCCGCGCCTGCAAATGCGGTGAGACGATTTGCGAGCCTTCGGAAGAGACGAAGTAGTCGGTCTCATTTTGCACGGTAAGAAACACCATGTTTTCGTACACGTCGGGGTAGTCGCGGAAGATGCGAGACAGTTCCCTCACCCGCTGCTCCCACGCGGCACGGTCAACGACGATGGGCGGAGCGACGGCGCCGATGTGCTTCTGGGCGGTGCTGCTGGCTGAAATCGGGCGAAGTGTCTTCTTCCTTGGCGCGGACCTCGGCTTCGGTCTGGACGCGAAGGTAGTTATCGAGAGCGGCGCCGTATCCCGTGTTGGTGGCCAGCCAGAGGGAACGCGCAAGGGACTCGCGGTCGTCGTCGAGCGGAAGCTGGAGGCTGTTGACGGCCGAGCCGCGATGCGTGCCGTGGGTGTTGTCGAGCTTGGGATCGCCGACGCGCACTTGAACGTCGGCCGAGCGCGTACGGCCTGCGGAGCTCTCTGCCAAAGCGCCGTATAGTGCGCGAACGGATACGAAGCTCGTGTCGCGAACCGTGTAACTGAGAAAGTAGGGCGGCAACTGCTTGTCGCTGGAAGCGGTCGATGTCGCATCCGCGGCCGGCGTTGCAGAGGGCGCCGGCGATGATGCAGGCGATGCTGCAATCGGGGATTTGCCCAGCGAGGTGAAGGCGCGATGGAGCTCGGAGGTCATGGCGTCGAGAACGACGGGGACGGGCTGCTGCGGGCGAGCGGCTGTTGGAAGGATGAGCAGTGTGAGGCCGGCTGCGGCAGGCGCGCGGTGAAGGAATGAAACAATCCGGCGCCATGATCGGCCTTTAGAATGGATGGGCGTGAGAGCTCGAGATTTTGGCGAAAGCATCTGTTTGTTTGATTCTCGCAGAATTGGCGGGCAAAGGGAGAACGGGATTGAGATTCAGACGCACGGCGCGGGTTGTGGTCTGTTCGGCAGCGTTTTTTGCCGGAGTATTTCCGCAGGCGCTGACGGCGCAGAGCGGATCAACACCGGTAGCGCCCACTCCAGTAGCCGTGACCGCGCAGGCTCCGGCGAATCAGCTGCAAGCGTACACGCTGCCACAGGACAAGTTGGCCGAGGCGATCGCCATCAGTAGAATTCGCAACATTCTGGATATTACGGGATCGGTTTGGGGCATCGTTTTTGTCGGTCTTTTGCTGGCGACGCGCCTACTAGCGGGCCTGGAGCGATGGGTGGAGCGAATTTCCAGCCTGCGCTGGATTCAGGGAGCGATCTTCTTCGCGGCGTACCTGATCATTGCGGCTCTTGCCGGACTGCCGCTGGATTGGATCGGCGAGCACTACGAGCGAAGTTACGGAATCAGCGTGCAGGGGTGGGGCGGCTGGCTTGGCGACCTGGGCAAGGCGATGGGATTGACGCTCGCGATTGGCGTGCCGATCCTGCTGCTGTTCAACTGGATTGTGCGGCGATGGCCGCGGCGCTACTGGTTGGTCGCCTGGGTGGTGACTCTGCCGATCCTTGCGTTGCTCACGTTTGTTGAGCCGCTCGTTGTGCCATTGTTCTTCAAGCAAGAGCCGCTTGCGGAGAATCACGCGGCCCTGGTGGCGAAGCTCGAGAGGGTGGTGGCGCGGACGGGGATCGACATTCCGCCGGATCGGATGTTTCTGTTGAAAGCCCGCGCGAAATACACGGGGATCAATGCATTTGTGGCGGGGATCGGTGCTACAAAACGGTTGGTGATATGGGATACGGCGACGGACCAATTGCCGGACGACGAAGTGCTGTTTGTCTTTGGGCACGAGGGCGGGCACTACGTGCTGCATCATATCCCCAAAGGATTTGCATTATCGGGCGCGGGCCTGTTTTTTCTGTACTGGGCTTGCGCGACGTTTGCGGCGTGGCTGGCGCGGCGGTTTGGAAGGCGATGGGGCGTGAGTGAATTGGACTCCTCGGGCCCCGGCTCTCCGAGCCACCCAGCGGTGGGTGCCCCGCAGCTTTCGTCGCGGACTGGATTTGTGGTGCTGTTGTTTTCAATCTCGATTGCGAGTTTTCTTCTTCAGCCGGTGAGCAATGCCGTCAGCCGCCACTTTGAGCACCAGGCGGATGTGTACGGGCAGGAGGCGATCCACGGGATTGTTCCCGACCCGCAGAAGACCGCGGTCGCGGCATTCAACGCTATGGGCCAGTCGTGGCTGGAAGATCCGAATCCGAATCCGTTCATTGAGTTCTGGCTCAACGACCATCCCAGCACGCAACACCGCGCCAACTTCGCACTGCACTACGATCCGTGGGCGAACGGAGGGTACGGGGAATTCTTTAAACGCTAGGTGTGAGGGATCAGGTGTCAGGGCTCAGCGACAGAGCGCCTGCGAATCAATTCAGCAGCTCGAAGATGCCGGCAGCGCCCATGCCGCCGCCGACGCACATCGTGACCATTCCGTAGTGAGCCTTCCGGCGTTTCATCTCCTGGAGCAGAGTCGCGGTCAGTTTTGCGCCTGTGCAGCCGAGCGGGTGGCCGAGCGCGATGGCGCCGCCGTTGACGTTGATTTTTTCCTGGTCCAGGTTGAGAGCCCGGATGATTGCAAGGACCTGCGCGGCGAAGGCTTCGTTCAATTCGATGAGGTCGATGTCGGCGAGAGTGAGGCCGGCGAGGGCAAGCGCTTTGGGAATCGCGGTGATGGGGCCAATGCCCATCTCTTCGGGAAGACAACCGGTGACGGCATACGACACGAGGCGGGCGAGCGGCTGAATACCAAGCGAGCGCGCGCGGGCTGCGTCCATGAGAACAGCGGCGGCTGCGCCGTCGGAGGTTTGCGAGGAGTTGCCTGCAGTGACCGTTCCCTGCGCATGAAAGACGGACCTGAGTTGGGCGAGGGCTTCGGCGGAAGTGTCGGCCCGCGGGCCTTCGTCGGCTGAAAACTCTCTTTCCTGGACGTGAGGCTTCTTCGGTGGAGTATCCGGCATTGCGGTTGCGACTTTGACGGGGATGAGTTCCTCGGCGAAGCGGCCCGCGGCCTGCGCGGCGAGGGCTTTCTGGTGGCTCGCAAGAGCGAAGGCGTCCTGGTCAAGGCGCGAGATTCCGTAATGGCGAGCAACGCGCTCCGCAGTGAGGCCCATCGTGAGCATGGACGCAGGATAGTTGGAGGCGAGCCAGGGATTGGGGCTGGGCTTGTTGCCGCCCATGGGAATGAGGCTCATGGATTCCGCGCCGCCGGCAACGATGACTTGCGCGACGCCGGCGCGGATGCGGTGATCGGCGATTGCGATGGCCTCTAGGCCCGACGCGCAGAGGCGATTGACGGTTGCGCCAGGAATCTCGACGGGAAGGCCGGCGCGGAGAGCGGCCATGCGCGCGATGTTCCAGCCCTGCTCGCCTTCGGGTTGGGCGCAGCCGAGGATGACGTCGTCGATTAAGGATTTGTCGAGCGCCGGGACGCAGCCAAGCGCGCCGGTGATTGCCGTTGCGGCAAGATCGTCGGGGCGCGTGGTGGAGAGCGCACCTTTGGGGGCGCGGCCAACAGGCGTGCGAACGGCGGCGACGAGGACGGCTTCGGGCATAGGACGCTACTCCTTCACGATTCTATGGCGAGGGTCCGGCATCGTAATTCAGTCCTGCATTTCGAGCACAATCCAAGCGCTTTTCAGATAGAAATGGTAGACAGTGTGACGATCGACGAGCGTATCGGCGAGTGCGTCGTGATCGAGGCGCGGCGACGGATGGCGCATGCCGAGTTGCGCGTCGTGGACTTCCTGAGGAGAAGCGGGGTCGATGCCCCAGTTGAAACCGAGGACGCCACTGGGATCGTGGGTCTGCAGGCGCTCGGTTTCGGGGCCCGAGGCCAGCGTGAAAGGTCGGCTTGAGCCGTTGCCAAAGAAGACCAGCAGGGAGACAGATCCCTGGGCGGAACAGAGGACGGCCCAATCGGAAGAGCCGGGGCGCTCAAGGCTAGCGTGGACCACGTTTTCAGGACGATGGGCCTCATAAGTTTGTGGAATGAGACAGCCGCGAAGGTCGAGCTGCTCCTGAATGGCGGCCGGTAGCTCGGGAAACGAGCTGACGGGCAGATGACGGATGAGGTAGTGGGTTAGTTGGCCGTCGATGATGACCGAGCCGGACCTACTAAGAGCCGCAGAGGCCGAATCCTGCGGCAGGAGCTTTGAGGGGCAGCAAAAAAGAAGCAGCGAAGCAAGCAAAAGCCCCGATTTGATCAACGCGCGAACCATCGAAAACTCTCACGAGCACTCTATGCCGAGGAAGGCAGGAGCGCAAATCTTTCCCACCGATGCGAATCAGTTGCGCAGCGGTTTGCCGGTTTTGAGGGTGAAGGCGATGCGCTCCTGCGTCTTGCGCTCGCCGCAGAGGGAGAGGAATGCCTCGCGTTCGAGATCGAGAAAATATTGCTCGCTGACCAGTGAGCCCGGCGTGATGCGGCCGCCGGCCAGAATGTACGCGACCCAGCGAGCGACTTTCTGATCGTGCTCGGAGGCGTAGCCGGCTTCGCCCATGAGGTAGATGCCGGTTTCGAGCGTGGCGAGCGCGGCGACGCCGGGAGCGGGGATTTGCGCGCGGATCTGCGGCGGCGCATAGCCAGACTCGGCAAGTGCAGCGGCTTGCGCTTTGGCGTCAAGGAGCAGGCGCTCGCGGTTCATGGTGATGCGATCGGCGGGGCCGAGCAGGCCGAGGGTGCGGGCTTCAGTGGCGGAAGTTGAGACCTTGGCCATGGCGATGGTTTCAAGCGCGCGCTTGAGGGCTGCGGCGAGTTCGGTGGATTGGGCGAAGCGGGAGGGAGGGTCTTTGGGTTCAGGAGGAGCGAGCGCAGTGGCTGCGTCGAAGGCGCGGAGGAACATTTCTTTTGTGCCGCCGCCGGCGGGGATGAGGCCAACGCCGGCTTCGACGAGGCCCATGTAGGTTTCAGCGTAAGGCTGGCGGCGCGCAGCGTGGAGGCAGATTTCGGCGCCGCCGCCGAGGGTGAGGCCGAATGGCGCTGCGACGACGGGACGCGGGCAGAATTTGATGGCCGCAGTCATCTGCTGGAAGTTGTGAATGACCCGGGCCAGCTCGTCCCACTCGCCCTCCTGCGCCGTGAGCAGGAGTTGCATGAGGTTGGCGCCGACGGAAAAATTGTCGCGGTCTCCGGAGATGACGAAGGCCGCGAAATCACGGACCGCATCGGAGGATGGGTTGAGGACGGCGGAGATGAGAGAAAGAACGTCGCCGCCGATCGCGTTCTTGAGCGAGTGCAATTCGATGCAGGCGATGCCGTCGCCGAGATCGACGAGCGACGCGCCGGGGTTAGTGCGAAGGACGCCGGGCGAACGGCGGAAATCGGCGACGCGGGCGTGGCCGGGGACGCCGGGGATGGGAACGAGTTGTTTGGTGGCCGGCTGGAAACAGGCGTCGCGATCGGGTGAGTACCAGGCGGTGCGCGATACACCGAGAAGGGCCTCGACGGGAGCGCCGACGGGAAAGGCGAGAGCCTTCATGCGGGCGACGGTTTCAGCGACTCCCGCGGCATCCCACATTTCAAAGGGACCCAGCTCCCAATTGAAGCCAGCACGCATTGCGGCGTCGATGGAAGGCGCGTCGTCGGCCACTTCGCCGATGCGATCGGCGGCGAAGCTCCACAGCGAGGAAAGAAAGGGCCAGAGAAAGGCCGCGGCCTTGTCTTTGGCGGGGTTGTTCGCGAGAAGCAGGCGCAGGCGCTCGGGAAGCGTGGCAGCGTTTTTCGCCATATCGAACGCGGGAAGGGCAGGCTTGGCCGAGGGGCGGTATTCGAAGGTGGAGAAATCGAGGACGAGGCGCTGGTCTTTGCCGGCAGAATCCGCGCCGTCTTGGCCGCGGATTTTCTTGTAGAAACCATTTCCGGATTTATCGCCGAGCCAGCCGCGCTTGAGAAGTTCTTTAAGAATGGGCGCAAATTTGCCGCCGGTAACACCCTGCGGGAAGTTGGCGGCGACGTGGGCGAGAATATCGATGCCGACGAGGTCGGCGAGGCGAAAGGTCCCGGTGCGCGGCCAGCCGATGGCGGGGCCGGTGAGCGCGTCGACCTCCTCGATGGAGAGCCCCTGCTCGAGCATGAGGTTGGCGGCGTTGAACATGACCGCGATTCCGATGCGATTGGCAATGAAGTTGGGCGTGTCGTGCGCGAAGACAACTTGCTTGCCGAGGTGAAGATCGGCGAAAGCGGAAAAGGCGGAGACGGCATTGGGATCGGAATCGGCGGTGGGGATAACTTCGAGGAGGCGCATGTAGCGCGGGGGATTGAAGAAGTGTGTTCCGAAGAAGCGGCCGCGGACGCTGGGAATCGCGGCGGCGATGCGTGCGATGGGCAGTCCGGAGGTGTTCGTGGTGAGAAGCGCGCGCGCGTCGAGATGGGGAAGGACGCGAGTCAGCAACGCGGATTTGATTTCGAGGTTCTCGGCGACGGCTTCGATGATCCAATCGCACTGCGCGAGATTGGGAAGATCGTCGTCGAACGTGCCGGGGTTGATGAGCGCGGCGCGCGACGGGTCGAAAAAAGCTGCGGGCTTGGACTTTGCGAGCGCCTCGAGGGCCCGCTCGGCGATTTGATCTTTTGGAGGAAGATCGAGGAGAAGGACGGGGATTCCGGCGTTGGCCAGATGAGCGGCAATGCGGGCGCCCATGGTTCCAGCGCCGAGTACGGCGGCGCGGCGAACAAGGAGCGGCTTGGATCCGATTTTAAGAGCGGGAGTTGCGGCCGTGGCAGCGGTGCTCATACGGGCTCTCCCCTTGCGCCGTGAATGCAGGTGCTCTGCGCCGTGGGTAAACGCTCGCAGCATACGCAAGGCGGCGGCGCTGGGTCAAGGATGGAAATCCTCGGCCCTCGAAGATTCATCGAGGTTGCGAGCAGCGCCAGCTTTTTTCTGCTTTGCGCGCGGGCTGAATTCTGTCTCTTGACATTAAAGGCGAATATGCCTACATTGTAGGCATGGCAGATTTGCTGGGAACATTCGAGCAAGCGGTATTGCTGGCGATCCTTCACCTGGGCGACGGCGCCTATGGCCGGGCGGTTCTGCACCAGGTTCAGGAATCGCTTGCGAGAAGCGTTGCCGCGGGGGCCGTCTATACCACGCTGGATCGTCTGGAGCAGCGCGGGCTCATCAATTCCCGGCTGGCGAAAGGCACCGCGATTCGCGGAGGGCGAGCCCGCCGCTATTACATGGTTGCGGCCATGGGGAATCGAGCCCTTGCGGATGCTCAAAAGACCCTGGCAAGGATGTGGCAAGGCGCGAAAGTACCGGTGGCGGTGAAGTCATGAATTTTTCTGGTCCACCGCGATGGGCGGAATTCCTGCTGGAGCGGTTGCTGGCGGCGCGCGACCGGGAGACCGTCGCGGGCGATTTGCGGGAAGAGTACGTCGCATCGATCATGCCACGCATGGGCCGTCCGCGGGCCGATGTTTGGTATTTCCGCCATTGTCTGAGCTTTGCGCGGCGGTGTGTTTTGGAGGGAGGACCGATGGGAAGGCTTCTGATTTTCAGTTCGTTCGTGACTTTGATTTGCAGCTGCTGGCTCGCGCTTATGGAGTTGCTGTTGCGGCATGATGGATTCGCGGCGCGGGCCGCCGTCGCGCTGTTGATTGCAGCCATCTGTGTGGCCACGTTGCTGGCGCGGATGCTCCATCTTGGGGTGCGCCGCGAACGATGGTTCTGGCCGGTAGGCATCGCGCTGATCTTGTTTGGCGGCTCAAGTTTCCTGCGCAATGCGCACTCCGCCCATTTTGAGGGCTTTGTTTTTGTCATCTCTCTGGTCCTGGTTCTGCAGGGATTGTTAATGCTCGTAACGATGGGCAGAACAAACGGCCGAGACCGACTCACGATTGGCGCCGGCGCCCCCTTGGCGCGAGGCCGCTGACTCCATCCGCTCCGACCGTTGAGAGACTCTCTTCAGATCAGTACACGATCTTGCTGGGCGCGGCAATCCATGCGGCAAAGCTGGCCCAGGCTTCGTTGGCGAGCAATTGCGTTGCGTGGAGTTTACGCTGGTTCGGGTCCTTGCGGAGCTCGGCATAGAGAAAGGCGTCGTCGAAGCCTGCACGAGCTGCGTCGGCGGCGCTGGCTCCATAGCAGACGGCGTCGAGGCGCGCCCAGTAGGCCGCGGAGAGGCACATAGGGCAGGGCTCGCAACTGGTATAGAGCACGCAGCCCACGAGCGAGAAGGTTCCCAGAGACTTGGCTGCGGCACGGATGGCGTTGACTTCAGCGTGCGCTGTGGGATCGTTTGTTGCGGTAACGGAGTTTGCGCCTTCACCAATGATTTTGCCGTCGTGCACGACGACCGCGGCGAACGGGCCGCCCGTTGCTGTGAGAACGTTTCGCGTGGCCAGCGCGATAGCGCGGCGCAGAAACTCCGGATTGAGTTGGCCGGACATATGCAGTGATTCCAATTCCTGAGGGAAGGCGGAGACAGATTCAGTATGGCACAGGGTGCGCGGCGGAGAGACGCGGCGCGAAATGATGGGTCTCGCGCCGCTGCGGTGAAAAGTTGATCCGAATGGAGACAACGATCAGGCGGCCGAATGGGCCTCAAGGACTTTAAGGAATCGGGCAAGCCAGACCGGGTGTGCGGGCCAGGCCGGGCCCGTGACGAGATTGCCATCGACGACGGCATCCGTCATATCGACGGAGACGTAGGTTCCTCCGGCAAGCTCGACTTCGGGAGCGCAGGCGGGATAGGCGTTGAGCTTGCGGCCCTTGATGACTCCAGCGGCGGCGAGCAGCTGCGGGCCGTGGCAGAGTGCGGCGATAGGTTTGTTGGCCTTGGCAAAGTGGCGAATGAGGTCGAGTACCTTGGGGTTGAGTCGGAGATATTCGGGCGCGCGGCCGCCGGGAATGATGAGGCCGTCGTATTTTGAAGGGTCAATCTCGTCGAAGGTGGCGTTGAGCGTGAAATTATGGCCGCGTTTTTCGGTGTAGGTTTGATCGCCTTCGAAATCGTGAATGGCGGTGCGGACCTGATCGCCTTTCTTTTTGCCGGGGCAGACGGCGTGGACGGTGTGGCCGACCATTTGCAGCGCCTGAAAAGGAACCATAATCTCGTAGTCCTCAACAAAATCGCCGGCGAGAAGCAAGAGCCTTGCATGTTTCATCGTGCGAATTCCTCCGCAGCAAGTTTGCCATAAGCTGCTGCCTCCGCGCCGTAGAATCTCCTCATGGCCGGAGCCACAACTCTTACAGCGTTGAATGAGCGGATTGTTGCGTGCGAGCTTTGCCCGAGGTTACGCGCACATTGCGCGGAGGTGGCGCGGAAACGGCGGCGGGCGTACGCAGAGTGGGAGTACTGGGGACGGCCGGTGCCGTCGTTTGGCGACCCGAAGGCGCGCGTAATGGCCTTGGGCCTGGCGCCGGGGGCACACGGATCGAATCGCACGGGAAGGCCGTTCACGGGCGATGGATCGGGCGACTTTCTGTATCCCGTGCTGCACGAAGCGGGATTTGCCTCGCAGCCCAGAGCTGTTTCGCGTGACGACGGGATGAAGCTGAGCGGGCTTTGGATCACAGCGGTGGCGCGCTGCGCGCCGCCGGGCAACAAGCCCACGCCGGAAGAACTGCACAACTGCGCGCCGTGGCTTGACCAGGAGATGAAGCTGCTCAAAGATCTGCGCGTGGTGGTCTGTCTGGGGCGCATCGCGTTCGATGGTTTGCTAGGGCACGCAGTGAGAACGGGAATGATGAAAACGCGCGCGGGGTTTGACTTTGCGCACGGAGCAGAGCACGAACTGCCGAGCGGCCTGACCGCGATCGCAAGTTATCATCCGTCACTGCAAAATACAAACACCGGCAAGTTGACGCGTCCGATGCTGCTGAAGGTCTTCAAGCGGGCGCGGAAGCTGGCGGAGCAGTGAACGGTGGCGATGGCTGGACGTTTTCGGGGGCCGAAGGAGACGAGATGGATTTGCTGTCGAGAGAGATCTTGAAGGATGTGAATCTGGACGACGTGAGCCCAAAAACAATCCAGGCGAAGAACCCCGTGGATCACTGGTCGCCGGCGGTTCTGCTGGAACGCGCGGCGTACTTGCGCAAGTTGGCAAAGCATGGGGATGGATCGGCGTCGGAGACGCTGAAAGAGTACCCACGGCACTGCGCCATGCTTTCGTTCCGGAGCCGCGATGGCGAAGCGGAAGTGCATGAGAAGTTTGCGGATTTGTTTTGCGTGCTTGCCGGCAAGGCCACCCTGGTGACGGGTGGAGTGGTGAACGGGGTGCGGACAGTCGCGCCGGGTGAGACGCGCGGGACATCGATCGAGGGAGGGGCCCGTCAGACGATGCGTGCTGGAGATTTTGCTCACGTGCCAGCGGGAACACCGCATCAGATGCTGGTGAAGGCGGAGGACACGATCACTTGCCTGGTGATGAAGGTGCGGGAAGTCGCGTAGGAGCGGCCAGGCAAAATGGCATCCGAGTGCAAGATCACGGAGGTTGCCAAATTGACCTCACTTTCATGCTCTTCTATACTTTCCGTGTGCGTCGCGCGTGTCCATGCTGTTGTTGTCGCTCCTTTCGGGCTTGTCCCGTGGAGTTGAGCGCCATGGCAGGAACACGGTTCTCCAACTAATCTTTCAGGATCCTTAATCTTATCGGGATAGGCGTTAAACATGGCCAGGCGCGGGTTCGCACCTGATCCACACTTTGCATCAGCGCAGTGGCAGTGGCCTCAACCTCATGAATGAAGAACGGCGGCAATTATCGATGCAAAGAAAATGCGCGGAAGCTGAACTCGGCTTATCGGTGACTGCGCGGATCGGCGAGACTCCGCTCCTTCGCCTAAGCAAGGCCGTTCGCAATCTTGATGGAGCGACGTTGCTGGCCAAGGCCGAATGGCTGAATCCGAGCGGCAGCGTAAAGGATCGTGCCGCGTGGGCTATGGTCCGTGAGGCGCGGGCACAGGGAAGACTAGGACCGGAGAAGATACTGTTGGATGCAACCAGCGGCAACACCGGCATTGCGCTTGCCATGTTGGGTGCAGCGCAGGGGTTTCCTGTGCGCCTGGCAATGCCTTCCAATGTTTCCCCGGAGCGAAAACGCATCCTCAGGGCCTACGGGGCGCAGGTGGATTGGACCGATCCCGGCCAGGGTTCCGATGGAGCCATTCGCCGTGCGCTTGAGTTGGCCGGCAACGACCCGGAGCGTTTTTGCTATGTGGATCAATACTCGAACGACGCCAACTGGAAAGCTCACTATGAAGGCACAGGGCTTGAGATTTGGCGGCAGACCGAAGGCCGCGTTACTCATTTTGTCGCGGGCCTGGGGACCAGCGGCACATTTGTGGGCACCAGTCGAAGACTCAAGGAACTGAATCCGGCCGTTCAGTGCATCAGCTTCCAACCGGATTCACCTTTTCACGGACTCGAAGGTCTGAAGCACATGGCTACGTCGATTGTGCCGGCCATCTACGATCCACAACTTGCCGATCGCCAATTGGCGGTGGAAACCGAAGCCGCATACGCAATGGCGAAGCAGCTTGCCCGCGAGGAGGGCCTGCTGGTGGGCATCTCCTCCGCGGCAGCCGTTGTCGCCTGCTTGGAGATAGCCCGCGAAGAGTCCGCAAAAGGACGGGCCGCGGTGATCGTCACGGTGCTTCCGGATTCTGCAGATAAGTACCTGAGCGAGCGGTTTTGGGAGGAGCATTGAGCGAACTGCGGCTGAGCAGAGCGGTTTTTGATGCTATGCGGGCGCACGGCGAGGAGACCTATCCGCATGAATGTTGCGGTGCATTGCTGGGGCGCTCAACTCCCGACGGCTGGTGGATTGAAGCATCGATCAGGGCAGGCAATACGCGCACCGACTCGGCGCACAACCGGTATGAAATATCCCCGGGTGAACTGGTGAAGATTGAGCGAGAATCCCGGCGCCTGGGGTTGAGCATAGCTGGGTTTTATCACTCTCATCCGGACCATCCCGCGCAGTGGTCCCAGACTGACCTTGCTGAGGCCCACTGGTTGGGTTGCTCTTACGTCATCACCGCGGTGGCGAACGGCAAAGCAACAGCGACCAATTCATTCCGGCTGGCAGGAGACACCGAGGAGAACAAGCGATTCGAAACGGAGCCCATCGCAGTGAGGGATTCGGCGATCTAGTTAGGCGCGGATACGATTTCGAAGTAAGTCAGAGGACATTTGAGAGAGGAATTGAAGAGAATGACGATTTTCATCCCCACGCCCCTGCGCGCCTTTGCGGCAGGCAAGGATGCTGTAGAAGTGAATGCCGTAACCATCGCCGGCGCGCTCGATGAGCTGACTCAGGCATACCCCGAATTGCGCAAGCATTTATTCACCAGCGAGGGCAAAGTGCGCGCCTTTGTGAACATTTACCTGAATGACGAGGATGTGCGCTACTTAGCGGCGAAGGAGGCCACGGAGGTTTCGGCGGGCGACACGCTATCCATCATCCCCTCGATTGCTGGCGGGCGCCAGCCAGGTAAGCGGGCGCAAGTTCGGCGCCGAATCGCGGAGCAAAGTGAATCATCTAAATGAATGAGGAACTATGAATACAACCGCCTCACCAACCGAGTTACCTGAACTGACTCAAGACGATCTCTCCCGCTATTCGCGCCACCTGATTCTTCCGGAGGTCGGTATAGAAGGTCAGCGCAAACTGAAGGCCGCGCGCGTGCTTTGCGTCGGGACCGGCGGGCTTGGTTCGCCGCTTGCCCTCTACCTCGCAGCGGCGGGTGTGGGCACTCTGGGCCTCGTGGACTTCGACGTTGTGGACGCCAGCAATCTGCAGCGGCAGATTATCCACTCGACCGCGGATATCGGCCGCAAAAAACTCGATTCGGCCGAGGAGAAGCTCAGGGCTCTCAATCCCGCCGTCAACGTTCAGAAGCACGACACGCTGCTATCGAGCGCAAACGCCCTCGATATCCTCAAGGACTACGACGTCGTTGCCGATGGCACCGATAACTTTCCCACGCGCTACCTGGTCAATGACGCATGCGTGCTGTTGGGCAAGCCAAATGCATATGGATCGATCTTCCGTTTTGAAGGCCAAGCCAGCGTCTTTGCCACGAAGGATGGCCCCTGCTACCGCTGCCTTTATCCCGAGCCGCCGCCACCAGGCCTCGTGCCCAGTTGCGCGGAGGGCGGTGTGCTGGGCATTCTGCCCGGACTCATTGGCGTCATTCAGGCAACCGAGGCCATCAAGCTCATCCTCGGTATTGGCGAGCCGCTGATCGGCCGTTTGCTCCTCGTGGATGCGCTCAAGCTGCGCTTTCGCGAGCTGAAGCTTCGCAAGAATCCTGAATGTCCGGTGTGCGGAACTCACCCGACCGTCACCCAACTGATCGATTACCAGCAGTTCTGCGGCCTCGAATCTGCGAATGACGTGCCGAAGACTGTGAAGAACGGAATCCCACAACTGAGTGTGAAGGATCTCAAGAGACGCATGGATGCCGGGGAGAACCTCTTCATTCTCGATGTCCGCGAACCGTTCGAATATCAGATCGCAAATATCGGCGGCAAGTTGATTCCGCAGAACGAGGTTCCGCAGAGACTCTCTGAGATCGATCGCAACCGCGAAATTATCGTGCAGTGCAAATCCGGCGGCCGCAGCCAGCGCATTGCAGAGTTCCTCAAACAGTCGGGATATCCGAAAGTGGTGAATCTAGCCGGCGGCATTCTGGCCTGGTCCGACGAAGTTGACCCCAGGGTGCCAAAATACTGACCCCGGGATACGAATCAGCTCCTGGTTTGAGCAAAGCGGCAATGTAATCGGAGCGCAAACTGAGCAGAGATTGAAGCCAGTTCATGCAGGCTATTGAGTCTTTTGGAGCGGGAGACCGGGATCGAACCGGCGACATTCAGCTTGGGAAGCTGACGTTCTGCCACTGAACTACTCCCGCCGGGCGGGGCAGAGCCAACCTGAAGAAGTATATATCAATTCGTAACGACGGCGGAGCCAGCAGCGCTCAGCGCACTGGCTGGACGACTCTTCCCGATGAGGCGACAACGATTTTGATTCGCGCGGCAGGATACTGAAATGCGAGGCCGTAGACAGAATTCAAGAATTGTTCTTTCCGGGCGCGCATCGTTCATACTTCTGGTGTGCACAGAATCCTTCGGCTGATTGCCTTTGTCGCGACGTGCGGAGCGCTGGGCGCGTTTTGCCAAACGGGCGCTCCGGCGTGGCAGAGCGCCGTTGACCGCGCAGCGCGCGAGGCTCCTGAGGCGAGGATTATCGTGCTCGACATCGCGAGCGGACGTTTGCTGGCGGCGCACCGGCTGAATGACGCGGCGCGAACCCTGGCCGCGCCGGGATCGACGCTGAAGCCGCTGGTTCTGTATGGTCTGGTGAAAACGGGCCGATGGAATCCCGCGAGCCGCGTCGCCTGCAACAGGCAGCTCGCGGTCGCCGGCCACCGGCTGGCCTGCGCGCATCCACTCGCTCCGCCCTTCGATGCCCGCGAAGCGCTGACGTGGTCGTGCAACAGCTACTTTGCCGCAGTGGCGCGCACGCTGCGCCCAGGGGAGCTTGGGCAACTGCTGCGGCCTACAGGATTGCTCAGCGTGACTGGTCTCGCGAGCGATGAAGCGGCGGCCGAGTATCGCGAGCCCGATTCCGTTGACGAGGAGCAATTGACGCTGCTGGGAGTGGAGGGTGTGCGCGTGACGCCACTGGAGCTGGCCGCAGCTTATCGCTGGCTGGCGCTGGAGCTGGCCGCACATCCAGGTTCGGATGCTGCGCTAGTGGTGCGCGAGGGGCTTGAGGATTCAGCCAGCTTCGGCATGGCCGGACAGGCGAGCCTGGGCGGCGTCGCAGCGATGGGTAAGACGGGAACTGCGGAGGGTGAGGAATCGAGCCGAACTCACGGCTGGTTCGTAGGGCTGGCGCCGGCGGAGAAGCCGAGATTTGTGATTGTTGTCTATTTGCCCGCAGGGCGGGGTGCGGATGCGGCGCATGTGGCCGGAGAGATCCTGGCCAACGCACCACTGGAGCGCCCGTGACCCGACCGGCCGTGAATCGACGGTGGATGGCGCGATTGCTCGTAAGCGCGTTGGTTGCAGCCGGGGTATTGTGGAGCGGCATCCGACCGGCGCCGGCGGCCGCGTTGAGCGCTGCTGCGACACCACTATTGGCAACGACCGGGGCGCGAGAAACGCTGCGCGTTGGAATGTGGACACTGTGGCACGACCGCGAAGTGATCGTGACGCCTGCGGGCCGGGTTCACAAAATCATCCTGCGAAGCTGCGCCGGATGCGCGACGCTCACATTTACAGGACCGGCCGACGTTCGCGCCGATGGAGATGCACTGACGCTGGCGGCGGGGGGCCGAAAAGGAAGTTCGACGCGCATCTGGATCACCGATCCGGTGACACTCACGGCGCATGGCGAAACCGTCACGCTGCGCGAACCCCTGACGATCACGGCGCGAGATGGTGTACTGGTCATCGTGGTGACGCTACCCGTAGAAAGCTATGTGGAGCGGGTGGTGGCGAGCGAAAGCGGCGCAGCCGACAGCGCGGAGTCAATGAAGGCGCTAGCAATTGTCGTGCGCAGCTTTGCGTTACATGAGGCGCATGGGCACGCCGATTACGACCTGTGCGATTCGACCCACTGCCAGCTTTTGCATTGGGGCAGCAACGGCGAGCGCGGGGCTCAAGCGCACGCGGCCACGCTGGCGACGGGCGGCGAAACGCTGTGGTTTCACGAGCAGCGGGCGCTGGCCTACTTCGGGAAGGATTGCGGCGGGCGGACAGCTTCACCAACCGAGGTTTGGCCTCATGCCAAGATCGTTTCCTATCTTCCTTCGCAGCCGGACCGATACTGCACGGGAGACGGCGGCAGGGAGTGGGCGTCAGAGATCACGCGCGCTGAGCTTGCGGCCGCGCTGGCCGCGCACGGGCTCGCCAAGCCAGGCTGGCAGAACATCAGCATCACGCGGCGCGGCGAATCGGGCCGCGCTGTGACGATCAATGTAGACGGGACTGAGATTGGCGCCGATGAGTTCCGGCTGGCTGTAGGTGAGTCGCTGGGATGGAACAAGATTCCCAGCACATGGTTTGAAGTAAGCCGTCAGGGCGATGGATTCGAGTTCCATGGACGCGGATGGGGCCACGGGGTGGGCCTTTGCCAGAAGGGCGCGTCGGTGATGGCGCAACAGGGACGCTCTGCGCAGGAAGTTCTGGCACAGTATTTTCCGGGGACAAGAGTCGCCGACGAAACGACTGGGCGCGAGTGGCGCAAACTTGCGGGCGACGGATTTGTTCTCGAATCTCTCGATGCAGGCGACGCGGCGTACTTGACCGATCTGAACCGCGCGCAGGCCGAGGCAACAAAAAGATCAGGCTTGCGTTCGACGGCATTGGTCACGGTTCGCGCCTTCGCCAGCACGCCCGACTTTCGCGAGACGACACTCGCGCTCGGTTGGGTGGCGGCGTTCACCGAGGGGAATTGGATCGCGACGCAGCCGCTGCGGACACTCGCAGCGCGAGGTCTCTTGGCCGACACAATGCGCCACGAGTTTCTGCATGCGTTGGTGGAGCAGCAGGCAGGACCGCGCGCGCCGCTGTGGTTGCGCGAAGGGCTGGTGGAAGTTTGGAGCGAGCCAAACGGCGGGGCAGGTTTGCCGGGTGCCGCGAAATCGGGAATCGCGCCTGCGCTTACTCCCGGCGCTGTCGACGATGAGTTGGCACACGCGGTAACCGAGGCAGAATCTACGGCCGCGCATCGCGCAGCCGAATGGTACGCGGAGCATCTGCTTGCACGCTATGGGCGCGCGCAGGTGCTCGAGTGGCTCAGGTCAGGCGTTCCCCCCGGAATTGTCGTCACCCTGGGGCTGCGGTAGCTTGATGCTGTCTTCACCGAGCGGGGCCGAGCCCACCGGAACGGCAACGAGCGAGTCATCACTCGGCTGCGCTTTGCTGGGCCGGTGCCGGCACAACAGCACCGCGCACCACGCCAGAAGGAGAACCCAGGAAATAATCGCAAGCAGATAAGCTCCCGCGAGTTTGAGCGTGACGGACCAGACCTGATGCGATACGGTCCCCTGCGGCTCGCCATTGAAGAAATGACTGGGCCATTCGACGGCCACGAGAGCCGCGATGATTACCGCGAGCCACCAGCGCCAGTTGAACAAGAGCCGGATGATTTTGCGCCACGGCAATCGCCAGCCATATTGCGCCGAGGACATGGCCCATGGAATCACTTTTGCCGGCACCGCAATCCAGCGGAAGATCCAGACCAGGAACGTAAGCCAGGTTTGAATGTGGTCGTAGGTGAGCAGCGTGGCGCGCATGTGAGCCGAGGCGCGCGAGTTCAGGTAGCCGGCCCAGACGGGAATCTGATCGCTGCACCAATCCAAAAGCGCCCACGCGGCCCAAACGATGGCGGCCCAAACCAAAAGCGTGAGTACGCCCAGGGCCAAGTGCACGCGCCGCTGCTCATCATGGAAGAGCTTGCGCATGGTTCCGGCCTGAAGCAGCAAAGCCGCGGCAAGCAGCACGAGCGGCACGAACAAGGAGAGCCCCACTTGCCATGCATAACTATCGGGAAGGCGCGTCCAGGCTGCGCCAGCAAGAATAAGCAGGAGCGTGACCCAGAATTGGGCCGCAACCCACGCGAGGCTCAGACGGAGGCGGTGAAACAGATCGATCAAAGGGTTGGTGGCTGCAACATCACTCACGGCTGCACCTCCAGCGTTGCGGGATCGGTGGTGGTCTGGACGTTCGATTGGTACATGGGTCCGGCCTGCGCGGGACTGATCTGGAAGAGGCCGGAATTATCCGCCTGAATCAGGTAGACGTAAACGCTGCGCGAATTGAAATCCGTGTTAAAGAATGCGGCGCGGTCATCGTGGAATTCCTCGCGCGTAAACAATTCAGACCACCAATCGGGCTTGTTGTTTAGCGTGTAGAGGCCGGAATTTGCCAGGAATTCAGTGCCTGCAGGGATGGGATCCTGGGCTTGCAAGTACTTCCAATCGGTTCCGTTGAGCGCAAGCTTGACGGCAATGATGTCGCCGATGTGGACCGGGCCTTTCAGCGGAACCAAATCGTAGGTGATGGGATCGGTTGGTTCGTCCTGTTTCTTCTGCAACAGGTAGTAGTCGCGCGTGATGTTGAGTGAGAGCTGACCCTGCTGGAAGGATTTGCGGTCGGCAGAGTACCAACTATTCGCAGTGGACCAGTAGGTAATGCCGTTGCCGCTCTTGCGGATTGTGACTTGGCCGCCACTCGTGGCTTGCGCCGCAGGAACTTTAATCTGCCAGGGCGCGGCAAAGGCATCGTCGGGACCAAAGTGGCGTTTGCCCACGCTGGTGCCATTTACAAGAACCTCAACGTCGGAGGTGTTGGCGAGCTCGCCGCTGAGGGCGAGGTAATCGGTGAGCCCCTGGATCACCATCGAGGTCTGCTTTGTCGAGTACCAGTAGTCACCCTCGCGATGTTCGGCGAGCCAGCGCGCGGCTTTGGGCATCAGGCTGCTGGAGCGGTCCTGGCGGATAAGAAGCTTGAGTGCGAAGGCCGTGGTTTCCGGCGAGGTGTCGTCCCAGAAATCCATCATGCCGTCGTAGTTTCCCTCCCAGTAAGCATCAACGTCGGTCGCGTGGGCCTTCTTTTCGAGGAGCTGGGCAGCCTGGTGCGCACGCGCGTCGCTTGCTGCATCGAGAGCGAGCCCTGCGAGCGCAAGCCCTTCGTCGCTGAGCTTGTCCTGGCTAGCCCATGTTCGGTCGAGCGCGTCCTTTGGCGCGCCGCCCGTAGTGGCCAGGGCGTAAACTGTGTAGGCGCGCAGGTCCGGAATCATGTCGGGATGGGCGGCCAGTGCCGACACCAGCCAGTTGCGCGCGTTGTTGAGGCGGTCATCGTCGATCGTGTAACCGGCCTGTTTGGCCTGGCCCAGACCACTCACAACATAGGCGGTCATGAAGACGAGGCTGGGATCGTCCTGCCACCAGCCCCAACCGCCATCGTCGTGCTGATAGCTTGAGAGCCGCTCCAGCCCAGCGCTCACTTCGTCATTCAGCGTCTTGCGGTCGATGGGCGACTTGATATGCAGCCTGTCGACGGCCTGGGCAACAATCAGGTCGGGCAGGAAGCTCGACATGGTTTGCTCAGTGCAACCCCAGGGATAGCTGGTGAGGTAGTCGAGCGCATCGAAAACGGTTCCGGCGACGGAAGGAGAGACTGTGACGGTGAGCGAGCGCGAGCCAGGATCCGATGTGGCCGGATAGCTGAAGGCCCACTGATTCTGTCCCGTGCCCGAAAAGACCACGCCTGTGCCGGCGGCGTTCTGCTGGACGCCAAACGGGAGGATGGGAAGTGTCGTCTGGAGCGCGTCGGATTCTTCATTGGTGAGCGCTTTGGCGGTGAGAACAGCATTGCCAATGACGCGCGCCTTCACTCGCCAATCGACATAGCTTTCGGCATTGGCTGGGATGGTGACTTTCTGGGTTTGACCGCTCAGGACGTCCACACCGCTTACGTCGAGGGCAAAGGTTACGTCTTTGGCCGTCGCCAAATAATTGTGCGCGATGACGCGCAACACCGTTTCATCGCCCTGGCGGAAGAAGCGCGGCGAGGCGAGGCGCACGATGAGGTTCTTGCGCACCAGCACGCGCGTGACAACGCCGCCGGCTTTACCATCGTCGGTCATGGCGCGGATGGTGGTTCGCCACGTGGTGAGGGCGTCAGGGAAGTTGAATGTGACGCGCGCGTGGCCGTCGGCGCCCGTCTGCACGCCGGGGCTCCAATAGGCCGTATCGGGAAAGGCCTTGCGCACCTTGGGAACAACCAGATCTGAACCAGGCTTCACCTGCGCCATGCGCGGATGGTAGAGGCCGTTGGCCAAGTCAGCCAGCAGCGGGCTCTTGGTGCCCGCCTGTCCGGAGAAGAAGAAATCAAAGGAGGTCTGCGGCTCGAGGTAAACATATCGCTGCGGATAGAACGAGCCGACAATGTCGGGCGTCGTGTCGGGTCGCACAGAATACAGAGCCTCATCGACGACGCCAAAGCTCAGGTCGGTCTGGACCGGCTTGCCTGCGGAATCGACCGCGAGCACGTCGAAGCTGGCTGCTTCTTCAGGCTCGTATTGGCTCTTGTTCGGCGTGGCCGTGATGGTGAGTGTGCGCTCAACAAGCGGGACTTTGAGACTCTTCTGCGCGGTCATCAACTGATCGTCGTGGACGATGACGGCGGTGACGACGAGATTGGGCTGAGACTTTTGCGTGATGGGAACATCAAAGGCGGCGCTCGCGCCTGTCGAGTGGATGAGTTGCCTTGATTGGACGCTGTCGCCTTCGGTCGTGACGACGGCCCACGATTCCGACAGGCCGGTTACGAGCAGAAGGTGCGCTGTATCGCCCACGCTGTAGGATTTCTTATCAGCGACGATTTGCGCCTGCGCGTTGGACTGATACCACGTGCCCGCGCCATTCCAAACCCAGACGTAGGTTGAGTCTTCGACAGTTCGACTCTCCGGGGTCTGGGCGGTGGCCTTCACTGCGAAGTCGCCGCTGCCGCTGATAGGCAGATCGACCAGAACCGTTCCGTCGGCGCCAGTCACGGCATCCTTGCTCGCGGCAGCGGTGTCCGTGCGCTCGTGGGTAACGGAATCCCATTTCTCAAGCGCGACGGCGATGTGGACATGGGTCTGCACCGGTTTGTTGTCGTAATCCTGCGCCGTCACTTTGATGCGCACGGGCTGGCCGGCCTGGACGACATAGTTCGTTGGTTCCGCGCTTAAACGGAACGAGCCGTAAGTGGCTAACACGGTGGAGTGGCCGGCGACCTCACGATTGGAAACGTCAGTCACGCGCGCCTCGATGCGGTAATCCTGGTCGGTGTGCTTCGGGTCGATTCGAGTTGGCAGCGTGACCGTCAACTGGCCGTTTGCATCAAGAATGCCCTGATGTTCCTGCTGTTCGGTTTGGTCGTACGTATCATCGGAGTCGTCGGAATTGTCGGAATCATTGGAATTGGCGTCGGCGTCCGCGCCATTGTCGTCCTCCTCATGCTGATCCCACCAATAATGAGTGGACGTATGCACGACGTAGGCGATCTTGGCGCCTGCGACCGGCTCGCCAAAGAAGTAGCGCGCATTAATCGTGGCCTGAATCGAATTGCCCTGCAACACGCGCGTCACAGCCGGCTTCACTGTGACCTGGTACTCAGGCTTCTTGTAATCCTCGACGTAGAAATTGCCGATGCCGCCGATGTTTTGCTCGGCAAACTCGACATAGTAGTAGCCCAGCGCCGCATCCGATCCGAGGTTGAGGTCCAAAGAGGCCGTTGCATGCGGCGAGAGGGTCAACTGTTTCCGGAGGACCTCTTTGTTATCGGGACCGCGGACGGTGAGCGTAACCGTCTGTGGACCAGGGAGCACCAGCGTGTCGTTCTGTTCCTGGCGCACAATGCCCTTGATGTGGACGGTATCGCCCGGCCGGTAGACGGGCCTGTCGGTATAGATATAGGAACGTTGCGTTTGCGTTCCATTGTCCTGGAAGTTGTAGCCCCAGGGCGTGACCAGCGCAGCATCAGCTCCGTGGCTTGCGAGAATCCAAACGTTTTCCGGCTCCGCACCTTGCGCGCCGCCGCGAATCGTCACTGTGAGCGAGGCCATGCCATCGCCGCCGGTCTTGCCGGATGATTGCAGTTGCCCGTTCGCCCAAAGGACAACGGCTGCATCGCCAATCGGGGCGCCGGATTTGCGATCGGCGACATAAAGATCGGCCCGCCCGCCCTCCGTCCGCTCCACCACTGCCATGGAGGTAACGATGGCGACGGTATATGCCTTATACGTGCCGTCAGTGGCTTCAATCAGGTAGATTCCCGCGCCCAGCCCGTCGATGGGCAACTGCTGCGTGTCGCTGACCAGTGCGGGAGGGGTTTCGAGCTTCCAGCGCGCCACCAGTTGGCTCGCGTTGAGCAGCGGGATCTGCGCGAACTGTGCCGCGCCCACGACTTGACTACGCTTGCCCAGCTTCGCTTGCTGCTCGCGGAAGTTGTCGCGCGCCTCGTCGGTAAACTGGCCGCGAAAGAAGTGCCGCATGAGAAACCAGAGGTGGGCCTTGAAGTCGTGCAGCCGCTCGACGAAAGTGGTTTGATCGATTTGTTCCCCCGGCGCGTAGTTCTGTATGCCGAAGCTATGCGGATCCTTGAGGCCGGCGAAGAACTTTTCCGCATCGCGCACCTTGTAGACGCGGAATTCCAGCTCGGGCACATTGCTGGCCATAAGCTGGATCTTGACGCTCTCGCCAGGCGCGAAGGTCCGCGTGGTGGAAAGCGAAAAGGAGCGCGGCGCATCTGTTGCCGAGGCGGGGACTGTGGCTATGGCCAGGAGAAGCGGAAGGAGAGCGGCCAAAAGCGGCTTGGGAAGCGTCGATTTCCGGCCTGTCGATTTCCAGTAGGTTGATTTGCGGTAGATCATTGAGTTCCTCGCAGAATGTTCCAGCGGTAGACGCCGAGAAAGTTGGGATTGCCGGCGAGCGGCCGCCATTGAGGCTGAGGATGGTCAAGAAGCTCACGAGAGGAGAACGCGGCGCAGTTCGCCGGGGCGCACGGGGCCCCTGCGGACAGGTCCTCTTCCGTGGGGTGACTGGCCATAGTCGGGCCCGGTGTCGTAAACGACTTCAGCAGCGGCGCCGGATCGAATCATGATCATCGAATGCCACGGCGACGACTGGCCAAATTGGCGATAGAAGAGCAAGTCGCCCGGCAGCGCCGCGCGCACATCGCGGCTGACAAAATACGCGTTCCGCTCAACCAATGTGCGTGCGTCGGCAAACTGGGCGAAGGAACCGTTTGAAAGGTCGTCAGGCTGAAACGCGCCGGGCTGCACACGAAAGAGTGCCGTGCCGAGCGGCGTGTGGGGGTAGGTCCAGGCGCGAATCTCGCCCGGCGGGGCCGGGACCTGAACTTCGCTGGTCTGGAACCAGCTTTCATCGTGGCGTTTGAGAGCCTCGCGATAGGAGTAGCGAAGCAGGCTGGCACAGTCGGCGATCTCGGAAGGGACATCGGCCGGGGGACGCATGGCCTGGTACTCCGCGATTAGCGTGAACCAGCGGCGGAAGGCGGCCTGGTCGGCCGGGTCGGTGAGCCGGAGAAAGTCGGGTGTGCCATCTGCGAACCGGTCGCCCCACACCAGCGTCGCACGGGAATGGGCCAAAGCGGCCGGGTTTGCCTGCGCGAGAGACCGATGCCGAAAATGAAGAATGCGTCGGCCAGCCGGGCCGGCGCACAAGAGCCACAAAACGAGGGCGCCGAGGGTTGCCAGGGTCGCGATCGCATACAGGCTCCCGCTTCGGCGGATCATGGCCGCCGGGCTGCCACCGGGTGGTCTGGCGTGCGCGTTCACTTAGGGGCGAGAGAATGAGACGCCCCTATCCTACGTCAATCCTGCGGAATGTGCGCATATTTTGCATAGGAAACCCGTCCTCTTGTTTCGAACGAGGGGTTTTGTTACCATCTGGTTACGCATGGTTTGCGCTTCCCCAAACCGGTCCTGTTGTCGCCTGTCGAACATCTTCGACGGGTGTCCCCGCTAGTCTCTGATCTCCTGCACAACCGATCCAGAAGACGCACCCGTTGCTGAATGCCGGGTTTGTCTCTTCGCGCACCGGCCTTCAATTTTCCCAATGACGAGAGGTCACAATGCCGGTCGCCGAAAGTGCATCAGTCAAAACGTCGCCGCCAACGCCAACGGGCCCATCCCCGCGACTGAACCATCTGCGCCTTCTTGAAGCGGAGAGCATTCATATTCTGCGCGAAGTGGCGTCGGAGTTCGAGCGGCCGGTGATGCTTTACTCCATCGGCAAGGACTCTTCGGTGATGCTGAGGCTGGCACAGAAGGCTTTCTACCCCGGGCCGATTCCCTTCCCGCTGCTGCATATCGATACCGGCTTCAAATTTGCCGAGATGCTCACATTCCGCGACGAAATGGCGCGCCGTGTGGGAGCGGAGCTGCTGGTGTGGCGCAATGAGCCGGCGATCGCCGCGGGAACGAATCCCATCGTGCTCGATACCAAGCGCTGCTGCGGACTGCTGAAGACGCAGGCGCTTCTGGATGCACTGCGCCACTACAACTTCGATGCGGCCTTCGGCGGCGCTCGCCGCGATGAGGAAAAATCGCGCGCCAAGGAGCGCATCTACTCGTTCCGCGACACGGCGGGGCAGTGGGATCCGAAGAATCAGCGCCCCGAACTCTGGAACCTGTACAACGCGCGCATCCATCCCGGCGAGAGCATTCGCGTCTTTCCGCTTTCGAATTGGACAGAGATGGACGTGTGGCAGTACATCCACGAGGAAAAGATTCCGGTGGTCGATCTCTACTTTGCCAAAGAGCGGCCGATGTATGTGCGAGGCGACGCGCTGCTGCCCATTGAGCAGGATTTTGTGGCGCGGCCGGGCGAGAAGCCGCAGATGGTGAAGAGCCGGCTGCGCTCGCTGGGTTGCAGCCCATGCACAGGCGCCATACGCTCCGATGCCGATACTCTTCCCGCCATCATTGCGGAGTTGATCGGGTTCCATTCGTCGGAGCGGGCGAATCGGGTGATCGATCACGACCAGGAAGGGTCGATGGAGATCAAGAAGCGGGAGGGCTATTTCTAAGTGGCGACGGTTACGGCTCCCGCATTCTCGATTGAAGAATTCCTGCTCGCCGAGCGCGAGAAGGACCTGCTGCGCTTTTCCACCGCGGGCAGCGTGGATGACGGCAAGTCGACACTCATCGGGCGGCTGCTCTACGACACGCAATCGGTCTACGAAGACCAGGTGAAGTCGATTGAGGGCAAGGGCACTACCGCGCCAGGGCAGATCGATTTCGCGCTGCTGACGGACGGTCTGCGTGCCGAACGCGAGCAGGGCATCACGATCGACGTGGCCTATCGTTATTTCTCGACGGCGCGGCGCAAGTTCATCATCGCCGATACGCCCGGCCATGAACAGTACACGCGCAACATGGCCACGGGCGCATCGACAGCCGACGCGGCCGTCGTTCTCATCGACGCGAGCAAGGGTGTGCAGATTCAGTCGCGGCGTCACGCATACATCGCTTCACTGTTGCGTGTGCGGCACGCGCTGGTGGCCGTGAACAAGATGGATTTGATCGGCTACGACGAGTCACCTTTCCGCGCAATCGAGACCGACTTCAGGGCGGTTCTTGAGCAGATCGCCACCGACACTGGAACCCCTGTCGAGGTGCATTTTGTCCCGGTGAGTGCGTTGAAGGGCGACAACGTCGTCCATGCAACGCACGCCATGCCGTGGTATGCGGGGCCGTCACTTTTGGAACTGCTGGAGGCGCTTCCCTCCGCGCTGGAGACGAGCAGCGCCCCATTCCGCTTTCCCGTGCAACGCGTGTTGCGGCCCGACCATACCTTCCGCGGCTTCGCGGGGCAGATTGCGTCGGGAACGATTCGAAAGGGCAGCGAAATCGCTGTCTTTCCCTCGGGACGCAAAGCAAGGGTCGAACGTATCGTGACGTTCGACGGCGATCTTGAAGAGGCGATCGCGCCGCTCTCTGTCACGCTGGTGCTCGATCGCGAACTCGACATCAGCCGGGGTGACTTGATTGCCGGCGTTGAGGCAGCGCCGATGGTGGCCAGCAGCGTGAAAGCGTCACTGGTGTGGATGGATCAGCGCCCGCTGGATTTGAATCGCCGCTACCTGCTTAAGCATACGAGCCACACCGTTCCCGCATTCGTTTCGCTGATCGATCACCGCGTGGATCTGAGCATGCTCAAGCACGAGCCGGCAGTGACGCTGCGCATGAACGATATCGGCAAGGTCTCGCTGCACCTGCTGCGGCCAATCGCTGTCGACCTCTATCGTGACAATCGTGGAACCGGTGCGTTGATTCTGATCGATCCAGAAACGAATGCGACCGTTGCGGCGGGCATGGTAAGCGAAGCGCAAGGTCAAACAGCGACGAGCGAAGAGGACGAAGCTGCAGCATGGGGTCGAGTCACCGCCGGCGAGCGCGAAGCACGCTGGAGACACCGCGGCGGTGTCCTGGAGCTTGCGGGCCCCACGGGGTTAATTGACGCCGTCGAGCGATCGCTTTTTGCCATTGGCGCAGTCACCTGCCGCATCGACGCCGGCGAGCGGGCATCGCTGCAACATCTCGGATTGCTCGATGTTGTTACCGACTTGCACACTCAATCGGGTTTGCTCACCATCCTGGCGCGGGCGGGTGATGAGAGCACTCTCACCGCGAGCGCGGGCGGCTTCGAGATCACGCTCGACGCTGAAAACAGAATGCATGCCGTCGCGGAGGTCCACCAGCTTCTTGAGCGCGCTGGAATCTTCATTTCTTCAGAAGGGGCGGACCTGTAATGAGCGTTGCGGAAATTGCCACGGAAGTGAACTCGAAGCTGGACGCGGTGCGAGCCACGCTTGAGCGCGAAGTGACAGGCAAGGGCGATGTGTGCCTGACGTGCAGCTTCCAAGCCGAAGACGTGCTGCTGACCAAACTCGCAATCGCGCTTGATCCGCGCATTCCTGTTCTTTTTCTCGATACGGGCTATCATTTCGCCGAAACATACGCATATCGCGACAGGATTGCGGTCGAATGGGACTTGAACCTGATTAACCTGCTACCTGAAAAGACAGTGGCCGAGCAGGAGGCCGAGCACGGCTTGCTGTATCAGAGCGCGCCCGACCGCTGCTGCGGGCTGCGCAAGGTTGAGCCATTGTTCAAGGCAGTGGCCGGGTATCGCGTGTGGCTGACCGGCCTGCGCCGCGAGCAAGCAAGAAGCCGCGCGGCACTGGAAGAATCGGCGATGTTTTCACTACCCGGCGGCAAGCAAGTGCTCAAGCTCGCTCCGCTGGCTGAATGGACGACGCGCGACGTTTGGTACGCGTGCGAGCAACTTGGCATTCCCTTGTTGCCGCTGTATGAGCGGGGCTACACCTCGATCGGATGTGAACCATGCACTTCGCTGCCGCTCGATCCCAACGATCCGCGATCGGGTCGGTGGGCCGGACGCAAGTTGGAGTGCGGTATCCATATTCAGGCAGCGCCCGCAAAGTGATGCGTACGCAGGGAGATTGAGAGCCAGGAAATGCAGTACATTATCGGATTCCTCATCGCGTTATTCATCGCACTCACTGGAGTGGGCGCAGGCACTGTCACTGTGCCTGTTCTTGTGCTATTTCTCGGAGTGCCCGCACCAGTCGCGGTGGGAATCGGACTGATGTTTTCAACAGCCGTGAAGCTAATCCTGGTGCCTGCGCAAATTGCGCGCCGCAACGTGGCCTGGCGTACGCTGGGCTACATGCTGCTGGGCGGGGCGCCGGGCGTTCTCTTGGGGTCGCTCTTTCTAAAGCACCTGATCAACGCGGGATCAGAGAATCTGCTGAACGCCCTTCTGGGTGCAATTCTGGTCACCACGGCGAGCTGGCAGATCTTCTATTCGTTCCGCCCCATGAGGGATCATCTCGATGTGCGCGACCGCAGTCCGCTTCTTTCGTGGCTCATGTTCCCGGTTGGGGCGGAGGTGGGATTCTCGTCTGCTGGAGCGGGAGCCCTGGGCAGTGCAGCGCTGCTGAGTATGACACCGCTGGCGCCCGCTCAAGTGGTGGGAACCGACATCGTCTTCGGCTTTGTGGTTTCGCTCATCGGCAGCGGCGCGCATTGGTTCACGCACGCCTCCAACCCTGAGTTACTACTACAACTCATCATCGGAGGTGTGGCCGGGGCAATTGGCGGCACTCTGCTCAGCAAGCGCATTCCTCGCCGGCCTCTGCGCTTCGCTCTTTGGGTCTGGCTGCTGATTCTCGGCGGTCAATTCCTCTTCAACAGCTACCACGTCTGGGCCGCAACGCGATGGAACAAGCCTGCAAGCGAGAATTCTCTCAGCGATCATTCGATAAGAGCATCTTCACAGCAGCTCCGATCAGGGAAATAGCTTTCCCCAGATATCGCTCCTGCATTCACCAGCACGACTCTGGCACCTACGACCCCAATTTCTCTTGCGGCAATTTGTTCAAAACATCGTAAGACCCGTTCGCCAACTCGCTCGTCCGCTGACTTACTGTGTCGCCACCCACTCATTCCCACGCTTCGCCTGCCTTTGCCTCGGCGAACAGCCACGCATAAAGCGCAACCGCGACGTAGCAGGCGACCGGGACTAGGTACGCGGCCTGGAGGCCTCGTGAATGCCATAACATCCCCATCACTTTGGTCAGCGCCCACCCGCCGAGAATCGCCATCACCAGCAACGATCCGGCAGTTTTGGTCCTCTCACCCATGCCCTTCAAGCCGAGCGCAAAGATGGTCGGGAACATGATTGACATGAACAGGCTGGTCATCAGCAGGCAGCCCACACCCAGCCAGCTTGGATGCACAACCGCCGCAAGGCACAGTGCGACGTTGGCGACGGAATAGACCACCAGCATCAGCCGCGCATGAAAATGCTTCATCAACCATGCCGAGCTAAACCGCCCAACGGCAAAGGCGATCAGTGTCCCCGTCAACATATAGCCAGCCACCTTGTCGCCGACTCCTGTCGCCGATCGCACATAGAGAATGAAGTAACTCCAAGTGCCCACCTGCGCGCCCACGTAAAGAAACTGCGCCAGCACGGCAAACACAAAATGAGGCCGCCAGAGCCGCACTCGCTTCCTGCCGGTTGGCACGCTCTCCGAAGGATCCTCATTGCCCAGGTTAGGAAACTTGGTCATCAGGATCATGAGCGCCCACAGCAGCGCGATCGAGCCGAGAACCAGATATGTCGGTACTACGCGCAATGTTTCTGCGTGGAGATAAGCTTGATAAGTACCCGCTGCTTTCATCGCTGCAGTTTGTGAGCCGCTCAACTCGATTCCCGAGAAAATGAACACCGTCCCTGCCAGCCCTGCCGTAATGGAACCCAGGGGGTTGAACGCCTGCGAAAGGTTCAGCCGTCGCTCGCTCGACCCCGCCGGACCCAGTTGCGCGATGAAAGAGTTCGCTCCCGTTTCGAGAAAGGAAAGCCCGCAGCCGATCACAAACTGCGCTACGAGGAAGAATCCATATTTCCCCGCGTGCGCCGCCGGATAAAACATCCAGCAGCCGCTTCCCATCAAGCCCAGGCCAATAATCAATCCGGCTTTGTAGCCAAACCAACGCATGATCTGTCCGGCGGGAATTGCCATCAGGAAATAACCAACAAAGATTACCTGCAACTGCGCCGCACTGGATTGATTGATCTCGAACGACTTCATAAACTGCCGAATCAAGAAGTCGGTCAGGTTGTTGGGAATTGCCCACAGAAAAAAGAGCGGCGTGACCACGAGGAATGGCAACAGCCGTCCCGCCGGGATCAGCGGCGATTCAATGTCTTCGTTTTTGTTTGACGATGGCGAGTCGCGTCGCCTGGCCGGCCCGACGGAGTTGTTCAAGATGATCTTCCTCCTGGAACGAAAGATGCAACGAGCCGCAGTTGCCAATACTCCGACTACGCCAACTCAACCTTCAGCGTGATGCCAATGTCAGAGATCTTCTCGGCAGGCATTTGGACCTTCAATGCCTCCTCGTCCTGCTTCCAATTAAGGCCGCCCTTGTTCCCGAGCAGTTCCACCTTTTGGATCTTGCCCGGCTGTTGTGCGCTGGCCAGGCCCAGAGCCTCCACAACAGCTTCCTTCTCAGGCCAGCCCATGACGAATGCGTAAAGTGTGCCGCCCTTCGTTGTGAAGCGCACATCCTTGGCGGTGAGATCGCTCTGCTTGTCTTCGTTGAAATTTCCGGTGACGATTTTCACTTGCGTGGAGGGGCCCTCGCCATAGATCTTCCATGGGCGCGTTGCGTAGATGCCTTCGCTGTTGATTTGCATCCACTCGGTAATGCCTTCCAGCACTTCCATCTCCTCGAAGTCCAGTTGGCCTGAGTTGGGCAGCGGGAAGTTCAGCAGCAGGTTGCCATTCTTGCTCACGATGTCGGTGAGCAAATCGATCACTTTCTTGGGCGTCTTGTACTTGATCCCGCGCTTGTAGTGCCATTGTCCGATGCATGTATCGGTTTGCCAGGGATTCTCCGCGATGCCATCCGCCACGCCGCGCTCGTGATCGAGAGTGCATGTGCCCACGGCGCAATCGGAAGACTCTTTGCTCGTGTAGACCGCTTCGACCTTGCCTCCATTTAAGCGGGCGCTTTCGTTATAAAGGTGCGAAACCATTTTCAGGCCGTATTCCTCGAAAGGAAGATGGCCGTCAGTATAGAGAATGTCGGGGTGATACTTGTCGATGAGATCGGTCATGCGGTTGAGATAGTGCTGCCGCCACGAATCGGGAATGCCGTCGTCGTTCCAGTCCAGCTTGTCGATGAAGGGCACGCACGCGGAATCGTGATAGAGGTCGGCGTAGTGCGGATCGACGCCGTCGTAGGAAACACCGGCCAGTGGCCCGGTCTTGTCGGCGCCATGGCTCACGGCGAACCATTTGTAACTGATCCACAGATGCTCGCTGACGCCAAAGCGCAGACCGTGATTGCGCGCCGCTTTTTGCCACAGGCCCACTACGTCCTTCTTCGGCCCCATGTTCGCCGCGTTCCAGCGCGTGTACCTCGAGTTCCACAGGTCAAAGTTGTCGTGATGCACGCCCATGCTGAAGAAGTACTTTGCGCCAGCCTTCTTGTAGAGACCCATCAGACGATCCGGGTCCCATTTCTCTGCTTTCCAGATATTGACCAGATCCTTGTAACCGACCTTGGAAGGATGACCATACGTTTCGCAGTGGTACAAGTATTGCGGCTGGCCTTGCACGTACATGTTGCGCGCGTACCAGTCGCCGTCTTCGATCGCAGACTGCGGTCCCCAATGAGCCCAGATGCCGAACTTGGCATCGCGGAACCAGTCAGGAATCTTGTAGGCTTGCAGAGATTCTCTGGTGGGCAGAAAGGGGCTGCTTGGCGCCACCTGTTGCGAGCTGGCAAACTTCGACAGAGCTAGAGCGGAACACGTGCCGCCCAACGATTGCAGCATTTCTCTGCGATTCATATTCATTTAGAAGCTTCCTTTCCTGCGTTGGTCCAGGCAAACCAATTGAATTCCGGGCGCTACTTGCCAGCGCTGCGCTTCTCACCTTGTGGAGGAAGAAGCCATTGCCAAACGAAGGCGCTGTTCCGCTTCGGGCGTCCAGTAGCCGCAGTCGAGTTCGAAAAAGATTGAGGTGTAAGGAATCGCGAGTTCGGTCTTGATGATGAGGACGCGAAAAACTTGCGCAGTCTGGTCGAGCTTGGCAATGATCTGCTCGTGGGGCAGAGTGATTGTTTTTGCGATCTTGAGCAGCTCCGCGAGTTGGGCGCGATAACGCGACACGCCTGGCGCATTGGCCTCCGGGACGAATTGCAATTCCTGATCGAGATAAATATTGGCGCGAATGTGCTTGCCGGCTGCAATGGCATCGAGCACCCTGCGAGCCACCTCGATCTGGTTTGCGCCGGAGACGATCGTATCGATGCCGGGCCTGGACTGCGCCGGATAAGCCGAGTCCGCAACCACAATCCAGTTGCGATGGCCGAAGAGCGGCAACAAGGCTTTCAATTCGCGTTTCCAGTCCGGTTTCGTGATCCCTGGCGCGACGGTCATGGCTTCTTTCCTCGATCCCGGTTCATTTCAGTTCTTCATCCGCGCACACGGCCACCTTGCCGCATTTCCCCGAAGACATCAGCGCAAAGGCCTCGGCGGCGCGCTCCAGTGGAAAGCGGTGCGTGATGATTTCGGCAGGATGCAGGTTCCAGCGCACGAGCCGTTCCACGAGCTCTTCCATCAGCCATGTGGACGTGACCCACGAACCATGGAGCGTTTTCTGGTCGTGAATGAGATCGGGCGACGGATTGAACTCAACACGCCCGCCCTCGCCGAGAAAAACAACCCTTCCCCATTTGCGCGTGGCCCGAATCGCCGCGGCTCGCGCGGCATCGTTCGCGGAGCAATCCACGGCGCGCTCCACGCCCATGCCGTCCGTGAGCTGCCTGACTTCGGCAACGTTGTTGGGGCCGGAAGCGAGAACGGCATCGCAGAGGCCGAGATCGAGAGCGATCTTCATGCGCTCGGGAACGATGTCGATGCCGATGATTTTTTCCGCGCCCAGCTTACGGCAGAGCGCACCCGCGGCGAGACCGACGGGCCCGAGGCCGGTGATGAGCACAGCGTGATTGCCGTTGATGCCTATCTTCTCGAGGCCTTCGTACACAGTGCCAAAGCCGCAAGCGACCTGCGCGCCATCGCCGTAAGAGAGTTGATCGGGCAGGGCGATGAGGTCTTTCTCCTCGGCCACCATGTACTCCGCCATCCCGCCGTCGCGCTGCCAGCCATAGGCACGGCGGTATTTTTCGCTGGTGCAGGAAATCATGTAGCCACGCCGGCAGTCGTTGCAGACTCCGCAGCCCGAGATGTGATAGACAATCACGCGGTCGCCGGATTTGAAGCGGCGACAGCCCGGGCCCGTGGCGATGATCTGGCCCGCCGGTTCATGCCCGGCAATCACGCCCTGGTAGCCTTCAGGGCCTTTGCCGAGATGCTCATGATAGATGGCGCGAATGTCGGATCCGCAGATCGTCGACACCTTCACGCGCAACAAAACTTCTCCGTGACCCGGCTCCGGCACAGGCACCGTGCGCATCTCAACCGTCGAGTCCCCCGGCAGAAACGCCGCAATCATCGTGGCTCTCATTTCTTTCCTCTCCAACAGGCTCACTCGTAGATCGAGGCACGAGCCATTCACGTCCCCCTGGCCGCAATCGGTTTACGGCGGGGTGATTTCGTCATTGAGGTCCCAGAGATCTTCCCATGTCTGGCCCTCTTTCCACAGAAAAACCTGGCCCTTGATTAAGCGGCAGTTGCGATCGATGGCAGTGATGGAGCGCATCTCCTCGCCGGTAAGGCGATCTCCGACAACGCCCTCGAGATTGGCGCGGTAATGGTGAACCGAAAATGGGATCGGCGTTTGTCCGCGCTGCACTGCCCACTTGACGCACACCACCGCCGGCGGTATGCCATGGCGTTTTGCGATGCGCACGATCACTGGATCTTCGGTGGGCGCGGTGTCCTCGGAAGTGCGGTCACGCTCCGGCCGTCCAGGTGAGCCGATGGGGCAATAACCGACAGGCTGCATGCCGTTTTCGAGTACGAATCGGAAAAGCTCAGGCTGTTGGAAGTGTGGGTGCAATTCCATTTCATTGACAGCAGGCTTGATGCGGGCATCGCGCAGAACAAGTTTCAGCTTGGGGATCGTCATGTTCGACGTGCCGATGTGCTTCACCAGGCCCATGTCTACCAGTTCTTCCATCTTGCGCCAGGTCTTCATGTAGTTTTTGTGGATGTAGGGCTGGGCGCCGGGCGAGCGAGAGGTAACATCGCAGCCTGGGGGATGAAAATTCGGAAATGGCCAATGCACCAGGTAAAGATCAAGATAGTCGAGGCAAAGATCGCTGAGAGACCTCCTGCAGGAGACGATCACGTCGTCCGCGCCGTGCATGTCGTTCCATAGCTTTGAGGTGATGAAGAGTTCTTCGCGCGAGATGCCGCGACGAAGGATTTCAGTGAACGCGGCGCCAATCTCGCGTTCGTTGCCGTAGACAGAGGCGCAATCGAAGTGCCGGTAGCCGGCTGCTGCAGCTCCCTTCACCACCTCGGCGATCTCGGCCGCGGAGACGTGGTCAGAGCCGAAGGTGCCGAGGCCAACGGCAGGCATGACTGCCCCACTAAAAAGAGTTCTCTGAGGCACCAAAGTTGGAACGACAGAATCTCCTGCAGGGATGCCAGAATCGTAGTGCTGTTTCATTTCTCTTTCCTCTTGGCCACCATTCCTGCGGTTCAGGCAAAGACAGTCAATGTGAGCGGTTGCAAACCGGACCGAGAGTCTTTACGAGATCGAAGTGCGTAATCCAACCCTTTGCAATGGAGAGTATACGATAAAGGCTGTAGAGCTGAGATCAGTCACTGTCATCTCGATCGAGCAGTGGCAACGAGTAACCTGTACCGGAGATAAGGCGCTCGGCGCATTGCCGGCACGATTTCCGTGCGCTCCTTTAGCGTGAACATCCATTCATATCCCGTTCAATAGTCGAGTTTTCCAGAGGGTCCAGATGAAACTAAAGAAGCTGTTCATTGCGTGCGCAATCACATTCGCCGTCGCGCCCGGATCATCGGCTCGCGGCCCAAGTGCAGACTAATGTTCCCGACGTCGTCCCTGGCGCAAAGCCAGTCACGGTTGAGCACATCAAGATCCACGGCACAGCCCTCGAAGGCAATCTTGAAGGCGACGCCGTCGATCGCGATGTCACCGTCTTCCTGCCCCCCAGCTACCAGAAAGATAAGAAGCGCCGCTATCCGGTCGTCTACGCATTGCACGGTTACTCCATCAGCGCCGAGCAGTGGACGCACGAGATTCACGTCCCGCAAACGATCGAAGGCGCATTCGCGAAGGGGACGCAGGAGATGATCGTCGTCCTGCCCGATTCCAAAACCATTTACAACGGCTCGATGTACTCAAGCTCCGCCACTACCGGCGACTTCGAAAAGTTCATTTATCACGATGTCGTCGCCTACATCGATACACACTACCGCACCATCCCTGATCGGCAGAGCCGTGGCCTCGTCGGCCACTCGATGGGTGGCTATGGTGCTTCGCGCATCGGCATGAAGCATCCTAAGGTCTTCGGTGCTCTCTACATCATGAGTCCCTGCTGCTTGTCTCCGATGGCGGGCGGCGGGCCAGGCTCCGCTGATCAAATGAAGGCGCGGGCGATTGCCAACGAGAAGAAAGTAGCGGAGGCCAAGTCCCCAGCCGAACTGGCGGCAGAGTCGCCCGGCTTCGGCGCCGTCCAGTATGCAACGGCTGCGGCGTGGGCTCCCGATCCAAAGAACCCTCCGCTTTATTTCGACCTGCCAACCAAGGACGGTGTTCCGCAGCCGGAGATCGTTGCGAAATTCACGGCCAACTCACCGCTCGCCTTTGTCGATCAGTACATCGGCAATCTCAGGCAGTACCGGGCCATCGCCATGGATGTCGGCGACCAGGACGGTCTCAAAGTCGACGCCGGCAAGCTGCATGACATCCTGGACAACTACGGGATCGCGAACAGTTTCGAAATCTACTCCGGCACGCACACCAGTGCGGTCGCCGATCGCTTTCAGAATCACGTCCTGCCGTTCTTCAGCAAGAACCTCTGCTTCCGGGCGCACTGCCCGTAAGGGTCCGCGCCGGAACCTGCAGGAACAGGGATGGCTTTACAAATCCACTGGCGGGCGATAGCCTCCATTCTCGGAAACGTTTTCCGAAAACATCCCGTTACCGCCGCACAACCGGAGAGCCGTCATGATCGATCTCTCGCGCCGCAGTTTCCTCCAGTCAAGCGCCCGCACCGCGGGCTTATGCCTCGTCGGTCCCTCCGCTCTCCTCAAGTCCTTGTATGCGGATGCGCTCGCGACGTCGCCCGATCGCATCACACCCTTTCCGCTCAGCTCCGTTCGTCTCGCGCCAGGCATTTTTAAGGAGCAGGAAGAGATCAATTCACGTTATCTCGACTCGCTCACCGTTGACCGCCTCCTGCATTCCTTTCGCGTCACCGCGGGCATTACCTCCAACGCCACTCCATATAAGGGCTGGGAAGACCCAACTTGCGAGCTACGCGGCCACTTTGCCGGCGGCCACTTTCTTTCTGCGGTAGCGCTGGCCTATGCAGCTTCTGCAAATGCCGACTTGAAGAACCGGGGCGATGAGCTCGTTGCCGGGCTCGCTCGATGCCAGCAGAAGATCGGGACGCGCTACTTGAGCGCCTACCCAACCGATCTCTTCGAGCGTCTCGCGGAGGGCAAGCCAGTCTGGGCGCCCTTCTACACCTACCACAAGATCATGGCCGGTCTGCTGGACATGCACGTCCACACGGCCAACGCCGATGCCCTCCAAATCGCCGAAGGCATGGCCCAATGGGCCGGAGAGTATTGGCGGGGCATCAGCACCGATCAGCGCATGCGCATGCTGCGCACCGAGTACGGGGGCATGAACGAGGTCCTCGTCAACCTCGCCGCCATCACCAAGAAGCAGCAGTACATTGACATCGCTCACGACTTCGAGCAACCCGGCTTCCTCGATCCTCTCGCCGCTCGCCGCGACGAGCTGGAGGGCCTCCACGCCAACACCCACGTCCCCAAGATCATCGGCGCGGCCCGCATGTACGAGGTCACAGGTGACCTGCGCTACCGCCAGATCGCCGAGTACTTCCTCGAAGAAGTGCTCACCGCGCGCAACTACGTTATCGGGAATACCAGCATCGACGAGCACTGGAAGACGCCTCCCGGCCAGCTCAAAGGCACACTGGCCTGGACGAATGCGGAGTGCTGCGTGGCCTACAACCTGATGAAGCTGGAGCGTCTGGTCTTCGGCTGGACCGGTGATGCCCGCTGGATGGATGCTTACGAGCGTGCTCTCTTCAACTGCCGGCTCGGCACGCAGAATGCCGATGGCCTCAAGCAGTACTTCTTCCCGCTCGCCGCCGGATACTGGCGCGCGTACAACTCCCCGGAAGAATCATTCTGGTGCTGCACCGGGACGGGCGCGGAAGAGTTCGCCAAATTCGCTGACACCATCTTTTTCCGTCGCGGCGGCGATCTTTACGTCAATCAGTTCATTGCCTCCACGCTCGATTGGAAAGAAGAAGGCCTCGTCGTCGAGCAGGTCACGCAGTTCCCGCAGGAGCAAGGCACCTCGCTGAAAATCAAATCCTCGCGTCCCGCCGCCCGCACCATCCATGTGCGCATTCCCGGCTGGACGACCTCGGACGCTGCAGTAGAAATCAATGGCCGTCCGCTCGAAGCTGTCGCCGATCCCGGATCGTATCTGGCTATCCACAGAGTCTGGGAGGACGGCGATACCATCACGGTCAACCTGCCCATGCAGCTGCGCCACGAGCCGCTGGCCGGCGATGACTCCGTCACATCCGTGCTCTACGGCCCTTTCGCACTGGCCGCCAATCTCGGCGCCGCACCCGCTGACGGCCCCCTGCGCGTGATTCACAGCGGCGAAACCGTCCCAAAGAATCTGCCCAAGCCCGATCCGTTGCCAAAAGCATCTGTCGGTTCAGCTGCCCAACCAGACCAATGGGTCAGGATCGAATCAAAATCCGATCTGCGTTTCACTGCCGCCGCCGAAAACCAGCATTTCGATCTGAGCCCCATGTGCCAGATTCGCGATCAGCGCTACGCGCTCTATTGGCAGATGCAAAACACGCTGCCCCAAGGCTGATATTCGGAGCGTCTGGACAATCCGGACAGAATCGTTTGCGAGAGAGTGGTTCGGAAGTTGCCGATTCTAATTGGCTGGCTTCCGTGAATTCCGGCGAGAGAATTGAAAGGTTTGACCGCCTCGACACTGCGCCGGCTAAGGGTTGCGGGCTCGACCCGCCCATGGCTCTTCGGCGCCTCTCCTCTGGAAGGAGATACATTCACCAACAAAAGACCCGAGCTCTCAGCTGTTTTGACGTTCTTATCCCGCCAAACTCTGAACCGCACAACCTGAACAAACAACCGATCCGGCCCGCTGTTTGCCCCTTCAACAAGATTGCGAGCAGTGGGCTCCTTGTTCTGGAGAACCCGATAGGTATGAAATCGATCGATCAATTCCTCCCTGACTTGGCACTCCAACTTCTCAGAGAGAATCGTCAGAGGCAGGCATAGGCCAACGACATTTCGTGCCCTTCACCGCGTCCGCGTATTCGCGACGAATGCCGATCCGAAGTCAACTCTCAAGTGCGCCCCGGATCTGCGGAAACGGCGCAGCAAACCCACTTGCGCCTCGTCATCTCCGCTTTCTGTAACAGAGCTCTGAGCACGGCTGGCATCCCGAGAGCCGTTAGCGATCAATCGATGAACTACACTTTTGAAGGGGGGCTCATTTTGCTGCGGACTCGCGGTCTACTTTTCAGCGTTCTATGCGTGGCTTCCATTTATGCCGTCGAATGCCGCGCACAGCAAGGCGGCATGGGCGGCATCGCCTCCGGCATGTCCGCGGCACCGGTGTATGACGCGCAGAAACGTCCCATTACTGCCGGCGGATTCGTCGACAAGGGCCCGGCAATCTTCGAAGACATTACAAAGCAAGCGGGCCTTGCGGGTTGGCATCACAAAATGGGCGTGCCTCAGAAGAATTTCATTGTCGAGACGAACGGCTCAGGTGTTTGCCTTATCGACTACGACAACGATGGCTGGCTCGACATCTACCTCGTCAACGGCTCAACATTCGATGCGCTTGACGGCAAAGAGGAGCCACCCCACGCAGCCTTGTTCCACAACAACCACGACGGAACGTTCACCGATGTGAGTGCCAAAGCAGGCGTAACCAACGATCGTTGGGGCTACGGGTGCTCGGTGGCCGACTACGACAACGATGGTTGGCCCGATCTGTTCGTAGGCAACTACGGAAAAAACCGGCTCTATCACAACAATCACAACGGAACGTTCACCGATGTCGCCGAAAAAGCCGGCGTTCAATCAGGCAACTGGTCAACCGGATCGGCGTGGGGAGACTACGATGGCGATGGATTGCTGGACCTCTATGTCACCGGGTACGTACACTTCGACCGCGACAACCTCCCCATCGGCGGCAGCAAGAGTGTGGGCTACGCATACTGCCAATATCGCGGAGTTGCAGTGAATTGCGGCCCGCGAGGTCTGGCGGGCGAGCCCGACCATCTCTTTCATAACAACGGCGATGGAACCTTTACTGATGTCACCGTAAAAGCTGGCGTCGAGGACAAGGATCGATACTATGGACTCACTTCAATTTTTGTTTCTCTCAGCGGAAACGGCAGACCCGACCTGGTTGTGGGGAATGACTCGGAACCGAACTTTCTCTACATCAATAAGGGCAACGGAACCTTTGAAGACGACAGCTATCTGTCCGGATTTGCGTTGAACGCAGACGGGCGCGAGATCGCGTCCATGGGCATTGCCGCCGGCGATTACGAGAACAACGGCCTGATCGACTTTTTCGTCACCGACTTTGGTGACGACTACAAGGTGCTCTACCACAATGACGGTGACGCCAGCTTTTCCGACGTGAGCAACAAAGCGGGCGTTGCCCAAATTACCATCCCATTCGTCGGCTGGGGCGACGGTTTTATCGACTATGACAACGATGGCTGGCCAGATTTGTTCATGGTCAACGGCCACGTTTACCCGCAGGTCGATCAGCACGACTGGGGCACTACTTTCGCCGAGCGACCGCTGCTCTTTCGCAACGTGCCCGATCCAAGTGGCAAGGGACGCAAATTCCAATACGTTCCTCCGGTCGTAGGTTCGGGGCTGGCGGACGTGATTCCGGCGCGCGGCGCGGCCTTCGGCGACTTGTTCAACGATGGCAAGATCGACGTGGTTATTAACCCCGTCGACGGGCCGCCTGTATTGCTACGCAATGTGAACCCCGACCATCATCACTGGGTTGAGATAAAGCTTGTGGGTGGTCCTAAAGGCCCTCGTGACGCCACATGCGCCACTGCGTATCTGACAGCTAACGGCATGCGCCAACGCCAGGATGTACTTGCCAGCGGAAGCTACATCTCCGCCAATGATCGCCGTCTCCACTTCGGCTTGGGCGACGCCACCGACGCTGGTTCTGTCGAGATTCACTGGCCGTCCGGCGCGAAAGAGACGATTAAGCTGCCTGCCGTCGACCGCATCTACACCATAATCGAGGGCAAAGGAATCGCCGGCGCGCTCTGCGGCAGCAAGCCTTGCGACGTAAACACTGCAGCAGGCAAGCTGACAACTGATTCTCAACGAGACGATGTTCGCAGATGAGGCGAGTTGCAATCTACATCAAGGCTGCTTGCATTGCGATGCAAGCAGCCTTGAAGTTTTCAACAGGTTTTGTGTCCCGCTGCGAGAACAACTCTGGTATCAGAACAGCAGCTTCAGCGGGAACTGATACTCGCGTGGAGTGATGAACGCGTTGGTACCTGAGCTGTAATTGTCGGTACTGGCTAACGGTTTACCAGTCGAGTCGAAACTAATCGTCGAGCCTGGAGCTGTGAAGTTTGGCGTGTTGGAAATGTTGAAAGCTTCAGCCCTGAATTGGAGCTTTATGTTCTCGACGATAGGAAATGTCTTGAAGATCGAGAAGTTGAAGGCCCGTTGAGGAGGCCCGTACACCTGGTTGCGTCCTGCATCGCCAAGTGTGCCTGGGGCCTGCGCATGGAGCGCATTAATGTTGTACCAACCGTGTGTCGGACTGGGGTTGGAAAGCTTCGGATTACCGACGCTGTCGGGCCGGCCGTTGATACCCGGAATGCCGGCTATATTCGAGCCTTCGAGAATTGTGAATGGGTTGCCGCTGAGCCAGCTTCCAGACAGGTTTGCGGTCCAGTTCTTGAAAATACCCCCGGCGAGTCCCTTTATATTCCCGCTCACTGGAATGTCATAGTCGATTGCGACCGAAATCTCCTGACGGTTGTCCAGATCGCTGTCGCCCAGGTCGTAGGCATTGCCGTTCTTGACTGTTTTTGGACCCGAAGGAGAGTCTTCAATGCAAGGACCTTGAACACAGTCGCCGAAAACAGATGAAGCGTCCTCTTGCGCGGCTGCACTCGAAATATTATGGGCCCAAGTATAGCTTGCGTTTGCCGCGAGACCATGGGCCAGGCGCCGTTCCAGGACCAATTGCAAGGCGTTGTACCTCTGGATCGCTTCGGTGGAGATCACGTCAATAATCGCGTTTCCATAGAGATTGGCATATGGACCCGGAGTTGTTGAGGTGGGCTGCTGGTTGAAATTCTCCTTATTGGTGAACATGTGACGGCCCAGGTTGCCAATGTATCCCACGGTGATGACATTACCCTTCAAGTCCTGTTGAATTTGAAGGCTGTATTGTTCTAAATAACTGGTCTTGTAATTGGCTGCCGTTCCCTCCAGAACTCCTTCGTTTGGATAGTTGGCAGTGTTGGTTGCCAGAGACGTTTGCAGGACCGGCATTGGCACCGGATTCGAGAGTACGGCATAGCCTTGCGAATTGCCTGCGCAAAGCGCACCGCCAACGGCATTGCCCGCTACTCCGCAGAACCCGGTGTAGCTAAACGGAGCATTGCCTAGCGTCGCGGCGGAAGCATAGTTCATTGGGAAGTACGTCATGTCGAAGCCGCCACGAACGACTGTCCCCGGATGAACCGTGGCCGCAAAGCCAAAGTGAGGTTCGAATCCTTGGTAATCCGTAGCAACTCCCGCAGTAGCAGCGCTATGATTCGGTCCAGTCAAACCGGGTGAGACAATCAGCTCCGTCGCAGGATCGAAGTTCGAGATGTGTCCATGGGGTTCGGTGAAGGGTGTGAAAATGCCATAGCGCACGCCCAGATTCAAGGTCAACCAGTGAAGGACATGCCAATCGTCCATGGCATATCCGCTGGGCTCCCAGGTTTCCAGGTCAGGCGCGAATAGTCGGTTCGCGCGATAAAATCACTGCGCGTCGCCGAGGACCAGGTCACCAAGGTATTTCCCCGTGCAGCCAGTTGAATCCCCGCAAAAGGAAGCCGAGGCGGTGTTACCAAATCCGAACGCGCCCCTACCCGCCGGGCTTTGGCCTATCTTTGCCTGGCGGCGAATAAAGCCTCCGCCGAATTTGAAGGAATGCTCCTTATGTGCCGAGCTAAGCGAGCCGACGTATTGGAAGCTATTGTCGTACTGCAATAGCGGCAGATATCCCGCATCGCCGAGGCCGCTGTAGGCCGCGCCCTCCCCATCCGAGTCTCCGGGATTTTCGTCAAATACGTTAGCTTGACCCAGGATCATCGGAATGCCCGCCGTGTCGGAGTCTCCTGCCACAGCGACGCCCGAGAATCTCAAGGACGAGGAGAGGCTGGAACTTGAATTCAAAGCACCGGAGTCGATCGCGCTACGCATGTACCCCATCTTCAGTTCAAGAACCATGTTCTGTGTCAAGGTGCGAGCATACACAATCGCGACTCCCTGCTGCCGCTCCCTGGATTGACCGGGGAACGAAAAGCCGTTACCGTATGCGCTGCCAGGATTAACACCGTTCACCGAAGGTAGCAACGGGGGGTAACTGTAGTGAAGTCATTGTAGGAATACCGCCCCCACAGGTTGTTGACGTCGTTGAAATGTTCGTCGACACGACCGTCAAGAGTCGTGCCGTATTGGGTCCTGCGTGGTGAATTGGTGTAATTGGGGCCTGTTGTATTGCTAGTTGTCGGCTTGGGATAGAAGTTGAATAACTTCAAACCGGTAGCGCTGAAATCTGTCTTGGGTATCACGGGGCCACCGATGTCGGTCAGATCAAAGCCTGTCCCGGTAGCCACGCTTTGCTCTTCCGCGAGTGTCGGTACCTGACCGGTCTGAGTATCACCCTCGACTTGACGGAATCCTTCGTAGTCACCAAAAAAGAAGGACGTCTTGTTCTTAATGATGGGCCCACCTGTGTGTTCAGTCAGGACTTGTCGCATATGCCTACCTCCAAGCGCAAGACCAACCAAACTACCAGAAATGGATGGTTAAGAAGAAACACCAATGTGTTTCGGCAGGCATCGATCATTAACGTCCAGCTCATCCTGAAACGAAGCCAGACTAAGGCTTTTCCTTCGGGCAACTGGCTGTTTGAGGAATAGTGACACAGCGGTGACACAGAACATATAGCTCTACAGGTTTACGTGTAAGTTATTCATTTAGTTGGCTGCCCCCCAGGGATTCGAACCCCGATATGCTGATCCAGAGTCAGCTGTCCTACCATTGAACGAGGGGGCAACAAGCGGGCGTGGCGGCTCGTCTTGCAACCGATCAGCCTGGCGCCCTTAGCTGGGCACGCAAAGCCAACTCCTTCATGTTACGAAGATTCCCGCGAGTGGTCAATTTGCCGGTTCCTGGCGATCTGTAGATGAAGATCAATCTCGGTCCGTCAGGCGCCGCACTTTCCATTTCCGAATTCTTCTATTCTTCGCGAAGGACTTGAAGAGGCCTCAGTCCGAGAATGCGGTAGCTGGCGATCCAGCCCGTGGCCGCGGCCAGCACAGCTGTCCCGGCAAGCGCGATCAACGTTGCGCCCCACGCAATATGAAAGCCCACATCGAGACGGTGCAGAAGCACGCGCGTGAGCAGGTTGGCAAAGACTACACCGACCGAGCCGGCCAGCAAACCTAGAACGCTGAACTCCACACTGAAGGTGCCCACAATGCGCATCCGCGTGGCGCCAAGAGTTTTGAGCACGACCGCTTCCTGCATGCGCCGAAAGCGCGTGCTGGCGATGCTCGAAGCGAGAATCGTGAGGCCGGCGAGAATCGAGAAGCCGGCAAGCAGCCGAATAACAAAGGTAATCTGATCGACGACACTCTCAATTCGCTGTATGACATCGGCGACGTTGATCACGGTGATGGTCGGATAGGCCGTAAAGAAGGCACGCTCCATTGCGGCCACGTGTTTGGGATCGATGTGAGCGCCACCGTACCAGGTGGACGGCTGGTCGCAGATGAGTCCCGAAGGCAGAACAAACTGCACGCGCGCTCCCAGGTGTTGCCCGTCGGCGCGATAGATAGCGACGACTTTGAGTGTGCGCGTTGTTCCGCCGGTCTCCAACTCAACAGCAGATCCCACGCCAACGTGCAGGCGCTGCGCTATGCCGTCACTAACCGCGATCTCGGCTGCGCTGGTGCTGGTCCACCATGTGCCCGCGGTCACCTTATCGCCCTCGGGCGGCGCATCGGCCCACGTCAACTCGGCGCTTTCCAGCATGCGAATCGGATAGTGCTGGCTTTTCATTTGCTCTACTGGCTGGCCGTTGATGGAGATAAACCGGCCGATGACCACAGGAATCATGCTGAGTTGCTGGCTGACGCCCGCCTGATGCGCGAAGAACGCTTTGACGCCGTCGACTTCACCGCTTCGCACATCGACGAGGAAGACATTGGGCAGCTTGGGCGAAGCGGTTTCGCGCAAATCGGTCAAAAGGTCCTTCTGCATGAGATACACCGACAGGATGAGCATGACTCCCGTGCCCAGCGCCGCCAGCACTGCGGCAGATTGATTGCCAGGGCGGTAAAGATTGGAAAGACCATGGCGCAATGAGGAAGGCAGGTGGAGACGGGTGCGGTTCAGGAAAAACCTGAGAAACCAAAGTGCCCCCGCCGCCAACACAAGTAGAACTACCAGCGTGACGGTGAATAGCAGAGCAAACCACGCGCCCACTTTGGGCGAATCGGAAAGCGCCCAGGCGATGGCAGCCAAGGCGGCGATCACCACCGCCGCAATGCCGAGTTGTAAGCGCCGTGCCCACCAACGCGCAAGCCAGCCAGCAATGTCTGAAGGACCCTGTTCTACCAACCTGCGCAGCACCAGCACCGGCCGCACGGCGCGCACATCGAGAAGCGGCGGCAGACAAAAAAGAAGAGTTGTAAGCAAGCCAGTTCCTAGCCCCGCCAGCGCCGACTGCCAGGGGAATTGAAGGATCACATGGACGGGAAGCAACTGGCCGAAGGCCGCGGGGAGCGCGGCCATCACGGCCACGCCCGCAGCTACGCCCAGCAATCCGCCGGCAAGGCCGAGGCCGAGCGTCTGCAACAGAAATATCCGCAGCAGGTCGGAGGAATCCGCGCCGATCGCTTTGAGGATCGCCAGCATGTCCATGCGCTGCTCGAGATGCGCGTGCATGGCCATGGCCACGCCGATTGCGCCGAGAACCATCGCCACCAGGCAAATGAGGCTCAGGATAGAGGTCGCATTGTCGAGGCCGCGGGTAAGCGCGGGGTTGCCCTCGCGGTAGTCCATGACTTGCGCGTCAGGCAGCGCCGCCTCGAGTTGCGCGCGAATTGCAGCGGTTTCGGCGTCCACGGTGACGCCTTTCGGCGGCGCGTCAGGGAGCTTGACGAGCAAGCGCCGGCTGGCGCGGCTGCCTGGCGCCAGCAATCCGGTCGTCGCCATTGCCGACTCCGAGATCATCACGCGCGGGCCCAGTCCCATGCCCGCGGTAATGCGATCGGGCTCCTGCTTCAGCACAGCAGAGATGCGAAAATCTCTGCCGCCGAGGCGCAGCGTGTCGCCGACGTGTGCATTAAGGCGGATGAGAAACTCATCGGCCACGACGGCCGAGTCGCCCTGCAAAGCGCGCTGCAGCGGCATCTCTGGATCCAATTCCGCCGTTCCGTAGAAGGGATACTCGGCTGGATCGACAGCCTTGAGCGAGACCAGCAAAGGCACGGGATCCGTCGCCACCGACACCATCGAGACGGTTTCAGTGACCCACGTGGAGCGAATTGTGCCGCCGCTTTGGACCTCAATTGCCGCGATCTTGCTGAGTTCCTCGGGCGTCGGCGAGCGAAGCAGCCGCGCGCTCAGATCGCCAGCCAGCAGCGAACGTGCCTCCGTATTCAAAGTTTGCCGGAAGCTGTCGCTCAACCCGCGGACCCCCACCAGCGCTGCCACGCCGACAGCGACCGACAGCACGACAAAACCGAACTTGCCGGGAGCGGACTTCAGATCGCGCCAGCCGATGGCTGCGGCGCGCTTCCAGCTTAACGCGCGCCTGGCCATTGTTCTCCTTGCGCAGATTCAGAGCTGGATGGAAATGGACACGGCTTGGAATCTTCAACGATAAGCCCGTCCTTGAGCACGATCCGGCGGTCGGCGCGGCTGGCCACCTCAGGGTCGTGCGTGACGAGCACCAGTGTGGTTCCCGCCTTCTTGTTTCTCTCCAGCAGCAAATCCAACACCAAAAGCCCGTTCGCTGAATCCAGGTTTCCCGTCGGCTCATCGGCCATCACAATGGGCGGCTCCACAACAAAGGCCCGCGCTAACGCCACGCGCTGCTGTTCGCCGCCGGAAAGCTGCACGGGATAGTGATCCACACGCTCCTTCAGGCCGACCTCGTCAAGCAAGCGGCGTGCCTGCGCCACGCCGCTGCCTTCCAGGTTGAGCTCGTAAGGGAGCAAAACGTTTTCAAGAGCGGTGAGCGTTTGGATCAATTGATACGACTGAAAGACGAAACCGATTTTGCGTCCGCGCACCGTTGCCAACTCGGTCTCCGCCAGATTGTGGATCGGGACTCCGTCGAGCCAGATCTCTCCTTCGCTGGGGGAATCGAGACCGGCAAGCAGCCCGAGCAGGGTGCTCTTGCCGCTTCCACTCGCGCCTACGATGGCGACAAACTGTCCAGCGGGAATGTCCAGGGATATGCCCTGCAATATCTCCACCCGCCGCGCGCCGTTCTGGATCCATTTCTTCGCGTTCTTGACTTGAATCAACTCGCTCTCCCGTCATTCGAAGTGTAAATGGCCGGTCATCGCAGTTCCGGCCCACTGCATACTCTCGCGCAGCTACACTTAATACGTGGACGTTCAGCGCGCGGTTCTTGTTGCATGTTGCCTGCTGTCGTGGCCGGCAGGGCTGCTCTCTGCCGCCGACCGGCCAGTTCTCGTTTGCTATGGCGACAGCATCACCGCGGGGCTGGGCCTGCGCGATGGCGAGGCTTATCCCGATTTCCTGCAAAAGCTGCTCGACGAGCGAGGCTACACCTACAAAGTCATCAACCAGGGCACAAGCGGCGCTACCACCAAGGATGCGCTTGACGGCCTACCCTACGTGCTTCGCCTGCGCCCTGCCATCGTGATCGTGGAGTTTGGCGGAAATGACGGGCTACGCGGACTGCCCGTTGACCAGACGCGCAGCAATCTCGACCAGGTGCTAGCGGGCCTGGAGAAGGCTCATGTGAAGATCCTGCTCGCCGGTATCACGCTTCCGCCGGATTATGGACCCGACTACATCCGGTCGTTCGACAAGATCTTTCGCGATCTGGCGGCAAAACACCACGTAGTGTTCGTGCCCATGCTCTATAAGGGCCTGATCCACGTTCCGGGCACGATTCAGGGCGATGGCATCCATCCCACTGCCAAAGGCTCCGCGATCATCGCCGGCACACTCTTTCCCGTGCTTAAGCCATTGCTGCGCAACGGTCCGTGAACCAACTCGTCGCCAAAAACAACAGCCGGGATTGCTCCCGGCTGATTCCGATCTACAGGTTTGATTGTTGTCGCGGCGCTACTTTGTCTTGGCGGTTGCCAGTGCTTTGAGGCGCGTGTTCAAGCGGCTCTTGTAGCGGGAAACGGTGTTTGAGTGCAGGACGCCTTTTTGCACGCTCTTGTCGAGGGCTGAAACTGTCGCCCGGTACTGCGCCTGTGCTTCTTTCACGTTGCCCTTGGCCAGAGCTTCGCGCAGGGAGCGGAGGCTCGAACGTACGCGGCTGCGGTTGGCGCGATTCACTTCAGTGCGGGTTACGGTCTGGCGGGCGCGCTTGAGCGCCGATACGTGGTTTGCCATGATTGTGCTTCCATCTCCAAAGCCTGAATTGCAGGGGTGGTCCTGACTTCAGGAAAAATGATGCGGGGTAGAGGGCAGATCGAGCTGCATCCCTCGCAATCTCTAAGTCTACGGGAATTTGCGGGGCGGGTCAAACGTCCGCGGGGTGCACGCTCGGAAGGGAGTCTCGCGTTGCAGAGCGCCAGAAATCTATCGTTGAAAAGGACTTTTCGGCACACCAAACCGGTTTGACCCGGTTTCAGCAGCCCGGTATACTCGAAACTGCGTTAAGCGGGAGTAGCTCAGTGGTAGAGCATCGCCTTGCCAAGGCGAGGGTCGCGAGTTCAAGTCTCGTCTCCCGCTCCATTCTGCATTTCTCCGGCGGATATGAACCGGGTGAAGAGTGGAATGAGACGATCCGCAACCCGTGAGGCAGGCAGCCCAAGGCGCGGTACCCAAGTGGTAAGGGAGAGGTCTGCAAAACCTTTATGCGCCGGTTCGATCCCGGCCCGCGCCTCCAATTTCTCGACCGCCTGCTCCAACTCAGCGAATCCACCGAGAATCTAAGAGTGTCTCCGGGACGCACTGCGTCCTGAATGAGCGAGAATTGTGCCATGGCGGAAATTGAAAGCAAAGACTTGCAGCAGCAGTTTGGCAGTGACAACTACGCGGGAATTTGCCCTGAGGCTTGGGCTGCGATGGAGGCGGCCAATCGCGGTCACGCTACCTCCTACGGCGACGATCCCTGGACCGCCAAAGCATCGGACGCATTTCGCAACTTGTTCGAGACCGAGTGCGAGGTGTACTTCGTGTTTAACGGCACCGCGGCCAATTCGCTGGCGCTGGCGTCGCTCTGCCAGTCCTATCACAGCGTCATCTGCTCCGATCAGTCGCACGTGGAAACGGACGAATGCGGCGCACCCGAGTTCTTTTCGAACGGTTCGAAATTGCTGGTCGCCTCCAGCCCGGAAGGAAAGCTCACGCCGGATGCGATTCGCGAGCTGGCAACCAAGCGCAGTGACATTCACTATCCCAAGCCGCGCGTAGTATCGATCACGCAATCCACTGAGACGGGCCGCGTCTACACGCTCGCCGAGTTGCGCGCGATCGCAAAGGAATGCCGCAAGCGCGGGCTTTCGCTGCACATGGACGGGGCGCGTTTTGCCAACGCCTGCGCCAGCCTAGGCTGCTCGCCGGCGGAGATGAGCTGGAAGAGCGGCGTGGATGTATTGTGCTTTGGCGGAGCCAAGAATGGCATGGCGATGGGAGAAGCTGTCCTGTTCTTTGATCGCGCGTTGGCGACGGATTTCGACTACCGCTGCAAGCAGGCAGGGCAACTGGCGTCGAAGATGCGATTTCTTTCGGCACCGTGGGTGGGCATGCTGGAGAGCGGCGCGTGGCTCCGTAACGCCGAGCACGCCAATCGCTGCGCGCAGCAGTTTGCTTCGCGGATTGCCGGAATTCCCGGCGTGCGGCTGGCACAGCCCGTGGAGGCCAACGCGGTGTTTGTTGAGGCGCCGGAGAAAGTGCTCACCGAACTTCGCGCGCGCGGATGGAGCTTCTACACCTTCATCGGCGGTGCAGCACGCTTCATGTTTGCCTGGGACAGCGAACCAGCTCGCATCGATGCGCTCACCCGCGATCTGCGCGCGTGCGCGGCTGCCGCCTAGCCTGCGCGACGACTCGGAAACCAGCGCACGGCCCGATTAGCGAACGAAAACTCCTATTGCTCTGGTTGCTCCCATTGGCCCGACTTTCCCGAGCGGAAGATGGCTTCGATGACGGCCATGTTGCCGATCGAGTCTTCGAGCGGCACAGGAACTTGGGTGTTCTCAAGGACGGCTCTCGCGAAGGCGTCGCCCTGCAGCGTGTACTGATCGGCTGCGGGGAAGCTTTCCATCGTGATTCCGCTGAAGCTGAGGTCACCGGTCGCGTCGATGAAAAGCCGTGTAGGCCGGTCGTTGGGTGCGTTGAAGGGAATCTCAATTTCGATGCGGCCGCGCGTGCCCAGAATTTCGACACGCTGAAACGGGCTCTGCTGTGTGCTGCAGGTAAAGATTGCCTGGCCGGAGCCGAAGTCCAGAATCGCCGAACTCAGCCGGTCGGTGCCCATCTGCGCATCGCGATCGACAAGCGCAACCACGCGCCGCGGCTCCTGGCCGAAGACAAACCGCGAGGCTTGAATGCAGTAGCAGCCGATGTCGTACACGGCGCCGCCGCCCGTCTCAATCTGGTTGCGGATGTTCGCCGCGTCCACATTGAAGTAGCTGAAGTGCGCATTGACCGCGCGGACTTCGCCGATGCGGTCTTCGTCGAGAAGCTGGCGCACGCGCAGCCACTGCGGCGCGCTTCGGATCATGAAGGCCTCGCAGATTTTGACGCCGGTGCGGGAGCGCACGTCGAGCAGCGTTTTGGCCTCGGCCACGGTTATGCTCAGGGGCTTTTCGCAGAGCACGTGCTTGCCGGCTTCGGCTGCCTTCGTCGTCCACGGGACGTGGAGCTGATTGGGCAGCGGATTGTAGATGGCGTCGATGTTTGGATCGGCGAGCAGTTCCTCATAAGAGCCGTAGGCCGCGGGAATGCCGAGTTTCGTGGCCGCCTCGGTGGCCTTGGCCAAATCGCGCGAAGCAATGGCGGTAACGGTGGTGAGCTCGCCCTGCTGCATGGCGGGGATCACTTTTTTCAGGCCGATATTGGCGGTGCTTAGCACGCCGAAACGAAGCTTTGTCGACATAACGGCATGATACCGCCGAACGCGGCGGAGGATGTGCGGTTCATGCGTGGTTCATGGCCAGGGCAATCGCATCGGCGGCATTGGCGGCTACGCGGACGAGGGTGAGATTCCTTGCTTCGATGAATCCGGCAGCGACTGCCGTGTCGAGGAAGGCGAGCAGCCCGTTCCAATAATCGAGCGTATTAATCAGGATGCACGGCTTCGCGTGGAGGCCGATCTGCGCCCAGGTGATAGCCTCGAGCAATTCGTCGAGTGTTCCGTAGCCGCCGGGCAGCGCGAGGATGGCATCGGAGAGCTCATGAATGCGCGCCTTGCGCTCGTGCATCGTGGATACGAGTTCGAGCGAGGTTAGGCCGTTGTGAGCAATCTCGCGGCCACTGAGCGCCTCAGGCAGCACGCCAATCACTTCGCCGCCAGCGGCCAGCGCCGCGTCAGCCACGGCGCCCATCAGCCCGCGACAGGCTCCGCCATAAACCAAGCCAAGGCCTGCTTGAGCGATGGCGGTGCCGAGAGCTGTTGCCTCGGAGCGGAATGCCGAGTTGTTCCCGAAGGCCGATCCGCAAAAGACGGCGACGCGGCGAAGAGGCCTCACTGATCTGGTCATGGTTCTTTCAGAATAACGGGCGCAGGCAAGCGCATTGGCCCTTTTCACGCCCGGACCTTCTGTGTCATGCTTGCATACATGGGAAACAAAGATAGGGGTAAGAAAGAAGTCAAGAAGGCACCCAAGCCAAAGCCGAAACCAGAACCGGGACGCAAGCGCGAAATCTTCTCGCCGCCACCGCCGCCGAAGTAGCGATTGGCGCAAGCGCTTGATTCGTGCTGCCGCTAAGGAACCCGGCTCAGGAAGAGTGTCGGTGTGCTCCGGGCCAAACTGGCGCGCTTAAGCGCGTCAACAACAACAAAGGCCATCCCTCAGGGATGGCCTTTTGCATTGCCTGAAACGGTGAACGGAACTCAAGGCTGGGCCGCGCCGCCCGTGCTCGGCTCGGTGCGGGCTTGAGCCTTTTCCGCCAATACCTTGTGCGCGCTATCTTCAAGTGCCTGGGCTTCGGGCATGTAGGTAAGCGCCTTCTGAACCATCGGGTCATAATCGGCGATGACGCGCAAGCCGATCAGCTGGCCGAACTGAATGGTGAAGATGTCTTTCTTGATTTGCGCTTTGATCCAGTCGGAGACGCCATCAATATCGCCGTCCGTCCAGTCGACATCCTGACTAGTGAGGAATTTCTTGAAGTCGTTGAGGACTGTGGCGTCAACCTGGAAACTTTTGTCGATGGAATGCGTGGCCACGTAGACCGGCGCGAAGTGGAAGAAGACGTCTTTGTAAACCAATTCGTCCTCGAAGCGGTTCGTCGTGGGCGGCTCGATTTTCTCGTCGGGCGTGATGCCGCCGCCTCCGTAGACTGTGCGGCCGGAGTCAGTCAGCTTCACCTCGCGGCTGGAGGAGTCGGAGGGCGTGGGGCCGCCGCCGGCGTGGTTGTAATAGTCGTAGAGCGAGACGCCAGCGTAATTGCGCTGGATGAGGCGTCCAGACGGCGTGTAGTAGTGATAAGTAGTCAAGGCGAGGCCGGAGTCTTCACTGAGGTTGTAGACGGTCTGCACCAGGCCCTTGCCGAAGGTGGTCTCGCCCACGATGAGGGCGCGATCGTGGTCCTGCAACGCGCCGGAGACGATCTCGGCCGCCGAGGCGGTGTCTCGGTTGACCAGCACGACGATCGGGAAGGTCTTGCCGTCGTTGCCGTGCGTGGCGACGTAGTTCTGATCGGAGTAGGCGCGTCCACGCTGCGAGACGATGTTCTGGCCCTTGGCAAGCAGGTGGTCACAGACATCCACGGCCTGGCTTAGGAGGCCGCCCGGATTTTCGCGCAGATCGAGCACCAGGCCCTTGAGGTCGCCGAAGCTGTCGATGGCCTCGTCCATCTCCTGACCTGTGGTTTCCTGGAACTGGGACAGATGAATGTATCCGATGCCGGGTCGAATCTCGAACTTGAGATCGATGGAGGGATGCGGAATCTCGTCGCGAATGAGATCGAAGACCAGCGGCTTGGCCTGGCCGTAACGAACCATCGTGACCTGGACGTGGGTGCCCTTGGGACCCTTCAACGCTTTCGCAACCTGGTCTGACGACCAGCCGTCAGTGGACTTCCCGTCGACCGCAGCAACTTGATCGCCCGGATGAATGCCCGCGCGGAACGAGGGCGTGTCCTCGTATGGAGTAACGACGTAGACATTGCTCTTGCCGTCGTTGCCGTTCTGCTGCTGAATCACCATGCCGACGCCGTAGTAGTGGCCGCGTTGGTCTTCGCGCAGGCGGGCATATGCCTTGGGATCGTAAAAGTGCGAGTGCGGGTCAAGAACCTGCAACATGCCGGGGATGGCGCCGTCGTAGATGACATCGTCGGCCTTATCCGGTGTGAGGGGCTCGGCGTAGTTCTGCTCCACGATCGCGTAAACGTCAGTGAAGGCCTTGAGGCTGTCGCGGAGCTGGCTCTCGTCCTGCGATGATTGGGCGCCTACGCGGCGCTCGAGCACGGTGCCGGCTACGGCACAGACTGCGAAAAAGACACCCAGGGCGAAAAGCGCGCGACGGGCACGGGAATTCATGGTCAAACCGAACCTCCAGACGGCGCCTGCGGCGGGCTCGAGAGGGCGGACTTTCCATCGCCCGCGAGCGAATCCGGCCAATGCTGGATTTCCGCTCGATAAAAATTGACCTTGCCCGTTATCGGCAAGGCCGGGAGATGGAAGAACCGCTCGCACTGAGGCCGCGAGGCCGTCTTCGGCTAAAGTATAGCACCGCTGTATTTGACGCGCGCTCATGTGGGCGGGTAGCCGGGTTACCGTGGTTTGGGGCGCGGGAAAGCAAATTCCTGAGGGTTGTCCGCCTGCCGTGCCCGGGCCTCCGCTTTCCGTTTTGGCTCTCCCGGCATTTACAATTGCGTCTATGCACCAGGCACCAGGAAAGCGGTCATCGGGCTCACGGCCAGACGTCGATTCTATGAATTTCAGGCATTTTCGCGGATTTATGGCGTTAGCGTTTGGCGCGGCGCTGCTGGTGGTCCCCAGCCTGGCGCTCGGCCAGGCGAACGAACCGGCGAGCCCCTATGGCGGGTCGGTGGTCGAGGACATCGTCGCCCGCGTCAACGACCAGATCATCACCAAGTCAGACTACGACCGCGCAGAAGCCGAGATGGACCGTGCGGGACAGGAGCAGCACGCATCGATGCAGGAGATGGCGGCGCAGCGCAAGGATCTGCTGCGCAATCTGATTGACCAGCAACTGTGGCTCTCCAAGGGCAAGGAACTGGACATCACCGGCGAGACGGAACTGGTGAAGAAACTCGACGAAATTCGCAAGCAATACAACCTGGATTCGATTGACGATCTGGAGAAGGCGGCCAGAGACCAGGGCGTCTCCTTCGAGGACTTCAAGGCCAACATCCGCAACCAGATCATCACCGAGGAAGTGATGCGGCAGGAGGTTGGCGAGCACATCCAGATGACGCCCGGCGAGGCGGAGCGGTTCTACGAGGAGCACAAACAGGATTATGCACAGCCGGAGAGCGTGCGGCTGGGCGAGATTTTGATTTCCACCGGGACGGAGGGATCCGACGATCCGGCGAAAGTGGCGGCGGCCAAAGCAAAGGCGGACGACATTGAGGCGCGGCTGCACGCGGGCGGAGACTTTGCGCAGCTGGCGCGGAGCTTCAGCGAAGGATCCACAGCGGCCTCCGGTGGCGATCTGGGCCAGTACAAGAGGGGCCAGCTTCCCAAAGTACTTGAGGACAAGACGTTCGATCTGCAGTCAGGCCAATACACCGAGCCGATTCTCACGCGGCAGGGCTACATCATTCTTAAAGTCGTGCAGCATACGCCGGGGGGCCCGCGGCCGTACAAGGACGTGCAGGAGGACGTGGAGCAGTCGTATTACATGAGCCTGATGGATCCCGCTATTCGCGATTATCTGAGCCGGATGAGGGACCAGGCATTCATCAAGATCAAAGAGGGATATGTAGACGCGGGCGCAACACCAGCTGAGTTGCATTCAAGCATCAGCTTCAGCGCTTATGTGCCGCCAGCGCCCAAAAAGAAAGCCAAGGTGGAGAGAACCCGGTTCCGCGAGAGCACCCACAGCTTCCGGGAGAAATCGGGTACGGCTGCGCCGCCGGCGGCGGCGGCCAACGAGGCAGGCGCAGGGCCGGCACCTCCGGCAGCCACACCAACCCAGGCAACCAACAAAAAGAAGAAGGGGAGCAAGAAGGAAGAAGTAGCCACCCAGAAGCCCGGCAAGAAAGAAAAGATCCGCTTCGGACAGGCTCCGCGCGAGACGCTGCCTTCCGCGACGGCAAATTCAGCCACGGAGAATGCGGGCGCGCTGCCAGAGACGGCCTCGAATACCGACCAACCTGCGAACCCGCTGGAGCCGACCGCGCCGACGCAGAAGTCACGATTCAGCGCCCGAGCACGCCTGCCCAAGACGGCGAAAACAGCCGTCAATGGCGGGCAGACGGGTGCGACCGGGCCAACACCGCCGAGTGCGTCCGAGGTAGCCGACCAGCAGACGCAGTCAGCTCCTTTAGGTCCGCCGGGAGATACTTCGAAGAAGAAGAAAAAGGCGTCGACTGCGACTGAAGGAAAGACTCGCATCGCGAACAAGAAGAAGAGCGAGGAAGAGACGCAGCCGAAGCCGGCGCCACAGCCAACGCCTATTCCTCCTGTGCCGGGGGCGCCTGCGCCTGCGGACCATCCTGACCAGCCTCAGCCACAGCCGACGACGCCGCAGTAACTTCGAGATTCAGTCGATTCAATAGTGTGGGCCTGGGAACGGAAACCCAGGCCCGCACTGTTTTTGGAGCAGCCTGATTCGCGCTTCCGGGCAGCACCTTTGGCAGAGCCGGAGAATTGCGTTAATCTTCTCGGCAGAATGAAAGACATCTATATTGACGATCTGATGGGCTTCGACGAGGGCAAGCTCTTCGACAGCTTCTTTCTTGTCCTTGCCAAGCAGCAGCGCACCACTAAACAGAACAAACCGTACCTTAGCCTGACTCTTGGCGACAAGAAGGGGCAAATCGAAGGACGCGTGTGGGAGCTGGGCGACCCGCGGATCGCCAAAGACTTCGAGCGCGGCGACATGGTGAAGGTTCGCGGCAGCGTCTCGCGCTACGACGATCGTGCCCAGTTGAAAGTGGATCAGCTGCGCAAGGCCCTCGACAGCGAAGCGGACAAAATGGACATGCTGCCCGCGACGAGCCGCGATGTGGGCGAGCTTTGGCGGATGCTCGAGGCAAGCATCGCGAGCGTAACCAATCCCGATCTGAAGCGGCTGCTCAATGCGTTGCTCACCGATGCCCCGATCTCGCAGGCTTTTCGTGAGGCGCCAGCGGCGCGACAACTGCATCATGCGTGGCTCGGCGGCTTGCTGGAGCACGTCGTGAGTTTGCTGGGGCTCGCTGATCGCGTAGCCGCGCACTACCCGATGCTCGACCGCGATCTGCTTGTTACGGGCGTGATTCTGCACGACATCGGGAAGATCCGCGAGCTGAGCTGGGACACAGGATTCGACTACACGGTGGAGGGTGTGTTGTTGGGTCATATCCAGATGGGCGTCGATCTGACGGAGAAAACGATTGCGAGGCTGCCCGGATTCCCCGACCGGCTGCGCACGCTGGTGTTGCATATGATTCTGTCGCATCACGGCAAACTGGAGTTCGGTTCGCCCAAGCTGCCCATGATTCCGGAGGCGCTGGTGCTGAATTTTCTCGACGACCTGGACGCGAAAATGCAGGCCATGGCCAGCGAGTTTGAGAAGTCGGCTCGCGAAGGCCGAGCGGCGGACGAGATGACGGGCAAGGTGTGGGCACTGGATCAGCGGCAGTTGCTGAACACGAGGGCGTGGCTGGAGAAAGACGGGAGATAGCAGCTCCCTGCGCCCCGCACCTTCACCCCGTAAACCAATCCCACTGCTCTTTGCTGAGCGGAACGACCGATAGCCGACCGATGAGCAGGAGAGGCGAGCGCGCAAAAAGCCTTTCCGCTTTGATTTGGGCGAGCGTCTTTGGATGCTTCAGGCGTTTCGCGGCCTTGACGCGCACAATGGGAACTTTGGGATCAGCCGCGTCAACGCTAAGAACCGAACCCGTTCCGACTGCGGTGCGTTCGTCGCCGGTGTGGTAGAAGATCCACTTCGTTCCCGGCTTCATCTCGCGCAGGTTCTTGACGGCCGTCGGATTCGTCACACCGTCCCACGCGGTTTCCCCTTCGTGCTGGAAGTCGTCGAAGGAGTAGACGCTGGGCTCGGATTTGAAGAGGAAGTACAGCATAAACAATTCGCAGTTCTTAGTTTGTAGTTGTCAGTTTTCAGCGCTTAGCGAACCGGAAAATGGGAGCGGAGCAACGCTTCCGCTTCCCGATTCCCTGTCATCCTACTCCCTGCCCCGCTTGCGGATCTCGATGTTGAGGCGCTTGATCTTCTGGTTCAGGGTGGATAGCGGGATGCGGAACTGCTCGGCGGCTTCGGTCTGGTTCCAGTTGCAGCGCTCGAGTTTTTCGATGATGATGCGGCGCTCGATAACTTCAAGAATGTCGAAGAGCGAAGAGTTCGGGTTGTGCTCGAGGAGCGCGTCCTGGAAGCTGCGGCCTGTGATCTGTCCAGGCAGAAGCTCTGCGCCGATGAGCGGGCCGGAGGAGAGCACCACGCCGCGCTCGATGGCGTTTTCAAGCTCGCGGACGTTGCCCGGCCAGTCGTAGTCGATGAGGGCGCGCATGGCGTCGGTGGAGAGTTTGCGCGGAGCGAAGCTGTTCTCAGTGGCATAGAAATCGAGGAAGTGCTGGGCCAGGAGCGGAATATCCTCGCGGCGGGAGCGGAGCGGCGGCAGATCAACAGTGATGACGTTCAGGCGGTAGAACAGATCCTCGCGGAAGCGACCGTCGCGCACCGCCTGGCGGAGATCGACATTCGTGGCGGCGAGGATGCGGACGTCCACCTGAAGCTCCTGAATGCCGCCGAGATGCATGAAGCGCTTGTCCTGCAGCACGCGCAAGATTTTTGACTGCGTGTCGAGGCCCATGGTGGCGATCTCGTCGAGGAAGAGCGTGCCGCCGTTGGCGACTTCGAAGAGGCCTTTCTTTGAGGCAACGGCGGAAGTGAACGCGCCTTTGACGTGCCCGAAGAGCGTGGACTCGAGCAGCTCAGACGGCATGGCTCCGGTGTTGATTGGGACGAATGGCTTGTCGCGGCGTGGCGAATTCGCGTGGATGGCCTTGGCGATAATCTCCTTGCCGGTGCCGCTCTCGCCCTGAATGAGAACTGTGGAGCGACTGGGAGCGACCTGCGCAACGAGATCGAAAACGCGCAACATCAACTCGCTTTTGCCCACTATGTTAGCAAAGTTGTAGCGCTGCTTCAGGGTGCGCTTGAGTTGAAGATTCTCTTCTTCGGCACGGTGACGCGCGACCGCGGAACGGATGTCGGCCAGAAGCTTCTCGTTGTCCCATGGCTTCTGGATGAAATTTTCCGCGCCGGCGTGGATGGCCTCGACGACATTGTCGACGGTGCCATACGCGGTGATCATGATGACGGGAAGATCGGGCTGGCGCTCCTTGAATTGAGGCAGAAGTTCGATGCCGCTCTGGCCGGGCAACGCGAGGTCGAGCAAGACGAGGTCGAAGTTCGACTGATCGAGCATGCGCAGGCCGTCCTCACCGTTGGCCGCGGTCTTGACGGCGTAGTTCTCGAGCGACAGCAACACCTCGAGCGATTCCTGGATGCCGACCTCGTCGTCAACAACGAGAATGGAGGCGGCGGGTGAACTGCCGTCAGTCGCAGACGCGGAGACAGGCGCGTTCACGGGCATTGTGTCCTCAGCAGTAGGCTCAGGCATGAACAGAATTCCTTAACAGCGGAAACTCGAGGTGAAAGGTCGTGCCGGCGCCGATTGCACTTTCGACATGGATCTTGCCGGCGTGTTCCTGAATGATGCCGTACGAAACCGAGAGGCCGAGGCCCGTGCCCCGGCGGTCACCAGGCATGTTTTTTGTGGTGAAGAAAGGATCGTAAATGCGCTTGAGGTGTTCAGGCGCGATGCCGGAGCCGGAGTCGGAGATGACGGCTTCAACGTGGCCGTTGACCAGAGTGGCAATGCGCAGGCGCCCGCCGCCGGGCATGGCGTCCTTGGCGTTCAATAAAAGGTTGAGGAATACCTGCTGCAGTTTGCCGGGGTTGCCGTGGATCGGCGGCAGCTCGTCGGCGAGCTCGAGATCGATAAGAATCTGCGCTGTCTTGAACTGATGCTCGAGCAGCGACAGCGTGTCGCGGACTACCTGGTTGAGATCGGTGGAGCGGAACTCGGTGGTGGAAGTACGCGAGAAGTTGAGCAGGCCGTTGGCGATTTCGGCGGCGCGGAAGCTCTGCTGCGTGATCTTGTCGAGCACGGGGCTGAGGCGCGCGTCTCCGCGCAACTGCTTGGCCAGCATCTGCGCGTAGGAGGAGATGACGGCGAGCGGAGTGTTGATCTCGTGGGCGACGCCGGCGGCGAGCAGGCCGATGGAGGTGAGCTTGTCCGCCTGAGCTAGCTGCGTTTCCAGCGTAACCCGCTCGGTGATGTCGTCGACCAGGACGATGCGGCCGACGGGAACGAAGTTGCGCGAGAGCAACGGCGCAATGGCGATATTTGCTGTGCGCAACTCGCCGGCGCGCGTCGTCAGCCGGAACTTGTAGAGGTGATGCACTCCCGGATCGCTGCCGAAACCTTCCAGCGCCTCAATGAACTCCAGCGGGAACACGGAGCGTAGTTCCTGGCCGAGCGCTTCGGCGCGGCTGAAGGCGTACATCGCCTCCATCTGCGCGTTCCAGCTTTCGATGCGATCGTTGAGGTCGATGGCGAAGATGCCCACGTTGATGGACTCGACGATGTTCTCGTTGAATTCTTTCAGGCGCTCGAATTCAACAATCTTTTCTTCCAGGCGTGCGTAGAGGCTGGCGTTCTGCAGGGCGATGCCGATGTAGCTGGCCAGTGATTCCAGAAGCTCGACGTCTTCGCTCGACAAAAAGTCGCCGCCCAGGGTGCGGCCGAGGCCGATGACGGCGATAGTGCGGCTGGCGGCCTCGCCATTCTCCAACTGCACCGGAGCAACCCGGCAGGGTAGATAGTAGTTCAGGTCCAGCAGAGCCGCTGTGCGCTGCTGGTCCGGCGGCAAATGCAAAACAGCTTGAGCGTTTTCAAGAAAGATGTGCGAGTGGTCCTTGGCGCGGTCGAAGCTGAGAAAGCCGAGGGCCAGGTTGCCTTGCCCGGCGCTGACTTCATCAGGTAAGCCGTGCGAGGCCGCAAGACGCAACCCTCCGGAGTCCTGCGCCAGGAAAATGGCAACACGTGCCACCAGGAGCGTGCGTGGCAGCTGCTCGACGATGGAATTGAGCAGCGCCTGCAGGTCGGTCTCGGAGCCGAGGCCGCGGCCGAATTCGACCAGAGCCCTGCGGTAGTCGTAGCGATGCCGGTCGAAGGCGCGGTCGACCCAGCTCTGAATGCGGCGCTTGAGAGGATCGAAGACGGCGGCCGTGACCAGAATCGCGATAATCAGCGCCCACTCGCGCATGGTTTCTGGCAACCGCTCGTGAACCACTTCCGCAATGAGCGCGATGATGCCGAAGTATCCGCCGAGGATCAGCGCCGTGGCCAGTGTGTAGGCGACGCCGCGCTTGAAGATCAGGTCGGTGTCCATCAACCGGTAGCGGACAATGGCCCAGGCGAACGTAAGCGGCAAAAACACCAGCGAGAGGCCGGCCAGATTGGTGAGCAGCTGCGGCGGATTCAGGTGCAGCAGATAGGGGACTGCGTAAAAGAACGTGAAGGGAAGAACCGCAAGCAGTGTGCCGCGCGTAACCCACTTCAACTGCTGGCGCAGCAACGGCGTGGTGGCGCGGCTGTAGCTGCGCAGGAACAGAAGCGCTGCACATACGTAGAAAACGGCGTCGTAAGCCGTGTCGATCTGGTAGAGCCGGTCGAGGAGGAGCTTGGTGGCCTCGCGCGTGCCAATGGACCAGAGCCACAGGGCGAGCATTCCCGCGCCGGGCGCGTAGATCAGGGGCAACAGCCAGCGGCGGCGGAGATTCTTGAATCGCTCCTCAGGAAAGCTGAGCGCGAAGTGCAGGAAGAGAGCAGGCTGCAGCGCCTCGGCCACTACATTCGTCCAGAAGACGATCCAGTCCAGAGTGTCAAGTTTGGAGGTGTACTTCAGCGCGTAGAGCGCAAAAGAAACCAGGCAGAAGAGGTAAAAGTGCGTCGCGCGGGGGGCGCCCCAGCGGCGGAAAAGGACGTAGAAGCCGATAATGAGATAGATGAGGCCGATGATGCGCAGGCCGAACTCGAGACTGCGATCCAACGGTTCGGGGATCACTTTGACCGGCGTCTCAAGAGGAATGCCGTCACGCGTGATGGTGTAGTAGACCTGGCCGTAAGGACCGGCGGCGTAGAGCGCGCGTTCCAGGCCGGCGACCAGCGTGACGGGCGTTACGTCTGAGGCAGGCGAGTCACTGACTCCTGTCAGCAGGTCTCCCACCTGAATTCCGGCACGCTGCCCGGGCTTATCGGGCAGAACTTTTTCTGCGTGTAAGCCGCCTGCAGCCTCGCCCCACCACACGCCATCGTCGGGCTGCGGAAACTGGCGCTGCTCGAGGAGATTCAGCACCGCCAACACGAACAGCGCGGCTGTGGCCAGAGCCAGCAGCGTGGCTTGCACGCGGTTGAGAAGGCTTGTCTCCATGAGCGGGAATTTCCTACTTTGATCGTTTTATATGCACGTCGGTTGCCACGCAGGGGGGATGCTTCTCCAAGCCAGAGGCCTCAGGCCAATCGTTTGAGAACAAGCGTGATATGGACTTTGGATTGTCAATAAATGTCAACCTGAGGTGAAGTAGATCACATCGTTTGTGCAAAAAACAAGAGCTGTCCTCCACAGAAGAGAATCCACATATGGAAAATAGTAGATCAGTCGCTCGTTAGGAGCTATCGGTCAACTAGCCGAAAACAAAGGAGTTCTGTTTAGCGGCCTTTTCAGGATTTGAGTGTGTGAAATCGCGCCCAGACGGCTGGGGCCTGGCCAAGTATGCGTTGGCTTTGGTTCAAGGTCAGCGTTGTCCGTATGTGGCCTTCGGGCCATGTTTGCGGAGGTGGTGATACTCCGAGACATGGCTGGGAATACCTGCCTCCGGCGCTCCTAGGAGCACGCTGCGGTAGGCGAGCCGGGCGATGTACTCAAGGACGTCGGCGTGCTCCACAGCCTCGGCGGGATTCCTGCCCCAGGCAAACGGAGCATGGCCTGCCACCAACACGCCGGGGACGGCAACCGGATCGAGTTTACCCGCGTGGAAGCAGCGAACGATCACCGCACCGGTGTTGCCAACGTAGTCTGAAGCGACCTCTTCGGCGGTGAGCGGCTCAGTGACAGGAACCGGACCGCGAAAGTAATCGGCGTGGGTAGTGCCGAAACACGGGATAGCGCGGCAGGCCTGAGCCCAGGCGGTTGCGAATTCGGAGTGCGTGTGGACGATGCCTCCGATGTGAGGAAATTCGCGATAGAGCAGCGTGTGCGTATCCAGATCGCTCGAAGGACGCAGCGCGCCCTCGACGATGTTGCCCTCGAGATCGGTGACGACAAGGTCGACTGGGGTCAGAGCGGCATAGTCGACGCCGCTTGGCTTGATAACCACGAGCGGCTTGTCGCCGCTGCGGTCGACGCCGCTGGCGTTCCCAAATGTGTGGGGCGCGAGGCCGCGACGGGCGATCTCCTGATTGGCGCGGAGGACTTGTTCGCGAAGAAATTCGAGCAGCATGATGCCTCGAGATTAGAGTAAATCCTTCAAGAGGGTAAGGAACGAAGAATCAACGATCGCGGTGGGGCTGCGTGCGATCGGTGCCTTCGCGATAACGTGGCTGCGTAGCGTGCCAATCATCACTGCAGTAAACTGGGGTCAATCTTCGACTAGTTTCTTATCGGTTGATTGAAGGCCTCTCTCGCCGGACAGGCGACGCGAGAGCGCAGAGGTTTGGCTATGCGAGCACAACGCATTCCCGCCGTTTATCTGCCTGACGGAGTCGCATCCTCGACTGCGGCCCGGGACAATCTGTTGATCTCGCGGCACAGGTTTGCCAACCGTGGCTAACTTCACCATTCCCCGCCTGGCAGGCGCCGCGCCGAATGCGTCTTCCCTTGCAGGAGCAGACAAGCCTCGAGCCATGCCGATTCGTTCCTCCTTCGACGGCCAGACGATTTCCCCGCACCGCTGGATGACGGCCATCGCCGTGATGTCGTGCGCCGTGATGCAACTGCTCGACACGTCGGTAGTGAATGTCAGCCTGCCGCACATCGCTGGCTCGCTCTCGTCGAGCGTGGACGAAGCGACGTGGGTGCTGACCTCCTACCTGGTGGCCAATGCCATCATTCTGCCCATCACCGGGTGGCTGGCGGGCGTGCTGGGCCGCAAGAGGCTGCTGCTGCTTGCCGTGACCGGTTTTACGCTTTCGAGCCTGCTGTGCGGCCTCGCACCGAATCTGCCCATGCTGATTGTCTTCCGCATTTTGCAGGGCTTAACCGGCGGCGGGCTGCAGCCGCTCTCGCAGGCTGTGCTCCTTGAGGAGTTCCCAGGCAGGGAACAGGGCAAGGCAATGGCTTTTTGGAGCCTGGGAATCATCGCGGCGCCGATCCTGGGTCCTACGCTGGGCGGCTGGATCACCGACACGTGGACGTGGCGCTGGGTTTTCTTCATCAACCTGCCGGTGGGCATCCTCAGCCTGCTTTTAATCTCGCAGTACGTGGTCGACCCGCACTACCTCAGGCGCCGGTCGCTGGGCATAGATGCCTGGGGCATAGGCATGCTGGCGGTGGGTATGGGCGCGCTGCAGATCATGCTCGACAAAGGCCAGGAGAAGGATTGGTTCGGATCGAACCTGATTTGCACCCTGAGCGTAATTGCCCTGATTTGCCTTGCCGCTTTTGTGTTCCGCGAACTGCGGGCGAAGGATCCCATTGTGCACTTCGGATTGCTGCGCTCGCGCACCTTCGCCTCCGGTGTCACATTGGCCACCATGATGGGATTCATTCTGTACGGCAGCCTGGTGCTGCTGCCGCTGTTTATGCAGACCCTGCTGGGCTGGACGGCGACCACGGCCGGAATCTGGAACAGCCCACGTGGAGTCGGAACCGCACTTTGCATGCCCCTGGTGGGGTACCTGCTGGGCAAAGGGTGGGACGCGCGCTGGATGCTGATTTTCGCATTTGCCCTCGCCAGCCTTTGCTTCTTCGGCTATGCGCGGATGACGCTCGACTCCGGCACTTGGGATATTTTTTGGATTCAGATCGTGCAGGGCTTTGCCCTGGGGTTTCTCTTTGTGCCACTGACCACGCTGACCATGAGCCCGATTCCGAAGGCGGAGACGAGCTATGGCACGAGCCTCTACAACACCATGCGCAACATCGGATCGAGTGTAGGCATTTCGTTTGTGACCACGCTGGTGGCGCGTCGCGAGCAGTTTCACCAGCAGACGCTCGGCGACCACCTAACCGCTTCCAATCCAATGAGCCAGCAGGCGTTTGCGCAGTTGACGCCTTTTCTAGCTCATCAGGGTTTAGACAAAGTGACGGCGGCACACAAAGCCGGCGGGCTCATCTATCAACGGCTCCAGCAGCAGGCGGCGTTGTTGAGCTATTCCGACGCATTTTATCTGATGGGGATCTTTTTCCTGGCCAACATTCCGCTGGTGCTGCTAATGCGTGGCGCGGAGCACAACCGGCGGCATCGCAAGCACCGTGAGGCGAACGGGCCAGAGGCAGCACGAAGCGCGCCAGGGTCTCAGCCGCGCAGCCAGTAGGGCTTGGGAACGACCGCCCCGAGTTCGGCAAACTCCGCGTCGGTGAGCCGAAAAACAGCCGCGCCGACGTTCTCCTCCAGGTGCTTCACCGAGATGGTTCCCGGAATCGGCAGCACCATCGGCGAGCGCCGCAAAAGCCATGCCAGCGAGACCACCGCCGTTGAGACGTTCCGCGCTGCAGCGATTTTCCCCACCGCTTCGCTGGCCTTGCGCCCTTGCGCCATAGGCCCCCATGGCAGGAACGCGATGCCGTTGGCCTCGCAGTAATCGACGACGAAATCCCACTCGCGATCGGAAAAACTGTATCGGTTCTGCACGCTGACGATGGGAACTGTTTTTTGCGCGCGATGGATGTGCTCGAGCGTGACGTTGGAGAGAGCAACATGGCGGATCTTGCCCTGCTCCTTGAGCTGCGCAAGGGTTTCCATGGAGGCATCAAAGGAGACGGCCGGATCGGGCACATGAAGCTGATAAACGTCGATGCGCTCGAGGCGTAGACGCTTTAGGCTGCCTTCAATGGCCTGTTGGATGTGCGCGGGGCTGGCGTCGTGCTGCCAAACGCCGGGGCCATGGCGCGTCCATCCTGCTTTAGTGGCGATGACGAGGCCGGTCGGATACGGCCAGAGGGCTTTGGCGATCAACTCCTCAGAGACACCGGGGCCGTAGGAGTCCGCCGTATCAATAAAGTTGACGCCGAGCTCGACGGTCCGGCGCAGTGTGGCGAGTGCGGCATCTGCGTCGTCGGGCGGACCCCAGATGCCCTTGCCCGTGATGCGCATGGCGCCGTAGCCCATGCGGTTCACGGTCAAGTCGCCGCCCAGCGTGATGGTTCCCGCTTGCGCGGCGGGTAGCGATGAAGCAGAGATGGGCATTGTTCATACTCCCGAGAGTTTTGATGCTCACCGTTAAGCGGCGATTCTGTAATGCAGGCTCTTCGATTCCGCCGCTGCGCGGCTTTCGCTCGAGATGACGTTTTCAAAGCCTGCGACTCTCAAACCGTCACTTCCCACCCCGGTTCGTACGTTCGGGCCCAGTACTTCATCGCCTCGGGATCGTTAATAATGTGTGCGGTTTCGGTGTCCAGGCGCAGCAGGCGATCGACGAACCAGGCGATGTTCGACAGCAAAAGCATGGTGACGGTGACATTTGCCACCGAAGCAGGTGAGTGGAGTTCCTCGTGGCCGCGAATGGCGGCGATGAAGTTGGCGAAATGGGCGTCAGTCATCGAGTCGGCTCCGATCAGATCGCCCGTGGAAGTGACGTGGCCGGCGCGATAAGTGTCGATCTGTTTCCCCTTCCAATCGAAGACGTCGTAGCCGTCCCGATCGATGACCACCGAGCCCTTGGTCCCCGAGATGACCGAACCCCGGTCGCGATCGTAGAGGCGTATTCCCTGGCAGGAGCGGCCCTCCCACGAGATCAGCTTGCCGGGGTATTCAAAGTTTGTGATGATCGTGTCGGGAAACTGCCAGTCGTCCTTGAACTGGTAGCGGCCGCCGCTTGCAGTAACAGCCTGTGGTATCTCCGCCCGTAGGGCCCAGCGGCAAACGTCAACCTCGTGAGTTCCATTGTTGAGCGTCTCGCCGGTGCCGTAGCGCCGCAGCCAGTGCCAGTTGTAGGGATGAATGTTGTCCTTGTACTCGCTGCGCGGGGCGGGGCCCTGCCATAGATCCCAGTTGAGCGACGCGGGTACCGTTGCGGGCTTGCCAATGCCCATGGAGCCGCGCGTGTTCACGTACCACGACTTGGCCATGTATGCCTCGCCGATCAGGCCATCGTGAATCTGCTGGATCATGCGGATGGTAAAGTCGGAGGATCGCTGCTGGTCGCCGACCTGGACGAGCTTTCCATATTTCTTCTGTGCTGCCAGAAGCAGCTCGCCCTCGCGCGGATTCTGACTTGATGGTTTTTCGACGTAAACATGTTTGCCGGCTTTCAAGCCCAGCACCGCCAGCGGCGTGTGCCAGTGATCGGGAGTCGCAACGGTGATCGCGTCAACATCCTTCGATTCCAGCACATGCCGGAAATCCGTTTCGGCTTTGGGAGCATAGCCGAGCTTCTGCTCCGCTTCAGCCGCGAACTTGGCAAGAATCCCCGAATCGACGTCGCAGATATAAGCGACCCGCGCGTTGTTACTGTTGGCGCGCAGTGAGGCCAAATGCGCGTGGCCGCGGCCATTGAGTCCGTTAATGGCAAAGTTCAGGCGATCGTTGGCGCCAAGAATTTGCGCATAACTCTTTGCCGTTGACGCAAAGGCTGATGCCGCTGCACCGACAGCCAGTCCGTTGACAAACTTTCGGCGGGAAATCATTTGTTTCTCCAATCGCTTCACCATCCTCAGCGTTCAGCATCCAGCATCATCCGGTATCGTTCGCCGCTGCAAGCTCTCTCCGCCGCATCGAATTATACCCTTGCGAAGAGGCGCGCGGGAGGACTCCGGAGCCCGCAAATCCTCGATGAGAATAATGGGTTTGCGGCCAACCCGTATTCCTTTTGCGACTGGGTTTCGTCGGCCCTGACGCGAAAATGAAGCGAGGGGTTGTAAACTTGGCCCCGATGCGGACGTCTACCAAAGTGATGGCAGCCGGAACAGCCGTAAAGCCGATGACCGCCCAAGCTGCGGAGGAATTAGCTGCGCAGGATTTTGCGAGCATCGTCGAAAGCCATCGGCCGCAAATCTTCCGATTCCTGCTGGCATCGCTCAGGGACGTGGATCTTGCAGAGACGCTGACGCAGGAGTGTTTCCTGAAGGCGCACCGGAACTGGAAACACTTTCGCGGCGATTCCAGTGCTATGACCTGGCTGATGCGGATCGCCATCAATTTGCAAAAGGACCATTGGCGCAACCGGCGCCTGCAGTTTTGGCGGCATACGCAGGCGAATGCGATTGGCGTGGACGAGGCCAGCGAGTGGCTTCCGAACGGCGAGCGTAGCGCGGAACAGCAGATCGCGGCCCGGGAACAGGTTGCACAGGTTTGGAAGGCTGTGGAAGGACTGAGCGCGCGGCAGCGAACAGTGTTCCTGCTGCGCTACGTCGAGGATCGGGAGCTAAGCGAGATTGCAAAGGCAACGGGATTGAGCGAGGGCACGGTGAAAGCCCACTTATCGCGGGCACTCGCGAGAGTGCGAGCGGAGCTGAGAGGAACACGATGAGCTGGAGAGACAAATTGGCGGGAGATATTGACGATCCGATGTTGGCTGTTGCGCTCGAGAACTTCAAGGCGAGCGTCGATGCCTGGAGCGAGGCCGCGTATAGCCAGCCTCGGACGGTGATCAGGACAGCGCGGCATACGTGGCGCCTGACAGCGACCTGGGCTCTGGGATGTTTGCTCGCAGCGGGAAGCCTGGCGGGCACATTGTACGAACGCCATCAGCGGCAAGAGGCGGCCCGGATCGAAGCAATGAAAGCAGCAATCAGGGCGGCGGAGCAAAAAGCTGCGCAGGAGCGCAAGGCTGCCGAACAGCCTGTCTCAGCCCCGGTCGTTTCCAAACGGCAACCAACCGTGGTGAAGAATGCAGCCAATGAAAATGAAGACCTGCTGGCAACGGTAGACAGCGATGTATCGCGACAGGTTCCTGCGGCCATGGAGCCGCTGGCGCAAATGATGGTTGACGACGACACGAATTAAAGGGCCCACAAAACAAGACAAGAAGAAACACACGAGAAGGCGGAAAGGGTCCCTTGGGAAACAAGGGAGGGAAAAATCGATGAAGACGTTGAGAATTGTTCGACTGGTTTTGGCGGGAGCGGGAATGTTGATCGCAGGAGGTTGGGCGTGCGCGCAAGGGCCGGGCGGCCAAGGCATGGGGCCTGGCTTCGGGCAGCATCGGCCTCCTATGGAGCGCTCGTTCGGATTCGCAAATGGGCAGTTCTGGAACAATCCAGACGTTGTAAAACAGTTGACCCTGAGCGACGATCAACGCAAGGCGATGGATGGAATTCTGCAGGACCATCGCATGAAGCTGATCGACATGCAAGCCACTTTGCGCAAGGCAGAGTTGGAGATGGGTCCGCTGATGAAGGCCGATACTCCGGACCGTGCGGCGATTGAAGCGCAGATCGACAGAGTCGTGGGCGCGCGCGCTGATCTGGAAAAGGCGAACGCGCGTTTCCTGCTGGACATTCGGATGCAGTTGAAACCGGACCAGTGGAAACAACTCCAGACCTTGCACCAGAACCGGATGCAGCATGACGGGATGCGCGAACATGGTCGTGGTCAGTGGGGACGCGAAGGACAGAGGCCGGGAATGGGCGGACCGGGCAACCAGTTCCGCGGGCCGGGAGGGCAATTCCGCCATCCGCAACCGCCTTCGCAACCACCGGATGCGGCTCCTCAGGCGGCGCCTGCGCCGGGAACCGGTCAGGAGCAATAGCGGAGCGGCGACCAGCGGGTGCGATCCGGTCGCTGACCGAGCGCCATCAACCGTAAGACCTGTGCGCGACAGAAACACGAGTGCTCAACGCAAGGCTTAAACTCTGTTGACAGAAAAACTAGTGGCGGCACGGGGATTATTCCCCTGCCGCCATTCTCTTGCGCCCATGGCGCGGGCCGCGCACTGCGGATCGGCGAGCCGGAGCTTTGCGTTTGACGTGCGACGGCGGCCCGAGTGGATTCTGTACCATCAGGATGGAAGGAGCGGTTTGTGCCGAGTGTCGCTGCCACCGACTCGCTGATCCTGCTGATCTACGGCTTCTTCATGCTCACTGCCGGATTCTCGCTCAAGCCGGCGATGACGAGTAGCCAGCAGTTCATGCAAGCTGGGCGCGCGATGCCTGGCTGGCTGTGCGGTTTGGCAATGTTGGGCGCCGGCCTGGGCTCGCAGGAGCTGCTCGGCATGGGCGCGGCTGGGGCCCGGTACGGTATGACCAGCGTGGCATTCTTCGCGCTTGGCTCGGTTCCGGCCATGCTCTTCGCCGGCCTCTATCTGATGCCCGTCCTCTACGGTTCGAATTCAACAGCGGTCGATTCCCCGCAAGAGCCCCATAAGCTTGCCGCGCGGTCGATTCCGGAGTATCTCGGGCTGCGCTTTGATCGGAAGACACGGGCGCTGAATGCCTTGATGTTCGCCGCGATGTCCGCCTTCAGTGCCGGAATTGCTCTCTACGCGATGGGGCGCGTATTCGTGTTGCTGCACGTCTTTGATCAGGTTGCCGGCACGCTGAATCTACAGCCCGCCGGAACTCTGTTACTTGCAATGGCGCTGCCCGGGGCTCTGGTGCTGGCCTATGTTCTGCTCGGCGGCCTTGGCGCGGCGATGTACAACCAGGCGCTGCAGTTTTGCCTCATCATTGCCGGACTGCTGCCGGTGGTCCTGCTCGGGCTGAAGCGGATCGGCGGCTGGAGCGGGTTGAAGGCCACGTTTCCGGCGAACTCATTTCACCCCGGCACACACCCTTTGGGCGCCGGCGCTGCCGCTCTCGCTGTTGCCGCAGGCGTAGTGCTGAGCGGCGGCACATGGTGCTCAGACTTCAGATTGTTGCAGGCGGCCATGGCGGCGAAAAATGTGGAGGCCGCGCGCAGGGCGCCAATGATCGCGGCTGCGTTGCGCGTTTTTGTCGTTATTGTCCTGATCCTTCCCGGGCTAATCGCGGTCGGCCTGCCCACTCCTCACACTTCAATCGTGATCCACAATGACAATGGCGTGATTTATCACGAGATCACCGTCGTCCCCCCGACGGTGGAAGCGGGGAGCGGACTCGTTCCCGCGAAGGGTGATAGGGATGGAAAACCGGTGATGGCCGCCGATGGACGCGCTGTGCTGGACTACGCGATGGCCACGCCAAACATGCTCCTGCAGTTTCTTCCCACGGGCCTGCTCGGGCTGGGGCTGACGGCTCTGCTCGCCTGCCTGATGGGTGGTGTGGCCGCCGGCGTGACGTCGTTCAGCACCGTCTTTACCTGCGACATTTTTCAAGCGTTCCTCGCGAAGAACGCTGCCGACAAGCGACTGCTCGCTGTGGCCCGGTCGGCGGTAGCGGGCGGCATGCTGCTGGCATTCGGTGCCGCGTGCGCGGCCATGCGCTTCAATAGCCTGCTCGAAGCGATCGTCCTCGTCTTCGCCATCGTGAATGCCCCGCTCTTTGCAGTGCTGATGCTCGGAGCGTTCTGGAAGCGTGCGACCGGGCACGGCGCGTTCGCGGGATTGATTGCGGGAGCGGCTGCGGCTCTTTTGCATCATGGGCTCTCGCTGCCGTATGGTGAGCAACCAGGCATCCATGGCGGCTGGATCGCAGTCCTGCACCATCCCGCGAGTGACTTGACGCTGGGGTTGGCAACTGCGATATTAGCCCTTCTCGTGAGTCTGCTGGTGGCATCGGCGGTGAGCCTCTTCACGAAGGCGGCGCAGGCTGAGGAACTCAAGGGTTTTGTGTTTTCGCTCACGGCTCGGCCGCCTGCGATCGGGCCATGGTGGAAACGGCCCGAGACGATGGCTGTTGCAATCCTGTTGGCCGCGATTGCGGTGAGCATGATCTTCATCTGAGCTGAAAAGGAGACCAATGTTCTACGATCCGCGCATTTCGTTGGGTATGTTGTTCACATTGATCGGAACCGTTCTTACAGCCCTCGGATTGGCCACGCGCGCCAACGCCGATGTGTATACCAAGAGCATGGGAATCGATGCCAATCTGTGGTGGGGACTCGTTCTGCTCGTGTTTGGAATTGCAGCTCTCGTGCTGGGCCGGCGCGGCCAGATGAAGCAAGAGAAAATCAAGAAGTAGCGCTCAGCCAGCCATCGACCGATTCCCGCTGCCCGCTCAGTTCACTCAGCCGTCGCACTGAAGCGCATGGTGCGGTAGTCGAAGGTATAGCTCTTGAACTGGTCAAGAGCGTCGATTCCCAGCACACCATAAACATCGTCGCGGGCAGCCGACCCAAACGGCTGCGTTAGGACGGGTATATAGTGAAGCTCGATTGAGGTATCGCCAACGACCAGAGAAACGGTCTCGGCGACAAAGGCAGACCCCGGCCCCGTTTCCATGCCGGGGATCGAGAAGGGTTCCATCTTCTGGCCGTTGAACGCGGCGGTGTGCTCGTCGAACCAACGCGAGGTCAGGTAGGTTTGCTGGCCACCGGCATCGATGGCGAACATCCGGTCATCGTTTTCACCAGCGTCGCCGCGGCTGCCCGCTGCGACTCCTTGCGAAAATGAATCGGTGGTCGGGTCGAGCGACCGGCCGAGCGCGACGATGACTTGGTCTCCGTCGAGATAGAATCGTGCGCCCGTGCTTTCGCGATTCTTGTCTTCCTTCTGATCGATTTCTCTCGCAGGATCCACCTGAATGGTGTTATCGGAAACGGTGAGCCGGCCCATGGCGGTGAGGGCGGGATACCCGAGAACGCCCTCGACCCGATAGCCTGCGTGCGGGAAGGAATAATCCACGTCGTCGAAAACGAATGCGGTAACATCGTGCAGCGTAAGGCGGCCGCCGATGGTGAAGCGGGGAATCACCGTGACATGAACTTGAATGGGTCGTCCAGTGAGGGTGTGAATGGTGGCGAATTCCTTCGAGATGGTGAGCCCAACATCCTGCGCCATCGATCGAGAGATGAGATTGAAGGGCGCGGTGGGATCGAGCATCCAGCTGTGCGAGCGCGCATCGATAAAGACGGGAACATCGATTAGGCCGAGAGGATCGTTGCTTACCTGAAGGCGGAAGGGCTCGCACGGATCGACCGTGATGGGCGGGTTGTCCTTGGCCAGCGGCAGCATTTTGAGCGGCATCTCAATTTCGTCCTGCTCGCTTTGGGTGAGCTTGGCGCCAAGCCGTGCATCAAGAGTCTGGTATGCCTGACCGGCCTTTGCCCAATCGCCCAGGCGCAGGTAGTCTTCGGCCAGTGCCATGCGGATCAGCTTTTCACGAGCGGCATCTCCGCTCGCAGACACCTGATCGATAAGTGGCTCTAGGAGCTTGACTGATTGATCGAGTTGATTTGACCGGTTGGCCAGAATGCCGCGATAGAACTGCGCCTGATCCGGCGGCAACTGGCTGAGTTTCGTCTGGATGCGAAGGTATTGGTGATCGGCGAGCAAGTTCTGCAGCCGGCCGTCAATATCAGGTCCACTGCCGATCCCGTTGTGGAGTTGCCTGCCAGTATCTGGCTGCGGTTTTGTTTGCTGCGTCGGCGGTTCCGCGCTTTGTTGCGCAGCCAGAAGACACAACGGCATGGCCAGCGCCAGGACGACGCCCAGCCGCTCCGCAAACGACAAATGCGCCCGGTGCCGGCCGCTCTTTGCCGCAAATCCAATCATGCCGTCCATCTTCACATCGACGTTAACAGATAGACGGCGGCGCGGCGAAAGCCTCGTCTTGAGACGGTCCTTACGCGGTTGCCTCTAGACTTGAGTTGAGCGATGAAGCGAAAGACGATAGCCCATTACGAGATTTTGCGGCGTTTGGGCGCCGGCGGAAGCGGTGTGGTGTACGCGGCCAACGACACCCTGCTGCAGCGGCCCGTGGTGCTGAAGATGCTGCACACTGGACTGCTGACCGCCGAGCAGATGCGGTCGACCGTGCTCCGTGAGGCGCGGCTGGCTTCGGCCATCGAACATCCTAATGTGTGCGCGATTTACGAAGTGGGTGAGAGCGGCGAGGAGGCTTATATCGCCATGCAGTTTGTGCCCGGCCAGCCGCTGGACGAATTGATCGCAGGCGGGCCGGCCAGCTTGCAGCTTGTGCTCTCGGTTGGAATTCAGATTGCCGACGGATTGCAGGCGGCACACGCGCTTGGGATTTTTCATCGCGATCTGAAGCCGCAGAACGTGATGCTGACCGACGGCGGCCTGGTGAAGATTCTGGATTTCGGTTTGGCGCGGCGGCTCACTCCCGAAGACGCGCGCTTCGACCCGGCGACGCCGGCACCGGCCAAAGACATCTCCGCCGGGTCAGCGTTCACGGCGCGCGGCGGGACCATCCGTTACATGGCGCCCGAGCAGTTTGTCACCGGACATTCGAGCGTGCAGTCGGACGTGTGGGCGCTGGGCGTGATTCTGTACGAGCTGGCGAGCGGACACCATCCTTTCGCTCGCGCTGACGCCGAAGATTTTCAGGCCATTCGCGCCATCCAGTTTCTCGAGCCGGAAGACTTGTGTGTTACCGTTCCGGAGATTTCTCCGGAGCTCAGGAGCGTGATTGCCGCCTGTCTCGAAAAGAATCCTGGCGCGCGTACGGCATCGGCAGCCGACGTGCGCGAGGGTCTGAAGACCATCATGAAGGCGCTGCGCATCGAGACCGGAATTATTCCCGGCGACGCTGCGCCCAATCTGCCGGCGACTGGCGCCGAGGCGGAGAAGCGCACGACGGGTTTGCTTTCGATGCTGGCCGAGCGGTTCCGCGAGTCGGCTGGAGATCGAAAGGCGCAGAATTCGCTGGTCGTGTTGCCCTTCGCCAACCTTGGCGCGACGGAGGCGGCGCCGCTTTACGGTTACGCTCTTGCCGATGCGATTGCGGCGCGGCTAGCGCGGATTCCAGCACTGGTGGTGCGGCCTTCGAGCGCGCTCATGCCACTGGCCGGTGCTCAACCCTGGGCGCAGATGGACCCGCTGGCGGTTGGGCAAAAGCTGCTGGTGAAGTTTGTGCTCGCCGGAAGCTTTGTGCGCTCGGAAAACGGATTTGACCTGAACTGGCAATTGCTCGACGTGGCCTCGCAAAGCGTGCGCACCGGCGGATCAGTTCGCGTCACGTCGCTCGACCTGATCGCGGTGCAGACGGAGATTTCAAACGAAGTGTTCGCAACGCTGCAGGGAATGGGGGCTGCGGAAGGAATTGAAGGACAGCGTGCCGGGCAGAGCACCGAGGCGGCGCGCGCTTCTGCTCGGGCCTCGACGCGTGATGGATCGCTGCCTGGACCCGTGAGCGAAAAATATTTGCAGGCGCGGGCGCTCTTAAGTTCTTTCATGGTGCGCACCGGTTCGCGCGCCGATCTGGATCGTGCCCACGCGTTGTTTACCCGCGTCACCGAAGCCGACTCGGGATTTGCCGCGGGATGGAGCGGGTTGGGCATAGCGGAATTGCAGTACGCGCGCCATGGTTTCGGCGGCCAGATCCACGTGATGCGCGCGCGGCGGGCGTTCGAGGAATCGCTGAAGCTCGATCCGGCCTCGACTGAGACCAATCTTTACCGCATTTATATGTTGCTGTCGCGTGGCGAAAAGGAGTCGGCGCGGCACGGTATTGCCAACCTGCTCACCGGCGCTGCGAACGATTGGAACGTGCACATGGTTGCCGGCCTGGCGCTGCGCGGCGACGGCATGTACGACGAGGCGCTTGGGGCATTCAGCCGCGCGCTCAAACTGAATCCGGCCAACGCGGCGATTCTCTACAACCATCGCGCTCGCGTCTACCACTACCAGAACCAGATCGAGCTGGCCGGCGACGAGCTCGAAAAAGGTCTCGCGCTGGAACCGCGCCATCCTATGCTGCGCACCTCGTCGGGCTATCAGCAAATGCGCACTGGGAATCTCGATAAAGCCATCGAGATACTGGAAGGTGTGATCGCCGACGATGCTTCACTGCGCATTGCCGTACCAACGCTGGCCATCTGCTATGTGCAGGCAGGCGCGCGGGACCGTGGCGCTGCCCTGCTCAAGGACGACACTCTGGATGCCGCCGAGGCCGACAGCGAAATGGCCTACCGCCTGGCAACCTACTTTGCCGTCGATGGCGACTCCAGCGAAGCCCTGCATTGGCTTCGCCGCGCTATCTATCTCGGCAATGAGAATTATCCCTGGTTCCAGAAGAATCCCGCGTGGAACAACTTCCGCACCAATGCGGACTTCGAGCGAATTCTCGAAGACCTGAAAAAAGCCTTCCGTAAAAACCAGCGAACTTGGAAGCGATTGCTGGAGGAAGTTCCGGCGAACGATTAGCAATTCCCTAGCTTGCATTTTTGATGCGTTCGTAGGCCTGGTAAACCGGATCCCACATATACGCTCGCAAATCTGCTTCGATCGCTTGCTCATCGTCGGGTTCGGCCACCCCCTCGGCAATCGCTTGCCTGAAAACTGCCTCGGCGACTGCCGCGCTCGTTTTGCGAGCATCGGCAAGTGGCGGCAACAGCGGAGCATTTTTGTCGGTGCGCGCCGGCGAAAGCGACGCCAGGGCCTTTGTGGCAGCCATGATCATGCCATCGGTGACGCGAGTAGCGCGCGAGACGAGAATGCCCAGAGCCAGGCCGGGAAAGATGTAGGAGTTGTTGACCTGCGCGATGCGGATGAGCTTGCCGCTCACCTCGACTGGAGCAAAAGGACTGCCCGTTCCCACCAGTGCGCGGCCATCGGTCCAGTGCAGCAGATCGGCAGGCGTTGCCTCGGCTTGTGAGGTGGGATTCGATAGCGGAAAGATGACCGGATGCGGAGTGTGGCGCGCCATCTCGCGCACAATCTCCTCGGTAAATGCTCCCGGCTGCGCGCTGACGCCGGCCAGCACCGTGATGCCTGCGTTCCTGCACCACGTCGAGCAGCGAAATGGCGTCAGAGTCTGACGCCGTCAACTTCCATCCTGCAACGTCCTCGAGTTTGCGCAGGAACTCCGCTTGCCCGGGCTTTATGCCTTCGCAGCCCTCGATGAGCAGACCTAAATGGTTAAAAGCGTAAATGCGTTTGCGCGCCTGTTCTGCGCTCAAGCCCTCCTCTTTCATCGCAGCGATGAGAAGATCGAGAATGCCTGCGCCCGCCGATCCGGTGCCGAACATCGCAATGGTCTGCTCGCGCAGCGGAATTCCGGTGGCATACACAGCCGCCAGCAACGTCGCGGTCGTCACAGCCGCGGTTCCCTGAATGTCGTCGTTGAAAGTGCAGAGCCGGTCGCGGTAGCGCTCGAGCAGGCGGGACGCATTCGTGCCGGCAAAATCCTCCCACTGCAAGAGAATGTGCGGCCAGCGGCGTTCAACGGCAGTCACAAAGGCTTCGACAAAATCGTCGTACTCCTGGCCGCGTACACGCTCATGTTCCCAGCCGATGTAGATCGGATCGTTGAGCAGCTTTTGGTTGTCGGTGCCGACGTCGAGCAGCACGGGCAGGCAATGTTCCGGCGGAATGCCGCCCAGCGCGGTGTAAAGCGCCATTTTGCCGATCGGAATTCCCATGCCGCCGGTCCCTTGATCGCCGAGGCCGAGTATGCGCTCTCCGTCACTGACCACGATGCAGCGCACAGCGTCGTAGCGCGGGCTCGAAAGAATCTGCTCGATGCGGTCCTTGTCGGGGTAGCTGAGAAACACGCCGCGTGGCTTGCGCCAGATCTCGGAGAACCGCTGGCAACCCTCTCCCACTGTCGGTGTATAGACAACGGGCAGCAACTCTTCGGTGTGTTGGGCAATGAGGGAGTAGAACAGCGTCTCATTGTTGTCCTGCAGGTCGCGCATGGAACTGTACTTGTCAAACGCGGTGGGGTGGCAGTCGAGCACGCGCTTGCGGCGCTCGCTTTGGCTTTCGAGGGTTCCGATGTGCGGAGGCAGCAAGCCGTGCAAATCGAAGGCGTCTCGTTCCGCTTCAGTAAACGCGGTGCCCTTGTTGAGGCGCGGATTCATGAGCAGATCGAGCCCATGAAGGCTGGTGCGAATCGCGGGCTGGCCTTGCGCAGAGGATTCTGGACTCACAGCAGTGTTCTCCATGCTTGCATATCGGCGTACCAAGAGGATTCAAGACGCTAAATAAATTCGAGCAGTACGATCTCCGGCCGCGTGCCCACGCGCATCGGGGGGCCCCAGGTTCCCGCGCCCGTTGAAGTGTAAACCTGGAGTGAGCCAAAACGATGCAGGCCGCGCGTGAAGCGGCCATAGATGCGGCGCGTGATCCAGGTGTAGGGCACGAATTGCCCGCCGTGCGTGTGGCCGGAGAGTTGCAGGCTGAAGCCGGCCTGCTCCACGATCGGCAGGCGTGTGGGCGCATGGTTCAGCAGAATTCCGGGCTGGGTGCGCTCAGATTCGGGATCGTTGGGGCGCATACGACTCAGCGCGGCCTTCATGTGTAGCGGCGAAGACGAGTCGTGATAAAGCACGCCGGCGATCCGCAGCCCATCAATGACAACTTGTTCGTTGGCCAGAACACGAATTCCCACTCGCCTGATGGCCTCGATGTAGTGCGCGGGCGACGTGAACTCCTCGTGGTTGCCGGTTGAGAAGTAGATGCCAAGCGGTGGCGAAAGCGATTGGAAGGGCGACAGCAGCCGATCGAGATCGCCTTTTGTCCCGTCAAAAAGGTCGCCGGGAAGAAAGACCACGTGGGGATGAAAACTCGAAACCAGCGCAACCAGCCGGCGACAGAAGCGGACGCCATTAATAGGTCCAAGGTGCAAATCGCTCAGCAAGACGCCCTTGCGTCCGTGCCACGCCTGAGGCAAATCGGGGATATGCACTGCGACGCGCCGAACGCGAATGATGCGGGCGTTGATGAGGCCGTAGACTCCGGTGAGCGCCGCGAATTCGTAGATGACGCCCGCCAGCGGCGAACGGAAAGCATCAGGATTTACGGCCAGATGCGAGAACTTAATCGCAAGCCAGGTCAGCCGAATGACAATCGACCCCCAGAAAAAGAAGTTGAGAAAGCCGAGCCAGACAGCCGCGGCCCAATAAATGCCTCGGACGGCGGGATTGGAATAGCGGAAGGAGAGCAGCGAAGCTACAACGAAGCTGAAGGCCAGAATGAGCGCCGCGATGCGCAGATCGCTCGCCGCTACGGGAGGGGGGCCGGGGCTGAAGGAAGCGATGAAAGTGGAGTAAACGAACCAATGCGCAAGAAAAAGGATGGCCTGGATGACGACAATGGCAAGAACAGGCCAGGCTTTCAATACCGGATCTCCTTCCATCCATCATTGCATGATCGGCGAAAGAGATTTCCGGTGCCGGCGGCCTGCCGACGCGCGTGAAACAATCTCTTTATGACCGGCAGTTGCGCCAATGCGCTTGGGATCTACATTTCCATTCCCTTTTGCCGGTCGAAGTGTACCTATTGCAACTTTGCTTCCGGCGTTTACCCGGCGGCGGATCACCTTCCTTATGTGGAGCGGCTGATCGAAGATCTTTCTGGGGCAAAAGCCTGGGCCAAAAAGGCAAGAGCGGAGCTCCCACGGCGCGTGGACACGGTGTACCTGGGCGGGGGAACGCCATCGCTCCTCGAGCCGGATCTGCTCTCTCGCCTCTTTGTCGCGGTGCGAGCACAATTCGATCTCGACGCCGACGCCGAAATCACCTTGGAGTGTGCGCCAGGGCAGCTTGCGGACGCGACCCTGGACGCGATCGCGGCCTCGGGTGTCAACCGCGTGAGCCTTGGCGTGCAATCGTTTGTCGACAGCGAGGCGCACGCGAGTGGACGATTGCACAACCGCACGAAAGTTGAGCAGGACTTGCAACGTCTTCGCGCAGCCGGAATCGCAAACCTGAATGTTGATCTGATCGCTGGGCTGGCCGGACAGACGTTTGCCTCGTGGGATGAATCGCTCTCGGCGCTCATCGAATCCGGCGCCCCGCATGCCAGTGTCTACATGCTTGAGGTGGACGAGGATTCGCGCCTCGGCCGCGAAGTGCTCAAACGCGGAGCGCGCTATCGCGCCGATCTGGTGCCGTCCGACGATACGATCGCTCGGATGTACGAGCGGGCAATCGAGCGGCTCAATGAAGCCGGGCTGTGCCAGTACGAGATCTCGAATTTCGCCCGCCCCGGACTCGAGTCGAGGCACAACCTCCGCTATTGGCAGCGGCGGCCGTATCTGGGCGTCGGCTTGGATGCGTCATCCATGGCATTGCATGGAGCAGCCTCCTGGAACGACGCCAGAGGCCAAGCAGAACCGCCCAACATGCTGCGGTCCACGACGACCGACGACCTGAAGCAGTATCTCGCGGGCCCAACAGCGCCCGAGACAACATGGCTTCCGCCGGCGCGTCAGCACGAGGAAGCGTGGTTTCTCGGGTTGCGCATGAATGAAGGTGTAGACATCGACGCGGTCAGACAGGAATTCGGTCCCGAGTTGGTCGAGCCGGCGATGGAAACAGTCGAGCGGCTGGTAGACGATGGCCTGTTGGTCGCCGGTGGCGCGCGCGTTTGCCTCACCGCACGCGGACGGCTCCTTTCAAACGAGGTTTTTCAGGAGTTTCTGGGATCGGCAGCCGTGACGATTGGATGCGACAGATAGACCGAGGCCGGCGTTTCCCAGTCTTTTTCGACCGCCGTCCTGTGATGGACAACCGCCGCTCCGCAACGATTAAATTCGATGGGCTCGGCCTGGACTGCGCTACCACGCCAGCAACTCGTCGCCGGAACTCGCGGATAGAAAAGTGACTGGCGACGAAGCGGGTTCTGGCGGACATCCGAAACACTGGATCGACTCCGGTCCGGCAGCCTTGGCCCATTCGAGGGCCTTCTCGGCTTCGCGCAGAACCACCACCGGCGACCGGCCACGGCTGTTGGCAATCCCAAAGCACGCGGAGAGGCGGATGGCCTCGCCCGCCACCCGGACAGGCACGGAAAAGACATCCACGCGAAGGCGCTCGGCCAGGATCATGGCGCTGGCGGGGCTGCAAGCGGGCAGCGCGATCAGAAACTCGTCCATGCCGGGCCGCCCCAGCAGATCGTAGCTGCGCAAAAGGGCGCCGGCGCGGCTCGCCACTTGGCAAAGCAGCTCATCGCAGGCGTCCACGCCCAGCCGTGAGTTCCAGTGGCCAAAGTCGTCGATATCGAAGAGCACCAGGCAGAGCGAGCTGCCCATGCGTTGCACGCGGTCGGTCTCGCGGAAGAGCATGGCGAGCATAGTTTCGCGGTTGTAGACGCCGGTAAGGCGGTCCAGCTGAGCGTTGCGGATGGCCGCGTCGCGAAGGGTTTCGAGCTCGTGCGCCATCCGCTGATCGCGCAGAACAAGGTCAACCCGCAGTTGCCAGTAGGGGAGTTCAGCTGAGCTCGGGATGAGATCGTCAATCGCGCCGTCGGCGAGACGATCGACCCATTCCTGGGTCACCATGTCTGCAATAAGAACTATCGGGAATCGTGGCACCTCACCCCGGGCCCGCGCCGCGGCCAACAACTGGCCGATCGGCATGCCGGGCAGGCTCGCGTCGAGCAGAAGCAAGCCTGGCGGATTCCCGCTCGCGATGGAAGCGCGCGCGGCCTCCGCCGACAAAACGACGTCGACCCGCGCGCCTGCGGCCAAAAGCATCGGTTCGACGGCGCTAAGAAGAGCCGGGTCGGGCGACGCAAAGAGGATAGCGGTGGGGGTGCGCGAAGGCATCCGGCAAAACTCCTTGTTGGATGCATCGGCAAAGATTAGAAAAAATTTAGAAAGCTCGCGAATTTTGTTGAACCGGCGCAATGACCTTCGGTTGGATTCAAGGCGCCAAAGGTAATCTGTCCACGCCGGAACAAAAAAGCAGCGCAGCCGTCTGCACCGGCAGCGATGCAACTCATCCTGAAGATGCGCTAATCCACAAAGTCGATTTGCGGGGCAATCGGAATGATGCCGCGCTCGTGGCCCATAGCCAGCAACTTGCGGATCGCTTCGCGGCCATCGGCGCCATAGTCGAGAGTGCGCTCATTCACATACATGCTCACAAACTGGCTGGCCATTGTGGTGTCCAGATCGCGCGCAAACTGCATGGCATATTCGAGGGCCTGCTCGCGGTGCTCCAGGGCATACCGGATTGAATCGCGGAGCGCCTTGGAGATGACTTTGTGTGCTCTGGCGCCGAGCGAGCGGCGGATGGCATTGCCGCCCAGCGGCAGCACCAGGCCGGTGGTTTCGCGCCACCACGCGCCAAGGTCAATCACGCGAAAAAGACCGCTGGTGGAATAGGTGAGTTGGCCCTCGTGAATGATGAGGCCGGCATCGTATGTGCCGGCCAGAATCTCGGGAATGATGCGGTCGAAGGGAACGGTAACCGTCTTGATTTCCGGGTTGAGGATTTTGAGCGCGAGATAGGCCGTGGTCAGCGTGCCCGGAACCGCAACGCGGATGCGGCCGAGGTCGTTCACATCGAGCATGCGGCTGGCGACGACCATCGGACCATAGCCTTCGCCCACGCTGCCTCCGCAGCTCATCAGCGCGTAATTCTCCTGCAAATATGGATAGGCATGAAAGCTGATAGCCGTTACATCGTAGAAAGCTTCTTCGCGGGCGCGGCGGTTGAGCGTCTCGATGTCACAGAGCGTGTGACTGAAGCGGTAGCCGGGCACTCGCACCTTGCTGGTTGCCAGGCCGTAAAACATGAATGCATCGTCGGAATCGGGGCTATGGGCGATGGAAATCTCCATTGGTCCCTTGGAACCTGCGAGATCTGGGGTTTTGGTGCTCACGTCGAGGGAAATCCTTTCGGCAACAATCCTGTAATCGTTCTTCAATCTTGCAACAGCTTTCAGTGTATGACCACACGATAACCGTCTGCTTCCAGCATAAAGACCGCATCTTTCATCGCAACAATTCTCGGGGCTTCACTTCCAGGCCGGGCTCCTTAGCAGGCTTCAGGGCCGTGGAGTGTTTACCCCTGACTTGGCACGCTGCCGCCAAATGTGACGGGCAGCTCCCGCTGCCGCAACCAGCAGCGCCCCGAGCGATACAAGAAGAACGATGAGGAGCCAACGCATGAAGACAGACTCCAACAAGGATACCAGAGGGTCTTTTGTTGCCTATGACGTTCGACTAGACTTTGGTATCTTGCGGCGCATCCAGGCTGGCGTGCAGCCATTTCAGGTAAGAGTGACTCCCGGCCTCAATCTCAAGCACCAGGAATTCAGGAGTTTGGTAACTGTGCAGCTCCTGCAGTCGGACTTCAAGAGCGGGCAATTGCTCGCTCGCGGTCTTGAGCAGAAGCAGGGTCTCGGATGACGACTCGATCTTGCCCTGCCAGCGGTAAATTGAGTGAACGGGAGGAAGGAGAGTGGCGCATGCAGCCAGTCGCTCCTCCACGAGCGTGCGCCCCAAGCGCGTGCCTTCCTCGGGGCTCACTACGGTGGTCATCACGATCCGGGCGGACGAATTTGATTCGAGCATTTGGCCCCTCCGCAATAAGAACGATTCTGCCAACACTCTACGCCGGAATCCGCCCGGCGGAGTAGTCACTCAATGAAAAGTGGCAGTCGAATTCTCAATCGAAGAGCCTTGCAGATACGGAACACGGGGAGCGACCCCGGCTCCGTCCGGCATGGCGATATCAGATTCGGTGAAGGTTAGCGGACGAGTTCCGCCAGCACTTCGATCTCCTGGCTACGCGCGGTGCCGGGAAGATCGAGTGTCCCAAGAACCAGCGGCTTGTCCTGTGACAGCACTGACGATTCATCGAAGACGGTTTGCCGAACCACCGGATCCTGAGCTGAGGCTACGGGTTTCTCTTCGGCAAGACTCGATAGCTCGACTTTTGTGTGCAGATTGAGCGCCTCCGGCGACCCGTTCACTTGCGCATTGATGCTCGGTCCGATGTCCTGGTATTGCACTTGCGTGCCTCGGGGTTGGTCGTCGGTTGTTCCGGTCACAATCGGCACGCGGCTTCCTTGTTTGAAGGTCGTTCTCTCTCCTGAAACAACAAGCAGAGTGAATTTCTGCGACCCTGCGCGCTTGGCGCCGTCGAGGTCGGTGATGGTGTAGGTCAGGCGGTAAAGCTTTTTCGGTCGGTCGAGATCCGAGATCAGCCTTTGCGCGGTCTCCATGTCGTCGGCCGTGGCGCGAAGTGTGATCGCGTTCTGCGTTTGAATGCCATAAATCCTCGCCTTTGGCAGTACATTGCGAAGATCGGTTTGAATGTCGTTGAAGTCGCTTTGCCCAGAGGCATTGGTCAAAAAGAACGTCTGCACCGTTTCCGCAGCGGGCGGCGCAACGGGCCTGGCTTCGCTCGGTTGTACGTCTTCCGGTTTCGTTTGCGCGCCCGCGCGAGGCGCCAGAATTGCGACAGCCAGCGCGAACGCAGCCAGGAAAGTAGTCGCGGCAATTCCGCGCCTTCCAGGTGTGGTTCTGTTCAACTGCATAGACTCCTCCTCAAGGTTGTTCCGAAGAACAACGCGGTCTGCTATCCGATTCTTGCCTGGACATCTTCTAAGCACACAGACGCCATGCCGGGATTTCCGCTCGAAGATTTCCCGTTCGGCTGCAGAAAAGAACCTCATCGGGTGGAGTTCCCTGAGGCGCAAGTCGCGCCGATTTCGCAAACCTCGTATTAAAAGTTGCACTGCGGCTTGCCGATTCGGGCTTGGTGTTGCAGTATGAACTTTGCGGCCCGCGAGGCCGCGCAAGTGGAGAACGGGATGAGCACAGCAATCAAATTTGGCACTTCGGGATGGCGGGCGATTGTGGCCGACGAGTTTACGGTGGCCAATATTCGGCTGGCGGTAGCGGGAATCGCCGCCTATGTGAAGACGCTTCCAGCGCCGCATCGGGTGCTCGTGGGACGCGATCCGCGCTTTCTCGGCGAGAGCTTCGTGGCCGAGGCGGCGCGCGTGTTGGCAGACGCGGGCGTCACGCCCATCGTGATTCCGGAGGCTGCTCCGACCCCGGCCATTGCCTATGCCGTGCGCACACTCAAGACCTCGGGGTCCATCAATTTCACCGCCTCGCACAATCCGCCCGAATACAACGGCATCAAGTACTCCACCCCCGACGGCGCGCCGGCTCTGCCCGAAGCCACCAGACAGATTGAAGCCGCGATCGACAGAATTGCCGGCGGAGGAGGCGGCCACGACGTTCCCAGCCCACTCGCAACGACGGACGATTTCGAGACTGCGGACGTGAAGCCTGCGTTCCTCAAGCGCCTCGCCGAGCTTGTGGACCTGAAAGCAATCGCCAAGTCGAGCATCAAAGTGGTCTACGATCCGTTCTGGGGCGCGGGGCGCGGCTATCCCTGCCACTTGCTCCGACAGGCCGGCGTTACCGTCGAAACCGTGCACGACTACCGCGACGTGCTCTTCGGCGGACACGCGCCTGAGCCCTCCGACGAGCTGCTGGGTGCCGCGAAGAAAAAAATGAAAGAAATCGGCGCGGCGCTCGTAATCGCAACCGACGGCGACGCGGACCGCTTCGGCATCGTAGACGGTGATGGCACATTCATCCAGCCAAACTATGTCATCGCGTTGCTCTTCGATTATCTGGTGGAGACGCGCGGCTGGAAGAATGGTGTGGCTAAGAGTGTCGCGACCACCAACCTGGTCAGCGCGCTCGCCGAATTCTACAAAGTTCCGCTCTACGAAACACCCGTGGGCTTCAAGTACATCGGCGCTCTTATTGATCAGGACAAGATCGCCATCGGCGGCGAGGAGTCTGCGGGCCTCACCATCCGCGGCCATGTGCCGGAGAAAGACGGCGTGATTGCCGGCCTGCTCGTGGCGGAGATGGTGGCCACGCGCGGCGCCAGCCTCGGAGCGCAATTAAAGGCGCTTTTTGCCAAGGTTGGTTCCTATTTCCCGGTTCGCGAGAACTTCCACTTGACCGCGGAGCAGAAAGCCGCGTTCACTGAGAAGTTGAGGGCCGATCCGGAGGAGTTGGGCGGGCGCAAGGTCGTCCAGGTCGTCAGGACCGACGGCCTCAAGCTGATTCTGGACGATGGCTCGTGGGTTTGCTACCGCCTGTCAGGGACAGAACCGGTGGTGCGAGCCTACACCGAAGCACGCAGCGAACGCGATATGCAAGCATTGCGGTCGGCGGCCGAGAAGTTTGTGCTGAGCTAAAATTCGATCGCAGACTGCAAGCACGGATTGGGAATCGATGCCGGAAGAGAATTTGCACTTGAAAACGGCGGTGGGAGGCAAGAAGCTTGTTTCGCTGCGCGCTTGGGCACTCGGATGGACGCAGCGCCTTTGGCGGCCGGCGGGCACCGGAGTCGCAGTTATCCTGGCGCTCCTGGTGACATGGCACGTCGTCTACGGCAAGCACGGCGTGTCGGTTTGGCAGCAGAAACGTGCCGAGGACCGCGCCCTGCAGCAGGAGATCAAGGACCTGCAGCGGGAGAATGCTCAAATGCGGCAGCAGATCGAGCACCTGAATTCGGATCCCGACGCGATTGAGCGCGAGGCGCGTGAGAAACTGCACTACGCCAAGCCCGGCGAGGTCATCGTCACTTTGCCCGACCAGTCGCAATCGCGGCAGGCGACGGGCAAGTGAACTTACCGATTCCTTTTCCTGGCTCCGGGCTATTCCCGTTCTCGTCATTGGGGTGCAGCCAGCTCGTTAAGATCGAGGCAAATCATGGCACAAACAAGCACTGAGCTACCGGTTCGCGGCGTCATCCCAATCGATCAGCTATTTGGCGAGGATGAGGAAGACACGCGGCTTCTACTGAAAATGGCTTCCAAGGCTCGGAGCTATATTTCGGAATTCTCGTGGTGCAAATCCGTACGCGAAGCCTATTTTGGAGATGGCTTCGGAAAAGTCGTCGCGGTCTTCCTTTTCCGCATCGAACCCTCACGTCCCGATGTAGATGAGTGGCTGTGGGTAGTAGTGGGCGACCTACCGTCTGCTTATCTCGTAATTGACGAGTGCAAAACTCCCTCGCAGGCGCTTGAGGGATACGTCGGCGAGATGTCTCAGTGGGTCAAGCTGGCGAAGGAGGGGCGCACGTCAAAGGACGTGATTCCAGTGAACGCAGCGCCGACACCCGAATCTGCAGGGATGCTGGAGGCCAGGCTCAGGGTTCTAAGCGAGAAAATCGTGCCTGCCCTTCGAGCGAATGAGGCTGAGCGTTCGTGATCCCTGTTCCCTGCATTCATCAAAAGTCGATGTGCGCTCGCACAGTCGTCACATACACCGGCCCACGGTCGGTGTTGTAGCCCGGGTGCGCAATCTGCGTGCCGCCAAATGTGCCAAACAATCCTCGCCAGACATGCGCGTTGTAATACCACTCCATGATGTCCTCGCGCCCATAGCGCAGATTGCCATCACCCAGCAGGAATCCAAGCCCGCCGTAGTGCAGATAACTCTGGTGATCGCGCTTGATGGCGTTGGAGACAAACGCCACTCCCGCCTTGTCGTTTGAGCGCCCCCAGCTCTGGCCTCTGTAGTCGCCGCCAAAGAGGATCGTTTGCCCGACCTCAGTGTAGGCAAACGACTCGTGCTGATCCTCGTCCCATCCGAAGCGCGCAAAGAGCCGCAGGCTGTCGGTTACTTCCTGCTCGGTGTTCAAGCCAAAGCCGTATTTCACCGCGCCGAAGCGTTCGGTTTTCGTGATGTCCGGCGTCGATACTTTGCCATTTAAATACTGTTCCACCGATTCCCGGTAGTCGCCCATGTGCGCGTGGTTCACGTAGCTGAGCACGCGCACTGCGCCCTCACGCTTCGGATTGAGCCAATGAGCGAACAGTCCCTTGCGCACTTCGAACTCCCAGTTCTGCCCGTTGGCGCGGCTGATCGCCCAATCGAGGTCGATGCCGTTCGCCACCGTCGGCATCGCAGCGATCGCGTACCGCGCCGACCAGACCTTGTCGTCATATTCCAGAATGCCGCCCACGGTGTAGCCGCGCGTGTCCGCCGCGTAATCCCACGCGCCGTTGTTGACGATGGTCCAGTTGATGAATTGCAAGTGGCTATCGGAGCCTACCGAGTTTACATCGAACGTGTCGGGCAGCGTCATCTTGCCGATGCGAATCTCAAACCTGCGCATGGGTACTTTCGTCGCCAGAGCCAGCGGCCCGCGGTCCTGGTCCGTCATTTCGTCCGTCAGGCCTACAATCTGATGAATCTCGCCGCGCGCCAGGTATGGCTTGGTGCTTAGAGTCGGATTGCGCACTACGTCAACATTGGTCTCGCCGGCCAACCCCAACGCCTGCGAGATGCCGCGACCGCCTGCATTCTCAAAGTCGACGATCAGATCCGTGTTGTACCGAGAGTTAGGCCGCAACTGATAACCGAAATAAAGCGTCGCGACCTCCGAGGCTTTCGTCTCGAAATCGTCGATGAGGCTGTTTGCGCCCTCGTAAGGCGAGTGGAAATGTCCATGCATCTGGAAGATGCTGTTGATCTGCCCAGAAATCCAATAGCGCGCGTTTTCAGAGTGCGGCGCCATGGTGAGCGTCGGCGAAGGTTGATCGGCCTCTTTGCCCGCGGAGTCGGTTGATGGAGTGTCGCCTGGGGATGCTGAAGGGCTGCTCGCCACCTGCGAAAATGCCACCAAAAGATCGGCCTGTCTTGACCCGTCGCCGACCGACGCGATCTGCGGCTCGGGCGCGGAAGGCAGCTCGCTCGGTGACCTGCGCGGCGGCGAATGGAGCGGTAAGCAGAAAGGTGCCAGCCAGAAAGCGCAGCGCACGCGAGGGCGAGTTGGGGTTCCGGAGAGGCATAATATCGATGTTGCTTTACTATACCCCCCCTTGGTATATACTATACCCTGGTTCGGTACTGTCAAGCCAAGGAGTCACAACATGTCGCATCAGGAACGAGAAAAACTCAAACTCGCGCAGCGGCTGAAAAAACTTCGCGGCCAATTGGACGCGGTGGAGCGTTCGCTCAATGCTGGCGACGACTGCGGCGGCCAACTGATGCAGCTCGCAGCGGTGCGCGGCGGCGTCAACAGCCTCATGGCCGATGTTCTCGAAACCCACATTCGCTTCCATCTCGTGGACGGCGCCAAGGAGCAAATTGCGCCCGATCTGGCCGAGGACCTCATCGACCTTGTGCATGCGTATCTGAAATAGAATCATGCTTCACTGAGCCACCCGGCGCGTCGCCGCGTCCGGCGGAATCGCCTTCAGGCATCGTACCCGGCTCACATCGCTGCAATTGTGAACGTCGGTTGAAAGTCGCATTCCTTTGGAAGTTGGGCTTCAGGAATCTCACGGCGCACTGGTGCAAAGTCCCGCCTTGTCAATCGTCTCTACACTCGTCCCTTCAGTGAACGTGGCTTCGGTGTAAGAGCCGATCGGCGGCAGTTGATCGGGAATCGTGAGCACCGCAAAGAGACTCACGGGGCCGGTGAGCTCAACTTTCCTTCGCGATGCAGCAGCCTCTTGTGGACTCCCGAAGCGTATCGACAGCGTGCTCTTGTCCGCCTCTTTGTCAATGATCAGTTCCACCGCCCAGTGCATCTGGGTAGCCACGTAAACGTCCGGGCTTACGATGGGCGCCCCGCCATTCACGCTCATGAAATTGTGCATGTCGAGCTCATTGCCCGGCGGAGTCAGGTCGAACAAAACCTCATTCGGCGTTGGCTGTGAGCGGCGCACACTCCCGCCAATCTTCACGCGAATGTCGGTCATATTCACATAGGCTCCGTCAGGTTTTCCCTTGCTGTGAAATTCGAAGCAGTTCGGGTTCACCAGCGCCTCGTTCGGGTTGCTCGATGAAACAGGTGGCGCGGCCAGCGTTGTGCTTTTCGCCGCTATTTTTCCCACTGTCGCCTGCCGGTCTGGCGTCTCAGAAACCACATACCCCGACCAGAAAAACGGATTCTTGTAATCAGCGGTCGCGAGCATGTCCAGCTGCGCCAGCCGGACCGCCTCCGACGCTCCCTTGCCAAGATGCGAATAGAAAAAATCCATGAACTGCTTGCCGGCCTGATCGTCGACCGGCCAAAGCGTCATCACGATGGCCTGGGCTCCGGCCATCGCAAACGCAGCGCGGAATCCGAGAACTCCCTGCCCGTCCACCACCGAGCCTTGCGCCGACTGGCACGACGAAAGCACCACCAGCCTTGTCCCTGGCAGATGCAGGCTCTCCACCTCCAGCCCCGTCAGCATGCCGTCTTCAGGGCCGTTCTGCGGCTTATTCGCTCCTGCAAATGCAATCACTGACTGCAGAAGCGGCAGTTCCGTATCCGTCGCTTGCGGAAACTCAAACATCGTGAACTGCGTCGCCGGCTCCTTCCAGCCCAGGTCGGGAACGCTGTGCGTTGCCAGGTGCAGCACGTCGGGCGACTGAACCGACTGCACAATTCCCTTTCGCGCCGCATCGCCGACCAAAACATGGTCCAGGGGCGCGCCAAGATCCTTGGCCACGTCGCGCGCCTCAGCCTCGGTTCCCGGCAGTTGCTTGAACTGCGGCCTCTTGCTGTCCGCCAGAACCGGCGCCACGCCGTGCAGGTCAAGATTGAAATCGGGATTTGCCGCAATCGTGGCTGGCGACCGATTGACAACGCTGCCATAGTAGTTCGACGTAACCAGATCCCGCCACGAGCTGAGGTAAGTTACCGTCCGCTTCTCAAACAGGTAATGCCCTTGCCCATCGACCAATGCGCTGAATGGAGCCACGGTGAGCTTGCCGTCGGGGGCAATGTAAAGCTGCGTTGTCCCCTGAATCGCGGCTTCCACCGGGCCAAGGATCGTCTGATACAGGGTTGCAAGGCGCTCCTGCAGTTCTTCGGGTCCAGGTGGCTTTTGCCCCTCCACCACTTCAAAGCCGCGCACACGATTCGCCAGCACGCCCGCGTGGGCGGCATCGATCTCTCCATCGATTGCATCCACCGGCCCAAGCCGAATAAAGCGGATGGGTTGATCGGGGCGTACCACGAATACACCGTATTCCCGATGCGGCGTCACCGCGGCGTCCCGGTCCATGCGGGTCCAGGCCACAAAATCGAGCATGGCGCTCGAAGGCGGCAGAGCCTTCTCCAGCGCACTGAGCGAGAAGTTTTCGCCGTATCCCCATGAATCCGCGAGAAGCGCCGACGAAAGAATGCGCACGGCGTTTTCGCGAGCCATGAATTGCCTCGGATCGTAGGGCTTCCCGTCCAGCGCCACGGAAAGAAAATCGCGCGCCTGGTTCTCGCGCGCTTTCGCCAGTTGATCGAGAATCGCAAACTCTTTTACCTGCGCGCCCGGATTGCCGCGCTCCGATTCCCAACGGCGCGTGTCGTCGCTGATCGTGGCCATGTAGCGGCCCTTCAATTGCGACAGCGTGGTATACGCCTTTTCGATTCGCTCCGGCGGCGGGTTGCCGTCCAGCAGAACCGACATGTGCAAAAAGGCCCGCCCCTCAAACCAGGCAAGTAACTCGGTCCTTTCCGCATCCGAGCCGAGGTCGAGCATATCCCGGTTGTAGAGCTGTACCAGGTCCTTCAGCAGCGGCGCCCCCGCATCGGCCCCCGTTGTGCGCCATTTGTCGACGGCCAGAATCTCGCTCATGGCAATGTTGCTTTCGATGGTGTACAGCGAATACTGCGGCTGGTTCAACACCGCGCGTGGCCGCGAATCGAGATACGGCATCGGAGCCTCGGGCCGCATCGTCTTTCCTGCCGTTGCATCCTGCACGCGCTGCGCAATCTGCGCCGCCGCGTGAAATTCCCCGTGCCGCGCATAGAATGCCGCCTGCTCTTTCAGCGCATTCCAATACGGATCGCCCGCGATCAAAGGCTCGCGCAGCTTCACGGCGCTGCTCCACAGATCTTCAGCCTGTGGCCACTTCTGCTCCTTCTCCAGCACCAGCGACTCAAAGTAAATCGAATACAAGCCGCCGACGAATGGCAGAAACATTTTTTCATTGAAGATTGAAACCGAGTCGGTCAGCCGCTGATTGGCGCCCGCCAGATTACCCTTTGCCAAATCCATTTGTCCCAGCCGTGTCTCGAGATCGGCAAGATGAAGGCGATAGGCGGCGAGTGGCATTGCCGGCCTTCCGTTTGCATCCACCAGCGCCGGTGGCAACGCGGCGATGCTTGCCCGGCGCACCTTGAGCGCTTCCGCGAACTCCTCGTACGCCTGATCGAATTCGCGCAGCTCGAGATAAAACTCGCCGAAATGATCGAGCAATAGCGCAAGATCGCTTGATGCCGGACCTTGCGCTTGGCGCAGCCCGCTCGCCATGGCGAGGTATTGCTTTTCCGCCAGCTCCACTCCTCCCATCCGCCGATACCGATCCGTTTCGTCCAGCAGTTCTGTCCATCGGCTGGTCTTATAGATCGCCGGGTCGTTGCGATCGGGCACAAATTGGTTCGTGGGCGACGGGCCCTCTGTGCTCAGGCCAACTTCGGAGTGGCTTGGGTCGTACTCCTGGCCGCTGCGCGACGTCTGAATCCGGTTTTCGAGGAGATACGCCTCGCGAAACTGGAATGGGCTCTGTGCGTGAAGGCCGTCGAGCACAGAAAACAGCAAGAGAGGAAGCAGTAAGCGTGCGCGCATAAGGGCGGCTCTCCCAGGGAATGTTGTGTGAAATTGAAAATATCATGCCGCCTGCGTCGAAGGTGTAAATCGCCCGCGGGGTGGGATGATTCCAGATCTGTCCGTCAACGTTCGGCGTTAACGTTGCAGGCGCAGTGGTATGAATCCGCCTTGAGCCCCCGGCTGATAAAATGAAATCTGCCGCGCTGTGCGGCGCGTTCTTTGACTTTCACTCCCCTAACCGTTCCGAGGGCCTGCGCGGCCGACTCCGAGAGAAGGACAAATTGCACCGGTGAGCCAGACGATACGCAATATCGCCATCATCGCCCATGTTGATCATGGCAAGACGACGCTGGTCGACGGCATGCTGCGCCAGGCCGGGACTTTCCGCGCCAATGAGCAGGTGGCCGAGCGCGTAATGGACTCGAATGAGCTGGAGCGCGAGCGCGGCATTACGATTCTCGCCAAAAACACGGCGATCAACTTCGACGGCGGAAAAATCAACATTGTGGACACTCCGGGCCACGCTGATTTTGGCGGCGAAGTGGAGCGCGCGCTCAAAATGGTCGACGGAGTTATGTTGCTGGTCGACGCAGCCGAAGGCCCGCTGCCCCAGACGCGCTACGTGCTTTCAAAAGCACTTGAAGCCAAGCTGCCGCCCATCGTGGTCATCAACAAAATCGACCGGCCCGACGCGCGCCCGCAGGAAGTGTTGAACGAAATCTACGATCTGTTCATCGACCTCGACGCAGACGAATCGCAATTGGATTTTCCAGTCTTGTACGCCGTCGCCAAGGAGGGTACAGCGACGACGGACCCAAACAAGCGTGGCGTGGATTTGCAGCCGCTGTTCCGAGCCATTGTGGAGACAATTCCGGAAGCCACGGGTGATCCCAACGGCGCCCTGCAAATTCTAGTTGCGAATCTCGATTATTCCGATTACCTCGGCCGCATTGCCATCTGCCGCGTCTTTCAAGGCACCTTGCACGCAGGCGACGAGGCAAACATTTCGCGGCGTGATGGTTCGCTTTATAAGACGCGCATCACCAAGCTGTTCACCTTCTCGGGCCTCAAGCGCACGGAGATCGAAGAGACCACGATGGGCGACATCGTGGCCGTGGCCGGGATTGAGGGCATCACCATCGGCGAGACCATCACCAGCGTAGAAAATCCGTCGCCGCTGCCGCTTATCGTCATTGATGAGCCCACGATCGCAATTCAGTTCAGTGTGAATACTTCCCCGTTCGCTGGGCGCGAGGGCCAGTACGTCACCAGCCGCAACCTGCGCGAGCGCCTAGAAAAAGAGTTGCTCACCAATGTTTCCATTCGCGTGGAAGAAACTGGCTCGCCCGACAGCTTCAAGGTGCTGGGGCGTGGCGAACTGCAGCTCGCGATCTTGATTGAAATGATGCGCCGCGAGGGCTTCGAGCTGATGGCCGGCCGGCCCGAAATCGTCACTAAGGTCGTCGACGGCGTACGCATGGAGCCTGTCGAACACCTCACCATCGACGTGCCTGAGCAATTTACTGGCACGGTGATTGAAAAGCTCGGCCCCCGCAAGGGCGAGATGACCAAGATGCACAATCACGGGTCGGGCCGCGTGCGGCTGGAGTTTCGCGTGCCTAGCCGCGGGCTCATCGGCCTGCGCAGCGAGATGCTGACCGAGACGCGCGGAACCATTGTGATGAACACGCTGTTCGACGGATACATTCCCTATCAGGGCGAGATTCCGCAGCGGCCAACCGGCGCACTCATCGCCGACCGCTTGGGGCCGACCACCACCTATGCGCTCAATGGCCTGCAGGAGCGCGGAATTCTCTTCGTCGGGGCCGGCGTTGAAGTGTACGAAGGCATGATTGTCGGTGAGCACTCTCGCGATAACGACCTCGATGTAAACGTGGTGCGCGAAAAGAAAATGACCAACATGCGCGCCTCCACCGCCGATGACGCCATCCGCCTTGTGCCTTACAAGACACTGAACCTCGAGCAGGCCATCGAATTCATCGCCGACGATGAGTTCGTTGAGGTCACGCCCAAGTCGCTGCGCCTGCGCAAGAAAATTTTGCAGCAGAACCGCCGGCCCAAGCGCTGGGAAAAGGCCGAGCAAGCGGCGTCAATCTGAACGATTCCTGGTCGGCGACAAATTTGACGACCCATGCGCGACACGATCAAAACCCAACGTCTTCTGCTGCGCCGCTGGCGCGACTCCGACCGCCTGCCCTTCCAAGCCATGAACGCCGATCCGCGCGTGATGGAATTCATGCCTGCCCCGCTTTCACCCGAGGATTCGGATGCACTCATGCTTCGCGCTGAGCGACATTTCGAACGTCACGGCTTCGGGCCCTTTGCCGTCGAATTGCCCAACGAGTTGACCTTCGCCGGCTTCATCGGCCTCTCCGTTCCCGCGTTCGACGCGCCGTTCATGCCCGCGGTCGAGGTCGGTTGGCGGCTCGCATTTGATTGCTGGGGTCGGGGTCTGGCAACCGAAGGCGCCCGCGCTGCTGTCCATTACGCGTTCGGCGAACTTGGCCTCGAAAGTGTCGTCTCCTTCACGGTTCCCGGAAACCTGCGCTCCCGGCGCGTCATGGAGAAGATCGGCATGTCGCACGATCCTGGCGACGACTTCGAGCACCCCCTCTTGCCTGTGGGCCATCCGCTCCGCCGCCACGTGCTCTACCGGTTCAACCGCTAGAGCCTCTTCTTCGCCTCCAGCACCCGCTCCAGCGCCTCTTCCGCCGACACTCCCACCGCTGACAAATGCCCCATCTTTCGTCCCGCGCGCGGCGTGTGCTTCTCGTAGAGATGCAATCGCACTCCGGGAACCGCGAGCGCCGCCGCAAAATTCGGCTCGCCCTTCAGCCACACATCGCCAAGCAGGTTGACAATCGCAGCCGGTGTGATCAGCTCTGTCGAGCCCAGCGGAAGATTGCATACCGCTCGCACAAGCTGCTCGAACTGGCTGGTCACGCAGCCGCGCTCGCTCTGGTGGTAGCTGTTGTGCGGCCGCGGCGCAAGCTCGTTGATGTAGAGCTCGCCATTACGCGTGATGAAGATCTCCGCGCAAAGCAGCCCCTCGATGCCGAGCTTCGTCACGAGGTCCGCGGCCAGTGTTTCGGCGCGCGATTCAAGTACAGGCGCCACGCCTGCCGGCAGCGCGCTCCATGCCAGAATTTGATTCTCGTGGTGATTGCGTGCCGCCGGATACACGCGAACCTCGCCCGACGGGCTCCGCGCAGCCAGCACGCTGATCTCGCAGTCAAGCTCGAGGGCCTGCTCAGCGACAGCGGCCTGCGCGTCAATGGCGCTCCACGCTTCGGCGATTGCCCCGCTCGTCGCCGGCGAATCCAATCCAATGCGCGCCTGGCCGCGGCCATCGTAACCGCCGTGTCCGATCTTCAAAAACACGCGCCCGCCCAGCGCAGTTACCGCATCATGCAGTTCCGCTTCGCTGCGAACGATCCGAAACGGCCCCACGGGAAAGCCATTCTCAGCGAGCCACGTTTTTTGCAGTGTCTTATCCTGAATAATCCTGACCGGTTCCACGCCGGGCCGCAACGGCGCAAGGCTCGCAACTTCGCGCAACGCGCCCACGCCGATCTGCTCGATCTCCAGCGTCACTGCGTCCGCGCCCGCAGCCAGTCGGCGCGCAGCACCCGCATCGTCCCAGCGGCCGACGATGGTTTCATCCACCACAAAGCTCGCCGGGCACCTTGCCTCGGGATCCATCACGCGCACGCGAAAGCCCATGGTACGCGCGGCCATGGCGGTCATGCGTCCCAATTGACCGCCGCCGAGAATCGCCAGCAAGCTTCGCGGAAGGATCTGCTCTGTTTTTGATTCGGAAGCGGAGCTCACCCGGCCTGATCCTCGCCTATCTTCTGGTCGAGCACTTCCTGGGTGCGCGCAGCGCGCCACGCGGCGAGGCGTTCGTAGAGAGCGGCATCAGTTCCGGCCAGAATTTCCGCGGCCAGTAGCGCGGCGTTCGCCGCACCGGCCTTGCCAATGGCCAGCGTTCCAACGGGCACCCCCTTGGGCATCTGCACGATCGAGAGCAGTGAGTCCAAACCATTCAGTTGCGTTGCAGGAACCGGCACTCCCAGCACTGGGACCAGCGTTTTAGCTGCCAGCATGCCGGGCAGATGCGCCGCGCCACCGGCTCCGGCGATGATCGCGCGCAGGCCGCGTTCGCGAGCCGTCTCTGCGTACTTGAAAAGCCAGTCTGGCGTGCGGTGTGCGCTTACGATGCGCGCTTCATGCGGAATCTTGAGCACGCGCAGAATTTCTACGGCCGCCGAGAGCACTTCGTAGTCGCTCTTGCTACCCATTACAACGCCCACCAGAGGTTGCTCGCTCATGGGGTCATTATACGGAGGTTGATCCGTGGTAACGCTCCTAGTGCCGATGCCACGCCTCAACGGCCACTTCGATCACAGCGAAGACAACGCTCATGGCCGCAAGAAATCCCTTGGCACGTTGCCAGTTCTGCTCATGGCGGTCCATGCGCCGCTCCAGATCCGCCAGGCGCCCGCCGCTGCCGTCGCCCATCAGTCCGGTCATCTGCGATTTCAGCACGCTTAGATCGCTTAGTACCTGGGCCTCGAATTCATTCATCATGCGCATCCGCCGGACTCCGTTGAATACCTCATTTTTGCTCGCGCTCCCGATCATAAGCTCAACGGCAGATTGATAAACAACGCCGTCGAAAACTCCGAGTAATTTGGCGGCGTCGAACCGTCGTACATCCGAATGTAGAACCGATCGCTCGCCGAAATACGTGAAAACGTAAGGTTCGGCTGCGAGCCTCGCAACACAAGCGTCGGATCCTCGCCCGGCATGAAAGCAAAATCGCGCAACCGAATCTCGAACCCGCCGCCGCTTGGCGGAGCCACGCCCGTATTGACTGTTACCGTGCTCCCGTTCATCGCGGCCACCGTAAGACCGACAAGATTGGCCAGCACTGTAGGAGCAATGGGGGCTGGCAACCATGTGTCGGCCGGCACCGCCGCGCTCGTCTTGATGGCTAAATCATCTGCCCAGTCATTGGCAAAAGCGATCTCGTACGCCACTAAGTCCGGGTAACTCGCGCTGTAAGTTACTTTGACCGTGCGCACCACAACTTCCGCATTCAGATTTGTCGAAGGCGCGTTGAGCAGCAACGCGTCGCCTGGCCAAACATCCGTCGCAAAGCTCATCCGGTTCCCTTTGTACGTTCCACTCCAAAGTGCGCTCACGCTGGTTGCGGCCTGCTCCATAACCATCGCCGCGTTGCGGCAATCCGCGGAGCTGCGTGCAGGGGGACGAACGACTGAGCCGATCCAGGCGGCCACTGATGGCGAGCCGGCGTGCGCTAACGCCTGTTGACTGGCGGAGTTCACCGCGCGGCCTACGGCCCGCCCAACCGTGCGGTAACTCACTGCAATCTGTTCACCAACAACCGGTGTGCATCCCGTGTAGAACGTGATCCTGCCGGTCCGCTCCAGATGGCACTCCGCGGCTTCGGCGGTTGTGCCAACCCTCCGCGTATACGGTCCGCCGGTCAGGGGCGTACTTACCACCCAGCCTGACCCTAAGTTCGTCAGGCTTACGGCGCGAATCGTTCCGATTAAATTAATACTGCTGGCCGGCACTACTAGGCACGAGCCGGGCAGATAGGCAACGGCCCCGTCATACAGTGTGACGGGAGTTGCACCGACGCCGTTGACAAATTCCTGTATCTCCATTTGGATTTTTCCAGAGGTGATGACCCATTCACCCCCGGCGGCGATGAGCCCCTGATCTCCGAAGGAGTAATACATCGCTTGCGCGCGATTACACTCCGGACAATGGACGCGGACGCGGAGCGTGTATTGGTTGGCTGGGTTCAGCGCAAACGTGATTCCCGCGGGAGTGCCCTCCACGATCGGCTGCAGCGCCACGGCTCCGGTGCCTGGTTGCGCCGCAGCCTGAAAACCTGCGGTGCAATTCGCGGCTGTCAGCAGGCTCGTAAAAAATCCCGCCACGATCCCGGTGCTGCCCGGAGACAGTTTCACTCCCACAGCTTCAAGCAGCAGAGTTCCACACATTTCGATGGGATCGATCCACATCAGCAGCGTTTGCCCATCGATTCCGTTGCCACCGTTCATAGCCAGGCCGCCGGGGGCAATCGTAAGGTATCCCGTTCCCTCGGAAAACTCCCATATTGTCTTGTCGATTTGTGGCTCGTTAAAAAGCTCGCGGATGATTGTGGATTTTGAAGTCGCGGGAAAGTATGGGTCGGCTGCCAGATTAAACTGTGTTGTTGCTCCGTCGCCGAGAAAGTACTCGGTAACATGGGCTGCCGGCTCATTCTCGCCGCAAACGGTAACATCGTTGGCCAGTGCTCGCTTCGCGCTTGCCGTCAGAGCCAGGTTACCTAGGTTCAAGCTGCCATCGGTCTCGTTTAGGGGATGCACGGTTGTCTGCACCGCCGACAGCATGACCGCGCCGTCCAGTGCGCGATATGCCGCCCGGGCCATGCCGGCCGCCTCTCCGGCGCTTTTGCTCCAACTTGCCCCCAGCTCCGGCGCGAAGTTCCCAACAAGAGTGCTCAGTGAAGCCGTCTGCGCCGTAAGCGATGTTGATCCGGTGTGAGCCACAAGGGCGGCCAGCAACGTCCCCGCATCCTCTTCGGTCAACCCGGCGCTTGGCGGCATCAGCACCTGGTCCAGCAGAATCTCATCGCTCACAGCTTGAATCGCCAGCCGGTAGCATGGCCCTTCAACTCCCATTCCCGCATACTCCGGCAAGGGAGTTACAGCGATATAGCCCGTGAAGTAAGTCGCCCCGTCATCGCCGATCACTGAAACAGATTGAAAGCGCACCGGCGTTGCAAGACTGCCGTCGACTGGTAGGCTCAGCCATAACTCGCAAACAGACGGTGCATTCAGCTTGCGCTCGATGGTCAGTGGACGCACGGAGTCGAACGCAGCCGTGTAATCCCGCTTTTGGATTTGTATCTTCATTGCAACTCTCTGTCTGGTAACTTGAATTTATCGTCGCGTTCTATACGAGCGCATTGGCCGCTGGAAGAAAGCTCCGGTAACATACCACCCGTTCTCCATCCAACGGGTCCGTCACCGGCAACGCTAAAAACTGCGCCTTGAGTAATACACGCGAATGTCCGCTCTGATTCTTTTGATTGAGCGGTAGATGGGTCTCCTCCGCGCCGGTCATAGCTTGCAGTCTTGGATAGTAGAAGAAGATTCGTTCTCCCTGGCTGCCTTCCAGCACAAAGAGTCCCGACCACTCCTGGTAAAAGCTTCCGCCTTCTCGATCGACAAATCCGGTCACGGCCTGTACCTTGGCGCCCGGTGCAGGGGCACCGCCCGGCAACGGCCCGGCCAGAGTCAGCCCGGTTGCAGTCACTTGTTCTACCAGCGCGACATTGAACGTTACGCGTCGCACGTAGTCCACGTCCGTTAGCGCCTGGCGCACGTACGCGCCTGCCACCGGCGTGCCCACATAGCCGGTCTGCCCGGCGTAATCCACATCGACAGCGACGATCGCGCCGGGTGTGAATTTCGCCGCGTCCGTAAGCGCCAGCGCGATCGATGTGCTCGTCGAACCGCTTTGCGGAGTGACAGCGGGAGATGCTTGCGCTCCATCGGCTGAAGAAGCAGCGCCAATCGCCGGGGCAAGGATGTTCATATGTTGCGCGCCGGTAGCCAGGCCCATCGTCAACTTCGTCCAACTTAGGAATTGAAGGCTTACTTGCGCTTCGAGCGTCTCGCGCACCTGTTCGAGTGGCGCTGCAGGAATTCCGGTCATCAGCAGCGCCGACTTACTCGTCGTCTTGCGCACAAAATCCTGGACCCATCCCAGGCTGATCCACGGTGCTGGTGGAGCATCGAGACTAAACCGGCCCTGTTCCGACGGATCGAAGAGAACGGGCGCCTGCGCGCCGCGATTCACCGGCGCAAAGAAAGCGCGCACCCTTCGCGCCACTGGCGCCGGAGCGGAAAACCAAGTTGCGGTCATTTACTCCCCCTGCTCCTGGTAGCTGTAAACCAATACTGTCGAGCTGCGGCTCAATCGGTCGCGCTGGGTAACAATGGGTGAAAACACCGGCTCATCCCAGAAAACCTGAGTCAGCATGGCAGTCGGCGGCGTGGCGGCGTAATTCAGCTTCGGTGTGTAGAAGGGCTGAATCATCGCCATCAATTCCTCGTCCATCGCGCTCAAAGCTCGGCCGCGGTCCAACCCGCCAAAGCTCTGCGTGCCGCAAGTCTGGTAGACGATTTCGCATTGCTCGCCCGTCATAGTCGAAGCGAGATCCATATCGACAGCCAGCCCCAACCAGCGCAGCACAAACACATCGCTTGGGAATTGGCTGAAAGGCGCCTCTGCTTCTTCCACCAGAATTCCCGGCCTTACACTGCCACGCACCAGGATCGTCCGCTGCGGATTGATCGCCGTGAGCCGCGTGCGCAACGCCATATAAAAAGAATCTTTCGCATTCTGCATGGATGCTCCTCACGCGGTTACACCGCCTGCTGCCGCGCCTCGCGCAAAAGCAGCCGGTAGAGATACACCTGGCCGAACGCCTCGTTGGAAGCGATCGACTCAATCAGATAGTCTTGCCCGGCCACAGCAACGGCCAACGTCATGGCGAACAGAGACTGCGCCGACGGCAAATCGAGCGTGTTGGTCTGCTGCTCCACGCTCGTCGCCGACACCAGCAGCTCCCACTTCGACTCGCCGCCTTCCTGCCAATTTGGCCGCAGCTTGCGCATCAGTACCGGGCTGACCGGAACATCCGCGAACGCGGTCGCCACCAGGCCGACCTCCGACATGCTCGTATCCGTATTCGTGCCTGTCACGCGCAGAAGGGCCGTCGTACCCGATGCGCTGCGCAGCAGCGCGTCAGCCAGCATCTGCGGCGCTCCCCGCGGGTTACGCGGCGCCGTATCGCTCATCGCTCACCCCAACCTGTTCGCAACGTACGGATTCAGCCACGCCTGCACCGTCTCGTCGATCAGCGAACTTGAGAAGTACTTGATTTGCATGGTGTCGATCCTGCTCATGCTCGCGTTCAGCGCCGGCGTCGCCTGCGCATTGCGCACAATCTGCGCGCACGCCGACTTCACGTCGTCGCCGATCGTCGCCAGGCCCGCCGTGTAAGTCGCCTGCACTTCGTTGAACGGCAGTCCCAGAACATTCCACGGCAGCGTCAGTTCGCCGGTGTTGGGGTCGAAGTCCACAAGCGTCGGATCGATCGACATCCATTGCCCAGGGAGCGCAAATGCCCACGCGATTTCGATCAGCGGTTCCTGCAGAATCTCCCCGCGCCGGGGCCTTGCGTAGCGTCCTTCCAGACTCACCATCGGCGTCGTCGCCGGTGCCAACGGGGCCAGCGGTAGATAGCTCAGCCGCACCGTTTGCGCCCCCGCAGTTACGCGCAGGCGCTCCGTGTACTGGATCACATTTAGATCAGGCCGCCTGCAGTGACTGTTGATCAAGGCCGTCGCGGCCGTGATCCAGTCCGCCGTGGTCCCCGCCGGCAATCCATAATTCGTGTAGTCCGCTGGCTCGAGATATGCCATCGCGCATCCTTCCATTTCCAGTTCCTGATTCAGAGTTCCTGGTTCAAAGTTCGCAGTTCGCAGTCCTCAGCCCGCATCTCATGGCTGCCTGCGTACTTTCCGGCGGCTACGAACTGCAAACTATGAACTGCGAACTACGAACTGTTTTCGCTACCGGTCGACCAACACCTGATAATGGGCGAAGTTCGCGCCCTTCACCACTGGAGCGCCGAACTTGACCGCCACATACTGGTGGCTCAGCGAGCTCGGCAGCCCGAGTTGGAAGACCCGTGGCGTGGGATCGCCCAGCCAGTGATACTCGATCAGATCCTCGGTCACGATGTAAGCCGGAAGCACGGCATTGCCGCTTCCCGGCGTGCCCGTGTAACTCAGGCTCCAATCCGGAATCAGGGGTATGTCACCGGCCTGAGTCGCAAGCATCTTCACGCGGAAGCCGCCCGTGATCTGGTCGGTGTTGAGAACCACGTTGTACTCCGACTTCATCTCCTGGTCGATCAGGTCCAACAGCACCGGGTTGGCATAGACCGCCGTGGGCCGCACGTGATAGCCGTTGTTGGCCACCATTTGCGCTACCGTGGTCTTGATCGTGTCCACAATCTTCATTGAAGTGGTCACGGTCACCGAGTTGCCTCCGGCCGCGATCTGCGCCGCGCATCCCATGTACTGCGTGGTCGTGGGCGCGCTCAGGCTGGTGTCGTTGCCGTTCCACAGCGCTACGTCGTGCGCCACCATCACGCCGCTCACCGTATCCACCAGGTCCTTGGCCTGCAGATAGGCGAACTGCTTCTGCTGGTCGCCCAGCTCGATGTCGAAGAGGTTGTAGTTGATCTGCGCCACGACCGCTTTCAGCGGCACGCTCAGCTCGACGCGCGTCGGGCTCACCACCGTGGGATTGATGCTGCGCGGATTCACAAAGCCCGCTGTCCCCGGATTGGGAATCGCCGTCTCCTCGAAGAAGCGCGATGGATGCCCGGTCGCCGGGACCTGCTTGATGCGCTGGCCAAAGGAGCTTGACCGTCGGCAAATGTCGAAGATCTCGGTCTGATACAACGGAATTTCGATTGCGCCCGGCCCGATGTAGTCCGCTGCCGCATGAATGTCTGCAAAGGTTGCGTTCATAGATTCTCTCCACCCCCTCCATGGGGCCGTGCTTTGAGTTTCAGGTTTCAGGTGTAAGGTGTCAGGACTCAGTGGTCATTGCTTAGGAAAGGATCGGCACTTCTGATCCCTGACCCCTGAAACCTGATCCCTGCTTCTACGCGATCGCGCCCGCCCGCAGCAGTTGCGTCTTGACTGCGATGCGTTGCTCCAGGCTCAGTCCCGACAAGGCCGCATCCAGCGAGCGCACATCTACCGGGCCATCGCCGATGCCATGCTTGGCCAGCATCTCGGCGGTGGCTGCGGGCATGGTGCGGCGTAGCGGGTTCAGTGGGTTCTGCGACGATGCCGCTTTTACTTCGGCCAGCTCGCGCTCCACGGCGGCCAGCTTCTCCGCCAGCTCGGTTTCACGGCGGCTTTGCTCCACGGTCGCCGAGATCCTCTCTACCTCGCCGGAAAGCTCGCCCTGCCGCTCTTCCAGCCAACTGAGCGTCTTTTCCAGCGCGATGGTTGCGGCTTCCAGCCGCTCCACGATGTTCTTTTCCTCTTGTTCCATGTTTTTCCTTTCCTGTTTCCGCGAATTGCTCACTGCGACGGTTCACTGACAAAGAAAAAGGCTCCGCGAACGGAGCCTCCTTGATCGGTTTCTTACTCGCTGATTAACTAACTCGCCTACTTACCCACTTACTGCCTGGCTTATCCCCTTGGCTGACTCCGCTAACTCCGCCAACCCCGCTAACTCCGCTTTCTTCCGCTAACTCGCCATGCGGAAGCTTGTCGCCCGGTAGGCTGCCTTGTCCCGCAGCAGAATCGCCGCCCCGGTGAAAGTTACCCGGGTCAGTTTCCAGATCTCCGCACGCATATCCTCCACACGGGCATCGGCCAGTTCGTAGCTCATGCCCAGCTTCTCCGGGGCGTGCGCCTCGATGGCCTTTGCCACGTCGGGAAAATCGCGCGCGTAGAGATACCCGCGTACCACCAGCCGGGGCCCCACCACATCGGCCTCAGTCAGCAGCCCGATCTTGCGCCGCGCATCGTGGCCGTCCCATCCCGGTCTGTAATCCACGGCCATCCCCACCAGCGAGGCCAGCGCCTTCTCTGCCGCCTCGCGCGTCAGCATCACGCGGTGCCCGCGCGCCCCCGCCGGCGCCCTGTCGCTGGCCATGTTCACCACCGTCAACACACCCTCAAAGGGCACCCGGTTGGGATGCTTGTCCACATGAGGAATCTTTACCGCCATCGCTTCCAATCGCATGCTCGCTCCACTCCGCCAGGGACTCGGTCCCCAGTCCCTATGTCCCTAGTCCCGTAGCCCCGTAGTCCCTTAGTCCCTGCCGTCCGCTTCGCCCAACAACAACGCGGCCTGATTCTGCCCCAGCGGAGCCAGGCCCCGCATCGCCCGCACCTCGTCGATTGTGAGCACGCCCGCCTGCAGCAACTGCACCTGCACCTGCAGTTCTGTCTGCTCGTCCCGCGCGCTCAGCTCGTTGAAGACAAACTCGAACTCCCTCCAGCCGATACATTTGGCGAAGAGGTCGCGCGTGATGTGTCCGGCCACCAGCATGGCCAGCGGCGAGATCGCCCCGCGGAAGGCCTCGTCGGCCATCTCCGACGCCGTCGATTGGTTCACGTCCGCTTCCAGGCCCAGCATCAGCGGCGGCAGCCCGAACGCGTTGGCCACCATCCGGATCAGGAACTCCTGCCATGCCAGCCGTAAGTCCGCGTCCGTTCCCTGCGCGAAACGCAGCACCTCCGGCTTCTGCTCGGTCGAGATCAACGGCACGCGCCCTGTGCCTTCGATCTCATCCTGCCACCAGCGGATCAGCCGGTCGTGCTGCGCAGGCGTCGCCTCGTTCAGCCACACTGCATATTGCGCCACTGAGTTTGCCGCAAGTTTTCCCGCGAACCGATTCGCGCTCAGGAATTGGTTCACCGTCTCGAACGCCACTTCCAGCGGCCCCAGCCCGAAGGGAGTAAAGCTGCGCGGGTTCATCCGGATGTACATCAACTGCCGGTCCAGCAGCTCCACCGCGCCTGACTCCAGTTGTCCCGGCACAGCCTGCGCATAGCGCGGCGTATCCTCGTCCCCATCCCACCCGGCGTTGATGCGGATCGACGCTCCGTCCACTGGCCACAGCATCGCCGGGCGCTCCGGATCGCCCGTCGGCTCCATCTCGATCGCTCCGAAGCCGCCCGTCAGCGCGTCCTCAATCGCCTGTTCCATCAGCGTGCGGAAGCTGTCGGACGAATTCGGCTCCTCGAGTGCGCGTCGCAGTGCCCGCAGCTTGCGCGCCGCAAAGGCCACGTCCTCGGCCCGCACTTCGCGCCGCACCCGTACCTGCCAGTCCATCGCCGCAATGCGGTCTTTGATCACGTTGATCGCCCGCCGCACCACCGGTGTCTCCGCAAACCGGCGCAGGTTCATCGGCGTCGGCTTGGGCAGATGCTTGCCCGGGAATTGCACCGGACTCAGAATCGCCGGCAGAGCCAGCGTCTTCCGCTCCGCCTCCGCCCCCGCCTCTATCTCCACCTGCCGGGACCGCCCTCCGTCTCCGGCCTGCCTGCCGCGGCGGGCTTGCCGCCACATCTCCCGTAGTTGCTCGCCTACCTTCACGCGCACCTTCCTTCAAAAAACAAAAAGGCACGGCCCATGGCCATGCCTTTTTCGAGGGTTCAGTGAATCGCCATCCGTCCGCCGGGAGCAAAACTGGAACAAACCCGGAACAAATCCCGAGCCAATCCTGACTCAATTGCTCCCGGCAACGGCGGCTATATCCCTGGAATCCATCAACAGGATTGATCCTACCGCGAAGCCCAATAATGATCGGCAAACTTCAAAAAAATATTTTCAGGTTCTGCGGACATCCTCTTGTGCCTTGAAAGAAATGAACTTAATGCCTCGCTCCGGGTGTGTTCTCCGGAACCATTTCGGGCTCCAGCTCTTTACACGCGCAGCTCACGCCGCGCCGTCTCGGCCACGCGGCCCATATCCGAGGTGGTCAGCACGCGAATCCGGTGCTCCTCCATCGTCTCCACGCCGAAGCGGTAGAGCTCCAGCCGCTCCGGCTCCTCCTCGGTTGCACCCACATGCGCCGCCGGCTCGATCACTGCCGTCAACTCAAGCTCCGCCTTCTCCACCCGCTCCACCCCGGCGCGCAAAGCCGCCGCCGAAAAGGCCAGCACCTTGGCCGTCTCCAGGCCGGGGTCGAGGCTTACCGCCTGGAACATCCGCACCACCCCGTTGGGCCGGTAGCCCACGTCGATACGCAGCGGATCGCCCGGCCGCGTGTAGTCCGAGGCGGCGATCTTTTTTCTCAGCAGATCCCATACTCCGGCATGTTCGAACTCCGACCGCATGCGCGACTGGATCGCCGCGCGTCCGCTCAGCCTTGGGTTACGCTGACGCGGCGGAGGCTCTACATAGACCCTCATCAGCTCTTCCATTCCCGCGGGAACGCTCTCGGCCAGGTAGGCCTTGGGCTCGGTCATCTGTACGTTCAGCGAGAGCGATTCCTCGAGGATCCGCATCAGGCGCCCTCCGGCAGCCTCGAGGCCGGCTCTCTCCAGGCCCGTTCCCTCCTGCAGCTGCCGCCGCAACTCGCCCTCCATTCCTTCCAGCAGCGCCGTATCGGCGTCCGGATCGAGGCACCGCACCCGCCGCCAGTCGCGCGTGAAGCGCACCTCGACCTTCCCGGGCCCAACCTTCACCGGCTCGACCTTCCCAGAGTCGTCCGCCGTGGCCTGCTCGCGCAGGATCACGCCGATGTGCACATACTCGTTCCGCACCGCGTCCGGCACATACCGAAGCAGTTGAAACTCGCACCTGCGTCGCTGGTGTTGGCTCGTCATGGCTTCTTCGGTTCTCAGTACTCAGTTCCTGGTTATCGGTTCGCAGCTTGTATCCCTCAGCTTCAAGGTTTCAGGTTTCAGGTGTCAGAAAAGATCCATCCATCCCGAACCACCCAACGAGATTTCCCCTAATCCCTCAGCCTCGCGCTCCTAGTCGCTAGCCCGCAGCCTGTAGCCTCGAGGCCTTAGTCCCAAGCCCCTAAGTCCCTAGTCCCTGTTCCCATGTTCCCGGTTCCCGGTTCCCGGTTCCCAGTTCCCTGATCACTGTTCACTGCCCTCAATGCACCCTCATCGTATTCCCCCATCGCCCCGCCTTCCAAGCGCTTTCCTCCCATCCACCACCACCCGCTCCCCATTTCGGAAACGGTCTCCTGTCCGAGTTCCCAAACGCCTCAATCAGCTCCCGGATCCGGCTCCGCCGCATCAACAGCTTTTCCACCAGCGCCTCCATCTCCGCCTGATCGCCGCCATACCATTCCGGTGGAACGCCGTTGGCCGCCTCCCACACCGTTTCCGCCGCCATGGTCTCAAGTCTCGTCAGCCAGGGCTCAAACGACTCCCATCCCGTGACCTCCCGGTAGACGTCGTTGCGGTAATACACACCGCGCAGCGGAGCATCTTCAAAGCGCCACTCCCCGGCGTGAAAGCAGTACCCGAAATCGATGAAGACGGCCTTGTACTTCTTCTCCCGCTGCCGCCGCGTGAACACCGCCTGCCGCCCATTGGCATTGCCCGTCCACTTGTCCAGGGCCAGAATGCCGGCGAACTCGCTCAGGTTTTTCAATTCCGCCATCTGCTCTTCCGGCAGGTAGTCCACCACTTGGCCCGGCATCGTGCCTCCGGCGAAGCGCGACCCGAAGTGCAATCCCGGCTGGCAGCGCTCCCGCGTCCGCCCCTTGTCGATCTCCAGCTCCGCCGTATTCTCGATCAGCCAGCTCGACACCTCCACCAGATCGGTCTCGGGCACCGTCAGTCCCGCTGCCGCTGCCAGCCGCGAGGCCATCAGCTCGTTGGCCAGCACCCGCCTATGTTGCGGGTTGTTCTGGAACTTCACCACGTACACCTGACCGTCCGCGCCCAGCATCAACTGGCCCTGCGCGCCGCCCCGCATGCGCCGGATCTGCTGCACCGCCAGAACCGCCACTCTTTCCCTCGCTGTCTCTTGATTCTCTACCGAATTCTATTGCAGTGTTTTCAGTTGTCAGTTGTCAGTTGTCAGTTTTTGGCTTTTGGCCCATAACTCTAAACTCCGCGCCGTAGCCGCCCACTTCTTCACTCGTTCCTTCGTTGCCCTGTTCTCTAGTTCCCTCGTTCTCTGTTTTCCCCCATCCGCTTCGCTTCTTCCTCTCCATCCAGCACGCGGAACACGCCCTCGGCCAGAGCCCGCAGCTCGTCCTCGCCGGGATAGACCGCGACCGGCGCGATCCACTCCACATAGCCGCGCAGCCGCTCCACCAGCCGCTCGGAGTGCGCCATGCCGCCGGTCAACAGCACCGCGTCCACCTTGCCCTCAAGCGCCGCGGCCATTGCGCCCGTCTCTTTTCCAATTTGATAGGTCATGGCTGAGAAGACCTCAGCCGTCTGCTCGTCGCCCGCGTCCATTCTCCGCTCCACCTCGATCAGGTCGCGCGTCCCGAGATACGCGAACATCCCGCCATCGCCGAAGACGTGGCGATCCAGTTCGCCCTCCGTCATCTTCCCGCTAAAGCAAAGCCTGATCAGCGCTCGCACCGGCAGCGATCCTGTGCGGTCCGGACCGAACGGACCTTCTTCGATGGAATTGCTGTCGATCATCCGACCGCCGCGGTGCGCCGTCACCGTAACCCCGCTGCCCATGTGCACCACGATCAGCCGCATCTCCTCGTATCGCCGCCCCTCTCCGCGCGCATGGCGCCGCGCCACGGCCTTGGTGTTCAGCGCGTGCCCGATGAACGACCGCTTCACCAGCGGCGAGCCGGAGAGCCTTGCGCACTCCTGCCACTCATCCGCCGTCACCGGGTCCACGATGTACGCCTTCGCACCGGCCGCCGTTGCAAACCGCAGCGCCAGCACCGCGCCCAGGTTTGACGCATGCTCTCCGCGCCGCGCCTGCCGCAATTCCTCCACCATCGTGTCGTCCACAAGATACGTCCCGCAATCCATTGGCGGCAGCAGTCCGCCCCGTCCGGCCACAGCGGCCCAGGGCTCCGTGCCTTTACCTTTCGGAGTAAATCCAGCCTCGGAAAGCGCCGACTCGATCCGCCCCGCGCGATAGTCCAGCCGGTCCAGCATCGGCCTCCCGCGGAATCTCTCGATCTCCTCGTCTCCGTGGTGAATGTTGCGCGCCATCTCCACCCCCGCGCGCGTAAAAACGCCGAACTTCGTCGACGTCGTTCCCGGGTTCAAGACTAGAACCCACTCGTGATCGCCGCTCAAGCTTCACCTCTCTGGCGACTCTCCAGCGACATTGAGTGTACCCCGACTTCGTCGCCACCATCTGTGTCCCATTGCCAGCGGTCCCTAAATCACTCAAACCAATCGTCTTAACTATTTCAAGCCCAACAATTTTCCCGTCCGCTAGCCCATTTCGTGCTACACTAAGCGCAATCGTAGAATTCGATTTGAAGTTCTTGCCTGTTCCGGTTACCGCCTACACGCAACACTCCACATTGCATTCAGCGGTAATTCAGTAATTTGAGGAGCAACACAATGGAACAAGGCACAGTGAAGTGGTTCAATGACGCAAAGGGATTCGGATTTTTAAGCCGTGAAAACGGCGAGGACGTCTTCGTTCATCACACCGCCATCAAGTCGACTGGTTTCCGGTCGCTGCAGGAAGGTCAGAAGGTCCAGTTCGACGTGACCAAGGGCCCCAAGGGCTGGCAAGCCGAAAACGTTCAGGTCGTTTAAGACCGTTCAGGTCATCTGAGCAACAAGCCTGAAACAGTTCGGAACTGAGAACAAGTTCGGAACCAAAAACGAGAGGGACGGCGAAACTGCCGTCCCTCTTTTGCGTTTGGCTGAAAATCTATCGCATTCCAGTCAGGTTCAAAGCTGTCCCACGCCTGAGCGGAAAATGAGAACTATGAACTGTGAACTGCCTTGTCACGCAGCGGGTTCCAGCTTCTCCGCCGCGCTTGGATGCAGCCCCCCCTTGGGGAGTTCGTGATCTCCCAGGTAGAGCAGGACGCTATTAATGGAATCCTCGAAGCGCGCACCCGTTTTGTGGGTCACTCTTACGCCCTTTGAGACCAGTCGGCAGACTTCAAAGCGGTTCATTCCTCGCGCAAGTGCGCGATGAACCTGATCGGAACGCATGACGAACTCCGGCGAACAAGGTGATTGTTGCGTGGAGGTGCAAAGCTCGTCAGAAGCGCTTAATCAGCCGGAGCCGAGCAGGCCTGGCATTGAAAGATCTGTTTTTATTGTACGCTGCAATCGCATTGCCTGCCGCATGTGCCCCGCAATGCGCCGCGATGGGCGAGTCGCGCTTTCGCCGCACATGATACGCCTGTTAACATAAATCTCTTGAAAGCCCGCGCCGTGGGCTCTCAGAACACATTCGATGGAAAGAGGTTAACGTGGCCGACACCACAAAGATCAAAGACAAGGCAGAACGCAAAAAGATCAAGCGCGCTTCACGCAAGAAAGCCGCCCCCAAAGCCAAGCGCACCACCCCCCGCGGCTCACTCAAGAAAAAAGTGAAGAAGATGGTCCGCGGCCAGTCGAAGCGCTAAAAACACGGATCAGGGTTCAGGTTGTAGGGGTCAGTTCCCGGCGATTCTGCGCCGGTGGCGTCCTGTTCTGATCCCTGACCCCTGATACGTGACACCTGTGAGGAGACCTGCTCTGCCCAGCCAGTTCTTCGCCCGCAAATCGATTGACAAGCTCATCAGCGACTCGACGGAGCCCGAGCACGCGCTGAAAAAGTCGCTCGGGCCCTGGTCGCTCACCGCGCTGGGCATCGGCGTGGTCATCGGCTCGGGCATCTTCACCGTCATCGGCACCGCCATCTCCGGCGAGCAATTGCCAAACGCCACCATCACCGACACGCCGCTTATTCACTACGTCCTTACCCACACTGCGCTGGCAGGCCGTCCCGGCGCCGGTCCCGCCATCGCGCTCTCGATGGTTCTCGTCGCGATCGTCTGCGCCCTCACCGGCCTCTGCTACGCTGAGCTGGCTTCCATGATCCCCATCGCCGGCTCGGCCTACACCTATACCTACGCCACCCTCGGCGAGCTCATCGCCTGGATCATCGGCTGGGACCTGATCCTCGAATACGCCGGCGCCAACATGAGCGTCAGCGTCGGCTTCGCCGCCCATATCGTCGACCTCCTCGACTGGTTCGGCCTGCATCCCACCGCGCGATGGATTTCGCCCGCCTATCTTCCCGGCGGTCTCCAGGATCTCGCCGGCAACAACCTCTACAACCCTGGATGGCACTTCGGCTTCAACATTCCCGCCTTCCTCGTCGTGATGGTCATTACGGTCATCCTGGTGCGTGGCATCCGCGAATCGGCCGAAACCAACAACATCATGGTGGCACTCAAATTGGTCGCCATCCTCGTCTTTGTCTTCGCCGCCGTCGGTTTCATTCATCCCGGCAACTGGCATCCCTTTATGCCCAACGGCTGGTCCGGCGTGCTCACCGGCGGCTCCATCATCTTCTTCACCTACATCGGCTTCGATTCCGTCTCGACGGCCGCCGAAGAATGCCACAATCCTCAGCGCGATCTGCCCATCGGCATCATCGCCACGCTCATCGTCTGCACCGTGCTCTACGTTGCTGTTGCTGTTTGTCTAACGGGACTCGTTCCCTGGCAGTCCATGGTGGGCGACGCCGCACCCGTCGTGAATGCGCTCAGAAAACTCTCGCTCCTGCCGGGCGGTCATCCCCTCCACTGGATCCGCCTCGTAGTCCTGCTCGGCGCGATTCTGGGAATGGTCTCTTCCATCCTCGTCTCCCAGATCGGCCAATCCCGCGTGTGGTTCTCCATGTCGCGCGACGGCCTGCTGCCCAAAGTATTCTCCAACGTCCATCCCCTCTTTCGCACTCCCGCCTTTTCCACCTGGGTTGCCGGTTTTGTCGTCGCCATTCCCGCTGGCCTCTTCGACATCGGAACCCTCGCAGACCTCTCCAACATCGGCACCCTCTTTGCCTTCGTCCTGGTCTCCATCGGCGTCATCGTCCTCCGCTTCCGCGACCCCAACCGCCGCCGCGGATTCGTCGTCCCCGGCGGCCCCATCATCCCCGCGCTTTCCGTCATTTTCTGCTTTGTACTTATGACCGGGCTGCCCATTCGCACCTGGTACCGGTTCGTGGGCTGGCTGGTCATCGGCTTGTTCATCTACTTCCTCTATAGCCGTCACCGCTCAGAATTCGCCCCGCCCCGGTCGACCCAGTAGACCTCAATGAAAACCTGGCAAAAAGCCCTCCTCATGACGCTCGTCACCCTGACCATCGGCGGCATCTATCTCTTCACTGTCTTCGAGCACCGCCGCAACCCCGGCGTCCTCCCGCAAACCGCACCCGACCAGAACCTCACGCCAGACGACGTCGCCATCGTGCGCATGAAGTTCATGACCTCCTTCGACGACGCGCTCAAGCTCGAGGGCACAAGCGTCTGGATGAAGAACGGCTATACCATGCCGTACTTTCCCTACCAGGCCGGCCGCATCGTCTTCAGCAAACGCATGGGTGTCATTCCATCGGCCCAGCAGCTCGACATCAAGAAAGTCATCAAAGCCATGCCGCCGGATCAGGTCGACGACGGCATCTCCCATGGCGCGCGGCAGGTCTTCGCCATTTTCTCGCTGCCGCACGCCACGGACCTCTACGCCACCGTCGTCGGCGCATTCGATGGCAGCCAGGAACAGTATTTCTGCGATGTTCTTTTCTATTACGACGACCCGCACAAGATCTACGACAATTGGCCACCGAACGTATGGGCCGCCATTGACGCGCATCAGGTCATTGCAGGCATGAGCGAGCTTCAAACCCAGATGTCCATCGGCCACAATCAGCAAGTCGACAGCACCAGCGAAGGCAATCGCATCATTACCTATGATCAAGCCGGCAAAAAGTGGACTGTTACCTTCGTCGGCAATAAAGCCACATCGATTGCTTCCCAGTAGGTCTTAGCGCCTCAGCACAAGCTGCGGGTGCCCCCGGTCCCTCGAATTTTGGGACCGGGGATCGCGCGCCACCTCGCGCATGCTGACACGCCGACTTGCTGACTCGCTTACTTGCTGACCGGCTAAACTGAAGCTGTGACGGAAATCCAGGATTTCATTCGCGGCTTGCCCAAGGCCGAGCTGCATCTTCACCTAGAAGGCACCATCGCGCCCGCCACCCTGGTCGAGCTCAGCGCCCGCCACGACACATATCCCCTCACCCCATACGAAGCCGAGGCGCTCTACCAGTTCACTGATTTCACTGAGTTCATTGAGTCCTTCAAGGCCGTCACGCGCCGCCTGCGCGACCCGGAAGACTACGAGATAGCCGCATGGCGCATGATGGAACACCTCGCCGCCCAGGGCGTGGTCCACGCCGAGGTCTTCATCTCCGTCGGCGTCATCTATATGTGGCGCAACTTTGATCCGCGCTGCTTCGAGCCCATTTTTGAGGGTCTGGAACGCGCCCGCGAGCGCGCCGTCCGTGAACTTGGCCTCTCCCTCTACTGGATCTTCGACGCCGTCCGCCACTTCACCGTCGAGGAAGCTGACCGCGTCTTCCGCAAGGCCGCCGAGTTGCGCGAATTCTACCCCTCCATCGTCGCCATCGGTCTCGGCGGAGACGAGCGCCGCTCCGGTTCCGAGCCTTTCCGGCATCTCTACGAGCGCGCGCGCGCAGCCGGCCTTCGCCTCACCAACCACGCCGGCGAAACCACCGGTCCCGAAGCCATCTGGGAAGCTCTCGCCATCGGCTCCGAACGCATCGGCCACGCCCTATCCGCCATTCGCGACGACGCTCTACTCCAAGACCTGAGAGTCCGGAGGACACCCATCGAGCTCAACCCCACCTCCAACGTCCGCACCGGCGTCTGTCCCTCTTTCGCCGACCATCCCCTCCGCCGCTACTTCGATCGCGGCCTCCTCGTCACCATCAACTCCGACGATCCCGCGTTCTTCGGCTCTGATCTCGCCAACGAGTTCCACCTGGCCCATACCCAGCAGGGCTTTACACGCGACGAGCTCCGCCGGCTGGCCGCCAATTCCATCCGCGCCAGTTTTCTTCCCGAATCAGAAAAGGCCTCCTGGCTGGCCCGAATTAACACTTTCGCGTAGATTACTTCTGTGTTTTCCGCCCTCCACCCCTTCCAGAGTCCCACCCCATCTGCGTTATCATGTTTGCGTAGGAGGCAGTGCTCGATGTCCGCCGATCCTAAATCCGAATTGCTCATTCCAGAATCCACCGAACCGGAAGAAAAGACCGGATCGACCGCCCTCCGTGTCATTACTTGGTTCTCTGTGGGAATTGCCGTCGCCGCGGTCGGCATTTATGTCGGCGCAGAGCTCCGCAATCGCTACAGATTCAAGAAGCGCACGCCCTACGACTTCTATTCGAACGCCGGCTCGCAGCAGGCCAGTGAATTCGGCGTCGGCATATAGCGCCGGATGCCTGCTTCGTTCGACAACACGCCGCCCTCGGGCGGCATGTTTGCGTTTATATGCCCGCCTGATCCCCTAGTCCTGCGGCCTCTGCTTTTCTAACCCCCATTCCCTATTCTCTGCCTTCCTCACTTCGTCCCGATCAGCCGGATCCTCGCCGTGAATGCCCGCCCCTGTGTCTCGCTGAAAGTTCCAAACTCCGGCGAGTCCACGACATTGTTTACGACTGCTGGATTTCCGCTGTCCGTCGCATTCTCCATTACGCCGCGCAATCCCCAATACTGCCCGCGAAAATGGAATTTCCACTCGAGCCCCGGGCTGAAGTTCACAAACTCCGGAAACCTCTGCCCTCCGGCCGTGCCAACAACCTGCTGTGCCGCATTCACCGCCGTGTACGGAAAGCCCGTATGCTCGTCGAGCGCATACACAAAGTCCCAGCGCTTCTTGAGCATTTTCAGCGGAACCGGCAACCATCCCCAAGAAATGATTCGGTTTGGCACATCCCACGGCAGCGGCCCGCTCTGCTGACTCCCCAGCGGCGATGGTGTCGGCAGATAATCGAGTGCGGCATTGGTTCGCGTCGACGAACGTGTATATGAAACAAAAACCGAGTACCCATTCGCAAACAGCTTTCGTGCATCGAACTCCTCTGATCTGTAGTGATCCTCCCGTCCGTTCGTCAGCAGATAATCCCCTGTAAGCGCCGCCGCCCCGCTTTGATTCGCGAACGCAAAAATGTCCGTCGTCCGCTTCTCCATAAAGTTCGCGCCCGCATAAATCGCCCACGGCAGCTTCCGCTCCACGCCCACGCTCCAGTTCAGCGCCCGCGGCTCATGCAGCAAACTCTCGTCAGCAGTAAACTCCGTCTCCTCCGCCGGCCCCGTCGGTGTCGTTCCATCCGCTGCGTAATACGTGTCGGATCGAATGCCCGCGTGCGTCTGCGCCAGATACTCCAGTTGCGTATGCTCGTAATAGAGCCCGATGCCCGCCGAGATCTTCGTCGCATCCTTGTCACCTGGCGTATAAACCGCCGCCAGCCGCGGTGCAAATAACGGCTTCCGCACAATTTCGTCCCAGTCGAATCGCAGCCCCGGCTCGATAAATAATCCACGGGCCCACCCCTTCGCCGGCTGCCATCGGTCCTGCACGTACGCACCAATCTCGCCGTTGTGCATCGTGAACGCCGGCGCCGCCTCAAAAACGCTCTGCCGCTCCAGCGTTCCATCCTCGCGCAGGTAGCTTACCGGCATTCGCGTCTGTCTTTGGTCATAGGCGATACGGTCCACATCCAGCCCGGCCTTCACATCGTGCTGTCCCAGCCATTGCTTTGGCGGCAGATACAAGGCCGCTGTCCCTTCCAGCCGTTGCGATCGCCCGCTCAGATTCTCAAAATAGGTCCCCTCCGTCAGCTCCGGCGTGTACTCGTACGGCGCCGGCGCGCTCACTTGCGGCTCGTATCCGTCGCGAATGCTCACAAACCCCACTCCCAGATCGAGCAGTGCGCCCTTGCCAAAGCTCTGCTGGTCCCGCACGGTTGGCATCCACGCAATCGTATTGCGCTTCACCGTGCTCGGCTGCGGCGTGAGCGACGAAATGCCGTCGTACGGCGAGTGATAGTTGTTGTAGAGCAGCCCCGCCGTCACGATGTTCGCCGAAGTCACGTTCGCCTGCACCTTCGTCAGGTTGCTCCCGCGCACCAGTTCGTCGTTATCGGCATTCGCCGGCAGCTCGGAGATGTAAATGTTGTCCGCCTCCAGTTCCACGCCGTCGTACCACCACGCGCGATCACGCTTCAACGGCCCGCTGAACGTGAATCGCGGCACAAACTGGTCAAACCGGATTCCATTCAAATCGCGGAACGAAGGAATAAAATTCGTCGCATTGAAGCGGAACTTGTTGTCGCCCATCCCTGTGTAAAACGCGATCACGCCGCCCGTCGCCCGCCCGAATTCCACCGGGTACCGAGTCGTCTCCGCGTCAATCGATCGCACTGCGTCCGCGCTCACCCTCAGGCTCAGCGTTCCGCCCACCGGCGAGCGGATGTCGAATCCATCCATCGTGTCCAGCGTCTCCCACGTCTCCGATCCGGCCACGTGCACCTGCTCAGTCGCATCCGGCACCACTCCAGGATTGAACTGCAGCAGATTCCGAATGTCATGCGATGTAGGATAGGGAATATTCACGATCTCTTGCGTATTCATCGTGCTCTGGTCCGCAACCTGCTGCGTATCAATCCCCGGCGCCGACGCCGTCACATTCACCTGCTCGCGAACAATCTGCTCGTGCGCCAGCACGATCTTCACACTGGTTTGGCCCACGCTATTTTCATTTGGGCCAGTGCCGCTCGCCTCGGTTTTGTAGAATCCCGCCTTCTCCACGGTGATCTGGTACAGCTCGTGCTGCTTGGGCTCGTACCTGCAGTTCCCCGCGTAATCCGTCCACAATTGCGCCGGCGCGATTCCCGGCTCCACAATTGTCACCTGCGCGCCTTCTACCGCATGGCCATTTTCATCGACCACCGTCAGGGTGACGCGCATGACCGGACCCTGCGCTCGGGCAGCCGCGAATGCAACCCAGACCAGAAGAAGCACCGCCACGGCTCGCACCATGGCATCGACCTTGTAATCTAAATAGGAAAAGGAATTCATTCAAGGCAAACCGCTTTGCCGCCAGTGTAACGCCTGCGCGATCCACGCAGGTCATTTGAAGAATTGGACGAGGCATCGAAACGGCTATGTCGAACACCTCAGTGCCCCCTGCTCCATCGAAGAATTATCCGCGCTGGGCACTTGAGGTCCGCAAAGAAAAGCTTCCCACTCGCTTGGGACAGCACCTCACGGAAGTGGAGGAGTTTTTCGACCACTATTCCTCAAGCGTGGAAAAATGGCGGAAGCGCAATCAAGGGTACCACCGGAACATCTCTTCGCTATGCAAGTTCTACATCCCAGCATCCGCGCGGGTTCTGGAAATAGGAAGCGGTACGGGAGATCTGCTCGCAGCGACGGCCCCACGCCGCGGCCTGGGCATCGATATCTCGCCTGAGATGGTTCGTTTGGCGGCTTCCAGGCATCCGGATCTCGAGTTTCGCTGCATGCCCGCCGAGTTCCTGGACCTCGAAGGCGAGACGTTCGATTACATCATCCTTTCAGATCTTGTGGGATTTCTTTACGACATCCGCCTGGTATTGGACCGTCTCCGTTCAGCATGCCACGCACAGACGCGGATCGTCGTTCATTGGTATAGCCTGTTGTGGCAACCGCTGCTCGCACTTGCGGAGAGGACCGGGCTTAAGTACCCACTGCCAATTCTGAACTGGACGACGAAAGAAGATCTCGCCAACCTGCTCTATCTCGCCGATTTTGAAATTCTGCAGGCTCGCCCTCATATCCTCCTCCCCAAAAATATCCCGCTATTGACCAGGTTCGCCAATCGTTTTCTGGCGCCCCTGCCGGTCATCCGCCAGTTCGCGCTCACAAACTGGGTCGTGGCGCGTCCAATGCGGTTGGCCGCGGACCAGCCCACTCCGTCGGTTTCTGTGATTTGTCCGTGTCGCAACGAAGCTGGCAACATTCAACAAATTGTTGACCGGCTGCCGAACATGGGCTCGCATACCGAGTTGATTTTTGTTGAAGGCCACTCCAGCGACAACACGCTTGAAGAGTGCCGCCGGGTTGCCGCGAGCACACCAGAAAAAGACATCAAGGTCCTTGTACAGGAAGGTCGAGGAAAAGGGGATGCGGTCCGGTTGGGCTTCGCTCAGGCGACAGGTGACATTCTCATGATTCTGGATGCCGACATCAGTGTCGCTCCGGAAGACCTCGTCGACTTCTATGAAGCACTTATTAACGGAAAGGGCGACTTCATAAACGGCTGCCGGTTGGTCTACGCAATGGATACCAAGGCGATGCGTTTCCTGAATCTTTGGGGGAACAAATTCTTTGCTTTGCTTTTGAGCAAGCTCATGGGCCAACCGGTGAAGGACAGTCTTTGTGGAACCAAGGTTCTTTGGCGTAAGACCTATCTCGATATCGCCGCTGGACGTTCTTACTTTGGCGAAATCGACCCATTTGGCGACTTTGATCTCCTGTTCGGAGCCGCAAAGCTCAACCTCAAGATCACCGACATCCCTGTTCGATACCGGCAGCGCGTTTACGGTTCCACCAATATCAACCGGTTTGCCGATGGCAGCCTGCTTCTGCGCATGTGCAGCAAGGCTGCAGCAAAGCTCTTTTTCGTCGGTTAATTGTGCAGCCATGCACAACGAATGGTCCTTGTTTTCGCCGTTCCCGAATAAGGCACAAAGTATGCCGCTTGATGCAGTGTAGTTGCTACAAACCTCTCTGATCTAATACGACTAACATTCGTGAGGCAAGCCTGGGAAACCCGGACAATACAGAGTCCATCTGATTGAAGAAGGGCCATAAAGCCGCCGGATACAACTGTGGCCCACGAAACCCGCCGCTTGCGACGTACGCAAGGCCTGTGAAATATTCGACCTCAAGAACGCGCCACATCCGAAGCCCGTCTTTGAATTCCTCGGATCCGAACACGCGGCTCGCATTTCCCTGGGCCGCATAGTATTCGTCCTCTGTTCCTGTAAAACCATCCGGTGCGTCCCATTCAATTTCCTTCTCCAGGCCCAATGGCTCATGGTGAAAGTGGCCAAAAACAAACCGGCCTATTAGTCCCATCGCCGGATCGAATACGATGATCCGCCCGCCGGGCGTAAGAACCCTTGCAAACTCCTCAAGTGCGGTCCCGGGATATTTTGGTGGTGCCAAACGTCGAACAAGATCAGATGGCCTACCTCTCCCTGGCAGAAAGAAAGATGGTAGGCATTCTCAACGCGATCCAACCACGGATTCGGAAAAATGTCGGTAGTAATCGCTTGCGGAATGTGATCCTTGATATTTCCCATTCCCGACCCAAGTTCCACGACAAGGCCGGGAACACCTGGGTTCAGCCTGCGGGCGATCTCACGATAAAACTGCGCATATGCCTTGCGCAGCAGAGGCTTCTTCTCCCAAAGATCGCGGTTCTCCAGAATTTCAATATTGTGCTGTTCAACGCTAAGGGGCATGGCAGCAACGATCTTGCCCAACTTGGGCCGCCTTTCGGTTGAGTTAAACTACCATCTATCGAATAAGGCGTCAATCCTTCCCGAGCTTTGATCGTCGTTTCCAGGGCGTCGAAATGCCGCCGAGGACTTAGTCATTCAGGATGAGCGGATGAGTCTTTCAACAGACCGGAAAAATCTGCTCCTGAGTGCGTACTCCCAGGTCAGGCGCACCGGTTTTCTCTCGACCTCCCTCGGCCGCCGGTTATTTAAGTCCGCCTACTTCCTCTACAAGCGCTGGATTGAAGACGACCTGCGGGACCTGATCCTCTCCTATCCCACCATCGTCGATGGTGGAAATGTGCTCGATATAGGCGCGAACATCGGCTACACCGCCGCCGTTCTGGCGCGAGCCGCGGAATCCGGTCGCAAAATCTATGCCTTCGAACCCGAGCCTTTCAACTACAAAATTCTGCAAGAGACCGCGGTTCAGCCTGAGTTCGGTGGCAAAATCGTTCCCATGCAATTGGCTGTCGGCGCTGAGGACGGCACCATCGATCTGTGGATTAACGATCGCCACCATGCGGATCACCGGGTCGTCACGGAACAGTTTCGCTCAGCGCATCCAGGGTCCAGACAAGTCAGCGTTCCGATGGTCACCGTCGACAGCTTTCTTCGGAGCCATCCGGGACATATCTCTTTTGTCAAAATTGACGTTCAAGGCTATGAACTAGCGGTTTGCCAGGGCATGCAGGAAACGCTGCGTCAGAATCCCGATATCACCGTCGTTCTTGAATTCATGCCCTCGGCAATGCGGGAACTTGGGTTTCGAACCTTCGCATCTCATCGACTTTCTCGTTGCGCGGGACTTTAAGATTTATTGCATCCATCCGCGAGGAAAGCTGACACCGGGCATGCCGGACGCCATGAATGATTCAGGCTACTTCGACCTTTTGTTCAGCCGCCATTCCATTGCATTCGATCGGGAAGCATGAAGACAAAACCGACGCAAACAAACATACGAACGGAAGCCACGCCACATCGCAACGCATCCCGAACACTGTCAGCAGCTGGTGTTCTAGCCTGCGCATGGCCTGCGTTACTTCTTGCCACTGTCTGCCTTCTTCCCTACTTGAACAAGGCTTTCCTCATTGACGATCCCTGGTTCCTTACAATGTCCCAGGAAATTGTCCAGCGCCCAATGCATCCGATGGATTTCGAAATTTGCTGGAACACCACCGAGAATTGCGCCAAAGCCTACCAAATGACGCCTGGAAATTCCCTGATGGGCTATGTCCTTGTGCCCACTGTCCTGGGGGGCGCCCACGAGTGGATGGCACATCTGACCCAACTCGTGCTCGTCTGGATCGCAGTCGTGGCGATGACTTCCCTCATCCTTCGCTTCGGATGGGATCGTTGGCACGCGACGGTTGGCGCTCTGCTTCTTGTGGCCATTCCCCCTTTTCTCCCCATGGCCGGCACCGCCATGCCCGATATTCTCGCGACGGCCGTCGCGCTGGTGGCGATGGAACGTCTTGCTGCGTGGAAGGCAGAGCAGAAGTGGGTCCAGGGCGCGGTAGCTGCTATCGCACTCGGCCTCGCCGGCTTTGCTCGGTCCCACCTTGCGCTTCTTCTACCGCTCGCGGCATTTTTCCTGTTGGATAGCATCAATCCCAGGGAGGTTCTGGCACAGATTCGCCGGAAATTATGGCTTTGGACCCCGGTCTTCGCAGGTTCTGCATTGCTGTTGGCAATCATTGTCGCTGTTCGCGAGCATAACCTGGCCATCAATCCCCCTCCAGTTGTTGTGGGGCCGCGTCACATACCGTCCAATCTTTCTGCATACCTGGCGTATTTCGCTTTTCCTCTGCCGCTGGCAACCTGCTGGCTGGCCAATCGTTTCAAAACCAAACGACCGAGTTTCCTTTTCCTCCTATTTGCAGTGGCACTCGCCCCCCTGCTCCTGCTTATGAGTTCTGGGGGGGTTGTGTTCCTGGCACTTCTTGGACTGTTTGCCCTTGCCAGCCTGTTTCTCCAGGCATTCAAACGGCGCGATCACATGGGTCTCTTCCTGCTGCTCTGGGTTCTGATTCCTCTTCCCATTGTCTACTACGCTCACCTTCCAATGAAGTATCTTCTTCCCTGCATACCTGCCGTTATCCTCATGTGTTTCCGGTTGATGGAGGGGTTTTCCGACCGGTTTGTCCGTATCGCAGCCGTTGCATTGATCGCCGCCAGCACTGGCTACTCTCTTCTCATCCTTCACTCGGACGCGGAGTTTGCGGATTTCGGCCGGGACGCAATGTTTCGTTTGATTTCGCCGCACGTTGCAGCAGGCGAAAAAGTCTGGTTCGGCGGGCAGTACTGGTCTTATTGGTATGCGCCCCTGGCGGGGGCCACACTTACCTTTCCCGGTGGTCCTCAGCCAAAGCCCGGAGATCTGTTGGTAGTCGACCCGTACGCTGATTCCTTGGGAGCACATGCGCCGCTGGCGCACTTCCCTCATCGGACGTTGGTGGAAGTGATCTCCCACAAGTATCGTTTCGGCAGAACCATGGGAGCTGGGAAAGGCCTCTATGCCAATACGTCTGGTTTCTGGTTGTGGGGGTTTGGTCAGAGTGACCAGGACCGATTTGAACTCTGGAGAATTGATTAAGAACCCACCGCCGCCTTAATGCGCCACTCCTGCGGATTCGGGAGTCGGATATGGCGTAATCCGCGCAGGGATCGCATCCGGCTCCACCAGCCAGACCGTCCGGTTCCAATAGTAATGCGTCAGCTCCAGATTGCCGGCGCCGTCCATCTCCCTCGCCCAAATGACTTTGGAGCTATCAATGTCAGCCTTGTTATAGACCCATTCTTCGATCGGATAGTGATCGGGCGCATACCGCACAATCACAAGTTGCGGCCCAGGCAGTTGTTCCAGCCGCTCTTCAATTTGCTGCCTCTCCACGCCATAGTGCTCCGGGCCCCACCAAGTGGAGTTCCAGTTGTTTGGCGGCCACTCTGGTGGCGCGATATGCAGTTGCTGCGCAAACAGCCGCAGCCCCCCAAGCAACACTATGCTCGTCACCGTCAGCCGCACCAGTGCCAAGCCCATCGACCTGCCCTCCGGCTTCCACAGCCGCAAATGCCGCATGGCCTGCAATCCGATGGCATAAAAAGCCGCCGTAAACGGCGCCACATAGTGCGGCAGCAGGAAGATCTCGATCACCAGCCCCATCGCCAGCACCAGCACGCAGATCACAAGAAAACGAATCCTTCGGTCAAACAGCACGCGCCGCACCATGATCAGCGGAGGAAACAGCGCGAACCCGCCATAAAACAGCAGAACAAAACTTGCCTTCGCCAGCGAGTACGGCAAAAAACCGTCGACGGAGTGGATCTTGTTGTAAAAATCCATCTCCGCCTTCCGATAAAACGTTCGCAGTTCGGCATGCCGGTAGGTCGGAACAGGCCGCGGATTCTGCCAGATATAGTACGGAGCAATCGCATAAGTCTCGCGATCCACGGTGTACGGCAAAGTCGTCGCTTTCCCGAATGCCTTCAAATCGTAATAACCGAGCCACGCGGCCGTGGCCGCCAGAACCGCCGCCGGTACCGCCGCCCGCTTCAAAAGTACACTCGCCTTCGGACGGTTTTCGCCCTTCACCAGCCACTTGCCCAGCGCAAAGGCAACTGGCAGGCAAAGCAAGAGCCCTTCGTATGGCCTGGTAATAGCAACAATCGCGACACCAATGCTCAGCAGCAACCCATACCGGAAACGCGCCGTCTTGATCAACCTCGGCAGCGATCCGAGAATCAACGCCCCGCTCAGCGCTGCCAGCGATCCACCGGTATGAAACGTGTTGATCCAGTCGCTGAAGAGGCCCAACCGGATCACGGCAATACATCCGCCCAGAAGCGCCCAATTCGCCGGCAGCCAAGCCTGCAGCATCCAGCAAAGCGCCGCGCACATCAGCCCGGCCATCACCAGCAATCCAAACCAGGGATGTCCGAAGATCATCTTCCCTGCCGCCAGCAAAAGGCCTTCCCCGGGAAAATACATCGACTGGTAAGTCGGCTGCATGGTGATGTGGATGCTCTCGAAATGCACCCACATTGCCGGTGTCGGATTGGCCAACCGGCCATGAAGAAACGTATCCGCGGCAAGCAAAAAACTAAAGTCGTCGGGAACAAAGGGCAGCGGAATGGAATAGATCGGCAAGAATGCCAGCCGGAGTACAACTACGCTCAGGCCTACCGACAAAGCTGAAAGCATTTTCTTGCGCGCTAGCCTTGCGAACGTCCGTTCAATCCGCGCGAAAACACCGTCGCCAATCGCCGGCCATCCGAATGACACCACAATCGCGAACGCCGTGAAACTCAATTCGAGAAGTGTGAGGCCCGAATTGGGCTTATTCACTGAGGGCAGCAAAATCATAAAGGCCTCGATGCCGTTCCGATGTTGACCTCACGGCCGCTTTGCGTTCTGCGAAGAGTACTCAGGAGCCAGCTTTCGGCCCTTGGCGCCGAAACGTGGCAAACGGATGATACCCAGCTTGTGCGCCGCGAATCCGAATGTCGTTGCCAGAACGCCGAATCCGTACTCGACGCTGCGCTTGAAATTGATTGACGATGCCTCTTCAAAATACTTCGTCGGGCACGAGATTTCCCCGATGCGGAACCCGAACATGACCGCCTGCGCGATCATCTGGTTGTCGAAAACGAAATCGTCCGAATTCTCCAGCAGCGGCAGCGTCTCCAGCAGCTCCCGAGAAAAAGCGCGAAATCCGGTATGGTATTCCGAGAGTTTCGCTCCAAGGAACAGGTTTTGAAAAGCAGTCAGCAGGCGGTTGGCCACATATTTGTAGAACGGCATTCCGCCTTTCAGTGCCCCAGCGCCTAGAATCCGCGACCCCAGAACCATGTCGTACACGCCGCTGGCGATCATCCCCGCCATCGCAGGAACCAGCGTCGGCGTGTACTGGTAGTCGGGATGCACCATCACCACTATGTCTGCTCCTGCCGCCAGCGCCTCTCGGTAGCATGTCTGCTGGTTGCGCCCGTAGCCAAAATTTGAGTCGTGGACAAATGTCTGCACGCCCAGCCTGAGCGAAAGCTCTGCGGTCTTGTCCTTGCTCGAGTCGTCGACCAGGATCTTGATATCCACCACGTCGGAAAGCTCGCGCACGGTCTGCTCCAGCGTCTTCTCGGCGTTGTACGCCGGCATCACCACCGCAATTCGCTTTCCGTTGATCATTGCCCTCTTCCCTTCTACTTCCCTTCTACTTCGTCTGAGCCGGGTACGGCTCAATCCGCGCCGGAATCGCATCCGGTTCGACCAGCCAAACCTTCCGGTCTCCGTAATAGCGGATCAATGCCAGATTATCTGCAGCGTCCATCTCCCTCGCCCATACGACTTTGGAACCATCGATGCTAGCCCCGTTGTAGACCCATTCGTCCAGCGGATTGTGGTCGGGCGAATAGCGAACGATCGCCAATTGCGGACCTTGAAGATGTTCCAGCCGGGTTTCAATTTGTTCTCGCTCCACGCCGAAATGTTCCGGTCCGTACCATGTGAAATTCCAATAGCTCGGCGGCCATTCCGGCGGCGCCAAGTGAAGCGGCTGCGCGAACAGGCGCACGCCTGCCATCAAGACACATAGCGTTACCAAGAATCGCACCATCGCCAAACCGGACGGTTTGCCCTCCGGCATCCACACACGCAGGTGCCGCATGGCCTGCAGTCCAATCGCGTAAAACGCTCCCGTAAAGGGAGACACATAGTGCGCAAGAAGAAAGATCTCGATCACCATTCCAGCCGCCAGCACAGCCACGCAAACAATCAAGAAGCGCAAGCGGCGGTCGAGAAATACCCGGCGCACCATGATCAGCGGAATCATGAGCACAAACCCGGCATAAAACAGAAACGTGAACGCGACCTTTTCCAGGGTGCGCGGCACAAAACCTTTCAGAGAATGAATCTGAGTGTAGAAACCCATCTCTCCTTTCTCTTTCTCATAGAAGCTCCTTATCGCCGCGTGCCGATACGCCGGTTCCGGCCGTGGCTGCTGCCAAACATAATAAGGAGCAATCGCGTACGTGTTGCGATCGACCGTGTACGGCGGAGTCAATGGGTTTCCAAATGCGCGATAGTCGTAATAACCCATCCACGCTACCGCGGCCACGCCAAATACCAGCGGCGCCGCAGCCAGTCGCGCCAGCGCCAGGGCGCTCGGCCGGTTCTTGCCCTTCCACATCCAGTGAATGAGCGCAATCGAAACCGGCACGCAAAGCAGAATCCCTTCGTATGGGCGCGTCAGAACAAGAGTCGCGGCTCCAATCCCCATCAGCATGGCATAGCGGAATTGCGTTGTCCTCTTCAGTCTCGGAAGACTGCCCAGAATCAATGCGCCGCCGATCGCCCCCAGCGCCCCCGCGGAGTGGAATGTGTTCGTCCAGTAGCTGAACACCCCCAGCCGCATCACAGCAATCATCCCGCCCAGCAGCGCCCAATTCCGCGGCAGCCACGCCTGCAACATCCAGCAGAGCGCGGCGCACATCAGCGCGCTCGCCAGCAGTTGGCCGAGCCAGGGAATTCCGAAAATCACCTGACTCGCGGCGAGTAGCAGTCCCTCGCCGGGGAAGTACATCGACTGGTAGGTCGGCTGCATTGTGATGTGGATGCTCTCCAAATGCGTCCACATCGCTGGAGTCGGATTCGCCAGGCGGCCGTGCGCAAACGTGTCGCTCGCCAGCAGAAAACTGAAATCGTCGGGAACAAACGGCAGCGGAATCGGATAAAGCGGCAGAATCGCCAGTCGCAGCACGACCACGCTCAGTCCGGTCGTCGCTACGGCCCATCCCTGGCTCTGAGCCAGCCGCGCAAAGGCCCGCTCGATACGCGCAAATAGACTGTTACAGAGCTTCGGCCACGCAAACGCCGATGCAATCGCAATCCCCGTCAGCCCGCATTCAATCACTAGGAGAGAATGGTTCGGCTGATTGGCGGAGGGCAGCAGCATAGGGGTTGGGCGAGCACATTTTCTCGAGAGATCATTGCGATCTTACGACATTCGCAGCGCAATGCCTCCGGGGGATCAATCGATCCGAACCCCCTTCGTCAACCTGTCGCGTATGCAAAAAAACAAGGGAGAGAATGAACCGGTAGCGGAGGACTTCCACCGGCCCATCTCTCCCGTTTAACAGGGTGAATTTCAGGTGCTCCTACCGCGAGGAAGCTTGCCGCCAGGCCCTTTTTCCGGCTCGGGCGTCCTTCCGCTTCCCTACGCAAGTGAGGAGCTGATATTGCTGAACGCCGTGCTCACGCCGCCAGCTACTTGGCTGATTCCGGAAATGCAAACCAGCGCAATCAGCGAGACCAGCAGCCCATACTCAACCAGATCCTGGCCGCTTTCGCTGTGCATCAGGTTCTGGACGCGCATGCACGCCGTCAGAACAATCCTCGACACGCGCCTCATTTCAACGCTCCCTCGTATGCTTTGCGATCTTCCGGCATGAGCCGCGTTGCAACCCGCCTGAAGTCCACGAGCGAATTCTCGAATCCACCACGAATAAAGCCAGGAGAAACTCTGTGTGGTCTTCCCGATTGCATGTCGCACTTGCGCGAATGAGAGTCTGATCTTCGTGGGAGGAGTATGCCGCGGCGCCAGGCCGAAAGCGTAACCCTCCCACTCAGATGCTGAGGCCTTTTGGTAAATCAGACGCTCGGGCCTTACGCCAGCGAGCTGCTGATGTTACTGAAGACCGAGTTCACGGCCGTTGCCACGTTGCTCACGCCAGCGATGCACACCAGTGCGATCAGTGCGACCAGCAGAGCATACTCAACCAGGTCCTGACCTTCCTCGCCATTCTTCAGGCCCTGGAATTTCACGTACAGATCAAGAAGTGTGTTGCGCATCCTTGCTTCTCCTTGTGATTTTCCGGCCTGAGCCGGCGAGTTGGGACCGTCGCAATCTCTTGCGCCCTTGCGGACAAAGCTGAGTGCTCAGGTCGTTCGCCTTGCCCGGTTGTCTGCTGCTCTCTTACGAGCGGTTGTCCTAAGCACGAAAAGGCGCGTTCGGCATCTTGCCGTTTGCGCGCCTTCCCGCGATGGGGCTGAGGTAATTGGGTGTTTTCTGGGTGACTATGCCAGCGAAGCGCTGATGTTGCTGAACACCAGATTGACCGCACCCGCAACCTTGCTCACGCCGGTAATGGCCGCCAACGCGATAAGGCAAACCAGAAGGGCGTACTCGACCAGATCCTGACCTTCCTCACGGGCCATCAGGGTCTGAAGCTTCACATAAACTGCCAGAAACATGTTATTCATAGTTTTTTTCTCTCCGAGAGCTAGATTTTCCCAGCCTCAGCCGGGCACCCTTTAGATAGCATCTGGCGTGCCATTCTCGGACAGGAAGTCATCATTGTAGAATCAACGCCTTACGATAGAACGTCCCCCGTTGGTACTGTCCCCGGCTGTCTACCCGTGTTTACATCCGCTCGCTCATCGGCTTGCCCTGTATACTTCCAGTAACCCCCCAACTCCACGAACTCCCTCCGCGAGCCTTCCCTACACCGCCAAATCCGCCTTCCCTTCGCCCCTCGCCCACTTTCTCCGCCTCCATCTTCCCAGACTCTGAAAACCTTCAATCAATCAGCCCTTGTCCCCAACCTTTGCATCTGCCGTAGAATAGCCACCATGGTCAGCAAGCTGGATCTTCCTCCAGCACATCAGCGCAGCGACTTCGCTGAGGTCGCGATTGCCAGTGTCGCCGGGTTGGCCCTTGCCGTCACCATCCTCTACATCTTCGCTGTCCCTGTTGCAGGCAAATTGGCTGCCAATCGTGACTTCCTCTCCTACTGGGCCACCGGCCGCCAGCTCGTTCACCACGGCAATCCTTACGACCGCGACGCGATCTGGGCCCTCGAACACGCCGCCGGCCTTGACCCGCGCACCGTCCTCATCATGCGCAACCCTCCCTGGGCCCTTCCGCTTGCTTACCCCCTCGGTTTTCTCCCCTTGCGCTTTGCTGGCATTCTCTGGACCCTGCTCCTTCTCACCTGCCTGCTCGTTTCCATCCGCATCCTGCACCAGCTCTACGGCTCTCCACCCAATCGCATCCACTGGCTCGGCTTCGCCTTTACCCCCGCCATCATCTGCCTCACCATGGGCCAGACTTCGCTCCTGGCGCTCCTGGGCCTGGTCCTGTTTCTCCGCTTCCATCGCTGCCACCCCTTTAACGCTGGGGCTGCGCTCTGGCTCTGCGCCCTCAAGCCGCATCTATTCCTGCCCTTCGCCGCGGTGCTAGCCGCCTGGATTGTCGTCTCCCGCAGCTACAAGCTCCTCGCCGGATTTTCCGTCGCCCTCGCCTTCACCAGCGGAATGGGCTTCCTCATAGACCCCTCGGCCTGGCCCGATTACGCCCGCTTGATGCGCTCGTCCTCCGTCGAGAACCAGTTCATTCCCTGCCTAGCCGACGTTTTCCGCCACTGGCTCCATCCTCACGCAATCTGGCTGCAATACCTTCCCTCCGCCCTCGCCTGCCTCTGGGCGCTCGTCTACTTCTGGCGTCGCCGTGCTCACTGGGACTGGCTCACCGGTTCGAGCCCACTTATCCTCGTCTCGCTTCTCGCCGCTCCGTACTCATGGCTCTACGACCAATGCCTCGCCATCCCATCTCTTCTCGATGGCGCCTATGCCACCCGCTCTCGCCGGCTGCTCGCGGTTCTTGCTCTCCTCATCCTCGCCGCCGACATCGAAATCTGCTTTGTCAAAGTCACGTCGACCCTCTTTCTCTGGACCACCCCCGCATGGCTCGTCTGGTATCTCTTGGCCCGCGCGTCTTCCTTGAAAGAACCCGCGGCTGCGCCTGCCTCTCCGCCGATCATGACCACCTGAGCAGATAACGCGCCCTCTATTGAACGCCTTGGTTCGCGCTCCGCACCAGTGACACTGCTTCCCTCTCGGGTCCCACACTTGCCACACCTATAATTGCCATGACCCGCACGTGAAAGGTTCATCATCGGTGGCCAGCAAGCGCGAATTCACCACACTCTTCATTGCCATTGCATGCGCGCTCGGCGTCGTCTTCACCACTCTTTTCCTCAGTATCATGTCCTTCAATCCCGCCATCATTGCCCGTCGCGACTTCATCGTCTACTGGGCCACCGGCCATCAACTCGTGCAGCACGGCAACCCGTACGACCCTCAAGCCGTCAATCGCATCGAGCGCGACGCCGGCTTCCGCGGCCCTGGCTCCTACTACATGCGCAACACTCCCTGGGCTCTGCCGCTGGCCTACCCCCTCGGCTACTTCTCGCCTGTAGCCTCCGCTCTTCCCTGGTCGCTCGTGATGCTCGCCCTCCTCATCGCTTCCGTCCGAATCTTGTGGAAGCTCTTCGGCATCGCGGGCACCCATCTCGACTGGCTCGGCTACTGTTTTCCTCCCGCGCTCTTCTGCGTCATCCTCGGCCAGACCTCCATCCTCATGCTCTTCGGGCTCTCCGTCTTTCTCCGCCTGCACAAGTCGCGCCCCTTCGCCGCCGGCGCCGCCCTCTGGCTGTGCACCCTCAAGCCGCATCTCTTTCTTCCCTACGCCCTCGTCCTTGTCATCTGGATCTTCGTCTCCCGCAGCTATCGCATCCTCGCCGGAGGCGCCGCAGCCTTCGCCGTCGGCGCTGTGATCACTTCCCTCATCGATCCCTCGGCCTGGAGCCAGTACGCCTATTACATGCGCACCTCGGTCGTCACCCGCGAATTCACTCCCTGTCTCGGCGACCTCCTCCGCGACCGAATCAACCCTTCCGCCGAGTGGATCGCATTCATCCCCGCCATTCTCGGCTGCATCTGGGCCTTGATTTATTTCTGGCCGCGCCGCCACGCCTGGGATTGGCTCGAGCATGGCAGCCCCCTCCTGCTCGTCTCGCTTTTTGTCGCCCCTTTCGGCTGGATCTTCGATCAATCGGTGGCTCTGCCCGCAATTCTCTTCACCGTCTCCCGAAACCCATCGCAAACCATGCTCTCTCTCCTCGCGCTCATCTACGTCCTCATCGAAGTTCAGATCATCTCGCCCTTCGGGCTGCACTCGGCGCTCTATCTCTGGATCGCGCCGGCCTGGCTCGTCTGGTATCTCTTTGCCCGCGCCTCTGCCCGCACCGCCCCCACTTCCGAAGCCGCCCCAGCCACCGCAGCTTCATAATGCCTTCAGGCCGGAGAGGAACATGCACATCCTTCAAACCCTGTTGAGTCCGCCGGTCCTGGGAATCCTCGCCCTCTTCCTGTCCGCCCTCTGGATGGTCCGCGACACGAAAGACAAAACCCGCCCACTGCTCGTCTTTGCCCTCGTTCTCAATCTCTTTTACGGTTTTCTTCTCACCACGGTCATGGGCGGCGAAGGCGGACTATTCCCCTGGAAGTTCGACCACATTCTCTTCTGTGTCGACCACTCGCTGGGCCTTCAAGCCGCTTCCATTGCGCGGCCGCTCCAGGGCTTCATGCGTGTTCCCCTCTGGATCGTCTACCAGATGATGGTCCCCATGATGATCGTCTGGTTCCTCGTCACCAGCCATCGCAAGCTCCGCGCTTCAGTTGTGCTCGCCTATGTCGCCGAGCTGGTTGCCGGCCCGCTCGTCTACGCGCTTTTTCCCGCCTGCGGTCCCATCTATGCCTTTGGCAACCAGTGGCTCCATCCGCCTGCAGTTGAACCGGTCGCCATCCGCCTCGCAGGAATGCCCAATGCGTTCCCTTCTCTCCACATCGGCACGGCTTTCCTGTTTCTCCTCTTTGCTCCGGGCAAGCTGTGGAAGGCCGTCGCCTTCGCGTTTCTCGCTCTAACGTGCCTCGCGACGCTCTCGACAGGCGAGCACTATGTCATCGATCTCATCCCCGGCCTGGCCTTCGGCGCATTCGCCGCCTCCGTTGGGTCGAAGGATCTCAAGCAGGCCCTGCTCTTTCTCTCCACGGCCGTCGCTTGGTCGCTTCTGATGCGCTTCGCATCCTTCATCCTCATCGCCCACCCCTTCGTCACGCGCTCGGCCGTTGCGCTCACAATCGCGCTTGCTGTCTTCGCTCTCCGGAAGCAATGGAGCGCGCAGAATTCGCCCTCGCAAGAGCGCTCAGCGGCGACTTGACTCCGTGTTTTGCGAAATTGTGAAACTGAGACTGTGAAACTGTGAAACTGTGGACAGAAGTGATTGATTCTAAAGGCTCCACAGTTTCACAGTTTCACAGTTTCACACACTGGCATGGGGGGGTGGGGTGCGAAGTATGGGGGGGTGGGGTGCGAAGTATGGGGGGGTGGGGTGCGAAGTATGGGGGGGTGGGTAAAAAAGCAGGGAAAAAGGGACCAAGTGAACGAGGGAACAGGAAGACAGAGTCGTGAGCCGTGGGTCGAGAATCGTGGAACGCAAATCGTGGACCGTGGATCGGAGCGGACCGGGCACAACCTCGACCCTTGAACTGGGCACAGCCCTGACACTTTGAACCGAAGAAACGCTTGATGGATTGAGCTGGGTATAACCTCCTACACCGCGGGCAACCCGATCAGCGGACATGCGCCTGCCGCGAAGAAGGCCTGACCTGAAGCTCGTGAAATGAGTATGCGCCGGAAAAGCAGTGGTTAGTGGGTAGTGGTTAGTGGTTAGAAAAAAGGCAGGCCGGGGAACGGGTAGTGGCGGCGGAGCGGTCGCGGTCTGCGTGTCGATCATGAGACCATTGTGCGCCGGATGGGGGAAATGATCGGCAAACTTCGAGAAGAATTCTTGCCCGTGTTTTCAGGAGGTTGCGAAAGGCGCGCGGCGGCAGAGGGTTGACATCGAGAGAGGGGCGGGGAAAAACGGCCCGCGCCCCCGAAGTGCGCCGAGGGTCAGGAGGCTGGTGAGGATCGGCTTGCCGCCGGTTCGTGTGCAGGAAAGCGCCGCACATAGGCCCAAAGATAGAAAACACCCATGACCAGCAAGATGAGCGGAACCGGAAAGACCTGCACGGCGATCAGCATCTCAGTGCCATAAACCGTCGTGGGGGGGCGCATGTGGCTGATGAGACCGAGAAACATTGCCCAGGGCATATCGCCTGTCAACACGAACCCGGCGCCATTCACCAGGAGCGCGAGCCAGCGAATGAGCCCGCCTTCGGCCCACAGCATGGCGCAAGCAGGAACCGTGAGCAGCAGAAGCTTTGTGTCCTGTTGCCGATGGTAAACAGGCAGCATCGAGAGTGCGGCGATGGCGGCCATCGCGAGCCAGACTTTTCGCGGCGACGAGGGGGATCGCAGAGTAGCCCACGCCCATACGAGCAGCAGCGGCGCGCAGACAAGATAACTGGCCAAATTGTAAATGCGCGGGTCGGCCCAGAAAGCGCCCATGACTTCCTGCAGGCTCACCAGCATGCCGAGTCCATGGGCGCCGGCCGAGGCGAGTCCGGGGTCGCTCATTGCCCCGGGGGACGAGAGCGCCAAGATATTCGAATGCCACTCCTGAACCCAGAGCGGCGCGACGTGCCAGACCCACAGGACTGCGGGCAAACCAAAGGCCACCGTCGCCAGCAAGGTTTGCAACGCGCGTTTGCGGTATGTTCCGCCCGCCAATAAGAAGTAGAGCCAGACCAGACCTGTATCGTGCGGCTTGGCGGCAAGGCTCACCGCTAAGCAGAGGATGCCCGCCAGAACGAACCGGTCCCGAACAAAGCACCAGACGGCCACCACACATAGAGCGATTGCAACCCCGGCCACGTTGCCCGTCACCACAAGCAATTCGCTGTTGGCGAGAATGAAGCCCACAAGGGCGCCGGCGGCGATTGGCGCATACTCCGCACCAAGGTTCCACATCAGAGATGAGGCAAAGACAAGGCTCCCGACCGTGAGAATCAACCAGAGAATATGGGCAGGCCCCCAGGGCAGCATTCCAAAAGGAACCGTGAGGGAAAATGAAGTTGGCAAATAAATGTATTGCATGACGTGACGAGGGCTCGCAGTATCCCACGGGCGATTCCCTCCTTCGGCCTGGGATATGCGTAACACATCACTTTCGTTGTATGGATCGCTATGTTGAATCAGGGTTCGTGCGGAGTAGTACATCATCCTGAAATCCACCATTGCCGCTGGAGAGGCGCTCTCCAAAGCGGTGCCCAGCATGAGCAGCACCGCGCTCCCCAGGAGCAACATATACAGGCCGTCCCGCCGTGCTCTCACCATTTCGCACTCCGATTCGCTTGCTGAGCGGGCCTAAGCGCCTCAATTCTCTGCTTGGTTTGTTGTGGGAGCGAATTCAACGGTATCTCCGCGCTCGGTGCGCGTGGCCACGACGGTTCCGGCAGGAAGCTCCAGAATGCTATGCGCCGACAAACACGCGGACAAGCGCCATGGACCAACAGCGCTGCGCGCCTTCTTGATCCGCCGCTCGCGGTCAAGGTAGACAAGGTCTATGGGGAATCGCATGAAGAATGTGTGCACGGATTCGCAGGGAGCGATCCACAGTCCTCCGCCGCGCTCGAGGCCGTCACGGCCGAGCAATCCTTTTCTGCGCGCAGGTCCCGTGTGTGCGGCTTCAAGCCGCGTGGCCAGCACTGTCCCGCGCGTCACGTTCGTAACCAGCAGCGGTCCCTGCGGCCCCGCCTGCGCGGGCGGCGAAAGAAACTCCCCCACGGCCTTAGCAATCCTCTCGAAGGGATTCATCCGCCCGCCTCAGAGTTGCGTGCAGCAATGGCTATTGCTGCGGCGGTGCTGTCGCGGCGCCGCTGCCGCCGCCGCCCGAGTTGATGGCCGCTCCGGTGGCGCCGAATCCGCCCGTCCCGCTTTCGACGATCAGCGGCTTCTCCGGCTTCATGCTCTCAATGAGCGTCTCCACAGGTATAGAGGCTGGAGCGGGTGGCGGCGTATTCTCCGGCGTCTTCGCATCCGGTTGATGCATCGCGATATTCGAATTCGGCGGCATGAATGGGACGGGGAAATTCGGGTTTGGCACCTTTGCGTCTGCCGCGAACGGCGACACGATCTCCGGCGTCACAATCACGATCAGCTCGGTATCGTTCTTGGTCCTCTGTTCCGTTTGGAACAACTTGCCGAGGATCGGAATGTCGCCAATGAAAGGAATCTTACTGAAGGTATCGCTCGTGCTCTTGTCCAGCAGGCCGCCGATCATAAAGCTCTCACCGTCGGCCAGCTCCACTTCGGTATTGACCCTGCGCGACGTGATTCCCGGCACCACGAATCCTGAAATGGTTGCTTCGTTGGTATAGTCCAGCGAACTGACCTCCGGCGCCACTTGCAGGTGGATCGTTCCCCGCGGAGTGATGGTCGGGATAAAGTTGATGCGGATGCCATACTCCTTGAACTCGATGGTCACCGTCGTCGCACCGCTACTTGAGCCCTGCGCCACCGGATAGGGAAACTCTCCTCCCGCCAGGAAGCTGGCTTCCTTGCCGTTGGTGGCCAACACATTCGGCTCTGCCAGCACCTGCACCACGCCCTTGGACTCCAGCGCCGCTATGTCCGCTCCGACACCCAAGCCGGGGAAGTAAGCAAGCAGGTTGAATTCATTGGTAAACGTCGCACCCCCGCCGACTCCGGAGACTCCCGAGCTGCCGCTACCGGAGCTGCCCGAAATGCTTGGCGGCGAGAACTGACCGGTGGTCACTCCCCCAACGGCATTTCCCAGGCCAAGGTTGAAGAGATTGATGCCCAGCTGCCGCGCCCGGTTGCGATCCACGCTGGCGAAGCGCACCTTGATCAGGATCTGCGGATCGGACTTCGGCACATCCACGTCCAGCAGGTTCACAACTTTCCCCGCCGACGACGCAATCTGCACCGCGCGCGATGAGCTCACCAGATCGTTCACCGTGCCGCGCAGAAATATACTGTTGTTGCTGTAGCTGACCCGGATCGTCTGGCCGGGCAGCTCCGCCCTCAGTTCGCGCCGTACGGCGTCCAGACTGTCGCCGGTTACCGTCGCCTGAGCCCGCACCGTCACGTTGAAGAACTGGCGTCCGCCGTGAATGTCCCAAATAATCAGGCTGGTTTCGCCGGCCGCTTTGCCGTCGACCATGATTTCAGTGGGGCTGATCGCAGTGGCTTCCGCAATGTCGCCAACTCCTACCGCTACGCGTTGGATTGGCTGCGCGCAGTCCACGAGGACGGATTTGCCCACCGTTACTGAGAGCTCGTTCGTTGAGTCCGCGTATGTGGCTTCTGCCGCTGGCGGCTGCGCCGCGGGTGCGGTCTGAGCAGGCGTGCTCTGAGCCCGTACCGCTTGCCCGGCAAACAATGCCAAGGCCAGCGCGCTGCAAGATACGATGGTGACCCCTGCATTCGATCTCAATGCTGCCCCTCGGGTGACGCAAACTTTTCGTCTGTGGTTTTGTTGCCGTTCATCACAACTATCGAATAGGGTTTCTCTACGTGCCTGGCAGGGCCTCTCGCGGCTCGCTGATGTGTCGGCGCCGGAGCCTCGCTGGCAAAAAGATTGCCCATGGCCGTGGCTGGGATTTTTGTGACCTGCGTATCCAGCGGGTTGCGCAGCACCAATTGAATCTTCAACGAATTGGCCGCCAGGCTAAGCAGCTCGGCCTGCTCGGGTGTTACCAGCAAGTTGACTACCTGCACCTGTTGCGGCTTGCCTTCGGCATCTCTCTGAATGTCTGTGCCCGCCGAAAGAACCTGGATGTTCTGCAGAATCGTCTCCGTCACTACGCCTTGCGAAGCGCCCTCGCCGGGAGGATTGCCTGAGGCCAACACGTCCACTCGCATACCTGGAGTTACGAAACCCGCGACTCCAACAACTTCATCAACTCGCACCGCGCATGCCCGCATACCCTGGGGAATCGTCGGCGCCAATCCGCCGCCCGAGCCAAGACCCGCCAACTGGCTGTCCAGAATCGGCTCGCCCTGGGAGATCTGCGTAATCACCCCACGGCCAACCGCGTCTTCCTGTTTCAGAATCGCGCCCTTGGGCGGCGTGCCCCCCAACGTCATCGTGGTCAGGTCCGCCGTGGTCAGCACCGCACCCAGCGGAATGTCCCTGGCTGCCGAGACAACACGCGTCGTCGATACCGGCTTCGACACCGATATCCTCGCGCTCACAAGGCGATAGACCACCCAGGTGCAGCCACCCGCAATCACCGCTGCAACCAGGAGGATCGTCATCAGTCTTCGATTCATTCCTGCACCGATGGAGCCGGCTCTCGCCAACCCCGCCCTTCTTTGCTTGCCTCACTCGCTGCGACTGCCCGCTCCGCGGCGAGTGTCTTCTAGGTCGCCGCTTCCGGAATTCATGGGCCCCATCCCATCCATTCCTCGACCCTGCGGCTAAGAACGGCTTCCGAAATCGATTCCCGCTTTCGAAAACGCCTGCACTTTGCGCCCACTCCGTTCATATTGATCGAGTTCGGCGCGCAGTGCGGTTTCAGTGTAGTCCCTGAAAGCCTCACAAATCGCATCAGAATCGCCGCTATCTATCGATGAGGTATCAAAAGTGCTATGGGGGAAATCCTCTCAATGAGCGATTCTGAAAAGGGCAGCAATGCACTCCCGCAATGGATCAGCCTGCCATCACGCCGCACTCGCGTTCAGGGGGCTGTTCCACGGTAAGTTTACTGTGAATTCTACTCGGCAATTGGAGGTCGTGCTTGCATCTTCCGTGTTATAGCCTCCATGAATTTGATGTGCCAACTTGGGAAGTTCCCCGGATAAACTCCCTCGTGCGCACGTTCCAAAAGTCATCGCCTCTATGCAGAATCTCTAAGGGGGGATCCAACCGTTGATGAGCTCTTCTTACACGGTTAGTCTCTTCACCGAGCCGACGGATCATGGCCCGCGGCCGACCTCGATTGCGGTCTCCTTCGTTCTTCACTCCCTGGCAATCGCTGTGGTGTGGTTCGGCGTCGCCTACATGCCTCCGATCGTCCGCGTGTCCACGGAGCACTTTCGCGTACGGGAGCTTGATCTCGACATTCCCGACGATATGCGTACCCCTCCCCACATTTCCGCCCCCGCTGCCAACGCAGGCGCCCACGCACCCGCTACCGAAGGCAAGCCGTCGCCGAGCGACCCCGCTCTGCGCGAGGTGGCGCAAGCCACGCCAGGGCCGCAGACGCTCATTCAGCCCGACATTGAGCATCCAGTCACGCTCCCGGATCAGATTCCCGTGCCTCAGGCTCTCATCTGGTCACCGAGCAAAGTCACGGTCAAGAAGGTCACACCGCCAGCGCCGCAGAAGCCCTCGTCGTCCGACGTCAAGCCCTCGGTCGAACGTCCCAATGAAGAGATCACCCTGGCCGACGTCAAGATCGCTTCCAGCTTTCATCCCACGCCGAGGCCGATCATCACCGCGAGCACCACTTCCCCCGTCGCCGTGCATGTTCCGCAACAGGTGCTGTTGCCGCCGGTCACTTCCTCGCATACCTCGGCGCAACCCACGCCGGCCTCCATTCTGTCTCTGTCGAACCTGCGCATGAAGGAGGGCATTGCCACTCTGCCGCCGGTGAATGAGAGTCTGGTGGTCAAGGGGCCGGGAACTCTGGCGGGCCAGGGGAAGGACGCTTCGACGCCCGGTAAGGATAGCTCCCCTGCGAAAGCAGGCCAGGGCGGAACAAGCCAGGGCCCAGCCGGCAATCCAAACAATCAAGGCTCTGGCGCGGGTCAAGGTCTGGCATTCAAGGTGTCCGGGCCAGGCTTAGCTGCTCCCGCAAACAAACCTCAGGGCCCCGAAACCGGAAACGGCGATGACCCGGACAGCCTTGCAACCGATCAACTGTCGACGACCACCGTTACCGTCCCCAAAGATGGCCATTTCAGCGCCATCATCGTCGGAAACGCGCTTGATGATCGGTACCCCGAAATTGCCGGAGTTTGGAATGAAAGAATTGCTTACACCGTTTACCTGCACGTCGGCTTGTCGCATAGCTGGGTGTTGCAATACTCTCTTCCCCGAACGGTAGATACCGCGGGGAGCGCCGCAACGAACCACCTTGATGCGCCCTGGCCTTATGACATCGTGCGGCCCAATCTCGATCCGGGCTCCATCGATGCTGACGCGCTCATGGTTCATGGCTTCGTGAATCAATCCGGCCGCTTCGAAACGCTCAGTATCGTCTTCCCGCAAGCCTTTCCTCAGGCCCAGTTCGTGATCGCGGCGCTCGAAAAGTGGCAGTTCCGCCCGGCCATGCAAAATGGCCAGTCCGCCAAAGTTGAAGTGCTCTTGATTATCCCCGAGCAGTCTGAGTAATCCAGCGCGAGCCGTGCCGGCGCTTCAGGGAATTGCCTTCCCAGCGCGCTGTGCGCCAGGTCGAGTTTTTCACCGCCGATTCGCGACTTCGCTTATGGCCGGGTTCCGAGTTGCTTGTATGTCGAACCCGCGGCAAGTGGCGTCACCACAGGTGCCGCCGCTCCAACAAACTCCGTCAGTGGACCGACGTTGTCGTCGCTCGCAACCCACACATTGCCCGATCCGTCGACAGCGATGCCGTACGGCGAGAACATCTCGACGTTAACGTATCCATTGGCGCCGGTGATCGCGGTTCCACCCGAACTGAATTCACTCACGCTGTCGCTGTCGCCGCCGTTATTCGCGGCCCACACGTTGCCCGCGCCGTCGATGGCGATTCCGTAAGGATTGTCAAGGCCCCCGCCGCTGTCGCCAGTCTTGCCTGTGATCGGCGTACCGCCTGAGGTGAACTCGCTGAGGCTGCCAGGGCCTCCTCGGTTTGTCGCCCACACGTTCCCCGATCCATCGATGGCCACGCCGTATGGAGAGTTTAGTCCCCCGCCGGCGAAAAGAGTCACCGTAGGGGGCTGACCGGGCAGGCTGCTCGGCACAGCTTCGGCAAGGCCGCCCGTGGCGGCGATATAGTTCGCCGTCCACACATCGCCGGCGGTGTCGGCTGCAATCCCGGCGGGACCCGCCAGGACCTGGTCGCCAAATCCGCTGGCACCTGAGAGCGCCAACCCGCCTGATGCGTTGGATTCGAATTCGCTCAGGCTGTTGCCGTCAAAGTTCGCTACCCATGCATTGCTTGTGCTATCAATGGCGATGCCGTATGGAGCGTTCAGCCCGCCGCCTGTGAATCCGGGAGGACCGGAGATCTTCTGGCCTCCGGCATTGAATTCGCTGATGTCGGCTCCGTTAAAGTTCGCGACCCATGCGCTCCCATAGGTGTCAATGGCCACGCTTGTCGGATTGTCCAGCCCGGCCGCGCTGAATGGCGAGCCTGTTTTCGGCACACCGTTGGAATTGAATTCGCTCAAAGTGCTGGAAGAGTAGTTTGGCACCCATACATTGCCAGCGGCGTCGATGGCGACTCCGCCCGGGGCAACTCCTGTGCCGTCCAGCCCGCCCGCCGTGAACGTGATCGCGATGGCGAAGTCGTTGGGCGGCGTGACCAGAGCCGGCTGGAACGCCCAGTTCGTCCCAATGATCCCAAACAGTGCCGCGACGTTAGACCCCGGGTTGTGTGCCATGTTAATCGCCGCAGTCGCCGTTTCCACTGGTTGCGAATTCCCGTTCTTGGCGTTGCTGAACAGCGTGGCGCACGGTGTGGAGGACGGCCCCGCCGAGTTCACGCATGCCCCCAGAATGTCTGCCAGTGTGTCGACCTCGCTTTGCGGCACCACCCCGTTGCCGTTGGGTGTTGTGGCCAGCGCCACGCCCCGGCCCAGCGATTCAAGATTGGTCACCGATGCGAATGCGTTTGGGACATCCGTCGCCGTCGCCAGCGAGCTGCTCGAGCTCGATACGTGCGTCGCGTCCGTCGCAAATCCGGCGATCGCATATGCCGTCGCAATCGTCGAGACCTCGTTGATCACGACATAGGGCGCGGACGAGAGCGAGCCGCAGGTCCCCAGGGCTGCCATCAGGCCAATGGCCGAATTCGCACCTTGTCCCAATCCAGGATCGCCGCCCACCGCGTAGAGGTAAACCTGCGAGCCGGGACTGGGGCACGTGAAATCGCCGGTGATGCTGAAAGTGCCCCCGGATTGCGTCGCGTAGTAGTAGTCGCCGTTGGTGTCAACGCTGGTGCCGCCGGCGCTTTCCAGCAGTGAAATCGCCGTATCGCCATAGTGGGTGGTGTTGGCCGCGTAGAGATAGACGTGCGCCCCTACAATCGGCTGTTGTCCGCCGTGCACCATGCCCTGCAGTGGCGCTCCCGGAACGGAGCCCGCTGCCGTCTGCGTCGGCGTTGTTCCCGGCACTCCAGAGCAGCCGGAAAGGATGAGAACACACGATACCAGTACAATCGTCCAGGAGATACGCACGGGGGGAGACTCCCTTCGTTCAGCCGAGTCGCGTCGTTACCCGGTTTTCTCAGACGTTGTTACCGGATTCTCTGGGTAAAGTCAAGCCCACATTCTATGTAGTGCCGTTGGGAATCAGCCGTGGCGAGCTCATATTGTCGGTAATCGCGCGGAAGATCGCCGTCAGCTTCGTAAGATTTTGATTCGTCGGCGCCGTCGCCTCGCACCCCGAGCCATCGTCGGAGTAGAAATTCACCGCGGCCGAAGCCATCGCTGCCATTGCCTGGCAGGGTTGGTCTCCTGGACCCCAGGCTCCACCGGCTGTCGATACGGGTACACTATACGTCTTATCCGACAGGCACCCTCCCGACGTCGGAGACCCGTAACCGATCGTGTACACCGTCGTCCCCGCATTCGCCGCTGCCTGTGCCGCCAGCACCGCCTGCCCGCACATGCCCAGCGCCGATGGGTAAGCGTAGGACTCATAGCCCGAAGGATTGCTGGTCTTCGTTCCGGTTCCATTCAGCGTGCCTTCTGACGCCAGAAGCTGGCTCTTTGTGTTGCAGGCGCCGGCCGTGGTATTGGCGTTCGATGCGCACGCCGTTGCGTCGCCGTCGCTCAGGAGAATGATGGCGTTTTGCGACCCGGGATTGGCCGCCTGCTGCAGGAGCAGTGCAGCCTGCGCAGCGTAGATCACCTGCGCGTAGTAGGTCCCCTCGCCGCCCGGCGCCTGGACGCCGGCGCAGTTGCTTTGTCCCGAGTCTCCCGCCGCGATCACGATGCCCGCAGCCTGGTTAAGGCTCGCCGCCGTATCGGTCGTTTTGTAATTGTTCGCAAAGCCGTCCACCTGGTAGGTGTCCCCCGATGGCAACGTCGTATTGGAGGGTGGGTCAGGGAACGTGTACGACACGATCGTCGGGTTGCTCTGCGGACACTTGGAATCATCCGGCGCTGTCGCACCGGTTACCGCGGGGAATACGAACAGACTTACGCTATCGAACGGCGTGGCTCCGACGTTCGTGCAGGTTTGGCCCATCCCGCAGGGATACAAGTCACCCAGCAGCGCTTGTACGCCTAGCAGCGCGCATGTGATCCGCGTTCCAGTGCATTGGTCGCCGCCATCCGACGTGTTCATCGACGAGGTGGTGTCCACAATCACGGCGATGTTCCAGGGCGAGTTCTGCCCGCCGGCCATGGCCGCCTCCGCCGTGTATGACACGTTCATCTGCTTCATGCCAAGCAGCGGGCCGAACCACAAGGGAATCGTTGCCTTTTGCGTCACCGACATGGCGTTATAGCCGCCGGTGCCACCCGAGGCAGTCTGGCAAGGCACATTCAGGCCGTTGCTGACGGTACTCAGGCAAAGGAACGCCGGTGTCGCGGTCACATTCTGCAGCATCGGGGTCGCGTTCATGCCGTTTGACTGCGCGCTGTAGGTGGTGACATAGGTTGACGCTTGTGTCGTATTCGGCATGGCTTGCGCGCCGGCCAGCACCGCCGAGTTCGTCGACGCCACAAGCTGTTCATACGCGTAATACACATGCCCCGACTCAACCGAGGCTGCGGCAAGAGCCATCATCGTGGATGCAGTGATCATCACCATTACGAGTGACTGGCCTTTTTCATTCCTCAGGAACCTGCGCAAAAACGAGACTTTAGATCGTTTCATTTGCAAATCCCTCCTTTCATGCAGCCTCGCCGCCAAATCCTCCGGCGTTCGGGTGCTCGTTGGGTTGAACTTGAGAACTGTGGGGCCATGGTTCGCATGGCACATTGGCAGCGCCATCGGCAGCGCTAATGCAAACTTGAGCGTTGACGGATTTTTCCTGCGATGAATGCGCAAAGCTCGGCTCGGCGCGGAGCTGGCGTACGGGTCTATCTGCGCGCGCGGTCGTGCTCGTGTCTGATCTGTTCCCTTGAATCAGGTGCAATCGCGGTGAGCCGGTGAACGCGCAAGAACCAGAGAGACAATTCCGGGATCGCGTCGTCAGCGCGAAGAGGTCAGCGGATTTGTCCCTCTGCGATTCCATCGTGCGGCCTCGCGGACACTCCTACGACCTCTTGGGGAAGGGGTAACTGCTGCCATGATCGTGCCTTGCTTGGTTACCGGCTATTGCACTTTAGTGCTACCGGGTTGTTACGTAGGTCATGAATTCCGCCATTGCGACGGCAGCAAAACGGGTACGGGGATCCCCCGTACCCGTTGCCAGTACTGTCCTTTGTTGCTGGAGCTTGTCCTACGCTGTCCCGTTGGGAAGCAGCCGCGGCGAGCTCATATTGTCCACAATCGCGCGGAAAATCGCCGTCAGCTTCGTAAGGTTCTGGTTGCTTGGCGCCGTCGCCTCGCACCCCGAGCCATCGTCGGAGTAGAAATTGACCGCCGACGAGGCCATCGCCGCGATCGCCTGGCAGGGTTGGTCGCCAGGACCCCATGTTCCTCCATTTGTTGTCAGGTTCGCGCTGTAAGTCTTGTCGGACAGGCACCCTCCCGACGTCGGAGACCCGTAACCGATCGTGTACACCGTCGTCCCCGCATTCGCCGCTGCCTGTGCCGCCAGCACCGCCTGCCCGCACATGCCCAGCGCCGATGGGTAAGCGTAGGACTCATAGCCCGAAGGGTTGCTGGTCTTTGTTCCGGTTCCATTCAGCGTGCCCTCTGACGCCAGAAGCTGGCTCTTTGTGTTGCACGCGCCGGCCGTGGTATTGGCGTTCGATGCGCACGCCGTTGCGTCGCCGTCGCTCAGGAGAATGATGGCGTTTTGCGACCCGGGATTGGCCGCCTGCTGTAAGAGCAGTGCAGCTTGGGCAGCGTAGATCACCTGCGCGTAATAGGTTCCCTCGCCGCCCGGCGCCTGGATGCCGCTACAGTTGCTTTGTCCCGAGTCTCCCGCCGCAATCACGATGCCCGAAGCCTGGTTCAGGCTCGTCGCCGCATCGGTTGTCTTGTAATTGTTCTCAAAGCCGATCACCTGGTAGGTGTCCGCCGATGGCAACGTCGTATTGGAGGGTGGGTCGGGAAATGTGTAAGCCACGATCGTCGGGTCGCTCGTCGGACAGCTGGAATCCTTATACGCCGACGTACCGGTTACCGCGGGGAACACGAACAGGCTTACGCTATCCACGTAATTCGTGCTGGTAGTGCAGTTTTGCCCCAGCCCGCAAGGATATAAATCGTTCAACAGCGCTTGTATGCCCACGAGCGAGCAGGTGATTCGCGTCCCACTGCATTGGTCGCCGCCATCCGAGCTGGTCATTGAGTTGGTGGTGTCCTGAATGATGGCGATGTTCCAGGGCGAGTTCTGCCCGCCGGCCATGGCCGCCTCCGCCGTGTACGACACGTTCATCTGCTTCATGCCGACGAGTCCGCCGAACCACAAGGGAATCGTTGCCTTTTGCGTCACCGACATTGCGTTATAGCCGCCGGTGCCACCCGAAGCTGTCTGACAAGGCACATTCAGGCCGCTGCTCACAGTGCTCAGACAAAGGAATGCCGGTGTCGCGGTCACATTCTTCAGCATCGCCGTCGCGTTCAGGCCGTTTGACTGCGCGCTGTAGGTGGTCACGTTGGTTGACGCTTGTGTGGTATTCGGCATGGCTTGCGCACCGGCCAGCGCCGCCGAGTTCGTCGACGCCACAAGCTGCTGATATGCGTAATACACATGGCCGGTCTCAACCGAAGCTGCGGCTAAAGACATCACTGTTGCCGCCGTGATCATCACGACCACCACCGCCTGGCCCCGCTGATTCTTCAGGAACCGGCGCCTTAGCGAATTTCCGAACCGTTTCATTCCCATGGATCAAATCCCTCCTCTCACGCAGTCACCGCATTTAGCAAAAGAGCCAGCCGGTCCAACACGCTGGCTTGCAGTACTGGGAGCCACCACTTCGCAGCCTGATCCCTGAACACCGCGGATGCGTTCATCTCCGATTCCCCGTCACTTCGCACAGGAAATCGAATTTCCGCTGGTTAAACTCTCAAGTTCTTAGTCGCGTTGCTGGGGAAGTAAAGCGTTAAGCTCACAAAGTAATTTCCGATTTCGTCCTGGGTTGTGTCGTCGGCCGCTTCTGCGGACTCCACGGCGGCCTTCCCAGGCACTGGGGATCACGTTTCATGATCTTGTACTGGCAGTAATCGGAATATTGCACTTTCGTGCTATTCGGTGGTGACCAGGGTACTCAAAACCGCCGGCGGCTGCAAGTTGAACAAATGATTGGGTAAATCCGACGTCCTCTACTCCCGGCTCACCCTCGGAGGACCGCTTGACCCTTCTTCTCCGGCCGCATTCGCAAGAAAGGGTACAGGCTTTGCGCCCGTACCCTTAAAAGCTTATGCCGCTCTCGCGCTTCGCGAAAAGTTTACGTCCCGTTGGGGATCATGCGCGGCGTGCTCAGTCCGTTCACGATCGCCTGAAAAATTTGTGCCAGGCTCGTGAAGTTTGCATTTGCAGGGGAGAGAGCCGGGCACCCGCCCGAATTGTCGGAATAAAAGTGGTTTACGTCGGAGGCCATTGCAGCGATCGCGTTGCAGGGCGTCCGGGAGTAGAGACCGCCCGGCCACGTTTCCGCGCCGTTTGCCAATCCGGTTAAGGTGTAGCTTTGGTCCGTTGCGCACCCCGAAGTCTCCGAACCGAAACCGATCGTATAGACAGCCGTCCCCGCCGCTGTTGCCTTTTGCGCTTCGGAGACAGCCTGGCCGCACTCCCCAAGCGCCGACGGATACGCAGCGCAATTGTAGCCACCGGTGCAACTGTTCCCGGTCCCGGCCGCGGGGTTCGAGGTGGAGGTTCCTGTCCCATTCAGCGGAGTGCCTGTGCAGCCGCCCGTCGGGCAACTGACGGTGCCGGTAGTGGCCGTGGCCGAAGTGCACTTGCCGGCCGACGTAAGCGCCGGGCAATTCTGCGCGATGATTTGGCTCTTGGTGCTCCCATTGGAGCAATCGTTGCCGGTCGATGTTTGCGTATTGCACGCCGTCGCGCCGCCGTCGCTCAGAATGATCATCACGTTTTTTGAGGTGGGATAGGTAATTTGTTGCGCCACCAGTTGCGCCTGCGCGTAGTCAATCACTTGCGCATAGTAGGTTCCCTGGCCGCCCGGCGCGGAAAGACCCGTACAGCCCGATCCGCTGGCGCCCACCGCCTCGGCTAACGCCGACGCAACGGCAAGGCCCGACGTATCGGTCGTTTTATACGTGTCGTTGAAGGGAATGATCTCGTATTGGCCCGCATCCGTTCCGGTCGACTCCATTCCAAGACCCGCTGGTGCCGCACTCGTCGTCACGTTGACAAAGTTGTACGGTACGGTGCTGCCTCCGGTACCGCAGTATTCCGGCTTATAGTTTCCGGTTGAGCTATAGGCCGCCGCGGGGAATACGAACAAGGCCACGTCGTCCACGTAGGAAGTGCTTGAACTGCAGGTTGTGTTCTGTGCGCAGGGATCCATCGTCTGCAGCATCACCTCGAGTCCCTGAACCGCGCAGGAAATCTGCGACGTGGTGCAATCCTTATCGCCCGGTATGGTGCTCGTCATCGAAGAGGTGGTGTCCATGATGATGGCCAGGTTATATGGAATGTCCGATCCGCCCTTCATTGACGCACTCGCGGTAGCCGAAAAAGTCATCGACGGCATACCGACCAGCCCGCCAAACCACAGGGGCACCGTCGCCGTCTGCGTTACCGTGATCGCGTTGTAACCGGTGGTGCCACCCGGGGGTGTCTGGCACTCCACATAGAATGGCGCTGCCGACATGGTGGACGAACAGTAGAGAGACTGCGTTGCAATGGTGTCATTCGTCAGGAAGCTGCTGGCGTTCAATTGCCCCGATACTGAACTGAATTGCTTCACCGCCGCCTTCACTGCCGCTGTGTAAGCCCCATTCGAACTGGTACTAGTGAGTGCATCGGACATGGCCTGCGCTCCCGCCAGCGTGGCCTCGTTTGTCGAGGTCACGAGTTGGCGATGGGCGTAATAAACATGGCCGACCTCGGCCGAGCTCACCACCATCGTCAGAATCGCCGAGGTGCTGATTACGATCATCACGATGGATTGGCCGCTCTGGTCTTTTAGAAACTTGCGCAGTCGCAGCCAGCTGGCGGACGCGAAGGAACGCTGGGAACAGTCCCCTGAATCCGCGGTCAGAGCGGTGAGGTCAGCGGATTTGTCCCTCTGCGATACCATAGTGCGGCCTCGCGGACACTCCTGCGACCTCTTGGGGAAGGGGTAACTTTCACCATGATCAAGCCTAGCATGGTTTCCGCCTATTGCACCTTCGTGCTATCAGCTTGGTCCGTTAGTCATGAATTCTGCCCGCCCGACGCAACAAAAAGGGTACAGGCTTTGCGCCCGTACCCTAAGAAGCTTCTGAAGTTTTTCGCAATTGGTGAAGCGCTTAAGTCGTTCCGTTGGGAATGAGTCGCGGCGCGGTCAGCCCGGCAGTGATGGCGTGAAAGATGCCAGTCAGCGAAGTAATGCTCTGGTTCGCGGTCGCGGTCGCCAGGCAGCCGCTTCCGTCATCTGAATAGAAGTTGAGCTGAGCCGAAGCCATTGCCGCAAGTGCCTGGCACGGACTGTCGCCGGGTCCCCAGGTGCCTCCCTTGGTCGTCACAGACGCGCTATTGGTGGAATCGGATGAGCATCCCGACGTTGGTGATCCATAGCCGATCGTGTAGACCGCGGTTCCCGCAGTGGCAGCCGCCTTGGCCGCCGTTACCGCCTGGCCGCACTCGCCCACTGCGGAAGGATAGGTGTAACTGGTCGGTAAGAGACCGAGAATCCCGTTCAGCAAACCGACCGCGGACGGCTGCAGATCGCTTGTGGAGGAGAAGATGGCAAGCAGTCCCGAGCCGGTATAGCTCGTCGTCGCCGTTGCGTTGCCGTCGGTCAGAATGATCATGGCGTTCTGTGAGCCAGGATTGGCTTTCTGTTGCGCGACGAGGTCTGTCTGTGCCGTGTAAATGACTTGGGCATAGTACGTACCCGCTCCGCCCGGAGCTTGAATTCCGCCGCAACCGCTGGCCCCTCCGGCTGCCTTCACGATGTTCGAGCTTGTATTCAGCGTGGTGGCTCCGTCCGAGGTGCGGTAATCAGTCGAAAACGGGATGATCTGGTAAGTCCACGTGGAGTTCAGAGTCGGCACCATATAGTACTCGTGCGTCGGGTTCCCGCTGCCTCCGGAGCAATAGTCCTTCGTCGCCGACGTCGTCAGCACTGGCGGAAAGACATACAAAGCCACGCTGTCGACGGGCGACGCGCCCGAGCTGCAAGTTGTGTTCAAGGCACACGGATCCAGATCGCCCAACAGCGCCTGCACGCCATCCAGCGCACACGAGATTTGCGTGCCGCTGCACTGCTTTCCGCTGTCCGGGTCGCTCATCGACTTTGTTGAGTCCAGGATGATGGCGATGTTCCACGGGGTATTCGCGCCACCACGCATGGCTGCGGTCGCGGTCGCCGACAGGTTAATCTTGGGCATCCCGATCAGCCCGCCAAACCATAGACCCACCGAAGCCGTCTGTGTGACCGACAAGGCGTTGTAGCCGCCTGCAGCTCCGGTCGATGTCTCGCACGGCGTGTTCATCGTTGTGGCCACCGAGGTGTAGCAATGGAAGGTCGGTGTAATCAGCGCGCCCTGTAACATCGGTGTCGCATTCTGTTGGCCCGACTGGACGCTGTAAGTCGTGACATTGGTGGTTGCGGTGACCGTATCGGGCATGGCTTGCGCCCCCGCCAGCACAGCCTCATTTGTCGAGGCCACCAGTTGGCGATAGGCATAATAAACATGGCCAACCTCCGCCGAGCTCACCGCCATCGTCAGAATTGCCGTGACGCTGATCGCGACCATCGCGACAGACTGGCCTTGCTGGCTGCGCAGGATCTTGCGTATTTGTCGAGGAAGAATGCGCTTCATCTGAGTTTCTCTCCGTTTACATCTGTATCGCTGATTCGCTCGTCGTCAAGGTTCCCGCTGTCTTGGTGCCGGCATTGAAAAACGGCAACGTGGGGATACCGAGCCACGAGTATGTGTAGCTTACGGTGAGAGTCACCGGGTAGTTTGCCCCCATCGCCGGAGCCGAAGTGCAGGAAAACGTGCTTCCGCTTCCCGTGTATTTGTGCGTAACGTCGCTGACGTCTGTGAGGACCAGCGTGTATGAGAAACCCGCAACCGTCCAGGTTGGTAGCGATTTGGTCATTGTGCTTTCGGCATAAGCACACGGGTCGCTGCTGGGAAACAGGCCGGCATCGCTTCCAACCGCCATCGCTGTGGAAGAGGTTGCGTTCCCGAGCTGTTGCAAGTTGTACATGCCCAGCGTCAACGTAGCCCCCAGGTATATGAGCCCAAAGAGCATCGGCAGCGTCAACGCGAACTCGACCAGCGCCGAGCCTTCTTCGCCGCGCCGGCCAAAACCGCGCTTCACGCGCCGGGCAAACAGATTGCTGATCCTTCGTAGGCCATTTCTCTTCTTCATCGTTTTACCTCCCGGCTCGGCCGGCCTTGACATCGCATTTCAGCCGCACCTGCCTAAGGATTTCTCTGGCGCTCAACAGCGCTTTTCATTGTTCGAATTTCAACTGCTTCAGAAAGAGCTCGAACTCCTCCCGGCAGGCCGCGTCCATCATCGTGCTCTTCCCATGGCGTAAGTCTTGTTCGTCGGTGAGAATAAACTGCAACCCCACGCCGTCAGGACCCCAGCGTACGGCTCGCGATTGCACCGCGATTGACCGTTCCGCATACTCTTCTCCGTGGTCGGTCTTCTGCAGCGTCATCAAAACCAGGGTCCCCGGATACCACCGCTCCTCTGTCACGACATAGAGCCCTGACGAACTGATATCCCGTACACCGTGCGCGACCGGGGCCGCGCCATTCCAGTAATACGCAGCCAGACCCGGCTCCTTGATCCGTGGAGCCTTTCGCGGATCCGGCGACCACCAACGCTCAATCCAGTTCCGCACTTGACTCTTCGTCCTAACTCCCGGAGGCGTCAAATCCATGCTGTGCGCCTGCAGGACTTCCGGCGTGTCGTGTCCATTGCGGTCTTCCAGTTCCAGCAGTCCCGGCCCCCCGCTCCAAAGTGGCTTTTCGCGGAGCAGCGCCGCGCCTGTTATCACCGGTACCGTTTCGGTTTCCTCGTGCACATTGGTTAACTTTTCCAACTGCCGCTCCATCTCCTCGGCTACGCACAGCACAAGCTGATCGCCCGATTGTGTCTGCGACGAATAGATCGAGTGCGCCGGCAGTGCCAGCACGCTTTGCGGCCGCGGGCTTGAGGAGCTTACCTGAAAGGTCGGAAACGATTCCGCCAAATCGATCACCCGGCACTCGTCGTCCAGATAAATCAGATCCAGTGGCGCTGGCATTGCCGTTGCCGCGATCCCTTTGAAGGGCTTCATCCACAAGCCTTCGCCTGACTTCATCGGCTTCTCCAGCATCGGTTCTGCCGCATGGGTCGAGGAAAGGTCGCCTGCTTTTACCTTCAAACCCAAGAAACATTCCCGCGTCTGGTTGTAAGCGCAAAACGTTTGCGATTCCATTGTCCTGGTCCCTGGCGGCTGTGCCGCAGCTCCATCTTTCCCCGGCGTCCCGTTCGCCAGTTCGGCTCTATCCATCAATTCCATGTGCCACTCTGCCCTTTCTATTCGCCTGCTGTCAGCCCAGCGAAGGGAACACTTCACCTGTCCCCCGTGCCCAGGCTTCCTATCGAGGCGTCTGCCGTCTACACGGCAAGCCACCTTGGCAACGGAATCATCGCATCCCAGCCGTGGCTTCAACTGGTATTTCCTCACGCCACGGTTTCTTGCGTTCCGGCTTCTACTTCACTCTCGTCCGGCGGCGCTGAATCAGGATCACCAGAATGATGACCGCCAAAGCACCCGCAACAATTCTGATAATCGTCGTTTCATCCATACAATTTTCCTCTTCCTGCCTCAATTATTTGGTTAGTGCACTGAACGACTCAGCCATCACGATCGCGGCTGGTCCCAGTGTAACCAGAAATAGCGCAGGAAAAATGAACAGCACCAGCGGAAACACTAGCTTCACTGATGTTTTCCCCGCCAACTCCTCGATCATTTGCACGCGCTGCACGCGCAACGTGTCCGCGTGAACGCGGAGCATTTTGGCAATACTCGTTCCAAATTGTTCTGTCTGCACCAGCATCGAAACCAGGTTGCGCAGACATTCAACGCCGGTGCGCTCCGCCATGTTCTTCCAGGAGTCTGAACGGGGGCGTCCGGCGCGTTGTTCCAGCACCACCACGCTCAACTCATCGCAAATCTCCGGCTGCGATTCGCGCAGCTCTTCCGAGCTGCGCGCCGTCGCCTGGTCCAGGCTCAGGCCCGCCTCCATGCAAATCACCAGCAGGTCGAGCACGTCAGGCAAGCCGCGCGTCAGCTTCTTCTGCCGGGCAGTGATGCGTTTGCCCAGCCAGAAGTCCGGAGCCAGGAATCCTCCGCCCAGCGCTACCAGGTACACGAAGAATGGGCCCAGATTCGCTAGTCCGGTCACTGCGGCGATGGTCGCCAACAGCAGCGGCGTCAACACCTTGCTGCCGTAGAAGATCTTCATCGCGTTTTCGTTACGATACCCTGCCCGCGTCAACCGCAGCCGAATGACCGAAACTTCCTTCTCGCTCTTCGGCATCAGGTTTTCGAACTTCTTGACCACGTTGCCGATCGAAGACCCGGTATTCTGGAAGGTTTCCGCCAGCGTCTTCTGCTTGGACCGCGGGTTGATCACCTGGCTGATGCGCTCGAGCGCTGCCTCGCGATAGAACATCAGCACGCCGATGCTCCCCACCAGTACGAAGATTGCTACGAATGCCAGAATTGCAAAAGTCACGATTCTTCCTCACACATCGATGTCAACGATCTTCCAAATCACAAGTCCGCCAAGTACGATCAGCCCGGCGGCAGCCCACATCAGCTCGATGCCGATCTGGCGATGCCACAAAATGCTGATCATCCCTGGATCCACAAAATAAATGCCGATGCCCAGCACCACCGGCAAACAGGTAAGAATCAATCCCGTCATACGTCCCTGGGCGGTGTGCACCATGATCTGGCGCTTGAGCCGGAAACGCTCCCGGATCACATACGCGGTCTTGTCCAGCACCTCGGCCAGGTTGCCTCCGCTCTCCTTCTGGATCAGGATCGCGGTGGTTGTGATCTTCAAATCCTGCAATGGAACCCGCAGGACCAGGCTTTGCAGAGCCGCCTTCATCTCCAGACCGTAGTTTTGCTCTTCGAAGCAGATTTTGAATTCGCCACCCACCGGTTGCGGGCATTCGCGCGCCACCAGGGCCATTGCCGCCAGCAAGCTATGCCCTGCACGCAGGCCGCTGACCATCAAATCCAGTGCCTCCGGCAAATTCTTTTCAAATGTGCTGAAGCGCCTGTGGCGCTTGAAAAGAACAAAGGCGAAGGGAAGAACGCCCAGCACTGCGCCCGACGCGAATGCCAGCAAAGTATTGCCGGTCGTCTCCAGAAGCGCGTAAGTCGGGATCACAAGACCCGCCGCGCATACCAGCAGCAGCCGCCCCGCGCTCCAGTCCAGATCGGCCTGGCTCAGCATTTTGCGCAGATAGGGCGTCAGCTCGAACTTCAGCAACTTCTGGTTCAGCCAGGGAATGCTGCTGAGCAATTCGTTCTTGCGCACATTGAGCTTCTGCGGAAGCAATTCCCGCCGGTCGACCTTAATGGCCGAGTCCAGAGTGGCCAGGGCTTGCTTGGCGCTGTTGGACGGTCCCATGGCTGCCAACGGCAGCGCGATTAGCGTGAATATGCCCACAAAGATCAGACCAATAATCAATCCCATCTCGCTTCCCTCCTTTCCTCTCAGTTAACCGGCGTTTCCCGTTCGAACAGACTGGGCGGCAGGATCACGCCCGCCACGCGCAGCCTCTCCAGGAACCGGGGACGGATACGCGTGGGCTTGAACACGCCGATCACGCGGCCGTCCTGGCCGATGCCTTTCTTTTCAAACGTGAAGATCTCCTGCATGCTGATCACGTTCTCTTCCATACCCGTGATCTCGGAGATGTTGGTGATCTTGCGCGTGCCGTCGCTCATGCGCGTGGCCTGCACCACGATTGAGATCGCCGACGCCATCTGCTGCCGAACCGATTTCTCCGGCAGGTTCATGTTGGTCATGGCCACCATCGACTCCATTCTGGACAACGCGTCGCGCGGCGTGTTGGCGTGAATGGTGGTCATCGAGCCCTCGTGGCCGGTATTCATGGCCTGCAGCATGTCGAACGCTTCCTCGCCGCGCACCTCACCGATGATGATGCGGTCGGGCCGCATACGCAGGGCGTTGATCAGCAATTGCCTCTGCCGGATCGCGCCCTGCCCTTCGATGTTCGGTGGCCGCGTCTCCAGGCGCACGATGTTTTCCTGCGCCAACCTCAATTCGGCGGCGTCCTCGATCGTCACCAGCCGCTCGTTGTTCGGAATGTATTGCGACAGGATGTTCATGAACGTCGTCTTGCCGGCGCCAGTGCCTCCCGAGACCAGGAGGCTGATGCGCGCCCGCACTGCCGACGACAGTACTTCCATCATCTCCGGCGAAATACTCTTCAATTGCACCAGTTGGTTGGCCGCCAGCGGGCCGGTTCCGAATCGCCGGATCGATATCGATGGCCCGTCCAGCGCCAGTGGCGGAATGATCGCGTTGACGCGAGATCCGTCGGGCAGGCGCGCGTCCACCATCGGCGACGACTCATCCACTCTGCGGCCGACGCGCGACACGATGCGGTCGATGATCTGCATCAGATGCCGGTCGTCGCGGAACGTCGTGTCCACCCTCTGCAGCAGTCCGCCCTTTTCCACGAACACGTGGTCCTTATCGTTCACCAGAATGTCGGAGATCTTCGGATCCCGCAGCAGCGGCTCCAACGGCCCCAGCCCGAACACCTCATCGAGAAGCTCGGCGTGGATCTTCTCCTGCTCGTCGAAGTTGAGCGGCACGCGCTGGTCCGACATGATCTCTTTGACCAGGCCCGAGACCGCTTGCCGCGCCTGGCTCGAGTTCACGCGCGAAAGCTTCTCCAGATCCAGTTTCGAGATCAGCGTCCGGTGAATCTCCGCTTTGTACGATTCCAAATTGAGTATTTCCACGTTTTACCTTCGCTCCAGTTGCAGAATTCCGCCTCTTACGTTCTCATCCAAAAATGCTGAGACTGAATGCTTTCTTCTTTTTCCCCGCTGTGTCGCTCGTCCCGGTCACAGCGCTAACCATCTTCCGAACCTGCCGTGAAATTGGCGAATCCGTAAGCACTAGCGGTTTGGCACTGATCTGCATGTTCTTCACCGCCGAATAATCGTTGGGAATCTTCCATTGCGCGGCCCGGGTGAGCGCTTTGGTGATGTGCTCCTCCGATACTCCCAGCACCCGCGATTCATATCGGTTGATCACCACTTCCAGCTTTGGCACTTGGCCGGAGAAGAACTGCGTGATCAGCCGGTTGGAGTTGCGAAGTTCCGGAATGCTCGCCTGCGTCACCAGGTACATTGAGGTCGCTTCCTTGTAGGCCGTTGTTCCCATCAGTTCCAGCCTTGACCCCATATCCACGACGACGTTTTCAAACTCATGCCGAGCTACGTACAAAAGCCGGTTGATGCCTTCGTTGTCTACCTGGAATTGAACAAACCGTCCCGGCGCCGCCAGCACCCACAGGCCCGAGCTGTGTTTCACCAGGAGCTGTTCCAGAAACTTCGCGTCCAACCGGTCCACTTGCTGCAAAGCGTCGATGGCCGAATACTCCACTGCGATTCCCAGATTCAGCGCCGCATCGCCCAGCGGCAGATCGAGGTCGATCAGCAGAGTCTTTTCGCCCGATTCCTTGGCCAGCGCTACGGCAAAATTACAGGCCAGCATGGTCGTCCCGGCCCCACCCTTGGAGCCTATAAATGCATAGAGCTTTCCGGCCGCCTTCTTCGCCGGTCGCGCCACCGGGCGCCGCGCTGCGGCTCGCACCAGGGCCTCTGCCACCACGTCCCGCGAAAATGGAAGCGTCAGAAACTCGCGAGCTCCAGCGCGCATGCAGCGCACCAGCAACTCCGGATCGGAGCTCTCCGAATACACCATGACCGTCGCCACGCCATTGGCCCCGATGCTCTCCACCAGGTCCAGTGCGGACTCCGCATCGCCGTCCAGATCGATGATGATGACGTCGAAATCCTCATCCAGCGCCGCAGGAAGATCGCCCACACCCGGTGCATAGCTTGAGAACTCGCTGACATAGGCGCCCGCGCAACCATGCATCGCTTGCATGGTTTCCATGCGATGCTCCTCGCTGGGGCTTATCACCGCGATAGAGAGATCCTCAACGCCCATCGGTTCGGGGAAAGGGCTGCTTGCATATGGAGTCGGATTCGTGGCCACGTTGCTTTCGCTCCTCGCTGTGCGGTATGCGCGATGACCGGCTGGCACAGCGTCCCAGTCAGCCGGAAGTTCATACTTCGATTGCTCTAAACTCGACAATGTCGTGCACCGTCTCTAGCGTGCAAAAAACGAAATCAATGTCCCGATCGCGATCGCCGGTGCATAAGGCATCTTGTGTCGCCGCGGATTGCTCAAGACGGCTTCTCCGCGTTCTTGCGCGTTGAATACCAAATCGCCGGTGTGCTGAAACAATTCCTTCAAGAATCCGCCCCACGCCGCCACTGCAAGCGCCATCACTCCGCCCACCAGACCGGTCATCACCAGCGCCAAAATCAACTGGTATGGGCCAATCCATGCTCCAATCGCGGCGCAAAGTTTTACGTCGCCCGCGCCCATTCCGCCCATCCAGAAAAGAAACCCGTAAATCAGGAGCCCAAGTCCCGCTCCAGAAAGACTTTGCTCCGCGCCTTGCCAGCCGTGCAGCCACACCGAAACCACGAGCCCGCAGGCAAAAAAAGGAAACACAAGCCAGTTCGGAATCCGCCGGCTGCGAAGATCCGTGAAGGTAGCCACTGCCAGAACAATCACGGTTGGCCACCAGGCAAACGAATGCATGACACGGACTCCTTCTCCTGAAGGCCTTCCAGGAACACACCCCACTAGAGCAATTCCCGCGCCAAACTTCTGTTGCCATGAAGCCATATCGATTCAGTCAGATGGGTGCAAATTGACGCATCGGGTGTGTACGATTGTTTACGCCTCACCCCCTCCCTGGAGTGGTCCGTATACACCTCTGCGTCCCCTTCGGCTCGCCCCCATAACACATGTAACTCATTGCTAAATCAGAAGATTACGAAGCTGGTTACGAAGGTCAGTGCACCCTGACCTATGAAGAATCCGATCTGCTGCCCGGACCTCGGCGAGAGAATTCCCAGCAATTTGGTCCTCTTTACGCTTCAAAATTGTTACCAAGGTTTGATCTTTGGTAGCACGAAAGAGGAATGTTCCCTTCGCCGCCATTTGCCGATGATGAACTCACATCGCCCTAGCCTCTTAAATGGCGTCGCGCTAACGGCGACATAGTAGATCGCCCGCCAATGACCAGAATTGGACTTTTTTCGGAAGACCGCACTTTGCACCCGCTTCTTTCTTCTGCCCTTGGTAAGGACTTCGAGGTCCTGCTCCAGCCAGATGGAGATGGAACGGATGCCCCCGCGTCCGCTCCCGACTGCGACGTCATGATCCTCGACCTCTACTCCTCCCAGGACACGCTGCAATCCCGGCTTGAATTTGCCCGGCGCATGATCGCCTCCAGTGTCCCGTCCATCCTGATGGCCGAAGACAGCCTGCGCTCCACCGCCTTCGAACTCGTTCGTTCCGGGGCCTTTGGCTTCTGCCGGCGCCCGCCGTCGATTCGCGACCTCAAGACCATGCTTGTCCGGGCCTGCGAAACCTCCGCGCTCAAGCAGCAGTTGCACAGTGTCCAGCAGCGCATCGAGGAGCCGGGTAATTGCGACCGCATCATCGGATCGAGCCCCGGCATGGAGCGCGTCTACCAGCTGGTGCGCAGCGTAACCAATCTCAACGCCGCTGTTTTAGTCACCGGCGATAGCGGTACAGGCAAGGAGCTCATCGCCCGCGCCATCCACAATCTCGGCAGCCGCGCCAACAAGCCATTTGTAGCCGTCTCCTGTGGCGCCATCCCTGAAACTCTCATTGAAGCCGAGTTATTTGGCCACGAGAAAGGCGCCTTTACCGGCACCGTCGGCTCGCGCGAAGGCTACTTTGAGCAGGCTTCGGACGGTACGCTGTTTCTCGATGAAATCGGTGACCTGAGCGTCTTCACGCAGGTCAAGCTCCTTCGCGTCCTGCAGCAGATGGAATTCAGCCGCCTCGGCTCGAACAAGCTCATTCCCTTGCGTGCGCGCCTTATCTTCGCCACCCACCAGGACCTGGGCAAGCTCGTCGCCGAAGGTAAATTCCGCCAGGATCTCTTCTATCGCATCAACGTCATGTGCATTGATTCACCGCAGCTTCAGGAGCGGTCAGAAGACATTCCCCTCATTGCCGGCCATTTCCTGCGCCACTACTCGAACGTCTTCCAAAAACCGATGGACTCGATCGAACCGGCGGCCATGGAGATGCTCCAGAACTACTCGTGGCCCGGCAATGTGCGCGAGCTTGAAAACGTCATGCAGCGCGCCATCATCCTGGCTCCCGGCCGCGTGGTCCGAGCCGAGGACTTGAACCTCAAAGCGCACGAACCGGAAGAGGATGCAGCAACCTTCGACCAGATCGTCGACATTGCCGACTATCAGTCATCAGGTTCGTTCGAGCGCCAGCTTCGCGATTACAAGATCCGTCTCGCTGTCGCCGCCGTTCGCGAGAATAACGGGAACAAGACCCTGGCTGCGCGCAGCCTCTCCATCTCTCGCGCCTATCTTCACAGGCTCTTGCGGCTTGCCGATGACGAAGCTCTCCCCGTGCCCGATCCGCTCTATGCTGAACACAAGCTGCGCGAGACGGTCACCGCCTGACGCACAAAAACCAACCGCGAACCCTGCGGCAATTCGAAACCTGCGCTCCAGGCGCGAATTCTCTTCTTGGGTTTTGAATCACGCGAAATAATCGACCTGCTTCGGTGGCGCGTCCTCCAGGGTCTGCTCTCCCGCAGCCGACTCGCCCTCAAGCTGAAGATCGTCTTCGTCGCTCTCCTCCGCGCCGGCAGCTTTTCTTCCAGCCCGCTGCTCTCCACCGTCGCCTGGCCTTTCTGAAGCATCGATGTCGAAGATGGATGGCGGCCGCATCTCTGCCCGCGGCGCTCTCACGGCTGGCAATGCGCGAATTCCCGGAATGGGGGCTATCTCCATCTTCATATCCCGATTTCTGTCGCTGTATATCGGCCAGGAAGGAAAAGTCTTTAATCCTCGTACTTCATTTTTTGCCCGATTTTCGGACATTCTCGTCTACATCCAGCACCTCTCGCGCCACTGCTCCGCCCTGCCTTCATCACGCGTTCCGGATGTTACGATAGGTTGCATCCGTTTCGGAGGTCGCCCACCATGATTGAAACTTCCGGGTCTGCAGCGCTCACATCCGAGCAGATTTCTAACCTCACGCGCCAGAACAATTACGGCACCTGGCGCTTCCAGAAAACCTGGAAACCGCTGTATATCGCTGATGCAGAAGGCTGCTGGTTTATTGATGGCGCGGGCAAGCGTTACCTCGATTTCAGCTCGCAGCTCATGTGCGTCAACCTCGGTCACAAGAATCCTCGCGTGGTCGAGGCCATCGCCGAGCAGGCCCGCGAACTCTGCTACGTTGCTCCGGGATACGCAACCGCGTCGCGCGCTCGCCTCAGCGCCAAGCTTCTTGAAGTCCTCCCCGAGGGCCTCAACAAATTCTTCTTCGCCACCAGCGGTACTGAAGCCAATGAAGCGGCCTTCAAAATCGCCCGCATGTTCACGGGCAAAACCAAGATCATTTCCCGCTACCGCTCTTATCACGGCTCAACCATGGGCTCCATCGCAGCCACCGGTGATCCGCGCCGCTGGGCCATGGAGCCGGCGGGCAAAGGCGCGGGCGTCGCCTTCGCGCCTGAGACCAACTGCTACGACTGCCCCATCAAGCACACCTACCCCACCTGCAACATCGCCTGCGCCGACTACATCGAACACATGATCCGCAACGAAAGCGACGTCGCCGCAATCATCGTCGAGCCGGTCGTCGGCACCAACGGCGTCCTCGTTCCGCCGCCTGAGTACTTCCCGCGCTTGCGCGAAATCTGCGACCGCCACGGTGTCCTGATGATCGCCGACGAAGTGATGGCCGGTTGGGGCCGCACTGGCAAGTGGTTCTCCGTCGACAATTGGAACGTCAAGCCCGACATTCTCGTTACTGCCAAAGGCATCACATCGGCCTATGTTCCCCTCGGACTCTGCGCCACCACCACAAAGATCGCCGACTACTTCGAGGACCACTACTTTTCACACGGTCATACTTACGAGGCGCACCCGCTCACCCTCGGTCCCGCTGTCGCCACTATCGAAGAGATGCAGCGCCTCAAGCTCGTCGAGCGCGCCGCTGAGCTCGAGCCTTACGTACGCCAGAAACTTGAAGCCCTGAAGGCCAAACATGTTTCAATCGGCGACGTGCGCGGCCTCGGCCTTTTCTTTGCCGTCGAGATTGTGAAGAATCGAAAGACCAAGCAGCTCTTCAACACCATGCGCGACAAGGTGGAAGGCAAGCCGCTCGTTGTCGATCAAATCGCCGCCAAGATGATGGCGCAGGGCGTGTCCATTCAGGCCTGGGTCAGCCACTTCGTCGTTGCGCCGCCGCTGATCGTGACGAAAGAAGAACTCGACCTCGGCATCGCCGCCCTCGACGAGCACCTCGCAATCGCCGACGCCCTCGTGGAGTGACGATTGTTGTAGCGCCGGACTCCAGTCCGGCTGTCGTGCGGGTCTCCCGACCCGCACGGCAATCGGGCTGCAGGAAGCCGTGAGCTAGAAGCCAGTAGCTGCTCTTACGCAATCTCTTCCGCTCTCTCCACCACTCCCGCCGGCGCCGCCAGCTTCATCATCGCCACATACGACGCGCCCGCCGTAAAGAACCCCACGAACCACGCGTAATCGTAGAGGAAGTGCAGCGGCTTCACGAACACGCCGACGAGCGCGATTCCAGCTCCGAGAGCCAGCGCAATCAACGCCCGCGGATTTACTCCCTTGCTGTAGTGATACATGCCCTCGCGATGATAGAGCGAGTTCACATCCAGCTCTGTTCCGCGGATGAAGAAGTAATCGCACACCATGATCCCGGCCACCGGCCCCAGCAGTCCCGAGTAGCCCACCAGCCAGCCGAAAATGTATGCGTCCGGCGTGGCCAGCAGCTTCCATGGGCACATCGCGAGGCCGAGAAATCCGGTAATCAGGCCGCCGGTCCTGAAACTGATCAGCCGCGGCCATAAATTTGAAAAATCGTTCGATGGCGACACAACATTCGCGCCAATATTCACGTTCAGCGTCGCCACCAGAACCGCAATCAGCGCCACGAAAGCGACCACCGGCTGATGGAACATTCCGATCAGTTGCACCGGGTCCCAGATCGGCTTGCCGAACAAAACCGCCGAAGCAGAGGTCACCGCGATTCCCAGAAACGTGTATAGCACCATCGCTACCGGCAGTCCGAACGCCTGCCCCCACGACTGCGCACTTTGTGATTTGGAATAGCGCGTGAAATCCGGAATGTTCAGTGCCAGCGTCGCCCAATAGCCCACCATCGCCGTCAGCGACGGGAAGAACACGTTCAGAAACTCGCCGCGCGTGTGGAACGTGCTCGGCGTTGACAACATCGCGCCGAAGCTGCCCGCCTTCATCCGCACCCAAACGAGCAGCGCCACTGCCATCACGAACATGAACGGCGCACCAAACGCCTGCAGTCGCCTGATCGACTCCACCCCCCGCCACACCACCACCATGTTCAGCAGCCAGAATCCCAGAAAGCACGCCCACAAAATGCCGCCGTTGCCCTCCGCGCTCGGCCAGATCACGATCAACATTGCATCAATGGCGCTGCCGCCGATCCACGATTGAATGCCGAACCATCCGCACGCCACTACCGCGCGCAACAGCGCCGCCAGGTTCGCCCCGCGCACGCCAAACGACGCGCGCAGAAAAACCGGAAACGGAATCCCGTACTTCGCGCCCGCGTGCGCGTTCAGCAGCATGGGAACGAGCACGATCAAGTTCCCCAGCAGCACCGTCCCGATCGCCTGCTTCCAGTCCATTCCCTTGGCGATCAGCCCCGAGGCCAGCCGGTACGTCGTGATCTCCATGCACATCGAGAACCACAGTGCCGTGTAGTTGTAAAAACCCCACGTGCGCTGCTCCGGCGTGGTCGGCGTCAGGTCGCGATTCGATAGTGATGGGTCGACGGTACTCACGGGACCTCCTCCGTGACGTTGGGGACCTGCCTCTAAAGTAAGTTCAATTTATCAGGCTGTCATCCTGAGTGACCGAGCGCGCCGGAACGGCAAAGCGAGGGAATCGAAGGATCTGCGGTTGCTCTTGGATTTTGGGTGCCCCAGGTCCGGGTTTTCGGACCTGGGATAGCACGGTCCTCACTCACGCGCGAAAGAGCCGGAAGCTAGAAGCTAGCGTCTGGAAGCTGCCTCACTTCCACGCCCCGCCCCGCGCCTCTCGCCGCAAATACTTTCCTCGCCCCGGCTTGCCGATAAACTTGCCGCCGCTCACAATCAGTTCGCCGCGCGAATACACGTCGCGCGCATTTCCGCGCACCTTGAATCCCTCAAACATCGAGTAGTCCACGCGCATGTGGTGTGTCTTGGCGCTGATCGTGTAATTCTCCGCCGGGTCCCACAGCACAAGATCGGCGTCGCTTCCCGCGGCCAGCACGCCCTTCTTCGGATACATTCCAAAGATTCGCGCCGGCGCAGTCGAAACCAGCTCGACGAATCTGTTAATGGAGAAATTCCCTTGCCCCACGCCATGATAATGCAGCAGTTGCAGCCGGTTCTCGATTCCCGGTCCGCCGTTGGGAATTTTCGTGAAATCGTCTTTGCCCAGCGCCTTCTGATCTTCAAAGCAGAACGGGCAATGATCGGTCGACACCACCTGCAGATTGTCTCTCTTCAGACCCTCCCAAAGCTTCGGCTGGTTCTTCTTCTCGCGCAGCGGCGGCGTAAACACGTACTTTGCGCCCTCCCAGCCCTTACCCTCCATGTTGTCCTCGATCGAGAGCAGCAGGTACTGAGGGCACGTTTCGGCGAACGCCGGCAAACCACGGTCGCGCGCCTCGCGGACTTGATTGAGCGCGTCCTCGCTCGAGAGATGCACGATGTAAATTGGCACGCCGGCCATCTCGGCCATTGCAATTGCGCGATGCACAGCCTCGGCCTCGGCCTTCGTCGGCCGCGTCAATGCGTGATAAATCGGGGCGGTCTTCCCTTCGGCCAGCGCCTGCTGCACGATGACGTCGATCACCGACCCATTCTCGGCGTGCATGCAGATCAATGCGCCGTTCTTCGCCGTCTGCTCGAGCGCCTTGAAGATCGTGGCGTCGTCCACCATGAGCACGTTGGGATACGCCATAAACAGCTTGAAGCTGGCCACGCCCTCGCGCACCATGTCGTCCATGTCTTCCAGGCCCGCGTCTCCAAGGTCCGTGACGATCATGTGCAGTCCGTAGTCGATGCACGCTTTCCCTTCGGCCTTCTTCCACCACGTGTCTAGAGCCGTACGCATCTTCGTGCCCTTCGCCTGGATGGCGAAGTCGACAATCGTCGTGGTTCCGCCGATCGCCGCGGCACGCGTGCCGGTCTCAAAATCGTCCGCAGATTTCGACCCTCCGAAGGGCATGTCGAGATGCGTGTGCGCGTCAATCCCGCCCGGCAGCACCAGCAGCCCCGTGGCGTCGACCACTTTGTCGGCCGCACTCGCCGAAATCCCGGCGCGCACTTCCTTGATTACCGCGCCATCGATCAGCAAATCCGCCTTCACGCTGGCGTCGGCATTCACAACCGTTCCGTTTTGAATGAGAACCTTAGACATTCCGTTCACCCCATCGAATGTTCATTGACCGGAGTCCCGGCCGTCCGCCCTTCGTCGCCTACCGACGAAACTGCAGGCCGCGGTGCAGCTCCACTCATGGCTGTTGCGTCTGCGTCACGCACGCCGCCCCCCGCGTCCGTTCGTCCCACGTCTCCGGCTTGAGGCCCGTCTCCACTTGCACCATCGTGATGCAGCCTTCGACCGGACAAACCAAGGAGCACAGGTTGCACCCCACACATTCTGTCTCGTCCACGCGAGGAATTCGCTCGAGCGGCGTTGCAAATGGCCCGGACGCAAAAGCCGCTGCGCGTTCCTTGCGCGTTACCGGCGTCTCGGCGATCGATGCGCGGCTCTCCGCTTCCTTCGCCGCGGGAATCGGGTGCAATTCCACATGCCCATCAACCGCCCCGGTCACTCGGTCAAGATGAATGCACTGGTGCGCGCCATCCCAGCACGCGACATGGCATAGGTCGCATCCGATGCACTTCTGCTCGTCAATGCGCGCCACAATCTTGTAGTTCAGGTTCAGGTGCTTCCATTCCGTCACGCGATTGAGCGACAGTCCGCGAAAATCCTCGAGCGTCTTGAAGCCTTTCTCCCGCATCCAGTTGTCCAGACCTTCGGCCATGTCCTCGACAATCCGGTAGCCGTAGTGCATCACCGCCGTGCATACCTGCACTGTGCCGCATCCCAACAGCAGGAACTCCGCTGCATCCCGCCACGAGCCGATCCCGCCGATCCCGGACAGCGGCAGCGCCGCTTCGGGATCCGATAAAATCTGCTGCACCATGTTCAACGCGATCGGTTTCACCGCCGGCCCGCAGTATCCGCCATGCGAGCTTTTCCCGTCCACATTCGGCCGCGGCACAAACGTGTCCAAATCGATTCCGGTAATCGAATTGATGGTGTTGATAGCAGACAATCCATCGGCCCCGCCGCGTTTTGCCGCGCGCGCCACGGTGCGAATGTCGCTGATATTCGGCGTCAGCTTCACCAGCACCGGCGTGCGCGCCTTCTCCTTCACCCACTCGGTAATCATCTGGGCATACTCCGGCACCTGCCCCACCGCCGAACCCATGCCTCGCTCGCTCATGCCGTGCGGGCATCCGAAATTCAGCTCCAGCCCGTCTGCTCCCGCATCCTCGGTGCGCGTCACAATTTCATGCCATGCTTCGCGCGTCGACGCCACCATCAGCGACGCAATAACGGCGTTCTTCGGATAGCGCTTCTTCACGTCCGCCATCTCGCGCAGATTCTGTTCCACCGTCCGATCGCTGATCAGCTCGATATTGTTGAACCCCATGATGCGCTGCCCGTTCCAGTCCGTCGCCGAGTAGCGTGAGCTCACATTGGTGATCGGCTCGCCGATTGTCTTCCACACCGCGCCGCCCCAGCCCGCGTCGAATGCGCGCATGATCATCTCGCCCGTGTTCGTCGGCGGCGCCGAAGCCAGCCAGAACGGATTCGGCGAGTTGATGCTGCCTGCAAAATTCCGCACGCCAATGTCAGGCATGGGCCACCTCCGCTGCTTTCAGCATTGCGAGTGCGGCGCGTTTGCCCCCGGCCACCGCATCCACCACCTCGCGCCCGCCGTTCACGCAATCGCCGCCGGCATAGTACCTCGGATTCCCCGTTTGGCCTGTCACGCGATCGGCCACAATCTTTCCATCGCGTACCTCAACGCCGCGCAGCTCCTGCAAAAGCTGCGTCAGCGGCGACTGCCCGATCGCCGGGACCACTCGATCGCACGCAATCGCCGACTGCGAGTCAGGAACCACCTCAAGCTTTCCCCCCGTCTCGTGCACCTGCACCGTTTCCAGCAGCAGACGGCCGTGCTCGCTCCGCCCAATCGCCACCGGCTGCCTCCGCCAAAGAAACTGCACGCCCTCCTGTTTCGCGTGTTCGTACTCAAATTCAAAGGCCGACATCTCGCTTTCGCTGCGTCGGTACAACATGTAGACCGTCTCCGCGCCCAGCCGTCTCGCGGCATTGGCTGCGTCAATGGCCGTATTTCCCGCGCCCACCACCACCACCGTCCCGCGCAGCTCGCGCAGGTGGCCTGTCTTGTATGCAGCAATCAGCTCCAGAGCGTTCATCACGCCATCGGCGTCTTCGCCGGGAATGTTCAGTCGCTGCATCGCGCCCAGGCCCAGCCCCAGAAAGACAAAGTCGAACTCCGCTTCCAGCGCGCCGAGCGTTGCGGCCGAATCCACGTCCGCTCCACACCGGAATTCCACTCCCAGGCGCCGGATCATCTCCACCTCGCGAACGCTGTCGGCGGCGCGCAGCTTGTACTCCGCTACGCCGTACGTATTCAATCCGCCCGGCAGCTCACGCCGTTCGATCACCGTCGCCTGCGCACCGTGGCGGCACAACTCCGCCGCGCAGGCCAGCGACGACGGCCCACCGCCAATGCACGCCACGCGCAGATTATGCGTTCCCGGCGCGGCCATCGGCACAGCCTCGCCGGACGCCCAAAACGTGTCCATAGCGTGCCGCTGCAATTGGCCAATTTGAATCGGCTTCCGATTCTGCCGCGTCAGCACGCACGCGCCCTCGCACAGCACGTCCACAGGACAAACCCGCGCGCAGCTCGCCCCCAGAATATTCGCGTCCAGAATGCGCAGCGCAGACCCGCGCAGATTCCCCGACGCAATGCGCTTGATGAACCCCGGCACATCGATATGTGTGGGGCACGCCGCCGTACACGGCGCGTCGAAGCAATTCAGGCAGCGGTCCGCTTCAATCACCGCGGCCTGCGCGGCGAGCGCCGGCTTCAGCTCGCCAAATCGCGCTCGTAGTTGCTCGTCATGCGGGAGTGCTGCGGTGCTCATGGGTTCGCCTCCGCGTTACGACGCCACCAGCGGTCCGTACAAATCGGGCCTGCGATCGCGATAGAACTGCCACGTCCGCCGCACTTCGGCGATCTCGTCCAGATTCAGGTCGGCGGTCAGCACTTCATCCTTTTCGCGCCCGGCCTCCGCAATAATCTTCCCGCGCGGATTGCAAAAATAGCTTGTTCCGTAAAACTCGCCGATGTTCCATGGCGCCTCGGTCCCAACGCGATTGATCGCCGCGATAAAGTACCCGTTCGCTGCCGCGTGAGCCGGCTGCTCCAACTTCCACAGGTACTCGCTCAGCCCCGCCACGGTCGCCGATGGATTGAACACGATCTCCGCGCCGTTCAATCCCAGGCATCGCGCGCCCTCGGGGAAGTGCCGGTCGTAACAGATATAGATGCCCACCTTGGCAAAACCCAAATCGAATACCGGATACCCGAGATTCCCCGGCCGGAAATAGAACTTCTCCCAGAACCCCGGCGCCACATGCGGAATATGCGTCTTCCGGTACTTTCCCAGATAAGCCCCATCGCTCGCGATCATCGCCGCGGTGTTATAAAAAACACCCTCCTGCTCTACCTCATAGACGGGGACGACCAGCGCGATGTGCAGCTCCTTCGCCAGTGCCCGCATCAGGCTCACCGTCGGCCCATCGGGAACCGGCTCGGTCATCTCGTACCATTTCGTTTCCTGCTCAGCGCAAAAATACGGCCCGTTGAAGATCTCCTGCAGGCACACAATCTGCGCTCCTTGCTTTGCCGCCTGCCGAATCAGTCCGACATGCTTCTCCACCATCGCCTTCTTTTGCGCGGGCAGCGGTTCGGTCGCAGGCAACGCATTCGACGCCTGAATAATGGAACATCGAACAACTCGGGGCATGGCTCGCCACCTCCAACGTAAATAAACTGTGAGTCTTAGAAATTAGCTCAAACGAGTCCATTCGGCAATAGCATTCTGTCCCGCTTGCCTCGAAGAGTGCGCCATCGGTACTCAGCCCGCACCACGCCGCCGATTGACTTACTGATGAGTCGAACCAATAATTAACATGGATGAATATCTATGAGGAGATCGTGAAGCTGCAACGGGAGGGCCGCAGTGGTGCTGTGGCTACCATCGTGAACTCGCGCGGCTCCATTCCCTCGTTCCAGAGCGCCAAAATGCTTATCCGCGACGACGGTTCCATTGCCGGAACCATTGGCGGCGGCTGCGTCGAAGCCGAAGTCTGGCAGGCCGCGCGTGAAGTCATCACCCAGGAAAAGCCGCGCACCCTTACCTTCGACCTCAACCAGGATCCCAAATACGACACCGGCCTCGTCTGCGGCGGCACGCTCGAAATCTTCATCGAGCCGGTGTTGCCCGTGCCGCTGCTCTACATTTTCGGCGCCGGCCACGTCGCCATTGAGCTCTTCAAGGTCGCGCGCAACGCCGGATTCGACTGCATCGTCACCGACGATCGTAGCGCCTACGCAAACCTCGAGCGTTTCCCCAATGCGCTCCAGGTCATCGCCAGGGACTTCGATGAAGCAGTCAGGGAACTCACGCCCGGCGAGTCTTCTTACATTGTGATCGCCACCCGCGGCCACCGCGACGACATGCGCGTCCTCCGCTGGGCGGTGCAAACGCCCGCTCGTTACATCGGCATGGTCGGCTCCAAACGCAAAGCCATCACCGTGTTTCGCGAGCTCACTCGTGAAGGCCTCAGCCCCGATCTCTTTGACCGCGTGCATTCCCCAGTCGGTCTCGACATCGGCGCGGTCACACCCGAAGAAATCGCCGTCTCCATCGTTGCCGAGTTGATCGCCGTGCGTCGCCGCACAGAACGCGCCCTGCCCCACATGAGCTGGTTCCAAAGCGGCAGGCACCCTGCAGCAACAGCCGAATCCGCGGTGCCTGGCGAAGCCCTCCCCGCGCCCGCGGAAAAGTAGTCCCAGCCCATTTGCTCCCTGCTATCTTTGCTATCTTTTCCTTATGACCGACGCCCCCAATCTCTGCGGCTTAATCCTCGCGGCTGGCGAGTCTTCACGTATGGGCGCGGACAAGGCACTGCTTCCCTGGCCTCCGCCCGAGCCGGGAGCCTCACCACGACCTGGCCCCACGCTTCTCTCCGCGGCCATCCTTGCCTTTGAGCCATTCACGCGCCTGATCGTCGTCGTTGCGGGCAGAAACTCTCATCCCGTCGGCGTTACCGCCGGTGCATGCGGCGCATACATGGTTCACAATCCCAATCCCGAGCGCGGTCAATTCAGTTCCCTGCAGGTCGGATTGAGCGAAGCTTTATCTCGCGGCTGCGATTCCGCGATGATCACGCCCGTCGATTGCCCGCCATTAAGCGCCAACTCGCTCGAGCGTCTCTGTGCTTCGTTCCGGCGCGCGCTGGCACAGGACATCTGGGCCGTCGCCCCGGAGAACAATGGCAAGCATGGGCACCCGCTTCTGGTCAGCCGCCAATTGATTGCGCATTTTCTTGATGCGCCTGCCACCGGCAACGCGAGAGAGATCCTGCACGAGCACGCACAACGTGTCGCATACATCTCCGTTCCAGAATCGCTTGAAAAGGCTGGCCTCAACACGCCGGAAGATTATGAAGCGCTCGCCGGAAAAGCTCCGCCGGCCGCGCGCTGAGGCTAGCCGGAAATCTTTCTCAACACCGCCGCGAGCGTGTCGATTGCCAGGTGGCTTGCGTGTGTCGACGCTGCGGGCAGCCCGCCAACCGCGCGCACCAACTCATCCCTGCTGAGCCTTTTCGCCTCCGCCACAGGCTTCCCACTCACAAGTTCCGTGACCGCCGACCCGCACGCCATCGCGGCCACGCATCCCTTCGCCTTGAAGCGAATCTCCGTAATTCGTCCGCCTGCCGCCTTTACTGTCAATTCGAGAACATCGCCGCAGGCCGGATTCTCGATTCGAGCCGACGCATCCGCATCGGCAACTGTTCCCGCGTTGCGCGGGTGCTCAAAATGATCGAGAACTTGCGAAGAATACATGTGCCTCGCCTGCTCGCTTAGCGCAGACCATCGCTTCCGTTCGCGACAGTGGCGTCGGCTCCCGTCTTCCGCGCGTCCAGAATCTCGGTCACCAGAAACAAGTCCGCCAACAGCGCCCGCAAATGGATTGAGGCATTTAGATTGTCGATCAACTGTGATCCGATTGCCGGCTGCGCCAGCACCAATTCCACCGCTGCAATCGCGCCCTCGGCGTCGCGCTTGATCACTTCGAAAAACGCTTCATATTTTTCCGCGGGCGCTAGCTGCCCCTGCTCCAACGCGTCCGCGCAACCCCGTCCCAGTCCACGCATCGCCTCCGCGGCCAGCGTCAATTGCACCCGCACCTGCCGGCCCGCGTTGCTCCCATCGTCGCCCGCCAAACCCCGCGCGGCATAGGAAAGCGTGAACTCGTAGCACGATTCAATCGTCTCGCACTGCCGTTCGATCTCAATCGCCATCGCTTGCGGCATAACCTTCTTTCGTCTTGGAGGCCGGCGCCTTCACTGCCCAACGACTCGTATCGTGCTCCTCCAGATAGAAGTCCCGGCTCATCCAGCCGAAGATCATCGACTTCGTAATCGGCAGCTTTTCCGGCCTGATTCCCATGTACACATGCACCATCACCAGCGAGATCAGCCCAACACCGGCCAGCCCGTGCAGCACATACATCAGGCCCCACGTCATATCGCTGAAGAGATACGGATTCCGCGCGAAGATGCCCGTCTGCACGCGCTTCATCATAAACAGCCCGGTCACCGTCACCGCCAGGCCCGTCAGCATGATTGCGCCGTGGTAGAGCTTGTTTTCGAGAGGATACTTGGCAAATTTGCCCGGGCTTGGCGCCTCTTTGCCGAAGAATCGACGCACCCGGTTCATTGCGTCGCGCAGATCCGTCTTGTCCGGCCAGATCGACCAGAAGTCCAGAAAGAACGACGCATGCACGATGTGATAGAGAATTGAAACCGTCAGCACGCATCCCGCAATCCAGTGGTATAGCACCCAGTTAAACTGGATCCCCACCTTGGGCAGGAATGCCGTAAACAGCAGCGTGAACATCGAAGCCGCCATGATCCAGTGAAAGAGCCGTGCCGCCAGCGAGTGCCTTGGCACGCGCTCCGGAATCTCTGCAGCGTTCGCTTCTGCCGCGCGATCCGCAAATCGCTTTGGCGGCTTCACAACGATCAAGTAAAGCGAATGCACGATCATGAAGAACAGTCCCGCGATGACGGCCACCCAGATCAACCCCCACGCGATATGGATCGGCACCGATTGTCCCCACGGACTTGTCGCCCATGTGATGAACCTCATGCCGCCTCCTGCGCGCCGATGATCGCGCGTTTCACCAGATTCCTCATCAGCGGAATCTTGTAACCGTTAAACTGCAGCGGCACTGCGCCCTCAACCGCGAGGTTGCCGGCCATTTTCCCTGTATCAGCATTCGCCGGCTTGTTGCGCACCGCATTTTCCACCGCCTTTAAGCGCATCGGCTTCGGTGCTGCTGCATTCACCGCAATCCTGATGTCGCTGATCGCGCCGCCGGACACCTTCATCGCCGATGCCACATTCATCAGCGGAAAGTCCCACACATTGCGATCGCGTACTTTTTCGAAATAGAACTTCGCCCCTGCCCACTTCGCAGGAATGCGAATCGCCGTCAACAAATCGCCCGGCTGCAGAATGTTCAACCGCGTGATGTCCAGCTCGGGCCCGACAAAATAATCCTCCGCGTCCACCACTCGCTCACCCTTCGGCGTCTGCATCACAAACTTCGCATCCAGCACGATCAGCGCCGGAGCCGAATCCGACGGGTGCACGGCCACGCAGCGATCGGCGCCAAAAATCGCGTGCTCCCGGTTACGACCCACAGGCGTATCTGCGTAACAAATGTTTCCGCCCGCGCGATAGCACGGCCACCCTCCGCGGTAGTACCAGCACCGCGCGTCCTGCGACACGTTTCCGCCCAGCGTGCCCTGGTTGCGAATCTGCGGTGAAGCCACCAGTTCCACGGCCTGCGCCAGCACGCCGTAATCTCTCTGAATCGCCGGATGATTCGCAATCTCCGTCAGCGTCGTCATCGCGCCGATCTCCACGCCGTCGCTCGTCGCGCGAATCCCCTTCAGTTCCTCCACGCCGCTCAGATCCACCAGCACCTTCGGCTTCTTGATGCGGTCCTTCAGCCAGTCGAAACTGTCCAGCCCGCCGGCCATCGCCCACGCATCTTCGCCGTTCTGCTCCAGCAGCTTCTGCGCATCCGCGGCAGAGCTTGGCTGCAGCAGGTCAAAAGCCGGCATCACATCTCGTATGACCGCCATAACTCTCTCCGTTTCACATCCACCGTTAGATGTGGGCCAGCAAAGGGTTCTGCATCGGACGCCCAGCTTCGTAAGACGTCAGAATCGTGTCCGCATTTACCGGCGCACGCTGGAAAATGTTGTCTCCGAGCGCGTCTGAAAGCGCGTTCAGAATCGCCGCGCATCCTCCGCCCACCGGTGGCTCCCCGCAACCGCGTGCGCCCACTGGCGTCTCTGGATCGGGAATATTCAGCGCCGCCCATTGCATGTCCACCGGCACATCCAAAATCGTCGGTGGCCTATTTTGATAAAAGCGTTGGGCGACAGAAATGCCATATTGCGGGTCGATCACCCATTTCTGTCCGATGGCATGGCCAATGCCCAGCGTCGACCGCCCAAGAATCTGCCCGCCTAGCGCGGCAGGATGAAGCACTGTGCCCACGTCCGCATAGGCGAGGTAGTCGACGATCTCGTACTTGCCCGTCTCCACGTCCGCTTCCACCTCGGCAAAGCACGCAAGATAGGAATACGAATCTCCATCGTGCGGAAACTTGTCCTTCGCTGAGGCCACTAGTCCCTGGCCAGCCAAATTACCCACTGATTGTTTCGTGGCTTTGTTCACGTCGGGATTCACGTCGTGGCCATCGTAGATTCCGCCCAGCAGGATGGCATATTGCGCAGCTTCTGCAAAACTCAAGCCGCCGCCGCCCTTGCGCATGACACGCAGGTTGGCCACTTCATATTCTTCCGGCTGTCCGCCCAGCTTCTTTGCCGCCACTTCCTTGAGTCGCTGCACGCATTCAAGGCCCACGGCGTGTGCCGCGCGGGTCATCGCGTGAACCGTCTGACTGCCGCCCGAATCACAGGTGTAAGGAAAATGCTTCGAGGTATCACCCCAGACAATGTCGCAGGCATCCCAGGGTATGTTCAGCACCTCGGCCGCGGCGCGGTGCACGTCGATCACCGCTTCCGTTCCCAGGTTCCCAATGCCCGATTGAATTTGAACGCGGCCCTGCGGAGTGATCACGATCAGTCCGTCGAATCCGGTGCTGCCGCCGTGGAAGACAGTGAGTGCTACGCCCACGCCGCGCACCTTGGCGCCAATCTGCTTCGGCTGCCGAGCAACCCGCTCGTTCCACTTAAACTGCTTTGCGCCCTCATCCAGCGCCTGCTTCTGGAAGCAGCTTGTCACATAGGCGCGCTTACCCTCCTTGTTCGGAGGTCCGTATTCCGCCTTGCCCTCCGGACAATTGATGCGCCGCAGCGCAACCTGGTCCACTCCCAGTTGCCGCGCCGCCTTGGCCAGGATGGGCTCCATGATCGCAATGGCCTGCATCCCACCCGGCGCGCTCTGTGCGCTCCGCGGCGGAGTATTGGTCGCCACCGTCACATTGCGCAATCGCATCGCTGGCGGCTGATACTGCAACGAAGCGATGCTTCCGCACGAGCCTCCATCTCCATTCGAACCATAGGATCCTGCATCGCTCACCAGGAACATGTCGACCGCAGTAATCCGGCCGTCCTTCGCAAAACCCACCTTCGTCCGTGACCGGATCCCGGGCCGCGCGCGCCCGATAAAATGCTCCTCCTCGCGGCTCACGCGCATCATTACCGGGGCGTTCAGCTTCCTCGACAGTAGCGCAGGAATCACCAGGGTCAGCGCGCCGGTAATTTTGCTGCCAAACCCGCCGCCCGTATATTCGCTGATGAAGACAATTTTGTCTTCCTCCATGTGCATCCAGCGCGCAATCGCGGCGACGGTCTGGAAGGTGCTCTGCGTGCCCGTATAAAGGAAGAGCTTGCCATTCTGCCAATACGCCATCGTTGTTCGAGGCTCCAGGCACTGGTGGCTTACATCGGGAGTCATGAACGTCTCGTCCAGCACGAGCGCGGCGTTTTTGAACCCTGCCTCCACGTCGCCATACGACCATTCATCGGGTGCATTTCCCATTGGCAAGCGGCCTTCTTTTTCTGCGGCAAAATCTTCATCGGTCCACTTCAGCACGGTGAGCTGTTCCGGACCGCGGCCGGAAGCCGGCCTCACCCAGACATTGCCGTCCTCGCGCGCATTCGAGCTGCCCGGTCGCAGGCTCTCCAACGGATCGGTCGCGAAGGGCAGCGGCTCCATGTCGATCTCGATCTTCTCGATGGCCTCCGCGCAGGTCAGTTCGTCCACGGCCGCGACTGCCAGAATCGGCTCGCCCTGGTACATCGGCTCGTCCGCGAGCGCCAGTTCGCCCCACTTGTCGGCTTTGATCATGGTTCCGTTGTCGTTCATATACGCCGCGTGACCCGGAACATCGGCCGGCGTCAGAATCGCCTTCACCCCCGGCATCGCCAGCGCTTTCTCAGCGCGGATAGTCTTCACGCGCGCGTGCGGCATCGGGCTCAGCACGAGCCGGCAAAACAGCATTCCCTCGGCGCGAAAATCCTCCGCATACTTCGACTTCCCCGTCACCTTCGCCACCAGGTCGTTGGTCGAGTAATCCTTGCCGATCAGCTTGTACCCCGTGCCATAAGGCCGCGGCTGCTCTTGCTCGGCCTTTGTCGCACTCTGCTGCGGTGTGTCCGGCATGGCTTAGGCCCCCCTCTGCTGCTTTGCCGGCACGCCATCGCGCAAGTACTCGGCTCCGCGCATCATCGAGTCCAGAATCTTGTTGTAGTCCTGGCACCGGCAAAGGTTGCCGCTGATCCCATGCGCCAGTTCGGTTCGCGTCGGCGCGGGATGCGCCTTCAGAAATCCGACTGCCGACATGATGAATCCCGACATGCAGAACGCGCACTGGAATCCCTGCTCATCCACCACCGCTTGCTGCACCGGATGCAACGTGCCGTCAGCCGCCGCCAATCCTTCAATCGTCGTAACACTCTTGCCGCGCACGGTGTTCGTGAGCACGCTGCAGCTATAGTGCGGCACATCGTCGATCAGCACCGTGCACGCGCCGCATTCCGCCCGGTCGCAGCCCAGCTTCGTCCCCGTCAGCCCCAGCTTGTAGCGCAGCGTCCATGCCAGCGTCTCCTGCTTCATAACCTCCACGCGCCGCATCGTGCCGTTCACGTTCAGCGTAATCAGCCGCTCGCCTGCGCCGTGCGCGCGTCCGCCCGGCGACAGAATCCTGTAGCTCGCCGCGCCCACCACGGCGCCACCGGCAATCACGCCCAGGATGAACCTGCGCCGCGTGATCTGCGTTGCTTTAGTCTCGTTCGTCTTGGAATCTTCCATTTCCGGCATGGCAGCTTCTCCGGCTTCTAATTCTTTCTGGAAGGCTATTTTTCGGCTTGCGGAGATCTTTCTTCACGCTTGCGAGGACCGCACTTTCGCACTCCAAGGAGGAAAACCGCGGCGCTTGCCGCTATCTTAGCCCTGACCCCTTCCCCCTGCAAAGCGCCAACACTCAATTCAGCCTAATCTCAAATTGCCTTCATTCCTCTCTGCCGTCATCTGGTCTAAACTGAATTCGTTATGGCAATCGCAGGCGTCTCTCCCACCATCCGGCCTCGCGCGCCGCAGACCGTGTTTTCGAATGAGCCGTTTACTGACTTCAGTGATCCTGAGAATGAGCGCTCCATGCGCCGTGCACTCGACCATGTTGCCACTCACCTGGGCGTGGAGTACAGCCTGATCATCGGCGGCAAGCGTCTCAAAACTGCGGAGAGAATTCGCTCCATCAATCCCGCGCGCCCGGCACAAATCGTCGGTATTCATCAGAAGGCCGGCGCCGCGCAGGTTGAAGTCGCAATGTCCGCCGCGCTCCACGCGTACGAATCCTGGAGCCGGACCACAACCGAAAAACGCGTCTCGCTGCTTCTTGGCGCTGCCGAAATCATCCGCGCGCGCAAATTCGAGTTCATGGCCTGGCTCACCTACGAAGTCGGCAAGAACTGGGCCGAGGCCGACGCCGATGTGGGCGAAACCATCGACTTCCTCGAGTTCTACGCCCGCGAGGCGCTGCGCCTGGCCGCCGCCATTACGCCGATTCAGTACCCTGGTGAGCGCAACGAGCTGCTCTACATCCCGCTCGGCGTCGGCGCTGTCATCTCGCCCTGGAATTTCCCCTTCGCCATCATGGCAGGCATGACCGCCGCCGCCATCGTCGCCGGCAACACCGTCATCCTCAAGCCTTCCAGCGATTCACCCACCATCGCCGCTCGTTTTGTCGAGGTCCTTGAAGAAGCCGGCCTTCCGGATGGCGTGGTCAACTTCTGTCCCGGTTCCGGAGCCTCCTTCGGCAACGCCGTCGTCGAGCACCCCAAAACGCGCTTCATCGCCTTCACGGGTTCTAAAGCTGTCGGCCTCGAAATTCATGAGCGCGCAGCCCACGCGCAACCAGGTCAGATCTGGATCAAGCGCACGATCCTCGAGATGGGCGGCAAGGACTCAATCCTTGTCTGCGCCGATGCCGATCTCGACGCCGCAATGGATGGAGTCGTCGCTTCGGCCTTCGGCTTTAGCGGGCAAAAGTGCTCTGCTTGTTCTCGCGCCATCATTGAAGCTCCGCTTTACGATGTCTTCGTCGAACGCCTCCGCGAACGCGTCGCGGCGCTCACAGTGGGCGATCCGGCCGCCAATCCCAACATGGGCCCCGTCATCAACAAGGCTTCGCTCGACTCCATGTTGCGGTCCATCGAGATTGGAAAGAAGGAAGGCAAGTTGATCGCTGGAGGAAATGCGCCGGCCACAGCCGATGGCGGATACTTCCTTGATCCCACCGTCTTCGCCGACGTCGCTCCCACCGCCGTCATCGCGCAAGAAGAGATCTTCGGCCCGGTGCTGGCCGTTATCAAGGTCGAAAACTTCGAAGAGGGCCTTCGCGTCGCCAACAACACCGAGTATGGCCTCACCGGCTCCATATACTCGACCGATCGCGGGCGCCTCAACCGTGCCCGGCGCGACCTCCATGTGGGTAATCTCTACTTCAACCGCAAGTGCACTGGCGCCATGGTCGGCGCGCATCCCTTCGGAGGCTTTAACATGAGCGGTACTGACTCCAAGGCAGGCGGCCCCGATTACCTTTACCTCTTCACCCAGGCCAAGAGCGTCGCTGAAAAGCTCTAGCCACCATTCAACTTCAGCAACCGGCGTCCGCGCCGCCTCAATTGCACCGGAGACCCCATGACAGCATGGGACTTTACAGCAGTAGTCTGGATCCTCTCTTTTTTGGCGGGTTTCCTCGGCGCGCTCACGGGCCTCGGCGGCGGGGTCGTCGTCGTCCCGGCACTCACCCTCGCCCTCGGCGTCAACATAAAATACGCCATCGGGGCCTCGCTGGTTTCCGTCATCGCCACTTCTTCCGGCGCGGCCGCAGCCTACGTTCGCGAGGGCTTCTCCAACATCCGCATCGGCATGTTCCTTGAGATTGCCACGACGCTGGGCGCGATTCTTGGCGCTTATCTTGCCGGCCGCGTCGGCACGCATGCTCTCGCCATCATCTTCGGCCTGGTTCTCATCCAGGCCGCAATCCAATCATTCCTGGGAAACAAATTCAGCGACCAGCCCGCCGCCTCTGACGCCCTCGGCAACCGCTTGCGGCTCGCCAGCTCCTACCCCGTCGGCGGCAACCGGCAGGACTACGGCGTGCGCAACGTACCCGCGGGCTTCGGACTCATGTTTGGCGCTGGCGCGCTTTCCGGCCTGCTCGGCATCGGCTCCGGCGCCGTCAAAGTCATCGCCATGGATCGCGTGATGCGCATCCCCTTCAAGGTCTCTACCACCACCAGCAACTTCATGATTGGCGTTACCGCCGCTGCCAGTGCGGGTATCTACCTCAGCCGCGGATTCATTGACCCGCGCGTGGCCATGCCCGTGATGCTCGGCGTCCTCGCCGGCGCGCTGCTCGGCGCCAAGGTTCTGGTGCACGCTCGAGTGCGCACGCTGCGGGCCGTCTTCGCAATCGTGATTCTGGCTCTCGCCATTGAAATGATCGTCAACGGAATCACGGGGAAGGTATAGCCAGTATGGATGACCGCCGTCTTGAGACCATGATTGGCCGCCTTCTGCAGATTGGCGTTCTCGTCGCAGCCGCAACCGTCTTTGCGGGCGGCATCCTCTACCTCGTTCAGAGTCACTCCGGTCACGTGGACTATCGCAGCTTCGTGCCCGGCGGCCCCAATATCCGCACCCTTTCCGGCATCGTCCTCTCCGCCGCGCACCTCCAAAGCCAGGGTCTCATTCAACTCGGCCTGCTGCTTCTCATCGCTACGCCCGTCGCGCGCGTCGGCATGGCCGTCGCAGGATTCGCTCTCGAGCGCGACCGCTTGTACACGGTCGTTAGCCTCATTGTCCTGGTAATTCTCGCCTTCAGCCTGATTCACGCCACCTGACACACGAACGCCCGCACCAGTCCCGGGCGTTACCCGCTCAAATTTCTTTTGTGTCTTCGCGTTGGATTCGATCCGCGGCTCGCGGATCGTCGCTGGCTTTACGCCACGGCGCCGGGTGCGGATTGGCTCGCGGCCTGGTTTGCCGCCTGGGTCTCGGCTTCAAGTTTGCTGCCCACTTCGGCTGCCGCCTTCGCCAGCACCCGGTGATGAATGGTGAACAGCGCCAGCTCCAGCCGGTCGCCTACGCCGGTCTTGTCGTAAATCGACCGCAGATAATTCTTGATCACCTGTTCCGTCGTCTTCAATCGGATAGCGATCTCGCGGTTCTTGCAGCCCTGCACGATGAGCGCCACGATGCGCATCTCTTTCGGCGTCAGCCGATCGCGAACACGCGCCCCCACCAGGTCTTCTTCGATCGCCTCCGGCGGCGCTGCCTGCGTCGGCAGCCACGAATCTCCCGCCGCAACCCGGCGCACGCATTCCACTAAAGCCGGTCCCGTGACGCTGCGGAACACGACCCCGCGAAAACCCTGCTGCATATACGCTGCGGCGTTGTCGTTGTTCTCAGCGATCACGATGCCGCGGCTGCTCGTCGTCTCCAGCAGCATGCCCAGACGCGTGAAATCCGGCTGTAACGAAGCCGCAAACAGAACAATGGAGTTGGGAAACGTGCTGACGGCATGGTACATCCGCTCAAGATCGGTGCATTGCGCAATAATGCGCAAATCCTCATCCATGGCCAGAACCTTGGCGGTGCCGGCCCGGAAGATCGCCTGTGAATCGGCCAGGATGATCTTGTTCATGGTGTGTTCTGCCTACCCCTGTCCACTTTGGAAAGACTTGGCCCTCTATCCCAATCTCCGGCAAGTCCAGCTTGTGGGCCCACCGCGCTTGTCATTCTCCCCATTCGTCCCTATCGGCAGAATGACCAAAGTCTTGGCAATGTCTGCAATTGCCACATTTTTGGCCCTGGCCGGCTCAATTTCGAATACCCGGCACCATTGGGATTTCCGGCCCCTCGTGGGTCTATGTGTGAGATTACAGCTTATGGACCCAATAGGGTACAAAAAACCTCGGGCGGGTCCGCGGAGACCATTAACTAAATTGGGACAGGCACATACGCTCTCATGAATAGCCAGGCACTCAGCTGGGCAAGTGTGGGACCCGGCAATAAGGCGGGGCCCGGGCCGATTGTGAGGGGTAGCAGTTCGACCGTGAGACCGGTTTCAGGCACTACACTTTCCATATGGCGCGGCCGATCCTGCTTGCTGTAGACGACGATGTAAGCGTGCTTGAAGCGGTGGTCCAGGATCTGCGTCGCCAATATGGCGCGACCTATCGCGTCATGCGCGCCGCCAGCGGACCGGCTGCGCTCGACACTCTTGCCCAACTCAAATCGCGCGACGAGCCTGTAGCCCTATTGATCAGCGACCAGCGCATGCCGGGAATGAGCGGCGTCGAAATGCTCGAGCGGGCGCGCACCATCTATCCTGACGCGCGCCGCATCCTCCTCACCGCGTATGCCGACACTGAGGCCGCCATCCGCGCCATTAACACCGCCCGCATTCATTACTACCTGAACAAGCCTTGGGACCCTCCAGAGGAGAAGCTCTACCCCGTTGTCACCGACCTTCTTGATGACTGGCAGGCTAGCTTCAGTCCGCCGTTCGAAGGCCTGCGCGTGATCGGCTATCGCTGGTCGCTCAACGATCACCGCCTGCGCAACTTCCTCTCTCGCAATCACGTTCCCTACCGTTGGATCGACGTCTCCGTCGGCGATGAAGCTCTTACGCTCCTTAAAGACCGGGAGCTCGATCCGCAAAAACTCCCGGTGGTCCTCTTATCCGACGGCTCCGTGCTCGTCGACCCCGATCTCGAGACGCTCGCAGGCCGGGTCGGCCTTCGCGTCCAGGCGGCGCAGGATTTTTACGACATCGTGGTCGTCGGCGCCGGTCCTGCCGGCCTCGCTGCCGCTGTCTATGGCGCCAGTGAGGGTCTCCGCACCGTCGTCATCGAACCCGAAGCCCCCGGCGGACAAGCCGGCTCCAGCTCACGCATCGAAAACTATCTCGGCTTTCCCTCCGGTGTCACTGGCGCGGATCTCGGCCGCCGCGCCTACGCCCAGGCCTCTCGATTCGGCGCCGAGTTTGTCACCCAGCGCGCCACAGGTATGCGGGTCGACGGCCAGTACCGTTTTCTCCAGCTTGCCGATGGCCGCGAGGTTTCCAGTCACTGCGTGCTTCTCGCCCCCGGCGTCCAATACCGCAAACTCGATATTCCCGGCGCCGACCGCCTCACCGGCCGCGGCATCTACTATGGGGCCGCGCTCGTCGAGGCGCTGGCCTGCAAGGGCGAAGAGGTCTTCATCGTTGGTGGCGCTAACTCGGCCGGCCAGGCCGCTCTGCACTTCGCCAAATATGCCACCAAAGTAACCATGCTGGTGCGCGGAGAAGGACTTTCCGCCACTATGTCGAAATACTTGATCGATGAGATCGCTCGGACATCGAATATTGTGGTGGAGGCGCGCAAACAGGTCATCGAAGCCATCGGCGACGAACATCTCACCGAGTTGAGGCTCCGCGGCCCGGAAGGTGAAGTTCAGGTGCCCGCATCCTCATTGTTCGTGTTTATCGGCGCAGCGCCCGTCACCGCCTGGCTGCCGCCGTGCATCATGCGCGACGAGAAGGGATTTATTTTGGCTGGGCCCGATTTACGCAACGACGGAAAGCTACCCGGGGTCTGGAACGAAAAACGCGAGCCGTTCCTGCTCGAGAGCAGCGTTCCCGGTGTCTTTGTCGCCGGCGATGTCCGCTCCGGCTCCGTCAAGCGTGTTGCGTCCGCGGTGGGCGAGGGCTCCATCGCGGTGCAGTTTATGCACCAGTATCTGGCGGGCTTCTAGATTCTGGATTGAGTGCAATGAGCAAGATGAACGAAAGCACACGAGCGATTCACGTCGAGCCGGTCCAACTTAAGGATCTTGCCGCGGCTCTGCCGCACACGAAAATCTTCGCTTCAACTCCGTTCAACGCAATCCTTGGGGTTGACCACGTCGACCGTGTCACTGCCCAGGCCGGCACAGTGCTTGTCGAAGCTGGCCAGCCCTGGCTCTATTACTGGCTCCTGCTCCGGGGTGAATCGCGCGCGGAGCGCCCCGAATCCGACGGCACGATGACCTTGGTCGGCATCGCACACGCAGGCGAAGCATTCGGCGAAGTGCCTCTCCTCACGGGCAAGCCAAATTCCACTTTCCGCATCACGACTACGCAGGATTCAGTCCTTCTCCGCTTCACCGAGCAGGACTTCTGGTCCCTTCTTGCCTGCTGCCTCGAGGTTCGTAAGACCGTCCTTGCCGATAGCGCCCTCCGCTTGCAGGCCTACCAGGTTGAGGCGCTCCATCGTGAGAAGCTCGTCTCCCTCGGCACTCTTGCCGCCGGCCTGATGCATGAGCTGCACAATCCCGGCTCCGCCGCCAAGCGCGCCGCTTCGCAACTTCGCGAAAATCTCCTCCGCCTGCAGGAACTCAGCTTGCGCTCCAGCGGCAAGGCCAAAACCCCGGCACAGCTTCAGTGCATGAAAGATCTCCTCGAGCACGCCGTCGCCGGTTGCAATCAGCCCGCCATGAGCAGCATTGAGCAGGCCGACGCCGAAGAGGCCATGAGCCAGTGGCTCGCCGGCGCCGGCGTTGAAAATGCCTTCACGATTGGCCCCGTCCTCGTCTCGATGGGCTTCGACGAGGCCCAGATCGCCTGCACCCAGGAGCACTTCGATCCCGCCTCGTTCTCTGACGCTCTTAACTGGTTTGGCGCGCTCGTCTCCAGTGTCTCGCTCGTCTGTGCCATCGAAGAAAGCATCTCCCGCATCTCCGAGCTGGTGATGGCGGTCAAGAAGTTCGCCTACGACGAGCGCACTCCCGACAAGGATCTCGACGTCCACGACAGCCTTCAGAGCACGCTCACCATCCTCGGCCACAAGCTCCGCCTCAAGCAGATTCAGCTCGAAAAGCGCTTCGCTGCTTCGCCCTCCACCATCCGCACGCGCGGCTCAGCCCTCAGCCAGGTCTGGACCAACCTCATCGACAACGCCGTCGATGCCTCTCCCCAGGGCGCGAAGCTCGAAATCTCCACCTGGTCCGAGCCCGGTTGGCTCGTCGTTTCCATCGGCGATCACGGCTCAGGCATTTCGGCCGAGGTTCTTCCTCATATCTTCGAGCCGTTCTTCACCACCAAGCCGCGAGGGCTCGGGCACCGGCCTCGGCCTGGAGATTGTTCATCGCATCGTCACCCAAAAGTTCGCTGGACAACTTGAAGTTCAGTCCCAGCCCGGCGACACCCGCTTCATCATTCGCCTGCCCGTCAACGCCTCCACCACCGCGCCGCAAGCTAAAGGCTAAGAGCTGGCAGCTTCCACACAGCCGGCCCTCATGCACCGCCCCGCAGTGGTAGGACCACTGGGCTCCCCATGGGGTATGATGATCTGCGCAAGAAATCCACCTCGCTCGAGGCAACTCCGTGATTCGACCGAAAAATCCTCTCAACCACCGGCTCGTAACTCCGATTCTCGCTCTGGCCTTCATCGCCGCTTCCGCCACCGCGCTTCATGCGGCCCGCACCTGCAACCCACATGACTTCGGCGCCAAGGCCGATGGAACCACCAAGGACACAGCCGCGATTCAGAAAGCCATCGACACTTGCGCGGCCAAAGGCGGCGGCACTGTTCGCCTGTCTGCGGGAACGTATCTCAGCGCTCCTATCGTCCTCAAGAGCAACATCACTCTCCAACTCGACAAGGGTGTTACGCTTCTTGGCTCGCCCGATCACGCCGACTATCCCGAGATCACGGAATTTCGCCTCCCCGGCGTTCAGTCTCTGGTTAGCGCCACCATTGCTGAAAATGTCTCCATCACCGGCGAGGGCACCATCGACGGCAACGGCGAAAGCTGGTGGAAGGAAGCGCGCTCCGTTCAAAACGCCGGAGTCATGGGGGTCCATCCGCGCCCGCGCCTCGTCGTCTTCGACCACTGCAAGCACGTCCGCGTCGAGGGCGTCACCATCCAGAATTCGCCCATGTGGCAGCTCGTCCCCTACTATTCCGATGACGTCGTCATTCACAACATCCGTGTGCTCGCGCCACAGCACTCGCCGAACACTGACGCTGTCGATCCCTTCTCCTCGTCAAATGTCCGCATCGATCACCTCTACGCCGACACGGGTGACGACGATATAGCCATCAAATCCGGCGCCATCGACTCGCCTGGCGGCGACGATCCCAGCCGCGACATCACCATCTCCGATTGCACCTTCCTTCATGGCCACGGCCTCTCCATCGGCAGCGAGATCGCCGGCGGCGCTCGCAACATTCTCGCCGAGCGCATCCACTTCGACGGCACCGACAACGGCATTCGTGTCAAGGCCAATCGCGACCGCGGCAACGACGTTAGCAACCTTGTCTTTCGTGACATCGACATGAAGGATGTGAAGAACCCGCTCGTCATCAGCGAGTACTATCCCCGTATCCTCCCGTCCGAGAGCGCCGTGGCGCCCGCGCCGGTCACGCGCCTCACGCCCCACTTCCACAACATCGTGATCCAAAACGTCACCGCAACCGGCGCTGCTATGGCTGGCGCCATCGTTGGCCTGCCTGAGGCTCCGGTTACCGATATCGTTTTGCAGAATGTGAATCTCAGCGGCGAAAAGGGATTGTCGATTGGCTATGCAAACGTGACGGGCCAGAACGTGAAGGTCGAAGCCGCGCAAGGCGACGCGATCATCAAGATGGCCGGCGCCAATGTCACCCTGCAGTAATGCGCAACGCGCAAATCAAAAAGGCTGCGCTCCTCTGCGCAGCCTTTTCATCTACAAATTGTGAATTGTGAACTGCCTTACTGATTCACCCCGCTGGCTAGGAATCCTCCGTCCACCACCAGGACCTGCCCGGTCACAAATGAAGCGCTGTCGGACGCCAGATAGACCGTCGCCCCGATTAGTTCCTCCGTTTTGCCGAACCGCCCCATCGGTGTCCGCATCAACAGCTCCTGCCCGCGCGGCGTGCTGTCCAACAACTGCGCATTCAAATCAGTCCGGAATACCCCCGGCGCAACCGCATTCACCGTCACGCCTTTCTTCGACCACTCCACTGCCAGCGACCGCGTCAGCGACGCCACGCCCGCCTTGCTTGCCGCGTATGCCGCCACTTCGCTCAGCGCCACAAAACTGTTCAGCGACGCAATGTTGATGATTCGCCCGTACCCACGCTCCAGCATGTGCCTGCCGAAGATCTGGCAGGCCCGCAGTGTTCCCGTCAAATTGGTATTCAGGATGTTGGTCCACTCGGTCTCGGGCAAATCGAGAGTGGGCGTGCGCTTGATCATGCCCGCGCAATTCACCAGAATGTCCACTTTGTTGAAGCGTTCGAGCACCGCCACCAGCAACGTTTCCAGCGTGCTGCGGTCGCCCACATCCGAGGCCATGCGCAGCGTCTTTCGCCCTCGCGCCTCAATCTCGTTGGCCGTATCGTCCACCTGCTCCTTACGGCGCGCCGTTGCAATCACGTCGGCACCGGCATCGGCTAATCCAAGACTCAGGGCTCGGCCAATTCCGGAGGTCCCTCCGGTCACAACCGCGACCTTGCCTTCAAGGCTGAATAGCTGGTCTTTCATGCGATCTCCGTGGGGAATTCATGCGGAACAGCGCGACCCGAACCGGCGCCGAAATCAGGAACCACTACCTAAGAATACCGGCGCAATGTGCCGCGCATAGAGATTTTCCGTCACATTTTTCGCAATCACGGCTTCGTTGGCCTCAAGCAAATCCAGATAGCGCTGACCCATCTTCGCGGCCACCTTGAATCCCACGTGCAGCAACTGGCGCACGCTGCTGTTGTAGGCCGGCGAGCATTCCACGTGCCGCAGCGCTGAGGTGAACTGCTCTGAAGTCCACCCTCGTACCTCGTCGGCCGTCGGCAGTTTCTGGGGATCGATGTCGATCACCGTGGCATACGGCGCGCACAGCTCGTCGCGATGCGCCAATGCTTCGGCATACACTTCCTTGGCCAGCGTTAACCCTTCGCCGCCCGCCTCAGCCAGCCCGATCAGCTCCTCCAGCCAGGTCGTTCCCGCCGTCTTCAGGTGCACGCCCACGTCGAGGCGTTTCATCGTCGCGTGAATCGCCGGATAAATCGAGAATTTGTCGCTGCCCGAGTGCACGCTCAGTTTCAAATTCCCGGGCAATCCGTACTGCTTCACCGCGTAGGCAATGGCCGCCACGTCCAGCGCCATCTCGCGCTCGAACTGCGCCACGTCGCCCACGTAATCCACGCCCTTGTTGAACCGCCCGCTGAATTTCGGCGCGATCGTCTGCACGGGAATGCCCTCGTCAGCGATGGCCGCAAGAATAATCAGCAACTCCACCGGGCTCTGCGCGCGATCGGTCTCGTCCATCGAAACTTCGGAGACAAAGTTCCCTGCGCCTTTCGCGCTTTGCACTCGCCGATATACTTCCCCGGCCTTTGTCACCGCGACCAGAAACTTCTCCGCGGTTTGGCGCAAGATCGCGGGCGTAATCTCGAATGCGTCATCTGCCCCGGCAAGCTCAATGCTCCCCTGCAGCTCCGGATGCCGCTTCACAAATTTCTCGATGTCGGCAGCCGGTGCCGGCTGCCCAATGAAATCGGCTACGTCGAACGTGAAAAAATCGCACGGCGCAAGAAAGCGGTCGACCGTCGCGGCCGTAATGTGGTCCGCGTCGCAGTAGTATGGCAGCTTCCACCCCAGCGCCTTCACCGCGGCATCGGCTGCCTGCCGCACGCTCACTGGCTCGGAGCCGATGATCATGTGCTCCCGGTTCGACTTGTTCCACACCGGCACCACTTCAACTCCGTGGTTTAATGCATTCACGCAAGCCTGCAACTGCGCCTTGGCCTGGTGCGCAAACCGGTCTCCGGTGCCAACCGAATATTTATTCAACTTCAATTCTTCGTTCCCCGTGTTCTTCTCGTTTTCCCGATTTCTCTCGTTCTGTTGCGCCCCCGGCGCTTTGCTCAACTCATCCTGCCTGGCTGTGCGCCAGTGCGGGCGCGGCGGAGCTCTCAAACCGGCTGCGGTGCGCCCAGAGCCCCAGACCCGGATTGGCTACGAAGAAAATCTTCTCCCCGCCCACTTGATTGAATCCGTGAGAGAGCTTGGTCGGATCGTAGCGTGAGGTCATTGTCTTCAAATCACCGTATTCAAATCCAACGCCTTCCACTTCCTTGCGGGTCAGCTCGCCCGGGCACCACCGAATGGTGAACCGCCCCTCCGACGAAGCGTGAATCAAATGGGCCGCCGCGCTCAAGTCCGCGGCCAGGTCGGCATTCTCTTCCACCGCTTTCAGCGTCGCCGGCGTTCCGCGATATCCGTACTTGCGGATCAGTGCATCGATCCCTTTGTCCTCGCCAAATTCCTTCACGCCGGGAGCCAGAATAATCAGCTCTGCGCCGTCGGCCAGTGCCATGCGCGTGCGGTACACCGCCTTGTTGCCGATCCACGTGCTGTGAAACTCCCCCGGGTCCAGGTACACAACCGCTTTCTTGATCGGCTCGTCGAGCATCTCGAAGTTCACCTTCAGGCTCAGCTCCGCCGCCTTCAGGAAGCATTCCAGATCGTCGCCGATAAACAGCCCGCGCACGGCCAGTCCGCCATCCGCGCCACGTCCCACTACCGTCTGCACGTAAACGATCGGCAGGTGCCGCAGGAACCTCTCGCACGCCCGATTTAGCACGTTGCGCACCGGGTTTTCGGCCCGCCCCATGATCCGTTCCATTCCGTACACAGCGCCCAGGTAGTGGCTGCGATTGATCCCCTCGCGCCCGCCAGAACCAATCAGAATGTTCTTGGAGTGATTCGCCATTCCGATCACTTCGTGCGGAACCACCTGCCCAATGGAAAGAATCAGGTCGAAGCCGCCCCGCGAGATCAGCTTGTTCACCTGCGCCGGCCACGTGTAATTCAGTTTGCCTTCCGATTGTTCGCGGATAAACTCCGCCGGCAGCTCGCCCAGCGTTTCAATGTCGGTCCGCCAGTTGTGAACGTGGAACAGCTCTTGCGGCATCTTCCCGAACATGTGCGAAATCTGGTCCGGCCGCATTGGCGTGTGCGTCCCGATCGCCGGAAGCACGGCCTTTAGCCTGTCGCCATAGTGCTCCCACGCATACCGCGTCAGGTCGCCGGCACGCGAATGCTCGCGGCTTTGGTCAGGCGGAACGGCCAGCACATTCGTCCGATTGCCCAGCTTGGCGAGGCTCTCGGCCAGCAGTTCTTGCAATTGCTTTTCGGAAAGATCGGTCTCGGTGCTTCCAACAGAACAATACAGACTCATACAGCAAACTCAACTTTCTTCGCGCCAGGTTCGCGGCACCGGACCGTATCGACGCTCGGCGCAACGCCTCCCCTACAACCGGTACGCCTTCTTCACCAGGCCGTAGGTCAAATCGTGCGCCACTTCGTGCGCTTCGTCTTCGTCCAGGCGATGCTCGGCCACCAGCCTGCCCAGAAACGCGCAATCCACCCGGCGCGCCACGTCGTGCCGCGCCGGTATGGAAAGAAACGCCCGCGTATCGTCGTTGAATCCCACTGTGTTGTAGAATCCGGCCGTCTCCGTGGCTTGCTCGCGGAATCGCATCATGCCATCAGGACTGTCATGGAACCACCACGGTGGTCCCAGGCGCAAGCAGGGATATTGTCCAGCCAGCGGCGCGAGCTCGCGGCTGTAGGTTGCCTCGTCCAGCGTAAACAGAATGATGGTCAGATTGCGCTCGTTGCCGAACCGGTCAAGCAGTGGCCGCAGTGCGTCCACATAATTCGTCGCCCTGGGGATATCGGCGCCCATGTCGCGGCCATAGCGCTCATACACAAAGCGGTTGTGGTTGCGCACGCTTCCCGGATGGATTTGCATTACCAGCCCATCCTCCACGCTCATTCGCGCCATCTCTGTCAGCATCTGCGCTCGGAACAATTCCTGCTCGCCCGCATCTGCTCTGCCCGCAATTACCTTCGCGAACAGCAATGCCGCCTCGCTCTGAGCCAGGTCCGCCGTCTGCGCTGTTGCATGTCCATGGTCGGTCGACGTGCACCCCAACGCCTTGAATCGCGCCCGCGCCTTCGTGAGCGCATTCAGGTAGCCCTTCCATGCAGAGCTGTCTTCGCCATGGAGTTCGCCCAGCTTTGCCACCAGCCCGGCAAATCCATTGAACTCCGGATCCACCACCGAATCCGGCCGGAATGCCGGAAGTATCCGCGCCTTCCACCCTGAATCGCGAATCGCCTGGTGAGCCTTCAGCCCGTCGAGCGGAGATTCCGTCGTCGACAGCACTTCAATATTGAACTTCTCGTAAAGCGCTCGCGGCAGGAATTCCGGCGTGCCCAGTTTCTCCGCAATCACGTCGAAGGAAAAGTCCGCCGTCTTCTCGCTCAGCCGCTCCTTCAATCCAAACAATTCCTGAAAAGCGTAATCCAGCCACATGCGGGTGGGCGTGCCCCGGAACAGATAGTAATGACGTGCAAAAATCCGCCATACCTTGCGCGGATCCTCAATCACCTGCCGGCCGATACCCAGCTCATCCATCGAAACACCCTGGCTGTAAAGCATGCGAAACACATAGTGGTCCGGTTGGACAAAAAGCGTCGCCGGGTCTGGAAATGGACTGTTGTCGGCAAACCACGCGGCCTGCGTGTGCCCATGGGGGCTGATGATGGGGAGCCTGCGGACATGCTCGTACAAAGAACGTGCGACCCTGTGGGCGCATGCTTCGGCGGGAAACAATCGGTCTTCGTGGAGCAACATGGCTTTCATTCTAATCGCCTCGCGCGCCGGATCACCCGACCACTGCCAGAATGAGAGGTCAGACCGGCAGTATACACATTTATCCCGCCCTCCGCCCTCTATTCGCCCCTTTTTCCCTCTCTCGAAGTTTCCCCAACCAGACCTTGCAATCGGTGATAATCTCGCTTTGACGCCGATTTACAGTATCGCAAGAGGGTATTTCATATTATGCCCAGGGTGAAAGAAGAAGAGCGCAACACACACCTCACGATGCAAGTGGTTAACCACATCCGCTCTCTGATTGAGAACGGAACCCTGCAGCCGGGCGATAAGATTCCACCGGAACGCGAGTTCGCCCGGACCCTCAAAATCAGCCGCGCCAGCCTGCGCACAGGCATTGGTTACATGGCTGCCATGGGTGTCATGCAGATTCGCCACGGCGTCGGCACATTCGTCGCCGACGGCCCCCCTCAATTTGGCTCCGCTTCTCTCAGCCTCATTGGCGCCCTGCATGGCTTTCAGTCCTGGCAGATGTTCGAATCCCGCATCATCCTTGAGAGCCATCTCGCCGCCCTCGCCGCCGAACGCGGCAAGCAGGAACAATTCTCTGCCCTCGCAGATGAGGTTGCCGACATGTTCGCCTCCATGGATAGCCCTGCCGAATATCTCATCCACGACCTGCTCTTTCATCGCATCGTTTCCCAGGCCTCGGGCAATCCCATACTGGCAGCCATCATTGAGACCATCACCTCGGCCCTCTACGACTCTCGCCGTAAGACCGTCGAACGCTCGACCGACATGCGTGAATCCGCCGAGATGCATCGCGAGATTTACCGCGCCATCCGCACGCGCAACGCCAAGGAGGCGCACAATCTCATGGAGCAGCATCTGCGCATGGCGCAAATCGCGCAGGGCATGGAGCGCCCCACGGGTCGCAAAGGATCGGCTGCCACGCTAAAGAAGAAGCATGCGCGCACAGCATCCGCCGCTTAGCTCGGCTCTGCCTCGCGGATTTCATGGGAGCTGGCGATTTCGCGCAGCAGTTGTACCGCATCAAGAAACACAATGGGGTATTGCCAGGCTCCGCTCAAGTAAACTTTCGGAACCTCTTCCTGGGAATCGATGCTGACACTGGGCAGGCCCCCCAATGGTCCGCTTCTCTATGTCCTTTGCCATCTTGCCCCTGAGAGCAGCAAGTGCACCGTGAAGGTCTGACCTCACTCTGTTCGACTCGCGACCAAATTCCATTTTCTCCTTCGACAATTCACCTTCTCATAGTCGGGGATATGCTCGATTCTATTTTCGGAATGTCTCCAACTAATTCGCTATTGACAGCCATTGAGTCGCTATATGAAACTAGTCGCGCTCCAAAGTGTGGTCAGACCACGCGTGCGAAATATTGGTCGATACATTCGTCGCCCGCTCGAGAGCGAAATGGAATACCTATTGGAGGCAGGACAATATGACGCAATTGGCGGCAAAGTCCCAATTGATGTTGAAAAAAGTTTCAAGAGGAGCGCCATCTGGCCTCTTCCGCTCACTCGCGTTAGGCTTCGTGGCTATGTTCGTCATTGCCACCATGATGTCGGCCGGCGCGATGGCGCAGTTGTCTGGAAAGGGTGCCATTACCGGTACCGTGGAGGATAAAACCGGCGCAGTCATTGCCAACGCCACGGTCACCGCCACAGACACCGCCAATGGAATATCCACGGTCACCAAGTCGAGTGGTGCGGGCGACTACGATTTTTCCAACCTCGACCCCGGTGTGTACACGGTGACCACGGTTGCCCCGGGCTTCGAGAAGCTTACGCAGCAAAACATTCATGTGAACGCTCTTGAGTCGCAGACCTACAACCCTGCGCTCCAGATCGGCGCTGCAAACGTGCAGATCACCGTGTCTGCTGCACCGCCTCAGCTGGAGACCAGCAATGCAACCCTCGGCGCAACCATGGAGCAGGAGACCTATTCAGCGCTGCCCCTCGAGATGGGCGCGTATAACTCTCCCGATCAGCGGCGCGCCACCGACTTCGTGTATCTGATGCCCGGTGTGCAGGGCAACGAGACCAACGGCAACGCCACCACCAACACTGGCGTTGTCAATGGTTCCGGCAGCCGCGGCGCTGCTTCCGACGTCTACGTGGACGGCGTTCCTTTTGTGCGCGCTGGCGGTAACGGCGACCCGCGCTATGTGTGGACCGCCATTTCGGTTGACGCGGTCGACCAGTTTCAATTGCAAACCAGTGGCTACTCAGCCATCTATGAGGGCCAGGGCGTGATGAACTACTCCATCAAACAGGGTGGTTCCCAGTACCACGGTTCTGTGTACGAGTTCGTGCGCAATACGGTCCTCGATACCTGGGGGTTCTTTGGAAAGCTCCCCAATGCCGTGACCGGGCTGCCTGTTAAGCCCATCGAGCACAGCAACGAGTACGGCATCGTCCTCAGCGGTCCCCTGGTCCCGTTTGGAAGTTGGAAGCAGAAGGTCTTCTACTTCGGTAACTACAACGGCTTCCGTTACACTAGTGCAACCCCGTCATTGATGACCTTTCCTACATTGGCCCAGCAGCAAGGCGATTTCAGCGCATTCCTCGCCCTTTCAACGCCCGTAAAGATTTACGATCCGCTTTCGCAAGCCTCTTGCACCGCGAACAGCACCAACGGACCCTGCCGCTATCAGTACGGCTACGGTCCCGGATCAACCCCCGGTCTTGCGGGCAATCCGGCCGTCACGGGCGCTCCTCTCAATGTGATCCCCGCCAGCGAGTTCTCCACAGTGGCAAAGAACATGCAGGCGTTCCTTTCATCAACCGGTATCAACAAGTCCGTCACCACTGCCCTGCAGAACAACTATGTCGCCCCTAACGCCACGGGCCTCGTCAATTGGTCCATGACCCATCGCCTTGACTACACCGTCAACTCGCGTGACACGCTCTCCTTCGTGGCGTCGATCGGCCGCCAGGCCAGTTCCGTCCCGGTCGGCCAGACCACTGCTGGGCGTGACGTTGGGCCGATACCGTATAACTTCGGCCAGGCGTACGCTCCCAAAACTGCGGTCGGCATCATTGAAGAAACCCATGTCTTCTCCCCGCACCTTCTCAATCAGGCCAAATGGGGATATGCCCGATATAACGGCCCAACCTTCAATGCCGACGAAGGGTCAGCCTACGCCGCCACCGCCATGGGACTTTCGGGATTGCCCAAGGGCCAGGCTTCCGATGCCTTTCCGTTCATCACCTTCGCTGGCACCGATGCCCCCACAAATTGGGCCGGTGAGCCTGCTTCTGTCACCGTCGCGGAGAACTACACGGCGCTCGACAATCTACAGTGGACTGCCGGCAAGCATTCCTTTACGTTCGGCGGCCAGATTGCATGGATGCTTTACAACGTGATCAACGACACCAGCGGTACAAGTCCGATTACCCTGGCCACCGCCGTCACCGAGTCCTCGGGAATCAACCCAACCTGCGCGGCGGCGTGCGCCCCGGGCACTACCCCCAAGTATGTCGCTACCTCCGGCACAGGTCTCTCCTATGCCAGCTTCCTGGTCGGCGAAATTGATAAGGGCAGCTTCACCCAGTACCTGCAGCAGGAATTCGGTGCCCGCTTCCAGGCTATCTCGCCCTATGTGCAGGACACCTGGAAAGTGAACAGTAAGCTTACTCTGGACCTCGGCCTCCGCTACGATTTCTTTCCCACCATCACCGAAGTGCACAACGCCGAGAGTTACTTCAGCCCCTCACTTGCCAATCCCATCACCGGTATCAATGGAGCGCTCCAGTTTACCGGCCATAGTGCCGGGACCTGTAACTGCGCCACGCCGGTCAGCAACTACTACAAGAACTTCGGGCCTCGTGTCGGTATGGCCTTTCAGCTCGATCCCAACACCGTCATCCGCGGGAGTTACGGTGTCATGTTCACGCATGGCGACGCGGTCGGCGGGCTGGCATCAAGCCTCGGAACACTGGGCTTCTCTGCGGCGCCAAGCTTTTCTGCCAATGGCCAGCTTTTGAGCACCATCCCGCTCCACGGCGCCAACGGCGCAATTCCCGGCTTCACGGGGGCGCTAGGAGTGGCTTCAGGGCCGCAATTCGGCACCGGCTATACCACTACCTCCGGCTTTACTGGTACGCCTTCGTCCATCGGTTATGTTGACCCCTACTACGGCGGCCGGGCCCCGGAGTACCTCAACTGGAGCTTCGGCATTCAGCGCCAGCTCACCAGCACCATGGCCCTCACAGTGACTTATGTCGGGTCGGAAGGCCACTTCCTGCAACTGGATAGTTTCCACGCTCGCGGACAGTGGGCTGACGATCTTGATCCCAAGTACCTTTACCTGCAAGGAACGTTGGGCTCGCTTGGCACCGGGGCTTGCGCGGCCAACAACCTCACCTGCCCGACCGGCTTCTCCGCCAGCCAGGCATTGAGCACCGCCTTGAAGCCCTTCCCGTTCCAAACGGTAACCGACTCCTTCGGCTATGTTGGCAATTCCAACTACAACGGTCTGCAGGCACTCCTCAACATGCGCACCTGGCATGGATTGACCACGAATGCCAACTTCACCTGGTCTCGCGCCATCGACGATGGCGGCACGTTCCGCACCGGCTATGCCATTCCCGTCGGCACCCTCGCCAATCATCTCTCGGGGACATTACCTGCCGATCGCATCGAACGCTCCGTTTCCACCTCCAACCAGCCCCTGCATTTCGTCGCTACGGCTGTTTGGGCGTGGCCCTTCGGCAAATCGATTCTCGGGCAAAATGTCGTCGAGCGGGCAATCCTGGGAGGTTTCAGCTTCTCCGGGGTTTACCAGGCCTTCAACGGTTCTCCGCTTGCGCTTACGGAAGCCACAACCCAGACAAATCCCGCGGAGAGTACGTTTGATCCCATCATGAACCCGGCCTTCTCCGGCCAATCGGCGCGCCAGAACGGCAGATGGGGCAAGGGCATAACCGCCGCCAACACTGGCGCCATCTCCTACATCGTCCCCAGTACCGGGACGACGGCAGGGACCGCGGCGGGGCCGTTCATGAACCCGGTGACGGGAGTTCTGAGTTCCTTTGCGTATCAATTCAGCGATGCGCCCCGTACCGCGCCGTACAACCTCTACGGACCGGGTAACTACCAACTCGACCTCGCCATGGTGCGCAGTTTCCCGTTACATTTCATGGAATCGGCCCATCTGGATATCCGGGGCGAATGGTACAACGTCACCAACCATACCTGGTTTGCGGTTGCCAGCACCGCTGTCGGCAACTCGAGCTTCGGTGACGTCACCAGCAATTCCATAGCGACCCGCAAGGCCGCTCAGTTCTCGGCTCGCGTCAGTTTCTGAGTTTGCTTTTCACTTGCATTCGCTTCGGAGGCTGCCGGTTCAACCCGGCAGCCTCTTTTGCGTGATTGGCTCAAGACTTTAAACTCCTCGCCTGAAGGCGTCCGTTCCTCCGGAGCATTCATGAAGACACTCCGCATCTTTGCCTCTTTTCTAGTGCTCGCTACAACCGCTGCCCCGCAACCCCTGCTCGCCGCCAATGCCGCCGTCGCGCGCGCCGATGAGGATCGATCGGCGGTGCACTTTGCCAATTCAGCGATCGCGCGCTGGCCCGATGGCCGCTTTGTCCCCGCGGGCGCCCGCTGGATCTGGAACTACGAGCTTGGCACCCTCCTCGAAGGAATGGATTCCGTTTGGCTTTCGACCGCCGACCCGAGCTACTTCCATTACATCCAAAACTCTGTCGATGCTCTCGTCGCACCCGATGGTTCGATCCCAACGCTAAAGCCGGAAGAGCATCAACTAGACAACATCCTGCTCGGCCGCCAGCTCCTGCTTCTCTATGGCGTGACGCGCAACCAACGCTATCTCACCGCCGCCACCTTTCTCTACGATCAGCTCGCTCAACAGCCACGCAACGCCTCGGGCGGTTTCTGGCACAAGCAGCGCTACCCCAACCAGATGTGGCTCGATGGCCTTTACATGGCCGAACCTTTTCGCGCTGAGTACGCCTCAATCTCCCATCACCCCGAAGACTTCGCCGACATCACCCATCAATTCGTGCTCATGGAGCAGCACGCGCGCGACCCTCGCACCGGCCTCCTCTACCACGGCTGGGATGAATCGAAGCAGGAGCGCTGGGCCAACAAGCAAACCGGCGACTCATCCGAATTCTGGGCGCGTGGCATGGGCTGGTACATGATGGCCCTCGTCGACACGCTCGACGACTATCCTGCGAACGACCCCGGCCGGGCACAGCTCCTGGCCATTCTCCGCCGCGCAGCAGCCGCCATCGTGCGCTACCAGGATCCAAACACTGGCCTGTGGTACGACGTCCTGAACAAGCCCCACGAGAAAGGGAATTACCTCGAATCCTCCGCGGCCTGCATGTTCGTCTATGCCCTATCGAAAGGTGTCCGGCGTGGCTATCTGCCCGCGACTTACCTCGGCAATGCTCAACGCGGTTACAAAGGCATTCTCGCGCATTTCACCAGCATTGCCCCCAAGTCGGAATTCTCGCTGACGGACACAGTGAAGGCCTCGGGCCTCGGCGGCGACCCCTATCGCGACGGCACCTACGCCTATTACATCGGCGAAAAAGTCGCCAGGAACGATCCCAAAGGCGTCGGCGCATTTCTGCTCGCCAGTTCGGAAATGGAAACCGCGCAGAATGCGAAGCTCGCCCGCGGCCGCACCGTCCTCGTCGACGGGTGGTTCAATTCGCAGCAGCGCCCCGATGCATTCGGCCGGCAGATTTACTTCCACTACAAATGGAACACCTGGGACGAGCCGGGCTACTCGCTTTTCGGCCACATCTTCCGAAGCTTCGGCGCAACCACATCGGAACTCGACGCGGAACCCACGCTGGCCAATCTCGGCAACTCGCAGGTCTACCTCATCGTTTCGCCCGACAACGCCGACAAAAACCCGCATCCGCACTACGCGAACGCAAAAGACGCAACCCAGATCGCGGATTGGGTCCGCGCCGGTGGCGTGCTCATGATCATGGAGAACGATACCTCCTACGCCGACCTCGATCATTTCAACGTCGTCTCCGAAAAATTCGGCATCCACTTCAATAGTGTTCTTCGCAAGCACGTCATCGGCGCCAACTGGGAGCAGGGCAAAATCCTCATCGACGGCAAAGGCCCCATCTTCCACCACCCGCACACGATCTTCGTCAAGGACGTTTGCACCATCTCCGTCAGCGGCCCGGCCCATGCCGTGCTTACCGAAGGCCCCGACATCTTCATGGCCACGGCAAAATACGGCAAGGGCACCGTCTACGCCATGGTCGATCCCTGGCTCTACAACGAGTACACCGACGGCCGAAAGCTCCCCTCCACCTACGACAATTTCGCCGCCGGCAATGAGCTCGTCCGCTGGGTCCTCGAGCAAGTTCCGCGCTGAATCAGTTCCGCAGCGCCGGCCTGAGATGAAGGCCAGGCTTCCCTTCACGGCCCAACGCTCGGTACTTTTTCAAGGATGGTCCAAGTGTTCAGTTCACTTGAAATGATCGAATCCCGTGGCCGGCTTTACACAACCCTGACTCGCGCTCATCGGAGGAATCGAATGCATTCCATCTCGTTGCGACATTGGCTTGTTTGTGTTCCCCTTCTCGCTGCCCTCGCTCTTCACGCGCAGGACTCGCGCACCGTCACTGAGCCAAAGGTTCCTCACGCCTGCGTCGCGCTTCAGGCCGACGTTGCATCCAATCATGGCGTCATCGACTTCGCTGATGAGCAAAAGCTCTCCACCGCCCGCATTCAGGATGCGATCGATCACTGCGCTGCGGGCCCAGCCGGAGCCGCCAACGCCGCACCTCCGTCATCGAAGGCCGTCGTCCTTCGCGCCCGCGGCAAAATGAATGTGTTCCTGACCGGCCCCCTTACTCTCCGCCCCGGCGTCACTTTCGTCATCAGAAAGAACACCGCCCTCGTCGCCTCGCGCGATCCGCGCGTCTACGATCTATCGCCCGGCTCCTGCGGCATCGTCTCCGAGCGCGGCCGCGGTTGCAAGCCGCTCATCACCGGCGACGGCATTCCCAATGCCGGCATCATGGGCGAGGGCTCCATCGACGCTCGTGGCGGCGCTACGCTCCTCGGCCAGGAAGTTACCTGGTGGGACCTCGCGCATCAGGCAAAGGTCACGGACCGCCAGCAGAGCGTCCCCTCGATGATCTCCCTGCGCCACGCGGACAATTTCATCCTCTACAAAATCACTCTCCGCAACTCGCCCGGCTTTCACGTCTCGATCAATCAGAGCGACGGCTTCACGGCCTGGGGTGTCAAAATCATGACCCCCAAAACCGCGCGCAACACCGATGGCATCGATCCCGGCTCTTCTCGCAATATCACCATCGCTTATAGCTACATTCACACCGGCGATGATGACGTCTGCCTCAAACCCAGTGGCGCCGGCGCTGTCTCAAACATGTCCGTCCTCCACAACCACTTCTACTCCGGCCATGGCATGTCCATCGGCAGCGGAACCTATGGTGGCGTCGATCATCTTCTCGTCGACGACCTTACGATCGATGGCGCCGATAATGGTCTCCGCATCAAGTCCGACCCTAGCCGCGGTGGCCTCGTTCATCAAGTCGTCTATCGCAATGTCTGCATCCGCAATGTTCCCAATCCGCTGGTCTTCACTCCGCACTACACGAATTTCACCGGCGATCGTCTGCCCATCTATCAGGACATCGCGCTTGAGAACGTTCACGTGCTCACCTCTGGCGCATTTACTTTCCTCGGCCTCGACGCCGATCACAAGCTCCAGATCAAGCTTGACAACGTCTTCGCCGACGATCAGAAGGACTCACTCTTCTACGACAAGGACGCAGATATCACCGTCGGCCCCCGGCGCGGCAACCTCGTGCCTAAAGGCGAGGACGTAACAGACACGGAGACCGACACTCAAACCGGCGCCAACATGGTCACTCCGGGCAATCCCCTCGATTGCGACGCCCGCTTTGTTCCGTTCCCTGAAGACAAAACCGCTCCCGAGATGGCCGGCAAAATTCCACCCGAGGACAAAACGTTCTACGTCGCCGCTGACGGTACCGGCGACTACTACTCCGTCCAGCGTGCGCTTGACATGGCTCCCAAAACCGGCGGCGCAATCCTCTCCGTCTCGCCCGGTGTCTATCGCGAAGTCATCACTGTCGACAAGCCCAACATCACCATCCGCAGCGCCAATCCAGACCCCGCCAAAACTGTGATCGTCAACGATCGCAGCGCCGGCCAGAATGGCGGTACGCTCCATTCCGCTACCGTCAACGTCACTGCCGACAACTTCTTCGCCGAAAACGTCACCTTCCAAAACGACTTCAATCGCACGCACGAGCAAACGCCGCAAGGTTCTCAGGCGCTCGCCCTCTTCGTCACCGGCGACCGCGCCATCTTCCACAACGTCCATCTCCTCGGCAATCAGGACACGGTCTATCTCGGCAGCCGCGGTTGCACGCAAAACACGCAAGGCTGCACGCTCACTCGCCAGTACTTCTCTAGTTGCTACGTCGAAGGCAATGTCGACTTCATCTTTGGCGACTCGAAGGCCGTCTTCGAAAATTGCGAGATTCACTCCACGCCGCACAACGGCGGCTATCTCACCGCGCAATCGAAGCACTATCCAGAAGAGGACTCGGGGTTCGTCATCGATCACTCGAAGCTCACCGCCGATCCCGGCGTCGTCGGCAATGTCTTTCTCGGCCGTCCCTGGCGCGCTTATTCAACAGTCATCTATATGCACACTTGGATGGGAGATAAGATCGCCCCCGCCGGCTGGAGCGAATGGCACGCCGAACAAACGCACATGCTCGACACCACCTACTACGCCGAGTTCGACTCTTCCGGTCCCGGCGCGCACCACGATCAGCGCGACCCGCACACTCACTTCCTTACGCCGGATGAAGCCAGGCAGTATGAGCCCTCAGTCTTTCTCCGCGGCGCCGACAACTGGGACCCGCTCCAACTTCCACAGCAGTAGAATTGAGTTGAAGGAAAGAGAAAATGAAGACTGTACTGATGGCTGACCCTGTGCGCTACCCGCGCATGAACACCGACGAGCTCCGCGACACATTTCTGCTCAGCGCGCTTTGCGAGCCGGGCCAACTCCATCTCAATTACGTCGATCTCGATCGCGCCGTTGTCGGCTTTGCTGCTCCGCTCGACGCTCCCATCGCCCTTCCCACCGATCCCGACCTCCGCGCCACCTACTTCACCGAACGGCGAGAGCTCGGCGCACTCAACATCGGCGGCGCCGGCGTCATCACCGTCGAGGGCAAGAACTATGAGCTCAACAATCTCGACGTTCTCTACATGGGTCGCGGCAACAAGCAGGTCACCTTCGCTTCAAAAGACAAGTCTGCGCCTGCCGTCTTCTATCTCTTGAGCTATCCCGCGCATGCGGAATACCCCACGGCGCTCGTCCGTAAAGAGGACGCAATACCTACCGAGCTCGGCTCGCTCGAAACCTGCAATAAGCGCACGATTTGCAAATATATCCATCTCCAGGGCGCGCGCAGTTGTCAGCTCGTCATGGGCGTCACGCATCTCGCGCCCGGCAGCAATTGGAACACCATGCCCCCGCATACCCACATGCGCCGCAGTGAAATCTACATGTACTTCAACGTCGCCACTGACGCGCGCGTCATGCACTTCATGGGACCGCCTGCCGAATCCCGCCACATCGTCATGGCCGACAGGGGCATCGTCATCTCTCCCGGCTGGTCGATTCATTGCGGCGTGGGTACGCGCGCTTACAGCTTCTGCTGGGGCATGGGTGGCGAAAATCAGGACTACGCCGACATGGACCCAGCTCCCGTTGAATCTCTGCGGTGAGGTCTGCCGTTCGACCCACATCAAACTCCGGCGCAAACAAAAAGCGGCGATCCCCATCAAGGAAATCGCCGCTTCGTTTTTCCTGTTTCCTAATCCCTGCCCCTCACGCGTTGTACGTCGACGACGAAACCCTTCCACCATGCCCCGTCCAATTCGTGTGGAAGAACTCGCCGCGCGGCTTGTCCACCCGCTCATACGTGTGTGCTCCAAAGAAGTCTCGCTGCGCCTGCAGCAGGTTTGCCGGCAGCCGTCCTGAGCGATACCCATCGAAGAACGCCAGCGCCGTCGAAAATGCCGGCGTCGGCACGCCCAGCTTCACCGCGTGCGTCAGCGCCTTGCGCCACGATGCCTGGTATTTGTTCACCAGCCTCGAGAAGAACTTGTCGAGCAGCAAATTGTCGAGCTTCTTGTTCTTCCTGAAGGCATCCTTGATCTTGCCCAGGAACTGGCTGCGGATGATGCACCCGCCGCGCCACATCAGCGCGATGCCGCCCATGTTCAAGTTCCAGCCAAATTCCTTGGCCGCAGCCCGCAGCAGCATGTAACCCTGCGCATAGCTGATGATCTTCGAGCAGAACAGCGCCCTGCGCACGTCCTCGATGAACTTCGTGCGGTCGCCCACCTTCGGCAAAGACCTCGGCCCGCGCAGAACCTTCTCCGCCTCCACGCGCTCATCTTTCAACGCCGACAGGCAGCGCGAAAACACGCTCTCGCCGATCAGCGTTACCGGCTGGCCCGTATCGAGCGCGCTGATCACCGTCCACTTCCCTGTCCCCTTTTGCCCCGCCGTGTCCAGAATCTTGTCCACCAGCGGAGTCCCGTCCTCATCCTTCTTGGCGAAGATCAGGCTCGAAATCTCGATTAGGTAGCTGTCCAGCTCGCCCTTGTTCCATTCCGCGAACACATCGTGCAGCTCGTCGGCCGTCAATCCCAGCCCACGCTTCAGCAGGTCGTAGGCCTCGCAGATCAACTGCATGTCGCCGTATTCGATCCCGTTGTGCACCATCTTGACAAAGTGCCCCGCGCCTTCTTCGCCCACCCAGTCGCAGCACGGCGTCCCGTCTTCCACCTTGGCCGCGATCGCCTGGAAAATCGGCTTCACGTGCGGCCACGCTGCCGGATTCCCGCCCGGCATGATCGAGGGTCCGTTCCGCGCGCCCTCTTCGCCGCCCGAAACGCCCGTCCCGATAAACAGAATTCCTTTTTCCGCCAGCGCCTTCGTGCGCCGCGTCGAATCGCTGAATAGCGAGTTGCCACCATCGATAATGATGTCGCCCGCCTCGAGGTGCGGCGTAATCTGATCGATCATCTGGTCAACGGTGTCGCCTGCCTTCACCATCAGCATCACTCGGCGTGGCCGCTTCAGCAGGCTCGTAAGCTCCTCAATCGAGTGCGCGCCCACTACCTGCGTCCCCTTCGCCTCGACCGCTATAAAATCGTCAACTTTTGAAACCGTTCGATTGAACACGGCCACTTTGAAGCCATGGTCGTTCATATTCAGGACCAGATTCTGTCCCATCACTGCGAGGCCGATCAAGCCGATATCACACACTGCTTCCGCCATACCTTCTCCAAAAACGAAATTCCATCACTGCGAAATTTGAGCCTTATTACAATTCTATCGCAGTGGTCAGACCTCGCGGCCTCGAGGTTTCTTCAAGCCCCGACGCCCGCGGCGCGGTAAATTTCCGCAATCCAGCGCATGTCCTTCAGCCCTTCTTCGCCCGGCGTGTTCGGCTCCAGATTGTTCTGCGCGCAGTGCGAGAAGTGGTCGGCCTGAGCCGTGAACTGGTATGGGTCACGTGACGGATTGAGCTCGTCAATCTCTTGGCCGTCGACGAGGCCGTGCATGTGCACCCCGTCGTAGTTGAAGCCCGGATCGAGCGCGAGCCAGCCTTTGGAGCCGTACACCTTGAAGTAGCCGCCCGTGTTCGCTCCGTAGCTTGTCGAGCAGCTGGCCACAATTCCAGATGGGAACAGCGTGGTCCACGCGACGTTCTCCTCCACCTCGTTAAATCGGCCATCGTGGTCGATCGTCGACGCCACGGCGGTCAGTTTCGACGGCTCCTCGCCCGTAAGGTAGCGGGTGGCATTCAGCGAATAAATGCCCACGTCGTAAAGCGGGCCGCCACCGGCCAGTTTTTTGTTCAGCCGCCATACTCCGGGCTGGATGTTGAAGCCGAAGCAGCTGGAGATCTCCTGCACCTGCCCGACCTTGCCATCGCGGATCATCTGGATCGCCCGCAGGTGCAATGGCTCGTAATGGCAGCGGTACGCAATCATCAGCTTTACGTTGGCTGCTTTGCAGGCCGCGATCATAGCTTCGGCATCGGCGACCGAGGTGCACATCGGCTTTTCGCACAGCACGTGCTTGCCCGCCTTCGCGGCGCGAATCGTGTACTCCGCATGCATCGAGTTGGGTAGCGCTACGTAAACGGCGTCGATGTTCGGGTTGTGCACAATCTCGTCGAAATTGTCGTAGCTGTAAATGGAGTTCGCAGGCACGCCATATTGTGCGGCGACTTTGTCCGCCTTGTCGCGATGGCCGCTCACCAGGCCCGTAACGCTGGAGTTCGTGGTGTTTTGTATGCCGGCCATAAAGTGGTAGGCGATTGTGCCGATGCCGATGATCGCGTAGCCGGTTTTACGTGCTGGGTTCTGGGCGTTGAGCGCGGGCGCGAAGCGGGCCGCGAGGCCCAGCGCGCCGAATCGGGCAAAATCTCTTCGGGTAAGCTGCATGGCTTTGGGTTCCTTTTGGATGGCTTCGGTTCGGTAAATCGCGTGCGCGAAATCGAATGTCCCAAATCGAGTGCGGCAGATCGATCGGTCTTGCCGGGTGAACAACCGGTTTTACCCGCCGGTTGAAAATCTAACACACGCGGCCGGGTGAGCGTTTCACGCGCCCCTCACTCCACGCTGATGTCGCCGTCCGCCTCCACCACCAGCTTGTCGCCCACGATTTGAATCGAAAGAATCTTTAGCCGCCCCAGGCTCACCTTGTATCCCGAATTCGCCGTCGACCCCGCCAGCGCCGCGCGCAACAAATCCGCTGCATTCACCTTCATGCTCTTTGGCACCTGCCCCCGCAAAAATGGCGCCAGCACAAAGTTGATCTCCTTCCGGTCCGACACCTTGTCCAGTTGCGCATCGCGGAACCCGATCGTCTCACCCTCGGCATCCGGCTCCATCGACACTTCCGCCGACAGTGTCACAGTCACTCCCAGGCACGCGCCGCCTACTCCCAGTCGCGCCCTCGTCTTCACCCGCACCACGATTCGGTCCTGCTCGAATCTCAGCTGCGGGTCCTCGGTCGAAATAAAACACGACGAGTGCGCATTCCCCTTCAGGTAGTACCGGCCGTCCGGCCCGCTGAAGAGCTGCTGCTTCAGCGTCCGCTCAAGGGCGTCGCGGCTCACCGTCAACTCCACCGCGTGGCTCACCGCAACCCCTCCGAAAAGCACCAAACTCGCTGCAATCGCCGCCAGGAACTTTCCCATAACCATATCGTGCCATTCCCATCCCCGTTGCTGCCAGCGTCGCCCGGCCCATCAAACTGGGTTTATCCTGTGGGAATCCGGGGCAATCCAAATAAAACTCGCAATATCAATCATATACGAGCATTACCCGCTCTCACCGAACCCCCGGCATATAGCGCTCGCCTATTGATTTTTGAACAAAATATCCCTAGAATGGAAATGTACGTTCCTCGGGTCCTTTCGCATCCCCAGCCACGTCCGAGGTTGAACCACGAAAAACACTCCTTTCTAAGGATAAGGACAAACAAATCAATGGCAAAGCGTCGTGGAAATCCGAATTGGGGCAAGCCGGAGCCCATTGGCCCCGTTGTGCCCACGGTTACCTCCTTCGAGCAGATCACCAAGGAGTTCAAGCTGCCCCCGGACCAGTACATCCGGTCAACTCGCCTCCGCGAGTGGGCGCGCCGAAACAAGAATTCCAAGTACATCCCTGAGGCCCTTCTCGAGGCCTGGGGATTTGAGATCGAATCCACGTTGTAGCACTTTCGCCAGCTCAGACAAAGACGCCGCCTTCGGGCGGCGTTTTTGCTGCACGCCAATTCTCCCTCAACCACGACCATGGGTGCCTGCCCCAGCCCTCCCGCACTCCCGAGCCGCCATTCACTGGCATTCCCGGCGCAGCGTTTCGCCATTGCTAATCGCTCCAGTTTGAGCGAAAGTAGTATCAACAAGCCTCAACCATAAGCGCCAAGCCTGCCCATCCGCTCCTCGTAGGCGCCCGCCTGGCCATGCCAAACTTGAAATCACAGTTTGTGATCTCAAGTCCGGAGCGAAGATGACCCGCAAGAACGCCCTGGTTTCGAGTACTGTACCGGGAATTGAAAATCGAATCTTTCTCGTCCGCGGCCAGAAGGTTCTACTCGACCGTGACTTGGCGGCTCTGTATGCCGTCCCGGTCAAGGCACTCAATCAGGCCGTCAAACGGAACAAAAAGCGCTTCCCGCAGGACTTCGTCTTCGGCCTCACCGCGAAAGAAAACCGCAACTTGAAGTCACAAATTGTGACCTCAACCGGCAGTCACGGTGGTCGCCGCACAATGCCCTATGCCTTCACCGAGCATGGAGCCATCATGGCCGCCAGCATCCTCAACTCCCCGCGCGCAATCGAGATGAGCATTTTCGTCGTGCGAGCTTTCCTGCGCCTCCGCGAAACTCTCGCATCGCACAAGGCGCTAGCCGCGAAGTTTGCCGAGCTCGAGCAGCGGCTGGAGACGCACGACAAGGCTATCGGAGACATCATCGACGCGATCCGCGCGCTGATGACGCCGTCGTTAAAACCTGCCAGGCAAATCGGCTTCCGTCCCGACGCGGTTTCCAAGCTGAAGATGCTGGAGCCGGCGCGTCCACGCGGTTGATCGCCAACCGTAACCATCCCCTCGTGATCAAGTCTCTGTCTTTCTGGCGTTCCCTCCCCGGATCAGCGAAAATAAGGCAGCACATGCCCCAGCCCTCCCGCACCCCCGATCGCTCGTCGCCCCGCCGTTCACCGACGTTCCCGGCGCCGTATCCGACATCCAGGCCGGCCGCATGGTCGTTGTGGTTGACGACGAGGACCGCGAGAACGAGGGCGATCTCACCCTTGCCGCAGACCACGTCACTCCCGAAGCCATCAACTTCATGGCCCGCTACGGCCGCGGCCTCATCTGCCTTTCGCTCACTGAAGACCGCGCCGACCACCTGCGGCTGCCACCCATGACGCAGCAGAACTCGTCCCGCTTCGGGACTGCATTCACGGAGTCGATCGAAGCCCGCGAAGGCGTGACCACAGGAATTTCAGCCGCCGACCGCGCCCGCACTATCCGCACCGCCATCGACCCCGGCTCCACTTCCGCCGACCTCGTTCGTCCCGGCCACGTCTTCCCGCTCCGCGCCCGCCGCGGCGGCGTCCTCGTCCGTGCCGGCCAAACGGAGGCTTCCGTCGACCTCGCGCGCCTCGCCGGCCTAACCCCCGCAGGCGTCATTTGCGAAATTATGCGCGACGACGGCGCCATGGCCCGCATCCCCGACCTTATCCCTTTCTGCAGGGAGCACGGCCTCCGCATGATCACCGTCGCCGAGCTCATTCGCTACCGCCTGCGCAACGAGCGGTATATCGTCCGCGCCGGCGAGTCCCGCGTCCAAACCCGCTACGGCGAATTCCGCATGATCGCCTATGAGAGCCAGGTACAGGGCGGCGAAAGCCACATAGCCCTCATCCGCGGCGACCTCTGCCCCGACTGCCCCGCCTTCCACGCCGGCCCCGCCCCCGCGCCGGCCGCCAACGGACTGCACGACGCCTCAGCCGCCGCCTCAACCACGCCAGCCGCCGAGCCGCGCCCCGTCTGCCCGCATCCGGTCCTCGTTCGCGTCCATACCCGCTGCACTGCCGGCGACGTCTTTTCCGCCGACTGCCACTGCCGCGAGATTCTCGACCAGTCCATGCGCATCATCGCCGAAGAAGGCTGCGGCGTCATCCTCTACCTCCACAACACTTCGCGCGGCTTCTCGATCGACCACACCCCCGTTGCTCCATTCAACCTCGAAGGCTCCGCTGTCCCCGCCGTTGCCGCCCCGCAGGAAACCGGCCGCCTCGTTCTGCATCAAGAATTGCGCGCCCGCGAAGGCTCTCAGGCCCGCTCCGGCCGCATCCTCCGCGCCATCGGCTTGGGAGGCCAAATCCTCTCGGACCTCGGCATTCAGCGCATCCGTCTCCTCTCCAACACGCCCATGCACATCCCCGCCCTCGAGGGCTTTGGTCTTGAAATCGTCGAGCAGGTCCCGATCCCCGTCGAAGAATGCTCCCGCATCGGCTAGCCACCGCCAATTCCTTTGCTTTCCCGTCAAGTTTTGTTCATTCTGGCGCAAAGTGGTCAATTTTGACCACTTTGTTCACCCATGAGCCTGTACGATGAGCGAAACTTGTTAGGGGAAGGTTATCTCTGAGAAGAAAATCCCACGCTGCCGGCAGTCTTGGCTGGGACCTTTTCGGTCGATTCACTCTTTTCAAGAGAAACACGCACCATTGTTTTTCAGAGCACTTTGCCGGTTTCGAGCTTCAGCGTGGCATCTTCTTTATTCAGGTGCCGATTCCCAACATCGCCCCCGCATTTCGGCAACCCCGCAATCGCTGTGAGGCCAACCGCACTAGTACGGCGAAAGGTTGGAAAGATTGCGCGTTCATCTGGTTAATCCCAGCGACAACTCCTTTGGTACAGCGGTCATCACGCCGCGTTGGCTATTCGTCCTTGCAGCCGCAACACCGAGTTCTGTCGGAGATCCGATTCTCGTCGATGAGTCGCTCGAGCAAATTGTGCCTGAGTCGATTGAGCCGGGCGACATCGTCGGCATCAGCGTGCACACCGGTAATGCGCTGCGTGGATATGCGGTTGGCCGCATGGCGCGTGCGCGCGGTGCGTGGGTCGTCTATGGCGGCATTCACGCCACGCTGTTTCCTGAGGAGGCGCTCGAACGCGGCGAAGCCCACGCCGTAGTGAAGGGTGACGGCGATCTTGCCTGGGGCAAGGTGGTCACCGATTGCCTCGCCGGCAAGCCTGAGAAGGTTTATGAAGGCGGCCGCATCGAGGGCAACGAATTCCTGTCCGCTCGCTGGGACCTCATGAATCCCGAAAAATACATGTGGGCCTCGGTGCAGACCATTCGCGGCTGTCCCAAGCACTGCTCCTTCTGCAGCGTCTGGCGCACCGATGGACAGAAGCCCCGCCAGCGGAAGTTCCAAAATGTCGTCGACGAAATCATCGCGCTGCGCCGCCTCGGATTCCGCTTCATCGCCCTGGCCGACGACAACTTTTACCCCGTCACCTTTACCGATCTGCGCCTCGCCCGCGAACAGGGCAACACCGCCAAGTTCGACGAGCTCACCGCCATTCGCAATGAGCGCCTTCAGCTCATGGAAGAGCTGGCCAAGCTGCCCAAGGACATGGTTTTCTTTACGCAAATGACAATGGAGGCGGGCGAAGACGGAAGCTTTCTCGACGCCATGCACAAGGCCAACATCAAGGGCGCGCTCGTGGGCGTCGAAGCGGTGACTCCGGAGGGATTGAAGGCCGTCTATAAGGACTGGAACTACTCGGGCGAGGCCCTTGCCAAACAACTCCAGACCTTCAAGCAGCACGGGGTTCATGTCCTGGGCTCATTCATCTTCGGTCTGCCCACTGACCGTCCCGCAACCTTCACTGCCACGGTCGAAATGGCAATCAAGGCCGGCGTCACCTTCGCCCAATTTGTCATGATGACTCCGTTCCCCGGCACCGTCGATTTCGGCCGCTGGGAAAAGGAACAGGCCGTCGATCCAATGATGGTGGGCGACGTGCCCATCACTCGCTACTGGTTGATTCCCACTGAAGTGCGCCCCAAAATGTTTACCCCGCATCCCACCATGAGCTCCGACGAGATTCGTGAGCGCACGCAAAAAGTGTGGGACCGCTTCTACGCCTGGGGAGCCATCTGGGAACGGTCCGCGTGCACGCCGACTCTGCGCGCCCGCCTCGGCTTCATCTTCCTCTCCAAGCTCTACCGGCAGATGTATGCAGGCACCGGCATCTCCACTGACAGCGCTCGCCGGAAAAAGTCAAAACGGTGGGCTCGCTGGACCGCTCACATGTGCAAGAAGCTGTTCCAGGCGAGCCCCATGCCGGAACTCGAAGGACCCAAATGGGAGATTGGCTTGCCTGCATTGGGTCAGGCTGCATTTGAAGGCGGCGGCCCGGAGTTGAATGGCCCGTTCATTGCGATCTCGAAGCGATGACCGGCTTGGGTCAGTCTGCGCCACCCGGATGCGTCTTATCCCAATTGATCTGGTAAGCGCCGTAATCGATATTCAGCACGGCAGTACCTCCGATTCGAATCTTGCTTTCGCTCAAGCTCCGTTGCGGCAGCCAGAAGTTTCCCGTCTTCGCGCTTGAATATCGAATCAGCGTCCGCGAAATCCAGAACGATGGATTCTTCGCCGGCGCAGCCTCGATCTTTGCTACCGCGAAGTCCGTCGCATCCACCCAGATCTTGCCTCGATACAGAAACTTGCTGTCCTTCAGCGGCTCAACACTCAGGATGTAGGCTGGGCGCCCATTCACGCTTTCACTCCCCTGCAACTGGAACCGGTAATTCGCCGGCGTCAACGCGGTCGCCTCTCTGTCCTCTGAGGCCTCTTTTTCGCTGTCCATCGCCCTCATCAGAACTTTCTCCCCAAGAATCTTCGAACCACTTTGAGACACAATGCGAAAACTTTTCCCGGAAGCGGCGTCAAAGTCGACCTCGACTTCCATCCGCGCCTCGAGGTTTGCAAGTCCTCGGTACTCGACATGGTATTGCCGCACCGCCCGGTAATGCTTCAATCCCTCCCGCTGAATTTGGTCGTGATGCTCCATCAACACTAGAATCTGTGCCAAGGGCAAGCTTGCCGGGACAGGTGTATTCACGCGGGCAGGCCAAAGGGCCGCTCCAACAAAGATCAGCACCACGCTGACGGAGGCGCCTCTGCCTCGACGGAAAGACATAAGGCATTTTATCGCCGCGCTATGCATGGCCAGTGAATGTCGCGATGGCGAGTGCCCACACACTTCTCGCATTTGCACCAAGCCAGCGGCTACTAGCTACCGGCTATCGGGAATACGCAAACGTCCCGCACAGGTCCGTCGACTTCGAGATCGCATCGAACGCAAAAACCGGCATATCGTCCCCCGAGAAGAACGCCACTTCGAGCGTCTTCCCCGTCACGTATGTCGCCATCCATTGCGTGTCTTCGTCCCCGCAAAGAGTGTTTTTGTGCAGGAATCGCTGCCGCGCCGGCACTCTGAGCCGGTAAAGGGCCCCGCTTATCCCGGCGTTCACATCCGCGTCGAACACTGCGCTGACTTCCACCGGTTTCAATGTCCGAATCGACGCCAGCGGATACGAGATGAAGTCAATCGAAACTCTGTCTTTGGAAATCGCAATGTCACCCGTAATCGACGTCGCGGTCGTGCTCGCCGCGTACCACCCTCCCTGATCCTGCGCTGCACCTGCAACCGCCGCCGCTAACAGCAGGCTTGCCACCACGCCGAACAGCATTCGCTTCTTCATATTCTTAAGCACGTCATCCACGCAATTCTTCCGCACTCGCCGACCCACCATCATATCTAGTAGCTAGAAGCTCCTGCACTACCACCCAAGCACATACGCAAACACCAGCGGCGCCACGATGCTTGCGTCGCTCTCAATAATGAACTTCGGCGTACCAGCGCCCAGCTTGCCCCACGTGATCTTCTCGTTCGGCACCGCGCCCGAGTACGACCCATAGCTCGTCGTCGAATCCGAAATCTGGCAGAAGTACGCCCACAGTGGCACATGGTCGCGCTGCAAATCCTGGTGCAGCATCGGCACCACGCAAATCGGAAAGTCGCCGGCGATTCCGCCGCCAATCTGGAAGAAACCGAGCGGCGTTTTCTTCGTCGTCTCCGTGTACCACTCCGCCAGCTCCATCATGTATTCGATGCCCGTCCGCACCGTGTGCACTTTCTTCACGTCGCCCGTGATGCAGTGGCCGGCGTACATATTGCCCAGTGTCGCGTCTTCCCAGCCCGGCACAAACATTGGCAGGTTCTTCTCCGCCGCCGCCAACAGCCAGCTATCCTTGGGATCGATTTGGTAACTCTTTTTGAGCACCCCCGACAGCAGAATCTTGTACATGAACTGGTGCGGGAACCACCGTTCTCCGGCCTTGTCCGCCTTCACCCACTCCGCCAGCACTTCGTTCTCGATCCGCCGCATCGCCTCCATCTCGGGAATGCACGTATCCGTCACGCGGTTCATGTGCCGCGCCAGCAGCGCAGCTTCATCGGCCGGCGTCAAATCGCGGTAGCCGGGGACGCGTTCATAAAAATTGTGTGCCACCAGGTTGAACACATCCTCTTCCAGGTTCGCCCCCGTGCAGCAAATCCCATGAATCTTGTCCTGCCGGATCATCTCAGCCAGGCTCAGCCCCAGCTCCGCCGTGCTCATCGCGCCGGCGATCGTGACAAACATTTTGCCGCCCTCGGCCAGCAGCTTGTTGTAGGCTTCGGCGGCATCCACCAGAGCCGCGGAGTTGAAATGACGATAGTGATGCTTGATGAATTCAGTAATCGGTTTCATGGTATTTTTTACCCCAAATTTCCAACCTAACACAATGGAATCGGAGTCCTGTGAATCGCGCTTTCCGGCAACAGAACGGCCGACTGGCGAGCTATCTCATCCTCGACGCATCGGTTCGCATCGAGCCTGGAAATCCCCCAACCGCACTCCCATCGAGATTTGACTAGCAACCAGTCGCTATGAGCTGGAACCTGCTTCTTCGAGCAGCTCGTTGACCTTCGCCATCACCTTGAATGCATCCGCCACGTAGACTACGTCTGCCTTGCCGCGCGCCCATCCGCAATTCGGATCGAGCGAAACGGCTCGGCGCTCGCCGACGAATCGCCAGCCGACGACATGCGGTTCCTCGCCGTGGCAGCAGGTCGAAAGTCCCTTCGCATGGCGCGGCGTCGAACCCGTCTGACCGACTTGATTGAGATGTGTAAGAAACGGAAGAACAGAGTTCCCTTCTCCGCCCTGGTCCACGAGAGACTTGCTGCTGCCGAGCGAAGCGCCCGAAACCACGAGGAAATTCAGAATTAGCTCGCCCGCCTGCTCCACGTGAATCTGCCCGTCTGGCTGCTTCTTTGTCCAGCCTGCTCCCGCGACAAAAAGTAGCTTCGCATCCGGGCGAATCGTTTGCTGATCGGTTTTCGGCGAGCGAAATCCTGTCACCTGCGTTCGCATCGCCGGCAAATCCACCGCAATCGCAATCTCCTCCACTTGCGCCGCGCCACCAGCAAGGGCCCCATTTGCTCCTGCCTCGGCGTAAGGCGCGTGCGTACCAGGATCGACCAGCAGAAACCAAGGCCGCTTTTCCCGGCTCACGACTGCCTCGATCCGCTGCCGGTAGAACCACCGCGTTGCTTCCACGCTTTCCGCGCCGCCGATGATCGTAATGTGCGTGTCAATGACGCCGCCCACTCGATGCGCAACCGCGGCCATCACCCGCGCAAACCGCGAGCTCTCGGGCGCCAGCACAATGGTCGCCTGCGCCGCGCGGCACAACGCCTCGCACGCCACCGCGTCGCTGGCAAAGCGCGCCTGCGCGAACGGCTCGCCTTGCACCGCTAGTATTCTCGACGCCGCGCCTGCCACTTGCGCCGCCGCGCTGGTCGCGTGCTTCGCGACGATGCCGATCATCAGCTCCGCGCCCAGCCGCGACGCCAGTTCCCTGCCCGCAGTCACCGATTCCAGCGACGCCTTGCTCAGCGCCGCGCCGCTTTCATCCGCATGGGTCAGTACGAGAACCGATTCCATTACTTCTCTCCGATCCACTCGACGATCTCTGCCGCGATTTCGTCAGTACTCATGCTTTTCTCGACGCGTGTGGTCCGCTGCTGCTTCGGCAGGCTCACCGAAACGTAGTGCAATCCATTTCCTTCGAGCGCCGCCGCCTTTGCCTTCTGCAGCGCCGGCATGATCACGCGCATGTTCGCCATGCCCACCTGCGGATTGTTGCGCGGCTCCGCCAGATTGCCCGTCGCCCAGCCCAGCACCGCGGGCGCGCCCGCACACACGCTCACCTGGTGCTTGCCGCCTTCCACGCGCTCAAGCACTTCAAACGACCCGGCATCTGATCCGTCGGGGCGCAACTCGATCTGGTCCACGCCCTGAAACTGGTCCGCGATCCCCATCCGCTCGCCCACAAGCTGCAGGGTCACGCCCGCGCCCCGCGTCGCCGACTCCCATCCGCCGAAGAGCAGCAGCCGCTCACGCTCCAGTCCCGGAATCGCGGCAATCGCGTCCGCCAGCACCGCTGCCGTCGCCTGCGCATCGGGGAATCCGCCGATTGGCCCGTCGATCGGGACCAGTTCAAAGCTCACCTTTTGTGCCACGCTCATCATCACCTGTTGCAGCTTGGCCTTGGGCCCGAGCGAAACGAGCCAGACCTTGCTGCCGGGCTGCTTCGCGGCCAGGTTTGCCGCCTCGTACAGCGCGCTCGCCGCCCATGGATCGAGCACCGCAGGCAACACCATCTCGTTCTTGATCCCCGGACCACTCGGCCCCGTAGTCGGTTCCAGCGTCTGCAGCGGATCAGGCACAATCCCCGCGCAAACAACGATATGCAGTGCGTTGGACATAATCCTTCCTCGATAGCTGGCTATGTTCTAGTTTTCCGCTGAGTGTAAGCCGCCCGAGCCAGCCGCGAACTCAATGTTGCCCCGCTCGCCGTCAGAAGACTGCGCGCAGTTCCACAGGCAAGCGCCGCAATGCACGCACTTCTCGCGCTCGAAATCGGGCGCGCCGTCATCGCCCAGCGTGAGGGCCTGCCCCGAGCACATGGCAATGCATGTTTTCTCCTGGCACGCAACGCATCGCCGCCGGTCGAGGAACACCACATGGTCCGCGAATCCCGGCATGGCTTGCACCTTGCCGCCGAGCAGCAGCGCATCCTGGTGCGTAACCAGAAGCCGCCCATCGAATGCAATCTCCGGCCACCCGCGCGCGCTCATCAACGCATCGTGCAGCGGCCGCGCGCAGTCGAGGGCTACCTTCGCGGCTTGCTCGACCGACAAGCCGCCCGCAATGTCGCTCGCGAACCGGCGAATCTGTTTTGGCGCCGGTGGAATCTTCGCCGGCAGTGTGAGACGCCCGCCAGTGAGCCCCGCCAACGCCATCCCCACAAGCCCGCGAACAAATCCTCCATGAAATCCATTGCGCGCGTTCTCCGCTTCATTCGCTCCGCGCTCCACCCAGCTTGCGCGACGTCGCGTTTCATACGTCGCCGCCAGATTTTCCTGCGTGAACGGCTTGTCCGCGCGCAGCAGCTCCAGCGTTGCCTCGCCCAGTTGCACGCCCGTCGTCCACGCCTCGTCCACGCCCGATCCGGTGAGCATGTTGGTCGACCCGGAACCCTCGCCGATGCGCGCGAATCCGTCGCCGGTAAGAAACGGCTCGCCGCGTTTGCCCGACTCTTCGAGCGACTTGGCTCCCCATGAGCGCATGGTTCCGTGCTGCAGGTGGCTCCAAAGCAACGGATGCTGAATGAAGTGCTGAAGGTACCGATAAGCTGTGCGCTGCGGATTGCCCAGCCACGACGGCACAAAAATCCCCACCGAAACCAGCCGCTCCGGGTGAACGTAGAGGAAACCGAAGATCTCCGGCTCCGGAAATCCGAATGTGTGCCACACTGTCCCCGGCTCCAGCCCAGAATTTTCCGGCAGTTCGATCACCATCTTCATGCCCAGTGCCCACTCACGCCGCGCGTGACCTGCCGGCAAGCCAAATTGCTCATCAAGCTTCTGTCCCACCGCGCCTACGGGCCCATCGCCCACAACGGTCAGCCTCGCGCGCACATCCATGCCGGGCATGTATCCATCGGCCGGAATGCCGTGCTTGTCCACTCCCTGATCGGCAAGGCGAAGCCCAGCGACACCTCTTCGCGCTTGGTCCGCTGTCTCGGCAAAGATGGGACTGCTTACCGGCGTCCCCGGCCAAATCTGCGCGAGCCCGTCGGCCATCAGTTTCGATCCCACCCACTGGATGAACTGGCCGATGGAGAAGACCATTCCGTCGTGCTTGTGCAGGAACGCTGGGGTCCACGGGAGCTCGAACGCATCGTCGCGAATCCACCACTTCCGTCCAAGACCAAGAAAAAAATCTCCAAAACGCAAAAGCGCGGAGTGCCTCGCCCCAATCGGATCGAGCAAGTAAAAGACCCGCTCTTCTTTCACCATCGCGGCCATGGGAATTTCAGCGGGATTGAGCGCGGGAAAACTTGTGCGAATCGCTTCGCCGCGGGTGACTACGCCGCTCACTCCCGCTGCCAGATCGTCGGCGCGCTCGTAGCACATCACCTGCAGCGGCATGCCTGGCGCAACTTTGCTTTGAAACGCGGGGTCGGCAGGGTTCTCGCTCCACGCTCGGGTCAACGTGGTCAGGAATCCGCCTGTCGCCGGGCCAAATCCTGCGCACACGATGTCAACTTCCATCGTCTGCCGGTCAACTTCAATGGGTTGTGGAGCCGAGCTCATGCCGCTCCTGCCGCGGGATAATCAAGCGCCTCGGGAATCATAACTTTGCTCACCGTTTCCGCGGCGCGATCCTTGGCCAGCCGCGAGCCGGTCAGGCACGTGGTTAGCTTGCTCTGCAGCCGCAGAAACTCGCTCGATCCCGCGCAGCCCGCGCACGGTCCCGCTTTGGCGGGATGACTGCCGTCGGCAGCCAGAACATCGACGGCCATCGCCATGATGCCGGGCATCGTCTCTTCCAGTTCTTCGAGTTCCGCAGCGAGGAAACAACTGCGATGTTCCGCCTCATCCCACGAGGGATGGCGGTTGTAACCGAAGACCAGCTCCGCGCAGATGCGCGACACTTCACCTGACGCCTGCGCCGCTTGCGTGTGGCACAAGTCGCTGAGGAATTGCACTGTCCCGGCCAAACCTTCCGCCGCCACTGCGTCCACTGCTCCGCGCGCCTCCAGTTCAAGCACGTCAAGAATCTGACAGCGCGACGCCATCAGCCAGCTCAGCGCATCGGCCAGCGCAAACGTTACGCCCTGGCGCTGCCCGTGATAAAGCTTGCCGCCCTCCGGATCGGTGGCTTTTTGCAGATAATTGAGCGTCCATGCCCACAGCTTCATCGCCGACGCCAACGTGCACGCGCCGGTCCCGGGATGTGTGGACGCAATGCGCCGCATCTCCCCAGTCCACGCGGCGAATTGCGCAAGAAAGACCTCGCTGGTCATCGTCACCGTCAACTGGCGCCGCTGCACCGCTTCAGGCCCTTCATACGTTGCCTCGAGTTGCGCATCCATCCACTTGTTGGCAAGGAAGCCCGGACAATCCTCGGTAATGCCGTAGCCGCCCATCAAGCTCACAGCTTCGCGCATCATGTTTGCGCCGTGGCCGGTGTTCCATAGTTTCGTCGCCGGGCACAAGACGTTGGCCTCGGCGTCCTTCAACACGTACTGCACCAGCGGATCGGCTTCGAGCTCTGCCCTCCGCGCGCTGTTGCCCTTCAGCTTTGTCAGCTCGATCGCGCGTTCCTCGCTCTCCTTCAGCGCCTTCATCTCCGCGCGGCCTCCGCTGATGCCGCGCTCCTTCAGCATCGCCGTCTTCTGTTTTTCCAGCGGATCGAGTTCGTCGAAGAGCCGCGCCGCCGCAAAACCCATCGAGGCCGCCGCTTCACCAGTCGCCCAGATGTCGACGAGACGATGCAGCGCATCTTCCCGCTGCTGGATGCCCTGCTCGTAGCGCACCGATCCCGGCTTCGCTCCTTCGGCACCGCGGAAACGCTGCCGCTGATAGCGAATCACCGGCTCTGCCGCCGACAGCAGCTTGGCCGCCGTCATCAACCCAACCGGCACGCGCGTCCGCCGGAACACCGCATCAATGATTTCGGTGTGGTTGAAGTTCGGCACGATCACGCCGTCCTTCACCGTGTATCCGCCGACAATGCGGCTCGCCGGCACTTTCAAATTGAAGACCGGGTCACCCGTGGACGAAAGCTGGTGCACCAGTTTCTTGGTCGCCGTGCCGCGGTCGAACGTGCCTTCGTCGGTCTCCTCCAGGATCACGACGCAGCTGCCCTTGATGCGCTCGTCGTCGGAGTTCACCGCCGCCGTCACAAAATTTGCAAATGCAATTCCCGTGATAAACCGGCCGCGCTTGCCCACCTGCAGCCACGGCTCCTCGCCGTCCTTCCACTCCGCCAGGCGCACTTTGCCGTTCAGCATTCCCGTGTCCACGCCCACATACGGAATTGGCTCGGTCAGCGCAAACGCTCCGCGCCAGGGCTTGCGTTCCTCACCCGCCTGCGGCGGAGCTGCCAGCTTTTTGTAGCGCGTCACTTGTTCCGCCGTGCCGCGTTCGTGGATCGGCGACAACGCCAAGAACCCAGCCAGGCTTGCCGTCGCCGCGCCGCCATCTACCCACGCCAGCTCGAATGCCGCCAGTCCCAGCGCCAGGTTCTTCGGCCCAACGATGAATCCGCCTTCTTCCGGCTCCATAAACGCCGCCGTGATTCCCGCGCGATCAAAGGCGTCCATCATCCCGTCTTTCGCCTTGGTCCATTCGTGCGTGTTGCGTTCGCCCCCGGCCACCAGCCGCGCCACGGTTCCCCGCGCAACGCCGCGCGCCGATGCAACCAGCATTTGCAAATCGAACCGATCGCTAAACCGCCATTGAATCTGCCGCACCGCATCCCCGGGAAGCGTCAGCATCGTCTTCGTTTCAGGAATCGCAACTGTGCCCGCAACTGTGGCCATCAAGGGCCTCCTCAAGCAAAGCTGTTTCGCGATTTGCATGGCGTACTCAAATACGCCGGCCATTTCGCGATGAAAATGTCGCGCAACGGCGCTCTTTCGGCGTACAGCAATCGTGGAACCGCTTTGCGCTTCTATTGTCGTTAACCCGACTCTCGACGGCATGTGACCCACATCACCCCGGCGGCCACGCGTTTGATCACCGAGAGCTGACCGCTGAAATCCGTATTTGTGATCTATATCGTCTCGCTTGTGACACCTATCACTGCCAGCATCACCCTCAAAAGCGCATCTCTGGAGTGTGGCCTCTGCGTTTTCGTTGATTCCCCAACCGCAGTGGACTTGGATGTACGAGACCAGGAAACTCGTGGTCAATCCACTTTTGCCTGGGGAAAGAAGACGGCAGGATGAGTTACGCCGCACGGAAACGAGCACGATTGAGCTCTCGTAACGGAATCATTGCGGTCGGCGTTGCCGTTCTCGCCATTGCATTCGCGCCCATGGCTCTTCGCGCACAGGCTGATTGCCTTGCCTGCCACGGCGACGCCACCATGACCGACAGCGCCGGCCACAGCATCGCCGTCGACGGCCAGAAATTCGGCTCAAGCATTCACGGCAGCCTGCAGTGCACCAACTGCCACGCCGACATCAAGGCCTATCCTCACCCCGACAAAATCGCGCCTGTCGACTGCAAGACCTGTCACGCCGATCAGGCCACCAGCCTCTCCGGCAGCGTTCACGCAAACGCGTCAGACCACCCCTGCACCAGTTGCCACGGCGTCGCCCACTACATCTTTCCTAAAGACGACCCGCGATCGAACGTCTACCCGCTGAACGTTCCCAAGACCTGCGGCACATGCCACGGAAGCCCCGATCTCGCCAAGAAGCACGGCCTGCCCAACGTCTACCCGCTCTACATGGATTCGATTCACGGCTTCGCGCTCAGCAAGGAAGGCCTGCTGGTCGCAGCCAACTGCCAAAGCTGCCACGGTTCGCACAACATCCTCAGCCACACCAACCCGAAGAGCCCGACCTACAAATCCAACATTCCCAAAACCTGCGGCACATGCCACGCCAAAATCGAAGCCGACTACGAGCAGGGCGTGCACGGCAAAGCCGTCGCCGGCGGCAACCTCAACGCTCCGGTCTGCAGCGATTGCCACACTGCCCACGCCATCCTGCAACCCACGGAATCGGCCTTCCGCATGCAGTCCACGCCGATCTGCGGCAACTGCCACAAGGACAAGTTCTCCACTTACCGCGACACCTTCCACTCGCAATTGGGCTCGCTCGGCGGCTACGTTGAAACTGCCCGCTGCTGGGATTGCCATGGAGCCCACGACGTGCGGCCCGCCTCCGATCCTGCTTCGCCCATCAACAAGGCCAACCTGGTCGCCACCTGCGGCCGTTGCCATGCCGGAGCCAACCTGAGCTTCGTGCAATATCAGCCCCACGCCAACGCGCACGATCGCAAGCTGAGTCCAGGGCTTTACTATGTCCGGCTCTTTATGAACCTGCTGCTGGCCAGCGTGCTCACCTTCTTCATGATTCACACCATCCTGTGGCTCATTCGCTCGCGCTATAGCCAGGTCAAGAGCAAAGCCTCAAATGGAGGAAAGAATGCCTGACTCTGAGCGAGTCCAACCTCAAACCGAAAGCGCCGCGGCCCCCGCCTCCGCAAACGCTCGCTATTTCGTGCGCTTCACGCGAGAGCAGCGCTACATGCACGCGGCCCTGTTCACTTCATTTCTCGGGTTGGCGGCCACGGGCCTCGTCATGCGCTTCAGCGAGAGCTTCTGGGCGCGCAAGTTCGCCGCCGGCGTTGGCGGATTCGGCGCCATTCTCTTCTTGCACAAGCTCTGCGCCATCGTTCTCACCATCGCCTTCCTCATTCATGTCAAAGAGGTCTTCCAGCGCGGCCTCCTCCGCCGCGAAAAAGGAATCTTCTGGGGCTCAACCTCCATGGTCGCCAACTGGAAAGACGTCAAGGACCTCTTCGGCCACATGCGCTGGTTCCTCGGCCTCGGCCCCAAGCCGCAATTTGAGCGCTACGCTTATTGGGAGAAATTCGATTACTGGGCCGTTTTCTGGGGCATGATCGTCATCGGCTTCTCCGGCTATGCGATGTGGTTCGCGCCGTTCTTCGCGCATTTCCTGCCCGGCTGGGCCTTGAACGCCGTCCTGGTCATTCACAGTGAAGAAGGCCTGCTCGCCATTCTCTTCATCTTCTCCATCCACTTCGTCAACACTCACCTGCGCCCCGACAGTTTCCCCATGGACATGGTCATCTTCACCGGCGTCGAAAGCGAAGACGAGTTCAAGCACAAGCGCCCGCTCGAATATCAGCGCATGATGAAAGAAGGCAAAGCCGAATCCCGCCTCGGCATCGCTCCGCCGCTCTGGCTGCTCAACTTCTCTAAAGTCGTCGGAACCATCGCCATCTTCATCGGCCTCACGCTGCTGGTGCTCACGCTGACCGCGTATTTCCACTAGCACTCCGACATCTTGTTCTCGCGCTAGGAATGGGTGCCCCATCCTTGCTGCGCCTTTGCCGCAAGGGTGGAATCGCACGGACTAGCCCTCATCCATCACCTGAAAGCTAATGGCTAATAGCGAATAGCTGTCTCTGTGACTCCTATCACGGCACGTTTTCCCGCCAAAGCGTCTCCTCAAAGCGTGGACCTTGTTCGCCGGCTTGCACCTCTTACGTTCGCTTTTCTCTGTTTTGCCTGGGCCTCCTCCCCAATCTCCGCGCAAAAGCTCAGGGACTCCGACTGCCTCACCTGCCACGGCGACGCCAGCATGACCGATAGCGACGGCCACAGCATCGCCGTCGACCAGAGCAAGTTCAAGCACTCCGTTCACGGCACTTTTTCCTGCGTCGATTGCCACGCCGACGTCAAAAGCCTCGCCCACGACACGCCTCCGAAAAAAATCACCTGCGACCAGTGCCATGCAGATGAAGGCCAGGGTTACGCGCATAGTATTCACGCACGGGTCACCGGTTCCGGCAAAATCCCCGCAAGCTGCCAGGATTGCCACGGCGACGTCCACGCCATCGTCTCCGGCGACGACCCCAAATCCTCCGTCAATCGCAGCAATATTCCCGTCACCTGCGGCCGCTGCCACGGGCAAAAATTCCTTATGGAGTCGAATGGCGAAACCGCGCAGCCCTTCCTCTCCTATCAGTCCAGCGTGCACGGCCGCGCCGTCGCCAACGGCTCGCAGAAGGCCGCCGTCTGCACCGATTGCCACGGCGTCCACCAGATTCTTCCCGCCAGCGACCCTAAGTCGCCCATCTCAAAAGTCGCCGTAGCGTCCACCTGCGGCAAGTGCCACACCGACGTCGCCAATACTTTCACCGCGAGCATTCACGGCCAGGCGATTGCGCGCGGCAACATGCTCGCCCCGACGTGCACTGACTGCCACGGCATTCACTCCATCAAGCGGCACACCGACCCCAACTCGCCTGTCGCCGAGCAAAACGTCTCGCGCGACATCTGCGCCCGCTGCCACGAGGGCGTGCGCCTCTCGCAGGAATTCGGTGTCCCCTCGAACCGCGTCACCAGCTATTTCGACAGTTATCACGGCCTCGCCGCCGAAGGTGGTTCCGTCGTCGCCGCCAACTGCTCCAGTTGCCACGGCGTGCATAACATTCTCCCTTCGAGCGATCCCCACTCCACCATCAATCGCGCCAATCTCGACTCGACCTGCGGCCAGTGCCACAAGGGCGTCACGCAAAAGTTCACCCGCACGCCCGTCCATCTCCAGTCCGGCTCGCGGTCTGGCGACATCGACTCCGTCGCCGTCCGCTGGGTGCGCTGGATTTATATTCCCCTCATCCTCCTCGTCATCGGCGCAATGTTCCTGCACAACGCCATCATCTGGCGCGCGAAAGCCGTCGCCCGCCGCCGCATGATGAACCCGTTCATGACGCGCATGACGGTCAATCAGCGCTGGCAGCACCTCGTGCTGCTCTCGAGCTTCATCATTCTCGTCATCACCGGCTTCGCGCTCAAGTTCCCTGACACATGGTTCGCCCACACCCTGGGAATGGGCGAGAACCTGCGCGGAATCATCCATCGCGTCGCGGGAGTCATCCTGATCGCCGCCGGAATCTATCACGTTTTTTATCTGGCCGCGGCGCGCGAAGGCCGTCGCCTGCTGCGCGACATCGCGCCCCGCCCCAAAGACGCATTCGACGCATGGGCCGCCATGCGCTACTACCTCGGCCTCAGCGCAGTGAAGCCGAAATACGGTCGCTTCACTTACGCTGAAAAGGCCGAGTACTGGGCATTGGTTTGGGGCACGGCTCTCATGGGCCTCACCGGCATCATGATCTGGGCAAAGGTCTGGGTCGGCGACCTGTTCGCCCGCTGGTGGGTTGACGTGGCCACCGCCGTCCATTTCTACGAGGCGATCCTCGCCACACTCGCCATCCTCGTCTGGCACTTCTATCAGGTCTTCTTCGATCCCGACGTCTACCCCATGAACTGGGCCTGGTGGGACGGCAAGATGCCCGTCGACCACTATCGCCACGAGCACGAGCTCGACCACGAACTCGGCGCCGGGTCTGCTTCCGATGCCGCGGATTCCGGCGCCGGGGCTACGCCGCAGAAGTAGCCCGTTGTCTCTCTCGCCTGCCCCGCCCTTTGCATATTCATCCTGAGCGGAGCGAGCGACCGCAACGGCGCTTTCCCCGGTGCGTTCCGCGGCGCAACCCCTGCATGATTAATGACCCGCTATGAAAGCCAGGTCCTCTTTCCGGCCCCCTTCTCCGGCCTGTCTCTCGAGCTTTGTTAAGGGCAAGGAAACTCCATCCGATGCGGAATCAAAGCCAACTTCGCTCAGAAAATACTCGCTGCCATACCTGTGGAAGATGAGCCGGTCCTCTCTCCCAGCGTCGATTGAGCCGCGCAGGACATAGGCCCTCGCCCTAACGCTCTTCGTCCGGTCTTGGATGTCAATCGTGTTGGGAAGCATGGAATCGAATTCGACCGTGTAGTTCCCGGCCGGCAAAAGGGTGCTGTTGACCGTGAAGTTGAATGGGACGTTGACCTTGAGCACATCCCTCTGTGCATTGGCACTTCCGGCTGTCATCAAGGTTGCTATTGCGAGGAGCGCGATTGCAGTCATGCGATTCATACGAGTGAGTCCCTCCAGTGCTGTTCCGCGACAGAGCGTCTGTGAACTCGGGAAACCTTCGTGCTCTCCCACTCTGCCGCGACCTGTTTTTCAGTCTGGATCAGGACTGTGTATCTGTCCAATAGATTGGTGTGATATATTGGATCGGTATTGGAGATTGAAATATGGAAGTCCGCCAGCTACAGATCTTTCGCACGCTCGCTGAAGAGTTGAACTTCACGCGCACCGCTGAAAAGGTGCACACCGTGCAGTCCAACGTAACTGCGCAGATCAAGGCGCTTGAAGAGGAGCTCGGTACTCCGCTTTTCGATCGCCTGGGTCGCCGCGTCACACTCACTGACGCGGGCCGCAATTTCCTGCCCTTCGCGTCGCAGGCCCTCGCCGCCATGGACCAGGGTCAGCGCGCCATCGAGACCGGCGCCGAGCCGAGCGGTCCGCTGCGCATCGGCGCTCCGGAGAGTGTCCTCACCTATCGCCTGCCCCAGGTATTGCACGCCTTCCGCCGCCACTTTCCCCACGTCGAACTCATCTTCGTCCCCTACATGAGCACGCCGTTTGCGCTCGAGCTCGAGGCCGGTAAGCTCGACATGGCAATCACCATGTCGGACTCGACGCCTTCAGCCAACATCAAGGCCATCCTCCTGCGCACCGAGCAGGTTTTCCTGCTGGCCGATCCAAGCCATCCGCTCGCATCCAAAGCATCGGTAAAGCCTTCCGATCTGGCGGGACAAAATCTGCTGCTCACTGAATCGGGATGCGCTTACCGGGAGAAACTCGACCGCATTCTCGCCCTGGCCAACATTCGTCCAGGCAACATAACCGAGTTTTCCAGCGTTGAGGCAATCAAGGAGTGCATCTCCCTCGGCATGGGTGTCGGCCTCTTGCCGGCCATCGTCGTTGCCCGCGAACTCCGCCAGCATCATCTCAAAGCGCTCAACTGGGCCGGCTCGCCTCTCGACATTGCCACCCGCATCATCTGGCATAAGGACAAATGGATCTCTCCCGCCATGTCCGCCTTCATGAAGATGGTCAAGGACAAACTCGAAGACCCCGAGCGTTGACGAACGGGATGAGCGCCGGCTTGGCGGAGAGATCGACGCGCGGCCTGCCATTCCACCAGGTCTGGTTCATGGGGTAGGTGCTTCCGGCCATGAAAGCCCGCAAAAGCACCGTTGGAGAAAACGGCGTTTTTCGGGGCCGACGCGGAGCACGGCCCGGATGAGCAATTCGGCCTATTGTCATCAACTCAGGCTCTGGAGATCATCGCAGCACCGGCGAAGGTGTTCCCGGACGGCGGGGTCGCTTTCCAGGCCGATCGCCAGTTGATATGCGTGCCGCGCCGCGTCATGCGATCCGGTGCGACCCAGCAGGTATGCGCGTGCAGCCCAATATGGCTGGTACGAATCCACCCGCCGGTCGGCGCTTGCAGCCTCTAAAGCCTCCAATCCAGCTTCCGGCGTTTGTAACTCGGCCACCGCCAGCGCGCGGTTGATGAGTGCGACGGGCGAGTTGGTCAACCGTACCAGTGCGTCGTACAAGCTGACGACGGCAGCCCAGGACACGGATCCGGTGCGGGCGCCCTCAACGTGCGCCGACTGGAGGGCGGCTTCCAATTGATATCGCCCAATGTTCCTGGTCCGGCTGGCATGGCGCAACGCGGCTTCGGCCTCTTCGATCAACCCCCAATTCCAAAGCATCTTGTCCTGGCTCCTCAGGGGAACGAACTCTCCTTCGGCCGTGCGCCGCGCCGGTCTGCGCGCCTCTGCGTAAAGCATCAGCGCCAGCAAACCCCGAGCCTCCGGCTCGTCTGGAAGAAGCTGCGTCAACAGCCTGCCGAGAAAGATCGCCTCCCCGGCCAGTTCCCTGCGCGCTGGATCGGTTCCGGCGGCATCCGCCCATCCTTCGGCAAAGCCTGCGTAGATCGAATCCAGCACCGATTCCAGGCGGTCTGGCAGTTCTTTGCGCTCCGGGATGCGGAAGGGAATACCGGCCTCGCGGATCTTCGTCTTGGCCCTTACCAATCGCTGCGCCATGGCTGCCGGCGAAACCAGAAAGGCCGACGCGATCTGTGCCGCCTCCAGTCCCAGAACCACCTGCAACATCAGTGGTGCGCGAATCGCGGAATCAATTGCCGGATGCGCGCAGGCAAAAAGGAGCGCAAGCCGCCGATCGGGAAATTCGTCGTTCGTGGCCGCGATCATGGCATCGGCCAACTGTTCGGGTTCATCTTCGCTCGATGATTCGCGATTCCGGCGAATCTGGTCGATGAGTTTTCGCCGGGCCGCGGTAAGCAGCCACCCCTCCGGATTCTCGGGGCAGCCCTTCTCCGGCCACACCGACAATGCCGACACAAGGGCCTCCGATAAGGCATCTTCCGCGGCTGTAACGTCTCCGAATTGCGCCGCCAGGTAAGCGATCAGCTTGCCGCGGCTGCGAAGAGCCACAGCCTCCGCCGCCGCATAGGCGCCATCGTCGTTTGCGAGATTCACCATGGCACATTTTCCTGCCAACTCAAATTCGGCTTCTCCGCTTGCGCACCGGATCGATCCTTTCGAGCAGTGTGACCCGGACCGTCTCTCCCGGCGCTTTTCCGATCGCCTGCAGGATCTCGGCCTTTACGGGCAGCTTGTGATTGCCGTCGCCCAGTGCCATAAACGAGCTTTGGAATGGGCATCCATCAATGGTCCCCTTGACCTTTACCAATCCGCGCGTCCCAAAGAACGAGGCCGATTCTGGCCAGATGACGTAAGTCCAGCCACCAGGCTTGGGGCTCCGGATGAGACGCGCCGTGAAGGATTGGTTCAGCATGTTTGTCGCACTCTCGCCGTCGAATTTCGCTTTCTGCGGTCACATCGCCCAGATCGAGCGCACTTCCACGACCCCATGCTGCACGGCAGGGCATCGGCCAGCCCACTGCATGGCCGCGTCTAGGTCGGGCGCCTCGATCAGGTAATACCCGGCCAGCTGTTCCTTCGATTCAGCAAAGGGTCCGTCAAGCACCTGCGTCTTTCCGTTGGCTGTACGAAGAGTCGTCGCCGTAGCTGAGGGCCGCAGCCGGTTTGCATTGATTAGAACGCCCGCAGTTCGCAGTGCTTCCGTATAAGCCGTGTAGGCTGCGCTGCCTTGTTGCTGCTGCTCGGGTGTCATCCGGCCCCAGCCGGACTCATCGGTGTAAAGCGTGAGTAAGTATTGCATTGTGTCCTCCGTCATGGATTGTAGGCGTTGACCGCCTCACTTCCATGACGACTGGGCCTTCGCCAAATCGACAGGATGTCTAAATTTGTTTCCGATATTCTGCATGGCACTCAGGATCGGCGGATCTCGGAAGTTTCTGCCAACCCGCTCCTGTCGACCCCTCGACTCATTCGTTATTGTTACGTCACTCGTTGGCGGGTTTGCTGGTACCTGCATGTCGGCTTCTCACCACCATCCTCTCCGCCAGCCCGACGTCTCCGCCGCGCTGCCAAGAGGCCCAGCCCGACCGACCCTGCCTACCCGCTGATTCCATGCCGATTATTTTTGCGCAACTTTGCCGATGATTTCCGCAAATTCGCCACGCTTGAAGTTGTATGGGGATTCGTCCGGAACATTTCGAATCGAGACTCGCGCCGGAACCTGCGCTAGCCGCCCTGGCTACGCCGGGTGCCCTTCCAAGCTTTACTTGGATGGGGCGATTTCGGACGTCGACCGGCCGCTTTGGGAAGGGGAAATTAAATCAAGAAAAAAATTTCTGCCCTGTCTTCAGTGCAAGTGAGCTTAACTCTTTTTATCATCAGCACAAACACCCCAAGAACCGTGCCGATTCCTATCGACTCCCGCCCATTTTTGTTGGCAACACCACCCTCTATCACCCCAAATCGGCCCTCAAACGCACTTGCGCGCACGCCCCGCTTCGAACCAGGGCGTTCTGCACAGCACAGCTTCAAAGGGGGGGCCTTGCCCGGAGATACGACGGCTTCTGCCGGTCCCTGACCACTGTCCACTATTCACTAATCACTGTCTTTCATACCCGCCAGGTGTCCGGGCGCCAGCTCTTGATCCGCTCTTTGATCTGTTTGCGGTTCAGGTTGTGTTCGAGAGCCTGCTTGGCCAGCTCGACCACTTCGTCGTCGGCCGCAAAACGCAGCGCGATCAACTGGTCTTCCGTCAGCCGGTAGATCTGCGTATGCCATTCCGTCGGCGCCAGCGCCTGCAGCCGCAGCCGCTCTTCCAGCCGGATCACGCGGTCCTGCACCTTCAGCGGGTACGTACGCAACCGGAACAGCAATACCAACGACGCCAGTGACAACACCACCAGCCACACCGAGTTGAAGCAGAAGTGGTGAACGCAGTAGATGACCGCGATGACGATGCTGGCGATCGAAACGATGGTTAGGAAGAAATGATACGGCGGATCGAACCGTCCATGGTTCTTGAAACTTTGCGGCTCACTCATTTGCTGCGCTCGCTCCCTGCAGGTCCTGATTGGCGCTCGTTGCTGTTGGCGTTGCGGCTACAGCACCCGGAGCCTGTTCACCTGCACTGGCCGAATTCTCTTGGGTCGCGCTTGGCGCTGTCAACGCGGATAAGTTGTCCGGAGCCAGAATCGTTGGATTCCTGGGGATCAGATGGTACCTGCCGCGCACCAGGTAGTCCACAAACAGCCCGCCCGCGATGTAAGGGTTCGCCAATGCAATCGGGATCGCGTAGATCGTCGTAACGATCGATTCGTCGACGGTCTTGGCGGAGTGGCTTCGGCGCCGGTAGCCCGGAATCTGCGGAATCTCAAACACCGTCAACTCCGCACCCGGATTCTTGCGCCCAAATCGCACCAGCTTGTATGTGATCTGCTTCGGCGTCGTCATCCCGGCATCGGGAAAGATGCTGCGCCTGAAAGTCCGTGGAAAGTAGCCATTCAGAACCACCCGCGCGAAGTCCGCGCAGTTGTTGAAGAGCAGATTGAAGCGGGTCCGGTTCGGTCCCGCATTCAGCTTCTCGATCATGGCATCATCCTGCTCGGCTGTCGTCTCGAAGCGGAAGGCATAAATCCGCCGCTCGTACGCCGCGCCCAGCAGTTGTGTCCATCCGCCGCGCACCAGGTTGCCCGGCGACAGATTCGCTGCCAGGATCTGGAGATGCTCTTCGCGATACCGGTTTCGCAGTTCCACCACCGTATCGTGGTCCACATGCGCGGGAACGTCGGCGGCGTTCTCTACCGAATACAGATAAGGAATAAGAGGCACCGCAACCCAGTCATACCCCTGCACCCCCTGATAGCGGGCAATCACGGCGCCCAGTTCGCCCGGCTCGCACCGCCGCAGCTTCACCGGAGTCTCGGCGCAGATTCGCTCAAAATAGATGGCGTTGTGCCCGGTCGGGTTCAGGGTCCCAAAAAAGCCGTACGGCTCCTCCATCAGCAGAGCCGACTGCGCGTGCCCTTGCGCGCAGAAGAATCCCGCCACCAGGACAAGAACAAACAAAACAACGCGGTTCTGAAAATTTGAGAGCATCGGTCTCCCTTTGGGGTAAGAGTTACTGGTTCTCTCTCGTTCAGTATGCACCATCTCGCGCAACGGACTGATAAAGGCTCCCAAATCCGTCGGGCTGCTGACGATTCAGATTTCCTGTGCTGCGGTGCGGTGCACGCAGCAAACGCTCCCGCGGCACACCTCGCCTGCTTATTTAGATGCATTTTCCAGCCGAATGTTGCGATATTGGTTTTGCGGGCCGGTTGGCGAAGGATTGCCGCTTGCCAACGGCTGACTGAACTACTGGTGAGGAGGAACGATGATCGAGGTCTCCTGCACTTCAATTAAGCCGGAGCCGATCATCTTCTCCAGTTCGGGCAACACCGCATCCACCTTTTCGCGCGTCTCAATGAACTCGATCTTGATCGGAAGATGATCCGAGATCTCTAGGATGTGCGCGGAATGGATGCGATGCTTGGCGCCAAACCCGGCAACCCCCTTCACCACGGTGGCGCCGGCGATTCCGCTGTGAAAGAGAAAATCAAGAATGCTCGTATAGACCGGGACGTGGTGGTGCTTGGCTCCATCGCTCAGGAAGAGCGTGACTTTAGTGGCCTTGCCCGTGGTCAACATGTGTTCTCTCTCCGCTCGGCTCGTGTCCCTCGATTCACTCGCCTCGCGCGCGCCGAACTTCCACTTCCGGGTGAACAACGAACGATTGAAGCACCTTTGTGGGCAACTTGCAACTCCGGCCCAGTAGTGTAAGCGGGCCCTAGAGCAGGTCGGCCAGCGCCGTGCCGCACCATGTGGCGGCAAGGCCCAGAATGAGGCTCCCCGCCGCGTAGATCGCCGCCAACAGAAAAGCACCCGATCGCATCGTCGACAAGTGTCTCCCACTCGTACGTCGAAAAGGTGCTGTAAGCGCCAATAAAGCCGATGGGAACCAGGAATCTCCACGCGGGATTCAGGTCGGCCCGCTTGCCAAAGTAAGTCAGCGTAAAGCCTAGGATGACGCACGCCGTCATGTTGATGACCATCGTGCCGTAAGGGAACCTGGCTCCCATGCGGCCCGAAATCGTCGACCCAACCCAGTACCGGGCCATGGAACCCAGCGCGCCGCCCACAGCAATCATCAGATATTTCTGCAATGCCTGACCCCCTATTTAGCTTATCGCCTTCCGCCATTCGCCTTTGCATTCGGCCTCGCCGCTTATCCTTCTTCTTCCACCGCCGGATGCGCAGGCGCAGCATGAGCCTTCCCGTGCGCCGCCTTGTGGGGAAGCAGATGTTTGGGCAAGAAAAACGTATTAGCTGTAAGCGTGGGAATCACTGCGCTGGCGATGATGGCTCCCACCAGGAATGAATACTGCGCCTGCGTGATGATCTGATGATTAAGGCCGAAGAGCGCCGAGATGGTTCCAAAAGTCAGGCCGGTCGACATCATCAGGGTGTAATAAGCGCCGGCTGACCCTTGATGTCGATGGGCCCTCACGGCTGGAAAAACGAATGCGGTCTTCGTCGCCATCTTGGCGAGAAACAAAATGATCAGCGTGGCCGGTGCGGCGATGAGCGCCGGGACCGAGACGAATGAGCCCGCGCGAATGAAATAGAACGGCGTCAGCAGGCCGAAGGTCAGCGTCCGCAACCGGCGGACCAGCATGTGGTCCTTGCCAACAGTTCCCGCCAGAACCGAACCGATCATGTACGCAGGTAAAACGGCCTCGCTTCCCGCCCAAACCGCCAGGCCTCCAAGGCCAAAAAGAAGAAACAGGATGTACTTGGTTTCGAGTTCGGAAACCCGCCCGCCGTATTTCGCAAAAAACCATTTGGTGATAAAAGGAAGAACCCCAAACAGGCCCGTGCAGACGCAAACGAAGATGACCGTCTTTATGCTGAAGGGCGAGAAGATGAGCCCCAACGCCAGTACGGTTCCCAGGTCATTCACAAAGCACGCGGCAAGGATGGCCTTGCCGAACTCGGTCACGTTCAGGCCGAGTTCCAGCATGACCGCATACACAACGGCTACCGACGTCGTTGAAAGCGCCACTCCGCACAACCAGCTTGAGCGCATGCTCCAGCCAAGGATGTAATGTCCGACCAGGGTGCACCCAAGAAACGGACCAATAAAACCAGCCAGCCCAACAAGCACCGCCTCTTTCCACTTGGTCTTGAAGATCGCTGGTTCGAGTTCAGCGCCTGCCAGGAAGGTGAGAACAATGGCGCCGGTTCCGGCGAGAAAGGTGATCCATTGGGTGCTGGCGAGCAGCCCGCCGGAGCCCATGAATGCCCCAATGATGAGCTGTGCCACAGTGCCGACGATGATCTCGGAAAGAGCTGTTGCGACCTTAAACCAGATCGCAAGCAATGTTGCCACGAGCGCGAGACCCACCCAGAGGGCAGACAGTACCCATGCATTCGCCATGGACGAACGCTCCTTATTGTGTGTACTCGGGGATCGCGCCGCGATACGACTCCGCAACAGGATTCCCTGTCAGGAGTCATCATCTGTCCGGCTTAAAGAAGAGGACAGCGGTTGAGGGTGAACTCCTTCACCACTACCCCAATTAAAACCCGATGCCAACCATCGTGTCAATGCGCGCCGCGACGTAGCTCGACTGCTCGCGCAATTCTGAGAAAAGGTGCGGAATCTTGTCAGCGATTGTCTTGCTTTGGCGGTTTGTCGCTGCGGGAATCGGTCATAGCCACGCGCGTGGTGCGCGCAGCACCGGCAGCGGCCAACAGGAAGCTCCGCATTTGCGGCGTGAATTCCCTCCGCTCTGCTTCCTTCTGCGCGAAGCTGTAGACCCAATACGCGAGACAAAAGACGTAGCCGCCAGTCGCAATTTGATTGAGGTGCTCGACCTGGGACGCGGTTGTCTGGTGTAGATCAAGCACAGCTACCGTAAGGCTGACCATGGAATAGAGACCCAGCCCTGTTGCCACCTGAAGCTCGCGATCGCGCCAGCCGATCGATAATAGCTGGCTGCCGCCGGCGAGCAGAAGGAAGAATAAGATTCTGAGAATCGTTGACGTCTGTTGCAACTGAGTGATGAGGAGCCCTTCCTTCGACGTAGCGTGAGCAAGTCCAGGAAGGGCTGCGAAGGGCCAGATCGCTACGCCGGCCACCAGAATCAGAATTCCCACTATCACAAGCGCGCTTCGCGGCAAAGAGGCTCGAAGTGGCCGGAGCACAGACCAGGCCATCTCAACCAAAACGCAAAAGAGCAGTGCGGAATCAAGGGCCGTCTGCGCGAAGTAGGCGTGATAAACAGCGCCCGGATAGTAACGGCCGATCGCATAAATGGCGAGATTACTCGTCAAATCCCAGACGCAATAGGAAAAAAACACGGGCAACGTCCGCCAGACACGCCTGTAGACGAGCATCCCAATGACGGCAAGCTCTACTAAAGATGCTACGAGCCAAATCAGATCATCGATACTCATGAACGTCGGGTCCAACCCATCGCGCGCAACGATCTGCGGATACTAGCATGCCCAGCGCGGGCCGCCTTTTGATAACAGTCTATTCGCTTCTCTGAAGCACAGAAAACGCAAAAAGGCCCACCTTTCTAAGGTGGGCCCCTGCCTGGTTAACAGAATTTCTTAAGCGACGCTTGGAGGTGGCAGCCTCAATGGCCCGTAGGGAACCGCTGCTGCAACGCTGGGGGGTGGCAGTCTCAACGGCCCGTAAGGAACCGCTGCTGCGATGCTGGGAGGTGGCAGCCTCAACGGCCCGTATGGAACCGCTGCTGCGATGCTGGGAGGTGGCAGTCTCAACGGCCCGTATGGAACCGCTGCTGCGATGCTGGGAGGTGGCAGCCTCAACGGCCCATATGGAACCGCTGCTGCGATACTCGGAGGTGGCAGCCTCAACGGCCCGTAAGGAACCGCTGCTGCGATACTCGGAGGTGGTAACCTCAGAGGGCCGTAAGGCACTGCACTCGCAGAGCAAACTGACGCGATAAGGAGAACAATGACACCGAATTTAAGGGCGACCAACGTGCGCGAGCTCATGAGTCTTTCTCCCGGCGGTGACAACTCCGCCTTAGAACTTTGCTTTGTTAGACTAACCCAAAAGGTGCAGGGACGCTACAACAAAAGTGGTACTAGAAAGAAATTCTCCCATAAGTAACCAATCTCTGCCGCGCCAAGGTAACAAAATCATAGGTACTTCAGGCCGCTTCGACGTATCTTCGCCTTGCCGTCCCAAGATCCCTCAGGTTGCGGCATCTCAACCGGCCTATTCGTGCCAAAAATGCGCAAAAAAGGGACAACGGGAGAATCTGCCGCTATGTCGCGCTGACGCACCTCGACAAGGGTCAGCATCTCCTGCCGGCTTGAGCTTGAAGAGTCGCGCTGAAATCATGCTGAGATTGGCGAGTTACCGCCCTCGACCGCAATTGCTTTTTGCTGTTACCAGACTGAAAACTTTGGTGCCGTAGGCTAAATCAGCAAAACTGGGTACATTTGCACGTAAGCCATTCTTTTCCAGGCACGATCTATGAATGCTCTTGATCCTGAAACTCCGCAGTCGTCCGGCGCCCAGGCCGCTTCTCAAGGGCGTCCTGAAGTTCGCTGCGCGGTACGATTTCCTCTTTCTTTGCCAGTGGTGCTCTCATCTGGTGAAAATGAGATGGCTGGTTTGACTCGCAACGTCTCCGCCAGCGGGGTTCTCTTCTCGCTTGACCAGGCTTTGCCGGTCGGGCTCGACGTCCGCTTTTCCATGCGCATGCCCCGATCCGTTCTGGGCTCGCCACAGGATGTTCTGGTCCACTGCACGGGGCGTGTGGTACGCTGCTCCACAAGCCATAATGAGCACCTCGCCGCTGCCACCATTGATGATTATCGGTTTGCGGAGCAGTGAGATCTCAGTTGGCTTGACGGCAGCGGACTATGGAAATCCTCGACGATAACCCTGAAGGGGAAGGCATTGACACTCCGGTTAAGCCGGGGACCATTCGCGTAATACTCGCGGATTCCCAGGCGATTTATCGCGTCGGGATCCGCAAGGTCTTCGCTCTTGAAGACGACATCCGCGTGGTTGCTCAGGCCGATTCGCTGGAGAATCTGCGCGCCGCCATCGAGCGCTATCCAACCGACATTGTGCTTTTAGAGGGAGGCATGCTGGCCGGGACGGCCAATGCGATCCCCGAGCTTCTGCGCATGGCCCCGGATGTGAAACTCATCGTGCAAGCCGTCTCATCCGACGAAAACCATACAGTGGAACTCTACCGGCGTGGCGTTCGCGGCATCGTCTCCCGTTCGATTTCGCCCGACTTGCTCGTCAGGTGCGTGCGCCGCATCGGCGCCGGCGAAACATGGATCGACAACCAGTCAGTCAACTGGGTCATCGATGCCTATCGCGCTCAGGCGGCTGCGCTCGTCAGCCCGCGAAATCAGCCCCGCCTTTCGCCCAAGGAAATGTCGATCATCACCTGCATCACCCAGGGCAAGCGAAACAAGGAAATCGCCTTCCAGTTGGGCACCACTGAGCAGGTGATCAAGAACTATCTGCGCAAGATTTATGACAAGCTGGGAGTTTCAGACCGGCTGGAACTGGCACTCTATTGCCTGCACAACAAGATCATCCAATCGGAACTGGATGAGGAGACGGTGGCTCAAAAGATTGTCACCTCGTAGCTTCGCTTGAACCCGTTCCTTCTGCAAATTCTCGCTAGATCCCCTCAGTTGCAAAATTATTCCGGCTGGCGTGCGTCGCCGCAGGACCGGCGCGCCAACTCCAGCAACCGAGTCAACTCCGTCAGCGCCGCGCCGCCGATATGCCCCATGAGCTCCACTGGGATGCGCTGAATCACGGGATCCATCGCGTGCAGCAAATCCAGGCCTGCATCGGAAATTTGCGTCCAAACCACGCGGCGATCGTGCCGGTCGCGGTGTTGGCGAATCAATTTGAGGCGCTTCAGCCTTGCCAGCAATCGTGTGATGTCGGGCTCCATCGCGATCATGCGTGCACCGATGGCCGCGCAGGCAAGCCCGTCCGGCTGCGCTCCGCGCAGGATGCGCAGCACGTTGTATTGCGTCGACGTCAGGCCAAAACCTCTGATCCTTTGCTGGAAGACATGCTGCAGGCAATCTGAAGTTCGCACCAGGTTCAGAAATGCCTCTTCTTCCATGCTCGAAAAGGGCGACTTTTGTGCGATCTCAGTCTTCAGGCTTGCCATCGGAAATCCCCCAATCGCGCCGCCGCATCCATCAAGTGATTGGCGAAGATACCGGGCGCTAATGCAGCCAGAGTCTTGCCTTATTGCTTCACCGCGTCAACCTCGATGGTGAGCTTGACTTCGTCGCCCACCATCGCCGCAGGTACCTTTGCGCCGATTCCAAAATCCGTTCTGCTGATCGTTGCTGTCGCCGAAAAGCCGCAATGTACCCTGTTTCGCTGGTCTGTCACCTGTGCAGTCGGCCCCTCCACCGTCAGAACCACAGGTTTGGTAACACCATGTAAGGTCAGGTTTCCGGTCACAGAAAGGTCGTTGCCGTTCCTGGTCACGCCGGTGCTTGTGAACGTCGCCGTCGGGAAATTAGCCACGTCGAAATAATTTGCGCTCTTGAGGTCGTTGTCTCGGCCTTGAACGCCGGTATCGATTGTGTCCACGCCGATCGTGACCTGCACGCTCGACTTCGTAATGTCTGCCGCATTCAATTGAATGGTGGCGTTCACGTTGCCAAAGCGGCCGTGAACTTTTGAAACGCTCAAGTGGCTGATTGCGAAATCAACCTCGCTGTGGTTAGGGTCTGAGACCCATGTCGTGTTTTGCGCAGCGGCAAAAGGTGCAGCGAGCGCCAAAACGCCAGCAATACAGGCCAATCGTTTCACAGATTAGATATCCTTTCGATTGAGGGGCTCTTCGAGCCCGATGGAGATCGACAAAGCACGCGCGTCCACCCAGTAAGATGCTTCACCCAACATAGTCGTTGCAACATATATTTCCCGCAGTTCCGGCTTTCGGCTGTTCCCCGGGTACGAATGCCGCAACCTTCCGCCGCGCAGCTCGGAATCCGGTTTGCCGTGACCTGCCGGTCTGTTATGCTCCCGCCTGTGTCTGTTCCGATTTCCTTTATCGCCCCGTTTCGCCGGCTCACCCGCTCGCAGCGCCATGTCTTTCTGGCCGCATTTCTTGGCTGGACGCTCGATAGCCTCGACTTCTTTCTCCTCGTCTTTTGCGTCAACGCGATTGCCGGCGAGTTCCACACCAAGCCCTCTGCAATTCTGGGAGCGGTGTTCCTTACCCAGGCATTCCGTCCTGTCGGTGCTCTGCTCTTCGGCATGTTGGCCGACCGTTACGGCCGCCGCCCGATCCTTATGGCGAATATCCTCGGCTTCTCTGTCATCGAATTCGCCTGCGCATTTGCGCCCTCGCTCAACGTGCTGCTCGTCCTCCGGGCGCTGTTCGGAATTGCCATGGGCGGCGAATGGGGTGTAGGCGCCGCTCTGGCATTTGAAACTTTGCCCAGCGAAGGCCGCGGCACATTCTCCGGAATCCTTCAGGAAGGCTACGCATTTGGATCGATCCTGGCGTCGGCTGCCTTCGGCCTGTTATTTGCCGGCTCCCATTGGCATGGAGTCTCTGTGCCGGCAATCGGCTGGCGGGGATTATTCATCCTCGGGTCAACGCCTGCGCTCCTCGCGTTTTATGTTCAGGCTCGTGTGGAGGAATCACCGGTCTGGCTCGCCGCCGCTAAGAAGCGGACCGCGCGATCTGCGCTTCATGCCGCGCCCACATGGCCACGAGAGTTGTTTCGATTCCTGCCAACATTTCTGTTCCTCGTCGTTCTGATGACAGCCTTCATGAGCTTCTCGCATGGAACCCAGGATGTTTATCCGACCTTTCTGGCCGTGCAGATGAAGCTATCTCCGCAGACCATCGGCCTCATTGGCGTCCTCTACGGTCTTGGCTCAATCGCAGGTGGAATCTTCTTCGGAACGCTCTCAGAAACCTGGGGCCGCAAAAGGGCAATCGTGACTGCAGCGCTGCTGGCGATTCCCGTGATTCCTCTTTATGCCTATGGCCATTCCGCCGTTACGCTCGGCGCCGGCGCCGTGCTGATGCAGTTCATGGTGCAGGGCGCCTGGGGTGTCGTTCCGGCCTATCTTACGGAGCTTTCGCCGGCCCCGGTGCGCGCCACGGCGCCCGGCTTGGCATATCAACTCGGTGGGCTCATTACCTCCTGGAACGGCAAGGGCCAGGCTCTGGCGGCTGAGCGCTGGGGAGGCTATCGGGCTGTGCTTTCGATCACCGTCGTCGTGGTTGCGCTGTCGCTCGCCGCCTTGGCAGCAATGGGGCGCGAGGCCAGGGGCCGTGAAATGAGCGACTCGTAAATCCTGTCGTACCGCCTGCGAGATCCGCCACTCATAATCCACTCTCGATAAGGCAGTTTTTGTCTCACGCCGCCCCAGCCCTTCCGCAATATCTTCCCGGCGACTCAGGACCAAGGTAATCGCCTCCAGTTACCAACTCGCTCTGTAGAGCTGTGTCTAAGGATGCAGCGCCAGCCTCCATAAATCCCACCTTTGCGGCATTGTTCTAGATGGTTCAAACCGATAGCTTCGATTCCATCGAACATCTGCACGAATCGACCTCTGACCGGGCTGCGAAAACGAGAAAAAACTGAACACTTGGGCGCAGATCTTCGAGCAGAACGGTCGTGGTTCTTCGCCGGTCAGGAAAGCGAAGGCAGCACGCGCAAATCGTCCGGCCGACTGCTTTCCCTTTAAGGAATGTGTCACTCATCGCCACTGCTGATCGACGATTCGGGCCAGAAGGGGTTCCGGCCAGAAGGCGGGAGATGCGAGTCGAAATTGAGATCGGTCTTCCGGGTTCTGCGCTAGCTCATCTTGGAGCGGCTCTATGAGCCAGACATTCGACCAAATCGCTTCTGCTAACTCGCTCCAGCAGCCCGATATCTCTTCCGACAGGTTCGCCTCTGCGCCACAGTTGAATCGGACAAGAGATGTAGCGCGGTTGATCTTCCGCCTCGACATTCGTCGTAGCCTGCAAGTGCATCGCCGTCTCGCCGTCTCACTCGCCTTCGTCGGGCTTGCCCTCGCCGTCATTTATCTGCTCAACGTCTGGTCCGTTCGCTCGGCTCAGAGCGTGAACAATCCGTCGCCCGCACTCATCAGCGAAACCAGCGCCGCAACACATGATCTCCAGCCGGCGGTCGGCGTCATTCCAGGCTTCGCTAAATTCGCTGCCTCCGCCGTTATTCCCTGGTATTCCGCCGATTCCGGCGTCTTTCGCAATGCCATCGTGCTCCTTCTCAGTTTCATTTTCCTGGGAACCGCGGTCGCCGTCATCGCCCATAAAGTCGACCCTCGCATCCACGTTGCCTCTGATATCGAGCACTTGTTGGGTTTTGCGCCAATGGCGCAGTTGCCGGATTTTTCTGAAGTCTCTGACGAAGTTGCGCAAGAACATTTCTTGCGATTGGCCTCCGGCATCGATCGCGCCTTCAAGGATCGCAACCTCAGCCACTGTGTCTTCACAGGAACTGGCCCCGGTGTCGGCGTCACAACCGTCGCCGCCCGGGTCAAAGAGAAGCTTGACGGTTTTCGCAAATCGGCGGTGATTGCGGGCGCTTCGGAAATGTCACGACCGGCGCCTCGTGGCGGGCAGCAGGAAACAGCACTTCGGGGCGATGATCTCTCGATGCTTCACCAGTTGATCCGTGAGGTGGAAGGCGAGGCGGAAGGCGCCCGGCGCGAAATCATTCTCGCTGATTCCGCGCCTCTCACCGCCTCTGAGGAAACTGAGCATCTTGTGTGCTCCGCAGACTGCGCGATCGTAGTGATCGAAGCTGGCGTCACCACGCGCGCGCAGTTGCGCGCAGTGGCTAACACCCTCCAGCGCATCAAGGCGCCAGCCGTCGGGTTCGTCCTCAACCGCGTTCGGTTGGCCACTGCCGATGCGGCATTCCGCCGTTCCATCAAGGAGATGAACCGTCATCTCCGGCCCCAGGGCCAATCCAACGATGGGCAAATGCTTCAGACGCTCCGCCTCGCAATTGAAGAGGGCAGCGCCACCCTTGACCTCGACGCTGCCTTGCCGAATCGGCCGGCAGAAAATTCGCCTCCAACGATCGCGATTGACGCTGCGCCGCTCGAGCTCGCCGCCCGGCCTGACGCCCCGGTGGCCACGCATCAGGCCGCGCGCGCTTTGCCTGCCCCGCCCCAGGAGCCTGAGCGCTCGCCCGATTCAGTAACGGAGCCCGCGGATCAAATGCATCAGGACCAACCGCATCGGGACCAGGCGCCTTCGGGGTCTGGGTCACCGTGGGAGGAGACAGCTTTGCGCTCTTACGCGATGTTAGAACCGGAAACCGCGCATCACCCAACCTCACAGGCCTCTCGCAACAGTGAAAGTGAAACCGGACCCGCGCAGGAATCGGTGCAACTGGCGCCTGGGGAAGCTTCGCATCTCACGCTGCCTCGGCTGAGCGAACTCAGAGGCATGAATTTCACCCAGGCACTCAGAGAATTGGATTCGGCCAAGCATCCCGCACCGCCGAGTGACGGCATTGATGTGTTGATGAGTGCAATCGCGCCCTTCGAAGCGCTGTTTACGCAGGGCGACTCCGCACCGAACGATGTTCCCTCAGCAGCGGCGGATGCGGAATTCGATCCACTCGCTGCCGCGCCGGCTTCATTTTCCGCTCCCGAGCCTGGAGATGCGGCCGGAGCAGAGAACGGGCCAGTTGACGCGGAGAATACTCCGCCGCAACCGAGTTTTCTTCCCTTTGAACCGCCGTTGCCCGAGAAGATTCCAGACAACCGCGGAGAAGAAAGCGGGCGAATCCGGCCCGGACGAAGTGGTGCCGGAAAACCGCCCGGCAGCTTCCTCGACCAGTTGCAAATCTTGCCTTCGCGGCGCGGCCAATACAAAAAGAAAAGTTGAAGTCCGCGGAATAGGGGTCGGATTTTGGAGGCCAGTGAAGTTTTTCGGGGGGCAGTCAACAAATTCGGGGGCGGAGGCCAGTGAACGCATTCAGTTTTAACGAGATATATTATCAATAACTTATAGCTCTGAAGGCCCAGCCCTCCGCCCGCTTTCATGGGGACGGAGGCTGGGCTTTTATCTGCTCTTCAGTCGGTCAATTTGCTTGACAGGCGTTCGCGCTTGGTTTACTTTGCAATGTAAAGTGAGAACAGAATGCACGACCTGAACAAGGCGCTGGGCGACATCAGCAATATTCGGATGCAGGTGGCGCGCAGCACAGATTTTCGCGGCTATGGTCCGGCGACGCTGGCGGCAACGGGAGTACTTGCGATGACCGCGACGGCTGCGCAATGGTGGTGGCTCCCGGATCCGGCGCAACACTTGCCAGCCTACCTTGCGACGTGGATTACGACCGCCGTGGTGAGCGCCTCTGCGATCGGCGCGGAGATGTTTGCGCGCACCCGGCGCATGCACCGCGGCATGGCCGACGAGATGATACGGATGGCCGTAGAGCAGTTTCTGCCATCAGTGGCGGCGGGCGCTCTGGTGACATTTGTTCTGGTGCGTTCTGTGCCCGAGGCAGCGTGGATGTTGCCTGGACTGTGGCAAGTGATCTTCAGCCTCGGCGTGTTTTCGTCGTGCCGGTTCCTGCCGAGGCCGATGATCGTTGCGGGCGTCTGGTACCTGATGACCGGGCTCCTCTGCCTGACGCTCAAGGATGCGCGCGCCCTCTCCCCATGGGCAATGGGAATTCCCTACGGAGTGGGACAGATGCTCGTTGCCGGAATTCTGCTCTACAACGCGCGGGAGGCGAAGGATGAAGGCTAAAACGAGAGGCAGCGAGGGCCGCTTTGCCTACGAAGGGCTCGACCGCGTCATTCATGAGCGAGCGCGGCTAAGCGTCCTCACATCGCTGATCACCAATCCAAGGGGGCTCACGTTCAACGACCTGAAAGAAATGTGCGCGCTGACCGACGGCAACCTGAGCCGCCACCTGCGAGTACTCGAGCGGGCGAGGATGGTGGAAATTGTGAAGGGGCAGGAGCGCAACCGGCCGCAGACGGTTTGCCGCATCACCGCGGCGGGGCGCAAGAGCTACCTGGAGTACCTGACTACGCTGGAGCAGGTGATCAAGGATGCGGCCAGCGGAACCCAGGCCACGTCCGCGCTTGACCTGGTCCGCGGATTGGCGCCTTCGCGGGTCTGATCCTTTTTTTGCAATTTAACTTTGCGATGTAAAGCGGAGATAAACATGGGCGTTAACTTTGCAGTACAAAGTGAAGGCCGCCGCGGACTTCATGTGGCCATCATCATGGACGGCAACGGACGGTGGGCGGCCCGGCGCGGGCTGCCGCGCGCGGCGGGTCATCGCGCGGGAATCATGGCGGCTCGCCGCATCGTTGAGCGCGCGGATGAGATTGGAATTCGCTGTCTCACCCTCTACGCATTCTCTTCGGATAATTGGCATCGGCCTCCATCCGAGGTGGAGAGTATCTTCTGGTTGCTGCGCGCATTTCTTCGCCTGGAAACAGCGCGGCTCCGGGCACGCGGGGCGCGGCTCCAGGCAATTGGGCGGCGCGACAGGATCCCGGAAGCTGCGCGGATTGCGATCGACCGCGCGGAAAAGGCAACCTTTGCCGGTCGCGGCCTTCACCTGCGCGTGGCCATTGACTACTCGTCGCGCGACGCGATTGCGCGGGCGGCCTGCGAAGCAGCCTCACTGTGTGTCGAGGCTTCTCCGCGCCCCGAACAGTTGCGCCCGTCGTTAATGTTCGCGCTCGCCGGAGACAGCGGTGAGGTTGATTTGCTGATTCGCGCTGGGGGCGAGCATCGTTTGTCGGATTTCCTGCTATGGGAGTGCGCATACGCCGAACTCGTCTTCACCGATCGAATGTGGCCGGATTTCGGCGCTAAAGATCTCGATCGAGCGGTAGAAGAATTCGGCAGCCGCGAGCGGCGTTTCGGGTCGGTGCCGGCATCCGCGGCCGTGGGTGGTGCGAGATGACGGAACGCAGCGGGACCAATTCGCCGCGGCCCATGCGCGTCAAGTTCATCCTGCCCGCTCTCACCGAGGCCACAGACCCGTATTGGCGGCCGGTAAAGTACTCATTGTTTCCTCCGCTGGGGCTGGCAACACTGGCCGCGTATCTCGGGCCTGACGATGAGGCGCGAATCGTTGATGAGCACGTCGAGCCTCTGACTCTGGACGACACGCCGCATCTCGTGGTGATCCAGGTTTATATCACCAACGCCTATCGCGCCTATGCGATTGCCGACCATTACCGCAGTCGTGGAGCGTTCGTCTGCCTCGGCGGGTTGCACGTCACGTCGATGCCCGACGAGGCGGCGCACCATGCCGACGCTATCTTTCTCGGGCCCGGCGAGCAGACCTTCCCGGAGTTTCTTGCCGATCTTCGCGCGGGCGTCACAAAGCGAGTCTATGCGTCCACTTCCGGGCGGACGCTGGAGCGCGTGCCGCCGATTCGGCGCGACCTCATCCGGCGCAGCCACTATCTGGTGCCCAATTCAATCGTGGTGACGCGTGGATGCCCGCAGCACTGCGATTTCTGCTACAAGGACGCTTTCTTTCAAGGCGGGCGGGGATTCTATACGCAGCGTGTGGATGATGCTCTTGCCGAGATCGACCGTCTCCCGGGGCGCCATCTCTATTTTCTCGATGATCATCTGCTGGGCGACCGCCGATTCGCCGAGTCGCTCTTCGAAGGCATGCGCGGCATGCGAAGAGTCTTTCAAGGCGCAGCGACGGTGGACTCAATCCTTCGCGGCGATCTGGTTGAGCGCGCGGCTGATGCCGGGTTGAGGAGCATCTTCGTCGGATTCGAGACGCTGGCTGCGGAAAACCTGAGACGCAGCAACAAAAGGCAGAATCTGGGACGCGACTACAAAGCCGTCGCTGATCGCCTTCATTCGCTCGGCATCATGATCAACGGCAGCTTTGTCTTTGGCATGGATGACGATGATGAGACCGTCTTTCGCCGCACCGTGGACTGGGCGGTCGAACACGGCATCACGACCGCGACCTTCCACATTCAAACGCCATATCCCGGCACGCAACTGCACGCGCGCATGGTGCGCGAGGGACGCCTTGTTACAAACGACTGGAACCTCTATGACACGCGCCATGTGGTTTACCGGCCCGCCAAACTGCATCCGTCAAAGCTGAAGGAAGGCTACGATTGGTCGTACCAGGAGTTCTATCGATGGAGCGCGATTGCTCGCGCATCGCTCCACCACGGCACACTCAAGCACCAGGCCAAGCATTTCTTCTATGCGGCTGGCTGGAAGAAGTTTGAACCTCTCTGGGATCTGCTGATTCGCGCACGCCAACTGACGCGTGTAACGCCGCTTCTTGAAGCAGTCCTTTCGCGCGTCAGTCGCCGCAGCGCTGTAGCGCCAGCCCTGGCCGACGCCGGCTTGTTTCCAATGTTGCCGCCGACGACGCATGAGCTGAACTCGAACGAAGCGCCGGGGTTGGCCAGCCATCGCACCGGCGCACCCGCATTCGATTCGATACTCTGAGAGCGCCCACGACAATCCCCTTCGCTGATCAGCGATCCGCTCGGTCCCGGCTGCGTTTCCTGAAGACGATTTTCAACTCGCGGCGCCAGTGTTCGGCAAGGGCGATCAATTCCCACTCGATTTCCGGAGAAAAATAGCGCAGCACCGGCTCGTTGGCGGGATGAATGCGCAGGGCCGGCGCGGCGAGGATGAGGCGCGGCGCGAGCGGCGACACCTCCGCGCCCGAGAAGTAGCCATTGCGCTCGAATGCCGAGAGCGGTGCGGCAGCCGGAGGCGCTGGCTGGCGATCGGCATTGAGAGCGCGCACGCGAATCCAGTAATCGAGCGCCTGAAGCGGCAGATGCAGGTCCTCGCCGGCCTTCAATTCCAAAACAACGAGCCGGCCATTGCGGTCGAGCGTGAGCAGGTCGAGCATGCCGCGGTCCCCGCTGGAAAGCGCGGGCACCTGGGTGTAGAGCAGATCGCCGCGCAACTCGGGCACAAGCTCGGGCAGGCTTGCGCGCAGGCGCGACTCAAGCCAGCGCTCGGGCGCCATGCGGAAGAGCGGATCGGTGTGCGCGCCATCGGCATGGCGGCTGAGGAAGAGGCGTTGAAGAAGATCGCGGCAGAGAGATTCGTTCTCTGCGGCTGAGCGGTGTCTCGTTTGCGCCCGCGCCGAATGTTACTTCATCTTCTCGTGCAAAGGAATGTGCCGAAGTGCCGTGGCGCACGCGCGCGAACTCGAGGCCGTGAAGGAGAAGGCCGACCTCAGTCGCCGAGTGGGGACGAATCTCGACGCGCTCACGCGCGGCACCGGGGACGAGCGCAAGAAGCCGGTCGACTCCGGATTGGCAGCGCTCGAGCGCGGCTGACGCCGAAAATGCATGAACAAGGCGCGACTCCAGGTTGCCCGTGTCGCGGAAGTCGACCTGCGCGAGTTCTTCGCTACGCTCATCGAGCGTGAATAATTCAAAATTGGCGGCGGCGTGGTTCAGCCACGCGATGCGCTCGGCGGTGGTGCGCCAGGCTCCTGCGGGAACGATCACTTTCAGGCCGCCGAAATGGTGACGCGAGTCGGTGTGCTGCCGGCAATAGTCGAGCCAGAGAATTCCCAGAGTGAGAACGCCGTCGATCGTCGAAGCGGATTCGGCAGCTCCAACGCCGATGACCGCGTCTGCCGCGGAGCCCTTGAGCAGCCGGCCGCGCACATAGGCGGGACCGAAGCTGTGTTCGAGATCCATGGCCGTGCGCAAGCCGTCGACCTTGGCGCCGAAGTAGTGGCGGGCGAGCACGCGCTCGAGGAGGCGCAGGTAGTTGCGCCGCGCTGTGTCGCGTGCGGTGGGCGTGCGGCGGTCGCTGGTGGGCGCGAGCTCAAGCGACTGCGGCTTGGCCGCGCCCATGCGCCGCGTGACGATGCGGAGGCACTGCGCGCGCTCTTTCACATCGACAACCGTGCGCACAATGTTGCGCTCCTCGCTCCAAAGCTGGAGCAAGCAGCGGCCATGCGACTCGCCGACCGAATAGTGCGCCGTACGCATGTCAAAGATCGCGCGGCCGTCCTCGAGCAGCGCGGCCCCTGGATGATCGGCGAGATAGGATTCGATGGTCTTCGCCAGCAGCGTGGGCGAGGCAGGTTCGGCCCCTGCGCCCCCAGCGGCATGCTTTTGCCGATGGGGTGCTTCGCCGGCGTCCATGGTCTTTTACCAACCCTGTCGGGCGCGCAGGCTGGTGATGTGGGCCGTGTGGTGGCGCGAGTGCCATTCGTAAAGCGCGAGGTTCGCGGCCAGAGTCATCCTGCCCCGTTCCGGATGATTGAAGCCGCGCACGAAATCGACGTCAGTCATCGACTCAAGCACCGCGACCAGGCGCTGGTGCAACCCGGTCACGAAGACGAGCGACGGCTCGATGGCCTGCTTCGTGTCAGGCGTGCGCGCCCATGCGTCTTCGTCGTAGGGCTTGATCGTCGGCCAATCCTCGGTAAGGGCGAGCTTGAAGCGCACATAGCTGTTCGCGTGGCTGTCGGCGAAGTGATGGACCACCTGGCGCACAGTCCATCCGCCGTCGCGGTAGGGCGTGTCGAGCTGGGCGTCGCTGAGGCCGGCCACAGCCGACCGCAGCCGCTCAGGAAGCAACCGCAGAGTCTCGATCTGGGCTGCACGCAGGGCAGGCGTGTTCTCAGCCGGGGGACGGAACTTTCCTATGGGATAGCGAAGGTCATCAAGTTCTGTCATGGCAAAACACTACCATGCCGGGCAAGGGAGCTCTGTGATGGCGGTGACGGCGAGGAGAACCGGGGCTATGACTAAGAATCCAACACCTGGCAGGGCTTCAAAAAAGCCTAGGCCGGGGGATGATGGTGCTGTTTCTGCTTGTGGAAATGCGCCTTGTAGCTTTTGGGAGCCTTATAGGTCATGTTGACTTTTTTGTGGTGCTGGCGAGGATGCTTCGCTGCAAAAGCTGGAGTGGCGAAGAATGTGCAGAGCAAAATCGCCACGACAATTCTCTTCATAGGGCGGATGGTAGCATGCGCCCGTTGAATGCCGACAGAAAGCCGGCTGCTTGGAATCAAGAGATGAACGGGCACGGCTCTCCTGCTCGTTGCTCGATGGAGGCGATGAAGGCCGAGTTCACGCCGGATGGTGATGATGGTGATGGTGGTGGTGATGATGGTGCTGCTGCCCGTAAGCGAACGCCGGACTTGCGAACGTCATCAACAGCACAGCTGCCGCAAGTATTCTCTTCATGGTTCGAATCCTAGCATGGTTTCAATTGCCTGCGGAGGCGCGTCCTCGGTCCACGTATCCAATCAACAACGATGCGAATTGCGTGGAGCACGAACGTGCTTCTGCACCTGAAAGGTAGACGCGGGCAGGGTACACTTGGATTACGATGACGCATCCGGAAACTTCCCCAATTTCGAGCCATCGGCGTTACTTTTTTGAGAAATTCGGCCTGACTGAGCGGCTGCTGGAGCGCTGCCTGGGCGAAGCACTGAGCGCCGGCGGCGACTACGCTGACCTTTACTTCGAGTCGGTTACGGCAACTGCCCTGGGCGTGGACGAGCAGATTGTGAAGTCGGCCAGCCAGGGAACGAGCGCCGGATGCGGCATCCGCGTGCTCAGCGGCGAGCGCACCGGCTATGCGTATACCGACAACCTGAGCGCGGAGCGACTCCTGCATGCGGCGCGCACGGCAGCGCTGATTGCCTCGGGTCCGGCGAAGCAGCCAATCCAGGGATTTACCGAAACACGCGGCGCCGATCTTTATCCTGTTCCGCTCGGCGGCTACGACGTGGATCTGGCGGCACGGCTGGAGCTGATTCTGCGCGCCGACCGCGCCGCTCGGGCCTACGATGCGCGAATCGTGCAGGTGCGCGCCGGTTACAGCGAGGAGTTGCGCCGCATCCTGATCGCTGCGTCGGATGGTGCATTCGCCAGTGACACGCAGCCGCTTTGCCGGTTGAATGTGTGGGTCATCGCGAAGGATGGCGCAATCACCACCAAAGGCGCGGCAGGAGGCGGGGGTCGCGCCGGCCTGGACCAATTTGACGGGAGCAAAAGCCCGGAGACTTTGGCGCGCGAGGCCGCGCGTGGCGCGATTCTGCAACTCGGCGCAGTCCCAGCGCCTGCGGGCGAGATGGAAGTCGTGCTCGGTCCGGGCTGGCCGGGAATCCTCCTCCACGAAGCAGTGGGTCACGGACTCGAGGCCGACTTCAACCGCAAGAAAACGTCGGCGTTCGCAGGGTTGATCGGCCAGCCGGTGGCGAGCCCGAAGGTAACTGTTGTGGACAACGGTAAGATGGCCGGCCGCCGCGGCTCGCTGAATGTCGACGACGAAGGATCGGCAACACAGGAGACCGTACTGATCGAGGGTGGCGTCCTGAAAGGCTATCTTTCCGACAAGCTTTCGGCGCGGCTCATGGGCATGGCCAACACGGGTTCGGGACGGCGCGAAAGCTACCAGTCGATTCCTATGCCGCGCATGACCAACACCTACATGCTGGCCGGCGATGACGCCCCCGAAGACATTCTGCGCAGCGTGAAGCGCGGGCTGTACGCGGTGAACTTCGGCGGCGGACAGGTGGACATCACCAACGGAAAGTTTGTGTTCTCGGCGTCGGAGGCCTACCTGATCGAAGACGGCAAGGTGACCGCGCCGGTGCGAGACGCCACGCTGATCGGCAACGGGCCTGAGGCGCTGAAGTACGTCTCGATGGTGGGCAACGACCTCAAGCTCGACGAAGGCATCGGAACCTGCGGCAAAGACGGCCAGAGCGTGCCTGTCGGCGTGGGCATGCCGACCATCAAGCTGGACAAGATGACTGTCGGCGGCACGGGAAGGTAGGAGCGGGAATTGGAAGTCAAGGAAATCCCGGTAGTATTTACTCCCGATAACGAACCGTATCTCGGTCGCCCGCTTCTTTTCCACTTCGATCAACTCATTTGTTCCGCCATGGAGGCAAACGCCAACATCGCGCCAACGTCACACGGGCGGACTCTTACCGATCATCAAGAAATGGCCTGCCAAGTCATTGCTCAATCGCTCAGCATTGCTCTCTCGATTCGAGAACTCATCCGGCAGGGCTATCTCTTCGGCGGCCATGTTCTCCTACGGGCCTTAGCCGAGCGAGCGGCTATCTTGCTGTATCTTCACCTTTATCCGGCGGAAATTGATAAGTGGAATCGTGGTTGGGAGCATAACGAGGCTCCGAGTCTCGCTAAGATGTTCGAAGAGATTCTGGCCAACCAGCAGCCGGGGTCTCCGATTCGTGGGGGCGACCTGACAGCTCCAATGAACAGCCTCTTGCACTCAAAGCCCGACTCTGCCCCTTGGAACGTCGTCATCCTGGGAGATGGCAGATTGGGCCATGCGGTGTCAAAGATACTGGACCGCCCAGAATTGTGCGACGAACTCTGTGCGAACGCGATCCCTTGGCTCGTAGTGGTTCAAGGGATGATGGCCGCTTATTTTGCCGAAGATCCAGCGGTTAGACCAAACGCCAGCGACCTGATTCAGTGAGCAAATCGCAAAAGAGAATCGCGTAATTGAACTTACCATCGAAGCAAGAGAGCTTCGGAAGCGATAAGATGAAGAGAGAAGGAGGAACGCCATGACATAGGTACGCTACTGCGTCCTGGAGTTTGTCATGAGCCGTTCCATTCGCCGCCCCTTTGCGGCGATTACGGGCACTGCCAGCGCGAAAACCGACAAGCGCATGGCCCACCGCGGTGTCCGCCGCAAGCAAGACCTTGCCCTAAGAACCTGCGCTGACTACGAAAGCCTGCTCATCCCTCATGAGCTGGAGTGCGCTTGGAATAACAACTATTGCTGGGGCCGCGACGGGGCACAGAGCTACTGCGGCTCCACGCGCTTCTCAATTGACGAATCAAGTCAGAAGTACTATCGCAAATTGCTGCGCAAGTAGCGGCAAAAAATAGCGGATCGATCGGCGCCTGTGCGGCAACAAGCGCGACGCCCGCCGCGCCTACGTGTGCCGGTTGTACTCCGGCGGGCCTGCCATGACCATGCCGCTATTCTGGCGGCCGTGAATGTACCAGCAGCACCAGGAAGTTTCGTGAACCTGCGCCTCGTTGGGAACACGCAGGTCGGCGTAGGCGATTCGGCCGTAGAGAAAAATCTTGACTTCCCAATCTTCCACGCGGTGCAGGTCTTCGGCAGAGACGCAGACTTTCTTGATGTCGTCGCGGTGGAAGGACTTGATCCGGCGAAATTCGCCGGGCAGTAGGAAGATGGGGTCGCGGGGTGCTCGCGGCTCGGACTGGAAGACCGGCGTGGCGGGAAGTTGCGATTCATCGCTCGCAGTGGCGATGCTGTCAATCAAAGAGACAATCTTCGTTGGACCGTGGCCGCGATTGGTGGCCACAACAGAAAAGCAATCGCGGATGCCTGGATCGGGTTCAGCCGAGATCATGATCCAGGGCCGTTCCGCCCGCTCCTGTGCCTGGGCAAGCAGCAGCGCCGCCTTCGCGCTCTCGGCGGCTGCCTGGGCGGCGACTTCGCCAAAGTGTGTCTGCCGTTCAATCTTGCGCAGTGCAGAGAAAGCAAGCGTGACACCCACATAAACGATGATGACAAGAATCAGGTTGGCCGCCCAACTGATGCGTTCTTGCAAAGGCCACGGCGCGGGAGCGGGCGCGGGAGTGGCAATGGTAATGTGCGACGGAGTCGCATCGCACGGGCCGCCCTGGCAATTGGTTTGCGGCGCTGGATTGGCATCGCCCGGTCCGCTCGCAGGCGATGCGGCGGGATTGGTCGCGCCTCCTCCTGACGAAGGCGCCGCAGTAGGCTGCGTGGGTCCGGCGGGGGTGCCTGCCTGCGCAGTTGCAGTTGCGGGCGCGAACGCTAAAGCAAGCAGCGCCGCGGCAAGCACCAGATTTTTCAGCGTCATGGCGCAAATGTAGCACAGGGCTTATGCCGCCGTGCTTGCGCTCCACACGCAGGTAACCTTCTCTCGAACGGTCCATTCCGCTTGCGCCCGTAAGAAGAGATCATCACACTCCCACCGGAAAAGGCTTGGGGCTGGACTCGTCTGTGTTCACGCCCGTACGCCAGCGCTCGAACCGGCCCTGCAGCAGGCTCATCAAGCCGGTGTACCAATAGCCGACGACGAAAAGGATGAGGAACGGCGCGGTGAAGAAGTTGTCGTTGGTGAAGGTGTAGTAAATGGCCGCGGCGAAGTAGCAGCCCAGCAGCAGCTCAATCCATGGCGTCAGTTTCAGGCGCTTGCGGTACTTGGCGGCCTGAGACTTTTCCCCCTTCTGCGCCACGCGATACTTCGGCGTGCGCACGAACGCGCTCTTGATTCCCAGCAGCGCCTCCATCACGGCCTTGGTGTTGGTCACCGTGAGACCGATGCCCAGCGCCATCAGAAAGGGAAGATAGTAAATCGTCTTCTTCCACGTCTTGGGAAAGATCTCGCGCGCGCTCATCACGTAGAACACAGCGATCGAAAAGCTCGACGCAGTAAACAGAGGCACGTCGATGAGCAGCATCTGGAACCAGCCCTGGTAGAAGCGGCAAATCATCGCGGGGATGAGCAGCGCCGACATGATCACCATCAGCGGGTAGCTCAGGTTCGCTGTCAGGTGGTAAACAGCCTCGATCTTATTGCGCATCGGCGTATTGGAGCGGAAGACCCTGGGTAGAATCTTGATGCTCGTCTGGATCAGCCCCTTCGCCCAGCGCGCTTGTTGGGTCTTGAAGGCCGTCATTTCGATGGGCAGTTCCGAAGGGCACTCCACATCGGGCAGGTATTTGAACTTCCAGCCCGCCATCTGCGAACGGTAGCTTAAGTCGGTGTCCTCGGTCAGCGTGTCGTGCTGCCAGCCGCCGCCATCGTAGATTGCCTGGCGGCGCCACATGCCTGCAGTGCCGTTGAAGTTGAAGAACTCTCCGGAGCGGGCGCGCGCGCCGTGTTCGAGAACGAAGTGGCCGTCCAGCAGAATCGCCTCGATCTGCGTCAGGATGCTGTAGTCGCGGTTCAGGTAAGTCCAGCGCGTCTGCACCATGCCGATTTGCGGTTCGGCAAAGTGTTGGATCACCTTCATCAGCCAGTCGGGCGGCGGAACGAAGTCGGCGTCGAAGATGGCAATGAACTCGCCTTTTGCCACCTTCAGCCCGGCGTCGAGAGCCCCGGCCTTGAAGCCATGGCGGTTGGTGCGATGAACGTAAGCGATGTTGTGCCCTAGCGCGGCGTAACGCTCCACGATCGCTGAGGCAACCTCGCAGGTTTCGTCAGTCGAGTCGTCGAGCACCTGAATCTCGAGCTTCTCGCGCGGATATTCCATCGCGCACACGGCCTCAATCAGCCGGTCGATGACGAACTGCTCATTGAAGATCGGCAGTTGGACCGTGACCCGCGGCAGTTCGTCGAAGTGCATCGGAGGATTCGGGTTGTAATTCTTGCGGAACTTGAAGTAGTGGTACGCCATCGCGTAGCGGTGAAGGCCGTAAAGCGAGAGCACGAACATCACAGCGAAGTAGGGCAAAAGCACCAGCGCGTCAAAGAGATTCCAGTGGTAAAGCCCTTTGAAGGTCTGGTCCGCGTACTGCATTCGCAGGTAGTGGTGGAAGGCGCCTTCCGGAGCAAAAGTAAGATAAGCCCCGGCCGAACGCAGCACTCCCCCGGGCAGGCTCGTCAAAGCAAGCAAAGGGGTTAGAGTCGCGGCCACAGGGCTTCAGCCTCCCAGGGCTGGATAGGTTTATTGTACGCGAGCCACGGAAATGGCACGCAGAGGATCGGCTCGCTGTAGTCGAGTGAATTCCGGTCCTCCTGAACAACGCGTCGGAAACTTCAGAAAAATCGGGAAATGGTGGCCAGGGACGCGCCCCCCAACGGAATTACCCCGCCGACCGCTCCGCTCTTTCAGGGTGTAAATAGCTTGTACTTGCAATAACTTGAACGACGTCAACGACAGCACGAATCGCTTGGATCCAAAAGCTGGTAGCGCAAGCGTTATCGTGGTGTCGGCGGCGTCACGGGCCCTTTGCTGTTAGGAGGTTCGATGGGGTTGAATTTCCGCGCCAGATCAGGCGTCGACTGCACGTCCTCCGTGGGCGGATTCACGGCCTTCGCAACCTCCGCGCCAAACACATAGCTCGGCCCAAACATGTTGCTGGTGAAGATGACGAGTGTCTTGTCCGGGGAAAAGCGCACATTGGGCTCTTCGCGATAGTAGTGGTGCGACATGTTGACCAGGCGCTCGGAATGGAAGACTCCGGGCTGCCAGAAATCAGGCTCGTTGAGCGCGTCTTCTCCGCCCTTGATCAATTGCGGGTGGAGAAGCTCAATCCACTCGCCATTCGTTGACCTGGCGACCTGCCCGGGGTCGCCGCCGTCGTCGCAGAACAGCGACAGGTCACGGGTTAGGTTGAAGTGAATGCCCCACTCGTCTCGTTGCATGTGGTAAGCGGTGCGCTGCCCGGTCTTCAGGTTATAGCTGGCGAGAAAGAAGTCCTCGCCCTTGGGGTACTGCCAGTCGTACCAGATCGTCTCGCCATCGAGACCCCAGAACTCGTGGCCCGCGATCTCCATCAACATGGTCCGCTTGTGAATGAGCGTGTTGTGGGTGCCGTCGGTGTGGATCATCCAGATGCGGTCCACCTTCTGCCATGGCCCCTCGTGGCAGTACATCAGCAAAGTGGGATCGGTGGGCGAGAAGAGCAGGTGATTCACCCAATCGGTGGAGTGAAGAAGGATCTTGATGTCCCCCGCCTTCTCCCCATTCGGCCCCGGCTCCAGCCGGATGGTGAAGAGCACCAGCGGCAGTCGCGCTGCCAGGCGTGCCTCCATCATCGCGCCCTTATCGGTGGGCTGGTAATGCGGCCCTTGCGCCTCGCTCGCCACGCGGTTGTCCGCAGCGCCGGCGGGTTGGGACGGGGCGGGCATATTCGAACCGTACTCCCTTCCCGTAGCGTCGCCCTCGATATAGGTTCCCGCCGCCAGCGTTTCGTCCGCGTTAACGCTGACAATGTTCCGTTTCGCCGGCAAGTCCACCAACTTGCGAATTGCGCCGGTGATGGTGTCTGCCTTGTATACCGAATTCACGCCCGTTGCCGGATCGGTTTTGGTGAAAAACACGCTGTTGGTCTTATACCCCGCAACGAGGGCATGAACCGTGCCCGGGCCAGGCCCGCGCGCAGGGGCCCCGCTCGCATCCTCCTGGCGCGGCGGATTCGCCACCAGCAGCTTGGTGTCGCGCGTCGCCAGGTCCATCACATGGATGCCGTCCGGCGCCGTGTAAATCATCTGCTTCCCATCCGGCGTGTACGCATTCACGTTGAAGTAAAATCCGCCGGAATTGGGCTCGTCGCTTAGCCGCCAGACGCGATGTCCGGTATCCTTGTCCACCCAGCTTCGCGGCGGCATTGGGCCTCCGGGTGTGGTTTGCGCAATGCAGGTAAGAGGAAGGGTCACGAGAGTGAATGCGGTGACCAAGCGGTGTCTCATTGGGGAAACCTCCTTCAGGCTGGGCCGAAGAGAAACGAGCCGGAATCTCCGTTCTTCTTTCAGGCCATTCATCAATGTAGGTCGTGTTTCGCGCGCGCGTTTCCGGACGGGCCTTTACTGCGACCAATTGCCGAGGCCGTCGTCATGTGGATGCCCCGGTCATTACCGATTCTTCTCCTGTTCCGCATCCTCCTCGGAAATCAGGCGCAAGGGGCCCAGAATTCCTGAGGGAAGCGGTTGCAGATGATCCATGTCCTGCGGTGTGAACTTCTCGCCGTAGCGCAGGTTAAGCAGCCGGTAATCGGGTGCTGCGCGCCCTGCGAGCTCGTTGATGGCGGTGTTGGCCACAACAATTTTCAGCTTCGTTCGTACCCTGGTGCAGCAGTGGCCCTAGATCGATCTTGTACGGCGGATGCCAGACTGTTCCCGCCAACTTTCCGTTGACGTAAACCATCGCCGCATCGCGCAGCGGAGGGTCGTACCACGTTTGCATTCCCGCCTGATGAAGTGTCGTACGCTCTACAGGCGTTCCCGCGCCGAAATCGAGAAACGCGACGCCGGCATGGGCAACCGTGTCGGGAATCTCGACCGCGCGCTCATAGGTCGCCGTACCGGAGTAGTATTTCTGAGCTTCATCATCTGTCCATGAGTGCAGGGTTTGCATGGTTTCCGTCGCGCCGGTCTTGTCGAACGTCACCTTCCAATCGTGTGTCAAGTCGATGGGCGCAAAGGTTGCGGCTTCGATTGGCTCCCGCGCCTGCGGCCTGCCATGGACATCCACAAGGACTCGCGACTCATACGGAGTCAGATCGAAGTGGATCGTGCTTCCTGTTCCTGCACTCGTGATTCTTCCCGTGAATGGATCCCACCACTCTGGGTTGTTCAACGAACCGCGAAACGTCGCATCGAATGCGTGCCGACGGTTATCGGTGTTGGCCACAAAATAAATATCCGCCCACGGCAATCTACGATGGACGAAACCAACCTCGGGCGTGGCCGGATTCATCGCGACGTCGGGCTTTAGAAGAAATGAGCGGATCGCCGGCCCCACATCCGCGCCGCTTGCAACCACCTTCACGTTTTTCACGGCAAGATCGGATAATCTCTGCGAAATCTCCTCGATTGCCGCCGAATCGCGCGGCCCCTCCACCAATCCCGGCGCCCGCGACGGTAGACTTTTCACCGCGATCACCAAACCACCGTGGCGCGCGAAATCCTCGATCCGGCGGTATGTCGCGAGCGGCAAACGCTCCGCTGCCGGCATTACAAGCGCCATATAGTGAATTCCGACGCGATCAATCGCTGCCGAGTCGATGTAGTCGAAGTTGTAGCCCGCGTCGAGAATCGCCGGAACCAGATCCGGCCCGAGCAAAACGCGCATCTCGTCGGTGACCGAAACGTGTCCCGGCCGGAAGCGCGCCTGCGCATCCTCTTCTGGCAGAAAAACGGCAATATCGCTCTGCGGCGTGCCCTGCCGCAGCAGATAACTCACGCGCGATAAGTACGTCGTCACATCCGGCATCACCATCCACCAGGGATTGTGATCGTTGAAGACTGCGGCTGCGTAGAACGACCGGCCGGGATCGCCGGCTGATGGCGGCGAATAGGGCCAACCGTGGCCCACGAGCTGATTGATTCCCTGCAGGAAGAACGTGTCCGCCTCGGCCTTCATGTCCAGCGGAGTAGCGCGGAAGGGCGGTGAATGCAGCCACGTCCACGTCTCCGACGATGTGATGGGCCGCCCGTATAAGTGGCTTGCCGATGTCGCCCACCGCGTATACGAGAACGGCCCGTGCCATTGCGAACCTTCGCCCTCTGGCAAATCGACGAGCGCGTTGCTCGAGAGTGTGACGGCTGGTGTTCCGTAGCTCTGCGAGCGGAACCGCGTGTGATGCTCGCGCGCCCAGGTATTCAATGGCGTCAGATAGTGCTCGTCGATCAGCTCGGCCAGCGTGCGGCCCCAGTCGTAGCGCAGGTCCGCGGCCTCTGGCGTGGTCCCGGCCACCAGATCCGGCAGGTGCGGCGTCAAGTCGTAACCGCGGCGCGTGCGGAATTCATCGAGGAAGTCGGGCGTCCAGTCGGACTCGTAGACCTCAAGGCTGTCGCTGAAGACTGAGTAAGGGATGTTCTTTCCGCAGGCCTGGATCAGCGGATCGGCGACCGTCTTCAAGTGGTTCTGAATCGCCTCCATACTGAAGTGGTCGAGGACAAACCCCTCCGCCCCGACGGCTGCGCGCTTCACTTGTTGCCCGGTCCTGCTGGAGATGAAGAAAAGCACGACATGGGGACCGGAGAGGCCCCCAGGCAGAGTCAGCCTGTAGGCGCCAATTGCCTCCAACTGCTGTGTGTGTTCGGAATCGTATTGGCTCGGCGTTCCTGAAGTGAGGAACGTGGCCAGCAATCTCTCCCCGTTTCCGATGGAAGGAATTGGTAGAGAAGTGGCATCGGCCGGCACTGCGACGACCACGATGCGAAGGCGGCCGGCCGCATCCGTTACCGGCACATACGATCCACCGTAGGGCCAGCCGCTACTCAGCGTCAGATTCAGGCGCATGCCGAGATCGTGCGCCGTCTGCGCAGTGAAGCTGACCATGTCGAGAAAGTCTTTGGAGAGATAGGGCAGATTGCGGAAGTTCTTGGCAGGATCATCCAGCTCGAGCGCATACACTGGCTGAATTTCGACGCCTCCGATGCCGCCCGCCTGCATGGTGTGTAGCTCGCGGGTCAGCTCCGTCTTTTCGACAGCCGGCCCGAACCACCACCAGCGCATCATCGGCCGAGCGTCGCCGGGCGGGGTAGCGAATCCGGCGCGAACCGCCGCCAGAGAATCTGCCTGACCCGATGCTTGAGCCGCCGCAGGCGTCCCTGCGAGCAGAGTGAGCAGGCTCGCAACGGGAAGAAGGCGGGCACAAAGACGAAAAGAGAACGTGGTCCAGGAAATTCGCACGATGGGAACCTCTTGGGAAACTCTGCCGGATTTAGGCATGAATCTCATGGAAAGCTTGGCGCCGCGACGGAACCCCTTGGCGGTCCATCCTAATCTGGCGGGATACAAAATGGGAAATAGAATGCGGAATGAAACTCGAGCCTTCTCCGCCGGCACCCGGGACGGAACCTCCCCAGAATCTTTGACTTACTCCTTGCCAACCTCCCCTTTTCGCCAACCTCCTCGCACCGGTGACCCGGTTTTCTCACCTGCCCTGTTCGTCGATTTTTCTCTCCTTCCCTGTTGACTACAGATGTTACGATTTCTTCGCTGGAGAATTCGAAATTATTTCACATGTGAAAAGGAACGCGATGCGCGCCTGCTTTCTGCTCAAGGTCCGCCCGGAGAGGATCGAAGAATACAAGGCCCGCCACGCGCAGGTTTGGCCGGAGATGCTCGCCGCGCTCCGCGAAACTGGCTGGCGAAATTACTCTCTCTTTCTGCGTCCTGACGGCCTCGTGGTCGGCTATTTTGAGACCGACAACTTCGACAAATGCCGCGCAGCCATGAAGTCTCACCCGGTGAACCAGCGCTGGCAGACTGAAATGGCTCCGCTCTTCGACTCCCCCAACGGCGACACCGCGGATGATTCGATGTTTCCGCTCCAGGAGGTCTTTCACCTTGACTAGCTGCCGGGTTCCGCAGCCAACTCGATGCGGCTCGCAATCATCTTTACCCAAAAGGCCCGCAAACTGTCGAACAAGCTCACTCAGCACGAACAAGCTGGAGGCTGAGAGCTCAGAACCACGGAGGATCTCCTAATGAATTCGTTTAATTCAGCTCGCCGCGATCTTCTCCGCGTCGGAAGTCTTGGAATGGCTGGAGCCGCGTTTCCCGCCGTTTCTCTCGCTGCCGCAAAAGCCGGCGATGACCCCGTCACCCGCGGCGCTTCCGCACCCGGGCTCGGTGTCTTTTTCAATGTCCGCAGTTACGGCGCTGCCGGCGACGGCAAGGCTCTCGACTCGCCGGCCATCAATCGAGCCGTTGAGGCAGCGGCCGCCGCGGGCGGAGGCATGGTCCTATTTCCTGCGGGAATCTACCTCAGCTTCTCCATCCGTCTCAAGAGCAACGTGCATCTGCATCTCGAGCAGGGCGCAACCATCCTCGCCGCAGATTCGCCGAAGCCCGGCGAAACCACCGGCTACAACGGCGGTACCTACGACGCCGCGGAGCCCAACGATCCCTGGGAGCCCTATCAGGACTACGGCCACAACCACTGGCACAACTCGCTCATTTGGGGCGAGGACATTCACGATGTCTCCATCACCGGCCCCGGCCTCATCTACGGCAAGGGACTCAGTTTCGGCGCGGGTCCCGGCCACGGACAACAATCCGGACTTCGCGGCTTCGGCCCCGAGCGGCCCGCCGGCACTCCCGCCGCACCGGCAGCCGCGCCGCCAAATCCAGCGCGCATGGCCCGCGGTGACTACCCGATGTACCAGGCCGAGCAGCCTGGCGTCGCCAACAAGGCCATCGCCCTCAAGAACTGCCACAACGTGCAACTGCGCGACTTCTCCATCCTCAAGGGCGGCCACTTTGGCTTGCTGCTCACCGGTGTCGACAACCTCATTATCGACAACCTAACCATCGACACCGATCGCGACGGCATGGATATCGACTGCTGCCAGAACGTCCGCGTTTCCAACTGCACCGTCAACTCGCCCTGGGACGACGGCATCTGTCCCAAGTCGAGTTACGCGCTCGGCTACGCGCGCGCCACGCGCAATGTCACCATTGCGAATTGTTTCGTCACCGGCTGCTATCAGCTCGGGACCGTGCTCGACGGCACGTGGAAGAAATTTCCGGAAGGCGGTCGTCCCTACGGCACCGGCCGCATCAAGTGCGGCACCGAGTCCAACGGCGGCTTCATCAACATCACCATCACCGGTTGCGTCTTTGAAGGCTGCCAGGGCTACGCTCTGGAAACCGTCGACGGCGCGCTGCTTGAAGACATCACCATCTCCAACACCACCATGCGCGACCTCATCTCAGGCCCGCTCTTCATGCGCCTCGGCGTGCGCCTCCGCGGGCCCAAAGACACCACCAAGGTGGGCACGCTTAAGCGCATTCTGGTCAACAATCTCAACTGCCACAACGCGCCTATGCGCATTTGCTCGGTCTTGAGCGGAATCCCCGGCTACGCCATCGAAGACGTGAAGCTCTCGAACATCTTTGTTGAAACCGCTGGCGGCGCAACGCCCGATGCCGCCGCGCTCCAGCCGCCCGAAAAGGAAGATGCCTATCCTGAGCCCAGCATGTTCGGACAATTGCCGTCTTCGGGATTCTTCCTGCGCCACATGCGGAATCTCGAAATGAGCCACGTCGAAATCGCCAACGCCACGCCCGACGCGCGCCCCGCGTTTTACCTCTCGGACGTGGACCGCGCCGACTTCTTCTCGATCACCGCGCCACGCGCCGCAGACGGCGCCTTTGCCCTCCACGATGTCAAGGACCTGCGCCTCGGCTGGAGCCGCGCCGCCGCGGACGCCGTCCTCCCCGCTGCCGATAACAGAACACTCTAGGCTCGTCGACGCCAAGCCTCTGGAACGGGCCTATACCGCCCATCGCAGCCGGCAATTTTGATTGGGTTGGGCAGTTCTCGCCCCTGCGGCGTTTTCGCTCCTCACCGCGTTGGTGGCGTTGGTTTTAGCGCCAAATCAAGGAATTCACAGAGTCCAGGATGCCTAACGAGGCCGGTAACTTGCTGCCTTGGCGGGCTTGTTGAACCGGATCACAAAGAATTTTTCTATTGACAATCTCAGTAGTGCTTGCGTTTAATTCTCCGCTGAGGTCGGACCACCGCCTATCCAGCTGCGGAAGTTATCCGGCTGCGAAGGAACTGTGGCTCTCTCGCAGTCGGGGGTTTGGTCGGCGATGCCGCACGTTCTTCAATGACAGAGTCCGCTCACGACCACTTTCACTCGAAGGAGGCTTCCCACATGTTTTCCATGAAAACGCTTCAAGAATCAATCGCAACGGACAAGGGATGCAGTGGAAATTTCGCCAAAGCAGCGCTGGTGCTCTTCGCGTTGGCGCTGTGTCTGGTTTGGACGGCGATACCGGCAACCGCTCAGACGGCAGGCGAAGGTTCCATCGAGGGCACAGTCGTGGATACGACTGGGTCTGTCATTCCACGCGCAACCATCACCATCACCAACGTGGCAACCGGAGTCTCTGCGGTTCAGTATTCCTCGTCGGCGGGCTTCTTCGACATCGCCCCCGTGCTTCCCGGCACTTACACAGTGCAGGTGACAGCTAAGGGGTTCAAGACGCTGGTGCAGGATAACGTGGTTGTCAATGCGCTCCAGGTCAGAACCGTCAGCCCGGTGTTGAGCGTAGGAACTCAAGCGGAAACCGTCACCGTCACCGGCGCTCCTCCGGTACTCGATACGGCCGATGCCACCATCGAGACGACGATTCAAAACGCCGCCTACGCGGGCCTGCCTATCCAGATGAACGGAAGCCAGCAGCGTGATCCGACGGCCTTTGGCGCGCTGACACCCGGAGCACAAGTCGGTTCGCGCCTGCCCGTTATCGGCGGCACCGGGAACTACCTCGGCCAGCTTTACCTCGACGGCATGCCGGCTGAGACCGTAAGCCAGCAAGGCGACAACCGCCTCGTCTCGCTCACCATGAGCGTCGATTCCGTCGATCAGTTCCAGGTGCTCTCGAGCACGCCTCCGGCAGAGTATATGGGCGCCGGCGCGGAAAACTTCACCATGAAGTCCGGTGGCCTGCAATATCACGGCCAGGTTTCGGATTTTCTGCGCAACACGGCCTTCGACGCCTGGTCGTTCACCAACAAGTGGGCGACCACCAAAAACGCGGCGGGTGCGACCATCTATGCGCCCAAGCCGCCTGAGCATCAAAACGAATTGTCGATCAGCGGGGGCGGCGTCGTGCCCCACACGGGAAAGAAGCTGTTCTTCTTCGTCGCCTATGACAAGTACCACGACCGCAACGTTGTTCAGCCTTCCCTCTTTACGATCCCTAGCGCTCTCATGACCCAGGGCAACTTCACCGAGCTGGCTTGCATGTTTACAACGCCGGCGGGAAATTGCGCCGGCACAGGCACCACCGGGACAAACGCCGCCACGAACCCACCGATCATCTACGATCCATCAACAACCAGTTGCGTTGGCACCACCTGCACTCGGCAGCCTTTCCAGTACAACGGAAGCTACAACGTGATCCCGCCCGGCGACATTTCGCCCATCGCAAAGGCGATGGAATCGTTCATGCCAGCCCCCACCAACACGAGTACGCTGGTCAACAACTATCTCGGGGGCACGCCCAAGGGATATGACAATCACCTCACCGATTGGCGCGTCGATTACGACCTCAGCTCGAACCACCGCATCTCGTCGGTGGGCACGATTGGAGTCGAGAACTACCTCAACAACTTCAGTACTCCCTATCTTCCCCTGCCGTACACCGGCGGTGACCTCGCCAACGTCTATCCCAAGAACTACATCGTCGAGGACGCTTACACCATCACGCCGAACGTCGTGAATCAGTTAAAACTCGGGTTCACCCGCTTCTTCCAGAACATTCACGACAGCACCCAGAATGTGAAGCAGTATGGGATTGGGACCATGGGAGTCACGAATCTCCCGCAGGGCCAGGCTGGCCAGGAGTTTCCTGGAATCTCGTTCGGAACCACGGCGGCCTTCGGCACCGTGCAAACCACCTTGACCGGCAATGGCAATTCCGTCGCCACCCAGCTCACCACTCCAAACAACTATGCGCTCACTGACAACGTGGAGTGGCTGAAGGGCAAGCATGCGCTCTCTATGGGCGTGACCTTCCAGTGGCAGGAGATCAACAACGCCAACCCGGCCACCTACACGGGCATGCTGCAGCTCATGTTCAATGCGTATTCCACGGCGAACTTCGCCGGGACTTCACTGACCACAGGATCGGCCACCGCTCCGTTGGGCTACTCATACGCCAGCTTCCTGTTGGGCGCAGTTGGCGGGTCGACAGCAAACGACACCTCCGCGCCGTCTCTCGGTTTGCAGCCTGTGAGCGAGGAAGGCGGCCGCTACAAGGTCATCTCGCCCTACGTCCAGGACAGCTACAAAATCACGCCGAAGCTCACCCTTGACCTCGGCCTGCGGTGGGACTACCTGCCGCCGTATCACGAAGTCAAGGATCACTGGACGTTCCTCAATCCGACCATGACGAACCCTCTCACGAATTCTCCCGGGCTGCTCCAATTCGCAGGCAGTTACGGCGGTTCCGGTGTCAGTTGCGGGTGCAAGACTCCGGTGCAAACCTACTGGAAGAATTGGGGACCGCGCGTCGGCCTTGCCTATCAATTCAACTCCAAGACCGTAATTCGCGCCGGTTACGCGCAGGTCTTCTCGCAGGGCGGCGGCGTGGGTGGCCGTGGCGGCGCCTTTAACGGCACCGGCCAGACCGGTTTCAACATCAGCGCCATTGGACCCACGGAGACCGGCATTGGCGCAGCTGCCGGACCGGCCTACTGGCTGAACGGGAACAGCGCATACCTGGGAGCCAACGCCAACACCGGGTTGTTTGGACCAACCTTCAGTTATCCAGCCGCGCCCGCGCCCAACGTGGCCGCGCAGGAGCTGAACACAGGGAACTACTTGAACGGCACATCGTATGTGAGCGCTAGCAGCGTCGCCTACGCCGACCCCCACTTCTCGGGCCGTGCGCCGGAGCTGGAACTCTACAACTTTGGCATTGAGCGCGGCCTCACCTCGAACCTGACGCTGGCCATCAACTATGTCGGCAACGAGAGCCACTTCCTCATCGACTCAACCAACACCGGTACGGGCAATGCTCGCGGCTATTGGACCAACCAGGTCGATCCCAAGTACCTGGCCGCTTTGGGATCTCTGACAGACAGCACCGGCAAAACACCGCTCCTGAATGCGCAGGCCACTCCGGCCAATGTTGCGCTGGTTCAAGCAGCGGTTCCCGGCGCGCCCGCTCCCGCATTCTTTACCGCGGCCGGAGCGGCCAGCAGCAAGGCCACCATTGGCCAGATGCTGACGCCCTTCCCGCAGTACAGCGGCGTGAGCGACACCTGGGGTAACGTGGGCAACTTCAGCTTTAACTCGCTTCAGATCACGCTCGATCAGCGCCTTAGCCACGGCCTAACCTACAATGTGAACTACACATTCTCAAAAAATATTGGCGATGACGGTCCCTACCGCGATGGGTACAACATTCCTGCCGCAGCGATCTCGCATGGGACTACTTCGTTCAAACAGGACCGGATCGATCGCTCCTGGACGACGATCTCCAGCCCGAACACGCTCCATGTTTATGGCGTGTACGCACTGCCGTTCGGTCAGGGCGGTCTCGGCGCCAACAATCTGCTCGTCCGCTGGCTCGCCGGAGGCTGGCAGATCTCCGGCATCTACACATTCAACCAGGGAGCTCCTATTCAACTCACGTGGTCGGGATGCAGCGGAACCAGCTGCCCGGCACAGGGCCAAAACATGCCGGATCTGGCGAGCGGCTACAGCGGTCACGCCCGCATCAACGGAAAATATGGAACCGGACCGAATGGCACCGTTGCATGCAATCTGGGTATTGCTCCAATCGGGAGCAAGTGCACGGCAATTCCTTATGTTGACGTGAATGGATTCCAGGCACCGCAGGACGTTGGCACCACTACCCCGACCCACGTTGCGCAGTATTTGATTGGGAATGCTCCGCGAACAGCTCCATACGGCGTCAGAAACCCCAACAACTGGGATCTCGATACAGGCGTCCGGCGCAGCTTCCCGCTGCACTTCGAAAACGCCGAATTCATTTTCGAGGCCGATTGCCTGAACACCTGGAACAACGTGGTATTCTCCGGGCCCAGTGGAGCGTGGTCGGCCGGCTCGGCCGCCTTCGGCGCAGTCACAGGCATTTCCAACAATCCGCGCGACTACCAATTCGCCGGCCACATCAACTTCTAACCTGACGATTGCCTCGACCGGATGCGCGGAATTCAGCGCATCCGGTTCCAGGTCAATCACCCGCGGCCAAGGCCGGTACATGCCATTTCGGAAGCTCCGTCATTGCAGGGAGCGGAGCACACGAATCGTTGGATCATTTCGCGCTTCGATAGATTTCCGAACCGGCGAGGAGATATGCGCCGACGCCATAAACGTAGCTCGAGGTTTCCGTGAAGTCTCCGGGCGCGGCGCCGATGGGCTGAATGCAGCCGAGGCGGCCGTCGGCGTAGATGTGCGTGAGCATTCCCGTCCAGGCCTTTTGGACGGCTGGCCAGTATGTCGCGCGATCGAGGATCCCCTCGTTGACGCCGTAAGCCATCGCATAAGTAATGAAGGCGCTGCCGGAGATTTCGGGCAGTGGATAGGCATCCGCGTCGAGCAGGCCGGGCCGCCAGAGGCCGTCTTTCCCCTGAAGAGACAGCATCTCGGCCGCCATCTCCTTGAGCAGAGCAGCATACTTCGGGCGGAGCGGGGAATCGGCGGGCAGTTCTTTGAGCACGCGCACGATGCCCCCCATCACCCACCCGTTACCCCGCGACCAGAAGAGTGGTTGGCCGTTCTTCTCGTGCTTGTCGAGATACGATGCGTCGCGGAAATAAAGATGCTTTGAGGGTTCGTAGAGCAAACCGGTCGTGATGTCCCACTCGCGATCCATGAAGGCAAAGTACTTCTTGTCTCCGGTCGCGGCTGCCATGTCGGCGAAAACGGGCGGGGCCATGAACAGCGCATCGCACCACCACCAGAGCGGGCGTTTTGGATCGGTCGGATCGGGCGTGGCAAGTTCGGCGTCGAGACGCGCGCGCATGGGGCCGATCATTTTTGGGTTCTTGTGCAAGGAGTATTGCTCAACGTACATCTGGCCGACGGCCTGATCGTCCGCGTGCATCACGCGCGGACCGGGCTGCCACTGGAGTTGCTCGCCGATGTGCTGCATGGCCTGCTTGTATTTATCGCCGGCGATCTTGTCGGGTACGGCCATGAAGCCGGTGTAGAGCGCGGCCCAGGTCCAGTCGACCTGAGGCTCGGCCGGCATGCGTCCGAGTTGCCAGTCGGCAACGAGCTTGATGGCCTTGGCAAGGTCGCGCCTGTCGAGCTTGGGAGAAAGGTTTCGAGCAGGCGGCCCGGGCGTCGCAAGCGTGTCACCGGGAGGCGCGAATGGTGCGTGCTGCTCCTGCGCGTTGACCGCAGCAGTGGACGAAAGCAAACCAAGAAGAGCGGCGAGGGCCAAGGCGCTGTAACGATGAATGCGAATAATTCGCGGGCAAGATGAATCGGTCGGCATAGAACGCTCCGGGGTGGTTGAAAGCCACGGTCCCGAACAATTGTAGGCCGCGCAAGACACGCGCCCAGAATGAATCCACTTGGCTTTGCGCGCGATTAGGGCCAGACCACCTCCATTCGTCCCCCGCCGCGGCAAGCAAAAGCATGGCGATCGAGGCCGCCCACAGCAAACGCCTGAAGCCAGCCGTACGTTCTACGATGGCTGGAACGGCCGCCGGATGGAGCACTTCTCCCGCGTCGACTCAGCAGACACCGACTTCAAGCATCTCCCTTGATCCAAAGCATGTAGCTCCGAGGAGGAGAATTCCCCCAAGAAAGAGCTATTTGAGCGCATCGATCGCTTGCCTTCGGAGAAGATTGATGTGATCCGCAAGCGGAATGAAGGTGCTCTCGGTGACAACCTGTCGCGATTCGAAGCGAATCTCGGGGAATCCCAAGTTCCAAGTGATTGTTTTAGATGGTGGCCAGGGACGGGCCGCCAAATGGAATCGCCCCGCCGACCAGTCGGCCATTTTCAGGGCCGCGCTCTACCACTGAGCTACCTGGCCTCAGTCGAGACGTGCAGTTGCAAATCCCCTGCGCGCCCGGAGGCCCAAAAACAATGTTCTGGAGAAGAATGGTGGCCAGGGACGGGCCCCAAATAGAATCGCCCCGCCGAACAGTCGGCCATTTTCAGGGCCGCGCTCTACCACTGAGCCGCCCAAAAGTCGGCTCGGCCGATGCATGTGTGAAACCGACTTGAATGGTGGCCAGGGACGGGCCCCAAAAAGAAAATCGCCCCGCCGACCAGTCGGCCATTTTCAGGGCCGCGCTCTACCGCTGAGCTACCTGGCCTCAGTCGAGACGTGCAGTTGCAAATCCCTTGCGCGCCCGGAGGCCCAAAAACAATGTTCTGGAGAAGAATGGTGGCCAGGGACGGGCCCCAAAAAGAAAATCGCCCCGCCGACCAGTCGGCCATTTTCAGGGCCGCGCTCTACCGCTGAGCTACCTGGCCTCAGTCGAGACGTGCAGTTGCAAATCCCTTGCGCGCCCGGAGGCCCAAAAACAATGTTCTGGAGAAGAATGGTGGCCAGAGACGGGATTGAACCGCCGACGCCGGCCTTTTCAGGGCCGCGCTCTACCACTGAGCTATCTGGCCTCAGTCGAGACGTGCAGTTCAAAAATTCCTGCGCGGATTTTCCGGGCGAAGCCGGCAAAGGCAGGCGATGTCCACGAACTGTGCGCTCAAAACAACTTGAACAGTATACCAATTCCAGATTCGCCAGGCCAAGCCACAGCCGTGGACTAAACTGGAGAGCAATCATGCGGAGCCAGATCGCTCTTCGTTTCAAGATCGCTTCTCCTTTCTTGCAAATTGCCGGAAGCGTAGCGCTTGCGGCGCTGGCTGGCTGCGGCCCCATGCCCGGCGGATCGCGTCCTACCCCCCAGGGAATTCCCACCAGCGCCGAGGCGCGCACCGCTCTTATTTACGAAGCCAATCTGCATCAGGGGCCGGAAACGCTGCGCGCGTTCCTCAACGATTTCCCCAAAGGCGCCGACCTGCACGTTCATCTGTCCGGCGCGGTTTATGCCGAGACGTTGATCCGCGACGCCGGCGAGGACGGCCTGTGCGTCGACAAGACCTCGCTGAGCTTTGCCAAACCGCCCTGCCGCGGAAACCTCCTCCCCGCAGCCGAGCTTTCCGGCAACATTGACCGGCAGACCCAACTGCTCTACGACAAGCTGATCGATTCGTTGTCAGTGCGCAGTTTTGTACCCACGGCGGGCTGGAGCGAACACGACCACTTTTTTGCCGTTTTTGACCGCATGAATGGGCTCGGTAATCACGCCACCGAGTGGGTGGACGAAGTGGCCAGCCGGGCCGCCGCTGAGAACAACCAATATCTCGAGCTGATGCACACGCCGCCCTTCAGCCACGCGCTCGAAATCGCGCAACAGATCGGCTGGAACGCGAATCTCGCGCAAGCCGATCCGCAGGCATTCGCCGGATTCCGCCAGCAGCTCCTCGACCACGGGTTGCGCGACGAAGTGGCTGCCGGCCGGAATGTGGCGCTCCAGGCCGAAACTGGACGCAAGCAACTGGAGCACTGCGGAACCGCACAGGCCGCGCCCGCGTGCCAGGTCGAAGTCCGGTATCTCTGGACGGTTTTGCGGGACTTTACGCCTGAACAGGTGTTTGCGCAAACGCTGCTCGCGTTCGAGACGGTGCAGACGAGCATGAACGCGAAGGACGGCACGTGGGTGGGCATCAACCTGGTGCGGCCCGAAGATGATTTCGTCTCCATGCGCGATTACACGCTGCAGATGAAGATCGTCGGCTACCTCCACTCCGTTTATCCTGGCGTGCACATCGCGCTTCACGCGGGCGAGCTCGCGCCGGGACTCGTGCCGCCGGAAGGCCTGCGTTTCCACATCCGCCAGGCAGTGGAGCTGGGCGACGCCGAGCGCATCGGCCACGGCGTCGACGTGATGTACGAGGACCGGCCGCGCGATCTGCTCACGGAACTGGCGGCCCGGCACATCATGGTCGAGATCAACTTGAGCTCGAATGAGGGAATCCTCGGCGTCGAGGGCGACGCGCATCCGTTTCCGGTGTACCGCGCGGCGCACGTTCCGGTCGCGCTGTCCACAGACGACGAAGGCGTGAGCCGCATCGACCTGACGCATGAGTATGTGCGGGCAGCCATCGATTACGGGCTGACCTATCGCGACCTGAAGCAACTGGTCCGCACGGGGATGGAGCACGATTTTCTGCCGGGCGCGAGCCTGTGGGCCATGCCGGATGACTTTAGCGCGGCCGCGAGTGCGTGCAAAGGCGAGACCCTGGGCGGCGACAGCCCGCCGGCCAACTGCAGGCAATTTCTCAACGGCAGCCAGAAAGCCTCCGCGCAGTGGGAACTGGAACGGCGCTTCAGGGACTTCGAAGCCAAATTCCAGGGGCCGGCCTTCGATCGCTTGCTTCATGCCCACTAAACGACGCCGCCGAGCTCGCCCGCGGCGTCCTGCACTGTTGCCCCTGCACGATTCCGCCCTAAACTATTGCCATGGACAACGAGCGCATTCGCGAAATTTGCCTGGCGCTGCCCAATGTCACGGAAACGGTGAACTGGGGCCATCACCTCGTCTACTGGGCCGGCGACCGCGACATCGGCGGAAAAATGTTCGCCATGACCGATCTCGATGGCACCGGCACGGGTGTTCTTTGGTTTCATTGCGGGGCCGAGCGCTTTCATGAGTTGCTGGAGCGCGAGGGAATTTGTGCATCGCCCTACCTGGCCAAAGCTCATTGGGTGACCTTGGAACGATGGAGTGCGCTCCGGCCGCGGGAAATTGAGGACGAGCTGAAACGGGCGCATGCGTTGATCTTCGATAAGCTTCCGTCCCGCACCAAAGCTGTCCTGGCGTTGCCGGAAAAAGAGCGCGCCAAGGCGATCCGCGACCGGAAGAAAGTTCTTGCTGCCAGGGCGAAGGCCCCGTCCAAGACTCGGAAAGCGTCAGCGGCCTCGCACCCCGCCCGCAGTCGTCATAAAAAGCCCCGCTGATCCAAACTCAAACCCAGGCCTCTGGAACTCATGCCCGGGCAGTTGCGTAACAATAGTTGAAGTAACCTGCGCGATCGAGGCGTATAGGCCTATGGTCAAATTTTTTCTTTGGTGCATTCTTCTGGTGTTGTGCTGGCCGCTGGCGCTCCTGGCTCTGGTGCTTTATCCCATCGTCTGGTTGCTTTTGCTGCCATTTCGCCTGGCGGGCATCGCCGTGGGCGGCGTGCTTGACCTGGTAAGCGCCATCATCTTCCTGCCTGCGCGGGTCCTCCGAGCGGTCTGAAGCCCTGGAACCTCGACAGCCCCTTCCGCGATGCATTAGCTTGGGCTCAACGCGTTTTTTTGTGGCTCCAGGCACCGACAGCGCCCGATCTGCGTCATTCTATGCAGACACTCGAGTTCGGAGGATTCATGCGGAAGATTTTGCCGGTTGCCTTGGCCATGTTCGTGCTCCTGGTGCCGCACGCGATGCGGGCGCAATCGGGCGATCCCGAGGCCGCCAAAAATGCGGCCCAGGCGCGCGCTGCGCTCGACGCCATGGTGCAGGCGCTTGGCGGGCAGCTTTGGCTCAACATCAACAACATGGTGCGGCATGGCCACATTGCCGCCTTTTACCAGGGCAATCCCGACCCCGGTACCACGGAGTACTTCGAGTTTCACCAGTGGCCCGACCATGACCGCATCGAATACACCAGCCACCGCGACGTGGTGCAGTTTTATGTCGGCCGGCAGGGTTTTGAGGTGACCTATCGCGGCAAAAAGCCGCTCGACAAGGACATCGCCGATGACTACCTGCGCCGCCGCGACCACTCCATCGAGACTGCCGTGAAGGTCTGGATGAAGGACCCCAACACCATCCTGCTCTACGAAGGCCAGCACATGTCTGAGCGGCACCTCGGCGAGCAGGTCACGCTCATCTCGCCCCAGAACGAGTCCATCACCATCCTCATGGACGTCCAGACCCATCTGCCTCTCCAGCGGACCTTTGAGTGGCGCGACCCCGTATACCACGACAAGAACACCGACACCGAAGAGTACGACGACTATCACACCATTCAGGGCTTCCCCACTCCCTTCACCATCACGCGTCTCAAGAACGGCGATCCTGTTCGCCAGTATTTCGTTGACCGCGTCAGCTTCAACCAGAACCTGCAAGCCGATTTCTGGGATCCCGACGCCGTCGCCCGCAAGATCAAGAAGTAGCGACGGCGGGAATCTAAGGAATATATGGGGCCCTAGCGCTGATACAATAGCCTCTACGGGCCGCTCTTGCGCACAATCCAAGTCGTGCTTCCGTCGTCGGACTCCAAAATCGTGCCGTTATCACCGGCAGCCCACAGCCGCTTGCCATCGCTGGTCCCGAAAATTGAATGAAGCCTCACTTTGGTGCCACTGTTTCGTGTCCCCAACTTGCGCCCCCATCGTACGACTCCACAATCGTGCCATACTCGCCGACGGCCCAGACCCGCTTGCCGTCGCGAGTGCCGAAGATTGAGATAAGGTCGAACCCGGTGCCGCTCCTGTGCACCGCCCAGCTTGTGCCCCTGTCTTCCGACTCCAGAATTATGTCTTCGTTCGCCGACGGCCCACAGACGCCTACCATCGCTTGCCCCGACGATCGAATACAGATCACTCTGTGGTGCCGCTCTTGCGCGCCGTCCAAGTCACTCCCCCGTCGTCTCGACTTCAGAATCGTGCCGTAGGTGCCGACGGCCCAGAGCCGCTTACCGTCGCTGGTCCCGAAGATTGAATAAAGAGTTCATCATTGGTGCCGCTCTTGCGGGCCGTCAAGTTTGCGCCGCCGTCGTCCGACTCCAGAATCGTGCCGTGGTTGCCGACGGCCCACGCCCGCCTTCCATCGCTTGTGCCGAAGATCGAAAGAAGGCTCTCCCCAATGCCGTTGTTGCGCGGCATTCCAGCTTGCGCCTTCGTCGTCCGACTCCAAAATCGTCCCAGATCGCCGACGGCCCACAGCCGTCTGCCGTCGCTGGTCCCGAAAATTGAAGAAAGGGCGGTCGATGCGCCGCTATTGCGTGCCGTCCAAGTTGCGCCCCAGTCGGAGGATTCCAGAATCGTGCGCGAGTAGCCTCCGGCCCACAACGCTTGCCATCGCTAGTCCCGAAAATCGAATCAAGGACAGCTTTGGTAGCGCCCTTGCGACCATCCATTTTGCTTCGGTGCCCAAGCGAGCTCTCCCTTGAAGGGGTTGCGACGGTCCAGTGCTGCCCCTCCTGGACCGCCTGCGCTGGCCGTGCGCCCTGCACTGGAGGCGACGAAGCAACCGGGGGCGATACCGCCGGGGCCGAAGGCGAACCGAAATGCATCGCAGCATAGGCTGCAATGAACAGCAAGGCCACCCCACCGAGAATGGCAAATATCCACACGCGGGATATTCGAGCCTTCCTGGTCCCTGTGGCGGGAACTTCCGTTCCATCTTCAGGCGGCACATCCTGCGACGCGAAAGGCGGAGGCCCAACCTCCGCACTCGGCGCTTCGGCATACTCCGGGGCTTAAATGTTGCTGGCGCTGATGCGGCTACCGATGCAATCGGCCCTTCGAAATAGCTTTGCAGTTTGGCGAGCGGCCTCCGACTCGAAAGCCGAGCCGGAACCTCCGGCTCTTGACGTGCGGCCTCTCCGGCAGCCGGCGCGTGCGGCACAACCGAGTCCACGCGGCGGTAGCACAGGTTCCGGCGGCTTCGCGGCCTGAGGCACGTCTCCGCCAGTGCGCCACAGACCGCGGCATCGGCGTAGGAGGCGCCCCGCGCAGCTCCATCCGCGCCAGAAGCATCTTTATCGTGCCGGCCAGGCTCCGGAGGTGGGCCTCCAGTGGCGGCGTCAGCGCATCAAGCCAGTGAACGTTGCCGATGAAGTACTCGAGCCCCTTGCCCGGAAGGACGTCTTCGATGCGCACCGGTAGGATGGCGACCCCGTGATTGACGGCTCGTTCGACCTCCCTGCGAATTTGCGGCGAATCATTGGCGTTGGCCGTGAAGACGAGCACCATGATCCGGCATTCCTCGATGGCGTCGATGATGGCTTCGCCCCACTCCATACTCGGCAATACGTCCCGCGGAGCGATCCAGCAGCGGATTCCGTTCGACTCCAGCATGGCGCAGACAGCGTCGGCTGTGACTTTGTCCTTTGCGGAATGACTGATGAAAACATCGTGCGGCATGTGTTTCAGTCCGATCTATTTTGGTCAGGGGGAAAGCAGCTAGCGCTACTATAACCCGCCTGACCCGGGAAATTGACCCGAATCCGCACCTGAGGCCGCCGCTCACGGGAAACCATCGCGCGCGCCTGTTTATAATCCGAACGAGCGTTCAACCCACATCCCCATCGCTCTGGAGGAGCCGCCGCATGACCTTGACCATCCAGGAAATCATGGATTTCCTGCCCCATCGTTACCCCTTTCTCCTGATCGACCGCGTGCTCGAGTTCGAGCCGCAAAAGCGCATTGTCGCCATCAAGAACGTGACCATGAACGAGCCGTTCTTCCAGGGCCACTTCCCCGGCTACCCCATCATGCCCGGCGTGCTTATCGTGGAGGCGATGGCCCAGGCCGGAGCGCTCATCATGCTGTCGGAAATCGCCGACCGCAACACCAAGCTTGCCGTCTTCACTGGCATTGAGAAGGCCAAGTTCCGCCGGCCCATCACTCCCGGCGACCAGGTCCGCATCGAAGTCGACGTGTTGGCATTCCGTTCCCGTGCAGGGCGCATCCAGGGCAGGGCGACTGTCGAAGGAAAGCTCGCATGCGAGGCGACTCTTACCTGCGCAGTGGTGACCAAGGAACGCGAGCAGCGCGCGCACGGAGATGCGCCGGCAAGTCCCGAAACTCCGCCCGCGGAGCCTGCGTGAGCATCCATCCCAGCGCGATCGTCGCCGAAGGTGCGCGCATTCCTGAATCGTGCACCATCGGGCCCTATTGCACCATCGGGCCGAATGTTGAGCTCGGCGAAGAGTGCACGCTCATCTCGCATGTAGTGATCGACGGGCGCACTCGCATCGGCGCGCGCAACATCTTTTATCCCTTCGCCGCCATCGGCCTGCCGCCGCAGGACCTGAAGTACACCGGCGAGCCCACGGAAACCGAGATCGGCGACGGCAATACGATCCGGGAATGTGTGACGATCAGCCGCGGCACGTCCGGCGGCGGAGGGATAACGCGCCTCGGCTCCGGTAATCTTCTGATGGCTTACGTGCACATCGGGCACGACAGCCAGGTGGGCAGCCACTGCATCCTCGCCAACAACGCCACGCTCGCCGGCCACGTCACGATTGAGGACCATGTGACGCTCGGCGCATTCTGTCCCGTCCACCAGCACTGCACTCTGGGAGCGTACTCGTTTATCGGCGGCGGAACCATCGTCACGCAGGACGTGATGCCGTTCTCGCTCACGTCATCGCGCCGCGAGAATCGCGCCTTCGGCATCAACAAAATCGGCCTGGAGCGCCGCGGATTTACGCCCGAGCGGCTGCAGAAACTGCAGAAGGCCTTCCGGCTGCTGCTTGCGGCCAAGCTCAACACCACGCAGGCTCTCGAAAAAATGCGCGCGCTGATCGGCGAGGATTCTGCGGGCGAAGACGTCGCCGTGCTGGTCAACTTTATCGAGCGCAGCAAGCGCGGGGTAATCAAATAGAAATGAAACTCGGCCTCATCGCCGGCAATGGCCGCTTTCCCTTTCTGCTGCTCAACGCGGCGCGGGCACAGGGCCTCGAAGTCGTCGTCGCCGCCATCAAAGAGGAAACCGATCCGGAGATCGATCGCCGCGCCGAGGCTGACTCCGGCGTCACTGTCCACTGGCTTTCCCTGGGCGAGCTTTCGCGCCTCATCGAGACTTTCAAAAAAGCCGGCGTCGCCAAGGCCGTGATGGCGGGCCAGGTGAAACATAAGCAAATCTTCAGTAGCATCCGGCCCGACTGGCGTCTCGCCAAATTGCTGCTCAACCTGCGCACGCGCTCGACAGACGCTCTGCTGGGCGCGGTGGCCAAGGTGCTCAGCGACGAGGGCATCGAGCTGATCAGCTCCACCACCTTCCTTGAGCCGCTGCTCGCCGAGGAGGGCGTGCTCACCAGTCGTGCTCCCGACGCTGACGAATGTCTCAACATCGAATACGGCCTGGGCGTGGCGCGGGCCCTCGCCGCCTTCGACATCGGCCAGACGGTCGTCGTTGCGGCTCAGGCCTGCGTGGCCGTCGAGGCCATGGAGGGCACGGACGCAACCATTGAGCGCGCCGGAAAGCTGATGGGCTCCCTGGACAGGGTCGCGGAAATTGACGGCGTCTCGGAAATCGACGGGGTCGCGGAAATTCGAGACTCGATGGATGTCGCCGACTCAGCGGACGCCGCTGGGACCGCACTGGGCGCCGCCGCCGAACCCGCATCCGAGACTTCGCACGAATCATCGCTGCTGGCCCGCCGCCTCACCATCGTCAAAGTCGCCAAGCCCAACCAGGACATGCGCTTCGACGTGCCGGTGATTGGAATTTCGACCGTCGAAACGATGATTCGCGCAGGGGCCAGTTGCCTCTCCATCGAGGCCGCCCGCACGCTCCTATTCGACCGCGATGCCCTGCTCAAGCGCGCCAGCGAGGCGGGAATTGCCATTGTGGCGGCGCGCCGCTGATAATGGAGGAGCGGTGAACGGGCTTCCATCGCCGTCTCTCGCTTTGTTCCCTCGTTCCCTTGGTCCCCTGGTCCCTGTTTTCTGTTCCCTACTCCCTATTCCCTGCCCTCAGGAGGTTTCTCGTGAAAAAGCTGCTTCTTCTCGTTTTCGCAGTGGCCATTGCCGCCGCGCTCCCTTTCGTCGCTGTCCGCGCCGACGACTCCACCATGCCCGCTGTAGGCCAGACCGCGCCCACCTTCACTCTCCCATCGCAAACCGGCGAGCCGATCGCGCTCGATAGCTTTCGCGGCAAGTGGGTGGTCCTCTACTTCTATCCCAAGGACATGACCACCGGCTGCACCATTGAGGCCCACAAATTTCAGGACGCGCTGCCGCAGTTCGATGCCAAGAACGCCGTAATCCTCGGCGTGAGCGTGGACACGGTCGACAGCCACAAGCAATTCTGCACGAAGGATTCGCTCACCTTCCACCTGCTCGCCGATCCCGATCACAAGGTGGTCAGCGCCTACGGCTCGCTCGGCGGATTTGCTGGGATCACGATGGCAAATCGCAATACCTTCCTGATCGATCCTCAAGGCAAGATCGCCCAGGAATGGGTCAAGGTAAATCCAAACACTGCGGCTTCGGATGTGCTGGCGGCGCTGCCGTAAAAAGGCTTTTTTGCCCGTTTGCTTGAAATCCATCCACCTTCCGCCGCCTTCGGTACGTTCCGGAACGGGGAAAGGGCAAGACTATGCCAACGCAAACTGCGCGCGACTTTAGAACGGAAATCGAAAAGCTGCGCCTGGCGCTCCTTGCGCTTCCGCCCGGGCTTGCTGATGTTCCCTGGCGCGTCGGGGGATGGACCCGCAAGCAGATTGTGGGCCATCTGCTGGACTCAGCGGCGAACAATCGCCAGCGTTTCGTCCGCGCCACGATCGACGGCCAATATTCCGGCCCCGGGTATGCGCAGGATGCCTGGGTGGCGGCGCATGGATACAGCGACAAGCCGTGGGACACGCTATTGAGCTGGTGGCAGACGGAACACGAGATCCTGATGGCCGCTGCCGATCGGATTCCAGAAGAACGACTCGAGTCAAGTTGCGTAGTTGGCGATGACGCGCCCGTCACGCTCCGCTTCCTGATCGAGGATTACCTGCGCCATCAAAAGGGCCACTTCAAGCAACTTCAACCAGCCTGATTCCCTGACAGAGCTCTAATCACCTGCCCGGTCGTCATCCTGAGCGGAGTCCGCGGTGCTTCGCGCCTTCCCCAATTGATCTGTCATCCTGAGCGGAGTCCGCGATGCGGACGGAGTCGAAGGACCTGTGGTTGCTTTCCTCTTCGCTCTCCCCAGAAACTGTCATCCTGAGCGGAGTCCGCTGCGCTTCGCGGCTTCCCCAATTGATCTGTCGTCCTGTTCAATTACGATCTGTCATCCTGAGCGACCATCGTCCGCGTCGGCGGACGATGGGAGTCGAAGGACCTGTGGTTGCTTTCCTCTTCGCTCTCCCCAGAAACTGTCATCCTGAGCGACGAGCGCAGCGAGAAGTCGAAGGACCTGTGGTTGCTTGTTGCGCCCTTCACTCAGCACAAACAATGGGTGCCCCCGGTCCCTCGCCTTTGGGGACCGGGGAAGCACGAACCCAATCGCGAAGAGCAAACGCAAAAAGGCCCCGCTTGAGAGTTTTCGAATCCTCGTCAAGCCGGGCCTTTTGTTTCTTCTCGAATAAACGCGGTCAACTACGAAAAGCCAACGTTCCCGCGCCGGACTGAACTACTTCTTTCCCTTCTTCTTGGCGGCCTTCTTGGCTTTCTTCGCCGCCTTCTTCGCGGCCTTCTTCGCCGGAGTCTTCTTCTTCGCCGCCTTCTTGGCAGCCTTCTTGGCTACCTTCTTGGCTACCTTCTTCGCTACCTTCTTGGCGGCTTTCTTGGCCGGGGCCTTTTTCTTCGCCACCTTCTTGGCAGCCTTCTTCTTGGCTACCTTCTTGGCGGCCTTCTTGGCTACCTTCTTCGCCGGCGCCTTCTTCTTGGCGGGAGCCTTCTTGGCTGCCTTCTTCGCCGCGGCCTTCTTGGGTTTCGCCGGAGCTGCGGGCTTCGCAACAATCGCGATCACCGTCTCTTCGGCGATCACTTCGTCGTCATCTGAGGAGGTAAGGATGCCGGCTGTTTCCAATTCATCTTCCTCTTCAGCAAAGGCTTCGACCTGACCGGGGTCCAGGTCACCCGGCTTCCCAAAGGGGTCGCCGTCACTCGTCGCATACATCCTCAAAACGTCATCCATCCGATTGCCTCCAGCGGGTTGCCGCTGATCATTTTGTGTTTCGCTATTCGCAGAGCAGGCAAGAACAGTTTTGCTCGCGCAAGCGATTGTAGCCTTAGGCTGCCCACAAATACAAGCAGAACACAAGGGTGGAATAGGGGTTACGGCGGATTTTTTCTACTCAGACGCCTTGGCTGGGCCGCCCGGCTTGTGCGCTGACTTGTGCGCTGTGCTTTTCCCTGCCCCCGCGCCGGTCCTCGCCGAATGAGACCGGGTCTCCTGGGTCCCCCTGCCGGCCGGCTTGCGTACCGTAGAAACCCCGCCCGGCTTGGCTGTTGGAGCTCCCGAATGGGCCGCCGGCCCCATTGCCGATCTCGTCCCCGTCCCCGTCTGGGTCCCAGTACTTGCCCCGCCGCCTGCGGCCCTCCGCCGATGCCGGCTCGACGTGCTGACGAGCGTGGGCTCGGCCACATGCAGGCGGCGTCCCGCCGCCACCCGGACGCCCGAAGGAATCCCGTTCCAGCTCCGCAACTGGCTCAATGAGACCCCGAATCGGTCCGCGATTGTGACCAGCGTATCGCCCCGGCGCACGGTATAGAGCCGGGTGCGAGCCGAGGGCTCAGCGGCAGGCGGCACCGGCACCACAAGCGCCTCAACGCCCGCGATGCTGTCGCCATCGCTCAGCTGATTGGCAGACGCGACTTCGGCCTCCGGCACCCGGTACTCCTGCGCCACTGAGGCCAGCGTGTCTCCCGCGACCACCGGGTGGTATCGCCACGAATTGCGCCGGGCTTCCGGAATCAGGGCCACGCGCTGGTCAAAAAGCGTGGCCGAGCCGGCGGGTAGGTGCAGGTCAAAAGGGCTGTCGGGCGGGGTCACCATGCGCAGCAGGCTGGGATTCAGGGCCTCCACCTCATCGACCGGCGCGCCCACCAGGTCCGAAACCAGGCGCAGGTCGATCGCATAATTGATCGTGACCGTGTCCGTCAGAATCGGCGGATCGACAGTGACATCGGTAAAGCCGTACTGATCCGGGTGGTTGGCAATGATGATTGCCGCCAGAATTTCCGGGACGTAATTGGCGGTCTCGCGGGGCAATTCGTTGCGCTTGTAGAGCTCCCAGAAGTCGGCATAGCCGGTCTTCGCTACTTCGTGCTGGATGTTGCCGGCGCCATGGTCGTAGGCGGCCATGGCAAGATACCAGTCGCCCAACTGGTCATAAAGAAACTTCATGTAGCGGGCGTAGGCTCGCGTGGACTTCTCGGGATCGAAGCGCTCGTCAACATAGGCATTGCGGGTTAGGCCATAATACGGACCGGGCATGAACTGCCACATACCCCCTGCGCGAGAGCGGCGATTGACCGCCTGCGGCTGGAAGCCCGACTCGGCGACCGCCAGGTAGATCAGGTCCTGCGGCACGCCCTCGTCGGCCAGAATCCGCTGGATCATCGTCTTGTAGTGGCCGCTGCGCTCAAACGAATGCAGCAGCGTGTTGTGGCCCTTTTGCGTGTTGGCGAAAAAGTTGATGTACGTGGCCACGTAGTCGTTCACCATCAGCGGAAGATCGGACTTCGTGGTCGCCAGATCGGCCGTGGCCTTGGCAACCAGGTTGGGATCGGAAGCAAACGTAATGTCGCTTGCAGCCTCTGAAGGCGTGATCTCTTCTTTGGGCACAAAGCCGTTGCCCTGCTTCAGCGCCTCCATTTCCAGCGCGTTTACCTGGTCCACGATCTTGTCGAACTCGTCTTGTAACTGTGGCGTGTTCCTGATGTCGATTCCGCTCGCCAGCATCAGATCTACGGCGCGATCGAATTCGACCTTGGCTTCGGCCAGCATTCCCTTCTGGTAGTCCGCGGTGCCGCGGGCATAGGCCGCCTCAACCTGGGCGATGATCACCCGAACTCGCTGCTCTTCGACTGTCGGCGGGGGCGGCGCTGGGGCAGCAGTCTGCACCGGAGCAGCCGGCAGTGCCGGCGCGGTGGCCTGTTTCACTTGCGCCGCAGGGTCTCCGGTGGTTCCTGTGGGCGTGCACCCGGCCAGAAACAGGGCCAGTCCCGCAACTCCCACCATCAGCCGCAACGCCGGCAATCGACTCCAATCCCTCTCGGCAAAACGACGCGACATGCCGCGCAACGCTCTGGGCGCAATCAACACTATGCCGATGATAAGCTATGCCATGGAGGGCCAAACGCTTCGCGCGCATCGCAATTTGCGCATCGTATTCCTAAAGCCAACCCTCCGAAAGCCCTCCCATGGACGCCCGTTTCCTTCGTAATTTCGCCATCATCGCGCACATCGACCACGGCAAGTCGACCCTCAGCGACCGGCTGCTGGAGCTCACCGGCTCAGTGACCGCGCGCGAGATGCAAGCCCAGATCCTCGACGATATGGACCTCGAGCGGGAACGCGGCATCACCATCAAAGCTCACGCTGTGCGCATGATGTACAAGGCGCGCGACGGCCAAACCTACCAGCTCAACCTCATCGACACGCCCGGCCACGTCGACTTCAGCTACGAGGTCTCGCGGTCGCTGGCCTCATGCGAAGGCGCGCTGCTGGTCGTGGACGCGAGCCAGGGCGTCGAAGCTCAAACCCTCGCCAACGCCTATCTTGCCATCCATCATGGCCTCGACATCATTCCCGTCATCAACAAGATCGATTTGCCCTCGGCTGACGTTCTGGCCACGCAGGAGGCCATCGAGAAGGCGGTCGGTCTGGATGCGACCGATGCCATCCCCGTAAGCGCCAAGACCGGTCAGGGCGTCGACGAAGTTCTTGAAGCCATCGTGCACCGGCTTCCGCCTCCAACCGGCGATCCCGATGCGCCGCTGCAGGCCCTTATCTTCGACTCATGGTTCGATTCCTACCGCGGCGTCATCGTGCTGGTCCGCGTGATGCAGGGGACCCTGCGCAAAGGCCAGCGCATCCGCATGATGTATAACGCGAAAGCGTTCGAGATCGAATCCATGGGCGTGCTTTGCCCCAAGCCCGTTGAAATCGCCGAGCTGATTGCCGGCGAAGTCGGATTCTTCGCGGCCACCATCAAGAATGTCGGCGACACCAGGATCGGCGACACCGTCACCGACGACGCTCATCCGGCCGCACACGCGCTGCCCGGCTTTGAAGACATCAAGCCCATGGTCTTCTCCGGCCTTTACACGGTTGATTCGCACGAGCACACGCTGCTGCGCGACGCTCTGGAGAAGCTGCGCCTCAACGATTCGTCCTTCTTCTTCGAGCCGGAAAGCTCCGTCGCCCTCGGCTTCGGCTTTCGTTGCGGCTTCCTCGGCCTGCTCCACATGGAAATCATCCAGGAGCGCCTCGAGCGTGAGTACGAACTCGACCTGATCACCACCGCGCCGGGCGTTCGCTACCACATCACCCTCACCGATGGTAAAGAGATCGAGGTCGACAACCCCTCCCGCTGGCCCGAGCCGCAATCGATCTCGAGCATCCGCGAGCCGGTCATCACCGCCAAGATCCTCACCAACGAAGAGTACGTCGGCGGAATCTTCAAGCTCGTTGAGGAAAAGCGCGGCAAGCAACTCAACTTTGAGTACGTCACGCCCACGCGCGTGATGCTCACTTACGAACTTCCCCTGAACGAAATCGTCCTCGATTTTTATGACCGCCTCAAGTCCATCTCGCGCGGGTACGCCTCGCTCGACTACCAGCTCGCCGGCGAGTGGGAGTCGCCCATGGTCAAGCTCGACATCCTCATCGCTGGTGAGCCGGTCGATGCGCTCTCCATCATCGTCCATCGCGACCACGCGTACGAGCGCGGTCGGGCCTTGGTCTCCAAGATGCGGGAGCTGATCCCCCGCCAGCAATTCGAAGTGGCAATTCAGGCGGCGATTGGAGCCAAAGTCATCTCCCGCGAGACCGTCAGCCCTCTGCGCAAGAACGTCATCGCCAAGTGCTACGGCGGCGACATCACCCGCAAGCGCAAGCTCCTCGAGAAGCAAAAAGAGGGCAAGAAGCGTATGAAGCGGATCGGCAAGGTAGACATTCCGCAGGAGGCTTTCCTGGCCGTCTTACGCGTCGGCGAAGAGCAGCAAAAATGATGCCAAACTCATGCCCATCATTGATTTTTGTCACCGGAAATTTATCACCAACTGTGGAAACCGGAGAAAGCCGCTCAACGGCCGGAGTTTACGGCGGTTAACTGCGCCCGGCAAAGCATTCCAGCAAACTCCCGTTCAAAAGCAAAGGGTTAGAACTACTATCAGATTCCGATTCCAGCTGACAAGAGGATAAATCAGCCCTTTTTCTGGGTCTTTCCGGGAGATATCCACAAAATTTTCCACAGGCCAGTCCTTTCCGGCAAAAGCAAAGGCCCCGATCAACGGGGCCTTCGATTCCAGTGAAAAGCCGCTCCTCAATGTGTGGATGGCGCTGACGTCGGAGCGTGCGATGGCGGCGTCACCCCTCTTGGCTTCGGCGCCGGGGGTGCAGCAGCTGCGGGCTGCGCCGGCGGAGCCGGTACGCCCGATTTCAAGTTGTATCCGTCAATCACCTGCTGGGTGATGTTGGTGGCCGCGCTGGCGAACAGCACGGGCGACTGCTGTTGCGAAATGTCCAGAACCAGCGTGAACCCCTGTTGCTCGACATAGGTCTGCATCACGTCGTAAACCTTCGCCTGAAGGCCGCTGAACAGATCCTGCATATCCTGTTGGCCGTCGTTACGCAAATCCTCTGTCTCGCGGTCCAGCTGCTTTTTCTTGTCGTCGATGGCCTTGCCGCGGTTGGCGCGCTCCACTTCGCTGAGCGTTGCCCCCTGTTCCTGCAACTGCTTGGTCAGGGTTTCGATCTCGTCGTTGAGCGTCTTGAGGGTAGCCTCTTTGGGCGCGTACTTCTTCTGCAAATCGGCAAAGTCGCGTTTCCCCTCGTTGGTTTGTGCCACGGCATACTCCCAGGCGATCACCGCAATCTTGGCGGGGCCAGCGGGAGCTGCGGCCGGCGCGGCCGTTGCGGCCGGCGCAGGCGGCGTTTGTGCAGCGGCGCTCAGAACCATGCCTGAGGCCATCAGAAGAATAAGTGTTAGCGAACGTTTCATCTCGGTTGAATACTCCTTCGGAATTCCTGGGGCCGGCACTTCACTTTGACGCAAAACCGTGCCTGACTCTTCTGACTAACCTCACGGCTTTTCCACGGGAACTCCGCGCCGGTCGGCGCAAGAGTTGAAAAAAACGCGGACGGAGACGTCAGCAGGAACTACATTGATTATACAGTGGCCGGTCGACAGCCAACACCCCGCCCCGCAACAAGAGTCAAACCTCTCCGCCGTCTCTTCTCTCGGCTCCTCGGTCCCTTTTTTCTGATCCCTGACCCCTGATCCCTGACCCCTGTTTTCAATGCGTAGCCGCTGGCTGTGGCTGAGGCGCATCCACTCCAGGCTGGCCCCCTGCGTCTCCCTGCGCCGGAGGCGCCGGTATGCCCGACTTCTCGTTGTAGGCGTCGATGATCACCTGGGTGATGTCAGTCTGTGGCACTGCATACAGCACCGTGGCGCTCTGCTGGTCGCCCGCGTCCAGCACCAGAGTGTAGCCGTGCTTCTCCGCGTAGTCCGTCATCAATGCGCCCACCTTTTGCATCACTGCGCCAAGCACCTGCTGCATTTCGCCCTGAAAGTCGGTTTGCGCATCCTGGGTATCGCGGTCCAACTGCTTCTTCTTGTCGTCGACCGCGCGGGTCTTGCTGATGCGAACGTCTTCACCTCATTTGCGCGCTCTGATCCTGCAATTGCTTCGTCAGCGTGTCGATCTCGTCGGCTCAGCGTCTTCAGTTCCTGGCGCTTCGGGTCGTACTTCTTCTGCAGATCGGCAAAGTTCCGCTGGAACTCGTTGGTCTTCATCACCGCTGCCTGAAAGGCGATCACCGCCACCTTGGCTGGGCCTGCGGCAACTGGGCCCGCGGCTGGGGCCGTACTGGGCTTTTGCGCCGGTGCGGCGGGCGCTTGGCTGGCGGCGGGTATGACAGACGCCAGGGAGAACATAAGAACGGAAATGGGCAGACGCTTCATGCGATTCAATAACTCCTTCGGAGTTCCCGCGTGCCGATCCCATCGGCGCGGCGGTTTCGGGCCAGAGTATTTCGTGCCGTGCTATCCAGGCCCGTTCGGCATAAATCCTGCTCACAACAAGTGCGCATGGGATCATCGCCGGGAACTAGAGGCGATTATAGGTGCCCTCAATTCGGAGCGTCAAACTACAGAACCTGAATTGCCCGCATGGCGCTGATTCCGTCCGGAATCGAGGCTCCCGTCTGACCCCGGCGGCGGAAACAAATACACGCTGCCGTGGGCGGGCGGCCAACAGAGATGATTACCAGGCTAGAAGCGGACTGAAACGGGCGCCAGGTCCCCAATTTGCAATTTGGCAGAGGTAGCGCCTTTGGGAACGTCGAACAGGAGCAGCACCCAGGTTGAACCACCTGCATCAAGGTGCGCACTCAGCCTTCCGGTGAATTCGGAGACCACGGTTAATCCTCGCGTTTGCAAGCTCTGAAGCTGCGCGAACTGGGAAGTTGAAAATCCCGGGGCAAGGAAATCGATGGGATGTACCGGAGAACCGCCGGCGGGAGTTAAGGCGAAATTCAGCTCGCCCGGCGTTTCGTCGCTGATCGTCTGATCCTCCGTTTGGCCGCTATTGTTCTTGAGCGTGAGAAGCACTTCCAGATACTTCCCCATCGGTGGCGAGACCTTGACACACCGGCGCGTGAAAGTGGCGCCGGTCTGCAGTGCCTGCTGTTGATCTGCTGAGCCCTCATCCGTTAAAAGGGCGGAAGGCCCCCCTCCGATCACCAGCCCATCCATCTGAAGATAGTAGTAAGAGTCGTCTGGGACCTTGGCGAGCAGCAGAAACTTGGCGTCGGGGGGCGCCCAGCTTCGTGTGGCAAGTACCGTGAAAACGACTTTTCCATCCAGGGAGGATGCGTCCGGCGGCGCTGGCGCTGAGGTCGCCTCAGGCCTCGAATCGTAGGCGTCGGCGACATCTTGAGTAATGTCTGTGGTGTTGAGCAAACTGGCCTTGTAAAGCAGAACGTTCTGCCCCTCTGGGCCGATGTCGACCACCAGAACGAATCCATGCTTCTGCGCATATCCTGACAAGACCTCATTCACCTTTCCGGCCAGAGCGTTAAAGGCTTGCTGAGCGTCATTCTGGAAGGCTTTCTCGGCATCCTCCGCCGAGCGTTGCAAATGCTCCTTCTTGTCCTCAAGGGTTTTGGCTCGGCTGGCGCGTTCCCCGTCACTCAGCCCGCCTCCATAAGTCTGCAACTGCCTGGTCAGGCTGTCGATCTCGTCTTTTTGGGCCGCAATCTGGGCCTTCTGGGGCTCGTACTTTTTCTGAATCTCGGCAAGCAGGCGTTTCCCTTCGACGGTCTGAACAACGGCCCCCTGAAAGTTGATCACGGCAATCTTGCCGGGGTCGGCATTCACCGCGGGCGATACATGCGGCGGGGCTGGCTTGGAAGCGGCGGGCGCTTGGCTGGCGGCGGGTATGAAAGTCACCAGAGAGAACATAAGAACGGAAATGGGCAGACGCTTCATGCGATTCAAGGTCTCCTTCGGAGTTCCCGCGTGCCGGCCCCTTCAGCGCGGCGGTTTCGGGCCAAAGTATTTCGTGCCGTGCTATCCAGGCCCGTCCGGCATAAATCCTGCTCACAACAAATGCGTAAGAGGGCATCGCCGGGAACTAGAGGGGATTATAGGTGCCCTCAATTCCGAGCGCCAAACCGCCGGCGCGCCCGACCGTAGGCCAAAGGATGCTCTTGAGCTGGCCGTCGGAGCGGCCTCTCTCGCTAGACAACCCTATTGTTTGCATGCACGCCGGTTTGGCCCCGTGCCCGCATCGAGTCAAGGCCCCCCGCCATGAATGTTTGAGAATAGGCCCGGCTGCCCCATCTTAGGTCTCACCACAAAAGTGGGTGCCCCATCCTTCGCTTTTTTTCTGGCGAAGGGCGGGATCGCACGAACCTTACTCTCGCGCGAAATTCTGATCAGCGGCCACTGATCACTGACCACTGTTTTCCGTCAACCCCTTACCGCCGCAGCCGCTTCGCAACCCGCTGAAAACACTCCGCAAAAACTTCCGCGAAGTTTGCCGATCAATTCACCTGTTTGGCGCACAATGGTCTCATGATCGAGGCACTGGTCCAGACTCGCTGCCAGCTACAGCCTACCGGCTGTCTACTGCTCCCTCGCTCCGTTGCCTACTCGGCCCGCTACCGGCTGCCTTTCCGGCACGAAGAGCTAGAAGCTAGGAGCTGGAAGCCGCTTTCAGACCCCACCCCCCCATGCCAGTGTGTGAAACTGTGAAACTGTGAAACTGTGGAGCCTTTAGAATGAATGCCTTAAGGCCACTAGTCACACAGTTTCACAGAAACTGTGAAACTGTGAAGTCACGCGAAAAACACCATAAAATGGCGTCTAAATAGCTCACAATAAAACGGATAGCGGAAAATTGATCGCGAAAAACCGATCGCTGAAAATCGCTCGAAATCGCTCAAAAACAGCCGATTTCTGAAGACCGCTCAAAATCGCTCTTTTTGTGCTGAAAGCTCAGGTCGGTCCGTTTGCTGAAGTTCGATTGCCGGCCGTCCCGCGTGTCACCAGCTACTGGCTATTGGCCACTGGCTACCGCTAGAACGTCGTCGACACGGTCAACCGGAAGGTCTTGCGCGGCTCGCGGAAGATGTTCTGCGAGCCGTACGACTCGATGGCTTCACCGTAGCTGAAATCCCCCGCTCCGCCCGGCGGGAACATGGCGCGCGTGATCAACTCTGCCGAGCAGCTCAGTTGCTTCTGGCCCAGGCTCACTTCGTTGCAAAACGGCGTTTCATACAACCGCAGCGGGTTATAAGCGTAATAGAGACGGAAGGGAGCATTGATGACCGGCATGATCACCGAAAGCTCGGTCCCCAGCGACATGCGGGGAACGAAATTGGTGCCGCTTACCGGCCGAATATCCTTCTTGAACCCGACTTGGGAGCCGGGTATTCCGCCCTGGCAGGATCCGTTGTTGTAGACCGGGCAGCCATAGAGAGGCTGCGTCAAAGACGCGAAGCCCTGCGGACTTTGCGTCAACTGGCCGTGACTCAGTGCGGTATCGATGCCGAAGTCGTCGAAGAACGAGAACATGAAGGGCCCGACCACCGGGATGCGGTACTCCACGTTGGTCGTCAGATTCGTATCGCCGCCGATGGAGGCAATGCCGTAGACCGGAAGCGGCACTTCGATGCACTGGTTGTCCTGGGGGTTGGTCGGGTCGCGAGGGACGCAACTCCCGTCAGGATTGGTGAGCTGGAAGTTGACCCGCGAGGGCACATAACCGTAGGGCGTCGCCCCGCGCACGTCAAAGCCGCGCAACTCCTGCTCGCCGCCGGAGTAGAAACGGTTGTTCGGCGGAGCCACATCGCCGCCAAATCCAGAGATGTACCCTAGCTGCGCGCGCAGACCCAGCACGTTGCGCCCTTCTTTCGAAAACTTGAGGTAATGCATGGGGATGAATTGCTTGTACGCCACCACCGGGTTGACATAGCGCACGCTGCCCCAAATGCCTGAAGTCTGCACAAACGCCGTGTATTGCTTGCCGTCGCGCGGGCGCAGTGGATTGCTGACCGTGTCGTAAGTGTAGGTGAGCGAGAGATTGCTGTTGATGATACCCGCCAGCGGGTTCGATCCCTGCACTCCGGAACGGAATGAGATGGTCTGGAAAAATGTTGCCGACGCCGAACTGAAGGCCGTAATCGTGGACTTGGTGAGCGAGTAGGTCATGCCGACGCGCTGGAACGCATGTCTCTTGAGCGGGTAGCTGACGGAGAAATTCAGGCCGTCGGAGCCCACGTTGTAATTCTGAGTCAGCGACTTCTCCGCATTCGACAGGTTCAGCGATGCACCGGTCGTGGCCTGGTAATTCTTGGCTGCGTTGTAGTCCTGCTTGTTGTTGAATACCTGGAATCCAATGTTGATCGGCCGATTGCGGAAGTAAGGCTGCGTGAAGCCAAAAAGGAAGGTACGGCTGATGCTGCCCAGATTCGCCTGAAGGCTGAGAGTCTCGCCCAATCCAAGGAAATTGTTGGTGGAGTAGTTCAGCCCCAGGAAGGCGCCGGAGTACCCGCTGACGCCGCCGTTGAGGCCGATGGAATTCTTGCCCTTCTCTTTCACCTTCAACAGCAGCTCGACTGTGCCGTTATCGGGATCCTGGTGAGCCTCGGAGTCCTGATCCACCTTCAGCGGCTCGAAGTATTCCAGCTGGTTCAGGCGCAGCAGGCTGTACTCCCACAGCTGCGAGTTGTAAACCGAACCTTCGTCCAGCATCAGCTCGCGGCGGATGACCTTGTCGCGCGTAATGGTGTTGCCCGTGAACTCGATGCGCGAGACAAAGAACTGTTTGCCTTCGTCGATGTCGATGTTCATCGAAACGGTCTTCTTCTGGTCGTCGTAGGTGATCTTTGGGATGGCGCCGAAATTGATGTAGCCCAGGCCCCCATACGCCTTCTTCAGGTTGTCCAGGCCCTTGCTGACCTCGGTTGCGCTGAACCATTCGCCGTCCTTGATAGGGAAGGTGGCGCGCAGGGCCTTCAGGTTGTTGATCTGCTTGTTCCCGGTGAACGTGATGGCGCCCAGACGGTAGCGTTCCCCCTCTTCAATTGTCATGGAGATGTCGATGCGCTTGCCGTTGTTCGGCCTGAATGTGAACCAGTTAAGGCCGCCCTCATCGCGAATCTGGGTCTTCGGCTGCTCCACTGCGGCGTTCGCATAGCCCTTGTCGCGGTAGGCCTGCCGCACCCGCTCTGTATCCTCCTCGAGCTTCGAGGAATCGTAGGTCTGGGGGAAGATATCCTCAAAAACAATTGAATACGGAATTCCGATCGGCTTCAGATTCTTCATCGCGCGCCGCAGGTAAAGCGCCTTCAGATGTTGATCGCCCACGAAGGTGATCTTGCCCACCTTCACTACCGGGCCTTCCTTGATGTTGAATGTCACTTGCACCGAGGCCGGGGGAACGGTCTTGACGTCGGTCTTCACGGTCGCGAACTGGTGGCCGTGCGTGGCAAGCAATTCCTTGATCACGTTCTCTGCGTGCTTGATCCGGGTGGGGTCGTACTGGCTCTCCACCGAAAGGCCGACCTTCTCCTTTTTGAAAGCGTCCAGGATGTCGGAGTTAGTTACCGAGTTATTGCCTTTGTAAACAATGTCGCGGATCGTCGGCTTCTCACGGACAAAAACGTCGAGGATTACGCCGTGCTCTGAGTCTTCCCGCTCTAACCGCAGGTCCTCAAAGTAGCCGGTGTTCCAAAGCGAGTTGAAGTCGCGCTCGATCGAGATGGGATCGTATGTGTCCCCCGGATGGGTAAACATGCGAGCGAGAATGGTTTCCTTGGGAATGCGCCGGTTTCCGATGACGCGGATTTGATCGATGGTATCGGATGTCTGCGCCAACGCTGCTCCCGCGCTCGTCACCAGCACCAGCAGCAGAAGGGCGCGGGCCGGCCCGCGCAACAGGCGCCTCACAGTCAATCCGGCGCCGGAGATGGAAGTGTGCCTGATCTTCACCGGGTGTGAGCCCTGCGGCGAGCACAAAGTCTCTTTCGTACCAAAGTTCGGCTTCACAGGAAGAATTTGCACACCCTCATTCGCTGAAAATCCGGCTTTCCTCGGAGTCTATGATCGTTCCTTAAGGAAAGATCGATTCTACAGGACCACGCCCATCCTCCCCAAACTCCGGGGCCCCTTGCGACAGGTCTTCGTCGTTGGAGTGGAAATTGTCCGGAGCCTCCTGCGATAGGAATCCGTCTCACAGTTTATCGGAGGCCGTCGGTATGCTCCTTAGACGCGCAACCGCGGTTCTGGACATCTTCCGCCAGATGACCGCTTCCAATAGCCGAATCTTTTCCACCCAGCGGGCGTCCTATGACTGTGGACGCCAATTCGAAGCATCTGCTTCCGCCCTTCGTTCTCATCGTCGTGGTCGATCAGCTAGCATAGTATGTTCATTGAAACGTCTGGCCGGACTTACACTTCGGTGCCATCCGGCCGGTATCCGAGGAGCCGGCGCGCGCCGGAACATAGCTCAAGACCGGCCCCGGTTTTTGGGCTGCGGTTGATGGCGGGCCAATGGGTGGCCTGAATACCATCAAAACGCGGGCCGAGGAGCGATTACCAGCCTTATGATGTGGATTGTCCGGCTTGCGCTGCGGCGGCCTTATACCTTTGTCGTCTTTGCGCTATTGATTTTGATCCTTGGCGTCTACAGCATCGAGACGATGCCGACGGACATCTTTCCCAGCATCGATATTCCGGTGGTCACGGTTGTCTGGCAGTATGCCGGTTTGTCGGCGGATCAGATCGCCAACCGGATCGTGACCAATGCCGAGCGCGGAATGACCACCACGGTCAACGATATCGACCACATCGAGTCGCAGTCGCTGGTCGGCGTCGGAATCATCAAGATCTTCTTCCACCCCAATGTGAATATCGGCCAGGCTGTGGCGCAGGTGGGCGCCATCAGCCAGGTTCAGTTGCGCTCGCTCCCACCGGGGACCACCCCGCCCTTCGTCATCCAATACAACGCCTCAAGCGTGCCGGTCCTGCAACTCGGGCTCTCCGGGCCCGGCTTGACTGAAGCGCAGTTGAACGACCTGGCCACGCAGACCATCCGCATTCAACTGGCCACAGTGGAAGGCGCCCAAACGCCGTTTCCTTTTGGGGGCAAGCAGCGCCAGATCGAGGTCGATCTCGATCTGAATGCGCTTCAGGCCAGGGGACTCTCGCCTGCCGACGTGGTCAACGCCATCACGGCGCAAAACGTGATCGCTCCCTCGGGCACCATCAAGCTCGATCGCTTTGAGTACCAGGTCGAGACCAACTCCGCGCCTTCGGTCCTCAATGTCCTGGGCGACATGCCCATCAAGACGGTGAACGGGGCGGTGGTCTATATCCGCGACGTTGCCCACGTGCGCGACGGCAGTCCGCCGCAAACCAACATTGTCCGCGTGGATGGCCGCCGGGCCATCATGATGAACGTGATGAAGACCGGCTCGTCGTCGACTCTGGACATCATCAAGGCCGTACAGGCAATCATCTCCAGTCCGGGTTTGAAGGGCCAACTGCCTCCGCAGCTCAAGATCGCTGCTCTTTCCGATCAGTCGATCTTTGTCCGTAGCGCGATCAGCGGCGTGGTGCGCGAAGCCATCATTGCCGCCTGCCTCACCGCGACCATGATTCTGGTTTTCCTGGGCAGTTGGCGGTCGACGATCATCATCGCCGTCTCTATTCCGCTTTCGATTCTCTGCTCCCTCATCGTGCTCGACGCGTTGCACGAAACCATCAACATTATGACCCTGGGCGGCATGGCCCTGGCCGTGGGCATCCTGGTTGATGATGCCACCGTCGCCATCGAGAACATCAACCGCTTTCTGGAGACGGGACGAGAACTGGAACAGGCCATCCTCGAAGGCTCTGCGCAAATCGCCACGCCCGCATTCGTCTCCACACTCGCCATCTGCATCGTTTTTGTGCCCATGTTCTTCTTGAGCGGCGTGGCACGATACTTGTTTGTGCCCATGGCCGAGGCTGTGGTCTTCGCCATGCTCGCCAGCTACTTCCTGTCGCGCACCCTCGTGCCCACCATGGCCAAGTACCTGCTGAGGGAACACGACGACGCGCAAATCGCGAGAAAACAAGCCAGCCGCAACCCATTCACTCGGTTTCAACACGGATTCGAACATGCCTTTGACCGGTTTCGCCGCGGCTACCTGAGCCTGCTCACTCTCTGCGTCGATCACGCGGGCGCATTCTTGATCTTCTTTTTGGCGTTTGCCCTCCTCTCGCTGGGACTGACGCCGTTCCTGGGGCAGGACTTCTTCCCTTCCGTTGACTCCGGCCAGTTCATGATTCACGTGCGCGCGCACACCGGCACGCGCATCGAGGAAACCGCTGCTCTTTGCGATCACGTCGAGTCGACCATCCGCCAGGAAATTCCGTCCGATGAGCTGGTTACGATCCTCGACAACATCGGTCTGCCCTACTCTTCGCTCAACCTCTCCTACTCCACCTCGGCGCCGGTGGGCACGGCGGACGCCGACATACAGGTACAGTTGACCCGCGATCACCATCCCAGCGAGATGTACATTGAGCGCCTACGGGAGGTGCTGGACCGCGATTACCCGGGTGTCACGTTCTATGTCGTGCCGGTCGACATCGTCACCCAGATTCTGAATTTCGGATTGTCATCTCCCATCGACATTCAAATCGTCGGCCCCAACCTCTATGCCAATCGCACCCTGGCCGAACACATGCTTAATGAGATTCGCTATGTTCGCGGCGCGGCCGACGTGCGCATCCAGCAGCCATTCAACGATCCCAACTTGACGGTCAATGTCGATCGCACGCGCGCCACGAGCACGGGTCTTACGCAACAGAACGTGGCGCAGGGCCTGCTGGTGGCTTTGAGCGGCAGTTTCCAGACCAGTCCGAATTTCTATCTCGATCCTCGCAATGGGGTCACCTACAATATCGCGATTCAGGCTCCGCAGTACAACCTGGACACAATGGCTGCCTTTGAAAGCTTGCCCATCACCAGCTCGGCAACCAACGCGGCCATGACCGAACCTTCCACCAGCACTTCGACGGGGGCGCCCGGCGCTGCGCCGCTGGGCAGCGTTGCCCCTTCCCAGACCTCCGGGGCCACAACGGCCGCGCCCGGCGTTCCGCGGCCCGTGCAGGTGTTGAGCAATGTTGCTACCATCGTCCCCGGCGCAGAGCTAGGCACGATCAGCCACTATGACGTACAGCCGGTGATCGACATTTACACCAACGTCGAAGGCACTGACCTGGGCAGCGTGACCCGGGCCATGCAAAAGATCGTCGACGCCCACCAAAAGGACCTGCCTCGCGGCTCGCAGTTCATCCTCCGCGGCCAGAGCCAGACAATGTACAGTTCTTATTTCGCTCTCCTCAGCGGCCTGGCCTTCTCCATCCTGCTGGTCTACCTGCTCATCGTCGTGAACTTCCAGTCGTGGCTCGATCCGTTTCTCATCATTTCGGCACTGCCTGCTGCGCTGGCGGGAATCGTATGGTTTCTTTTCCTCACCGGAACGCGGCTCAGCGTGCCGGCGCTCACCGGCGCCATCATGTGCATGGGCGTGGCCACCGCCAACTCCATTCTGGTGGTGAGCTTTGCGCGCGAGCAGATGGAGATTCTTGTTGGCGATGCACGTCGCGCCGCGTTGAACGCCGGCTTTGTCCGTTTGCGCCCAGTGCTGATGACTGCGCTGGCCATGATCATCGGCATGGTGCCCATGGCGCTCGGGCATGGGCGACGGCGGCGAGCAGAACGCGCCGCTTGGCCGCGCTGTCATTGGCGGCCTGCTGCTGGCTACGGTGGCCACGCTCTTCTTTGTGCCCGCCTTTCTTCTCTTTCATTCACGGCCGCATTGAGCGGCAGCGCGAGCGGGACGACGAATCCGACGCCGCGCGATTCGATGAATTCGACGCCAGACCGGAGTAGGTGCTTATGACGCAGGAACCGAATCCACGTTCTCAACCCGCCGCGGCCAGCCACGAAACCGCTCCCGAGGCAGCTCCTCTTTCGCCGCGCAAGGCCATGGTGGGCGTAGCCGTAGTTCTGCTCATTTTGGCGGTGCTTGCGGTCATTGGCATCCTCGGCCGGACGGCATGCCAATAAAGTTCTTGCCGCGCGCACCAACGCTCTGGCTGCGCCCACGGTCTCAGTCGCTCCGCGAAGCCCGGGGCACCCGTGGAAACGCTCGTGCTTCCCGGCAATGTGACTGCATATACTGATTCGCCCATCTACGCTCGCACCGACGGTTACCTCGACCGCTGGTACTTCGACATCGGCGCCAAAGTGAAAAAGGGCGCGCTGCTGGCCGCGATCTCCACACCCGAGCTCGACAAGCAAGTTGCGCAGGCCGAGTCGGACCTGGCTACGGCTGAGGCCAACGCCAACAACGCGCGCACTCAGGCGGATCGGTACTCAGGTCTGGTCAAATCCGACGCTGTCTCGCAACAGGACACCGACACCTTTGTGAACCAGGCCGCCGCCACGGCGTCAACGGTCAAGTCGGCCGAGGCAAACCTGCAACGTCTGCGCGAATTGCAATCGTTCGAGAAAGTCTATGCGCCATTCGATGGCGTGGTAACGGCTCGCGAGGTTGATACCGGCCAGTTGATCAGTTCAGGTTCCGGCCAGGGCGCCGGCACCGAGCTCTTCCATATGCAGGCATTGCAGACTCTGCGTGTCTACACCAACGTGCCGCAGCTCTTCTCGCAAACCATGAAGCGCGGAATGAAGGTCGGCCTCAATTTTCCCGAGTACCCCGGGAAGACCTTCGAGGGCACCCTCGTCCGCACCGCCGACGCTATCGATCCCGTCAGCCGCACGCTACTCGTTGAGATCGACCTAGACAACCGTTCAGGCCAGCTCATGCCTGGCTCGCAGGCGCAGGTGCACTTCAAGGCGCCTTCGGCAACCTCCGCCTACATCGTGCCCGCATCGGCACTCATCTTTCGCCGCGAGGGGGTGCAGCTATCGATTGTGATCAGCAATAGCGATGGGACGGTTGCACATCTGATTCCTGTCACCATCGGCGAGGATGACGGCGCAACGGTCCAGATCGTCAGCGGCCTCACTCCAGATGACAGAGTCATCCAGGATCCGCCCGACTCCCTGATCGACGGAGAAAAAGTGACCTTGGAATCGTCCCCGAGTAGTGCGTTTGGCGCGGGAGGCCTCTGACCATGGCGAAGCGATCGCCAAAGAATCGTGCACCGTCGCGGCGCGCTACTCGCTGGCTCGCTCTCTTGGTCCCTTGGTCCCTCGTTCCCTGCCTTCTCTTCGCCGGCTGCAAGCCTGTCGGTCCCGACTACAATCGTCCCGGCTACAACACGCCGCCTGCTTATAAAGAAACCGGCGCAACAGCCGCAGTCCTTCCTCCGCCCAATCCGCAAGGCGGCGCATGGCAGCCCGCAAATCCCTCCGACGGAATGTTGAAGGGCAAGTGGTGGGAGATCTACCTGGACCCGCAGCTCAACCAGCTTGAGGAGCGCATCGACTCCAGCAATGTGCGGCTCCGCCAGGCAATGGAGACTTACCTGGCCGCCGAAGCCCAGGTTCGCGCCGCGCGCGCCAATCTCTATCCCATGCTGTCGGCTGGGCCTTCGATCAGCCGCGATCGAGTTTCAGCGCATCGTCCTCTGGCCACGCCGGGCGGCGCAACCACCTACGGCGACTTCGCCATCGCTGGCCAGGCCAGTTGGGAGCCGGACTTCTGGGGACGCATTCGCCGCACCGTGGAGCAGGCGCGCGAAAACGCGCAAGCCAGCGCCGCCGATGAGGCCAACGTGGCTCTCACGCTCCATGCGGAGATGGCCACCGACTACTTCGCTCTCCGCGGGCTCGATTCCCAAATCCAGCTCCTGACCGACACGGTCACCGACCTCGAGCACCAGCTCGACCTCGCCAAGCGTCGCTTTTCCGGCGGCGTAGCCACGGAAGTCGATGTCGCACAGGCCCAAACGCAGCTAGAGACCGTTCGCGCACAGCTCGTCGACCTCGGAGTGGCTCGCGCGCAGTATGAACACGCCATCGGCACTCTCGCCAACGACAACTTGCCTGACTTCAGCATCCCTCCGGTACCGCTCGATCTGGCTCTGCCGAAGGTTCCGCTCGGGGTGCCTTCGCAACTGCTCGAGCGGCGTCCCGATATTGCCGAATCAGAACGCCTTGCCGCAGCCGCCAATGCGCAGATCGGCATCAACATTGCGGCTTTTTATCCGACGATTACTCTCGGCGGAACGGGTGGCTTTGAAAGCACGAACCCCGGCACATGGATTCAGGGCCCCAGCTCGCTCTGGAGTTTGGGCGCGCAGGCCACTGAGCTTCTCTTCGATGCCGGCCAGCGCCACGCGCTCACCGATGTGGCCCGCCACAATTACGACGCTCAGGCCGACGCCTATCGCAATACCGTCTTCCAGGCATTCGACGATGTGGAAGACCAACTCGCCGCGCTGCGCATTCTGGAGCAGGAGGCGGCCACGGAGCAGCGTGCCGTCGATTCCGCGCGGCACTCGTTCGACCTCTCCAACACGCGCTACAGAGGCGGAGTTACCAGCTATCTCGAGGTGCTCACCGCCGAGCAGATCCTGCTGCAGGATCAGGTGACCGCCATCAACATCGTCAGCCGGCAATTCGCCGCCAGCGTCAGCCTGGTGCGCGCGCTCGGCGGCGGCTGGGACGTAACGCAGATCCCGTAATCTCCAGCGAGCTTATGCTCGGGCGTGATCCCCGTCCGAGCCTATACTGCTACACAAGAACCATTTCCGAGCGTGATCGCCATTCAGACGTCGCCTCAGTGTGCTCGCGACCCTTCCCGCCCGCCGGGAAAGCGCGAAAGAACCGTCGTCTTTGCTCTCTTCCTGATCTTCCTCGCAGCCGGCTTCTGCACGCCAGGCTCCTTGTTTGCGGCGGAGATTCGCGGCAACGTTGTCGGCGTCCGCGGTGAGCCTCTGGCCCGCGTCCAGGTTTCGATCCTGGAGGCCGAGCGCCAGGCAATCACCGGGGATGACGGCAGCTTCGTGATTGCGGACCTCGCTCCCCGGGACTATACGCTGCAAGCGAATGCCGTGGGCTACCGCCTGATCAACGTCAGGTTTTCATTCGCAGCAGGAGAGGAGACGAAGGATTTCGAGATCACCCTGACGCCGGACAACTTTACGCGCACTGACACGGTGCAGGTGACCGGCGATAAGTTTCAGGGATCTGACTCCCCGGCAATCCAGAAGACGGATTTAACCGCCGAGGAGATTCGCCAAACTTCAACGGTGCTCGCCGACGACCCGTTTCGCTCCATCCAGACGTTGCCTGGCGTCTCCGCTTCGGGCGGCAACGACTTCTTCGCGCAGTCTTCGGTGATGGGCGCGCCGTACCAGGACGTCGCTATTTATATCGACGGCATCCTGATTCCCTCTCCCTTTCACGGCATGGACATCACGCAGGGCGCGACGCTGAGTATCTTGACTAGTGAGAATCTTGAGAACATCGAGCTGCTGCCTGCGGCGTATCCGGAGAAGTACGGCGACGACGTGGGAGCGGCGCTCGAACTCGACACCCGCGATGGCAGCCGGGCCGCGCCGGTCTATCGCATCTCGGCCGGATTGGCCGATTCGGAAGTGGACGCGGAAGGGCCGCTCGGAAGGCTGAAGCGAGGTTCGTGGCTCGGTTCCGCGCGCAAGAGTTATCTCGGCTATCTTTTTCGCAACAGGTTGAACGATCAATCTGACGATGTTTCGTTTTACGACGCCGATCTGAAGCTGAACTACGACGTCGCGCCCAAACAGACAGTCGACTTCTACGGCGTCGGCGGCCCCACGTTGTATCAAGTGCTCAACACTTCGACGGCTTATGGCCCGAACGATATCGCGAAGGTGGTGGAAAACTTCATGATGGGGCGGATCGGCTGGCGCTGGGCCGTGGATCCGCGCCTGCTGGTAGAGGCCCATGGGGCGTACTTTCAGCAGCCCAGCACCGAATCCAATATCGACGCACAACCACTCGATGACGCCCACTACAAGGAGTGGGTCGCCGCGGGGAGCGTGGTTTCGAGTTGGCGCAAAGACGAGACGCTCGAAGGCGGTTGGATGGCGCGTCGCGCAAGCACAGAATACGAGCAGACAAACTACAACCCGCCCAACCCAGCCGAGAAATACGGAGCAACCGGGGACGGCTGGAAGAACGACGGCTATGTGCAACAGTCGTCGGCCCTTCTCGGCGGCCGCGTCAACCTGGCTGGCGGCTTGCGGATCGATACCGCCGCATTGTTTAGCGTCCATCCTCTGTCGCCGCAAATTTCAGCCGCGTGGCAAGTCGCCCCGGCTACCCAGCTGCAACTTGCGGTTGGACGTTACCACCAGTTCTATTTCCCGGCAACGATCCCGGCGATCACGTCGGGGATTTCATCCACCTGCTCGGAAAGTATGGAGTCGCTGCAGGCCGCCAACCATTACATCGCGGCGATTGAGCAGCGCTTGGGAGAGAGCGCGCGGGTCAAGCTCCTGCTCTTCGACCGGAACAACGATGAATCGTACGCCCAGTCGATCAGTGGCGGCTGTCCCCCCGGTTTCGTCAGTCGTGGCTTCCTGACAACAGAGCGCGACTATTCGCGCGGTGCGCAAATCGTTTTGCAGAGCCGGAACGCGAATCGCCTCTCCGGCTGGATCGGCTACACGCTCACCTACGCTCGCCAGGGCTTCTACAATTCGAATGCAGGACTGAATTCGCTTCCGCTCTGGTCGCCCTACTACCCGACCATCGCCGACCAGCGGCACACGCTGAATCTCTTTGCCAACTACCGTCTCACGCCCACGCTCAACCTTGGCGGCAAGTTTCTTTTCGGCTCCGGCTATCCGGTGCCCACCAGCGAATTCGACTCCGTTCGGCTGGGCGATTATCAGCGGCTCGATGTCCGCGCGGAAAAAGACTGGGCCTTCCGGCGCTGGAAGCTTGCGCTTTACGGAGAGCTGCTCAACGCCACTGACCACTACAATCCGCGATACTTTTATACGGACAACTCAGGCTCAGTGGTGACGGGGCAGGGGTTGCCGATTACTCCAACCGCAGGCGTGGCGTTTGAATTTTGAATTTGCCGCGCCCCGAGCGGCCTGGCTCGTAGCGCCGTTGCCGTAGCCGATCTCAATCTTGTTCTCCCCATGTCTGGGCGTAGGTCTTGCCATAGGGATAGAAGAGGTTTTTCTGGCCGGCTTTCCAGGCGGCCCTCATTTCCGGCGTTGTGATATCCCAATCAGGCCGGCACTTTCGGGTGACTGCGCGAAGGTCCTGGCGGAGATCCTCAATCGTTGGGCGGCCGAAAAACCAATAGCCGTTGTAGATCTTGTAGATGACGAGGCCCGGCTCCAGAACAATGACGTGGGGAATCATCGGATTGTGATCGGGGTCTGTGTATTCGGCAATATCAAGATCTTTTTGAACGCTGCGCCCGGCGTCGGAGAGGAAAGGCCAGTGGGCGCCGACGCCCGAACGGTACTCGTTGGTTAAGGTAATGTTATCGGTGCTGATCGTGACCAGACGGCAGTATCCAACTTCCATTTCGCGGTGGAATTGGATCAGGAGTTCGGCCTGCCGTCGGTCTTTCGGACAGTATCCTCCGCGGCTGAGCACCAGAACCATTGGATGCTGGCCCTGCAGCTCTGAAAGTTTGCGGCGCTTCGTAGCGTGGTCTGTTAATTCGTAATCGGGGAAGTGCGCACCGGGAACGATGTCAGGTCGCATGGCTGGGAGACTCCTCTTGCTGGATTATCTGAGTCCGAATCGAGAACTCTTACGCGTCGATTAAGTGGAATCGAGGCGACTTTGTAAATCAAAATCCATCGACGTCAATTACAGCTTGTGCAAAGGCTTGCGGAGCTTCCTGGGGTAGATTGTGGCCGATGCCGCCGGTGAGATTCCGGTGCTGGTATTTGCCGGAGAATTTCGCGGCGTAGGCGCTGGGGTCAGCGTGCGGCGCACCATTAGCGTCTCCCTCAAGGGTAATGGTGGGCAGGGCGATGGCGGGGCCCTGGGCGAGCTGCATTTCGTATTTGTCGTATTGCGGCTGGCCCTGAGCCAATCCCTGCCGCCAACGATAATTGTGAATCACAATATCGACGTGATCGGGATTGTCGAACGAGGCCGCGGAGCGATCGAATGTGGCATCATCGAAGTTCCATTTCGGCGATGCCTGTTGCCAAATCAGTTTCGCAAAGTCGTGGCGGTTCTTGTCATAGCCTGCGCGACCGTGATCAGTGGCGAAGTAGAACTGGTACCACCAGGCGTACTCCGCTTTGGGCGGCAACGGCAATTTGCCTGCCTCCTGGCCTGCCACCAGGTAGCCACCGACTGAGACCAGCCCCTTGCAGCGTTCAGGCCAGAGGATCGCCATGTCATCAGCGGTACGTGCGCCCCAATCGAACCCGGCGAAGATTGCCTTCTGGATTTTGAGAGCGTCGATCAGACTCGATGATGTCGAACGAGACCGCACGCATGGTTGGCCATTCCGGAAGTGTGTCGGCTCGACAGGAAGCGTGTTGTGCCGTAACCGCGCAGATAGGGGACGATCACCCGGTAGCCCTTCGACGCAAGCAGCGGAGCGACATCGACGAAGCTGTAGATGTCGTAGGGCCAGCCGTGCAGCAGCATCACGACTGGTCCATCGGCTGGGCCGTCTTCCGCGTAGCCAACATTCAACAGGCCGGCATTGACCTGCTTGAGCGGACGGAACGATGTGTTCGCCCCGGCGGCAGCCGCGGGCGCTGCTGCCTCCTGTGCGCTACCCGATTGCGCCTGGATGCCTTTTGCAAAAAGAGTGTCCGCTGCGAGCAGCGTCGCGCCGGCGGAGACTCCAGCGATGGTGAAGTGGCGACGGGATATCTGGGTTGATTCTGTTTGCTTCATGGGGATCTCTTTGTTCCCTGGTTGAGTTCGGTTGCTTCGAGGCGGTGATTTGTTTACCGGAGAGGCTTCGGGGGAAGCGCCTTGCTGAAGGGAGCTGGCTTTCGGTGTCGAGTCCAGAGTGGGTTATCGATTGGTCCGGATTACAGTCGGGTCGCTGCTCGCCGCGATCTGTCGAGCGGCTTATTCACCAAAGGACTCGGAGCGACCGAAAACACCCAAGCTCCCAGGCTTGGTAGCTTGCAACGGTAGCTCCATTCCCTGTCGTGGTCAACTGAATGTTCGATGAACCTGAATTCAGGCGCCCTTCGTCCATTTGGTAGGCGCCGCCCGGAAAAGTCAAGACCCGGCCTCATCGGGACGCTACTGCGACGAATGCGAGAACGCTGCTGCGGGCAAATCCACCAGCGTCAGCCCCGGCCCCTCCCACAAAAGCCGCGGAGCGCCTTCGGTAGCTGTGTTCAGCGCTTCAACGTGGATCGCATGCAGACCGGCTCGCAGCCCGATCGATCCGCGGTCGTAACGCAACGCGTTGCCGGCCGCACCGCAGACCAGCCGGAAGGGCGGTCCGGTCTTGGCCACTTCCATCCCGTCAATCACCAGCCGTTCGCCGTCGGGGTCGATCAAATGAAACGTGTAGCCACCGTCGGCGGGAATGTTGATCCATCCGTCCCACACCGTTGCGCGTCGCATCAATCCCTGAGTTCCGCTTGCCTGAGCTCCGGTCGTGAGATTCGGCGCCTGGCCGGTGAGCGCCGGTTGCAGCCCGGAAAAATCGGGCAGCTCCCTCCACGCGCCCGAATAGATCTTCCAGTTCAAGCCCGAAGCCGTTGGACTTGCCGGCTTCACTGCTTCGTGCCAATGCTCCACGGCCACAACCCCTTGCGCCGCCCAGTCCTGATGGCCGTCCTTGTCCGTCACGTGCAGCAGCACGCGGAATCGCCCCGCGCCATTCTTTCCATCAAGTTCGGTCCCGAGCGCATCCGGAAAGCGATGCTGCACGCGGCGGCCGTGTGCCGAGGTTCCATCGCCAAAGAGCCACGTGTATTGCGCTCCGGGCGCTTCGTTGGCGCTGAGCGTCACTTTTTGCCGCGGCGCGATCAGCGCCGACCCATTTTGTTCGACTTTGAATGCCGCTGCCAAGGCGGGTGCGGGCGCATACGTAGGCTGAGCCGCCCCGCCTGAAACCACCACCGGCATCTGCGCGTCGCTGGTCACGCGCGTCTGCCCGTACTTCACGTTGTCGAACGTCACATCGCTCACGTCGCCGATAATCGTCGAATCGGCAAGCGGCGGCTGATCGAGCGCCCAAAGGTTGCGGAAGGTAAATCCGTGCAGGCTTGGCAGTTCCTGCTCCATCTGCACCAGTGAATACCAGTTGTCGAGAACCAGATTCTCGAAGGTCACGCCGGAGTGGTCCCCACTCGCTCCGTTTGCGCCCCAGAAGCCGAGCAGTCCAAACGTTTGACCACACGAGCCGATGCCGCCGTGCAGAATGTCAGAATCGCGCAGAGTAAAGTTCCGCAGGTTATAAGTCTTCTGCGGCCATCCCAACCGCACCACGTTGGAAATGCTGGTGGAGAACTCGCTGTTCTCGACCAGGATGTTGCTGACATCGGCTCCGGGCGCGATCATGGCAGCCTCGGTATAGCCGTCCCAATTGCCCAGCGCCGCCAGGTCGTCATCGGAGGTGCGGAAGAAGGAATGATTCACAATGCTGTCGCCGCCGCCGAGCCAGTCCATTCCGTCCTGGTTGGCGTTGCCCTGGTCGCCGCCGATCACGCGCAGATCGTCGATACGGAATCCGGTCGAATCCTTCATCTGAATCGACCAGGTCCTCGAGCGGATGATGCAAGTGAGCCCGTCGATCTCAATGTTGTGCGCCTGGTCAGCGACAATGCAATGCCAGTCGGGCTTGTGCATCCAGCCGGTGTCGCCGTTCGGATCCTGTGGACCGTCGTACACAATCGTTCCCCGGCCCAGCACCTTCACGTTGTCCACCTGCCACAGGTTCAGGCTACCGAAGATAAATGCACCCGGCTCAAGGTAAATTGTGTCGCCGCTTTTGGGATTCAGGCTCTCGTTGTGTACGCCCGCAGGCACAATCGTGAGGTTGGGCCCGCTGAGCGGCGGCGGAGGCGGCGAGCCGGCAAAGATGAACAGCATTCGCGCCTGGTTCAGAAAGTCACCGGGCCGCGAGATGGACAGCTTGGCCGGGCCTTCCAGGCGGAAGCGGATGGTCTGCGGCTCGCCTTCCGGGTGCGTCGCGCGAAGGCCCAGCCTCCACGGCTCAATGTCGACGCCGCTATCCCAGAAATGCGGGTCGGCTGCGGTAATCGAAATACCTACGGGCCCGGTCACGTCAAAGCTGGCAAATTCGTAGTTTGAAGCGGCATGAGCCACATCCAGCCGCTGGTTGTTCACCGTAATAGCGAAGTAGCTGTTGCGCACCTCGTCGGGGACGGGCGTGGGCTGGACCTGCGCAGCTCCGTAGGCAGCGCTTGAGAGCACGAGAAGGGCGACGAGCAGCGCGCGAAGACCCGGCAAAGGCAAAGCCCTCAGTAAGGATTGTGGAAACCTCACCACTTTAGCACTCGGACTTGGAGAACCCGCCTTGTACAACAACCAGGTGCCCCGGTATGTATAATTCGTGACGCGAAGAATATCGCAAGGCTCAAGGAATCTCTGCGAGGTGACCCAAATGCCGCTCTCTCGTCTTGCTCCGTCTTTTGCTTCTTCTCTTCCCTTCTTGGTCGCGCTAGGTCTCCTGGCCTCCGCGTCCGCGACACTTGCGCAAACCAAGCCCATCGCCATCAGCGCCTCCGTGACGATTGTGGAGGCCGCGCAGGAGCCAGGCCCCATCCGTCGCGCGACCGATGACCTGCGTCAGGACTTGGCCAAGGTCTTCGGCCAGGAACCGGAGTTGGTTTCGAGTCTGAGCGACGCCGGCCCGGTCACGATCCTGATCGCGCAGAATCGAAACGTGCCTGCCGGCGTGGACTGCACCCTGGCGAGCGGCGCTGAGGCTTTCGCATTCTCGCTTGCTGAGGCCGGGGTCGGTCCAACCCGCCAACGCGCCGTATGCCTCACCGGCACTGACATGCGCGGCACCATCTATGCCATCTACGAGTTCTCGCAACGCATCCTCGGCGTGGACCCGATGTACTTGTGGACCGATAAGCAGCCCGCAAAGCGCGCGTCCATTACACTGCCTGCAGATTTCGCCCGCACGTACCCCAGCCCCGTCTTCAAATACCGCGGCTTCTTTACCAACGACGAAGACTTGCTGAGCGGGTGGATACGGCCGGCGAAGGACGATCAAACAGGAATTTCGCTCAAGGCCTGGGACATGGTGTTCGAGACGACCTTGCGCCTGAAGGGCAATATGGTGGTGCCCGGGACATGGATCTTTCCCGATGATGCCCAGATCCATGCGGCCACCGAGCGCGGATTGATCGTTAACCAGCACCATGCGATCCCGCTCGGCGTGAACGTAGCGCGCTGGCCGGCGGATGTGCCCTACAACTACTCCACGCACCCTGAGATTCTGGAGCGCGCATGGACGAATGCAGTGAACGAGTACAAGCCCGACGAAGAAATCCTGTGGAGCGTAGGCCTTCGCGGGCTTTCGGATTCGAGCTATGCATCGCTTGACGAGAGTGTACGCAACAACGACCCCCTTCTCGGCCAGCGGATCAGCGAGGCCGTCGCCGACCAGATGAAAATCGTGCGGGCGAAGTACCCCAATGCGCAGTTCGTCACCGATCTGTGGCAGGAAGGCGCGCGGCTCATGCAGGAGGGCTACCTGAAGATTCCGCCGGAGGTCGCGTTGGTGTGGGCCGATACCGGCTATGGCGACATGCAGGATGGCGGCAAGGTTGCGTCAGGACAGGGGATGTACTTTCATGTGGCCATGATGAATGGCCAGGCGAACCAACTCTCTGAGATGGTCTCAGTGAAGACGATCCAGTCCGAGATCGGCCGCTACATCAAGGCTGGCGCAACCTCGTACTTTCTGGTTAACACAAGCGATATTCGGCCTTATGTGATGACCACGCGCGCAGTGATGGACATGGCCTGGGCCGGGAATTTGACAGGTGATTTGACCGGAGCGCCCTCGACCGGCGGGGACTCCGACGCGAAAGGCGATGCGGACGACGTCTTCTATCGCCGCTGGATTACCGAGGAATTTGGCCCGCGCTCCGTCGATGCACTGACCAAAATGTACAAGGAGTATTTTGCCGCGCCTTCGTTGCGCCCGCCGTTCGGCCCGCCGCGACTGACTTCGGCGGGGAACGCACCGCCCCCAATGCCGCGCAGCAATGTTCCTCTCGTCGAGGGCGATAACCACTATCACTCCGAGGCGCGACGGCTGATTCTGGACACGCTTTCCGAGCACCAGGTAGTTGGGATTCCCAGTCAATCACCCAAATGGACGCAGCCGCGCGTGATGCCGGAATCGAACCCGCAGATGCGCGCCGCTCTGATCGATCGCGATATCAAGGACTGCGCCGACGCTCAGCCGCGTTGGGATGCGGTGTGGAAGGACGCCATTGCGGCGGAAAGCCAGATCGATCCGGCATCCAGCAACTACTACCAGGAAGCCGTCCTCACCATGGTCACCATCAACCGTGAGAGCAACCACATGCTGTTTGAGGTGGCCAGCGCTGTAAAGGACGCAAACTCCGGCGACACGGCGAAGGCGCAGGGCGAGACAGCCGAAGCGCTGCGGGCACTCGACGCAATTCAGGCCTCTATGCACGCCGCTGAGTATGGCAAGTGGAAGAACTGGTATCGCGGCGACTGGCTGTCAGGCGTCTATCGCACGCGCGAATTGGTCCAGGCCTATCAAGATCACCTGAAGGACCCGATGGCGAAGCTGCCCGCACCCGCCTCGTGGAGCGGATGGGAGGGATACTTTCACATCATGGAATACGAGGGGGACCGGTCAGTGGACGTGCATTGAGGCACGCGTAGAGCAGTCGCATGAAGAAATCGTCATCCAGGAACCGTGTGAAGTGCAATCTAAACTGACGCGCCGGCCAGTTTCCAAATATAATCTCTTTAGGTCCCCTTCTCCTCCGACGCGCTGAAAGTCTCTGCGCCGGTCTGCAAGTGGACCGCGCACGGATGCTGTCCTGCTCATGAATCAAGAAGACCTGATACTAATCACTGGCGCGACGGGCTTTCTAGGCACGCAAGTGGTCCGCGAGCTGTTGCAACGCGAGCCCCGCGCCAGACTTGCCCTGCTCATTCGCCCGCGTCCGGGGCAAACGCCTGCTCAACGCGCCGGATTGATTCTTGAGTCCGCGGATTCGTCGCGCGTGCAGGTTTATGCCGGAGATGTAAGCGAGACCAACTGCGGGCTGGACGCTACGACCCGGCAGCTTCTCTGCGCTGAGGCCACGCGCGTCATTCATTGCGCAGCTACGGTGCGCTTCGATCACTCTCTGGCGCAGGCGCGGCAAATGAACGTGGAGGGCACGCGGAAGATGCTGGACCTCGCAGCCGCCATGCGCTCTCTCAGAAGCTTCGTTTACGTCGGCACCGCATATGTGGCGGGCGAACGCACAGGACTGGTTCGCGAAAGCGAGCTCGACGTGGGCCAACATTTCCGCAACACGTACGAGCAAACCAAGGCCGAGGCCGAGGCACTGGTGCGCTCCCGGCTTGGCTCACTTCCCGGTGTCATTTTGCGTCCAAGCATCATCGTGGGAGATTCGCAAACCGGCGTCACGTCCAGTTTCAAAATGCTTTACTGGCCGCTCAAGATCTACTCCAGAAGGCTGTGGCGCACTGTGCCCGGATACCCCGATGCCGTGCTGGATATTGTTCCCGTGGATTACGTGGCAAGAGCCGTCGCGCAGCTTGCTTGCGATGAAAGCGCCTTGGGCAGCACCGTTCACCTGTGCGCCGGGCCTCGCGGCAGCGCCACGATCGAGCAAGTCGCGAGGCGCGCGGCGGAATACTTCAAGGTTCGCGAGCCGCGATATGTCGATCCGAAAATCTTCTTCGCCGCCGTGCGGCCGTTGCTTTCGCTCGCGCTGTGGGGGAAGAAGCGGCGCGTGCTGATTGACGGCGCCGCCTACCGCGATTACTTCACGATGCGCATGCAGTTCGACACCACCAACGCCGAGCGGCTGCTCGGGCCTGCAGGCATCTTTCCGCCACCCGTCATGGAGTATCTTGACCGCCTGCTTCACTATTGCGTGGCCAGCGATTGGGGCCGCAAGGAAGTTCCGGCACTATGAGTCTTATTCGCCGCATCCGGCTCTCCCGAGACCGCAACATCACCATGGCCAATCTGGTGGATGAATTGCTGCGGCAAAAGGGCGATTCCGAGATCGCAGTCGGCGAAGATGGGCCATTTTATCTTTCTGACCTTCATGCAGCAATTTGCCAGATCGATTTCTTTCTGCGTCATTCCATTGTCCTGCGCCCCGGCGAACCGGTTGCCATCTATTGCGCGAATGACCGCAATTGCTTCCACTGGTTCCTCGGCATCATTCGCGCCGGCGGCGTCGCAGTCCCGCTGAATCCGCAACTCTCTCTCAGCGAAGTGCGGCGCATACTTGGCGATAGCGGCACGCAGGTCCTGGTTGTCGATAAAGGCGCATTTGACCGCACAATCGTGGACCGCGGCGAGCTGAATATTCGCGCCTGGATTCAGGATGATAAGGAAACGGAGACGATGGACGGGTTTCTGCGCGTTGGCGATTGTGGCGCGCCGTCTGAGCCGGCCGCCATCGATCCTGGGGCGACTGTCGCGGTCTTCCATACGTCCGGCACCACTGGGTTTCCCAAAGGCGCAGCTCTCTCAAGCCGTGCTCTGCTCGGAGCACGCTCCTCTACGGTGTTTGCCGGGACTTTTCTCGGCAACAAAGATCTTGCGCTCGTCGCGCTGCCGTGGTCGCATATCATGGCCGTCAGCATTGCGCTTTACGGATTGATGGCCGGAGTCCGCGGATGTCTTCTTGAGCGTTTCGACGTCGAAAGCGCGCTCGATCTGGTCGAGCGATACCGCGTAACCGCCTTTGTTGGCGTCCCTGCGATGCTTGCCCGGCTGGTCAACAGCAATCCCAACCCCGCCCGGCTAGCGAGCATTCGCGTGTGGCTTTCGGCCAGCGATTATTTGCCCGACGAAGTTCGGGATCGCCTGCGCGAATTCGGCGCTCTGCTCAGGCTGCCGGGAGGCCGCCGCATTCCACCAATCATTCTGAATGGGTATGGCATGGTCGAATTGGGCGGACTGGCCATGATGGGTATCGAAATGTCCCTGTTCCCCGGCAGCGGCCAACTGCATTTTCCCGTCCCGCCTTTCCGCGTTCGCATCGCCGATGAGAACGGCCGGAGCGTCCGGGCAGGCAGACCTGGCGAGTGCCAGATTCGCCGTCGCGGCATTACACCGCACTATTGGAAAGACAAGAACGGCAGCGGCCTTCTGACGGACGATGGATGGCTGCAGACCGGCGACCTGGCGACGCGCAACCGGCTCGGCCTGATCCGGATCGTAGGGCGCATCAAAGACGTTATCAAGTCAGGCGGCTACTCGGTTTATGTCCGCGAACTGGAAGAAACCGTACTGGCGCATCCCGAGGTCGTGCGGGCTGCGGCCTTCGGTTTACCGCACACAGAAAAAGGCGAGGTTCCGGTGGCCGCCGTCGAACTGTATCCCGGCGCGCCAGCCACTGAAGATGTGCTGCTGGCGTGGTGCCGCCAGCGCCTCGCCGCCTACAAAGCACCGCGCCGCATTTGGATTGTGGAAACCGGAAGCCTGCCGCACACACACAATGGCAAGCTGATGCGCCGCCTTCTGCGCGAACGGTTCGCGGCCGACGTGAAAACTTAGTCGTGGCGGAGCGCGTCTACGGGAGAAAGCTGCCCGGCACGCCAGGCCGGAACGGCCCCGGCAATCAGCCCCGCGACAAGTGCGATGATCATCGCCTGCACAAGCAGCGGCCACTCGAGCGAAGCTGACACGAAGGTCGCGGTCTGTGGCAGGCTCGCCAGCACTCGCAGAGATCCCCATCCCAGCAGGAGTCCGAAGACTCCCCCGCCCAGACCGAGTATTGCCGCCTCAAGCTCGATGAGCAGCAACACCTGCCATCGCTTCCATCCCATGGACCGCAGCGTGCCGATCTCTTGCGTCCGCTCAAACACGCTCATTACCATTGTGTTCGCAATCCCCAGAATTCCGATCAACAGGGCGAGTGTGGATGTTCCCCATGCTGATGCCTGCGCAAGCCTGACAATTTGATTGTCGCTGGCGCGTTCGGCTGCGGGAATTGCGCGCAATCCTGGCAAAGCGCCCTCGATCTCCTTCTGGGCGCGTTTCATATAGTGGTCCCACGCCTCGCCGCGCGGCGCAGGACGCAGACGCACGTCAATCGTTGACACTTTTCCTTCGACACTGCTCAGCCGCTGCAGCTCATCGAGCGGCATGGCTACAGCATCGGCTTCCAGCGCCGACGCGCCGTGATAGACGCCCGTCACCGTAAACGGCGTCCCTTCTATCTCCAAAGTGTCGCCGGGCTTCATCTTCAAACCCTGTGCCAGAACATCGCCCAGCATCACTTCCGGCTGGCCATCGCGAAATCGCCTTCCCGAGAGAATCTGCAACGAGTCAAGCTGGTATCCACTCGCCTTCCAGCCGTAAACCAGTGCATTCTCATCCGAGGTCAGGTCCATCTCGTTGATGATCGCGGGCGATGCCTGTGCCACCACAGGAATAATTCTCAGCTTATCGGTCACGGATTCATCCAGGGAGGTGTTCAGAAACGTACCGCGAATCACCGCAATGTCGGTCCGGCTGCTGGAGTAAATCTGCATCCATTGATGCTCGAATGACCGGGAGAAGCCAACGAGGCCCACGAATGCGCCTACCGCCATGCTGATTCCGCCGAGAGTCAGCAGGGTTCTCAGCCTTCGACGCCGCAGGTTCTTCCAGACAAATCCCGTAAACGAGAGTGAGGAGGCCATCGAGCCGGAGCGGTTCCTGTGGAACTGAGATGAGCAAAGAAAGAACGTCCAGAGAAACCAGCAGCGTTCACTTCACCCGTTCACAAGAATATGAGGTCGAAGCTGCTTCTTGCAATGTGCCGCCGATATCCCTCAGATGCCTTCGCCCATGGTGACGTACACCTTCATCCGCTCGAGTTCGACGCGATAGGCGCTCCGCTCCGCCTCTTCGGCTGCAAACGGATCGGGCGGGCAAGGCTCGGCGCCAAGCCGCTCTTCCAGTTCCTCAACGCGGGCTGAGAGCGCGATCAGAGCGTCCGAGAGCGGGTCCTTGATTTCGTGGGGATCGGTGAGGAGCACGCGCTCGCCGTTGCGGTAAACGATGTGGGCGGGAACGCCGACCACCGTCGAATTCGGCGGCACATCGGAAAGAACCACGGAGCCGGCTCCGACGCGCGAATTCTCGCCCACGGTCAGATTTCCCAGGATGTTGGCGTTGTTTCCGATGAAGACGTTATCGCAAATCGTGGGATGGCGCTTGCCGTGGCCCTTCCCAGTCCCGCCCAGCGTCACTCCCTGGTACATGGTCACGTCACTGCCCACGATCGCGGTCTCGCCGATGACCACCCCGGTCGCGTGGTCGATGAATAAGCGCCGCCCGATCAGCGCGCCGGGGTGGATGTCGACCCCGGTATAGAATCGGCCCACTTGCGAGAGCACGCGCGCGAGCAGACGCAAGTTGTGACGCCAAAGCCAGTGCGACACGCGATGAATCCACACAGCCCAAAGTCCCGGATAGCAAAGCAGGACCTCCAGGCGGGTGCGCGCAGCCGGATCGCGCTCCATGATGGAGTTGATGTCGTCGCGCATTCGGAAAAACGGGGACATAGGGAACAAGGGAACAAGGGAACAAGAAAACTTGAAGACTAGGAGCTGGCCTCAACGAACCCTCGATGGCCGCAGTCCTCTGTTCGCTTGGCCCCTTGTTCCGTGCCTTTCTTACGCCGTCACCGCAATCGGCTCGGCCTGCAACGCCAACGCCTGCTGGCGCAGAGGCTCGAAGAGGATGCTCGACAGGTAGCGCTCGCCGAAGTCGGGCAGCACAACCACGATCAGTTTTCCCGCATTCTCGGGTCTCGCGGCCACCTTGAGCGCCGCCGCGGCCGCTGCGCCGGAGCTGATTCCGACAAAGAGGCCCTCTTCCTTCGCCAGCCGACGTGCCATTTCCACTGACTCGTCGTTGGTCACCTGCACCACTTCGTCAATGAGCTTGGTATCGAGCACGCCTGGCACAAATCCGCCGCCAATGCCCTGGATCTTGTGCGGGCCTGGCTTACCGCCGGAGAGTACGGCACTGTCAGCGGGTTCAACGGCGACGGCCTTGAACGATGATTTCTTCGGTTTGATGTAATTCGAAACGCCGGTGAGGGTGCCACCGGTGCCCACCCCTGAGATGAGGAAGTCAACGGCACCGTCGGTGTCGTCCCAAATCTCCGGGCCGGTCGTCTTGAGGTGAATGGCGGGGTTGGCGGGGTTGTCAAACTGCTGCAGCATGTAGCCATTGGGCGTCCTGGCCAGAATTTCTTCGGCCTTGGCGATGGCGCCCTTCATGCCGTTGGGGCCCGGCGTGAGCACAATCTCCGCTCCATAAGCCAGCAAGGTAACGCGCCGCTCCAGGCTCATGGTTTCGGGCATGGTGAGGATGAGCTTGTAGCCCTTGACCGCGGACACAAAGGCCAGCGCGATACCAGTATTGCCGCTGGTAGGCTCAATCAGCGTGGTTTTACCGGGCGCAATCTTGCCGGCCTTCTCGGCGGCGTCGATCATGGCGAAGCCGATGCGGTCCTTCACGCTCGATGCGGGGTTCTGACTTTCCAGCTTGGCGACGACGGTAGCGGGCAATCCCGCTGCCACATGGTTCAGCCGCACCAGGGGAGTGCGGCCAATCAATTCAGTTACATTCGCGGCAATGCGCGCCATGATGATCTCCTTTTTCCAGGGCCATGGGCCCGGATCGCTTGTGGAACGGATTCTAAGGGAATGGTGCAGCTTGTCAGTGGGAAAAATGCGCGCAATCAAGCGCACAAGGGCATCGGAGCTGGCACCAGGACGGTGTTAGCGACATCGATGCATATGAATAGCCTAGACCCAACGCGGCCGGTATGGCAAGACCTAAAGTCCTGGGCAGCCGCACCGCCGGAATCCCCGATTCGCCTGCTACTCTCCAATCAATTTGCAAGAGATCGGGATGCTCTGGCCTTGAACAGCTGCGAGCGGGCCTTCATAGAGCCCGCAATCGAGCAGGTTGTCTGGGGAGGATTTGCGGCCGGAATAGACGTTTATCAGTAGTTGCGGTCCGCTGCTGTCCACCCATTTGAGCATGGCCTGGTTGGGCTTCACGCTGGTGAACATGGCGATTGCCCCGGGAGCGATTTCCTGATGAACCTCACCTAACCCAAGTTCGCCCATATGGTCCACATACTGCATTGGCGTACCTACTTTGGGAGATGCCGTAAGATAGCCCGCCACAATCACGGTCTCTTTCGCGGCGACGAGCTTGTCCATCGCCTTTTGTGAATACGTAACGTTAACGGTGAAGCCGGCAGGCGCGGCGGCTGGCGGCGCGGGCTTTGGGTTCTGATTCTGCGCAAAAGCCGGGCCGAGAACCGCACTACCCACGAAAGAGGTGAGTAGGATCAACATCGTCCTTGCCGATGAAAACCAGGGTCTGAACATGGATGCAATCGTACCCCAAGAGCCGCAGGCCCGCGGGAAAATGTGCCCAGAGGCAGCGAAAGCGGCGCACCCGGCAAATCAAAGATCGGATTCAGCCCGTATTGCGCAACCCCGCCGAAATCCCGTTGATCGTCGCCGCAATGGCACGGTTCACTTCGGGAGTGTCCTCGCCGGCACGCTTGCGGCGCAGCATATCCACCTGGATCAAATGCATGGGATCGACGTAGGGATTGCGCAGCTTGATCGAATGAGCCAGCACCTGGTTCGATTGGAGCAGCTCCTTCTGGCGCGTGACCGCGAGAACCGCGCGCACGGTGCGATGGAACTCCGATTCGAACAGATCGTAGATTTGCTCGCGCAGCTTTTCGTCCTTTACCAGGGTGGAATAAAGCCGCGCCGTACCCAGGTCAGCTTTGCCCAAAGCCATCTCCACGTTGCGCAACAGATCGATGAAGAGCGGAAACTCCTTGGCCATGGTTTGCAGCAGGGCAAGACTCGCTCCAGGGGGCGCGCCTGGCCGGGCGAGATACTCGTCGATAGCAAAGCCCACGCCATACCACGCGGGCACCAGGAGGCGCGATTGCGTCCAGCCGAAGACCCAGGGAATGGCTCGCAAATCGGAAAGCTTGGGCGAATCGCTGCGGCGCGCGGGGCGCGAACCGATCTTGGCATTCTCCAGCTCGCCGACGGGCGTGCTTTGTTCGAAGTACGTGATGACGCTGGGGTCTTCGAGGATGTGCTCGCGGTAGAAGCCGAATGCCAGGCTCGATAGCTCATTGAGCGCGGCTTCCCACTCCGGCTTGAGCACGCCGGTGAAGTGGCCCTCGGGGTCGCGTGCATTGGGCCGGGCCAAAGCGTCAAGAGACGCGGCAATCATCAGCTCGAGGTTGCGCTCAGCCAGCACTTCGTCGGCGTACTTGAAGTTCAGCACCTCGCCTTGCTCGGTGATCCGCAACTGGCCATCGAAGGAGTCGAAGGGCTGGGCGAAGATGGCGCGATGGGTTGGTCCTCCGCCGCGGCCCACCGTGCCGCCGCGGCCATGGAAGATGCGCAGCCTGAGACCGGCCTCACGCGCCGCCACGTGCAGATCGCGATGCGCGCGGAAGATCTCCCACGTCGAGGTCAGCATCCCACCGTCCTTGTTCGAGTCGGAGTAGCCGAGCATGATCTCCTGCCAGTCGCCCCAGGACGCGAGCAGCCTGCGGTAGTCGGGCCGGCTCCAAAGCTCCCGGCAGATCGACGGCGCATTGCGCAAATCGTCGATGGACTCGAAGAGCGGCACCGGCATCAAGCCGGGATCGCGGCCTGGCTCGTCTCGCACCGGCACCCTCCACCGCTACGCCGCCCAGCCGCGCCAGGCGAATTACGGCCAGCACATCTTCAACGGAAGATGCGCCGCTGATCACATACTGGCGAACCGCCTCCGGCGAGCATCCCGCCTTCACTTCGGCCACCACGCGAAATGTCTCCAGCACGCTGGCCGTTTCCTGGGAGAGCCCACTTTGCAGGGACGGCGCGATGGTGTCACTGATGGCCTCGCGCAATGCAACAGCATGAACTCGCGCGTGCTGGCGGATATCGAGCGTATGCAGATGCAGGCCGAAGGTGCGTACCTGAAGAATCAACGGATCGATGAGCGTGCGCGCGATGCGGATGCCGCCATTGCCGGCCAGTGACTCGGCGCAGCGTTTCCAGATCGTCGAGAAAATCCTGAACCGAACAATAGGCGGAGAGCACCTGGGTGAGTTTGTCGTGGCTGCGCGCCAGCGTGTAAGGCGTTACGGGCAGCCCTCCGCTCATGCTGGTCCCTTCACTGGCCCGTTCCAGCGTCCGTTGGATGCGCGCCTTGAGACAGATGACGAAGCGGCGGTAATACTCGAACTCATATTGCGAACCGAAAACCTGTGCCTCAGGCGTATGTACTTGCGCCACGTAAGCCCGCAGACGCTCGAGCAGCGCCTCGCTCACCGGCCGCTGTTGCGCACTCGTGGTTAGCAGGTCGATGATGCCGTCGAGCTTGCGCTGGTAGTAAAGCAGCAAATGTCCGCGCGCTAACTGCAGAGCCGCACGCGTCACTTCAGGCGTGACAAAAGGATTGCCGTCTCGGTCGCCGCCAATCCACGAGCCGAAGCGCAACACCAGCGGCAACTCCAGCGGCTCAATCTCCAGATCGTACGCCGCCATCAACGCCGCTGAGATCTCGCGATAGAGTTCAGGCAGCGTTTCGAAAATAGAGACGTCGTAGTAGTCGAGGCCCATCTTCACCTCGTCGTATACGGTAGGCCGCCGCGAGCGCACCTCGTCGGTCTGCCAAAGGCCGGTGATTTCGGCCAGCACCAATTCCTCAAGCCGCTCCATGTCCTGCGCGGGCAGCGGAATACGATCGAGCGCCTCGAGAAACTCGCCAATACGCCGCCGCTTGAACATCACCGTGCGACGCGCCGCCTCCGTTGGGTGCGCGGTGAAGACAGGCACAATGAGCACCCGACGCAACCAGTTCAGCGCCTCCTCCGCGCCGATTCCCACACGGCGCATTTCGCTGAGCGTACCTGCAAGCGACCCACGCTGGCGTCCGGCCTGGCCGCTGAGGCGCAGCGCCACTCGGCGGCGCTTGCGATGATTGGTCTCTGCCAGGTTGATGAGCTCGAAGTAAAAGGCGAACGCTCGAGTGAGCAAAATGGCGCGCTCCACAGGCAGCGAGTGCACTAATTCCATCGCTGCAGAGTCGTGGCGGGCTGCTTCCTCGGCTTTTCCGTGCGCGTCGGCGTCGCGGCGGCGGATCGTGCCCTGCCGCAACGCCTCGACCTGCGCGAAAAGCTCTGGGCCCGCCTGCTCGCGCAGCACCACGCCAAGCAGCGTGCCCAGCGAACGAACGTCGCGGCGCAGCGGCGCTTCCTTCAGGTCGCCGGTCTGCGCCTCAAGCTCGGCCAGACGTTGCGACCAGCTCTCGGGATTCCACAAAAGAGCCATCGTATTTCGATTATGCACGACAGGATTCGATGATCGTCTCGGGATCAGGTTGTCTGGCTTTCCAAATGCGCCGTCAACTCCTCCCACTCGGCAGTGAGCGCGGCGAGTTGCGAGCGAAGCTCTCCGGCCAGCGCAGTGAGGCGCTGGGTTTCCTCGGCGGAGACATAAACAGCCAATTGGTCTTCGGAGTGCGCAATGGCGCTCTCAATGCGCGGGATTTCTTCTTCAAGAAAGGCGCATCGGTCCCGCATTTGCTTTTGCTTGATGGGATTCAGGCGGCGAGCACGGTGGACAAGGGTCGACGGTGCGTCGTCGAATCCCTCGAAGCCGCCCTCAATGACGATCGTAGTTCCGATCGATGCTTGTTTTCCGGATTGCGGGGCCGGCACCTGAGCGGGTACAGGCGCAGCCAGCGCGGACTTCCGCCGCAGATAGTCTTCGTAGTTGCCTTCGTACGCCGTCACGGCGCCGCCTTCGATTTCGAGCACTCGGGTAGCCAGGCGATCGATGAAGTAGCGGTCGTGGGAGACGAAGATCACCGTTCCGCTGTAGCCCGCGAGCGCTTCGAGCAGCACATCCTTGGCGCGCATGTCCAGGTGGTTGGTCGGCTCGTCGAGGAGCAGGAAATTCGCCGGCGATACAAGAATCCGCGCCAGCGCGTAGCGGTTGCGCTCGCCACCAGAAAGGACGCCAAGCGGCTTGAAAACATCGTCGCCGGAAAAGAGAAAGCAGCCCAGCAGCGAACGAAGCTGAACTTCCGGCACGCGCCGGGCGGCGCGGCTCATGTCGTCGAGCATTCGCGCTTCGGGGTCAAGCACTTTGTACTGATCCTGCGCAAAGTATTCGGCGATGACGTTGTGACCCAGGCGGATAAAGCCGGCGGTGGGCGCTTCCTCGTCAGTCAGCAATTTAATCAGCGTGGACTTACCCGCGCCGTTCACGCCGACCAGCGCCACGCGGTCGCCGCGCTCGATGGTGAATCGTGCGCCTTCGAATACCCGCTTTGGCGCGTAGCTCTTCGCCAGTCCCTCGGCCTCGGCAACCATGCGGCCCGACGGCGGCGGCTGCGGAAACTTGAAGTGGATGACCGCCTCCTCCTCGGGAACCTCGATTCGCTCGATCTTTTCGAGCTCCTTGATGCGCGACTGCACCTGCCTGGCCTTGGTGGCCTGATACCTGAACCGATTAATAAACGCCTCAAGATGCTCGATGCGCTCCTTCTGGTTGCGGTAGGCGGCCATCAGTTGCTCGCGGCGCTCGTCCTTCTGCCTCAGGTATTTTGTGTAGTTTCCCTGATAGATGGTCAGGCGCTTGTTCCAGATCTCGACGGTGCGGTCGATGGTGACGTCGAGAAAATAGCGGTCGTGCGAAATGAGGATGTAGCCGAACGGGTAGTTCCTGAGATAGTCCTCGAGCCAGTTGCGCGTTTCAAGATCGAGGTGGTTGGTGGGCTCATCCAAAAGCAGAAGATTAGGCTTGGCGAGCAGCAGTTTGGCGAGCGCAATGCGCATCTGCCAACCGCCGCTGAACTCATCAGTCTGCCGCGTCCAATCCTCCTTACCGAATCCCAAGCCCGTAAGCACGCCGCCCACCTGCGCATCGAGCGCATAGCCGTCGAGCGCGTGAAAGCGGTCTTGCAGCAGAGAGTAACGCTCCGCAGCGGATTGGTATTCAGCGCCTTCGTGATCGAGCTCCGCCATTTGCCCGGCCACCTGCTCAATCTCGCGCTCCATCTCGTGCAGTTCGTCGAAGACCGTGAGGCATTCTTCGAAAACCGTCCGGCCGGCGAGTTGCAAACCCTCCTGCGGCAGGTAGCCGATGCTGATGCCGCGCGTCTGGTCGAGCGAGCCGTAGTCCAGCGTTTCCAAGCCGCAGAGGATCTTCATCAAAGTGGATTTGCCCGTGCCGTTGGCGCCCACCAGCGCGGTTTTTTCGTCGTTGCGGATGAGCCAGTTCGCCTCGAGGAATAGTATCCGCGGCCCGAACCGCTTACCGGCTTGTTGGAGCGAGAGCATGAAATTCTATTCTCGCAGAGGGCGTTATGGCGTCGTTTCTTCTTCTCGCCGAATTCGTTTCCGCGGTATTAGAAAACAAGCGTCAGGCTACCGGGGGGGGCGCCCGATCAGCGATTCCCACTCGCCCACCGGGGCGACTATGATCAATGAGCGCAAGTGCAGCAGCGGCTGCAGAGGGTCCAAAAAGCGGAGGAGAGATGACAACGAACTTGACGCAACGGCGCGAATTCCTGAAGCAAGCTGGACTGGTGGGTTCGCTGGGATCAGCGGCGATGATGGCATGTCTGCCGGAAAGCGCGATGGCTTTCGGCGGCGGCGCAGCGCGCATCATTGAGGATGCTGTGGTGCCCGCGCAGAGCGAGGAGGCGCCTAAGTATCACATCAAGTTTGCCGTGTGCGGCATGAGTCACGATCACATTAATGGCATGATCGGTGCTGTTCAGCGCGGCGGCGGCGAACTGGTGGGGGCATGGGGCGGGGAGGAGGACAAGCTGGCGGCCTTTCGGAAACGGTATCCCGATGTGAAGATTGCCGCCACGCAAGACGAAATCCTGGACGATCCTGCGGTGCAACTGGTTCTCACGTCGCAGATTGCGAGCGAGCGCGCGGGAATCGCCGTGCGCGCCATGAAGCGCGGTAAAGACTTTCTCTCCGACAAGCCCGGGCTGACGACGCTCGATCAACTGGCGGAGGTGCGCAAGACGATCACCGAAACCAAACGCATCTACGCCGTGATGTACAGCGAGCTGCTTGAAGTGAAGGCGGCCGTATACGCGGGTGAACTCGTGCGGCAAGGCGCGATCGGCAAGGTGATCCAGACCATCAATATTGCACCGCACCAGATCTTCCAACACGCGGGAGACGCGGGCGGAGGCGGAGGACGGCCCGATTGGTTCTGGAACCCCGATCAGTACGGCGGAATCCTGTGCGACATTGGCTCGCACCAAGTGGATCAGTTCCTGTTCTACACAGGGTCGACCGAGGCCGAGGTTGTCGAATCGCAAATCGCGAATGTGCGCCATCCCAAATACCCGCGCTTCCAGGATTTTGGCGACATGGTGCTGCGCGGCAACCGCGGCTTCGGCTATGTGCGCCTCGACTGGTTTACGCCCGACGGACTGGGAACCTGGGGCGACGGACGCCTGTTCATTCTCGGCACCGACGGCTACATGGAGGTTCGCAAGTACACCAACATCGGCGTCAGCCACCAGGGAAACAACCTGTTCGTGGTGGACAGCAAGCAGGCGCGTTTTATCGACTGCAGCGCGATGCCTCTGCCGTTCGGTTCGCAGTTTGTGGCCGACATTGTGAATCGCACGCACACTGCGCAGAACCAGGAAGAAGCGCTGCTCGCCGCGGAACTGGTGGTTAAAGCGCAAAAAAATGCGAGATTCGTGACACTCGAAAGCTGAGGCGTGAAAAGCGCATTTCAGCGCGCAAAAGAGCCGCGCAAAATTCAATTTTCAGCAGAAATCACAAAAGGCAAAGACGAGACTGTGAAACTGTGAAACTGTGGACAGAAGCTGTTGATTCTAAAGGCTCCACAGTTTCACAGTTTCACAGTTTCACACACTGGCATGGGGGGGTGGGGTCTGGAGTATGGGGGGGTGGGTCTGAATGGATGGGGGGGTGGGGTCTGGAGTATGGGGGGGTGGGTGCCGGAGGCATGGGGGGGTGGGGGGAAAACAGCTTCTAGCTGCCAGCTTCCAGCTTCTAGCTTCTCGTGATGGGAAGGCAGCCCTCGTCGCTCTGTTGGTCCCTGCCTTGAGCCTCGAATGAGTATGCGCCGGAAGAACAGTGGTCAGTGAACAGTGGTCAGTGGTCAGGACGACGCGGAAAAAGGAGCGGGGAACCGGGAGTGGGGAGAGGCAACAATCGAGGCTGGGGCGCAGCGAGGGTGGGGTTCTGGTTTGGTCAGTTTTTGAGTAGAAGCGGATCATGGAACGAGTATGCGCCTAAAGGGTTTAATTATCGGCAAATGGAAGATGCGGAGAATCAGGGACTTAGAGATTTTCAATCTTGACTTGGGGCAGGCTTGAGGCACAGAGGCATTCTCAGCGATGTTTGCGGATGAAGATGGAGTTGGCGGCTGGAAAGGCGTTTTTCGGTACTGATCGGCGGAATTTCCGCACTGACGTCGACGCAACAAAAGCCGGAAGCACCGCTCCGGCGGCGAATGTCCTCCTTCGCGTCGTCACTTTGTTACCTTCGGCACCCGACGCGCCGCCAGCTGGAAACCATTTTGATCTATGCATCGGATAGGAAACAGGGTAATATTTGAGCCAAATATTGGATTTGATACTCTCGTTTTCTTCGATTTCTTGAATTCAGCTTGAATCTCGACACCCCCCGCGACGGCACGACGGAAACGAGGATGGGCTCTACGCTGGATCTTCCCCGAATTCCCTCAATTGGCTCGCGTCTGCCGGCGGCGGCAATCCTCGTCTGCGGGTCTGTGCAGCACCCCAATGCTGTTCATTCGCAGGCGCGCCCAGCAGATCCTTGTCGACGATCAACTGCGCGTCGATCTGATCGAAGGAGGTAAACGCCCACGATGAACGCGAGAAAATCGTTCGCGCTTTGCACTTATTCAGCTCTCGTTGTTGGGAGCACTATCTTGCAAGCACAATCTTCCACTTCGCCGACCCCGCGCGAGCAGCTTCAGCAGTACGTCACGCAGTTGCAGGCGAACCCGTCGGATGACGCGCTGCGGACGAAGATCATCGCGCTGGCGCTGACGCTCGACCCTAAGCCGGCAAATCCGCCCGACTTGCCCGAGACAATCGGCGCAGCCACGTATGCATTCAAGAATGCCCAATCCGACACGGATATGCAAAACGCGGCCAACCTCTATGCGAAGGCGTTGCTGGAGGCGCCGTGGAGAGCCGATCTGTACTACAACGAGGCTCTTGCGTTGGAGAAAGCCAAGCGCCTTGATGCGGCCATCAAAGCTTTTCAGCTTTATCTTATGGCTTCGCCGAATGCCGGCGACGCCGACGATGTAAAGGAGAAGATCGGTGCACTGAAGTATCAGGTCTCACAGCAGCAGCAGCAAGAGCAACAGCAAGCAGCTCAAGCCCATCAGCGTGTAGTGGATGATTCCAAGCAGCGAAGCTTCGAAGGAACATGGTTAGAGGTAGTTGAGGGAGATGGCAACCTGATGGTCTCTAAGGATTACGGGGGCGTCTATCATGTTGATCGGGTAGACAACTTAAGCGCTTGTCATACTCCACTTCAAATCGAGTCAAACGGGAGAAATTTAGTAATAAAGTGCGTCTACCCGAGCGGAGCTGCATCTGGATTCGACCTATCCTTATCTGAAGATGGTCAAGCACTGACCGGAACTCGTTTTATGGTCTATGAAACAGGACAGAGGCCGACTTGGCCAGTGAAATTCCTCAGACAATGATTGCGTAGATGCTCCAAACGCAAAAACGAACGCATATGCTTCCTTCCGATCGAGAGTGAATTCATACATGAAACGAGGACAAATTGCATGACACACAGAGTCATCGAGCGATTTGTAAAGTTCATGGTGATTGCGGGTTTAGCATTCATCTGCTGTGCCATGCCGCGAGTTGCCCATGCGCAGTGCGGCGACCCTCCCGATGCATGGTCGACGTGGTCGCAATATGTAGCCGTGTGCAGCAAATATGGTGGGCACATCTCAAACCAGCGCTGTGTGGGCTGGGATACCAACTGGTGTCATAGCGGGTCGTCAGCCGGTTCGAACAGTTCGGCGCCCGCCGGCCCCTCTCCGGAAGAACTAGAGCGGCAGCGGCTGGCAGATGAGCAGCGCAAGCTGGCCGAGGAGCAGCGACTCGAAGCCGAAAAAAAGAAGCAGCAAGAAGATGACTGGAAACGCGGGGTTGAGGACGCGGCCCGCAGTCTAAAGGGTGTCTCTCCGGACGATATGGCGCTCAAAGGCGTTTCCCCAGATGATACGACGCTCAAAGGCGAGAACTCCGACCCATTTGCTTTAAAAACAGAAGGGACCTACCGCCCGTCCGGCAACGCGCTCATCGGTGGCACTACTTGGATCACTGGCTTTAATGTTCAGTCTGCAGACCCGGCACTCGTCGCCGAAGAACACGCGATGATGGCAACGCAAATGAGATTGGCTGGCAATCAATATTCCGAGGGCGTCGATTTCAGACGCTACAACTTTGTCCTGGGCATAGCCGCATCGACCACGCCATTCCTTGACCTCGTCTCCCGTGTCGTCTTCGACGAGTTCTCAAACGGCAAATTCTCCGCCTCAGAACAAGCCGCCTACGATTCACTCAAGGGCCGTCAATTCAATGAGCTCGCCTGTCACAGCAACGGCGCCATGGTCTGCCTCGCGGCTCTCGAAAATAAAGACATCGTTGCCGACCATGTCACGCTCTACGGCCCGCAGGTCACCCTCGAATCACTTAAACTTTGGGATGAGCTCGTTCGCTCCGGGCGCGTCAAATCGGTCCAGATCTATATCAACCGCAGTGACCCGGTCCCGCCAGTCTCCATGCTCGTTGGCGGTGGCTTCGTCAACTCTGCCGCTCTCAGCTCTTTGGCTACCTTCAAGCCGCCCACGCTCGTCAGTATCATCAACGAGACCAGCCCGCACCTAACTGTCCAGACCTTCGACTGTGGTACGGGTTCGCCCACTCTCGATTGCCACGCCATGGCGGCTTACAAAGTACGGGTCGAACGCCAGCCCAAATCGACGGGGCAAACCGTGCCCGGTACGAGAGTCCATGGTGTGGGCGTTGCCGAGCCGCCTCCGCCTTATTAGTCAACAGTAGCCACGCCACGCAGAAGTTATTTCCTGAGCGGTACTTAGATTTCTGGGAGCTCTTCCTGAATTGGAGGTCTTCAGTGTGACGTCCAGACGCGGTAGGCGTTTCCTGAATTACTCCCCACAAGTCGGCAAGGGGCTGGCGATCTCGTGAGCGGTTAGGAGCGCGAATTTGAGCGCGGCTTCGCCGCAACCGTTGTTTCTCAAAAGAGCGGGTTGGTCAGGCGCGCGATTTCGGCAAGGCCCTTGGAGAGCCTGCGAATTCAGAATGAGAAGAATCGAAGGATCGCTTCAAGCCTTCTTTGCCTGCTTCAGGACCTCTTTGCCTGCTTCAAGCCTTCTTTGCCTGCTTCAAGCCCTCTTTGCCTTCTGAGGGGGAGCCAGCGCCACCGCGGCTTCGCCAGTGAGGAGAAGAAAAGTGAACGTCTCCTGCAGATACAAGCGGACTTGGCGATCGGTGTGGCTGAGATAGCCGATGGAGACGTCCTGGCCGAGGTGCAGCTCGAAGTCGCCGCCGCGCGTGGTCAGCACAAAAGCACCGGCGATGGCAGGCGCCCAGACGATCTGGCCGTCGACGAGGCGCTTGACGTGCTCCAACACCGGATATCCGTAGTCGCTGGTCTCAGCCAGCGCGGTGTAAGCATCGGCACCGAGCAGCACAGAGTAGGGGCCGTTGACGCCCACGAGACGCAACCGGCTGAGGCCCTGCGCGATGGCTTCGGGGTACTGACGCACGTCGGCCGGGAGAGGCCTGATGGGATTGCTGGTTCCTTTACGAATTCCCTCAATGCCGGCGGCGGCATAACCCTCAAAGATGGCTCCGTCCTCGGCAAAGGCGAGCTGCCGCGCGGCGTCCTTGGCGGGTTGCCAGTCAGAATCATTTGCGCCACGCTCGACGTCGTCGATTGCCTGGCGATCGAGCTCGAATGGAGCACGCAGCTCGACAAGCGCCTTGACCTCGCGCTGCCTTGCGACGATGTCTTTGCCTGAGGCGGCGATGGAGCGCAGGTGGCCGGTGCCAACAGCAGAGAGGGCTGTGCCGGCCGGACCTTTCACGTCGACGACGCGCCGCCCGGCAAGGTAGCGCTTGAGGGTGCGCGAAGTTTCGGCTTCAATCTGCGCCCAGGCCGAGTCAGAAATGGGAGCAAGGTCGCGATGGAGATTATTCATGTTGTATTTCTCCTTTGAGGGATCCGATGCGAAGCGAACCGTCGCGCTCCGAAGGGATGGATGATGCGGTTTGGTCCACCGCCGAGGCCGAGGAGGGTTCTGCAACCTTGGGCGGGTCTTCAGCCAGGTTTTCGAGAAAAGTGGCCGATGGCACAAAGAACAGGTTTCCGGTGACAGCGCGGCTGAAGTCAAGCAGGCGATCGTAGTTGCCGGGCGGCCTGCCGACAAACATATTTTCGAGCATCTGCTCGATGGTGCGGGGGGAACGGCTGTAGCCGATGAAATAGGTGCCGAATTCGGCCTGCGAGGGGCGGCCGAAGGGCATGTTGTCGCGCAGAATCTTTATCTCTTTGCCGTTCTCGACGATGGTGGTGAGCGCGCTGTGCGCCGACGCCGGCTTGACGGAGTCGTCCAATTCAACGTCAGAGAGCTTGGCGCGGCCGATGATGCGCTCTTGCGCCTCGGTGGAGAGGGCGTTCCATGCTTCAAGGTTGTGCAGGTATTTCTGCACGATGACATAGCTGCCGGCGGCAAAGCCGGGATCTTCGTCGCCGATGAGAACGGCGGCGGTGGCGGCGGCTCCCCTGGGATTCTCGGTTCCGTCGACGAAGCCAAGCAGATCGCGATCATCGAAGTAACGGAAGCCTTGCACCTCGTCGACCGGCGAAACGGCCTTTCCGATGCGAGCCATAATCTGCGTGGCCAATTCGAAGCAAAGGTCCATGCGCTTGGCCCGGATGTGGAACAGCAGATCGCCCGGCGTGGATACTGCATGGCGCTCAGCGGCGCGAATCTCCCGGAACTGGTGCAATTCCGCCGGCCGCGGCGGCCCGAAGAGGCGGTCCCAAGCCTCGGAGCCGATCCCCATGACGCAGGAGAGTCCTCCTTCCAGGTCGCGAAAATCTACGGCGCGAAACAGCGTGGCGAGGTCACCCGAGAAAGAGCGCAGCGTGGCGGCGGCGTCGGGGCCTGGGTTGAGCGTAACGACCAAGAAGATCGCGGCACGGGTCAGCGGCGCGGATACCGGCTGCGCGAGGGCTGATGATCGGGTTGGCAATTCGGTTGCGGTCCTGGGATCGGGGTCCATCAGGGGAAGCCCTTAAGAAATAACTGTAACGCGACTCGAATCGGTCCTCAAGAACAATGTGCCGGCCGACAGCGTCCCGGCCATGGTTGAGAACATCGGTTCCAGCGTGGCCTTTATCGACAGCACGGTGGTCAATGTCGCTCTGCCGGAAGAAGCGCTGGAACGAATCGACCAAGCCATCGGCGACGTTGTCGTCTGGCCGTAGATTCGAACGCCGGGCACGGTTCAATCCTGCGAGCGATTCCGGAATGCCAAGCCGCAAAAACGGAACCGGATCTCGCTTTGGAATGATCCCGTTCCGCAAATCACCTTTTTACGGTCAGCTCGTACCAGGTTGTTACGGTTTTTCCGAGCGGAATTTTCCAATCGCCCGCGGCCCGGGTAGCCGAGACTGGTGGGCCAATGGGCTGGCCCGATCCGTCCATCGCCTGCAATTGAATCGAGCGCGCCGGTTCCAGGCGCTTCAGGATCAGCGTGCCCACAACTGGTTCGATAAGGGTGGGTGAATCTCCCCAATTGGTTACATCGGTCCCAGCCGAGTTCCAGCGCTGGCCGGAGTTCTCTACGCGCCCACCTGCAACAAGCAGCATCTTCGAAGACTGTGAGATCGGCTTCGCATCGAGAGAACTGAGCTGAATGGAGCAGAACTTGTTCTCCACTTCGGCTTGAAGATTGCCGTCGCCCGCATTCCGGGCCCGAAGGAAGCCAATCAGCGCCTGTGTCCTCGGCGAATCCACCGTCACCATGCCCGTTTCTGGCGCAGAGTGATACCACGCCAGCTGACCGGTATCGGAGCGAATGGGATTCGGTGTCGCGCCCCCGGCAGTGCTCTGCGTCGGCGGGCCGTCAAAGGACGAGATTCGCATCTCATGCTCCAGCGGGAGCCAGAGCGGAAAACCTGGAGTGAAATACGGCCGCTCGGTGGATGGCAGCAGCATACTGTCAACCACCTGCTGTGCCGTGTAGGTGCGATTTACAGTTTGCTCAGCCTTCTCCACATCTGCGCGGAGGAAGAGCAATGCTCCGGCCGCCAGATCAGGCATTTTCAGCGGATCGAGCGAAATATCGAATGGATCACCGACGTATGGCTTCCATGCCGGATCCTGCTTGGGCTCGAAGGTATACCACATGATCGCGTCCCAATCCTGCATCGCTCCATACGCCGCCAGAATCGGAATGCCTTCGCCCGCGTAGTCGTTGGGAAACGGCTCGTTCACCTCGCTCACCGTATAAGGCTTGCCGGCGATCGCGGAGCGGGAAAGCTCAACCACCGTCGAATTAAAGGGGTCATCCACCATCGGCGACTTGCGCGCATAATCCCCGGGATGCTCCCAGTAAGTGTGGCCGTCGATGACATCGCTCCCCGCCGTTGCCATCAGAATCGGATACCCGCTGCCGGAATGACTGTGATCGGCTGTCGCAATGACCAGTGACTTCGATCGCAGCGTGTGCTTCAGGTAGTCTTCCATCCCGGCGAAATAATCGCGCTGCGTGTCGTTGTAAAACTCCGCCTCGGCGAGGAAACGTTCCGGAGGAGATGAAGCAGCTTGTCCTCGCCAGGCCATCAGCGGCACCTCGCCCTGGTTTGCTTCGACCCCCGCCATTTGCCGCAGGGCGGCGATCTGCTCCGGCGTGCGGTGCGCGGCAAGCCACCGGTTGTACATGCCGGTCAACTCCTGACCGTAGAACGGCGAGGGCGCACGGTAGCCGATGTTGAGCGCATTTTCGTTGTTGATTTCAATGAGGGCGACTGCGGGATCCTGCGTGTATTCAAGGCCGGTATAGGGGTTGCGATGCCCCAGCAATTGCTGGGCATATTCCTTTTGCAACTCGATCATGCGCTTGTCGAAGAGCGACGTTCCTTTCGCACCCTCGCGGAGCTGGTTCGCGTCCTCGACGCCGTCGCCCGCCTTGAATGGCCGCCCAACGAGCAGATTAAAGTCGATGTAGATTCCGCGTTTCTCCAATTCCGCAATGAAAAAGTCCTCGCGATCGAACTGGTCGGGGTCCAGGTTGCGTGTGTCCTGGCGTCCGGCCGCGATGAGTCCACGTGGCGCCTCAAGATCGAGAAACTGGAAGCGCACGCAGTTCACGCCAAACCGCGCCAGCGTGGCCGCCCACAGCGGCGCATCATCTTTCGAGGGAATCTGCCGCGATCCCTTGCTCCAATCGGTAATATTCACGCCCCACAGGCGAATACGCCGGCCGTCGCCGGCCGCCAAGTGGCCGTTCAACACCTGAATAAAGCCGTGCTTTCCTGCGGGCGCTTCGAGAAGAAACGAAACGTCGACAGGCGAATGGGATTCCGCAGCCCGGCGATGATCGAGGGTGAAAGGCACCATTCCCGGCGCGCCCTGCGCTGGAACGTGATTCGGCGCGAAGGCCAGAACTGCGGCAAAGACGGTAATCAGACCGAAGCGCATCATGATCCTTTAAGAAAGTATCCAGCGAGTCCCGATTGAGATCGCGACGACTGCAGAATGCTCGCTAATTCGCCATCATCAGGTCGCTGCCAATATACGCCATCGCCGAATTCGGAGAATCCGACGAAAGTCGGATTGCAGCGAATGTGATCCGTGTTTGAATGCAAGAGCGATAAGATTGGCTGCGCGACATGCTTCTAAATCGGAGCGTCGGGATCGGCTGCCGGGAATGTCACGCATGGGAGGGCAGTTCAATGGTGAATGATCACGAGTCAACGATGCTGCACCTTACCCGCCGCGAGTTGATTGCGCAAGCCGCCTGCAGCGCCGCGATTCTATCCGCGGCCCCCTATTTGAAAGCAATGGAATCGCCGCTCGCTGCAGGCGCTTCGCCGCCGCGTATCACGGAAAGCTTCGATTTTGGATGGAGGTTTGCCAAAGACGATGCCTCGGGAGCGGAACAGCCAGCTTTCAAAGATGCGGATTGGAGAGCGCTTGACTTGCCCCATGACTGGAGCATCGAGGGGTCCGTCGATGAGCACGCGCCCTCCGGCGGTCCTGGCGGCTACCTGCCGGCCGGAATCGGCTGGTATCGCAAGAAGTTCAACGTCCCAGCGGCCCATCGCGGCAAAGTGGTCACACTCGAGTTCGACGGCGTATACCAGAACAGCGATGTTTGGATCAACGGCCATCATCTTGGCCACCGGCCCTACGGTTACATTCCGTTTGTCTATGAGCTGACTGACCACCTGAACTTCGGCGGGGAAAATGTCGTTTCTGTCCGCGTCGACAACTCCAAACAGACGAACTGCCGCTGGTACTCCGGGTCCGGGATCTACCGGCACACGTGGCTGCACGTACTCAATCCAGTGCACGTTTCACAGTGGGGAACGTTTGTGTCCTGTTCGAGGATTGGGGCGGACGCAGCCACCGTTGAAGTGAGAACAACTGTCGCCAATTCGCTTGGCATCACAGCGCAATGCAGATTAATGACGGAAATCCTTGACGCACGCGGCGTCACTGTTGCCACTCTCGAAACATCTCAAACCATTGCCGCGGGCGACAGCACTTGTTTCATCCAGCAGATTGCTGTCCCGAATCCCAATCTCTGGTCTCCCGCAAATCCCTATCTCTACCTGGTGCGGAGTACGCTTCGCGACCCGGAAAACGCGGCCGATGTCTACGACACCTCCCTTGGTATTCGCGAAGCGGTTTTCGATGCCGAACGCGGCTTTCTGCTGAACGGCCAGCCGATCAAATTGAACGGCGTGTGTATCCATCACGAAGCGGGCAGCGTTGGCGCCGCAGTTCCGATTCGTGTTTGGGAGCGCCGACTGGAAATTCTCAAGGAGATGGGCTGCAATGCCATCCGCACCAGCCATAATCCATTCGCTACGGAGTTCCTGGATCTCTGCGACCGCATGGGGTTTCTCGTCATGGCTGAGGCTTTCGACGAATGGCGGGTTCCGAAAGGGCAGATCCGCTATGGCTACAGTCTGTATTTCGATGAATGGCACGAGCGCGACCTGATCAACTTTCTCCAACGCGACCGCAACCACCCCTCAATCGTCTTGTGGAGCGCGGGCAACGAGATTGGCGATCAGTCTGTGCCGAATGGCGCCGAAACTCTCCGCGAGTTGCTGCGCATTTTCCATCGCGAGGACCCCACACGTCCGGTAGTCGTCGCGTGCGACCGCATTGCCTCCGAGCCTCCCTCGAATACCGTAAAGCCGGAGTTTCTTGCCGAACTGGACATCGTCGGGTATAACTACGCGGATCGCTGGCGCAACCGCGCCGAAAAATATTACAGCATCGATCATGCAGCCTTCCCGAACCGGCGTGTCATCGGCACCGAAAGCGGCGGACTGGGCGGCATTCGAGGCGATTATCGGAGCCTGTTCCCCTCCGATAGTCCCGCCGAGGTGCGAGGCTTCCTCCCCCTGCAGAATCGCAACATCGATGTTGAGCAGCTTTGGCAGTTCGTCAGCACCTACGAGTATGTTGCCGGCGATTTCATGTGGACCGGGATCGATTATCTCGGCGAATCTTTCTGGCCCATGCGCAATTCGCCTTTCGGCGTTCTCGACACCTGTGGTTTCAAGAAAGATGGCTTCTATTTCTATCAGAGCCAGTGGGCGCAGAAGCCCATGATCCATCTTTTTCCCCACTGGAACTGGGAGGAAAAGAAAGGACAGGTCATCCCTGTCACCTGCTATACCAATTGCGACACCGTCGAGCTCTTCCTCAACGGAAGATCCTTCGGCGTGAAGGGCTACGAGTTTCCGCGCATGGGAATGGAGGGAACCTATGGCCACTATCCAGCGCGCGCGCGGGCCCTGCGCACGACCGCTGACCTGCATTTGACGTGGGATGTGCCCTTTGAGGCAGGGACGCTGAAAGCAGTCGGAGTGAAAGGCGGAGAAGTCGTGACCACCGTTGAGATCGCTACGGCCGGCACACCAGCGGCCATTGCCCTTTCGGCAGATCGCTCCAGCATTACAGCCGATCGCCGCGATGTCACCCATGTCGTCGCGGAGATTCACGACGAACAAGGCCGCGCGGTCCCGGTGGCGATGAACGAGATCTTGTTCACTGTGGAAGGTGAAGGGAGACTCATCGGTGTCGACAACGGCGATCCCTTGAGTCACGAAGATTTCAAGACCAATCGCCGGCGCACATTCAACGGCCTTTGCATGGCCATCGTGCAATCAACGGCATCGGCCGGCTCAATCAGGATCACGGCAACGTCGCCCGGCCTGGCCCCGGCAAGCCTCACCGTCAATACCGTCGCCGCCAGCGCTTAATGCGCCTCGCGCGGCAGGTGAGCCAATCCGCGCTGCAATGCTGCCAACACTGCCTGAGTGCGATCCTCCACCTGGAGCCGCTTCAAGATCACACTCACGTGGCACTTTACGGTTGCCTCAGTAATGCCCAGCAGCGCGGCGATCCTCTTATTGCTCTCACCTTGCACAATCAGTTGCAGAACTTCACGCTCTCTTGCGCTGAAATGTGAGTCAGGGGTTCGCGACGCGAGCGTGCGCGACACGGGCTGGGGCAGGAACTGCCCGCCCGCATGAACACGCCGCAACGCGTCCACCAGCACCTCATGCGGCATTCCCTTGATGACATACGCGCGCGCCCCGCTCTCCAGGGCCTGATAAATGTCTTCGTCCCCTTCATACGTTGTGAGCACGACGAAGCAGGCCTGCGGATGCCGCTTGCGGATCCTGCGAATCGTTTCCACGCCGCTGATACCCGGAAGGCGAAGGTCCATGAGGGTGATATCGGGCTGATGCCGCTCGAATAGGTCTATGGCCATTTCGCCGCTTCCGACTTCCGTCACCGTCGTCATATCCGGGCAGGAGTTAATGATCGCCGCTATGCCTACGCGCATAATGGGATGATCATCCACAATCATTACTTTGATCTTTGCCGATTCACTCATGGTCATGCACCCAGCATCGCATTCTGCGCCATTGAAACTCGGCGCGGAATTTGGATCTGCACTTCGGTTCCCTTCCCCAGCGCGCTCTGCAACGTGAAGCGCCCGCCCACCGACTGCGCGCGTTCGCGCATCCCCACCAGGCCGTAGTGATGATTCTGATTCGGTTCAATTGCCTCGGGATCGAACCCCACGCCGTCGTCTCGAATTTCCAGCGTGAGATCGCTCCGCGCAAATGACAGGCGAACGTCGATCTTACCGGGCTTTCCGTGCAACACCGCGTTATACAGCGCTTCACGCAGAATCATCAACAGCTCATGCGTGGCCAACTGGTTCAGCACAAACTGTTTTCCGGTCAACTCGCAGACGATAGGGATGTTGTACTCTTTGGCAATCTGCTCGGCCATGGTCTGCAACGCCGTTCCAAACGATTTCTCTGCCGCCTTGTTGCGCCGTAAATTCCAAACCTCTTCTCGCGCTTCGTCGACGGTGCTTCGGAGCTGCGTCCGCGCGTGCTCCATGAGGTTCTGCACCAGTTGATCCTCGCCCTTGAGGAGGCTGGAGAGCGCTTCAATCAGCGCCGACACACTCGCACATCCCTGGATCACCGTATCATGCATTTCGCGGGCCAGGCGTCCACGCTCATCCAGGACGGCCTCGAATCGCATCCTGATCTGCCACAACCGGAATCGGTAGACGCCTAGAATCAACGCCGTGATGAATAGTACACAGATGGCGATGAACCACGGCGTGCGGTAAAAGAGAGGCTTTTGAACAATCGCCAGCGAAGCCTCGGATGCGTTGAGCGCATTATTGCCTTCAAAGGCCGCCACGCGAAAGGTGTACTTGCCTGGCGGCAGATTGGTGTAGGTGGCTACACGCCGCGTCGCAGAGTCGATCCAGTTGGCGTCGAACCCTTCCAACCGATAACGGAATCGCACTTCGTCCTGCGAGCGAAGCAGAATGGGCTCATAGACGACTTCGAGGCGGCTATTGCCGGGATAGAGCACTACCGGCCGATCCGCTGCAACCGGCCGTCCATTGACCAGCACTTCGTCGATCGCCACCGGAGGGGGCGCAGGTTGCTCGGCGAAATCGCCGAGTATATGAATGGGGCCCCGGTTGGTTGGGAACCAGACATTGCCCTGCGCATCGACGCAGCCCGAAGGCTGCCTTCCACCGTAAATCTGCGCGGCGCTCACCTCGTTCGAGATGCCAAGGAAAGTGACGGAAACGCGGCGGTCGGGGTGGTCCGCAACCTCATCCAACTCATGACGGTTCAGAAGTGAAATGCCATTGGGACCGCTGATCCAGAACCCGCCCTTTGCATCTTCAATCACCTGGTAAATGCTGTTACTCGCCAGCCCTTGATCCGTCGTAAATTGAGTGAGCTTGCCTTGCTTCCAGCGGTAAAGCCCGTCGTCGCGCGTGCCGAACCATAGCCCGCCATCCTGATCCTCATGAATGGCCCACACTTTTCTTTGGTTGAGCCCATCGGTTGCAGCATCGTGCACGATCGCGCCTGCATGAATCCTGTTCAAGCCGCGATCGGTACCAACCCACAAGTCTCCGTTGCGATCTTCGAGCAGCGCTCGCGTGCTGAAGTATGACAACCCGTTGTTCATCTGGTAGTTGGTAAAGCCACGGGGAGTCCAGTGACTCAAACCCTCGTCGGTAGCGATCCACATGCTTCCGTCGCGACTCTGCAGGATCGCGCGGATGAAATTGTTGGTCAACCCGTCCTTTGTGGTCAACCAAAGGATGTTCTTCCCATTCATGCGGACGATTCCGTCGCCATCGGTCCCTACCCACAATGCGCCCGTCCGGTCGCGAAACAAATTGCGCACTGAAACATTCCCAAGGCCAGGGAATCTGTAAGGCTCGATCACTCCGTTACGCATGCGAAACACATCGCTTGAGACCACCCAGATTGTGCCGTCACGGTCTGCGTAGATGGTGCCAAAATCGGAGTCGACGGTTTGTGGCAGCAAGGCGATTCTCACCGGGGTGCGTGTCAGGCGCACCATTCCCGCCGGTGTTCCAATCCAGATGTTGCTCTCATCGTCTTCAAAGACACTCAGCACGGTGTTGCTGGGCAAGGTATCCGCGCCAGTCATCGTTACGGAATCGTATCCTTTGATGCTGCGGATCCCTCCTCCGATCATCCCGACCCACAACATCCCGTCGGAGGTTTGGCGCAAGACTCGCACCGTGCCTTGAATTCCCGAAATGCGCTCGAAGACCGCTGCGCGCGGCCGGAGCCGAACCAATCCCGAAACGGTGCCAACCCAGATTGTGCCGTCTGTCGTCTCGAGGATGGACTTCACCCGATTCTGGCTGCTCACTCCGGGCAGGTGATATTCGCGCAATTCATCTTGATCGAAGCACAGCAAGCGTGATCCGCCGACCCACAATCTGCCAAGGTGATCCTCCGCAATGGCGTGTACCGCGATCGCCGGCCGCCCATCCAAACCATCCACACGCTTGAATCTTCCCCCGGCAAAACGCAGCAACCCGTTGTCAGTTCCCACCCAAATCGTTCCTTGACGGTCTTCGAGCAGGGCGCGCACAAATCCGTCGCTCAGCCCGTCTTGCGCTCCAAACACCTGGAACCTGCCTGCGGAGTATCGCACCAGGCCGCCGCCTTCAGTCCCGATCCATAGACTTCCGTCCCGCGAAACCATCAGCGAGAAAACACTGTTGGTTTTGAACTGGGGCGTGTTCTCGTCGTCAAAAACCGTCATCCGCGCGCCATCAAAGCGCAGCAGACCGCCGGTCGTTCCGATCCATAGATAATGGTCTGGAGTTTGCGCAAACGCCTGCACGGTTTGCTCGGGCAACCCATCCTGCGATTGCCACACCTTTCGCGTGAAGCCAGTCGGCGCTACCGCGAATGCTGTCGAGCATGCGAGCGCCAGGCAGATCGCCGCGGCCGATCTTCTTGCCGACGAAGCGAATCGCGGCCGCCTGCCCGGCTTTGGACAAGCTCTTGTGATCGATTGTTGCGCATTTGGCGTCGCGCTCATGGCTGTCGTTCGGCCGGAACGTCGTTTTCAGACTCCGGCCTGCGATTCATCTCACGGTATATCTGCGCAAGGTGATCTTTCGCAAGCCGAACCTCCTAGAAGAGCTCATTTCTTTCTGTGCCTCTTGGCCCAGATGAAAGTCATGGCACATGCGCGCCACCCGATAGCGCGCAGATGCAATCATTACATCCTGTACTGCCATACGCAGGTATTTCAAGGCTTCATCCGGCTTATTCTGGCCGCCCAGCGTTCTCTCCCTGCCGAACAGCGCCTTCCCGCTTCCGGTTCCATTTTGCACGCGCCGATCGTGCATCAATGCCTCACCCGGGTTCCCCTGAAGCAAGGCCAATCGGCGGGCCTCCGTTAGTCCGGATCAACGGTTCTCGTGGTGCGGAACATGGCTATCGCCTCAATCTCCACCAGCAGCTCGGGACGGCAAAGGATTGCCTGAATGCCGGTCGACGCCGGCAGGGGATCAAGCCCCAGATCTCTGTAGAACGCGGTACGCTCCTCATTGAACGCCTCATAATCGCGTTCGATATCGCGGAGATAACAGGTGGTGCGAACCATGTCATGCCAGGTGCAGCCTTCGCTGGTCAGCAAGCCGGTGATATTGGCCAGGGTGCGCCGCATTTGCGCCCGGAAATCGCCGATGTGCACGCTTCTTCCTTCCTCATCGATTGAAGCCGTTCCTGAAATGAGAAGAATCGTGACTCCGTTCAAATCGATCCTCATCCCGCGGGAGAATGAGCTGGGCTTCTCGTACGAATAGGCCTCATTCAATACTCCGTGATTCGTAATAGCGCGCTTCTTGATTGGCGCGCGGCCAAGCGTCTCCAGGATCTTGGTAATTTCGTTCATCGGTTTGCCTTTCCATTTGGGGGTATTGGTTTCTTGGGGTAAGTCGATCGGTGAACCGGTTCGCTCGTTGGTCTTCGTTCATCTCCGGTCAGATGCGCCTCGCCGGACATCGACCCAATCATCGAGTGCATCCTTCGAAGGAGAATGCGCCCGAATCTCATTTTCGCGCAGCCGCCGGAACCAGTTTTTCCGCTTGAATCTCCGCCGATCCTTCAGTCAAAGTGATCAGCTGATTTGTTGCGACGCCCTTAAAAGCTTGCGTCGTTCCCAGCGGCCATCGGACTTCAATCTCGACGGCTTCAAATGAGCCCAGTCCAAAGTGCAGCCTTGGATCGTTTGCGGAGACGTAGCTCGATTGGCTCATCATCTCCTGGACCTGAAGACGTGATCCACATCGCACAACGACACGCGCGCCGATCGCACTGCGGTTGCTCTTGGTGCCACGGAGCCGAATCTTGATCCAATGATTGCCTGCCGGCGCATCGTTGCGAAGCAGCGTCGGCGGTTCATTCTGATTCATGATCAAGACGTCGAGGTCGCCGTCATTGTCGAAGTCGCCGAAGGCGCAACCCCGGCTTACGTGGCGCTGATCAAGCGCGGGCTGCGAGCCATCGGGTATTTCTTCAAAGGTTCCGTTTCCCCGGTTACGGTAGGCAATTCGAGGGCCCTTGCGCGGGTACTTGGGCAGAACAGTTTCAAGCTCGGGGTAGACTTGCCCCGTAACAACAAAAATGTCTGGGTTGCCGTCGTTGTCGAAGTCGAGCAGTCCCGCGCCCCAGCATACGAATCGCCGTTCGCGGATGAGCCCAGCTTGCGCCGTGACATCTTCGAATTCGCCTTTGCCGACGTTGTGGTAAAGGCCCGTGGCCTGGTTCATATAGTGGGTGCGGAGGACGTCAAGATGGCCATCGCAATCGTAATCGGCAACGCCGACGCCCATGCCTGCCATCTCCTCGCCGTCGCCGCTCAAAGCCAGGCCACGCATCAAAGCTTCTTCGCGGAAGGTGCCGTCATGGTTGTTGATCAAGGCGAGGCTGGGCGTGGAGTCGCAGGCCACAAGGATATCGGGCCAGCCGTCCTCGTCGATGTCGAAGGCAGCAACGGTCAATCCGTAACCTTCGTGCAACGCTGCCACACCGGATTGCTTCGAAACATCGGTGAATGTGCCGTCACCGTTGTTGCGGTAGAGCAGATGCGTGGGGAACGGCAAGCCTCTCGGGCCGCAATTCACCGGTACCCCTTCAAAATTGCAATTGGGCCGTTCGAGCGATGGCGTCGGCATTTTAGCCAAATCCACATCGGCGTAGTTGGAGACGAACAGGTCAAGCAGGCCATCGCGGTTGTAGTCAACAAACGCACAGCCCGACCCGAAGCGCGTTGTTGGCGAGCTCAAACCGGCATGCTCTGCTACATCGGTAAATGTGCCGTCGCCATTGTTTCGGTAGAGCCGATTTTGGCCGAAGTAGGTCACAAAAAGGTCTTCGTAACCGTCGTTGTTGTAGTCGCCCACGCAGACGCCCACTGCCCATCCAGCGTCGAGCAGACCAGCCTTTTCAGTCACATCGGAAAAGGTACCATCGCGATTGTTGTGATAGAGCCGGTTGCTGGCGCCGGGAGGAATGCTCTCGAGCAGGCGGCCTCCGAGGACGAAAACGTCCATCCAGCCGTCGTTATCGTAGTCGAAAAAGGCGCAACCGCCACCCATGATTTCGGTGAGATAAGTGGCATGAGTGCCGGCACCATAAAACATCACCTTGGTGAGACCCGCGGCTTCCGAAACATCCACAAAATTCGAGAACGGCCGTTCGGTCCCCGCATCCGGCATGGATGCAAACAGAGGTTCCGCGAAGGGAAGCGATGCAGTGGCCAGGATCGACGGGACCGCTTTGAGCAGACGCCGTCGCGACCAATCGTTCTGCAACAAGAATCGACGAGGGAATGGCATCGAATCCATCATGGGGCCAGAGGCGACTTGGAGAGTTCTTGACTTAGTTCACGCGCCTGCGCATTTTCGGGATCGATCTGCAATGCGTGATCCACGGCCTGCCTGGCGTCAACCCAGCGTTGCTCGCCGGCAAGTGCCGCCGCGAGATTGATCCACGCGCCAACATAGGATGGCTCCGCCTGCGTTGCCAGCCGGAAGTATGTCTCCGCGTGCTCCAAGTCACCGTTGTGAGCGGCCAGGTAGCCCATCTGGTTCTGGGCCTCGGCGAGTTTGGGATCCAGCTCGATGGTTCGTGAGAGTTCGGATGTTTCGCCGGCAACGTCATTCATCTTCCCGAGGGCCCGAGAAAGTTTGTAGTGCAGAATCGCCTCGTCGGGATCGGAGGTCAGCGCATCACGATAGCTGGCGGCGGCCTGGGCGAAATTGCCATTGGCCATCGACTGATCGCCGGACTCCGCTTTGCCAGCGGCCTGTGCTCTGCCGGATTGCGAGCTTTTCAATTCCTGGTACCGGCGCAAAGCTCGCGTGGCGGCATCGGTTTCGCCAAGACTACGAAGAACGTTGGCCAGAGAGTATTCCACTTCAGGAGAATCGTCGCCGAGCGCAATGCCTTTTTCAAGGTGCTCCTTTGCGCCATGCGGATCGCCGAGACGGGCGAGGACGTTGCCCAGCAGTGTGCGGCTCTGCCCGAAATCGGGATTTAGTGAAACCGACCGTTGCAGGTAATCCTTCGCCTGCTCATAATCTCCGTCCTGCTCAACGAGCACACCATTCAGATAAAGAACTTCCCATTGCCGGGGGTATTCGATAAGAAGTTGTTTCGCGTAGGGCGCCGCCTTTTCTGCATGGCTGTTGACCAAGGCGTGGAGATACAGGACCTTGGTTGCCTGATCGTCGGGGTGCTTTTGAATCGCCAGCTCGAAGATGCTGAGGGCTTCGCGATCTCTGCCCATCAACAAGAGGACCACGGCGAGTTCATTGGCGATCTGGATCGAGTCAGGAGCTGTATTGAGGCCGTCACGCAAAACTCGAGCCGCCTCTTCGAGTCTCGCGGCGGCGGCAAACGCGATTCCCAAATTCACACACTGTTCGGGCGAGAGCTGGCCGGCGGCCGAGGGCGCGGCGAGAAGCGCGACAACGGAGGGGTAATCCTTCTGGTCGATCAGATCCCGGGAAAGACCGTCGAGGGCGGGCGCTGAGGCGGGGTCGATGGCCAGTGCTTTCCGCCATTCAGCTTCAGCCTCGGCGGTTCGTTTCAGCTTGTCGAGCGCCGCAGCCGACACGAGATGAGGCCGTATGTCGCTCGGGCCCAACGCTGCCGCCTTTCGAAGCGGGACAAGCGCGGCAGAGTCATTGCCGGCGGAAGACAAGCTCAAACCCCACAGATAAGCCAGCGAGGATGAAGATGGATTGATCGCTGAGGCCGAAGCGAAGGCCTTGGCTGCACATTCAAATTGCTTGTGATCGGCAAACCAGTTTCCCAGGTTCGCGTAGTTTTCGGCCGTCGGGTGCGCTGCAATTTGCGCGCGCAAATCGGATGGCGGTGTACATTGTGCAAACGCTGCGAGCGGGGCGAAACCGACACAGGATCCCAAAAGACCAAAATAGAGCATGGCGGTTCCAAAGGCGAGCCTGGTTCGATTCGGAAGCGTTCGAAAAACCACCAACCGGCTCCATCCCGAGTGTCTGCACCGCAGAGGCAAGTTCCGCCCTTCGGATGATTACTCGAACATGCGTGAGAAGTTTACAGGTTGAAGCTAAATCGAAGCTATCCGACTAAAGTCGGACTCTTCCGGAAGGATCGGACCTTCGAAATAACGAGCTGGTTACAAATTTAACTAATTGATTCTAATTGACTTCCTTACGGCAGACCGGTCACTTTCGGGTTCGGATAGAAAATTGCCGGGTAATCCTACTTTTGGCGGATGCTTATCGCTGAATTGCTGGCGTAGACTTCGCGTCGCTTGGGAAAAGTCGTTCCCGGCGTAACAAAGCTCGCACGAACGAACCCGCTGGAAGAGGCGGGATTTTGAAGTGTATGAGTTGACAGCGAATTCCTGAAAACGATTTCATCCAGTCGCGACTGGAGTTGGCACAGGCGGTTGACATCATTTTGATCAACCCGAATCCACGAAAACAAGAAAACTCAGGAGGCAGGTATGCAATCAGCAATTCAGAAGTGCCTTCGGGCGTTGATGTTTGTCGCCCTGGTTGGCGCCTTTGGTTCTGCCACAGTGTCGCACGCACAAAGCACCTATGGCAGTTTGACCGGTCAGGTGACAGATTCAACGAGTGCGGCCGTTGTTGCCGCCGACGTGACATTCACCGACGTTGACACCAACTATTCGCAAGTGACGAAAACCGATGGCTCGGGAGTCTATGCCTTCAAGCTGGTCTCTGCCGGCCGCTACTCGCTGGCCATCTCGGCCACGGGGTTTGCGCAATACGTGCAGAACGGCATTGTGATCAATGCCAACGAGTACGCAACCCAAAACGTTCAGATGCAGGTGGCCAAGGTCGGAGCGACCATCACGGTCACGGCCAACACCGAGCTGATTGACACCACCACGTCGGAATTGGGCATGACGGTCAATACCGAATCGATGACCGACCTACCGCTGCTCAATCGCGACCCCACCAGTCTGGCGCTGCTGGCGCCGGGTATGAACGATGCCAACAGGGCAGGAGTCATGTGGGCGCAATCGGGGTTCTCCTTCCCAAATGAAGCCGCGGCATCAGCCAATGGCGGTCGCATCGGCAGCACGTTCTACATGCTCGACGGCGTCTCGAACATGGACACCTATCTGGGTTCCAGCTCACCCGCGCCTAATCCAGACTCCATCGCGGAGTTCCGCCTCATCACCAACAACTTCAGCGCGGCCTATGGATTCTCCTCGGGCGGCGTGGTTTCAGAGGTCACCAAGAGCGGCTCGAACACCTGGCACGGCGGTTTGTTCGAGTTCATGCGCAACGGCGATTTCGACGCACCGAATTGGAGCAACCACCAGCAGGACACCTATAGGCAGAACGTGTTCGGCGGCGATGTCGGCGGGCCGGTTCTCAAGAACAAGTTGTTCTTCTTCTTCAACTACCAGGGCGAAGTCGTAGCGGGCGGCCCGGGGAGTTCCACGAACTCCACCCAGACGCCGACCACGCAGATGCTGAACGGAGACTTCAGCCAATTGGTTCTCTACAACCAGAACAACAGTCCATCAAATTGCGGCGCTCCCGGTACCCAGGTTCCGGCGGCGAATCTTTCCGGGTGCGGAGTCCTGAACGGGCCGTTCACGACCAAGCTCACGGGCGGCGTATACACCTACAACCAATTGGTGGGCTCGCTGGATCCGGTGGCCGTGCAGGTGACGAACGACGGCTTGCCCGGACATACAGCGCCGGGAACGGGATATACGAATCCCACGTCCACTGCACAGAATGCGATCGGTCAAATGCTCTACGCATCGGCCAACCTGGCAAATCAGACATTCAATGAGTACACAGCCAGGGTTGACTACAACTTGACGAAGAACCAAACCCTCACGGTGCGCTCGTTCGTCGACAAGTGGATCCAGCCGGCCGGCGACACGCCTGGAAACGTCCTCTCGGTGTTGAACCTGAACACCTGGAACCAGACATTTGGCATCCAAGGCTGGTACTTCAACGAGCTGCTGCAGCACACCTGGACGTTGAACTCCAGCACCGTCAACACAGTGACAGCAGCGTGGACCCAGCAGAGCGTCCATAATGGCACGCCGGTGTTGGATCATAACGGCAAGCCCATGTGCTGGTCGCGTTACATTGCCATCACCGAGCCGGTCTGCTACATGGAGGGCGCGTACTTCGGGACCGCCAACGGCGGCTGGACCGAGCCTTCGGACGAAGTTCGCGGCACCCTCGGCCTCACCGATACATTGCTTAAGACCATGCATCGCCACACCTTGTCGATCGGCGCAGACATCATTCACCAGCGCGCAGTCGAAAACGCTTCGAATTATCCAGCCGACGCCATCATCGACTTTGGCAGCAATTACACCGGCAACGGCGTGGCTGACTGGCTGTTGGGTTACATGTCGGGCTTTGAGCAGGGATCCGGCGAACTTGCCGACATCCAGGGATGGCTCGTCGACCCGTACTTTAACGACGAATTCCGCTTCAGGCCCAATTTGACACTTAACCTTGGCGTGCGGTGGGATCCTGACTTCGCTCCGGTATCAGTCGGCGGCCGCGGAACGGCATTCGTCGCCGGCCAGCAGAGCGCCATCTATCCGGCCGCGCCAGTGGGCCTGGTTTATCCAGGCGATAAGGGCGTGGACGCAGCGCTTCGTCCCGGCAGCAAGTTCTTCGTCGAACCTCGTATCGGCGTCGCGTGGCAGCCCAAGAACCTGCCGCGAACCTCGATCCACGCGGCATTTGGCATGTTCAGCAATCCGGTGCCCTACTCGGACTATAACCACGTAGTGGATATGGCGCCTTTTGCCCCTGCGTTCCAACCTTACGCGCCGTCGAACACGCCGATTTGTTCTACTGGCGGGGTGGGGTCCGTCTGCACGCCCAACACCGGCCAGGCCGTCGCTGGATACGAGAATTTTCACAGTCCGTGGAACACTTCGACCTTCGGTACGCCCGGCGGCAACCCGTTCGGGACCGGACCCGGAGAGATCCCATGGGCCACTCCGAGCTATAAGCCTCCGATGAACTCCACGATTCCCACCCCGGTCTACGAGCAGGATTCGTTCGGACGGAGCTTCCACGCTGGCATGACGCAGGCCTGGAACGTGTCGGTAGAACAGCAACTCAGCAACGTAATGGCGCTGCGCGTGGCCTATGTGGGCAGCCAGTCTTACCACCAGAGCTACGTGCAGGACGACAACAACGCCGCCTATAGCTACTGCACCTACTACAACAATGCGAATTGTCCGGTTCCCTCACTCGCCAACAAGAATAACGGCACCTTGAAGCAGCCCGTCGGTCCGTATTCTCCTACTTACTCCACCATTCTGGAGTACGATAGCGGGGCCACGGCCGACTATCACTCGCTGCAAGTCACCGTCCAGCGGCACATGGCCCACGGTCTCCAGGCGCAGTCCAGCTTCACCTGGCAGAAAACGATGGACGTAGCCGGCGCCGCGAACATTGCCGCCAGCCAGAGCGGAATCACCGATCCTCGGAACCTGCGCTGGAGCCACGGCATTTCAAGTGCGAGTATTCCCTTCGTCTGGGTTTCGAACTTTGTTTTACGCAGTCCGGAGTTCAGAGGGCAGAGTCTGCTCGTGCGCGAAGCGCTCGCGGGGTGGGAAGTTGCTCCCATCATGACCTGGCAATCAGGCACGCCGTTCGGCATCGGTGCGGGCAACGACCAAACGGTTTATGGTGAGGCTAACCTCGGAGATGGGTGCCTCTCTTCTTGCGGCGGTGACCGTGCCGACCGCGTCCCCAACATACCGCTCAAGGTCAGGCAGGGAGGGCGCGCGCAATGGACAAAGCAGTACTTTAACCCTGCGGCATTCGTGGTTCGCCACGACGGTACGTTTGGCAACAGTGCTCGCAACTTGATTCAAGGTCCTCCAGGATTCAATACGGATGCGAGCTTGATGAAGAACTGGTCGATTCGTGAAAAGTACTCGCTCGAGGTTCGCTTTGAGCTGTACAACGCGTTCAACCACCCGATCATGGGCAACCCAGATGGCAATCCGAAATTCGGCTCCAATGGGGTGCTTAACGACAACGGAGCTGGCGAGATCGGCGGCACTGGATTCGGCGGCGGGAACGGCGGATTCGGCAGCGAGACCAACAGTCCGCGTGTTGGCCAGGCAGCCATGAAATTCACCTTCTAACCATTGCTCCGAACGCGGGCACGGCAGGCGAACATGCCTTCCGTGCCCGCGCTTATTTTGCGGCAAAGGCTATTCGCGCTTGCGTTCCGCTCGTCGCCGTTACTCCATTCAAAGGAAGTCTTGTAGCGCGTCACGTAGAACGCCTCCTTCTTCCTCGGGGAGCCATGACAACTCCTGCGAGGCAATAGACGGGCAAGTTTATTTTGAAGGTCGCGTTTCCGCGCAAACCGGGCGAAGAACAGTCTAAAGAACCGCTCATTGCAATCGCTGTAAACTTTGAAAGGGGCAAATCGTCACAGCTCGAGCGTGGCGCCCTGAGGGGGAAATGCATGCTCGATCATGATCTCCGGAGCTTGGGCAACTCGACGGGCCAGTCCGTTCCCGTGTCAAAACGCGCGGCCGCGATGGTCTTCACCATTCTGGCGCTGCTGTTTGTGGCAATGCTGTTCGTGCCCTCGCAGCGCCAGGTCTTGGGCCAGTCGCAAGGCGAATCCGCGGCAGCCTCACTATGGCCTATCTCCATCGATTACCCCGAAAATGAATCCATCTTTCCGCCGGACATCACGCCCCCGACCTTTCTCTGGCGCGACGGGATGGCGACAAGCTGGCACATCGATTTTGCTTTTGCCGGCGACGCGCCCGCCCTCCACTTTGAGTCGAAAGGCGAGCGAATGCAGCTGGGCCCCATCGACCCGGATTGCGTAGGCGCAACCAACGAACTGCCAAAGTTAAGCCCCCAGCAAGCTGCGTCCTGGGCGTGGAGACCAGATGCTGCCGCCTGGCAGAGTATTCAATCGAAATCCACAAACGCGCCGGCGACGCTGACAATTACCGGATATGACAGCGCCGGCAAGCCTGTCTCGGTTGCGCATATTGCGTTCTCGACGTCTGTCGACCCGGTGGGCGCACCCATCTTTTATCGCGATGTCCCGCTCATGCCAAGCGCGGGGGCCAATGGCACGGTACAGCCGCTGTCTCCGGATCTCATTCATCTCATCCGCTGGCGTCTTAAAGACATCCGCATTCCTGAGAGCCGTACCGTCCTCACAAACATGCCCACCTGTGCCAATTGTCATTCCTTTTCCGCGGACGGGAAAACGATGGGCATTGACGTCGACGGTCCGGCGAACGATAAAGGCTTATATGCCATTGTTCCGGTGCAAAAGGAAATCTCCATTCAGAATAAAGACATTGTGGAATGGAACACCGACGGACAAGCAGGGAAGGCTCGAGTTGGTTTCATGTCCCAGGTTTCCCCTGACGGCCGTTATGTTGTGAGTACTTTTGCCGGGACCTCGGCCGAAGATATCAGCAACACTTATTACGTGACGAACTTCAAGGATTACCGCTTTCTCCAGGTTTTCTATCCCACACGAGGAATCCTCGAGTTCTACAACCGGAGCACGGGGAAACGCACGCCCTTGCCCGGCGCGGACGATCCGGAATACGTGCAAACCGACGGAGTCTGGAGCCCGGATGGAACGTACATCGTATTCGCGCGGGCAAAGGCCGAGGATCCTTACCCGCCGGGAGAGAAGAAGGCTCTGTTCGCCAATGACCCGAACGAAACGCAGATCCAATACGACCTCTACAAGGTGCCCTTCAATGACGGGCGCGGCGGCACGCCGGTGCCGATCATGGGGGCGTCGAATAACGGAATGAGCAACAACTTCCCCAAGGTTTCGCCCGATGGCCGATGGATCGTTTTTGTGCAGTGCCGCAACGGACAGCTCATGCGGCCTGACAGCCAACTGTACATCGTGCCATTCGAAGGGGGACAAGCTCGGCGTCTTCGGGCAAACACCTCGTTGATGAACTCCTGGCACAGTTGGTCGCCGAACGGCCGCTGGTTGGTGTTTTCCTCAAAGGCTCGCTCCCCCTATACGCAGATGTATCTCACTCACATCGACGAGAATGGAAATTCGAGTCCCGCCATTCTGGTCGACAATACCACCGCCTCCAACCGTGCCGTCAATCTGCCCGAGTTCGTCAACATTCCGCCCGATGGGATGGAGGCCATTAAGGTGCCCGCCGTCGAACAATACAGAATTATGGACCAGGCCATGAAGATGGAGGAGAACGGCCAGAATGATCAAGCCGTAACCCTCTGGAGAAATGCTGTGGCCATGGACCCGGGCAACGCCAAAGCGCAAAACGGCCTCGGCGTCTCCCTATGCATCGAGGGTCACACCCAAGAGGGCCTTGAACATATCCGAAACTCCATCCGGATTAACCCGATGTGGGTTGAAAGCCATGTTGTCCTGGGCAAATTCCTGCTCGATCAAGGGCACCCGGATGAGGCAATTCCCGAGTTGAACAGGGCAGTTGAGCTCAGACCACGTTTTGCCGGGACCCAGGAGGCATTGGCCGGCGCCTATCAAGCGCTTGGCAACTGGCACGAGGCGCTGAATCACTGGCAACAGGCAATGGCGCTCGACAGCAACCGTGTGAGCGCAATAGCTGGCGCCGCGTGGCTGATGGCAACCGCGCCCGATGCATCGGTGCGCAATGGCGGCCAGGCAATCGGTCTGGCGAAGTCCGCGATCGCCTTGAGTCCGGGCGAAGATCCAGATTTGCTCGATGTGCTCGCGGCAGCCTATGCGGAAACCGGGGAGTTCGATCGCGCAACCACCCAGATTTCGCGCGCCATCGCCGTTGCAGACTTGCGCGGCAACAAAGAGCTTGCGGCGGATCTGAGGTTGCGCCAGAAACTTTACCTCGAAAAGAAACCATACCGGAGCGCGAATTCTTCGCGGGCTCCCCAACTCAGCAACATGAGTGCGGAGAAATGAGCGCGTTGCAGGCTCCGGCAATTTCCCATTTCTCGCGATTCCTGACTGTCGCGCTGTTGGCGCTTCCGGCGGCAGCGGCGGCGCAACGCCCTGTTGTTCTGCTGTGGCCCGCCGGAGCGCCGGGTTCGGAGGGCAAGACTGCTCCTGAAATCGTGAGAATCAGTCCCCAGGGAGATCATGTTCTCTCCAGTATTCACAGCCCATCCGTAACGGTCTATCTGCCTTCGCCGGACAGGGCGACAGGAGCTGCCGTGATCATTGCGCCGGGAGGCGGGCACCGTGAGCTGTGGATCGATCATGAGGGTTACGCTGTTGCAGAGTGGTTGAGCGATCACGGGATTGCAGGGTTCGTTTTGAAATACCGCCTCGCCCGGGAGACAGGGTCAACCTACACCGTGGAAGGTACCGAGCTCGAGGACATCCAGCGAGCCATCCGCCTGGTACGAAGCCGCGCTGCGGAATGGCGGGTTGACCCGAGCCGGATCGGGGTCATGGGCTTCTCCGCAGGCGGAGAATTGGCTGCGCTCGCGGCCACTCGATCCGGTGACGGAAACCCTGCGGCTTCTGATCCCATTGATCGGCTGAGCGCCGTGCCCGCATTTCAGGCCTTGCTTTATCCCGCCATTCCTCAGGACCTGGCGCTCACTCCCAAAACTCCGCCGGCCTTTCTGGCATGCGGAGAAGATGACCGCCCGGACATCGCTGAGGGACTTCCAGAGCTCTATCTGGCCATGAAACGGCTGGGAATCCCGGCAGAATTGCACGTGTTTGCGCACGTTGGGCACGGGTTTGGCATTCGCAGCAGCAATGCCGCAAATGTCAGCTCCTGGCCGGACTTGTTCTATCGCTGGCTGGGGGCCAGCGGGCTGCTAAAAGGCAAGGAATGAGCGCAATGCGTAAGCGTTTTCCCGATTCCTGAACAGCTTGCTGCCGGATGCTCGGGTTCATTCCTAAGTTCGCTCCATAATTCTGCGCAAAATGCCTCGAATCAGACTTTTGGCTGATTCCCCTGGGCATCGAAGCGCCTATATTAGCTTGTGCCAAATGTGCTCTTCATTCTCAACCAGATAAATCGCTTTAATCGGTGGCATTCGAGTTCGAACGGAACGGGGAAGTCGATGACGATTTCACGAAGAGGTTTTCTAGAGTCAAGCGCCATTACTGCAGCGGGACTAACGATTGGAAATTTCCTGGGGCGGGAAAGCGTAGCCGCTGAGACCGCGGGCCCGAAGACAATCAAATTGTCCGCATGGCCACGCAAGCCCGAGGCACGCCTGCAGTTGAGCTTTAACCGGGACTGGAGTTTCATCCGGCCCGATGATGCGCCAGCCAATTTCGAGCGCCTTTCCTCTCAGCTACAAAGAGGCGCGGACATCGCCGTTTTGAACGATGCCGCCTGGGAACGCGTCGCCTTGCCCCACACTGTGCGCCTTGAACCGCTCGAAGCAAGTGGCGGACGCAATTATCGCGGAGTCTGCTGGTATCAAAAACACTTTGCCGCGTCATCGAATTGGCGCGGGCAAACCGTGCATCTGGTTTTTCAAGGCGCCATGCAGGTTGCCGATTTGTGGCTGAACGGCAAATACTTGACGACTCATTATTGCGGCTATCTTCCATTTACGGTAGATATTTCAAAGCATGTGCAATTTGGCGAGCAGGCGTCGAACGTAATCACCGTGCGCCTGGACAACTCGGACAATTCTGAAGTGCCGCCGGGCAAACCGCAGGACAGCCTTGATTTTGTATATTTCGGCGGCCTTTACCGCAGCGTCACGCTAGAGGTGCTGGACAGCCTGCACATTAGCGACCCGATCCTGTCGGACAAGGTTGCCGGCGGGGGCACATTCGTCACCTTTCCAGAAGTCTCGGCTGACAGCGCGACGGTTCAGGTTCAGACAGACGTGGAGAACCTTTCGGCCGATCGACGCCGCACTCGGGTGCGCCAGGAGTTGTTCGGCGCCGACGGTGTCTTAGTAGCAACCACGGAAAGCGGGATCGAGGTCGATCCAAACACATCGAAGTCGCTGACTCAGCGCATCGAGGTGCGAACGCCGCAATTATGGCATCCGGAGCGCCCCTATCTTTACTTGTTGCATACTGCGGTCCTCGAAGAGAGCGGCGCGGATGCCAAAATGATCGACGACCAGTACGCGCGCGTAGGCATCCGATCCTTTCACATCGATAAAGATGAAGGACTCAAGATCAACGGAGAGTATTTCTTCTCTCTCGGCGCCAACCGCCATCAAGACCATCCTTATGTCGGCAACGCACTGCCTGCCTCCGCGCATCGCCGCGATGCGGTGAAGCTGCGTGCGGCGGGATTCACTTCCTATCGCTGCCATTACCCTCAGGACCCGGCCTTCATGGATGCGTGCGACGAGCTCGGCATTCTCGCCATCGTCTCGAATCCTGGCTGGCAGTTCATGGGAGACGAGCTGTTCCGTAAACGAGTTTGCCAGAACGCGCGCGAGATGATCCGCCGCGATCGTAACCATGCCTGCGTGCTGTTGTGGGAAGCCCAGCTCAACGAGACAGACAACAGTCTTGTCGCGGCGGATCTCTACCGTATCGTTCACGAGGAGTTCCCTGTCGAAGGCTGCTTTGCCGCCGGTGATCGCATGGGTAAGCCGGTAGCCGGCTTTGACGGATGGGATGTAGAGTACTCACGAAACAACGGCAGCAAGCCCTTGTGGATTCGCGAGTGGGGCGACCAAGTCGACAACTGGACAGACCAGCAAGGAAGCGTGCGCGTAGCGAGGGAATGGGGCGAAACTGCGATGCTGACCCAGTCGGCGCGGCATCTCGAAACGCTGGATGGAATCTACGCCAAATTGGACGCTCCCGCCGCCGCCGGGACAGCACGGATTGCGGGAGCCGATCTCTGGGCAGGAGTTGATTACTATCGCGGTTACCATCATCAACCGTTTTATGGTTCACCTCTGGACCTGTTTCGGCTGCCAAAGTTTGACTACTACTTGTTTCAAAGCCAACGCCCAGTGAAAAAGATGGAAATGAACATCGGCAGCGGGCCCATGGTGTACATCATTAACTTCGCGACTTTTCAATCTCCGGTTACGGTTATGGTTTTCAGCAACTGCGAGGAAGTGCGTTTATTGCAGAACGGCAAGGAGATCGCAACACAGAAGCCCGATACCGGATTTCATTTGCCGCATCCCCCCTTTACATTTCAGCTTTCGCAATTCAGTGAATTACATTCCATGCTTTTTGCCACAGGCATTGCAAAACCGGGAACCGCAATCGGGAACGTGCGGGCGGAAGGGCTCGTAGGCGGCGAGGTTGTTGCGGTTCATGAGCTGCAGGCCCCCGGTGTTCCGACGCAGTTGTGCCTGGTTCTGGATGATTGCGGCCGCGATCTGGCCGCCGATGGATCGGACTGGGTGCGTATCTACGCGCACGTCTGCGATCACCGAGGCACAACGTATCCATATGGCGATGATCAGATCACTTTCAAAGTGAGCGGCGATGGAGAACTGATTGGCGGACGTAGCGGTGTTGCGAACCCGGTGCGAGCCGCTGCGGGAATTGCCACCGCGTTGATTCGCTCCACGGGCAAAGTCGGAACGATTACTGTTGAGGCTGCCGCCTTCGGATTGACAACCGCGACTCTGAAGATTTCCTCACGCGAGACCGGCGTTTAGCTGAGCCTTTTTGCTATAGCATTGGACGCGCTCATGATACGAACTCTAATCCTATGCATCGTCTTCGCCCTTCCCGGAATCGCCTGGGCTCAAGACTCGCTGAATAAGCGGCCGCCGATCACAGGCATCGCCCACGTCACGCTTTATGCGGACGACATGCCGAGGTCGCAGCAGTTCTATCAGTCATTGCTTGGCTGGGAAATGGTGCCTGGAGGCCATGCACACTCTGGAGTCCGCTTTTATGCAAACCATATCCAATACATTGAGCTGATCTCTGCACCGGATCCAGGGCGCATGGACCGGTTGGACTCTATCGGTTTTGCCACAACCGACGCGGAGTCTCTGCGGCGCTATTTGGAAAGTCGGCAGGTTGTTGTGCCACGAGCCTTGACCATCGATCGCGATGGGTCGAAAACTCTTCTCGTTCATGACCCGGAAGGAAACCGGATCGCATTTGTCGAGCCGGGAACTCATTCCCTGCCGGAGCCCAGGCTGGCAGCGAGACGACTCAGCTCGCATATCATTCATGCCGGCTACGTGGTGCGCAACCGTGCCGCGATGGATCGCTTCTACAAAGACATTCTCGGATTTCACCTCTACTGGCAGGGTGGGGCCAAAGAGGGCGACATCGATTGGGTCATGATGCAGGTTCCAAACGGAACCGACTGGATCGAATACATGCTTTATTTGCCTGATCGGCCAACTCGCGCACAGCTAGGCAGCGCGGATCACTTTGCGCCGGGCGTGGTGAGTGTCGCCCAATTGCAACGCCGGCTTGAGCAGCGTGGATGGAAACCGGCGCCGGGCAAGAACCCACAAGTGCTCGGAGTTGACGGCAAGCTCCAGTTGGACCTGACCGATCCCGGAGGCACGCGGGTCGAATTCATGGAGTTCCTGCCGGTCAAGACTCCGTGCTGTTCCGGTTACACCGGAACTCAGCCCACGCCGGATCCGAATCGATGGTAGCGGAGGAGAAGCAGATGGGAATCGCGTCATTCGCGGTGAAAGGCACCGATCGGATTGGAACAGCGAGGACATGGGCATTGGCCGTCGCCATGTGTTTCACATTCGCGACCGCAGCCGCGCAGCAAAGTCCGTCCACCGTTGACGGCAATCCCGCAGCGTCGGCTGGTCTGGATGACGGCCATCCCCTTCACGTTGCAAAGTTCGATCGCACCGCGGATCGCGCCTTGCTGGCCATGGAAAAACGCGCGCACGAACTGGGAATTCAGGGCGTTGCCGTCGTGGCCTATTTCGATGGCGACAGTGTTCGATCATGGGTTTCGAAGATGATCGTTGTAGGTAGTGGGATCGAGGATCATCCTGCGCAGAACCAAGGAGCTTCCAATCTGCTCGCAGTTGCTTACTCCAAGGCGTCGGAAATGGCCGATACGTTGAAGAACAGCGGTAGTCACGTCCGTCCCCCTCTCACAGGGGAATTTGGTTGGAATGGAGGCGCTATCGCGCGGGGAAAGCATGGTTACCTCGTTGCAGCCTTCAGCGGAGGAAAGGGAGATCAGGACATCAGCGTTTCCACCGCCGGCATCGCGGAGATGAAGAAGGGCCTGTAAATTGCGGTGAACAGCTTTGAGCCAAGAAAAGCCGAGTGATTATGAATTCAGTTTATCGTCGTCCATAGGATCTCGTTATGTGGGGTCATGAAACCCGTTGAAAGTAGTCAAGGACGAGAAAGCAGAGGGATGGTTATGAATCGTCGCACATTTGTTCAGCTCGCTGCGGGGGCAACGCTTGCACAACCCCTGCTGACCGATGCGCTCCACGCGACCACCAGTCCAACCAGGTTCCGGTTTTCGGTTATGCTGTGGACTCTTGAGAAGCAGTTTCCCTTCGAGCGCTGCGTCGAAATCGCAGCGGAGGCCGGTTACAACGGAGTTCAGCTCGTGGGAGAGTTTCAGAAGTGGACCGCGGAAGATACTCAGCGGATCATGAGCCGCATCCATTCTCTCGGCCTCGTCGTCGATTCCATGAGCGGTGTACGGGCCGGCTTCTCGACCACTGCCGAGACCGAGATCTTTATCTCGCAGTTCAAGGATCAGCTTGAAGCGGCGAAGCGGCTTGAATGTCCGCAGGTCATTCTTCTATCGGGCAAGCGCGAGCCGGAATTAAGCCCCGCTGCACAAACGCGGACTGCAGTGGAGAATCTTAAGCGCGCTGCAGATCTCGCCGCCAACGATCATATCGAGATCGTAATTGAACCGATTGATGCGCTTGAGAATCCCACGATCTTTCTTCAGACAGTAACCGACGCTTTCGAAATCGTTGGGCAGGTGGGCAGGACGAATGTGAAGGTTCTTTATGACTTCTATCATGAGCAGCGCGGGTTCGGTAATCTGATCGAAAAACTCGCCGGTCACATCGATCAAGTCGGGCTTGTTCACATCGCGGATGTTCCGGGCCGGCACGAACCCGGAACAGGCGAAGTGAACTACGCGAATATTTATCGCAAGCTCGCGGATCTTCATTACGACAGATTCATTGCCATGGAATTCTATCCAACCGGCGATGCCGTCGATTCACTCAAGAATGCCCGAATCGAGGCCACGCACTCGATGCAATGAGGTTGTCTTTCCAGGCCAGCTTGAGCCTGTGCCTCGATGCTATGGCGGTGGTTGTTCCGGGCGGCAACAGTTCCTCAAGCTTGGCGCGTTCTGCGTCTGGCTGGATCGCCGTACACGATCCCGCGGTCGTGGGTTCCGACATAGACTCGTCCATCAATACGAAGATCGCCTGTGATCTGCAGGATGAGTCCCCACTGATGCTGGTTGTCGTTGATCCGCATCCAAGTGCGCGCCTCGTCGGTTGAACGAAAGACACCGGGTCGGCCGTTGATGGTTCCGGTTAGATAGAGGGCCGGATATGTGTGGTCTGGGGCCGCTTTGCCGAAACCAAAGGCCTGGACCTCCTCGACGCTGGGGAGACGAACGAGACACTGTCCGCGGCCCCCGGCGAATCCACGTGGAACAGAACATCGAAGGCGGCCACCCATAGATCGCGGGCACCATTACCGGCACCCGCTGGTCGGGTCCAGCCTTCTTCGGGCTTCATCCGAGAGCGAAGGAGCGCGCGGCATGACTCCTCGCGTTCACTGCGCCATCTACACGCGCAAGTCTTCTGAGGAAGGCCTCGAGCAGGCCTTCAACTCGCTCGACGCGCAGCGCGAAGCCGGTCTCGCCTTTATCCAGAGCCAGCGTCACGAAGGCTGGCGCGCCATCAGCACCCACGACGACGACGGCGGCTTCTCGGGCGGGAACATGGACCGGCCCGCACTGAAGCGCCTGATGGCCGATAGCCTGAACAATCCCCAATCACCCGGTGACAAAAGGGCTCCGCATACGGCCTCGCTAACCCCAACAAAACACATGGCCGGATCTGACCGATTGGGCCATATCGAAAGGTGAGGGTTATCAAGCAGGACAACTCAGATAACCGTCAGTCGAAAGGTTTTCAAGAGATTAGGTGCTGTACCCGATAATCGTGCCGGCCACGCACAACAGCGGCTATCTGCGATGAGTGGCCAACATCATCAGGACAAAAAGAACGACGGGGATCGCTGCCACCACAACATAAAAGAGAAAATTCTTCTTCCAGGCAGCAGTCGTTCTATAACTCTTGCGCGACACGTCACTTTCATCCACGACCACATCCTGCATATGGGCCAGATCCTGCGCCAGTTCATGAGCGCTTGCATAGCGGTACCTGGGCGTCTGGTCCATTGCGCGGAGGACAATTTGCTGCATTTGCGGGGTGATCGATGGCTCAAGCTTGCGAGGCGGGATGGGCTCCTTGAGCAGACGGTCGTTCATGTGGGCGAGGAGGTAGTCGTTCTCGAAGGGCAGCTTGCCGGTAAGCATTTCATAGAGGATGACGCCGATGGAGTAGACATCGCTGCGGGCATCGCAATGCTGGCCCTTGATCTCCTCAGGCGAGGCGTAGCTGACCGTCTTCAACTCATGTGCCAAGCTGGTGAACGTAATGCGTTTGGCTGCAACCTGCGAGGCGAGCCCGAAATTGATGAGCTTGATGTGGTCGTTGCTGTCGACCAAGATATGCTCGGGCCGGAGGTCACGATGGATGACTCCGTGCGCATTGATATAAGCCACAGCATCGCAGATGCCGATGGCAATATGGGTGGCGCGGTCCTGGGGAAGCTTACCTTTTGTAAGGATCTCCCGAAGCGAACGTCCCATCGATCCACTCCATGACGATGTAGTCCCGGCTATGGTGCTCGCTGGGCAGAACCTTCATGACCCTTGGGTGATTTAACTTCTGGCCGATTTCCTGTTCGCGGCGGAATCGCTCGTAAAACACCGGGTCCAATTCCAGTTCAACATGCGGCACCTTGATGGCCACGATTGCGCCATTCTTCAGATCGATCCCCGAAAGATCGAGGCATGGCTGCCCGTAGCGACAAGTGCATCGACGCGGTAGTGATCGAGTTGGTCGCCGACCGAAATCTCTTTCATACGTCGAGCCATTCTGCGGAGTTCCGCAATCGCCGGTCTTCATGTCCGTATACTCGGGTGACACCAGATATTTTGCGCCTCTCATCCGTTTACACTCCTTGGCCGAATCTTCAAATAAGCCGGACCATGGTGACACCTCATGACGACTGACCGGTTCCAGAGGAGTTGAACTATTGGCGGGCGACTGGAGCATCGCTTCATACACTGCAAGCTCCTCATCCTCATCGTCTTCTGCACTTGATGTGAAATGCTCCACGCAAGGCAAGCGGCGTGAGCAGCGTGGTAAAGAGGACGACGGAAACCATGACCGCGACCTCCGGCTCTCGAAAGACGCCGGAAGCGGCCCCCATCGCGGTTACGATCAAGCCGACCTCGCCGCGAGAGACCATGCCGCAGCCGACGCGGAAGCTTCGCACCAGCCCCATGCCGCGTGCCAGGGCGGCCACGCCGCATCCGAGCAATTTGCTGACGACGGCGATCAGGAAGATAGCCCCAAGCAGCAGCCAATGTCCACCGAGAGAGCGGAAGTTACTCGAAAGCCCGATAGAGACAAAGAACATCGGAATCAAAAGGCCGTGTCCGATGGCATAAAAGGTCCGCTCGATGTCAGCCTTGTATTCGGACCCTGCGAAGACATATCCCAGCAAGTAGGCTCCGGTAATTCCTGCAACGCTTCCCAGCCATTCCGCGGCGATGGCATAAATCAGAACCAGGGCCAGACGCAGCTCGATACGGACTCGCTGGCGGAAAGCCGCCGCAATTGCAGGATGAGCGGATCGAGCCAACGCTTTGCCGCGCCATAGGAAACGACAAAGAAGATGGCCACGCAAACGGCGATGAGCGACATTTGAACCAAGAGGGGATGGTGCGCCGCAGAGTCTGAATGCAGCCTCAACCAATTGGACGCCAAGGCGGCCAAGCCAAAGGAATCTGTTGTGCCGGTTGTCAGCGGACGCCGCAAGAAACGCAAGAACAAACAGTCCCATCACGTCGTCGATGACCGCAGCGCCGAGAATGACGGTGGCCTCCGGCGACGACATCTTCCCGGCGTCCATCAGGGTTCTGGCGGAAATGGAAACGCTGGTGGCCGTCAATGCGCCGCCGAGGAAGAGTGCGCTGTTCCAGGGCAGGCCGAGAGCGTGCGCTGCACCGGCTCCCAGGAAGAACGGCCAGATGACCCCGACAATGCCACCAGGAATGCGGTGATGCTCGCCTCGCGCATGCGTTCGATGTCGGTTTCCAGGCCGGCGATGAACATCAGAACCAGGCCGCCGACCTGCGCCAGCATCAGAAATGCCTTGGTGGCCTGGCCTCCCTGGAAAAGGCTGAGGTGCAGCAGATCGAATGCGCCTGGACCGGCGGCTACGCCAACCAGAAGTTCGCCGAGAATCGCGGGAATACCAAAGCGCGTGCAGAGCGAAGCCGCAAGCTTACTTGCAGGCAGAAGGATGGCGATCAGCAGCGCCAGTTGCAGATCGCGGACATCCTCTCCTACTTGGAACCGGCCAGGACGGGCAGGGTCTCCTGCTTCCTGGATTTGCGGCCCCGGGGAACCCAGCGGGGCAGAATCGCGCCAAGTCCTCCGCGTTCGATGCCTTCACGGCGCATGGTGCGAATCGTGGTCGCCTGGCGGCGGGCCAGATCGGCCTGCACATCGTTCGCGGCAAGTTCCGCCGCCTTCTGCGTTTGTTCGGCGGCCTGATCGCAGATGCGCAGGCGCATGAGCAACTCGCCAAACTTGAGCCGGGCGATGAAGCAATCCGGCGCCTGACGGGTGGCCTCGCGCAACTGCTCGAGCGCTTCCTGCACCTGCAGATCAACGCAGAGCGCCATGCCAACAGCACGCGAATCTCGGGAACGTGCGGCTCCAGTTCGACGGCGCTGCGAAGCTGTGCGACGAGGCTTGCGCGCTCCTCAGGCTCGAGCACGCGAGGATCCCGGAACATGCGCTGCAACAAACGGCCGGTCTCCGGGCCGATCGCCGCGGGCAGTGACAGAGGAGCAGACGATGCCGGAGCCAGAAACAAGGTTCCGGCGGGCTCCATGTCGCGTTGGGTAATCTTCTTCATGCGAGAACTCCAAGAGCTTGAGAAAAATGGGCAGCAAGGCTTGGCAGATGATCCTTGCTGCTTCAGGAAAATGCCACAGGCGAAACGAAACTTGAAAACCGGGCCAACTCGTCCCCGGCCAGTCGTGCATGAGATCGGCCAGGGACAAGTCAGCGGATGGAAGCCTACGCCACCGCCATCGTTCGGCAGCCTGCATGAAGTCCGGCTCGGGACGGAACACGAACTCCGGATAGCCGAGCTGGCCCATCTCAGGAAGATCGAGGCCGGCAACCTCGGTTGCGATGGAAACGCGCTGTCCGACGATGATGTCGAGAATCCAGTTGAGGACGAAGCTGAAGGTGAAGACGAAGCCCACCAGCGTCGCGCAACCAACGATCTGCGCCACCAAGCTGGCTGGAGTCCCCATAGAACAGCCCGGTTACGGAGCCGGTAACGCCGTTCCAGGAGCCGCCATAGTTGCTGGTGCCGTCGGCAAAGAAGCCGATGGACAGCACACCCCACAGCCCGCAGGTTCCGTGCACCGAGACGGCGCCGACCGGATCGTCGACCTTGAGGAAGTTCTCGACAAAGGCGCAACTGAGGCAGACCAGCACGCCGGCGACAAAGCCGATGATGGCGGCGCCCATGGTGCTGACGAAGCCGCTGGGCGCGGTGATGGCCACCAGGCCCGCCAATATGCCGTTGCCGCTCATCGAGGCGTCGGGCTTGCCTTTCATGGCCCACATGTAGAGCAGCGCGCCGAAAGTAGCGGTGCAACCGGCCAGCATGGTGTTGACGGCGATGGAGCCGATGCGCAGGTTGCCGGCCGCGGAAGCGCCGAGGGTGCTGCCGGGATTGAATCCGAACCAGCCGAAGGCCAGGATGAAGCAGCCGATGAGCACCGCGGAAATGTCGTGGCCGATGATGGCATTGGCCGAGCCATCGCGATTGAACTTGCCGATGCGCGGACCGATAATCATCGCCACCGCCAGAGCCGTTATTCCACCGACCGCATGCACAACGCCCGATCCGGCAAAGTCGCAATAGCCCTTTCCGAGTCCGAGCATTGACGCCCAACTGCGAGAGCCAGCCGCCGCCCCAGGCCCAGTTGCCGTAGAGAGGATAGGTGAATGCGCCCATCAGCACCGAGGAGACTGCGAAGGCCAGAAACTTCCAGCGCTCCGCGCATGCGCCGGTCACGATGGTCAGCGCCGTGTCCATGAACACCATCTCGAACAGGAAGATGACCATGACGCCCACGTCATAGGTGCTCCCGGCGAGAAACATGCCGCACTCGCCGAAGATGCCCCAATGCGTGCCGAACAAGCGTGATCACATGCTCCGTGTTCAGCGACTGCAATCCGCCCAGATTTCCGTTTCCGGCCGCGCCACCCATCTGGATGGCGAAGCCGATGATCCAGTAGGCGAATAACCCGCATGTGTACACGAAGAAGTTCATCATGTAGGTGTGATTTGCGTTCTTGACTCGGCAAAGACCGGCCTCAACCATGGCGAAACCGGCCTGCATGAACATGACCAGAAAACCGGTGACCAGCGTCCAGACGAAGTTGACGGCGATCTTGTTCTGGCCGACCTGATTGGCCACGTCGCCAATGGTGAGGCCCGCCTTGGGATCGGCCACAGGCACGTCGTTGACGGTGCCTGTGAGCACGCCGCCGGGATCGCCGTTGGCGAGAGTGCTGGTGGTGGGCGCCGCAGCAAGCGCGCTCTTCAACTCGGCAGCCGACGCTGAAGGTGCAGCGTCAGCCCGAGCCACAATCGCTGCGCCTGCCATGAGTAGTATCGCCAGGGCGCAAGTCCAGGTTGTAATAGCGGGCAATTCTCATCGATTCAGCTCCATCATTGGGTTGATCATCGATTGCATTCGTTCTGTCCGAAGAAAGCTGGGGAAGCGCGATCAAGCTTTCCAAATGGCGTTCTTATTCACTGCCGGCACAAGCACGAAGAAGATTCCGGCAGATCGAGACAGGCAAACCCCACAATCGAGGTCACCAATCTGCCGCCCACACTGGCCGTCATGTGCAAACCGAAGAGCACAAATAGCCAGCCGGCCAAAACCACAACCACGCCGATCAGCTTCATGACGGCAGGCTGCGGGCCGCCCCCGGTCTTGCCTTCAAGGGGCTTGATCTTGAACAGCCCCCAGAGAGAGAACGCCAAGACAACGGCGCCGACGATTAACACCACTTTGGCGACGCCCGAATCAGAAAATGCGATTCCGGCGCAGACTGCAGTCAGCCCCGCCATGAAAAGCGTGAAGTTTTTGCCCTGAGATGTTGTTGCCGCCATGAACGTCCTCCTTGAATTACCGTTTGAGTGTTGCGTGCTTTTCGCGTGCCAGGGAAAGAGCTAAGACCTTGAACCTTTGGGGAAGTTCCCGGCTTCCAGCTAGTTGCAAAGTTGCAATCGTGACTTGGACAAAATCGAAATCAGCTCAACGAAATCGGGACCAGACTCTTGTGCCCACCCTCGGCCAAAGTGAAATGGAAACCGCACAATTTGGCTCGCATTGCGACCGAAGCGACACGGTAGAACACTTCGTTGGATCGGCTCGTGCTTCCCCTCATGACCAGCTCCAAGCGATGATCCTCACAAGCGCGGAACATGCGCAGGTCGGCGTTCACAACGGCGGGAAAGGATCTGAAGACAATCTCGCGGAGATTCAGAGCATCTCGAAGGGCCTGCAGCGTCTGGTTCTCCCTGGCCAGATGCGAGGGAAGATCCCTGTCCCACGGGTCGACCGGACGCATGAGCCAATCGCAATCCACAGAATCCCCTTTCCACTCCACCCGCAGCAGCATCAGCGGTTCCCGTGAGTAAGCGCCTGAGCGCATCTTGCGGCGCGTCCTGGCAAGAAAGTCCACTGCGTCAAAAAGTTCTCTCATGGGCGTAGCATTGTCCCAGGCGCCTGCTTGGCCGTTGGCAAAGCGAGAAAAACGAGAAACTGAGCCAGGACAGTGAACTCCGCCACCAGCGGGGTACCCATCTGTTTGCGCATCACGAACAGCAAGAGCACCATGGCAAACCACTGCCAGCGCGAAGACTTCAGGCGCTCAAGGCGGTCAGTGAGCATGAAGAGCCGTTGCGGCGCGAGCCCGTTCGTGCTGGGCGTCTCGGCCCGTGCGCGAAAGCAGGCGATCGCGAAAAACCCGGAAAGCAGAATCTCGACCAATAGGGCTTGAGTGCTCATTTCGCCTCCATGTGATCAACGGCCTGATGACCGGCTAAGTGCAGATGAGCCGATGCGCATTCCTGCAGCGTGACTGCAGCAGAAGTTCGAACAAACGATGAGTTCAAGTGCAAATACGAACAGTTGTCGCAGAAGCGGAAATGCAATCAGGATCGAAATCTGCGTCGATACCGGCGAGACTTAATTCGCTACCGTTACTCAACACTTATAGAGCGAGAGTAGTACTCGACTTGCGAGAATTCAATCTATCTCTTGGTATAGTCCGAAGAGCTTGAAATAAGGATCGTATGAGGAATTAACGTAGCATCCCGCTCCTCACAGTCGAGCTGAAGAACACGATGGATGCTTGTCGATCACAATGGCTGTCTGATCCGCTCGCACATCCTTACGAGGTCCGCCAGCGAGCCTGCGCGCATCTTTTCCATCACCTGACGCCGATGCATCTTGACGGTGATCTCGCTCAGATTCAGTTCGCCGGCAATCTGCTTGTTCAAGAGGCCTGCGGTCACCAACGCCATCACTTCGCGCTCGCGCGCCGTCAGAGAGTCGATGCGCACACGAATCGAATCTACAATTGCATCTTCCTTGCGGCGGGTCCGGTCGGATGCGAATGCCTGCTCGACCGCATGCAGCAGTTCTTCCTTTTGAAACGGCTTGGTTAGGAATTCCACTGCACCTGCCTTCATGACTTTGCGCACCATCGGGATGTCTCCATGCGCCGTCATAAAGATAATCGGGATTCTAGTTCCTGACTTCCGGAGCCGCTCCTGGAACTCAACGCCGCCAATCCCCGGGAGCCGCGCATCCAAGAGCAGGCACCCCGCCATCGAATCGGACCAGGAAGCGCTAAATCCTTCCGCAGTGGCAAAGCACTTTGCGTTGATTCCCACCGCTTCAAAAAGATTGAACAGCCCTTCACGAATCGCTTCGTCATCGTCGACGATGAAGACCGTCTCTTTCGCGTCGATTGCAGCAATTGGCTTTTCCGTCATGATTGCGCCCGCACCGTGAATTGAAGTATGGCGCCGCCGCGGACAGAGTTCTCCGCCCATAAGCGGCCGTCGTGCGCTTCCACAATGCTACGGCAGATTGCCAGCCCCATTCCGGTTCCTTCAGGCTTGGTGCTGAAGAACGGCTCAAACATGCGCTGCGCGATTTCTGGAGCGATCCCGGGACCGCGGTCCTCCACCGAAACAAGGACTTCTTCGATCACCGTGCATTGCCGATCGAATGGCGAGCTCGCGCGGCGCGGCGGTTTGCGCCATCGCCTCCATCGCGTTCATCGCCAGGTTGCGCAGAACCTGCTGAATCTGGATCGGGTCCATCTTCAGCCTGGGGAGATCCGCAGACAAAATCAGTCGAATGGGAATCTCGCGGCGAATCGCCTCGTCACGGAGGACGCGCACCAAATCCTGGATCACGCGATTCATGTCGGCCGATTCCCGTACTTGCGCGTCTTTGCGGAACAGAGCGCGTACGCGGCTGACAACCGCACTGGCGCGTGTACTCTCCTGAACGATTTTCTCTGCCGTCGACGCTGCTTTGACGGTATTCACCGGCTGGCTATTGAGCCACTCACGGCAGGCATATGCATGAGTGACTACAGCCGTGAGCGGCTGATTAAGTTCATGCGCAATCGATGCCGCCATTTCTGCCATGCTCATGTTACGCGCGTAACGCGCCAATTCCTCGTGCGCGAGTGTCAAGTTCTGCTGCGCGCGACGTTGTTCTTCGACGTCAATGTGAATCCCGTACCAACAAGCGATTTTGCCGTCTTCAGACCGCTGCGGAATGCTGCGAGCAAGAAACCATCGTAGATACCGTCGGCGCCACGCACGCGCGCTTCGACTTCAAATCGGCCTCCCGTCGCACGAGCGGCTTGCCAGCCCTGAATGTAAAGCGGCGCGTCTTCAGGGTCGAGGATATCGAAGAACGACTCACCGGCGAGATCGGACATATTTCTTCCGGTGTAGTTGCGCAGATGCTGATTGCAGTGCTCGATGCGCCCTTCAGCATCGGCCCGCCAGATTTGTTGCGGAATGGCTTCGGTCAGCAGCCGCAGTTGCCGTTCGCTTTCCTGGATCTCGCGGTTCGATCGCACCAGTTCCGCAGTTCGCTCCTGCACCCTGGTATCCAGCTCATCACGAGCGCGGCGAATCGCATTCTCCGTCCGCTTGCGTGCCGAACTTACCACAGTGATGGCGATCGCGCACAGAATGAAGGCGGCGAAGAAGCTTTGCGATTCCTTTGCGATGGCGGCAGAAAAGAACGGAGGAATAAAGAAATAGCCAATGAGGAACGAAGACAACGCCACCGCCATGAAACCGGCAATCATGCCGCCGAACCAGGCGCTGCCCATTACTGCGCCGAAGAAAAGAAAGACAAACGGGTAAGCGATCACATGTTGCAGCGGGAAGGTCCAGATAAGCGCCACCAGGACAAAGCAGACAGCAATGGCCAGTGGCTTGAGGCCATGTTCAAACATCAACCGTGAGAGCGGCTCGGATGCTGCGTCCGTCATGTTGGCATAATAACCCGCGATCATTGGTGCCCGGCCCCGTACTCAGGCCGCCAGAAGATTGCGCCACTTGGGATTCCAAAGAATCGCAAACCATCTCCAGGGAAAAGGAGTGATTATCGTCCGTATGGAGTTTTTACGCGGGATGACTCCGAACCCGAATAGGTCAACCCACTGTGTTCTGAGATTGAGTGGCCGGGGAACCCTGACATTTGGCGGTGGAATCGTCTGTCCCGGTGGGCCCACTGCGAGACTCGGCCAGGAGAGTAACCGGGGATTAGTCCCAATATGTCGGCTTTTCGAACGATCTTCCGGGTCTTAGCGGAGTTCCGAGCGAATTACTGACGATTCGGAATTTACCCACTTCTTAATCAGATCGGTACCGGAAATGCCCGTTGGCTCTGTGCTTCGCTAGCTCTCTGTCTCCAAGTCTCCACCGGACGCACTTGTTTGGCGGCAAAGAGCGGATTTCGAGGTATTTGGCTCAATTTCGGAACAGCATAAGAGGGGACCGGCGACTTCCCTGAAGGAGAAATTCTCGAATTCTCTGGCTGCAATCCGAGGCGGAAAATGCTCTCCGGTCCCTTTCGGTACCAAATACCCGCGAGTTCGCCCGGAAACGCGGGGGTGAACCGACCATTCCCTATAAATTACTGATTATAAAGACTCTATGGCGGAGAGGGAGGGATTCGAACCCCCGATACCCTTTCGGGTATGCCGGTTTTCAAGACCGGAGCCATCAACCGCTCGGCCACCTCTCCGCGGTCTGCCGGACCTCTTCGATTGTACGTCGAATCGAGCCAATTGAAAAAAACGCAAACGCCCAAAGCCGAGCTGTGTATCCGCAGGTACAGAAACAGAAAGCGGGAGCACGAGGCTCCCGCTTCTGACTCCAGGGCGGTGATTACTTCTTGCCTTCGAGTTCGTCGGCCAGAGCGTTCACCCCATAAATTTTGCGCATGGCCTCGAGCATTCCTGCCGAGTGGACCGACACGGCGCGGTTTTTCGTGCCGTCGTACTCAAAGTCGCCTGCCAGCGATTCGATGTCGCCGTCGAAGATCAGCCCCACAAGTTCGCCGGCGCGGTTGACTACCGGCGAGCCTGAATTGCCGCCGATGATGTCGGCCGTGCACACAAAGTCCATCGGTGTCGCCAGGTCGAGCTTGTCGCGTGCCGCGGCTTCTTTGGGCGTCAGGTCGAACGGCGGCTTGTTGCTGAAGCTGGCCGAGCGATCATAGAGCCCATAGAACGTGGTGAAGGGCGGCGCGATGGTTCCGTTATATGGATAGCCGTCGACCGTGCCGTAGCTCAGGCGCAGCGTAAATGTAGCATCGGGATACGCGTTCTTGCCATACGCGGCAAATCGCGCCTTGCCCAGTTTCTCGCCCGCCGCGTCGAACACGCTGTACACCTTGTCGCGCAGGTACTCGTAATTCGCTCGCCACACAGGATCCACACGGCGCGCCGCAACGATCATCGGATCGTTCGAAGCAGCCACCGCCGCTTCGCCGCCATCGAGCAGGCTTTTGCGAACGGCCGGATCGTAAAGCTTTGTCCCATCAACCAGCGCGTCGACGGCCTTGTCGATGTCGCCCCCCTGCACGATTGCCTGGAGATATGCGTCATCGCCGCCGAGTTTTTCCTTTGCCAGGTTCAGGGCCGTCTTCATGTAGAGCTTTTCCGTCGCCGGATAAATCTTCGCCGGAGACAGCAGCTCGAAGCGAAGCGAGTCAAGCCCCGCTTCGTGAAACTGCGGCAGGCGCTCGCCGTCGGGCTTCTTCACTTCCACGACATACTGCACAATCTCCATGGCGTCGGTGAACAGCTCACTATCCGTGCGCCGGAAAATCCTCCTCTGCATCTCAGGCTTGGCCAGCTCCACTGCGCGCGCAACCTCGTCCCATGCGCCGCCGTATTCCTTCTCGAGTTCCGGATCGGCCTTCACTTTGGCGCGCAGGTCGTCTTCCTCGGCATGCTTTTTAGCCAGAATGGCCTTGTCAGAAAGTGCCTCCTTGCGGCCCAAGTACACTTTCAGGCTGTTCTGCAGGTAAAAGATCTCGCTTTCCACGAGCTGCTCGTTGTCCGCGCTCTGTTTCCCAAATTCCTGCGCTGCGGCAATGCGCCGCTGCAAATACTCAACAACCATCGGCCCATGCACGTCGCGCTCCATCAACAACTCTGAAACTGTGTCCTGACGCAAGGTCGAGCCGGGGTGACCTGAGACGAAGACCAGTTCGCCCGGCGCTGCGCCCTTGGCGCTCCACTTCAAATAGTTATCCGTATGCAGCGGCTTGCCGTTGTCATACACGCGGTATATCGCCATGTCCAGGTCGTAGCGCGGGTATGTGAAGTTGTCCGGGTCACCGCCGAAGAACGCCGCCTCTTCTTCGGGCGCGAAAACCAGGCGCACGTCGGTGTATGCCTTATATTGATACAGCCAGTATTCGCCCCCGTTATAGAAAGAAACAACGTCGGAGCGCAAGCCCGTCTTGTCCTTGCTTTCCTTCTCGATGGCCGCCATCTCGGCTTCGCGCGCCTTCAGCGCCTGGGCATCGTCCGTCGTGCCTTTGGCCGCTCCCTGCACCCGCGCCGTGACGTCCGCGATGCCCACCAGCACATTGATTTCAAGATCGGGCGACTTCATCTCCTGATCCTGAGTCGCGGCATAGAATCCATCGCGCACATAATTGTGATCGGGAGTTGAATTCTTCTGCAACTGGAAGCGAGCCACATGATGGTTCGTCAACAGCAGGCCGTCAGGGCTGACAAACGAGCCAGATCCGCCGTCGTTGAGCCGCACGCTGGAAAGCCGGAGGTGATCGAGCCATTCCTGCGTCGGATGAAAATTGTACTTTTCCGCCAGTTGCTTGAGAGGCGGATTGTCAAAGGTCCACATGCCCTCTTCGGCACACATTGGCATCACGAGCGCGAAAAGCAGCGCGGGAGTCAGAAACATGGAGCGAAAAGCACGAGCGGTCATAATTTCCTCATTAATTCGCGGGCGCCAAATCGCGGCGCGCGACTAGTTTTGCGGCAACACCAGCACTTCCACCCCGGAGGCTGCGTCTTTCTGGTGGAAGACCGTTTCGGTAGCTTTCTTGAATTCCTCCGGCCTGGCGTAGGGAATGTCAGTGAAGGTTTGCGGATTGCGGTCGGTGAGCGGGAACCACGAGCTCTGCACTTGAATCATGATGCGATGACCGCGGCGGAAGGTGTGGTCGAGATCGGGCATGGTGAAGTTGAGGCCGGTTTCTTTCGCGGGCACCATCGGCTCCGGCTTCTCCCAGCTGGAGCGGAACTTCGCCCGGAACGGCTCGCCGCGCAACAACTGCTGGTAGCCGCCCATGTGCAGCGGCAGCGCGTCAATCACGCGCTTGTTCGGGGTCTTGTCGGTTTCGGGATCCTTGTCGGGATAAACATCGATGAGTTTCACGTCGAAGTCGGAATCTGTGCCGGAGCTTGCGACTTTCAGATGCGGCGAGATGGGACCGGCAATGGTCACATCTTCCGTGAGCGGATCGGTCTCGTACACCAGCACGTCGGGCCGGTAGCTGGCGAAGCGCTGGTCGTCCACCATGTAGCGCTGTGGCACCGTGTCTGTGGTGCTGCCCTCGAACGGCACGGGATGGTCAGGGTCGCTCAGGTACTGGTCCGAGCTCTCGGTCTCAACCGGCGGATCAAAGCTCAACTTGCCGCCGGCATGAAAGTAGAGTGTCTTCGCCACTGCGTTCTTCGGCGGCCACTCGTCGTAGCGGCGCCAGACATTCGTTCCGGTCTCAAATACAATCGCCGCCGGAAGCGTTTTGCCGGCGCCCTTCAAATAATGCTCGAAAAATGGAAACTGGATCTCGCTGCGGAAGTAAAGTGACGTTTTCGCGTTAAACTGCACATCGCCCAAATGGTCGCCGTCGTTGCGCGCCCAACCTCCGTGGACCCATGGACCTTCGACCAGCGTTGCCGGCGTCTCGGGATTGAATTTTCGTACGGCGTAGAAGGTGCGGTACGGCCCTTCAAGGTCTTCGGCGTCGAACCAACCGCCCACCACGAGAACCGCGCATTTGACGTTCTTCATGTGCCGCGACAAATCGCGCGACTGCCAGTAGTCGTCGTAGGTGTCGTGTTTGTATTGATCGTCCCACATCCACGACGCGACCTTGAAATACTTGTCCAGGCTGGCCACATTCCCGGCCTGAAGAAAGAACTTGTAGCCGTCCGGCGTTCCAAAATCGAAGGGCACTTCGGGCTTGGGCAGCGCGGGATTCTGTTGCGGATGGAAAAACGGCGCATAGAATCCAAAGCCCGCCGCAAGCATGAACGCTCCTCCGTGATAGGAATCGTCGCCCAGAAAGAGGTCTGTCATTGGCGCCTGCGGGCTGGCTGCGGCAATGGCCGGATGCGAGTCGATGATCGACGCCGAAGTGTAGAACCCCGGATACGAGATGCCCCAGATGCCAACCTTGCCGTTGTTGTTGGGCACATGCTTGAGCAAAAACTCGATCGTGTCGTATGTGTCTGACGAATCGTCCACATCCTGCGGCGATTTCTTTTCGTCGATGTGCGGGCGCATCTCGACGAATGTGCCCTCGCTCATCCAGCGTCCGCGCACGTCCTGGTAGACAAAGATGTAGCCCGACTTTTCGAATTCATCCGAGGGGCCGAGCAGTGCTGGATAACGGTCTTCGCCGTAAGGTTCGACGTTATAGGGCGTGCGCTCCATCAGGAACGGATAGGGCCCCGGGTCCCCGGGAAAAGCCGCCGCTTTCGGCACGTACACGGCGGTGAATAACCTTACGCCGTCGCGCATGGGAATGCGGTATTCGTATTTCGTGTAGTGGGCGCGAACAAACTCGTCGGCCTGAGGTGCGGGCTGCTGGCCATGCGCCAAAGAGAGCACAAGAACCTGCGCGGCCAGAGTGCCGAAAACGAAGCGTCGCAGAGTGAGCATCGTGGCCCAGAATCTCCTGATCATCCAGAGTATCGCAGCCGGACGATGTTTGGCCCCGAGCCGGGATCGGGATTCTCCGAACCGCTGCCGGGATGTGACAAATGGAGGAAAGACGAGTGCGAATGGAGTGCCGGGCTCCGCGCTGCTGCTCACCGCGCACCTATTTTGCGGCATTCTGCCGGGCAGCGGCAATCGCATCCAGCGCCCCAATGAACCGGCTTCCATCGCGATAAGCGCGCAGAATTGCCTTCCACAGAATTTCTGCATTTCCTTATGCCATCTTTACGTGATTCGCGCTGTCCCGGTTTACTCTGAAAGCGATCCCTTAATTGGCCGTAAGCGCACTCGCCGCTGAGGCTGTCTTACCATTCCCAACACCTGAGGAGAACTATGTCAAAGTACAAATTGGAGTACATCTGGCTCGATGGAAAGAAGCCCATCCCCGAGCTGCGCGGCAAAACGCAGATCAAGAGCTTCGACAAAACGCCCACCCTCAGCGATTTGCCCCTTTGGGGATTTGACGGCAGCTCTACAATGCAGGCGGAAGGCAGCAAGTCTGACTGCATTCTGAAACCTGTGGCTCTCTACCCCGATGCCAGCCGCAAAGAAGCTTTTATCGTTCTCAGTGAAGTCATGCACCCCGACGGCACTCCGCATTCCACCAACATGCGAGCCACAGCCGCGGATGACCCGGATCTCTGGTTTGGATTTGAGCAGGAGTACTTCCTATATAAGGATGGCCGTCCGCTTGGGTTCCCCGAGCAGGGCTTTCCCGCTCCGCAGGGCCCGTACTACTGCGGCGTCGGCTACAAATACATGGGCAACGTCGCCCGGCAGATCGTGGAAGAACACCTGGAGCTTTGCCTCCACGCGGGCATTAACCACGAAGGCATCAATGCCGAAGTGGCCAAGGGCCAGTGGGAGTTCCAAATATTCGGCAAGGGCTCGCACAAGGCCGCGGACGACGTGTGGACTGCGCGCTACCTACTGATGCGTCTCTGCGAGAAGTACGAAGTGGACGTCCAGCTCTATTGCAAGCCGATCAAGGGCGACTGGAACGGTTCTGGGATGCACACCAACTTCTCCACCAAGCATCTGCGCGACGTGGGCGGCAAGGAGTACCTGGAGGCGCTGATGAAGGCCTTCCAGGACAACATCGCCGCGCACATTGAAGTCTATGGGCCTGACAACCATCTGCGCCTCACCGGTCTCCACGAGACGCAGGCGATTGACAAATTCAGCTACGCCCTATCTGACCGCGGAGCATCCGTCCGCCTGCCTGTGAACTTTATCAAGAACGGCTACAGGGGCTACTTGGAAGATCGCCGCCCGAACTCCGAAGCCGATCCTTACCAGATCGTCGCGCGGATTCTGAAGACGGTCAATACCGTGCCAACGAAGTAGTTCGGACATCGATTCGGATCCGAGAGACGACTTGCAATACGCGATACACTCGGCGCAGCGCGCGAGCGGCTGCGCCGGTTTTCTTTTACTCCGCGCACGAAAGCACTTCGCGATTTCTAATGGCTCCTTTAGAGCGGGCGTGTTAAAAACAAGAGAACAGAACGAGGCGGAGATTGCCCAGGAGGCCGGCGAGCCCTGATGCGGCGCATACGCCTGGATTTCTCAATTAAACCGCCAACGTTCCAAGTCCGCCGCAAGGAAAGTTTGCCCGAGACCCCTAGATCCCTAAACCTATGACCGCAAGCCATCAAGTCGAGTTGCAGCCGCTCTTCGGTGACTACCCGCTCGACCAGGCCTACGATGAGATGCGCGCGCCAGGCGGAGAGGTGCGGCCGCAGTACCGTGCGCTGGCCGAAACGCTCGCCACCCTGCCCGCCGACGAGCTGCGCCGGCGCAAGCAATCGGTCGACCTCGCCTTCCTCACCCAAGGCATCACTTTCACCGTCTATGGACGCGAAGAGGGCACCGAGCGCATCTTCCCTTACGATCTGCTGCCCCGCCTGGTCACCGCCCAGGAGTGGGACCGCATCGAGCGCGGCCTCACGCAGCGCATTACCGCGCTCAATCTCTTTCTCCGCGACGTCTACTCCGACGCCAAAATCCTGAACGACCGAATCATCCCGCGCGAGCTCGTCTATAGTTGCAGGCATTACCGGCGTCAAATGCGCGGGCTCCAGGTACCGCGCAACGTTTACATCGCGGTCGTTGGCTCCGATCTGCTCCGCCTCAACAACGGCGAATTTGTGGTTCTCGAAGACAACCTTCGCGTGCCCTCGGGCGTGAGCTACATGCTCACCAACCGCCGCGTGATGAAGCGGACCTTTCCGCAACTTTTTTCGAGCTACGGCGTGCGCCCCATCGAGCATTATCCGCAGGTTCTGCTGGCCACGCTGCGCTCGCTCGCACCCGAAGGCCGGCCCGAGCCGAACATCGTGCTGCTCACGCCCGGCGTCTACAACTCCGCCTACTTCGAGCACACCTATCTCGCGCGCCAGATGGGCATCGATCTTGTCGAAGGCCGCGACCTGGTCACGCACGACAACATCGTCTACATGCGCACCACCGACGGCCTCAAGCGCGTTGACGTTATCTATCGCCGCGTCGACGACGACTTCAGCGATCCCCTCGTCTTCCGCTCCGACTCCGCTCTGGGATGCGCCGGATTGTTCAACGCCTACCGCGCGGGCAACGTCACCGTATCCAACGCGTTTGGCACCGGCCTCGCCGACGACAAAGCCGTCTACGCTTTCGTCCCCAAAATGATCCGCTACTACCTCAACGAGGATCCGATCCTGCCGAATGTCGAGACGTTTCTGCTCAGCGAGGAGAAGGACCGCAAGCACGTGCTGGCCAATCTCGACAAGCTCGTGGTCAAGGCTGTGGGCGAAAGCGGCGGCTACGGAATGCTCATCGGGCCGCAGTCCTCGGCGCGGCAGCGCGAGGAATTCGCGCTCCAGATCGAGGCCAATCCGCGTAACTACATCGCGCAGCCCACGCTGGATTTTTCGCGCGCGCCGTGCCTGGTCGACGACCGGCTGGAGCCGCGCCACGTCGATCTGCGCCCCTACATACTTTTTGGCGACAAGGTGAATATCGTGCCCGGCGGCCTGACGCGCGTGGCGCTCGAAAAAGGTTCGCTCGTAGTCAACTCTTCGCAAGGCGGCGGAAGCAAGGACACATGGGTTCTGGAATAAGTTTGATTCGGGAACATCGGGCCGGAGGTGAGAGAAGCACGATGCTATCGCGCGTCGCCGACAGCCTCTACTGGATGAGCCGCTATCTGGAGCGGGCGGAGAACACTGTACGCCTTCTCGACGTGACCATGGGCCTGATGCTCGACCCCGGCGGCGCCAACGCGGAGCAGCGCTGGCAAAAGATGACCGCGGCTCTGGGCAGGCCGGTGGGAATCGAGTGGAACGGCTCGCTGGAAGCCATGGCGCGCAAGCTCGTCTTCGACCTGGTCGATCCCTCCTCCGTTACGTTTTGCGTGAGCGCGGCGCGCGAAAATGCGCGCCAAGTGCGCGAAGAAATCTCCACTGAGCAATGGCAGCGGCTCAATCGGCTGTTTCACCAGATTCACTCGCCCAACGCGCAGGCTCAGTACGCCAACAGCGCCAGCGACATGCTGGCGTCGGTGGTCGACGGCATTCATTTGTTCCAGGGCGTCGGCGACTCCACCATGATTCACGGCCAGGGCTGGCAGTTCATCCGCCTGGGTCGATCGCTCGAGCGCGCCTACGCCACGGCCACGCTGCTCGAGGTCTACCAGTCGGAGCTCTTTCACGCGCACGAGCGCGAATCTTCCGGCTATCAGTACCTGGAGCTTGTGGGTTTGTTACGCTGTTGTACTGCGTTCGAGGCCTATTGCCAGGTGTATACGGCCGACCTTTCGCCGGAACGCATTCTCGAGTTCCTTGTGCTCAATCGCGATTTTCCTCACGCCATTCGTTACTGCGTCGACAATATCCGCACAGCCATCGAGTCAATCCAGCGCGCCGGCGGACGCCGCTCGCCCGATGAGGTGTTTGCCGGCGTCGGAAAGCTGCACGCCATGCTTGGCTACACCACCATCAGTGAAATTCTGGCCGGCGACGCAGCGGCGTTTCTGCACAACATCCGCGAGCAGTGCCTGCGCATTCATGAGCTGGTTTACCGTAATTATGTGCACTATTCCATTCAATCCGCACTGGCGGTATAGCGCGGGCCGGTGGGACACGGCCTGATTTCGAGGGAGCGAGTATGAACTTCTATTCCATCCGGCACCTGACGCGCTTCCGCTACTCGCAGCCCATCAGCGAGAGCATTATGGAGACGCGCATGCATCCGCGCTCCGACTCCAGCCAGCATTGCCTCACTTTCTCGCTCTCCGTCAGCCCGCGCTGCCGCGTCTTCAGCTATCGCGACCATCTGGGCAACAACGTGCAGCACTTCGACATTCCCGGCGAGCACAATCAGCTCGTCATCGTGGCCGAATCCGTGGTCGAACAGCAGCCCCTGCCTGACGTTCCGCATTTTCTCTCGCCCGACGCGTGGGAAGATCTGGATGAGCTGGTCGAAGCCGGCGATTACTCTGAGATGCTGCTGCCCAGCACGTTTGCCGCGGAGACGCCGGCGCTCGTGGATCTCGCGAAAAAGATGGAGGTCGTGCGGAGGGACGATCCGTTGCATCTCGTTCTGGAACTGAACCAGCGCCTCTTCCACTACTTCGATTACGTGCCCCGCTCCACGCGCGTGGACTCGCCGATCGATGAAGCGATTTTGAGCGGCGCGGGCGTCTGCCAGGATTTTGCCCACACCATGATCGCGCTGCTGCGACACGTGCACATTCCCACGCGCTACGTTTCCGGATATTTATATCGCGGCAGCGAAGACCACGACCGCTCCACACCCGACGCCACGCACGCCTGGGTTGAGGCGCTTCTGCCTCATCTGGGCTGGGTGGGCCTGGACCCCACCAACAACCTGGTCGCGCATCACCGCCACATCCGCACCGCCGTCGGCCGCGATTACGCCGATGTTCCGCCCACGCATGGCGTTTTCCGCGGCAAGACCGCGAGCGAGCTTTACGTGGCCGTGAAGGTTGAAGCCAGCGAAAAGCCGCCGGCCCTCGACCGCAAGCTACCTATTCCCGAGGACTGGAGCGTGCTGGTGGAGCGCGCGCAGCAGCCGCCCGAGCTCCCCGTGCCTTTCATTGACTTGCAGCAGATGCAGCAGCAGCAGTAGCGTTCGCCCGATTGCTGACCGCTCATTGCCCTGTCGACGCCTGCTCCGCGCCCATTGCCTTCAGCCGCATCTGCGCCAGGCGCCAGGTTGAGGTGGGGATGGCGAGGATCCGCTTGGGCTTCTGCAGCTTGTGGTAGTCGGCGATGGCAATGTCCCGCTCGCCGTACTGCTCGGCTATGCGGCCCAGCACGTACCACACTTCGTCGTTGGGCTCGTCAAGATTCCAAACGTCCATGGCGCGCAGCAGCAGGTCGTGGGCTTCTTTCGTCTTGCCCGTCTCCGCATACAAGCAGGCCAGCGTATGCAGAATGTCGGGCGCGTCTTTCTGCAACTGCGTCGCCTTCACGGCCGTTGCGAGGTCGTCGCCGGTAACCTTGCCCGTGAAGAGCGATTCCCACGCAAGGTTGTTCAGCATCTCACCATTCTCCTGGCCGAGCGATAGCAGTTTTTCTCCCCAGGTGTGCGCAGCAGCAAAGTCTCCGCGATTTGCCTCGATCTCCATCTTCATATTGATGGCATCGCTGTCGTTGTCGAGCAGCTTGAGCCTGGCGTCGGCCAATGCAAGAGCGTCGTCGTAGCGTCCCAGACCCATAAGCGCTTCGCTGTTATACAGGAATGCCTGTTTCGAATCCGGCTCCTGCTTCAGCAGCGCCGAGGAGACGTCGAGCAGGCCGGCAAAGTTGTCCTGGAGCGAGTAGCCGTCGGCAAGGGCGAGCTGAATATTGGTGCGCTCGCGATCGCCGGCAGCATCCTTCAGGCTCGCCTCAAGAACCGCAACGCCTTGCGCGACCGTGGGCTTGGTATCAACCATGATGGCCGCCGCGGCCAGCTTCATCTTGCGCGCATCGGCCGCTTCCCCCTTGATCCAGAACCTCGGGAACACGGGGCCGCCCAGCGGATCGTCGCCGCCCTCGAGGTGCTGATCCTCGCGCAACCAGTCCAGCAGCGCCTTTGCGCCCTTGAGATCGCCCGCGTTGACGCGATCCATCATTTCCAGGGCAATTGAATTCGGCTTATCGAGCGAATCGAGCACCTTGTACTGCCCATCCTCTTTCACGATGAAGACGGTCATCGTGGTGCCGCTCAGTAGCTGCACCTTTTCCCTGTACCCGGTCGCATCGTCGCCCTCGCCCTTGGGATCGAGCATCTGCAGCAGAATGTCTTCGGTTACATCGAGCGAGCTGTCTTCGCGGGCCAGTTGGCTGTTCATCTGTTTGCCAGAATTGAGCTCGTCCTTCAGCTCGTCGGCGTCCGTGGCCTTCAGCACCTTGACCCCATTCCGGCTAAGCAATGCGGCGAGGCTGTTTTCAGTCAGGTTGGCATCGAAAGGAACCAGGGCGAAACGCTTCACGATGTCTTCCGGCGTGTTGGCGAACTTCGCGTCCTCGTGGTGGATGGCGCCGCGCAGCATGTTGGCCAGTCCCAGGGTTCGCGCCGCATCGTCGCCTGCAGCGCCCGCCTGCAGAAAGTCAGCCGCCTGCGGATACTCCCTCCTGTTCATGAGCATCTCGCCGGCCGTGCCCGCGGTCTCTTTGAATGCAGCATCGTCGCTGGACCGTTTGTTTGCCTCGGCCAGGCCAGCCTTGATGTCCTGCATCATGCCGATGCTGGCGGAAAGCAGCGGCTTGGGTTCGGGATTGAGAGTTTGCCCTGCTTTGTACGCTTCAGAGTATTCGCCGCCGTAGAAAAGCGCGAAGGCCAGATTGTCTCCGATGCCGAGATCGGACAGTTTGTCCTCGCCGAGCGCCTGATACTCGGCGATCGCCTCCTTCATGTGCGCTTGCCCGCTGTAACGCCGCCCGACGGAGTCGTACTCCAGAAGAATGGCCAGGTCGCCCTGCGCCGAGTGATCGTCGGGATCGAGCTTGATGGCGGCGCGATAAGCCTCTGCCGCGCCGGCCATGTCGCTGCCGGCGCGCAGATTGCGTCCCACCAGGTCGTGCTTCAAGATGTCGGCAAGCGTGCGCTCGGCAAGCGCCGACGTCGGATCGAGCTTGACGGCGAGTCGCGCTTCATCGCGCGCGGCTTCGCCCATTCCCGCTTCAAGCAGCACATTGGCCACCTGCAGATGGTGCACCGCTGAGTTCGGATTCTGCGCGATCAGCGCGCGATAGCTCGCCAGCGCTTCCTTTACTTTGCCGTCACGCAGCAGCGCCGCGCCTTGCGGCTCGAAGTTGACCAGGATCGCAGGCCCATTGATCAAATCGGCTATTTCGTTGCGCAACGCAGTCGCCTCGGCTACCGTATAGCGCCGCTTCACCGTGTCAAAGGCAAAGTGCGCCAGCACCTCGCCATCCTTGCCAGTGGTAAAACTCTCCGTCAGCTGCGCCGGGCCCGCGGGAATCGTCGCGTCCTTGGGCAGCTCCTTGGGAATGAATCCGGCGGGCGGGATTAGATGGTAGGTCCACTCGCTGTTGTAGGGCGCGTCGAGCCACCAGTCTTCGGTACGCGGCTTTTTGGGTTTGTCGGGGCCGGTGTTCTTCTTCTCGTCGCTGTCGTCTTTGCGCTTCAGCTCGTCGGGCAGCATCTGGAAGAGCCGGTCGACGCGAATTGCGGCCTGCGCGCCATCGAGATTCGTGTATCCACGCTTTGCTTTCTCGCATGCAATCGTGAGTTTGAAGGGCTGGGAAAGATCGGCCGGGTCGGTGCGATCAACCTTCGTCAAATCGTCCGAAACATACTCTGCCTGCACGTATCCGCGCAGCCCATCGCGGGTGTCCTTGTCCGGCTTGTCGGCGTAGTACGCGCGGTACCCCGACGCGTAAATCCCTTCGGGCTCGGTAATCTCCACCACGTTCGCTGGACCGTTGTCAGTCAACGTGAATTCGCGCGTCTCTTTCAAGCCGTTGTCCTTTGAAGTTGACTCCGGCGTTTTCTCGAGCGCGGTGGTTGAGGCGCTTGTGATGAGCGCCAGGCGCCCCTGGTCGCCCATCGGAATCTGGCCCAGTTGCGCGTAGCGGTCGGTGGCGTCGATCCAGAGCGGATTCTTCCCCGGCACATAAACGATCGCGTGATCGAACATTCCCATGCCGGGCAGGTCCGCGGAAACATCCATTCGCGATTCGACGCTGAGCAGCGCCACGTTCGCGGGAATGCCGGCAGCGCGCAGCATTGCCACCAGAAGCGTGGCCTTATCCTTGCAGTCGCCGTATTTCTTGGCCAGAGTTTCCGCCGGGTCATGCGGCACAATGGCGGCTTCGCCGAATTCGATCCCCGTGTATCGCACCTCGCGGTCGAGATAGTCCACAATAGCCGCTTCCTTTTCGGCTGCGGACTTTTTCCCGGCAAGCAGCGGGTCAACAACAGCTTTCACGGCAGCGGAGCCAGAAAGATTGTCAACGATCTTTCCGTATTCGGCTGCCACGCTTTGCCACGACGCGCCCGTGGCGAATGCGACGATGGGAAAACGCACCGCATCCGGGGGAAGATTTGGATCGCGCGGATCGACGCCATCGATCAAGCCCACATCGAAAGTGAGAGTCACGCGCCCGCCCGCCTCTGTGCGCACAGGCTTCAGATCGGGAAGCAGAAACAGGTCGGTCCGCAGCGGCAGTGCCGCGGGAGCATCAAGAATCACCCGGCTGTGCGCCACCGGAACGTCTTGCTGGCCGAGCTCGACGCGTCCTACGCGGCCCGGCGCAAACAGCGGCTGCGTCTCTGTCTCGGTGTACTCCTCTTCTACTACTACCCCCGGAGCGATCGCCGGGAAAGGCGCGTGCAGCCGCTTGCCGTCGCTGTAAGTCTTGTAGTCGCCGCCGCGTGCCGGCGCTTCAGTGATCGTATTCGCGTCAAGGGTGTGGACGCTGAAGTCCGGCGCGATCACCCGCGCTCGGATGACGGGCCGCGCCTCATGCCACGGCTCCCAGCCGACCGAAAGAGAGTCCCATCCCTCAGCGCCCTTCTGCGTAAGCACCTTGTAAACGATGCGTCCCACATGAGCCATGCGCCCCGCGTCGTCAAACGTGTAGCTCTCGTCTTCCACCAGCTCCACAACATTGGCGCCGTCGGGGACGGGCACCGCGGATGCTGCCTCGTACAGCGCTTTGGGATCGGCGGAAAAACTGGGCGCAGCCCACGGGTCGACATTCGCACTGGGGGCCGTACTGGGGGCCGCACCCGCAGCCGGCGCTACAGGCGATTGTGCAGGTGCGGCGCCGGTAACGGCGCATGCGATGAAGGCAAAGAAAATGCTGGGTGTGAATAGGCGCAAGAAGGAATTGGACACGGGTCACCCGGTTCGATGGATTGTGAACACAACGGTAAACCGAGCGGGACCTAAGCGCAAGCAGCGGCGGGGAGCGGCGCCGGTCCTTTCATCAGGTCGGGCCACCCGCGCCGTCTTGCCTACGGCTATACTGTTCCAGGAGTTGACCATGGATAACCAAAGCGGCAGCGCCGGAAACAGGTTCTGCGGAGGATGCGGTGCGCCCCTCCTTCCAGACACGCGTTTTTGTCCTTCATGCGGGAGACCGGTAGAACTGCCAGGCACACAGGCCAACCCCACAGGGCCGGTACCGCCGGTTCCTCAGCCGCCTCAGCAATTCCCACCTCAAGCTGCCAACGTTGGTGGAACGAATCCGCAAGGGCTAAAGTGTCCGCGCTGCGGCTCCGCTCAAGTCCAAACTGCGAAGCGGGGTTGGAAGTGGACAACGGGCATGATTGGAAGCGGCAATATCGTAGCGACTTGCCTGCAGTGCGGCAACAAGTTCTAGCCGGCTGAGGGCGTTCAAAATTTCAGAGCAACCTCAACCCGCCCTCCGCACCTCCGCCGCAATCTTCCTTAACTCCGGCAGCACCTTGCCCAGCGCCACAGGAGCAGCGTCGCGCGTTCCCAGCGCGAAGTACACATCGCGATAGTGCCGGTAAAGCTTTTCGTAGACGGCCGCTGATTTCGCATCCGGCTCGACCGTGCGCAGCGGCAGGCACACCGCGGCCTGCGCCTCTTCGATGGTTTTGTACGCTCCGGCGGCAAGCAATGCAAAGATCCCCGACCCCAGGCTCGTGGGAATCCCTGCAGGCACGAGCACCGGTTTGTTCAACACGTTCGCATAGACGCGATTCAGGACTTCGTTCTTTTGCGGAATGCCGCCCGCGTTGATCACGCGATCGATCTTCACTTTGCTATCGCCGCGCACTCCCGGTTCCGCCATTCGCTCCAGAATGATGCGCGTATGAAATGCTGTGCCCTCAATGGCGGCGAACAACTCATCCTGCGCCGTGTGCACCAGGTTCCAGCCCAGCGTGACGCCGCCCAATTCCGGATTCACCAGCACCGTGCGGTCGCCGTTGTCCCAGCTCAGCCGCAGCAGTCCGGTCTGACCTGCCTGGTACGCGTCGAGCCCTTCACTGAGCGCCGCCACGGTGGTTCCGGCGCGCCTGGCAATGGCCTCAAAGATGTCGCCCACCGCGGAAAGACCCGCTTCGATGCCGGTGTATTGCGGATGGACGCTGCCCGGCACTACGCCGCACACACCTGGAACCAGCTCCGCCTGTCGAGCCATCGCGATGATGCACGTGGAGGTCCCCACGACATTCACCGCGTCGCCCTCGCGGATGTTTGAACCGATCGCATCCCAGTGCGCGTCAAAAGCGCCCACTGGAATCGGAATTCCAGGGCGCAACCCCAGCTCCGTCGCCCACTTCGCCGAAAGATGCCCGGCCAGGTGATCGCTGGTCAGGTACTGGCCGCTCATCTTCGCGCGCACGCCGGCAAAGAGCGGATCGACCGCGACGAGAAACTCTTCCGGCGGCAGCCCGCCCCATTTCGGATTCCACATCCACTTGTGACCCATCGCGCATACGCTGCGCTTCAGCGCGCTCGCGTCCGTTACGCCGCACAGTGTCGCCGCCACCATGTCGCAATGTTCGAGCGCAGTCACAAGTTTTTCTCTTTGTTTCGGATTAGAGCGCAGCCAATGCAGGAGTTTGGCAAATCCCCACTCGTGCGAGTAAACGCCGCCGCACCACTCAATGCCCTCGAATCCCAATTCGTGCGCTTTGCGCGTGATCTCCTCGGCCTCGGCAAAGGCGCGGTGATCGCACCACAAGTAGTACTCGCCGAGCGGCTCCAGGCCTTCGCCGACGGGAATCACGCTCGATCCCGTCGTATCGAGCGCGATCGCGGCCACCTGCGCGCCATCGATGCCCGTCGTCTTCAGCGCGTCCTTGGTTGCCGCGGCCAACGCGGCCATCTGGTCGCCGTGCGACTGCGTCGCGTAATTCGGGTCCTCTCGCTTGCGGTGCAGCGGATAGCTTGCCGATGCGGTGCCGATCGGCCCTTTCTTGCTGTCGACTAAAGTCACGCGAACGCTGAGTGTGCCGAAATCGACTCCGGCGACAATGGCCATTTAGAATCCCCCCGGTAAACGCTTCCTGATCCGCCCCTCAGACTACACCATCGCGGCAAATCGAGGCGTTCTCGGCTATTTCTTCGAGCCCGTCAACATCGAGGTGAGCTTGCCCATGATTCCGGGCTTGGCGGCCGGTTGCGCAGGGGACGGCTTGGCCGGCGCTGCGGACGGCTTTGCCGCATTGGAGGCCGGCGTTGCCGAGTTTTGAGTTGGAGTCGCAGTCGAGTTCTGCGCCTTTGGCGCAGCGGATGGCGCACCTGCTCCCGGCGCCGCCCCGCTCGGTCCGCCTTCGACGACAGCGGCGTGCGCTATCTGGGGCGGCGGCGCATTGTCCTGATTCTTTACGAGGATTGTGATGCGCCGATTGGATGGGTCGTAGGGATTGTTTTTCACGCGCAGCATCTGGTCGGCGAATCCGCGCACCTGCGTCACCTGGTCCGCGCGCACGCCATTCTGTTGCAGGAGGCGCCGCGCGGAGTTGGCGCGGTCGGCTGAAAGCTCCCAGTTACTGTAGTTCGCGTCTGTGGAGTACTGCGCCGCGTCGGTGTGCCCTTCAATGAGCAATTGGTTGGGCAGCGTCTTCAGCTCCGAGGCGAGCAGCACCAGCAGTTCCTGCCCGCTGGGGCTCAGTTGCGCGCTTCCGCTCTGGTAGAACGTGCCGTTCTTGTCTTCGATCAACTCGATGCGCAGCCCTTCGGGCGTAATCGTGATCTCAATCTGCTTGCTCAGCTTCTCCAATTCCTTTTTGGCCTTGATCTCTTGTTCGAGCTTCTCCTTCAACTCCTCCAGCCGCTTCGTATTCTGATCGTTCTGCGTCACTGTGACACCGTTTCCCGCCATTGTCGTTCCCAGCAGGTTCGCGGTTCCTCTCGGATCGTTGAAGTATCCGGCCACCGCTTTCTTCACCGGGTCATTCTGAGCCATGAGCCACAGGACGATGAAGAGCGCCATCATTGCGGTCACGAAGTCGGCATAGGCCACCTTCCACGCGCCGCCATGATGGCCGCCATGCCCGCCTTTCTTTTTGATCACGATGATGGATTGCGCCTTCGCCGTCATTCAATTCCTTCGCCTTTGCTTCCTTATTCCCTTTTTCCCGCGGTCACTTGTCGCTGTTTTTACGCCGCCGCCGCCGCCGCGGGCGCGGCCGCTTCCACGGCCGGCTCACTCTTGCTCTTGCAGTTCTTCTCCATCTCGTCGAAGTTCGGCCGTGCGTAGGCGGGGATGGCGCGCCGCCCCAGTTCAATCGCAATCATCGGCGCCGAGCCTTTCAGAAACGCCAGCAGCAGCACGCGCAGCACATGCAGATAATCGTTGTGCTCATCGGCCAACTTCTTCATGCTGGAGGCCAATGGGCCAACCACTCCGTAACACAGCAGGATGCCGAGAAAGGTCCCCACCAATGCCGCGGCCACGTGCTTGCCGATCTCCTCCGGCGGCCCGCCCAGCGAGCCCATGGTGATGACCACACCGAGCACCGCGGCCACAATTCCCAGGCCCGGCAGCGAATCCGCCACCGTGTTCAGCGAGTCGGCCGGCTGCACCGACGCCTGATGATGGACTTCCATGTCCAGCTCCATCATCTGATCCATGTCAAACGGCTCCACGCCTCCCGTGATTGCGGTGCGCAGCGTGTCACAAACAAAATCGCGCGCATGATGGTCGTTGAGGAACTCCGGATAGTTCTTGAAGATCGCGCTCTCGCTGGGCTTCTCCACGTCCATCTCCACCGCCAGCAGGCCCTCTTTGCGCACCTTGTTCAGAAACTGGTACATCATCTTCAGCGTGCTCAGATAGCGTGCTTTGGTAAACGGGGAGCCTTTCATCGATGCCATGAGCCCCGCAACAATATCCTTCAGGATACGGACGGGATTCGCCACCAGCAGCGTTCCTGAAGCCGCGCCGGCAATGATCAGAAGCTCGGCGGGCTGCAGAAGGACGAGGATGTGCCCCTTCTCCATCAGGAAGCCCGCAATGATCGCGGCGAAGACCACGAAGATGCCTATGATGGCAAACATGTCGAACCCTCCACCGGAGCCGCTGGCGCGTCGTTCGCCGCAACGGTCGCCCGGTTCCCGCCCGTCCGGCTGCTTGTTTCCATGGCCTCGCGCGCACGCTCCAGCAGTCGCGCCAGCGTTTCAGCGTAATCGCCGCCGGCCTGCGCCGCGCCAATGCTTACCGTGAGCGACACGCGATCGCCCCACCAGCGGAAGTCCGCCGTCCGCGCAAGGCCGGCCAAAGTCTTCGCGTGTGACGCCAGCATCTCCGCGCTGCGCTCGTGCGCGACAATCAGAAACTCATCGTCGCCCCAGCGGCTCATCTCCTCCGCCGGGCGCAGCCCATGCACCAGCGCTCGCCGCACCTTGTCGAGCATCGCATTGCAGGCGCTCGCGCCGTGCGTCTTGCGCAACTCCTGCGCCTGATCCACCCCGATCCACAAAACACTCAATGGGGGCCCGCCACGCGTGAAGTCGTCGAACTCCATTTGCAGCCGCTCTTCGAATTCGGCTCGGCCCTCATCGGCCCCCAGGTCATCGCTGCTCTCTCCGTGAGGCAGCGCGTCAAGGCTCTCGGCGGGATGAAATAACGCCGCCGCTCCGATCCGCTCTCCCAGCCCATCGCGCAGAACCAGAGCGCGCGCGATCACCGAAATCCCATGGCCCAGCTTGTGCCTCGCCTTCACCAACGCCCGCCGGCCATCTGCCGCCGCCGGTCCGGGCGTCTCATCCCCATTACGGGCCTCGCCCAGCAAGAGCGGTTCCAGGCCCTCGGGCAGCGGCCGTGCCAGCATGTCGATCGCCGCGTACCCGGTGATGCCCTGCGCCGCCTGGTTCCACAGCACCACCTCCCCCTCCGTGCCCACCAGGGCAACACCTTCCGGGACACTGTCAAACGCGGCTTCGAGCAGTTCGTTGCGGTCGGTCATCGACGCTTCTCTTCGCCCCAGGGTTCTCTTTTCGTCCATTGGGCCAAGCCCCAAAGCTCCCGGCCCGGGCCGCGCACTTAGCTTTCGCGCACACCGGTTCGCAGGTCGGCTTCTGCTTCTTAAATCGGCGCAATTCCGCGCAACTTCAAGGGGCTATTCCGTAATGAGAAAATTCAAATGAGGAAAACGAAGGGTATTGCTCGATGCGGCGTCGCGCGACAAACGTGACCTTGGCTCACTTGCTGACTCGCTGACCTGCTGACTTGCGGCCTTACTCGTAGCTCCGCACCCATTCCAGAATCGACCGCACCCCGACCCCGCTGGGCCCTTTGGCGATGAACGGCCTTGAATCCTCCACCCACGCCATTCCAGCGATATCGAGATGGATCCACGGCGTGTCCTCGGCGAAGACGTGCAGGAACTCAGCCGCGATGATGGCTCCGCCCCAACGTCCGCCGGTGTTCTTGATGTCGCCGATGTCCGATTTGATCAAGTCGGCGTACGCGTCGCCCAGCGGCAGCCGCCAGAACTTCTCTCCGGAAATCCCCAGGGCGGACTCAAATTTGCTGTACGCCGCGTCGTCATTCGAGAAAGCGCCGGCAGTGATCTTGCCCAGCGCAACCGAGATTGCGCCGGTCAGCGTCGCCGCGTCGATCAGGTGCGTCGCGCCGAGTCGCCGCGCGTAGGTGAGTCCGTCCGCCAGCACCAGCCTGCCCTCGGCGTCGGTGTTGATAATCTCGATGGTCTTGCCCGGCCTATCCGGAGCCATCGGCATCGCAGTCTGCACGTCGCCCGGTTTCTGCGCTGTCCCCGAAGGCATGTTCTCTGCAGCGCAAATAATTGCGATCACGCGCACCTTCGGCTTCAGGAGCGCAATGGCGCGCATTGCGCCGATCATCGCCGCTCCGCCAGCCATGTCGTATTTCATCTTCTCCATATTGTCCGCGGGCTTGATCGAGATGCCGCCGGTGTCGAATGTGATGCCCTTGCCCACGAGGCCGAGCACCGGACCTTCCTTCAATCCTTCGGGCTCATAGCGCAGAACGATCAGCGCCGGCGGCTCCGGCGAGCCCTGCGATACGCTCCAGAACGCTCCCATCTTCAGCTCATGCAGCTTTTCTGTGGAATGCACTTCCCACCCCAGGCCAACCTCCTGCGCCATCAGCGCCGCTCGTGCCCCGAGAATCGTCGGCGTCAGCTTGTTGCCCGGCTCGTTCACCAGTGAACGTGTGAAGTTCTGGCTCTCGCCTACGATTACGCCCTCGGCAAACGCCGCTTCCGCTGCTGCTCGCTCGGCGCCGTCGCCAACCGCAAGCGTGAACGACTGAATGCTCTGATCCTTGCGTTCGCTGCGATAGGTGTCGGCGTCGAAGTCGCCCACAAACGCGCCCTCCACTGCGGCCCTCGCCACGGCCTCGCCGCGCAGACTTTCGGAAGAAGGAAGTGCGAGGACCACCTCGCGAATCCCTCGCGGCTTGGCAAAGCGAACCGCGGTTCCCGCCGCATCGCGCACCGAATGTACCGAAGCTTTCGCCAGCTTGCCCAGCCCGACAATCAACAGCCGTTTCGCGGCCAATCCAGCCGGCGCGTGCAGCAGCAACCTTTCGTTGGCGCCGGCCTTGTACTCACCGGTTGCGAGCACGCCGGCCGCAGCCGCCTGAATCGCGGGGTCGGAGACAAGCAGCGTGGGCTTCGGTTTGGCATCCGGGCCCTTTTCGGTTTGGGTGTCGGCGGCCAAGACGGCCAGCAGCTCGGTGGCAATCCCCGCAATCGGGGCATAGGAAAGCTCAGTTCGCATATAGCCCATTCTTCACGGAACGCTCGGCTTGTGGCAAATCTGCGCGTGTAACGACGCGAATCGCCGCACGGCTGTCTTCTTTGAAGGGAGCAAGAACAAATAATGTCACACATCACTTGATTGACATTTTCATCTGAAATGTCATATTATTTACATATGTCAACTTTTGCTATTTCCGCAGAAAATGACACAAAGCAACAAAGTGTCACGTCTCGAGTGAATGACAATGGTCGCATCGTCATTCCCGCGAATATCCGAAAATCCATGGGACTGAGGCCCGGAGATGTCGTCGTCATGTCCCTCGAGGACGGAGTGCTCCGCATCGAGTCGCACCTTTCCAGAATTCGCAGAATCCAGGAGGAGTTCAAGAAATTCGCCACGCCGGGAACTCTGGCTTCTGACGAGCTTATCGCCGAGCGCCGCGAAGAGGCTCGCCGCGAGATGGAGGAGTCGCTTGAATAGTCTCGCCGTTTTGGACTCCTCGGCGATTCTGGCTGTCGTCTTCAACGAAACAGGGGGCGACATCGTTCTCCCGCTCCTTAGAGGTGGTCTTCTCAGCACGGTTAACCTGGCCGAGGTGCACACCCGCCTTGTGCTGCGCGGGGTGGGCGCTGACTTCGCATGGCGCCGCGTCATGGCCTTCGGATGTGAGGTGAGTTTTTTCGACGATCTCCAGGCGCGCCTCGCAGGAGAGCTAGTCGCCCAGACCCGCCCCTATGGGCTCTCCCTCGGCGACCGGGCCTGCCTAGCGCTGGCTATCCAGCGCAAGGCCACCGTCTACACAACCGACGCGGCGTGGAAGAACCTGAACCTCGGCATCCGGGTTGAAGTCATCCGGTAACTGCTCTCCATCCTAATGCGAGAAAGGATCAGCCCCCATTCACCTTCAACCACGGGAGCACACTCCCGTCCGCCCCTTACTGCAAGCTAGCGGCTAGAAGCTGTCCTACCGCCCCATCCTGTGCTTGCTGGCGTTCACGGCCGACCTCGCCTCCCGGTCCGCCTCGCGCCGCCGCTCCGTCTCGCGCTTGTCCCAATCCTGCTTGCCCTTGGCCACTGCCAGCTCGCACTTGACCCGCCCGTTGCGGAAATACAGCCGCGTCGGAATGAGCGTATGTCCCTTGATCTGCGTCTTGGAGAGTAGCTTGCGGACTTCTTCGCGGTGCAGCAGCAGTTTCCGCGTGCGCGTCTCGTCGTGGTTGGCGATGTTGCCGTGGGAGTACGGCCCGATATGCATGTTCAACAAGAACGCCTCGCCATCCTTGATCAGGCCGTAGGAGTCCTTCAGGTTGGCATTGCCCTGACGGATCGACTTCACCTCTGTCCCGCGCAGCGCCACGCCGGCTTCAAACTTTTCCAGCAGAAAGTAGTTGTGGCTGGCCGCCCGGTTGTGCGCCGCGTCGCGCTGGCCGCTGGCCACGGGATCGCGGGGCTTCGCCGGTTTCTTGGCGGCCGGCGAGTCCTTTGCGGCGATTGTATGGCTGGTTTGGCGGGCCATTGGCAGGCGTCCTTGAATTCTCATCCTAGCATCGGGCCATGTCTCGGCGGGAAGCGACGAAGGTCAGCGGGCCTTGTTAGAATGAGGGAGCGTTTTGCGGGGAAATGCGGCACGATGGATCACTTCGGGACGCTCGTCGCGGTCTGGAAGGGTTTCGAACCGCGCGAATCCGGGCGAGTAACCATGCCTTTTTTGCCGTGTCCGCTTTTTCCGAGCCCCCTTTTGCCGTGTTTTGGAGTCGTATGAACCGTCGCACCCCTGCACAAGCCGTCGTTCGAACCATGGCGTCGCGATGGTCGCCTGTTTTGCCGTCGTTGGCCCTCGCGCTCCTGGCCGCCGCGGCCGGCCTCGGCCTGCCCACGGCCCGGCTTCACGCGGAATCGGCCAACACTGACTTCAAGCAAGGCCAGGCCGCCGAAGGCCGCGAGGACTACGACACCGCTTTTGAGCTTTACCAGAAGGCCTACAGTCGCGATCCGAAGGATGCGCGGTTCAGGATCGCCCTGGCTCGCATTCGCGTGACAGCATCGTCGTTGCACGTCAGCAAGGGCCGCAAACTGTTTGCCACAGGCGACCTGCAGGGCGCGCTGTCTGAGTTCCTGCACGCCGCCGAAATCGACCCCGGCAACGAGGCTGCGCAGCAGGAGATCACCCGCGTGCGCCAAAGGCAAGGCACTACCGCGGCTGCTCCCGAGGCCGGACTTCCCCAGCCGCCCGGCGAGGAGCAGGAACTTACCCAGGTCGAAGCTCCTCCCGAGCTCCGCCCCATCACCAACGAGCCGCTCTCCCTGCACATGGCCGAGGACGCCAAGGTCGTCTACCAGGCTGTTGCCAGGGCCGCCGGCGTCAACGTCCTGTTCGACCCCGACTTCAACTCCAAGCGCATCCAGGTCGACCTCAACAATGTTTCCCTTCTCGATGCCCTGCGCATCGTCGGCGTCATGTCCGATACCTTCTGGCGCCCGGTCACCAGCAACACCATCTTCATCGCGCAGAACTCGCGCACCAAGCGCCAGGAGCTCGACGAACAGGCGGTGCAGACCTTCTATCTGACCAATGCCTGGCAGCAGAACGACCTCAACGACGTGCAGACCGCCCTGCGCAACGTGATGCCCAATGCCAAGGTCTACGGCGTGCAGAGCCAGAACGCCATCGTCATGCGTGCCACGCCCGACGAGCTTCTCCTCGCGCAGCAGCTCATTGACGACCTGGACAAGGCGCGCGGCGAGGTTGTCGTCGACATCGCCGTCCTCGAGGTAAGCAAGAACTGGGAGCGGACGCTCGGCATCTCGTGGCCCAGCAGCATCGGCGTCGCCCTTCAACCCAACTGCGCCGCAAGCAACAGTTGCAGCTCTACCACCGGCACTGGCACCGGTACCGGCACCGGCACCGGCACCAACACCAACAACCCGACGCTTTACACCCTGGCTCACCTCAACTCCACTGACTTTGCAATGACCGTCGGTTCGGCCACGCTCAATCTTCTCCTTACCGACAACAACACCAAGGTCCTGCAAAGCCCGCGCATCCGCGCCACCGACGATCAAAAAGCCACCATGAAGATCGGCTCGCGCATTCCTATCGCCACCGGCTCCTATCAAACCGGCGCCGCCACCGCGCTGGTCAGTTCGCTGGTCAACACGCAGTTCCAGTACCAGGACGTGGGCGTAAACATCGAGATGACGCCCAGCGTTCATTACGACCACGACGTCACCCTCAAAATCAAGATTGAAGTCTCCGCCGAAAGCGGCACTGAAACCATCAGCGGCGTTACCGAGCCCATCATCAGCCAGCGCGTCGTCGATCAGACAATCCGGCTGCGCGAGGGCGAGGCCAGCATCCTGGGCGGCATCCAGAACAAGCAGGAAGAGAACAACTGGGCCGGCATTCCCGGCCTGAGTGCGATCCCTGTTCTCAAGTACATCTTCGGCTCCAGGGACCGCCAGATCCAGGACGACGATATCGTCTTCGTCGTTGTGCCGCACATCGTCCGCTCGCAGGAGCTCGATCAGGCCAACCTGCGCGTCATCGACACGGGTTCGGGCCAGTCCATTGATCTGCGGCACGCCGACATGAGTGGCGCGCCGGCCGCGCCCGCACCCGCGCCAACGGTCCAACCCGCCGCGATGAACCAGCCTTCGGTGGGTACGGTTCCCGCGCAAAGCGCCGTAGAGGCTGCGCCACAGATGCTGGCGCAATTACGCTCCGACATGGCCTCCAGCGGAGGTCCGCAGCCGGCCGCGCAGGCCACGGTTCAACAACCCGCCGCGGCTCCTGCGCCCGCTCCGCAGCCGGCTCTTCCGCAGGTTGTCCCGCCGCCCACGCAGCCCGCTGCCGGGCCTCTTGTTTTTTCGCCTGGCGTCGTCGCGCCCGCCGTCTCCCCGTCTGCGCCTGCGCAGGCTCCAGCAGTTGCCCCGCCAGCTCCAGGGGCTACACCAGCCGCTTCACCGGCCGCTGCGACCGGCGCCGCCTTCGCGCTCAACGCACCCGCCGCTCCGCCGGCTTCCGGCGCCACCTTCCAGATCCCCGTCGTCCTGAACGGCGCTACTGACGTCGCTTCCATCGCCATTCAGCTCCATTACGATGCGGCAAAGCTCCAGCTGGTCAACGTCTCCGGTGGCGACTTCCTCAGCCGCGACGGTCAGGCCGCACCTCCCATTCACACTGACCAGCCTGCGGGGAATCTGGTCGTCGGCATCTCGCGTCCCCCGGGCACGCACGGCGTCACCGGCACGGGAGTGGTCTGCGTCCTCACCTTCCAGGCCAAAGCCTCGGGCTCCAGCGACCTCTCGATCGCTCGTGCCTCGGTGGTCAACAGCGCGCAACAGCAGTTGCCCGCGGCGAGCGCGCAAACCAGCATCGTCGTCAAGTAGGCGGCCATCCCTATGAGACATCGGCGATCGAATTCGGTCCGGCGCGGCGAACGCGGCCTCACGCTCGTCGAACTCATGGTCACCGTATCCATCCTCACCATTCTTGCAATGGCGGCGTTTCCGCTGGTGCGATTCCAGGTCAAGCGCCAGAGGGAGCGCGAATTGCGATACGATCTCTGGATGATGCGTGACGCCATCGACAAATACAAGGACGCAGCCGACCGCGGCGCGTTCCAAACCAAGGTGGAGAGTCAAAACTATCCCCCGGACCTTGACACGCTGGTCAACGGCGTCGACGTGCAGGGCAAGAAGCTCAAATTCCTGCGCAAGATTCCGATCGATCCCATGACCAACAATACCGACTGGGGAATGCGCTCCATGCAGGACGACCCCGACTCCGACTCCTATGGCGGCCAGAGCGTGTTCGATGTCTACTCCAAATCTCAGGGCACGGGGCTCGACGGCACGAAATACTCAACGTGGTGAGAGGATAAGCAGAGGGCTGATCGCTGAAGAAATGCGCAACCGGCACACACAATCCGGCTTCACGCTCGTCGAGCTACTGATTGTCATGGCGATCATCGGCATCCTGGTCACTATGGCAATTCCCCGGTTCACAGCCGCGGTCCAGCACGCGCGCGAAGCGGTGCTGCGCGAGGACCTGCAGACCATGCGCATGGCCATCGATTCCTACACCATGGACAAGCAGAAGGCCCCGCAGTCGCTCGACGACCTGGTCCAGGAAGGTTACCTCAAGGCCATCCCTGAAGATCCCATGACCCACGCCAAAGATTCCTGGGTCACCGAAACCAGCGATGCCATGTACTCCATCGACGAGACCGAGTCCGGCATCAGCGATGTTCACTCTGGTTCCGATGAGCAAGGTTCTGACGGCCAGCCATACTCCTCTTGGTAAATTCAGGAGTGAGGAACGGCACCATGCTGAGAATCCGCGCTCTCGCCTCGTTGGCCATCATGGCTGCCTTTTGCGTAGCCCTGAACGCTCAAGCCGTGCAGACCATCTCCATTCGCTTGCTCGACGGCAAAACCGGCCTGCCCGTCAAGGCCTCCAACATCCTCGTGCGCGTCGATCACAACGAGACCGTGCATCCCGACTGGGTGAAGATCAACGACGATGGCACCGTGGTCGTTACCCTGCCCGCCGACACCAAGGAGATTTCTCTCAAGGCCACCTATGGCATGGGCATGGACACCTACATCAACTGCGATGCCGCCAAAGAGAGCGATAAAGAGAGGAACGTCTGGTATTCGATCACGACGATTCTGAACGCCGGCATCGTTGCGCCCGACGAATGCGCCAGGACCGCCTTCAAGGCCAAGCCCGGCGAGTTCACATTCTTTGTCCGCAAGCGCGCCTGGCACGATTCCCTGGATGATTAACGGGCATCCGCAACCGTTCAGCTCCTCCGCTCAACGAGATGTTGAAACCGTCGCCTTTGATCTGCCATCCCAAGCGGACTCGCCATCCGTGCCGCGCTGACCTGCTGACTCGCTAACTTGCTGACTCGCTCGCTAAGATAAGGTCTTGGCTCTCGATCCTCCATCCGCGGCCGCCTTCGACTTCCTTACGCAAGTCGCGTCGTCCTATGCGAGCCTGCTTGAAACCCCACTTGCTCTGCCAGAGACGGGCCTCGGCGGCAATCTCTTCTACGCGGGCGAACTGGAGGCCGCAGGCCGCGCGCTGGTTGTTGCGGCAAACATCGCCGGCGCTGCCACCCTCGTTGCCACCGCCGATCCCAATGCGCAAAAACAGGCCGTCCGCGAAGGCAGCGCTGATTTCGTCGTCACCACGCTCGACGAAGCGCTGCGCATCCTCAAGAATCAACTGCGCAAGCGCGAGACCGTCGCGGTTTGTGTCGCCCTGCCGCCGTCAGAAGTCGATCGCGAAATGAACGAACGCGGCGTTGCGCCCGATCTCCTGCGCCCCGACCTGCGCATTCCGCCCTTCCGTGAGGCACTCCTGCTTGAGGAGAGCGAGGAAGCAGAGCGCGACCTCAGCAAGATTCCGGCCCTCATCACCTGGCGCGTCGACTCGGGGCTCCCCAAAGATCTTGCCAGGCTCGACGAAATCGCTCTCTTATGCCTCGACCCTGAAGAATGGAAATCTCGCCGCTGGCTGCGCCTCTCTCCGCGCTATCTCGGCCGCATGGCGCAGGGGCTGCGCCTGCTCGACGCCAACCGCGAATTCGCTGCACGCTTTATCGAACGCATCAGTCAATCCGTAGAGCGCGACGAGATTGCCTTCGCTCTCGAGATTTGTTCCTACTTTCGCGGCTTGCGCGACGAATTTCGCTCCGCCCCCACCAAACCCTGACCAGCGAACGCTCTTTCTCCCTAGTCCCTGGTCCTTACGTCCCTGCTTCTCCAATCTTCCGCCACAGCTCCTCAATGCCGTACCCAGTCTTGGCCGAAATAGGCACGATCTCATCAAACTCGAGCTCCCGCTTCAGCTCCGCCAGGTTGCGCGCGCGCTCGTTGCCGCTCAGCCGATCTACTTTCGTCGCCACCACCAGGAGTTCGCGATTCACAGAGCGCAGCCAGTCGAGCAACTGGCGGTCGTTCGGCCGCGCAGGCACATTCGAATCCACGATGCAGATGCAGAGCGCGAGCGTCTCGCGTGTCGCGAGATACGGCTCAATAAATCCGGGCCACTCAGCCGAAATCGATTTCGAAATCTTCGCGTATCCGTATCCCGGCAGGTCGGCAAAAATCATCTTCGGCGCGCGCCGCTCGCCCGAAACCTGAAAAAAGTTGATCGCCCGCGTGCGCCCCGGCGTCGAGGAGACTTTCGCCGCCTTCGCGCCCACCAGCGCATTCAGCAGGCTCGACTTGCCCACATTCGATCGCCCCAGAAACGCGATTTCCGGCACGCTCGCTTTGGGAAACTGCGCCGCCGAAACCGCGGAAAGCATGAATTGGGCAGACCATCGCATCGCGCGGATCCTCTTCCTAGAGTTTACGCGGCCCCTAGTCTTCCCGACGTCCCTCCAACGGCTCAGAATCCCGCCTGCATCCAGCGCCTGCGCGTTTTCGAAACCGATTCCCGAGCGCAGTTTCTCCTTGCTATGCGAACATGAAGATGCTCAAATCATTCTTCCCGATGATGAAAGCAAAGGCATAGCAGATGGCGCACGACGTATTCATAAGCTACTCCTCAAAGGACAAGCCAGTCGCCGACGCCGCATGTGCCACTCTGGAATCCAACGGCGTGCGCTGCTGGATTGCTCCCCGCGATGTGGCGCCCGGCGTGGCGTATGCGGAATCGCTGGTCAACGGCTTGTCCAATAGCCGGCTGATGGTCCTGGTCTTTTCCGCCAATTCGAATCGCTCCCCGCAGGTGCTGCGCGAAGTCGAGCGCGCCGTCAGCAAAGGCTTGCCGATTCTGCCGCTGCGGATCGAAGACGCGCCCATGTCCCAGGCGATGGAGTACTACATCTCCAGCCAGCACTGGCTCGATGCTCTCACTCCCCCGCTCGAGCGGCATCTTTCGCGCCTGTGCGAGAGCGTGAAAGCTCTGCTCTCGAGCCAGGCCGATGACGAACGCCGGCAATCGCGCGAGCCTGACCGGGAATCCGTCGCCGGGCGAGGCGAAGGCGATTCACCTATCACCATCCCCTCCACTGAGCATTCAGATGCGGCGCATGCGCCTTCCAGCAAGCGCCTCTGGTGGATCGGCGCTGCAGCAGTTCTCGTAATCGCGGCTGCGGTCTTCGCAATCGTAGCCTTAAAAAGCCGCGCCAATTCTCAACCGGCAGAACCAACGGCAGCGGGCGGCCCTTCCGCAGCGCCGGTGTTCAGCAATGTGAACAACGAGCTTCTCAGCGCGGCATCGAGCGGCGACACTGCCGCGGCAGCGCGGCTATTGGGACAGGGAGCCGACGTCGACGCAAAGAACAATCAAGGTGATACGGCGCTCCTGCTGGCTGCGAAGTCAGGAAAGATTGACACGGCAAGGCTGTTGATTGAGAAGGGCGCCAACATCGAAGCCAAGAACAATGTGGGTGAGACAGCGCTCATCGCCGCGTGCACTTCGGGCCATGCCGAGATTGCGCAGCTACTGGTGGAAAAAGGCGCGGCCACTGACGCGCGCGACGATGGCGGCGCGACGCCGCTGATGTACGCCGGCCTGGGTGGAAATACAGCGATCATCGATCTGTTGCTTGCCAAGGGCGCAAACATCAATGCGCAGGACGATAAGGGTGAGACGCCGTTGATGTACGCCGCCTCCGCGGGAAGCTTGGATGCGGTGAAGCTGATGCTGCACAAGAATGCAAACCCGGTAACAAAAGATCATAATGGCCAGACTGCGCTTGAGTATGCAACGCAGTGGAAGCGTCTTGATGTTGTCCAGCTCCTCGAGCACCGGAATCGATAGGCCCGGCAACACAGCTTGACTCAATGGAATCGAGGCTGCTCCTTTCCGGGGCCGCTCGTTTCCGGCGAGGTGTACCATCTTTGCGAAAGGTCTTGGGGAAAAACCATATGGACCCGTATCGATCAGGTTCTGCCGGGCGTCTCTCTGGAGAGCCAAGCGGTGATATCTGGAATGCCTTGCTCCGCGCAAAAGCGACGAGCAAATTCGCCATCCTCTGCGTTGTGATCGTTCTTCTGGGGGCGGCATTTCTGGCCGGAGCGCGCTTCGGGAGTAATCTCGTTCCCGGCGGAGGAGTTGACCCAATTGCGGCCACACGTGCCAACAACCAATTCCAGTTGGCAATCCGGAGTCGCCCGTCCGTCAAGGTGTTTGAGAATTTTCTCAATTTTACGGCTGAAAAGAACTGGCCCGGCGCGTATCGGCTTCTCGGCCCTTCGTGGGCAAAATTCAACATCAACCAGCCCAACGATCTGGAGCGCATCTACAGAAGAACGCTTCGCTACGAGTTCAATTACTACATCCCGGACAGCGTGGCCGACGACAAGGAAGTTTACGACGTGGACTTTGCATTCTGGGACGCGGTGCCCGATCTTCCGGTATTCGATGGCGTCGTGAATTCGAGCTTGTCGGATGTCCTGGCGCCGGCGAAGGTCGACGCTCTCACGCAAGCTCTGGTGGACGAGCTTCCCAATGATTTCGTTGTGCCGGACTCGGAAAAGAATCAGCTGCCGGCGCTGGCCGGGAAGTTCGTTGGCCGTTTGAAGCTAAGCGATATGGTTCTCCACCAGGATGATATTGTCGAGATGCTGGGCGATGAGTTGGGTTTTCAGCCGATTGTGAAAGGTAATTCGTATTTTCAAACGGCCGAAGCCGGCAAAGAGGAACGCCGATTTCTAAAGGTAGTTTTGGTCAAACAAAATGGCCAGTGGTTGCTCGACTCTTACGACTCATTCATGGTTGCAAAAAGATAAGGCGCGTGAACGAAGCATGGACTCTCGGCAATGGAGCGCTTCGGTGAATCGGCAGATTTTCCGCGGGACGTTCTACCTCGCAGCCGCGCTGGCCGGGCTCTCCGCAGCGCCTTTGCTCGAAGCCCAGCAACCCGCTGCTTCGCCTGGCACAGAAGCACATCGAGCCCAACCGGCGACGCCATCGAAAGAAACCCATCCGCCTCAGTACTATGTTTGGAAAAAAGCGCGCGACGCACAACTGCTGGTGGACTTCGGCGATCTTGAGCGCTTCAGGAAGGCTGATGCCGCGCTGGCTGCGCCCAAGCCCGGCGAGGACCGTGTCGTCTTCATGGGCGACTCGATCACCCAGGAATGGAAGCTGGAACACTCGTTTCCAGGCAAGCCTTACATCAATCGCGGCATCAGCGGACAAACCTCGCCGCAGATGCTGGTGCGTTTCCGCCAGGATGTGATCGATTTGAAGCCGAAGGTCGTAATCATTCTCGCAGGGACCAACGACATCATGGAAAACACAGGTCCGATGACGATTGAGCAAAGCGGGGGGAATATTGCCTCCATGGCCGACCTGGCCACGGCAAACAACATCCGAGTGGTGCTGTGCTCGGTGCTGCCGTCGTCCGAATTCGCCTGGTCGCCGGAACTGAAGCCTGCACCGAGAATCGTGGAATTGAATGCATGGATCAAGCAATATGCGGCTGAAAAGGGCTACGTGTACGTGGACTACTACTCGGCCATGAAAGATGAGCGCGGGGGCCTTCCGCCTGCGCTGAGCGACGACGGCGTTCACCCGCTACCGGCAGGGTTCGCAATCATGGCGCCGCTGGCGGAGGCGGGAATCGAGAAGGCGCTGGAGCACGGGAATTAGTCAGCTATTACTGTGCCGTCCGCTCTGTGGGAAAGTGAATAACAGGCTCCAGCGGCGCGATTCCGTATGGGCCCGTCAATCGGCGCTTGCGTAACTCAAACACCGCAACCGCATAAGCTGCCCGGCGTCGCGCTCGCTGTTCCCAGCGAGGCAATCCTTGCAGGGGACGAGGATAAGCCAGCATTGCGCTGATGAAAGACGCCTCCTCCATTGAAAGCCGATCGGCATTCTTTTTGAAAATCCTTTGTGCCGCCGCATCCGCGCCAATAAGTCCGGAGCCAAAAAAAGCGCAGGCCAGATAAGACCGAAGAATTGCAAGTTTCTTGTGGCGGAATTGGATAACGAGAGCCAAGAATGCCTCATACAATTTCCGCTTCATCGTCGGCGCCCTGTATCCCGTCACAGTGCGCACAAACTGCATGTCGATTGTGCTTGCCCCCCCGTGTTTGCGGCCTTTGAGCACCTTGATCGCTTCGCGGAGAAACGATAGCACGTCCACGCCGGGATGATGGAAGAATCTTCTGTCTTCGATGGCGATGGTCATCAGCTCCAGCGCTGTCAATCGAGCCGCGGGCGCCTGCGGCAATGGGCGGACGTTTTGATCGATTCGCGACAAGTCGCTTCGCAGCCTGGCGAAACCCATCGAAGGCTTGGCAAAATCAGGTAGCCGCAGAGCGCTGCTTGCAACAGGGTCGGCCGCATCTTGACGGCTTCCTCGGAATTGGCGGCTCCTTTGCGAGCTCTCTCGATCCCAAAGCATCCGCAACGTTCGCGTTCACCCATTCCGCAACGGCGTCCGCCGTCGCATCGCCGAAGAGATGGTTAGGGCAGTCGGTGGTTCCTTCGTTGCACGGGGCAAATCTGTGACCCATCACATTTGCGGCGGGTATTCCATATTGTGCGGCAAGCCAGCGAACGAGCTGCGCACTCGCGATGCTCTGAGCATCCGTCAGGCGATCGGTTGCCGTGGCGACATGTTCTATGCCAATCGATCTGGAATTAATGGCCTTCGCGTGCCACGCGGAACGGTCATCACTGACCATCTGATAAATATCGCCATTCTTATCGACAATGTAATGAGCTGATACTTGCGACTTCGGATCCATGAACCAGTTGATTGTGCCCTCGACGGTTGCCGCCGTCGTCGAGTGCAGCACGATCATGTTGATGCCGGCCCCGTTGCGCGAGGAGGTATTTGGGCTTTCGATGAAGCTTTTGATGGCTGGTTTTTCGGTCGCGCGCTTTGACATTGAAGTAGCTGGGGCGACAAGCGTGCTTCGAACCGGCTTGAATTTCGGATCCCGCGATTCAATGACCTTCATTTCGCCCACCGTATCTTTGCTGCAGATTTCGCCTAAACCAGCCAAATGCCGACGCAGCGGAGCACGAGCGCCACAGATACGCAAGTCTTTTCCGGGAATCCGTTGCAATCAATATACACTTCATCGTCTTTTTTGAACGGTCCGAGAGATCTCAACGGTCTCGATGCGGTCACCCGTCATTTCACCGCGATGACTCTCCTATAATGACTGGGCAAGCAGCACCTCGCCCATGCCCGGAAGGTGGGAGGCGTGAACCATGGCTGGTAACATCAACATCTTCAGTTCGGTCGGACGCAATGGCGCGAACCTTTTCGGGGACGTGACCATTATCCAGCAGCTTATAAACCTCAAGATTGAGGCCCGGAAGCGTCCCATCGATGTGGATGGACTCTGCGGGCCAGCGACAATTTCCGCGATCGAACAGGTTCAGCGCCATGATCTCTACATGGCCCAGCCTGCTGGAAAGGTGGAACCGGATGACCCGACGTTCAACTTCCTTACGCGCGGCATCACGGCGGAATCTCTCGGTAGTCGGCAGATCGCATGGGGAGCCAAAGTAAGTGCCGCGTTCAAGGTCAAGCTGATTGAGATTTCCGAGAACATTGGCGTTGATCCGAACTACCTGATCTCGGCCATCGCCTTCGAAACAGGTGAGACCTTCAGCCCATCAATCAAGAACCGCAACGGAGCCACCGGCCTGATTCAATTCCTGCCGGACACGGCCGTTGAACTTGGAACGACCACTGCGGACCTGGCCGCCATGACTGCCGTAGACCAGATGGACTATGTCGAGAAATATTTCAATCCGTACCGGAACATGCTTGAGACCATCGAGGATGTGTACATGGCCATCCTCTGGCCGGCCGCAATCGGCAAGGCGAACTCATGGGCGCTCTTCAGCAGGCCGAGCGCCCAATACGAGCGAAATTCCGGCCTCGACACCAACAAAGACGGCACTGTAACCAAGGAAGAGGCCGCAGCGATGGTCAAGGCTAAGTTGCTCAAAGGTCGAGGCGCAGGATACTTCGGATAAATTCGATGCGAGCGGGTTCAGCGGATCAACGGCACCGCGAGGAAGATTCAATCGATCGACAACCTGGGCCGCGCGACCGGCGCGTCTCAAACGCCTCTTATCCCAGACGAATCAACGCCGCGGAGTAACTCGGAACGCCTACGCGTATCTTGCCGGAGTTTGTCTTCAGCGGCTCGCCGCCCCGCGGGTGGAACTGTCCATTGCCGCGCACATCGCCTCCCTGAAATGTGACCCCGTCCTTGGCGTCGATTGATGAGGCCTTGAGCCGCGCGACCGAAGCTCGTGTGAATCCAACTGCAGGATCAGTGATCGTAACTTGCGCATCACGGCCGTCTTTGTTAAAAACGGCGATCAAACGCGTCGCGGTTGCCCCGCCGGCCGCATAGGCCGTAACATTCCCTTTCTGCGCTTGAAGCGTTGTCCTTTTCAAGTTGTGCCCCGCAAACTGTTGCGCCAGCATCAGGCCGTAGTATTCCGGCTGGGCGCCAAAGCCGCTCTCGATGGAGCCTACGATCGGCGAATAGTAGCCGTTCGCCCCTCCGTGCAAATTCACTCCTACGCAGCCCAGAGATGCCATCTGCAGGCAAAAATCTCCCGCCCACAGCGCGGATGCAAATGTATCGCTCACCCCCGGCTTGCCTGCGTTATAGCAGGAGTTTCCTTCCGCCATGCGAAAAGGCAGGCCAGCTGCTTTCGCAGAGTCCAGAGCTTGCCGGCAGGAGGAGTCGAATTTGGCTCCGGGGTGCAAGAGCCGATCAATCGTCATGGTTGGATTGGCCGGCGGACCCAGCGGATAGTAGTGGCTCGTCGCAAGCACGATCTCTTTCGGAACATCGTCGGTAAACTGCTTTACCCACGTCTGATTTGAAGCCGTGTCCGGTCCGGCGACCGCAACGTGCGGGAGCTTGTCATGAAACGCCGCACGAAACATCTTCCAACGAGTCAGGTACTCGTCGAATGTCCAAGGCTTGTTCTGCTGATCCCGGTGCTTGAAAAGATCAGGCTCATTCCCGAATTGCACTGCGATCAGTCTTCCTCCCAGCGTCCTGGCTACATATCCGCCTTCGGCAAGCGCCTGTTCCAGCGTGCCTCCGCCAAGGTTCAGGCCATAGATGCATCGCCAGCCGGTCGCGCTCAGAAAGCCCTGCAAGTTGCGGATGGAATGCGGCGTGATGGTGAAAGTCCGCGGCTCGCGATGGCCGGGATCGGGCCCCACCAATCCGCCGGCGTCCGGTGGGGCTGCCGGTTCCGTCTCCGACCAGAGCGTAAACTCGCTCAGGTTGCCACCTAGCCGCAGCACGCCCGCTGGGCTCAGCGTGCGAAACATTTGAATCAGTGCCGTGTTCCGGGGCGAAAAGAAATCCGGATAAGCCAATTGCCCGCTTTCATAGCTCAAGCCAATGTAATCGAGGGGCACTTTGGCGAGATTCGTCGCTGAGTCGATGTTCAGCTCAACCTCTAGAGCGGAAGGTTGTGCCATCAACTTGCGCGGTACGCCGATTGCGATTGCGCCAAGCGCAGCACTCATGGAGCAGAAGTCTCTTCTCGAGAGTTGTTTCATCTTGCTTTCCTTCTCTCATAGCTCGCCTTCATCGGTGCAACAGCACTCAAGCAAGTTTGCGCCTGCTCTCGGGGAGCAGGCGCAAAGGATAGAACCAAGTCCCGGCTAGAAGGTCAACCGGCCGCCCACCTGGATGAGGCGCTGGGTGCCTGCTGCCGAGGTGATCTTGCCGTAGTTGCCGGACGCGAGGCTTCCAGTGGGGTTACTGAGACTGACCCAGTTTAAGGCGTTGGTGGCTTCGCCGCGGAGCTGGAACACCCATCCCCGCTCGAACTTAATGTTGCGGAAGATCCCCAGGTCGAGATCCTTGAAACCGGGTCCAAAGAGGCTGTTGCGGGCCACGTTGCCGTCCGCGCCGCCTGGGCCGATGCCCCCAGCGACGCCGACCCCGTTCGGTGTGAAAGCTGCCGTATTGAACCACGCAGTCACCTCGTTCGACCCGGACGCGGGGGTGCAAACGCGGCAGCGGTGCGCGCTGAGCACGGGGTTTTGGCCGGCCACAGCATCCGGGCGCTGAGCGTTGGAGCTGTCAAAGCTCTTGTTGGCCCCTGTGGTTGCCGAGAACACCCCGCCGCTGTGCACAATGAGAATGGGCGCGATCTGCCAGCCATTGACCACTTCCTTGACGATATTGTTCTCGCCGTGGAAGTAGTCGATGTTCCATGTGCCGGAGATCGCGGCGGCGTTGCGCACGTCGGCATTCATACTCCCATATTCCTCCTGAATTCCGCCGCCGGCGGCGCCCAAAGAGTTGTTGCTTGAGGTGAAGGGAGCGCCCAAGTAGCCGGAATCCTGCGGGTTCGCAATTCCATCTTCAGACCCTTCGAAGCTATCGAGGGCGTGGCTCCAGACATAGTAACCGCCGGCGCTGAAGCTACCGGAGAGCTGCTTGGTCACGGAGACTTGCAGGGAGTGGTAACTGCCTGTCAGGTCTGAGAGCAGATCGATGATCCCCGCTCCCAGGACGCCGGTGCCGTTGTTGATGGCGGCCGCGCCGGTAGGACAAGCTCCGACGCACGGATCGAACTGACGCCGGTCGGCGACGCTGGTTGCCGAAGTGCTTGGCGCACCGAAGGCGGTCGAATACGGCGAGTAGTTGGCATCAATAAATGTGGACAGTTGGTGCGAGAGAGCGGCCACATACGCCGTCGTCAGGGTTACCCGGCCGGGCAACTGCCGCTGCACGGAGAGATTGAACTGGTAGATGTAGGGATATTTGAAGTGCGTGGTGATGGCTTCGGTTGCGCCGCCGGGCCCGGAGATGAATACGGGCGCGCTTGCCTTATAGGTGTACGGGAACAGGCCGCCACCCGACGCAGTCGAGGGGAAGTCTCCCGGCGTCGAGTAGATACTGGTGATGGAGTTGAGGGGACCCTCGCCGGTCTGCGGACGCAGGGCGAATGGAATGGCATTGCCGGGCTGGTTCCACTGGTTGCCGGCGACATTGCCGAAGAAGATACCCGCGCCGCCGCGAATGGAGGTCTTGCCGTCACCAAACGGGTCCCACGCGAAGCCGAGGCGCGGCGAAACGTGGTAGTACTTCGTGGAGATGATGCCGCGGCCGACGCCCGCATCACCTGGGAACACAAGGCCCTTGGGCGCGAGTGGGGCCACAGTGGATTGTTGGCCGGGAACGAACGACTCGGTCCGGTTATGGGGATCGACAGGAGGCGTATCAATGTCCCACCGGATGCCAATGTTGGCCGTAAACCGGGGGGTGACGCGGTAGTTGTCCTGCGCAAACGCCGCGTAGTGCCATGTGCTCAGGTGGGTGGTGTACGGTGAGTCCTGTTCAAACGAGGAGGCCTGGCCGGTAACCCAGTCGGAAGTCACATTGCCCGTAGAAGTGGGAGCGGAGGTGGCAAAGCTGATGCTGCCAAAGTTCAGCAGATTGGCATCGAACATGGTCTTGTCCAGACCGAATTCGCCGCCCATAAAGAGGCTATGTTTGCCCTTGACCAAGCTGACCATGTCGCGCAACTCATAGTTGTCAGAACCCGTGAACGGACCCGCATTGGTCGCGGTCGCAGAGAAATTGGTTTCTGCGATGGTGGGCAAAGAGGGCGGTCCCTGGAGGAGAAAGTTCGAGCCGTACGATGTCAGGGTCTGCGACGCCGGGCCGGTGACCGGCAGGTTGACGCGTCCGCCCGCCGCCCGCGTGTACGTGAGCCAGGTCTGATTGGCTGTGTTGGCGCTGAAAGTGTGAACGTCGCTCAGGTTGATATTGGTGCCAGCCGAGACGTTGTTATTGACGGTCCACGGGACGTTGCCGCCCGGGGAGTTGCCCAGCACGTTCTTCGAATAGAAGTAGGTCGCTACTATATGGTCCTTCTCGCCGAGGTTCTGGTCATACTTGCCAAGGTATTCGTTTTCGGTTGCCGGGATGGGGAAGAGACCTGCGTAAGTCCCGCCTCCTTTCGTCGGGTTGGTGAGACTGCCGGGGACGTTAGGGAGCGGGATGGACGAGCCGATGGTGTTGCTTATGTTGTCCATGTTGGAAATGGTCGTGTCCAGCAGGGCCTGGGGTATGCAGTTCAGTTTGGCAACCAGGCAATTGGAGCTGCTATTCGTTCCATCCACCTGGTTCGCGGCGACATGCGCGGTACCCGGCGTGTAGACCGTGAAGGTGTCCGCGGTAAAGTCGCCGAGGCGCTCGGCCGCCGTAGGCGTGATGGCGCCGGTAAACACCGCATCGGTTATCTGGCGCAAACCGCCATAGCTGAAGAAGAAGAAGGCCTTGTCCTTCTTAACCGGCCCGCCCACGTCACCGCCAAACTGGTTGCGGTGGTAGGGCGTAACGATGATCTTGCCGGCGGCGTTGTGTGCCGGTTGCCAACTGTTGGCGTTGAAGTCGGTGTTGCGGTTGAACTCGAAAAGACCGCCATGCCACTGGTTTGTTCCCGACTTGGTGATCACCGAGACCACAGCCGCGGAAAACTGGCCGTATTGCGCGCCGAATGCGCTGGTCTCTACGCGAAACTCCTCCACTGCGTCAGGGTTGGGCGACGGGTTGCCGTAGTTGCGCATGCCGGTGATGTTGTTGCCGCCATCCAGATAAAAAGCCACCGCCGCATTGCCCCAGTCGATGGAGCCGTTGATCTGCACATCCTCGACGTACAGCCCCGTGGCCATCGTGGGGTTGCCGGAGGGGTTCGAGGTGGAACTGTTGTTATTGGCCATCACACCGGGTGTGAGTGAAACCTCGGAGTAGATGTTGCGGTTGACCATGGGCAGGCTGATGATGTCATTGGGCTCGAGGGTCACGCCCAATACCGCGTCGGACGTATTGACCGCTGGCGGAGCCTCAGTGACGGTGACGGTCTGAGACTGCGCGCCCACGGCGAGCGAGATATCCACCGTCAGCGTCTGGTCGACGTCGAGGGCGATATTCTTCTGTACAAAGCGCTCAAAACCGGCCGCCGTGGCCTCCACGGCGTACTTGCCCACGGGAAGGTAATCGATACGGTATTCCCCATAGCCGTTTGTCGGCGCCGACCGCGAATACCCCGTATCCACATTGGTTGCCTTCACGGTGGCCGTGTTCACCACCGAGCCTTGTGGATCCTTCACTGTGCCCACGATGGTTCCGGTGACCTGCTGTCCGAACGCGGCGATGCTGCCCGTGAGAATCAAGACGAGGGCCATAACGACTCGAGCGCCCGCGCTTCCTGCCAGACTGCGTATGTTCATATTGCCTCCGAGTGTTTCTTTGGTTCCGATTTCGTCATTCGTATGGTTGTGAATTCCACGCGACTACCTTGAAGGCGCGAACTTCGTCGAGTCGGGATCGGCCCCTGGCGCCTCATAGCTTAGTCAGGCGAGCCTCCAGACACTCCAACTGCATCTCGCAATTCGCGCTCAGTCTTGCGCCGTTTACCAAAACGGGCCAATACTCGGCTTTGCAATGTCCCACTGGCAAGTGACTCACCGTTTGGTTCTGTCTGCCGAATCTATCTCGCTTGAAATGAGGACGTTAGCATCGTAATTTTTCTTGTGTCAAACGTCCTTGCAAGCCGCGAAACGGGCGAGTATGATTCGGTGAACTGGAGGGGAATGAGCAGAACCGATACAGCGGCGGACGGATGGCATCCGCAGACTCAGCATGAATGCGACGCCGTCATCCGCGAGTTGCACACCGTTTTGGCCAGTTCGCACTTCTCCAACAGCAAGCGCTACCCTGCGCTGCTCAAGTACATTGTCGAGCACACGTTGGCCGGGAAATCAGATCTGCTCAAGGAGCGGACGCTTGGCGTCGAGGTTTTCGATCGGCCCGCCACCTACGACACGAACGCAGACACCGTGGTTCGATATACCGCCGGTGAGGTGCGCAAGCGGCTCCTGCTCTTCTATCACGAGGAAGGCAGGAACTCCAGCATTCGCATTTTTCTTCCGGCTGGCTCCTATGTTCCGGTGTTTCTGCGAGAACACGACAGGCCCGAAGACCCTGTAGTCAATGGAGGCTACGAAGCGGGAACAATCCTGAAACCTGACGAGCCCCTGGACTTGGCCGGTGGAACGCTGGAATTCAGAGCGGCTTTAAAATCTGCAGAAACAGTTCGGCCTCTCCCGCCGGCACGGCCGCAGGAACCCATCGGGAGCCTACCGCTCGCGCGGCGCCACCTGATTCTTGAGAGGTTGCTGGGGCTGGCCCTGATTGTGATGGTTGCGATCGGCGTGGAATTCTTCTGGACGCATCGCTCCGTTCATTCTGAATCGGTTGTGGACGACTTCTGGGCACCGCTCACGCGCGATCAGCGGTCTGTCATACTCTGCACAGGCAGCGTGGTGTTTGCGCAGGACAAGTATTCAGGTGTCATCACGGCAGGAACAAACGGAAACGTCGATTATCCGTTTGTTTCCATCCAATCTGCTTCGGCGATCGCGCAAATCGACGAAGCGATCGAGCGTTCGGGGGCGAGTACGCAGTTGATTGCGTCTCCCTGGACTACCCTCACGGATTTGCGCGAACATTCGATCGCGCTGATTGGCGCATACAACAACCAATGGACGCTCCGTCTGCTGGAGCCGCTGCGATTCCATTTCTTGCCAGACCCGCAGGCGAGAATCGTAGACGGGATGAATCCGAAGGTCGGCTGGGAGCGCGACGAATCGATTCCCTATTCAAGCGCCGACGATTACGCCGTGGTGGCGCGTTTTCGCGACCCGAATGTCGACGGATGGGTGATGGCGATGGCCGGGCTCGGCCGCAACGGAACCGAAGCTGCTGCGCAGTTTGCCACCAGCCCGCATTACCTGGAGCTGCTTGAGCAGCAGTTGGGCGGCAAGTTTGCAAACCGAAACATCGAGGTGGTGCTGAAGGTGGGCGTAATCAACGCCAAGACAGGCGCGCCTTCGGTTATTGCGGTGCATACCTGGTAAGAGCCTCGGACGCCGGAAGGGTTCTTGCGTACCTTGGTCCCTTTGGCACTAAAGCCGCAGGCGCCTTTGCCGCCACACCCCAGTATCTGGAGCAGCTCGCCAGGCAACTGCCTCCGGGCCGGGAGAATAAGAATTTTGAGATGGTCCTGAAGACTGAAGTGATCGATGGCAAAGCCGGACCGCCCGTCCTGATCGCCGAAACCGCGTGGTGAGCTGCCCGGGCCGCTTGATCCCAGAATTGGGTACGCGAAGAGACATCATTGAATGGACTGGCGAAGGACCGGCTCGCATTCCGGTGGAGTCTCGACGCCGGTAAAGCCGAATCCGTTCCATCGGTAGGCCGCGATCCGAGTTGTTTTGGTGGCGGGATCGGGCAGCAGGAACGAGTCGCCGCGATGCAGCGCGCAAAGGACACCGTCTTTTGATTCCACGGCATCGATCAGCGGCCAAGCCAGGGCAGAGCCTCGCCATCGCGCAATCAGGCCGTGGGGACCGACGGCATAGACATAAGGCCGCAGGCCCACCTCATCGTCAATGGATGAGTTATGGCGTTCGAGTGAGAGCAGCATTGGTTCGGCTGCCATGGAAGTGACCAGCTGCAGGGAGACGAGGGCCTGGCGTCTTGATTGCCAGACGAGCTTTTCCGCCCCGTCGCCATCGATCTTGTAGCCATCGAGGATGATTCCATTCAGCGGTTGGTCGGGCGACCATGGTTCGGGGCGAATCGTGACTCCGTCGATTTGCGCGCCGGGACCAAGCTGCGGAGAACAGGCTGCGAGAGCCTGATCGGCTGCTGCATTTCTGCCTGTCAACTTTGGATAGGCCGTAGCCTCGTCGGTGTGCGTGGCAAGTGCTCCGCACAGCAGGCGGCCGTCGTGGATGCGGCAGTCGGCGATGAGGCCGTCCTTTGTCTCGGCATATTTCTGATCGAATAGATGGTTGCCGAGTGAGAAGAAGACCGGCCTGCCCTCGACGCATGCGGGAGCCTGGACGACATGAGGATGATGCCCGACGATCAGGTCCGCTCCGTGCTCGACCAGCCAGCGTGCCTGCTGCTGCTGTGCATCGGTTGGCCAATCCTGCAGTTCGTTGCCCCAATGAATGGATACAACAACGAGGTTCGCCAACTGGCGGGCGAGCCGCAGCTTCTGCGCCAGCTCGACCGAAGGGACTTGCTCGGTGCGGCCATCGGCGGCCCTGATGGTTGTGACCGCAACAAAGCCAACCGTCAATTCACCGAAGCGAAAGAACTGCGGGGAGCTGTCAAAGTCCAGCGCCAGCAGGCCGCTCTGCTGGAATGCAGCGCGTGTCTCACTTCGCCCCGCCGGGCCCAGGTCGCCGGAGTGGTTGTTCTCCGCGGTGACCAAACGGAAACCGGCTTGCTTCATCAATTCGGCGGCGGAGTCAGGCACGGCGAAGCACAGCTTGTTTTCCGCGGGACATTTTGCCGGGTCGCCTAGAGCGCCTTCGAAGTTGCCGCCGACGAGAGCGGCGCTCAAGAAGAGGTCAGAAAAGCCAGTCCACGGGCTCGTCTTGCGCTGGTCGATCTCTGCGCGCACAAGGCGCGACATCATCACGTCGCCGGTGAAGAGCAAGCGGAAATCGCCGGGGGCAGGCTGCGCCGCGGCCGCGAGCGGAATGAGAAGTGTCGCGGCTGCTAGAAGGGCGGTTCTGCCGGACATGACAGAGTCTCCCGGGAGATGAACGAGTTGACCCACGCCGGATGGGCCTGGACCTCGACTTTGCCGGGGACCGCTTTGTCTGCCGGGGATGGCTTCACAGGATCGGCGTCGGGGTTGGCGGGCTTTCCGGCCCAGGCGAGGTCCGTGAGCGGCGTGGACGACGGGAACTCGTAGTACGAGTAAATGCTGCCCTTCACAATTTCGCGGCGGCCAAAGTATGGAACCACCTGATCCCACTCGAGCGGACGGCCGACTGCGGCTTCGAGGTACGGCACTTCGCCGCCGCCGGCGACATCGGCAATCTTCATGATCGGGTTGGGTGTGGAGAGCGCGAGGTCTGCGCTGGCAAGACTGTTGTAAATCAGGAAGTCGTGCTCGGCAACAGCACCCACATGCAGAATCTCGTCATAATCGCTATCCGCGAGCGGCTGATTCTGCAATTCCTTCAGGGCCATCGTCTCGAAGAGGCGCGTCTTGCTTGCGGTTGCCTGAAGACGGCGGATAATGCCCGCTTGTAACGGCTGTGCTGTCTGATCGCCCGAAGAATCCTCGGTTTCCGATGGGTCCTGCGGAAAACTTCCGGTAAAGTTCGCCGACTTCGCGACCACCTGTTGCATCTGGTCGAAGAGGGATGCAATGGCTTCGAAGGTCTTCGGGTCCGGCTCCACATAGCCTCTTGGCGGACGCAGGACTATTGCCTCAAAGCCTCCCTCGCCGCATTCCGCTGTGCTTCTCTCGTTCACCAGCACGGTTGCATGGCGCAGCGTGGCCCAGGAAGCGAGACCGGTCTGGATTCTTTTCGCATTCCAAAGTGTGTCCGTCGCGTTGCCGGGAAAGGTTGCATCGTCGGCCCACTGCACGGCCAGCGCGTTGATCCAGGCGTCATAAAGTTCCGGCTGCGCTGCGCTTTGGGGCTGACGCCCATGAAGCGCATCGAGCACGGGACCGAGCGCGGGATACGACGCAAGGTCGGTCTTCAGCAACGAGCGCGCGTAGCCGCTGCCCAGGGCTGCCGCCAGATCGAGACCCGAAGGCAAACCACGCGGGCCTTTAGTCCCGGTGATCTGTTCGGCGGCAGGCCAATCGGAATGGTAGACGGTCGAGAGCAGCACCTCGTTGTCAAAGCCCCATGAGAGGGGAAAAATCTGCGGGCTGGCGCCGGGATGAAGCGCAAATGCGGGTGGAACAAATGCTCCGGAATTCCACACCAGCGGCGAGCGGCTGGGCGCGATGTAGGCGGTGTAGGCTGCGATCCACTGCAGTGCTTTCGCTTTCACATCGTCGGGCAGCGAATTCAACGGAGTTGCGTCGATCGCAGCAGAAACCGAAGTCAGGTAATGAACTGCTTTGAAGTACTCCTGCATCTCCGGCGTAGCGGTGTAATAACCGCGCGGCGTCAGTTCGGTAAAATCGAACACCTTGCCGAAGACCGGCGAATTAAATGTCCCTTTCGCTTGCTGGATGTGCAGAGCCTCGGCGTCGGAAGCGCTCGTTGCGCTCTCTGAATCCGCGACTGCATTGAAGGCCACTGCCCACTTTGAAGCCGGCGCGCTCGCGTCGAGCGACTGGCGCGCTGTACTAACAAACGCCCAGAACGCAGGCATCGCCTGCTGGCGCTCCTCCACGATGAATGTGCCTTCGTAGGCCGACGCCACCAGCTCCCAGAAAATGTCGGTGGTCACAAGGTAAGGCCGCGTTGGCGTAGCACTATCGAATTGGCCGCAGGCGTACGATTCCGAGTCGTAGAGCTCGTACATCTGGTCATCGCCGGTTGTGCGAAGCAGCCCGGCTTTGGCTGTGTAGCTGTCGCGGTCGGCTGCGTCCTGGGTAAACATCCACGCATTCATCACATCGGCCAGCGGAACTTCAATCGGCACGTAGACCAGCGCCTGCGCGCCCGTCTTCTCCACTAGTCCGATGACGCCTTTGCCGTCGGGCACAGAAGAAGGCGTGGAAATGAACTGATAGCCGGCGGCCTGCGTTGAAGTTGTGCTGCCATGGTCGCCGATCACGGCCACGCCCGGCACGCCGCTTTTCCAATGCAGCAGAGCCGCGCCATTCGGGGTCACCGTGAGCGATCCGCCGCATGGATTGCCTACTATATGCGATGGCTTATCCCAATTCTGGCCCGCGTAGGCAAGCTGCTCAAAACAGCCATTGCCATCCTCCCAAATCAGCAAATGCCCGTCTGGATGAAAGGATTCCGGCAGCGCCGATGGGACGAAGTTTGGAGTTGGATCTTCGTTTTCGTCGGGAATCTTGACATAGGTGGCTTGAGGGCCAATCACCTGGTATTCGCGCTGGCCGTCTTCAGTGATCGAACGCGTGGAGTACACGCCGCTCGGCAGGCGTTCGGCGAAGAAAATCCGGTAACTCTCGATGGCTTGTTCCGTTGTGTCGTTATAGCCGGTCTCAAAGGGCCGCGGGGCGACGAGAAGGCGGCGCACATCAGCGGATGTTTGATAGACGGAGTGCTGGGTCCAGCTTCCGTTTACGTTGTCGACCGCCAGAATCTGGGATTGCTGGCCGGTTTTCCCTTCGACGAAAAAGCGCTGGCCCATGGGATGGACGGTAAGCGAAGCGGCGGTGAAGGTCGCGGGGAGAGCGAGGAGTGGAACGGCGCTCGTGTCGCCTACGTGCCAGCTAACCACGTGGTAGCCGGATTTGTCGCGGAGCAGGATGACCGCATCCGCGCCTGTGGGCCAGATGTCGAAGTCCACAACGGAAGTTCCGGCGGGCAGGCTCAACTCTGAAGTCGATGCGGGCGAAGGCGTCACGTTGAGCTCAGCCGAGTCAAATATCGAAGGCGCGGCCGGCGCTTGCGCGAACACAGGCAAAGCAACGAAGGGAAGGCTCAGCAACACCGCCAACGCGCGCTTCTGCGCAGGTTTCATAAGGGCCTCCGGGGGGACTCAGGCCATTCTAGCCCATGCAGCTCCTAATTCGCGTTTTGCCGGCGTGTGCGTAGCGGGAGTCCGCAGGCGAAATTCCGAGTGTGCCGCAGCGGATGAAGGACCTCGCTGGCTAAATTGCCTTTGGAAGATTTTGTGCCGACGAAGGGACTCGAACTGGCTTCTCAAACCAATCTTACGAGAACGGAAGTCCGCAAAAACGAAAAGCCCCTCGATTTCTCAAGGGGCTCGGGCGATTCCGTCGATCCTGCCTAAATCAGCCGCACCCCGCCACGTCCGGCAAGTCGCTGAGGTTTTCGGACAGATGCGAGTTGAATTGGATCTTCACGAAAGCGAGCGCCTGGACATCTACGTTCGCGTCTACTTTGGTTCCGGTGCGAACCACGTCAGCTGGAGAGTGGCCGTAGTATCGCTCTGGATCCCCGGCTCGTAAATCGGAGCCTTCCAGCGCTCGTATTGCACCCAGCCGCGGATTTCAAAATTCTTCTGCACGCGCTTCACGACCTGCACGGCAAAGTCGTTCTGTGTGGTGCCACCGGGAATGAACGCGCTTGCAGCCTTGGCATTGCGATATTGGAATTGCACCTCCTCTCGCGGAGAGAGGTGATACGTGAGCCATGCCTGGCCACCCTTACCTTGACGCCCGACCCAGTCGCCCACCAGGAAACCCTTGTTCGTGGGGCCCTGGCGCTGAACGCGTTCCCAGTAAAGAAACTGACCGCTTTGGAACGATGAGCTGGGGGTGTCGGTGCTGGCCCCCTCAAGCCGCAAATCCAGATGTTCGAGGCCAGGGAAGCGCGCGAGATAGATTCCGGGATGAACGCCGGCGCGGTGCGGGGCGCTGATCGGGCTCACGTCGTCGTGCACCAGTGAGTCGGTATAAAGCGTGACCCAGTGAGTGAGGAACGGAAGCCTCCATGTGAAATCGAAGGTGCCCAAGCGATACCCAGGATCGTCTCTTCCGTTCTTTTCGGTACCAGAGACGTTTTGGAAGCTGAAGAAGCTGTGCAAGAAAGTGTGGATCGTAATGGGAGCATGACCCGCGCCGCCCCAAATGGTCATGCGATCGAAGCCAAACTCCAGATCGCGCGTAGGCTTGAAGCTGATCTTTTCCATGTGAACCCAGGGATTACCCGGATTGGCGACATTTGCAAAGGAAGAAGATGGTGTTGCTTGATACACAGGATTGGGCACCAAGGTATGGCCTTGCAAGCTACCCACGAAAAAGTCGTATCGGAATGGGCCGGTAAACCGCGAGAGGCCTGGGATACGCAGCGGTTCGGTGCGGTTGATTTGAAATTCGTAGATGTTTTCGGCATTGTTGCCCCACAGCATCGATGCCCCCTTGTCCGGGCCAAGCCAGTGGTCGTCCTTGCCGAATGAAACCTCATGCCCCAAAAGATGATAGGAGAGCGTGGCCTCCATCACCCGAACGCCGTTCGACACAGCAATCGGACCCTCCGGGATCGTGTCCTGTCGCGGGACGGTGCCCGAAGGAACGCCGTCGGCACAGAGAGAGTTTGGTAAATCGCTCGTGGTTGTGTTGGAAAAGCCCGACGAGGGAATGCCGTCAATACAGTTGGACAGAAACGCTGCTAATGTGGCCGAGTATCCAGCCGCCGCAGGGGCATGCTGGATTTCGCCGCGAAAGTAGAGCGCGAAACGTCCCGCCTCGGCGCGTGCGCTGAAGCCGCTGTAGTTGCTGAAGCCGCCCTCATAGGGCCGGCCGTAGTCATCGACGATGGACTGGCCCAGGTGAAAGCTGTCGTGCAGCGGCGTGCCACTGATGCCGCGCATCTGCGTGTAGATGCTCTCAAGCTCAACCCGCGGATGCGCATCGCCAGTGCCGCGATCAATGTCGGGCGTGAACTCGCGCACCAGGGCTTTATAGATCGATCGCGCCTCATCGTTGCTTTTGTCGGACTCGATCGCGTCGGCGCTGAGCTCAAGGATGTGAGCGACGCTCGAGCGGGTCCAGGGGCGAAGTCCGAGATAGGCAGTGTCCACATAGCCGAGCGCATGCAACCGGTCGAGTGCGGGGTAGACCCAATTGTCGAGCGGCACATAAACGGAGCCTTGCCCGTCCATTTGAGCCATCGATGCATCCAGATGAGAGTCAAGTGGAGGGGACATGGAGTTGACGTTTTGCCCTTCGGCGCCGCACCACACGCACGCTGCGGGAAAAACTGCAACCAAAAGGAACAGCCGAAAACTCACCTGCACCTCCTTACCCTATAGTTTAACGAACCAAGATTCTCCCGGAAGGTTGCAGGCCTTTCCTGGTTTGTCTTCTAGAGGACGCTCGTGGGGCTGCCTCATAACGAACCGCGTCTTTCGGAGTGAATCCTTCCTTCACGTAGGCAGCAGGAACACGGGCGACGACAGAGTGCGGCTCGCCGCCACGCAAAGAACTGGTTTGCGTTCACTCCCTCGGCCTACGCCATCCGCTGTCGCGGCCATGCGGAGTCTACGTACCGGCGCACGATACCGTTGGCACCAGTCTCGTGCCTTCGAATCCAACTCTTCAGAAGAACGAACGGGCACCGCCTAGTTCCTAAAGCTGAGAGCCTTCCGCAGGAAGATCAGTTTGGTGCTCATTTCAGGATCGGCCTTTAACCGCATAAGAATAGCCTGAAGCTCGGCCACAAGAACTCCGACGAACAACCCGCACAGGCAAGCACCGAGTACCATGAAGGTGCGCTTCGGGGAGGATCGCTTGTCAGGTGGAATAGCAGGGTCGACAACCTGAATGAGCGCTCCCTGTTTGGCCTCGTCCAATTTAGCGATCTCGAACTGCCGGGCGAGGATGTCGAAAATAGTCTCGTAGTACTTTACGTCGCGCAGTTTGCGAACGTATTCCATACCTGCCTCGGTCATCTGGCCCTTAGGGACAATGATTCCTTCAGGGTTATCGCCGTTGCCGCCGAGTTTGGCCAACTGCGCGCGCAGACCATCCAATTCCTTCTGGGCCTCGACCAGTTGAGCGTTCTCGCCCGTGGCGTAGGTCTGCATGCCCTGAATCTGCACTTCCCTGGCCGTGATCTGAGCGCGCAATGCGGCGGCCGATTCAATGAGCGCGCGTGCCTGGCTATCAAGCTGGATCAATCCCGTCTTTTGCTCCGTCTCCTTCAGGGCTTCTTCCGCGTCTCCCAGGTTCTGATTCGCTTGCTTGAGTTGCTGCTCGAAGAACATCCGTCGCTGTCCTGCCTCGGTGATGGCCAGATTTTGAGACAGGTCGCGGAACTGATCAACGTACCCGTTGGCAAGATCGGCGGCTCGCCGGGGATCGCGGTCTTCGACCGAAATGTGGATCAGTCCGTCCTTGCCGCTACCGTCCACAATCGCATAGCGCTCAAAGTCCTTACGCGTATCAGAGAGGTTCCGTTGGTGGTACTCCTGCATCAGACCGAAATCCTTGATCATCGCATCCTCAACGGTGCGACTTTTGAACATGGCTACAACCATGTCGTTCGGGTTCTTGAGTAGATTGCTTCCGCCTGATGCCAACGCAGCTACTCCACTAAGCGAGCCAAGTTGCGAGGCAAGTACGCCAGTCAAGGAGGAGTTCTGCTGCGGGGGCAGCACCGTTACAGTCGCCGTATACCGCGATGGCAAAAGGAGCGAGATCACGATCGCGAGAACAGCGAAGATCGCCGTGATGCCGAAAATGAGATTCTTCCGCTCTGCTAGGTCGATTAGGACATTGAGGACATCGTACAGAAGAGGCTCATCTTCCTGTTCGGCAGCGAGCGCGACGACCGGTTCCACGGGGGGAAATTCGCCGCCCTCGTTCGATTTCGGAAGCTGTGTTTCAATCGTCATCGGTTCCTAATGCCATCGGTGACCCTGCATAAGACGACAGGTGTTCACGAAGAGAAACAACTTCCAGGCTGAGACAAATGGTGCGCTTGCACAAAGCTGTTCTCATGCAAAAGAGGGTGTATTCCACACCGAGTTCCCTCAATTGCGTTCGGCCCTCGCTACCATGGCTGAGTTGTAAATTGCCTGAAGAATCTCACCGTTGGCGCCTTCAGTATACGCCCGCAGATAGCTCTGTCGCGCCATCTCCGACATGCGCTCCAAGGTTGCCGGGTTATCCCACAAGCGGCGAACGAGCGCTGCAAGCTCATCCGCCGCATTCACTTGGAACAGAGCCCCGTTGACGCCATCGTCGACCAACTCCATCAATGCTCCAATGCGGGACGCGGCAACCGGCACACCGTAGGCAAAGGCCTCTCGAATCACCATCGGAAAACCTTCAAAGCATGTGGACGGCACGACGAGAAGTTTCGATCTCGCGATTCTTTCTTGCGTTTCACTGAAGCTCAGCTGGCCCAGCAGGCGCACCCGGCTCAGACGATGCATCTTGATCTCGGCCTCCAGGATGCCTCGATCCGGACCGTCTCCAATAATGTCGAGCGCAGGCGCCGATTCTCCCAGTAATGCCCACGCTCGCAGCAGGGTTGCGTGACCTTTCTGCGGACTTAACCGACCGACAAATAGAGCCCTGTCGTCTCGACCACTCCAAGGGATCTCGGAAGGCGAGCCAGGGTAAAAATGCGGCTTGACATAAACTCGGTCTCGCGGCAGTCCCGCGTTGACTACGAGGTTGCGTTGATAGTTCGTTAGTGCAATAAACGCGTCGACACATTTGTTCCACGTCCCCATCCTTCTGTGAAGCGAAATGGAAACCGCAAGGGGCATCGTGGCGACCACGCTTCCGCGATAGCAGGCATGTCTGAGCCCCGGAATCGCGCTGCGAGTGTCGAGACAAATCGTGCAAACCTCGCCACCTCTCATGGGTATGCCCGCCGAACAAAAAAGCCGGTAGTTATGAAGTGTCAAGACGTTCGCGCAGGGCAGATTTCTGAGAGACCAGAATATTGCGGGAGAGATCAATGGAAAAGTGTTATGAACATGTACAACATCCGGATTCGTCAACTTAGCTAGCGCCCTGATCTGCAAAGCAGTGCTCATGTTCCACGGGGTGAGGGCGCCTCCAATGATGGTTCCCAGGGAGCCGCGGGAACGAATACTGTCGCTGTGCCGTACGAACTCTGTCACATCTACGCCCCGTCGCATTAAGAGATCGCGCTCAGCAAGATAGGAGACGTTTTCCCCGCTGGGGCTTTCCATTCCGTAAAAATTATGAACCATCAATACTCGCATAGGATTCCATTGCAAGGGGTGCTGTGGAGTGCTCACTCACCAAAGCTTCACTTCATCATTGAGAAAGCCGGCTTCTGGTGGCCTCACTCTGGCGAGATGGCGCTGTCGATGAATTAGTTATAGCAAGAGAAATCTTCGCAGCCGTTGCTGCAGGCGTGATGGCTTCAATGCTCTCCCGGCACTGGGCGCGCATTGTCTCCACTTCGTCTGGCGTCAACGAGAAGACTTTGCTTAGCGCGCGGATAACATCTGCATCGTCGTCCGGCCGAAACTTCCATCCATTTACCCCGTCGCGAATCAATTCCTCGACAGCTTGGCTGTACACGCTCCCCAGCACCGGCAGGCCTGAGGCGAGAGCCTCGTTAACAACGACTCCCCACTCATCCGCCATGGTTGGAAACACAAAAATACCCGCTCTGGCGTAAACGGCCGGTAACTGATCATACCCGAGGCCATCGAGAAACCGCACGCTCAGGTTCCGAGGGGTCGGAATCTTCTCTAGTTCTTTTCTCTGAGGGCCGGTACCAGCGATTTCAAACAAGCACTCGGTCCCTGGACGCTGAAGCAAAAAGTCACTGAGCACGCGCAGAAAACGATCCAGGCCCTTGCGGGGGATCAATTGACCAACATAAAGCAGCGAATGTGCAGCGGTTCGACGCGAAGTCGGCCCATCCGAACGACGAAAGGCGGAATGATCAATGGTATAAGGGACGGTCCACATTCGTTCATCGGCCATGCCGAGTGTCCGGACGTAATTCTGACCGCTCTTGCCGTTTACGACGGCGGCATCGGCACACGCTACCATGATTCTGCGAAGCGTTGTACGGAACCAGCCGCGGCCAGCTTCTGTTTTCTCAGACGCTGTCGCCCAAATGATCAATCGCGTCCGAGGTCGCAGAATCTTATACAGAGCAGCCCAACAGGTTTGGGCGCCGAAATGCGGACACACAATGACTTGGGGTCGTAACCGAAAGAGCAATTTCAAGCTGTCGATGGGTAGATTCACCGGCATCAGCTCCTTGAAATCCTGCGTCCGCCACCACATGCGGACACTGATGCTCCTCTGAACGATGACATTCAGCTTTCCAAAATTGGCCGGCCATTGACGATTGAATTCCATGGGTGAAGCGACAATAAACTGAATATCCGGAATCTGCTTGCTGAGTTCGCTGAACAGAGGAAGCCGGTAAGGAGGAATGAAGCCCTGAAATATAACTATTTTTGAGATGTCGCTCATGCTGATCTTTCATCATACTCAATGATTCGAACGCGGGGTATGTGATTCGATTTCGCAGGCCCGGAATGCCGACCCCTGAAAAAAAGGCGGGGCTGCACTTTTCGGTAGGAAGCTATGCGCCGAATCTCTTCAAGGTCTGGACAGAAAAGGTGTTATTTCACCATTTAGTCGTGTGTTCCCCAGATCGGTGTTATTTGCCAGAAGTGATTCCCGGGAAGAGCACCTTAACGTAGGGAGAGATAAAGTACAGCGGCCAGCGCCATCCGTAATGCCGGCTTGTATAGAGCAGCCACTCACGTGGAATTGCTCCTCGCGGTGACATCAGGCTTTTCCAGCGCGCAGAAAGCGGAATGGTACCGTCTCTGTAGGTTTTCGCGGCGGAATTGTTCTTGCACCGGCCGAAGTAACCGGGGGCGAGGATCACAGGAAATCCCGCTTTAGCGGCACGCCGACCGTAGTCAAAGTCGGCGAGCTGATGGTGAAATCTGGGTTCCAGGTTACCAATTGTGTTTGCGATCGCGCTGGGAATGAGGGTGAAGTTTCCATTCATGGTATCAACGCGCTCGGGCTTGTTGGGATTTGGATCCACGTGGACGATTTGAATCAGAAGCCCGGACTTCCGCTGGCGATGGCCTCCAAAGGTGGGCTTCCCGGTACCTGGATCGCAAGTAGTACCCACAATGATGGCCGGGCCCAGTTCCGGCTCAACCGTGATCGCACAATTCACCAGGCGGCTCAGCGCGTCTTCCATCAACTCCGTATCGTCATTCCACCAGATGTAGCCGTCGTATCTTTCCGCCATTGCCGCGGCGAATGCTTTGTGCATCGCACCCGCCCACCAGAGCGAACCGTCACCATGCAGGAGTCGCACAGCAGGAAAGCATTCAGCAACGGCCGCAGCCGTTCCGTCCGTACTGCCATCATCGACCAAAAATACCGTGATGCTCAACTGTTCGACACGCTTCTGATTGAATAGAGACCTAAGCCCCGCCAGCGTTGTGTCCTTCCGGTTGAAACACGACACGATCACCGCAATTCGGTTCATTTCGAACGACATGACAGGCACTCCGATATCTGTCACAAATTGATTGGTAAACGGACCACGAACACTTGAAAGACTGCAGAGCTGTAGGCTCAACGCGCTTAACTGGTTATAGCCGGTTCTCGAAATCTGCCTGGAGATCTTGTGTGACTGGCATGGACAGGCAGACGCCTCTCAGGTGTCGCGGATGATGTTTAGTCAAACTAGCCGTTATTCGGGGCATGTGAAAGCAACCGTGGCTGCCTCCAGACCAAAAAACGCGACAATCTGCGCCCAGGCCTAAAGGAAAAGAAGAACACGAGAAAGAGAGGGTAATTCAAGAAGCACTCTCCATTCAATGATATGACGAGAACGAGCAAGCCCAGCGCGGCAAGAATCTTTCGCTGGTGAGACAGAAACAGAAGCGTTCTGTGAGTCGAAACCAGCCACACCCCAAGCGCCAAGAGACCGAAAGTTGCCGCGAAATTCGACATTCCGTTGCCACGACCATTTATCTCCTCATCAGTCAGTTCAGGGTCGAGCGCAAGCCGCGTCTCGTTACGCATCCCCCATCCTGTCAGCGGCCTTGCGGCAATGTAGTCAAGATCAAACAGAATCGACCCAATGCGGTCTGCCCGCCACCCCTCGGGGCGAGATGTCGCAACCAAGATACTGTGCTCGATCTTCGGGGCAAGAAAATCTTGATTTGCCGCCAGGGCGCAAAACAGGGCGAGAACGAAGCCCGCGCCCAGATATCCAATTAGTTTGGAGCGCCCGCTAGGCCGCGTTCGAGCCATTACTTCCAGGCAGAGCACCGCTGCATATGCGATGTAACCGACCGTCGATTTTGTCGTCAAGAGACACACCGACAGCACTGCAAAGCGGACGAAATAGCCCCTCTTTGTGAAGCGTGAGCGGATAAGGCAAAGAAAGACCAACGCCAGGTTCAGGTATCCAGCGAACGCACCTGGCTCCCAAAACATCCCTGCGTTTCGAGTTGAGTCCGGCGGAGCAGTGAAGAATGTGTATACAAGAATCGACCAGTTTTCCCCATTGGGGGCGGAATAAAGTGCGAGCGGCTTTGTGAGTGTGGCTACGTCGATGCCCAGCACTTGGGCCGTCTGATAAAGGAAATAGAAAACCAGGCATAGACTTGCCACTCCCAGCATCACTCGTACGTAGGCTCCGGCGAGGTCTCGAATCAGAACCACGGCCGAATAGGCGATCACTAAACGGCACAGCAGTCCGAGAACTGTGAATGCCGGGAAGGCGCTGAAGTGGATCGTCTGTATCGCTGTGATCGTGCCGAACAGCACCAGAATAGAGAACCCTCGACGGGAACCCGAAGGCCTTTTCTTGAGGAGAATGACAAGTCCAAGAAGTAACGCAGCGATCGAAGCAATAAACCGGTCTACTTCTGGAGCCGTGAGCACCGGATTTCCAGAAATGACCACGACGAACAGCATCAGCAGGAAATCTAAAGAAGCTTTCGCGCGGCGTCGTGGCCGATGACTAGACACGCCCCCCCTACTGAGCGCACCTGCGGACGTTGCAGGTTCGCTGCCTGCCGGCGGGTTGTCTTTTACTACACGTGCCTCATTTGAATTGGGCATGGTCGATTCGGGGGCTCACTCGAGCAGATCAATCCTGTAATGACGGGTTTTGGTATTCGTGCCTCCGTTCCCCGCTTCCCATCACCTGACCTTAAGTTCCAGAAACCGTGTTTAATATCCGCGAGAAGTCTTCGATCCAATCCCGCTCGATTCTCGTCCTGTAAAGTGGGCGCTGCGCCGAGAAGCCCTCTTCCCGGGCCGGGCTGAAGTCAGCGTAGATGCGTTTCAAACACGCAGCAAGCTCCTCCGGCGAATCCGGGGAGAAATAAACTCCCCTCTCCGGAGCCTGCTCCAAGTGTACGTCGATGTTGGAAAGGACGATCTGCTTTCGCATCGCCTTGGATTCTTCCACCGTAGTGCTCCATCCCTCAAAAAGCGATGGTTGCACAACGGCTATCGAGTGATGCATCAGGCTTACCAGCGTAGGGTACGGCACGATCCCAAGACAGACAAAGCGATGCTCCACTCCCGCCTGCTTTACCTTTTCCATCAAGCTGGGCACGTAGGCCGGATCGCGGTGATCCTGCATGGGACCGGTGCAGATCACGCGAATTTCCGGCGGAGTCCTGCGTAGGGCCTCAACTACCACCGCATGATTCTTGTGTTGCCAGAATTGGTTTGGGAGAAAAAAATACGGCTCCTTTACCGGATATTGCATCTCAAGTTCCGCACGGCTGAGCAGCACTATATTCAGAACCTCTGCGCTGGAAAAATGCAGGATATGCGTTTTCACCTGTGCTAGCTCCGGATAATAGCGCCGGAAGTCGCTGGCGGCGGCGTGACTACTGAGCAGAATGTTGCCCCACAACCGAACGTTGCTGATATCGGAATCGCGCCCAATGCATACTTCTTGGCTAAAGAACTGAGGCATCACTTTGTGTTGAAAATCCCCCATCCACTGCAACGTATTAATTCTCGTCTGCCTTCCCAATGTGCAGTGCGTCAACAGATCGATGCGATTCCGCTCCATGACTCTGGTCAACACGGGGTCATAACGAAGCAACCTCTTCATGATGCTCCGTGGATAGTTCCGGAAACGGCGCAACAGTTGGGGGCACGGATGAATCTCTATGGCGTCACTCTGATATCTTGAAAAATCTTCCGGAAAGGGAGTGAAGACATCAAGCTTCACCGCGGGGTCGGGATATTTCTGATAACAGGCCAGCAGATTATGGAAGTAATTGAAGAGGCCCGGCCACACTCCTCTGAGCGACAGTATCAAGCCCGCCCTAATCAAGCACACCCCCGAAACTCTTTTGTTTTACACGCCATCGGAATTCGACAATACAACAGCCTTTTGAAAGTGGAGCCGCCGCGAGGCTTGAAATCAACCGTAATTCGTCATTTGCTTTTGACAAAAGAATCCATTCAGATGCAGGGACATTTTCCCAATCTCTACGATCTTGCACTGCGCCGGACAAAAACTCCGTCGATTTGCAGCGTACGGTAGGTTACGGGATCGCGAAAGGCTGGTTCCATCGACCATGGTTCGAATCCCTGAGCAACCAGCAGGTCCCACAACTCCCTGGCCAAAATTTGCCCTTCATATAACGGCAGAAACGACATCTCAGTGTGCACTGCGCGACAAGTCGAAAGTACGCGGTGCGCACCTTCGAGAACCTGCCTCTCGTATCCCTGGACGTCGATCTTCAAGAGCACCCTATCATGCGACGAGAGGGTGCAGAGGTCATCCAGACGACTAACCGGCACTGTTTCCGAGCCCACATAGGCCGACTCAGGGACTGACTCGGAATGACTGGGAAGCATTTCGAGAATTGAGCTGCTCTGGCTGTTCCCTGAGACGTGAATTTCAACCGACCCTCTCTCCGCGCCAATCGCAGTACGTTCCGCAATCGTCCAATTGGGATATCTTTCTGCCTTGCTGCGCAACTCTGCGTGCGGCGATGCCAGCGGCTCGAACGAGATGATCCGTCCCCTGTAGCCATCAGCCCACAACTTGTCTGAGAATTGTCCAGTATTCGCTCCGACGTCCAGGACAAGATTGATTTGTTCCTGTCGAATTAATCCTGTCAATGACCGACGCGTTGCAAAGGAACCACCACTAGGCCCAAGAATCTCGTATCCGTGCCGCTCCGCAAATCTCTTAACCAAGCTCTTAAGCACACTTACCTCTTTGAAAACCGATGGCTGGGATTGAATGGCCGTTGTCACAAATTGCAAGATCAACGAGGCTGTTTCGGGCAAGAAGCCCGGCGCTTCGCCGCAGTTGCAGGCTCGGATGACTCTCTAAGGCGTCGCCCTGATAACCGCAACACCCTGGGAAAAGGGCGCGACGCCATCAAGCTTCACCTCAGGTTCGGGATATTTCTGATAACAGCCTAGCAGATTATAGAAGTCATTGACTCAGCGTTGCCATGATCCTCTGAGCGATGCAGCTAAGGCCATGTCATTCATGCACAACTCGTCCGCGAAACCAGGTCACGTAAGCGCTTAGGCCAACTGGCAGGGGCGTCAGGAATAAAGGGCCAAGCAGATTTTCGGCTGAGTCCTCGGCTACCAGGCGGTCGGGGTCGCCCTCCTTGGGCTGGCCTATAAAGATGGGCGCGTGATCCACTCCGGCAACGCTGAACAATTCTGTAAGCACGTCGCGAACAGACACTGCACGACACGTACCCGCGTTAAGAACCGGCACGGCTGTGCTGGCGAATTCACTGGCCCTCAGGAGACACTCCACGAGATCTGAAACATACACCCAGTCGCGCAATTCATGGCCGGAGCCAAAAAACTCAAAGACGCCATGGCTTACCTTTTGCATGGCGTCCCACAGGAGTTGCTTGCGCAGCCCTGGTCCGTATACCGAAAAAGGACGCAGGATCACCGACCGGGTTTGATACATGCGCGCGTGGTCCAGCAGCAGCGACTCCACCAGCTTTTTATGCACTCCATAAGGCGAGAGCGGCAAGCATGCAAGATCGTGACTTGCCGTTTTGTGCGCAGCTTCTCCATAGATGGCAGCGCTGGAAACATAAACCAGCTGCGCCTGAGGCCATTGGCGGCGCAGAAAGTCCAGCAATAGGATCGTGGAGAAGACCGTATTCAGGAAATCCAAAGGAGGATCGGCCAGCGATGCCGCCACTGAGGCGCCACCGGCGAGATGAAAGACCGTCTGCGGGACAAACTCGACGGTTTCCAGCGTGTCGCGGGAAATATCGCCAAAGATATAACGCGCGCCGTCCACGAGCTCTACGTCGTCTCGATTTCCGCCCAGGGAAACGACATGACCGCCCAGCGACACCAGTCGCCGGACAAGGTGACTGCCGATGAAGCCGCCTCCCCCGGTTACCAGAACCCTGCGTTGCGCAAACGACCTATCAACTTCGCGGTTACTGTTTTCGTAGCTCAAGTGGTATTTCCTTCACAACACGCGCGGGGTTTCCCGCAGCGATCGTCCACGGGGGCACGTCCTTCGTGACGACCGCGCGTGCTCCTACGATTGCGCCTTCTCCAACGGTTACCCCCTTCAAAACCACCACATCGAACCCCAGCCAAGCGTCGTCGCAGATCTTGATGGGAGCGGATGCGACGTTATTCCAATCCTTGTTTGCAACCATGTTGCCGAGGGGGAAATCTATCAACTGCTGGTTCTGATCTGCGATGCGATCCAAATACGAAGTCGAATGGGAGTTATGATCGTAGATCGTACAGCCCCATCCAATCGTTACCCCATTCCCGATCTCGATTGAGGAACGTGAAATTACCTGGGTTTTTGCGTTGATGAACACTCCGTCGCCCACCATAATTTTGCCCTCGGTACTCTCAAAAGCAAATTCATTGAATAGCAGACAGCGGTCGCCGATCTGAAGCGCTAAATCCTCTCGCGGCAGATCGAAGCGCACACGAAAGTGGGGGCCAAGTTGCGAATCACCCATCCGAATATTCCCGCTCCGCGCCACGGCGCGATACGGATCGTAGAAAAGACGATCTCTGATTTTCTTGAGAATGCGCATATGCTCGTGGCTTCCTCGCGACCCCGTGCTCGCCTACTCAGCGGCGGTTCCGATTTGCCGTGCAGGATTCCCAACGACGATCGCGTACGGCGGGACATCCTTTGTAATGAAAGTTGCTGCCCCAATGATTGCGCCTTTGCCAATCGTAACGCCTTTCATGATCGTCGCGTTGAATCCAATCCAGACATCATCGCAAATCACAATCGGGGCAATGCCTACATCTGCCAGGTCGATCTTATTCCGATAACAGATATCGACAGTTTGGATATGCCTTTGATTGGCCGACATCGGGTGTGCATCGTTGTCGTGAATATTGACAGAATGCGCAATCAGAACTCGATCTCCGATGGTAACGCCGACCGCGGACCATATTCGGCTATGATCCCCGACATAACACTCGGACCCGATTCGAATGCTTCCGGCAGGGTTAAACACCCTGTATTCGCCCCGCGTGATGGTGTGAGCTCCAATATTAATGCGCTCCCTTTCATGGAAGCAATTGGTGATTGAACATTCGGGCAAAAGGCGTGCGGTACTGTCCGCGACGCAGTCTTCGCGCTTGACCATCTCGTCAAGCTTCTCCCGCATTTCTCGGGGCCAAGCCAGCACTCCGGCAAGGATTCTGAGTATTCGGCCCTTGTTGATAGTTCCCAAAGAAGAACCTTCCCTCCTCTGGCTTCACCGGCCAGGCGTCTCGTAATCCGCTGCGTGGCCCAATTGCTTGGGCGCGCCGTTGCTCCTTGCTCGCGGCATGTTGTGAAACAGGTTGCGGATCACGAAGAAGTAGATCGGAAACGTAATGAACATTTGCGTAATGATCGAACCTAGGCAGACTCCCATCACTCCCAGCCGCCGCGTAAGAATGATGGACAGGGCAAGGTTGGCCACGCTTGCGCACACCGCCTGTATAGTTTGCACCTTCAGAACACCCGCGCCATTGAGGATGATGGATAGCACCACGGAAACTGAGGAGACGACTCCCCATGCGGCCAGGACAATCAAGAGCGACATTGGAGCATGCAGGGATTTCCCCATAACCACCCTGAGAATCCAGGGCCCGGCTACGGCCAGGAGCGAACATGCCGGGACCGTGATGGCCAGCGCGAGCCAAAGAGAGCCGAGGAATGCGCGGCGCACCCAGGTCACATCCCCACGGGCCAAAGCTTCTCCATATGCGGGCCACAGGGGGGTGATCGCGACGCTGACTACCATGGATACAAAGCTGAATAGCTTCTGCGGCACCGCGTATGCCGCAACCGCCGCCGCACCCAAGACCTGGGCAATGACTATGTTGTCTGATGTGAAGGCGAGCGCGAAGGCGCACTGCAACACAAAGTACAGGAGCCCAAGCTTGAGAATCTTGAAAGCAGAATTTGCGCGGTACGCGTGCCAAGCCGGCACCAGCCACGGATGCTCACGAAACAGGATCCAGCCATTGACCAAAGTCGCTGCGATTGTTCCAAAGGTGGACGCAAATACCAGCAATGCCAGGCTGCCTTTCAGCGCAATCACCCACAGCAGCGCCAGCAGCGAGAGAATGCTCCCGAACGCGCCCACGATCTGGGGAAAGTAGCCCTGTTGCAGCCCCGCTTGTGCGCGCGCAATAACTCCAAGGGGAACACTCAATGCGAACCAACAATACAAGACCAGGAACGCCTGTGCTCCCTCGGCGGCTACGGCCCCGGACTTTACATTGAAAAGCCGCATCCAAGGCACAAATGGATAGCCAACAGCTCCGACAAGGGCCAGGAATGCGGCAATGCCCAGTAACATGACAAAGGCGCTGGTGATGTACTCCTTCGCCAGGTGTCTATCATCCTTGCCATAGGCCTCCGAAATCGCATTGATCAAGCCATTTCCAATGCCGAGGTCCGCAAAGCTCATCACTGAGATGACGGATATCAACACCATCCAAAGGCCGTAGCGCTCCGGCCCCAGATAACGGAATGTCAGGGGCACTGTGATCAGAGATGCAAGCAGCCCGATAACTCTTGCCGCGCCGCTTGCCACCGTCGTCATGGCGGCGCGTCGATACCGCTCTTTCGAACGTCCTCCCTCCGTCGCCGTCTCAAACGGCTGAAGGCGAAACAGTGCTAACAAGCGCGCAATCTGTTGAGGTGCGTCGATTGCCTGTCCCTTTCATGCTTCGGTCGAATTCCGTCAAAACTCCGTCAGTGAATGCCTCTAGCCTGTGATGCAGGTCGCGGAACCGACATGCTGAACAACACCTACCCGATCAGCGGCGTCTTCCGCGATGAGGGCGAACCAGGTGACCTAGATGGAACTCTGAACTGTCGCATGCCGCTTTGTAATTGCCGAAGGTTGAGAAGCTTTCTTGCAAAAAAACGCTTTTCTGTGATTTGTCGCCAATGGATGATTCGAAATCGCCGGCGGGGACAGAACATTTCTCTTCTGGACGTCTTCTGAGAAGCTCGACTCATCAACAACGCTCACGACAAAGCCCTTGCCTTCGATTATGGAAGGAAAATCTTCTCCAAATATCCGAAGATGATCGCGTTGACCAAAATGCTTGACTCTGTCTTCCTCTGTGACTATGGATGGATCTTCATAGGTTACCAATAGGTTGTCTTTCTGCGGAACGGCAAGAATGGCAAAGCCCCCAGGGGATAAAACTCTATGGATCTCTTCGAGAGCCCTTTGGTAATCAGGCACATGCTCAAGGACATCCAAAGCAATCACCGCATCAAACTTATCGTTGCCTACTTCCGGCATATCGGACATGTCCACCTGAAGATCGCAGTCTGTGCGTAAGAAATCGGCCGTAATATAGGTGCCGGCTTGCCTTTTGTAATCTTGAGCAATTCTCTCCTCCGGGGCGAAGTGCAGGATCGTCTTGCCACGAATTAGTTTCTCAATCGAAAGCTCGTCGATGTTCTGAAAAGCGGCAAAAAGCAGTCTGTGCCTCACGGACATGTTGCAATTTGGGCAGTTCACTCCTTCGTGCCAGCCATCGCTCAAAAAGCCCCTTCCTGTCCACCCGCAAACATTACATTGAACGTTCTTAGGATAGGCGTAGAGCCCCGAACGGTAGACAGATATTACCCGCCGCGCAAAACGCTTCGCCTTCCTCACTGCTCGGTCTGTGGTTTTGCTCATCGTATTGAATCTCACTAACAGCTTAGGAAACTTTGCTCGAGTTCGGAGAAAACGCAGCTGGCCTAATCCGTACGATTCATTTTCCGGCAAGCGTGAATCTGGATCGTTGAGGCTAGAAGCGAAGGAGGAGGCTAACTGCTGGGCATCCTGCCATTATGCGACGATCGACTCCAAGTCTTCAGCATTTACCTGGATTGAGGCGTACTGGTTAATCAACTCGAGTGTCAGCACGAACCTCGTGCTGCTTCTCTTTCTCACGAGCATCCCCTGAAGGCCCTGCATCACACCGTTCGTAATGCGAACTCTTTCGCCGATAAGAGGTTCGCGGTAGGGTTCGATCAGTTTCCCGTAGACGCCGAATCGTAAAAACTCGACCTCGGAATCCGAAAGAGGGACACCCCCCCGGCTGGTGCCAACGATGTGTACGACGCCAGGAGATTGGAGAACCCTCACTCGATCCATGAAATTGATGTGGACAAAGAGGTAGGTTGGAAACAACGGTAGAATGACCTTCGCCAATTGCCTGTTCTTCCAAACCCGCACGGCTTCATAGGTAGGAAGAAATGATTCAATTCCTCTCAAGTCGAGGTGCTTCGCTACTGACTTTTCGTTTCGCGGCAGAGTGAACACCGCGTACCAATTGCGATCGCGCACGGCATCGATGATCGCCGGGTTCAGAGTGGCATGACCGCCGAAGGTTCGACATATCGTGTGGAGACTCACCCTAAACCCACCGTTTAGACGTCTCATCGCACAAAGGTAAAGGGCAATGACCTTGCCGTGCGCCCAGGGCGGAGTGCGAAAAAACTCGCCCGCTAAAGAGCGGAAAGTGCATGGCTTCGCCATACTGACTTAGCAAATCGGTTTTACGCCAAGCCATTTGACCAATCAGCAAATTACAGTGCACACGATGAACGAAACATCAAATTCTCAGAGCGAATCCATCGAGCGCAAGAATCACCCTTGCTCAATCACGTAACGTCACAACTCAAAGCGATCGGATTCTGCAGGTGGAATGAGAGAATCGCGATTTCAAGTTGGGTCAATCTTAAAGCTAGCGCCTGCGTTTCCGCAAGCAGAAAGCATCCCCTGGCATCGCCGAATCGGGGTGGACCCAGCGGTGGCATCTAATTGTTTCTGAATGGATTCTGCCCTTATGACCGAAGAGTTGCGGATTGGAATCCTACCGCGCTAACCAAGTTCCCACCTTATTGCACTACCTGGGACGTTGAACGCCGAATCGTTGTTCTCGGTTGCAAAGCCCAACTGACGAATATTCGCTGCCGGAGTGCACATCCTGTGCTTCATGCCCGCCGCATCGGGTTGTTGATGCCACGAACCCTGCAGGAACCCCGCCGATAACCCGACGGGCCGAAGGCACTTCGCCAGGCGGGATCGATCGAAAATGCGACCGCAGTCTATACTGACTGCAATAACTTTTCTGCGTACGACGTGGTTGAACTTGCCACCGACAAAGCTCCAGCAAGCTCGCATGGCTGCGAGTTGGCGTGTTGTCACCAGGGCATGTCAAGTACTTCATCAGTTGAGGACGACTTGGGATGACGGACGATTATATCCGTGAGACGCATGAAAATGGCATCGAGAAGGAGGGCAGAAAGCCTCCCGTCGTGCGGATATTAGGCATTCCAGTCACCTTTGTGGAGCGCGCGGATGTATTGAGAATTGTCGAGCGCGCGCGTGATGCCGGCGAGCGAAGATACATTGTAGTGACCAATGCGCACAGCATCCTCGAATGCCGCCGCGACCGTGAAATGCTTTCTGCGACTCTTGGCGCCGCATTCGTTCTCCCGGATGGAGTTGGCACGTCGCTGGCCGCCCGCATTATCAGCGGACGAAAGGAAGGGCCGCGAATTCCAGGTCCGGAATTAATGCTCTATATGTTGGACAAGGGCCGCCCGGCCGGCTTGCGTCATTACCTGTATGGTGCTAGCCCCGACGTATTAGAAGAACTTTCCAAGCGGTTACGGTTGCTTTTCCCCGGAGTCTTGATTGCGGGGGCCTATTCTCCGCCGTTTCGCCCTCTCACTGACTCTGAGGATCAGGGCATCGTTGAGGAAATATCTCGCACTGCGCCCGACGTGGTTTGGGTTGGTCTCGGCGCTCCAAAACAAGAGAAATGGATGGCCAACCATGTGGGCAGAATTCGCGCCGCGACGATGATTGGAGTCGGCGCAGCATTCGACTACCACGCAGGCGCGGTTCCATGGGCGCCACAATGGATTCGCCAAGCTGGACTGGAGTGGATCTACCGCCTAATGCATGAACCGCGCCGGCTCTGGAGGAGGAATCTTGACAGTCCTTTGTTTGTCGCGCTCGTGTGCGGGCAGAAAGCGGGCCTTGTTCGCCGATAGCGTCGCCCGCGATCTCGGGTATAGAAATCGACCACGCTTCACATGCGAATCACGCGTCCTGCCGCAATTGCGTTGTGCGCAAAATCCGGCGCCGACCCCTACTTGACGACGCTTAATGCAGCGGCGCCCAAGGCAAATTGAGAGAACATCTGCGACCAGTTCAAGACACCGTAAAGCGCGGACTGCTTGGGAAGTTTTTCGGGAACCACGATCGTATCGCCGGGAAAGATGTGAAGATTGCCGAATTCATTCCCCCACGGTCCATTGCTCATATTGCGGCTCACGACCTCTCCGTCCGCGCGGATGATGAATTCGTGCCGGATGTCGGCGTCCTTGTTGGGGCCTCCAGCCATGTGCAGATAGCCTCCGGCTCGAGCGCCTTCCGCGAACAGGAAGGAATTCTGATCGTTGACTGCGCCGATTACATTGACGGTGGCGGGGATGTGCGGAACGATAAAATGGTCGCCATCCTCCAAACGGATCTCTGGAATTCTGTCGACGCCGATGCTGTCATGCGGCAACGGTAGCACGACGCGGCCCGTAGCCTGAATTTGCCGCAGGCCGGCCAGAAGGCCCACTTCATTACCCTGCATCGCAGCGCCGCTAGCCAAGCCTTGCGATGAGGCCGCTGTCGGCGACGCCGCCAGCATCAAGGCGCTCCGTTGAATCCCCATGCTGAGACTCTGAACATATTCGTCGATTCTTGCCTGCTGCACGGCGCGCGTCGACAACCGCGTGAACTCCGATCCGTAGAGGTACGCATCGGAGGTCAACCCTCCGGTGCGCTCGACGAGATGGCGCAATGTTTCACCGGGCTGGGCCGAATACACGCCTGCGTGCGCGAATTCGCCATCAAGCCGGACCAGTTTGGTCTGCTCCGCCACGGGAACGTGGATATCGGACTCGGAGAAGATCGAAACGACGTCTCCCGGCTGCAGTTCCAGGTCCTGGGTCGCGTCGTGTTGAAGCACCAGTTTGCCCAGGTCGAACGGAATCAGCTCGGTCTTCAAAGTTTCCGAATCAAGCCGCTCAATCACCGCGTAATCCCAGTCGATCTCGGGAGCCGGCAGTTGCACGTCAGTCCGCTGCGCGGGAGGAAGCGCCTGGCTGGAAACCGCACCCTGCGTTGCCGCGAGCGGCGTGTTGCCGGCGCTCTGTTGCGCGCTCAGGTTTTCGCCCCCCACGCTCTGTGCACTCAAGTTCTCCGGGCCGGGCAGCCCGAGCTTCGCCCGCTGCCACCAGTAATTCCGAGTCAAAAGCGACTCCTTGTCCGGAATCAGCTCGCTCATGTGCATGCCCTCATGCCAAGCGAAGCGTCCTGGATTGACCGTGTTCCCCCTGAGGACGACCGTCTTTTCGTACTTGGGGATGATCGAGTAAACGCGGATCAGGTCGCCGTCAGCCACCGGTAGCGCCAGGCCGGCTGCATCATAGGCCACTTCCATCGCGTGCCGGTCGCGATGTTCGTCGATGCGCTCAATCGAAACGCGCGCCTCGGCGGCAACCGTAGAAACGCCGCCGGCCTCGGCCAGAACACCGGACAGAGATTCCTGTGGACGCAGTTCGTAGATGGCCGGATTGCGCACGCTGCCGAAGACCGCCGCCTGAGCGCCCACGGGCGGAATAAAGATCACGTCGCCGGACATGAGCTTGGCGTCCTTGGTCTTGTCGCCGCGGATGAGCAGATCATAGAGGTCGAAGCCGGTCACCACCGTGCCTGCGCGGCGCAGCTCGATCGATCGCATCGATCCTTCAACCGATGGCCCGCCGCTCGCGAACAGCGCATCCACCAGCGTGCTCAACGAGCTAACCGTGTAGACACCCGGTCTGCGCGCCTCTCCAGACACATAAATCTGAATGGCGCGGATCTGACCCACGTCCACGGTCAAATCGAAGTTATGGTAGACGCGACCCAAGGCTTCGCGAAGATGCCCGTCCAGCTCCGAAGATTTCAGGCCCGCTACGTGCACCTGTCCCACCTGGGGCAGGTAGATTTCACCCGAGCGGTCCACTCGGACATTTGCCGCCAGACTCACCTGCCCCCAGACTCGAACGCGCAACTCGTCACCGGGCCCGACCACGTAATCGGGCGGAACCGGAACCATATCCAGAGGGGCGAATGTGGATGGTACGCGATCAAAAAGGTCCGCCCCAAAAATTGCCAGAGACTGACCAGTGGTTGAGGTGACGAAGTTCTGGAACTCGGTCAGCGGCCCTGGCGGCAGGGACGCTGGTTGCGCCGCGGTCCGGCGGGAATACTGTTCAATATCCGAGTAATTGGTAGAAGGATTCGTGGGAGGGCCGGCCGCAGAACTCCCAAAAGGATTGGCGTTTCCACCCTGTGTTCCGAGCGGTATTTGCAGCGGAGCGCTTTGCTGCGACTGGCTCGAACATTCCAACGTGCTCGCAAGCAGAGGGTCTGAACAGTCTAATCCGCCCTGAGTTTGCGCGGATTGTGCGCGTGCAAGCGAGCAGAACAGGACAAGGAAACTGAGAAGCCCAACGATAGAAATTCGACCGCCGTTACTCCTTCCGAGCTTTGGCGAATGCATATATCTGGAGTTTATAACATTCTCAGAAACACGGTCATGGAGTGCCCTGGCAGTAACCCTAACGTGACGAAGTGTTAAGCCTGTCCCCGCCAACGTCCCATGCCCGTATGCATGCGATTTTTGTTTGCCAGGTTTCGACCACATCGTCGTGCCAGGCGCGCGACGAATGATGGCCTTACATCATCTCAAGAATCCGCGCACGTCTTATGAAAACGTCACAATACGGTATGAAATGGACGGTGGGCCTGCTTGAAGCAGAAAGCTTCCTGGTGTGGCAGCGCGCTGCAGCAAGTTTTGGACGCATCCATGAGGGAAGGCCTCCTACTAGCAGAGATTCGCTTCAGATCTAAAATGGAGCAAAAGAGATAGGGGCATTCCGGCAGAGGTGGGCTGCCAGGAACGAGCTGGATGTTCCGATTCGGACACTTTCTCGGTCAATCCAGCCTGCCGGTCGACGTTCTCTTTGCAACTTCGAATTATCAAGGGCGGGAAGTGTTGATACTTTTGATTACCCAGAGATTCCGATGTGGTGTAGGTCGTAAGCGATTAAGTTATCGCTAGTTACTTTAGGAATACCTATCGGCGGGGTTTGTGTCTTACTCCTTGACCAAGGGCAGTGCCGCAGAGTGGCCATCTCGCATCTTCCACTCCAATTCTCTCCTAATCCCACTTCTGATTGTGATTTGAGACACATACGACCATGAGATGGCCTATTTTAATCCGATTCTCATGAACGATCTCTACTCTCACCATTAGCGCCTTTTGCAAGACTCTTGCAAGAGTGGAGACGTGAAGGGATCAAGTCTGTCATACGCAATCAACAGGATTCTGTTATCGTGGTTAAGACGTTCCCTTGTCTGAAGTTGTTTCATTCTGCCCGAACGTGTCATCTACAAAGAACGATAGTCGAGGCGGGAATTGACCCTGTCGTCACTGCAGGCTATTGCGGATGAATAGATGGTTAACTCACTTGAGCCATCAAGACTCCGCGAAGATGTTAGTGTGCTCCGATCCTCAGCGCCTCAGCGGACACGACATTGATCATCTTTCAAAGGGGGACGAGATTGAGTACTGAACCGTTGTTCGAACGAGATCTCGAACCTGCGGATTCGAATCCATTTCTGCCTGACCCTGCTTTCGAAGGGGCGGAAGGGATCGAGAAGCAGATGTGGGCGCCTTTCTTGACAGAGACTCGCCTAGCCGCGTCTCCGAAAGGTTCTGAGGATTCTTACTCTCAGTCAGGCGATCTCCGGATTTCGAATTGTTTGACGTTCCGCCCGGGCTGGAAAGATGTGAGCCCGTGGTCGCGCTCAGCTGCCAAGCGGTTCTTCGACTGCGCATGCGTGCTCTTAGCGCTGCCGGTTCTGGTCCCAATGTTGCTGGTGATCGCGGCAGCGGTGCGCCTCACGTCGAGAGGCCCGGTTCTGTTCAAGCAGGCGCGCGTGGGCCATCACGGTCGGATCTTCACAATATTCAAGTTCCGCTCCATGGTGCGGGTTGCCGAGAAAGCGAATCATCCCATCACCACATCGGACAACCAGCGCTTTACTCTAATCGGCCCGTTCTTGCGTCGCTGGAAGCTGGATGAATTGCCACAGATTGTGAACGTGCTGGCTGGGCATATGAGTCTGGTCGGTCCCCGCCCCAAGCTGCCGGAACATGTGGTCTTCGATCTTCCCTGCCGCCCTGGAATCACCGGTATGGCGACGATTGTTTTTGCCTGCGAAGAGACCCTCCTCGTGTACCTGCCCAAGGATCAGTTGGATGGCTTCTACCACGGAGTTGTACTGCCCGCCAAGCGAAAGCTTGACACGGATTACATGGCACGCGCTACGTTTCTGTCCGACATTCGGCTTCTCGTCGACAGCGTTCTGCGCCGGTGGAAAACCGACACCCTGGACAGCTTCATTGCTTTCTCGAATTTCGAGGGGGATCGCGAAATCACACCAGCCAGAGCATCCGGTTCATCTCGCTCTGCCCTGCGCCAATCGAATTCACTCAGCACGAATCAACCAGCTGAAGCCGATCGGGTTTCGGCTTCCTGATTGACGCGTGTTGAAAGTGTGTGCAGGGCTGGAGAAGCCGTACTATGGGCAGACCCCGCGCTGTCTCGTGAAGATATGCCAGCCCTGCTCATTGGGGTGATGCAGCAGCCGGGTCCCACAGAAGCGAATCGAACTCGTGTCAAAGGAATTAGCATGGCTAAGTATTCGATCGTTGTCCCCTTCCACAACGAAGAAGAGAACGTCACCATCCTGTACGCGCGGCTCAAGCAAGTCATGGAGCAGGTGGACGATTCTTTCGAGCTGATTTTCGTGGACGACGGGTCAAGCGACCGCACGTTCAAGCTCCTTGAAGTGATTGCCGCCGTTGACTCCCGCGTGCTGGTGGTCAAGCTGCGCCGCAACTTCGGCCAAACCTCTGCTCTGGCTGCCGGCTTTGACCACGCTTCGGGCGACTTTATTCTTGCCATGGACGGCGACCTGCAGCACGATCCCAACGACATTCCCGCTTTTCTCGAAAAGCTCGATGAGGGTTACGACGTCGTCTCCGGCTGGCGCAAGGTGCGCATTGATAACTTCATCTTTCGCCGCGTTCCTTCCGCCTGCGCCAACTGGATCATGGCGCGCCTCTCCGGCGTTCCCATCCACGATTTCGGCACCACCTTCAAGGCCTATCGCCGCGAAGTCATCCAGAATATTCCGCTCTACGGCGAGATGCATCGCTTCATCCCCGCCCTCGCCAGTTTTCACGGCGCATCCATCTGCGAGATTCCCATCCGCAACTTGAAACGGGTTCGCGGCAGGAGCCATTATGGCCTGGGCCGCACTGTCCAGGTCTTCTTCGACCTGATGACCATTCGTTTCCTGCTCAAGCACATGAGCCGGCCTTTGAACTTCTTCGGCGGTGGCGGAATTCTGGCCATGCTTGTTGGCAGCATCATGGCCGCGTTTTTGCTGGCGCTGAAACTGATCAATCCTGATGCGGATTTGATGGTGCAGCACGGGCCCATGTTCGTCATCGCGTCGGTTCTCATCGTCTCCGGCGTGCAGTTGCTGGCTCTTGGCCTGCTGGGTGAGTTGCAGGTGCGCCACTACTACAGCAACCAGCGTTCTACGTCCTACACCGTCGATCGCCTGGTGCGGTTGGAATCCTCGGATGAGACGACCATGCTTTTGGAACGCCGGGACGGCATGCTGTGAAGCATGAAACTGCGACGAGGGACAAGCGTGTCCCGGTTGTAGTTGGAGGTTGAGGCCTTTCTGTAGCTAATCAGCCAATTTGCGGATATGCGCCATGTTGGGGATGTGGCAAAGGAAAGCTGCTGCAACTTCCTCAGCCATCCTTGCGAAGTCCATTCGAAACGGCTGGATGTTCACGCACAGCGCGGCCGCGCGCCTCGGCATTTAGCCGCAATCCCGGCTTCTGAGAAAAACGGCTAATCGGAAACCGGAAAAAGTCCGAACCGAATTCAACGATTTTGTCGGATGCGATGAAGCGCAGCCTAGCAGGTAGCATCGTTTTCAGGTCGGATTCAAAGAACTGGCAGCGCCCGCCGTCGCGGCACTGGAATGACATTTAGACAATTTGATCGTCGCCATGGCAATTCGTGGCATTGATTCAGGCGAATTTGAAGCGAGACAATCCACAACTTCCACAAAGCACCGGAGATTCGGTTCATGGCCGCTGAGCTTGCTATGGTTGCTATGGTTTTTGCGCCGATTTTGGGCTATTGGAAGGAATGATGGTGAATTATGTGACAGATGTGAATTTCGTTACGATTCTTGGTTTGATGTGTTTGCGTTTGTTTTCAGAAAGATCGAAAAACTTGGTGCCGAAGAAGGGACTCGAACCCCCACACCCTTGCGAGTACGTGGACCTGAACCACGCGCGTCTGCCAATTCCGCCACTTCGGCACTTGAGACTGCTCAGGCGGGTTTCGCCGAGCGGGCAGCAATCCTGAGTCTCGCAAATGCCGTGGTTGGTGTCAACTTCCGCCACCGATGAAGCGCCCCGTCAACCCGGCGTCTTCACGCCCTTCGTCAGCATGGCGACAGCTTTAACCATGCGATTCTGCCGCGTCTCTTCTTTCTTCGCTTCCTCAATCCACCGCACGTATTCCTTGCGATGCGTGTAACTGAGCTTTTCGAACCCGGCAAGCAGGCCTTCCTTCTTCAGCAGCGCCTTAAATGGGGCTGGAATCGCGACGACGCGTTCCTCCTCGTCCTTCCAAACCACCACTTCGATCGTGTCACCCGGGCCCTTGCCGATCTGTTCGCGGACGCCCTTGAGCACACCAAGCGTGTGATGCGACATGCCGCAATTCATGAGCGAGCCGCGATAGACCACCTCATCCAGCGTTGCTTGCACGGGCACGCTTCCCTTTGTGCCGAATTCCTTCTCGACGTCATAGGGGAAGAGGACGCCGGCGCCTCCGCCCATCCCCGCAATGATCTTCGCTTTGAATTTGTATTTCTTCATCGATGCCTGTGCCTTCCGAAAGTGGACTCGATGTCAATCTTGAGCGGCCGCTTTCGCGTGCTCCTCGCAGCCGAAACAATCATCCCATCCTGCGCGCTTGCTTGGTCGCGCGCGAGGATGGGACGGGGTAATCGAACGGAGCCGGATGATTCGCCTACACCAGTTTCGCGTCCAGCGTAATCTCCGTGTTGTTCGCGAAGAGCTTCGAAATCGGGCAGCCGGCCTTGGCGTCGGCTGCGGCCTTGTCGAAGACTTCCTTGGTCGCGCCGGGAACGCTGGCTGTGGTGGTCAGCACGATCCGCGTGATCGCAAAGCCGGCGTCAACTTTCGCCAGCGTCACCGCCGCCTGAGTCTCGATCTTCGCCGGCGTCAATCCTGCGCCGCCCAGTTGCGCGCCCAGCGCCATCGAGAAGCAGCTTGCGTGTGCCGCCGCAATCATCTCTTCGGGCGTTGTGCCTGAGCTCGCTCCCTCAAACCTTGTGGCGAACGAGTAGTTGGCGTTATTCAGCACGCCCGTCGCCGTCGAAATCGTTCCCTTGCCTTCTTTCAGTGATCCTGTCCAAACTGCGCTCGCTTTGCTTGCCATAATCCCTCCTTGGGGGTGCCCCGTCTGGGGTGTCTCGTTCTCAAGTTGTGTGTGGTTTTTGGAGGCGCTTCACCGCGGGGAAACCGTTGCGCCGTGTTCTTGCTCTTCTCTTGTGTTGATCTCTCGGGCGCCTGCGGAAAACTCGAAGAACAGACGGCCACATCTCCATGCTAATCTGTCCGGCATGTTGCCGGAGCGGCCGCGTGCCCTGAATTTCGACTTTCGAGCCGATCCCGCGGCGGGAATCTCACAAAGTGGTGCGCTCAGCCCCACTGGGGACGTTCGGCCCGTCGATCACCATTGCCAGGTCTGCCCCACCTGCGGCCATCGCCTCACCGGTCACCATTGCAAGCTGGTCTGCACCCATTGCGGCTACTACCTCAGTTGCGCCGACTACTATTGATAGGCATCGCCGGCAATGAACTGAGTCCCTCCATCGTGCAGTCTTCCAGTCCAGCGGCCAATTCCCTACTCCCTATTGGCTACTCCCTGTTTTCTCGCTCGCCTTTCGCGCCGCCTCAAACTCGTCGCCCGGCAGCCATTCGATCGATTTCTGCTGCTCGCTCGCCAGCCAGCCCAGAACAAATCCGAACCGCGCCAGCTTGGCGTTGCCCCTGAAGTCCCAGTCCGCGCGGTACTCGTCCGACGGTTGGTGATAATGGTTCGCCACATAATCCGCCATCTGCGCTTCACCCCATGCCAGGTCGTGCCCCGCGAATAAATCGCCCTGGTCAACGGAGAACGCCGGAATCCCAACGCGTGCCAGCGAAAAATGGTCGGATCGATAATAGTGTCCCGCCATCGGCGAGGGATCGGGCAGCAACTCCAGATCGAACGCCTTGGCAACCTGCTCCACCGTCTGAAAAAAGTCGATCCGCTCCGCGCCGGTCAGATTGACCGACCGAGGAATCCCGATCGGCAGCAGCATGTCGAAATTCAGGTCCAACCCCATCTGTCCGGCGGGCACCGGCGGATGCATTCCAAGATACTGCGAGCCGAGCAACCCTTGCTCCTCGGCGGTTACCGAGGCAAAGTATACATCGTGCGGCGGTTTCACCGGTGATTGCGCGAACGCGCGCGCCAGTTCCATCACAATCCCGCAGCCGGTACCGTTGTCGGCTGCGCCGTTGAAGATGTTGTCGCCCTTCATGTCGGGATCGATTCCCAGATGGTCGTAGTGGGCGGTATACAAAACGGCATTTCCGCCGCGAGCAACTCCCGCCACGCGCCCTACCACATTCGCGCTCACGTAGCGCCGCACGCGGCTCTCAACGTGCGCCTCCAGCCGCACCGGCAGCTCGACCGCATGAAACGCCCCCGGAACTCCGGCGTGGTCGATCGCCTTGTCCAGATCGCCCAGCCCCGCCATCGTGAACAGTTTCTGCGCGACGTCGTGCTGGATCCACGCAGCTGCGCGCAGCGTTGCGCTGGGATCGCCCTCCAGGTAGCTCTTCTCCACGGCCTGAGAGTTGCGCACCACATCCCAGCCGTAGCTTGCGAGATCGGTTCGGTGGATAATCAGCACGCCCACCGCGCCGCGCCGCGCGGCTTCTTCGTATTTGTAGGTCCAGCGCCCGTAGTACGTGAGTGCCGTGCCTTTGAAGAACTTCGCATCCTGCGAAGGCGGCTCGTTCACGATGACGAGCACCACCTTTCCGTTCACGTCGATATCTTTTCCGTCAGGGCCCGCGTAGTCGTTCCAGTTGTATTCCGGCGCATCGATCCCGTATCCGACAAACACAATCGGCGCGTCAATCTCCGCCGTTGCCTGCCCGGTCTGATCCTTGGCCACAATCTCGTCGCCGTACGCCAAATCCAGCTTCGCGCCATCCGCCGGCACAAACGCAAACTTCGTCTGGTCCTCCACGGTGTGTACCGCAAACAGCGGAAAGCGCTGGAAGTACGTGCCGTTGTCGCCCGCCGGCTCAACGCCAGCCAGCGCAAACTGCGTCGCAATGTACTCTGCCGCCAGCTCGCCGCCGCGCGTCCCCGGCCCGCGGCCCTCGAGCAAGTCGAGCGACAGAAATCGCACGTGCGCGCGAATCTTCTCGCCGTCAATGCCGGCCGCGGCAGCGCGCGCCCCGGCGGGCAACCCCGCAATTGCTGGAACCGCGCCGGCCCCCGCCTCTTGCGCTCCAGCCGTCGCTGCCGCCGCCGCCAAACACGCCGCGGCCAATAAAGCCAGAATCAATCTCGAATGCATACGATCTCCCTCCGAATCCACGTCGGTCCGCAAAATGCGCCAAAGTCCCTGCGCAACGCGCCCACCAATCTTGTTCGATTGACTCTTCAGACTACGGCTTCACCGCGCCGCCGCGCAATTGCATCCATGGCCGGCGACGCCAGCAGCCGCGCGCGCATCAGCACTTTCCGCGTTAGCCCCGTGAGTGCCATGCCCCCCGCCTCATGCAGCGCAACCCAGCGCCGTTCCCCGCCCGCCGCTGTTACCGCCTCCACATCCTCCTCACCAACGCTGCGAATGTGTACGTAGTAGTTCACCTGCATGATTGCGTGCCGCAATGTCATCCGCAGCTCGCTTCCGGGAACATCGGGATGAAGCAGGGTCGGCAGCTCCCACATCCCCGGCATCACCGTCGTGTCTGCCGGCCGCTGTACCAGCAGCACCTGCTGCGTGCTCCCGCCGCGCCGGCGGGCCGGCCGCGGAGTCGCGCGCATCACCAGCGCGTACGCCGCAACCCGGCTGGTCATTGCAGCGCGCCGCGTCGTCTTGTGCTCGCCTCGCGTCTTGCATTCCGCCATCAGCGGGCACGCCGCGCATTGCGGATTCCTTGGCGTGCAAACCGTCGCGCCCAGTTCCATCATGGCCTGGTTAAAGTCCCCCGGCCGCGCCTGATCCAACAATCGCTGCGCCAGCTCTTCCACCTTCCGCCGCAGCGCCGTGCCGCCGCCTTTGCGGCTGCCCGCCCCCCACCCCGCGAAGCGGCACAGCACCCGCTCCACATTTCCATCCACCACCGCCACCGGCTCGTTGTGCGCAATGCTCGCCACCGCCGCTGCCGTATACACGCCGACCCCCGGCAGAATCCGCAATTCCTCCGCCCTAACCGGCAGGTTCCCGTGTAGATTCTCGCTCACAAACTGCGCAGCTTTGTGCAGCATGCGCGCCCGCCGGTAGTAACCCAGCCCGCTCCACATCGCCAGCACATCCTGCTCCTCGGCCAGCGCCAGCGATACCAGCGTGGGGAACCGTTCCAGAAACTGCTGGTACCGCTCCACAACCACAGCCACGCGCGTTTGTTGCAGCATGATCTCCGCAACCCAGATCGAATAAGGATCCTTGCTGCGCCGCCAGGGCAAGTCGCGCCGGTTGCGCCCGTACCAGGCGAGCAAACCCGCTTGCAGCGCACTCGTTTTCCCCTGCTCCCGGTTCTGGTCTTGGTCCTGCTTCGCCATGCGCCCAGCTTACGACATCCTGAGAGCCGAACGCTCGTGGCGCAAACTCCTGTTTCCAGGGGTAACAGCCGTGATTCTGTCACTCTAACGATGTATTGCCCATTGGTTAGTGCATTGCTAGATTGAACCTAAATTCCCATTCTGGCAGGCGTGTGCCAGACCACTGGTGATTTTACGGGCCAGGTTACTCCGGCTCATCTACGCTGAAGGATCGCCTAAGCAGTTTCCGGAGCCGATGGCGAATCGAATGGAGACATCGTGAAACGACTTGTTTGCTTTTTGACGCTCACTCTGCTGGCTGCATCCACTGGCTTGTTCGCCCAAAACTCCGACCAGCCCGCTCCGCCCCAGACCAGAGCCGAGAAAGGGGTTTCACCTGATCCCTTCTCTCGCCTCGCCCTGTCCGGCGGCGTCGGCGCAAACGGCATCAATATGCAGGTGGCCGTAGAGGCCAATCGATACCTCAACATTCGCGGCATCGGCAATTACTTCACTTATAACGTGTCGAATTTCACGATCGACAACAACAACGGTTCAAGCGGCATTGGCGTCAGCGGCAAACTGAATTTCGCCACTGCCGGCGCTGCACTGGATCTCTATCCGTTCCCGAATCACGGATTCCGCTTGAGCCCCGGCGCGGTTTTTTATAACCAGAACGCAGTCACCGCCACCGGTATCGCCGCCGCCGGAACCAGCTTCACCTTCGGATCGCAAAAGTACTACTCCGACACCGTCAACCCGCTTAACATCACTGCGGCTCTCGGGCTCAACAAGAACAAGACCGCCTTTTCGATGACCACGGGATGGGGCAACCTCATCTCGCGCAGGGGAGGCCACTGGTCGTTCCCCTTTGAGATCGGCGCAGTCTTCACCGGCTCGCCCACCCTTGCCCTCAATCCCACAGGCAATGCCTGCCTGACTGCCGCCGACGCCGCAGACAACGGCCCCTCCTGCGTCAACATGGCCACGAACTCTACCGCACAGACAAACATCGCCGCCGAAGTCGCCAAGTACCAGAAGGACCTCAACGTGCTCCCGGTCTATCCGATCGTCTCCATCGGCATTGGCTATAACTTCAAACTTCACTAAACAGGTGGAAAACTCCGACAAAAATCCGGGCCGTCAGGCCCGGATTCTAACTCCGACAACCCCGCTATCTCCGCTGAATCACTCCAGCATCTCTCCCACAATCCCCGCCGCCGCCTTCAACGCCGCATCAATCTGCGACTGATCCTTGCCGCCGGCCTCTGCAATCTCCGGCTTCCCACCGCCCGAGCCGCCCACAAGCTTCGCCACTGCACCCACCAGCTTGCCCGCCTGGATGCGCTTCGTCAGTCCCGGCGACACCCCGGCAATGATTGCCACTTTCCCTTCAGGCTGCGCCGACCCGAGCACTACCACGCCCTCGCCGAGCTTCTGCTTCAAATTGTCCACCAGCGTCCGCAACTGCCCGCGCTCCAATTCGTCGGCGCGATGCGTCAGCACCTTCACGCCTTTCACTTCGACAGCGCCGGCAACTGCCTCATCGAGGCCTTTTGCGGCCGACTTCATCCGCATCTCTTCAATCTCGCGCCGCAGCTTCTTCAACTCGTCTTCCTGCGCTGCCAGCTTCGCCTTCAATCCCTCCGAAAGATTGCCGTCCGCGGAAACTATCGACGACGCAAACTGCGCCAGCTCAAAATCTTTCCTAAACGTGTCCAGCGACCCCATCCCGCTGATCGCCTCGATGCGCCTCACGCCCGACGACACCGATTCTTCGGCCGTCAGCTTCATCAACCCGATCTCACCCGTGGCCGCCGTATGCGTTCCGCCGCACAACTCTGTCGAAAATCCATCCGACAGCTTCACCACTCGCACCTTGTCGCCGTACTTCTCGCCGAACAGCGCCATCGCGTGGTACTCGTTCACCGCCACGTCGATCGGAACATCCACGAGCGTCTCCACCGTCGCGTTGGCCAGCACTTCGCGATTCACAATGTCCTCAATCTCCTGCAACTCCTCGTCGGCCACCTGAGAGAAGTGCGAGAAATCGAACCGCAGCCGGTCAGGATGCACCGCCGAACCCGCCTGCTTCACGTGCGTTCCCAGAACCTGCCTTAGTGCCGCGTGCAGCAAATGCGTCCCGGTATGATTGCGCCGAATCGCATCACGCCGCGTCCCATCCACAACCGTATTGACGCGATCGCCCACCGCCAGGTCCTGCTTCAAAATCGCCTTGTGCGCCCTCACGCCCTGCACCGGCAGGACGCAGCCAACAATTTCGGCAACCGTACTATTCCCGTCCAAAGTCAGAAAAAAGCCGAGGTCGCCGACTTGTCCGCCCGAATCTCCGTAGAAGCTCGTGTGGTCGAGCACCACCTCAACCTCATCGCCCGCCTTCGCCGCTGGAGCTCCAACGCCGCCCTTCACAATCGCCAGAACCTCGCTGTTCGTCGACGTCAGTTGCCGGTAGCCCTCGAAAACCGTCTTCGGCAAATCACGGAACGCAGGGCTCGCCGACTTCTGGCTCCCGCCCTTCCAGGAGGCGCGGGCACGGGCTTGCTCTGATTCCTTGGCGCGCTCGAATCCCTCCATATCGAAATCGATATGCGCATCGCGCGCCGCATCCACCATGAAGTCCAGCGGCAGACCGAAAGTTTCGTAGAGATGGAACGCCTTGTCGCCGGTGAAGCCGGCCTTGATCTCTTCGTCCAGCCGCGTCAGGCCGATCTTCAGCACGCGATCAAACTGCTTCTCCTCCGCTTCCACCACTTTCGCTACGCGCGCGGCCGAATCCACCAATTCCGGATAAGCGCCCTTCATCAGATCGCGCACAGCGAAAACCATCTCAAACAGGAACGGCTTCTCCTGCCCCAGTAGCCGCCCGTGCCGAATCGCGCGCCGCAAAATCTTGCGGAGCACATAGCCGCGCCCCTCATTCGACGGCACTACTCCATCGTTAATAAGGAACGTCGCCGCCCGCGCATGATCCGCGATAATCCGCAAGCTGGCGTTTTGAACCAGCTCCGCTGACTCCGCCAGCCCCGCTAGCTCCGCTGCTTTTCCAATCAGCGGCGTAAACAAATCCGTCTCGAAGTTGCTCACCACACCCTGCAGCACCGCCGCCACGCGCTCAAGGCCCATCCCCGTATCAATCGAAGGCTTCGGCAGCGGAGCCAGCTTGTACCCCGTCGTCTTCCCCGCCGCATCCACCACCGCGGAGCGGTCGAACTGCATGAAGACCAAATTCCAGATCTCCACGTACCGCGCATCGTCTTTACCGAACGGAAGATCCACGCCCGGCGTCTCCGCGGCCTCCAAACCCATGTCGTAGAAAATCTCCGAGCACGGCCCGCACGGCCCCGTCTCGCCCATCTGCCAGAAATTGTCCTTCACGCCGTACTCGCCGATCCGTTCCTTCGGCACGCCAACTTCCAGCCAGAACTTCTCCGCCTCGTCATCTCGGGGAACTTCGGTCGTTCCTTCGAAGATCGTCACGTACAGGCGGTCTTTGGGAATGCCGAACCACTCTTCGCTGGTTACCAATTCCCATGCAAAACGGATCGCGTCGCGCTTGAAGTAGTCTCCAAAGCTGAAGTTCCCCAGCATCTCGAAGAATGTATGATGCCGCCGCGTAAAGCCCACATTTTCAAGGTCGTTGTGTTTCCCGCCCGCCCTGACGCACTTCTGCGACGTCGTCGCCCGCTTGTAATCGCGCTTCTCCGCGCCGAGAAAGAGGTCCTTGAACTGATTCATCCCAGCGTTGGTAAACAGCAGCGTGGGGTCGTTCGCCGGCACCAGCGAAGACGAGTGAACCCTGCGGTGCTCCTTCGACTCAAAGAAGCGCAGAAACAGCTCGCGTATCTCATTTCCCGAGCGGAATTTCATAGCTCCTCCAGTGTAATGTGCTGCCGCGCAACCGTGCGCCGCCACGCGTCCCTATCCTCCCTTCACCCGTCCAACCAACTACATGGCTTCCCGAACCCACGCAGCGCCGCTTGTTCTTCTACTTTTCGGGTGCCCCATCCAAGCTCTGCTTGGGTGGGGTTCGCCGCTGCTCCACGCGCAGCCCGGCTCCCATCTCCCCGTCGTCGAAACCGATCGCATTCAGGTCGGCGCGTCCACCATTCAGGTCGACTTCGCCGACGGACCCCTCGATCTACCCCGGCAAGCCGTTCTCGCCCGCATCGCCACGGCTGCTTCCGCGGTCGCCACCTACTTCGGGCGCTTTCCCGTCTCGAGCGCCCGCGTGCTGGTCATTCCCGTCCCAGGCCGCCATGGAGTCGTGCAGGGCACCACCTGGGGAGACATGCACGGTTGGCCCGGCTTCACACGCCTCCGCCTCGGCGAACACACCACCGCACCCGAGCTTGCAGCAGACTGGACCATCACGCACGAACTCACGCACATGGCGTTTCCCTCGATGCCAGATGATCAGCACTGGATCGAGGAGGGTCTCGCGACCTACATCGAGCCCGTTTCCCGTGTCATGATCGGCGATCTGACGGCTCCGAAAATCTGGCACGACATGGTGCGCGACATGCCGCAGGGTGAGCCCGCGCCCGGCGACCAGGGCCTGGATAACACGCACACCTGGGGCCGCACCTACTGGGGCGGAGCCATGTTCGCTCTCGTTGCCGACGTCGAAATCCGCCAGCAGACCCGCAACCGGCTCGGCCTTCAGGACGCGTTGCGCGCCATCGTCGCGGCGGGCGGCACCATCGACCACAATTGGGATCTGCCGCAGGCCCTGGCCATTGGCGACAAGGCCACCAACACGCGCGTCCTTACCGAGCTCTATGCACAGTGGAAAGACGCGCCGGTCCAGTACGATCTGCCCGCGCTATGGAGCCGGCTCGGGGTTGTCTCGACTGCAACTGGCGTCGAGTTTTCGAGTGGCGCGCCTCTCGCCGATATTCGCGAGGCCATCACCAGACCCAGACAGAATCTGGTCTCCGCAACCGTCGTCCCTCCATCGCAACAACCATGAATCTCGGCCAAGCCCGCGCCAGGCGCAACGCTTCACTCTTCGTGCGCCTCTACGTCAACGCTGTCCAGCGCCGCCAGGGATTCCTCCGCCACATTCCACTGGCGCAGAATTTTGTAGATCGTTCCCGTCGAGAAACCCGCCGCAACCAGCCGCCGCATCACGCGCGCGGTGTCCTTCTCGTTCTCCGGCTTCCTGATTCGCTTCCGATCCAGGTGCTCGCGCGCCAGCTTCTCTTCGTTTGTCGCGCCGTATCGCGCGGTAATTGTCTCGTTAACCAGCTCCGAACGGATTCCCTTTTGTTGCAAATCCTGCCTGACGCGCCGCGCGCCCAGTTTCTCGTTTTCCTGACGGAGCCGCGCGTAGGTCTCCGCAAAGGCGCGGTCGTCAAGATAGCCATGCTCCTTGAGCCGCGCAATTGTCGCGCTGACCGCCGCCGCGCCGCTCTCGCCCTGTTCGGCCCGCGCCGTCATCAGCCGCCGCAGTTCAACCTCAGTGCGCATCTGGCGGCCGAGGGCCTTCACGGCGTACTGATAGAGCGCCGCTTCATTCAGCGGCTCACGCGGCTTGCGGGATTTGCGTGGGAATGACATAAGGTTGCTCAGTTTTGTGCTATCCCACCCTTGCCGCAAAAGCAAAGACGCGGCAAGGATGGGGCACCCTGCATACTCAGGTCGAATCCTCGAGAAATCGGGTTCGAGGTTCCGTCGCCCCTACGGGGCTGGGACATTTTGGGGTACTGTTTCCCAGGACTGCGCCTTCAGCTTGTCCTGGGCTAATTTCCTCGCTCCCTCCAGGAGCCTCTAGCGTGCTGCGGTCCACTGATCCACCCAATCGTTCACCGTCTTGTACCAGAGCTGGGAGTTCTGCGGCTTCAGCACCCAGTGTCCTTCGTCGGGGAAGTAGAGCATCTTCGCTCGGCACGCCCTCGAGTTGCAGCGTGTCAAACAGTTGCAAGTCCCTCGCTCACGTCGAGCCGGTAATCGAGCTGCCCGTGAATCACCAGCGTCGGCGTCTTGAAGTTCTTGGCATAGAGCGACGGCGACCACTTGCGGAACGGGTTCTGATCGTCTGGCTTTCCGTAGTAGTCCCACGGATGGCCCTTAAACTCCCAGATGTTGAACCAGTCCTCCTCCGTCGACCCAAACGCCGACTCGGCGTTGAACATGCCGTCGTGGCTCACGATGCACTTGAAGCGGTCCGTGTGCCCGAGGATCCAGTTGGCCATGTATCCGCCGTAGCTTGCGCCCAGCGCGCACTCGCGGTTTTTGTCGATAAAGGGATAATGCTGCTCCGCGTAGTCGAGGCCCGTCATCAGGTCGGTGAAAGGCTTGCCGCCCCAGTCGCCGCTGACGGCTTCAACGATGGCCTGGCCATAACCCGTCGACCCGCGCGGATTGATCATGACGACGACGTAGCCGTTGGCGGCAAAGAGCTCCGCGTTCCAGCGATAGCTCCAGTCGTCGCCCCACGCGCCTTGCGGGCCGCCGTGGATTAGGAATTTCACCGGATACTTCTTCGTCGCGTCGAAGCCCGGCGGGCGAATGAGGAAGCCCTGAAGCTTTGTTTGGTCGGCGGCGGTGAACCAGAAGGATTCTATTTTCGGCAGGTCAAGCTGGGCGAGAAGCGCGTCGTTGAGGTGAGTGATTGCTGCCTCGTGCACAAATGGCCCAACTGCCGATTCGACAGTGCCCCGCTCCGCACGATTTCCGCGCCCATGACTCAACCTCGGCGGATCATCCGCATGTGTGCCGCAACGACCTCACCGGGAGTTGCGACCGTCATCCTCGATGCGATAACAGATGCCTCCGCTCGCCCGACTGATGCATGAAGATCGCCGAATCCGCCGTTGGCCTTCGAGCAATTGCGCAGGTCGCCGTCTGAGAGCCAGCCTGAACAGACCGGCTCTCGCCCTTCGCTCCGCTCACGAAATAGATCGCGCTTCGAATCCGGCTCGCCCACGCAAACTCGTCCACCCAGTTGTCAAACTTCGGCAGCAAATCCCTGATCGTCTTCGCTGCCCTGTCATACACCATCAGCCGAAACTTGTCGCTCTCATATCCGTTCCGCGCCTGGCTGCGCCACGCCAGATACTTTCCATCGGGCGAGTAGGCGGGATTGAAGTTGCCGCCGGCCGACGTCGACACCTTCACTGGCTTCGCTGCCGGATCGGTCAGGTCGAGGGTGTAAATCTGCGCGCTGGTCGAGATTGCCGGCACAGGGTCAGGATTCTCGGTAAACGCCAGTTCCTTGGAGTCGGGCGAGAAGTCGCATCCGCAGCCCCCGCCCTCGAGCGAGAACGGCGGCACATCGTGCGTGTCATTCGGGATTCAAATCGCGCATTCCACCGCCGTCAACCGAAACCAGAAACAGATGCTCGCGTTTCTCTGCCGGTGTAGTGGTCCCAGTGCCGATACAAGAGGTGCGTCCAAATCTGCGCCTTCACCTTGCTCGCCGCGAACACCGCATCGCGGCCCGCATTGCACTTGTTCCCGGTGTCGAAGTCGGCGGTGGTGATTGCGGGACATTCGGGATACACCGTCGACGTGAACACAATCGACTTCGAGTCGGGAGCCCACTTCGCGTTGTCGGCTTCGGTCGCAATCGCCGTCAGCTTCTTCGCATTGCTCGCCGCGCCCGTCGCCGGATCGAAGTCCGCGATCCATATTTGCTGGCCGCTGTCTCGGCCGCTCAAGAAGAGAATCCGCTTCCCGTCTGAGGCGAACTGGACGCCGGAGTCTCCCAGCTGGGCGACGGCCAGCTTCATGGGTTCGCCGCCCGATATTGCCTGGAGCCAAAGCTCCGCTTTCTTCTGGTTTTGGACGAGATCTACGGTGGTTACGGCATACGCCAGCCACTTGCCGTCGGGCGAAACGGCAGTATCACCCAGCCGCTTCATCTGCATCATGTCCTCAAAGGTCATGGGGCGCTTGGCTGTCGTGGATTGAGCGGGACAGAACGGAAGGACCGCGAAGAAAGAGGCGAAGAGAAGGAGCGATCGTGCTGTCCCCGGTCTCAAAATCGAGACCGGGGGCACCCAAGATTGGAGGGACAGAGAATGGCGCATGAGGTTCCTCACCGCACGGCGCGAACCGCCTCGCCGCGCGAAGAGAAAGTGTACACCGAAAGACAGTTCGCAGTTCACAGTTCGTAGTTCGCATCGCTGAACACGCGCATCGCCGCGAAAACTCCGCTCTGTGAACGAAGAACGGTGAACTAAGAACTGCGAACTGTTTTACCTGGTTTCGTTGCCGGTGAGGCGGAACGTGATGGTGCCCCAGAAAAGCCGGGCGCGCATTTGCACCGGCAGATGGCGGTCATCGTCGGTGTACCAGATCCAGATGTCGCCGCGGTTCTTCACTACGCCCGCGTCGGCGGTCGGCTTCACTCGGATGGTCTTGAAAGTGCCCAGGGAGGTTTTGATCTCTTCGCGCCCCTCCACCTTCATGGTCACCAGCACGGTGCGCTGGGCGTCGGCCACGGGAACGACGAAGCTGCTGCCAACCACCAGTTGCTGCGAGCCAGGATAGAACACGCCCGTGAGCAGATCGGTGAGGCAGCCTTTCACAGGGGACTCCGCATGCTTGGCCTGGCCATTGACCATGTTCTTCTCGTCGAGGATGGATTTGGATTGAGCGTAGTCAATGTTGAGGGTCGAGTTGAACTGGCGCCGGCCTTCGACGGTTTGCTTGTCAAAATCGTAGGTGCAGCCCTTCGTGCGGTCGAAGTCGGATTGGAAGTTGTCGGAGACGTGAAAAATCAGATTGATGGCGCCGCTGGTGTTCGCGGAGGCGATGATACGCTCCCGGTCGCCGGCCGCCTCAAAGTGAACGACAGCGATGCCGGCGGGAAAGACACGCCAATCGACCGAATAGGTGAGCGTTTGTTTCTGGGGAAAGCTAAAGCCGGGGCGAGGCGGCGCCAGGATGGCGGGATCCTGGCCGCGCGAGGCTGCCGCTAAACTGAGCGCGAACAATAGGGTGGCTGCATTGGCGCGTGTCTTCAAGGTTGGGCACGGCTCCTGATGGCAAGGATTCTGATGGATTGACCCGGCCCTTCTCTTTGGACTTCGTGGAAGCGGAAAGCGCTCACCAGGCCCGGTGCATCAAGATCTCCAGCGCCGGACGCAGATAGAGCAGGCTCAGGTACAGCAGTGCGGCCCCTAAAGCAGAATTGTACTCGCGGTGCTCGAGGTAAAGGGCGAATGAGAAGCCACCTGTGGGCGCTGGGGTAACTGGCTGGGAAACAGCGGGTAAGCCCAATTCCGCAGGCAACCTGGCGGGCGTCAGGCGCGGGATGAATCGAGGAACGGCGCGGCAATAGCCTTCGAACTCAGGAAATGTGTCGCGAAGGAATCGCTCTTCGGATGCGATAACGGGAATGTAGATAGCGGCGAAGCCAAACGCGAGGAGCAATGCCACGGGCCAGCTGAGCAGCGCGACAGCGAAACCGGCTGCAATGAGTGTGGATCCGAGATAGAGCGGGTTCCGCGTGTATGCGTAGGGGCCGGTGATGGTGAGTTCCTGGTTCTTCTTGACCGTGCCGGAGGCGGCCGCACGCAACGCGAGGCCGGGCAGAATCAGCAGCAGGCTCCATGCGATCGCGGCTGGATGCGGAGGCCGGCGCGCGACCTCGACGAGAAAGACCGCGGCGGTGAGGAATCCGAGAGGGACACGAATGCGGCGGGCGACTTGCTGCCATCGCTCCGCGGCTCCAGCTTTTGGAGGAGTGGAATGCTGAAGCGGCTCAGTCACCGGGCAACCTCCTCAGCGAGCAGCTCGTCAGCAGCGCGAAGCACATCGTCGGGCGCGATGGTGAGCAGGCCGGGATCGGGTGCGGCGCGTCGGGAGTGGTCGCGGCGGCTGTCAGGGCTGCGGAGCACGCGGGCGCGAGTGCCGAAAGGGCCGTTGCGGCTGGGATCGGTGGGACCGTAGATGCCGACGACAGGACGGCCGAGGGCGCAGGCCAGATGGAGCGGGCCGGTATCGCCGCCGATGCAGAGGGCGATGCGGCGCGTGAGGGCGATCAACTGCGGCAGAGTTGCGGTGAGCGAAACGGTGCTGCCGGAGGCGATGGCAGCGGCGAGCGGCTCCTCGCCGGGACCGGCGTTGACCACGACGTGGAGGCCGCGCTCGGCGAGTCGCCCGGCGACAGCGGCATAGCGCTCGGGCGGCCAACGCTTGGCGCCCCAGCCCGCTCCAGGAGTGATGAGCGCGATGGGTTTGGCGGCGGCCGGAAACGTGTCGGCGAGCCAATTGGCGCACCAGGCTTCGGCTTCGGGATCGATAGGCAAAAGCGGGGCGGAAGCGGCGGCAGACTTCGCCAAGACGCTTCCGCAAGAAATGTTCGCGAAGTTGGCGGCGAGCGTGTCACCGGCGACGGCGGAGGCGAGCTCCAGATCCTGCTCGATGACGTGCGCTCCATGCGTGACGACGCGCTCGGTGAAGAGCCACTGCGCAGGCCACTCGCGCGGCGCGGCCTCACCGATGCGGCGCGGGCAACCGCTCATGCGGGCGATGACAGCGGAACGGATTGCGCCCTGAAGGTCGAGGACGGCGCTGTAGCCGGCGGCGCGGAGCTCGCGGCGCAAGGCGCCGATGGCGCGGCGTGTGTTGGCGCTGAACGGATGGCGTTTCCAGTCGCGGCTTGGGGCAAAGTGGAGGCGGTCGACGACAGGCATTGCAGAGCCGCGTGGCTGTGCTGCGGACTTGCAGGCGTTGGTCGAGCAAGCAGCGAGCAGCGGTTGCCAGCGTGGCTCGACGACCCAGCCGATTTGCCAATCGGGATGAGCGAGACGCAAGGCCGTTACCGCAGGCAGCGCGTGGAGAATATCGCCCATTGCGCCCAAGCGGACGATAAGCAGGCGGAAGTTGGATTGCGCGTGCAAAGAACGATTTTCGCACAGCGCGTAAAGGCAGTGATTCGCGGTTAGAGAAACAGCGGAGCTAGCGGAGTTAGCGCGGAGCCAGGATGGCTTGGTCCCAGGCTTTGTCCGGTTTTCGGGGGTCTGAGGCCCCCGCTCCCTCCGTTGCCAGAGTGGCCTGGCGGTACCGGGCTTTCGGGCGCCCGACGAGAAAACGCCGAAAATCGGACCAATTTCACGATGTGGTGTGATTTGGATCACTGCGGAGAATGGCGACTTAATTTGTCGTATATTAAAGACGACTGATTTAGTCGTATATCAAGCCGCCTGCCGAGGGGCCTCCGATTGGGCGTCGGAATGGGCCTCACGGGTGGCGCACGGGGAGACCAGGAATCCGCATGGGAACGTCGAGATTGGAGCTTCGCGGGAAGAATCGCCGATTTGCGATCCAAGAGATTCGCCGATTTGCGATCCAACTGAGCTGCTTCGTCATCATTTTTATTTTTCCAGGCGTCTTATTGCTTCCTGCCAGCGCGGCGAGGGGAGCGGTTACGGGGAGCATTTCGGGAACGGTGACAGACCCGCAAGGAAAAGTGGTGCCGGACGCGGATGTGACCGTGCGGGAGGCGGGCACGGGGATCAAGCATGAGACGCGGAGCAATGGGAGCGGATATTACACGCTGCCGGTGCTGCCGGTGGGGCGGTACGAGCTGGTCGCGCAGGCGACGGGGTTCAAAAGCTACCGGCGCGAGGACATTGTTCTGGATACGGATGCGGCGCTGACGCTCGATTGCCAACTCGAGGTCGGGGCGATTTCGCAGACGGTGAGCGTGACCGACAATACGCTGCACGTGGAGACGGTGAGCACGCAGTCGGGAGAGGTGATTACGGGGCGCGAGATGGCGGCGGCGCCGCTGAACGGGCGCAGCTTTACCGATCTGCTGGCGCTCGAGCCGGGAGTGGCTCCGTCGACAACGATCGGCGCGGCGACGGTGGAGGACGTGGGCGCGACGATTCTGAACCCGTCGGGGACGCTGAACCCGGGAACGATTTCAGTGAACGGGCAGCGGGAGACTTCAAACTACTTCAGCGTGAACGGCAGCGACGCGGAAGAGGATGTGAACGCGGGGACGACGATTATTCCCAACCTGGACGCGATTGCGGAGTTTCGCATTGTGACGAGCAACTTCGACGCGGAGTATGGGGAGTTCAGCGGCGGCCAGGTAAGCGTGGTGACGAAGAACGGAAGCAACGCGTTGCACGGAAGCACGTTCGATTTTTTGCGGAATACGGATGGGGATGCGCGAAATTATTTTTCGCCGACGCGCGGGGTGTACAAACAGAACCAGTTTGGGGGAACGCTGGGAGGGCCAATCCGGCGGGACAAGCTGTTTTTCTTTACGGACTACCAGGGGACGCGGCAGACGCAGGGCATCGATACGGGGGAGATCAGCGTGCCGTCGAACGCGGACCGGACGGGAGACCTTTCAGACTTTGTGGACAGCAAGGGCAACACGCTGATGACGGGGACGGTGGGCGGGCCGTACTTTGCGAGCCTATTGACTGAGCGGCTGGGCTACACGGTTACGCAGGGCGAGCCCTACTACTTTAACGGCTGCACGCAGGCGAATGCGCAGGCGGGACAATGCGTGTTTGGAAATGCGCAGATTCCGCAGAGCGCATGGTCGGTTCCGGCGCAGAAGATGTTGCAGTACATTCCCCCGCCCAGCAACGCGAACGGGTTTGCGACATCGGCCAACAACCAGACGGTGCGCGACGATAAGGCGGGCGCGCGGCTGGATGCGAATACGCGCTGGGGGCTGCTATCGGCTTATTACTTTATCGACGATTTCGAATTGGATAATCCGTATCCGACGGCGCAGAGCGGGGCGAGCGTGCCGGGGTTCGACGCGCTGACAACGGGGCGGGCGCAACTGCTGGCGCTGGGCGCGACCAAGACGATCAATTCGACGACAGTGAATGAAGCGCACCTGAGCACCCTGCGCGACTTTACTAATCTGGGACAGCCGGTGGGAGGGCGCGCAGTGAGCCTGGTGTCGCAAGGCTTTGCGAATGGCGATGGAACGCCGAGCATTGTGGCTCTCGATCCCAAGGGCCAGAGCGTGGAGAATTTGAATTTCAACGGCTACTCGATCGGCGCCGCGGCCAACCAGTTGATCCAGGCGAACAATACAACCCAGGCGTCGGACACATTCTCAAAGGTGGTGGGCAGTCACACGATGAAGATGGGCGCGGAGTTTCACGCCGACCAGGTGAACGCGCATCCGATCGCACAGTTCAACGGGAACTTTGTGTTTTCGGGCACGGAGACGGGCGTGGACTTCGCGGATTTTCTGATTGGCGTACCGAGCCAGTACAACCAGAGCCAACTGAACCCGTTTTATGCGCGCAACCGATATGTGGGGCTGTTTGCGCAGGATAGCTGGCACGCGCGGCCGAGCCTGACGCTGAATTACGGGCTGCGCTGGGATCGTATTGCGCCGTGGACGGAGAAGTACAACCAGATTTCGACGTTCGTTGCAGGCGCGCAGTCGGTGGTATTTCCGGGAGCGCCGGCGGGAATTCTGTATCCGGGAGATCCGGGAGTACCGCGCACGCTGGCGCCGGTGGACAATCTTGGATTCTCACCTCGTCTCGGGGTGGCGTGGTCGCCGCAAGCAAACCGAGGCGCGCTCAAAAAGGTGCTCGGCAGTGAGGGAACAACGAGCATTCGCGCGAGCTTTGGCAATTTCTACACGGCGATCGATGCGCTTTCGATCAGCGTGCTGGCGGCGAACGCGCCGTACGGAACCACGTATACGAGTCCGGCGCCGCCGCTGTTCGCAACGCCGTTTGTGACGGCGGCCGATGGAACCAATTATGGACAGCCATTCCCGTACACGTTCGCGCCGCTGAATTCTTCGCGTAGCCACCCGGATGGAAATATCGACTGGGGCGCATACGAGCCGATCAGCGGAATTCCGGGGTACGACGTGCACAACCGCGTGCCGTATACGGAAGAGTGGATGCTTTCGATCGAGCGGCAGGCGGGGCCGGACACGGTTCTGAGCGCGAGCTACATCGGCACGGCAAGTCACCGGCAGCGCGTGTTGATTGAGCCGAACGCGGGCAATCCGGCGCTGTGCCTGAGCCTGAGCCAGCCGAGCGAGGTGCAGCCGGGTACGCTGACGTGCGGCGCGGGCGGCGAAGACACAGTGTATTACCCGATTGGCGGCGGGCAGGTGAACGGGACGCGCGGGCCACTGGGGGCGAATTTCGGCAGCAATGCGCTGCAATCGACGATTGGGCGAGCGAACTACAACGCGCTGGAATTGAGCGCGCGGCACACCAGCGGGCGGCTCGAATTCTCCGCCGCCTACACCTACAGCAAGTCGCTGGATCAGTCGTCGAACATCGGCGAAGAGGTGAATCCGTTTAACCCGTCGCTCAGTTACGCGCTCTCGGCCTTCGACGTGAAACAGAATTTCGTGCTCAGTTACGAATACCAATTGCCGCTTGGCAGGCTGATACCTGCGAATCGCCTCAGCCAGGGATGGTCGCTCACGGGGATCACGCGATTGGCGAGCGGATTCCCGGTAACGATGACGAACAATGGGGACAATTCGCTGATCGGCACCAATCCGAACGGGGTGAACAACAGCAGCATCGACGAGCCCGACTACAGCGGCGGACCGCTGCGCGTGAACCCAAATCCGCGCACAAACGGAAACAACTATTTTGATGCAGCGGCGTTCAGCGAGAACGCGCTGGGCACGCCGGGCACGGCGAAAAGGCGCTTCTTTCACGGACCTGGAGCGGATAACTACGATGTGGCGCTGGCCAAGAGCCTGCGGATCGCGGAGTCGAAGGTGGTGCTGTTCCGCGTGGAGGCTTTCAACGTCTTCAACCACGCGCAATTCAACGGGCCGGGTGCGATCGACGGCAACATCGGGAGCTCGACATTCGGCAATGCGATCAGTGCGACGCCGCCGCGGATTCTTCAGGGAGCGGTGAAGTTCAGTTTCTGATTGTGCGGATGTCTTGTGGGGGCGGGATCGTGCGTTGCCACCCTTCGCCGGAACAAAGCGGAAGATGGGGCACCCATTGTATGTGGCGGGCGAGGGGCATGAAAAGCAGAAGCAGGTCCTTCGGCTCCGCTGAAAAGCGCTCCACTCAGGATGACACAGCGCGAGTAGCGGGCCGCGCGGAGCGCGGCCCGCTGCGTTGATGGGCAGAGTGGCTCTTATTTCGCGGCGGGCGGCGGCGTGGGCGCGGGCAAATAGCTCAAGTCGGACTCGTAGCGATAGATGAGGAAGTCGCTTGAAACGATGAGTGCATGAGCCTTGTCAACGATGGCCTGGTATTCGTCCTTGCTGACTCCTTTTTCAGCGCCGACGCCGTCATCGAGATCGGCCCAGTTGTTGAAGCCGACGACAGAAACGAATGTGGGACCGGGATCGCCGAAATGCACATCGGCGAAGTTGTAGTCCTTGGCTCCGCTCTTCTTGATCGCAGGGAGGATCACGTTTTTCTGGAAGTCGAGATAGTCGCGGAACTTTTCCGGGCGCACCTGGGTGACGAGAACGCGAATCATTTTGGGCTCATTGCCGCTGTCGGGCAGACTGAGGTCGGGATTGACGACCTGGATTTCGCGACGCCAGCTTGAAGTGCAATCGATGATGCGGAAGCTGGCGCGCGCAAGGTCGGCGGCCTGATCCTTCAGCTTGGGGTCGTTGTCGATCGTGGAGTCGAGGTCGGCCCACTTGGTGTACATCTGGACGCGGGCGTACTCATGTGCGCCGGTGAGCGCAACCCACATGGAGCTGTAGCGATCGGAGCCGGCCTTGGCCAGGATGGCGTTGTACTCCTTGATCTCAGCCTGGAAATCGCCGATGCGGTCGGGCTTGACGGTGTAGAAGGTGACGCTGCGGATGTTGGCGTCCTGCGCGGACGCGGGGGTGACGAGCACTGCCGCGGCAAGCAGCATTGCGACGAGGCAAGGCCAGAGAACTGATTTCTTGATGCAGCTCATTCGAAAACCTCCATGTTGCAAGCCGGGAAGCTTAGTCCCGGCATTTGAAGGTCCAGCATTGCAGCCGGGCGTGATTGAAATGAAGGCCTTCGCGAGCAAGGGGAACGTGCGGGGTCTTCGAGCGAGGTGAGGTTCGGAGTCCGTGAGGGAATTGCGGACTTGGTGAGTATACGACGGAGGGCATTGGTTGGTGATTAGAGGTTAGTGGTTAGTCTGGCCGCGAGTGGCCGCTCCAGTCAGAGCTTGTGCTGCAGCCATGCCTTGACTTCAGGATCAGTAACGTTGGGGAGAATCTCGTTTCGGTCGCCCCAGATTGCCTTATGAGTGATGTCGATGCCGGCGCGATCACAGAGCATCATGGCCTGCGCGGCTTCAGGCTCATTGATGACTCGTGAACCGTCGAAGCCATTAGTGCTCTCGATCAGTTCACCGAGATCGGAATAGTCGGCGTTGTCGGTGACGATCCAGACGGCGGCCTGGCGGACGGCATAGGTGACGCCGGCGGCATCGAGCACGGGCATCAGCGAGGCCAATTCCTGCTGGTTGGGCGCGCGCTCCACAGTAAAGGAGTCACTGGAGTCAGGGGCGTCTTTGGGCCGATTGGTGCAGGCAACGGAAGTGGAGACTTCCTGCCACTCATCGTTGGACACCCGAACCTTGGTGGCTTCTGTGGTGATCATGTTCTGGGCGGACTCGTTAGCGGAAACGAAATAAGTGCCGACGGGAATCTGGACGCTGACTCGCTCCGGGACGAGCCGGTGAATCCGGACGGTGACGGACTCGATGCCGTCGCCAGAAGATGTGACTTCGATCTTCTTCTGTTGCACCAGGTCAACGATGTTGCCGGTGACCGTTTGCGGCGTGGTTGCGGGAGTGTGGACGGGCGGGTGCGCCGGGTTCTGCGCATTAAGGCCGCTGGCGAGAAGACTTACGCAGATCGCAAGCGAAAACAGGAGCGCCCATTTCCAGAGCGTTGCGGGGATCTTCACCCTTCGTCTGCGCGCGTGGCAAAGGATCGGGGGTTCAAAGGAATCCTGAGCGCAGCAGTGGCACTCGGACGTGGTTTGGCATAAGGTCTGATCTCCTGTCATGAACGAGTTGTGCCGCCGCCGGCAGCGGGCCAATACCGGCACAGTTGCCGAAATCGCGAACCGATCCGGGCCAGCGCCGGACTCCGAGATGGCGATATTCGGAGACAGTTGCGAGGAGCTGGCGAAGTTCAGGGAAAGACTCTGGAGGGCAGATATAGAAAAACGGATTGAGCTGAATCAGAGCCATCGTCGCTCCCAACGCGGGCGAATCCCATTGAGAAAAGGGCCCAGGTGAAGTGCGGGAGATTTGTAAAAGGAAATGCAGGACAATTCTCCGCAGAGTCGTTGGCGATGTCAAGGCGGTTCCGTGGCGGGGGCTGGAGCAGGTTGGCGGGTGGGGTTAGAGCGCCAGACCGGCTCAACGCTGGAAGATGTCGATGGGCTGGTTGAAGTCGGTGGCGCGGATGTTCCTGGCGAGGGTGGGGTACTGGCGCTGAAGTTTCAGGAACATCTCCCAGGCGACGCGGCGATAGCTGAAGTGGCCGGCAGGGCCGGAGCGAAGCTCGGCGATGTACTGCGCCTCGGCGTAGTCCATCTTGAAGAGAGCGCGAATGCGCGTTGCGAGGGGATAGAGATACGTGGCGGATTGCGCGGCCTCCGGGACGGGAACGGCGGCGATGACGCTGGCTGTGCGGTGGGCGGTGGCGATGGCTTCGCGGTAGTCGGAGAGGACGCCGGCTTCGGCGAGGATGTCAGAACCGGCGGGCAGATCGCCAGAGCCGGGGGTTTCGTAGCCGTGCAGGGCGGTGAAGTCCTGGATGATCTGCGTGCAGCGGCGATGGCGGTGGAAGTCGCGGAAGCCGCCGATGTCCATGAGAATGTCAAAGCGAATGGCGGCGCCGGCGTGGAAGGCGCGGAGGGTTTCATCGTGCTTGCCGCGATGCTTCAGGCCCAGTTCGATGATTTCGGCGCAGCGGGCGGCGGGCTGGCCGGAAAGGAAGTCGCGCACCTGGCGGTACGGGTGGTGGCATGCGGAGTAGAGAAGGGTGGCAGCGAGCTCGACCTCGAGAGACTCCGTGCGCTCAACGAGATCGACGAGCGGGGCAGCGGACGGAGGCATGTTTTTGAGGATCTCCGCGGCGGCGCGAGCGAGATCGGCGCGGGTCTGGATGAGGTAATCGCTGGGCTGGGAGTATTTGACGAGAGTGGGCGCGGTGCGGACCTCGCGGGTGAAGAGGGCAGCGGCCTGGGCGGCGAGAGCGGGCGCAGCTTCGTCGTTGAGGACCTCGATCTTGTCGATGAGGGTTTGCGCGGCGGCGGCGTTGAGGTTCCAGGCGGGGCCGGTGGCGGCTTCGCGGAGCTTTTCGCCGAGGAGGCGGATTTCAGCGGCGGGGTGGGAGAGCAGGCGCGAGACCTGGGATTCGAGAGTGCGGGCGCTGACGATCTGGCCGAGCGAGGTGTTGGTGGCGAGAGGAAGCAGATAGCGGGCGACATCGAAGGCGCGGGCGCGAAGGGTGCGGTCGTAGGCATCCTGTTTCATGTCGTCAGGGCGCGCGACGCGGCGGCGAAGCAGATCGACGACGGCGAGCGAGGTGCGCTTGTAGGCGGCCATGAGCGAGACGATGGTGCGGGCGTAGAGGTCCTGCGAGGCGGAGTCGCCGGCGAAGTCGGGGTAGTAGAAGCCGGACTCGAGGAAGTTCTGGTAGCGGGTAGAGCGCTCCTGGCCGTCCCAGCGGGTCTCGTCGACGAGGACGATGGCGGCAAGGAGGGAGAGCCGCTCGACGGCGAAGGCGATGTGGGCGAGATCGGCGATGGAGCGGTGGCCGTATTGGAAATAAAAGGTGTTGAGGAACTGCTCGGCGCGCTGAGCGCTGATTTCGGCCAGGGAATCGCGCATGGAGAGGGCCGAACGGGAGTACTTGGCCATGGCGTAGGCGAGGATCTCGGGGTCGGCGCCGTGGATGGCTATGACTTCGGTTTCGTTACGCGCGGACGGGGGGAGCGAAGATTCACTGGACATGAGGATGGTCTCGCGGACAGAATACGTCATAAGGGAGCACCCGCGCGCAGCGGCGGACTGGGAGCCCTGAAGCACGGGAGCAGCCATGCGGGAGTATTTGGTGCGGACGTCGCACAAACCGCGGCCGTTGCCAGCAGGACGCTGGGCGATGACCCAGCGCTGGAACGATCTGCTGTTTGCGCATTGGCCGATTGCGACAGCAAAGATGCAGGCGCTGCTGCCGGATTGGCTGGAAGCCGACACCATCCAGGGCTCGGCGTGGCTGGGAGCGGTACCATTCTGGCTGGACCGCATCAAGATCCGCGGCGTGCCGGCGATTCCGGGGCTGCGGAACTTTCCTGACTTGAATTTGCGGACATACGTGCGGGACCGGGACACGGGAACGCCGGGGTTCTACTGCTTCAGCGTGGATTCAAGCAACCTGCTGGCGGTGGCGGTGGCGCACCTGATGTATCACCTGCCGTACCGGCTGGCAGAGATGCACCTGGAGCCGCGCTCGGAGCGGGAGTTCGCGTTCTATAGCCGGCGGCGGTTCTCGCCCAAGCCGGTGATCTTCAATGTGCGGTACCGCGGAATGGGGCCGACGCGACAGACGGCGGAGATGCGGATGGGCTCATTCGAGTATTTCTTTACCGAGCGGCCATGCGTCTACAGCACGAACCGAGCGGGAGAGCCGATCAGGGCAAATCTGCACCACGTTTCGTGGCCGCTGGAAGAAGCAGAGGCGGAGATTGAGCGCAATGACCTGGCGGCAGCGGTGGGCCTTGAGCTGCCGGACCGGGAGCCGGTGCTGCACTACTCGCGGCGGCTGGCGGTGTATGTGTGGCCTGCCGAGCTGGTGCGTTCGGCGCTGGCGGCGCAACCGGTGACAGTGGCAGCGACGCCGACGTAAGAAAAGCAGGTTTCAGGGTTCAGGGTTCAGGGTTCAGCCATCAGCTTTCAGCTCGCAGCTTTTCTGTGCTGGGCGGGCGACTGTGAAGTCGCGTGCGGGATCCATCGAATCCTGCCGCACCTTCCAAAGAACTGAGATGAACCGTTACGCGGCCGGCCCCGCGCGCAAGAATCCTGCGCGCGCAGACCGGGCAGGCCACGGCGACATCAACGAGCGACATCGGCGTGCGACATCGCCGTGCGACATCGCCGTGCGACCCGCTACTTTGCCGCTCGATCCGCTACTTTATCGACAGTGTCGCGGCGAGCGCGTTGCAAGTGGGTGTGGTTTGAGCCTGCACCCCGTACGAAATGGTTTGTTTCGTCAGCGCGATCGTGCACTTAGCTTCCTGGGTGCTGGCGCTTCCGGGATTGCCATTCGAACAAAGACCCGCCGGGAAACTGGATGTGTTCAGCGTAAAGTCCTTCGGGCTGATCCAATAAACGGTGTCGCCGCTGGACGCCGAGATGGTCGTCAAGGGGTTGCCATTGGGATCGTTCAGAGCCGTGGTTCCATTGACGCAGGACACATACGCCATCACGGAATTGGAGGCAGCACTTGAAGCCGGATGGCCGGCATTCGTTGTTGCCGGTGCGGGATTCGCCTGGGATGGGTGCCCGACGCCGAGGAGATGAGCGAAATCCATCTTGACGGCTCGCCCGTAGCTCAGGTTGTTAAGGGGGCCTGAGGGCGATTGCTGGATGCCGGGATCAGGACAGCTATACCCGTTGGGAGAGGAGCAATTGAAGAAATAGGGGCCCGGCGACGCCTGGGGGTCGATGGTGCAGGTCGATGGATCAGTCCCGCCGGACACGCATGGGGAATAGCCTCCGATAAAGCTCATCGCAAGGCCTGAACCGTTTCCACCCGCCGGTGGCACCAGGGTGATCGTGTCTCCGCCATACACCAGCAGATTCGCGCTGGGGTAATTCTGAACTTGATAAACGAAGTTTCGTCCCCCGGCCGGCGATGCCGACCAGTCCAACCAGATGCCAACAAACACCCCGGCAACGAACACAAACAGAAGCAACAGCAGAGTTTTCATTCGATTGTCCTTTCGTTTTGAAGAATTGAGAAGTGCCTAGCTTGAAGATGCGATTTTGTTGCCCTTCAGATTTTTCAACTTCGATCGATACGCCTCCGTGCTGCGCAGATCCTTCAGGTCCACTGCCAAGTCGACTTCCGCTGGAGAAAGTCCCTTGTCCATGCACCACAACAGCAGATCGAGCGCCTCTTTCTTTTTTCCCAGCACGTCCAGCGCCTGCACGATCATGAAGCGAGATGCGACGTCGGTGGCTCCGTGCGAAGCGGCGTTTTCCATGTCCGTCTCGGCGTCTTTGGTGTCGCCGATTTTCGCGTGGTAGAAGGCCAGGTTGGCCCATCCAAACCCATCCCGCGGGTTGGTCTCGAGCACGGCGGACAAGAGTTGCGCAGCGCGCGCATAGCACTCCTTGGCCTTCTGGGCATTGCCGAGCATGGTGTAGCAGTCGCCCATGTTGCGCTGCGTCAGATGATTCCTGGGGTTGAGCGCGGCGGCCTTTGCGTAGTCGGCGAGGGCATCGTTATACTTGCCGTCCTCGAAGTCCATGTCGCCGAGGGTAAGGTAAGCATCCTCGCTCTCGGCGCGCCGAAGGCTCTCGTTTAATGCCGCGCGGGCGTCGTCGCGCCTTCCCAGCTCAAGGTAGGTCTGGGCCAGGTTGGCCATCGGCAGCGCAACCTTGGGCGCGGCTGCTCCGGCTGCGTCAAAGGCCTTGGCCGCCTGGTCGTATTTGGCCTCCCGGGTCAGAATCACTCCGAGGTTGTTGTACGCCGGCCAAAAATTCGGCCTTGCACCGATAATGTCGCGGTAGGTCTGTTCCGCCTCCGGCAACAGCCCCTGGCGCGCGAGCGCCCATGCCTTTTCAAACAGAATCTCCGGATTTCCTGGGTCCGCATGATTCGCCTTTTCAAAATAAGCCTGCCCATCTTCCGCTTTTCCCTGGCAAACCAGGACCAGCGCCTGGCTCAGCAGCCCCATGGCGGATTGAGGATTGTAGCGCAGGGCGTTGGCCGCATTCCTGCCGGCGAGGTCCAGGTTGGCTGGTTCCTTGGTTACGTAGAACTGGCGCAAATAGGCAATGGCGAGCTCTGCGTAACCGAGGGCAAAGTGCCCATCGAGGTCGAGAGCATGCTGGTACATGTCAATGGCCTGTTCAAGCCCGGCATGATTCGGTTCATTCACCAGTTGTTCCGCTTCGCTGTAGGCCTGGTACACATCCGGAGGGACGCTTTTCAGTTCCTCGGGATCGCTCAACTGCACGTCGCTGCTAGGAAGTTGCAGCAAGGAAGCTGCCTGGTGCGCGGCCTTTTCCGCAAGGCCGGCGATGTCGCTTATTGCGCACTCCACGGCGCCTTTGCGCAGCACACGCTGGGAGTGCGCATCCAGCAGATGGAGACTCAGCATCGCCTCGGACGGAGTCTGATCGAGCGAGGCGACCAGGACCAGGTTCGCACCGAGCGCGCTCTCGGTCTTCCCCGGCGAATCGATCGCTTCAGCAAGCCCCGGCCTGTCCCGGGGAGTGATGATCATCAGATTCTTCACAACCGCCTCTGCGCGCGCAAGCCGCTGGCCGATCGAGTCCAGCACCGTGAACAGCAGCGCCGGGGGACGTTCCGCGGGCATCGGCATCAGGGCGACGAACCGTGTGGAGGGGAGCGGGTCCACGACATTCAGGATTTGCGTCCAGTCCAGCCACACCGCAAGTGCCGCGCCCGCGCTTGCGCCTGCCCCGAGCATCACCATTTTCCTGCGCGACATGCGCTGCCCGCTCGGGGAGCGACTTTCGGTGCGCACGGCCAGCGCGGGCATCGCCTGCATGGCCTCCGGGACCGTCTGGAATCGCGCCTCCACCACAGGCCGAAGACACCCCTCGACAAAACGTTTCCATTGTTCGGGAATCTTGGGCTCGGGAATTTTCGCCGTATTGAACGACGCCTTGATTCTCTTTCCGCCCCGCATGGAAATCTGCGGCGGACGCCCCGTCAAAACCAGATAAGCGACGACCCCCAACGCGAACACATCGCTGGCCTTTGTCGGCGCGCTTCCATAGAAGAGCTCCGGGGCCATGAAGCCGGGCGTCCCGGCAACTCCAAATGCGGTGAGTGCCGTTTCCTCGCCCAAGGCGGCCCGAGCGAGGCCAAAGTCCGTAACCCAGGCAATCACATCCGCGCCCGAGCCTTGCACGATGATGTTCGCGGTCTTGATATCCCGATGCAGGATTCCGGCATGGTGGGCAGCCGCAATCCCCGCTCCGACCTGCTTCAAAATGGAAAGCGCCTCCGGGTCCGGCAACGGACCCTGGCGCGAAATCCTGGCGGCAAGACTTTCGCCGGCCAGCAGCTTCATGGTCAGGTAGGTGAGCTGCCCCTCCGGCCGCTTCCAGTGTCCAAGATCGTACATCGGACAAAGATTCGGGTGAACCACTTCGCGAGCGCTGAGAACTTCCCGCTCAAATCGCTGGCGCATGGTTGGATCGGCTGCATAGTGAGAGAGAATCGTCTTGAGCGCCACGTGAATCCCGCGCAGTTGCCGATCCTCGACCTCATACACCTCGCCCATCCCGCCGCGCGCGATGAATCGAACCACGGAGAAGCGGCCGTCAATCAGGTCGCCCGGCTTGAACTGTGGATCATCCGCGGGCGGGCCGAGGCCATCCGGTGGTCCGAGGCCGTCATTTGGTCCGAGGCCGTCATTTGGTCCAAGACGATTCAGGGGCAAAGCCGGGGCAGGCTCCGCAGTGGGACCTTGTCGTTGGTCCGAGCCGGGTTCTGAGGCCGGCGCTGCCGTGCCGTCGGTGTTGTTGGGAAGGTCGTCCATCTCTCTCGAGCGAACCGGCCAGGCGCGAAAGTCCGGGGGAATGGCTCAAACGGAGTCGAAGTTGGACTTAGAAGAGGAAGCGAGCCGGCAACGCCGTCTCGATGAGTTTACCCCGAAAGCCTTGAATTGCAAGGCTCTTTTGTCAGCCGCCTGAATCGGGTTTTCTCGCGTGACGAAGTCGCCGCGAAGCCCTCAGTCCACCCGGAAGTGGCAGCCGCGGCTTTCCATGCACTGCCGCGCCTGGTCCAAGATCAGTTGCGCAGTCTGGATGCCATTGCGCAGCCCTACGATCGCGTCGCTGACTTCGCAGTTGCGGTAAAAGCGGGTAATTTCCTGGTCGAGCTCACTCAACAGCCTCCATGCCCGTGTCAGGCGCCGATCGCTTCGAATCAGGCCCACATAATTCCACATCGTTTGCTGAATGGTCAGCCAATCCTGTGCGACCAGCGCGGGGTCGGCCGGCTCGTGCTCATAGCTCCACTGGGCGACCCTGGGGAAGACGAACTCGTCTCCGCCGCGGATGCGAGCGGCGGCGTCTTCGCCGGCGCGCGTTCCCCACACCAGGCACTCCAGCAGCGAAGTGCTGGCCAGCCGGTTGGCTCCGTGGAGCCCCGTGCACGCCACTTCGCCCACCGCGCGCAGCCGGTCGATGTTGGTGCGGCCCTCGCTGTCCGTCGCCACTCCGCCGCAGCTGTAGTGCGCCGCCGGAACCACCGGGATCGGGTCTTGCGTCAGGTCGATGCCACGCTCCATGCAGACTGCATGAATACCGGGAAAGCGCTCGCGCAGATAGTCCGCGGGCTTGTGCGTCACATCAAGAAACGCGCAAGGCTCACCGGTCTCCAGCATGAACTCGTAGATCGCACGCGCCGCCACATCCCTCGGCGCCAGCGAGCCATCGGGATGAAAGCGCTGCATGAATTCCCGTCCGCGCCGGTCCACCAACCGCCCTCCCTCGCCGCGCACCGTCTCCGAAATCAGGAAACAGCCATCCGGCGCCAGCAGCGCCGTCGGATGAAACTGCACATACTGCATGTTGATGACCCTCGCCCCGGCGCGGTAGGCCATGGCGAAGCCGTCGCCGCGCGCCCCGGGCGGATTGGTCGTGTGCAGAAATACCCCGCCCAGCCCCCCGGTCGCGAGAATGGTCTCCTTGGCGAAGATCGGCGAAACCGTCCGCGACTTCTGGTCGAGCACGTATGCGCCCACGCAGGTCAGCGGCTCATAGATGTCACCCGGGTCCAGCGAATGGTGCGCGCCGGTCAGCAGATCGATCGCCGTCGCGCTGGTTAGCAGCGTCACGTTGGGCAGGTTGCGGACACGCTCGAAAAACGCGCGCTCGATGGCCAGCCCGCTCTGGTCCTTGTAGTGAATAATGCGCGGAATCGAGTGTCCGGCTTCCCGCGTCAGGTGCGGTTCGCCGGGCGCGTCCGGCGACGCATCGAAGGGAACCTGCAGCTCGTCGATGAGGATGCGCTTGACCAGCTTCGGGCCTTCGCGGCTCAGCAACCAAGCGGCCGCCGGCAGCGCAACGCCCGCGCTCACGGTGATGATGTCGGCGACAAGGCCCTCAGGATCCTCGCCGGGGGCGCGATAGATAATGCCGCCCTGCGCGCGGTAGCTGTTGGTCTGGCTCGGCTCGGGCACGCGCATCAGCAGCGTCACCCCGCACCCGCTCCGCGCGGCTTCCCATGCGGCCGAGAGCCCCGCAAGTCCGCCGCCAATCACCAGTACATCGGTCTGTTCGGGAATCTTCAAAACCCAATCTTAGCCGGTCGTGCTTCGCTCCCGGGCGATCTCAGCCCATAGCCAGCATGCGCTCGATGGGCCGCAGCGCGGCCTCGCGCAGTTCTTCCTCCAGCATGATCTCCGGCTCGCGCGTCTTCATGCAGAGGTAGAGCTTCTCCAGCGTATTGTGGCGCATGTGCGGGCAAAGGTTGCAGGCGCAGCCCCCTTCGCCCGGCGCGGCAATGAATGTCTTTGCCGGGTTCGCTTTCTGCATTTGGTGCAGGATGCCGGCTTCGGTCGCGACGATGAACTCAGTGGCCGCGTTCCCGGTCGCGAATTTCAGAATCCCGGTCGTCGACCCGATGTAGTCGGCGTGCCGCAGCACGCGCTCGGCGCACTCGGGATGCGCCAGCACCAGCGCGCTCGGATGCTCCAGCTTCAATTTCAGCAGGCTGCGCTCGTTGAACAGCTCGTGAACCAGGCAACTGCCTTGCCACAGCCGCATCCGCCGGCCTGTTTTCTTCTCCAGGTACGCGCCCAGGTTCCGGTCGGGCGCGAACAGGATCGGCTGGTCCTGGGGAATCTGCCGGATAATCTTCTCCGCGTTGCTCGAGGTGCAGATGATGTCGCTCATCGCCTTGACCTCGGCGCTGCAGTTGATGTAGCTCACCGCGACGTGGTCGGCGAAGCGCTCGCGAAACGCGCGGTAGAGCGGCGCGGGACAGCCGTCGGCCAGCGAGCAGCCGGCCCTCAGGTCGGGCAGCAGAACGAGTTTGCCGGGATTCAGAATCTTCGCGGTCTCGGCCATGAAGACCACACCGCAGAAGACGATCACGTCGGCGTCGGTCGCCGCCACCTGTTGCGATAGCTGCAGGCTGTCGCCGACAAAGTCGGCCAGGTCCTGAATCTCGGAGTCCTGGTAATAGTGCGCCAGGATGACCGCATTCATCTCGCGCTTCAGACGCGAGATCTCGGCTTCGCAATCGATGTGGGAAAATGAGGCGTGCTCCGGGGGTATGAGAACGCCGGGCATATTTTCATGCTACCACCCAAAGTGCATCGCGCCGGGTTTCCCACCTTCGCGGCTTCTTTGCTTTTGCCGCATAGATAGAGTGAATTCGCGTTGAAAGCCGGCCCCGGCGCGCGGGCTCCCTTTCTGTTTAGCTGCCGCGTCCGGGCGGAAGTTGCCCATCTATAATGAGCGATGGAAAGGCGCGGCTGGCGACAACGACCGCGCAGAGGTCAACGGAAATCATGGGAGATTTAGAGGGCAGGATTGCGCTGGTAACAGGCGGGGCGCAGGGAATTGGGCGCGCGATTGCCGAGGAGCTGGCCGCGGCCGGCGCGACGCTGGCGTTGGCGGATGTGAACGAGGCAAAGCTGGCCGAGACCGTGGCTGAGCTGACGGCCCAGGGAATCGACGCAACGGCGTTCACCGTGAATGTGTCGAGCGAGGAATCGATTGAGGCCGGGGCGAAGGCGATCCTGGAGAAGTTCGGCAAGGTGGAGATCCTGGTCAACAACGCGGGAATCACGCGCGACAACTTGATGCTACGAATGAAGCGCGCGGACTGGGACCTGGTGCTGAACATTAATTTGACGGGCGCATTTCTGCTGACGCAGGCGCTGCTGAGCCCGATGCTGAAGAACCGCTGGGGACGGATTGTGAGCATTGCCAGCGTAGTGGGGCGCGCGGGACAAGCGGGCCAGGTGAACTACGCGGCGTCGAAGGCTGGCCTGATCGGGTTGACGAGGTCGCTGGCGCGGGAAGTGGCGTCGCGCGGCATTACCGTGAACGCCGTGGCGCCGGGATTTATCGAGACGCCGATGACGGCGGTGCTGAGCGAGGAGCAGACCAAGGCCATGCTGGCGACGGTTCCGCTGGGACGGCGGGGAACGCCGAAGGACGTGGCGCAGGCGGTGAAGTTTCTGGCCTCGGATGCGGCGGCGTATATAACCGGCCACGTGCTGGACGTGAACGGCGGGATGTTCATGGGCGGGTGAAAAGGACAGGGAACAAGGGAACAAGTGAACGAGAAGACAGGGGAATGGTGAATAGGAATACTCCCGCGCGAAGAGCCCGCTAGACGAAAGTAACTTCAAGTTACCCATGCGGCCTGCCGATAAAGAGGCGGGAAGGGTCGCATGGCAGTGCAGGCGGAAACGCCACAACGGACGGAAAAGTCAGAGCGGGTTGTGTGCTCCGCGGCGGAGCCGGTGGCCGGGGTGCGCTATGTGGCGCGGCAGCCGATCCTCGACATGCACGGCAAGGTGCACGGGTACGAGTTGCTGTTCCGGGACGGGCCGGAGGCGGTGTTCCGCGGGGATGGCAATGCGGCGACCCGCACCATGCTGGACAACACAGTGCTCTACGGCCTGGGACGGCTGACGGCGGGACTGCCGGCGTTTGTGAACTGCACGGAAGAAGCGCTGACGCGCGATCTGGTTCACGTGATGCCGTCGGGCATGACGGTGCTGGAGATCCTGGAAGACATTGAGCCATCGCGGCCGGTGATTGAGGCTTGCCGGCGGCTGAAGACAGGCGGATTCCGGTTGGCGCTGGACGATTTCCTGTGGAGGCCGGGGATCGAGCCGCTGGTGGAGATCGCGGATTACATCAAAATCGATTTTTCGATCACCGATCGCGAAGAGCGACGGAGACTGCTGAACCGGCTGAGCCGCGCGACCGTGGCCCTGGTGGCGGAAAAGGTGGAAAGCGAGGAGCAGTTGCGCGAGGCGCGCGACGAGGGGTTCAACCTGCTGCAGGGGTTTTATTTCTGCCGGCCAGTGCTGATGAAAAATCGCAGAGTGCCGGCCAACAGGCTTTCGCACATAGAGATTCTGCGGCTGATGAAGAGCGAATCCATGGACCTGCACGAGCTGGCGCGGCTGGTTGAGCGCGATACTTCCCTCACCTATCGATTGCTGCGGCTGATGAACTCGCCGGCGTGCGCCATGCAGCAGGAGGTGCGCAGCGTGCAGGCGGCGCTGATCGCGGTAGGCGAAGAGACGTTCCGGCGCATGGCCACACTGGCGATTACCAGCGAGCTGAACGCGGGCCAGCCGGCTGAACTGCTGCGCATGGCGTGCGTGCGCGCGCGCTTCTGTGAATTGGGGGCATTGTTTGCGGGGCTCGATGACACGGAGCAGTATCTGCTGGGGCTGCTGAGCCTGCTGCCGGCGATGCTGCGCGTGCCGATGGAGGAACTGGCGCCGTCGCTGCCGCTGCGCGATGAGATTCGCCGCGCATTGGAGGGCGAGAAGATTCCGGAACGGAGCCTCTTGTGTTGGCTCGAGGCTCACGAGCGCGGCAACTGGGATACGTGCGATCTGATCGCGGATTGTCGCGACCTCGAGCAGAAGGACCTGTTCGGGTGCTACGAGGAAGCACTGCATTGGGCCGAGACGGTCCTCGCGTTCTCGTGAGCAACGATCGGCCGCCGGCGAGATCGAAAGCGAAGTTTTAAGTCTACCGGGCAGGCTGCCGATAGGCACTGCGGAGACCAAGAGTGGCTGTGAACGTGCAAACCCCAGTTGGCGCTGCGGGCCCGGTGCCCGAGCCAGGAGACAGCGTGCGCTATGTGACGCGGCAGCCGATCCTGGACCTGCATAGCAAGGTTCATGCCTATGAACTGCTGTTTTCGAGCGGGCCGGGGATAGCGTTCAGCGGCGACCGCGAAATGGCCGCGCGCACGCTGCTGGACAGCACGGTACTCTTTGGCCTGGAAAAGCTGACCTGCGGACTGCCGGGATTCGTGAAGTGCACGGCGGAGATGTTGGCCGGGACGCTGGTGGAGATGCTTCCCGCGGCGATGACGGTGCTGGAGATTGTGGAGCCGGCTGACGTGTCGCCGGAGCTGATGAGCATTTGCCGCAACCTGAAGGCGGCGGGGTACCGGCTGGCGCTGGACCCATCGAAGAGTGAACCGGAGGCGAAGCCGGTGGTTGGGCCGCTGATGAAAATGGCGGACTATCTGAAGGTGGATTTCTCGCGCACCGATCCCCGCGAGCGGCAAAAACTGCGCGGACAAGTGAGCGACACGACGGCCGCGCTGGTGGCGGAGAAGGTGGAGACACAGGAACAATTCAAGGCGGCGCGGGACGAGGGATTCGCGCTGGTGCAGGGCTATTATTTTTGCCGGCCGGTGGTGCTGGGAAGCCGGCAGGTGCCCGCCAACCGGCTGTCGCAACTGGAGATTCTGCGGCTGCTGAAGGACGACTCGCTGAACCTGCACAAGCTGACGCAACTTGTGAAGCGCGATGCGTCGCTTACGTTTCGATTGCTGCGGTTGATCAACTCGCCGGTGTGCGCCATGCCACAGGAGGTGCACAGCGTGCAGGCGGCGCTGCTGGCCGTGGGCGAGGAGACGTTCCGGCGCATGGCCACGGTGGCGATTACGAGCGAGATGAACGTGGGGCAGCCGCTGGAATTGCTGCGCATGGCGTTTGTGCGCGGGCGATTCTGCGAGCTGGCGGCGAGAGCGTGCGGGCTGGATGGCAGTGAACAATACTTGCTGGGATTGCTGAGCCTGCTTCCGGCGATGTTGCGAGCGCCGATGAAGGATCTGGCGCCGACGATGCCGTTGCGCGAGGAAATTCGCCGGGCGCTGTTAGGCGAAAAGGTCGCGGAGCGCAGCCTGCTGGCCTGGCTGGAGCGCTATGAACTGGGCGATTGGGCTGGATGCGGCGAGGTTGCGGAGGCATGGGGTCTCGAAGAGGGCGGATTATTGTGCAGCTACCAGGAGGCTGTGACCTGGACCGAAGCTGCGCTCTATTTTGCATGAGCGGCGCGGCGGCGCGGACGGCGAGCAATAAACATAGAGGGCTACGGTAAGTATTAGAGGGCCGCAGCTTGGCACTGCGCCGATTTGAGAACCGGTATAAGATCCCTGCGAGTCTTTAATTAGACAATCGGGGGATCCTATGAGCGACCAGGGCTTTCCTTCTTCTTCAGTTCCACCATCATTTCCTTCGAAAACAGCCCCTCCGGGAGCGATGACCTTCGGGCAGATTCTGGACCGCGTGCTGCAACGGATGCGGGCCAACTGGCGGCTCCTGGTCGGGATCGCGCTGGTGCCTGCCGTGGGGATGATTGCCTACTTCGGAGCTATGTTTGCAGCCTTCTTTCCGCTGTTGAAGCCGCTGATGATGAAACAGCCGCCTGATTTTTCGTTGATGACGATCGTGTGGCTTTCCGCGGCATACATCCTCGGCGTCATTCTGATGATCCTGATTTGTGCGCTCTACGAGCCTGCGGGCGTTTATGCCGCGCTCGAGGTGAACGCAGGAACGCGGGTGACTTTTCGCAAAGCATGGGGAGTGGCGTGGGGCAAGGCCGGGCGCTACATCTGGCTGGCGATTCTGCGCGCGGTGATTGTGTTGCTGCCGATTCTGGTGATCGGCGCGGTGATCGTCGGATCCGTCGGGCTCTCGATGGCGCATGGACGTGGCGGCATGGATCCTTCACTTATGATCGTGACCTTCCCGCTCTTCATGCTGCTCTACGTGGCTTGGCTCGTCTACACCGTGCTGATCATGCTGCGGCTGGTACTGGCGGTTCCGGCGTGCGTGGCTGAGGACGTGAGCGCGTGGAAGGGTCTGCGGCGCAGCAATCAATTAACCTACGGCGCCAAGGGACGCATCTTCCTGCTTTTCATTTTGATTTATGCCATCGCGTACGCCGCGTTTCTGGTGGCGGAGGTGGTCTTCTTCTTTGTGGGTGCGATGGTCGCGCTGGTGGGGATGATGCTGCACTTGGGCCTCGCTCCATGGGGCTATATCGGGATTGGCGTTGCGGCGGTTGTCTTCATCTGCGCTTACCTACTTTGGTGTGCGTGCATCTGGGCGGCTTACACGACGTTGTTTGCGGTGGTGTACCAGGATCAGAGGCTCAGGCTGCAGGGCGTGGCGGGGGCGGCGCTGGCGGGCTGAGGCTGCGAAGCGGCGCGACGCATTCACGCTGTGCCTACTGCGGGCTCAGGCTCTCTTGCGGCAGCATCTCATAGCTGACAAAGGCGAGCTTTTTGCTGTCGGGCGACCAGGAGGGAACGTTGATGGTTCCCTGGCCTCCGAACAGCTTCGTCAGAACGTGGACCTGTTTATCGGTCATCGACATCAATCGCAATTCGACATCCTTGCCGGGTGGATGGCCGGTGACGTCAGGGGCGTAGGCGAGAAAGACCATCCATTGACCGTCGGGCGAGATGTGCGGGAACCAGTCGTTGGAATCGTCGGAGATGACTTGCTCCTGCCCGCTTCCGTCGGGCTTCATGCGCCAAATCTGCATGGGTCCGGTGCGCTCGGAGTTGAAGTAGATCCAGGCGCCGTCGGGCGAATACTCGGGGCCGTCGTCGAGGCCGGGCGCGGTGGTGAGCCGCGTCTCCGGACTACCCGCGACGGGGCCCGAGACGGGAATGGTGTAGATGTCGAAGTTGCCGTTGCGCTGGCCGGTGAAGGCAAGCGTTTTGCCGTCCGGCGACCAACCGTGCCAGTACGACGGACCATCGGGCGTAAGCTGCCGGGGCGTACCCCCAGCGATGGGAACGACGTAGACGCGCGATTGATGGTCAGGGTTCGAATTGTCGCTGAAGGCCAGCATGGTTCCGTCCGGTGAGATGCCGTGATCGTTGTTCAAATGCAACTCGGGAGCGGTGTCAATGGCGGCAGGCTGGCCGCCGGCGAGCGCCAGCTTGAAGATCTTGCCGTCCTGATTGAAGAGAAGCGAAGAACCGTCGCGGGACCAGTTCGGAGCCTCGAAGTGGGCGGCCGCAACATACTCGACATGACGGTCAGTGGACGCGATGGGGATGGTCTCGAGCGCGCTGACCAGGACCGGATTGCCCGAAGCGGGCTGGAGATGGTCGAGCTTGACATGGGAGAAAGCCGCCCGCTCGATCACATCCTTGTTGTGCGCGCAGACGCCGATGCCGATATAGAAAGAGCCGGTCAGCGCCACCTTGGTGGAAGCTCCCGCCGGTTCCAGCTTGCCGTCGTCGCCGGAGACGAAGGCGTAAAAATAATCGCCGCGCTTCTCGATGCGCAACGTTTTGGGAGCGGTGACGTGGGCCTGCACTTCGTGCATAGTGGCGCCGGTCGCGTCGCGGAATTGCAGCGAAGTGAGGCCGACTCCGTGCAGGGCCACGTCGACGGCGGCCGAATTGCCGTCCAGAGTCTGGCGGATCATGAGAACGGCCTTGCGATGGGGATCGCCGCCGGAGCCGAGGATCGCGATGTCGGCTGTGAGAGCGACATCTCCCGAGACCTTTGCCCACACAAAGTGGAAATCATCGGCGGCGAACCACATGTTTTCGCCGCTGCCGCTGACTGTATAGGTTCCGCTGGCGCCGTCGTATTGCGCGGAGCCGGGGTGGAGGACGGTGCCCACGTCCTGCTGGCCTTCAAAAATGCCAAGTGACCCTTCGGGGATGACCAGCGGCCCGGCGACGACGTCAGGCGGCGCTGCGGAGCCGGCCTGCGCAGCGAGCACCGCAGCGGATGCGAGAACGCAAAAAGCGATGGCGGCAGGTTTGACCACGGATAGCAACGATTTTTGCGGCATAAAGGGCCTTTCGAGAGCGACGTAACGTGGACGGGATGCACGGCGCTCGATGACGGAGTTTTAGCGCGCAAGATGCTGCGCGGTTTCCTGCCGGAGAGAAGGATACCTTATCGCGCGCGCGCCAGAAGGAACCGGGGGGCGCGTAGCAATTTGCAAAAACGATGGCAGGTGAATCCCGCAGCCAGTCCGGCTCATCTGAGAAAATAATGGAAGTGAAACGAGCGGAACAATTTGTCTCGCGGACAGCGGCAACTTCTGACTTGCGGCAGGCCGCGATGTGGCTCCTGGCCCTTCTGGTTTTGGCCGGCAGCATCGCCGTGGGCGCGCGGGCGCAGAATCCCACGTCGGCGGAGAATCCCTTCTGGGGCAGCGTGACGGCGCAGCCGGTAACGGGCGAGCCGCTGAAGCTGTCTCTGGACGACGCCGTTCAGCGGGGCCTGAAGAACAACCTCGGGCTTAAAGAGGTTGAGAACGAGGAAAAGAGCTACCACGCCGAGGTGAACGAAGCGCTGCAGTTGTTTCTGCCCACGATCAAGCTCACGGGCGACACAGGCTTCTATATGCATGACCTGGCGGCACTAGGATTCGGGCCGAAGACAATCTCGAAGTTTACGTCGCTGTTTCCGGGAGGCACAATTCCGGCGGGGCTGTCGCTGATTACGCGCGATACTCTGACGGAGGGAAAGCTCGAGTACAACGAGATTCTGTTTTCCGGGCCGGTGATCCAGGGGTGGAAGGCGGCGAAGGCGGCGGAGCGCGCAGCGCACTTTGGCAAGATGACGGCACGCGGCGAGGTGGTGCAGCAGGTGGCCGTGGAATATCTGCGAGCGGTGGCGGACCAGAGCGAAGTAGACAACGCGAAGTCGCTGGTCGCGCAGGCACAGTTGTTCGCGGATCACGCGCATGAGGCGCACGTGGCGGGAGTGGCGGCCAATCTCGATGAGCTGCGCGCAAAAGTCGAGTTACAGTCGCAGCAGCAGGGTCTGATTGCGGCCGAAAATCAGCAGGAGAAGGATTTTATTTTGCTGAAGCGGGAGATCGGCGTCGATCCCGAACAGGAGATTGATCTGACCGATCCGGCGCCCTACAGCGAGCTGGCCGAGCAGACGCCGGAAGAAGTGAGGGCGGTGGCCTACCAGAACCGGCAGGACTACCAGAACTACGAGAACCAGGCGGTGGCATTCAAGGCGCTGCACAATGTGTATCGCAGCGAGCGGCTGCCGACGCTGAGCTTCTACGGCAATTACGGGACCAGCACCGTGAACGGCGCGGGCACGCACGGCGATTTTATCGCGATGGGGATTTTGAGTTTCCCGATTTTCCGCGAGGCCAAGCTGCGCGGCGACAGCGACGTGTCGAAAGCAAAGATGGAAGAGACCAACGCGCAGCTTGACGATCTGCGGAACCACATTGACGAACAGGTGAGGGCGGCGCTGCTGGACGTAAGCGCGAACAAACAACTGGTGGATGTGGCGCGGTCGAATGTGGACCTGGCAACGCGCGCGCTGAGCGATGAGACCGATCGCGTGAACGCCGGGGTGGATGACAACCTGCCGCTGGTGACCGCGGAGGCCACGCTGGCGACCGCCGAGAATAACCTGGTGGAGAGCTTGTACGCGTACAACGTGTCGAAGATCGGGTTGGCGCGCGCGACGGGCGTGCTGGAGGCGCAGTACCGTTCGTACCTGGGGCGGTAGGCAAGGACCGGTCGGCTGGTCATCCGAAGATTTTCCCATTGAATCTGCTGGCCTTAACGGTGTTCCGGCCGTAGTGCTCCGGGTTTATCACCAAAATTGTCACCATTTGGTGATAGAATTGGTGATAGGAGAGCGAAATCATGAGAGCGACCGTGGCACTTGACGACGAATTGGTGCGTCAGGCTCAGGAGTTTTCGGGAGTGACGGAGCGGACGGCTTTGCTTCGCGAGGCGCTGAAAGCGCTGATTCATCGGGAGGCTTCGCGGCGGCTCGCCGAGCTTGGCGGGACGATGCCGGACCTTGAGTATGTTCGCCGGCTGCGCGTGGACGATCTGTGATTCTGGCCGACACATCGGTATGGATCGATCACCTGCGCGCAAGTATTCCTCGAATGCAAAGTTTGCTCGACAGCGAGGAGGTCATCATGCACCCGATGATCGTTGCGGAGCTGGGACTCGGGTCGTTGCGCCGGCGTGCGGAAACTCTGGCGGAACTGGATGGGCTGCTGGAGGTGAAAGTGGCGCAGTTGAGCGAAGTTCGGCGGATGATTGAAGTCCACCGGCTTTACGCAAAAGGAATCGGTCTCACGGACGCGCACGTTGTGGCGTCGTGCCTGATTACGCCGGGCACGCGGTTGTGGACGCGCGACTCTGCGCTTAAAGGCGTGGCCAAGGCTGTGGGAGTTGACGCCGGACTGCCGTGACGCGGGCGACGGGTGTGCTGGAGACGCAGTACCGAACGTATCTAGGACGTTGAAACTTCAAGCGCAATCGCGCATACTTCACTGAACACAATATTGACCAACCGAAAGAAGTTCGGCGGAAGGGGTGTTCATTATGGCCCTGGGTCTGAAGATCGTTTATTTTGTCGAGCCGAATGCGGCGGCGCTGGCGCGGCGGGCGGCGGAGTTTTTTGTCGTGGAGGCGGAGAAGGCGGTGGCGGCGCGCGGCGTGGCGCGGGTTGCGATCAGCGGCGGGTCGACGCCCAAGGCCGCATTCAGAACGCTGGCCGAGCAGGGCGAGGAGTGGCGGGAGCGAATGCCGTGGCAGAAGCTCGATCTGTGGTGGGTGGATGAGCGCTCGGTGCCGCCGGACAACGCCGAGTCGAATTACAGAATGACGCGCGAGGCGCTGCTGGACCACGTGCCGCTGAAGCCGGAACAGATTCATCGCATGGAGGGCGAGCTGGAGCCCGACGACGCGGCGGCCAAATACGAAGCGGAGCTGAAGACGAGCTTCGGGCTGAAAGACGCCGAGACGCCACGGTTCGACCTGGTGCAACTAGGCTTGGGCCCGGATGGGCACACTGCGTCCCTTTTCCCCCACACTGAGGCGCTCCACGTGACCGATCGGCTGGTGGCGGCCAACTATGTGGAGAGTCTGGACACGTGGCGTGTGACGCTAACGCGGCCGGTGATCAACGCGGCGAGGCAAGTGTTCTTCGTGATTCAAGGCGCTGAGAAAGCGATGATTCTAAACGAGGTATTGGAAGGGCCGCGCGATCCTGAGCGGCTGCCAAGCCAATTCATCGCGCCCGTGGACGGTATACTGACCTTGCTTCTGGACCAGGCGGCGGCCACGCTGCTGCCCGCGACGGATGCGAACGGATGCGGGATTATCGAGAGGGTTGAATGATTCTGGCAGGCGATGTAGGCGGCACCAAAGTTCACCTGGCGCTGTTCGATTTTACCGACGGCAATTTGAAGCACACACGCGATAAGCAGTTCCCGGCCAAGGAATACGGGGGGCTGGAAGAGATCGTGAAGGAGTTTATTGTTGCGGAGAAGGTGACGTCGGCGTGTTTCGGCGTGCCGGGCCCGGTGCGGGACGGGCGGCTGCGGCTGACCAACCTTCCGTGGACGCTGGACAGCCGCGAGCTGGCGCGCAACTTGAAGATTGATTACGTTTTTCTTATCAATGATCTGCAGGCGAACGGGTACGGGATTGCGGAGCTGACGGCAGACCAGGTTTATACGCTAAGCGAAGGCGATTCCCGGCAGGTGGGCAATCGGGCGCTGCTCTCGGCGGGAACGGGGCTGGGCGAGGCATTTCTGGTGTGGGATGGGCGCGACTATGTTCCTTACCCATCGGAGGGCGGCCACTCGGACTACGCGCCGCGGAATGACGACGAGATCGACCTGCTGCGCTTCCTGAAGCAGAAGTACAACGGGCGGATCAGCTTTGAGCGCGTGGTGAGCGGGCAGGGGATCACGAACTGTTACGAGTTTCTGCGCGAGGTGCGCGGACTGGAAGAGCCGGCGTGGCTGGCGGAGCAGATGACCGAGGAGGATCCGAACGCGGCGATCACCGAGGCTGCGCTGAATGCGAAGGCCGGGATCTGCGAGAAGGCACTGGACATGTTTGTTTCGGCATACGGGGCCGAGGCGGGCAACCTGGCGCTGAAGGTTCTTTCGGTCGGCGGGCTGTACGTGGGCGGCGGAATCGCGCCGCGCATTCTGGAAAAGCTGAAGGACGGAACGTTCATGAAGGCATTCACCGACAAGGGGCGGCTGAGCCAGTTGCTGGTGAACATGCCGGTACGAGTGATTCTGGAGAGCCGCACGGCGCTGATGGGCGCGGCGGCGTATGCGGAGGCGAGAGCGGCGGAGCTGAGCGGGATTTCGCCGCGGGCGGCAAGCGTGAAGTTCTGAATGCAGCTACTAGCTTCGAGCTTCTAGCTTCCAGCTAAAGATCGTTCAAGGTGAGGGCGCGGTGCGAGCCGCGCCTTTTCTGTTTGCGGCGCACGTTGCTCCCGAAGCCTGACTGGGTGGGCCAGAAATTCCAGAGCGGAATCTCTGGCCCACATTGTTTTTCGGATAGTGGGCTGATGCCGTCAGATGGGCAGCGGGTGCGGATCTTGGGCCATCGGCGCGGGCTTGGCTTCGATGGCGGCCGGGGCGGCGAAGAGCAATACGAGCAGACCGGCATAGGCGAAAGAGTCGCCGGCGATTTCCACCGAGTGGGTGATGCGAAGAATCATGGGCAGGAAGGTTGCGCCCACGAGGCCGTAGAACCCGACAGTGAAGGCATGAGCGAGGCCGAGGGTGAGCCAGAGGCCGCGGCGCGAGCCCTTCCAGAGCGCAATGAAGGGGAGCGAAGCGGCGAGGAAGATGACACTGCGAACGAGCTGGACGGTAAGGATGGTGCTGAGCGCGGGAATGCGAAGGCCGGCGATGCCGGCGTTGTAATAGGGCACAACGATGGGCGAGACGCATGCGCCGAAGAAGAAATAGATGAACGGCCAGGCGACCCAGACGGCTGCGACGCGCGGAACCCACGCGAGCCAACTGCGATGGGGCAGACCGACGGCTGGCGAAGGCGAACCAAAGGACCAGCCAAACGCTACGCCGAGAAGAACGGCGAGAAGCCCATAGAAGACGGATGCGGAGGCGATGCCATTGTCGAGAAAGTGGGTGAACACTTTGGCTTCGATCATGCCATTCGCTCCGAGGGCGAGAAGGATGAAGCTGCCGACGGCGACGGCTCGAAGCGGGGCCGAAGCGGCGAGGCCGCTGGCGAGCGGAAAGATTCCGACGACCAGCACAAGGCCGGCGACGAGCTGCATGAGAAGCAGGGTTTGAGCGGACGCGTTGCCAGGCATGGGGACCGCGGGCAGATGCAGAATCCCGCCGACGACGCCAGTCAACAAAAGCGCCGCCACAAAAGCGACCCAACAGATTGCGATGCGAAGAATCGTTCTCATCGTGCTTCCTCCGCGAGCTGGACACGGGCGCGCCGTGCCCAGGCAAGTTGTGCCTCAATGCGGAGCTGATTGCGAGACCGGGGCTCCGTGAAAGAGGGCTGGCCAGAACCTGAGGTGTTTGTTGCGGAAACAGTAGCACGCCCGGAGGCACATTACTATTGCGGATGCTTCATCCGCTGGGCGAGGATCTGGCGATAGAGGTCGCATTGCGGGGCGCGGAGGCGGCCGGTGCTGGCGGCGGCCTGACCGTCCTCAGTAAAGATCAGATAGAGCTGAGCGGTATCGAGCTCCGGCCAATGCGGGCAGGCCGGACCCGTTTCCACCCCTGGAAGCAGACATCGCTTCCTGGGGACCCCGGCCATTGGGGTCCCCTGTTTTGGCGAAGTTGGTCCAGTAGTCCTCCATCAGGTCGGCGAGATGGGTGTCGACGGGTCCGAAGTTGCCGGAGATATTGCCGGACGTGGGGAACGAACCAAATACGTAGGGCAACTCAGCGGAGTGGAGAGCGCCCTGCGCCTCCTGGCCGGGAATCGCGTGATCAAGCTCGTATTCGAAGGTGGGATGATGCGCGGCGGTGTGCCACAGGGCTTCGGTCGAGATTGGGCAATGGAACTCGACATCGGCGTTCCACTGGACGCCGGCTGAACCGTAGAGCGGATCGTCTGTGCCCTGGCCATCGCCGGCGAGGCCGTAGAGCGCGAGGGCGTGCGGCGCGAGTTTTCCGGTGTAGTCCTGGATGGACTTGCGCAATGCGTCAGGAGGTTCTGATGCGCCGAACTCGCGCGTGGTGGTGCCAACGAGGAGTGGTATGGGAGCTTCTTTGCCGGACTTGAAGGTTTCTTCCGGCGAGCGCGGAACGACCCAGCCATCGACGATAGGCCCGACGGGCGGATTGCCCCACATGCTCTTTGCGACTTTGGCGATGAGGTCCTGCGCAGACACCTGGCGGAGGAATCCGATTGGGTTTTGGCCCTTGAGGGCCGGGAAGGATGCGGCGAATTGCTGTCCGCCCTGCTCGGCCTGGTCGAGCGGCACAAGCACCGGATAAAAAGGCGCGCCGCTTTCGCCGATAGCTCTTTGGAAAAGGCCGCGGGCGAGAGGCGAGGCCATCAGGATGCCGGTATCGATGGAGCCGGCGGACTGGCCGAAGACGGTAACGTTGTTGGGATCGCCGCCAAAGCGGGCAATGTTGTCGTGGACCCAGTGGAGGGCGAGGATCTGGTCCATGAGGCCATAGTTGCCGCTGCTTTTGTGCGGGGACTCGCCGGTAAGCTCGGGATGAGCGAAGAAGCCGAAGATGCCGAGGCGGTAGTTGATGGTGACGATGAGCACGCCGTGAGCGGTGAGCGTGCCTTCGGTATAGAGGTCGCCAGATCCCGAGCCACCGATGTTTGCACCACCGTGGATCCAGAACATGACGGGCAGGGGTGTCGCGGCCGGCCAGGCGGGCGTGATGACGTTGAGGTAGAGACAGTCTTCGCTGCTGTTGTCGGCGTCGTGGCGGTTCCAAGCGCCCCCGAGGAGGGGCTGGGCGCAGGAGGAGCTGAAGGAGCCGGTATCGCGAACGCCGGACCAGGGCTTTTTGGGGACTGGCGCGCGCCAACGCAAGGGGCCGACGGGCGGCTCGGCGTAGGGAATGCCCAGGAATTGCGCGCCGCCGTTGGTGCGAGCAATGCCGCGGATGAGGCCTGCTGAGATCCGGACGACGAGCGGGTCGGGTTGCGTGTAGGCCGCGGCGCTTTGCGAGTCGGTCGCGGCGCTTTGTGCGGGGACGGCGCTATTTTGTGCCGGTGTGGCAGCGTTCTGCGCGTGAGCCGGGTGCGAGAGGGCCAAGAAGGCCAGAGCTACAGAGGCGACAACGAAATCGGCGGTGGAGCTGCGGCGCGAACGGAAGAAAGAAGCCGGAGGAAACACACACTCTCCTTTGGGGCGGAACAACGACAGAAAATTCTATCAATCCGGCGGCTGGTGCGCAGTGACCCGAACGGAACCGCATTTGAAAGATTCGGCCCGAGGGATTGAGCTACGATATGTCGATACATCCTAAGGAAGTAGAAAGATGATGCGCTGGCTGGGACGGTGGGCTCTGCGGGTGCTGGTGGCGATTGCGGTGCTGTCGCTGGCGGCGTTTGCAGTCGATTGGACGGTCTACAAGCTGCGGGGCTCGCCTCATTCGGTTGTGGCGGTAAGCCAGTTCATGTCTATTCCGCTGAAAGGACAGTTGACGGAGGACGACTATCTGGGAACAGTGAACGTGCCCTGCGCGGTTGCGCTTTTTCCGCAGGGCGGGCAAGATCCCTGCTGGTATCTCAGGCGGAATAAGAACCAGTGGGAGAAGGTCGGGACGCCGGCGTATCGACCGCAACGGCGAGCAGGGCGGCTGGCTGAGCGCGCGTGAACATGGGTAGGTGACGCGAGTCACGACCTGAAGATACAAATTGCGGCTAGGATCAGTGGGTATTTCCTCAGATCGCCATGTATAGCCGCACACAAAACGAGAATGGCAGTTACAACTCGCGCTGCCTGGATTGCTTTATGACCATCGCCGCCTGCGTGGAAACGGAAACAGAGCTGGAGCAACGCGAGACGCACCATCTGTGCCCGGAAAAAGTGCTGGCGCAACTGCTGGCCGAGGGAAGGGCGGCCGCGGCGCACGCGGCGCGGAACTAGGGTCTGTTAACACGACCTGGGACGTGCTGAGGGATCGCAAAGTTTTGAGCGCGAGAGGGTTCCCTGGCCGGACTTTGCGAATCCGGAAAACGGGTGCATACTGCCTGCAGGCCGCCTTTTGTGCGTCCAACTCAATGCTCGCGGAGTCTTCCCCTTTTTGTGCTGATGCCGAGCAGGTTTCGATCTTAGATTTCATCACCAGAGGATTTCCCTTTCCAGAGCCGGCCAGATGAGCGGCGCGGCCCTACCAATAGCGAAAACAATCACGGGATTGCTGCGGCAATTCCTTGCAACGAACGTCCTATTCAATACAGCCGGTACTTCCCCAAGCAGAACCGGACCGGAGGCCACGAATGCCTGCATCCACACTTCGTCACACGGTGGGTCTTCCCCAGACGCTGGGCGAACTCGGCGCCAGCAAACAATTTTCAGAAGCGCAAATAAAGACGCGCAGCGTGAAGGACGAAATGCGCCAGAACCTGATGGCGCGGCTGAAGGCGCGGGAGACGGTGTTTCCGGGAATCGTGGGCTACGAAGACACGGTGATTCCGCAGATTGTGAACGCGGTGCTATCGAAACAGAACTTCATTCTGTTGGGGCTGCGCGGGCAGGCGAAGAGTCGCATTCTGCGCGCGCTGACGGCGCTGCTGGACGAGCGGATGGCGTATGTGGCAGGATGCGAGATCCGCGACAATCCCTACCAGCCGATGTGCCGCCGATGCCGCGACCTGATTGCGGAGCGCGGGGACGCGACGCCGATTGCGTGGCTTGATCGCGAGGACCGCTACGTGGAAAAGCTGGCGACGCCGGACGTGACGGTGGCGGATTTGATTGGCGATCTGGACCCGATCAAAGCAGCGCGCGGGGGCGAGGACCTTTCAAGCGAGTTGACCATGCACTACGGGTTGCTGCCGCGGGCGAATCGCGGACTGTTCGCCATCAACGAACTGCCCGACCTGGCGGGGAAGATTCAGGTGGCGCTGTTCAACATCATGCAGGAGGGCGACGTTCAAATTAAGGGCTATCCGGTGCGCCTGGCACTGGACGTGGCGCTGGTGTTCAGCGCGAACCCCGAGGACTACACGGCGCGAGGCAAGATCATCACGCCGCTGAAAGACAGGATTGGATCGGAGATCCGGACGCACTACCCGGAGACGCTGGAAGAGGGCGTGGCGATTACGGCGCAGGAGGCGTGGGCGGCGCGCGGAGATGCGGCGATCGAGATTCCGCAGTACCTGCGCGAAATAGTGGAGCAGGTGGCGTTCAGCGCGCGCGAAGACAAGAAGGTGGACAAGCGAAGCGGGGTGAGCCAGCGGCTGCCGATTTCGACGCTGGAGCTGGTGGTGTCGAACGCGGAACGGCGCGCACTCACGACCGGCGACGCGACGGTGCTGCCACGGGTGAGCGACATTTACGCCGCGATGCCGGGGATCACGGGCAAACTCGAACTTGAGTACGAAGGCGAGATGAAGGGCGCCGATACCGTGGTGCGCGATCTGATTCGCTCGGCCGTGGGCAAGGTTTACGACCGTTACTTTAACGGCGTGGACACTGAGCAGATCGAGCAGTGGTTCAATCTGGGCGGGACAGTGAAGCTGGACGAGGATCAGCCGGCCGGCGCGGCGCTTAAAGAGCTGAAGGGGATTCAAGGCCTGATCGAAAAACTGCCGCCGCTGGGCGTGAAGTCCAGCGACGCCGCACCGAAGGTGGTGGCCGCGGCGGAGTTTCTGCTGGAGGGCCTGGTGGCGCATCGCAAGTTGAGCAGGAACGAGCAACACGGATTTGCCGCGGAGAAGAGCGTTCGGTTGCGCGAGCGCGAGGAGGGGATCCCGGAACGCAAAGACCTGGAGATGGAGTACGAAGACTGGCAGCGCGGGCGGCGGTCGCGGAAGGGCGGGGGGCTGAACTAAGCAGGGAACAAGGGACCGAGGGACCAAGGGAACAAGAAGACGACGGACGTGGGGACTCGGGAGTGAGCGAGTCAAAGCAGGAAGACAGGCAGCGAGATGAAGAGCACTCGATATACGAAGTACACCGGCGATCTGGCCTCGGAGATCGATCTCGAGAGCCTGCTTGAAGCGCTGTCTGACTACCTGCTCGATTCCGGTTACTACGATTCATTCAACGGCTTTCAGGACCTGGACCACACGATGGACGATCTGCGCGAGGCGCTGCGGAGGGTGCTCGAGACGGGCGATTTCTTCGACGGCGAGACTCGAGAACTGCTGGACCGGATGATGGCCGAGGGCACGCTGGATGAATTGATCGACAAGTTGATGGAGCGGATGGAGCGCGAGAACTACGTCTCCGCGATGCCGCAGAATGGGCCGACGCGGATCGACGAGGCGAACGGGCAGGTTGGGAAGGGCAGCGATCGTGAAAACGTTCGCTTCGAGGTGACCGACAAGAGCCTGGACTTTCTGGGCTTCAAGACGCTCCGCGATTTGATGGGGTCGCTGGGCAAGTCGAGCTTTGGACGGCACGACACGCGGGACTGGGCGACGGGGATTGAGACGAGCGGCGGATCGCGGCGCTACGAATTCGGCGACACGCTGAATCTGGATACGACGGCGACGCTGAGCTCGGCGATCGCTCGCGAGGGGCTGGAACTGCCGCTGAATCTTGAGTACGACGATCTGCAAGTGCACCAGTGCGACTACCAGAGCTCGTGCGCGACAGTGGTGATGCTGGACTGCTCGCACTCGATGATTCTCTATGGCGAAGACCGGTTTACGCCGGCCAAGCGCGTGGCGATGGCGCTGTCACACCTGATTCGCACGCAGTATCCCGGGCGATTCGCTGTCGCTGGTGCTGTTTCACGACTCAGCCGAGGAGATGCCGGTGTCGCACCTGGCGCGGGTGAAGGTGGGGCCGTGGCACACCAATACGCGCGAGGGCCTGCGCGTGGCGCAGCGCGTGCTATCTAGACAGAGAAAAGACATGAAGCAGATTGTGATGATCACGGATGGGAAGCCGTCGGCGCTGACGCTGCCCGACGGACGAATCTATAAGAATGCGTACGGGCTCGATCCTCTTGTCGTGAGCGAGACGCTGGAAGAAGTGGCGCGTTGCAAGCGATCGAACGTAATGATCAACACGTTCATGCTGGCGCAGGATTATGGGCTGGTGCAGTTCGTACACAAGGTTTCGGAGATGTGCCGGGGCAAGGCATACTTCACCACGCCGGCGACTCTGGGCCAATACGTGATGATGGATTACATGCAGCGGAAGTCGAAGACCATCCACTGAGCGCGGGACCGCTTGCCATTGGCTCTTGCGCTTCCAGGACAGAATGCTCCCCTTCTGCTCATCAACGACCCGTTGAAAGAAAGACGAAGAGATTGCCGTCGGGATCGCGGACGAAGACAAGTCCGCCGTTGCGCTGCGCGTTGACGCCCGCGTACTCCAGCGCTTCGTATGCTTTCTTGGCGTCCGGAACGAGAAAGAGAATCTCCGGATTCGTGCCGGGGCCGGCAGCGCGCAGCTCCAAATGCAGGTCAGGCGCGCCGGGAGTGGTAAGGCGCACGTTGCCGTTCGTGTCTTCGGCTTCGAAGCCGAGGTCGGTATAAAACTCCTTCATCGCTGCGCCTTCTCTCACGGGCAGATCGATTCCCATCAGCTCAGTGGAGACGCGAGCGGTGCCGAGGTGCTGGCCTATGTCGAGGGTGTGGCGTGAGCCGGGCATGTACTGCGTGAATTCAGTGACGCGGCCTTCGGGATCGTTAAAAGAAGAAATGAGATTGCCGGCCGCGGCCTTGCGGACGGGCGAGGGGTTGAGGCCTTCAGAGGCGTAGTAATGCTGCAGCACGTTCAGATCGCCGGCCTCGAAGCAAACGTGCATCCAGCCGAGAGGCTGCGAGGGATCGGTCTGCGGATACAGCTCAATGAACTCGCGGTCGTTGACCTTGATGAAGGCCTCGGTGGTTTTGCCGGCGTTGGTCATGGTAAAGGATTCCTGGTAGCCGAGCTTGCCGAGGAAGACGACTTCGCGATCGAGGTTGCTGACGCGGAAGGCGATGTGCGCGATGCCTGTGATGCCCGAGGCCGGCGGAGGGGGCTGGGCGATCAAAGTTGCCGGGCAGGCAGCCGCAAGCGCGAGGGATAAGAGCCAACGAAATTTCGTGGTCATTCTCAAAAAAACCTCCAAAGCCCGATGGGGGCGGACCAGGCAACAAAGGAAAGCAGTCGGACGCTATGCGTATTCCTTGCGATAAGGCGTAAAGACGTCCAGAACCTCGGAAGCTTCAACGGCAGAGGCCTCGTGCTCGATGCCGCCTTCGACCACGATGCTGTCACCGGCGCGCAGCTCCCAGCTCTTGCCTTCAGCCTGAAAGAGGATGTGTCCCTGCACTACATACACCATTTGATGATGGGGATGGCTATGGCGTGCGCCCTTCCACCCCTTCTCAAAGGTGTGACGCACAAGCATGAGGTGCGGGTTGTAGGCGAGAACCTGTCGGATCATACCCGGCTCTGGGGTGGTGGTCCTGGTGGCGTTGGTGGCCGTGTAAATGACTCCGGGTTCGCTCATCGATTCTGTCTCATGGGGGTTCGTCTCATGGGCGGCCGTCGCGTGGGCGGGGAACCGCAAGGGATAGGATTACCGGTTAAGCCAGCCTCCGTCCACTACGAGAATGTGGCCGTGGACGTAGTTGCTGGCCGCGGAGGCAAGAAAGACGGCAGCGCCGGCCAGGTCTTCAGGCTTACCCCATCGGCCGGCGGGAATGCGCTCGAGAATCTGGCGGGCGCGCTCGGGATTATTGCGCAGCGCCTCGGTGTTGTCCGTGTCCATGTAGCCGGGGGCGATGGCGTTGACATTGACGCCCTTCGAAGCCCACTCGTTGGCGAAGGCCTTGGTAAGCTGGCCGACGCCTCCCTTTGCTGCGGCGTAGGAGGGCACGAGGATTCCACCCTGAAACGTGAGCAGCGAGGCGATGTTGATGATTTTGCCCGAGCCGCGCGCAAGCATGGGCCGGCCGGCGTGCTGGGTGAGGCGAAAAACGCTGGTGAGATCGGCGTCGATGACCGCTTTCCAGTCTTCTTCGGAATGATCGGCGGCGGAAGCGCGGCGAATGATGCCGGCGTTGTTGACCAATATATCGATGGTCCCGAGCTGCTGAACGGTTTCCTCTACGAGGCGCGCGCAGACGGCCGCGTCGCCCACATCGCCAACGAGCGCGATGGACTTGACACCCAGAGCGAGCAGCTTTTGCTGCGTGGCCGTGGGAGCGGAGCTGGAGCCGTGCACCGCGACGTTGGCGCCTGCTTCGGCAAGGGCGACCGCGATGGCAGCGCCCAATCCACGGGATGAGCCCGTGACGAGTGCGCATTTTCCCTTGAGGCTGAACTGATCGAGGAATGTTTCCTGGGGGGTCAGGGCCTAGAGTCCTTTCCGGCTGGTGCCAGACCGTAATTCTACCTGTCTTTATTATGTGCGAGCGGAGCGGGGGACAGCGCAAATGACATTTTATTGGCTGGCATCTCACGTACAATTGCCACTCCGGTAGTCCAAACCGAGGAGATTGCGTTATGGGTACTCCAGGGTACCCGGCTTCAGGGCCGGGTGCAGGCATCACTTCCCAAATCGAAATGAATCGCGCTATTCCGCTGGTGTTGCACAATAATCGGCTCCTCATTGGAGTGACGATGATCTTCAGCATCATTTCCGCTTTCTTTTCGGTCTGCATGGTGCTGATGGTGTTTTCGGTTCTTTCTTCGGGCGGCGGCCTGAGCGGCGGGAATTTGTATAACGCCTTCTGGTGGGGATTTGGCGCATTGGCATTCGGTTATGGCTGCCCGTGGCTGTGGAAACTGTCCCGCGCCATGGCAGGTTATCGAGTTTCGCTGGATAGCAGAGGTGTGAATTTCAACCTGGGCACAAAGAAGCAACCTTCCGATCTGTTTCTCGCCTGGGATCAGATCGCCGCAATCAAGCACAAGCGCGTGGGCAACGCGCAGCAGTATACCGTGCAAGGAAAAGACGGAAGCGAAGCGAGATTCTCATCGTACACGTTCTTCCGTCCCAAGAAAGTTGCTCGCCTGATTGCCGAGCGCACAGGTCTTGCTATACAAGAAGGCTGATCGCCGCGCTTTCCGCGCCGGGCACACACCATGCAAATTGCACTGCTGATCTTCTGCTTTCTGACGATCGCCGGCGCTTTCGCCGGCTGGCGGAAGAGCCCGCTCTATTCCACCAAGACCGCATTGAAGCTCGGCGGCGGGGTTTTGCTGATCGTCGCGGTGGTTGCGGGTACAACATATGCGATTGTGAACAGTTCGCTGAGCCGATCACCGGTTGCAGAGGTCATTGCGAGCCTGGCGGCGGTTATGGCGCTGGCGTGCGGATCCAGCGTCTTTATCGTCCGCATCACCGACGCGCATGTTGCCGCGCTGCCGCCGTCGGCCAGGCTGGTCAGCTTCAATCGGCACAAGGTCTACCGGTGGATTTGGCGTCTTGTGGCCTTCCTGCTCATCTGCTCGGCTGCATCCCTGGTGCTTCCAGATGCCTGGACATGGCTGCCGGAGGGGCTGGGCGGATTTGTACTTCTCTTTTGCGGCCCGATGCTTTCGATTTTGTTCATGATGGCGCGGCGAAATGACCGCGGGATGTCGGCGGTGATCGCCAATCCATGGGCGCACTGGCAATACACGCCTGAGAATTGGGCGCAATGGGCAGCGAATCAACGCGAGTGGGAGATGGCAAAGGAGGGCCCGTGGAGTTGGAAGGGCGCTTCGCTGTTTGTTTTGTTGTGTGTCGGGCTGTTTGCGGTAGGTGCGCTGTTGACCGGCGCGAGCGTTGAGGAGAATGTGACGATCGTAGGCGGTTTGACGGGCTTTATCGTTGTGCTCGTGGCGGTGGCGTACTGGTTTAAACGCACCAACTTCGACCGGCGCTATCGGCGGCTGCTGGCGGCTGCGCCGGAAACCTGGTTAGGCGACGAGGGCATGTTCTCGAACGGGGAATACACGCCGTGGATTCTCTCCGGCAGGTACCTGCTGAAGGCCACCGCTGCGATGGATCAACCGGCTCGACTGATGTTGGTTTTCGAATCGTTCAACGGATCGACTTCAATGCAAATCACCCGGCGAGTTGCAATTCCTGACGGCCACATCCCCGACCTGCCGATGCTCGAGGAAAGGCTCAGCAAGCATTGCCCCACTGCCTCTGTTCATCTGGGCGCGACCTAGGGCCTGTTTCTTGGAGCTGAATCCAGACCGGGGATAGAATTTATCTCGTAAGCTCTGGATGAAGAACAGAAGGGCAAATTCATGGCCGAAAATAAGACCAAACCCACAACCATCAGCGTTCCGGCGTTTCTGGATGCGTGCGCTGACGAGGTCCGGCGCGCAGACGCCAAGGCTCTCGCCAAGCTGATGCAGAAGGTCACCGGCAACAAGCCCAGCATGTGGGGGCCGTCTATCGTCGGCTTCGGCAGCCACCACTATATCTACGAGAGCGGTCGCGAGGGCGATATGCCCATCGTCGGCTTTTCGCCGCGCAAGGCCGCAAACGTTTTGTACGGCACGATAGGCTTTGCCGGCGCTGATGCGTTGCTGGCCAAGCTCGGCAAGTACACCACCGGCAAGGGATGCCTGTACATCAAGAAGCTCGCGGATGTGGACGTGAAGGTGCTTGAGACACTGATCAAAAAGGCCGTTGCCGCGACGAGAGCGCGACACGCAAAGCAAGCGTAGTTTCGTTCTTAAGCGCTGCGGGCGGCCGCACCCTTCAAATCAGATCAAGAGTGGGTCATCGCCCTGCGGTTAGCCGCGGCGAATCGGCGCCTTGCTGCGGTTCGGCATCGCGCGGAAGAGGCTCGGGTTTGAAGCCGCGCTGTATGGCCATGAGGCCGGCGCGCAGAAAGCCCAGCGTGTGCGCCATGCCCGCGTGCCAGGGCGCTGAGCAGGTCATCTGCGGAGCGTGATCGGGAATGACGACGCCGTCGAAGCCGTTTTTGTCGAGAATATAGAGGATGCGAAGCATGTCGATTTCGCCGTCGTCGATGAAGGTTTCGTGATAGTGCGGGGCTTTGCCGGCGATGTTGCGGAAGTGGACGTAGGCGATGCGATGCTGGCTCGAGTAGCGCTCGACAGTCTGGTAGATGTCGCCCTCGGTCATCTCGGCGAGCGTGCCGAGGCAGAACTCGAGCATGTTCGAAGGGCTGGGAGAGATGTCGATGAGGCGCTGGTACATGGCCTGCTGATAGACGAGGCGCGGCTGGCGGCGCATTGTCGCGGTGGGAGGATCGTCAGGGTGCGCGGCGAGGCGCACGCCGGCTTTCTCTGCGACAGGGAGAGCTTCTTCAAGGAATCGCTCGAGACGGCGCCAGAGTTCGTCGTGAGTGATGGTGGGCAGCGTGCCCGGGGGCGCGTTGGGGTCGACAATCATGTTCCAGACGATGCCATTGGGGACGGGAGTGTCGACATTGCCGTCCATGCCAACCGACTCCGCGCCGCCGCGCGCGAAGGGTCCGCTGGTGCGGCCGGTGACTCCGGCGATGGAGAAGTTGTAGCCGAAGGTGGGAATGCCGGCTTCTCCCACGGCGCGCAGAATGGCGAACACATTCTGCATGTGCTGGGCGCGCCTGGGGCCGTCGAGGAGAATGTCATACCAGTGGGCGGGGTCGAAGTTTTCAATGCCCTCGAGCTTGAGGCCGGCGGCCTCGATCTGCTTGCGGAGCTGGTTGAGCTCAGCGGCTGTCCAGAGACGGTTGGGATCGCCGGCCAGGCCCCAGGGCTTGTCTTTGCCGCCGGTGGGCTGATTGTTGGATGGGTTGGCCTGGCCCTGACGAAAGTAGTCGACGAGATGGACGATGACGTGGGTGCAGCCTGCCTGCACGGCGAATGCGTAATATTCGTCGTTGAGCATGTGCCGGTAAAGTCCCAGACCGAGCTTCATATTCGCCTTGAGCCAGTGTAGTTCAGCTCACAAAATCCACAGCGAAAGGCCGGCGAAAAATACGGAAGAAACGGGCCAAAAAGACCGGCAAATTGATGCTGTGAACCCTTGCCAGCCATTCCTTGTTGATGTAATCTCGGATACCTGCCGTCGTTCTCCCCTCGCCGGTGCTTCCATTCGGGACCTCCCGGTTTGCGATCCGGATGGACAATCAGGCTGCGCTCCAGAAGCGCGATATGCCTGGCAGCGGCTACGACGACGTGAAGAGCTGCACGAAGGACGATCAGCAAGCCTGCCTTCCCCTGTAGGCCGAACGAAGCCATCGTGGAGGAGGGGTTTGTGTACGAAGCGCAAGAACAAATTCTGGCTCGGGGCACGGGAGTCAGCCAACACATCGATTTGTCTGACGCGCGCCCGGCGATGCTGCGCAACAACCGGGTTCTGATTTTTTTCACCTATCTGGGCAGCGTCACCTCGCTGATCATCTCCCTCAGCATGGTGTATGTTGCCCTCACGACGATTTTTCCGTTGCGCGCGATAAATCTGGACAGATTCGCGGCCGGCGCGTTGTGGGTGCTGGGAGCGTGGCTGATGGCCATGTCGCAGGTCTTCCTGTGGCGGCAGGGGAAACTGATGGCGCATTGCTCGGTTCTGCTCGACAGCTACGGGGCGCACTTCAAGCTGGGCGACACCAACGATGCCAAAGTGGTGTTCATGCCGTGGAATGGGATCGAGGCCGTGCACTACAAGCGGATCCCTAATGCGCAAAAATTCATCGTTCTGGGAGCGGACACCACCACGGTGACCTTCACGTCGCATGCCTTCTACCGGCCAAAGAGGGTGGCGCGGATGATCGCGGAGCGCGCAGGGCTGCCGCTGGTGCGCGGATAAGGCGTTGGATTTGGCGGCTACGGTTGATGAAATGTCCGCTGAGCGAGAAGCGCGTTCACCCGACTCTCGATCGTCTTCACATCGGTTTCTCCCTGGAATCGCGCGCGCACCGCACCGTCCCGGTCGATCAGAAACGTCAGCGGCAACCCCAAAACACCTCCGTAGCGCGCGGCGAGCCGGGCGTCGCCCAAGGCCGAGGGATAATTCAGCTTGAGCCGCTCAACGAGACGCCGCGCAGGCGGGGCGGTGTCGTCCATCGAGATGCCGATCACCTGAAATCCCAGCGGAGCGTACTGGTGCTGCCAAGCGGCGAAGACGGGCATTTCCGCCTGGCACGGCGTGCACCACGTGGCCCAGAAGTTGAGCAGGACAACTTTGCCGCGGAAACCGGAGAGGCGAAGCGTTTGGCCGTTGAAGCCAGTGAGCGTGAAATCGGGCGCCTTTCTGTTGAGCAGGTCGGCGGCAGCCGATCCTGCGGGCACAGCAGAGGCGGCCAGAGACGCGGCGACGAAACCGGCGATCAGCATGCGGCGCAGAGTGTTGTGCGCGACACGCTGCCGAGGTGCCGAACTAATGGCCACCTTCAACGGCAAACCCCTCGTTGACCCAGTCGTCGCCGAAATTCTCGGCAAGATACAGAACCTTTACGCGAGTGAATCCCATGTCGTTGAGCAGGCTGTAAGCCGGGCCCACGTTGGGGCAGCGATTCCAGGGGCAGCAGCCGCAGTAGAGGACGATGAAGGCCGTGCGCGGCAGCGATGCCACGCGGGCGCGCAATTGCGAGAGACCTTCGGCGTGCGAGCCGGGCCCGGCGTACTCCGCCCCGGGAATGTGCGCCTGGGTAAACATCACGCGCGAGCCCACCTGCAGGATGAGCGGCCTTTCAGTGCCTTTTGTATGCAGCAGGCGATTGAGTTCGGCGGGCTGGATGAGTTGTGCCGTGGGAATGGCGGACGCGCTAGCGGGCTGCGGCGCCGCCCATTGAGTCGCGGCTTGGACCCGCTGCTGCGCCAGACAAAACAGCACGACAGCGGCAACGACCGCCGTTCTTGCGTTTATGAAACCGGATGACATAGTGGATTCTCTATAACGAGTGTAATCCGAGAGCCGGTGGGCAGCAGCGGCGGATGGGTGTAAGCGCGGAAAAAACTGCGCACAAATTGAAAACGCCAGAGACCGAAGCCTCTGGCGTTTCAATCTTGATGGTCGCGTAGTACAACCGGCTGTCGCGTCCTCCGGCTCCCCCAGCGGCGAACCTGCAGCTTTCGCTGCCGCTCCCTCCTCTGGCTGCGCCGGCACGGAACTTTCGGCTTGCGCCTACTGCTCCGCACTCCGGCTCGACCGGTGGCCGACTTCCCCGGCTCGGATCGACGTGGTTCCGCTCAGCTCGACCGGTGGCTAACCCCCGACTTGCATCGGGTGTTGCGCGCTTCCGATCGACCGATGGCGATCCATCCGGCTTTCACCGAACGACCCCTCCACCAGCAAGGCCAGGCGATCAACTGCCGACTCACACCGGATTCTGATCCTTTTGCTCGGCTGGCTCGAACAACCTCCGGCTTTCACCGGCTGCTGTTGCAGCTTCAAGCTTGCGCCGTCTGCTGCTGCAACCTTCAGCTTGCGCTGGCGGCTACCCCCGTTTGCCAAACCGGCGGCGAACCTCCGACTCGCATCGGCTGTTCCACCCTCCGGCTTCACCGGTTTCAATTCGCCCGGCTTGCGCCTGGCGTCTCTACTTCCGGCTGGGCTTTTGATACGCCCCTAACTTCAACCGAACCTTGCATCGCCGGCAAAGCCGTCGATGAGTATTCAATTTCCGCCGGTTCGCGTATCTTCCGAATCTGCCAGCTTGACAACTTCCGACTTGCGTCGGCATTTGTAATCTCTGGCGCGGCCAGCGATCCCTCTTGGGCTTTCGCCCCAGGTTTCACCCTCTGGCTGGGCTGGCGGCGATTTTCCGATTCTCATCGGCTTTTCGTTCCACCAACCGTTCCGGCAACCAACTCCCGATGCCCTACAGGCTCATCAGTTGTTGTGACAGTACGTCCGTTGAATCTGTGGATGCAAGTGCAAAAGTCAAGTAAATCTGTGAATTTCACCAGGGTTGGTGCAGAAGAAAATTCTTCGTTGGCCGCGAGTGTGTTTAGGCTCACATTTGCACGGAAATGCGAACAAACAAGAGGGGATGGAGGGTCGTGGAAGATTGGTGCGCTGCGTTTTAGATCGGCGCAAAGCGGACGTGGTGGGCGCAATCACCAAAGCCGATGTCCGGCGAGCCGGCTCTTAAACCCGGTGCAATGGAGAGCCTTGTCGGCGAGCAACGTCCCCGGTTCGGTCGTTCATCCCGCAAGGGAGAAAACCAGGTCTATGGTTGTTTCAACCTCTACCGGCTGATTGTTGAGCTTGTACGGCTTGTAGCGCCAGGTCCGCACGGCATCCAAGGCGGCCTCCTTCAACATGGCCGGCCCCTTCACAACTTGCAAATCCTTAATCGTTCCGTTCTTTGAAATCGTGGCGTGCAGCTCCACGGTGCCAGACACGCGGGCTGCTTTGGCGATGGATGGATAAATGGGCGGTGTCCTCTGAATGAGCATTCCAGTCGCGACACCGGATGAAACGACAACCGGTTTGGAGGGTGCAACTTTAACGACGGGCATTGCGTGCCCATCGAAGACGCTGACATTCGCGCCGTCTTGGCCCAGACCATCCGGACCGGCTGCGTCAAGGCTCACAGGAGGTGGCGCATCTCCCGCACCTTGCTTCTCGCTGCCTTGCGGAATGCGTGTCGGCGCAGTGAGTTGATCGTCCATGACTTTCGCCTGCAGTTTCGTCGGTGCCTTTGACGGACTTGCTCCCGCCTGTTGGCTGGCCGACTGGTTTTCCTTTGCGGGTTGATTTTGGGCTGTTGGCAGCGGCTTGTCCTGAGCTAACGGTTCGCCAGCCGGCGAATTCGGCGTCTGCGGCTCCTGCTGAGTATCGGTTGCTGCGGAAATGGGCTGAGCAGATGGTTTCGACACAGACTTGGATCCGTGATAAAAGAGCGGGATCATGAGCAGAAGCAGAATGGAAATGGCGCTGGCCGAGCCAATGGCGATCCACTTCTTTTTCGCCATCTTCTGTTGCGCCGACTTTTCTTCTGCCTTAACTTCGATATCCTTCGATGAATACCACTGGAAGAGAGCCTCATCGGCGTCGCGTTTCAATGTCGCCTTGGGTTTGGTTAAGTTCTCTGTTGCATCCACCGCTGCAACGTCTGGCAAAGCCTGCATTACGGGAGCCACAATCGTGGCACGGCTGGCCTCCGGCCCTTGCGGAGCGCGGCTGGGCGATGCAACCGCCGAATTGCCATTCAACTCCTGCTTCTTTACAGGGACCGGCGCGGACGCGGCTGAACCGGAAGCACGCGGCCTGTCCAAAGGCGCTTCGCGGACCGGCGCCGAAATTACTTTGCGCTCAGCGGATTGCCCAAACGGCTTTGGAGTCCCGCTGGAGGAATGAGACTCTATCCATGCTTCCCATTCTTCGCGAGAGCTGACGGGCTTGGATTTGGGAGATGCTTCGCTTTCCCCGTAGCTGAAAACTATTTCCTGCTTGGCAGGCTCCGGTGCGGACGAGGCTGAACCTGAAACACGCGGCGCGTCTACCGAGGATGCCTTGGTTTGATCGTTGTCGAGAGATTTCTCAAGCGGCTTAGAAGTCTCGGTGAAGGGATGAGCGGCTGCCCATGCTTCCCATTCATCAGAGTTGACAGGCAAAGACGACGCAGTCGAACCTTCGCTATCCCAATCGACGAAATCGTCGGGAAGCGTTTCAGGTAGCGGCGGAGTTAGTTCTTCTGGAGATGCCATTTACCGTCCTCACGTTTCTCATAGACAGCACCCTTGTACGTGCGTGTTTCGTAGGTGCGTGTTTCGCGCGGGCTTGTGTTGGTGGCAGGGTGCTCGCCTGTCACTTCCGCCGGTGCAGAATCTGCCGGGGCGAAGTTGGTTGCATCGAAGGTCCACTGTGACGGCGCGTCAATGGCCGCGGCGGATGGGGCTGCGGTGGGTAATGACGCAATGTCAGGCGATCCTTCCACCTCAAGCACGACCGAGGCTTGCGCCATCGCGTAGTTTTCCGTGTCCGATGGAGTGAACGAAGCGGAGAGGGTATATTTCCCCGGCGCGAGTACGTTCCCTTCGGAAGGAGTGTAGATAAATGTTCCCGGAACCGATGCCGTTGCATTCAACTGAGCGGCGCTCAGCGGGGTGCCATAAGGAATTGCAGATGGGACCGGCCAGTTAATGAGGGTGGGTGCCTTCTCGGTGACAGTCAGCGTCACGACTGCACTCACCGTTGCGTAATTCAAAGTGTCGGTCGGAGTGAATGCTAATGAGAGATCATGCACTCCTGGCGCGAGTACCTCGCCCGCCGCGGGTCGAAAAGCAAAAGATCCTGGAACTGAAGCTCCGGCATTGAGCTGAGTGGCGCTGAGGGCGACGCCGTAGGCAATCGGATCCGGCGTTGGCCACGTGACGGCGGGAATTGCCTTGGCCACAGTCACTGATGCAGCGGCGCGCGATGACGAGAAGCCCACCGTATCTGCGGGGGTGAAAACAACCGACAGTTTATGCACTCCAGCTGCAAGCACCGCCCCCAAGGCAGGGATGTACTCGAATGTTCCCGGAACCGATGCCATGGCACAGAGTTGCAAGGGGCTAAGCCTTGTCCCGTAGGTAACAGGATCGGGCGCCGGCCATCGGATTTCCGACATCGCCTTGGCCACAGGCAGAGACACGGTAGCCTTTGCGGTTGTGTAGTTCGCGTTGTCTGCGGGCGTGAAGGTTACCGAGAGCGTATGCATTCCCGGAGGGAGCACTTCGCCCGGCGCAGAAGAGTAGTCCAATCTTCCAGGTACCGACGCCGAGGCGTTGAGCTGTGCCTCGCCCAATGGGGTGCCGTAGACGATTTTGGCAGGAGTTGGCCAGGAAAGCGCTGGTGTTGCCTTGGCCACAACGATTGAAACTGAGGCCTGCAGCGGAGCGTAGGCGCTGGAGTCTGCCGGGGTGAACGTGACCCACAGCGAGTGTGTTCCGACAGGCAACACATAGCCTGGGCCGGGAGTGAAGACCAAAGTTCCCTCGACCGATGCTCTGGCATTGAGTTGGTCGAAGGTGAGCTTATTCCCGTAGGTAATCGGGTCGGGCGCCGGCCACGTGATGGTCGGCGTGATGGGCGCGTCGGCCGAAGCCAGAATCGTGGCGCTCGCCGCTTCATATCTTCCAAAATCTACTTGGGGCATATCGTCACCGAGACCTCCAACGTCAAAATCCCTCTTCGTTTCTTGTGCAATCGGGCGTCCGGTAATCGAACCGGCCATCTCCAGGCTTATGCGCGAAATACGTGTTTCAGGAAGCCCTGAGTCGCCGGACTGGAGCGCCCGCGCAGCATCTTGATCATCGGGAATCATCCACCGCACCGGCCTGCCGAGAGCTTTGGCAATGACATCTTCGTTCGCCGGTTCCAGGAAGCGAGACTCAAACCGGTTGATTACGACTTCCAGGTTTGGGCTTCCTTTGGCAAAGAACTGAGAAATAAGGCGATTCGAATTCCGCAGGTCGGAGATTCCGGTCTGGGTGACCAGGTAAATCGTTGAGGCGTCTGCAAAGAGAACCTTGGCCGGCCCATCGATCCTCGATCCCACATCCACGATCACATGATCGAATTCGCGCCGCGCGATCGCGATCAGCTTGTCGATGGCGCCTTCAGAAACCTCAATGTCGGGAACTTTGGTGGGAGCCGCCAGCACGAATACTCCAGACCGATGCTTGACCAGAAGATTGTGAAGAGAACTCGCATCCAGCTGGTCGATACTCCGAAGTGCGTCCTCTGTCGAGTAACCCGCGGTAATCCCCAGGCACAGCGCCGCGTCTCCGATGGGAAGAGCAAGGTCGATGAGCAGGATGCGTTGGTCGGATCGCTGCGCCAGGGCGATGGCAACATTGCAGGCGACCGTCGTAACGCCAGATCCTCCCTTGGACCCGGCAAATACGTGCAACCCTCCTCCGGAATCCTCAGCACGATGAGCCTTCTCGCGAGGGGTGGCTGTGGTCCGAACCAGAGCCTCCGCCACAGCGCCTTGCTCGAGGGGCAGAAGGATGAACTCACGAGCACCTGCGCGCATGGAGCGGATGGCGAATTTCGGATCTGCATTCTCCGAATAGACCATGATCGCAGGCGCGTCGTCGGCACTCGCTCTTTGCACTAATTCCAGAGCGACATCCGGCTTACTGTCCAGGTCAAGGATGACAACGTCGAATGACGCCAGCAGTCCATGCAGGTGTTCACGTTTCGGCGGGTAGGAATCGAACTCGCGGACATCGGCCCGGCGAGTTTCTGCAAGAGCCCTGGCCATGACCGAACGTCTCTTCGCGTCCGGGCCAATCAAGGCAACCGACAAGAGGGCGGCCCCGGTTGTGTCGGCATGTTTGATCTCGAATTTTGGTGATACGCCTGCTGAACTCACGGCTTAAATTGCTCCTTGAGGTACCAGCCCCTTTTGAGCTCGAATCTCAAATCGACATTTTTCCCGGGAGCCAAACTCGCGGGATTCCTCCGCCCATAACAAACAAATATCGGCAATCCGGGGAGAACCTTCGCTGCGGGCGTCCTGCTATGACCGCTCGCCAAATAGGCCACCGTGGGACGATGGTAACCATTTATGAGTCAATATGGAACTTAGATAACCATATAGTTGTGTTACCAAAGTGTAATCAATCACTTCGGGCGCACCGATGCTTCAGTCGGGCGCGAGGGTCGTTCCCTTTTGATTTGCAAAATGGGCAGGCTTCGTGACCGCAATTCGGCAGGCTGGCTGCTCGAATCAGCTGCGGCATGGCCACCAGGTTTGGCCGAGGCCCGCTGACACTCAGTCGGTCAGAATCGCGTCGATGCGGGCCAGATTCTTGTCCGTGAAGGCCAGGCTCGCGAGGGCGGTCACGTTTTGCTCGATCTGCTCTACGCGGCTGGCGCCGATCAGGGCTGAAGTCATGCGGCCGTCGCGCAGCACCCACGCCAGAGCCATCTGCGCCAGCGATTGCCCTCGCTCGCGCGCCAGCTCGTTCAGCGCTCGCACCTTGGCGAGGTGGCCCTCGTCTAAGTCCTTCTTTTTGAGGAACCCGTGCGGCTTGGCAGCTCGGGCATCTCCGGGAATGCCCTTGAGATAGCGGTCAGTGAGCAGGCCCTGCGCCAGCGGGCAAAATGCGATGGCGCCAACCCCTTCATTTCCAAGCACATCCAGCAAGCCGAGCTCGGGAGTGCGCACGAACATCGAGTATTTGGGCTGATGAATAAGGCAGGGCGTGCCGAGCTCGCGCAGAATCCTGGCGGCTGCGGCGGTTTGCTCCGGGTTGTAGTTGGAGATGCCGGCATAGAGAGCCTTGCCGGAACGCACCGCCTGATCGAGCGCGGACATCGTCTCTTCCACCGGCGTCTCCGGATCGGGACGATGCGAGTAGAAAATGTCGACGTACTCAAGGCCCATGCGCTTCAGGCTCTGATCCAGACTCGCCAGCAGGTACTTGCGCGATCCCCAGTTGCCATAGGGGCCGGGCCACATGTCGTAGCCGGCCTTGGAACTGATGATCAGCTCGTCGCGATGGGGTTTGAGATCGAGGCGCAGGATCTCGCCGAAGCTGCTCTCGGCGCTTCCCGGCGGAGGGCCGTAATTGTTGGCGAGATCGAAGTGGGTAATGCCGAGGTCGAATGCGCGGCGCACCATGGCGCGGGAGTTCTCGAAGTCATCGACACCGCCGAAGTTGTGCCACAGCCCAAGAGAGATGGCGGGCAGGCGAACTCCGCTGCGACCGCAGCGGCGGTATTGCATGGTGTCGTAGCGCTTTTCGTTGGCAGAATACAAAGTTGCTCCTTGGTCAAGGGAGAGATGCAGAGGCAGCGCTAGCTTAAAACCGCCGAAATCAACACTTCCTCGCGGCCGTCCGCGGGAGGATGCACGATGTTTCCCTCCATCGGCGCGCCGTCGACGGTCAGCGTGACATTGTTCCCCGTGCCCTTGCGCTCGATTGCGATCTTATACGCCACTCCGCGGAAGATACGCGTTGCGGTAAATCCCTTCCAGCTGGCCGGAATCACGGGGGCAATCTCGAGGCCATCATAGGTGGGGCGCACGCCGAGGATCCAATGTGCGATAGCGTAATAATTCCATGCCGCCGTTCCTGTGAGCCAGGAATTCTTGGCTTCGCCGAATGTCGGCGCGTCCTTGCCGGCGATCATCTGCGCATAGACGTAAGGCTCGCAGCGGTGAACCTCGCTGATGTCTTCGCGCGCCGAAGGATTGATGCGCAGGTAGTAGTCATGCGCCTCATCGCCATGGCCCAACCGCGTCTCGCCGATCATCACCCAGGGATTCACGTGGCAGAAAACGCCGGCGTTCTCCTTGTAGCCTGGCGGGTACGAAGAAATCTCGCCCAGGTGGAGATAGTAGCGGGTGTACGCGGGCTGATGCACAACGAGCCCATGCTTCGTGGCCAGGTGCTCGCGCACTGCAGCCAAAGCTTTGGCGGCCCTGCCGTCGTCGAGCCCGATGCCTGCCAGCACGCAGAAGCCGTTGGACTCGATGAAGATCTTGCCTTCCTCGCGCTCCTTCGATCCAACTTTGTTCCCAAAGCTGTCGTAGGCGCGCAGGAACCATTCGCCGTCCCAGCCATCCTTCTTAATCGTCTGCTCCATTCGGTCCGCCGATGTCAGAAAACATTTCGCATCGTCCGAATGGCCGTGGCGGCTGGCGATGGCAGCGAGTTCGCGCGAAGCGTGCACGAAGAGCCCGGCGATGAACACCGACTCGGCCACTTTGCCATCGCGATTCGTCGTGGTCTGGAAGGAATTGCCGGGCGTATCGGAAAAGCAGTTCAGGTTGAGGCAGTCGTTCCAATCCGCGCGGCCGATGAGCGGCAAACCGTGAGGTCCGAGCCGCTCCAGCGTGTAACGAAAGCTACGGTGGAGATGATTGTAGAGCGGCTCCTCGGTGCCGGGCTTATTGTCGTAGGGCACGGGCTCGTCCAGAATGCTCCAGTCGCCTGTTTCTTTGAGGTAGGCCGCGACGCCGAGGATGAGCCAATGCGGATCGTCATTGAATCCGCCGCCAATGTCGTTGTTGCCGCGCTTGGTGAGCGGCTGGTATTGGTGATAAGCGCCGCCAGTCTCGAGTTGCGTCGAAGCCAGGTCGAGGATGCGCTCGCGCGCTCGCGCCGGCACCATGTGCACAAAACCCAGCAGGTCCTGGTTGGAATCACGGAACCCAAGGCCTCGGCCAATGCCCGACTCGAATGACGAGGCCGAGCGCGACATATTGAAAGTGGCCATGCACTGGTACGCGTTCCAAATGTTGACCATGCGGTTTGTGTGCGCGTCCGGCGTGTCCACCTGGAAAATGCCCAGAAGCTTGTCCCAGTGCGCGCGCAGGCGGTCGAAAGCTGCGTCCGCTGCTTTTGCGCACCGGTACTTCGCGATTACCGGCTTGGCCAGCTCCTTGTTGATCGTCTGCGTTCCGGGCGGATCGAATTTCCGGTCGACCGGGTTCTCCTGGTAGCCGAGGACAAAGACGATCTGCCGAGTTTCTCCGGCGGCAAGGTCGAGCTTCACTTGATGAGCGCCGATGGGCGCCCAACCATGCGCAATGGAGTTAGTCAGTTGACCGGCGGAAACGGATGCGGGATTGTCCCAGCCGCGGTAAGGACCGAGAAACGCATCGCGCGCGGTGTCAAAGCCGGATGTCGGCTCGGAGCAGGCAAAGAAAGCGAAATGATTGCGGCGCTCGCGGTACTCCGTCTTGTGATAAATAACGCCGTCGACGACCTCGACCTCGCCGATGTTGTAATTTCGCTGAAAGTTCGTTGCATCGTCCTGCGCATCCCACAGGCAGAACTCGATGCTGGCGAAGACGGAGATCCGCGCCGGCGTCGCGCGGCGATTGCTGACTGTGAGCTGCCAGATTTCGAGATTTTCGTCGAGCGGGACGAAGTAGCGCGTGTGCGCTTCAATGCCTGCAAATCTGGACCCAATCGTGGTGTAGCCCATGCCATGGCGGCAGGAATAATCTTCGGCGGCGTGCCGCGTCGGCTGCCAGCTCGGCGACCAGAAACTGCCCGACTCTTCATCGCGCAGATAAATGTAGCGGCCGCCGCAATCCCATGGCGCGTTGTTATACCTGTAACGCGTCAGCCGACGCAGCCGCGCGTCGCGATAGAAGGAATAGCCGCCTGCGGTGTTCGAGATGATTCCGAAGTACTCCTGGCAACCGAGGTAGTTGATCCACGGCAGCGGCGTATCCGGCCGCGTGATCACATACTCACGGTTGCGATCGTCGAAATAGCCAAACTTCATCTTCAGTTCCTCTCGGGACCCGGGGCGGAAAAAGAGCCACAATACAAGCTGAAACGTTTTTGCAGAGAGAATCCTCTACATCTGAAAGCGAAGCGCGATTATAGCCGAAGCAATGGAAGTGCAACAAGGAATATTCCCGCAAATGGATCGGAGGGCCAAGGAATTCGTTGCCGCGGTGCGTAAGGATGTGAGAGACTGATCCGTCTTTTTAACCGACCCTCGCGAGTGAAGCGAATGAACGATAGGCCGCCTTCATCGATTTGGAACCTTCGAACTTGCCGCCGCGTCCGGCTCTGGCTCTTCCTCTTCTGCGTTTCGGGCCTGGCTTTCTGCCCCTCCCTCCTGCTTTATGGGGCCGAGACCCCAACCCCGGCCATCAAGCTCGACCAGGTGGGGTATCCAGCCGACGCGCCCAAGGTTGCTTTGGTCGCGAGCCCGGCCAAAACCCCAGCTAAAACCTTTGAGATCAAGCGCTCCAGCGATGGGAAGGTCGTTCTTCATGGGGATCTTTCGCCGGCGGCAACCGATCCGCTCTCAGGTGACACCATCCAGGCAGCGGACTTCTCCCAGCTGCGCCAGGAGGGAACGTACTACCTGCAGGTTCCGGGGGTCGGGAAGAGCTGGACCTTTGCCGTAGGCGCCAACGTGTTTGAGCGCACCTGGTACCTGGCTATGCGCGGCTTTTACGGACAGCGCTGCGGAACGGCGGTCGATCTGGGCCCCGATTTTCCCGGATACTCCCACCCAGCCTGCCACCTACACGGTGAGTTTCACCCCAGCTCAGGCGCGCGGGGACCGCGAGACAACATCGGCGGCTGGCACGACGCGGGCGACTACGGCCGCTACATGGTCAACTCCGGCATCGCGTCGGGAACGCTGCTGTGGGCATGGGAAATCTACGGGCCCCGGCTCAAGCCGATTCATCTCAAAATCCCCGAAACCGGAAACGGCACACCGGACATCCTCAACGAAGTGCGCTGGAACCTGGAATGGATGCTGAAGATGCAGGACAGCGATGGTGGCGCGTGGCACAAGCAGACAAGCACGCACTTCCCGGGCTTCAATGCTCCCGACAAGGACACGCTGCCCAGCGAGGTCATCGGGACCGGCTCGGCGCCTTACAAAAGCACCTGCGCCACTGCCGATCTGGCCGCGGTGGCAGCGATCGCCGCGCGAGTCTACAAGCCCTTCGATGCGGCGTTTGCCGCGCGCGCTTTGGATGCCGCGCGCCGCGCATGGAAATGGACCGAACAATATCCGAATGTGACGTTCCGCAATCCGCCCGGCATTTCAACCGGCGAGTATGGCGATTCAAATTGCTCGGACGAACGCCTTTGGGCGTCGGCTGAGCTTTGGCGCACCACTGGCGAAACCGCCTATCACCAATTCTTCCTGAGCAACTATGCCGCTTATCTTCCCATCCTCGATTCGCCGGCCGCGGAGGGTTGGAGCATGTTGGCCCCCATGGCTTTGAGCACCTACGCCCTGTCCCAGCGCAAAGACGCCGACGCCAAGGCGCAGGCGGCCATACGCGATCGGCTGCTGACAGCGGCGCGCACCATTGTCAGCGCCACTGCCGCCAATCCCTACCATGTGAGCCTCAAGCCGAAGGATTTCGTCTGGGGCTCGAACGGGATCGCCGCGCAGTATGGCATGGATCTGATGATCGCCAACGCGATCGCGCCGAACCCCGCCTTTGTGAATACCGCGCGCGACGATTTGCACTATCTGCTCGGCCGGAATACGTTCTCGCTCTCGTGGGTCACACAGGTCGGCGAGCACTCGGTTCTGCACCCGCATCACCGGCCCAGCGGATCCGGCGAGCAACCGGGGCCGTGGCCGGGATTATTGTCGGGAGGGCCGAATGCCGGCCGCCAGGATCCCGTGCTGGCAGCGTTCCCGAGCGGCTTACCACCCGAAAAGTACTATGCAGACCAGACGGCCTCCTATGCCAGCAACGAGATCGCCATCAACTGGCAAGCAACGCTGGTCTTCTTGTTGTCCGGACAATTGCATTAAGAAACTTTCAAACCAACACTCCGCGAGCCGCGATCGGCACATGTGGCAGCGGATTCTGGAAAGATCGATCAGCACGTAAACCCGGGGGAGTCGATGCATCTTCAACCATTGGATGTCGGAATTATTCTTGTGTACCTGCTGGGCACCGTGTTCGTTGGCTACTGGGTTTCCCATCACGGCTCGCGCGACATGACCGCATATTTTCTGGGCGGCAACAAGTTGCCGTGGTATGTGCTGGGCCTGTCCAACGCTTCGGGCATGTTCGACATCAGCGGCACCATGCTGCTGGTGTACTGGATGTTCGTCTATGGCCTGAAAAGCGTGTGGATTCCGTGGCTGTGGCCGACCTTCAACCAGGTCTTTCTCATGGTCTACATGTCGGCGTGGCTACGGCGCTCGCGGGTCATGACCGGGGCAGAATGGATCAAGACGCGCTTCGGCACCGGCCGCGGCGCGCAGTTGTCGCACCTCATCGTTGTTCTCTACGCATTCATCAGCATCATCGGTTTCTTCAGCTACGGCTTCAAGGGGATTGGCAAATTCGCCGCCACGTTCCTGCCCTGGCACCTGTCGCCGAACCAGTACGCGCTCATCCTCGTGGCCATCACTGCGATTTATGTCATCAAGGGCGGGATGATCAGCGTGGTGATCACTGAGGTCGTGCAGTTTTGCGTGCTTTCCATTGCCTCCTTCGCGGTGGGCATCATCGCCATGCGCCGCGTGGCGCCGGAGATGCTGCACAAAGTGGTGCCGGCCGGCTGGGACAATGTGTTTTTCGGCTGGCACTTGAATCTCGACTGGTCGACGCTGATCCCGGCCACCAGCACGCGAATCGCGCAGGACGGCTACGGGCTTTTTGGCTTTTTCGTCATGATGCTCCTCTTCAAGGGCGTGCTGATCTCGGCGGCGGGGCCGGCGCCGAACTACGACATGCAGCGCGTGCTTTCCTCCAAAGATCCGCGCGAGGCTTCGATGATGAGCGCTTGGGTCAACGTCGTGCTCACCTTTCCCCGTTATTTTCTTACCGCCGGTCTTGCCGTCCTGGCCGCCGTGTTCTTCTCGGACAGCATCCGCGCCATGGGCGCCAACATGGACTTTGAGCTGGTGCTGCCGTATGCGCTGGCGCGCTTTGTTCCGGTCGGCTTGCTGGGCTTCCTCATCTCCGGCCTGCTCGCCGCCTTCATGGCCAACTTTGCCGCCACAGTAAATGCCGCGCCGCCGTACTTCGTCAACGACATCTACAAGCGCTACATCCGCCCCGACGCTCCGCCGCGCACCTATGTCCGTTTGAGCTATCTCGCCTCATTTGCAGTCGTCGTCATCGGTGTCCTCATCGGCTGGAATGTCGCCTCTGTCAACTCTGTCGTGGTGTGGATCGTCTCCGGACTTTGGGGGGGATACACCGCTTCCAACGTCCTGAAGTGGTACTGGTGGCGCTTTAACGGCTATGGCTACTTCTGGGGCATGCTCACCGGAATCACATCCGCATTGGCGCTGCCGACACTGGTCGCGAAAGTTCCACTGGTCCAGCATCTGCTGGCTGCCAACTCCATCAATATGGATGTCTCGATTGTCTTCCCGCTGGTGCTGGTAATCTCGCTCATCGGATGCCTTGCCGGTACGCTGCTTACCAAGCCGGAGGACGACGAGGTGCTCAAAGTCTTCTACCGGCGGGTTCGGCCGTGGGGCTTGTGGGGTCCCATCTACCGCAAAGTTCTCGCCGAGGACCCCGGCTTCAAACGCAACAAAGACTTCATGCGCGACATGTTCAACGTCGCCGTCGGAATCGTCTGGCAGATCGCGCTCGTCGTGCTTCCCATGTACATCGTGATCTGGGAGCTCCGGCGAGCTGCCATCACCCTGGCGATCGTTCTGGTTACGTCGGCAATTCTCAAGTTCACCTGGTACGACCACCTCGAGCGCCGCGAAGTCGAGGCTGCGGAAGTTGCGCCGCCTGCTCGATTGGTTCCCTAAGATTCTGGCGTGCGCGCTACAAGAGGAGATCGTGAGAAAAAAAGCGAAACCAAGACACGAGCCGATGCCGGGACAGCCGGTCAGCCTGCGCATCCTGGGCGAATACCTCGATTTGTCGCCGGCCACCATCTCGCTGGTGCTGAACGATGCGCCCGGCGTCCGCGCGATTCCCCAGGAAACGCGCGACCGCGTGAAGGCGGCAGCCGCAAAGTTCGACTACCGGCCCAGCTTTTACGCGCGTTCCCTGCGTAAAAGGCAGACCTTTTCCATCGGCGTGCTGGTTCCGGAACTGAGCGACAGCTATTCCGCGCAGGTGCTCACGGGCGTGGAAGAATCTCTCATCGAGGAAGGCTACTTTTACCTCACCGCCAGTCATCGCCGCAAGCCCGACTTGATTGAAGAGTACCCGCGCATGCTGATGGAGAGGTCGGTGGAGGGATTCATTCTGATCGACACGGTTCTGCAGCACGGCTTCAAGATTCCGGCGGTCGCGGTTGCGGCTCATCGCCAGTTTCCCGGAATCACCAACGTAGTGCTTGACCAGCGCCGGGCGGCAGAACTGACGTTGCGCCATCTCTTCCAGCTGGGTCATCGCAGAATCGCTTTTATGCGCGGCGGCAGCCACAGCTCCGACGCCGAGGACCGTTGGGAATGCCTGAAGGCTGTAGCCCATGAACTTGGCATTGTGGTGCGACCCGAGTTGATCGTAGAACTCAAGCTGCGGGTTTCCACGCCCGAACTGGGCTTCGAGCCTGCTTGCGAATTGCTCAACCGCAAGGCCGAGTTTACAGCCCTGGTCTGCTACGACGATATTGCCGCTATCGGCGCCATCCGGGCCATACGGGACCAGGGGATGCGTGTCCCTGAAGACATCTCCGTGGTCGGCTTCGATGACATCCAAAGCGCGGCCTTCCAGAATCCCAGCATTACGACCATCCGCCAGCCGCTGCATCAGATGGGAACGATTGCCGCCCGTGTGCTCTTGCAGCGGGTTCGCGGCCAGGATTCTGTCCCTCAGATGTTGCCTGTCCTGCCGGAATTGGTCATTCGCGAGTCGACCTGTCCGCCGCCCGAAAAACCCAATCGAACAAAGCGCAGCTGAAGGGGCAGGAGAATAGCTCCGGAGACGAGGGGCCAGCTCGAGAATCGAGCCGCAAACCCCTTATTTTCATTGCTTCCTGAGTATTCAGGCTGCTATAGTCCTCTTTTGGCCGCTACCTGCGCGGCAACGACTGCTGTTCCTGAGGTCGTTCGGCCCATTCGACAAAATCGCAGCCTGACCAGAGAGCTGCAGGGTCCTTCGATCCTTATCTTCGAGAGCTCGGCCAGGGCGTAAAAGGGCAAGTTGTTCCTGGAGTGATCGAATTGGCAAAACCTTCCTCTGGCCAACCTGTGAGCAAAGCCAGGCAGCGCGCGGTGGCGCCGGTAACGAACCGCAAGCCCACGATGAGCGATGTGGCTCGGCTCGCGGGCGTAGGCACCATGACCGTTTCCCGAGTGTTAAGTGGCACGGTTCGTGTTTCAGCGGAGACCACGCAGCGGGTTCAAACTGCGATTGAACAGCTCAAGTACCGTCCCAACGTGCTGGCGCGTGCATTTCGCGGTCAACGCAGCCATTCGATAGGACTGATCATTCCTTATCTTTACGATCCCTTCTTTGCCAGTTGTGCTCACGCGGTAACCACCGTGGCCAGGGAACACGGCTATTCGGTCATCATCACCACCTCCAACGAAGACCCCGAAACGGAGTACGGCGAAGTCGATGAGATGCTGCAGCGCCACGTGGACGGCCTCCTGGTGATTCCGTCGCGGAACCGGCAATCGCGCCTTACGCGCTCTCTCTTCGGCAAGACTCCTGTGGTCGCCTTTGATCGCCCGGTCCCCGATCCCTCCATCGACACTGTTCTGGTGCAGAACGCGGTCGGCTCGCGTCGCATTACGGAGCATCTCATCGAGCACGGGCACCGGCATATCACCTACATCGCACTCAGCCGCAGCCTGTTCACCATCAACACTCGCTATGCCGGCTATCGCCGCGCCATGCTGGACGCAGGGTTCGAACCATGTGCGGCCTTCGATTGCGAATCGGAGGAAGTCGTGGAGCAGATCCTCAAGGCAAAGAGTGCATCCGACACGCCCCCTACCGCGATCATCACTTCCAATACGCTGGTTACGCGTTACGTCCTTGGGGCAATTTCTCGCCTTGGCTTGCGCGTTCCCAACGATCTCGCATTCGCGGGTTTCGACGACTTCGACCTCGCCGAGTACACTTCACCGCCGCTCACCGTCGTCCGCCAGCCCGCGCAGGAGATGGGCCGCGTTGCCGCAAACCTGCTCTTCGATCGCATTGCGCGCGGTGAAACGCCGCACACGGGCAACCGCATCGTTCTCCCCGTGGAGATCGTGCTGCGGCGCTCGTGCGGCTGCAAACACCGCGCCCCATTCGTCATTCAGTGAAAGCGCTCTCGGGCGAGGCGCGGCCTCTACTGCACCGGAACTGTTTGTGTGGCCAGGTTCCAGCCACGCACACCGATCGCGGGTTTTGCGCCGCCGGCCGCATACGCCACTGTCACCGTGCGCTCCTCGCCGGGCAAAAGCGAGACGTAGTTGTCGCTGTAATAGGCGGGAAGAATGCGCTGGCCTGTCGCAGCGTCGGAGAGCGTGAGTTTGATCATGAGCGCCGCCGCGGAGCCCGTATTCTTGATCCGCACCGTCACCGTGCGCTCGCCGTTGGCCGCTGCGGAGGCCGCCGAAGCCGATAGCGTGGCAGGTGGAAGCGAGTTCAGCTCGCGGAAGCTCGCTTCGTCCGCTGCCCACCAGTAAAAGTTGTCGCTCACCGGCACGCCGGCCGCATCGCTCACTTCCAATTTCACGAGAATGGTATGCTTTCCGGCCAAGGTCATCAGGTCAGGCTTCGCCACCGCGGTGCGATCATCGGCGGCGGCCAGAACCTGATTGGTCTGATCGCTCAGCGTTTTCCCATCCAGGCTTTCCACAAGCGTGCGCACTTTGAAGGACCGCGCCTCACCGAGGTTGATCAGATCGACGGAGCCATCGGACAAATTCAGTTGCGCGTGCACCGGCTCGCAGGCCTTCTCGGTCCCGTAGAAGCTCGATTGCGTATCGTAGTCCCAGCTTAGAAAGTTCCATTCCATGCTCGGCCACGAGGGCTGCGTCATCCAGATCATGCGGGCAGAGTTGGGCTGCCAAAGATGCGCGGCAAATCCTTCGAAGATGGCGCGATGGCCAACGTAATCGAGCATCTGCGCCTTGCGCTCGAAATCCTCGAGGCTCGTAGGCGCGCCAAACTCCGTTTCCATGTGAGCCATGTACGGCTGCACCGCGCCATTCCCGCTCTGGTGCCAGTCGTGATAAGCCCATGTGTCGCTGATCGGCCAACGGTCGGGTTCGGGAATAAAGGACTTCATGCTCTCCAGCGTCGGCACACTCGGAATGCCGAGCTCGACGCTGAATCCGCGGTTGATCCGGTAATAGGTTTCCAGCGGCTGGAATTGATAGGGCCCCGAGTTGCGCAGGTTCATTTGATTCGAGCTGCCCGTGTAATAGCGCGTGTGGTCGAGCGTGCGCACGAGTTCTGCCAGCCCCTGGTTGATCGTCGGCTGCGGCACGCCTTCGTTGCGCCCGCACCACACCACAATCGACGGATGATGACGATAGCGCAGAATCGTGTCGCGCGCGTTCGCCAAAAACAGCGCCGGGTCTTCGGCTTCCAGGTTGTAGGTTTGCGTCGACTCCCAGAAGTCGTTCCACACCATCAGTCCGTACTTGTCCGCCAGCGCGTAGAAATTCTCCTCCGTGTTCTGGCCCATCCAGTTGCGAATCATGTTCACGTGTGCGTCGCGATGCAGCCGGAAATACGGCTCCAGGTGCTCGATGCTCACGCGCTTCAGCATGTCGTCCATACCCCAGTTGCCGCCGCGCGCGGCAATGCGCACGCCGTTCACTTTGATCACCAGGTCCGTTCCCGGCCATTTGCCATTCACTGGGCGGATTGACGCTGAATCCGCCGCCCCGGGCTGCAGCGTTTGCACCCACGCGTGCAGCATCCAGTCCGGCAGCGTTTGCCCAGGCAGCACTTGATTCGGCGTCCAATCGAAAATCTGCCTGATGCCCTGGTGCGTCCCATCGATCAGCGGCAGTGCCTCGTCGTGTGTGCGGCCGGGCAGCACCTCCACGCGCCGCAGATGTCCCGGCGCATCGAAGAGCGAAATCTCGTAGCTTACCTCCCTCATGCCGAACTCGATTTGTTTCGCGGCGCTGACCTTGCCACCAGTGGTCAACGAAACTTTCAGCGTGTGCAGCGCGGGATCTCCGTACCCATTCGGCCACCACAGCCGAGGATTCTGAACTTTGAGGTCGGCAAACTCCGCGGGCTCGAGCCGAATCACCGTCTCGCCCGGATCCAGATGCACATGCTTCGTCACTTTTACATCGTCGAAGCTGGCAGAGAGCTCGCCATCCATCGCGGCACTGCCCGAGTTGGTGAGCGGCGCTTCGATTTCGATGTCGGCCTCGCTGCGGTCAGGCTTGGGCAACGTTGTAATCACGTTCAGGTCGCCAATCTCCACCGGCCCTGTCGCTGTCAGCGTCACGTCCTGCCAGATGCCCGTTTCGCGGTCGCGAATGCCGGGAATCCAGTCCCAGCCCTCGGCGGCAGAAAAGGTCGGCCCGTCGAGCACTTCGATTCCGCCGTTTTCGCCGGGACCACCCCGGAGCGACTGCTCATTCGGAATCCCCGGATGCGGAGGCGGAGAAACACGCACGGCCAGCGCATTCTCGCTGCCGGCGGCAACATCGGTCACGTCGAATTTTCCGCGCAAAAACGCGCCAGTAAATCCGCCAAGTTTCTTCCCGTTCATCCAGACTTCGGCTGCGTAATTCACGCCTTCAAAAGTGAGCGTCAAGCTGCGTCCACGGGCCGCGGCCGGGGTCTTGAACTCCACGCGGTACCAATAATCCTGACGGGCCAGGCTCTCGGGAATAGCCAGATTGTTGAGCCCGTAATCGGGATCGGGATAGAGCCCGCGGTCGATCATCGTCGTCAGCACCGTGCCCGGCACCGTCGCTACCATCCAGCCTTTGTCGTCAAATCCGGCCTTGGAGATCTCCTCGCCGGTTGCTTTCACCTGCGGCGCCGCCGCCAACCTCCAGCCGCCCGCGAGTTTCCACGGATCATCGCCTGTTAACCGGGAATGCAGATCTGCCGCAGTCAGCTCTTTCGCCACCGGCTTCTGAATCTCGGCCTTTCCATGCGGCCAAATGGACGGATCCTGCGGCGCGCTGTATCCGGCCTGCGAGCGAGTTTGCACCGGCCAGTGCTGCGTGGCCTCCTCGTATGTGGCCAGGCTGAAGTCCGGCGGCGCATCGGCAATCGCTTTCACCTGTTCGGCAGTCAGTGCTCCGCGGTAGATTCTGAGCGATGCGATCTTGCCGCCGAAATGGCTGTCGGCGACATCCGGCAAAGGCGGAGGCGCCATCTCCAGAACTGCCGCAACGCTGCCCTGCGCAAGCGGGCTCGCAGCCACCTGCTGGCCATCGGCATACAGAACCACATGTTCTCCGTCGCTCACCGCTGCGGCAAAATGCCACTTTCCCGCATCGAGCGCCTGGTCGCCAGCTACAAATCCGGCCGAACTCTGCGCCCGGCCCAGCCACAGGCCGAGCCGATTATTTTCAATACCGATGAAGCGCGCATCCTCTGCTGCGGGGTCGCCGATGCCGGCCAGCAAAGCTGTGCCTTGGATCGGCTCCTGTGACTCAAACCAGAATGCCAGCGTCCATGAAGCGCGCCCTGGCAGCAACGGGTCCTGCATCGCGGGCTGCTGATTCGAACCTTGAATTGTTGTCGCGACGGCTTGGAGACCGTCGAGCGAAGTCGACGGCGACAGCGGCTTGTTCAAGCCGGATCCGTCCGCTAGAAAAACAGCATTGAAAGGACCATACGCTACCACGGGCGGCGTCGGTGCTTGCGCGTGCAATGAAGCGACGAGCGCAGCTGAAACCAGGGCAACGGTGAATCGCATGCCTGCGCGAACAGGAAGCCGGAAGTCGGCTTTATGGACGAAGGAGAAATGCATGGGCATGGCAAACCATCCTATCGAATTCGCGGATCGATGCGCAGAGACTCTGCCTGGAACTCCCAAGCCCCTCTGTCCCTGGAAAGCGGCAGCAAAGGCCGGTAGATAACGTTATCATCACAGACCGCGCTTTCCCGCTGAACGAAGAACATCGCTCCTCGGAAGTCGGCAACCATGATAGCGGCATGGGGCTGGAATTGTCGCCGGTTTTCTGCGCGCGCACTCGGATTTCTTCTGAAAAATCTCAACCTCCCCACCGTTCATTGTGATACAAATGGTAACAATCTCATTCCGCATGGAAATGCTGTCATCGGTTGAGGTTTGCGGTGTATGTAATGGCTGACCTTGTGGAGAGCCGTGTGCTTGCGTTCGATGTTGGCGGCAGCCATGTCGCAGCGGCAGTGTGCTCCGCCCCGGATTTCCGCCTCGGCCAGGTTGCCAGCGCCCCTCACGCGGGTGTGTCCACTTCCGACGCCTTTCTCGATCTCCTCTATGACCTTGGAATGAAGGCTCGGGCAGGCCACGACGGGATCACGGGAGCCATGCTCGCCGTTCCCGGGCCTTTCGATCTTCAGGCAGGCGTGAGCTTGATGCGCCACAAGTTGCCATACCTCTATGGAGTCGATCTGCGCCAGGCCCTCTCCGCGCGATTCGCCTTGCCGGCCACCCAGGTGCGTTTTCTCAACGACGCCGATGCGTATCTGTTGGGCGAGGTTGGCGCTGGGGCGGCACGCGGTTTCCGGCGCGCGGTCGGACTCACGCTGGGCACGGGCATTGGCTCAGCGTTTGCCGTCGAAGGTCATCTCGTAACGGAGGGACCCGGCGTGCCTGCCGGCGGCGAGATCTGGAATCTTCCCTATGAGGGCGGGATCGTAGAGGACTTCGTCTCGTCGCGAGCCATCGTCGGGAACTACGAACGCTGCACAGGCAAGCGGCGCGAAGTCGTCGATCTCGCGGCTGCCGTTTCCAGCGATCCTGCCGCACAGCCGGCGTTCACCGAATTCGGCCAGCATTTGGGGGTCGTGATTCGGACTCTGCTCGCCGGGTTCCAGGCGGATGTCATCGTGCTGGGGGGCGGAATCTCCCGCTCTGCGAATCTTTTTCTGCCCGCAGTGCAGGCCCAGCTTGGCGATTCCCCGATCCAGTTGCGCGTCTCCGAGCTCAAGGACAAAGCCGCGCTCGTCGGCTGTGGCGTCGCAGCCTTCCGCACCGCGACCGGCTCGCCGGACCTGGGCAAATCCACGACCATGCAGAACGTCGCAATCTAAAACGGCCCGAGAACGCCCGCTCTGGACCGCCCCATTTTATTGATAGAACGTCACGATACTCTGCGCGGGGAGCGTGTAGTTGAACTGGCCACCCGACACGGGCACAGCGGTTTGCGGCACCAGCCCTGCGGCTGACGTGGATTCCCAAGGCGTCACCGAAGTTACAGTCGCATTGCTCAGCACAAAGGTCAGGCTCTCTGAGGTTGTATTGGCGTTGATGGCCACAATCACGTAGTGTGCCGGCGAGCTATTCATGTAGGCCGAAACAAATACTCCGGAGACGGGAGTCGCCGTTGCCGAGACGCGCACGTAGCCAGGCTGAATGAACTTGGAGTACTGGCCCATCACGTAGCCCATCGGCTGCACATTCCCGGCGTCGTCGACGAGGCCACAGGTGCCGGCGTTGGTTGCGCAACTGCCGGTGGAAGCGCCGAAAAGTCCCCACCAGACATAGGCGTTGTATTGGCCGGTGACCATCGAGTTATGGATTGATTCACCATACGTCGTCAGAGCTTGAGCCCAGGTTAGCGTCGCTGAGCTCAAGCGGCCCGAACTCGGTCATCCAGAGTTCTTTCGGTGTGTCTGCCGACAGGAATGGAGTACGGAGCAGGCGATACCCCATAGAGGTGGCCGCCGATGATGCTGATGAGACCTTGCGCATTCGAATCGTTGAGAGCTATTGCAGCATCGACCGGGTTGAAGTTGTCCGACTCCGGCATGATGAGCTTCGTGGAGTATGCGTCGGAAGTGATTGTGGAGGCGTTGCCTGCTATCCAGGTATCCATCTGCTGGGGAGTCCAGACGCAGGATTCGTAAGAAACATTTTCCTCCGGCTCATTCTGCATCGAGATGGCGTAAAGGTTGAAATTGTTAGTGGTATTGAAAAACTTGACGAAATCCTCCAGGTAGTTGGCGTAGTCGGCATAGTGATTTGGATCGAGGTATCCGCCACAGTACCCGGCTCCTTCGCCGCAAGTGCTGTTGAAGGCCTCGTTAAAGACAGTGCCACTCACGGTGGTTGAGGTGCCAGCGAGCTTCCAAGCGGCCGGCGCCGTCCACGGCGAGGCGAAGACAATGGCTTTGGGGTTGGCGGCGAGGGCTTCTGCGCCGTTGGCAGCCTCTTCGAGCCAGTTTCCGCCATCACTAGGGGAGTAGTCTCCCAGGGGTAGGGCGTGGAGGACGCCGAGCCTGTTGGATCGATGCGCACGCGCAGGATGCTGAGGCCAAGTCCGCCCGTTGGATTGAACAGCGCCGTGGCCACGGCTGAGGGCATTTGCCCGAGCCAAGCCGTCGAGCCGCCAAAGCCGCGGATGGTTTGATATGTCATTCCAAAGTCGACCGTCACCTGGTTCGGATTGGCGCCGGTGGTGAAAGTCCACACATAATTGGAAGCCAGCGCGGCGCCGGCCGAGCTGGTCGCTCCTGTCGCTATCGTCGCCGTGTACGAAGTGTTGTAAGCCAGAGATGCATTGGGAGTGAACGTTGCCGTTGAAGTGCCGGTGTTGTAACTGACCAGGCCCGCAACCGCGGTATTGCCCGGTCCGGTCAACGTGAACGTGGACGCGGTGATGGTCGACGAGTTCATCGGCTGGCTGAAGGTCGCAGTCAGAGCATTGCCGATGTTCACGCTCGTGGCGCCGTTAGCGGGCACGGTCGTTGTGACGGTGGGAACCGGCGGCGTAGTCGTGGTGAAGCTCCACGTGTACGGCGCGGACAACGCCACACCGCCGGAGCTCATAACGCTGGTCGAGATTGTCGCGGTGTACATGGTGTTGTAGGCGAGATTCGCCGCCGGAGTGAATGTAGCAACCGATGTGCCGGCGCTGTAACCGACGGTGCCCTGCACAGAGGTGTTTCCCGGCCCAGTCAGCGTGAAGGTCGAGGCAGTGATCGTTGACGAGTTCATTGCCTGGTCGAAGGTAGCCGTGAGTGCGGATATGATGGCGACGCCTGTGAGCCCGTTCGTGGGTGTAACTGCTGTGACCGTCGGCGCGGCCGCGCTTACCGTCACGCTGACGGAACCTGTCACCGCGTTGTAGTCGGTCAGATCCGTAGGCACGAAGGTTACGCTTTGGCTGGACGTCCCTGCGCTGGGCACTGTCGTGGATGTCGTCCAGGAGAAGCTGCCGAGAACCGACGCCGTGCCGCCATTCAGTGTCGAGGAAGCCAGCGTCTGGCCGAGGGTGATCCCGCTTGCCGTGGGCCATGCCGTCACAGTCGGCGTCGCCCTATTCACTGTCACGTTGGCTGAGCCCGCCACCGTGTTGTAGTCAGCCGCGTCCGTAGCCGTGAAGGTCACGTCCTCGCTGGTCGTCCCTGCAGCAGGTGCCGTCGCGGACGTCGTCCAGGAGAAGCTGCCGGGAACCGACGCCGTGCCGCCACTCAATGTCGATGAAGCCAGCGTCTGGCCATAAGTGATCGCGCTCGCCGCGGGCCATGCCGTCACAGTCGGCGTCGCCCTATTCACTGTCACGTTGGCTGAGCCCTCCACCGTGTTGTAGTCAGTCGTGTCAGCAGGCGTGAAGGTCACGCCCTCGCTGGGCGTCCCAGCGCCAGGAGCCGTCGTAGACGAAGTCCAGGAGAAGGAGCCGCTCACCGACGCCGTGCCGCCATTCAGTGTTGACGATGCCAGCGTCTGGCCATAAGTGATCGCGCTCGCCGCAGGCCATGCCGTCACAGTCGGCGTGGTCTTGGTCGTTCCACCCCCGCCTCCGCCCGAATTGGATCCACCGCCACCGCATCCGGCAATGACGAGAGCTGCAGCAACCACACACCAAGCCGAAAGAAAGCGCATAACCAGCTTCTCCTTAGAATCATTCAGGCAGATGACCGCCGCGTCCGACTCAAAACCAGGCTCGCTATCAATTGTCTGAACGTGGGATCGGTTTCTAGTGCGTGCTTTGAACCGCCGGCCGGCGCTCGAAGGCCCGTCGAGGGCGCGTCTATCAAGGCGCAGATCGGATCCAGTCTTCTGCAGCCCACCCATGCTAAATCAATTTAGTTTGCCGCGCAACGCCGGTCCAATGATCGTTCCAGACAACAATCGCGCCGCTTGCGCGGCGCGATGTTGGTGATCGTAGCTTCTGTTTGCGCCGTGCTATTGCACAGTCACATTGATGTAGAACGGTATCGAGACCTGGTTTTCAGTGCCATAGACCTTGATGCCGTTATTGGTTGTCGATCCGCTCCCTGGAACGATGCAATTATCGCCGGCGCCTCCGGGCTCAGAGACACACAACGCGCCCGTTTCGTCCGCCGTGATCGTCACAGGATAGGTTCCAGCAGGCGTCTTCAGCGACGCCAGAGGAGCCAAGGTTGTGGTGTTGCATGCTGTAACACTGACCGCCAGCGCGCCTCCGACAACCATCAGGAACACCATCAGCAGCAACCGGCCTTTTTCAAAGGTCCTGCGCCGGAAGAAGAGCCCGATCATTCCGAAGCTAAAGATCGCCGCCAGCGTGAAGGAGGTTGTGGGAGCATTCTGGCTGATCGTTGTGCCCGCCGTTACATCGGTGTAGAAAGTAACGGACACCAGTCCCGGCGTGCATTGAACCGAGCCGTTAGCAATCTGTGTCGTCGTTGCGCCAGAGGGACACAGGATATCCACGGAGTTGGGTACCAGCGGGTCCGGGTTGGGATAAGTGAACGAACACTGCGTGTGTGGCGGCAGATTGTCGCAGGTGAGCGTGACCGGGAAGTTGCTCGCGTTCAACTGGGCGTTCTGTCCAGCAATCCCATAACCGAGGATCGAGGTGAGAGTCAGATTCATGCTCGCCGAGGATCCAGCCTGCACCGACAGCGATGGAGCAGTAGTCAGTGTCGCCGCATTGCCGGTTTGGGTGATTTGCAACATGGGTCCACGGACAGACTGAAGCACTGTTGACGTCGGCCCGGTGAGGCCCAGGAAGTTAGCATCCCCGCTATACACCGGATTGATGTAGTGAGTGAAGATTACCGGCGAATAGCTGACACCCTGGGGCACATACCACAAACAGCTCGTTGGGAACGCTGCCTGTGCGCCGGTGGCCGTGCCCGCGTTTTCGATGGTCAACACTCCTGCGCCGGACGAGGTCGGGCAGGCCACGCCCGAGTATCCGCCCGGGGTTGCGTAGCCGGCCAGAACGCAGGTTGCCGTGCCGATTCCCGTTAAGGAGGTTCCCGCAGGGCACGCGCTTGAGTTGTCCATGACCGTAATCTGCCCGGTAGGTACGCCCGCGGCGGTGCCCACCTTCATGATGAAGCTGTATTGGAAGGGCGTTTCCGATCCGTCGTACGGAACGGTGCCGCTGCCAGTCCCCGCCGGAACGAACGGCAGGTTGTTGTCTGTAGCATCAGGGAATGTGGGCAGCGCAATCCCTGTAATCGAGGACTTTGCCACGGTGACGGACAGCGTTCCCGTCGATCGGCCGTAGACTCGATCGCCGCTATAGGACACGGTCATGGTCTGCGTCCCCGCCAATACCGGCGACAGCGTGAAAGTGGCTGCGCCAGCGGTCAGGGCCGACGTTACCGTCGCTGTTTGCGGTGTAATCGTGGGAATGCCCGCATTCGGTCCCGAACTCGGAATAACCACTGTCCAGGTTGTGTAGCTCACCGTGACTGTCCCCGTGGGGGCTACGCCTGTTCCAGTCTTCTGAGCCACCGTGATCTTGAGGGGCGTATTGACAACCTCTGCCGCTGTCGCTCCACCAGCAACCGTTGTTGCGGAGTTGGTCAGTGTCAGTCCAACGCCAGTGGTGGCAATCATGATCGGAACGTTCACGGCAGTGCTCGTGATTCCGATTTGGCTGGTAAGAGTCCCTTGCTCTCCAGCTCCGGGTTGGAACGTGACGTTCACCGTGCAGGTGGCGCCTGCCGCCACCGGGCTGCCCGCTTTGCAGCCGCCAGTCGCCGTGTCGGCAGCTGTGTAGTCCACCGAGTTGGTGCTGGTGTAGCCAGAAATCGTCAGCGCCGAGTTTCCGGTGTTCGTGATCGTGGCGATCGCATTTGTGGAGCCCGTGAGCGTGGCGGGAGTGGACAAAGTGAGCGTGCCGCTGGTGCTCACCAAGGTGACGGCGCCGCCCGCAGTCTGGACCAGGTAGACATTGTTCGCGCGGTCAAGAGCGACCGACGACGTACCGCTCACCGTGGAGGCAACCGCGGTCTCACCCGCGGGATTCAATGCGCCGCCCACGTACGGAATGCGCGTGGTTCCGCTTGCCGAGGAAATATAGATTGCTCCCGAGGGATCGACAGTCAAGCCCGTAGCGCCGCTCAGGTTGTTCAGCCACGTGACAGGAGCCCCCGTGCCGCCGACGAGTTCGAAAAGGTTCACGCCGTCGATCACGAAGACATTGCCGGATGCATCCGCAGCCACCGCAGAGGGAGCGGTAAAGCCGGCGGTCAGCAGGGTTTGCGCCTGCCCCAGATTGGAGGCGGTCGAGGCGCCAATATCGCTCAGCACGACGACCCGCGCATTGCTCGGATCGGCGACATAGAGATGGTCCAATCCATCCGCAGCCAGTTGCAGGCCGGTAGCACCCAAGCCGCTTGCGAGGGTCACCTGGCCCGCTGCGTTCAGGCCGCTCGGCCCAAAGGGCACTTCGTACACGCTGCCGGTGCCGCTATCGGCGATGAAGACATCGCCTGTGCCGTCTACAGCGACGCCAGTGGGAGACGTCAATCCGGTACCGATGGAAACAGCCTTTGAGGAACTTGTGGAACCGGGCGCATACATCAGGACCTTGGCCTGTCCCGGATCCGCAATGTAGACATTACCCAGCGCGTCGGTCGCCACTTGGCTAGGCGTCTTCAAGCCGGAGCCAAAAGCCGACTGCAGCGCGGGAGATGTCTGGATGTTCGCGCCCATTCCGACGCCATGTAGCACCATGGACGCCAAAATGTTGCTCTTCGCGTCAAGCATCAGCAGCTTGGCGGAGATGTTCCCCACTGCGGTCGGAGTAAACGATAGATTCTCCAGGCAGCTCTTGGCGTTCGCGTAAGCTACTCCGGTAGTGCAGGTCCCGCCAGTGATGGCGAAATCGGGATTTTGCACACCATCCTCGATGATGGCGAAACTTGCGGGCGTGACCGCGCCGTTAAAACCAAAAACAACATTCGACCCTCCGGCGGCTGCTTTGCCTACGGGGGAAGAGCCGAACTCGGCATAACCAAAGCCGACCTTGGCCACATCCGCCTGGCCGTTGGGTTGCGTTTGCGAGGTGGGCACAAACATGGAATTGTGCGCCGAATCGATCGCCACCTGGCCTCCGGCGGGCACGCCTGAAACCAGGACCGCCGAAGTGGTCTGCGGTGTCCCGGCTGGATTCGGGACTTCGACCACGCCGACTTGAGAATCGCTGATGTACAGATTGCCGGCGGCATCGGTACTGACGCCTTTCACTGCAGGCAGATTCGGATCCACGCGGGGGAGGCCGGCGTCTTTCGCGCTGGTTGTGCCCACCGGAATTTCAAGGACGCCGGGAAGTCCGCCGGAGTCCTCAACCCAATAAATGTTGCCCTCCGGATCCAGTGCAATGGAAATTGGGCGCGCAGACAGGCCCTGGACCGGTACCGCAATCCAATCGCCGACTTTAGGACTGGACCATGCGCCCGTGACGGACAAATCTTGAATCGCCTCGCCCAGGGAGCCGCCTTGTTCGCCGACGATCAGGTCGCTGTTGAGGCCGATGGCAATAGCCCACGGCTGAAAGTAGCCGATGCCATTGCCCGATAGGTCGGTGATACCGTATTGCGCGAAGGCTTCAGGCTCGTTCTTCGATCCGGAGTTGGTGCAAATCGTCGTCGTTGGGTTACTGGGCGACAGCAGGTTGCCGGCAGAATCGGCAGTGTTCAGTCCGGTCCAGGTTTTCGTTGCCGCATTCCACGGAAACATGACGATGCAGTTATTCCAGTTGGCCCCTAAATAGAGATTGTTGCCGGGGTCGAGGGCGATGACGGGGTTTTGGTAACCGCCCCCCAAGCTCGCCGACGGGGACGCGCCGGCCAGCGTAATCGCCGCTCCGCCGCCCACAGGAAATTCGTAGAGCGCGCCGTTGGCATAATCCACCACAAACCAGTCGCCGGCCTGATCGATCGCCGACTCCTGGATGGTTCCCCACCCAGTGGGGTGACTCAAACCGGCGGCAGAACTGGCGGTCACCAGCGGCAATCCTTGGCCTGTGGCTAATCCAGTCAGGCACAAGCTGAGCAGCATCAGCGTAAATGCAAAGCCGGCAAACCGGCGAAGTGCGATGAACGACGTGGTGGCCATTGCATTCCTCCCGAAACGAACTCGTATCAATCTTCCGCGAGTGGTTCCCGCCCGTTCGCGGATCGAGGCTTTTAGCTTTCTTTTCGGCTCTCCGGGAGCCGCCTCCAACTCCCGGAAAGCACTGTTTGTTCCGCGCGGCTTCCGCAACCGCTACTGAACGTCCACGGGCAACGTAAACATCGGCGTTGTCAGAGAATTCTGAATCAGCGCCTCCGGATCGTAAGTGATGATTTGCACGTTATAGGTTCCGGCCGGTGTGGCCACCTTTGGCGCTGGTGGCGGCGTTGAGTACCCGGCGTTGGTGCAAGCGCTGATGCCCATCAACAAGCCGGACAGCATCATCGCGATGCAAATTACAGCCATCGAACGGTAGAGTTTTCTGCGTCCGGCGATTAACCCGATCAAACCGAGCCCGAACATGCCGGCCAGCGCCCATGGCGACTGCCTTGCGATCGAAGACGTCGCGCCGCCGTTGACTGCTACGTTCGTACTGATGGTCATGACGATGGTTGTTGCAACCGCGCCGCTCGCGCCCACAGCTACAGTGCCCGTGCTGGGATTTGCGTAATTGAATGTGCACTCGGAGTACTGGGGCAACGTGGTTGCAGGGTTGGTGGCAGCCAGCTTGATCGGCGAATCGGATGAGTTGCACTCCAAACTCACGCTCTCACTGAACCCCACGAGCGGCATCAGTGTGAGCGTCACCTGAACGGGCGTCCCGGGCGTGACGGTCGCCCCTCCAGACGCAGTGATTTGAACGCTTTGAGTGATTACATAGAAAGTCTGCACCGGAAGGGCTATCGGGGCGTAGTTCACGTCGCCGCTATACGACGCCGACAGATTGTAGACGCCGAGGTTGAGATTCTGCAGCAGGAAAGTCGCGACGCCATTGCCGTTCGGCGCGATGGCCCCGCCGACTCCCTGAGTTGGATCGGCAGGATTTCCATTCTGCGTGAAGGTTACGGTGCCTGAGGGCGTTCCCACCGAGGAACTGATAATGGCCGAAACGTAGACAGGCTTTGTCCAGAACACATACGTATTTCCCGCCCACACGGTCACCAGTCCAGGGTTGGCGGCGCAGTTCGGCGAAGCAGCCCCACTGGTCAAGGTAGTGTAGTTCAGGCATTGACTGTTCGTTACCGGCACGCCAAGCGTGATAGTCGGGATTGCCCGGGCGATTGTGAAGGTTCCCTTTTGGGCGGCCCCGGAGAAGCAAGGAGTAGACGACGAGCAGGTGTTCTGGGTGGTGCCTGCTGTGCCGCCACCGCTATAGTCCGCGTTGACGGTGTAGACCCCGCCGAGAAGCCCCTTGTAGGTAAATGTGGCGATGCCGGCGCTATTCAGGGTTTGAGTCTGTTTGGGCTGATTGCCTGTGGCGCTGCCCACTGAAAGCGTCACTGTCCCCGTCGGTGTGCCGAAGCCTGCGCCGGCGGTTACAGTCACCTGGATCGTATTGCACCCTGGATAAGTCGCCCCCGCACACCCTGTACCCGTGGATGGGGTGACCACAATCGCAGCTGCGGTCGCCGGCCGGAGATCCTGAATTACAGTGCCCGACACAGCGATATTGACGCCTGTCGTCGAATTCACGGCATTGGTGACAACATTAACGGATGCACCGGTCAACTCGCTGGTCACGCCCGTCGGCAGCGTCGGCGCTTGCAGAACCATGCCGAGATAGCAGGAGCCGCCTGGCGGGGTGCTGGTGGAGGCGCTGCAGGCCGGCGAGTTTTGAGTCGCCGGAGCCACGATGTAATCGGCGGCGTCGGTCCCGGTGAAGAGATCGACGGTTGGGTTGTCAGAAACCGTCAGCGCCAGATTGCCCAGATTGAGAATCTGCGCATCGACTTCGGTGGGAACGTTGGGATTGACCTCTACGTTACCAGCGTTGAAATTGTAAGTACCGCCGATGCCGAGCTGCGCCAAACCGGCGGCTGACCCGGAGCCGAACGATGCATAGGCATTCTGGGTGCCGTCAAGCGCCACGCCCCACGCTACGGAGGGGCCGCTGCCCAAACCGCTTGTCAGCAGAATCTCACTGTTGACATTCAGGGCGCCCGTAGTTGTGCTGTAGGGGATCCACACCAGTCCATTGGCTTCCGCGACAAAGATTGAACCCGACGGGTCCACGGCTAAACCGGTCACCGGAGACTGGAGGCCGCTTGCAACCTTCGTCGAGTTTCCCCAAGGTACGGTGATCTCCCACAGACTCGTTCCATCGGCCACCCAGATATTCCCCGAGTTGTCAGTGGCAATCGCCGACGGACCCGTAAATCCCGATCCAAGCGTGATCTGCGGATAGTTCTGAGCGAACACCTCTTCCGATGGGTTCGGTATCTCGACTACCTGCTTCTTGGCCTCGTCTGCTACAAAAAGATTTCCTTGGGTATCGGTGGCAAGGTTCAGGTTGCCTGTCCCCAAACCAGAGGCAATCTTGGTTTGCTGCGCCGTGGCCAAGGCACCGCCGACAAACGGAATCAGGTAGATGTTGCCGGAGTCTCCGATATAGAGATTGCCGACGCCGTCGACGGCCACGCCGGTTGGCCCTGATAGGCCGCTGCCCACGACTTTGCCCGATGTCGGGCTGGTGGTGCCGGCAGGATATTTCTCGATGGCCTTCAAAGCCGCGTCCGCGACATACGTGTTGCCATACAGATCAGCCGCCACTTGCTTCGGTTGGTTCAGCCCGGTTGCAATGGACTGAACCGTGGCCGAAGAAACCACCGAAACTGCCGCGCCTTGCCCGATGCCGCCCAGGTAGGCGTTGCTGCCAGCGATGACGTTATTGCCGGAGTCGAGCATCTGCAGCTCGCCTTCAACGGAGCCGGCCTTGGTGGTATTCAATTGCACGTAATACGGGCACCAGCTATAAGCGCTGGTTGTCGTCATATTGGCGCTGAAAGCCGGATATGGGTTGCCCGCGGTGCAGGGCAACACCGGATTCGTCGGCGGCGGATTAGACAACGAGGGATTGTTGGCTACGGGCAGGAAATTTGTGTTGCTCGGCTGCGCCAAAGCAAAGCTGGCCGGCGTGGTGGCCTTGTTGAACATGTAATACAAGGCCTGCGTCTGGTTGACGGCGGCCGTGGCGGAGGTCGAGCCGCTGGCACCTGCAGCGATGAGGCTCGTGGAAATGGTGAAAGCCGTACTGCTCGGGGCGGTGGTTCCTGTCGAGCCGGGTCCAGACACGTAGAAGCTGAGCCCGTTCAACGCGAACAGAGGATCGCCCGACTTTGCCGAGATCGTGACCACCTCGTTTTCAGTGAAGGAGTTCTTCGCGGAAAGCGTCATCGTTCCGCCGCCCGCTGATACCGAGTAAGCCGTGAGCGGCACCGTGCTCGCTCCACCCACCGGAGTAGTCCCCAGGTTGAGGGCGCCGGGCTCCCACTCCACGATGGAGGAATACAAACAAGTGGCCGTCGCGGTCTGTTGGGTCGTCGTGTCGCATGCCGGGCCGTTTACGCCGGCAGGCGCCCAGTTGTTGTAATAGCTGGTGGCGATCCAGATGAATCCTCTTTTATCGACCATCGGCGGGTATCCGCCATCAACCGGCGAAACCATCACCGTATCCGCCCAAACCAGGTTCGGAGCCGACGGCGTACCCTCATTGGGGATCATGAAAACGCCATCCGCTTGCCCACCGTAAGAAATGTTGTTCGTGCTGCCGAAATACATGTTTCCCTGTGGGTCAACGAACATGCCATTAATGCCGTTCCAGCCGCCCTGGTCAATGCGCTTTAGCCCGGATTCGGCTGTTCCGGTGCCATCGCCAACGATCGTTGGAGAGCCAGCGGGAATTTCGCGGATGCCATGCACATTGTTGGGATAGGCGCCCTGGTTCTCAACGAAGTACAGATTGCCGGCATGGTCGACCGCAAGTTGGGTAGCCCCAGCCTCCAATCCCGTAATCAAAGCGGTAACCGAATTTGGAACTACGTTGCCGCTCTGATCCACTTGGTACTTGTAGATCGCCGAGGTATCCGACGTACAAACATAGAAGGTGACGCCATCATCGCCCGACTGGAGGTCCTGGGGCGGAATCGACAACACCTGGTTGCTGGCGTTGGTGTAGGTAGGGCCTTTCCAAATGTCCGCATTGCTGAAAGTCCATGTTCCCGCAGCGGCGTTGTATGGAACCCGGCAGAATTGCACGGCAGAGCCAAAGCGATCCGTGACATAAAGGTTGTCCCACTTGTCGAATGCGATGGCGCCGTCCCAGTACGAGCCCTTGTACTCCAGCAGCGAACAATCGGAGGCGTCTTTATTGGACGGTTCAGGTCCTACGATCTCCGTCGGTAAAGATGCACCAGGCGCCAGATCGTAGATCACGCTACCGGCTTGATCCAGGAAGAGGATATGGCCGTACAAAGGGTCTTGCTTCATGGAATAGATCTGAATCCAGTTGCCGGTACCGCCATGGTTGAAGGGAACGACCGAGCCCACCGAGACCGGGGCCGGCGCCTTAATGGGCAACTGGGCCTTGGCGGCAACGCCCGGCAGCAGGCCGGCAAGAAGAACCAGGCAGGCGATCCGTGCAACCCTACGACACATGACTGTAGATTCGATGGCCATACATTCCCTCCCACAAGTTCAATCAGAGATCCCGTTACGAGCGGCTTACCCGTCTGCCCGCTTACGCGGATTCGACAGAAGGCGGATGCCGCACTTCTTGATCCTGCTCGGCCAGCCATTCCGCCCTTGCCAGCCGTTTGCCAGTCCCCCTTCCGGGCGCCGCAGCAGGTTTAAGCCGCGGTTGCCGGACGAGGAAGCCTTCCTCAGAACGTAAACTTTGCTTCCAGCTCCGCCAGCCTGTTTCCGACTTTGATATTCGCAACACCGAAATCCTGGTACTGGAGCATGCTTTGCGTCAGTGCCTGACCAACGATCCCGTTCTGGACACCGAGATTCAGGTTCGTGGTGTTGTTGTTGTTGAACGAAACCAGCGGGTGGTTAAACACGTTGAAAGCACCCATCCGCAACTGCAGGGTCCTTCCTTCTCCCACGGAGAAATCCTTCAGCACCGTCACATCGTGGTCCATGTACGCCGGACCGCGCAGGTAGGGTAGCCGATAGGCCCCGTTGGTTCCGGGTTGCGAAATACCGAAAGCCAGTGGGTTGATGAACTGGTGCGTATGCGAGCCGCCCCTGGCGCTGACACCTTTCACCAGCGTGGGCATCAGCTGCACGTCCGGCGTGCCTAGCCACACCACCGGATTCATGTAGTTGACACAGAATGTGTTGCCGTTCTTATCGGGCTTGATGCCATACACGTTCTCGCACGATGTCTGAGCTTGCTGGTTCGCCTGGTCCGGATTTGAGACTTGCACCGCATTCGCGAACCCGGCGTATCCGAAGCCAAAGTTATTGCCGTTTTCAGAGGCCAGCGGGAAACCGCTCATGACCTGCGAGATTCCGGAGATCCGCCAACCATTGGCAAGCTCCTTGAACAGATAGTTTCCGCCCTTGTACCGCGTGCCCAGGTCGATCAAGTAATGAATGTTGAACACCTGCGTCCGGTCGTACGGCACTGGGTTGTAATCGTTGCGCAGATTCACCGGATCGACCAGGTTGTTGTTATAGGAGGATGCAACGGCCAGGTTCTTGGCGAAGGTGTAGTTGGCGCCCCACGTGACGATACCCGACGACTTGTCCCACGCGATCTGCGCGCTGTTGTAGTTCGAGTAGAAGTTGTGCTTGAGCTGGTAGACGTGCTGGTAGAACGGGTAGGGACGATAGAGATCGTACTCCGGCGTACCAAGCCCACCGATGCCGTCGATGACGGGGTTGCCGTAGAGCGCAAGCAAGTTGGTGGGGATCACTGAATAATCGATAAAGAAGAGGCTGTCGCTCGTGCCCGTCATGTACGGGTTGTTGTTCGTGGGGCAGCCCGTCTCAATGCCGCAGATGATGTTGACATCGGATGCGCTGTTGTAGCTGTTGCTTCCGCTATACGATCCCAGGTTGACGCTCTCGTTGCCCACGTACGCGACAGACAGGTGCGAGTGCCAAGGCAGGCTTTCATCGATTCCGCCGTTGAATTCGTAGTAGATCGGACGAAGCTTATCCGTCGGCGAAATCACGTATGCGCTGAAATCGGGAGGCAGGATTGGCGTCTGGCTGTCGATCTGGCTGTAGGTCAGCGCTCCAACCAGGTTCGAGAATTTGTAACCCTGGGCAGTGGACGCAGCCAGCGCGTAAGGATTGAATTGCTCCTGGTTGCGGTACATGCCCCAACCGCCGCGCAGCACGGTCTTGCCTTTGCCAAAGACGTCCCAGGACGCCCCTACGCGGGGAGTCAGGTAAATCATTGACGGGGAGTTGACGGAATTCGACACTCCGGTCTTCTGCGAAGCCCACGTGATGCCCGGGAAGCCGGAACTGGCGCAGTTGCGCGTGTAACCACTGCATTGTGACTTGTAAAGACTGTCGGAGAATGTCGCCAGGCCATTGTTATGCCTGTCCGTCCACGGGCCGAGATGCTCGAAGCGCGCGCCGAAGATCACGGTGATGCTGTGAATCTTCATCGTGTCCATCGCGAAGCCGGCCACCGTCGTGTAACGCATGTCAACCAGCGGCGTGAAATTGGATTGGTTAAACGAATCGGAATACCCCTCGTACATCAGCGCCGTGGGGTTATAACAGCTTCCCAGATAAGCCGCGCCTGAAGTGCGCAGGTTGCCGGCCGGGTTCGGATTCTGGCAGCCGCTATAGGGCGCCTGATTGGTCGACGAATACTCGAAGTACGAATTTTGAACATTGAAGGTGTACTCGCCCTGAGGATATGCACCTACGTTCGAGATGCCGTTGTACGTGCCCTGCTCGCCATAGAAACCGAACTGCAGAAAATGGTTTTTCACTTCCCAGCTCACGTTGTCCTGGACAATGGGATCGACCTTTTTCGTGTGAACTCGGTTGTTATAGAAACCACCTGGCATCAGCACGTTCGGATAGCCGTTCCCGGCTCCATTGCCAATGGCAGGCACGGCATAGTCGTTGTTGTTCTTGTACATGCCCAAATAGTTGAATCCCAAGCCGCCATTTCCCGGAATGTCAAACCGGTCCACCGCCAACGGGGTACCCATCTTCCCTGGGAGGCTGACGAAAGACATTGCGGCGGAGAGCTCGTTGGTCACGGTCGAACCGAAGAACCGCGTGTAGCGCGCGGACAGCACATTCGAAACATCCCCGGTGGTGATGTCGCCGGGATAAGGAACTCCGCCCGTCGGGAAGTAGCCGAGCGCGACGGGATCCTCGTCGACCTCTCTCTGCAGTCCGTAGACCAGGAACAGGTTATTGTTGGGGTTGATGTTGTATTGCAGCGTTGACCGGAACACGCTCCCGTTCTGGTTCTGCTGGAGCTGCTTAATGTAGTTGTAGCCGAAGGGGTTGGTGAATGGATCCGCATTGGGAGCCGGAAACCAGTTCACGAGCGATACGCCGGCGCCATTCATATAGGTATTGGCATTGTTGTTCGCCACCGCAGTTCCATTCGGCAAGAAGCTATCCACATAGCACATGGGCAGAATGGAATTGGGGTTGGGGTTGCCGTCAGGACGCGAGCCGCAGAGCTCGGCATCGAGCGAGGCGGCGCTGAAATCACCTTGGCGCTCGGACGAGGTGGGCACCCATGAAGAGATCGCCTGCTGATCAGCCTCGAAGACCTGGTGGTAATACTCGAACCCGGCAAAGAAGAACAATTTATCCCTGTTGTGATTGAAACTCGTAAAGGGAAGCGGCAGCGGACCGCCTAAATTGCCGCCAGGATAAAAGTACTGCTCGTCGGGCCGGGACTGGCGGAGGTAATTGTCGTACCAGTCGTTGGAGTTCAAGACCGCATTGCGCGCCACTAAATAGGCCGCGCCGTGATACGTGGAGCCGCCCGTCTTCGTCGAGGAGCTGATGAGCGCCGGTCCCTTCGCGTATTCCGGGCCATACGAAGAATTCGAGGCCTTGACGTTTTGGACCATCTCGATGTTCATCTGCTGCACCGACCCCGAATTGGTGGCGATATCGGTGAGCGAAACGCCGTCACTGACGATGGCGATGCCGGCCGGCCCGGAGCCATTGGCGACATAAGCCGATGTGGGGCCGCTCAGGCCTACCACGGCGTTGTTGTATCCCGGACGATTGAAGAGGCCCTGATCGCCGGTCGACATCGCATACCCGGGCAACATCTTGACCAGCTCGCCGGCGTCGCGGCCGACGATGGTGAGGTTGTTCAGGTCCTTGGAGGTGATGATGTCGCTACGCTCGCCAGTTTCCAGCGCGGCCAGGTTTGAGTCGACCTGCGCTTCCACCGTAACCGCCGAAGCCGCGGTTCCCACCTTCATGCGGATGTCGTTGGCATAGCTCAGCTGATCGCCCGCGTGCACCGCAAACACCTGCGATTCCCAGGGCTCGAAGTTCGGCGCGCTCACATCCAGCCTGTAATTGGTGTCGGGGGTGACGCCGGCGAACGCGAATGCGCCCTCGCTATTACTGGTCAAGGTGCGCTTGACTCCGGTCGCCAGGTCAGCCAATACAACCGTGGCTTTTGGAATCGCGGCGCCAGTGGTATCCATGACGACGCCAGTCACGTTGCCTGTCGCCTGCCCGTAAACTGCCGTTTGCGCCAGCAGGAGCACCGCGGTTAGCATCACCAGCAACGAGGCAGTCGGCCTGTTCCCTGAAAAGAACTTCATAGTAGTCCCCCCGTCGGCTACATTCCGTTGTGTCTTTGACAATGGTTCCTAGCCCTTACACTGGACCTAAGTTAAGGCACACCCTACTTAAGCCTTTGAGTATTCGGACGCAGATTTTCGCTCTGCATTGATGACAGGGAATTCTGATGCTTGGCATCAGAATCTGTCAAGTGAATTCTTTCCGGGTTTTCCAACAATGGGATCGATACCGCATGTTTGCTGGTTTTAGAGGCTCTTCACGGCTTTGCGGCGTGCGATTTGCGCGGACTTACGGGCACACGCCGGCTCCGATTGCGCGATCATGAACTCTCATCTCGGGGTTTCGGCTGCTGCAATGTCCAATGGGACTGCGTTGCGGCCCGCGGGCCATCGGTCGAAGAGTTGGTTTGGCGCCCTAGCCATCAAGCCACAAAAGCCATTCAATTGGCAAGAGGAAAACCGTTTCATTCATTGTGCGCATTTTCCCCGCGGCGCCTTTATCCCGGAAGGCCATTCGCGATCCGCGCGGCGAGATTCGAATCGGGCAACGCCCCCTGCACAGGCTGCAGTCACGTCCTTGCGAAGAGCCGGCCATCGCTTCTCTAACATTCGATGGAGGCGACGACCGGGATTCGTTTGTTGCATTTCCGCCCGGATTGGATAGCGTGCCGTTTTTTGCGACGCATCACGCGCAGATTCGTTAGCCATGATTGCGATACCATGAAATGCCCTGCTCGATCCCCGATCCATAACCGTTGCAGATAGGGCGCTGGGAGACCTCGCGCCCCTCGGCAGAGGCGCATTCTTGCACGCGGCGTGCTCGCCTATAGAGCCAAAGGGGCGTCAATCCGGCACCACAAAAAGAGTGATTGATTGCGCCGGGAACGTGTAATTGGTGATGGTGCTCGTGGTCCCGCTTCCCGACGGCGGTGCGACGCTTACGCCCGCCTGCTGGACAATCGCACTCAGATTGGCGTTGCTGTACTGGTAAACCTTAGCCGTCGTGCCGCCCGCCGCCGTGAAGTTCTCCAGGCTGATGGTTGAGGTCAGCGAGCCGTAAGTCTTGTTGATGACCATCACGGTGATGGCACTGTCCGAGGCCCTCTGCCCGCCGTAAACCGACAACTGCCCCTCGCCGTCGCCACTGGATCCCGCGCTCGTCGCGTACAGATACGTGTTGCCGAACGTGGAGTTGTTCCCGTCGTAGTTGCGGTACATGGCGAAGGAATAGTTCCCGGGACCCTGCTGGCTATAGTTCGTCGTCGGCCAGAACGCGCCCATGTCCAGCCCCTGGCGCCCGAAGATGCCCAGAATGTCAGCCTGCACCAACGCCCCGTTGATCGATTCCAGGCCGCCGAAGTTGTATTCGTCGATCGCGGTCTTGGTGCCGGGAAAGTCGTTCGCAACCCATTTCTGCAGCATGGGAATCAGTTGCGGCGCCTGCGCCGGAGGCGAGCAGCTCGTGGTGTAGTTCGAGTCCGTGATGTAGTTCGGTTGCTGGAAATTGGGATCTGTGTAGGTCGGATCCCAGAAGACGCGCGTTGCGTTCATGCGCGCTTCCTGCTCCCCGGTGTCGCCGGCAGTCGTAAAGGCCACGGAGTTTCCGCCGACAGGGTAGTCCGGCGCAAAATACCCGTGAATATCAACGTAATCGAGCAGCCGGATGCCATACTGCTGCGAATAACTGTTGAATTGCTTCAGGTAGTACTCGATCATGGGCACGCCGCCGTGCGCCTCGCGGTCAATGGGGTTGCCCCAGGGCTCGTAGCAGGGCGAACCCGAATTCCATCCGCTCTCAATGTCCTTCTTGGAGTAGAAGTACGCTTCCCAGTAGTCGATTACCGGGCCGCTGACCAGAGTTGTCGGATCGGCGGTCTTGATGGCCAGCGCCGTGCCAATGCCGTTGTTGGTCACCTCGTCGTAGGTGAATGCGACTGGATGCACGTCGCGGTGCACGGCGTCCCACCATGTTGGCTCGTTGTCCAGATCCCACATGGCCACGCCTTTGCCGCTGGCGCCATTGCCAAAGCTCGGATTCGTTGCCAGGGAGTTCACCCAACTGCCCGACCAGGTGCCATTCGCCCAGGTGCTCGTGACCGAACCGGGTGCTGGCGCACTCAAGACACTAGGCGCGGGCTCCGCAATGCTGGTGTTCGCCTGGGTCGCGCTGGTCCCAAACAGATCGCATCCGCCGGAACTCGTGCAGCCATTAGTTCCATTCGGATAAATCCCGTTGCCGCAATTATTGGGGCTATAGGACTGCTGGCCGGGGAACTGCGATTCCGGAAAACCGCAGGCATACTGCGTGTTATTCGACACCCATCCGAGAACCGGCACCGTGCCCAGTGCCGCTGAACCGGCGGTGGTGGTGGACTGAACGAACTGCGTGAAATTCGTGCTCCCCGTTGCATTCGGAAACTGTCCCCCTCCGCCCGAGAAGTTCTCAAAGTCATAGTCGGCGGCGGAGTTGGTCATGTTGTATTGGTAGTTGTATCGCGAGGTATCATCGCCGCCCCAGCGCAGGATGCCGGGATTGGCGACCTTCTCCGAAGCAGGATCCAGAACATACGCGTTCATTCCATACACGTACGGGCTGATGGTGTGCGGATACTCGCTCGGATTTGTCGGCGTGCCCACATCGACGGTCAGTGCCGGGCCGCTCGCGGTCGCCGGCGGGCTTAGCGTGACGGTCGCACTGCCGCTCACGTTCGTAAACCCGGACATGGTGCTGGTTGCGGTAATCGTGACGCTTGCCGGGGCCGGATACGGTGTGGTGTAGAGGCCGGTCGCGCTCAGTGTGCCGGGGCTCATGCCGACGCACAAGGGACAGGCCAGCGACCAGGTCACGCCGCTGCTGTAGTTGCCGGTGCCGTGCACCGTCGCCGTGAACTGCTGCTGCGCGCCGATCGTTGCGGTGCTGGGCGCCACGCTAATCGACGAAATCCCCGCCTGGTTGTAGTTTGCCGTCACCGTGGTGTTGGCGCTCATCGTCACGTTGCAATTGATTCCGCCCGCACCGCTCGTAGACGCGCATCCGCTCCAGGAGACGAACGAGTAGCTGTTATCCGTGAGCGGCGCGCTCAGAGTTACCTGCGTGCCGGAAGAGTAAGAGCGCGTGAAGGGTGTTGTTCCCGAGCTCATCCCATTGTTGTCAGCGGGAGAGACGGGCGAAATCAGGATGCCGCTCGATGGCGCCGCGGAATCCACCGTCAGCGTATAAGCCACGGCGGGATTCACCGTGACCTGCCCGGTTCCAGTGGCGCTTTTATACGAAGCATTGCTCGTCGCGTCGGGAGTATAGCTCCCGGTCAGCGTATCGGTTCCCGTGGTCAGCGTGCTCGCCGGAATATTGAACTGCGCGCTTCCGCTTGTCAGTGCTGTCGCAGAGGAAGTGTAGCCGCCGCCGCTCAATGTCACCGAGCCTGTCGGTGTGGTTGTTCCCGCTACGCCGCTGACCGTAACGGTTACAGAAAGTGGGCTTGTGACCGTGATGCTTGAAGAGCCCGGAGTCACCGTCACGGTGGGAGCGGCCGAGTTCACCGTCACGTTCACGGAGCCAGTGACGGTGTTGTAGTTGGTCGTGTCCGCAGGCGTAAAGGTCACGCTTTCACTGGGTGTCCCGCCGCTGGGAACGATCGTGGGCGTAGTCCAGGCGAAGATGCCTCCCGTCGAGCCTCCACTCAGTGTCGAAGAGGCCAGCGTCTGGCCGTACGTGATTGCGCTCGCTGTCGGCCATGCCGACACCGTCGGCGTCGCCTTGTTCACCGTCACGCTGGCTGTGCCCGGTACTGTGTTGTAGTCAGCCGCGTCCGTAGCGATGAAAGTCACGCCCTGGCTGGCCGTCCCCGTGGGAGGCGCCGTCGTTGAAGTCGTCCATGAGAAGGCGCCCGGCACCGATGCCGTGCCGCCGCTCAGTGTCGACGATGCCAGCGTCTGGTTGTATGTGATTGCGCTCGCCGTCGGCCACGCCGTCACCGTCGGCGTTGCCTTGTTTACCACGACTCCGACAGAACCGGAGACTGTGTTGTAGTCGGTCGTGTCCGTGGGCGTGAAGGTCACACCCTCGCTGGGCGACCCTGCGCCGGGGGCCGTGGTGGCCGTAGTCCAGGAGAAGGTGCCGGATACCGACGCCGTCCCGCCGCTCAGTGCCGACGAATCCAGTGTCTGGCCGTAAGTGATCGCGCTCGCAGCCGGCCAAGCCGTCACAGTCGGCGTGGTTTTGTTCGTCCCGCCTCCGCCCGAATTCGATCCACCGCCGCACCCCGCAGCCCAGAAACTCGCCAGAATTCCGAGCCAAATCGCGGCCCGCCGCCCCATCGTCTTCATCACCCAGCCTCTTCCCTCTATTTCCACATCCTCTATCGGCTTCCGGTCCTATTATTTATTCTCTGTCTGGCCGAATCCCCCCCACTCTGTCGCCGCCCCAAAACCGGTCGGCGCAACGGAGCCTCGACGCAGGTTTGCACCCTGTCCACAGCACCCCGCTTTACCCCCGAATCCCGAGGCACAGATAACGGTATCATGGATTTGCGTTGTGGGCCGATCCCGGTCCGCTTCGGCTGGACCTGCCAAATTGTCATTCCGCCGCTCTCCAGCTCTTATCGCCAACGGCGGCAGATCGATTCCCGCAAGCAGGCCAACCTGCGCCAAGCTCCCCGAGCCGAATTTCTGCGCCCGTCTAATCCGCTGTACTCAAACGTTTTTCACTTGACAACGACAAATTTCGTCGAGTACGGTGTACCGTTACCAAATTTGTAGGATATTCCGCTCGCAGTTCCGGATCACTACCGTGCCTGTTCTGCGTGTGAAGGAGCGCCGGGGCTTACCGGTCGGTTTTTCAGGACTTTTTTCCTGCGTAATTTGCCCCTGCTCCTTGCGGCCCGATTCGGAGACGGATGATTCGGCCCTTGTCTCCGATATCGTGCGCGAAATGGAATGGGACCTTTACCGGAACAACAAAACAGATGGGATTCAAAAAAGAGAGCTTGACGATAGCAAAGGACGATACGGGACAAACCGGACCGTCACCGATTCCCCGGTTCCGGGGATGGAAACACATCGGAGGAGAAGGAATGCAAACGACTATGAGCAAAATGACGAGTCCAGTTCGGTCCCTCGCGGCGGGAACATGGGTAGCCCTGTTCGCGCTGTTGGCCCTTTGCCTTGGTGCGAATTCCGCGATGGCGGTCACGCAGCCACCGCCGGTCGTGGTAACCGGCCCCACCGTCGTGATTGGTGACCTGCAGTTCAACGGCGCCACCGGCGGCTGGCCTGGCGGCCAGGCGCCATTGGGCGGCACCTTCGTGGTCGGCCCGAACGGCGATGTGATTATCGGCGACGGTTACGGCGGTTGTGCGGCCTGCGGCGTTTTTCTCATCACTCCCGCGGGCGTGCAGTCTGTCCTTGCCAATTTCGGCAACAGCAATGCAGCCGGCATGGACCAGTACGGCAACGCGTATATCGCCAGGGACTACGGCCCGAGCATTATCAAGCTCCCCTACAACGCCGCGACCGGCACCTACACCGGGTTTACCACTCTGCCCACTGCCAATTGCCTGGGCGGCACGCAGGACACGGCCGCCTGCGTCTTTGCTCCCGGCACGCAGGCTCTGTTCGCCGGCGAGAACGGAGGCTTCTCCTCCCTGTTCTTCGACGGCCAGGGTAACTTCTTCTTCTCTACCGATACCAATCCAGCAAACAATCCGGACACGATTTACGAGTGCAGCGCACAGTGCCAGGCTGAAACTGACGGGAATGGCACCTATCCGGCGGTTGTGGTTTATGCCGATAAGTCGGGTGGCTTGGGCTCGGTCGCCATCGATCCCTGGGGCAACCTGTTCTTCTCAGACGGCGCTGACAACGGCGCGAATACCGGGAAAGTGAGCTATCTGCAGGAACTGCCATTTTCCGGCGGACACTATGCAGCCTCGCCGACCCAGATGACTTCTTACACGACGACTGCCCAATACAATGCGCTCACCGGCGTCTCCGCCAACAGCCTGAATACTGTATTTTTCTCGGTCGCCAACGATGGCGTCTTTGCCCTTCCGAACTCTTCGTCGGGCCCCAATCCCGCTGGAATTTACAAGGTGTCCGGCCAGGGCGGCCAGGGCATAGCAGTCGACAGCATCGGCAACTTGTATACAGTCGGGTATGTCAATGCCCTTTCACACTCTGGAGTCACGGAGACTGCGCTGAATAACCTCTCCTTTGGCGCTTCTCCGGTTGCAACCGCCGCTGCGGCGATTGCCGTGACCGCAACCGATAACGCGGGCAACTGCACCACTCCTCCCACCCTGAGCTTTACGAGTGTCGAAGGCGGGGTTGCGTCAACCGAGTTCGCAACCGTGGCCGGAACGACCTGTTCAACCACTGTCGGCACAGGAAGTGGAACTTTCAGTCCTGCGTTTGCATCCACCGGCGCTTCCTTTTCAGCAACGATTACCTTCACGCCCACCGCGGTGGGCAAGCGTAACGCTGCGCTCATCGTTTCGGATTCGACAAACAACGCCAGCGGAACGACAGCCCTGGCGGGCGTGGGCCAGGGACCGTACGGCAACGTCGATCCCGGCGTCTCGACCGCGTATGGAACCGGGTTCACCACTCCCTATTCGATTTCTGCGGATGCCGTGGGTGACATGGCGATCGCCGATCAGGGAGCAGGGAAGGTTTTCTGGATTCCCGCGGGATCGGCGGCGGGAACCGCGCCCACATCGATCGGATCGGGATTCTCAGAGCCTGCCGCCACGGCGTTCGACGCCAGCGGAAATCTCTACGTAGCCGACTTCTCGAACAACAATGTCGTCGAGATCCCCTATGTCAGCGGCGCCTTGGCTCCCGGTTCACAGTCCACTCTGATTTCGTCCACATTTGCGTTCAATGGAACGGCGCTGAGCGAACCAAGTGGATTGGGAGTGGGCCCGGACGGCAGGCTCTATATCGCCGACCTCGGCAATAGCCGCGTCGTCAGTTACAACCTCGTCACCGGCGAAACCGCGGTTCCGATTACCGGACTGAAGGATCCCTGGGGCGTCATCGCCGATTCATCCAACAACATCTATGTCGCCGACACCGGCAATGGCAACATCCTCATCGATGCGGCCGGCGCTGAGTCCACTTTGACGGTGCCCGGCGTCGCAGCTCCATGGGGAGTGAGAGTCGACGCCTCCGGCAGCTTGATCGTCTCCGATCACGCAACCGGCAAGATCGTGTGGGTCCCCAATGTCAGCGGAACGCTGACCACCGCGAATGACGTGACCATCGAGAAGAATCCCAGCTCCGCGCTCGGCATTGCTCTCGACGCCGCGGGCAACCTCTACACCACCGACGCAACGGGCAAAGCGGTATACGCCATTCAGCGCACTGCCGCCGCCATCAACCTCGGCACCGTCTCCGATGGCATCACGAACTCCGCAACCGTGTACCTCGAGAGCAACGGTAACTTGCCGGCAACCCTGGCAACTCCTGTCGTTACCGAACCTACCAACACCATGTTCACTCTCGTTCCGGCCGCGAGCGACGGATGCACCGCCGGAACGTCAGGACCTCCGGGAGCCTCGTGCCAATTCACGGGTACCTTTGCCCCGCCGCCCGCAACTCCCAACGGGCCGCAAGCGGGCACGGCAATGATCAATGTCACCACTCCTGCTGTCACGTTCAACGTGAACATGAGCGGCACGGCCACGGTGTCGTCGATTCTGCCGCAGACCATCACGGGCTTCAATCCGCCCGCTTCGCTGCAGGTGGGTCAGCAGATCACGCTGTCGGCCACCGGCGGCGCTTCCGGCAATCCGGTCGTCTTCTCCATTGACGCCGGCTCAGCGTGTCCCACGTGCGCCACCATCACGGGCAGCGTCCTGACCGCGGTTTCGGTCGGCTCCGTGACGGTTGACGCCAACCAGGCGGGCGGCGCCGCCAACGGCAATCAATATGCCGCGGCTACGCAGGTTCAGGCGCCCATCGCCATCGCCAACACCGTGGTCGCTTCCGACGTGCCCGCGCTGCTGATGAACCAGATCGTTTGGAGCTACCAGAGCGGCGCTTTCACCGACGGGCAGAATCCCGCAGGCGGAAGCTTCGCCGTAACGCAGAATGGTCTGATCTATGTCGGAACGACTTACAACAATAAGACCGACATCGTCAGCCAAAGCACCGGCGCCTTGATCCAGGCTATTTCGATGAGCGGTGGAGGCGTATTCACGACCGACAGCAAGAACAACCTCTACATGGGGCACCTTTACAACTCGGCAGTCTACAAGATTCCGTTTGTAAGTGGCGCGTATGTGGCGTTGAGCGACCTGGCGTCGGCGCCAAACTGCACCGGCACCGATACAGCTATTTGCACCGTTGCAAATCTTCCCAGCGGTGGAACGAAAGCAGTGGCCGTCGATGCCTCCGGCAACCTCTACATGGTCACGGTTCCAGCGGCGCCCGGCGTCAACGCCATCTACGAGTGCAACGCGGCCTGCCAGACGGGCGGCACCGCGACGCTGGTCTACTCGGATACCACCGGGGCGGTCAGCCAGATTGCTTTCGATCCGTGGGGCAATATGTTCTTCACCGACGGAATCTACAACGACGCGAGCTTCCAAAACGATGATAAGGTGACTTCTTCCAACCTCTACGAGCTGCCGTTTACGGCCGGCGCCTTTGCGTCGACGCCGACACTCTTGCAGACCCTGACAGACGCCTCTCCCGGCAACTACGACAATCAATTGGACGGCGTCGGCGTTACCTCCAATGGCACCGTGTACTACGCGGACCAGAACGATGGAATGTTTGCCATCCCCAATACGAAGACGGGCGGTCCCGACACTGCGCATCAGTACGTCGTGTCGGCTCTCGGCGCAAAGGGCATGGAGCTCGATGCCAACGGCAACGAGTGGGTCGTGGTCTATCACTCCGGCGGCGATAACCTTGGCGAAGCGTTCATCGGCGATTTGTCGACGCCCAACGCCCAGTACGATGGCGCTCCGGTCAACACCACGGCTACCGTCGTAGACAATGCTTTGCAATGTACAACGGCTGCAACCCTGGCCATCGCGTCCAGCAATCCGGAGTTCGGCGGTACGTCCGGCACCACCTGCTCAACGATTTCGGCCTCCACTTTCAGCACTCCGGTCTCCGCCTCTTCCTATACGGCGACTCTCACTTTCACGGCGACCAAGCCCAATACTCAAACCGCAAACCTGAATGTCTCCGATACCACCAACGGAGGCATAGGAACCGCAACGGTGACCGGCTTTGCCTTGACAACTCCGCAGGCCCTCACCTTTACGGCACCCACGGCAACCACCTTCACCTTCTCGCCCGGCGAGACGATCGTGGTGAAGGTTACCAACGGCGGTTCCAACAACCCGGCCGCCTTTACAGTCGATTCATCGAGCACCGGCGCTGGGACCTTCTCCGCCACGACAGTAACGGGCACCTCTTCGTCGGCAACGTTGACCGTCACGCAGGCTGGCAGCATTGTCGTCGACGCCAACGAACTAGGCGGTCTCGCGGGTGGCGTCTATTACGACGCTGCGCCGCAGGCTCAATTGACGCTTACCATCAACCAGTCTGTGGAGGCGATCACCTTTACGCCGCCAACCTCGCCGGTTGTGTATGCCCCTGGATTGACGGTTAACCTGAGCGCCCTCGGCGGAGGCGCGTCAACCCCGGTGGTCTTTACGGTCGACGCGGTCAGCACAGGCGCCGGAACTGTTTCGACCACGGTGGTGACCGGCAACACTTCAGCGGCGACGCTGACGGTGACCACGGCGGGCACAATCGTGCTCGATGCTAACCAGGCAGCGGACGCCAATTACCTGGCAGCGCCGCAGGTTCAGCAGGTCCTGGTTGTCAACCAGGCGGGCCAGACCATCACCTTCACTCCGGTGGCCACGCCACTCCACTACATCGCGGCGTGCTCTCCCATCACCCTTTGCGCGACGGTCAGCATTCAGGCCACCGGCGGTGCTACGAAGAATCTGATCGCCCTCAGCCCGGATCCGAGCAATGCCGTGATCTTCACCATCCTCAACAGTGCCGTGGATAAGAACGGAATCACAACCGCGACGATTGCGCTGGTGCCAAACCAAGCCCTGAACTTCCCGGCGAGTTTGATCATCGACGGAAATCAGCAGGGCAACGCCGATTACGCTGCCGCCGCGCAGGCCAAAATCACCATCAGTGTTCTCGGAGGGCTGCCACTGCAAAGCATCACCTGGGCCAATCCGGGAACGCAGGTTGGGTCCACTTCCACCACGAATACCACGCTGGCTTTGACCGCGACTGCCAGTTCCGGATTCCCGGTCACCTACACTTCCGGCACATCGTCGGTCTGCACCGTTAGCGGTTCGACAGTCACGTTTGCCAAGGTCAGCTCGGCAAGCGCCTGCACCATAACGGCTACCCAGCCTGGCGACAACCTTACCTTTGCCGCAGCCGTGCCGCTCGCGCTGACGTTCGCAGTTAACCCCGCTGGGCAGAGCCCGAACATGACCATGAACCTCTCGCTCGCTGCACTGACCATTCAGCCGGGAACCATCGGGTTGACGCAAATCACTCTCACCTCGGTGAACAACTTCGCGGTTAGCTCGGTTGCCTTCTCATGCAGCGGCTTGCCAACCGGCTACAACTGCAGCTTCAACCCGAACCCCGTAACCGTCTTTGCCCAGAGCTCGACAACCGGCCTGCCTCTGGGGACAACCGTAACCACGACACTGACCATCACGCCGCCCGCGTCGGCTGCCGTTGTCCGCCAGGACTTCAGGCCGCTCTTCCCGGCGGCCTTGGCAGTGGCGCTCTGCTTCCTGGGCTTCAAGAAGCGCAACAGGCTCTACATGCTCGCGTTGCTGGTGGTCCTCTTTGTTGGCCTGGGCTTTGTCTCCGGCTGCGGCGGTACATCCTCCAGTTCGACACCGGCGCCTGTCACGTCGACTGCCACCATCACCGCGACTCCAGCGGCTGGGCTTGCCGGCGCATCGGGATCGGTGAAATCGAGTTCAACCTTGACGGTCACCCTCGAGTAGTCTGATTCACGATTGACTTGCGCAACAATCGGGGCCTCTTCACCAGAGAAAAAGGTGGAGAGGCCCCAATTCTTTGCCTGCGCGGGCAAAAGAAAATGGCCTCTCGCTTACGAGAGGCCACGTGTCTTATGTAGGAGTTTTCGCTTGATGCTGGAGCCGACGGTCAGACTTGAACTGACGACCTGCTGATTACGAATCAGCTGCTCTACCAACTGAGCTACGTCGGCCTGCTCCTCGATTGTCCTGCCTTTCGATTGTATCGTTGCGCCGGATCGAGGTAAAGCCGTTCGCAGCATCAGAATCAGCGCTACAATGCTGCCCATGCAATCCAACCCAATCGATGAGTGGCAACGACTCACCGCGCACTATCGCGAGCTGAGCGACGATGAGCTGCGCGAGCTGGCCGCGGACTTCAACGATCTCACTGAACCTGCGCAGCAGGTGCTGCGCACTGAAATGAGGAGCCGCGGCCTCGGCGACCCGGAGGCTGCTGGCCCCGCGTCGCTTGCCTCAAATGCTCCGCTCGCCTCGAATGCGCCGCCCGCCGCGCCTGTTGCTTTCGGCGCCAGCGCGTCGATTCATGATCCGACTGCTAATCCGCTGATCGCTTTCGGGCACCCGCCAGAGCTCGTTCCTGACACTCCCGCCACCAGCGAAGAAGATGGCCCGGTTGAGTACACGTGGAAGACTCCGTTGTGCGAGTGCGAGAATTCGCTGGAGGCGAGCGAACTTTCTGAAGCACTGAAGCAGGCGGGCATTGAAAATTGGATCGAGAATCCCGCCTCGCGATCACGCTACACGGGCTTAGGCCTTTCCTATCCGCGCGTCCTGGTCGCCGCCGATCAGCTCGAGCAGGCGCGTGCCATCGCCGCGCGTCCCATTCCGCCGGAGATTGTCGAAGCGACTGAGACGGAAGTGCCCGACTTCCAGCCGCCCACCTGCCCAAAGTGCGGCGCCGGGGATCCGGTTCTGGAGGGCGTGGACCCAGCGAATTCCTGGCGGTGCGAGCAATGCGGCCAGCAGTGGACCGAGACCGCTCCTGCAGAGGCTCCAAAGACGAGTTAGCGGCCACTCTAGAAACGGAAAGAGCCGCCCGGCAACAGGGCAGCTCTCTCCTCAGGGAGAATAGTTCCAACGGAGGCAAAGCCATCAGAACTTTCTGGCTGCATACTAGGAGCGGGGGGAAGCAGTGTCAAGAGAAAATGTTTATGAAAATAAGTAGTTTTGTTTCAATATTTTAACAATGCAATCTTCGCAACCTGAGGGTTGATTTATTCGCCAATCGTTCGCCTCTAATCTTTCGGCATTTCCCGTGATTTCACATTGTTTCTTCGGGTTTAGGTCCCTTTTTCCACAACCCGTGCGCGGCATTAACCCTTCGGATGCGGGCTCTCAGCAACCTCAATCACTTCGATTCTCTCAACCCATTTCTCTGCCAAATCGAGATGAATAAACTCCTCGTCGTAGACGGACGAGATCGGTCTGCCCCGCGCCAGCCGGTAGAGCGCTCTTCCGCCGCCCAGGAATCCCCCCAGCACGATGGCCGCCGCGGCCCCGATGATCGTCAGCACGGCGATCCCCATCAGCAGTTTGCTGGTCTTTTCCACCTCTGACTCGACTGGTTGCGGAATCGACGTCAGGTTCGCCTCAAAGTGCACGGACTCCAGCAGCCGGTGGCTGTCGTCAGGCACCGCATCGCCGCTTACCAGGGCCACCAGCGGCCCGCTATGCCGCACCTCCAGCGATGCCTGGTCGGAGTCGGTCAGTGGTTTGGGCCAGGCCGGCTGCGCCTGGCTACCGGCCTTCAGATAGGCGCGAATGGCCGCCTCCTGCGCTTCGGCCATCTGCGGCGTGGGGTAGTCGATAATGGTCAGCGTCGCCGGGCCCGAGGTCAGCGAGTAGTTCGCCGTCACCGCTTCCGCGCCCTTGTCGAAACCCACCAACGACGCCGGCAGAACGCCCCCCGACCCCGTGTAGCCCGCCGGGCCCTCCGCATAGTGCGTCGTTTGCCCGTCGATGTTTTCCCGAGGCAGGTTAGCCAGAATGGGCGGAATGATCCCGCGGTTACCGGTCGGCACCGGAAGCTGCTTTGCAATCTCGCGAAGCTCTCCGGCCGTCATCGGCCCGATGCGCGAATACGTCGCATCCACGACGGTCGTCCCCTTCCAGAACAGAACGCGCTTCATGTCTGAGGCCGCTCCCGTCCCGATGTCCTCTTTCGGCCAGCCGTTCTGGCGGTAGTAGGTGTATGCGCCGTAGGCTCCGCTGGCGTCGTCGAAACGCAGGGCGCGCAGGCTCAGCGTGTCGCCATCGCGCTTGTAGTTGGCCAGCACTGCCGCATTAAACCCATATTCCTTCAGCGCTGCCGCATTGGCCGCGTCGGCCTGCGCCGCGTCGGTCAGCACCTTCGATGGCCCTGTCGCCGCCCATCCGTCAAATTCGTCGGGCAAGAGCGCCTTTGGCGATGGCGGCAGATCGATCGTGGTCGCCGACTGCCTTTCCGCTGTCGTCGGCTGCTCGCCCTGCGCCGAGGCGAAAACCGCACCGCAAACGAGCACCAGCGCACCCGCCGCCAGAATGACGATCCTACGCTTCAATTGAATCAATCGGATCAATCGGACTCTCCAGTCCCTGAGGCGCGCACCCGATTTCCGCAATGCACATCCCAACCTTCAGGGTACACGCTCGCGTGGCGCCCTCGCCGCACGCATGCCCTTCCCTGTTTTGGACACTGAGAAGTTCCGAAAGGTTCCCGCCTTCATTGCTGGCGCCGAACTCAGGCAGCTCCGCTCGTGCCGCCTGAAATTGCCTGCGTCGGGTACAGGAAGTCTCCCAGCGCCTTGTAGCGGCCACCATAGAAGATCAGCGCGTACTCCCGCAGCCCTGTGCTCAATGGCCCTCCGATGCAGATGCTGGCCAGTAACGCGAAGGCAAATGCAACCACGCCGAAGAACACCTCGAGAAGAATGCCCACAAGCCACGAGCTCCCCGTCGTGCCCGTGAACATCGAGTGAACGCCCCACTCAATCGCCGCAACGGAACCCGCCAGTATCAGCCCGGGAATAGCGAGCACCATAAACGCGCCGATCGCCGCAATCGTCGGCAGAATCACTCGCAGCAGACCGTAGACAAGAAACTGCATTTTTTCGGCCATCATGCGAGCCCGCACCTGCCGCCACGCTTCGCCGGCCGTAGCGTTCTCCAGCGCCATGTGCGGCATCATCCAGTCGCGCAAGATCAGGTTTGTCATTATTCCCACGACCGCAAGCAAAATGAAGATCGGAATCAGGGGCAGCACCAGAGCTAGCAACAATCCAACGTTGAAATGGCTTCCAGCTTGACTCTCCTGGAACAGCCGCCAGAACCCGGCTGCAAACGGAATCGCCAGCAAAACCAGCAGCACGATGAAGCAAATTGCCACCACAATGTTCAGCCAGAAAAAGCGCGACGCCTGCCCGCGATAGAGCCGCCACCCCGGCTTGATCTCTTTCGTGTTGTGAACCAGGCAGTGAAAGAAAGCAAACCGCAGCCGCGTGATCAGGTAGAACACGAAAGCCGACAACACAAACGCCAGTAGCACCGCCGCCACAATCACCGCGATACATTCCGGCGTTATGTGGGACGGCCAAGAAACGTTTGGAGCGCCGTGCCCGCCACCATGATCCACGTGCGGGCTCGAAGAGTTGAAGTTTTCGCCCAGCCCCTCCGTGATGATCGCCACCAGGCCAAGCTTCAAATAGGTTCCCCATTTGAACGGCCTGAAGAGAAACTCCTTGGTGCGTTCGATGGCAGGCGAAACAGCATCTACAGCGGAGATGGCGCGCATTTGAGTCCTTTCAGGGGAAGCAACAGCGTACTACAGGTTTACGCATTTTCTACGTCCGAAGTTCCGCCACCGGGTGCGGCATCGCGCTCAACCACGCCTCGAACGCCTCCAGCGCCCGCTCGCACACCATCCGGTGCCGCTCCTTCTTGTCGCGAACTCGCCGCCGTGTTTCCTCATCGAGAGGCTCCAGTAAGTCGAAGGTGATGTTGGCTGGCTGAAAATTTTTCGCATCGGCATGCGTGATGTAGTGAACCAGCGATCCGAGGGCTGTCGCGCGCGGCACAGGCGTCGGCTCTTCGCCACGCGCCATTGCCGCCGCATAAATCCCCGCCAGCATTCCCGAGGCTATCGACTCGGTATACCCCTCCACTCCACAAATCTGCCCGGCAAACATCAGGCGCTCGCGCGCATTTCTCTTTAGGACGAGGGTTTCGTCAAGCAGCGCCGGCGCGCAAATGTAGGTGTTGCGGTGAATCTGCCCGTAGCGCGGAAAGCGCGCATTCTCGAGTCCCGGAATCAGCCGCAGCACCTTCGCCTGCTCGCCAAACTTCAAATGGTTCTGGAACCCGACCAGGTTGTAGCTGTCGGCGCGCAGATTCTCCTTGCGCAGTTGCACCACCGCCCACGGCGTTTTTCCCGTTCGTGGATCGCGCAGACCCACCGGCTTCATCGGCCCAAAGCGCAGCGTGTCGCGCCCCCGCCGCGCCAGCACTTCGATTGGCAGGCAGCTTTCAAAATAGTCGAGTTTTTCCCACTCCTTGCTCTCGGCCGCCTCGGCTGCCAGCAGCGCATCCAAAAACCGATCGTATTCCGCCCGGTCCATCGGGCAGTTGATGTAATCCGCCGTTCCCTTGTCCCACCGCGCGGCAAAATATACGCGACTCATCTCAATCGAATCCGCTTCGACGATGGGCGAGATGGAGTCGTAGAACGCCAGATGCCCCGCGCCCGTCTGCCGCTCAATCTCCCGGCTCAGCGCATCGCTCGTCAGCGGCCCGGTCGCAACTATGGTCGCCGCCGTCTGCGCGTCGCCGCATTCCAGGCTCGTCACCTCCTCGCGCACCACGCGAATCCTCGGCTCCGCTTCAATCGCCTCTGTAATGCGCCGCGAAAACTCCACTCGGTCCACGGCCAGCGCATGGCCGGCTGGAACCGCCGTCGCATCTGCGATTCTCAAGAGCGCCGACCCTCCGCGCCGCATTTCCTGCTTCAGCAGCCAGGGCGCAGTGTTCGGCGATTCGCTCTTCAGCGAATTCGAGCACACTAGCTCGCCGAACTCCGTGGTCTGGTGCGCGGGCGTCAACCTGGGCTTGCCGTCTACCATGGCGCGCATCTCGTACAGCTCCACCTCGCAGCCCAAGCGAGCCGCCGTCAGCGCCGCTTCGGGCCCAGCCAGTCCGCCGCCAATTACGCGAATCCTCACTTCGTTGGACCCTGTTCAGCTCCTGTGCAACTCACAGCGCCCGCCGCCAGGTTATTCAGCGCCTCGCCGCTCAGGCGCACATTCCGCCACTCATCCAGAAACTCGGCTCCAATGGCACGGTAAAAATCGATTGCCGGGGTGTTCCAGTCCAGAACTTCCCACTGCAGGCGCTGGCAGCCGCTTTCCACCGCAATCGTGGCTACCTGTCTCAGCAGTTCCCTGCCAATGCCCAGACGCCGGAACTGTGGCAGCACGAACAGGTCTTCAACGTAAATGCCCGGCCGTCCCACCCACGTGGAGTAATTGAAGAAATAAAAGGCGAAACCGGCAGGCTGGCCGTCGTAATCGGCGATCAGGCAACGGTAGAACGGATTCGGCCCAAATCCATCGCGGATCAGGCCCTCCTCGGTCGCCGTTACCGCGTCCGGCGCTCGCTCAAAGGCTGCCAGTGCGCGGATAAACTCCAGAATCTGTGCGGCATCCGCTGCGGTTGCCTTGCGAATCACGGTCTTCATATGCCGATTCTAGTGTGTGATACACGCCACACGCGACCCCGCTCCCCAAGCTCTAACATGACAGTTGCTGATCCACAAAAAAGCTCCCACCGCTCCGCTTCTGAAGGGTTCGCCTGCTTGCTGGCGCCATCTCGAGCGGGATTTGGCGGCGGTGTTGTCCAGGTCCGGCGTGAGACGCTCGGAACACTCCCTCTTGTGCAGGGCGCTAGGATGGATTTAACGTTGATTTTGCTGGAAATGCGCCCCGCCGGATGGAACCGTCTTTGGGTCCCCCGGTCGGCGCCTGAACTTTGAATTTTTCGAGGCTGCGGGCAGCACTCTTCCCGCCGTACTCAAGGAGAAAACATGAAACGCACTTTTTCACTTTGGCTTGGGCTCACCGCTGCGGCTTGCATGCTCGCATTGGCTCTCCCGCCCGCTCAGGCGCAATCCCAGCCCGCCGAGAAGACGGGCAAGATTCACGGTCGCGTCATCAATCCCACGGGGCAACCCCAGGGCGGCGGCACCGTGGGCCTCTCCACCGATGGCGGCGCAACGCTGAAGTACTCTTTCCCGGTTGATTCCACGGGCTCCTACTCCGGCGAAGCGCCGGCTGGAACCTACATGTTGGTCTACCGCGCACCCGATACCCCTGCCGGCAAGATGGTTGACACCATCCGCGGCATCAAGATTGTCCCGGGTGTGGATCTTGCGCAGGACGACGATATGTCGCGCCAGGAATACATCGACAAGATGACTCCGGACGAAAAGAAGCAACTTGAGGATTTGCGGAAGCAGAATTCTGAGGCCCTCAAGGCGAACGCCTTGATCAACCAACTCAACGCCGACCTGAAAATCGTTGCCCAGGACAAGAAAGACATCGACACCGTAGCCACCACTGCAGTGCAGGCGCTCGGCGCCAATGCTTCCAAAGCCGATATCGCTGCCAAGATCGAGGAGATCAAGACCGCCAAGTACACCGATATCCAGAGCGTGATGACCAAGGACACGGGACTCAAGCCCGATGAGCCCTTGCTGTGGAACAATCTGGCATTCGCGCAGGCGGGGCTTAAGGAATACGACGAGGCAATCGCGAACTATAAAAAGTCGATTGACATGGAGTCGGCCTCAAAGAAGCCGCGCTTGCCTGTGATCGCCGCGGCACAGGCCGGGCTCGGCGAAATTTACGCGCGCACTGGCAAGGTTTCTGACGCGAATGCAGCTTATGATGCGGCCGCCAAAGCCGATCCCGCCAATGCCGCTCTCAACCTGAGGAATGAGGCTGTCATTTTCTACCAGGAAAACAACGGTCCTGCCCAGGTAGCCGCTGCCGATGAAGCCATCAAGATTGACCCTAACCAGGCGATCCTTTACTACATCAAGGGCCAGGGATTGATCCAGAACGCAACCGTCGATCCCAAAAACCCCAGCAAGATTGTTCTGCCTCCTGATTGCACGGCTGCTTATCAGAAGTATCTTGACCTCGCCCCCGACGGCCCCTATGCCAACGAGGTGGCGAGCATTCTGCAGCAGGCGGGCGAGAAGGTTCCTCCCTCCTACCATGCGCCGGCCAAATCCCACTAGCCGGGTCGCGCGCACCATTTGCCTCAAAGGGCGTCCGCTTGCGGGCGCCTTTTGGTTTTGCCGGTCCGCACTTCGATTTTTCTCGCTGCTCCCCACCTTCTACAATCCCTAGCATGAGCTCCGAGCTCCGCTTGCGCCTTATTTCCGTTGCGTGCCTTCCCGCTTTGGCCGGGCTGTTCCACGCCCCCCTCATCTCCGCGCAGGCGCAGCGGCCGCCCGCCCCGGAAACAGGCAGCATCCACGGCCGTGTCATCAATCCTGCCGGTGGGCCTCAAAAAGACGGTACGGTCAGCCTTTCTGTCGACGGTGGCGAGACCTTGAGCAACAACTTTCCCGTCTCTCCCTCCGGCGAATTCTCCGGGCAGGCGCCTCCGGGCGAATACACAATCGTCTACCGCGCTCCCGATACGCCCGAGGGAAAGATCGTCGACTACATCAGCGGTGTTCAGGTCGCGGCCGGGCAGGATACGGCACAGGATATCGACATGACCCGCCGGGAGTTCATCGAAAGGCTGTCGCCTGACCAGCAAAGGCAATTGCAGGAATTGAGGCAAGTCAACGCCGCCGCATCCTCCGATGCGAAACGCGATGCCTCCGCCATCGATGCCGATCTCGAGATCGTGAATCTCGACCTCCAGGCCGCAGGCAACGCGCGCGTCACCGCAGCCCAGAATCTTGGCGGTTCGGCCGCCCGCGCGGACGTCGACTCCATGACCGCTGAGATCGAGAACGCCAAGCTGACCGAGATCGAAATCCTTATGACCAAAGACGCGGCGGCCGCTCCCACCGAACCTGTCGTCTGGATCGGCCTGGGGCGCGCCGAAGCGGGCCTCAGAAATTATCTCGACGCAGAATCCGACTTCAAGAAGGCGCTCGACCTTGCGCAAAAGGAGGATCCGCCTCAGCCTGAAGTCGTGGCCGCGGCCCAGGCCGGCCTGGGCGAAGTCTACGCCCGCACGCTCATGGTCGATGACGCCAATGCCGCCTTTGACGCCGCCGCCAAAGCCGACCCTCCCAACGCCGCCAAATACCTCCGCAGCCAGGCCATTGCCTTCTTTAACGCGAAGAATTTCGACGCGCAGGTTGACGCTGCCGACCTTGCCATCAAGGCCGATCCAAACTCGGCCATCTTGAATTACATCGAAGCCGACGGTCTCGCCCAGAACGCCCGAGTCGATCCGGAGACTAACAAGCTCGTTCTGCCGCCTGGTTGCGCCAATGCCTTTCGCAAGTACCTTGAGCTGGACCCCAACGGCCCGTACGCCGCCAATGCAGCAACCTTCCTCCAGCGGGCAGGCGAGCCCGCGACCAATCCCAGCAAAACCCCGCAGACCGGCCCAGCACCGCAGAAATGACGCGGAGCGACGACAAAATCGAAAACGCACTGGACCCTCTACAATCCATTGCATGAGTTCTGCGCGGCGCAATTCCAAATCGTCCAGCCCGGCCCTGCAAAGCCCCGTCTTGCCCAGTTACGACGAGGCTGCCGCGCTGGTCTCTGCCTATGCTGCCAGGCTCGCACGTCTTCGGCCTGCTTCTGAGCGCGTGCCGCTCGATCAGGCCCTTGGCCGCGTTCTCGCTAAGCCGCTTCTGGCCGACACTGACCAGCCCCCCTTCGCTCGTTCCACCCGCGACGGATTCGCCTGCCGTGCAGCCGAGGCATCCGCGCATCGTCCTCTCGCAGTCGCCGGCTCAACGCGCGCCGGGCAAACTCCGTCCGGTTCGCTTCCGCGCGGCGCAGCCTGGGAAATCATGACCGGCGCGCCCGTCCCCGCAGGCGCTGACGCCGTCATCATGCTTGAACACGTCGAAGAGTTTGACGCCCACGTCGAAGAAACCGCCGCCGCACCCGCCCGCACCATCCGCCTCCTGCCGCCGCGCACCATCCGCAAAGGCGAAAACATCGTCGCCCGCGGCGCACAGGCGCGCAAAGGCGACAAACTTCTTCCTGCCGGCTCCTTGATCGGAGCCGCGCAAATTGCGCTTGCAGGCTCCTGCGGTTGCGCCACGCTGAATGTCTTCATCAAGCCGCGCGTGGCCATTCTCTCCACCGGCGACGAGCTTGTCCCCATCCGCTCCACGCCCGGCCCCAGCCAGGTTCGCAACTCTTCGAGCGCCATGCTCGCCGCCATGGTTCGCGCTGCCGGTGGTGATCCTTGGGTCCTGCCCATCGCTCGCGACACCGCCAAATCCCTCGACGCCGCACTCGCCCGTGCCGCCTCCGCCGATCTTCTGCTCATCACCGGTGGCGTCTCCGCGGGAAAATTCGATCTGGTCGAGCCCGCACTCATCCGCGCCGGAGCGCGCTTTCATTTCACCGGCGTTCGCATCCAGCCCGGAAAACCTCTGGTCTTTGGCGAAATTCCTTCTCGAAGAATTAAAGCCGGTCCAAAACTTCGCCGCACGAAGTGCAGCGTCTTTGGGCTTCCCGGCAATCCCGTCTCTTCCGCTGTCACGTTCCTGCTCTTCGCCGCGCCGGTTGTCGCTGCGCTTGCCGGGCAGGGCGCCGACGGCCCGAATTTCGATTGTGGTCCCCGCTTTGCCCTCGCGCGCCTCACCGAGGACGTGAAAACGAAAACCGGCCTCACGCGCTTTCTCCCCGCTGCTTGCACATTTTCCGGCGCTATCCCCGAAGTCGCTCTCGTTCCATGGCAGGGTTCGGGCGATCTCGCAGCCATGGCCCGCGCCAACTGCTTCCTCGTCGTGCCCGAAGATTCCGATCTCCTTCGCGCCGGTTTGACCGTCCGCATTTTGCTTCAATAACCCCCGGCCCGATGAGGCAAAATTATTGGGGAGGCAGAATCATCGGGTGCCCCATCCCGTCGATTCGCCGCGGCGAATTCTTGCCGCAAGAGTTGGAAACGAAAATCTCGAACTTCTGCCAACAATCAGGAAAATACGATGGCCAAAATTTCAAAATCACGTCTTTCACATTTCTCCACATCCGGCCAGGCCTCCATGGTCGACGTCGGTTCCAAGCGCCCGACGCGCCGCACTGCAACCGCATCGGCGTTCGTCGAGCTTTCCGCCGCCGTGCTCGCGGCCCTGCCCTCCAACCCCAAGGGCAATCCGCTTGAGGTCGCGCGCTTCGCCGGGATCCAGGCCGCCAAGCGCACCGCCGATCTCATCCCCATGTGCCACCCCCTCGCGCTCACCCATGTCGATGTCCAGGCCGTTATCGTCCGAGGCGGCGTGCGCATCACGTCGACAGCAGCCACCACCGGCCCTACCGGCGTCGAAATGGAAGCTCTCACCGCCGCCGCCGTGGCCGCGCTCACCGTCTACGACATGACAAAGGCGCTCGACAAATCCATCGTCATTCGCGACATTCGCCTGGAATCCAAAGTCCGGCGGAAAGAGCGGAGATTTTTCAAGAGATAAGAAGTCGGATGCTTCCTGACGCGCATACCACCGCAGGCGCATTGCCACCCGCGATGTTTTCACTCTAGACTTGAGATGGCCAGGCCAAGCCTGCGCCGCCGCACCGTGCGGAAGTGGTGAAATGGCAAACACACTAGCCTTAGGAGCTAGCGCCCAAAAGGCTTGCGGGTTCAAGTCCCGCCTTCCGCACCAAACGAACGCGGCTTAAGGGAGGAACCATGCCAATCTGTATCGTATGCGGAGACGATTTCGCCCCGGGTCACAGAGGTTTTGTGGACAAATGTGAGGACTGCTCGTTCAAACGGAAGCCCACACCGGAGCAGCAGAAAATTCTGGAAGAGGCTGAGAATTATTTCGTCAACAGTGAAGGGGTCGAAGTCCACTTTGAGGTAGTCAGGCGACTCACCGTGTCTGCGTCGGTGGACTCCCTCAAACGTCTCTAGGCCGCGTGGCTGGCTTGGGAAGGTTGATATTTACTTTTGTCTGGAAGTGGCCCCACCTTCAATTGGAGAGTAGGGTTTCCACCCCGCCGCTGCCAATTCACTGAACCATTGGTCATAAAGCGGCTTCCCGTTATCAAAATCCCGTACCGATTCCTCACGCAGAACTGTGCCCTTCCCTCTACCCCATTCCGTTCCACTCGACAGGCGGACATGCCAGCCTTTTTCTTCGGTATGCGTGAGCAGCAGTTCCCTGTACGGTGTGTCACGCTTTGGCGCGGTCTGATAAAAGGATTGATGCACAGTAGTGTCCTTTTAGTGCTCCTCATTGAACAGGTCGAATGTCGAGAATGTCATATTTGAGCGTTTCCTTCTTGCCTTGGTTTCCACCTCTGCGGCAAGTAATGTACATATGCTTATCTTTAATCTCTGCGGGAAACGGCTCGCCTTCAGTTAACCAGTCGGTTGAACTCCAGCGCCATCTTGCCGTTCTTGTCAGTTTGTATTGAATCAACTGCCCAGCTTCGTTTGACGTGACAACTTGATACAGGCGGTACAAGGCATGTGCCTGCGTCCCACCTCCGTAGCTTGTGGTATTGCAATTGACTGACGAATCGTTGACACTGCAATTTGTATTTGAGTTCTGCGGGGTTGTAATTGTGTAGTCATACTCGTCAGTCTGGTGGGACACGGCTACCACGGTCAATTGTTGAGCGCGAATAGCTGCTGAGAGTCCAAGGGCGAATAGTATTGTTGCAGTGCCCAGAAGTCGGTTCACGTCGCGCCACCTCATTGTGTTACGGACATTATCCGGCAGGAAAATTGCTGGCCTCTACAACTTACGTGGAACCATAAGCCCTCATTAACGGTAATCCCCATTTTGGCGAAGGAAGGCGTTCCCTCAAGGGGAAAAGCCCCATACGGGCGACGGAATGCTCCCCGCGATCTATTAAACGAGGAATTTCGAGTGGAGCCCGGGGGATCATCGGGGAACGCCTATTTCAGCCGCGCGCCCAGCGGCACATCCTCAAGGAACCCCGCCAGCACCGGCGCTCCTCCTTCGAGCGAAGCGGCCAGCAGCATTCCGTTCGACTCGAGGCCGCGCATCTTTCTCGGCGCCAGGTTCGAGACGATCACAATCTTGCGCCCAATCAGCTTTTCCGGCTCGTAATATTCCGCGATCCCGGCCAGAATCTGCCGCTTCTCGGTTCCAAGATCGACCTCGAGGCGCAGCAACTTGTCGGCCTTGGGAACGCGCTCGGCCACAAGAATCTGCGCCACGCGCAGCTCCACCTTGGCAAAGTCGTCGATGGTAATGTGCGGCGGCCCTTCCTTTGCCGCGCTTGAATCCGCGGCCGCGGGCGCTGCTTGCGGCGCAATCGTCGCCGGTGAGCTCGCCGGAGCGCTCGGAATCGCGGGCGCAGTCGGAGGAGCCGACGGAGCCGCTACCTTCGCAGTCACCGGCGCTGCCGGCTTTGCCGCCGCCGTTGGTGCCTTCGCCACAGCCGGCTTCACCGGTGCCGCAATGGTCTCTTGCTTTTGTGCTGCGACGGGCGCCTTTGCTTCTTCCACGACGCTTCCGCCGCTCGCCGCTTCCACCGCGGTCCTGCTGTTTTCGTCCTCAAGATTCTGCATACGATCAATCGCATCCTTTTCCGCACGCGGAAACAGAGGCGAAGGCTCGCCGAATTTCGTTCCCGCCTTCAATCCGCCCCACGCGAGCTCACTCAAGAATCCGTGCTTCGCCGCATCCGCCAGCTCACCCAATCCAAGCTGCGCCCACACCTTCGCCGCCGCGTCCGGAACAATGGGATATACGAGCGCCGTAATCACGCGAATCGCTTCCGCCGCCGTCCCCAGCACCCGCGCCTGCAACTTCGCATGCTCCGCATCCGATCGCTCAGGCGGCTTCTTCCAGGGCGCATTCGCCGTCAGGTAGCCATCGGTCTCCGCTACCAGCGCCCACAGCGACTTCAACGCATCGGAAAAATTCAGCTCATCGAACGCCGGCCCAAACGCCGCAATTGCGGCCTCCGCATTTGCCCGCAACACTGCTTCCGCTTGCATCCCCGCACCCGCCTCCGGCGCAACTCCGCCGAAGTACTTGTGCACCATGTTCACCACGCGGCTCACCAGGTTGCCGTAGCCGTTTGCCAGGTCGCCGTTGTACCGCTGCACGAGGGCGTCAAAAGAAAAATTTCCATCCTGCCCGAACGGAATCTCCCGCAGCAAAAAGTACCGCAGCGCATCCGCGCCCAGCACATCTTGCACAGTCTCCGCGCGCACAATGTTCCCGCGCGACTTCGACATTTTTCCCTGGTCGAACAGCAGCCACCCGTTCGCGTGCACCGAGCGCGGCGTCGCAATCCCCGCCGCCATCAAAAACGCGGGCCAGTAGACGCAATGGAATCGGCTGATCTCTTTCCCGATCAAATGAATGTCCGCCGGCCAGAACTTTTTGAACTTTTGGTCGTCATCGGAGCCGTATCCCAGCGCGGTAATGTAGTTCGCCAGCGCATCCATCCACACGTACACCACGTGCTTCTCGTCGCCCGGCACCGGAATGCCCCACGACAAAGTCGAGCGACTCACCGAAACGTCCTTCAGCCCGCTGCGCACAAAGCTGACGACCTCGCGCCGCGTCGACTCCGGCCCCATGAAGTCCGGATTCGCCTCGTAAAACTCGAGCAGCTTCCGCTCAAACGCCGACAGCTTGAAGAAATAATTCTCCTCGCTCACCGTCTCCGTCGGCCGTCCGCAATCGGGGCAAAGCGTCCCCGGCGGCCCATCCACATAGGCCTCATCGCTCACGCAATACTGCCCTGTGTATGAGCCCTTGTAGATGTAACCCTTGTCGCAGAGCGTCTTAAACAGGTGTTGCACACCACGGATGTGACGAGGTTCCGTGGTTCGAATGAAGTCGTCGTACGTCAGTCCCAGCCGGTCCCACAGTCCGCGAAACTCGCCCGAGACATTCGTCGCAAACTCCTCCGGCGTGCATCCGGCAGCTTTGGCGCTGCGCTCAATCTTCTGCCCATGCTCGTCGGTGCCCGTCAGAAACCAGGTCTCGATCCCCAACGCCCGCTTGCGCCGCGCAATTGCATCGCACACGATCGTCGAGTACGCATGACCCAGGTGCGGCCGCGCGTTCACGTAGTAAATCGGCGTGGTCAGGTAAAAGCGGCCCGAATTCGATTCTGATTTCGATGTTGATTCGGTCATGATGAGCGCATTCCGTTCGCGCGCGGAAGAAAGCGCGGCGTGATCGGCAATCACTCTCCATCTTAAGGCATTGCACCTGAGGCATCGCGGATCGATAGACCGCCTCGCGTCTTGCTCGTCGCTGCGCACCGCCCGACGAAAGCTCGCGACACCTCAGGTGCTAGAATCACTAGGAAAATCAAGCATTTTCCTGAGGCTCTCGCGTGGTTCTCGAACTCGAAAAGCGGCTCGGTGATCGTCTTCGCGCCGTCCTGAAAGAGAAATACGATTTAGAGATTGGCTCCATCCCTCTGGAGACGCCGCCCGATCTGCGCCTCGGCGAGATCGCCACGCCCATCGCCTTCGAGTTGGCCCGCAAGCTCCGCAAGGCGCCGAAGATCATCGCCCAGGAAATCGTAGCCGGCCTCGGACCTCTCCCGGGATTCGCCAGGTTCGAGGTGGCCGGTGCCGGTTACATCAACGCGTTTCTCGACCGCTCCGAGGCTGCGCTATTAGTCGTTCCCGCCGATATTAATCCGCCGTCGACGCGGGGGCACGTTCTTGTCGAACATACGTCGATCAATCCCAACAAGGCAGCGCACATCGGGCATTTGCGAAACGCGATTCTTGGCGACGCATTCGTCCGCCTGCTCCGCGCCGCCGGCTACAAAGTCGATGTGCAGAACTACATTGACAACACCGGCGTCCAGGTCGCCGACGTCGTAGTCGGCTTTCTGCAACTCGAAAAGAAGTCGCCGTCAGAAGTTCGCGCCTTGCTAACCGATCTCGCGCGCAAGGGCAAGCGAATTGACTACTACTGCTGGGATCTCTACGCCCGTACTTCGCTTTGGTATTCCGATGGAACCGACCAAGAGATAAGAGAGCGGAAGCTCCTGCGCCTCGACACTCTGCACTTGATCGAGCACGGCGGAAACGACACTGCCGAAATCGCGGACCTGATCTCCACCGCCGTCCTCCGCCGCCATCTCGAGACCATGCTCCGCCTCGGCATCGAGTACGATTTCCTCCCGCGAGAAAGCGAAATTCTTCACCTCAAATTCTGGGAAGCGGCCTTCGAAAAGCTTAAGCAATCCGGCGTGCTCTACTTCGAAGACGAAGGCAAAAACAAAGGCTGCTGGGTGATGACGCGGCCCGGAGCCGAGACGACCGAAGATACTGACGAAGATGCCAAAGTCATCGTCCGCTCCAACGGCACCGTCACCTATGTCGGCAAAGACATCGCCTACCACCTTTGGAAGTTCGGCCTGCTCGGCAAGGACTTCGGCTACCTGCGCTTCTTCACCTACCCCGATCACGAATGCTGGATCTCCGCCGAATCCGGCGAGCCGAACCATCCCCGCTTCGGCGGCGCCACGGCCATCTACAACGTCATCGATGCGCGCCAGTCGGACCCTCAGGCCAATGTCATCCAGGCCCTGCGCGGCATGGGCTACACCGATCAGGCCGATCACTACACGCATTTCAGCTACGAAATGGTTGCGCTCACGCCGCGCTGTGCCGTGGAGCTTGGCTACGACATTTCGGAAGAGGACCAGAAAAAATCCTACATTGAAGTCAGCGGCCGCAAAGGTTTCGGCGTCAAGGCTGACGACCTCATCGACAAGCTCATCGCTGCCACGCGCGCGGAAGTCGACTCGCGCCAGACCTCAAACGACGAAGCAGTGCGCCAGAAAATCGCCGAGCAGATCGCCATTGGCGCTCTCCGCTATTTCATGCTCAAGGTCACGCGCAACTCCGTCATCGCCTTCGATTTCAAAGACGCGCTCAGCTTCGAGGGCGAGACCGGCCCCTACATTCAGTACGCCGTCGTTCGCATTCGCAATATCTTCCGCAAAGGCAACACCACGCCGGAAGCGGAGTTAGCGCGGTTAGCGGAGTCAGCGGAGTCAGACAAAAGCCGCGTGGTGCAATTTTTGACCGGCGACGAAAACGAAGACATCTGGTCCTTATGGTTGCGCGCCGGCCGCCGCTCCCAAATTCTTGAACAATGCATTGCTACCTCAGAACCTGCCTATCTCGCCAAGCACGCCTTTCAGCTCGCGCAGGAGTTCGCCAACTTCTACCATCGCCACCACATCCTCACCGAAGAAGATCCCGCTCGCAAAACATTCCTGCTCGCCACCGCCGCCATCACCCTCCGCGAACTCGTCGGATCTCTCGCCCTCCTCGGCATCGAAAGTCCCGAAGCGATGTAAAGGCAGCCTAAAGCTGCCAGCTCCAAGCCTCAAGCTTTCTTCTCGCAACTTGAAGCTCCCATTTGCCAACTCGCCGCTTCTGCGGTAACAATTCCGTGGAGTGGTCTGACCAGTTTGCGCAGTCACGAAAGCGCCGCGAACAGGTCGCCGTTTCCAGCCGGAGGTCCTCCATGCGTCGTTCGTATCGCGCCTTGTCGCTCTGCGCCTTCGCCTCTCTCGTCTTAGCCGCACCCGCGCACTCTCAGGTTCCCATCGAATACGCAGTGCCCGCCACTACCTCCATCCTTCCGCCCAACCCGCACGCCTCCGAGCCTGGCCTGCTCTTCTATCTTTCCGGTGACAATGGTTTCAACGCCGACTATGCTGCCGGCGGCAATCCCGTACCCAACTACCAGCGCGACGTCAAAATTCTTCCCAACGGCGTCAGCGGCTCCTACATTCAGTGCGGCAACAATCAATTGCTTTCCTACTGGGCGCCCGGCAACATTAACTCGCAGCGCGGCACGCTTTCTTTTTTCTGGCGCTCCCGCGACCCCCTCGATGAAACTGAGTTCCCCGTCTTCCGCGTCGGCTTTGCCGATCATTCCAGTTGGGATATCGTCTGGCTGCGCATCGACTGGAACGGCCACGGCTTCGATGCCTTCGTCACCGACGTGAACCTCGGCCGCACGCGCGTCTCCGTCAAGCTTCCTGCAATCCCCAAGCCCGACCAGTGGGTTCACCTCGCCCTTGCATGGGACGAAGCCAGCGGCATCCGCTTCTACATTGACGGCAAGCTCATGGCAACTCAAGAAGCCACCGGCCTCTTCGATACCGCTCTCGATCAATTCGGCCCGCACTCGCGCGTCATCGGCCCGACAGGCGTTGAAAGCTCCTACAGCTACGATCGCGGCGGCGACATCGACGAGCTCCGCATCTACGACCGCATGTTGTCCGATGACAACGTCGCCGGCCTCGCCAAGAATCAAATCCCGCAGGAGATTCCGCCGCTCGTCCGCACTGTCGCTGCCGGCGCTCCTCCTGCTGAAGCTGCGGCGCCCGTGCTCCCCGCCGAAGCCGGAAAAGATTCAGGCTCGGGCCACGCGACAAACTGGCAGCAGGAGTGGGATCTCAAGTTCGGCTGGAACCGCCCCGGCGACGAGCCCGTCCTGCTCGACGAAGAATTCACAACCATCCGCAAGGTCGAGATTCATGACGCGTTCGATCTCGGTCGCTGGTGGTGGCGCGCCACCGATGGCATTCGCGAAACCACCTGGCCCGGCGTCTTCAACCGCTCGCGCCTCATCGGCCGCGACGACTACTTCGAGCTGCCCGATTGGGATTGCTACTCGCTCTCCGGCAAAACCATCACCTTCTCCATGCCCGACGAGCCTTGGAATCATCTCGAAATCGCGGGCGGCGCATGGGGCACCTGGACCCTCCTCGCGCATGACAACGAGAAAGCCTCCGACTCCGAAACCACGCTCTTTGTCCGCCCCAAGGGCCAGGAGATCACTTACCATCAAATCGATTCCCCGATCACCGGCCAGAAAATCCGCTTCGTAAACGTCGAGCAGGAGCAGCCCATCGGCGAGCTCTCCGCCTACTACGTCCATCCCGGCACGGAGCCCACCGGCGTGGCCATTCTCCGCTACAAACTCACCAGCAAAATCAGCCCCGCAGACAATCCTTCCACCTTGCCGCTCGTCGATTACATTGCCGGGCGTTTTCCGCCGGATGAGCGCACGACCATGATGGCCATGCCCGCGGGCGCTCCCGGCACGCGCCGCAAAGAACCGCAATTCGGCCTGCCCATCATTCACATTCTCGTCCCCGCCGACTTCCGCTCGCAGTTCGTCGCCGATAGCCACGGCTACGCCTACGGCTGGGAAAACATCGACGCCGGCCTCGACGGCATCGCCATCGATCTGCCTCCGCTCAACTTCCAGCCCAACGCCGACGGCGTCATTCCGCTCAACATTCAAATCAAAGATCCGCTCTGGCCCATGCGCGACATGCTCTACTTCACCTTCGCCGTCAAGCCAAACACGCCGCACACCCTCTGGCTCGACACGCGCGATCGCATCCTGCCCAACGGCAAGAGCCTCTACCTCACCATCGCCGCCGAGAGCGCCGACTTTTCCGCCGAGCCTCTGGAAGGCGCGGAAATCCGTCTCGTTTTCAAGTCGTATAAAGACGCGCTCCCCGAGCACATCGCCGACCGCCTCACCCAGGTGCGCGACGAGTTCTCGAACCTCGTCGAGGAATCCGTCAGCTCGCGCCGCCTCAATCTATTCAACCGATTCGACGGCGACATCACCGACCTGCTTCGCGTCGATCCCGAAAACACGTTGGCTCGCGACTACTGGCACGAGATGAATCACGAGCAGCCGCACCCGCCCTTCATCGTGCCGCAGGCGCCGCCGGGTGTGCCGCAATGGGCCTTCCTGCAGGTTGAAGATCTGGGCTACCTCAAGCGCCTGATCAACTGGTACATCGACAATCGCCAGATCTCCAATGGCGAATTCGGCGGCGGCCTCTCCGACGATAGCGACTTCAGCGAGTGGTTCCCCGGCCTCGCCCTCATGGGCTCCACGCCCGACAAGATCAAAGCCTCGCTCGGTCGCGAGCTCGACGCCATGTATGCGCAGCACATGTTTACCAACGGCCTCGCAACCATCCAGACTGACGAGTTGCACAGCTACGAAGACGGCCTCAACGTACTCGCCGAAAACATGCTGGTTGATTTCGGCAGCCCCAAGCAGATCGAACGCGCCATGGTCACCGCCAAGCGCCTCGAGTGGCTCACCGGCATCAACGACGCCGGCCACCGCCACGTTCGCTCCAACTATTTCAACGGCGCCAAAATGGCAACGGGCGGCGTCTGGGGCTGGTCAAAAGAGGCTTCGTATATGGACTTTCATCCCGCGCTCTCGCTCGTGCTCTTTAACGGCATGCCCGAAACGCGGAAGATGATTCTCGAGCTCGCCGACGGCATTCTCGCCCACTACAAGCCCGGTCCTGACGGCAAGCCCGTGCTGCATCTTGAAGTCAACTTCAAGACCGATGAAGACAAGCCCACCGGAATGCGCGCCTGGTTTATTCTCTGGGCCGCCTATCGCTGGACCGGCGACCCCAAGTACGTCCAGCCCTTCGTCGACGCGCCCATGGATTCCATGCAGCTCGTCAACGCCGACACGCTCGACATGCTCGACCTGCGCAAATCCCAGATCAACCCGATCATCGCTGCCGCCGCCAAATCCGGCGTTCCTTCCGGAATCACGCAGCCCAGCGAAACCCTTTGGCAGCTTGCCTGGGCTGCCACCGGCGACACTTCGTATCTCGAAAAGGTCTACGCCTCGCAGATTCAAACCGCCAAAGAACGCGAGTTCATCAACACCGAAGGCAGCCTCTGGATCGATCGCGTCTACTTCAACAATGGCGAGCTGCAGCGCTCGCGCCTGGGCGGCGTCGCGCTCATGCGCAATTACTGCTACCCGGGTAACGCAGTGAGCTGGAGCTTTGCTTCACCCGCGAATGACCAGAGCGTCGCCATTCTCGTTCCCGAGGCCGCACCGGATCACGTCCGCATCATCGCCTACAACCTCGAACGCGTTCCCGTCACCGCGCACATGACCGGCTGGGAAGTTGATCCCGGCGACTGGACCATGACGCAAGGCACGCAGGCCAGCATCGGCAACGCGCCGCCGACCCCTGATGCTCCTGTCCAAAACCTGGAAACGCGGAGCGTGCCTTTCGAGCGCAGCAAGTCCATCGCCATCACCTTCGCGCCGCGCACAACGACAGTGATCGAGTTAAAGCTTGCGACCAAGGGCGTCCCGTATTGGTCGCGCCCAGACCTCGGCATCGACCCTGAAGACGTGAAAATCGATGGCTCGAAGATGACGGTAACCGTCCACAGTGTCGGCGCAGTCGACGCGCCAGAGTCGAAGATCGTCCTGCGCAGCCGCGACGGCAAGACCCTCACCACCGCCGAAGTCCCCGCGCTCAAAGCGCCCCTTGACCTCACGCCGAAAACGGCTCAGGTCACGCTTGCCATTCCCGCCAACATCAGCCTGAAAGGAGCCACCGTCACCGTCGAGTGCGGCGGAGCCGTTCCGGAGATTACGCTGATGAACAACAGCGTGGCGCTGTAAACCGGCATCCAGATACATGCCTTCAGCTCTGCAATCTCCAACCTTCGGGCGGCGCACGATGAGCTGGACACCGTTTCGAATAGAACAGAGGCTAGGAATCCCGCGCTGATTTTGCTCGAACAAGCTCTGGGTGCGTTTCCTTTAGCCACTGTGCCATCAGTGCTTGCAAAGCGCTCAGGTCCCTGACAATTTGAGCGAGATCGTTGGGCGAAACTCCCCCTGCCGAGTCGTAGCTTGTGGTATTCCTCTTCTGCGAATGCGATTTAATTCTACGCACCCATCTTTCCCGCGTGTCCTGATCTTGCGTCGTCAGAGTATATTCCAGGCTTTCGATCACTCGCTGGTGATGACCCTGGCCGAGAGATACGCGAAACCCACTGGCGCGAAGCGCAATATTTGCGAGGGTTAGGATTCCGTCGTAGGCTGCGTGGAATCGAAGGTCATCGGAGATTCCCATTACCTTGAGATCGCCGAGTGAGCGGTCCACGATACTGAAGAGATCCGCAATTTCTTCCGGGCTGCTTGGCTCAACCTTGTACCAGCCGAGTTGCGCAAGCTTCTCTAAACCCATCTTCGTTACCTATCAGAAATACCTTCACATTATTCCTCAACGAGCGCAGAAAGTGATTGCCTGCGCGACATCTCTGTTTCAGTTGCCCAAGTGAGTAAATCGTTGGGTTCACGGGGCGCCGCAAATGCTTTTCCAACGGACTTACCGCTTCGAGAATTTCATCGAATGACAAATCCCCGACTACCATTAGGTCGATATCGCTTGTTGCCTTGTCCTCGCCGCGAGCGACTGAACCATAGACAAAGGCGAATTTGATTCGAGCTGAGAAAGGATCGAGCGCCGCCTTAAGAAGCTGAAAGACGCCCGTTGTTTTCGCAAGCAGGGCACGGAGTTCCGCGAATGCCGGATATTCGCGGTTGGCCCGATAGAATACCTGGCTGCCCAGAGGCGAACGATCAATCAGCCCTGCATTGGTGAGGAGCGCAAGCTCTCGCTGGACGCTCCCTGCGCTTGCTCCGATTTCACGCGCAATCTGGCGGACAAAGAACGACTCGTCGGGAGCACCATACAAAAGTGCCAGTACGCTCCCTCTGATTTGGCCGAAAAACAAACTCCCGATGGGTGCCAGCGCTGTTCTCATTACGAGATCAATTGTACTCTAAATGAGAACAAACGTCGAGAGTTGCGCGAAGGCCTGGCTTTCGATCGGGAGAGATTTGTCAGCTACTCTCTCTTCCGCCTCTGGTGCGTCGACGGGATCTGCATGTCCTCGCGGTATTTCGCCACGGTGCGCCGCGTCAGTTGAATTCCCTGCGACTGCAGCATCGCCGCAAGCTGGTCGTCAGTCAGCGGATGCCGCGCGTCTTCATCCTCGATGAATTTGCGTACCTTGCGCTTCAGCACCAGCAGCGGCGTGTCCGCGCCCTCCGGTCCATTAGCGCCTTCCGAGAAGAAGAACCGCAGCTCCAGCACGCCCTGCGGCGTGTGTGCGTATTTATTGGCTACGGCGCGGCTCACCGTCGACGGGTGTACGCCGATCTCCTCGGCCACTTCCTTGATCATCATCGGCCGCAGGCCCTCCACTCCTTTGTCGAGGAACTCCTGCTGCCGCCGCACGATCACTTCGCAGGTCCGCAAGATCGTGCTCTTCCTCTGCGCGATGTTCCGCATCAGTTGCAGCGCCGAGCGGAACCGCTCCTTCACGTAGTCCTTCACTTCCTTGTCGGTGTCTGCCGAGACCAGCATGCGCCGGTAGCGCTGGCTCAAACGCAGACTGGGCAGGTCCTCTTCGTTCATGCTGACCACCCACTCGGCGCCGCGCTTCACAAAGTACACATCGGGCTCGATCAGCCGCGTCTGCTCGCGGTTGTACAGGCGCCCCGGCCGCGGGTCGAGCGTGCGGATAAACTCCACCGCCGCGTGGGCCTCTTCCGTCGTCACTTGCGCCGCGCGCGCCAGGTCCTTCACGTCGCGCTTCTGCAACAGAGGCAAGTGATGTTCCACAATCAGGGTCGCCACTTCCATTGCCCGCCGACGTTCGTCGATCTTGGCCTCGGCCTCGGCCTGGAAGCTCCTGTGCGCGCCGTTCGCCGGCTCCTCATCGATCTCATCTGAGCCTAGCCCGTACAAATGGTCAAACTCTTGCTGCTGCGCTGCGATCTGCAAACCCAGGCACTGTCGCAAGTCGCGCGCGCCCACTCCTGCCGGATCCAGACTCTGCACCAGCTCAAGCCCGCGCCGGAGCACATCGAGTGCCGCAGCCAGCTCCGCCGCATGGCCGTTGCTCGCTGCCGCGTCAGCCGGTACCCCGCAAAATGCAGCGGCGAGCTCCTCTTCGCTCGCCGCCAGGTAACCATCCTCGTCCAGATTGCCAACCACAAACTCCGCCGCCTCAAGCAGCTTTCCGTCCAGGCTCAGAGCTCCCAGCTGCCACGCCAGGTGATCGGACAAAGTCGTAGGCTGGGAGAGAAAGTTTTCAAACGAGGGCTTCTCGCTCTCTTCGTACTCCGGCTGCGTGCGGTAGCCGGGATCGAGATAGTCCTGGAAGTACGAGCCAAAATCGATCTCGTCGAATACATCCTTGGGCGGAGCGGCCGTCTCCTCGACACTGCGCTCCAACCGCTCTTCGCGGCCTGCCACCTCATCCAGCATTGGAACCGATTCGTCAATCTCCTCCAGGACCGGATTTTCAACCATCTCCGCATCGATCATCTCCTTCAACTCGAGCTTATTCAGGGCAAGAACGCTCACCATCTGCATCAGGCCCGGCGTCAGGACCTGACGCTGTGCCACTTTCAAACTCAGCCTTGGTTGCAGTAGCGCCATAAATGCGTTTCTTCCCGTTTTGGCTCAATGCGAGTGTAATCGTGCGTGTTAAAGCTTAGTCCAGAAACTGTCTCGAATCGAATCACCTATTCGCGTCATTTTCCCGAATCGGGTAATGGCCCATCCCGGAATCTTCATAGGAAAAGACTTGCTTGCCACCGTCCCCGCGCCGCAGGAACCTTCAGAATATGCCTGCTTCGCGTCGAGCGTCCAGCAACCCCAGGCAGCTCCGGGACGAGCGCTCCGAAACCCAATGGACTCAAGTCGTCGCGACCAACCCGGGTCCCCATCGTCCGGCCGTTGTCGCGGGGGGTGGCAGCACCTGGGAGCGACGACCTGCGCAAGCACAATGCGCGGTCGCGGTATCTCCGAAACTGATTTACGCCAGGGAGAAGCTTTCCCCCAGATAGATCCGCCGCACCTCGGGATCGTTGCCCAGTTCGCGCGGCGTCCCGGTGCGGAAGATCCGCCCTTCGGCAATAATGTACGCCCGATCGGTGACGGTCAGCGTCTCGCGTACGTTATGGTCCGTCACCAGCACGCCGATCCCGCTCGCCTTCAGGTCGAAAATAATCTTCTGCAGCTCCAGCACCGCTATCGGATCGATGCCGCTGAACGGTTCGTCGAGCAAAATGAAATTCGGCTGGATACACAGCGCCCGCGCAATCTCCACGCGCCGCCGCTCGCCGCCTGAAAGCGCGTATCCTCGCGTGGTGCGGATGTGCCCCAGGTTCAGCTGGTTGATTAGCTTCTCGGCGCGCGTGCGCCGTTCCCGGTTGCCTAGCGGCTGCGCTTCAAGCACCGCCAAAATGTTCTCCTCCGCGGTCAGCTTGCGGAAAACCGAAGGCTCCTGCGGAAGATAGCTGATGCCGAAAGTCCGCGCCCGCAGATACATCGGCACCCGGGTGATGTCGGTCTCGTCCACCAGGACGCGGCCGCTCTCCGGCTGCACCAGCCCCACGATGATGTAAAAGCTGGTTGTCTTGCCGGCGCCGTTTGGCCCCAGCAAACCCACCACTTCGCCGCGGGAGATCCGCAGGTTCACATCCCGTACGACCTGCCTCCGCTTGTAGCTCTTTCCGATTCCCTCGGCAATCAGTGTTTCCATGCGTCTCGCTAGCGCGAACCTTCGCGCCTATTTCCCGTGCGCTTCGGGAGCGGTCGCGTTTGTTTGCGTCTCGCTGCCGCCGCCTTCGATACTGACCCTATCATCGCGGCTATGGAAAATCAAAGCCTGGCCCGTCACCATTCCGCGCTCCGGATCGCTCATCTTCGGCGGCTCCGTCGCTGTGCCAGTTAGCACGTAGTCCCCGCTTTCGCCCGAATACACGAGCTGCTCGCCGGTCCCGCGTCGGCCCTGCATCGTCAGCACCACATGACCCGTGGCCTTCATGCGGTCCACCTGCGCTGCTCCGCCGCCGGCCTCGTGATCTCCCGCCGGCATCAGATCGAGCTCCACCGTATCGGAGGACGATGTCGCTGTGCTTGTTTCCGCCACTACCGCCCCCAGCGACCCTCCATGCATCACCGCTCTGCGATCGGCATCGGAATACCTCAACTCACCTCCGTGCACTCTGATCACTTCGGGCCCCGGCGACTGCCCGCCCGCCTGCCCCTCGGCAGCCGGTCCCGCCGGTTGTCCCTCTGGTTGTGTTGATCTCTTGCCCGCGCCCGCGCCACTCTCGCTCAGCATCACAACCCTTACCGGCTCTGCCGCGTCGCTGCTGCGCGCCACCAGTGTCTGCAAATGCTGGTTCAGCACAATCTCCGGTCCACTCACGAAGTTCGTCTGCTGCCACAGACGCGCATGGCCACGAAAGGTCGCCTCGCCGGTCCACTGGTTGAGTTGCGCCTCTGCCGCAACCACGTGCGCCGGACCCTTGCCGCCCAGTGTCACCCCACCGGTGGTGTCGTCGGCATTGCCGCCGGCCGGCCCGCCATTCGCCGCATTCTGTCCGCTCGAGCTGGTCTCCGTCCACGTCGCCTTTACATCGCCTCGGGCCCACGCATCCCCCGACTGTCGCGACACGTCCACCTTCTGCGCGGTCAGTTCCATCCCGCCATCTTCAACCCGCGGACTCATCGTCAGATGCAGCCACTCGCCTTTGCCCTCGTACACCGCTTTACCGGCCGTCGCGTGCAACGGTGGCTGCGGCCGCGCGCCGGGCTTTTGTGCGGGCTGCTCAAACAGCACCACATTCCCATCAAGCTCGGCCGACTGCACCTCGCTCGCGCCCACAGTTCCGCCTCCACCTCGCGCATTTCCGGCGCCACTGTTTCCCGGTCCTCTCGCGCCCTTGTTTTCTTGTTCCCTTGCTCCCTTGTTCCCTGTTTGGCCGTTTTTCTGATCCCTGATCCCTGATCCCTGGTCCCTGTTTTGCGCGGCAGGCGGCGCAAAACTTGCCTCCAGCCGGTCGCCGCTCGCGGTCTGCCGTGTCCCTGTCGCCGTCGTCTGTTCAATCCCTGCATGTCCAACGCCGCTCACCGCCCGTAACACTGAGCCCGCCCCGAAGATTCCCGTCACTTCATCGGCGCTCATCTTTTGTGGCGCTGCCGCCGCATTGCCGCGCTGGCTTTCACTCATGATCGTCACTCCGCCCGAGCCGCGCATCGTCTCCATCTCCAACTGTCCCTTGCCCTTTGCCCCTGCCAGTCTGAACGCAATGTCCACCACCGGTGAGCGCCACGTCCGGCTCACGTGCAGAGCGCCTTTTCCCTCATCCGTTCCCGAATCCTGGCCCGCGCCCGCGTCGCTCGTTTCCTCGCTTTTCATCTCCACGCCGCGCTCCAGGTGCGCGCTCTTCAGTTCGCCTTTCGCCCCGAACGCCAGCTCCGCCGTCGGCGCCGCTCCATGCATCGTGCGCCCGTCCTTCATTGAGTCCATCGTCACGCCGCCCTCCATGTGCCCCTGGCGCGGCTCGTTGTGCTCGTCAAAATCCATCCATGCTATCGGCGCGGCCACGTTCCCGCCGCTCGCAGTCGTGAGAGTGAACCCTCCTTTCGCGTCCAACCGCTCCGCTGAGCCATCCGTGCGAAACAGAATCTTCGCCTCAGCCGCGTCCGCTTTTCCGCCGTGGTAGGCCGCCTGCGCATGATCCAGCAGGCAGGTCTGCGCTCCGCGATCGAACTCCGCCTGCTGCGCGTGAATCTGCACTTCATCACCGTCCCGGCGCGTCGCCAGCTCCACAGCCTGTGCCAGCGTCAGGGACCCGCTCTGCGAGTCGTATCTGGCGCCGATCGCGCTGCCGCTTCCCTCCGCCGTGGAGAAGTCCACCCGCTCGGCCGTCGTCACCAGCCCTGAGTTCCGGTCGAAGGTCACTCCGCTCGTCTTCACTTCAATTTGTCCCGCCGGGCCCGTCGCCGCGCCAACCGCGGCAATTACATGCCCCCCCGCCTTTCCCGGTATTGTCTTGCCCGCTGTCTCCATGGCCGCCGTGGTGCTCGCCGACGGCCGCGTCAGCAACATCTCCACCGGTCCTTGCGCTGTGGCTTTGCCCGTCTTCTGGTCGTACTCGAAAATGTCGCCGGAAATCCGGTCAATCTCGTTGCCGTCTTCTCCGTAAAGATCGATTTGCACGTCGTGCAACTCGACAAAGTCGCTCTTCAGCTCCACCTCGCGCGACGCATGAATCCTGTACTGCGAGTGCGCACCAAACGCGTGAACGTACGTGTAACCGTCGGCCTCCTGCACAATGTCTTTGGCCAGCCGATGCGGCAGATCGTGCCGGTTCAGCAGGTTTTTCCACTTGGCTCTCACCAGGAACACGCCCAGCGTCACCAGCAGCAGCGCTCCTGCCACCAGCACCAGCGTCCGGATTCGCTCGATCGTCAACCGCACGGCGCTTGCGCTCCATTCCTATCGCATAGTGCGTGTGAATGCTGTCATCCTGAGCGAGGGTCGCCGCAGCGACCGGAGTCGAAAGACCTGCGGTTGCCTCTTAACGAACCTCAGGCTGACCACGCTAATTCTCCATTCCCAGACGCGTCGCCAGCCGCTGCGCCAAGCTCTCGCCCAGCTCGCTCCACAGCAGCCGCGCCGTTGCGCCCGACGCCTTCTCCACTCCAGCCGTAAGCTCCACCAGTTGGCGCACATTCTCTGCAATGTGTCTCGCGCCGACTTCACTCAGATCGACGTCCTCTTCGAGAAATGGCGCGTCCGAGCCGAAGTCGATCCTTACGTGCCCATCCTGTTCGTAAGTGCCTTCGTCGAACAGCGGCCCGTATCCCGTCACACGTACCAGCCTTGGGCCACGCGCCCATCGCGCGTCCAGCCTGGTTGCTTCGCTCTCGTCCTCAGCGTTTGTTTTTGGACAGTCATCTTGAGCGTCTGTTCTTGAACTGTCATCCTGAGCGGAGTTTGCCGCGTCTTGCGCGGCAAACGAAGTCGAAAGCCTGCCCTGAGCGAATCCGCCGTCGGGCGGATGAGTCGAATGGGGACCTGTGGTTGCTTTTCGTGGCAGATTCTGCACTTCCGGCCCCGTCTCCAGCTCCCACAAATTCCACCCAATCTGGAACTCGTAGGCGTAGTCCTCGTGCAGCAGCTCCATCGCCTCTTCCACGGCCTGGCGCGGTTCAACGCCGGGCGCTTGACCGGGTTCCAGCCCTGCAGCCATGCGCCCGTACACCCGCTCAAACACCGGCGTCTCGTTCCAGCTCACCGGCCATACCGTCGCTGAATACACTTTCGCCTCGCCGCCATGCGCGGCAAAGGCGCCCAGCACCGCAACCAGCTTGTCGGGGAGCGCCTCCAGGCGCAGGTTCGGATACCACAGGCTCAAATAAAGCGTGTCCGCCATCTCTCTCGATTTTAGACGTTTGTGGCCTTCGGTCGCCGCACAGCCGCTGGGGCAAATCGAACGGGATCGATTACAGGAGGACAGCCTGGCTGGTCACGATTTCGCTGAAGTCCGCGATGGTCGAAAAGTTTCGCAGCACTTCGGCGATGAGCCCAAGGTTCGCGCTGCGAACCGTCTCGTCAGGATCGAGCACCATCACCTTGTCAAAAAACTTGTCGACCGTCGGTCGCAGCGTGGCAATGAGCACCAAAGCCTCACCGTAATTCCGTTGCTCGCGGAGCCTGTCAATCTGGGGTGCAATCTCTTTAGACCGGTCCCAAAGATCGATCCCTTCCAGAGTGAGTTTGCCTGCCAGCTTACCGATCTTTTGCTCTTCGGGACGAAAGCCCTTTTCCTCGGCCTGCTTCAAAATGTTCTTGATCCGCTTGCAGGCAGCCGAAACCGCCGCGAAATCCTCTGAGCCCCGGACCGAAGTCAGTGCCTCGGCCCGCGCGATCGTATCGCGCACGTCGTCCGCGCCCACGGCCAGCACCGCATTCACCACGTCGTACGCGAATCCGCGCACGTCCTTCAAATGGAACTGCAGCCGCTCGCGGAAAAACTCGTTCACCTGCGCTTTGCCGGTATCGCTCACTCCGCTCGCATTGACCACATCGCTCAGCGTCAGGGGCAGTCCCGATTCGGCCAGAATTTTCACGATCGCGTTCGCCGCGCGCCGCAGCGCAAACGGATCCTTCGACCCCGTCGGCGCGTTGCCGATCCCGAACATCGCCACAATTGTCTGGATGCGATCGGCGAGCCCCAGCAATTGCCCTTCGACGGTCGATGGAATCGGACCCTCCGTCGAGGCAGGCGTGTATTGGTCGTAAATCGCCTGTGCGACCTTCTCGTCCAGCCCCTGCGCCCGCGCGTACAGTCCGCCGATCACGCCTTGCAACTCAGTGAACTCCTTCACCAGCTCTGTCGTCAGGTCGGTCTTCGCCAGTTCTACAGCCTTGAATAGCGCCCCTTCGTCGAGCGGCGCGTCTGCGCCCTTGACGATCGTGGCCAACGCATTCGCGACCGCCAGATTTTGTTCCGTCTTCCAGTAGTAGCTGCCCAACTCCTTCTGGAAGGTCACGTTCTTCAAACTCTCTACCCGCTCGACGAGCGGCGTCTTCTGGTCCATGTCCCAGAAAAATCGCGCATCCTTGAATCGCGCCCGCAGCACGCGCGCATTCCCGTGCCGAATGATTGCCGCGCCCTCTTCGTCCGCCTGCGTGTTCAGCACCGCCAGAAAATGCGGCGCCAATTTGCCCTCGGCGTCTTCCACCGCAAAGTACTTCTGGTGGTCGCGCATCACCGTCACCAGAACTTCTTCCGGCAGGTCAAGATACGCGCGCTCAAAGTCGCCCAGGATCACCGACGGCCACTCGGTCAGATGCACCACCGTCTCGACCAGCGCTTCGTCCTCGCGCCATCGGGCGTCCGCAACCGTCCGCGTCGCCGCGTCCAATGCTTTCCGAATGATCTGCCGCCGCTCTGCCACGTCCACTACAACGAACGCCGCGCGTAGCGTATCAGCATAGCTCTTGGCCAAAGGTAAAACCACGGAGTGGTCGCCATAGAGCACGCGATGTCCGCGGCTCGCATTGCCCGCCGCGATCCCCGCAATCTCCAGCGGAACGACTTCGGCGTCGAGCATCGCCGCAACCCAGCGCACCGGACGCACAAATCGTTCCGGCTTCCCCGCGCGCCAGTACATATTCTTGGCCCAGTAAAGCCCCAGCACTTCCTTCGGCAGCTCAGCGATCAGGATTTCGCTCGCCGTCCGCCCCGTGAGCTTCACCGACGCGCCCACGTACTCACCCTTCGGTGTCTCAATCTTCTTCAAGTCGGAAACTTCTACGCCCGCCTTCTTCGCAAAGGCCTCGCCCGCTGCCGTCGGTGTACCGTCTTTAAACGCGATCTTCCACGACGGGCCCATGACCACTTTTTCGTTGTCGGCCTGCCTGGCCTGCACGCCCTCCGCCAGTACAGCCAGCCGCCGTGGCGTGGAGTAGGTCGCCACCTTCGCGCCGCTGCCCGCCAGCCGCTCGCGCTTCAGCAGCTCGCTCACGCGCTTGCCCAGCTCGGCCTCGGCCCCGGCAATCATTCGCGCCGGAACCTCTTCGAGCCCGATCTCTAGTAGAAAATCCGCCATGCCTGGTTCTTCTCGCTAACTCGCTGACTCGCTGACTTGCTGACTTGTTTCCTGCTGCATCGCCCACGCCTTTGCCACGCCCACTGCCAGCGCGCGAATCCTTCCAATCACGCCCACGCGTTCTGTCACGCTGATCGCCCCGCGCGCGTCGAGCAAATTAAAGAGGTTCGAGCACTTCAGCGCCAGCTCGTATGTCGCCAGCAGCGGAAATCTTTTCTTTTCCTCCGGACTGGCATGTTCGTCTGTCAGCAGCGCGCTCGCCTTCTCCAGCAGCGCCTGCGCCTCGGCCTCATAGGAATTGAAGTGCTCCCACAGCCTGGCCACATCGGCCATCTCGAAGTTGTACACCGAGAACTGCAGCTCCTCGGCCAGCCGCACGTCGCCGTAAGTCACCACCGCGTCAGTCTGGGGATCGCGCGCCCACACAATGTCGTAAATCGAGTCCACGTCCTGCAAAAACGCCGCAATGCGCTCCATCCCGTACGTCAGTTCGGCGCAGATCGGGTCCAGATCGATCCCGCCGCACTGCTGGAAATAAGTGAACTGCGTAATCTCCAGCCCATCCAGCATCACCTGCCAGCCCACGCCCCACGCACCGCCCGCCGGCCACTCCCAGTTGTCCTCTTCGAACTTCAGATCGTGATGCTTCAGATCGATGCCCATCGCCTCGAGCGATTCGAGATACAGCTCCTGCACATTGACCGGTGGCGGCTTCAAAATCAGTTGGAACTGCGTGTGCTTGAACAGCCGGTTGGGATTCTCGCCGTAGCGTCCGTCCGCCGGCCGCCGCGAAGGCTGCGCATAACCCACTTTGTAAGGCTTCGGCCCCAGCACGCGCAAAAACGTTTCCGGGCACATCGTACCCGCGCCCACTTCCACGTCGTAGGGCTGCTGCAGCACGCAACCGCGCTCCGCCCAGAACGCCTGCAGACGGAACAATAGCTCCTGAAAGGTTAGCGATGTAGGCTTTACGCGCGCTTCGGGCTCGGCAAAGGACACAGTCAAATCTCTCATCGGGACTAAGGCATGATTTTACCAGCCGTTCACAGGTTGGCTTAGGTACCGGAGTAATGGGCTTTTCGGCGTGACATCGCTCCTGACAGCTGGAGTATTACGAGCCGGCCCCACCTTATCGCGACAAATCTTCCTAGGCAATTGGGTAGTCCGGCCCTTTTTGGACTACCATAACCGCAAAATCAACCCTTTCTAGGGGCCAGTCAAAAAGGCGGCCAATCCATGCCTAGGATCATATTGGTCCGCCTACTTTCAATTGCAGTCTTTGCCGGCGCAGCAGCGATTCCGTGCTATTCGCAGCACAGTCAAAGGCCCACCAATTTTGTGATCGACACGAATCGCGAATTCGTTTATTTGAAGTTGGACCACACGGGAAAGGGCATTCAACGGAGTGAAGACGAGCCAGAGATGCGCCTCTGGCTCAGGTTTGTGAACAACTGCAATGTGCCAATCGAATTGCGAACCTTTGGGGTGCCGGAAGGGAGCCCACCCGGAGAATTCGGGGTGATGGACGAAGTGGTCAGGGATACGCCCCTACGATTTGTAATCTCTGACGGCGATGCGCCCGCGACCATTAACTGGCCCGCGCTTGAATCGGACTCACCGTCGAGCCATCCGGAACCGGCCACTAGCTCGCAGACCAGCAAAGAGCCTGGAGAACCACCTGCCGATTATTGGTTCGAGTTGGGATTTCTGACGACGGTGCTACCGGGTCGCGAAATTCTCTTTAGCATTCCAATTAACCAGATCGGAAAGAGATGGCATATTCAGATTCCATTTGAGTTCAAAGTGCCCGAGGGGAAAGTGCCACGCGAACCCAAAATTGGAGGCCTGCCGGAAATGACCCTGACTTACTCTCTCTATGACCTTCCCGACGATGTGCAAGCGAAGATCAAAAGCCAGCTTCATTGATAGCGGCCCGCTTTAGACCCGGCCTGCGACCTCTGAAGGGGAAGCGGTTTCGAGGAAAAGTGTGAGGGCTTCGATAAGATTCGCGCGCGCCTCCTCGATTGTTGAGCCTTGGCTTGCAATGTCGAGTTCAGGGCACAACGAGACGAAGCCGTCGTCTTCGCGCTCGATGATTGCCGTCTTTCGCCGGTTCAGCATACTCAGACTCTAAGCCTGTCTCTCCCGCCCGCGAAGCTTGCGATCTGCCGCCGCGGGCCGCGCCACACCGGGCTTCTTGCTCCCCAGCGAACGATGAACCATATACGCGGAACGCGTGAGCCGCGCGGCGCGAGCGCGGCTATCGATTTCCGATAACTGGTTTTCGCGCGCGGTAATGTTGATGCGGACCGTCCTCTCCGGCTCAGCAGCCTCCACCAGAAACGCGACTGCGCCCTTCATTGCAGGATCGTTGCGGAGTTCGTCAAGAGTCGAAGGCTGGGGCGGGCGCTCTCCGTCCTGTCTCATCCCGGCAATGTGGAGCGAAAGGGCTTCGGCGGCCATGCGGCGCGCTTCTTCGAGCGACGTTCCCGCCGTGATGCAACCCGGAAAATCGGGAAAGCTGACGCCGTAATCCGACTTCTTGTCCTTGTGAAGATAGGCGATATATTCCATGTGACCCCTACCTGGTGCCCCCTACTTGCCGAGCTTCAAATTCGCTTGCTTTTCGATCGAGCGAAGGGTCCCGATCGGCACGTCCCTGCGCGGGAACGGGACTGTCACACGGCCCGGCTTCGTCGCGTGCTTGAATTGCTTGTGACTTCCCACGTGCGCAACTTCAAACCATCCGTCGTCTTTCAGTTTCCTGATGATTGCTCTGCTGTCCACCGGTCCCCGTTCTGTCGGGTCGACTTTAGAATACACACTCTATACACACTAAACAAGTCCTCACCCGCCCAGCCTCGCCAGCGCCTCCGCCGTCTTCAGCTTCCGCTCCAAATGCCGCTCCAGCGTCTGTAGCGTGAACCGCCGCAAATCCTGCCCGCGCTTCCGCGGCCACGCTTCGCCGGCAAAATTTGCTGCCGGCGCCTTCAGCATCCGCTGTGCCAGTTGCCACGAGTCGGCCGAGAGCGAGCTCCCGCTCCCATTTGAGTGCAGCCCGCAAAACAACCCATCGGCATACGCGTTGAAGCGCACCTCGCCCTCGCCCAGAGTGTCTCCGCACACCATGCAGTGACCGATGTCCGGCAGCAACCCCATCAGCCGCGTCATCCAGAGCGAGAAATACGTCAGCGCCATCCACGGCTGCACAATCTCCGACTTCACGGCGCTGGTCTGCTCCAACACACTTGCCAGCAGCCGGAACACCGTTGCCTGCGGGTCGCGCTCGGGCAGCGCCTCGTCAATCACCTCGGCATAAAAGCTCAGCACCGCCATGCGCGTCTGGTCCACCGGCGCCGACAATGGCGAGCGCAGAATCTCCAGTTGATCCAGCCGCACCAGCTCCTGCCGAGGCCGCTCCGCAAACCACGCCCGCGCCAGCGTCATCGGCTCCAGAGCCCCGCCGAACCGCTTGCGGCTTTTCAGCGCTGCCTTGGCCATGCCCTTCAGCCGGCCATAATCGCGCGTAAAGAAGCTCACCAGCAAGTCAGCTTCATGCACCGGCCAGGTGCGCAGAACCACCGCTTCCGAAGTGAGCACGCTCATGCTTCTTCATCATCGCACTGGCCCGTGGGTGCCCCATCCTAGCGGCGTCTTTGTCTTTGCCGCTAGGGTGTGGGAGAGCAAACTCTCGTCCTCGCACAAACCGTGAGAACCCCATTGAGCGGGTTCACCACAGACACAAACGCGCATTCCGCCCGGGCGGGATGCGCGTTGTCTGCGGCTACTGCCGCTCGATGCTTTTCAGCCGTCTACCGGCCAAAGTGCGCGGCGTTCTTCTCAGTAAAGTGGGCCCACTTCTCCGGCAGATCGTCCTGCGCAAAAATGGCCGACACCGGGCACACCGGCACGCACGCGCCGCAGTCGATGCACTCGACCGGGTCGATGAACAGCTGATCGGCTTCGGCATGACCGGCTTCATCTTTCTTGGGGTGGATGCAATCGACGGGACAGGCGTCCACACAGGCGGTGTCCTTGGTGCCGATACAGGGTTCTGCAATGACGTATGCCATCTCTGCTCTCTCCGGAGATTCCCGCGGCCTCGCGCTAGACCGGTTCCTGAGTTGATGTAGCCTTTCTTAGAAGTTGTGCATGGTGGCTCTTTCTTGAGGAAAGAGCCACTTGAGTGCAATGGCTTCGGCGCACAGTAACTCAGGAATCGGTGTTGCGAGCCGCTCTCATCTTTACGACGCTGATAGTAGCATACGGCCCCGCGGCCTGACTTCCACCTTAATCGCCCGCGTTTTGCCATGCGGGAAGGGAAAATTCAGGGACCAAGGGAACAAGGGAACAAGGGAACAAAAATGCCCGATCCGCTCGCGATCAATGGTTGTGCCCCGGCGATTCGGCCTAAGCAGCACGCAAGAAATCGCTCGCCAGGCGGCGCGGAGTTGGTGGTTGCTCAGGGCTCGCCTTCTTGGTCCCTCGGCCCCTTGGTCCCTTGGTCCCTGTTTCTTGCAAACTCCTCGGGCGTCGGAATCGGCGCAAGATCGCGTCCTGCAAACATGTCGCCGAAGAGCCCGATCAATTCGTCGTGAATCAATCCGTTCGACGCCAGAATCTCGTCGCTCTTGAGCCGGAACCGCGCGCCCGCAAAATCCGTCACTCGTCCGCCGGCTTCTTCCACCAGCAGAATTCCCGCCGCCGTATCCCACGGATTCAGATTGAACTCCCAGAACGCATCCATCCTTCCGCAGGCAACATACGCCAGGTCGAGCGCCGCCGAACCCGCCCGCCGAACCCCGTGCGAACGCAACGTGAACTCCTGGTAAAAGTGAATGTTGGGGCTTGCGTGCCGCTTGCGGCTGGGAAAGCCTGTCGCCAGCAGCGCCTCGGCAAGCTCCGCATTCCGCGAGACCTTCGCCGCCTTCCCATTCAATTGCGTCCCGTGCCCGCGCTCGGCCGTGAACATCTCGTTCCGCAGCGGATCGTAGATCACCCCGGCAACCAGCGTTCCATCTTCGCCGGCCTTCATGCCCGCGCCTCGATGCTCCAGGCCTAGCGACACGCAGAACTGCGGGAATCCGTGGGCAAAGTTTGTCGTTCCATCCAGCGGATCGACGTACCAGCGGAACTCGCCCTCCATCCGCTCGCGCGTTCCCTCCTCGCCGTAGACACCGTGATCCGGAAAAACCTCGCCGAGCCGCGCGCGAATCAGTTTCTCCACCGCGCGGTCAGCGGCGGTCACGATGTCCACATCGCCTTTGTATTCGGTCTCAACGCCCTTTGCGTAGTATTCGCGCAGCAGCGCCCCGGCCTCGCGCGCAATCTCCGCGGCCTTGGGAACGAAAATGAGATTTCCCGCCGGCTCCGCTGGGCCCGTCACAGCCCTGCCTCGTCCCGCCCGTGTCCGTCCGGTCCCGCTCCCTCCGCGGTCTCGTAGCGCGTCACTCGCCGCCGGCCCGCTTCACTGATCGTCCGGATCTGGTTCTTGTAGATAAACAGATTGGGCTGGCCCTCGCGCGTTAGCCGCAGCATGGAGTCGTCGAAGTACTCGATCCACCCGCGCACCGTTTCGCCGTCTCTCAACTTGATGTTCACAATCACCTGGCGATCGCTCAGCGAGCGCAGGTAGAGCCCTTCCTGGCCGGTTTCACCCGGCGGCGGCGTCTTGGAGCGGCGGCGCGAAGACAATGGAGAAGTCATGTTGCCATTTTAGATGCAAATGTGGAGGTCGGCGCGGGGCGTCTTCGGAACTTCCTGGAGATCAACCCGTTTGGCGCGGATTCTCCGCCCGCGTCAGTTGCCCTTCGCCGGCGTGTCCGCGTAGTAGCCGGCTTTGTTGCGCACGTTGAATTCGTCCGCCGCCGCGCGTAGTAGAGAATCAGGCCTCTGCGGCATCCAGCTCTCTGAAAAGCTGCTCAAGATCGAGATGGATGGGTGAACCCGCGACGGCAAAACGGCTGGTGCGCATCCAGTTGCCACCGGAACAATCCCAGCCCATTCGCTGGAGAGGATCGACAACCCAGATGTGCGGGACCTGAAACCGCCGGTAGTCCTCGACCTTCTCCTGCACTTTGGAGTGGCGATCTTCCGGCGACAACACTTCGACAACAATGAGTTGAGGATGGCTGAAGACCGGTTCAATGGGAACCGCCCGCGCCCACACACTCACATCCGGAATCCGCACCACGTCCGAGTTGAGCCGCGTTCTCTGTTCCTGAATTGAGCGCGTTTGCCACTCCTTGTCGTGCCGCCGGAACCAATCCAGAATTGCCCATTGCACCAGGTTGTGATCGTACTCGCCCATGCTTCGTTCCTCGACCTCACCGCGCACGAACTCCGCATCCGGCTCGTAGGAAGTCGTCAAGTACTGCTCAATCGGGATGCGACTCGCGGTTGCCATCGTCTGAACCTTTGCCTAAGAGTCTACACTTCCGCCTAATTCTCTGAAACATGATGCCGGGAAATGGGCGTGTCCGCGTAGTACCCGGCTTTGTTGCGCACGTTGAATTCGTCCGCCGCCGCGCGGGGAACGGTCACCACCACTCGATGAAAGTCTGTGCCGGGAACCTGATGCTGAGGATAGTAGCCAATCAAGTATTGCGTCCTCAGGTCGTCGCTCACCTTGGCGAATGCCTTGTCCAGCCCTCCCTCGCTCACGTAGAAATGCTTTCCGCCGGTTTGTTCGGCCAAGGTAATCAGCGCGTGTTCGCCGCCGGTATCGCGCCCGGCGCTGGCTTCAATCGGCACGTCGATCAGCGAATAAATCATCACCTCGTTCTTCAGCGCAGCCTCCACCGCCTGCGCGTAAGTTGAAGACTTGGCCGTGTCGTCTCCGTCAGAGACAAGCACCAGCACCTTGCGCCCCTGCCGCTTGCCCAGCGCTTCGGAGCCCAGGCAAATCGCGTCGTACAGCGCCGTCGCCCAATCAGCGTGCAGCGCGCTCAAGCCGTGGTCGATCTGCGACAGATTATTGGTGAAGGGGGTGAGCTCGGTGACGTCCGTTGCAAATTCGAGCACGCTCATCTGGTCCTGCGGTCGCAGAATGTCGTGAGCAAAATGCCGCGCCGCGTTCGCCTCCTCGTCCAAGTCCTTGCGCACGCTCCCCGATGTGTCGATGGCCAGCGTCAGATTCAGCGGCACCTCCGACTGCCGCTCGAACAACGCAATCTGCTGCGGCCGATTATCTTCGAAGACCGCAAAATCGTCCTTGGTCAGCCCGCCTACGATCACTCCATTCTTGTCCGTCACGTTGACGAAAATGTTCACGAGCTTCACGTCCATGTGAAACGTGGGCTCCTGCGCCGTCATCGTCACGGCAGCCGGCGCCGCCACGACCGCGCACAGGCCGGCAGCTGCCCACAAGCCGCGAAGACCTGTTGAGCTAGCCTTCACGCGGCGCCTCCGCAATACTCAAACCCTCAGGGAACGGCTCGCCCGGCGCCCAAACTGCGCCATCGGCAAACGTCTCCTTCTTCCAGATGGGCACGGTTTGCTTTACGGAGTCGATCAGCCAGCGGCAGGCCTCAAATGCTGCGCTGCGGTGCGCCGATGCCACCACGATCAGCACGCTCGTCTCGCCAATTTCCAGGCGCCCCAGCCGGTGAACCATCGTCACCTGGCGCACGCCAAATCGCTCGCGCGCCTTTCCGCCCAGCTCGCGCATTTGCCTCGTCGCCATCTCTTCATAGGCCTCGTAGTCCAGGTGAAGCGTCCGGCGTCCGCGCGAATGGTTGCGCACGATCCCGTCGAATACCACCACCGCGCCGTCCTCGCCGCTCTTGGCCGCCGCAACAATCTTCTCGGCATCAATCGCCTCCCGCATCAGCGCGACGATGACATTCGGCTCCCCACCGTCCTCTTCCAAAGCATTCGCCGCACGCGCAGTGCCGCCAGACACCGGCGGCAGCAACCCCACTTCATCGCCGTCATGAAGGATCTGCCTGGCCTGCGCATATTCGGCGTTCACGCCCACCGCAATGCCGCGGAATGCTTCTTCGGGAGCGTTCTTCGGCAGCTTCGCGCGCAGGTGTTCGAGCAACGATCCCACTGTCGCGCCTTCCGGCAGCTCCACCTCGGCGGCTTCCGGACCCAGCCACTCCTTCAAAACTCCAAACGCAATTACGCGTACCTGCATGGTTAGAAAAAGCATACCGTCTGTGGGTTAGACGCGGCAGGCGTGGTTTTCTTTTGGGTGAAGAGTCAATTCACACCCCGGCGCTCGCATCAATGGGCCTTTGCTTGAGCAATCGGACGGCTGGAATCGGACCGCAAAGAAAAAGACCGGCTCAAGCGGTTCCACAATTGCAATACCCGGTTCCGCAACCACCGAGTGGCTTTTTCATCGAGAAAAAGCCACCCTGCGAGATCTTGGATAGGGCACCTGAATTGTGGAACCGCTCTTTTCCGCCGGCCTGTTCGTACAAGGATGAGAATCGTTTACGCCGCTGCACCCGCCGCGCTCGCTGCCCGAATCGTAGAGGCAGCAGCAGGTTGCAGTTGCGGCCGTGCCGCCAGCAGCGGTAAGGCCACTGCCAGCACGTCCTCTATCTCGCTCGCGTAGTGCACCGTCACGCCTTCCATCATCTCCGGCGTCAGGTCCTCTTCCACATTCTGGCGGTTCTCTGCCGGCAGAATGATCTGTTCCACTCCGGCCCTCCGCGCTGCCAGGAACTTTTCCTTGATCCCGCCCACCGGCAGCACGTTTCCGCTCAGCGTGATCTCCCCGGTCATGGCTGTCAACGGCCGAACCGGCGTATCCGTCAGCAGCGATGCCAGCACCGTTGCCATGGTCACGCCGGCCGACGGTCCGTCTTTGGGGATCGCTCCCGCCGGCACGTGGATGTGGATGTCCATCTCCTTGGTAAAGTCCTCGGCCAGTCCCAGCCGCGTCGCGTTCGAGCGCACCCAGGTCAGCGCGGCCTGCATGGACTCCTGCATCACCTCGCCGATCTGTCCCGTCATCGTAAAGCCGCCCTTGCCCTTCATCTTGTTGGCCTCGATAAACAGGATGTCGCCGCCGGCCGGCGTCCAGGCCAGGCCCACGGCCACGCCAGGCCGCTTCACGCGCTCCGCTACCTCGGTCTCCACGCGCACCTGGATGCCGCCAAGGAATTCCTTCAGCGTTTCCTTGGTCACCACCAGCTTCTCCGTGTGACCCTCCACCACGCGCCGCGCCTGCTTTCTGCAAACCGTCCCGATCGTCTGCTCCAGCTTGCGCACGCCCGCCTCCCGCGTGTAGTGGCGGATAATGTACCGCACCGCCTCCTCGGGAAACTCGATCTGCTCTGCCGTGATTCCGTTCTCCGCGATCTGCCGCGGAATCAGGTACCGGCTGGCGATGTGCACCTTTTCCTCTTCGCTGTAGCCCTGCAACGGAATGATCTCCATGCGGTCGATCAGCGGTGGAGGCACCGTGTCCAGCATGTTCGCCGTGCAGATGAACAGCACCTTCGACAGATCGAACGGCACGTCAAGGTAATTGTCGCGGAATGTGTTGTTCTGCGCCGGGTCCAGCGTCTCCAGCAGCGCCGATGCCGGATCCCCGCGGAAGTCCCGCCCCAGCTTGTCCACCTCGTCAAGCATGATCACCGGGTCGTTGGTTTCCGCCCGCCGGATGCTCTGGATGATTTGTCCGGGCAAGGCCCCAATGTAGGTTCTGCGGTGGCCGCGGATCTCCGCCTCATCATGCATGCCGCCCAGCGAGACACGCTGGAACTTCCGTCCTAATGCGCGCGCTATCGACCGGCCGAGGCTGGTTTTGCCCACGCCCGGAGGCCCAACGAAGCACAGAATCGGCCCCTTCATGTCCGGCTTCAACTCCAGAACGCTCAGGTAGTCCAGGATCCGGTCCTTCACTTTTGTCAGTTCGTAGTGGTCCTCGTCCAGAATCTGCTTCGCCACATTGATGTCGATCTTCGATCCCGAACTCTTGGCCCAGGGCAGCACCGCCAGCCACTCGATGTAATTCCGGGTAAGCGAATAGTCCGCGGCCATGGGCGACATCCGCTGCAGCCGCGCAAGCTCCTTCAAAGCTTCCTTCTTCACATCGTCGGGCATGCCCGCGGCCTCAATCTTTTGCCGCAGCTCGTCGATGTCGCGTTGCCCTTCGTCCTGCTCGCCCAACTCCTTCTGGATGGCCTTCATCTGCTCGCGCAGGTAGTAGTCGCGCTGCGACTGCTGCACCTGGTCCTGCACCTCGGTCTGGATCTTGGTGCGCAATTGCTGCACCTCGATCTCCTTGGCCAGCAGCTTATTCAACTGCTCCAGCCGCTCGGCGATGGCGGGTGTTTCCAGCAACTGCTGCTTGTCGTCCGTGGTCAGAAAGGGCAGCGACGACGCTACGAAATCCACCAGCCTCGCCGGTTCGTCGATGTTCGCGGCGATTGTCCTCAATTCGTCCGAAAGAGTCGGCGACTCCGAAACGATCTGCTGAAACTGGCCCACCACATTGCGTACGAGTGCCTCAAATTCAGGTGAATCAGCCCGTTCGGCATCTTCCATCGTCTCCACTTCGGCTACCATGAACGGCTCTGACTGGACGAACCTCAGCAGCCGAACCCGGCTTACGCCCTCGGTGAACACAAACCGGCTCTGGTTGGGCATGCGCACAACCTTGTGCACCGTGGCCAGCGTTCCCACCACGTGCAGGTCAGCGGGCTTGGGGGCGTCCAGCCGTGGATCCAATTGCGCCGCAACGACAATCGCCCGCTCCTCGCCCAAAGCCTCGATGAGCTGGATCGAACTTTCCCGGCCCACCGTCAGTGGCAGCACCGCATGGGGAAACAGCACTGTGTCGCGCACCGGCAGTACGGCAATCCTCCGCGGGCCCGTGGGATTCTGGGGTGTTTCGGCGTTTTCAGGAGTGGCTGGCTGCTTTGGCATTGAGTGTCCTCGTATCAACTTTCCTTAATTAGATAGTTCAGAACAGTAAAAGTTGCATCTCCGCCCCTCGGCCATCTCTTTTTGGCCCATGTGATTCCTTACGCGGCAGCTTCCGCCGGCGTTCCACCCGGCTCCAGATCACCCCAGCCGATCCTGCCAGTGCCAGTATAAGTGCACGCAAACACCCAGCTCAACGGCCATTAGCGCTGATTTTTCTGAGGGTTACCTCCACTTGAACCGCGCGGCTTTCAGCCGTTCGTGGGGTCTATCGGCGGAAGTGGCCGGAAAGTGAGAGTAACCGGCCTTCGCTCCTGCAAATGGTGCCGGCTCGCAGCCATTCCCTCTGGCCGCCCTTATTTTCCTTCCTGCTTGAGCGCCGACTCGATCTGTGCCCAGACCTCGTCCGGTGGCTCCACGCTGGGAAAAAGTTGGCGGGCCGCCTCGGCGATCGTCTCCAACTCGGCCAGCAAGGCGCGGCACCGTTCGCAGTCCTGGAGGTGAGGATGCGCGGATACGTCCTCCCCTGAGCCGATCAGCTCGGGCAGTTGAGCCTGGAATTCGGCGCAGCTCATGTTGCCGGGATCGCCCTTCATGACCCTTCCTCCGGGCGCTTCTGGGCGCGCAACGCGTCTCGCAGCTTCAGCCGCGCCTTGTGCAATTGCGACTTGCTGTTGCCAATCGAGCAATCCAGCATCGATGCAATTTCATTATGCTCAAATCCTTCGACGTCGTGAAGGATAAAGATGAGCCGGTACCCTGCGGGCAGGTCGGCAACCGCTCGCTCCAGTGCCAGACGGTCGATCGCTCCGGTCAGCGTCGGATCGGCGGCGCCAAAGCTCCGGCTCGGTCCCTCATCCGGCGTCGGTTCCATGGCCTCGTCCAGGGAGATCAGCGAAAGCCCCTTCTTGCGCAACTGCATCAGCACAACATTGATGGCCAGCCTGTGCAGCCACGTCGAAAATGCCGAGTCTCCCCTGAATGTGGCGATCTTGCGATGCAGTTGGAGAAACGCCTCCTGCGTCAGGTCTTCAGCTTCCGCCACATTGCCCACCATGCGCAGGCAAAGCGAATAGATGCGCCGCTTGTGCAGCGCATACAGTTGCGCAAAGGCATGATGATCGCCCGCCTGTGCCCGAGCTAAAACATCCCCATCGGACGAAACCGGGCGTGCGCCGCTTGAAGACTGATCCGCCGCGCCGGCGCGCAGGGGCTCATTGCCGCTTTTCGGCGGGATGGGTCTTTGCGCTTGTGCGGAGGATGACGAATTGGGCATCCGCTTCCTTTCAGGTCGTCTTTGCCATGGTGGGGACTCTTCGGCCGTTCCAGGCGTTTCCACCGCAACCGCGATCTTGAATCCGGGTCCCATACGACAGGCCCTCCTCCAGCACTCGAATCGAGCGCCTGCCCTCCCGGGAGCGTTACGGAGCACAGTTTCGGTGGTTTTGCCGCAGCTTCCTTAGTCGTTAGTATAAAGTTAGGCAGTTTGGGTTGGCTGAACTCGAATAAAATCACCAAGTCCGACGCCCATCGAGAGGAAATATTGGCCCGCTCCCGCTTTCTAATGGGATGCCAGGATTCCACAGCACTTCTTAAGATATGGTCTTGCGCACAAAGCCGGCAGCAAGGTGCAGCGATCGCCGGAGCCCCCGAGGACCGCGGACCCCCCATCGGCTTTGCTTCCCTCTGAAAACGCTCGCCCCACGCGCTTCCCTCAAAGTGCGTCGCCCGGCATTCTTCGCCCCGGTCGTATTCACATCGATTCTTCTTTGCGCAGTCGTCGCGCCAATTTGCGCCCGCTGCCAGAACCCGGCGGGCGTTCCCGGGGCCGCCTTAATCGCCCCAACCGCTGACCCGCTCGACTCCGCGAACCCAACCCCAGCCGACGACGCCGTTCTCCAATGGGAAGGATTGCAGGTCCAGCACATCTCCTTTCAGGGCGTCCCGGTCGAGCGCCTTAACCCGCTTCCCGGGCATCTCGCTCAGACCGAAGGTGCCCCGCTCACCGCCGAAAACATCAAGCGGAGCCTCCGTCAGCTCTACGAAACGGGTCTATATGACGATGTCGAAGTCGAGGGCTCGCGCCAGGCAGACGGAGTTTCGTTGGTCTTTGCCGGAACTCCACGCACGTTTATCGGCACAGTCAGCGTAGACGGAGCCTCCGGATCGACCATGAACACGCTCCTCCAGCGCGCCTCTCAGCTTGAAGCCGGAACACGCCTGACCCCGGCCAAGATGCTTCGCGCCGTCGCCCAGATGCGTTCCACCCTTGAAGAAAACGGCTATCACGAATCGTCCATCGCGCAAACCGTGACACCCCACCCCGAACAGCAGCTTGCCGATGTCGCCTTTCGCGTGGTCTCGGGACCGAGGGCTCGGGTCGGAACCATCGCCGTCACCGGCGACTCCGGCTTGAGCCTTGAGAGCTTTCGCCGCCATGCCGGTCTGCGCACCGGCGCGCATGTCGATCGCGATACCGTCAATCACGCGCTCGATGGCGTGCTCCGCGACTATCAAAAAGAGGGCCGCTTGGAAGCCGACGTCAAGCTCGAATCCGCGCAATACAATACCGCCACCAAGTCAGTCGACTATCGCTTCACCGCCGTCCGCGGGCCTGTGGTCGAGGTCGAAGTTCACGGCGCGGCCGTCGACTCGGAGCACGTCAAGCGGCTCGTCCCCATCTTTCAGGAAGGCAGCGTTGACGAGGACCTGCTCAATGAAGGCAACCGCCGCTTGCGCGACTACTTTCAGGGCCTTGGCTATTTCGATGCCAAGGTCGACCACAAATCCCAGTCGCCGGGCAGCGATCAGGTCAACATTCTCTACACAGTCCAACTCGGCGCGCGCCGCAGCGTCCAGAAAGTCTCCATCGCCGGCAATCGCTACTTCGATACCGCGACGCTCATGAATCTGCTGAGCGTTCATCCCGCCGGCGTTCTCGACCGCCATGGCGTCTACAGCCAGGCGCTGGTCTCGGCTGACGTCAGCGCGCTCGAGGCTGTGTATCGGAACAATGGCTTCTCCCAGGTGAAAGTCACGCCTGAAACCAGTACTCCTGAGACAGTCGTCGCCGACCACCCGGCCCCCGCCGCTGCAGCCGGGTCGCGAGCCGCCCCCCTCGTGGTCACATACCACATTGCTGAAGGCCAGCAACTGCACGTGGGCACGCTCACTTTCGATGGCAACAGCCACATCGCGACCGCTCAGCTTGCCGCTCTCCTCAACACCACACCAGGCCAGATGCTTTCACCGCGCAACCTGGCCGGAGACCACGACGCGATCGTCACCGAGTACTACACCCGCGGCTTCGATCAAGCGGCTGTCACAATCTCCCAGCAGCCGGAACCCTCCGATTCCGGCAAAGTCGATGTCGTCTTCCACGTTGATGAAGGCGAACAGATCTTTGTTCGCAACGTCTATTTGACGGGCCTCGAATTCACGCGCCCGCAGACCGTGGCCCGAGCCATCACTCTGCACGCAGGCGATCCGCTCAACCGAACGGCGCTCGCCGATACGCAGCGCAATCTCTATAACTTTGCCCTCTTTAACGAAGTGAATGCGGCTATCGAAAACCCCGACGGAGCCGCGCCGCAAAAGACGATTTTGCTGCAGGCCGTTGAGGCGCGCCGCTGGACGCTCACCCTGGGCGGCGGCTTCGAGGCCCAAACCGGCCAGCCGCAAAACAACTGCGCCGGCGCCACCGCCGGAGGTGTCCGCTGCAACCCCAATGGCAAAACCGGCGTCAGCCCCCGCGTGCTCGCCGACCTCACCCGCACCAGCCTTTTTGGCCGCGATCAATCGATCTCGCTGCGCGGTACGTATGGCTTGCTTGAGCAAAGTATCGGCATCCAGTACCAGGTCCCGCACCTTGAAGGCAATCCCAACTTCGGCTTCACCTTTTCCGGCGGCTATGCCAACAGCCTGGATGTTTCAACCTACGTGGCTTCCCGGCTCGAAGGCGCATTCCGCGGGACCCAGAACTTCAATCGCCCCGGATCATGGCTCTCCCGCGCCAACACCTTCGTCTACGAAATCGATTTCCGCCGCGTCAAAGTGTCCGCCAGCAGCTTGCAGGTCTTTCCTGGAGAAATCTCCCTGCTCGCGACGGCAACGCGCGTCGGGGGACCGGCATTCACTTGGATTCGCGATACGCGCGACGTGCCCATGGACGCCCGCCGCGGCACCTACACCAGCTTTCAGGAGTTCCTCTCCGATCGCTTCTTTGGCGCGGAGGCCGAGTTCAACCGCATCGACACCTCCAATTCCAGCTATTACAGCTTCGACAAAGGCCGCTTCGTGGTGGCCCGCAACACGCGCTATGGCCAGCTTCGCGCCTTCGGCAGCGGCTCCAACGGGATCATTCCACTCCCCGAGCGCTTCTACGCCGGCGGCGCAGTTTCCTTGCGCGGATTTTCGCAGAACGCCGCGGGCCCGCGCGATCCTGAGACCGGTTTCCAGATTGGCGGCGCTGGAGCGCTCACCAACAGCACCGAGTTGCGCCTGCCGCCGCCCACGCTGCCCTTGGTGGGCAACACAATCAGCTTCGTCATCTTTCACGACATGGGCAACGTCTTCACCAACGCCGGCGATGCCTGGGCCAGCTTTCTCCGCGTTCGCCAGCCCGCCAGCGCCGCCTGCAGGAATGCAGTCGTGACAAACCCGAGTGGCTATCCCACGGGCTACGCTCCCACCGCCTCCGACCCTTATACTTCGACTGGCCAGCAGGGTCCGTGCAGCTTCAACGACTTTTCTCACGCTCTCGGTTTGGGCCTGCGCTACCACACGCCGGTCGGGCCCATCCGCTTCGACGTAAGCTATAACCTGAATCCGCCCATTTACCCCGTGAATATCAACTACTCCATCCCCACAGCTCCGGGCAGTACGATCCCCGGTTTCGCCTCGGATCCCTACCTCGGCCAGTCCCCGCACATCAACTTCTTCTTCAGTCTTGGGCAGGCCTTCTGATGAACAACCGCGCCCCAATCCGGATTCGAAGCCTCCGCACACTTGTTGTCATCCTGAGCGCGGCGCGGCGCGTTTTCGCGCCGCGCGCAGTCGAAGGACCTGCGGTTGCTTTTTCGCGGGCCCTAGTGGCAATACCGGCTCGCTCTCGCTCTTGTTCTTTCTTTGCCGCGCCTGCTTCTCAGCGCAACAACCAAACTCCGCCTCCCCTGTCGTCCTTCGATCGCGTCGTCGCGGTGGTCAACAAGCACGCCATCCTGGCCAGCGACATCGACGACGAAATCCGTCTCTCCGTTCTCGATCCTGAGCTCGTTGGTCAGGGCGCGCTCTCTCCGCAGCTTGCGCTCGAGCAGTTGATCAGCCGCACGCTCATCGAGCAGCAGATTCGTCAGGAAGACATGCCGGCCATCGAGCCCTCGCAGGATGAAGTGAACGCAAGGCTCGACGAGATTCGCAAGCAACTACCCTCCTGCGTGCATCAGAACTGTGCCACCGACGCTGGATGGAAGGCGTTTCTTGCCGCGCACGGTCTAACCCCGGAGCGCGTCGAATCCTATCTCCGCTATCGGCTTGAAATTCTGAGCTTCATCGAGCAACGCTTCCGCCAGGGAATTCAAATCTCGCCGCAGCAGATCGATAGTTACTACCACGACATTCTGCTTCCGCAGTACACGCCCGGCGAAGCCATTCCGCCCTTGAATCAGGTCGCCCCGCGCATTCAGGAGATTCTGCTCGAGAAGCAAGTGAATGTGCTCTTCGACGCCTGGCTCACCAATCTGCGCGGCCAGGGCGAAGTCGAAGTGCTTGACCCGGCTCTGGAACCCGCCGCAACTCAAGGCGCGAGCGCGGGCGCAAGCCCAGCTTTGAGTCCAGGTGCTTCGCCATGAGCGATCGCGAGTCCACGTCCATCCTTCCTGAGCAGCCCATCCCGCCGCAGCCCGCTCCGCGCGGCCCGCGCTCACGTCTGCGCCGTTTCTTTCTCCGCCACCTGCCGCTGAGCCTCGCGGCCGCCACGGTGTTGCTCGTTCTCGCGGCGGTCGCCGCCTACTTCATCGCCAGCTCTGCCGCGTTCGAGAACCTCGTTCGCAAGCGCCTCATCGCCCAAATTGAAAACGCCACCGGCGGACGCGCGGAGATCGAGTCTTTTCATTGGCGTCTCCTTCATCTGGAAGCTGAAGCGGACGGAGTCGTCATTCATGGCACCGAAGATCCCGGCGAAGTGCCCTACGCCGAGATCGACCGCCTCCGCGTCCAGGTCAGCATCTTTGGCTTTTTCGCGCCGCATATTTCCCTGCGCGATCTCGAAGTTGTCCGGCCGCAACTGCACCTCATTGTTTATCGCGACGGCTCGACCAACCAGCCGCGTCCGCGCAGGCCGGAGAAATCAGGCAAAGCCGCACTCGACACGTTCTTTGATCTTCGCGCCAGCCAAATCACGGTTGAATACGGCATTCTGGATCTGGACGATCGCGCCGCCTCGTTCGACGCTCAAAATCGCTATCTCCCTCTCGATTTCAAAGGCAACGACGTAGCCCTCCAAATGATTTACGTCCCTGGGTCATTCGCCGTGCCCGGAGGCTATCGCGCCGAAAGCTATCGCATTTATGCCGCCGCCACTGACCTCGTGCTCGCCCGCGAACTGCCGCGAAAACAAATTCTGCCCGTGCACGGAAAATTCCAGCTATCCCTCGACCTCGAACGCAATCGCGCCGTCCTGCACAGCCTTCAACTCACTGCTCACAGCCGCGACGCGCAAGACCGCACGCTCCAGGTTTCCGGAGTTCTGGACAACTTCACCCACCCCCGCTGGCAGGGCAAAGCCATCGGCGATCTGGATATGCGTTTGCTCGACCCAGTCCTTGGCTATCCCGACGCGCCCGAGGGCATCGCGCATCTCGATCTCGCCGCCAACGGCATTGCGCCTGCCTTTCACATTGGCGGCAGCGTCCACGTGGACGGTGGCTCCTACACCGGCGCGGGAATGAACGCCACAGGAGTCAACCTCGATGCGCGCATCGATGCCGATCGCGGAAAACTGTTGATCTCCCAAATCGTTGCACGCGTGCGTCAGGGCGGCGAAATTGACGGCTTCATCCAGCTTCAGCCCTGGCTTCCAGCAGCAAGAACCGTCCCCGCGCAAGTCACTGCTCCCATCACCTCTCCTGATTCTGAAGAATCGCGTGCCGCCCGCAACGTCCTCGTACGGGCCGCGGCCAGCCCTCTCCCGATGAACGGCAAAGTCACTGCCGCTTTCAAGGGTGTTGCCCTCGACACGATTCTCGATATTGTCTGCCCGCCCGACTACCGTCGCCTCGGTTTCGACGCCCGCGTCAATGGCCCGGCAACAGCTACCTGGTCGAACGGCGATATACGCACGATCGCCGTCTCCTCGACTCTGGCCCTCAGTCCTTCGCAGCAAACTCCAGCCGGCGAAGCACCGGCCAGCGGCGCCGTCGATGCCACCTATACGCAGCGCAATGGCGGCGTGGACCTTCGCAATCTCGAGTTGCACCTGCCATCGAGCGACGTGAATGCGCATGGCGCGCTTGGCGCTTACCCGGTCAGCAGTGCTTCGGCACTCACCGTCGACATCCATTCCCACAATTTGTCTGAGTTCGATGCCGTACTGCGCTCAATCGGCTTCATTCGCAATGGCAAGTCCGGAACTTCGGCTTTGCCTGTGTCCCTGTCCGGCCAGGCCGATTTTCTTGGGCACTGGACCGGCTCCTTGATCAAGCCGCACATCGCGGGCACGCTCAAGGCAACGCAGGTGGCCATCGAGATGCCATCGTCGACTGGCAATTCCGGTCAGCCGCAGTGGGTGCATTTGGATTCAGCCGACGTCGAAGGCAGCTATTCGCCCACTCAGATTTCCATTCAGCATGCTCTGTTGACCCACGTCAACTCCAGGCTTGCGCTCAGTGGAACACTCGACGCCTCAATGGGCCCTGGGCTCCCAATGACGGCCCCTCGTCACTCCCGCAGCAGCCTGCAACCAACCTACGACGAGAACTCCGTTCTCCATGCGCGCGCTGAAGCCGGCAATCTCGACGTCGCCGATTTCCAGCCGTTTGTTGGCCAGCCGCTGCCCGTCACCGGCGCATTAGGTGCGCAGATCGACGCAAGCGGGCCGCTTCGTGAGCTCGAAGCCTCGGGCTCCGTCGCAATGGACCGCGGCGTCATCGATGGTGAATCAGTCACGCGGGTCAGAATGGAAGGCGCGTTCGCTCATCACGTGCTTAAAGTGTCTTCGGCCCGCGGCAGCGATGCGGGAGGCGACCTCCTGGCCTCGGGAAGCTACGACTTCAACGCCAAAACCTTCACGCTCGATGCGCATGCCTCCGGAGTCGAAATCGCCCAGATCGGCTGGGTGGGCCGCCACAACCTTGAAGCAGCCGGCAAGCTCGATGTCTCCATCGCCGGCTCCGGCTCGCTCGACGATCCGCGCCTCACGACACACGCAACCGCCGGCTCCCTCACATTAGGTGGACAAACATTCGGCGTTTTCGAAGTCTCTGCGCACACCACCAATCACAACCTGGTTTACAACGCGACCACGCAGTTGCAGGGAGCCGATCTCAACCTCGAAGGCCAGACGGCGATGAGGACCGGCTACACAACGCAGGCCCGCCTCGAATTCTCCCACTTCAACATTGGCGCCCTATTGCGCATGGCGCACGTCGAAGCTTTCAGCGCCGACTCCGCGCTCGCCGGAACGGTCTCGATCGACGGTCCCCTCTCCGATCTCAAGCAGCTTCGCGGCGATGCCAACCTTCGCCAGCTAGCGGTCACCATTGCCGGTGTGCCGCTGCAAAGTGAAGGCGACGCGCACGCCACCCTGGCCGACGGCACAATCCATCTCGATCCGCTCCATGTCACCGGCGACAACACCGATCTGCGCGCGCAGGGGAGCCTTTCGCTCGAAGGCGCGCAGCAGCTCGATCTCACGGCCAACGGCACCATCAATCTCAAGCTGGCTGAGTCGCTCGATCCCGACCTCACTGCCAGCGGCGTCACCACCTTCCAGCTTGAAGCGCACGGCCCCTTGCAGCATCCCGGCTTGCAAGGCCGCGTCGATTTCCAGGATGGCGCGCTCTCGCTTGAAGATTTGCCCAACGGCCTCAGCCAGTTGCGCGGCACGCTCGAGTTCAATCAGAACCGCCTTGAAGTCAAGTCCCTCACCGCCATGACCGGCGGCGGCCAGCTCTCTCTCGGCGGCTACCTCGCCTATCAGCACGGAATCTTTGCCGACCTCACGGTCACGGGCAAGAGCGTTCACATTCGCTACCCTGAAGGCGTCAGCTCTCTGGCCGACCTCACCCTGCAACTCCAGGGTTCGCAGAACAACCTCCTCCTCGGCGGCGATGTCCTCATCACGCGTTTTACCGTCAGCCCCGACCTCGACCTGGCAGCCCTCGCCGCCCAGGCCAGCTCGTCTGTCCAAACCATCGCGCCGCTCGACGCACCGTCGAACCACATCCGCCTCGACGTGCACATCGCCTCCTCGCCGCAGTTGAACTTCCAGAACGCATTTGCCAAGCTGGCCGGCGACGTGAATCTCCGCCTCCGCGGCACCCTGGCCTCGCCTTCGCTCCTCGGCGCTGTCTCCATCACCGAGGGCAGCGCTCTTATCGCCGGAACTCGCTACGACCTCGAGCGCGGCGACATCACCTTTACCAACCCGGTTCGCATCGAGCCGGTCATCGATCTCAGCGCCACGGCTCATGTCGAGGACTACGACATCTCCCTCGGCCTCCAGGGTTCTCCGCAGAAGCTCAGCGTCTCCTACCGCAGCGATCCTCCGCTCCCCGAGGCCGACGTCGTCGCATTGCTCGCGCTCGGCCATACCGCCAACCAGCAGCGCCTCTACACCCAGCAGCAGGAGCAGGCCATCAGCAATCCCACCACCGATGCGCTGCTCGGCGGCGCACTCAACGCCACCGTCAGTAGCCGCATCCAAAAGCTCTTCGGCGCCGGTTCCGTCAAAGTCGACCCCAATTACCTTGGCGCCTTTGGCAACTCCACTTCCCGCATCACTGTCGTCGAACAGCTCGGCCGCACCGTCACCCTCACCTACGCCACTGACGTCAACACCACTAGCCAGCAGTTGCTCCAGGCTGAAGTGGCCATCAATCGTCACGTCTCTCTCGTCGTCGCGCGCGACGAATCCGGCGTCTTCTCCATGGTTGTCAAAACCACCCGCCGCTACCGATAGAATGATCCGCCCCGCTCCTTCTGCCCATCACCTTGCTCCATGCGCCGAAAAAGCACGGTTGTAATACAAGGAGATACAGTGTATTCTTCTGTATTATGAGTACCCCGCGCGTCATCAGCTTCCGCATCGACCCCGACAGAGTCTCCGAGCTCGACTCTATCGCCAAATCGCTGGACCGCGACCGCAGCCACTTGCTCAATGAAGCAGTGGAGTCCTATCTGGACCAACAGCGCCGCTTTCTCGCCTTGGTCAACGAGGGACTGCGTGCGTCAAAGCGCGGCGAAACTATTGGCGACGAGGATCTCGACGGTCTCATCGGCTCGTGGGCCAAGGCAAAGCCGGCCAGGAAAGCGAAGAAAGCCCGGTCAAAATCGTGAAACTGCGATGGACCCTGCCGGCGGTCGATCATCTCAGGCAGATCTTTGACTACATTGCCGCCGACAACCCGGCTGCGGCCTTCCGTACAGTCGAGCGCATTCGGAACGCAATCCGGCAAACCGCTCGCATGCCACATGCCGGCAGAATCGGCCGCGTGGCTGGCACGCGGGAGATCATCGTGCCGGGAACCTCATACCTCGTCGCCTATCGCGTCCTGGATGACATCGTCCACGTGCTGGCCATCCTGCACGGCGCGCGCAGGTGGCCCGGGTCGCTCTAAGGCCATAGCAATAGACGGGTTTCTACCGCGAATCGTTTATTCGCGCAACCAATCGCACCCCATCCGTGTCTAAACAGACCGGCAGGTTGGTTGCCCGCGGCTCAACGTCTGGGGGCGGCGCGCACTATCTCCCCAACTGCTCTAGAAATCCTGACGACGGAGGACTTCCCCATGACAAGAACCATCAATCTTCGCAACTCTCTTCTTTTTGCCGCGGCTCTTTTCGCTGCGACTCTGGCCGTTCCCCAGGTCTCGCATGCCGCAGACCAGCAGGATGTGGCCGGCGCAGTGCGATCCAAGCTGAATAAATCGCAATTCAAGGATGTTCAGATTAATGTGGACGCGAATGGCGTCGCCACATTGTCCGGCACGGTCGGCGATTACGAGAACAAGGCTGACGCCGACAAGATCGTTCACAAAGTCAAAGGCGTTTCCGCGGTCCGCAACGAGATCCAGGTCGCCGGTCCCGACGTTTCCGACGCCCAGTTGCGGAAAACGCTTCTCGATAAGCTCACCTACGTCAGCATGGGTTACGGCAGCACGTTCGACGCAATCACCCTCGATGTCCAAAACGGTGTCGTAACGTTGGGCGGTCATTCCCACGACTACCCCAACCGCGACTCCGCTCTGGCTGCCGTATCCACGACGCCCGGCGTCAAGGACGTCATCGACAACATTGAAGTCGATCCCGTCTCGCCGATGGACTGGAACATTCGTCTCGCCGTGGCGCGTTCTGTCTACGGTTACCCATCGTTGAATAGATATGCCATCGATCCCGCCCAGCCCATTCGCATCTCCGTGCAGAACGGAAACGTTGAGCTCTACGGCGTGGTTGACTCCGAAGCCGACAAGGACACCGCCTACCTTCGCGCCAACTCGGTCCCCGGCGTCTTCAGCGTCAAGAACTACCTCCAGGTCGCCGGCCAGCCCTCGGAAAAGTAACCCTCTGGCCTGACCACCGGCCCCGGTCGCGCATTCGCAGCCGGGGCCGCCGCATTCAGCCGAAAAACCGTATAAGCTAGTGTGTACCTTTTCGACCGCCGTCGCGGGACGAAAAGATTCTCGTGCGCGTGAGGAAGCATCGATGCAGCCGGAGGTGCAGCCAGCAGCCGAAGAAACGCAGCAGGCCGCGCCCGCTGCCAGCGCGTCTCGCCCGCCGCAACCCCCGCCGCATCCTTCCCCGCAACAGCCCCGCGACTTCGACTGGATCTTCATCGGGCCGCATGGTTTGCGCGCCGGCTGGTCCATCCTTCTCTTCGCTGCGTTGTACTACCTCTTCCGCGAGGTCATCGGACTGCTCTTCTTCGCCGCGGGCCTCGTTGGCGACTCGCCCATCAATTCCGCCGGCGCCGTGCTGGTCGCGGAGTTGGTTCCGTTTTTCGCTTTGATCGCCGCTGCCCTCATCATGGTCCTCATCGAAGACACCAGAATTGACGGCCGCAACCTCGGCTACAACCTCGCCGGCGTTCACCGCGTGCGCCATTTCGTCTCCGGCCTCGTCGCGGGCTTCGCCGCGCTCTCGTTGCTTGTCGCTGCTTTGGCCTGGGGCGGCTGGTTGCATTTTGGCGCCGCCACGCAATCCGTCGCACAGGCAGCGGCCATCGGCGCGCTCTGGGCCATCGCATTCCTCCTCGTCGGCTCGGTTGAAGAGGGACTTTTCCGCTGCTACGCGCTCTCTACCCTCACCCGTGGCATCAATTTCTGGTGGGCTCTCGCCGCACAAATCGCCATCTGTCTTTACCTCGCCCTCACCGGCGGCGGCAACGGTGCATGGGGAGTCTACGCTGCCGCGGCGATCGGTCTCCTCCCTTGCCTCATACTCCACCAAAAGGCTGCTGCGCGCAGTGCATTCTGGCAGGCCGCGTGGGTCACGTCCACGTTCTTCGGCTTCTATCACACCTCCAACAGCGGCGAAAACTGGATCGGAATCTTCGCCGCCTCCTTCATGGGCTTTGCATTTTGCCTGAGCGTCCGCCTCACCGGCTCGGCCTGGTGGGCCATCGGCTGCCATGCTGCCTGGGACTGGGCTGAAACCTTCTTCTACGGCGCCGCCGACAGCGGCATTCAGGGCCAGGGCCACTTCCTCTCCGCCAGCCCCGCCGGCAATCCTCTCTGGAGCGGTGGCGCCGACGGCCCCGAAGGCAGTCTCCTCGTACTCGGCGCTATTCTGCTTTTGCTCCTTCTCTTGCTCGGCCTCTACGCCCGCAACGCCGCAGCGCTCGCCGCGCAACCGGCAGATTGAGACCCACCATGCGCCTCTGGCTCAATCGCAGCGCCGAAGTTCCTCTCCGCGAGCAATTGATCACCCAGGTTGTGCTCGCCATCCTCACCCGCGAGGTGCTTCCTGGCCAGCGTCTGCCCTCGACCCGTGAACTTGCGCGCCGTTTCGGCATTCATCCCAACACCGCCAGCGCCGCCTATCGCCAGTTGGAGCAGGAGGGTTGGCTTGAGCTTCGACACGGCAGCGGCGTCTTCGTCTCGAGCACCCGCCGCGCCCGTTCGCTCAGTCCTGAAAAGGGCCCCGACCCCATTTCCTCAGAGTCGATCGCCCCGGAATTGATCGTCGACCGGCTCATCGGCGAATTCGCCGCCCGGGCGCGCAGCTTGGGCGCATCCGACGCGCTCGTCCGCGCCCGCCTCCTCCGCTGGCTTTCCTTCGAGCCGCCCGCGCGCTGGCTCGTCATTGAGCCCGATCCCGAACTCCGCCGCATCGTCACGCTCGAAATGGAAGAAAATCTTGCGCTGCCCGTCACCGGCTGCGAGCCTGCGCACTGCGCTTCGCCGGAGATGCTCGAGCGATCCATTCCCGTCGTTCTGCCCAGCAAAGCCGAAGCCGTTCGCAAACTTCTCCCCGCGGGCACCGAGCTAACCGTGCTCCAGGTGCAGGCCATCACTCCCGCCCTCCAAGCAAAGCTCCAGCGCTATCTGCCCGAGCACTCTTCTGACCTCGTTGGCATCGCCTCGCGCTGGGCCCAGTTTCAGCAGCTCGCAAGCATCATGATCGTGGCTGCCGGCCTTGCCCAGGAGAACCTGCTCGTTCGCGACGCCACTCGTCCCGGCTGGAAGCGCGGCCTTGAAGCGACCACGGGCGTCATCTGCGATGTCGTCGTCGCGCAGGAACTCCCCCAGCGCTGCTTCCCCCTCGTCTTTCGCCTCCTCAGCGAGGCCTCGCTCGCCCAGCTTCGCGCCACGGAGACCGCGCTCTCTGAAAAGCGCCCGGCCTCCACCTCCAGCCTGTAGCGCCGGCGTCCAACCCGCACTCGCTGACCCGCTTGCTTACTCCGCCAGTCCCCCAGTCCCTTGGTCCCTTAGTCCCTTAGTCCCTTAGTCCCTTAGCGATTGTGACACTCCTGAAACTGTCCTCATCGCGCTCCTCGCCCGGCCGCAGCCCACATACCATCGCTAGGCGTAGGAGCCACCATGATCCGCAGACTTCTTCCTTCCGCGCTTTGCATCTTCCTTTCGCCGCTGCTGGTTGCCCAACAGGCAGCGCAGCAAGGAGCGGCCTCCACAACCCAACCTGAACCTCCGGCCCAGATCCCATTACAAATCGCGCTTTCTCTCGATGCGCCAATCCGAATTGTCTCGCCTGGCGATGTTCCCTTCTCGAAGATCAAACCGGGCACGACCATTCGCTTTGTCATCGACAGGGACGTGATCGTCAATGGCGTCAAGGTGTTCGCCGCGTCCACGCCCATTGAAGGAGTCGTGGACAAGGTCATTCACGCCTCTCGTTTCAAAAACCGGAGCGCTCAGATGTTCATTCGCGTGGGGGAATCGGCCTCAGGTACCGCGAAAAACATTCTTCTGCGCTGCTCGATCCCGGATGCCAATCAGGAGAGTTCCTTCAGCGATTCAGCTTTCGCCATCTCGGCGGTCGGCATTCTGAATACCTTTGCCATCGTCGCATTGATTCTGATGGTCCTCGTGCTTTTGAGTATCTAGATCGACCGGCGGCGGCCCTATGAGGCACTTTATGATCAGTAAACTCTTCTCATCGGTTCTCTGCATGGTGCTGTCGCCGCTGCTCGTGGCGCAACAGGTCTGCCATGCCGACGAACCTGCCCCCGGAACTTCTCCTGAAGAATCCTTATTCGCGTACAGGAGTTCGATGGATGTCGAGGATTTCACGGACGGAATCTTCGAATCCCGGGATAGCTCCGATCTGCAGAACAGCTTACCGTCAGTTCCTTTCGAGCTGCCGGTCGAACTTATCCCGGTTGACGCAGAAGCGTGGGCCAACGCCACCGTCGGCTCGACGTTGACATTCAGAGTGGTCCTTCACGTCATAGAAGAGCATCATCATTCAAAATACGCAGACGCCTATGCGGGCACCTTCGTGGAGGCAAAGGTGATCCGGATGCGCGAAAGCAAGTCTCGAGCGCACCGCGGGGTAAAAGAGCCACGTGTCCAGGAAATCCTCGTGGGAAAGTCTACTAAATTTGATTTGGAGGGCTCTCCCAGGCGCCACGCCCGGCTTAACAGCATTCCGAAGAACTTGATTGTCTGGCCTCCCAAGGTCGCGTTCATGGCTGTCTTTCTTCCTTTCGAATTCGTGGCCCTCGGGATCGCTTGCAGCATGGGGTGCGACCTTTAGAAAAAGCAGAGACGGTGAAGAGCGTTAGCAGCGGTATCCTGTTGCAGACGGATGGACTCTGAGAGCTCAACCCACCCAATATCCGGGCAGCCTGCGCCGCCCCAGCCGCGCCGCAGGCGCCGCTGGCCGCGCATCCTTCTCTGGTCCTGCTGCGGTCTCTTCGTGCTGCTTCTCTCCGCTCCCCTGGCCGGGGTGTTCTGGCTTCGCTCCGCCGCCAAAGCCGCGCTGCCCCAGCTTGACGGCGACGTCCATCTTGCCGGCCTCTCCGCTCCCGTAACCGTCCGTCGCGACGCGCACGGAGTGCCCCACATCGATGCCGACAATCTCGACGACCTTCTCGTCGCCCAGGGCTACATAACCGCTCAAGACCGCCTCTGGCAAATGGACGCATCGCGTCGCAGCTCCAACGGCGAGCTGGCTGAAGTCATGGGCCCCTCGCTCGTCTGGCACGACAAAACGCAGCGCGTGCTTCAGATTCGCCTCACCGCCCAGCGCTTCTACAGCAATTTATCCGCCGATGATCGTCGACGCCTCGACGACTACGCCCGCGGCGTCAATCTCTTCATTTCGCAATGCGAGCGGTCCAATTCACTTCCCGTCGAATTCCGTCTCCTCCACTACCGCCCGCAACCCTGGACCGGCGTGGACTCGATCAGCGTCGGCCTTTCCATGGTGCAGACCCTCGACTCGCACATCGTCACCAAGCTCTCGCGCGGCCGCGTCTCCGCCCGCCTCAACAATCCCGCGCTCGAAGCCGACCTCTACCCCGTCGGCTCCTGGCGCGATCGTCCGCCCACCGGCATCCGCGTCGACCTCACCGAGCCGCAGCCGATTCCTCCGCCCTTGAAAAACAGTGACGACGATGACGAGAACACCGAGTCCCGCGCGGTGCCAGGCAACGCAGCCGCTGAACCCATCGACACGCACGCCCTCCTCGCCCTCCTCGGCCAGCCCACCTGCGACGGCTGCGCCTCAGGCTCCAACAACTGGGTCGTCGCCGGCAGTCACACTACCTCAGGAAAGCCGCTCCTATCGAACGACATGCACCTCACCCTCCGCGAGCCCGACACCTGGTACATGGCCGACCTAAACTCGTCTGGTTCTCACGGCGCGCCCGCCTTTCATGCAACCGGCGTCACCCTCCCCGGCTTCCCGCTCGTCATCGCCGGTCACAACGAGCATGTCGCCTGGGGATTCACCGCGCTCTACGGCGACGTGCAGGATCTTTACATCGAGAAACTCGACGGCAAAGGGAATTTCCAAGGCAACGACGATGCTGAATGGCATCCAATCCCTGTCGATCCCGGGATCATCCATGACAAGAACGCCCGATGGCATCCGCTCATCGTCGATCGCGAAGTCATTCACGTCCGCGGCAGCAAAGATGTCACCCTCATCGTGCAAGGCACCGCGCACGGCCCTCTGTTGAATCCGCTGCTCCCCGCTGGCGATCCGCCCACCGCCCTCAAGTGGACCCTCTACGATCCGACTCTGAACACGCTGCCGCTCTACGAAATGAATGTCGCATCGAACTGGGCCGGCTTCTCCGCCGCTCTCGCCCATTGGTGCTGGCCCACGCAGAACCTCATCTACGCCGACGATCAGGGCCACACCGCCTACCGCGCAATCGGACAAATCCCCATCCGTCCGGCAGGAATCTCCGACGGTCCCGTTCGCGACCAGACACACGAATGGAAGGGCTACATCCCCTTCGATCAAATGCCCAGCGCCGTCGATCCGCCCTCAGGCTTCCTCGCCACCGCCAACGCCCGCGTAACCACCGACAAATCGACGTACCCGATCACGGGCGAGTGGGGCGATCCCTATCGCATCGAGCGCATCTACAAATCGCTCGACGGCCGCGACAATCTAACGCCCGCTGACATGCTCGCCGTTCAGACTGACATCTACAGCGAAGTCGATCAGGAAATGGGGCACCGCTTCGCCTACGCCATCGACCACACTCCCGGCCCCGACGGCAACGGCGATGCGCGCATGCGCCAGGCCGCCGATCTCATGCGCAGTTGGGATGGCCGCCTCACTACCGACTCCGCCGCCGCGTCTATCGTCACCGAAACCCGCGCTGCGCTCTGGCCCATGATCCTCGAGCCCAAACTCGGCAACCTCTCCGGCGACTACCACTGGGCCGAATCCGCATTTGCCGAGGAAGAAATCGTGATGAACGCCAAGCCCGCGTGGCTGCCGCCCGCATACAAGGACTGGAACGCTCTCCTCACCGCCGCGGTGCGCAAAGGAATGGCCGATGGAAGAGCGCCTGCCGATGTCGCTCATTGGACCTATGGCCGTTGGCACGTGGTCGACATCGAGCATCCGCTCGCCGCCTTTCTCCCTCTCATCGGCCGCATCGCCGGAACCGGCCGTCAGCCTCAAAGCGGTGATGACACCACCGTCAAGCAGGTTGGCCTCGACTTCGGGCCATCGCAACGCTTCACCATGGATTGGAGCAACATCGACGGCTCAACGGAAAACATCGTCCTCGGCGAGAGCAGCAATCCGCTCAGTCCTTACTTCCGCGACCAGTGGAACAACTGGTACAACGGAACCACCTTCGCTCTGCCCTTCACGCCCGCTGCGGTCGCGGCACAAACCACGCACACGCTGCGCCTGCTGCCATGACGAAACAAGAAAGACCCCATCGCGAACGGCCAACGACCCTGCCTCACCCACAGGGCTCAATCCTGCCCCACCCACAGGATTGTCATCCTGAGCGAAGTCCTGCGGAGCCGGGGTCCCCAAGGACAGGTCTTGGTCCTTGGGGTGGGGAGCAGGACGGAGTCGAAGGACCTGTGGTTGCTTTTCGTCTTGTATCAGGGCACGACTGGTAGGTCGGGGCTTCAGCCCCGACTGCCGATAGCGGAAGAAGATTGATTGGGCTTTAGCCCCTGAGGGAATTCGGAGCGCCGGAATGAAAGAGACAGAACGACCAGTGCACAAATGGCGTCATTTCGCCGGCCCCGCGCTCATCCTCTTCGCCGCATTCGTCGCCATCGTTCCCCAGCTCATTCGCGGCAACTCCTGCGGCCACGACTTCGACGTTCATCTTGTCTCCTGGCTTGATTGCCTCAATGCCTGGCGTCACGGCATTCCCTATCCGCACTGGACGCCCAGCCCCAACTACGGCGCCGGCGAGCCTCGCTTCGTCTTCTATCCCCCCCTCACCTGGATGCTCGGCGCGGCGCTCGGCGCAATCCTTCCTTGGAATCTCGCGCCCATCGTGCTCACCTTCCTCATCCTCGCCGCCACCGGCCTCGCCACGCGCGCCCTCGCGCTTGAAGTGCTCAGCAACGACGGACACGACGATTTGCCCGCCACCCTCGCCGGATGCGTCGCCATCTTCTCCGGCTTCTCGCTCTTCACCGCATACGAGCGCTGCGCCTTCCCCGAATTTGCCGGCGGATTCTGGCTCCCGCTCATCCTTCTCTTTGCGCTTCGCGATCGCTCTTCCTCCGCCCCGCTTTTGCGCCGCTCTTTCTCCGGTTCCACCGTCCCACTCGCCCTCGCGCTCGCCGGCGCCTGGCTCTCCAACCTCCCTCTCGGCGTCATCGCGGGCTACCTGCTCGCCGGCGTCGCGCTCCTCTGGGCCATCGTCAACAAATCCTGGGCTCCGCTTCTCCGAGCCGCTGTCGCCACGGTCCTCGGCCTCGGTCTCGCCGCTATCTACTGGCTCCCCGCCGCCCTCGAGCGCCACTGGGTCGACATTCGCCAGGCCACCGAAGATCCCGGCTACAACTTCGAAAACAACTGGCTCTTCGCTCGCAACGCCAATCCGCTCCTCGCGTTGCACGACGTGATCCTGCGCCAGGTTTCCTGGATCGCCGTCTCCATGATCGCCGTCGCTCTCGTCTCAGTCCTTGTCTGCTATTTCCGCAACTCTCTTCCAAGACCAGAAAAAATTCCGCTTGCCGCTATTCCCGTCGTTGTTTTGTTTTTGCTCTTTCCCATCTCGCGGCCCGTCTGGCACGCGCTCCCGCAAATGCCCTTCCTGCAATACCCCTGGCGCTGGCTTGAAGCCGTTGAAGCTCCCATGTCCATCTTTTTCGTCGCCGCCATCTGGCCCTCGAATCGCGATTCCCGCAACCCCCGCCGCTCCCGCCTCGCCCGAATCCTTGCCCTCGCCGCCTGCGCCGTGATCTTCGTTGCCGCAACGGTCTACGCCGGAACCACTTTCTTCCAGGTCTGCTACCCAGAAGACACTGTCGCATCCATGCTCGTCGGCTATCGCGCCGGTTCCGGCTCCGAAGGCATGTACGAGTACGAGCCGCCCAACGGCGACGACTCCGCGATCGCCACCGGCCTTCCCGACGCCTGCCTCGTCAACGACCCGTCCATCGTTCTCGGCAAACCTGACCCCGACGATCCCGATGCGAACCCCGCCTGGGCTCCCGATCAAAACACTTGCCAGGCCACATTCACTCAAGTCGGCGGACTCCAAACCAACCCCGAGCACCGCAGCTTCGACGCCACCATCCCGCACTCCGGCTACCTTGTGCTGCGTCTGCTCCGCTATCCCGCGTGGGCGATCCGCCTCAACGGCCAGCTGCTGACTGCGGACCCGACTGCGACCCTGACTGCGGACCAACTCGCCGCTCTCCCGCAGCGTGCTGACGGCCTCATCGCAGTGCCCGTCCCATCAGGCCCAATCCGCCTCACTATCGACTGGACCATCACCCGCGACGTTCTCTACGGCCGTTGGCTCTGCGGCATCAGCCTGCTCCTGCTCGCATGCCTCTGGTTCTATGAGCTGCGGCTCGGCCGCACTCGTCTAATAAAATGAAAGCGATGGTTTCCGACGTCAAGACGCTGATTCAGGAAGGCGCCGATCTCACCGACCGGGCGCTCGAAAAGCTGCTTTCATCAGCGGACACCGTTCCTGTCTCCATTCACGGCGCAATGCGCCACTCTGTCTTTGCCGGCGGCAAGCGTCTCCGCCCGGTGCTCGCCATGCAGGCAGGCGTCGCCATCGCGGGCCGTCTGCCCAAAGGAATCGAGCGTCTCGGCGCGGCCATCGAGATGATTCACACCTACTCGCTCATCCACGATGACCTGCCCGCTCTCGACAACGACGACCTCCGCCGCGGCAAGCCCACATGCCACGTCGCCTTCGGTGAAGCCATCGCCATCCTGGCCGGCGACGCGCTCCAGACCCGCGCCTTTGAAGTGCTCTCCGGCCTATCCTGCCCGCCCGACGCAACCACGCAGATTATCGGCCTCATCGCCAACGCCATCGGTACCGTCGACGGCATGATCGGCGGCCAGGTGCTCGACCTCGAAAGCGAGCACCTCAAGCCCACGCCCGAGCTCGTCGAAGCCATTCATCGCGCCAAGACCGGCGCACTCATCCGCGTGAGCGTTGTAACCGGCGGCGTCTATGCAGGCGCAACTGCGGAAGACGTCGCGCGCCTTAACCGCTTCGGCCGCAAAGCCGGTCTCGCCTTCCAGATTGTCGACGATGTGCTCGACATGACTGTCGACTCAGCGCATCTGGGCAAGACCGCGGGCAAAGACGCAGCGACTGAAAAAGCCACCTGGCCAGCTGTTCATGGAATCGACCAAAGCCTTCGCGACGCGACCGAGCTCGTCGAAGAGGCCTTCGCCGCCCTCGATCCCTACGGCAGCCGCGCCTTCGGCCTCAAGGCCGTCGCCCGCTATCTCATCGAGCGCAAAAATTAGGAATTGATTTCGGATTCTGCGTCGCAGGCCGCGCCGCCCGCGCGCACTTCAGTCCGCGCGCCGCTGCGCTACTTGCTCAGCGCCTGCCGCAGCTTCTCGCTCTGGCTCGAAACATCCTCGACGGCCGCCTGCGTTTTGCTCAGCAGGCCCTGCAGTTCTTCAAGGAATTCGGGGAGCCTCTCCCAGCACTTGCGCACGACATCCTGCTGATCGATCAGCGTCAGCGCAGCGCCGGAAAGAGCCGTCACCAGGCCGAGGCGCTTGTTTCCAGTCACCAGCAGCACACCGCTTGCGGCCATTGTGCCCGCTGCGGCATATCGGATCCAATTCGTGTCTTCGGCCCTATCGTCGCGTGTCCCAACACTCGGTTCGAATTCCCCCCTGGTTAACGGCACAACCACCATGACCCCTCCTGACCTTCGCGCTCCAACTTGGCTCGAAAACTCATTTGCCTTTCAAGTATCGCTTGAAAACCCGGCGTCGGGCGACTTTAATCGCATACCCGCCCGCAAAAAACGACCGCGACGAGATCAGCGCGCCCGTCAATGTCGTGGCAAAATCCGGTCGGCGCCCTAGTCCAGCCAGCACTCTAATCCAGCCGGTGCTCTAATCCAAATCAATCTCGCGCAGCGGCTTGCCCTCTGGAGCGTCCTTCGCCTTGCGCATCGCCTCGGCAAATTTCTTCTCCAGCAGATCGGCCTTGTTCTTCTCCGCGTCCACGCTCTGCCTGAAAATCGACTCCGTCCGCTCCCCGTGCTCGCGCATCGCCTGTGCGGCGGTCTCCAGGTCCTCGAACATCCGCTTGCGCGGTGCTGACGTATGGCTCACCAGCACGCCGGTTTCCGCGTCGATCTTCAGCATCGCCCCGCAATCCGGGCACGCCACTTCGAACGTCTTGTCCCTGTGTTTACTCATTGCCCTTGCTCATTCCAACTCGTATTCTATGCGCCGGCGCCAACTTTTGGCACCCGTCCTGCGTTTCGGCTGTGGAGTTGGTTTGGGGATACCATACTTGACTCTTACGCGCCCTCAAGCGAAAGATGAATGGGCCGGATGCCCTCGCACCCCACAACGCGCCTGCAAGCAAACTCCGGCCAGCACCAACTCGCCACTTCACGCCTCACTTCAGGAAATGACCGAATGAAAACCATCTCGACCAATCCGCTGCGCCTCTTCGCGCCCGCAGCCTTTGCGCTTCTCACCCTCGTTCTCGCCACCACCCCGGCTTCCGCGCAGCCCGCCTCTGCCGGCCCCGCGCAACCCGCCGTGCCAACTCGCATCACTTCCACGCCGCTTCAAGTCGACCGCGTCGACCCCGCGAGCGCTCACATCGTTCCGGCCAACGCCAAACTCGAGCGCGTCGCCACCGGCTTCACCTGGACCGAAGGCCCCGTGTGGGTCAACGGCAGCCTCTTCTTTGCCGACATACCTTCCAACACCATTCGCCGCTGGACACCCGGCAAGGGCGTCAGCATTTTCCTCCAGCCCAGCGGCTACAAGGGCACGGCTCCATACGGAGGCCGCGAGCCCGGATCCAATGGGATGACGCTCGACGCGCTCGGCCGCCTCACCGTCGCCGGACACGCCCAGCGCGACATCTTCCGCTTCGAATCGCTGAACCCTGAAGCCGCCCAGACCGTCCTCGCCGATCGCTACCAGAGCCTGCGCCTCAACAGCCCCAACGATCTTGTCTATCGCTCCGACGGCTCTGTCTACTTCACCGATCCGCCCTACGGCCTGCGCAAGCAGAACGACTCCGACCCCGAAAAAGATCTCCAGGTCAACGGCGTCTATCGCATTCCCGGCGCTCTAGCCCAAAAGCCCGGCGCGCCGCCCGCTCGCCAGGACCTCCAGCTCCTCGTCTCCGATCTGCCGCGCCCCAACGGAATCGCTTTCTCGCCCGGCGAAAAATTCCTCTACGTCGACAATTCCGAGCCAAAGAAGATCTGGATGCGCTATCGCGTTCTCCCCGACGGCACATTAGCCGACCCCACGCTCCTCTATGACGGATCCGCCGATCCGCGCCCCGGCGGCCCCGACGGCATGAAGGTCGACGTCGAGGGAAACATCTACAGCGCAGGCCCCGGCGGCGTCGTCGTTCTCTCGCCCGATGGCAAGCACCTCGCAACGCTTCTCATTCCGGAGCGCGTGGCCAACGTGGCCTGGGGCGGCGCTGATCGCAAAACGCTTTACATCTGCGCCAGCACCAGCGTCTACCGCGTGAAGCTGTCGATCGCGGGCGAGCCGATCGTCCAGCCAATGTCCGCTCCCCACTGAAGTGTCATCCTGAGCGAAGTGCTTTTCAACGGAGCCGAAGGACCTGCTTTTGTCTTTCCCGTGCTCCACCCACCGACGCTGTGTCATCCTGAGCGGAGTCCCGCTTCAGCGGGACGGAGTCGAAGGACCTGTGGTTGCTTTTCGCGCCCTTCACCCACCACAAAAGAATGGGTGCCCCCGGTCCCTCGCATTCGGGGACCGGGGATAGCACGCGAATTCTCACTGATCTGTCTTCCTGAGCGACGACCCTGAGCATAGCGAAGGGGAGGAGTCGAAGGACCTGCGGTTGCTTTTCGCGCCCTTCACCCACCACAACAGAATGGGTGCCCCCGGTCCCTCGCATTCGGGGACCGGGGATAGCACCAACCTCAATCCGGCTCTTTCAACAAAGCACGAAAATGGATCCCCCGGTGAAATACCGATACCGTACAATTCTCGCAATGAAACCACAGAGAGCATTCGCTGCTTCCATCCTCACTGCATGTTTACTCAGCAAGCGCTGCACCGGCAACGGACTTGGTTGATTTCACAATCGTCGGCCGTGTGCAATTCTCGGTGCCGGCCGACTGGCCTGTGATAGCAAACAAATCGACAAGCGAAAAGACGGTATTCGCCTTCCAAATCCCAAACGCTGCCGACGAAGGCACTCCGGATTCCTCGAATCTGTCAATCATCGCGACAGACCTAAAGTCCGCTCAGGATAGAGATGCGTTCGAAAAGCAACTGACTAATACCAACCAAAACGCACAGGAAATGAATCTCGTTGAAGGCTGGAAATGCAGTACTTTCTCCGCGAAACAAAGTTCGACCCAAACTGAATACGTAATCTGGGACTGTCGTCGTGTAATCGCGGATTGCGGGGTCTCAGTTCGCTTAGCGTGGCCTCACCTTCCCAGGAATCCGCCTGACTACGACAAGCAAATGGAAATAGTTCTCTCAAGCTTCCTCACTCGCGTCGGTCCGTATAAGAACCTTCCTGGATCCGGGGTTCTGCGCCACCCAGAATGAAGCCGCGATTTCAGCGACAGCACGAATTCGCGATTGACTTTGGCAGAAACCTGTTGGGCGGAAAGCGTTGGTTCCCTTGTTCCCTGCCCTATCCCCCCACAAACTCCGTCTTCCCCGCCGGCGTCGCCGCCGTCTTCACGTTCACCACGTGATAAATCGCCGGCTCGGTTCCCACGTTCCTGAATCCGTGCGGCTGGTTTGACCCGTTGAAGATCACGCTCCCCGGCCCCACGCGAATCCACTCCCCGTTAGAGAGCGTCTCGACAGTGCCCTGCCGCAAGATGATCAGCTCCTCGTTCGGATGCTTGTGCGGCGGATGCGGCATCATCCCCGGGTTCAGCGTCGAGATGTGGATTTCGAGATTCTCGAGCGTCGCCGTCGGCGTGTTGCAAACCGTCCGCACCGAACCGGTCTTGTTTGGCTTGTCGACCATCGCGTTCCAGTCGAACACCTTCGATCCCATCACACTCGCTGCTGCGGGCGCCGCCGCTGGCGCGGGTGTAGTGTCGGCGGGGGGCGCAGCGGCGGGTGTTGTGCCGGGACTATTCTGAGCGAACGCCAGCACATCGCCGGCAACGGCAGTAGCGGCCAAAGCCGCAAACATTTCTCTGCGATTCATGGTTGTTTTCCTTTTTGTCAGTTGTCTGTAAACCGGCCGGAGCCGCCGGCACGCACAAATCCGTCCGGCTCCTCTTTCGCTGTTACTTATAGTGGACCGCGCGGCCGCATGCAACCTCGCCAGCTTCCTCTACCCAACTACACGCTGTCATCCTGAGCTTCAGACCGCGTACCACTTGGATCTGTCATTCCGACCTTCAGACCGCGTACCACTTGGATCTGTCATCCTGAGCTTCAGACCGCGTACCACTTGGATCTGTCATTCCGACCTTCAGACCGCGTACCACTTGGATCTGTCATCCTGAGCGAGGCCCGCTTTAGCGGGCGAAGTCGAAGGACCTGTGGTTGCTTTTCGCTTCGCACTCCTGGGATCAGTCATCCTGAGCGAAGCCCGCTTTAGCGGGCGAAATACGTTAGCCCCAGGCGCAAGCCTGGGGACAGCCCACGCCACAACGCCGAAGCCCGCTTTAGCGGGCGAAAGAACCCCCTGGCACGCGCCAGCGGGCAAAAGAACATTTTGATCGTCCCCGCCCACTTCCGGTCCCTGCTTCTTCGTCAAGTGCGCCGCCCGCAATGGAGAGCCTCAACCCATTGAAAACACACCCAAGAAACTTCCCCCAAGTTTGCCGATCATTTCCCCCGTTTGGCGCACAATAGTCTCATGATCGCCGAGCAGAGATCGAGGACCAAACCGGAATTGCTCCCCACACCACCGGTTCCTCTCTGCCTTGCTCCCTCTCCTCTGGTCTTTCCGATCCCTCGCCCCCAGGCCACCGTCCGCGATCCCCGATCCTCGGCTTCAGGTCTTTCTGGTCTCTGTTTTTCCCGCTCCCTTGCTCCCTTGCTCCCTGCTTCTGCGTTCCCTTGCTCCCTTGCTCCCTTGCTCCCTTGGTCCCTGCCTTTCTGTTCCTCTTTTCTCGATGTCCCTGCCCCAGCACGAAAAGCTAGAGGCTGGAAGCTAGGAGCTGGAAGCTGCTTTCAGACCCCACCCCCCCATACTCCAGACCCCACCCCCCCATACTCCAGACCCCACCCCCCCATGCCTGTGTGTGAAACTGTGAAACTGTGAAACTGTGGAGCCTTTAGTATCAACAACTTGCAGCCACAGTTTCACAGTTTCACAGTCTCAGTTTCACAGTTCTTGAATTTCGCTATTTTGCAGTTTCGTTTTCGGAAATTTGTCCCGAGATTTGCGGATTTGTCCGCCGCGGCGAATTCACGCGCTGACCTGCTAACTCCGCTAGCTTCGCGAACACCGCTGCCGTTACTTTTCCGCCGTCTGCATCGGCTTCTGCCCGCTCGTTGCCGGCGGATTCACCTGCGCGTTCAGGAAGTTCGCCAGGTCGTCGACGTCTTGCTGCGTCCCGACCATCGGAGGCATGAAGTGGTGGTACGGAGAGTCGGGCTTGTACTCGTGCAGCATCGTGATGAAGCTTTCGATGTTGGCGCGGTCGCGCCCGGCAAGCAGCTTCGCCAGCGGCCGGTAGCCGTTCAGCGTGTGGCACGCGCCGCACTCGCCGCGGAAAATCGCCTCGCCGCGCGAGTAGCTCGTGTCCGCGCCGTTCCACACCCAGTTCGAGTGCGCCAGATAACCATCCCGGTCGATCTTGATCGCATAGGGCACGCGCACGCCGTTCGAGTACATCCAGCGCCCGATTACGTAAGGCTTGCGCAGCATCTCGCGCGAGTATTCGCCCGCGCCCGTCGCCACCAGCGCCAGCAGCAGGATCGCCACCGCGTGCGCGGTGTTGAAGTCCGTCGGATTCCGGTACGCCAGGTAATATGCGACGCCGATAATCGTCGCCGAAGTCATGACGATCAAGAGTGCCATGCGTGTGACGGTCGAAAACGTGCCGGTGCCCATGGTATCGATGCCCAGCGTGAGCAGCGCCCGCTGCGCTTGAGGAACCATGAAGAGGTACCAGATGAAAAGAAACGGCATGGCCACGAACGACGGCACCAGCCACTTGACGCTCCACTTCACCAGCGACGATTTGAGCGCCGCATGCGTGTGGCCGTCAATGCGGCTGGCGCTGATGAGGGCCCAGATACCGGCCAGTGAAGCGCATACGCAGGTGCGCAGCAGCAGGCTCGGCCAGTACGTCGGATTGAAGAACGCGTTCCAGAACTTGCTCGCCTCGTGTCCCGTGCCCGCAACACCGAGCCACGTATCGCCCGGCGTCAACATGAATGTCAGAATGCCGTTGATGATGATGAGCGTGCACACCGACGCTCCGGCGTAAACCCAGCCGACTATGAGGTGTAATTTCGCGTCGATCTTGTTCCACGTGTAGTAGTAAACGGCTGCCGTCGTCAGCTCGACCATGAAGAACACCCACTCGATGGCCCAGCCGAAGACGAAGTTGTGGATCAGCGTGCTGGTCGCCTCAGGATTCGTCAGCCCGATCGCAAACCAGATGCCCACGCCGGAAATGGTGCCGAACACCCCGGTCAGGATGAGGAAGAACTTCGAGTAGCCCACCAGCTCGGCGAGCCAGTCATTGCGGCACTCGCGCAGAGCTTTCCGCTCGGCCAGCGGCAGATACAACCCGCCGCCCACGGCAAACTGCGAGATCATGACGTGGAAGATGGCGATGATGCCAATCACCCAGCCCGACCCGAGATAGGGAATGTCCCAGAATGGATAGTTCATCGTCCTCAGTCCTTACCGAATCGTCCAGTAGCCAATCACAGTTGTGGCAACGAGCGCAAAAACCGCCAGCAATCCGAAGTAGTGCGCCGCGCGCCCGCGCCGCCCCGATTCCTTGCTCGTGTCGTAGAACGGAATCAGAATCCAGAGCACAATGCCCAGCGTGAACAAGAGCATCCCCGCGATCTCGCCCGCTTCGCCCGGAAGCACGGAGCCCAGCATCTTGAGCATCTCGAACGGGCTCATGAAATACCACTCGGGATGAATACCGAGCGGCGCGGGCGCCAGCGAATCGTACGATTTGCCCAGCGCCCACGGAAACACTGAAGCCAGAAGCGCCAGCACATTGAGCGAGATGATCCACATCGCAATGTCCTTGCGCAGAAAGTTCGGCATGAACGGCATCGACCGGCGTTCGGCGGCTGGTTTGGCTTCCTCACTCTCAGGCATGGCGTTCCCGTGGCGCTGCACCAGCCACAAGTGGAACGCGAGCAGTGGAATGAACAATGCTGGAAGGACTACAACATGCAGCGCGAAGAAGCGCTGCACGGTAAACTCGGTTACGTCCGGCCCGCCGCGCAGCATGTTGGCAATCGCCGGCCCGATCCATGGAATCGCCACCGGAATCTGCAACCCAACCTTGGTGGCAAAATAGCTCAGCTCATCCATCGGCAACAGGTAGCCGGAAAAGCCGAAGCACGCCGCCAGCGCCAGCAGCACCATGCCGCTCAGCCAGCCGAACTCCCGTGGCTTGCGGTAGGCCTTCATAAAGAAGACTGAGAACATGTGCACCAGGATCGTGAACAGCATCAGGTTGGCGGCCCATGCGTGCGCGGAGCGGATCAGCCAGCCGAAGTTCATCACAAACGTGATCTGCCGTACCGATTCATACGCCTCAACGCCCGGCCGGTAGTACACCAGCAGCAGCACGCCGGTGAAACACTGCAGCATAAACAGGAACAGCGTGATGCCGCCCCAGTAGTACCAGAAGGATTGCGCATGGACCGGGACCGTCTTCTTCCGCGCAAAGGCGGCCAACTCCGAGATCCCTAGCCGCTCATCCATCCAGCCGTAAACATTCGCCGCCATTGTCTTTGTCGTCATGCTTCTCGTCCTCTGCGCTGCTCGATCCCCAGTGCGCGCCCAGCGCGGCTCTGATTCACCGGCAAAGCCATCCGCCGTCCACCACCAGCACATGCCCCTGCACGTAATTGCCCGCATCCGAAGCCAGGAACACCGCCGCGCCAGCCAGATCGGATGGCAGGCCCCAGCGTCCCATCGGAATCCGGCTCAGGATTGCGGCGGATCGAACGGGATCGGCGCGCAACGCCGCCGTATTGTCCGTGGCCATATAGCCCGGCGCAATGGCATTCACGTTGATTCCCTTGTCGGCCCACTCGTTCGCAAGCGCTTTGGTGAGCTGTGCCACGGCGCCCTTGGCTGCCGCGTAGCCGGGCACAAGAATGCCGCCCTGGAACGAGAGCAGCGACGCCGTGTTGATGATCTTGCCGTGACCCTGCGCCAGCATCAACCGGCCCGCGTACTGGCTCAGGAACCATACCGCATTCAAATTGGTGTTGATGACCGTGTTCCAGAATTCTTCAGAATGCTCAGCTGCCGGCGCGCGCTTGATTGTGCCGGCGTTATTCACCAGAATGTCGATTGACCCGAACTCCTTTACTGTGTCGTCCACGAGCATCCGGCAAATCGCCTTGTCGCACACGTCGCCCGAACGCGTGATGAACCGTGCACCGGTTTGCTTCACTTCCTCGATCGTTGAATCGAGCACCTTGTCGTAGTTGTGCAGCGTGACGTTCGCGCCTGCCTGCGCAAAAGCGATTGCCATCCCGGCTCCGAGGCCCTGACCGGAACCAGTAACCAGCGCGTTTTTTCCCTTCAAGCTGAATGCTTCCAGGATTCCCATGAACTCTGCTCCCTGCTTCGCGACGATTGGAACGTTGAACAACGGCCGCACTGATTATGTCCGCGACACTTCGACGCCCGTATCGTTCACCGCAACCTTGAAAAGCTTGAGCGGCTTCGGCGGCGGCCCGCTCACATTCGCGCCGGTGTAAGGGTTGTACACGCCGCCATGGCACGCGCAGTGAATGCGATCGGCCTGCGGCTCGTACTGCACCGTACAGCCCAGATGCGTGCAGACGGCCGTCAGCGCCACCCAGCGTCCGTCCTCGTGATGGATGAGCATTGCCGGTGAGGGCCCGAACTTGAACATCAGCACCGACCCCGGTGGCAGCTTCTGTGCGTCCTTCAGCGTCACCTCGGTCACAGCCGATGCGCTCAGCGCCATCTCGCTCGGTGAGGCCAGGTAACGGTACACGGGGTATGCCAGCGCAGCGGCGTAGCAAACGCCCGCAGCGCCCGCCGCCGCCAGAAACGCGCGCCGCGTCTTCACGTCGCCGTTCTCCATGTGTTCCTGCACGATATTTGCTGGAATCGCCGATTCGCTCATAACCTAAGCCGTGCCCTCCATGGTTTTCTGTGCGCGCGCCACCACCGACACGAGCCACCCAATCACTCCCAGGCCGGAAACAAAGAGCACGAGGAACAGTCCCACCACGCTCCAATTTGTGACGACCACCCGGTCCCACACGTCGTAGCCTTTACTCAACAACGTCACATCGCGCACGCCGTCGCGATACACCGTCAGCATGATCTCCACGAGCACCGCAACCAGCACACCGGCCCAGCCAAGCCATCCGGCGCTGATCTTGCCAAATCCCGCGATTGCGCCCACGACGACCGCCGCTGCGACCAGCGCGATCCAACCGTAGCCGGCGAATCCGGCAAACTTATAGTCTGGATACAAAGCGTGGCCGGCAAGTCCCTGCTTCACCACATCAGGCTGCACACTGGCCGCCCAAAGTCCCGCGGCAACATAGACGATCCCGAACCCGGCAGCTACTTTGCCGCCCAGTCCCGCCACAAACCTCTTCTCATCCGCGGTGAATGTGCTACGTCCCGCCAGATACACCAGCCACAATCCGCCGATCAGAAGCCCCCCCGCCATCATCAGCAGCCAACGCGGCTCCAGCGTCGGATCGCCCGTGGGCAGAAACGCTCCAATCGCGGACGCCGAATACATCCCGCGCCACGCCTCGGGACGCAGCATCAGCGTCATATTCGTCGACAGCACGCGCGCCACGCTGCCTGCCAGCAGCCACGCCATCAAACCCACCCACCATGCCGATTTCCCCGCCTCAAGTCGGGCTGAGAATTTGTAAAGCAACCAGTAGATCAGCATTAGCGTCGGGATGAGCGCGATCCAATAGAGCCCGATCAGCACGCTGCTGGTGTACAGCGCCCGCCCGTACAGCACCTGTGCGAACAAGAGGGGGGGCACCCCCAGGTTGATCACAAACGTCATCACCACCGTCAGCCGCCGCGCCAGCGCTCGCGCCGTCACCAGCGAGTTTGCCGATTTGCCAAACAGGCTGAGCAAAATCGCCAGAAGCAACCCACCCAGGAGCATCTCGACGGCCACAAAATGCAGCGACAGCGTCACAATGTGCAGCAGCTTCAGCAGCCACACCGGCGCCGGCAAAGGAATCGGATCCACTGCAGGATAGGCATTCATAAGGTCTTGATCGTTCCTTTCACTCTTCAGCTCTCGCCGGATGCATCATGCGAACCTCCATGACCAAATGCCACAACCGCACCGGACCTTCACGCCGGGTCAGGCGAGCGGGAAAAGGTGGCGGGGCTGGCGCGGAGCATTGTGGACTGTTTTTCTCCAATTTGACTTGGAAAAGTGAATCTACAATCCGCCGCGACCACGGGTCTGTGATGAAAGGCACATCGGCTTGTGACGTATTGAATTACGCTGCCGACTTGACCGCAACCGTCGTTTCTGTCCGTAGGCCGTCTTTTGCCAGGGCGTTCGGCTTCAGGAAACGTTGTAGCGGCGGACAATGCAATGATGCGACCCAACTCATCCATGCAGCTCACGCGCGCCGCCGATTATGCCGTCCGCGTGATGATTCAATTGGCCGTGCTGCCGTCCGAGGGGCGCGTCTCCCTTCCCTCGCTCGCCCAGGCTACGGGCGCTCCTGAAAGTTTCTTGTCCAAGGTGTTGCAGTCTCTGGCGCGCGCCGAACTTATCTCGTCCCAGCGTGGCCAATCGGGAGGCTTCCGCATCACGCCCCGCGGCCGCCATACCTCGATGCGCGAGGTGATTGAAGCCATCGATGGCGCGATATGCCTCAACGTCTGTCTCATGCACGGCCGATCCTGCCCGAGAAAAGCGCGCTGCCCCGCGCATCCAGTCTGGGTCAGGGCCCAGCAGGCGATGTTGCAGGTTCTTTCCAACGCTTCCATCGCCGCCCTGGCGGCGCAGGCATCGCCGGGCCATTCGGCCAATGGCAGTCATGCTTTCCACATGCCTGCGAGAGCGGCCAGTCGCTGACCGGTTTTGAGGAACGCGACGCCAATTTGCCAAGCGCGCGTGCGGGGTGTTTCAATCGGATGATTGAAACAGGGGTGCTCCACGAATCGTGGGGCTGAGAGATACCCTCGAACCCGATCCGGATAATACCGGCGTGGGAAGTTTTCTCCAACCGAGCGGCCTTCTTCTTCACCTCCCTTCGCGGCGCAAGCTCCTTTGTTTCATGGGCACACTGAAACGAAGGATCCAAATGCGCGCAGCCGCAGTCATCGCCAGCACACGATCATCGTTCCCGGGCCGTTTCCGCCATCCCTTGGCGAAGGTTTTCTCGCTGGCCGTCTGCCTTGCATTGCTCTTTCCCGCACATTTGTCCGCACAAGCCACGCCTCCGCCGTCGACCGGTTCCTCTTCGGCGACGCAAGCGACCGCACAGAACCCAAGCCCTACGCAGGAAAAGCCCGCTCCCGTTACCACAACGGTCATCGTCCATGGCGAAGTGGAAGATGACTACCTTCCCGGATCCATCACCTTGGGCATACTCGACAACGCCGAACTCAAAAACACTCCGCTTTCGGCGTCAGTCGTTACGCGCGACCTGCTTAACGACCAGGTCTCACGGCTGCTTTCTGATCTCATCCAGAACGACGCTTCCGTCGGTGACGACTACGTGCCTGTGGGTTATTACGGCAACTACCAGATTCGCGGATTCCCCATCGATCTCGCTACAGGATTCGAAGTCAACGGCATGACCATCGCCGGCGAGCAAGACGTGCCGCTCGAAAACAAGGAGGCTGTCGAATTCCTCAAAGGAATCGCCGCCGTGGAGACCGGCGTGGCCTCCGCGGGCGGCCTTATCGATTATGTGACCAAGCGTCCGGCAAACATCCAGGCCCTCGATCTCGCCACCGATCATCGCGGCTCAGCCTATGGCGCCGTCGACCTCGGCCATCTTTTTGGCAATCGCAAGCAAGTGGGGGCGCGCGTCAATTTGGCGGGCGAAAGAATCGCTTCCTATATGAATGACACCGACGGCTGGCGCGCGGTTGGCGCAGGCGCGGTGGACTGGAAGTTGAATGCCGCAACCATCCTCAAAGGAGATTTTGAATATCAGCACAAGACGGAGCGCGACGGCAGCGGCTATCAACTTCTCGGCGGCACCACGCTGCCTGATATCAACCGCATTTACCGCTCAACGATGGTCGGAGATCAGCCGTGGGGCCCTCCTGATACCTACGACACGTTCAATACCAACGCTCGCCTCGACCGCACATTTTCGCCCTCATGGCTCGCTTTCGGCTCCGCCAGCCTCAGCCATTCGCTCATCCAGGACAATGTGATCTACGCATACGGCTGCTACTACGAAGCCGAGTGCAACACCGGCTCCGCGCCTTATCCATTCTTTTTTGCTCCTGATGGAACCTACGACATCTACGACTACCGCAACCCCGGTGAGTTGCGCATCGACGCCGAGGCCGAAGCCATGCTGACCGGTCACATCAAGACGGGAGCGGTGACGCAAGACATCACCGTCGGCGGCGTAGTCTTCCTACGCAGCGTGCAAGAGCCCGGCTTCTACACAGCAGCGAATCCCTACTCCTCCGACGGCATTGTCCAGGACGGCGCGGTATACACCTACGTCGGCTCCGAAAACATCTACCAACCCATCGCGTCCTTTCCAACGCCCGGTGACCCTAACTCTCTTGAATATCCATTCGAGACTGCCGGCCCGCGCCGCTTGTGGGAAGACAGCCGCCAGTCCTCCGACGTCATTCAGGATCGCGTTCATCTTCCCGGCCGCATTCAGCTCATCGCCGGCGCCCGCTACGATTCATTGCTCGATCACAATTACTCGCTTTGGGCTACCGATCCCACCACGCCGCCCACCATCACCGACAAGCCTATCTGGCTGCCGCAATTCGCCGTCACATACAGCCCAATCGAGAACCTCACGCTCTATTCGAATTACGGCGTGATGTTGTCGCTCGGTCCGCAAGGGCCATTCTGGACCGACAACGGCAGCCAGTTTCTCGCGCCGTTTTTCACGCGCCAGGCTGAGATCGGCGCCAAGTACGAGCCTGGGCAAGCGCATTCTGCTCACTGCCGCGCTCTTCCGCATGCGCGCACCATTTTTCTACCCGAAGGTGATTTCGGGGGCTCCCGACATCGTCTGCGGGCCAGACGTATTCGATCCAACCGCATCAAACAATCTCTGCTTCGAGCAGGAAGGCCGCGAAACACACGACGGCATCGAGCTCAACGCTGAAGGCAAAGCAGCAAACTGGCTACGTCTCAACGGCTCCGCCTCGGCCTTGAATGCGGTTTCGACCGACACTGGCACGACCTCATTCAATAACAAGCAGGTGATCAACGTGCCGCACTTGCACACAAATGTGTTCGCCGATCTCACCGTGCCTCGCCTGCGCGGCGTTCACCTGATGCCCGGCTGGAGTTACACCTCGCGCAAAGAAGCCACGCGCGACGATCAAGTGAGCGTGCCCAGCTACAACCTCTTCAACCTCGGCGCGCGCTACACGCCCGGCGGCGAGCAGGGCCGCGTCACGTTCCACATTTACGCCGACAACATCGCTAACAAACACTATTGGTCCGACACCGGCGCCAGTTACGGCGACACATTTGTCTGGCTCGGTGCGCCGCCGACCGTGCGCCTCGACGCTCACTATACTTTCTAGAACCATTGGACCGGATGAAAGACGAAGTTGCAAAGAGCGAAACCGCAAGAGCCCACGGCATGGACGGCTCGCTGGTCGATCCCGACTGGCCTCCGCTCACGCTCGCCGAGTTGCGACCGCTTCTCGCCCAATTTCCCGAGCTGGGCGAACCCACACACATTCTTTCCGCGAGCCCACGCCCATTTTCCGCCGCTGGCGTCGTCGCCACGCAAAGCGCACGCGTTTTCATCAAACGCCATCACCGAGCCGTGCGCGATCGCGAAGGACTCCTCGAGGAGCACCGCTTTCTTTCCCATCTGCTTACATATGGCGCGGCTGTTCCGCGCGTCCTAGCCTCCACGAGCGGCGAAACGGCCATCAAAATCGGCGACTGGACCTATGAGGTACACGAGATTCCGCCAGGCATCGATCTTTACGAAGACGCCATCTCCTGGACGCCGTTCCGCAGCGCTTCTCACGCACTTTCAGCCGGCGCGGCCCTTGCGCGTCTCCATCTAGCCGCTCAGAATTTCAACGCGCCGCTCCGCGAGCCGCGCCCACTCGTCGCCAGCTTCACCATCTTCGCCGCCATCGATCCTTTCGCCGCGATGAAACGCTACCTCGCCGCACGTCCGTCAGTCTCCGCGATTGGGTCTGTCCACGCGTGCGCCGAGCAAGCGCTCGAATTTCTCGCACCATTTCACACGAACCTTGCACCGCTTCTGCCTGCGCTTGCCCCGCTCTGGACCCACAACGATCTTCACGCCTCCAATCTTTTCTGGAGCGATTCGGAACCGAGCGCCAATCTGACCGCCCACGCCACGGCCATCATCGACTTCGGCCTCGCCGACCGTACCAACGCCGTGCACGACATCGCGCACGCCATCGAACGCAACATCGTCGAGTGGCTCGCGCTCGTCAACGATCCGGCGCACCCTGACGATGTGTCCATCCACCTTGATCATCTCGAGGCGCTTCTAGATGGCTACGAATCCATCCGGCCGCTCTCAAGTGAAGAGTCTGCCGCGCTAGCGCCAATGACCGCGCTTTGCCATGCCGAATTTGCGCTTTCCGAGGCGGACTACTTTCTCGGCGTCCTGCGTTCGGAAGAAAAAGCTGCAATGGCCTGTGACGGCTGGCTTGTTGGCCACGCGCGCTGGTTCTCGAGTGCACCGGGCAGAGCGCTGCTCGGTGCACTTCGCGACCGCGATGCTGCTCGCGAGAGAAAGAGAACGGCTCAATGACGATCTGGCCGACCGTCACCGCCTATTTCGCCGCGAATCGACTGGAGACCGTGGGTGCTGCGACAGCCGCGCTGGGAATCTGGATGACCACGAAGCGTTGGCTCATCTGCTGGCCGATCATGCTGGTGTCGATCCTTATCTATATCCTTGTGTTTTATCGCGCCGGACTTTTTTCCGATGCCCTGTTGCAGGCTTTTTTCGTCGTTTTCACCGTGTATGGCTGGTGGCATTGGCAGCGCAGCGTGCGCGAGGATGGCGAGGTGCGCGTCGAGCCGCTCTCGCGTTCGAGTCTCTTGATTGCAGTTGGCCTTGGAATTCCCGGAAGCTTTGTGTTGGGCACACTCGCCAGGCATCTGGGCGCCGCGCTCCCGTATCTCGATGCAGCGCTGATGAGCTACAGCCTGGTGGCTACTTGGTGGCAGGCGCGCAGGCATATCGCCAACTGGTGGCTTTGGATTGTCGTCGACACGATTTACGTTGGCGAGTATCTCTACAAAGATCTGCGCGTCACGGCGCTGCTCTATGCGGCCTTTGTGCCGCTCGCTGTAATTGGTCTGCGCGACTGGCGCCGCGCAGCAGCCAATGCTTAACTGGCCGCCTGCACCACATTCTGCAGGGGCTCACCTTTCATATAGCGCCGCAATTCGTCGGCCACGGTGCGCAGCGCTCGCGGCGCAAACTGTGGTGTCGATCCGCCGATATGCGGGGTCAGAAGCAGATTTGGGCACTTCCACAACGGATGCCCTTCAGGCAAGGGTTCGGGATCGGTTACGTCAAGCGCGGCGCGAATTCGCCCGGAATTGAGCGCCTCCACCAGGGCATCCGTATCTACAATTGGCCCCCGAGCGGCATTCACCAGCAAAGCTCCCTGCCGGAGGAGCCCGAGTTGCCGCGTGCCGATAAGCCCGCGGGATTCCGCGGTTGCGGGAAGGATCAAAACCACGACATCCGCGCGTGGCAGCAGGGAGTCCAATTCGCTCACGGCGTGAACCTCGGGCTCGCTGCGGGCGCTTCGCGCCACGCGCAACATATTCACATCGAACGGCTGCAGCTTGCGCTCAATCTCCTTGCCGATCGCTCCGTACCCCACCAGCAATACGGTCTTGCCCGTCAGCTCTTCCTGCAACACCGGCGGATACATTGCGCTCATATTGCCGGTAATCGCCGCATAATGTGCACTTGCCTCTATACGCCGTTTCCACACGCCCGACCGCTGAATGTCGAGATAGAGCGGAATGTACTTTAGCGTGGCCAGGATGGCCGACATCGTCCATTCGGCGGTCGCAATGTTGTGCGCGCCGCGCGCATTGCAAATTGTCACGTGCGGCCCAACCGTCCCCGGAACCCACTCCGTTCCCGCCATCATGGCAAGCACCAGTTTCACACCGCGCAGGCGCGGCCATGCACGAATCGCCTTGGTGGAATAGGGGTCGGGAATCCAGACCTCGATCTCCACGTCATGATCCATCTTGTCCGACACAGGGATCAGCTCGATCCCCCCGGGGAAATCGAGGAATAACTCAATAGGTAGAGTGGCTGGGTATCCGACTCGCAGCATGCGGTTTCTTGCGCACGACGGGCGCTCGCTCCTCGATTCCATCCTATCCCAGGACTTGCTCCGCCCCGTCAATGCCGACCGCGCTTATTAACGCTCGTGATCCCGGACGCAAACTGTTCACATCAGCGCGCCACAAACTATCCTAATAGCGCGACAATGCTGAACTTTGGATCGCATTCATGCGCTTGAAAGCCAAGAAGACTTGGTCCCAGCATCAACTCGTTGCAAGGCTACGCGTGGAAGGCGGCAGCAACCAGGGCCTGTTGACCTTCGAGCGACGCCGCCTGCTCATCGACGCGGCCAAGACCGCACTCGCCGCGGCGCTCTGCTGGTGGCTGGCATTGCGTTTCGGTCTGCGCGACGGCTACTGGGGCTCCATCAGCGCCATCATCGTTTTGCAATCGAATGTCGGCTCAACTGTCACGGCTTCGCGCGACCGTCTCCTTGGGACTTTCATGGGCGCGGCGTTCGGCTTTGCCTGCTCAGTCTTCGGCACGCCGCCATGGAATTACATACTCGCTGTCGTGCTCGCGATTGTCGTCTGCGGCCTGCTCAGTCTTCGCAACAGCTCGCGCCTTGCCGCCGTCACCATCACCATCATCATGCTCGTCCCCAAATCCGGCCCACGATGGGAATTGGCGCTTGATCGCGTTGGTGAAGTGCTACTTGGCATCGTCGTCGCGCTCGCGGTCACCACGCTCGTTTTTCCCGACCGAGCACGCTTATGGCTCCGCGACGGCCTGGCCCAGGAGTTTTTCCTGCTCGGCAGCTTCTTCGAGGCGATTCTCGAGGGCTTTCGCGGCGAGCCGTCGCAGAATCTGCCTGCCTTGCGCGAGGATGCTCTGGCTCTGCTCCGCGGCAACAGCCAACTGCTCGAAGCCGCGCGGAACGAACCGAGCGGCCCCGGCTGGCGAGAGGGCCTGAGCATGCTCTCGCAGTTTGGCCGCTCTCTTTATGACGCGCTTGTTGCGCTTGAGCTTGCGGTAAAAGACAGCCACGCAGACCGCTTCGCGCAGCAACTGGAGCCCGCTCTCTCGCGTCTTGCCGCCGACATTCGCACCGGCTTTAATTATGCGGCCAGCTGCACTCATAAGTGGCGCTTCCGCGAGCCAGCCGAGGGAATCAACCTGGAGCAGGACATTGCCGACCTGGAAGCGCGCATGGACGAGGTTCGCCACACCGGCATCGGATTTTCGCAGGCCGAGCTTTTGCGCGCCTATGCGGTCCAGCTCCATCTCAAGCAGATTGCACGCTTGCTGCGCGCCACGCGCATTGAAACCAGCAACGCGGTCGGCGATGCCGACAAAACTATCGATTCCGTGTAAGCCGAACCAGCTCCGTCCCAATTGCTCTTGCCGGGCTATTTGGCGTGCGCGTAGGCGCCCGCGTTACACCGCCAGCATCTCTGTGTATACCGCCATCCCCACTACGGCGTCGGCTCCGATCGCGTGCAACGCATCCACTTCCTGCTGGCTGCGAATGCCGCCTGCGACGATGAGCTGACGTTGCGTGAGCTTGCGCAGACGCGCGGCGGTTTCAATGGGAAAGCCCTGCATCGTTCCTTCCGTATCGACGTGCGTATAAAGAAATGCTGCAACGTAGGGCTCAAGGTGCGGGATCGCGTCGTCGGCCGCGAGCGCAATCTGCGCCTTCCAGCCCTTGACGGCAATGCGGCCGTTTTTCGTATCGATTCCAGCCACGACGCGCTCCGCGCCCACGCTGTCAGCCAGCTCCGAAGCGAATGCCATGTTTACAGCGCCCTCCGCCGTGAAAAGCGCGGAACCGATGATGACGCGCTTCGCACCTGCGTCCAGCACTTGCCGAGCGCGCTCAATCGTGTGGATTCCTCCGCCCGCCTGCACCGGGAGCCGTTTGGCAATCTGCTCGACGAGCGCGGAGTTGTCGCCCTGGCGCATTGCCGCATCAAGGTCGATCAACTGGACTAAGGGGAATTTGGAGAACTTCCCGATCCAATATTCAAAATCATCAAAAGCCAGGCGGAGCTTTTCGCCCTGCACAAGTTGGACAATGCGGCCGCCCATCAGATCGATTGAAGGAATCAACATGGCAGCCTCACCGGAACGCCGGCCAGCGCAAGCGCTTCTTTGAGCGATCGCGAGGTTGAGAGGCCGAAATGAAAAATGCTGGCCGCGAGCGCTGCATCGGCTTTGCCGCGACCGAAAACGTCGGCAAAATGCGCCACGGTTCCCGCGCCGCCCGAAGCAATCACGGGAATGCCGACGGCTTCGCTCACCGCAGCGGTCAATTCGCAATCAAAGCCTGCGCGTGTTCCGTCGGAGTCCATCGAAGTGAGCAGAATCTCGCCAGCGCCGCGCTGCTCGGCTTCGCGTGCCCACTCAACGACTGTTCGACCGACGGGGCGCCGGCCTCCGTGCACATGCACTTGCGCATCGCGCACTGGGTCCGAGGCCTCTGGGTCGCGCCGTGCGTCGATGGCGACGACAACAGCCTGCGCGCCGAAGCTCGCGCCGATGACGCTGATGAGCGTGGGGTCGGCCAGCGCCGCTGAGTTGATGCTCACCTTGTCCGCGCCAGCCTCGAATACCTGCTCCGCATCGCGCGCCGACTTGATCCCTCCGCCCACGCAGAACGGCACGAATAACTCCCGCGCGGTGCGCCGCACCGTATCGAGCAGCGTCTGCCGTCCTTCGTGCGTCGCCGTAATGTCCAGTAGTACGATCTCGTCGGCTCCCTCACGCGCATGCCGCGCCGCCTGAGTCGCCGGGTCGCCGGCGTCCACCAAATCGACAAACTGCACACCCTTCACCACGCGGCCCGCGTGCACGTCGAGGCAAGCGATGATGCGCTTGGTCAGCATGCGGTTCCGTTCGCCCGCCACGCAAGAAAATTGCGCAGAATCTTCAGCCCCGTCTCGCCTGATTTCTCCGGATGAAACTGCACACCCATCACATTGCCCCGCTCAACGGCTGCTGCGAACGGCTCAATATACTGCGTCACCGCAGCAGTATCGCTTGTAACAGGCCCTTTGTATGAATGCGTAAAGTAGACGAACTCGCCGGGCTGGACACCCGCGAGCAATTTGGAATCGGGCCGCACCTCGAGGGAGTTCCAACCGACGTGGGGGACTTTTTCCTGGCCCTCTGCAAAGCGCGTGCACGATTCCGGAAACTGCCCGAGCCCCGGCTGCTGAGGCGCTTCGGTAGATCCCGCGTAAAGCCACTGCATCCCAACACAGATTCCGAGGAACGGAATGCCGCGCGCAATCGCCGCTCGGATAGCACCCGTCAGCCCCGTTGCATCTAGCCGCTCCGTCGCTGCAAAATGGCCCACACCTGGAAGCACAATGCGTTCCGCCGACTCAACCAACGATAAATCGCCGTCGGTCACGACCGTTTCGGTGCCGAGATGCCGCAACGTCTTCAGCGCCGAGGTCAGGTTTCCGGCCTTGTAGTCGATGACGGTGACGCGCATCAGAGCAGCCCTTTTGTCGAAGGCAGCATCTTGCCCAATTGCTTGTCGCGCGAGCAGGCCACGCGCAGCGCACGCGCGAATGCCTTGAAGATGGCTTCGATCTTGTGGTGATTGGAGCGTCCGTACATCGTCTTCACGTGCACATTGGCCCGTGCCCCACGCGCGAACCCCTCGAAGAAGTCCGTCACCAGCTCGGTCTGCAAATCGCCCACCAGCCGCGTGCGAACCTTCATGTCCACCGCAAAGGCGGCGCGACCGCTCAGATCGACCGCAGCAATGGCGAGCGTCTCATCCATCGGCATTACAAAATAGCCTGCACGAAGAATGCCGCGCTTGTCGCCGAGCGCACGGTCAAACGCCTCACCAAGCGCGATTCCAACGTCCTCCACTGTATGGTGTTGATCGACATCCAGATCGCCTTTGCAAGCGAGGTCGAGGTCAAATGCCCCATGCCGCGTGAACAGCTCCAGCATATGATCGAAGAAACGAATGCCGGTCGCGACTTTGTATTGTCCCTGACCCTCGATGGTCAGCTCGATCTCGATGCGCGTTTCGTTGGTGTTGCGCGCGACGGTTGCCGTACGCAAACCCGCTCGCATGCCCGCCGTTTTGTTCTTCTTCACTGTCATTGTTTGCCGCTTTCCGTCCGCAACGTCGCCAGCGCGTTGTTCAACGCCGTAACGGCCTGCCTCATCTGTGCGTGCGTTCCGATGGTGATGCGGACGCGGCCATCGCAACCTGGATCGCTCGATCGGTCGCGGACCAGAACGCTGGCTTCGCGCATCAGGCGCACAAACTCAGCATGCCGCGCGCCGATCTCGACCAAAACGAAATTCGTCCTGCTCGGCCAGCGGCGCACTGCCGCAGCATCGAGCGCCGCTTCGAACTCCGCGCGCGCGGCCAGCACTTCGCCCACATACCAGTCGAGGTACGCAGTGTCTTCAAGCGCGGGCGGCAGGCAGGCTAGAGCCAGCGAGTTCACGCTGTAGGGCGAAAGCACGCGCCGCACCCAGCGCATCAGATCGGTGGATCCGGCAAGTAGACCGAGGCGCAGGCCGGCCAGGCCGTAAGCCTTCGAAAACGTTCGCGCAACCACCAGATTGGGCAGCGCTCCCACAAGGTCCATCACCGTCTCGCCGAAGAAATGAAAGTAAGCTTCGTCGACCAACAGGACAGCTCGCGGCGCGCGCGCGGCGAGCGAGAGCAATTGTTCGCGAGTGGCGACGGAACCCGATGGGCTGTTCGGATTGGCAATCGCAATGATTTTGGTTTTGGCGTGATGCCCGCCATCAGGCGCTCAAATGGAAACTGCAAATCGTCCGCGGCCTGCACTGTCACCACGCGCGCATCCGTTGCGGAAGCGTAGACCTCATACATGGTGTACGTGGGCACCGGCATCAACACTTCATCGCCCGCCTCGAGGAATGTCTCGAACAGTACGTGAATCGCCTCATCCACGCCGTTGGTCAGCGCCACCTGTTCCGGGCGTAACCTTAAATACGTGGCAACGATCGCCTCCACTGGCTCGCGCTCGGGATAGCGCGTCAGCGCTTCTGCCGAGATCTGCGCCAGCGTCTCGCGCACTCTCGGCGAGCACTCCAGCGTGTTCTCATTGAAGTCCAGCCGCATCGCATCTCGGCTGCCGAGCGGAGGGTGATACCCCTTCATGGCTTGTACGCGAAGACGCGGGGCAGGAATCAGCGTGGAGATGAATTCAGCCACGGGGCCCCCTTTTGAAGCGCGCTCGAATTGCCTCTGCGTGACCTACGAGTCCTTCGGCGTCAGCCAGCAGCGCAGCTTTCGGGCCCAGCTTCTCGATGCCCTGCGCCGTGTACTGCTGTACGGTGATCAGCTTGATGAAGTCGTTCACGCTCAATCCGCCGCGCACCCGCGCCATGCCGCCGGTCGGCAGCGTGTGATTCGGACCGGAGATGTAGTCGCCCATGGGCTGCGCAGACCAGCGCCCGACAAAGACCGATCCTGCGTTCTCGATCCATTTGAGATCGCTCGCCGCATCCACGGTCAAATGTTCAGGCGCAAGGCGATTCGTGATCTTGCGCGCTTCCTGAACCGAACCTGCCACAATCACTACTCCGTTGCGTTTGAGCGCCTCGCGCGCCAGGGCATTGTTGCGGCTTCGCTCCTTACCTTCGGCAACCACCGCGCGCGCCAATCTTTCGTTCGTCGTCACAAAGACAGCCAGCGCCTCAGGATCATGCTCCGCCTGCGCCACCAAATCGCTCGCGATGTCGGCCGCGTTCCCTCGCTCGCTTGTCACCACGATCTCCGTCGGCCCGGCAAGCATGTCGATGGCGCAGTCGAATGCAACAAGGCGCTTGGCAGCGGTTACAAAGAGGTTTCCCGGGCCGACAATCTTGTCGACGGGCGGCAGGCTCGCGGTACCGTAGGCCAGCGCCGCCACGGCGTGCGCGCCACCGAGACGATAAAACTCCTCGATCCCCAGCAGATGCGCTGCAGCCAATGTCTCCTCCGCGGGCTTCGGCGAGACCACAACGATCCGCTTCACTCCTGCCACTTGCGCTGGAATGGCCGTCATTAACAAAGTCGAAGGCAGCGGATGCCGTCCGCTTGGGACATAGCAGCCAACGGACCCGAGCGGGCGCGCAAGCTGGCCCGTCGTCAGGCCTTCGATGCTCGATTCGCTCCATGATCCCGGCATTTGCCGCTCAGCAAATGCGCGAATCTGCGCGGCAGCCGTGGTGAACGCATCGCGCAGAGCTGGATCGAGCGCCTTCCAAGCCGCCGCCATCTCTTCTTTTGTCACACGCATCGCATTCGGCCCGGCGAGGCCATCGAATTTCGCGGCGTAGCGCAGCAGCGTACGATCACCACCCTTGCGCACATCGGCCACAATCCGCTTCACCACAGGAAGCACCGCGTCCAGCGCCGCCCCGCCGCGGCGTTCCAGCGCATCCAGCGTCTTCGCTGCCTCCCGCGCATTTCGTCCTGTGGTCCGGATCAGCTTCATCGTTCGTCTCTCGTCACAGCACCACTTTGTTCAGCGGGTACTCCACAATTCCCGACGCGTGCGCCGCCTTCAACCGCGGGATCACGTCGCGAGCCACGCGCTCTTCCAGAATCGTATTCACCGCGACCCACTCCGAATCGCTCAATTGCGAGATGGTCGGCGAATTTAGCGACGGAAGCACAGCCAGCACACTTTCGAGATCGCCTCGCTTCACGTTGAGCATCAGACCTATCTGCGACTGCGCATCGATGGCGCCGCGCAGCATAAGCGCAATCTGATCGATCTTTTGCCGCTTCGATGCATCGGCCAGCGCGGCCTTGCTCGCGATCAGGTGCGTCTCGCTTTCCATCACGGTGTCTATGATTTTCAGGTGATTGGCCTTGAGCGAGCTGCCCGTCTCCGTCACTTCAACGATCGCGTCGGCAAGCATGGGCGGCTTCACCTCGGTCGCGCCCCAACTGAATTCCACCTTCACGTTCACGCCCTTCGAGGCAAAGTAGCGCTTGGTCACTTCTACCAGTTCAGTGGCGATAATCTTGCCTTCCAGGTCCTCGGCTTTTTCGTAGCTGCTTGCCTCGGGCACGGCTAGTACCCAGCGCACCTTGCGCCGGCTTTGCTTGGCATAAGTCAGTGTGGTCACGCTGGCCACGTCCAGGCCGCTTTCGACAACCCAGTCAATGCCGGTAAGTCCAGCGTCGAGCACGCCGTGATCCACGTAGCGAGCCATCTCCTGCGCGCGAATCAGCATGCACTCGATGTCGCCATCGTCGATCGAAGGAAAATAGGAGCGGCCGTCCGCATAAATATTCCATCCTGCGCGCTTGAACAGTGCGATGGTCGCATCCTGCAGGCTCCCTTTGGGAATTCCGAGTCGAAGTTTGCTACCCACGTGCCACCTCCGCGCCAATCGCGATCGGCCGCGTAAAGCAGCTTACCGTGCCCTCGTGGCAAACCAGGCCGTCGCCTTCCACCTCCACGCGGAATAACAGCGTGTCATTGTCGCAGTCGGTCGCTGCCGAAACGATGCGCAGCCGGTTGCCGCTGGTTTCGCCCTTCATCCACAGCTTCTGGCGTGTGCGGCTCCAAAAGGTCACAAAGCCGGTCTCCTGCGTTTTTGCGTAGCTCGTGGCATTCAAAAAGCCCAGCATCAGTACCTCGCCCGTGCGCGAATCCTGCACGATTCCCGGCACGAGGCCATCCATCTTTTCAAAATCAATTGCCGCTGTTTTCTGGTTCATCTCTCATCCTGTCTTTGTCCCCGGTTGGGGGTTGAGGTTTCTCTCCAAACACGAAAAAACCCACCAGCGTCATTCGCCGGCGGGCTTGAGTGCTTCTTTTCGATCTCTCTGGCCGATTAGTTCAGGCCATGGCAGTCCGCCGGCATGGTTGTCCCATGATGGTGGTGATGGCCGTGGTGGCGGAGGCTCTGCATCTCTTTTCAAGGTACGGGCAAAGCCCTTTTGGTGTCAAATGACTTAGTTGACCTTCATGCGGGAACCCTGGAAAGGAGAATCGTCGCCCATGCGAACGCCCGATCTGTCCCAGAGACCGCTTTCGTTTACCTGCGAGCGCGAGATGAGCGTATCTCCCGATCTGCTTTTCCGCGCCTGGACGGAGCAATTCGATCGCTGGTTTGCCGCGCCCGGCTCGGTCTCGATGCGACCCGAAATCGGCGCGGCTTTCTTCTTCGAGACCGAATTCGAAGGCCAACGACATCCGCACTACGGACGCTTCCTGCGCCTGGGGAGCCCACAGCTTGTTGAGCTCACGTGGCTTACCGCTGCAACCAAAGGCGCGGAGACTCAGGTGACGGTCAAGCTGATTGCGGTAGACGGCGGCACTCTGCTTCGCCTGACGCATGCGGGCTTTCCCGACGAGGAGTCGAAGAAACGGCACGAGGATGCGTGGCCGCACGTGCTGGCCAACCTGGATAAATGCATGGCGGGCGCAGCATGATCGGAGACTGAATCTGTGCGAGCTGGAAAGCCATTTGCTGCCATCGCTGTGCTCGCGGTCTGCATCGCCGCATCGGCGAACGGAGCATTCAGCGAATCACAGTCGGCCGTCACGCACGCGTCGCCGAAGACAAAGACCATCCCGCCTCCCGAGGCTCGCGTCGACATTAACCACGCCAGCGCAGCGGAACTTGCCAAGGTTCCCGGTTTGACGCCGAGTTGGGCCGGACGCATTATTCGCTTCAGGCCTTACCGAACCAAGCAGGACTTGCTGGATCACGGCGTGCTTCCGAGCGATGTCTACGACCGAATCAAGGACTACATCATTGCTCATCGCGATGAGCAATAGCTTTCGACCAGCTGGTCAAGTCCGGCCTTTATTTCACTGCAGAGACCCACTTTCTCCAAATCCACAGACATTCTCTTCGTGGCTGCGTTGCGGCCATTACACTGGTCACTGACAGGAGGGACTCCTTATGCAAACCCGGATTCTGGGCACCACCATGCCGGTGCTCGAAGTGCTGCTCGATCCCAACGAGAGCGTGTTTTCAGAGAGCGGAGAGCTCTCTTGGATGACGGCGGCGGTGCAGATGACAACGCATACGCAGGCGGGTGGGGGCGGGGGATTTTTCGGCGTAGTCAAGCGTGTGGCCGGCGGCGGCAGCATCTTCATGACCGAGTACCGCGCCATCCAGTACCAGGGCACAGTCTCGTTTGCCACCCGGGTGCCGGGGCACATTGTGCCGGTGCAGCTTGGACAGGGACCGGAGTACATGGTGCACCGGCACGGATTCTTGTGCGCAACGCCGCAGGTGACGATCTCGGTCGGATTCCAGCAATCGCTCGGGGCGGGCATCTTTGGCGGCAGCGGATTCCTGCTGCAAAAGGTAGGCGGCGTGGGCACGGCGTGGATCGAGTTGTCCGGCGAGTTGATCCAGAAGGATCTCGCGCCCGGCGAGATCCTGTTTGTGCATCCGGGCCACGTGGGCGCGTTTCAAACCTCGGTCGGATTCCAGATCACGACGGTTCCGGGGATCAAGAACATGATCTTCGGCGGCGACGGGATCTTTCTGGCACGGATGGTCGGTCCGGGCACGATCTGGCTGCAGACGCTGCCTATTTCGCGGCTAGCGAACCAGATCTACGAGTATCTGCCGCACCCCGAAGTGGCGCAGGCGCCGGCAGCCGGACTTCTTGGCGGAATTGTCGGGGGAATCATCAGCGGACAGTGAGCAAGATGCAGTGGTTAGTGATTAGTGATTAGTGGTTGGTGGTTAGTGAACGACGAACACTGGACACTGCGCAGTTCTCCGTTCTCAGTTGCCGGTTGTCGGCGGGTAGTGACCGTGGGTCGTGAATCGTGGGCAGTGCGCAGTGAACCGGCATCGCTGCGCAGGAGCCTGGCATGTAAGGATTGCCTCGTATGAATCAATCCGCGCAGAGCAAGCAAAACGTTCACGGACACATCCTGTTCTTCTTCGCCGTGGCGCTGGCCCTCTATGTGGCTTGGCTGATCCGCGGCATGCTGGCGCTGCTTTACATCTCGGCGCTGTTTGCCGTAGTGCTTTCGCCGGTGGTTCAGGCCACATCGCGGATCCACATCGGACGCTGGAAGCCGTTCCACGGATCGACGGCTATCCTCATTCTTCTGCTTGCCGTGGCCGGCGCGTTTGCGGTGTTCGGATTCTTTGCCTTGCCGCCGGTCATCAACGACCTGCAGTCGCTGGCCGGCGAATTGCCCAATCGACTGCCTGGAATCCTGGACAAGATCAAGGAGATTCCCTACGCCGATCGCATTGACGCCGGCGACGTGATCTCCTGGATCCAGCGGGGGACGAGCGGCGGGGCGACATACCTGCTGACTTCGTTCAGGGCGTGGGCGGGCGTGCTGGTTGAGGTGCTCGCCGGCTTCGTGCTCACGCTCTACTTCATTCTCGAGGGCGATGGCGCGTACCGCTGGTTTCTTTCGTTCATGCCAACGACGCCGCGGCATCGGCTGGACGCGACGCTGAGGCGCGCAGCCGGCCGCATGGAGAAGTGGCTGGTCGGCCAGTTAAGCCTGATGCTGATTCTCGGCACAACGAGCACCATCGTTTACCTGCTGCTGGGCGTGCGCTACGCGTACGTGCTGGGCGTGCTCACCGGGCTGCTGAATCTGATCCCGGTTCTGGGCGCCGCAGTTTCGCTGGTGCTGGCGCTGCTGGTAGCGGCGATCGATAGTTGGGGCCGCGTGCTCGGCGTTGCCATTTTCTTTGTCGTGTACCTGCAAATTGAAAACTCGTGGCTGATTCCGCGCATCATGAGGAGCCGCGTCCAACTGCCGGCGCTGGCGATCTTCCTTTCTCTGCTGCTCGGCTCGGCAATCGGCGGCATTGCAGGAGCGATGGTCGCGATCCCGACGGCCGTTCTGGTGAGCGTGCTGGTCGAGGAGTATCTGGTGAAGAAGAACGACACGTAGAGCAGCGGCAAGGCAGCGACTTAGCGAGTCAGCAAGTCAGCAAGTTTGCGAGTCAGCAGGTCAGCAAGCTCGCAGCGACCCATCTTCAGCGATTTTCGGAAATCGGCTGTTTTTCAGCGATTTTCAGCAGTCGGTTTTCCGCGATCAATTTGCCGCTATCCTTTTGTTTTTGAATGATTTGAAGGGCAATTTCCCGTCTTTTCTTCTTCGCTTCACAGTTTCACAGTTTCTGTGAAACTGTGTGACGAGGGGGTGTAAGACCCTCATTCCAAAGGCTCCACAGTTTCACAGTTTCACAGTTTCACACACTGGCATGGGGGGGTGGGGTCAAGAAAGGGAACAAGGGAGCAAGGGAACGAGAGAACAAGGGAACAAGGGAACGAGGGGCGCCGGACTGAGGGGCGGCGGGACTGCGGGGCTGAGGGCCAGGGAGCGGAAGGGCGACCGGTCCGGCGGAGTTAGCGGTGCTAGCGAAGCCCAATGAGGACTGCGTGTTGTTTACCTTTCGGTACATACATACCCTCCTCCCGGTATGGCATACCTCCATATTTGAAACCAAAGGACTTACGGGGCGACCGATACCCAGCGCAACCGTTCCCATACCCGCCCATACCTCATGCACCCATTTCTTTCCCGGGCCGCATCCGCAAACACGCAGATTCACGAGATTTAGTGTTGTCTCTTGCGTCAATTGGCTTGCTTCTTTCTTTCCTGCGCCTTTTTGAAGTGCAAACCGTTTGGGAGAACGATTCCAAAAAAATGAGCGGCGCGAGGGATCCCGGCTCGCCTAAACCGGAACCACCATCACCACGCCGCCCTATCGTCGTCACCTTTACCACTGAGTACAAGTATGGAGATATCGCGGAATGAATCGGCAAAGTTGGGAAAAGTTTTTGGCGAATGTTTTCAGTGGGTTGCGGGGGCATAGAACGTAGAGGGGCTTGACATCGCGAATCGCGCCGGTGGCCGATCAGTGAGGCCGGTGGTGAAGGGTTCATTCAGGGCCGCTTACGCTTTCGCCAACTGGAGACGGCAAAGTAGGTCCAGCACCCGAAAATCGCGCCAACGTACCCGCTAAAGAAGTGAAGAATATCGTGCATGTATTCCCATCGAATGAGCTGGTAGGTTTGCCAAAGGTGCCAATGCTGAAGGAAGTCGATCACGGCGACGATTGCTCTCTGCTTTCATGGCTTTTATCAGGGCGGAGAGGAGCCTTGGCCCTGCCAGTGATTTGAACCGAAAGCCTTGCTGAAATCAAGCATAGGCTCAAGATGCGGATTGTGGCGCCGGCCTTGAGCCTGGGGCTGGCTTCTTTCGCCCGCTGACGCGGGCTGGTGGCGTTGTTTGGTCTCGTTCCCCGGGCTTACGCCCGGGGCTACCATCCATCGCCCGCTCAAGCGGGCTGGGGCTTGTCTCCCGGGCCTGAAGGCCGGATGGTTACGGCTGCGGTTTTCAGGGATCTGAAGGTCCCTGCTCCCTCCGTTTGATTCCGCAGGGGCTAAAGCCCAGGATCATTTCGGATTTCATTCGGCATGGCTGAAGCCAAGCCCTGATAAAAGGCCGTCGAGGTTGGGTTCGTGCGGTCCCGCGTTAGTAGCCAAAATCGCGAAAAGCAACCACAGGTCCTTCGACTCGCTGCGCTCGCTCAGGATGACACACCATGGGGAGCGCGGCTGCGCCGCGGAATTTGCATTTGAGATTCTTGTGGGCGGGTTTGCGCGGGGGTTGAAACCCCCGCCTCCCTCTGTCGCTTGCGGCATGAGTGAACTCATGCCCTGATACACGGCCCGTTGATTTGGGTTCGTGCTATCCCACCCTAGCGAAGCCAGGATGGAGCACCCATTTTTCGTGGTGGGTGAAGGCCGCGAAAAGCGACCGCAGATCCTTCGCGAGGATTGCCCCATGATCGCGCTGCGATCACGGGGCGCAGGCACGCCCCGCTCAGGATGACACGGCGCGGGTGGGTGGAGACCGCGAATGGCAAAAGCAGGTCCCCGTTCGACTCCGATCGCTTCCCTGCCCCTGCGACGAAGACCCGTCGCTGGGGGACGCCGATTGCACACCGGGAGCGCATGCGGGGGCTTAAGTCTTGTTGGAGCACGGCCTGAAACGAAGTCTGCCAACCCTTGCTGAGTGATGGCATCGCCAATTCGATCATCCAATTGATTCGCGGAAACACCTCATGTTAAATTGTCCCATCGCGGCCGATTCGGTCCGAAGAGCCGCATAGCACCCGCCAGCCCGCCAAAAATTCAATGAAGGGATGACAAAGACATGCCGGAAGCGACATGGAAACCTCACGAGAAACACGGACGGCTGACGACGCAGAGTGACTTACCCGACAGCGTGTACGCATTTCCGAAGCAGCGCAAAGAGCCACTGACCGACGCGCAACATGTGCGCAACGCGGTCGCGCGGTTCGATCAGGTCATTGACGTCTCCGATGCCGACCGTGCTTTGGCGTTCGCGAACATCGAGAAAGCTGCAAAGTACTACGGCGTCAACCTTGCGGAAACGTCATGGCACGACCTGGACATTCATCCTAAAAAGAATCGATGAATGGCTGCTGCCCAAGGCGCAGCGATGCGCGAACGCCGAGTTCACAGCTTAGATTCCCCTGGCCGGAGAGCCGGCGAAAGGAGATGAACTATGAAAGCAATTGTTCTTCACCAATATGGCGGTCCTGAGGTGCTGAAGTTCGAGGAGTACCCTGACCCGGTTCCGGGTTCCGGCGAAGTACTGGTGCGGGTCGCCGCCGCGAGCGTGAATCCGATCGACTACAAACGGCGCGCCGGGCTGACAAAGGACTTCTATCCGATGAAGTTCCCGGGGCTCATTGGTGTCGACGTCGCGGGGACCGTGGTCAAGACTGGGCCGGGAGTGGAAGGCTTTTCCGCCGGCGACCGGGTGTTCGCCATGGCGGACAATACTTACGCGGAACTTTGTGTTGTGAAAGCAGCGGTTCTGGCGAAGGTTCCCAATGGACTGGATTTGATCGAGGCGGCGGCGCTGCCGCTTGTGACGGTGACCGGCAACCAGCTGCTTGCAGCGACGGGAATCAAAGCGGGCCAGACGGTTCTCGTTGTGGGCGCTGCAGGAGGTGTCGGGCGCTCGGCGGTATTCACAGCGAAGGCACGCGGGGCGACTGCGATCGCGGGGGTTTTGAAGAGGCAAATGGATGAGGCGAAGACTGCCGGGGCGGATCAGTTGGTCGCAACCGATGACGATACGGCGATTGCGAATCTTCCGGCGCTCGATGCGGTTGCGGATACGGTCGGCGGAAGAACCGCCGAAAAGGTGATCGCAAAGGTCAAGCCGGGAGGAGTGTATGCCTCCGTTGTGGGGGCACCGCAAAACGCCGCGAATTACCCGTCTGTAAAGGTAGCGAAGGTCTTTTCGCAATTCGACAGAAAAACGCTCGAGTCGATGGCCGAGGCGGTACGAGACGGCAAGCTGGTGATCCCGATCAGCGAGAAACTGCCACTGAGGGAAGCAGCCGAAGCTCAAGCAGCGGCGGAAAAGGGTGGTATCGGGAAGATTCTGTTGGTGCCTTAAAACTCGTTTGCGAACAGAGGACACGAAAGGAGAAGCGGAGATGAAGAAGAATCTGGGCGGATTGAATCTCGCTTCGAAACCCAGCAGCGACGGGTGCGTGGAATGTCTGGCTTCGCAGGATGGTTGGTGGCTTCATCTTCGCCGGTGTGCCGAGTGCGGGCACATCGGATGCTGCGACAGCTCACCGAGCCAACATGCATCCAAGCATGCGGCGGCGACAGGGCATCCGATCATCACCAGCTTTGAGCCGGGTGAGGACTGGTTCTACGACTACGAAAAGCGGGGAATGGTCAAGGGCGCGAAGCTGCTTCCGCCTCATTCGCATCCAACAAATCAGCCTGTCCCCGGACCCGCAGGGAGGGTGCCGGCCGACTGGGAATCGCTGCTGAACTAGCGCCAATCGATTTTTGACGACCCATTCTTGTTGATCGATTTTTCATCAATGGGAGCGGAACTCGGGATACCGTATTTGTAATGAGCAGCGGATCGAAAGGAGCCATCCATGACCGCGGTACAAGTCGATCAGAAGAGCTACGAGATGCCCCCGCGGGAGGGGTTCAGCGTCGCACATTTTCTCACCGTCGCCGACCTCGAGCGATCGGCCCGCTACTACGAAAAGGTCTTCGGCGCTCGCATTTTGAGCATGGGTGACGGCAACGCGCCACCCTACCTTCAGCTTGCGAATATCTGGATCATTTTGAACGTTGGGGGCGGGCCGACACCGGACAAGCCGACGGTAACGCTCAGCGTCCCCGACCCGAATCACATCAACAGCTTTATGAATTTCCGCGTTGCGGATATTCAGGCTTGCTATGAATTGTGGAAGAGTCGAGGAGCCGAGTTCATCACCGCGCCGATCCCCAAGTACGGCGAGATACGCTGCTACATCCGCGATCCTGACGGCTACATCATCGAAGTCGGACAGAGCACCGACCTCACGTACGGCTAACGCTCGGCCCGGAATGGGATTCGGATAAGAACGACCTTGTCGGCTGGGAATGGCGCTGTACCCTGCGCGATCCCGACGGCTACCTCATCGAGACGGCCAATATACTCAACTTGCCATCGACTGCTTCAACGAACACAGTTGATTTGGCAAGCGAAAGGCAAGCGACACCTGGGAATCGTCTTTGAAGATAAATTCTTCTGGCCTTTCGAAAAAACATGGTACGATTCCCCAACTGTTTTGCTTCCCGCACGCCTGGCTTCATCCCAATCGTTCGACATGCACGTTGATCGGACCGAGAAAACTCTTTTGCGAGGGAGAACACACCATGTCTGAACTTGTGACGAAATCTTTAACGCAAGAGCAGGACGAACAAAAGATGGAGAACCGCGCGGCTGTGAAACGTCTCGCGGGCTTTACGATCCTTGCGGCGACTGTGGCAGTCGTCGCAGTTCTTGTGGCCGCGGCCGGTTACCCGCATGACAAGTACTCGCTGACATCACCGAGCGGAATCGCGTTCTCCGACTTCAGGGGATACGAGGACTGGCCTGTCGTTTCTTCCGCCCGGCAAGACGACATACTCAAGGTGATCGTCGCCAATCCGTCGATGATCACTGCGTTCAAGGCCGGCGTTCCCGGAAACGGCCAACCTTTCCCGGATGGCTCCATGATCGTAAAGCTCCAGTGGAAGCAAAAGAAAAGCACGGAGGCCCAATTCGCCGTGGATGTGCCAGACGTCTTTACCCAAGCTTTCGTGATGGAAAAAGATAGCAAAAGATTTCCGAATACCGGGGGCTGGGGATACGCGGTATTCAACTACGATGCTCCATCGGACAAGTTCGCCGCCGATCCCAAAAGCCTCTCAGACTGCGGAAACGCGTGCCATACGGTCGTGAAGGCGAAGGACTACATCTTCCACCCGTACGAGAAGCGTTGAGCCGCGGCTCGTGCGCCGGCGAGGATCGAACATGCTTTCTTCCTAGCGAGAGGCGATTAACGCCAATTCAGGGCTGGAGCGACCTGGGTCAGAATCGCCTCCAAGACATGCACGTTGTAGGCAACGCCCAGCTGGTTGGGGACGGTGAGCAGCAGCGTATCTGCCTCGGCGATCGCCGTGTCTTTCCTGAGCTGTTCAATCAGCACATCCGGCTCGGCAGCATAGCTGCGGCCGAAGATGGCCCGCGTGTTTTCGTCGAGAAAGCCGATCTTGTCCTCTGCGTCATCGTCTCGTCCGAACCAGGCGCGATCGCGGTGATCGATCAACGCGAAGATACTGCGGCTGACAGAGATGCGCGGCGTGCGAGCGTGGCCAGCCTGTTTCCAGGCTGCGCGGAAGGCGCGAATCTGGGCTGCCTGCTGGATGTGGAGCGGCTCGCCGGTCTCGTCGAATTTGAGAGTTGAGGTCTGCATGTTCATTCCCAGCTTCGCGGCCCACTCGGCCGTCGAGTTGGAACCAGATCCCCACCAGATGCGATCGCGCAATCCATCGGAAAATGGCTCAAGACGCAGAAGACCGGGCGGATTGGGAAACATGGGGCGCGGATTGGGCTTGGCGAAGCCCTTGCCGCCTAGCAGCGTGAGAAATTCTTCGGTATGCCGCCGGGCCATCGCCGCATCGTCCTCGCCCTCATGAGGGCGGAAGCCGAAATAGCGCCAGCCATCGATGACCTGCTCGGGAGAACCGCGGCTGATTCCCAACTGGAGGCGACCGCCGGCGATTACGTCGGCCGCGCCGGCGTCCTCCGCCATGTAATGAGGATTCTCATAGCGCATGTCGATGACCGCGGTGCCGATCTCGATCTTTCGCGTTTTAGCGCCGACCGCCGCGAGGAGTGGAAACGGCGATGCAAGTTGGCGCGCGAAATGATGAACACGGAAGTAGGCTCCGTCCATTCCGAGGCGCTCAGCTTCTATGGCGAGATCGATGGACTGCAGGAGCGCGTCAGACGCGGAGCGCGTTTCCGATTGCGGGGATGGGGTCCAATGGCCGAAGGAGAGGAAGCCGATTTTCTTCATACAAGATAGTTTCCCATTTCGGCCGAGAGATGAGGGACCAGGGATTAGACGGCTCAAGCTTGTGCTATCCCCGGTCCCCAAATGCGAGGGACCGGGGGCACCCACTTTCGTGGTGGATTGAAAGAGAGGAACGCGGAAATCCGCTAGGCCGGGGAGCGCAAGGATTCGAGGGCGGTGGTGAGATCTTTCGCGAGGGTGGTCTGGGCATCAGGGGAGAGTTTTTCGTCGTGGCTGGTGAGGTAGAAGACGTCAATGGCGGTTTCGCCTTCGGTGTCAATGAGCGCGACCTTGATGTTGCACTGGTGGGTGGAAAGAGTGAGAGCGATCTGGCGGAGGAGGCCGGGCATGTCCTGCGCGACCACCTGAAGCAATGTGGAATGCGACGAGGACTCGGAGTCGAATTCAAGCTTGGTGGGCACGTCGAGCTTGTAGTTGCCGGCCTTGCTCAGATGACGGCGCGCCTTGAGAAGCTTCTCGACGGAAACTTTTTGCGCGACGACTTCGTGAACGCTCGCGAGGAAGCGGTCCTTCTCGGTGGGATTGAGCTCGATGGTGCGGAAGATATCGGTGAACTGAAAGCTGTCGACAATGACGCCCGCGTCGTTGGAGTAAGCGCCGGCACGGACGATGTTCATGCCCCATGAGCTGAGAACGCCGGCCACGTCGGCAAAGAGGCGGGAGCGATCGCGGGTGATGACGGTGAGGTCGTAGAGCTGGCGGCTGGGGCGCAGATCGAGCTGAACATTGTCCTTGTCGAGGTTGAGCGCCATTTGGAAGTGATTGCGAATCTGCTCGGGCAGGCGGGTTTGCAGATAGCGCTGCGGAAGGCCTTCGAGAAATTGCTTGAGATCGTCGTGCTGCGGAGGGGGAACCATGGAGCGGATGCGGTTGAGAAGCGTGGGATCGATGGCGGCGTGATAGCGGGCCTCGTCGACCGAGCGGTCCATGAAGTTTGACGTGGACATGTAGAACTGCCAGAGATTCTCGGCCTTCCAGGGGGTGAGCGCGTCGGGGTTGACGGCCTTGATGTCGGCGAAGGTCATGAGGGTGAGCATCTTGAGCAGTTGCGGGTTGCCGATTTTGTCGGCGAAGCCGCGCACGTTGTCGAGGTCGAAGATGTCGCGGCGCATGGCCGCCGACATTTCAAGATGCAGGCGGATGAGCTTGAGGATGGACTCGCGCTCCTCGGCGTCGAAGTCGAGGCGGGCAAGAAAGCTGTCGGCCAGCTCGACACTTTGCTGCGCGTGCTCGCCGGCGCGACGGCCTTTGCCGGTGTCGTGGAGGAGCAGGGCGAGGAAGAAGAGATCGAGGCGGTCGATTTCGGGGAGCAACTGGGCGAGGCGCTGCTCGTGCTCGCTTGCGGGCGTGCGCAGGGCGTGGACGTTGTCGATGACCAGAAAGGTGTGCTCGTCGACGGTGTAGCGATGGTAGCTGTCGCGGATGACGAGCGCGTCGATGCCGTGGAATTCGGGGATGAGCATCTCGAGAACGCCGAGCGCGTGCATGGTGCGCAGAGCGTGGGCGGCGTGGGGGCCGAGAAGCACTTCGCGAAGAGCGTTCCAGAGGTAGGGGCCTTCAGGGATGGAGATGGCGAGGACGGGAAGCGCGTCGGTGATGCGGTCCTCAGCTGCCTGGGAGAGCGTGTAGCCGTGCGTGGCCATGAGGGAGAAGATGCGCAGGATGGCGGCGGTGTCATTGAATTGCGCGCCGGGCTGAATCTCGATGCGGCCCTGGTCGAGGAGGAAGTCGGTTCCGGCGATGGGCGAGCGGCGGCGGCGGAACTGGCGATAGAAGCTGACCGGGGCAGGCAGATGCTCCATGAGCAGCGCGGCGCGGCGATAGATGACGCGGGCGTGGCGATAGTAGGTGCGCATCCAGTAGGAGGGGTCGGCGGTGCCGCGGGTTTCAAGGCCGATGGAGCGGGCGGCGGCCTCGTCCTGCGATTGCCAGTCGAGGGTGTTGTCGTCGCGGCCGTGGCGGAAGTGGAGGAAGCAGCGGGCAGCGGCAAGAAAATCGAAGGCGGCTTCGGCGTCGCCGCGAGCGCTTTGGAAGACGCCGCCGCGCTGGCGAGGCCATTCCTTGGTGGCTTTGAGATGGAAGAGGACGGCGAACCAGACGGCAAGCGAGTAGTCGCGCAGGCCGCCGGGACAATCCTTCAAGTTGGGTTCGAGATGGAAGATGGTGTTGCCGAATTTGGCGTGGCGGGTGCGTGCGATTTCGCCAAGCTTTTGCGCGATGGAGTTCCACTCGCTCAAAAAGAGGCCGGGAAAAGTGACATCGTGGAGCTGCTTGTAGAGCGGAAACTGGCCGGCGAGGAAGCGGCGATCGAGAGTGGCGAGGGTGAATTCGAGATTGTCGGGATCGAAACGGCCGGATTCCTTGACGGTGCGCGAGCTGGGGCTGGCGCGGAGGCCGATGTCCCACATGCCCTGGATGATGGCGCGAACGGCTTCGCGGGACTGCTCCTCGGTTTTCTCGTCGGCGAAGGCGAAGAGGACGTCGATGTCGGAGTAGGGGAAGAGATCTTTTCGGCCATAGCCGCCGAGGGCGAGGAGGGCGGCGTTCTGCGGGGGCAGGCCGGCAAAGGAACGACGCCACATTTCAATGAGGATGCGGTCGACGACGGCGGAGCGGCGGCGGATGGCGGCAGTGCCGTCGCCCGTGCGCTCGCAGGTCTGGCGGACAAGCGCCATCTCCTTGAGATACTGCTCCCGAAGATCGTCAACTGCTAAAACGACTGGGTCCATAGGAAGTTGTTTTGCGGGCCTGCCGAAGCAAGAAGGAATTGTTACAAGAATAAGCGATAAATGCCGGGAGGGGGAGATTTGGCGCCGTGACGAGGGGTTGAGGGCGCGGTTGTTGCATTCCCCGGTCCCCAAATGCGAGGGACCGGGGGCACCCGTTCTTTTACAGGAGGTTGAGGGCGAGGGTCGTTTCTTGCCACGGGGGCGTGACACCTGTCACGAGGGAAATCTCGTGGATGGACCTAGACTTCGGGCAAGATGGCGGTATTTTCTTTTTCGGCCAGCGCCGGGGAGGCGCTTGTGCTGGGACTCGCAACGGGGCCGGTATGCCTGGCGACGTGTGGGCCGGTGGTGGTGCCGTGGATGATGGTTCAGCCGCGGGGAGTGCGGGGTCACAGCCGGCAGTTGGGGTTATTTCTGGCGGCGCGGCTGGCTGGGTACTTGGTTTTCGCTACGGCGGTATGGCTGGTGGGGTCGGCGATTCCGCGAGCGTGGATCGGGCGCACGTGGTTAATGGGCGGGATTGAGGTGCTGCTGGCGGCGGCGCTGGTGTTTTACGCGGTGGGCTGGCCGCACAGGGGTTGCGCTGCGGCGAACCCCGCCAACGCTCAAGCTTCGGCGCGGCAAGGGGGGACGGGCGGGCTGGTACGGATCGGCGAGCCGCCGCGTTCGCTGCGGTCGGGTGCGCTGGCGCTGGGATTTTTGACTGGGATCAATCTTTGTCCGCCGTTTCTTGTGGCCGGGGTGCGCGCGGCGCAGCTTGAGCATTTGTCGGCGGCGCTGCTTTTCTTTGTCTGCTTTTTCGTGGGGACTGCGGTGTGGTTCCTGCCGTTTCTTTCCATGGGATTTGTGCAGCGAACGCCGGCGGTGGTGACGGTTGCACGGATGGTGGCGGTTCTGCTGGCGTGCTGGTATGGGTTTTCCGGTTTCTCCATCCTGATCGAGAGGACATTTTATGGCTAGCCAATCCGCGAATCCTCGAGCCTCGAATCTTCCGGTCTCTACTCCTCGGCGGCCGATGGCGTTTCGCGGCGTCGGCCGGTCGATTCTGCTGACGCTGCCGATCGCGCTGTGGGCGATGCTGATGTTCACGCCTTCGTTCCGGCAAGCAGGCCGAAACCAGCACATCGGCGCGGCAGTGGTGATTGTCTTCATGACTGCGCTTTTCTTCCTGATGATGAGGACGGGAGAGACCTATCGCTGGCGGAAAATCTTTTTTGTCGCTCTGGGATTTCTGTTTCCGTTCGGGTTCATTGCTTCGCTGATCGCCGAGCGCGGCACGATGAGCATTCCCATCAGCCGGATGGTCTCGGGCGATACGCCATTCTGCTTCATGGTGACGCCATCGATCCTATTGCCGGCGGCATTTTCGAAGACGATCGTTTTTCCGGGGTCGATTCTGCCAACAGCGAGCAATCCGCACTCGATCGCCGCCATGATCGGGATTTGGTTCGCCGTGACCCTGGTGCTGGGCAAGGCATGGTGCAGCTACGCGTGTTTCTTCGGCGGAATCGAGGAGGGCTTTGCCGCGTTCGCCAAACGGCCCAAGCTGCACAGGTTGGTTGCGAAATATTCTCACATCCTGCGGCTGGTTCCGTGGGCCATTCTGGTCTTTGTGGTGCTGGTTTCGGCGGCGATCTTCGAGCCGGTCTACTGCATGTGGCTGTGCCCGTTCAAAGCGGTCACCGAGTTTCCGGCGGTGCGCAACGTGGAGACGGCGATCCAGATGGGGGTTTTTGTCGCACTGTTCCTGGGGCTGGTGGTGGTGCTGCCCTATCTGACCAAGAAACGAACGCAATGCGGATTCTTCTGCCCGTTCGGCGCATTTCAATCGATTTTCAACAAGATTAATTTGTTTGAGATTCGCTTCGACCGCACAAAATGCGTGGACTGCACGCTGTGCCAGACAAGCTGCCCGACTGTGGCGCTCTCGAAAGAGTCGATCGCCGAGGGAAAGACGCTGCTGAACTGCATGAAATGCGGCGCGTGCGTCGACGCCTGCAAGAAGGATGCGGCGGTGTGGCACCTGAAGGGGACCCCGGTCGCGGTGAAGCCGGAGCGCGCGCGGTTGCTGTTTCTCTACGGCGCGTGGGCAATGGCCACGATGTTTGGCGGCAGCATTCTGGCCAATTCCGTTGCAACGATGATGCACTGGCTGCCGTGGAAGTAAGGCGGGGAGAGAGGGCGTGTGCTATCCGACCCATCGGTCGCCACGGCGACCGATGGATGGGGCACCCTCAATATGAGGAAGATGAAGGAGAACTCGATGCGAGCACGCATTCTTTCGATTCTGGCCTACACGGGCGCGGGACTCATGCTGTTCGTCGCGGTCTGTGTTCCATTTGTGCTGATGGGCGTCTTCAGTAATGTAGTGGCGCACGCGGGGCTGCACATCGACGCGACGTACTCGGGCGGCACGATTGCGCGAACGATCCAGCGGGACGGTTACCGGATTGTGGTTTACCAGCCGGTGCAGCCGCGATTGCTGGAGCGCGTCGAACCCTTCGTGCAGATTGTGTTTGAGCCCGCGGATTCGCTGCCCGCGCGGGTGAGCGACGAGGTCGATCTCGACGGCGACGGACGGCCCGATGTGCGCGTGAGCTTCAGCGTGCCCGCCGATGCGGGCGCGAAGATGCGCGGCGACGTGACGGCGCTCAATGGGGGCTACATTTCGCTTGTCAACGTGAGCGACGAGTCGTTCTCGCGGATGGTGGTGCGGACCGGAAACAAGATTGTGGTGCGGGTGCCGGTGAACAAGGCGTTAGCCGCGCGCTGAGGACTTGGGCAGGTCGGCGAGTTAGCCAGTCAGCGAGTCGGCGGGGGTGCTTTCCCCGGCCCCCAAATGCGAGATTTCGAAAAATGCGGGTCCTTCGACTCCCTTCGCTTCGCTCCGGTCGCTCAGGAGGGGGCACCCGGCATTGGAGGATTCCCGGCCTGGTTAGCAACCAGGAGCGGAAGATGGAAATTTCCGCCAAGGTACAACTTAGAGACAAGTACAATCAGAAATCAGAAGCAGAGGGACTTTGCATTGTCATCTTCTGCGGCTCATCGATGTTTGCCTCGCGGTTCACGAGTCTGCGGATCGAGAGTCTAAGGATTGAGAATAACTCGATCGATGGGCAGTTCGCTTTTTGTGCGATGAACAGAACCGTCAGCTCGTTCTTTAAGCAATCGAATTCTCATTAACGATTGTCCTGAGGTCGTGAATGCGCCCCCGTGTTCTGCTCGCCCTCGCCGTGATTTCCTGCGCTCCCGCACTTCGCGCGCAGTCCCCCCCTCCGATCCAGATCTATGGCGGCTACACACGCTTATCCAACTCCTTCAACGGGCTGCCTGAATCGCAGAACGGAATGAACGGCTGGGACGCCAGCGTAGCATTTCCGTCGTGGCACGGCCTGCGCGTCAAAATCGACGTCTCCCGCTACACCGGAACGAATCTAGGGGCCCAGCAACAAGGCGTCTCGATCACGGGAGGCGGGCAATACGAGCACGCGTTGCTCCGCGAACGGCTGTTCGTTGAAGCTCTCTTTGGCGATGTGGGCATGAACCGCTACTGGGGACCCGGCGGGCAACGGGGCGAATCGGCCTCGTTCACTACGCTGCTTGGCGGCGGCCTCGACACCCCGCTGAACAAGCACTTTGCCCTTCGCATTCAGGGAGACTATCGCTACGAGAATCTCGCTCTTGTTGAACCCGGAAGCCTGGTCCCCTACCGAGTAGCGGGTCTGCCGCACAATTTCGGAAGCATTTCGACCGGCCTGGTCTGGGCTCCCCGCCTGGGACGGGCTTCGTTCACACAAGCAAGCGCGCGTGAGCGAACCCCCGTCGCGAGCGAGCTGCAATTTGAAGATCTGAATTCCTTTGGTCACTTTCACATCTTTGCGAACAGCTGGTGGAGCTATCTCCACGTCGCGGGAGTGGAGTATGACCGACATTCATGGGGAAAGTTCATTGGCGCGCGCATGGATTACGTGGCGGAGATTCTCCCGGTTGTGATTCTCAAGCAACCGAGCCAAACCGACGTGTGGGGAAATCGGCTGAGCTCGACGTTCACAACGCTTTATGGCGCCGGGATATCACCGATCGGCCTGCGCATGATGTGGAGAGACGGCAAAGCATGGAAACCCTTCTATATCGTTAAAGGCGGGGTGATCGGCTTCAACCGAAAAGCGCTGTCGCAGTACGCCGCTTACTATGACTTCAGCCTCCAGCAGAGCGTGGGCGTCCAATTCCGGCTGAATCATCGATGGGATTTTCGCGCAAGCATAGAACACTTCCATTTTTCAGATGGATTTGTCGTGCCGAGCAATCCGGGAATCGATGAGATGTCGTACAACGCCTCTCTCGCTTTTCATCTTGGGAAGCAGCCGGCTGCGCAATGATTCCTGACTGAGCGGGGCCTATGTGCCGGCGACACTTACCGTTGCTATTGCGGAAAGGGCACGAATTTTTCCGTGCAGGCAGCTGGTTCGCCTTCGGCGGGAGTTCCCTTGATGGTGGAGTCGGTTTTCGCCGCATCTGGCGCAGCGGGCAGTTGGAAGTTTGTCGCGCCGGGGCCGAGGGTCAGGTCGGCGTGATTCAACTCGTAGGTGTATGAAGACTGATCGACGATCTGGACGCCGTCGAGCGTGGCTGCGATGCGATGGGTTGGGTCGTAGCCGTTGAAGGTGATCTTGCCGCCGCCCGAGACGCGAACATTGTGCAGCGTGATGGCGCGCATGGTGGGAAGCGAGTCGCCCTGCAGCGGACCGTTGGCGGAGTAGGCCGTGTCCAGCGTGATGGGATTGGGCGAGTTGCGGATGCAAACGTCGTCGTAGACCACGTCCTCAGTAAGGCCGCCGCGGGAGCCGTTGGACTTGATCCGGATGCCGTTGTCGGGGCCGTCGAGCGAAAGATCGAAGACGCGAATCTTGCTGACGCCGCCATTGGTCTCGCTGCCGATGGACATGCCGTGGCCCCAGTAGAAGTGGTCGTGGCTGATGGTCATGTTGGTAGCGCCACCTGGACCGCCCTTGATGGCAACATTGTCGTCGCCAGTGCGAATGTAGCTGTGAGTGATGGTGATATTCCTGGCGCCATTGCCGGGATCGACGCCATCGGTGTTGCGGGCGAGGCGCTGCGGCGTGTCGATCTTGAGGCCCCAGACGGTGAAGCCGTCGGCGTGGTTAAAGACGACGTGGAAGTTGGGCGAGTTTTTCAGGGTGATGCGGTAAAGCGTGAAGTTGCCGGAATCATTGGCGACGATGAGGCGCGGAACCTGCTGCCCGCCGCCGGCACGCGCCTGTTCGGCCAGATCCCACCAGGAATAATCGGACCCGAGCATTTTTTCGCCGCCGCGGCCGTCGATGACGCCGTCGCCCATGATGGCCGAGTCGGGGGCGTGGTCGACGGAGATGAGGGGCTTGCAGCCGCGGGGGCCGGGGCCATGGCTGACGATGCCGCAACTGCCGGGAGATACGGCGAAGAGAGCGGGATCGCGCGAAGCGAAGAGCGTGACGCCGACGCCGATGATGAGCGTGATGTCAGGGCGCAACTCCAATGGACCGCTGAGAAACGCGTTGTTGACCTCGTCGACGTGGAGCAGCACGGCGCGCCCTTTGCCGCACTTATCTATTGCTCGCTGAATGCGGGCGGTGTCGAGCTTTTGCTCGTCGGCGGGCGCGAGAGAGTGGCCGCTGGCTTGCAACTGGGCGTCGAGCGTGGTGCAGAGCTGGGGGAAGAACGGCTCAATCACGTTGCGCGCGTCCTGCGCGGAGAGAATGAAGGCCTGGCCGAGCGCCAGGAATGCGATGAGCACGAATCTGCGATGCAAAGGGGCTGCTCCTTGTAGGTGAATGCGCTGAAGAGCTGAATCCGGTCGACTGCAAACCTTAGGATAATTCGCCAACTGGGAGGTTTGTCACTTCGGATTTCAGGAATCGGTTCGGGCCCGCGGGGAACAACTGCTCCGGATGCGCGATCGGAGGCAGGGGGGGAAGGCCTCTCAATGATCGCAGGCGTCTTTGGTCACGCTTCTCCCGCTTAATTGAGGATCGAACGAAGCGAGCAAGGCGCCGAGGTTTGGAAACTGCGAGACGGGCTTGAGATCGAAGTTGATGGATGTGGCGACGACGATGCTTCTGCCATGGACTTCCATCACATGGTCGCCTGGAGCCGAGGTCAAACGAGCAAACTCCATGCGCACCGCGGCTGGAGAGACGGTCCTTCGGACCACGGCCATGAGGACATACCGGCCCCAGTGGAAGAGCAGGTCTTCGGATCGCAACGATTGTTTAAGGAAGTGGGCAGCGTTGATGAGATAGCCGGCGGCGGCTTCTTCCCCATAACGCTCCTCGATGGTTTCAAGGACAGTGAGCTTGAGCAGAGCGACGTAGCACTGGCGATCGGCGCCGAAAAGCGGGCCCAGGAGTTCTTTGGCCTGCGATGGTCCAGGCAGGCCGGTGGGCCCATTGCGGTTATCCCATTCGCAGATCTCCGAGGGATCCCAAACGACCGAAAGACGCTCAAAGTCCCTGGCCTTTTTCGTCAGTTCCTTCGCGGCGACGGTGGACCGGTACTGGGCGATACCGAGGTCGATGGCGCTGAGCAGATCGTTCTTTCCGCAAGGCTTGGTGAGAAAGCGGAAGATGTTGCCTTCGTTGACGGCGGCCACGGCGGCGTCGAGATCCGTGAAACCGGTGAGCAACATTCTTACCGTATCGGGGGCTTTTTGGCGTATTTTGGCGAGAAATTGGGCGCCATTCATGCCGGGCATGCGCATGTCGGAGATGACGACGGCGAAGGGGCCGTTATCCCTGGCTGCAGCCAGCCCATTTTCGCCGCTGTCGGCGGTGCAGGTTTCGAATTTGCCGCGCAACATTCTCCTGAAGGCGTCAAGGACGAGGGGCTCATCGTCTACGAAGAGAACTTTCTCAGCCACGATGGTTTCCTGAGCGCAGAGTTTCCGATCGGATCCGTTTGCGATTGCGGAGCAAGGCGCAAAGGCGAATCCGTGCCGCATGGGCCACCGGACAGAGCGGAACCTGAGTAACTGTCCCGTTGAGTCTTGCGCAGGGTCGCCGCTCCCTGATGGTTGCGTCGACCTGAATGCAGTGCTCTCGGGATACACCGACTCTGGTTCCGCTGTAGCCGGCGAGGAGACGCTCAGAGAGTCCATCGGCAGGAGCGGCTTCAGAAATCAGTGCGGATTCGTGAAAACTCAGATTTTTGCCGATGGTCAATGGATGAGCGCCGGATTGTGTTGCGCCGGGCCGCCGGAGGAAAGCGATGAGTCCTGTTTCGGGAGCCTATGACTATCGACATCTCGCGGTCCCGCTGCTGTTCGCGATCGCGACGGCGGCGGCGGCGCTGGAGCTGGCAAGCCGTGTGGCCGCGCATCCGGCGCGGGCAGGCCGGAAATGGCTGTGGGGAGGCGCAGTTGCGATGGGAAGCGGGCTCTGGGCGATGCATCTGACGGGGATGCTGGCCTATCGGCTCCCGATTGAGGTGTACTACCACGTACCCACGCTGGGGATTTCGTGGCTGGGCGGCGCATTTGCCGGGCTGTCGATTGTTTACATAGCAAGCCGCGAGCCGATGAAGCCGGCGGGCCTTGCCGGGGGCAGCCTGGCGGTGGGCGCCGGGATCGCCCTGATGCAGTACGCGGCCATTGGATCGATGCGGATGGCCGCCACGCGGGAGTATCGCAGCGGCCCATTGCTTGCGTCCATTGTCCTGGACGTTCTGATTTCGTTCGTGGGCCTGCTACTGGTTTCACACTCGCGCGACGAGAACCATGACTGGACGGCGAAACTGGCCATCATGCTGGTCATCGGGCTGGCGATTCCCCTGGTGCACTCCATGAGCATGTCGGCGGTGGGCTTCATCGCCACCGGGACAGCGCCCGATCTGAGGCAGTGCATCGAATTCACTCCGCTGGCGACGGCGGGCATGGTCATCGCCGCGTTTCTGGTTCTGGGCTCCGGTGTGCTTGCCGCGCGAGCGGACCGGCTGCGTTCCGTGAAGAAGCTGTCGCTGCATGACGAGCACAGCATGCTGCGCGCGCTGATCGACAATATGCCGGCTTTCATGTACGTGAAGGACGCCCAGAGCAGATTCATTGTGGCCAATGCCTATGCGGCACGTGCGTTCGGCGTGGATTCGCCAGAGAAGCTACTGGGAAAAACGGACTTCGATTTTTGCCCGCGCGAGATGGCCAGCGCCTTCTTTGAAGACGAGCAGAATGTGATGCGCTCGGGTCAGCACCTCGACGACCGTGAAGAGAGGGCAGTGCATGCGGATGGATGCGAGTTGGACATCCTGACGACCAAGGTGCCGGTCCGCGACCATCGTGGCCGGGTGATCGGGATTGCGGGCATTGGCCTCGACATCAGCGCGCGCAAGAGGATGGAGAATGACCTGCGGGAGGCGGAGCAGAAGTATCGCGGAATCTTCGACAACGCCATTATGGGCATCTTCCAGAGCGCCCCGGACGGACGCCTGCTGGGCGTAAACCGTTCCATGGCGAAGAATTTCGGCTACGATTCGCCGGAAGAGATGATGGCGAGCGTGGCGGACGTTACCCGCGCGTATGTGAATGCAACATACCGCGACTTAATCAGGCGGTTACTGGAGGAGGAGGGATTGGTCCAGAACTTCGAATCCGAGTTTCATCGCAAAGACGGCAGCAAGGCCTGGATGGCGGTGAGCGCCTGGACGGTTGTTGAGGACGGTGTCGTCATCCGTTACGAAGGGATCTGCGAAGACATCGGCATCCGCAAAGAGATGGAGCTCGCGGTGCGGGAGGCGGAGCAGAAGTATCGCGGAATCTTCGACAACGCGATGGTCGGCATTTTACAAGCTACGCCGGCCGGCCGGGTTCTGGGCGCGAACCCTGCCATGGCCTCCATTTCGGGTTACGACAGCCCGGAAGAAATGGTCGCGACCATCAGCGACATGTCGCGGCAGTTTTATGCCGATCCCAAACGCCGGCAGGAAATGCAGCTGGTCCTGGCCGAATTCGGGGCAGTGCAGAACTTTGAAGCCGAAACCATTCGCAAAGACGGCAGCAGAATCTGGCTCTCCATGAGCGTTATCGCGGTTCGCGAGAACGACGAGATAGTCCGCTATGAAGGAATGTGCCAAGACGTCAGCGCACGGAAGAAGATGGAAAGCGCACTGCGGGAGGCGGAGCAGACGTATCGAGGGATATTCGACAACGCGATCTTCGGTATTTTTCAGAGTACGCCGGAAGGAAAGGTTCTGAGCGTGAACTCTTCCATGGTCAATTGCTACGGGTACGATTCCGCGGAAGAGGCAATTGCAGGCATCTCGGACGTAAGCCGGCAGGTCTATGTCGACCCCAACCGGCGGAAAGAGTTCAAGCGCCGCATGGAAGAAGACGGGGCGGTGCAGAACTTCGAATACGAGGCTTATCGCAAAGACGGCAGCAAGATATGGCTCTCGATGAGCGCTCGCGCCATTCGCGAGAACGGGGTTGTAGTCCGTTATGAAGGAATGAGCGAAGACATCTCGGAGCGTTACCGACTGCGGGAACAGCTCTTGCAGGCGCAGAAGCTGGAATCAGTGGGCCAGCTTGCGGCGGGGATCGCGCACGAGATCAATACACCGACGCAGTACATCGGAGACAATGTTCGCTTCCTGAAGGACGCATTCCAGGATCTGAAAAGCCTGCTCGCGAGTTATGAGCGGCGGTTCTCCGCGGCCGGGAAGCAAGGGCTTTCGGGCGAGACGACGGAGGAAGCGGCCACGGCGGTTGAGGGGACCGACACGGGCTACCTGCTGGAGGAGATTCCCAAGGCCATCGATCAGAGCCTGGAAGGCGTGGGCCGGGTGGCCGCGCTGGTGAGTGCGATGAAGGAGTTTTCGCACCCGGACACGAAGGAGAAATCTCCCCTGGACCTGAACCGGGCGATCGCCGCGACCATCACGGTGGCGCGGAACGAGTGGAAGTACGTGGCCGATGTGGAAACCGATTTCGACCCTTCGCTGCCGCCGGTCACATGCCATCCGGGCGAAGTCAACCAGGTGATTCTGAACCTGGTGGTGAATGCGGCGCATGCAATTGGAGACATGGCACGCAACGGGGGCTCGCAGCGAGGAACGATCAGCGTACGAACGCTGAGACGCGCGGAGTGGGCGGAGATCCGCATCGAGGACACAGGCACGGGAATCCCAGAGAAGGTACGCACGCGCATCTTCGATCCCTTCTTCACGACCAAAGAGATCGGCAAAGGAACCGGGCAGGGGCTGGCTATCGCGCGCTCGGTTATCGTGGGCAAGCACGGCGGGAGTCTTCATTTCGAAACCGAGGAGGGGAAGGGCACGACGTTCATCATTCGCCTTCCTTACGATGGCAAGACGCTTGAGGCAAAGGCGGCAGCGGCATGAAGCGGATTCTGTTTGTGGACGATGAAAGCAAGGTTCTGGATGGGCTGCGCCGCATGCTGTATGCCCAGCGGCGGCGGTGGGAGATGGAGTTTGCGCTGGGCGGAGAGGCAGCTTTAGAGGCCTGCGAGCCGAAACCATTCGACGTGGTGGTGTCGGACATGCGCATGCCGGGGATGGATGGCGCAGCACTTCTGGAACAAATTCGCCAGCGCTATCCGAGCAGCGCTCGCGTGATCCTGAGCGGATACTCGGAACCGGCACTGTCGACCAAGGCAGTTTCAGTGGCGCACCGGTTTCTGGCCAAGCCGTGCAACGCAATCGAGCTGCAATCGATCATCGAGCGCCTGTGCGCACTGCAGGACTTACTCTACGCGCCGGAACTGCGCAGGATTGTCGGAACGATCGGACAGCTGCCTTCGCTGTCAGTTACCTACACATCGCTTACGCAGGCAGTGAGAGACCCGGACGCATCGGTGGATAAGGTTGCGGAGATCATCGAGCAGGACGTGGGCATGGCGGCCAAAGTGCTGCAGCTTGTGAACAGCGCGTTTTTTGGGCTAGCGCAGAGAGTGACCACGCTGGAAGCCGCGGTGGGCTACCTAGGAATGGAGACCATCAAGAACCTGGCGCTGGCCTCAGAGGCCTTCAGGGTGTTTGTGCCTCACCCGCATATTCCATTGTCGGAATGCGAGGCGATCCAGCGGCATGCGCATCGCGCAGCCGCCATTGCCGCCGCGCTTCCGTTGGAGCCGGCGAACCGCGATGCTACGGTTGTGGCCGCTCTGCTCCACGACGTTGGCCGCCTCATCCTGGCGGGCAAGATGCCCGATGCGTTTTGCGATGCGCAGACGCTGGCCGCGGAGCGCGGATGCAAGGTGTTTGAAGCGGAGGAGGAATTGCTGGGAACTTCGCACGCCGAGATCGGGGCCTACCTGCTCGGGTTGTGGGGCTTGCCCAACATTGCAGTAGAGGCCATCGCGCACCACCACCGTCCCGGGCGCATCCCGCACTCGGGATTCGATTGCACGATAGCCGTTTATGTGGCCGACCTGCTGGACGAGGAACTGGAGGCGCATCCGCAGGGTGGCTCAGATCTGGAAATCGAGGAGCCCGATCGGACCTGCCTGGAGACTTTGGGCGTACTGGCGCGGTATTCAGAATTTCGCGAGCGCGCGGCGCAGGCTCGTGTTTGAAGGCACGGCCAAGACAGGACGGGTGAGCAGCTGCGGCGCGCGGGCGGCTAAGGCATTTTCGGAATCGCTGCAGACCGGGGGCTCACGCTCGAGAAGTCGCCGTGCATTCCGAAAATGCTCTACAGCGCGTTTTCGCCGCGCTCGTCGTTGCGGATGCGGACAGCCTCGTCGATGCGGCTGATGAAGATTTTGCCGTCGCCGATGCGGCCGGTGCGGGCGGCGCCCTCAATGGCCGCGACCGCCTTGTCCTTCATATCGTCGTGAACCACGAGCTCAATCTTCACCTTGGGCAGTAGGTCGACGGTATATTCGCGGCCGCGATAGAACTCGGTGTGGCCCTTCTGGCGGCCGTGGCCGCGGGCTTCGAGAATGGTCATGCCTTCGATGCCCGCTTCAAGCAGGGCGTCTTTCACGGCATCCAGTTTTGAGGGTTGGAGCACAGCTTCAATCTTGAGCATACAAAAATTGCCTCGTTCGATAGCGTATCAGGCGTGGCGGGTTGAGCGTAACCAGAGTCACCGAGTCTTGTTGAGTATTTCACAAGGTCGCCGCTCCCCGTTGGTCGCGTCGACTTGAAATTAGTGGCTTCGGCGTGCATCGACTCTGGTTCCGCTGTTCGCCGCCTCCACCCCAAGAATTTTGCCTTGTGAACTGCCAAGGCACCGATCAAAAGCAGATCAGGTATTGAAATCGTACCCTTCCTCGCCGTGTTGCGAAAGGTCGAGGCCTGCCATCTCGTGCTCGGGAGTGACGCGGAGGCCCAGAATCTTGTCCACGACGAAGAGCAGGACCAGGGTGCCCACGATGGAGATTCCCCAGGCAATGCCTACGCCGGCGAGTTGATTGAGGATCTGGCCCCAATGGCCGTCGATGCCGCCGGTGGGCACGCCCTTGCCGAAGATGGGATTGATGACGCTTGCGGCAAACACGCCGGTGAGCAGAGCGCCCAGAGTGCCTCCCGCGCCATGAACGCCAAAGGCATCGAGAGAATCGTCGTAACCGAAGCGGGATTTGACCTGGAAGACCATCCAGGAGCAGAAGAAGCCGGCTGCGAGGCCGATGAAGAGCGCGGACATGGGCTGGACGAAGCCGGAGGCCGGAGTGATGGCCACCAGGCCGGCGACCGCGCCGGAAATTGCGCCCAGAGCGGTGGGCTTGCCATTGTGAATCCACTCAAAAATCGTCCAGCCGAGAGCGGCGGTGGCAGTGGCGAAGTGCGTATTGACGAAAGCGCTGGTGGCCAGCGGGCTGGCTCCCAGGGCACTGCCGGCGTTGAAGCCGAACCAGCCCACCCAGAGCAGGCATGCGCCAATGAAGCTGAGCACAATGGAGTGGGGCGGCATGGCCGTTTGCGGGTAACCGAGGCGCTTGCCAAGATAGAGCGCGCAGATCAGAGCCGAGACGCCGCTGGTGATGTGGACAACCGTTCCGCCGGCGAAGTCGAGCGAGGGAATGTGGCCGGCAGTCGCGTTCAACAGGCCGCCTACGCCCCACACCATGTGGGCCATGGGGCAGTAGACAAAGAGCGACCAGAGCGACAGGAACAGGGCCATCGAGCTGAACTTCATGCGCTCAGCAAACGCGCCGGTGATGAGCGCCGGCGTAATGATGGCGAACATGAGCTGGTAGATCATGTAGGTCTGCTCGGGAATGGTGGCGGCATAGTCTGGATTCGGGCTAAGCGAAACGCCGCGCAGGAAGAGGTGCTCGAACCCTCCCACGAACAAATTGCCGTGGCCGAAGGCCAGCGAGTAGCCGACAATGGCCCAGAGAATCGTGACCAGGCCGATCATGGCGAAGCTTTGCATCATGGTGCCGAGGATGTTCTTGCGGCGCACCAGCCCGCCGTAGAAAAGCGCCAGGCCGGGGCCGGTCATGAGCAGCACGAGAGCCGCCGAGGTGAGCATCCAGGCGTTGTCGCCGGCGGATTGAGCGCTCGCGACCGCTTGTTGCAAGGCGGTGATTTGGGCTTGCGTGGCCGGGGCCTGCGCAGCTTGGTTGGAGATCGCCGGAGCCACAGCCAGTGCGAGGTGTGCCGGGAGTGCAAAAAGGAACAGCAGCTTCAAGCAACGAGAGAGCATAGGGTCTTCCGGTTCAAATTTGTCACGCGCAAGGCGCGGAGTAAGAACGGTGAAGGTTGAGCAACTGGCGATGGAATGCCAGCCCACGGACAAGCTACAGGCGGCTGCGAGACGGCACGAGCGCCCGGCGGGCAGAATCATAGCGAAGATCACGTTGGACGTTCGTATCATTTTCGTAAAGAAGCGGCAATAACGCAAGTTTCTATGGTTTCCTTATTGCTTTTTCAGGTGGTGGGCGCTGTGAGAGGGCCTTGGATTGAATCCCGTGCGTGAAGCAGCGAGCACGCACGAAGCGGGACTTTAGAGCTCATTCAAGGGTGCTTACCTGATCAATTCTGACCATTCCTGTTGGCGGGAGGGAGTAATATTGGGTTTATGGCGGCTACGATAGAGCGCGACCGTTATCTTTTTGGCGCGCTTGACAGCAGCGCGAAAAATCGCATCAAGGTGGGTGAGGCAAACTACGGCTACGAAGAGCCGGAGGGGGTCTTGCTGACCTCGATGGATTTTGCGGTGAATTGGATACGCAAGAACTCGGTGTGGCCCATGACGTTTGGGCTGGCCTGCTGCGCGATCGAGATGATGTCGATGGGCGCGGCGCGCTTCGATATTGCGCGCTTCGGCGCGGAGGTCTTCCGGCCGTCTCCGCGGCAATCGGACCTGATGATTGTGGCGGGGCGCGTGTCACAAAAGATGGCTCCGGTGCTGCGCCGGCTCTACGACCAGATGCCCGAGCCGAAGTGGGTGATCTCCATGGGCGCTTGCGCCACTTCAGGCGGAGTGTTCAACAATTACGCGCTGCTGCAAGGCGTGAACCAGGTGGTTCCGGTGGATGTGTATGTTCCGGGGTGTCCGCCGCGGCCGGAGCAGTTGATTTACGCGATTTCGCTGTTGCAGGAGAAGATCCAGCGCGAACCGCGGAGCCTAATGAAGACGCTGAACGCAGAATGAGCCCGCACTATCAGAGGGCGGATTTCCTTGACAAAGCCTGTATTGACCACTCACGGCCGGCGAAAGAGCGTTCGCTCTCGATCCACCATGAGAAGGCTTGTGGAAAGAAACGTGGGATGTGCCCAGCAGAGTTCTTTGTGCTAGGCTTGCGACGGTGAATCGAAGATCGAGGGCTGCGCACGCGGTGCGAAGCTGAAGGGAGGGAACGTGAGTTCCTTTTTCAATCTGTTTTTTCAACCATGCAGCAACGAAAATGTGGAGCGTAAAAGCATGTATTCGCGAACTCTGAAGTCCGTTTTGTCTGTCCTGGCATTGGCATGTTTTGCCCTCTTGCCCATGGGGTGCAAGAAGGCCCCGCCGATCACATTAGCGTGCAACGCCAGCGCACCTACCGTCTACCCCGGCGATCCACTGACCGTATCGGCTACGGCCGCGTCGGTGGACACGAACAAGAAGAACAACGTGATCTACAGCTGGAGCGGAGACGGCGTAACCGGCAATGGCACTTCAGCCACCGTGAATACAGCTTCACTGGCGCCCGGTTCGTACACTGCCAAGGCTGACGTGAAGGAAGGCAAGAAGGGCAAGGAAGGCTTGAAGCCCGGACAATCCGCGGAATGTTCTGCCGGATACACGGTGAAACAATTCGAGCCACCGACGATCAGTTGCTCGGCCAGTCCCAGCACCCTCAAGCCGGGTGACTCCGCGACCGTTACGGCAGTGGGCGTGAGTCCGCAGAATCGTCCATTGACCTATAACTACACGGCTACGGCGGGCACGGTGACGGGCACCGGGACGACTGCGGCGTACTCCTCGGCGGGCGCGCCGACGGGAGCAGTGGGGATCACGTGCGGCGTTTCAGACGACAAGAATCAGATGGCGTCTGCCAACACGACCGTGACCATTCTGGCTCCGCCGCCGCCGCCGCCGACACCCAAGACGCAGGCGCTGTGCTCGACCAGCTTCTCGAACGACCCCAAGCGCCCGTTGCGCGTGGATAACGAAGCCAAGGCCTGCCTGGATCAGGTGGCTCTGGATCTGAAGCAGCAGGCTGACGCCAAGGCGGTACTGGTGGGCGAGTCGGATGCCAAGGAAAAGGCGCTGACAGACAAGCAAGAGAAATACGCCGCCAAGCACAAGCACGCGAAGGTAGAAGACGCCGCTGCGCAGCGCGCTGTGAACGCCAAGGACTACCTGGTGACGGAACAGGGCATCGACGCTTCGCGCATCAGCGTGGCCACGGGCATGACCGACGGGCAGACGGAAGAGAACTACCTGGTTCCCTCGGGCGCGATGTTCAGCACGGACGTGACGGGTACGATGCCGGTGGACGAGACGGCGGTGAAGCCGCAAATGCGTAAACCGCTGGCGGAGCGCCACCCGACGAAGAAGGCGGCGCAGTAAGCCGGCTCTCTTCACAACAAGAATCCGCGAGCCCTTCCCTGAACAAGGCGGGGATCGCGCAACCTGAAACGATCTTCGAGTAGAGCGATGAGGCTGACCGGCGCACAAATGCCGGTCAGCCTTTTCGTTTTTGACCCATTCGGTAGTATTCTGGGACCCCCGAGAAAACCAGGCCCCCAAGAAATTCCAGCTCCCCAGGAGGAACTTATGAAACACACGATCTTCGCACTCTGCGTGCTTTTCGCCGGCTTTGCAGCAACGGCTCAGGGTCAGGTTCAGTCTTTCGGTCCGGCTAAGGCTCCGGCTCCGGCTCCGGCTCCGGGCTCTTTCAACATTAAGTGCAACCCGGACCTCGTCACTTACCGATTCTCTGCAACACAAACAATCGCGACATACACCTGCACAACGGACGGGGCGATCAATGGAGTTGCATTCAAAGAGTTGACTTTTTCGCAAACCCACCAAACGAGTGGTAGTGAAACCAAAAATTGGGGAGTCATCGTGGGCACCCTGGCGAACGGCGATATGGTGTTCTTCGAATACCAGGCCGTTGCGGAGCAAACCAGCGCCGTGAACAACGTCGCCAAGATGAGCTACACGATAGTCGGCGGCACCGGGATTGCAAACGGCATCTCAGGCTCTGGTACCTGCAGTGCAGTTGGTGCTGCAGGGAAAGGGAACGAACAGGCCTGCGTTGGGACCTACGCGGTTCGCTGACCCAGAGCGTTCTGCTTCAACCAGATCGCCCAGCCTTCCAGCCGCAAACCCAGGGGGCCGCGCAGGGACGGGCCCGAGCAACGAAACAACGACTTTCCAGCCGTGAGTTGAGGCTGACCGGTGCACAACTCGGTTAGCCTCTTCGTTTTTGTGGCCAGAATTGACTATTCTTGAGAGAGATGCGCAGGTCTCGAAAGAGATGCGTGGGGAGCTTCCTGTCAGAATGATTGGCTTGCGGGGTGTTCGACTTAATTGGCGCCGGATTGCGGCTCCGGCCCGAGTGATTTTTTCATTGGGATTGTTGCTGGGAGCGGTGTGCCTGCCGGCCGAGAGCGCGTGGACGGTCGTGGGTCCGGCGGGCGGCGATGCGCGGGCCTTTGCGGCGCTTCCGGGCGAGCCGAAGCATCTGCTGCTGGGCACGACAAATAGCTGGATTTATGAATCGATCGATGAAGGCGGAAGCTGGCATCGGCTGGCAAAGCTGGGCAGCGACGACGGATTCGTGCTCGACAGCATTGTGGTGGACTCCGCGGACCCGGCGACGATTTACGCTGGCGCGTGGAAGAACTCCGATGATGGCGGGGTGTGGATCAGCCACGACGGCGGAAAGAGCTGGAGCGAGCCAGCGCAGCTCAAAGGGCAGCCTGTGCACGCGCTGGCGCAGGCGCCTTCCGATCCGCGCACGCTTTACGCGGGGACACTGGAAGGGGTCTTCCGGTCGAGCGACGGCGGAGCGACATGGGCCGAGATCAGCCCGCCGGGCAGCCACGAGATTCACGAGATTGAATCGTTGGCGGTGGACCCGAACGACGCTGACACAGTTTATGCGGGAACCTGGCACCTGCCATGGAAGACTTCGGACGGGGGCAAGACCTGGCACAACATCAAGCAGGGACTGATTGTGGACTCGGATGTGTTTTCGATCATCGTGGACCCCGAGCATCCGCACACTGTTTACCTGAGCGCGTGCAGCGGAATCTACAAGAGCGAGAACGCGGGGACTTTGTTCCGCAAGATTCAAGGCATTCCGACTGAGGCGAGAAGGACGCGGAGCCTGATGCAGGATCCAGAGAAGCGTGAGGTGGTGTACGCGGGAACGACCGAGGGGTTGTACAAGACCGTGAACGCGGGCAAGAAATTTGATCGCATGACGGACGCCGACGTTGTGGTGAATGCGGTGTACGTCGATCCCGGGGATTCGAATCGCGTGCTGCTGGCCACCGATCGCAGCGGGGTTTTGACGAGCCAGGATGGGGGCGCGACGTTTACGCCGTCGAACCAGGGAATCAGCGAGCGGAAGGTTGCGGCGGTTCTCGTGGACCGGGACAATCCGGAACTGATGTATGCGGGCGTGGTGAACGACAAGAAATATGGCGGCGTGTTTCGCTCGAGCGACGGGGGCGCGCACTGGGAGCAGTTGGGCACGGGCCTCGACGGGCGCGATGTGTTCTCGCTGGCGGAGACGAAGGATGGACGCGTTGTGGCGGGGACCGGCCACGGGATTTTCGTTTTGGAAAATGCGGGAAATCCGGCAGGGGCAAGCGATCCACCTGCGGCGAGCGGCGGGGCGCCGCCGACGAATGGGTCAATCAATGGATCCGGAAGTGGATCCGGAAATGTGTCGGGCGCTGCGCCTGGGGCTTTGACGTGGGAGCCACGGAACAACATTGTGAATACGGTGGTGAAGACCATCACGCAGACGCACTTGCACATGAAGGTCAACATCGAAAAGCAGGTGCAAGCGCCGAAGATCCAGCTGCAGAGCCCGGTGAACGCGCTGGACGTTTCGGGCGATGTGTGGGCGGCGGCGACGGGATTCGGCATTTTGACCAGCCGCGACCAGGGCGCAAGCTGGCAGGGCGGGCCGGTGATGGGCGAGGGCGATTACTTGTCGGTGACCGTTCACGGCGAAACGATGGCCGCGGCTCGCGCCGACGGCGTGGCGCTGACCAGGGACGCGGGTCAAAGCTGGTGGCCGATGGGATTGCCGACGATGCTCACGCGCATTCATCGTGTGGCGTTTTCACCGGACGGCACGCTGTGGCTGGGCGCGCGCGAGGGCGTTTACTATAGCCGCGACCTGGGCAAGACATGGATGTGGATTCATCGGCTTGCTTTCCGCGATGTGGACGATCTGAGTTACGACGCAGAGTCGAAGAGAATTCTGGTGAGCTCGCGAGCGAGCGACGAGGTGTACGCCATCGATCCTAAAACGATGAAGTGGGATTGGTGGCAGGCAGGCTACGATATCGTGCTGATCCGCGCCGCGGGCGACCGGCTTGTGGCGGCCTCGCTCGATGACGGAGTTCTGGTGGGTCCGAAACTCAGCGCCGCCGAGAACAGCTCCGCCGCGGGCGCGACGCCGTAGCGGTAAATTCCAATCCATCGATTCTGCGCGGCAAAACACGCGTGCGTTTACTGCACGTTGAAGGATTTGTCGACGATGGCGCTGGGATCGCTGCCGGTGGGAAGCAGCGTGAAAAGCGATTGCGAGGCGGTGCGGACAACGGCCACATCGCCGGAGCGGCGATCGGCGACGAAGAGCAGATGCCCGGCCGCGGAGAATGCAAGCGCCGCGGGGCCGTCGCCAACGGAGATGGAACCGATTCGCTTGCCGTCGTCGATGGAGTAGACGGTAACTTCCTGCGAGCGATCGTTGGCCACGTAAAGCAGAGAATTGTCGCGAGAGACAATCCCGCGGACAGGCGTGTTGCCGATCATGTACGTGTCTCCAACTTCGTCGGTGGAGTTGTAGATCTCAGAGACGGAGTCGGAGAGAGAGTTGGAGGCGAAGATCTCGCCGCCGTCTGGCTTCAGCGCGAGGTCAACGGGCGCGCGCCCGACATCCATGAGCGTTTCAAGGCGATCGGGCTCGGCGGGGTGGGCATCGGGCTGCGCAAGCGCAACGACCATCACCTGATGACCCGTCGAGCAGGGCAGGAAAGCTTTCGAGGAATCGGGAACGATGACCACCTCGGAAGCTCCGGGACAGCCCGCGAATGTGGCACGCACTTTGCCGACCTTGCCGGTGGCCGCATCGATGATGGTCGCCGAGTTTCCATGGAGGTTGGCGACGACGAGGGTTTTGCCGTCGGGAGTAAGGCGCGCGGCAACTGGCTGGTCGCCGGCGGCGAGTTGCGCGATTTCGCGGCGCGCAGTGAGATCGATGACGGAAACGGAGTTCGAGCCGGAGTTGGTTACGTAGGCGACGGTCCCGGCGTCGTTCAAGTCAATGGACAGCGGCTGGCGATGGAGCGGGATGGTGGCCACGACCGCATTGTGCTCGGCGTCGATGACTGAGAGCGAGCCGTTGGCCGGCGCGGCGCCGGAGTTCACGACATAGATTTCGTTGCGCGTGGGGCTGGCGGCGACGGCAACCGGATTGTGGCCGACAGGCAGCTCGCGATCGACGCGGACGTTGACGACGTCGAGCACTGTGACGGTGTCGCTGCCTCCGTTGGTCACGTATGCGTATTCGCGATAGTTGGCCGGGTACTGGGGAAAGTCGTGGGGACGGCACCCGGCGAGGGTGAGAACGAGAAGGGTGGCTGCGAGACGAGCCAGTTTCAAAACACTCGATCTGCGCGAACTTTGCACTGTCCGGTCACTCGCCCGCGGCGGCGGAAACGGAGACGCCTCGCGTGAGATGGCGACCGACGACCGGCGCAATCTTTTCGATCTCGGTCATCATGGTTGCGAATTGCGCGGGGTAAAGCGACTGCGGCCCATCAGAGAGCGCGCTCTCGGGGTGGTTGTGCACTTCGACCATCACACCGTCAGCCCCGGCAGCGATGGCTGCACGCGCCATGGGCAGAACGCTGTCGCGGCGGCCTGTTCCGTGGCTGGGATCGACGAGGATGGGCAGGTGGCTGACGTGGTGCAGCGCTGGGACGATGCTGAGATCGAGCGTGTTGCGCGCGTGATCGGTGAAGGTGCGCACGCCGCGCTCGCAGAGAATGACTTCGTAGTTGCCCTCGGACATTACGTACTCGGCGGCCATCAGGAACTCTTCGAGAGTGGCGCTCATACCGCGCTTGATGAGCACGGGCTTGCGCAGGCGGCCGGCTTTCTTGAGCAGAGAGAAGTTCTGCATGTTACGCGCGCCGATCTGGATCACGTCGGCCCATTCGGCAACGAGGTCGAGGGTCTCGGTGTCGAGCGCTTCGGTGACGATGCGCAGGCCGAATTTTTCGCGGATCTCGGCCATGATTTTCAGGGCTTCAAGGCCGAGGCCCTGAAAGGCGTAAGGAGACGTGCGCGGCTTGTAAGCGCCACCGCGGAAAAACTGCGCTCCGGATGCGGCGACCTCAGCGGCGATGGCAAAGGCCTGGTCGCGCGTTTCAATCGAACATGGCCCGGCGATGACGGCGAGGTTGCGGCCGCCGATGGCGGCATTCGATCCGGCAAAGCGAACGACGGTGTCTTCCTCTTTTACGTCGCGGCTGGCGAGTTTGTAGGCTTTGGAGACACGAATGACTTCCGCAACGCCGGAGAGCGATTCCAGGTTGCCGCGATTGGCCTCGCCCTGATTGCCGGTGATGCCGATGGCAGTGCGCTGTGCTCCGGGGAGGGGATGAGGGCGGAAACCCAACTCGACGATGTGGTCGCAGACCGCCTGAATCTCCTCCGGTGTAGCCTGCGCTTTCATGACAACCAACATTGATGCCCCCCGATCCATCAGTCTACCGGGTGAAGGAGCGAAGGGCAATGGAGGGGCAGGTGTCAGGTTTCAGGTTTCAGGGGTCAGAAAGACAGGGAGCATGCGACCGAGGATTTCTGACAACTGAGAGATCAGGCTGCGGAGTGTTCGCGGCTCGAAGAGGACGTTGGGAAATTACAACGCAGATCCGGGAAAAGGGTTAACAACGCAGATCGGGAGAAAGAACTTTAAGCGAAAGAGCGGCAAAGATTATTTTGATTTGGATTCGTCCGTCACTTCGGTTGAGCAATTCGCGGCCACAATGGCGGGAGCGATGACCATACCGATAAAGGCAAGAGCAATCAAGAAGTCATGCATGATCTATGTCCCCAGCCGGCGTTCTGCGATTCCGAATCAGTGGCCGGCGAAAGCCCCTTTTGGCGCGTTCGCCCTTTTAACGACGAAGAGACGCCGCAACGCGAGAGTCCAAGGCTGAGACTGATGCCGAAGAACCGTTGTACAGCCGATCTACTTTGCAACCGAACTACTTTACAACCGAACTATGACTGCATCATCGACGGTATGAGAGGAATCTTGAAATAGCACGAAAAGCTGGAAGGATACGCGGAAGTGGTAGAGGGCGTGACTCTACGGAGAGCTACGAAAGGTGCGGGGCGGAATGAGGCTCACGATGAGTGGTGATGGGGCGCACAGAGGCGTGTGACAGCGAGGCGCGGGCGGGTAGAATCCCAATTTAAAGCTTTGAGGCTCGCCAGTAACTATTCACTTATGGGATGGAAGGCCTATCTCGGAGGTTCTGCAAGTTGCGTTTGCTAGAGCGACCACACGCCATGTTCGTTGATTGCGGCGTGCATGGCATCTGGAGCGAGATCCAGTTCCCCGGGCCATGTTACGGCACCGTACTCGATCGTCACCTTGGCGAAAAGAGACGGGTCGAGAAGCGCCGCGAAAACTCCCGCTTGCGGGGAGTGCACCAACCGGGCCATGTCGACTACGCCAGTCGAGCCGTCGGCAAATGCTACCCGCAGCCGAAACTCCGGAAGAGCCTCGACTTCCGTTACGCGCCATGGGGATCTGGGTGCGATCTCCTCAACTAGGGCAACGGGCGAATTTTGCTCGGCGTTTGATTCTGTACGCATAGTTCCCAATCCTTCATCAGCTCATCACGATGTTGTTGTGCCCACTCTACTACGAGCGCCATTGCGCGTCCCGGCAGTTCTCCGCGAATGACTGCGAGGGTTTGAATGTCAATAAGCACCTCGAATTCAGCATACAACGCATGAAAGTTTGGTGGAACATGATCTCCGAAATACATCTGGATCAAAATCCCGTAAAACCTGCTGATCGTCGGCATCTATTTCTCTTTCATGGGCTTACAAATAATACGACTTCACCCCGATTGCTTTTGCGATTGCCACTTGACGAAGAGCCACGCGGCGTAGCCGAGCTGAATGGCCCATGTGACGGTGTAAGCGGCCCGCGTATAGAGGTGATTGAGCGTCGCTATGATTGCATCGTGCTCGACTGCGGACATGTGCAGCCGCCAGTCGAACGGGGGCTCGGGAGGCGCGGTGAAGACGAGGTAGCCCGCCCAGCCGAAAAGAACGACGGGGACGGCAACGATTAATGCGGTACCAAGTTTCTTCATCGGGGTCCTCAATTCTCCCGGCACAGTCGAATCAGAATCAGAAATTCAAAGCGTGCTCGGCTTCTTCAGCGGCGATCTTCTGCTGCTTCCGCTCCACACGATAGCGAAGGCCGAGGATGAGCACGCCCCAGAGAAACCAGGCGAGCATGTTCCAGAGGAGCGCGCCGACCATGGTTGGGTCCATTCCGGAATCCTGCCCGCCGCCAAAGACGGGCGCGGGGTGCTGCGTGCGCCACCAGCGGTTGGACATATAGACGATGGGCACGTCGAGGGCGCCGAAGATTCCCAGCACGGCGGCGAGCGTTTGCATCTGGGGTCCGGCGGCGAAGCGGCGCAGGAGCAGGTAGCTGACGTAAATGAGCCACAAAACCAGCGTGGTGGTGAGGCGCGCGTCCCAGGTCCACCACATACCCCATGCGCGCCTGCCCCAGAGCGGCCCGGTGATGAGCACGACGGTGCAGAAGACGACACCGACCTCAGCGCCGGCCAGAGCCCAGGCGTCGAACATTTGCGCGCGCTCGGCGTGGCTGTGCCGCGTGGCGAGGTAGCCGATGGAACCGATGAGGCTGACGGCGAAAAACAGGAAGGCGACCGTCGCCGACGGCACATGGTAGTAGATGATGCGGAACATCTCGCCCTGCGCGGCGTCGTTGGGAGCGACATAAATGGCCTGATTGTAGGCCCAGCCGAGCAACGCAACGGTGATCAATAGATAAACGCCGGTGGCGAGCTTTTTCATGGGGAAAACCTGGTGTTTCCAGTGTACGACGGTCGCCGCGCGCTGGCCGCCGGCCGCCGGTGATCCGGGCGCGACGAGCAATCGGCCTCCTCGTCGCGAACCTTTCAGGCAGAATGAAAAGGAACGCAAAAGCCATCAACCTGCCACTGCTACCATGAACTTGCCTTTTCAAATATGCGCGATCACCTGGCTACACTGATCGACGATTTTCGCCGTTTCGACGGTGAGATCGCCGTAGTGCGCTACCAGAGCAATCGCCGGCGGGTGACGACGTATGGGGAGCTGGCACGGCTTGCCGGCCGCTTTGCCGCGCTGCTCGAGGCGCGAGGCATCGTCGAGGGCGAGCGCGTTCTGATCTGGGCTGAAAACAGCGCCGAGTGGATTGCCGCTTTCGACGGCTGCATGCTGCGCGGCGTTCTGGCCGTGCCGCTCGATGCCTTCGGAACCGCCGAGTTTGTGGCGAGGGTAGCCAAGGATGTGAGCCCGAAGCTCGTGGTTGGCGACGCGCTATTGCTGGCCAAGCTGGCCGCTACCCGCGGGGCGCCGCAGATTCCTACGCTGGCCTTTGAAGATTGGCTGGGCGAACTGCCCGCCGCGGAAATGGGCGCGATCCCAGGACTCTCGAACCAAACACCGCTCGAGATTCTCTTCACTTCCGGGACCACGGGCGAACCCAAGGGAATTGTTTTGACCCATGGCAACGTGCTGGCCAGCGTCGGCCCGATCGAAGACGGCGCCAAGCCATACACGCGCTATGAGCGCCTGGTTCATCCGCTGCGCATTCTGCACACGCTGCCGTTAAGCCACGTCTTCGGGCAGACGATGGGCCTATGGGTACCACCGGTCCTCATTGCCGAGCTGCACTTTGAGAGCCGCCTTGCCGCGCCGCATCTCATCGAGCTCATTCATGGCGAACGCATTTCGGTGCTTGCCGCCGTGCCGCGCGTGCTGGCGCTGCTGAAGACGCATCTGGAAGCGACCCACGAAGGACTGGCTGAACGAGCAGCAGGCGCGCAGAAGATGGGCCCGTTGCGGCGCTGGTGGCGCTTCCGCCGAGTGCATCGCGAGTTCGGGCTGAAGTTCTGGGCGTTCGTTTCGGGCGGGGGCGCGCTGCCGGGGCCGCTGGAGCAGTTCTGGAACGCGATGTGCTTCGTGCTCATCCAGGGCTATGGAATGACCGAGACCACCGCCCTCATTACGCTTAATCACCCCTTTCACGTGGCCCAAGGCACTATTGGCAAGGTGGTTGCGGGGCGCGAAGTCAAGCTCGGTCCCGACGGCGAGGTGCTGGTGCGCGGCGCAGTGGTCTCGAGCGCCACATGGGAAGACGGAGCCATGCGCCCGCGCGAGGAAGAATGGCTGGCGACGGGAGACATTGCGGAGCGGCAGGAGTCTGGCGAGCTGAGGTTTCTGGGCCGGAAGAGCGAAGTGATTGTCACGGCAGCGGGCGTAAACATCCACCCGGAGGACATAGAATCGGCGCTCGAGGAACAGCCTGAAGTTGCAGCGTGCGCGGTGGTCGCGATGGAGACGCCGACGGGGCCGGAGCCATGCGCGGTGCTGGCTTGCCGGGGGGCGGGCGAATCGGCGCTGGCAGCGATCGAGCGCGCCAATGCAAAGCTGCCGGAGTTCCAAAGGATCACGCGGTGGGTGCTGTGGCCGGAGCCGGATTTGCCGCGGACTTCGACCGGCAAGGTGAGGCGCAAGCCCGTCGCCGCATGGCTCGAGCGCATCCAGGCCGCGGCCGCGACGCCTGGCAGCGGCAAGACGGCAGCCAACGGCGAGCATGCGTTCGGGCCGTCATCGGATTGGCTGCTGGCGCTGATCGCGCAGATTACGGGCGAGGCTCATCCCGGCGTGGGCGACGAGCTGCGGCTGACCGAAGACCTGCATCTCGACAGCCTGGGGCGCGTGCAGTTGGCCGCGGCGATCGAAGAGCGGCTGGGAATTATCTCAGGAACGAGTTTGCTCGAGGAAGTGCAGACGCTGGGCGAGCTGCGCAGGGTGGTGGCTGGCGGCGCAGCAGGGGAAGGAGAGCCGACTCGTGCAGCCGCTGCGCCGGCGGTTGCGGCTTCATCGGATGGCCATCAGCGCGATGGCGCGCAAGGAGAAAGTGCCGCGTCGCTGGAGGCCGCGCCGGTAGCGGGCGAAGCGCAGCAACCGATGTCGCAGGCCGCGGCGCCACAAGAGCTGCCGCGACCGCATTTTCTCTATCCCGAATGGCCGTGGTGGAAGCCGCTGCAGTGGATTCGCGCGGCGTTTATCGAGGCCGTGATTCGCCCGGTTACGTGGCTGCTGGCAGCGCCGCGCGTGGCGGGGCCGGAGAAGGCGCTTCCCGAGGGCCCGCTGCTGATTGTGGCCAACCATGTAACTGCATTCGACGGGCCGCTGATCGTGTACGCGATGCCGGAGCCGTACCGGCGCTGGATTGCGACGGCGATGCTGGGCGAGATGCTCGAGGACTACAGGCACGGCCGCAATCCCGAATGGCCGCCGGGACACAAGGGCTTCTATATTTTGGGGCCGCCTGCGTACTGGCTGGTGACGGCGCTGTTCAACGTGTTTCCGCTGCCGCGCCAGCGCGACTTTCAGCGGAGCTTTGCCCACGCGGGCAAGGCTCTGGACCATGGCTATAGCGTGATGGTCTTTCCCGAGGGCAGGCGCTCGGCCGAGGGGCAACTGGCGGGCTTCAGGCCGGGCATCGGATTGCTGGCGAAACAGAGCTATGTGCCGGTGCTGCCCGTGGGCATCCGGGGGCTGGGCGAGATTGCGACCAGAAAGCAGCGCTGGTTCCGTTCAGGGACGATTGAAGTGCACATCGGCGAAGCGATTTGGTTCGGTCCAGAAGAGAGCGAGTCGGCGATCACGGCGCGGCTGCACGACGAGGTGGAGCGGCTGATGGAAGGCGGCAAGTGAGCAAGTTAGCCAGTCAGCGAGCCGGTGGCAAGTGGGCTTACGCGTTCCCACCCTGCGCTGCGCGAAGGATGGGTCAACGCCAAAGTGCCTTCCGGCGCAGAAAAACCGGCGGGGGCGCGCGGCATCACATGTAGGGATACATGCCGAGAAAGATGAGGATGAAGTCGATGGAGTCCTGCACGCCATGGGCGATGATGGGCACGGAGAGGTTCCTGTCCGTGCGCAGATAGATGATGCCGAGCAGTAATCCCATGAGGCCCTCATCGATGACGCCAGTCAAGTCCTGGTAGGAGTGAGCCAGACCGAACCCCACATGAACGGCAATGAGGCTGATGATCCATGCGGTTCTGGTGCGCTTGAACAGATCGGCGACGCGATTCATCAGGTATCCGCGGAAGACCATCTCCTCGCCAAATGCGGCGAGCGTCCAGGAGAGAGCAAGGAAGATCAGCGTCAGGACGATGTTTCCCTTCACTTCGCGGAAATCGCTGAAGTCGGGGGGCTTGTGAAGGATGCGGACCAACAGCGGCTGGCTCACGAACAGTTCGAATGCCTCCATGAGAACACCCGCAGCGATACCGAGGGCAAGCGTCTTTCGCCACGAGCCGTACAGCTTGAACCCGATACTGCGCCAGGTGACCCGACGCAGGCGCATGGAGAGCCAGCCAAACGCGAAAAGGAACGGCGTCTTGCTGAAAGGGATGAGGTGGCGCGCGTCGGCGACGAAGATGAGGGCGACGACAAGAAGCTCGACGCAAATCAGCCACCGGCTCTGTCGCCAATCGGCCGGCTTTGGCTGATCCGGTTTAACAGGGGCGGTTTGAGTTTGCGGCGATTCGGCTCCGAGCAGGGAGCTGTTTTTGTCTTGTTCCTGGCTGGCCACGATTGCCTCACCTTATGGCTGATTCGCCTTTATTCCTCATCGTGCCATAGACGGGCGATGAAGCGAAACAATGAAATTACGCCGCCTTTCCTGTGTTTCTTGAATGATTGTCCGGCCGGCGACACTCGTCCTGCGCAGCCCAACGGGCCTGGCGCAGGCGATAACCTGCTGCCGGCGGCGAGTTGGCCGAGGCTCAATCGAGGGTCATCACGAACAGAGTGACGTCGTCGTGGAAGATGCCGTTAGAAAACTGCGAGACGGCGGCCACGATCTCGTCGCGGCGTTGATCGGGGCTTCCAGCATTCAGGCTAAGCAGAGCCTTCAGGCGCTCCTCACCAAACTCTTCGTCCTCGGCATTTGCCGCTTCAGTGATGCCGTCGGTGTAGAGGACGAGGCAGTCCTGGGGGCGCAACTCGGCCGCGCCGAACGCATAGGTCGCGGCCGGAAGGATTCCAAGCACGGGTCCGCCTTCGCCGAGAGTCACGAGTGCGTTGTCGCGATGATGCAAGAGGGGCGGGTTGTGGCCGGCGTTGCAGTAGTCGATGCGCATCTTCGCGGTATCGACGACCGCGTAGAAGAAGGTGATGTATTTTCCGGGAGCGACGTTGGCGGCGATGAGCTGGTTGGCCCTGGCGCAAAGTTCATTGGGCGCGAGGCCGGCGGGAGCAAAAGCGCGCACGATGGCCTGCAGGTTCGACATGAGAAGAGCCGCGCCCATGCCTTTGCCGGAGACGTCGCCGATGGCGATGGCGACACGGGAGTCGCCGAGGCGGATGGCGTCATAGTAGTCTCCGCCGACGATGCGTGAGGGCACGCATTCCGCGGCCAGATGGCAGCCGGCGATGCGGGGCAGTTCCTTGGGCATGAGGGCCTGCTGAATCTCGCGGGCATGCTCTGCTTCCTGCTCATGCTGGCGAACCGTCAGCGCCTCGGCGTCCACAGTCGCCTGCAACTGGCGGTTACGCTCCTCGAGCCGGTTGCGGGTTCTGGAGTACAAGCGAATAGCGCAGGCGATCCCCACCGACACCACAACCACCAGGCGGTTGGCGAGGTACAAATCCGAAAACCTGGGCACAATTCCCAACAGCAGCGTAAGCGCGCTGCCGATGCCCGCTGTGGCAAGCGAGAGAATGAGCTTTGCGCCGCCGTATACGATCCAGTCCATGGGGAACCGCGAGGCGTCGGACCAGCGCCGCAGCTGCTTCTCGGTAGCGGCCTGCAATGCCATCAGCGGCAGCGAGTAGATGAAGGCGACCACAACCGCTGTACCTGCCTCGCTGCCCAACGTGCCGCGCATTACGAAGAGAACCAGCAGAGCGCAGCCAGCTGCCAGCGCGAGGCCGACGGCCAGTACCTGCAGAATCCGTTTTGTGGCCTTTAAGTTCATATCTGTTTACGAAAGACTCCTCTAGAATCCGGCCCGCGCTTTGAACTCGCGGGCGCGGTCGCGTGCGACGGTGAGGTCTGTACTTTTCAAGTCTTTCAGGCGGATGTTGAGAGATCCTCCGGGCAGCGACGATACTTCCCTGATCGACTCGAGATTCACCAGAGTGCCACGGTGGATGCGGAAGAAGCGGCCCGGGTCCAGCTTTTTCTCCAGTTCTGCGATGGAGTGATCGATACAGTAAGCCTTGCCCTCAGAGACCGCGTAGGTGAGCTTGTCTTCGGCGTAGAAATGACTCACACGATCCAGGTCGAGGAACCAAAGGCGATCTCCGAGGCGCGAGGCAATGCGGGCGGGAAACTCGGTCTTGCTGTTGCCGAGCGAGTCCGCGATCTGGCGGAGCAGGGCCTGCAAATCAGGCTGCGCAGACTCGCCCGCGCCGCGCAAGCGATCGACTTTGTTGAGGGCGCGATCCAGAGTCTCCGGTTCCACCGGCTTGAGGAGGTAATCGACGGCATTTTCGCCGAAGGCCTGCAGCGCGTACTGGTCGTAGGCGGTGGTGAAAACCACAATCGGCTGGGCGGGCAGCCGCGCCAGCACTTCGAAACCGGTGAGGCGCGGCATCTGGATATCGAGGAAGCACACATCGGGCGGATTGGCGGCGAGCGCCGCCACGGCTTCCTCGGGAATGGTGGTGAAGCCTGCCACTTCAACCCGGCCGGTTTTTTCGAGCAGCCGGCGCAGGCGGTCCAGCGCCAGCGGCTCATCATCCACGAGATAGGCACGTAGTTTCATCGGAGCGGCACAACCATCTCCACTACAGAATAGGCGTCGCGGCGGAAAACGTTGAGGCTTGCGCGGTCGCCGAACAGCGCGTCGAGACGCTGCACGAGCTTGTCAAGCCCGTGGCCGGCGCACAGGCCGGCCAGTTCAAAGCCCGGCCCCGTGTCGGCGACATCGATACGCACGCACTCGGCATCGGCGCGCGCCGTGACCGAAACTTCGCCGCTGCCGCTCTGCGGAGTGATTCCGTGCTTCACCGCGTTCTCCACCAGGGACTGCATCGACATGGGTGGAACCATGGTCTCGCGCAACTCAACCGGCACTTCGATCTTCGTGCGCAGTTTTTCGCCGAGGCGCACACGCTCGATGTCCAGATAGCTTTCGACCATGGCGATTTCCCGATGCAACGGGATGAGCGAATTCGCGCTGCTGTCAAGAGAGGCTCGCAGCAACGTCGCCAGACGGCCCACAATCTGCTCGGCGCGGGCAGGATCGATGGCGATAAGCGCGCTGATCGAATTCAACGTGTTGAAGAGGAAATGAGGATGAATCCACGATTCGAGCGAGCGCAGGCGCGTCTCCGCCGCGAGTTTTCGCGATCGCTCTTCGGCGATTTGCTTTTCGTGCAGTTGCTGTTCCATCACCTGCATGCGGGCGAGCAGCATTGCGTGCGTCATGGCGCCGAGACCGAAGACCAGCGCAAGCGGCACTGCGACGCGCAGGGTGTAATAGTAGTCGAGCCAGAAATGCTGCGAATACGAGAAGCCTGCCGCCGCCAGGAGCGATTGCGCCAACAGGCAACCGCCCGCAGTGAACACCAGGATGCCCGGAATCGCAACCTTCCACGGTGACACCTTGCGAGCCGCGGCTTTGTCCATTAGCCAACCGAGGATCACAACCGCGAGAATGCTGGTAAGGTTGGCGTAAACAAATGTGAAAGCGAAGCTTTGCAACAGGTCGCGAGTGGGGCGAGCGGGGTTACTCACATACACGATCAGGTCCACCAGCACCAAGACCGCGTTCGTCCAGAGCAGCGCGAACAACCATTTGTGCTTGAATGGAGCAACTTTTGTCGTCATGGGCCGCCTCAATTCTTCGTGCTCAACGGTTCCAGCGTGCCGAAGCGGAAGACGCTGAGGGGCATGGACGTGTCCCGGCCGGGCAGTTTCATTTGCCCGGAGACCTCTTCATAGATGGTGGCGTACTCGATCTGTTTGGTGGCCATCGACACCCATATCTCTCCCCAGAAGTCGCTGCGCCCCTGAATGGTGACGCCGCTGGTGGCAAGCTGGAGAGGATTGAAGAACGCCCGGTATTCGATGAGCGCGCAGTCCTGACCGTTTCTTTCGGAGCGCCCGACCCATTCCAGCACCGTATCGCGGTTATGGAATGTGCCTACGTCCGGCATGTTTACATCCTGGTCAGTGGAGATGTGAAGTGGAACGTTGAGCTTGAGCTTATCGAAGAAATCCTGGCCGAATGACTCGAACATGCCCGTATCCCAAATCAGGTTACGCTCCATGACTGCTGTTGCGGGGAACGATTTGAAGAAATCAGGTTTCAGCGTGTCAGGGGACGCGGCGGGATAGTGGAAGCCTTCGATGAAGTCCTGCTTCTGGGGCGGAGGGAAAGGAGCCGTTGCGCCGTCCACTTGCGCGTCGCCGACGTTGGTCCACTCGACATCCCCATTGGCAAGGCCGCGCGTGTAGTCGCCGGTTACGCGCTCGCGGTGAGTCACGTCGCCGGTGGCATTGGCCGAGTCGTAATCCACGGTGAAGCGATAGGTGCGCGGACCGGCGTCTTTCACGACCGTTCCGTGGGGCAGGCTCCAGCTTTGGAGAGTTGTGGATGGCGCAGAAGTGGATTGGGCGGGAACCGGTTGGACAGCCAGGCCGGATGCGGCCCACAGGAAAGCGGAAAGCGGAATGATTTTGTTGAACATGAGTGGAATACCTCTCAGCGCGCAGTGTTGCACCTGCAGCGAAGGCATGCACCCACTTAACGATTGAAGGCATTAACTGCCGACCAAACGCCGGCCCTGGCCGACGAACCGGGGGGTTTGCATTCGCGATGGCTGAAAGCTGCCTTCAAGTTGCCGGAAGTGGGTGGTAGTCGCTGGCGCTGCCGGGCGAGGACGAGGCTGGGGGCGCGGCGGGGAGTTGCACGGGGTGGAACGCGGCGGGTGTACACGGGCGGTTGCGATGGATTAGCCTCATATCTTCCCCTTTGCGCAGAGACGAGGCGCATCCATCATGATGAGCGTGAGCCAGCAGGAACTTGAAAAGCTCTATGAAGTGGCGCAGCGGGCCGCAGAGAATTCTTACGCACCGTACTCGGAGTTTCGCGTGGGGGCGGCGCTCCGGCTGACGAACGGCGAGACGGTGACCGGGACCAATGTGGAGAACGTGAGCTACGGGCTGACGATTTGCGCGGAGCGGGCGGCGGTGGCGCGTGCGGTTTCAGAATTCGGGCCGAAGATGCGCATTGCGGCTATCGCTGTTGCGAACCTGAATGGATCGGCCAGCCCTCCGTGCGGCGCGTGCCGGCAGGTGCTGGCCGAATTTATGGATTCCGATGCGCCGGTGGTGTTTCCGGCCGCGGACAGAGTACGGACGATGGCCCTGAGCGAGCTGCTGCCGCTGGGGACGGAAATGAAACTGAGGTAGGGGATGAAGCTGAAATGATGGGATCAGGGGTCAGGGATCAGGGATCAGGACGGCCGCGCGCCGTCGCTCTCGGATTTGGGCTGCCGCTTGAATGCCGCGCCAAGCTGCCACTCGACCACCTCTTTGATTGCGAGGATCTGAGTTTCCTCGAAGGTTCCTTCTTCCTTGAGAAAGTCGTCGATACTAGACCCCATTTGCTTCCTGCTCATGGCTTCAATTCTAACCCTGACATTGCTGGAGAACAAAAAGTCGAGGACCATCTAGGATATGACGGGCTCTGAGTCTGCACCACTGCACATGATCGACATCATCCGCAAGAAGCGCGACGGCGGGGAGCTGGACGCGAGAGAAATTGCGTTTGTGGCGGCGGGCGCCGCGAGTGGGTCGATTCCGGAGGCCGAGCTGGCGGCGTGGCTGATGGCGTCGTGGCTGAAAGGGCTTTCGATTGATGAGACGCGCGCGCTGACACTGTCCATGCGCGACTCGGGCGTCAAGTTTTCACCGACAGGCTTGGGCCGGCGAACGGTGGACAAGCACTCGTCGGGCGGGGTGGGCGACAAGACGAGTTTCCTGGTGGCTCCGTTGGCGGCGGCATGCGGCGTGGCTGTTCCAATGATCAGCGGGCGCGCTCTGGGGCATACCGGCGGGACGCTGGATAAGCTCGAGGCAATTCCCGGATACAGGACGGCGCTGACGCTGGATGAGTTCGAGGCGGTGATCAAGAAGTGCGGCGCATCGATCATCGGGCAGACGGATCAACTTGCGCCCGCGGACCGGAAGCTCTACGCGTTGCGCGACAGGACGGGGACGGTCGAGAGTCCGGGACTGATCTGCGCGTCGATTTTGAGCAAGAAGCTGGCGGCGGGGCTGGACGGGCTGGTGCTCGACGTGAAGACGGGGTCGGGCGCGTTCCTGCGCAAGATGGAGGACACGGAGTTTCTGGCGGCGCTGATGGTGGCGACGGCCGAGGCCGCAGGAACGCGGACGGTGGCGTTGCTGACCGACATGAGCCAGCCGCTGGGGCGCGCGGCGGGAAACTGGATCGAGCTGGTGGAGTGCGTGGAGCTGCTGCGCGGCGAGCGGCCGGCGCGGAGCCCCGAAACGAATTTCGACTTGCGCGAGCTGTCGCTGATTCTGGCAGGATGGATGATTTATTTGGGCGGGAAAGCGGAATCGGCGAAGACCGGCTACTCGCTGGCGGAAGCGGCGTTGGATGATGGCGCGGCGCTGGCTGCGTTTATGAAGATGGTCGACGCGCAGGGCGGCGATGTGAGCGTCTTCGACGATATGAAGGGATTTCACAAGCCGGGAGCAACGGAAATTGTCGCCGCCTGGGAGAGCGGGTTTGTGGCCGAGATGGATACGACGGCGCTGGGCTGGGCGGTGCAGCGCACCGGCGCGGGGCGCGAGAAGGCCGGCGAGCCGGTCGATCCGCATGCGGGGATTTTGTTTCATGCGCGGCGCGGGGCGAAAGTGGAGCGTGGAGAGCCGTTGGCGACGGTGTATGCGACGAAGCCGGAATTATTGGCGGAGCCGGTGGCGATTCTGAAAGAGGCAATACACTTTTCCAAAACGCCGCCCGAGGCAGTCGCGCTGGTGGGGCGCGTGTTCACGCAAGAAAATGCTGAGAACTCTTTGCACGATGCTGTAAGGTAATCGAAAGTCATTTCGAGCATTTTTTGGCTCCTAAAGGAGCAACCTCTTGGGTCGATTCACAGGCGTGCTGGGAATTCTGGCGGTGCTTTTGGCCGCGTGGCTTTTCTCCACCGACCGCAGGCACATACGCTGGCGCACGATTGCGTGGGGACTGGGATTGCAGTTCACGTTTGCGTTCATCGTGCTGCGCTCCGACTGGGGCGTGCGGTTTATGACGTGGGCAGGCGGCGGCGTAACCAACATGCTTTCCGCGACGTTTGCGGGGACGCAGGTGTTGTTCGGGCAGCTTGGGCTGCCGAACGCAGGGCGGTTTGGGGATCTGATTACGGACAAGGCGCATCCTGCCGCGGGCGCCATCTTTGCGTTTCAAGTTTTGCCGACGATCATCTTTATCTCAGCTTTCTTCGCGGTGCTCTATCACATCGGGTTGATGCAAATCATCATTCGCGGCATGGCGTGGATCATGCTGAAGACGATGCGCATCTCCGGCGCGGAGAGCATGAATGTGGCGGCGAGCATCTTCATGGGACAGACGGAAGCGCCGCTGACCATCCGGCCGTTTCTGTCGAAGGCGACACGAAGCGAGTTGATGACGATTATGACCAGCGGGATGGCGCACGTCTCGGGCGGCATCATGGCCATGTACATCGCGCAGGGCGTCGAGGCGCGGCACCTGCTGTCGGCGGTGATCATGACTTCGCCGGGAACGATCCTGCTGGCCAAGATGCTGGTGCCGGAGAGCGAAGTGCCGGCGACGGAGGGCAAGGTCGTCATTCCCAAAGACGAACTGCACGCGGACGAGAATTTTATCGGGGCGATTGCGCGTGGGACGATCGACGGCGGAAAGCTGGCGATGAATGTGGGCATCATGCTGGTAAGTTTTCTGGCGCTGGTGGCGCTGCTGGACATGATGCTGGGCTGGGTGCACGGTCTGAGCTACATGCACTGGGTTCCACCGGGCCTGGGGCTTATTCTGGGATTCTTCTTCCGGCCGGTGGCCTGGGTGATTGGCGTGCCGTGGCAGGATTGCGGCGCGATCGGGACGCTGCTGGGCACGCGCATGGCCCTGAACGAAGTGATCGCATACATTTCTCTGGGCGCGCAGAAAGCGACGCTGCTGCCGCGGTCATTTACGATCGCCACGTTTGCGCTGTGCGGATTTGCGAACCTGGGATCGATCGGAATGCAGATCGGCGGCATCGGCGCGCTGGTTCCGGAGCGGCGCAACGACCTGGCGCGGCTGGGCGTGCGGGCGATGCTGGCGGGGACGATGGCGAACCTGATCTCGGCGTCGATTGCGGGGATGTTTCTGGGGTGAATTTGACACTTCGCAAATTGCGAAGGAGTACGACCGTTGGTGCGCCTTGAAACCACAACGGAGGGCGGAATGGCTACAGTTTTAGCAAATCCTGCGAGGATGATTGAACGCGGAGCGCCGCATGTGATTGAGACCGAGGAGCAGCTTGCCGCGTATACAAAGGCCCTTTACCGGTTGACGGCCGAGGCGCGCCCGACGCGCGCCCAGGTGAAGGCGATCGAACTATTGACGCTGCTGATCGAACGTTATGAGGAGGAGTACTACGCCGTTCCCAAGGCATCGCCTGCCGATGTGCTGCGATTTCTGATCGACCGGCATGGGTTGAAGCAACGCGATCTGGCCCGGGATTTGGGAGGGGAAGGCGTGGTTTCCGAAGTGCTATCGGGTAAGCGCAAGCTGAACCTGACGCATATTGAGCAGATCAGCAAGCGCTTTGGGGTTTCGCCTGCGGTGTTTTTCCCGTCCTGATTTCGGGGTCGATTGCGGGGATATTTCTGGGGTAGGAATTGAAAGCGCAAGCCTGGAATAGGGTGTGCGCATTGCGGCTTGTCTTGACTTGTGCGCCAAATGGCGCAATAATTAGGCCAGGTGGCGAAGATGGGCACTGCGGAGATTGTCGAAGTCCTTGGCGGTAGGAAGACCTTCAAGCGGGCGGTCAAAAGCACGGATGACCTGGCCCAACAGGTGCGCTCCGGGCTTCCGGCGTCGACCGTGGCGCTACTGGCCGCGACGCTGGCGGTCGAGAGGGCGCAGATGGCTGAGCGGCTGAACATTCCGTCGCGGACACTGAGCCGGCGGCTGGCGACAAAATCGCGGCTGACGCACGACGAATCGGACCGGACCCTGCGCATGGCCCGAGTGGTGGCGCTGGCCAGGGAAGTTCTGGGATCGGATGAGAAAGCCTCGCGCTGGATGAGCAACCCGAACCGGGCGCTAGGAGGCAAGAGGCCGTTCGACGAGTTAGATACCGAGCCCGGCGTTCGATCGGTGGAAGAGGTCCTGTACGGCATCGCTTACGGAATGTACAGCTGATGCACGTCTGGAGGCTCTTTCCTGGGCGATTCCGGGATTCGGCATTTACCGGGGTGGGCGGGCTTTATGCCGCGAGACGGTGGAACCATCTAGGGACGCCGATGGTGTACGCGGCAACGTCGCGAGCGCTGGCGGCGCTGGAATTCTTCGTGAATTTAGAGCCGATTGAGGCGCCGAACGATCTGCTGATGGCCGAGGCCACAGTTCCCGATTCATGCGTCGAGGCGATCGGGCTCAACGTTCTTCCGAGCAACTGGCGGGGATTGAACAACCAGCGCTGCCGCGATCTTGGTTCCGAGTGGGCGGCGAGTGGGCGGTCAGTGGCGCTCAAGGTTCCGTCGGTTGTGGTGGACGGGGATTGGAATGTGCTGCTGAACCCAAAGCATCCGGATTTCAGCAAGGTCAAAATTGGGCCGGCGAAGGCGTTCCGATATGACGAACGCATGTTTCGCTAGAAGATGCGGCGCGAGAAACAACCGCAGATCCTTCGCTTCGCTCAGGATGACAATTCAAAGAATGGGACTGGTGCTCCCGCGTCTGGTGCTCCCGCGTCTGGTGCTCCCGCGTCTGGTGCTCCCGCGTCTGGTGCTCCGGGGTTTCACGAACCAAACCGCGCCAGACCCCGCAGCTTCGCCTTGGCTGCTTCTTCTTCGCGATTGCGCGGCGGAGCCTGTGTCTCAAGCCGGCTGAGTAACCGCATCGATGCTGCGGCGATCTCATCGACCGCGGCGCTAAACGCCGCTTCGTTTGCCTTCGACGGTTTGTTGAAGCCGCTGACTTTGCGCACGTACTGTAGCGACGCGGCACGCACCTCCTCGTCCGTGACAGGAGGATCGAAGTTGAAGAGCATTTTGATATTGCGGCACATGCGTTTCTATCCCGGATACGCGCCGGTGATGTAGCCCTCGAGGGCCTGGATGGCGTGCTCCTGTCCGGAGATGACCCACTTGACCATGTCGCCGATGGAGATGACGCCGATCACTTTTTCGCCGTCGAGCACGGGCAGATGGCGGAAGTGACCCTGGGTCATGAGATTCATGCAATCGTCGACGGTTTGACGCGGGGTGACGGAGACGACCGGGCTGCTCATGATGTCGCGCACCAGCGTGTCGCGCGAGTGGTTGCCTACCAGAATTCCCTTGCGTGCGTAGTCGCGCTCGGAAAGGATGCCGATGAGTTTCGAGCCGGACATGACCATGAGGGCGCCGACGTCGTACTCGGCCATGAGCGAAAGCGCTTCGTGAACTGTTTGCTCGGGGGCGATGGGCAGGATCTTATTGAAGGTCTTTTGCTTCAGCACCTGGTCAACGGTGTCTGTGATCTTCATTGGGTCCTCCGTGGGTCTGAGCCAAGGAAATAACGGGGCGCCTCCTGGGTTTCCAGGGTTCCTGGCCGCCGTGGAAGAGCAGTATACGCCGGACTGCATGACCCTGTCGTACTCATCCTTCCACAAGCGCGATGTGATGGGTGTCACCAGGCCTTGGTCAAAACTGGCGGGTTGGGCCGGGAGGTAGTGTTCAGGCGGACGGAATCGAGGCGTTGGCGCGCAGGCGGCGGAGGCGATAGACGATGGTGAGGAGGGTGACGGCTCCGCAGGTTAGAAAGCTGGCGCCGAGGCCGACGATGAGGGAGTTGTCGTGCTCGTAAAGGCCGTGGACGACTCCGATCACCTGGAGAATGCAAAAGCCGCCAAAGGTGATCAGCGAAACGCCCTCGTCGCTTTTCTTGCGCCAGAGGGCGAGCGCCTGCGGCACAAAAAGGCATGCATTGCCCAGCAGGGCCAGCCCGAAGACATACGTAACAATTTCCCTCATTCCCGCCCCCCCATTCATTTCCGATCAGGCCTCCTGCGCCGGGGAGGCGCACTTAGAGATGATCGCAGACGGGGGCGGGGCAGCGGGTTGGCGAGTCAGCCGGGCGGGGATTGTGCTATCTCAGGTCCGAGAATCCGGACCTGGGGCGCCCGGCTCTCCCCGGTCCCCAAATGCGAGGGACCGGGGGCACCAGGCCGGGCGTTGCTGTTTTTGCCCGGTGCAGGGCGGCCTTAGAACTGCAATTTTGCGCCGAACTGAATTTGACGCGAGGTGGTGGAAGTGGCGGTGACCACGCCCGCAGTGGGCGAGACGGATGAAGCGGTAACAGTTTGGACACCGCCCGCGGTTGTGACGGTTGGCGCAGCCGAGAAGACGACCTCGTTGGGCGTGAGGAAGTTGGTGTGGTTGGGAATGTTGAAGAATTCAGCGCGGAACTGCAGGTTGAGCCTCTCGGTAATGTGTGTTTGTTTCACCGCGGAGAAATCCAGCTCTGTAAGCCCGGGCCCGACGAGCGAGTCGCGCCTGGCATTGCCGTAGGTGCCGTAGATGGTGTTGCCTCCGGTGCCGTTGGGAATGCTGACCGTGGGCTGGACGAAGGCATTGGGATTGAAGTATTCGGTGGCTGTGCGCGGATAGAGGTTTCCGGTGAACGCGGGGTTCACGTCTGGCCGGATGGGATTGCGCGAGTCGCCGTTGCCCGGCGGGTTATAGCCGAGCTGCGGAGAGAACGGGAAGCCGGTCTGGATGGCGAAGATAGCGCTCGTGGTCCAGCCGCCAGCGAGGAGGGCCACCGGCCGTGAAGCGCTGTTCAAGAAGTGCTTGTTGGGCCCAAAGGGAAGTTCATAGCTGCCGTTGATCGACGCGGCCTGGCGAACATCAGTTGCAGCCGGACCCCAGTCGAGTTTTGGATTGAGCGGGAACGAGACGAACGCGGGCGTGTTTCCGCTGACGCTGGTGTTCCACGCCGAGCCGTCGTCAAGATTCTTTGACCAGGTGTAATTGCCGCGAAGCTGAAGGCCGTTCGCGTAGGTGTGGCGGGCGTCGACCTCGAGCGCGTTATACAGGCCCGTGCCCTGCGAAACCCATGAAGTGGAATTGGCGAGATTCGGGTTCACGTCGGCAGTCGAGGGGTAGTAGACCTGGCCCGCCGACGCGTAGACCGGTGCGGGCTCGTTCATGTCCTCGGAGAGAATCTGGTGGTAGGAGTGAAAGCCCACGTAACCGAGTGTGAGCGAAGTGTTGGGAGCGACTTGCTGCTCGATGCGCAGGCTCCAGGTAATGACTGCGGGCGTTGACAGATTGGGCTGCACATTACTCGGCGAGACCTTGGCCGAGGCGGGCGGCGGCACACCGGCCGTGAAATTCAGGCTCGACACCGCAATGGTCTTGATGGACTCAGCCGTGTTGAAGGGAGCGGTTTGATCGAGACGGTAGTCGAGCGTGTCGAGCAGGCCGTGATAGAGGCCGATGCCTCCACGAACGGCTGTCTGGCCGTTACCCCGAACGTCCCAGGCAAAGCCGAGGCGCGGATTGGGCAGGAACTTTGCGCGGTTGGTCGACAGCGCGGAGTTGCCGACGAGGGGCGTGGTTTGCAGAATGCCGTTGAGAATGGCGTAATTCGCGGCGCGGCCCTGCGATTCGTTCCATCCGTTGGTGGACTCCGAACGGAAGCCGGCTCGGAGCTCGAAGCGCGGCGTGATCTTGATGGTGTCTTCAAAGAAGCCTGCGCCCTCAAACGAACGCCATCCGAGCGCCGTGGGTGCGGGAACAAGAGTGAAGGTGGCCACGGTGCCCTTCAGGAACGTCTGCTCCGTGCTGAAGGAGGCCTGGCCGTACTGATCCTGCGCGAGGAGATCGTTGGCCTGTATGCGCTGAAACCACCCGCCGGCTTCGATTTGCTGGCGGCCTTTGGACCAGTAGATGTGATCGTCTTCAGTGAAGAGATTGCGCGCGGTGCGGTTGTTGCTGCCCACGTTGGCGCCCGCGCCGGTGATGGAGGAAGCGCCGTTTGAGGCCGTGCTGCCGCTGATGACGATGGCGCCTACGGGATCGCCTGAGACCCATCCCGGCACGCCGCTCACAGGCACCAGTCCGGTGAAGAAGTAGCTGCCGCGTGAGTAGCCGAAGCGCGCGGTGTTGAGCAGCGAAGGCGAAATCACATGCTGCTCCTGAATGCTGGCGACCTGCTCGCGCAGGTTCTCGTTAACATAGCTCAGCGGATTGGCCGAGGGCGAAGTTGCGGCGCTCGCATCGACGGTGTAGACGGCGAACAGCAGATCCTTGCCGCTGAGGTTAGAGTCGAAGCGCGTGGTGCCGAAGTCCTCATTGATGTGCTGCGGCGGATGGCTGAAGGACTCGGCAATGCCGCTGGGATTGCCGTTCGAGAGCAGTTCCGGGCCGTTCCCAACGGGCCAAAGGTTCAACAGCGGGGCGACGGCGGCGTTGACGCCGACGTTGGACAGACCTGAACTGGGGCACGAGTTCGGCGCCGGCGTTACCTGGCCGCAGGGCAAGTAACCCTGCCGCGCCTCGTTGTCGGGAACGAGAGTGACATCGCTCAGGCCCCAGGCCTGGCGAAAGCCTTCATAGTTGCCGAAGAGGAAGAGCTTGTCTTTGCGGATGGGCCCGCCGAGTGTTCCGCCGAACTGGTTGCGCTGAAACTCCGGAATCGTCGACTGATCAAAGTAGTTGCGGGCGTCGAGAGCGCTGTTGCGAATGAACTCGAATGCCGTGCCGTGCAGCGAGTTTGTTCCCGAGGTAGTGACGATCGAGACCTGCGCGCCGTCGCGCTTGCCGTAGCTTGCGCCGTAGGTGTCGGTGACGACGTTGAACTCGCGCACGGCGTCGACGCCGAGCAATTGGCCGCTGGTTCCGCCGGGCGTGACGTTGATGAGAGAGGCCCCGGTGTACTCAATTCCGTTCAGCAGAAAGAGATTGTCCTGCGGGCGGCGGCCGCCGACGGAAAACATGTTGCCCACCGAGGAGTTGGAGGTTCCGGTGCTGCCCGAACGCTGGCCGGTATAGTTCACGGTGGCGGGATTGAGGGTCAACAGCTGGTCGAAGCTGCGGCCGTTGAGAGGGAGTTCCTTGACCTGGCGCTCGTCGACGAGACCGGCGGTTTGCTGCGAAGTGGTGTTGACGACCGGGTCGCCGGCCTCGACGACCACCGTTTCGCGGACCGCGCTTACGCCCAGAGTGAAGTCGACTTGGACGCTTTGCCCGATGACCAGCACGATGCCGGTCCGCTCGTGCGGCTGAAAGCCGTCGTGCGCGGCAGAAATGGTGTAGTGCCCGACGGGCACGCTGGGAGCAGCGTAGCGGCCATCAGCTCCCGTCACCAGGGTGCGGGTGTAGCCGGTGTCGGTTTGGCGGACGGTGACGGTGGCGCCGCTGACTGCGGCTCCGTTGGAGTCGTGGATGACGCCGCCAACGTTGCCGCCGACAATCTGCGCGCGTGCCGGCGCTGAACCGAGGCCGGTTGCAACGACGGAGGCAGCAATAGGGATCGCGAGCGCGAGGGAAAGAACAAAGATTATTCGAGCCAATTTTTTCTGAAGGTTCATTTGCGTCTCCTGAGAGTTGGTCGAGGCCTGCCGGTGCAGGTTTAGGGGTATGAGCGCGCCCTGGGGAACATGTGGGGTCTGAGCGCGCTTCAAAAATGAAGGACTGGAAGAGAGATTAGCGGCGACAACAACAGCGACAACGACAGCCGGCCTGCCGGGAGGCAGGGGCGTTGAGCCGTATTTGGGGAAGAAATGTCATGGTTGCGTCAAGAAAGTTCAATTGAGGTTTGGTTTTGGGTCGAATTCACCGGCTTAAACACGAAAGCCGCGCCAGCAGATTTGCTGTCACGCGGCCTTAAGGTGAATCGGCTGAGTCTCGAATCCGCTCAACAACAAGGCCGGTGTGACGTGAAACAACACGCCCGACACGCCGCCATGGTGAGCTCGAAACTCATAAAACCTAACATATCGTAGGTCCGGGGCCAGGTCAAGTCGCGAAAAAAACCAGGGTCTGCTCACTCTAGCTTTCAATTCTGCGCGGGCGGCCAAAGAAGCGGGCGCCGAGTGCGCCGCCGGCAACAGAGACGGCCAGAACGATGATTGCCAGAAAGACCACGCTGAAGAGCATGAAGCCGGCATGACCTTCAGGCGAAAGCATGATGGCTCTGTTCATCGCAATCTGCTGGGCGTCGAAGCCCATGGACGCCCAATACTGGGTGGCAAGATTCATCTGGGTCTGCCAATCGGCATCGAGGGAGGAGCCGTGATGTAGCCAGAAGCGCACGGCAAAGAGCGAAACTGCGGTGGTAAGGGCGGCTGTCCAACTACCGAGAATGCCAGTGACGAGGCCGATGCGCGCGCCTGCGCCGATGGTGATCCAGGCGGGCCGGCGGCCGCGCATATAAAGAGCCACCACCCATGCGCCGGCCGCGGCCATCAAGGGCAGTCCGATAACGCTTGCCGGGGAGTACATAGAACAGAGCGCGCCAATTGGGATGGCCAGCATGAGAGCCAGGCGCAGGGCAGCCTTCCAGTCAACCGTGCCCGCGTCGCGAACCGGCTCACCGGCGCGCTCGGAGACACCGGGGCCGGCGGACCCGTCAGCCGTGTAGACGAGCTGGGGCAGACCGCAGAAGGGGCAAAAGCAATCCTCGGGCTGCACAGTCTGGTGGCAACGGCTGCAAGTCAGTTCCATACAACTATGAGCCTATAGTATGCGGCGGCGGGGCGAGGGAGCGAGGGAGCAGGTCAGGGAGCTTGCGGGTTGGGAGGCACGATGCCGAGCTTTTTGGCGACGATGGCTTCGGCGGCGGCGAGCGCCTGCTCGAGCGACATGCGCGTGGAGTCGAGAATGACGGCGTCGGGCGCAGGCTTCAGCGGCGAGTCGGCACGATTACGATCGCGCTCATCGCGGTCGCGGAGGTCGCGGAGAATTTCTTCCGGAGGCGGGGCGGGCGCTGAGCTCTGCTGGCCGATCTGCTCGTAGCGGCGTTGGCCCCGGACCTCGGGCGCAGCGTCGAGAAAGATTTTGACTTCGGCGTGGGGGAAGACAACGGTGCCGATGTCGCGGCCTTCCATGACGACTCCGCCGCGGGAGCCAACCTGCTGCTGCAGGCGGACCATCCAGGCGCGCACAGCGGGGAAAACACTGACGCGCGATGCGGCTTCAGTGACGGTGGGGTTACGGATGAGGCCGGTAACGTCTTCGCCATCGAGGACGACGAGATTTTCCTGGTCGCCGGGCTCGAGGCGGATCTCGGTTTCGCGGGCGAGCTCCTCCAGAGCCTTGGCGTCATCCAGAGGGACGTCAGAACGCAGAGCCTTGAGGGCGAAGGCGCGGTACATTGCGCCGGTTTCAAGGTTGAGCAGGCCGAAGTGCCGGGCGAGATGGCGCGCGACGGTGCTTTTTCCAGCTCCGGCGGGGCCATCGATGGCGACGATCATTTTACGGGCGCGCTCAGCAGGGGTGCGACTCTCTTCCGCGCTCATCTACATTGGCTCATCGGCGTTCGCTCACGCACGTTTTTTCGATCGCCGATTGGAAGATGCAGTAAAGCCATAGCGCGAACGGTTGCCCGCTTTGGTTGAGGCTGCCAACGCCGGCTTGCGGCTACCGCGAACGTCAGTGCGCGCTTTGGGGCGCGCGCCCTTGCGGGAAGCGTCGGCGCGCCGTGAGACAGGCTTTGCGGCAGGTTTTCCGTTGGCGGCGTGGCCATTGCGCAGAGTTCTTGCTGCGGCCGGCTTTGCCTTGTGCAGGCCGTTGGCGCCGTTGGCCGGGCGGGCGTGGCCGTTCGCATGACCGGTCCCATGCCCGTTCCCATGACCGTTCTTGGTGGGGGTGCTCTTCGTCCAACGCGAAGAGTGCGCGTGGCGCGAGGCGCTGTTGGAGCGAGGTGAAGCGCTGCGCGCGTCGCGGCTGGAACGCCGGGCAACGCGGCCTGAGGCGGAAGTCTGCGCCGGTTTGCGATCGCGTGCGTGGGCAGGCTGATGGCTGAAGCGAGGCCGCGAGGCCTGCACTTTTTCCCGGGGTTGCACGGGACGCTCGATTGCAGGCTCGACCGGCTTACGCTGCGGGGGCGGAGGAGCGGACGTGAACTGGGGGGCCGGCTTGGATTGCACCGGCTCGCGCAGCGATTCCTCGTGCTCATAGGAGCGGAGGAAGTGCGAGGAAGCCGGCATGGACGAACTGGCGTAAACGGTGGGAGGCGCGGCAAACTCGGGCAGAGTTCCGGCAACGTAGAAGTGCGGGGCATGGCCCAGCGCGAGCGAGTGCACCTGGCGTGTGGCGACCAGGCCGCGAAGAACTTCACGGACCTTGCTGCGAGCGGTGAGGGGCGCAAGGAACATTTCAACTTCTTCCATGCTGGCGGCAATCACAGCCTGCAGGTAGATGGAGGCGAGCACGGAGATGGCGGTGACCTGAGAGGTGGATGCGCCTTCTGCGATGGCCTTCTGATAGCGGAGGCGAAGAAGCTGCCACTGCGGCGCTTTGCCGGGCGCGGACACAACAGGAATGATGCGCAGTTGCTGCCAGAGCTCGGTGATGGCGCGCAGAACGGCGGACTCAGAGACTTCGCGACCGAGCGAATGCCGCAACTGAGTGATGGTGGCGTCGCCGGTTTCAAGTTGCTTGTAGGCCTGAATGGCAAGCTGCGAGACCTGGCGAGATCCGGTCAACTGCGGGATGCGCCGCCAGTCGCGATCGCCGCGCAAGGCGTAGACGTAAGGCAGCACCCAAGCCGCGACAACGAAGTCGGGTGAATCACCGGGCTGGCCGAGCAGATTGAGGCGGACCGCAACGCTCTCCGACTCGAGACGTACCAGCAGATCTTCCGCAACGGAAACCAGTTTGGCCGAGGGAGTGGAAACGTGCTCACCGGCTACGGCTTCAACGAAGGTGGGGGCAGTGAATGTGGCGAACTGTCGCCGCGGTAGAAAGAGACACAACCCCGTCTCCTCCAACCAAGTGCGGGCATCCTCGAATGTCAATTGCCCGCGTCCGTTCAGGCGCATCCTTTCGGCGCGCGATGCTTCCAACTGTTCTGCTGTCAAAGAGAAAACCTCGCTTCCAGGTTTGGCGATCTTCGGTTGGCGATCACGGCCAGAATCCCGCGCTCCTAGGAGCGCGTCCTGCCACCTTCCAAGCATCTTCCAAGTGTCCGAAGGGGGTCTCTTAAGGGACCCTAAATTCGGTGAAAGGCCCGCTGGATCTCACTCCAAGAATACAGTAAAGCGATTGGACGTCCATGCGGGCAGCTGGTTGGGTGGCTGGTCTTTGCAAGTTCTAACAATAACCATTCTATACGGTTTAGATCAAGATGTGTATTGACCTTTATGGCAGAGTGGCAGGCAATGGAGGCGGCAATGCGGGAGCGGAGACGGTTAAGTTCTTCATTGCGAGAGGGTTCCGCTGAATCGGCGGTCGACTGATCGATGACTTCGGCGAGTGTGCGCTCGAGTTCGCCGCCCTCGAGGCCAACGGGGGCAGCTTTGACCGCAAGTGTTTGAGGACCAAAGGGTTCCACTTCAAAACCGTTGTTTTCGAGCTCCTCGGCGATGCGAGCGAAGACGACCATCTGTTCGGGTTTCAATTCCACAAGCATGGGCATGAGGAGGCGCTGGCGCTGGACGCGTTCCACCTGGCGTTCGCGGAGGATCTTCTCAAAAAGCACCCGCTCGTGTGCAACGTGCTGGTCGATGATCCACAGGCCATCGTCTCCGGCAGCGAGGATGAAGGAGTCCCGCAGCTGGCCCAGTGGCTTGAGGGAGCCAAGGCGGTTGAGGGAATTGGCGGCCTGTTCGGCTTCAATGAGGGCTGCTGCGGCGGCGGAGTTGCTGCCGTAAGCTGTTGCACCGTTGGGGTTTGGGCTGCAATCACCGGTCGCTGGAGCCGTGCCCGGGGCAAAGAGGGCGTCGGCTGCCGAAGTCCAGGCTTGCGGGTCGAGACTGCGGGCGAACTGGCCGTCGGGTAAGCCCTGGCCGGCAAACGGCAGCGAGCCAGGGACCGGCGAGGGCAGGCGCGGGGTCAGTCGGAAGCGCTCGGCGTCGGCAAAGGCGGCCGGATCGGAGTCCGGCGGCACGGGAAGGGATGGACCCGGCGAAGCAGAGTTGGGGTCAGGTGCACCGGGAAGCGGAGAGGCGGCAGGCGGCATGAGCGACGGGCTGGCGGAGGGTTGCGAGTCGAGGGCGGCGAGGAATCCGGCAGCGGGGCGCGCTTTGATGAGCGCGGTGCGCAGGCTGTCGCGGACGAAATCGTGAACGTGGCTCTGCTGGCGGAAGCGGACTTCGGTTTTGGCAGGGTGGACGTTCACGTCGACTTCCTCGGGCGGCATTTCAAGGAAGAGCAGAACGACTGGAAAGCTGGTGGGCGGGATTACGTTGCGATAAGCCTCGGTGATTGCGTGCAAAAGAAGCCGGTCGCGGATGAGGCGCTTGTTGATGAAGATGTAGATGGAATTGCGATTCAGCTTTTGCAGTTCCGGTTTGGAGTAGAAGCCGGTGAGACGCAGCGAGCCGGGAATTCGTGGAGGTTGATCGGGATCTTTTTTCCAGGGCGGCGGCTCGGGCAGGCCGGCGCGCTCGAAAGGAGCTTCAGCGGCGACGGGAAGCAACTGGCTGAGCGTCTCCTTGCCGAAGACCTGGAAGATGCGCTCGGCGGTGCGGGCGACGGGAGGTGCGGTGAGAATGGTGTGGCTGGCGGAGAGGAGATCGAATTGCTTATCGGGATGGGCCAGAGCGTAATGCGTGACCAGCGCGGTGATGTGGGAGAGTTCAGTGGATTCGGCGCGGAGAAATTTGCGGCGCGCGGGAGTGTTGAAGAAGAGATCGCCGACGGCGATGGTTGTTCCGCGAGGCAGCGCAGCATCTTCGACGCGATGGATTTTGCCACCAGCGACCTCGAGATGCGTGCCCGCAGTTTCGTTGCCGGTGGCCGTTTCTAGCGTGACGCGCGCGACCGAAGCGATGGAGGGCAGCGCCTCTCCGCGAAAGCCGAGCGTGGCAATTGAGAGCAGATCGTCAGCGGTGCGGAGCTTGGAGGTGGCGTGGCGCTCGAAGGCCAGCAGGGCGTCGTCGCGGTTCATTCCCTGGCCGTCATCGGAGACGCGGATCAGTTTGCGGCCGCCGCCCTCAACCTCAACGCGGATGCGCGTGGCTCCAGCATCAAGAGCGTTTTCGAGCAATTCCTTGACGACGGATGCGGGCCGATCGACCACCTCGCCGGCGGCGATCTGATTGGCGACTTGATCGGGGAGGATGCGGATCTGGCCCATAAGAACCAAGAGTAACGCAAGATGATGGACCAGATCCGGTGAGAAACAGCGCAGAATTTCCTAGTTCGCCGCGGGTGCGCTGCCCTTGGGCGCCGGCTTGTTTGCCGCGGCCGTCTTGACCTTGCCGTGGGAAGCAGGCGTGGTGGACGGCTCTGCTGGAGGCGCCGAAGCCGGTCCTTCCAGCATGGTGGCTTTGCGAATGACTGCTTCAGGCGCGGTGGTCGAGAAGCCCGGGTTGTTGGTCAACTGGGCGTCAAACCACTGCGGGGGCAAATACCACCTGGGATCGCCTGACGCACTCAGATAGTCGTAAATGAGCGGCATATTGGATGGGAGTCCGCCATGATCGCGCTCGGAGAGAGCGACATACGCCTTCAGCTCGCTGGCGATTTGATCGTGGTTGGTCGAATCTTCCGCCTCCATCAGGGCGACGGCATATTCCAGGTGTGCCGAGGGGATAGCGCCCCGGTCGGCATCGAGCCGTAACGCGGTGGTCAGGTGGTTGAGCGCATCCTGCCGCTCGTCGGGAGTGCGCGCCGTGAGGCGTTCGAGTTTGGCGAGATAGAAGTTCGCGTAGGGATCGTCAGGCCGCTCCGAAACGGCGCCCTCGAGATTTCTCTTGGCAACAGCGAAGAGATCGTAGTCCATGGCAAGGATTCCGTTGTCGCGCTTGACGGAGGAGACCATGGGCCCGAAGTCGGGACTATTGGGATTGAAGCCCTTGCCCTTGACTCGCAGCTCGATTTCCGCCTTGAGGTCCCCGCCAAAGAGCGTGTCCAGGTGGGCTTGCCGCTCCTTAATTCGCGGCGCGCTGCCCATGAAACCGAGTCCCATGCGCGAGTCCGCGGTGACAACCTGATTGAGCGAAGCGAAAAGGCGATTGACATCGCGCGGGTCGTAGCCCTGCTGGATCATCAAATTGATCGCCATATCGTCGGCGTCGTCTTCTTCTTTGGAGGCCCAGAGCACCGGCTCGATCTGCGGATGAATGAAGTAGTGGCCGACTTCCATTCCTGTTGCCAGGCCGGCGCTGCCGCCGAGCAACCCTCCCAGGCGCAGCGGGATCATGGCGCCGCCCAGTCCGGCTCCCATGACCATTGAGCCCACGTCGCTGATGACCTTTTCCTTCTCGGCCTTCTCCTTGGCCAGCTCCTCTGCCACATGCTTGTCGCGAATGCGCAGGTAAGCCTGCCTCAATTCAACGTGGGCAATTTCGTGCGCCAGAACGTAGGCCACTTCCGACTCGCTGTCGAGCATGGAAACCAATCCCGTGGAAAGATAGATGGTTCCCGTGGAGAGAGTGAGAGCCTTGGGGATGGGATCGTAGAGGACGCGGAAGGTGTAAACGTTGGTTGAATTCTTGGGAACGAGCCTCTGCCCGATGTGATTGACGTAGCTTTGCACGACGGGATTGCTGTAGAGACGCTGCCGGTCAAACGAGTCGCCGGAAGCGGCGTCCTGGGCCAATCCCATGCCGGAGGTAAGGTTGATGCCATAGGCCAGCTGCATATCGTTCCGGCGCAGCGTATCCCATTCCTGCTGAATGGCGTCCTGCACCTCGGGCATCTGCTCGATCCGGGCAATTTTGTCCTTGTCGACGTTGCTGATGTCGTTCGGGTCCTGCGGCTTCTTCCCTTTCCCAGATAGCGCGTTGGTGATCTGGGAGACCTGGGCCGAGCACAAAGGCGTTGTGACTCCGCAAACAAGCAGAGCACAAAAGGCGATGGCGAGAAGTCTTTTCATAAGACTCTCCTTTTCGATGAATGCGGCACGCAGATCAAACCGCTGACCGTTGTTGGCTGGGGGGAAGGCCCGGTACCCCGAGTATAGGCCCGAGTTTCTTGCCGAGTCAACGCGGCGGGAGCACGCGCAAATCGTTGCCATTAGAGCGGGGATTCGCGCATTTGGGAGGGTGAACGGGAGACGCCGTCAGGCCCTCTGAAAAGGGATGCTTAGGGTGATCGGTACCACATGCAGGGACTCCAGCCCGAACTGTGACCGAAGGCACACGCAGTTCACAGCGGGCACGCGACAATATTTGAGTAAGGCCGAGTAGGTTAATGACTCTGCCGGCCGGGAGAAGCGATTCATGAGCGATCTTGCAACGTTGGCTGAGGCTGTTGCCGTTGACCCACTTGTCGGCCATCCGCCGGACTACCACGTCTTTCACAAGTTCATTGCGCGCTGCAAGAATCTCCCGGCCATCACGACGGCGGTGGTTTGGCCTCTGACTGAGGTGGCACTGAGCGGCGCGGTGGAAGCCGCGGCTGCGGGGCTGATCGAGCCCACGCTCATTGGACCCGAAAAGGCCATGAAGACACTGGCGGCAAAGATCGGAGCCGACATCAGCGCATTTCCGATCGTCGAGGCCGAAACCGAAGCTCAGGCCGCTGAAGCAGCGGTGGTGATGTGCCGCGCAGGCAACGCGCTGGCACTGATGAAAGGCAGCCTGCACACCGACGTGTTGTTGAAGCCGGCCATGCAGCGCGATACCGGGCTGCGCACGGCGCGGCGCATCTCGCACGTCTTCATCATGGATACGCCGGCATACGCACGCACGCTTCTGATCACCGACGCGGCGATCAACATCACGCCGGACCTGGAAGACAAGATTCATATTGTGCAGAACGCCATCGACCTGGCGCATGCGCTGGGGATTCCCGAGCCCAAGGTGGCGCTGCTCTCCGCAGTGGAAACGGTGAACCCGAAGATCCAGTCGACGCTGGATGCGGCGGCGCTGTGCAAGATGGCCGATCGCGGTCAAATCACGGGTGGCATTCTCGACGGACCGCTGGCATTCGATACAGCGGTGAGCCAGAAGGCTGCGCAGATCAAGAAACTGGTTTCGCCCGTGACGGGCCAGGCCGACATTCTGGTTGTGCCCGACCTCGAGAGCGGCAACATGCTGGCCAAGCAGCTTGAGTATCTGGGCGGAGCGCAACTGGCCGGGATCGTGCTGGGCGCGAGGGTGCCGACGATTCTGACCAGCCGGGCGGATTCGGCGGAAACGCGGCTGGTGAGCTGCGCCGTCGCCGTGCTGCTGCACTATGCGGCGCATCCGGCGGTGAAGGTGTAGCTGAAGCGGCATTCATTGCGGCGGTTCGGGCCACTATCATAAGGTTGGCGCATCGGGTTGGCCTGTAAGACACGCATCGCAAGGAGGCCTCGTTGCCGATCTCCTCTGCCGCATCCAAAACTGTTGCCGGCGCGGGCATTGTTGCTGCCGCGGGCGGCAGCTTTCTAATCGAATCGCGCACGCCAGATGAAATCTTCACTCCTGAAGACCTGAACGAGGAACAACGCCAGATTGCGGCGACCGCGGAGAGATTCGCGCGCGAGGAAATTTTGCCGCGCGTGGCGGCGATCGAGCGAAAAGAGCCGGGCGCAATGCCGGCGATCCTGCGCAAGGCTGCGGAGCTGGGGTTCACCGCGGTCGATGTTCCCGAGGAGTACGGCGGCCTGGGAATGGATAAGGTGAGCTCGACGCTCATCACCGATCACATCTCTGTGCTGGCCAGTTTTTCGACGGCGTTCGGCGCGCACATCGGCATCGCAACTCTACCGCTGGTGTGGTATGGGACCGAAGAGCAGAAGCGGCGCTACCTGCCAAATCTCGCGACGTGCGAATGCATTGGCGCGTATGGATTATCCGAGGCTAGTTCGGGCTCAGATGCGATGAACATCCGCACGCGCGCGGCGCTCACGGCGGACGGGGCGCACTACATTCTGAACGGCGAGAAACAGTGGCTGACCAACGGCGGAACCGCGGGGCTGTATACGGTCTTCGCCAAGATCGATGGCGAAAAGTTTTCCGCGTTTCTCGTCGAGCGCGGCACGCCTGGGCTTACGGTGGGCGCCGAGGAACACAAGCTGGGAATTCGCGGCTCGTCGACGTGCCCGCTGGTTTTGCAGGATTGCCGAATTCCAAAAGAAAACCTGCTGGGCGAGGCCGGCAAGGGGCACCACATTGCGTTCAACGTGCTTAACGTGGGCCGCTTCAAGCTGGGAGTGGCCTGCGTGGGCGGGGCGCGGCACGCGCTGGCGGCGATGATTCAGTACGCGAAAGAGCGCCGCGCATTCGGCAAGTCGATCGCCGAGTTCGGGCTGATCCAGCGCAAGATTTCGGCGGCGGCGGCGCGGCTGTATGCAGCAGAGAGCATGGTCTACCGCACGGCCGGCCTGATTGATTCTCGGTTGGATGGGGCGAAGCTCGCGGGAGCGAGTGCGGCGCAGGCCATCGACGTTCCGCGCAACATTGAGGAATATGCAGTGGAATGTTCCATCTTGAAGGTCTACGGCTCGGAGATGCTCACGCTGGTTGCAGACGAACTGATCGCCACCATGGGCGGATTTGGTTACGTCGAAGAGTACCCCGCGGAGCGCACGTACCGCGACGCGCGGATTAATCGCATCTTCGAAGGAACGAACGAGATCAATCGGCTGATCATCACAGGATGGATGATGAAGCGCGCGATGAGCGGGAAACTGCCGCTGCTGGCGGCGATCAAGCGCGTGATGGACGAGGTGACGGAGCCGCCCGCGTTTGGCGGCGATGCGGATGAAGGGCAGCCGCTGGCGCACGAGGCGGCGGTGCTGGCCGCGGTGAAGAAGATGGCACTGTTCGCGGCGGGCGTGGCGAGCCAGAGGTTTATGACAGGTCTGGAAGAGCAGCAGGAGATCATGGCCGACCTGGCCGACATGATCAGCCAGGTGTATGCGCTGGAGTCGGCGCTGGTGCGCGCGCAGAAGATGGCACGCGCAGGACGCGGCGCGGCTGAAGTTGCGGCGGCGATGACGGGATTGTTGGCCGAGGAGACGATGGCGCTGGCCGAGCAGGCTGCGCGGCGAGTGCTCGCGGCCTGCGGGGAAGGCGACGCGCTGAGTACGCAGTTGTCCATTCTGCGGCGACTGGCGCGGGCTACTCCTGTGAATGCTGTGGCGTTGAGCCGCGCGGTGGCCCGCCACTGCATCGAACTCGAACGCTATCCTGTGTAAAGCGTCGGGTTCTTATGCAGCCTAGGCCAAGTAACTCAGAGACAATTCGCATACTGCTGGCCGAGGGGGAAAGCTCACTGCTTGGGGGACCGCACGCGGAGCGTGCGCGCCGCGACGCCGAGACGCTGCTGCTGCACGTTCTGAAACAAGATGCGCCGGACACAAACCTGGCGTGGCTGATCGCGCATAAATACGAAACCCTGCCGGCTCATGCGAAAGCCGATTTTCGAGCATGGGTCGAACGCCGCTGCAGCGGGGAGCCGATCCAATACATTACGGGCGAGGCGGAGTTCTACGGGCTCAGTCTCAAGGTCAATCGTGACGTGCTGATTCCGCGGCCGGAAACCGAGCACCTGGTGGAAAAGGCGCTCGAGCTCGCGCGCGGGTTCGAGCGGCAGCGCATCGTTGACGTGGGCACGGGATCGGGAGCGATTGCCGTGGCACTGGCTTCGAATTTGCCCGACGCGCACATTCACGCGACAGACGTTTCCGCATCGGCTTTGAGAGTGGCGCAAGCCAACGCAAAACGTCACGGCGTGGGGGCTCGCGTGATCTTCCGCGCAGGCGATTTGCTGACGCCTGTTGCCCGCCGGCGCTTCGATCTCATCGTTTCCAATCCGCCTTATGTCGCGGAGGCCGATCGCGATTCGCTTTCAGTTGAAGTGCGTAATTACGAGCCGGCGCAGGCGCTGTTTGCGGGAGCCGACGGCCTGGAGATCTATCGGCGGCTGATTCCCGCGGCATTTGCCGCGCTTTTTCACGAGCGCTATCTGGTGCTCGAGATTGGCTTCGGCCAGCAGCCGGCAGTCGAGGCGCTCTTAGCCGGGGCCGGGTTCACCGGGATCGAATTCGCGATCGATTTACAAGGAATTCCCCGCGTGGCCGTGGCGCGGCGTCCGTGAATCCTGAAGCGCGGAGCTTTCACGAAGCTCGGCCTGTCTTGTTCAGCTCCTTATAGAAGCCGAGGTCCCTGGCGAGCAGGCTCTTGGTGATGTAGACAATTTGGCCATAATGCAGGCCGAAGTGCTCGACGACCCGATAGACGGCGTCGAGGCCATGCACGTGGTAGCCCTGAATCTCGTAGGGAGCGAGCAATTCCTCCACGGTCAGGCGGTCGAGGACCTTGGCGGCTTCGTCGAGCGTGGCGCCGAGGCGGTCAAGCAATTCGGCGGCTGAGAGCCCGCCTTGCGCAGCGAACTCGGCCGGACGATCGCGCCGGTCCTCATTCTTATTGAACGATGAAACCAGCCACTGGCGAACGTTTCCATCGAGATGCAGCAGAAGATTTCCAATGCTGTTCGAGGCGTTGTTAGGCCGCCACCACACTTGCTCAGCGGTGAGGGGCGAGACACATTCCTTCATGCGCGGCCAGTACTGGCCGAGGAATCTCTGCCGCGAGAATTCAAGAAAGATGGTGGCGAGTTCTGAGTCAGGCGGTGTCATCGAGAAAGTCCCCGAATAGAGTCCCTGAATATCGTTCGTGCTTTTCCAAGTCCCATTCGCCACAGCGGATGAGATCTGGTGCCCTCATGAATTCTGAATATCGTGCATGCTTTCCCCGGTCCCCAAATGCGAGGGACCCGGGGGCGCCCATGAATATGGCGATGCGAAACCAAGGAAAACTAGATCAGCTCGTAGCCGGCGAACCAGTAGCCGATCTCAAAGGCAGCCGTCTCCGGTGCATCGGAACCGTGGATGGCGTTCTCCTGGAGGGAGCGGGCGAATTTCTTGCGGATCGTTCCCTCTTCCGCATTGGCGGGATTGGTGGCGCCCATCAACTTGCGCAGATCGGCAATCGCATTGTCCTTTTCCAGGACCATGAGATAAAGCGGACCCGAGGACATAAAGTCGGTAAGGCCCGAGAAGAACGGTTTGGCGCTGTGAACGGCGTAAAAGCCTTCAGCCTCGCGCTTGGTGATGGATTCCTTTTTGATGGCGACAAAGCGGAAGCCGGCCTGGTCAATCTCGGACAGAATGGCGCCGCTGAATCCAGCGGCAACCGCGTCCGGCTTGATGATGCTGAACGTGCGCTCGAGCACTGGTGGTCGCTCCTTGATGGGCAGTTCCTTCTGTATTCCATTGTAGTAGAAGACTTTCGGCACGGCGATCGGCCGGGTGGAACGGCGAATCAAGCGGAGAAATGCCGCTGCACAACACGATCCATTACTTTAGTGAGTTGTCCGAGAGAGTGTCCATGAATACCACTAAAGTGTCATTCCGAACACGTATTTGGCGCAGACAAGCACCTTGAATTCTGCTACAAGTATTGGAGTAGACAAAAGTGTTCGGGGTTGAGTTACAGGATTAGCAGTTGCCGATAGATTGATTTTGGGGATTGATAGATGGCATTGCTTGTACTCCAAATTGCTGCTGTGGTTGCGATCGCGATGGTTCTCTTGCGTTGGCGCAAGAGCGCGCAGCGCCGCAATACGCAGACATGGGAATCGATGATGGCCCGACTCAGGCCCGAATGGAGCGCTCGCGAGTTGAGCGACCATTTCCTGTGGCAAGAGGGTTTGAGCGCCACTCCTGAAGATGCATGGCAGCGCATGGAGGGTCCGAAGGGCCTGTGGGTGATGTACCAGAACGCGAAAGTCATGCAGGAGATGGCAGGCTACGCCGCCAAGCACTGCGAAGGCGTGGATCGGCTGCTGATCGAGACATTACATAGCGACGCGATGCAGATTCGCCTCTGTGTGATCACGGCTCTGACGCAATATGCGTTTCGGCACGCTAGCGAAGGTGTTCGCGTGAATGCATTCCGCGCCGCCTCAATTTACACCGGCATGGCCGCCCGCATGACGCAGTTGCTGCAAGATCACGCAGCCGTCATGGTTCCGGACTTTGTCGCGGCGATGTAATCGGAATTCTTCCTTAAACAAGAACCCCGGCTTCGGCCGGGGTTTTTGCTTTTATACGCGTGAGGCGGAGCGGGCTCACGGCTGCATCGTGGCCAGAAACGCGCCGATCCTTGCGAATTCTTCTTCGGTCAGGCGGAAGGTGAGCGCGGCAGCGGTTTCTTCCACTTGGCTTTTGCTGCGGCCGCCCACAATCGGCGCGGTGATGGCGGGATTGTGCAGCACCCAGGCTACGGCCACTACTCCTGGGCTTACGCTGTGGCCGTTGCCGATTTCGCGCAGCAGATCTACGAGGCGCAGATTCTGGTTGAGGCGCGGCTCATTGAATTCCTTGTTCCTGCGACGCCAGTCGTCGGGGGCCAGGTTCGCGGCGCGATCAGAGGTCATTTTGCCGGTCAGCATGCCGGAAAGCATGGGCGAGTAATTGATGACGCCGATTCCGTTGGCCAGCGTAAAGGGAAGAATCTCCGCCTCGATGGCACGGCGCAGCATGGAGTAAGGTGGCTGCAAGCTGGTGATGGGCGCAATTTTCTGGGCGCGCTTCATCTGGTCGACAGAAAAGTTGGAAACGCCGATCCAGCGGACCTTGCCTTGCTCGCGCAGCCGCGCCAGCGCTTCCCATCCCTCTTCGACTTCGTTGTCGGGGTTGGGCCAGTGAATCTGGTAGAGGTCGATGGTGTCGACCTGCAAGCGCTTGAGCGAAGCTTCAACCTCGTCGGCGAGCGACGCGGCCTTGAGCGAGTTGTAGATGGAGCGATCGGCGTTCCAGCGCAGGGAGCATTTGGTGAAGATGTAGGGTTTGCGCGAAAGGGATTTGACGGCGCGGCCCACGACTTCCTCCGAGTGTCCCAGCCCGTAGATGGCCGCGGTGTCAATCCAGTTGACGCCCAGATCGACCGCGCGATGGATGGCGGCGGTGGAATCCGCGTCGTCCTGGGGGCCCCAGGAGGATGCCCAGTCGCCCCCGCCGATGGCCCATGTACCGAGGCCGATGGGGGTGAGTTTGAGGTCGGAGTTGCCGAGGGTGCGGAGGGAAAGCGATGCAGTTTGTGTCATCTCTAAAACCTAGATGATTCAGGCCGGCGGAGCGCTTCGAAAAAAAAGCAGCAAAGTGGTCAGAATTGTACAGAATTCATTGCGGCGCGATTCTAGGGTGAGGCCGTGCACTCCCCAGAGCGGCGGCAGCGCTGCCAAAATAACCGGCCTTCCCCTTGTTGAGGGCCGCACACCCTTTTTCGCTGCCGCCGCACTGCTTTCATTCCGCTCACGGAAAGAGCCCACCGATAGGTTGCGCGCCGCCCCGCTAAAAGGAGATGACAAAACCTTGGGCGACAGGCCATTCCTTTCCGGGAGCGCGTCATGTTCCGACTCGCCGCCGAAGATTGTGCTTCAACTCATAGGCGTGTGCGGGTTTCGTTGTCGCGGGCCGATTGTGGACCGGTTAGTTCTTCAGGCAGAAGCAGTCGGTGTTGCCGAACATACCGCGCTCTTTCGCGTACTGCAGTGCCTCGTATTCGGGGTCGTTCGCGATGTCGACGCCGACTCGCTCCGCGAAAATGCTGTAGGGGATGCCTTCGCTCGCCAACAATTCAGTCAATGTCGTCAGATGAAGATCGCCAAAGACAAGCAGGGCTTTTCCAGCGCCAGTTTTGCCAATCTCCGCCAGCCAGAATCTTTCACGGATGGGGAACTGATGCGCGATTTTGTGGGCGCTGGCGGCAATCGCGGACGGATCGCCGCGTGCAATCAGAAGTTCCTTGATCACGTCGACAGTCTTATAGCCCAGTTTCTTTTGCGTTGCGCGGTCCGCTTCCACAAAAAGATGCCGGATTCCATGGGATTGCGCGATGGGGAGGAGCAGGGATTCGGCGCCATCCCCGGAAAGATAGCTGGGATGATCTTCTTCCGCGAGCAGGTCCGGATGGATGGATTGAATGGCTGATTCCACCACCGACTGGTAGTACCGTTGAATCTCCGTCGGATCAAGCCCGCGCGTTTTTCTCTGGGCTCGGAAGTGATCTGCGCCAATCAGATGAACCATGGCTTCAGATCCTTTTACGAGGCCTTCGAGATGGGGGGCTCGTTTTTCTTCGAGCTTGGACGGACCCGGTTGGCTTCGGTGAGGAAGCGGTCTACCGCCTCGTCGTCGTTGGGATCGTAGGGACCGTCGTCGGGATCGTTGGGGTCGTAGGGGATCGGGGCGTCTTCAGCAATCTGCTTCTTGACCCACTCCCAGTCTGTTTTACTGGGTTGGCCGGAGATTGTCATAGATACGCCTTTCCTTCCGCGACGCCTTGCGGAATGAAATGATCTGGAGATGCGGGTATGCGACGCGCTCAGGCTGCGGCGCGTACGCGCACGGTCCTTGCCGGTTTCTTCGGGGCCCGCTTTCGCGCTGCTTTTTGCCGGGGCACGACGGAAAGACTCAGGCCCATGGTATTCAGCACGGCGACCAGCGTCTTGAGCGTAGGATTGCCCTTGGGCGAGAGCGAGCGGTAGAGAGACTCGCGGCTGATGCCGGCTTTCGCGGCCACCGCGCCAAGACCGCCGTAGGCTTCGGCGATAGCGCGTAGCATCAGCAGACTTGCGCCGCGGTCGTTGGGATCCTGGAGACATTCGAGAGCCACCTTGAGGTACTCGACACCAAGATCCGGGTTGGATCGAAGCTGTTTGATTTCCCATTCGTCATATGGAATACCCGCCTTGTATGTCTTCATAATTTCCTCCGCTTCCAATCCGCCCAGAATCCTTTTGCGCGTTCGATGTCTTGCGATTGCGTTGATTTGTCACCGCCGCAGAGCAAGACAACCAGGGCAGTTCCCGATCGACCACAATAGAGACGGTAGCCAGCTCCCACATCAATGCGAAGCTCGATGACCCCCTCCCCGACCGGTTTGCAATCGCCAAGGCTCCCGGCCTGGACTTGGCGAAGCTTTGCAAAAATTCGGGATTGCGCCCTCTCATCTCGTAGGCTCTTGAACCACCGCTCATACGGGCACGGGCCGTGGAGTTGCCGATAAACGATCAGGTCGAACACGGAGTAAGTGTAGCATAAAAGCTACAAATGCAAGAACCGAGTATATTAGATCGCAATGAACACGTCTTTAATCGTCGAGGCGATCGCCGGCGCCGTTGCCGTGATTGTTGCAGCTTTGAGCTACCTCTTCACAAAAACGAAAGAGCGGGAAGCGGACTGGCGGAAGTGGAAGTATGAGCAGTACAAAGAGTTCATGGTCTCTATAAGCGGAATTGTTGCAGGCGACTCGACTCCGGAAGGTAATCGGGCCTTTGCCAAGGCCTGCAACACACTTCACCTGATCGGCTCAAAGGGTGTGCTGGATGCGCTTCATGCCTATCAGGATGAAGCGAGATTCTCCAATCCGAACCATTTGGCTGCGAAAGAGGCGGCGCTACTGTCCAGGCTCGTCTGGGAGGTTCGGAAAGATGTTGAGATCCCAGGAACACCTCAGGCATCAGAGTTTTCAGTTGATCTATGGTGTTCTGGCACGAATCCGGAGAAATGACGGGCAGATATGGGCTTCTCGCTAGTTCAAGAACATCGTGCGGTAGAGCGTGTCGCGCTGGACGGGCTTGAAGCCGGCGTCGCGGATGATGCGGCGCAGCTCTTCTTCGGTGGTGCAGTTCGAGGTGCCGGCAGCGCGAACGACATTTTCTTCGAGCATCACCGAGCCCACGTCGTTGCCGCCGAAGTGGAGGCCGAGCTCGAGCACCTTCAATCCCTGCGTGACCCAGCTGGCCTGCACGTTCTCAATGTTGTCGAGATAGAGGCGCGCGATGGCGAGCACTTTGAGGTATTCGACCGACGTGGCTTCGTCCCAGCCGCGTCCGCCGAGCGCCGTGTTTCCTGGCTGGAAGCTCCAGGGGATGAAGGCCGTGAATCCGCCGGTCTCTTCCTGCAGGCGGCGCACGACTTCGAAATGATTGATGCGCTGGTCGAAGTTCTCGCCCACGCCGAACATCATGGTCGCCGTGGTGCGCATGCCGAGCTGATGCGCCGTCCGGTGCACGCTGACCCAGTCTTCTGTGTCGCACTTGAGGCGGGCGATGCGATGGCGGACCTCGTCGTCGAGAATCTCAGCGCCGCCGCCGGGGATGGAGTCGAGGCCGGCGTCGCGCAGGCGCGCGATGGTGGTGCGCAGGTCGAGGATTGGAGTACTCGGCGATGGCGAGCACTTCGGAGGCCGACAGGCAGTGCAGCCAGATCTGCGGAAAGCGCTCCTTGATGCCGCGGAAGAGGCGCTCGAACCAGTCGATCTTGAGATCGGGATGAATGCCGCCCTGCATCAGCACGCCGGTGCCGCCCATCTCCAGAGTCTCGGCGATTTTGTCGTAGATCGTTTCGAAGTCGAGGATGTAGCCGTCGTCGGAGTTGGGGTGGGGCTTGCCGTTGATGGGCAGCGGGCGATAGAAGGCGCAGAAGGTGCAGTACTCGGTGCAGTAGTTGGTGTAGTTGATGTTGCGATCGATGATGTAGGTGACCACGCCCTCGGGATGCAGGCGGCGGCGCACAGCGTCGGCCTCGAATCCCAGTCCGATCAGGTCGGGGGATTCGAAGTAATCGAGGGCCTGCTGGCGCGAGATCGGCATGGAATGATTTTACAGAGAACAGAGATCAGAGAACAGAGATCAGAACGCAGAGAGCTGGGGCGAAGCAGAGATTTCATTTGCCTCGGAAGAGGAAGATGCCACGCGTGAGAAGTGCACGGCCCTGCGTACGGGCCAGGTTCGACGCGGTTGAAATGCCGCTGAAGAGGACGAAGAAATCGAGAAACGCCCGGAAAAAGCCCTTGTCTGTGTTGTTGGCCATCGGGGAAAACCTCATGCGCCGATTCAGTTCATTGGATTGATGGGTGGCCACTTCGGTTGCACGAATTCCACGTCAAGGCCGGTCTATTTCCAGACGAAGGTGGCTTTGTCTTTGTCCTTGCGGACGCGGCCGACGGGAAAGACCTGGCCGTGCATGACGACGAAGACGCCAGGCGAGAGCAGGCGCGCGGCAAGCAGGCTCTCGGTCAGGTTCTGCAGAGCGTCGCTGCCCTCGAAGCCCAGGGGCGTCATGGCCCCGGTCAAGATGATCGGAACTTTAAGGCCGGAAAAGGGGAGGCCAGAGGAAGCTAGGCCGGAGAAGGCCGATTCGAGAAACAGCCCGGTCTCAACCATGGTGTCGGTGCCGTGAGAGATGACGATGGGGACGCCCTCGGGGAGAAGCTCGGCCACGCGATCGCGGACCTCGGCGCGATCGGCGTCGGTCATCTCGAGCGAGTCTTTGTTCATCAGGTGGATGGTGCGGACATCGGCGTCGGGCAGCCGGAGCGCGCGGAGATAGCGATCCAGCTTGGCAGCGCGATTCTCCACTGCGCCACTCTGCTCGGAGTAGACCTTTTCAATGGTTCCACCTGTCGAGAGCAAATAGATGCGATGCATGGCTGATTCCTCCACCGTGTCCGTACGATCCCCGGTTCCCAAAATGCGAAGGACCGGAGGCACCCAGGTTAGAAATCGCAGCCGTCCCTTCTATGCGCGATAGCGCTTCTGGTGCCAGATCCAGGCGGTGCGAACGATTTCGTCGAGCGCTGTGTAACGCGGCTTCCAGCCCAGTTCGCGGATGGCTTTTGCGGAGCCGGCGACGAGCACGGCGGGATCGCCTGGGCGGCGGGGATGAATCTCCGCAGGGATGGGATGGCCGGTGACGCGACGCGCCGACTCGATGACGTCCCGAACGCTGAAACCTTGACCGTTACCAAGGTTATAGATGAGAGGCGGCTGATTTCCGGGGCCAGAATCATTCTCTGGGCCGGAGTTCAGGGCAGCGAGCGCGAGAAGGTGCGCTTCGGCGAGGTCGGTGACGTGGATGTAATCGCGGATGCAGGTGCCGTCGTGGGTGGGATAATCGTCGCCGAAGATGCGGATCGAGGGACGGCGTCCGAGCGCGACGTCGAGGACCAGGGGAATCAGGTGGCTCTCTGGCTCGTGCGCTTCGCCGCGGGTGATCCCAGTGGGGCCCTCGTGGGCGCCGGCCACGTTGAAGTAGCGCAGCGAGGCGTAACGCAGGCCGTGGATGCGGTTGAACCAGGCCAGCATTTGCTCAACGAGGAGCTTGGACTGGCCATAGGGGTTGGTGGGACCGAGGCGCGCATCTTCTTGAATCGGAACGGATTCCGGCTCGCCATAGACGGCAGCAGTGGAAGAAAAGACCAGCCGTTTTGGCCCCGAGGCCAGCATCGCCTCGAGCAGCGAAAGAGTGGATGCGGTGTTGTTGCGAAAGAAGATCTCCGGGCGCACCATTGATTCGCCGGCCTCAATGAGGGCGGCGAAGTGAAACACGGCGTCGAAAGGCTGGTTTTGAACCCGGGCCGCCGTGAAAATGTCTTCGAGAGCTTGCCGATCGGCCAGTTCGCCCTTGATGAAGTCCACTCCCGCAGGCAGCAAATCGCGGCGGCTGTGACTCAGATTGTCGAAAACGACTGCCTTGTGGCCCTTTTCGGCTAGTAGGCCCGCAACAGTACCTCCGATGTACCCCGCCCCGCCCGTAACAAAAATCTTCACAAAAAGACTACCCTCGCGAGTCCAGATTGAGTTACCTTGAGTCTATAAGAGTAGTGCTCGACCGCGCGGCCATTCGAGCTGCCCGGCCTGAATCTCCCGCATGTGCAGTTGGCCAAGCCGGGAGTTCGAACACAGCGCTATTGGAATACGATGGTCGGGCCGTTCATTAGGTTCAGATTGGGTATTCCAGGAGCGCATCTTCAGTCGCGAGACCCGCGGCCGCTTCCTTGCAAGTGCCTTGGATTGATAAAGGAAAGGACGGAAAGTCCGTGGGCGGCAAAGCCGGCTCGGGTGGGTATTCAAGCGGATTCCCCTGTGCCCTTGGTACCAGCACCTACACAATTTGGGTGATCTGCGAGTAACCACCTGCTCCGTATAATGGTAATGATTTCTTTCCATTTTTCCCTCAAGGAATCTGGATCAGAAAGCGATGGAACGATTAGGCGCATCCATCAGGAATATGGAAAGTCAGATGGCGTCGAGCGCACATCGTTTTCAGCCGCCGGCGCGATCGACTTTGCGGCTCGTGACCGGGTAAGAGAAACAGTTTGTGCTCGATTGAACGTCATCAAAGAGTTGGAAGGGCGCAGCAGTCAGTAAGCGTGATGGTTTGCGATCCGGGATTTGCCATTATTTTCCGAGTTGGCCCTCCGCCGGAGCGGCGGCCGCAAGCGAGGTTTTGAGAGATGTCGACATCGTATACCCCTGGAGAGAGCACATTCGTCGGGTTGCTGCCCGAGCCCGAGTTCCGTCCGCTAGCCTTCCTCATGAGCGGCGGCGTCAACGTGTTGATCGCCGTGACAGCCATTGTTATTGGCATGACGGCGAAACAGGTGCTTCAACAGCATTACGAGATGACGGAACTCGTGGTCCCCAACAACCCGCCGCCGGCAGTGAAGATCAAGCAGCCACCCCCGCAGGAGCTGCCTCCGCCGCCACAGCCACCCAAGGTGGAGCTACAGCCGCGGCAGATCGAGATGCCGAAGCCGAAGCCTGAGCCGAAGCCGATCCAGATGGAAGCCAAAGTAAACCTGCCGGCAATACAGCCCAAGCCGCAGACAGTGATCCTGGCGCCGCAGCCCAAGGCAGCTCTGGCGGCAGCGATGCCCGCGCAGAACTCGACAGTCAAGCCGTCAACAGCGCCCGTGCATCTGGGTCAGACCTTTGGTGTAACTCCCAATCCCAACGCGACACGTCCGGCCACGGTGGCCGCCATCGGGAACCCTTATGGCGGCATGAATGGCCCGGCAGTGGCGCCGCATGGAATGGTGGGCTCGACCGGGCTTGGCAATGGAACCAAGTACGGTTCCAGCGCCGGCAACCTGGGTAAAGTGGCCTCGGCTGGAATTCCCGGAGCGTCGGGCAACGGAACCACGTCTAACTATGGGAAGGTGGCGACGGCCGGGATCCCGGGCATGACGCAGGTGGCCGCAGCGCCGAAAATGTCCACGCAGGTGGTTCGCGCGACGGAGGTGGAAGTTCTTTCCAAGCCGCCGGTGCGCTATACAAACGAAGCGCGGCAGTTGCACGTCGAAGGAGATGTGGTCCTGAGCGTGACTTTTCTGGCCAACGGACAGGTGGTCGTGCACAGCGTGCTTCAAGGACTGGGTCACGGGCTTGATGAAGAAGCCAAGCGCGTGGCGGAGCAAATCCGATTCCGCCCGGCAACCAACAACGGCCAGCCCGTGGACGTAACGACGAAGATTACCATTACCTTCCAGTTGGCGTAGCATCGCGCCCCAAATGGCGTAGCATCACCATGGTAAGGTCAAAAATACCCCGATACCCGGCAGCCGCGTAAGGAAAAGCGCGCAGGGCGAGAACTGAGCCGGACAAACTTCAACAGGAGTTACACATGATGTTTCGGAAGATCCCCCTAACCTTCCTGATTCTGACCATCGGAGTTGCGAGCGCATACGCAAAAAAAGAGCCGAAATACGAACAGGCGCGCCAGCTCACCGCCGACCAGGCCGCATTGGTACAAAGGGCCGTCGCGCAGGAAAAGGTGCTCATCAAGAACATCCAGTTGCGCACGCCGCTGGTGGAGACCTACATCCAGGACACGCGGCCGGACGTGAAGCTCTACGAAGTGCCAACGGACGACCAATACATGCTGAGCCGTGTGGACTTCGGCAAGGGGTTTTTCGACAAAACCTACGTGCCGAAGGACGAGGGCAAGCACGGGTTCTTCAAGGGCTCCTTCACTGCCATGACGGGACTGAGCAAGGCGCTGGGCCTGGAGAAGTTCACCTACAATCCCAACGGATTTATGCAGATGATGTTCATCGACCCGTCGGGATTCGATCAACAGCATTATGTTTTCAGCTTCGTGCGCCGCGAGTTTGTGGGCAGCGTGCGCACCTGGGTCTACGACATGCATCCCAAGGCCGACGTCAAAGGCATTGGCCGGTTCTACGGACGCATCTGGATCGAGGATGAGGGCGCCAACGTGGTCCGCTTCAACGGCACCTACACCGGACCTACTTCGGAGGACGCCTCAAAGTATTTCTTTCACTTCGACAGCTGGCGCATGAACGTGCAGCCGGGGATCTGGCTACCCGCGGCGGTTTACGTCGAAGAGACGCAGCGCACCGAGGCCAACAAGCAAGTGGGCCTGAAGGCGCAGACGCACTTCTGGGGCTACTCGCTGAAGCTGCCCACGCGCGAGAGCGAGAACGTAAGCGTGAAAGTGGACGAAGCGGTGGACAAGAGCGATGACTCGCAGGATGTGGGTCCGCTGCAGGCTTCGCGGATGTGGATTACGCAGGCCGAGAACAACGTGATCGACCGGCTGGTGGAAGCGGGGCTGGTGGCGCCGCTCGATCAGGGCGGCTATGAGAACAAGGTTCTGGACCAGATTGTGATCAACCTGGTGGTGCCCAACAACCTGGCCTTCACCGATCAGCTTCACACGCGCGTGCTGCTTACCGATACCGTTGAAGCGACGACCGTGGGCAACACAATTCTGCTGAGCAAGGGGCTGATCGACAGCCTGCCCAGCGAAGAAGCGATCGCCTCGGTGATCTCCATGGAACTGGCTCATATCGCCATGGGCCACCACATCGACACGCGCTACGCCTTCAACGACCGTCTGTTGTTCCCCGACGAGTCGACCTTCCGGCGCATCAACATGAACCACTCCGACGTGGACAACGACACTGCGTCGAAGAAGGCGATGGAGTATCTGCAGAATTCGATGTACAAGGACCGGCTGGCAAACGCGGGCCTTTACTACGAGCAATTGGAGGACCGGTCAAAGGAACTGAAGGCGCTGAATACGCCGATGCTGGGCGACTCGCTGCTGAAGGCCGATGGCACGCCGTGGATGGCCGCTGTGGAGCACATGGCTCCCAAGCTGAACTGGGACGACCTGGCGCAAACGCCCGCGCTGCCGCTGGGAAGCTGGCTCAAGACCGATCCCTGGGACGACACAGTGCACATGCTGAGCGCCAAGCGGTATGCGCCGATGAACGCGCGCGACAAGATGCCGTTCGAGGTGACGCCGATCTTCTACAAGCTGGCGCACTATCAAGAAGCCAGCGTGGAACCGCCAGCGACGGCGCCGGTTGTGGCCGCGCCCGGTGCACAGCCGGCGAATGACCAGCCGGCCGCCGCGCCCGACAATGCACAGCCCGCTCCCCCGGCTCCTTCGAGCAGCTCCGCTGCCACGCCGGATCAGCAGACCGCGGCTGGCGGCACACCGCCGCCTCCTCAGCAACCAGCTGCAGCACAGAACCCGCAGCCATAAGAAGAGATCAGTTCCGCCAGGACCCGGATAGGACGCATCAGACGAAACGAGGGCGTCCAACCCGGTCCTGAGCGTGGGCCCGCAAGCCGTAGCCTGGGATGAGTCAAATTCACGGGAAGTGGATGATTGATCAAGCTCATGAATCGATCGATCTTGGCATTCTTTTGCTTCGCGGGTTTTCTCGCCGCTGTTTCAGCCCATGCGCAGGTTGTGCCTGCGGCCGATTCGCACACGCTTAGTGTTTCCGCCGGCGCGCTCGGCTCACTGGCTCAGCCTGATTACGACGGATTGGGCATCGCGTATACCAGCCCCAACCGGTTATACGGCCCAGGCGCATATGTGGACGTCCACTTCAGCCGCTGGGTGCAAGTGGAAGCCGAAGGCCGCTGGCTGCGCTACAACCAGTTCTATCAACCAGGCTCTACGACGGGCAACGGCGAGAGCACCTACCTGATCGGTCCGCGCATTCCCATTGCAACCTTCCACCGCGTCACGCCTTATGGAAAAGTTCTCGTCGGCCTGGGCAACGGATCGTTTCTCAACGGAAACACCCTGGTCCTCGCCTACGGTGGCGGCGTCGATTACCGGCTGACCCGCCGGTTCACGCTGCGCGCCATCGACTTCGAGTATCAGCAGTGGTACGTGAATCCCACGCTCTACCCATACGGCGGCAGCGTGGGCATCAGCTACAAAATCTTTTAGAGACAGGGACCAAGGGACCGAGGGAACAAGGACCGCCTGGGCTCTTGAGGTCCGGGTTCGCTCCGCGGGCGATGGACTACTCTTTTACGGCGCGACGTGGAGCGGCGTTGCCTTTGCTGTCGGCATGCGCACGTGGAGAATTCCGGCCACGGTGGGCGCGATCTGCCGCATGTCCACCAGGCCAAGGTCGCGATGATGCGCGATTCCGGCTCCCAGGGCGAAAAACGACGAGCGCATCTCAGGATACTCGGGCGAAAACCCATGCGAGCCGCGCGTGCCGGGAACCGGGGACACCAGGCTGCCGCTGATCGCCGAGCCCAAATAGTAGCCGGGTTTCAGCACCACCAGAAACGCCGCATCGGGGAAGGCTCCGCGCTTTTTGATTGCGTCGCGATCGAGAATCTCCGCGATTCCGTTTGCCGGATCCGCCGCAAGGCCGTCAAGCATCGCCTTCACTTGCTGCTCCGTTGCAGGATCGTTCGCGTCGTGCAGCATGATTGCCGCCATGCCGCCTGCGGCCCACGGTTCGGCCTTCCATGAGCTGACAACCGGAGTCATGGTCGCCGGATCCACGATCGCCTGGATCAGCCCTGCCTTCAAAAACGGGATCGTAAGGTTTACGTATTGCGAAATGTTCATGAAACCGTGGTCGGAGACGATGACCAGCACGGCCGAGGGATTGTTGGCGAACTCCTGCCGCGCCAGCCGCGCCACCATGCCGTCAATCGCTTCCAGGGTCTCGCTGGCCCGCGCGCTGAATGGCCCGCGCGCGTGCTGCGCATCGTCCAGCGAGCTCAGGTGCAGAGTCATGAATGCGGGCTTGTACCGGCGCAGAATCTCCAGCGCATAGCGAGTCTTCACCAAATCGCCGCCGATGCTGGTGTCGTTGCCGTTCATGTAAGGGCCGGCGGCGGGCTTGAGTTGCTGGATGAGCGTGTCGGGCCGCGCCAGCGCCTCCATCAGAAGCTGGTCGTCGTGATTCGCGGAGTCAGAAGGGCTGGCGCCGCGCCAATATTCCGGGATGAGGTAGTCAACGTCGGTTGCGCCGGCGCTGACGGGCCAGCCGACACTGGCTGTGCGCAGGCCGGCAAGATGCGCAACTTGCCAAAGGGTGGGAACACGAATCTGGGAGGCGTACCAGTTCCAAGCGCCGTTGAATCGCTGCTCGGGATCGAAGATCTGGTTGTTGTTGATGCCATGCTCAGCGGGCCAAACGCCGGTGATCAGCGTGGTGTGGCTGGGATAGGTGATGGTGGGCCAGATGCCGACGACGCCGTCTGCGTAGGTTCCGTTGGCAAGAAGCGTGCGCAGGTAGGGAATCTTCATTCCGTGCGCATCGGCTTGCGTGATGTACTCGGGCTTGAGGCCATCAATCGAGATCATCAGGACGGGCGCGGCGTGGGCCCCGAACGCGAAGACGACCGCGAAGGCCAGAAGGGCAAGCGGCAAAACCAAGAAACGGCGGGCGACAACTGTCATGCGGAGCGCTCCTGTCTACATTCTCGATGGGAAGCGACGAAGCCGTCCGCACTCTCAAGTTAAATTCGCAAGCGAGCGGCGATGAAGACTGCGGGGGAAGTATACAGGGAAAAGCGGGCAGTGGTCTGCGTGTCGTTGCCAGCGGACAATTCGAGTTGCGAAGACGGAAACCGTCGACGAATCATTCGCACAACGCAAAAAGGGCTGCTCCGAAGAGCAGCCCTTTATCTTTGTCGATTGGTGTTTGGCGGCGAAGCAGCGTCCGCCTCACCGCAGGTGGTTACGCCGGCGAAGGCGAGCCCTCGGGCAGGCCACTGCCAGAACCCGTTCCGCGGCCTTCCGGCTTGAGAACCTGCTGCGGAGTACCGTCATCGCCGCCTCCGGCCAGCGAAGACCGCATCTGCGGCAGCGCCTTGCCTTCGAGTAGAAGCTGCAGTTCCTCAGCGTCGATCGTCTCGCGCTCCAGCAACGCGGCGGCAATGCGGTGCATGGCGTCAGAGTTCGCTTCCACCAGGTTATGCGCCGACTGGTAGGCCTCATCGATGAGGCGGCGAACTTCGAGGTCAATCTGCCGAGCCGTCTCCTCGCTGAAATCGCGATGCTGCGCAATCTCGCGGCCAAGGAAGATCTGCTCTTCCTTCTTGCCGAAGGTGAGCGGACCCAGGCGGCTCATGCCGTACTCGCAGACCATGGAACGCGCCAGTTCCGTGGCTCGCTCGATGTCGTTGCCCGCGCCGGTGGACATCTGGTTGAGGAAGATCTCCTCGGCCACGCGGCCGCCGTAAAGCATGGCCAGCCGTGTCTCGAGGTATTCGCGCGTATAGTTGTGCCGGTCGTCGGGCAGGTGAACGGTGACGCCCAGCGCCATGCCGCGAGGAATGATGGTGACCTTGTGCACCGGGTCGGAGTTGTCGCGCTTGAGCGAAACCAGCGCGTGGCCGGCCTCGTGATACGCAGTGACGCGCTTCTCCTCGTCGCTGAGGATCATGGACTTGCGCTCTGCGCCCATGAGGACTTTGTCCTTGGCCAACTCAAAGTCGTACATGGTGACTTGCTTGCGGTTCAAGCGCGCCGCATTCAGCGCCGCTTCGTTCACCATGTTGGCCAGATCGGCTCCGGAAAAGCCCGGTGTTCCGCGCGCGAGCACGTTCAAATTCGTGTCGTCGGAGACGGGAACCTTCTTGACGTGCACCTTGAGGATTTCCTCGCGCCCGCGAATGTCGGGCAGGCCAACGACTACGCGCCGGTCAAAGCGGCCCGGCCGCAACAGCGCGGGATCGAGCACGTCGGGGCGGTTGGTGGCAGCCACCAGGATCACGCCGTCGTTCGATTCGAATCCGTCCATCTCGACGAGCAACTGGTTCAGCGTCTGCTCGCGCTCATCGTGTCCGCCGCCCAGGCCTGCGCCGCGATGGCGGCCGACCGCGTCGATTTCGTCGATAAAGATGATGCAGGGAGCATTCTTCTTGCCCTGCTCAAACAGGTCGCGCACGCGGCTTGCGCCCACGCCGACGAACATTTCAACGAAGTCGGAACCGGAGATGGAGAAAAACGGAACATTGGCCTCGCCGGCCACGGCACGCGCCAGAAGCGTCTTGCCGGTTCCCGGAGGCCCAACAAGCAGCACGCCCTTGGGAATGCGCCCGCCCAGCTTTTGAAACTTCTGCGGCTCGCGCAGGTACTCGATGATTTCCTTCAGCTCTTCCTTGGCCTCATCCACGCCAGCCACGTCTTTGAACGTGACCTTCTTTTGCTGCATGGACAGCAGGCGAGCGCGGCTCTTGCCGAACGACAATGCCTTGTTGCCACCGGACTGCATCTGGCGAAGCATGAAGAACCACACGGCAATCAGCAGCACAAACGGGCCCGCGTTGATGAGGAGGGGAATCAGGACGTTGTTCTGCGGCTCCTTGATGGAGAAGCTCACCTTGGCCGCAATCATCGCCTTCAAGAGGTCTTCGTAGTTGGTCGGCAACGTTGTATGGAACTCGTCTTTGGGAGAGACCTTCAGGTGGCCCTTCAGTTCGTCGCCCTGAATGCTGGCATCCTGCACCTGGTTATTGACCACCTTGTCATATAGGTCGGAGTAGGCGTACTCCGGCTCTTTGCCTATGCTGGTGCTTCTCTCCACCACGCCCCACAACAGCACGAGGCAGATGAGGATAAAAAGCCAGAACATTATGGTTTTAACGCTCGAGTTCACCAACGTCTCCTTTTCGCGGCGAAGGCGAAGCAGCTACCGCGACCCCCAAACTAATCGACCCCTGGCCAAAGCCCACTTTCTTAGACGTCCCCCGGCCCAACAAAGTGGCAAAAACTACGCAACCCCTCTGAGGAGACACGCATCGCGCGCCGCCTTGGAAGCAGTAACCCGATTGTACTCCCCGGGGCAGTGGAAGTTGGAAGGGCGCCCATGCTACGAAAGGGGCAGGATTCGGATCGTTAACGGCCTTGCGGGCTTGGCACGTGGGTGACTTGGGCCTACTGGCGGCCCTCGAAAGTCGCCGAAACCACGAATTCCGGGTCTAGCTCCAATTCCACGCCGCGCATCCAGACAATTTGCCCGCCGATTTCGAGGATCGGCCAGACTTCCCGGCCGGTTCCCGTAACCCGCAGACGCTCCAGCACTTCCTTCACTTTGCGCGGACCGGACGAATGGCGAAGCCTCACGCGATCGCCAGGCTTCCAATTGCGCAGGATTGCAGTCTTTGCCGGCGGGTCGCCGAGGCCGTTCGGGGTTGCTTTGGCCGTTGCGACGTCGCGAGCCGCGTCGCGAAATTCGATGCGGAGCCGGAGCCCGAAAGCAGGCGCATCGATTTCGCCCGGGATGGCGGCTGTATAGGTCTCCGGCGGCGCTACCGCGCTTTTGCCCTTCGGAGTTGGTTCGAGGTAAGTCGACAGCCGCAGCTCGCGCGCGGTTCTCTCTGCGCGCAGGTTGTTTGGCAAAGCCAGCTTCTGGCCGGCTCGGCCGGTGAGCGCGAGCGATCGCACGGCTTCAGTCGCGGCAAAATCGAGCGCTGCGCCGAGTTGTTCAGCGGCGTAGCGAACGAGCCGCCTTTGCAGAGCGGGAGCGAGCGTGGCCAGACGATTCACTTCAATCGCCAGGCCAGAATCGAGGCCGGCAGCGCGACCGCCTCCACGCACCGGGCGGCCGGGCAACAGCAACTGCGGCGCGAGGCGGGCGAGCTCAGCCTTCCACCACGCTTCTTCGTCGAGGGCCAACGCGGCCATCTGAGCCATGTGCTCGCGCAGCCGTGGATTCCAGCCCTCCAGCAGCGGCAGCAGCTCGTGGCGGATGCGATTACGGTTGAAGGTCAAGTTGCGATTCGACGAGTCCTCGCGCCAATCCTGGCCAAGCTCGCGCAGATACGCTTCGGTTTCAGCGTGCGTCACTGCCAGCAGCGGGCGCAGAATGACGCCCTCCGGGCCTTCGAGTTTTGGATGAATGCCCGATAAACCCTCGGTCCACGCTCCGCGGAGGAATTTGGCGAGAACCGTCTCGGCCTGATCGTCGAGAGTGTGCGCGGTGGCGATTGCGTCGACCTGGCCCGAAGCCATGAGTTGCCGAAGCCAGCGGTAACGCAGGCGGCGCGCAGCTTCTTCAATCGTTTCGGCGGCTTTACACGATTTTGGATCGGCAGCAGCTTCCCGCACCGTGTCGACGCGCGCCTCGTGAAACGGAAGGCCCAGCTTCGCAGCAAGCTCGCGGCAGAATTCCAGATCGCCGTCGGCCTCCGCTCCGCGCAAACCGTGGTGCAGATGGGCGGCGTGGAGCGCGAGTCCCAGTTCCCTGCTCCGCGCCGCCAGAATCCGCAGCAACGCCACCGAATCTGCGCCGCCGGAGAGCGCAACGGCCAGGCGCATTCCGGGCTTAAGCAGGGTGGTGTCAAGCGGCAGAGATGGAGGCTTCGCGGGACTCACGCATCGATTCTACGAGGTTGAGATACGGTGTTGGGCTGTGCGGCACAACGCAAAACTCCGCCAAAATTCACGAAACTGCACTCTCCCGCGCGCCTTTATACTGGCTCGATATGGAAATCCGCACGGCTGAACCGACCGATGCCGCACTCATCTCGGCGCATCGCCGGGCAATGTTCGCAGAGATTGACACGCTCGACGAATCCCTTCTAAACGAGCTGGAGCGCCGCTCCGTTCCGTGGACAGAGCGCATGATCCGCGGAGGCAAATACTACGGATGGATCGCGATCAACGCGGGCCTGCCCGTGGCTTCGGCCAGCCTTTTAGTTCTTGACTGGCCGCCACATCCATTCGATCCAAGAGGCGAGCTGCGCGGGTATCTCCTTAACGTGTACGTCGAACCGGAGTACCGAAAGCGCGGCCTGGCGCATCAACTCGTTGAGCGGTGCATGGCAGAAGCGCGCCGGCAGGGAATCCGCGTGGTCACGCTGCACAGCTCGCAAGCAGGACGGCCCATTTATGAGCGCCTGGGATTTCACGCGACGAACGAGATGATGCACACGGAGCCGGCCGAAGGCTGAAAGCTTGCGCGGTGCTATACTCCCGGAGTTATGCAAGTCTTTGTCATAATTCCCGCTGCCGGGTTGGGCACGCGAATGGCGGGCCCGCAACCCAACCCGCAGCCGAAGCAGTTTCTGGCGCTGGGCGGCGTGCCGATCCTTATCCACTCACTGCGTGCATTTGCCGCAGTGCCGCGGGTGACGGCGGTCTATGTTGCCGTTCGCAAGCCGGAGATGGAGCGTGCCGAGGCTCAAGTGGCAGAGTACGGATTTGGCGGACGTGTGCACGTGGTGGAAGGCGGCGAAAAGCGCCAGGAATCGGTGGCCAACGCGCTCGAAGCGCTGCCTGCCGAGCCGGACGACATTGTGCTGGTCCACGATGCAGTGCGGCCCCTGATCGACGCAGCCACCATCGAGCGCACTATCGACGCTGTGGCTGAGTACGGCGCGGCCATCGTGGGTATGCCGGCCACTGACACCATCAAGCAGGTGGAGCGGACGGCGCACGGAGCGCTGGTGACGGCGACCATTCCGCGCGAATTTGTGGTGCAGGCGCAGACGCCTCAGGGTTTTCGCTTTGGGCTGCTGCAGCGCGCCTTTGCCGAGGCCAACGCCGACGGCTTTGTGGGCACCGACGAGGCGTCGCTCGCCGAGCGCGCGGGAATTCCGGTAGCCGTGGTGCACGGTTCTCAGGTTAATCTGAAGATTACGCAGCCGGGCGACCTGGCGCTGGCCGAGTTCTACCTGCAGCAGCGCGGTCGCTAGGGTCCGCTAACACTAGAGAAGTCCCGAAGAAACCGCCGAATCGCGGCCGCTGCGCCGGAAAAAGCATCGGAAGGTCACGCACTTGAGGCAGGCAAATTAATGATGGACACACGGATCGGATTTGGCTATGACTCGCACGAATTCAAGCCCGGTGTGCCCTTGCGCCTTGGCGGCATGACGCTCGACCATCCGGAAGGCCTGGCCGGCCACTCCGATGGCGACGTGCTGCTCCATGCGATCACCGATGCGCTACTGGGCGCCGTGGCCGCCGGCGACATTGGCAGCTTTTTCCCTCCGGGCGATCCGCGCTGGAAAGACGCCGACTCCGCCATCTTTCTCAATCTCGCTCTTGAGGAGCTGCAGCACGCGGGCTACTGCATTGTGAACATCGACACGACGCTGATCCTTGCCGCGCCCAAGATTGGGCCGATTGCGGGAGAGATGAGCTCGCGGGTCGCCGACCTGCTGGGCGTGGCCATCGATCAGGTGAGCATCAAGGCGAAGACCCCCGAGGGCCTGAACCTGGATCACGTGGCCCAGTGCCATGCCGTGGCGCTGGTGGAGCGCGTGCAGGAGCCGGAAGAACTGAAGAGCATGAGCGAAGTTGTGGAGAGCCAGCGCCAGCTCGAGGACGTGGTGGAAGATTTGCTGAGCTCCGTGCACGGCGTACCCAAGAAGCGGACGATTACGCCGGTCTACGACACGGAGGACATCACGTAAGAGAGATCTACGATCGCTAGCGCGGCTGATCCGGCTACAAATGCGGTAACGGATAACTCAGAATTTGCGCATCGACCGTGACCAAGGACATTCCCTCCAGATTTGCCTGGGCGATCAGCATGCGATCGAATGGATCCTGGTGAATCGGCTCGAGTGAGCCGGCCCATTCTGCATGGGCAACGGAGATTGGTAAGGCTTGAAAGCCGTGCGCATCAATTGCTTTTGAAATTGACCCTTTAAAGATCAGCTTGCCCGAAGCGCGCTTGATGGCAATCTCCCACACCGAAACTGCGCTCACAAAGACCTGGTTTTCGGTAGAAGCAATGGCTTCACGCATGCGATCCGGCAGGCGAGAGTCCTTTGCGTCCCACCAGACAAATGCGTGCGTATCAAGCAACAGTCTCAACTGTCACATGCCCCATTCTTTCAATTCTTCCTGCGAAAGGGGCGCGTCCCAATCCGGGGCCATGTAAGTGATCCCTAAAAAGTTCCGGCCCCAGAGCCGCTTTCGACCGGGCTTTTGTTTCCCTTCGATGGTCACCAGCCGCGCCATCGGCTTGCCGGCTTTGGCAATCACGATCTCCTCACCATTGGCAGCACGTTCCACGAGGCTGGAAAGTTTTGTTTTCGCCTCGTAGAGATTCACCTGCAGCGGCTTCGCCAGCTTCTTCGGCTTCGGAATAGGATTTGCGGCCATTGCTCGGCTCCCTTCAGTTCATTCTGCGCCATGTCGCGCGAGTTGGTCAAGTTGGTCAATACGCGCTCCGAGACGCCCCTGGCCCGCTCCGGGGCGGCCGCTCTCATGCAGTGATACCATTACATCGTCTAAACAACTTCCAACTACTGGAGATTCGAAAAGGGCCGGGTTCCGTCTGATACGCGAAAGGTCGCTTCGATGAGTTCACCCTCAAAAGCATTAATGATATCCACTGCATTCATTGGTTTCTGGCTCTTTGTCTTGGTTTGCCTCGTTCTCCTTTGGGGTGTTGTCGAAAGGAGCAAGGCTGAGGGCGGAAATGCGAAAATTGCCTACTCCGATCTATTTCAAATGGTGGAACAGGGTCAGGTCCTGGACGCGACGATCGTAGGGCACGATCTCTACGGCCACTCAAAGGCCGCGCCGAAGGGCCGATTTCACACCGAGCTTCCGGCCAACTATGAAGACCTGCAAAAGGCAATGCTTGACGCCAAGGTGACATTCTCAATTCGAGAAGGCTCGATCCTCGTCCCATTGCTGTTTAATGTCTTTCCGTATTTCGTGCTATTTTTATTGGTCGTTCCTCCTTTCTGGGCAATCTTCAAAAAAGCTGGCTTTCAACCGATCTTCTCGCTGCTGATCCTTGTTCCCATGGTCAACATTGCCGTTCTTTACGCGCTGGCTTTTACCAAGTGGAGAGTCAGTCCGTCGCCGCAGCCCTGATCCCGAAAACTTTTCGTTGCGGATTCAGGGGTTTAGCTGTACCTTGGCTGCGACTCCTTATCCCATTCCTGGAGAGATCCTCATGCATGAATTAGCTTTTCTATTGCAAAGCCAGACCGATCCCACTGAACTCGCGCAGCGAATGATGATGATGATCCTTCCAATTCTGTTGATAGGCTACATCGTTGTGGTTGCGATTCTCATGATCCCTTGCTGGTTCATCCTGAAGAAGGCTGGATTTTCGCCATGGCTCTCCCTCATGTGCATCGTTCCTTCGCTGGGCACTCTGGTTTTGCTCTACGTGCTGGCCTTTGCGCAGTGGAAGGTGGTACCGGTGCCGCAGATGGGGTATCCGCCGCCGTATCCGCCGCTGCCACCGCAGCAGTGAGACGCTGAACATAGCGAGGCCGGGAGCCTTGCGATAGCATCGTGAAGGTAAACAAAACGACACGATGCCTGATCCCAACTCATCCGGCGCGATTAATCCGCGCGTTCGATTTGCGCCTTCGCCCACTGGCTTCCTGCATGTGGGCAGTGCGCGAACGTTTATCTTCAATTGGCTCTATGCGCGCCACAATCACGGCACGATGGTGCTGCGCCTGGACGACACCGACGTCGAGCGCAACACTGAGGCCAGCGTGCAGTCCATCTTCGAGGGGCTGCGCTGGCTGGGCCTCGACTGGGACGAAGAGTACAAGCAATCCGAGCGCTTGGCCCTGCACCGCCAACAGGCAGAGGTAATCTTCGCCAGGGGTCTTGCTTACCGCGACTTCACTCCGGCGCATGCGGCGCCCACTCATTCGGAAGTTGACGAACATTCCTCTTCGCAGGGCGCGTGGCTGTTCAATCCCGGAATGCGCGATTTATCGAGAGAGGCCAGCGACCGGCGGGCCGCCAGTGGTGAGCCTTTCGCGCTGCGTTATCGCGTGCCGCGCGGCGAGCAATTCGTGCTTCGTTTTACGGACGTGGTATATGGACCGCAAGCAAAGCCGGCCGACGAGGTGGAAGACTTCGCGCTGCTGCGGTCGGACGGGATGCCGACGTACCATCTGGCGTCCTGCGTTGACGACGCCGATCTCCGCATCAGCCACATCATCCGCGGCCAGGATCACCTGACCAACACCTTTAAGCACCTGCTGATTTTTGATGGCCTCGGCGCCGAGGCGCCGCAGTTCGCGCATCTGCCTTTGTTGGTCGCCCCCGATGGCGCCAAGCTATCCAAGCGCAAGCACGGTCCTGTCGTGAGCGTGACCACCTATCGCGATGCGGGGTTTCTGCCGCAGGCTTTCGTCAACTTTCTTTGCCTGCTGGGCTGGTCGCCCAAGAATGACCGCGAGTTCATGACTCTGACCGAGATTCGCGACCTGTTCACGCTTGAGGGCGTTAATCGAGCCAACGCCGTGATCAACTTTACGGACGACGATCCTTTTGACGCAAAAGCAGTCTGGTTAAACGCCGAGCACATCCGCGCATTGCCTGTGGAGGAACTCAGCCGCGACCTGGAGCCGTTTTTCCAGCAAGCAGGATTCGATCCAAAACCCGGAAAGCTGGAAGCCGTTACGCCGCTCATCCGCGAGCGCATCAAGCTGCTGCGCGATGCGGTACAGGCGGCGGACTTTTTCTTCGTCGACAAACTTGCGCCATACGATCCCGCCGAGTTGATTCCGCAAAAGGGCGATGCAGCGCTCGCGCGACGCGTCTTGCAAACGGCGCTCGAGGTTTTGCCGGCAACCAGCTTCGACCACGATTCGCTCGACAAGACTCTTCGTTCTGCCGCAGATCAACTTGGCTTAAAGGCTGGGCAAGCCTTTCAGCCGATTCGCGTGGCCGTTTGCGGACGCAAGAACGCGCCGCCGCTTTTTGAAACCCTGGTTGTCCTCGGCCGCGACGTGTGCCTTGAGCGCATCCGCGAGGCTGAAAAGAAACTTCAATCGCTCGCTTAAACACAGACCATCGATGGTGTAGTGGGACCTACGGCCGCAGCCCGATCTGCGGTTGGCATCGCGGATCAAAGAACTGGACCATGGGCACCCGGCACAATTGGAAATGCCGAGTTATGACAAATTCTGAACAGAGAAGATTGATTAATCTGGTAAACTTGACCGGGTATTCCGGTTCAAACCAGGAGGGGATGTGTCTAAAGAAGCCTTGCGGCCGTGTCTTCGGACATTCACTTCGATAGTACTTGGGTCTCTTTTCCTGTCGACAACAGCCTACACGCAGAGCGTGAATAACCCTCCTGATCTCGTCGCGCATTTAGTGGATCTGGCTTCATTGGTGGAGAATTCGGGATCGATACTGGTTGGGGTCGACGGATGGGTGATCAACGGAAATCTCACGATGGCGATCGATAAGACCACGGGGCTGATAACTATCAAAAGCGGCTTTTCGCCAGGATCAACAACCTCGTATCAATTTATGTCGTCCAGTCTGGGGAGCATCGAAATGAAGATCGGTTCAGGGGAACATAGTGTCTTTCGGCAAGATGCGAATGGCACCACCACGAACGCGGATTCGGAAGAAACACAGACTGCGAACATTAATTTCAATATGAAGAACCAGATGAGAGCAGTGCAGGTTGAAGTTGATTCCCCCGGTCAGGGCACAAGAACAGGTACCGGGACCGGCGTACAGGTCATTGCGATGTCATGCACAAAAGATCAAATACGACAAATGCAAGCGGCCATTGATGAAATCAATCGGCTCCTTGGCGCAAAGGCGCTCCCGCCGAATTAGGATTAATGGTTTTGGATCCAGGGCCTGGTGGGCAGGACAGCCACCATCTGACCAACAGAGTTGGGCGCCCCGGCTCTCGATTTTGAAACCCGGGAGACATGAAACCTCACCAGTGTTTTTGTTTTTCAGAGATGCGGACCACCCACCGCTGTTATTAAGCAATCCTCCCGTAGGGTTATGAATTGCAGCCATGACTAACGCAAATCCGGAAAGTCCAGACCTTCCGAGCACTGGCGCTCAGGCTCCCACTAACTTTCTCCACGACCAGATTGCCGAGGATGTGCGCACCAAGAAGTACGGCGACGCGATTGTCCAGACGCGCTTTCCACCCGAGCCCAACGGCTACCTGCACATCGGACACGCCAAGGCGATTTGCATTGACTTCGGCCTCGCCGACGAGTTCGGCGGCAAGACCAACCTGCGCTTCGACGACACCAATCCCGAGAAGGAAGAGACGGAGTACGTCGAATCCATCAAGACGGATGTGCGCTGGCTGGGCTTCGACTGGGATCGCCTCTGCTACGCGTCGGACTATTTCGGGCAGCTCTACGAGTGGGCGCTGAAGCTCGTCAAGGACGGTAAGGCCTACGTCGACGACCTCTCCGCCGACGAGATTCGCCAGCACCGCGGCACGCTGACTGAGCCCGGCACCGACAGTCCTTATCGGAATCGGACGATTGACGAAAACCTGGACCTGTTCGTGCGCATGAAGCAGGGCGAGTTCCCCGACGGCAGCCGCGTGCTTCGCGCCAAGATTGACATGGCCTCGCCCAACCTGAACATGCGCGATCCGGTGATGTACCGCATCCTTCATGCCTCGCACCACCGCACTGGCGACGAATGGTGCATCTATCCGATGTACGACTACGCGCACGGTCAGTCGGACTCGATTGAGCACGTCACGCACTCCATGTGCACGCTGGAGTTCGCCGACCACCAACCGCTCTACCGCTGGTACATCGAGCAGCTTGGGATCTTTCCTTCGCAGCAAATTGAATTCGACCGGCTCAACCTGACTTACACGCTGCTCAGCAAACGCAAACTACTTCAGCTTGTAACGGAAAAGCGTGTGAATGCCTGGGACGACCCGCGGATGCCTACGCTCTCTGGCCTCCGCCGCCGCGGATTTACACCCGAGGCCATTCGCGCGTTCGTCATTTCCGCCGGCGTTTCGCGCACGAACGGCATTGTCGAAATCGAAATGCTCGAGCACTTCCAGCGTGATGATCTGAACCACCGCGCCCGCCGGGCCATGGCCGTGCTGCACCCGCTCAAACTGGTCATCGACAACTATCCCGAGGGCCCCAATACGGATGTTGTCGAATTCGTCGACGTGGCAAACAACCCTGAGGATCCGTCAGCCGGAACGCGCCAGGTGCCGTTCTCGCGCGAGCTTTTCATCGAGCACGATGATTTTCGCGAGGTTCCTCCGCCGAAGTACTACCGGCTGTCTCCTGGAAAAGAAGTGCGCCTGCGCAACGCCTACTTCGTCACAGCAAAGAGCGTAGTGAAAGACGCTTCGGGCAACGTGATCGAAGTGCATTGCACCTATGATCCGGCGAGCCGCGGCGGCAACTCGCCCGACGGCCGCAAGGTGAAGTCGACGATGCACTGGGTTTCGGCCGCGCATGCGATCTCCGCCGAGATACGGCTCTACGACAAGCTTTTCACCAAGGCCGATCCCTACGACCTGGAAGAAGGTCAGGACGTGCTCGACAATCTCAACCCAAATTCGCTGGAGATTCTGACGGGCGCGAAGCTTGAGCCGTCGCTTGCGAACGCGAAACTCGAGGACCGCTTCCAGTTCGAGCGTGTGGGATATTTTTGCCTCGATCCCGACTCGGCTGCGGAGAAGCTGGTCTTCAATCGGACGCTGGCGCTGAAAGACTCGTGGGCCAAGATCGAGAAGAAGGCACCATTGCATGGAGCAGACGCTCGCTGATCGCTCGCGTGGGCGTTGTGCTTTCAAGGTTGTCGAAGGCGCTGCCTGGGGCGCAAACCCTGCCCGCTGGCGAACAGCCGCCATCTTGCCGTAGAGTCATTCCGTCGGCGAAATGGTCCGGCGGGGGAGAGATTCATCGTGCATCAGAATATGAGAATTGCAGGACGAGTTGCAGCGGTCGCCACGCTCGCGTTTGGGTTCATCGGTTTGGGCATCGCATCCGCGCAAACCGCCGGCAGTTCGCTGGGCATCTTTGAGAATCAGTCCGACGTGGGCAGTGTTGTGCCGCCGGGAGTGGCGACCTTCGACGCCTCATCGGGCGTTTACGCAATTCGATCGGCCGGAGCGAATCTCTGGGTCAATGTCGACGCATTCCACTTTGTGTGGAAGAAGGTCTCCGGCGACGTGTCTCTGACCGCTGACGTGAAGCTGGCCGACGCCGGCCCCAGTGCAAGCCCGCATCGCAAGGCGCTGCTGATGTTCCGGCAGTCGCTCGATGCAGACTCGCTCTACGCGGACGCAGCGATTCACGGCTCCGGAGAGACGGCGCTGCAATACCGGCGCAACAAGGGCGACACCACGCAGGACATTGCCTTCAACATCGGCGCGCCCGAGCGGTTGCGGCTGGAAAAGCGCGGCGACACGATTACGCTTTTCCTGAGCGCGCACGGCGAGCCGCTGCACCAGGTGGGAGCGACCATCAAGCTGCACTTCGACGGCGAATTCTACGCCGGCCTGGGAGTCTGCGCGCACAACCCGAATGCCATCGAACAGGCCACTTTCGCGCATGTGGAACTGCTGCCTCTGACGACGCCAATCACGAGCGTGACTGCGGCGCCGGCAACGCCTGCGGCGACACCCATATCACCATCGACACCCCTGGCACTTTACAGCACTTTGCAGACGATCGCCATCGACAACAATGCGCGCATGGCCTTCGTGATCCAGACCGGCAAGGGGCAGATGGAAGCGCCCAACTGGAGCCGAGACGGCAAGACGCTGATCTTCAATCGCGCGGGCAAGCTGTGGAGTGTGCCTGCGGCCGAAGGCGAGGGCTCGATCGCGGAGGCCACGCCGATCGACATCGGCAACGCCAGCGACTGCACAGGCAGCCACGGCCTTTCGCCAGACGGCAAATGGATCGCAATGACCTGCACAACGCCGGACCACCCCGGCCGGCGCGTCTATATCGTGCCTGCAACGGGCGGCGCGCCGCGCATGGTGACGGTGAATCCCGACTCCTACTTTCATAGCTGGTCGCCGGACGGAAAGACGATCCTATTTGTGCGTCCCAGCCACAGCGCGCTGAACATCGTTGCCATCTCGCCTGACGGCGGAGCGGAGACCGCGCTGACAGGGGGCGCCGGCATCAGCGACGATCCGGATTTTTCGCCCGATGGGCATTGGATTTATTTCAACTCCGACCGCGCGGGCGGAATGCAAATCTGGCGCATGCGGCCCGATGGCGGCCGGCCCGAGCAGGTGACCTTCGACGAGAAGCACAACTGGACGGCGCATCCCTCGCCGGACGGGAAATCGATCCTGATCCTTTCCTATGACAAGGATGTGGCGGGGCACGCGGCCAACAAGGACGTAACCTTGCGGATTATCAACGTAGCCGACGGGAAGATTCGCGACCTGGTCGAGATTGTTGGCGGATCGGGCAGCGACAACGTGCCCAACTGGGCACCCGACGGTCAGCACTTTGCGTTTGTGAGCTACCAGTTTTTGCCCGCCGACGACAACGGCTCGACGCAATGACGGATGGTTGAGGCCGCACGGTTGGCGGAGGTTGGTCCGCCGAACACGCGTTTCCTGAATCTATTTGCCGATCACGTCGATGGGGACGGTGATGGTCTTGGGTGGCATGCACTGGTTCTGGTCGCAGGCCTGGTAGCGCAGCTTGCCCTGAACAAGATGGTTGCCAGGCGTGGCCACGATGCGCGCCAGAATGTCGAACTCCCCGGTGTACACGCTGAGTTTAGTGTTGGGATCGAAGGCCAGCGAGATGATGGTGCCGGGCGGATAAGTGGCTGAACCAAGCCGGACGCCCATTCCGTCGGGAATTGAGAATGTTGTCGGAATCAGGAACTCGTCGCTGGGCGTATGCGAGTTGATGTGCAGCCCCTGCGCAACGCGGAAGTGCAGTCCGACCAGGACTGCCTTGCCTGCGGGAACGCCTACCTGCTCGGGAAAGAGGTACTCCACAGCTTCGGTCTTGAGGATGGAGCGGTTCTGCGCGGCGGGCGGAATCACCTGCGCGTGGCCTGCCAGCGCGACGAGGCCGAGGAGCACAGCCGCCGCGCAAATCCGATTTCGATTCATTCGACCCATCAATTCCAACCCCACCGAATTCCGATCTGCGAAATGAACGAGCTGAAAGCTGACGGCTCATTGCTGCAGGCTGTTCCTACTCCGCCAGCGCCTTCTTGATGTTCCCCTCGATGTCGCTTTCCGAGGTCAGGCCCACGGACGCGGCAACGACCTTGCCGCTGCGATCGACGAAGAACGAAGCGGGCAGATCGTCGAGCCCGCCGTAGTCGCGGCTGATGCTGTCGCCGTCGAGCAACACCGGGTAAGGCACCTTCATCTCGGTGACGAACTTGTTGGCGTTGGCCTCGGCCTTGGCCCATCCGGCCTTGTCGCTCGCCTGCAGGTCGTCACCCTCGGTGTCCACGCCGAGCACCTCAAAGCCCTGCGCCGCGTATTTGTCGCGCAGCTCAACGATCCACGGCGTTTCCACCTTGCACGGGCCGCACCAGGTGGCCCAGAAGTTGATCATCACGGCCTTGCCTTTGAAGCTCGAGAGCGAGACCTTGCCGCCGCTGAGGTTCTGGAGCGCGAAGGCAGGCGCAGGCTTTCCGTTCAGTGGCGAAAGAAAATTAAAGGTGCCGCCGCCAGGAGCGGGCACAAGTTCGCCCTGTCCTGCCCCGGAAAGCAGTTTTTCCGCTGCCTGCTTGCGATACTCCCAGTTAGCCCATCCCGCCCAGGCAAAGATGGCCAGAATAAAAAGAACGACAATAAGAACAATGGTGTTTCGGCGCAACGGAATTGACCTCTCGATACCATTGTACGAAGACGACTCAGGGGCCTGCACGGCGCCTCCGTCAGTACGTTAATTCGCCCTGGGCCGTGACGATCTACGGAAGAGAATTGCCAACATCACTGCGGCGACGGGGAGAACTGTCCAGACGATGGTGATGATGGCCAGCTCGAACCGCGTTTCCAGGTTGTTCCCGAAAACCACCGACATGCCGATGAAGGCGGCGAATCCCAACACCCCGCTGATCGCCAACAACCAGCGTGTTGCTCTCTCCAGGCCGCTCTTGCCGGTCAGAGACACACCGAGAAAGATAAAGGCCGCCGACATCCCCAGGTAGCCGAGATCTTCCATGGCGATGAAGGCGCCATGCGGGTTGTACTGCGAAAAGAAGGCCAGCCCGTCCGACTCCCCATGGAGAAGGCTCGGCTGGAAGGCTTCGAACTGGATGAAGTAATCGAGCGTGACGAGCGCCGCCGATACTGTCGCCGCCGCGACCGCAATGCGGCTAAAGACTCTCCTCTCGATCGCAACCCAGAAATCGACGCAGATCGTGAGTACCACGAAAAGAGAAACCAACAGCATCCCCGGGAAGACCCACAGATAATCCCTGGGGAAGAACGCGATGGCGCCGGTGTAGGGGTACGCGATGCAGGAAGAGGCACAGAAGGGCCCGGAATGCGGCGGCGTCATGAAGCCGATGGCGAACGCCGCGACCGCAACTACGGCCGTCAGCACGGAAACCCACCACCCCAGCCGCGCGGCGGTCTGGCGGGCGCGATCGGCTGTAGCAACTTCATTGTCATTGGGAGCCATAGCACACCTTTCGATCTCCCCGGAAGCCATTCAGTTTGAGAACGGACGGCCTCACCGGATCGCTGGAATTCTAAGCCATTTCCCCATGCTCCGAAGATGAATCGTGCGGCGGTTCCTTCCGGCCCCTTAGCACACCGGAGTGTTACCATCAAAAGCCGATGACCAAGCCAGGCACGAACGACCACGCGACAAAGCCGTTCAGTCCGGCCGACCTGGTGCGCACCGAGGCCGCCGCGCTTGAAGCGCTGGCCGCGCGCCTCGACGGGCCGATGGCCGCGCCGTTTTCGCGCGCCGTAGAGATGATTCTCCATTGCGGCGAGCAAAACGGCCGCGTGGTGGTCACCGGCATGGGCAAGAGCGGCATCATCGCGCAGAAGATCGCGGCCACGCTCAGCTCCACCGGCTCGCCCGCGCTGTTTCTGCATCCGGCTGAGGCCGTGCACGGCGATCTGGGAGTGTTGATGCCCGGCGACGTGGTGATTGCGCTCTCGGCATCTGGAGAAACCGAGGAAATTCTGCGCCTGCTGGCCACGGTCAAGCGCAAAGGCGATGCGCTCATCACCTTTTGCTGCAATCTGCAGTCGACTCTCGCCGCGGCGAGCGATGTGGCCCTCGATTGCTCGGTGGAGCGCGAGGCCTGTGGGCTGAATCTCGCGCCCACTGCGTCGACAACGTCGATGCTCGCGCTTGGCGATGCGCTGGCCGTTGCGGTGAGCCTGCGCAAGGGATTCCGCGCTGAAGATTTTGCGGAGTTGCATCCGGGCGGCAAATTGGGCAAGCAGCTCGCCAAGGTCCGTGAGTTGATGCACGCGGGCGAAGACGTTCCCGTTGTCGCGCCGTCGACTTCCATGAGTGATGTGATCTTCGAGATGTCGTCAAAGAAGCTCGGTATGACGACGGTGCAGGAGTCGGGCCGTCTGCGCGGCGTGATCTCGGACGGCGACTTGAGACGGCTATTGGAGCGCGAGGGCGGCGCGGCGCTCGGCAAGACGGCCGGCGAGGCGATGAACGCGCATCCGCGGACGATTGGCGCGGAAGAACTGGCGGCCAAGGCGCTGGCGATTCTCGAAGAGCGCAAGATTACCTCGCTCATCGTCGTCGATGCTGACGAGAAGGTCGAAGGCGTGGTGCATCTGCACGATTTATGGGGCGTGGAATTGATCTGAACTCGTCAGATGTGGCGGATGTCACCGGTACTGCGGCGCCAGCAGCGCAATCACTTCCAGGTCGCGGTCCAGAATGACGGAGTTGTCGGGCTTGGATGCGTCGTAGTGGACCTGAACGTGCTTGTCCTTGACCTGGCGGACGAATTCGTCGGCATCTTCCTCGCGGCGAAAATGATGGACGTGCTTGCCGGAGCGGTACTCGCCCACGTAATACGTGTAGGTAAGCTCGACCCAGTAGCGCATCCCTTGCTTATGAACCTCTCCGCTTTGAATCGTTCCGTCGGTGGCAGGCCATCCGGCCATCGCCTTGTTCTGCCGCCATTTCTGGTAGAGCTTCTTCACGCCGAACGCCGCCAGCGCGCCCGGAATAATCCCAAACATCTTGAGGAGCTTGATCAATCCGAAGAGAATCGCTTCCCATGGGATGTGGTGGAAATTCATGCCTGAAAGTATGCCACACGGCTTCAGGGGAGCGATGTGCGCCCCAAAAGCCGCCTTTTGAGCTCCCCTATGCGCCGGACATTTAGAATGAAAGCTGCTTGAATTTGCCTTGCGTTCGCCTCAGCGGACGAGAAAGTACGCACAACATTTCTATGCATCGTTGGTCGAAGCTCTTTATTCCTACATTGCGCGAGGCCCCGGCGGACGCCGAAGTGGCCAGCCACAAGTTTCTTCTCCGAGCGGGCTACATTCGCCAGCTCGGCGCGGGAATCTATAACTATCTCTTTCTCGGCCAGCGCTCGCTGAATAAGATCATCGGGATTGTGCGCGAGGAGATGGACCAGATCGCGCAGGAGTTCTACCTGCCGGGGATTCTGCCGCGCGAGCCGTGGGAGGAGAGCGGCCGCTGGACGGGCATGGGCGATAACATGTTCCGCCTGAAAGACCGCAAGGGCGCCGACCTGTGCCTGGGCATGACGCATGAGGAGATCATGACCATGATCGCGCGCGGTGAGTTGCGCAGCTACAAGCAGTTGCCGCAGATCTGGTACCAGATTCAGACCAAGTTCCGCGACGAGCCGCGGCCCAAGGCGGGCCTCTTGCGTGTGCGCCAGTTCATCATGAAGGACAGTTACTCCTTCGACATCGACAAGGCGGGCCTGGACCGCAGCTTCGATCTGCACGACCGCGTCTATCGCGCCATCTTCACGCGCTGCGGGCTCAAATTCGTCGCCGTCGAGGCCGATTCCGGCGCGATGGGCGGCTCGCAGTCGCAGGAGTTCATGGTTTACACAGATGCCGGCGAGGACCTGATTGCAAGCTGCCCGGTTTGCGGGTATGCGGCGAATCTTGAGAAGGCGACGTCGCGGCTCGATTCCGTGCTCGAGATGCCTCCGATGGGAGGCGGGTCGCCCGAGCTTGTGCACACGCCGGGTTGCGCCGCGATTGCCGATGTGGCCGCGTTTTTCAAAATCTCCCCGGCCTCGGACATCAAGTGTGTCGCGTACATGGCGTCGATCTCCGGCGATTGGAAGCCGACGGTCGTGTTTCTGAGAGGCGACCATCAAGTCAACGAGGCGAAACTGGCAGGTGTTCTTTTCGCCTCCGAACTGAGGCCGATGCAGGCGGAAGAGATCGACGAAGTCTTCCATGCGCCGGCGGGTTTCCTCGGGCCCATTGGCCTTGATCCGGCGAGCAAGGAAGGCTATAAAGACGCGTTAACTGTTGATGTGCTCGAATCCGCGCGCGGCGAGGCCTCGAGAAGGCATCGACTCGAATTCTTTCACTCCGGTGTTGGAACGCAAGAGCCTTTGGTCGTTTTCGATCACGCGCTTGAAGGCCGCAGGAATATGGTTTGTGGCGCCAACAAGCTCGACTACCACTTGCGCAACGTGACGCCGGGCCGCGATTTTAGATGGACCATCGCCGCCGACATCCGCAGCGTGAACGAGGGCGAGGGCTGCCCGCAAGATGGCTGCACCGGCAAACTCGTCGTGGGCAAGGCTGTCGAGGTAGGCCACATCTTCAAGCTCGGCTATAAGTACTCCGATTCGATGGGCGCGCGCGTTCTCGACGAGACCGGAAAAGAAGTAACGCCCATCATGGGCAGCTACGGCATTGGCATAGAGCGAATTCTTACAGCGTCCATCGAGCAATCGAATGACGTCAACGGCTTTTGCCTGCCGGCCTCCATCGCGCCGTTCGCTGTCGTCGTGACGGTTACAAACGCGACCGACTTCTTGCTGCGCGCCGCCGGAGAAAGGCTCGCCGTCGAACTGGAAGAGGCGGGCCTCGATGTGCTGCTGGATGACCGCGACGAGCGCGCCGGAGTCAAATTCAAGGACGCGGATCTGGTGGGCATTCCCTACCGCATCAACGTGGGCAAGAAGGCTGCCTCGGGACTGGTGGAACTGGTGACGCGCTCGACGAGCACCAGCGTGGATGTAGCCTTGAGCGATGTGGTGGCGCTGGTAAGGAAGCGCGTGGAAGAAGAGCGGCTGCTGGAAGCAAGCATTTAGCTGACCGGGTTCTTCCTGTGGTACGTGGCGCGGCTTTTCGACAGGATTTTTTCAGCACGAACGAGCGGACGGCCGGAAGCTGTTTTTAGGGAGTGGCAATGGCAATACGAGTCCGAATCCCGAGGCCCGCGTCGGGGCATCATCTCCGGTCGCGGATTCTGCTGGTTCTGCTCGTGATCGTTGCCGCCGCTGCCGTGACAGGCGTTTCGATTTTCGCCTATTTCTATCACAAGTATGAGGGCATTGTTGATGAGCGGCTGAAGCAGCCGATCTTCGCCAGCACCGCGCAGATCTACGCCGCGCCGCGCGAAGTGCGCCCGGGGCAAAAGCTCTCGATTCGCTGGATCGCCAACGAGCTGCACGATGCTGGCTACTCGGGCGACGGCGCCGCGCAGCCTTCCCAGCTGGGAAGCTACAGCGAAGGAGTGCAGCAGATTACGGTGCAGCCAGGCCCGCAGTCCTATCACGCGCCGGATAACGCGATCATTCACATCAGCGGCGGCGTGGTGGACGCGATCACTGACGCGCACGGCCAGGCGCTCTCAAGCTATGAGCTTGAACCGTTGCTTATTACCGGCCTGAGCGAGGGCACCCAGCGCACCAAGCGCCGCGTGCTCACGTACGACGAGATTCCGCCGAATCTCGTTCACGCCGTGATCGCCATTGAGGACCGCCGTTTCTTTGAGCACGGCGGCATCGACTACTGGCGAATTCTGGGCGCGATGCGCAACGACATCTTCCACCTTCATCGTTACGAGGAGGGCGCTTCCACGCTGACGCAGCAGCTTGCGCGCGGATTCTTTCTCACGCCCGAGCGCACTTATTCGCGCAAGGCGCGCGAGGCCGTCATCAGCATCATCCTCGAGCATCGCTTCGATAAGCAGCAAATCTTCGCCATGTACGCGAACGAAATTCCCCTCGGGCAAATCGGCAGTTTTTCCGTCGACGGATTCGGCGAAGCATCGCAGGACTACTTTGGCAAAGACGTGGGCCAGCTCGATTTGGCGGAGTGCGCCATGCTTGCCGGGCTTATCCAGAGCCCCAGCCGCCTGAATCCCTTTCACCATCCGGATCGGGCGATCGAGCGCCGCAATCTCGTGCTCGACTCAATGGTGGAGACCGGCGCCATTACCAAGGATGAAGCTGAAACGGTTAAGGCCGAACCGCTGCATTTGGCTAAAGCCAGCGTGGATGAAAGCGAAGCGCCGTATTTTGTCGACCTGGTGCACGATCAACTGACGCAACGACTGGGCGATCGCGACTTCAATCGCGAGGGCTTGCGCATCTACACCTCGCTCGATCCCGATCTGCAGCGGCTGGCGTCGCAGGCGATCGACTCCACAATCCATGTCGTCGACGCGCAGATTGACGCCGTTCACGCGCATGACAAGAAGCTGGGCAAGCCTTACATCTATCCGCAAGTGGCGCTGATCGCACTTGATCCTCATACCGGCCAGGTGCTGGCGCTGGTAGGCGGGCGCAGCTACGGCACGTCGCAGGTGAACCACGCGGTGGCACATCGGCCCACGGGATCGATTTTCAAGCCGTTTGTGTACGCCGCAGCGTTCCAAACCGCGATTGAGGGCACGATGCTGCCCGGCCAAACCAAATTGTTTTCGCCTGTGACCTTGCTCGACGACGCGCAGCAAACCTATGGCGCAGGCACCGACTACGAGTACACGCCGCACAACTTCGAAAGCGAGTTTTACGGCCAGATGACTGCCCGCCTGGCGCTGATGCGATCGGACAACAACGCAACCATCGGGCTGGCCAGCATGGTGGGCTTCGATCGAGTGGCCGCGCTCGCTCGCGATGCCGGAATTAAAAGCGCGCAGGGCACTCCTTCAATGGCCATTGGCTCCTACGACGCCACACCACTCGACATGGCTGGCGCGTATACGACCTTCTCCAACGGTGGCGTGCATATCGATCCGTGGATGCTGGCCAGCGTGCGTACGCCCACCGGCGACATCATCGAAGACTACTCGCCCACCACGCGGCAGGTGCTCGATCCGCGCGCTGCTTTCCTCACCACATCCATGATGGAAGCTGTTCTCGGGGGCAACGGGAGCGATCCCTGCACGGTTGGAGGACTGGATTACTGCGGAACCGGCGCCGGCGTCCGCAATATGGGATTCACCGCTCCGGCAGCGGGCAAAACCGGCACCAGCCACGACGCATGGTTTGCGGGCTTTACTTCGAACCTGCTGTGCATCGTTTGGGTGGGCAACGACGATTACACCGAGCTTGACCCGGAAAACCGCGGCCGCATCCAGGGCGCGCGTGTTGCGGCTCCCATCTGGGCCGACTTCATGAAGCAGGCAGTTCTGCTGCCGCAGTACTCCGACACGAATGAATTCACTCCGCCGGATGGCGTCCAGATTCAGACCATCGATAAAGCGACCAACCTGCTGGCCGACGCCTCCTGTCCCGACGATTTCAGCGCGGCGTTCCTCGACGGCACTGCACCCACCGATACCTGCGACCACAAGAGCGGCCTGAACGGCGAAGACCATCGCAACATCTTTCAGAAAATCTTCGGGGTCGGTAAGCCGCAGAATTAACGCGAGCGTTTTGGCTTTGCCGCCGCGCGCCGTGGCCGCTGCTTTGCTGAGACGGAGCGGATCACGAGGGTTCCGCGGCCAGTTGTGGGTAGCGGCGATTTGCCCTGTGCTGCCGCCGCGCGAATGAGTGCTTCAACCTCTGGCTTGGCTAGATCGCGCGTGCTTTCGAGCCGTATGAACCGATTCTGGTTGCCGCCGCCGAGCAGGATTCCCGTGGGATCGGGAAGCTTGGAACCCCAGTAGAACGCGAGCCGCACGCCCTGCGCATCGGCCACCAACTGAGTGAAACAGTCCGACGGACGCAGAGTCGAGGTGTAGCCGATGACGAAGAAGTTGTAATTGTCGTAGACGAGTTCATTCGCCGTGGGAAGTCGCTTGCGAAGTGCAGCGCGCACGGCGCGGATCGCCCCGGCCATCTGCGGTGTGAACTTGTCAATGAAGCTGGCCAGTTCGGCTTCGGCGTTTTTACGGGGAGCGGGTGCAGCCTTCTTCATTTCGCCTCCTTTGCGGGCCCCGGAATTCTCGTCAGCCATCGACATCCGTTCCGTCCGGCATGGGTTGGCAAAGCGGGCACCAGAAGGTTACGCGCGCATCTGTGCCCTGAATGCGGCGGCGAATCGGTTCGCCGCAGCGGCGGCACGGTTCGCCCGCGCGGCCATAGACCCACAGGCTCGCGCCGGGATCGGATGCATGCGTGGTGCGCCGCTGCTGGCCGCGAAAAGTGACGATGAGGTCGCCGGAATCTTCGAGTACGTTGGCCTTTAGTAGCTTTTGCGCGCTGACGATGGCTGCGGCGGCTTCGTCGCGGGTGAGCGTTCCGACGGCGCGGAACGGATGAAAGCCCTGAACAAAACAGATTTCCGATTTGAAGACATTGCCGATGCCCGCGAGAACCGCTTGATCGAGCAGGGCGTCGGCGAGCGCTTTGTGTGGGCGGGCCAGCAGGCGAATGAGGGCGGCTTCGGCGTTGAACTCCTCGCTGAGCAGGTCGTTGGCGGCCTGGGCGACATGTATGTCGCGGGCGAGCGATTGTTCCGTGTGCATGCGCGCTACCGGCACGCGAAAACCAACAACTTGGTACTCGCCGTTCTCGATGACGATGCGCATGTGGAACCGCGGCGCCTGCCAGCGCTCGCCCTGGCGGTAGATGTGCCAGCGGCCATTCATCAGCAGGTGCGAGGTGAGGATTCCGCCGCCGGAAAAATGAATGAGCAACCATTTGCCGCGGGCTTCGACTTGATCGACTGTCTGGCCAACAAGCGGCGTGTCGTCGTTGAATCGAGTAAGGAGCGGGAATGTCGAGCGGAACCCGATGACCGGTTTGCCTGTGAGCGCACGGCCGATGTTGCGCGCGGTGCGAAAGATGGTGTCGCCCTCAGGCATTTCTTATTGGACCTCAGGCCGGTTTGGTTCGGCGTGAGCAATGGCGAGTGGAATGCGGCGCAGATGCATGCCTAGCGGCCCGGGATGAAAGCCCGCATCCATGAGGAAGCGCGCCATCGAGTGTGCGGCGACAGGCTGGCCGTTGATAGTGGTGATCAGCACGCCCTCATGATTGCTTGCATGCATTCGTTGCTGCCCGCGCGTGCACAGAAAATGCGCCAGCCCTGCGGCGGCCTGCGAGCGCTCCGGCTCCTCGGCAGGCAAAAAGACCAGCAGATTTGGATTGCCGCGCTTGAGCCAGGCCACAAGCTGGCCGTTGCGCAGGATCACTTCAGCGTAGGCGGCGCGCGTGAGAATGCGAGGCGCGGACTCCGAATCTTCATCCATTACAGGAAGATCGGGCCAGCGCAGCACCGAGCCATACGGGTTGGCGGGATCGGTCGCAGCCAGTTGGACAAACTCGGGCTTCTCGGCTGGCGGCTCGGTGCGCAACTGCCGCAGCAGATCGACCGCTGCAGGCAGCGCAAACTGCGTCGCGCCCAATCCGCCGACGAAATAGCCGCGGCGAATCCGCCCGCTCTCTTCGAGCGCCTTCAGGACGTCATAGACGGCGCTGAATCCGCCGGGCACGTTTTCCGCGGCTACCGATTCGCGCAGCAGCACGCCATAGCGGTTAAGCAATTGCAGCGCCAGTGCATGGCTGCGCTCTGTCGCGGCGCGCCTCAGGTCTTCGGCGCTTTGACCCGCAGGACGAAGCGGCAATAACGACCAACGCCCTTGCGCCGTGGGCGGTGTAGTGCGCCGCGAGCGGAAGACCGCGCCGGTTTGATAGCGGCGTGGCGTGCGCGCGCTTTCAGGCCGGGCAATGTACGCGCGCAGGGCATGCAGCGAGTCGTTAGTGATAAACCCGCGCCACACGAGGCTCCAGAGCGCTTCAATTGTTTCGCCGGGATAGCCTGCGCCTGCAGCTTCATGCAGCGAATCGAAAAAGCTCGCGCCCGTCGCCTCAAGCACGGCGAGCAGCTTCTGTTCGCGCTCGGTCAGAGGATCAAGATTCGAATTGGGCAGCGGGCGCTGCTGTGCCAGCAAGGGCAGCTTATCGGCGAGAAACAGAGCGATGCGGCCATCGCGCTCGCCAATCGGCTCGACCCCGGCCCACGCCACTTCACCGGCGGCGATCAGAGTGTCGAGGCCCCCGGATGTGAAGTCGGCAATGCGCGCGGGCAGAATCGATGATTCAAGCAGCGATGCAGGCAACGGCGCGCCTTGCAGGCTCTCGATGGCGTCGAGCAGCGCGTCGAGATGCGCGGTCCCCGTGCGGCGCGGCGCGAGCACGCCCTGCCAGTGCGTGAGGAAGCGCGCCAGCGTGTGCTGCTCCACCGGCTCGACTTCGCGGCGCAGCTTGGCCAGCGATTTGCGCCGAATCTGCCGCAGGATTTCCGCATCGCACCATTCGCGATGCAACCCGCCGGGACGGAAGCCGCCCTCGATCACGCGGCCCTCATGCGCAAGCTGCCGCAACGCATTCTCGACGGCCTCTGTGTCGAGCGCAAAACGGTCCGCGGCCTCGCGCAGCGTGAATGGCCCGTGCGTGCGCGCATAGCGCCGCACCAACTCGAGCACTGGATGCGCCACAGGCTCGAGCAACGCGGCAGCCAAACCCGGCGGCAGCGGAATTCCAAGACCATCACGGTAGCGCGCCGCGTCTTCAGCGGCGATCAGGCGCTTCTCGCCGGCGACGCGCAACTCCAGCAGACGCCGAGAGCGAATGAGCCGGTCGACGTGTGTGAGCAGATCGGGCGAAACCATGCGGCGGCCGAGCTCTTCACGCGATAAATCGCCGAGCCGCAGGCATAAATCGTGGATTCCGTCGGCCGAACGCGCGCGGTAATTCTCTGCGAGACACTGCGCCGCCTCTTCGACCTCCGCGATGGCATTGACGTCGAGCAGCTCGCGCAAATCAGCCTCGCCCAACAGCTCACGCAACTGGTCCTGATCGATGGTGAGGGCTTGCGCGCGGCGCTCGGCCAGCGGCGCATCACCTTCGTACATGAAATTGGCCACGTAGCTGAAGAGCAGCGAAGCGGCAAAGGGCGAGGGCTTGCGCGTCTCTACAACATGCACGCGGAGCTGCCGCTGCTCAATGGCGCGCAGAGTCTCGATGAGCGCAGGCATATCAAACACGTCGCGGAGGCACTCGCGATAGGCCTCGAGCAGCAACGGGAACTTGGGATAGCGCGAGGCCACGCTGAGCAGATCGTACGAGCGCTTGCGCAACTGCCAAAGCGGCGAGCGCTGGTCGGCGCGGCGGCGCGGCAAAAGCAACGCGCGGCCAGCCGCCTCGCGAAAGCGCCCGGCGAACAGCGCCGTCGAACCCAACTGGCGCAACACAAGCTGCATGGCCTCAGCGGACTCGACAAGAATCCAATCCGCATCGGGCGGCTCATCGGTGTCAGGGAATCGCAGCACGAATCCGTCGTCGCCCCACAGCGTTTCAACTTCCGGCCCGCCGGCCGCGCGAATTCGCGCAGCCACCGCCATCGCCCAGGGAATGTGGATGCGGCTGCCGAATGGCGTGAGGACGCAGACGCGCCAGTCGCCCAGCTCGTCGCGGCACCTTTCAACAACAATCGTCCGGTCGTCGGGAATCTGGCCGGTCGCTTCGGCCTGATCGGCGAGAAAGCGTAGTAGATTCTCCGCGGCGCCGGAATCGAGATCGTGCTCGTTGACGAGGCGCGTCAATCCGGCGGCTTGCGGCAGCGCGCGCAGCTCGCGGACCATTTCGCCGATCCGGCGGCCAAATTCGAGCGGGCGCCCTGGGCCGTCGCCCTTCCAGAAGGGCATCTTGCCCGGCTCTCCGGGCGCGGGCGTAACCAGCACACGATCGTGCGTAATGTCGGTGATGCGCCATGTGGACGCGCCCAGGATGAACGTCTCGTTGGGGTGCGACTCGAAAACCATTTCTTCGTCGAGCTCGCCCACTCGCACCGGCTTGCCATCAGTGAACGCGAGGAAGACACCGTAGAGGCCGCGATCGGGGATGGTTCCTGCGTTCAGAATCGCCAGCCGCGCCGCGCCGTCGCGGGCTGTGACGACGTTGCGCACGCGGTCCCAGGTCAAACGCGGGCGCAGCTCGCCAAACTCGTCTGAGGGGTAGCGGCCGCTGAGCAGATCGAGAACGCCGTCGAAGGCCGAACGCGAGAGCGAGCCAAATGGCGCCGCGCCGCGAATGAGATCGAATAGAAAATCGACAGAAACTTCCGGTTTCGGGGCTTCGGCATTTTGAGTTTCGGACGAATCAGAGCGGTCAAACTTCAGATCGGCAGTTAGGTTCTTTCCCCGATGAGAGCCTTTCCGCGCTTTTGTTGGACGCGCATCCTTCGGCGGCCGCGCAGACGCGACAATGGCCACCAATTGTTGACACAGCACATCCAGGGGGTTGCGTGGAAAGCGAGTCGACTCGATGTGGCCGTCGTGCATGGCGCGCGTGACCGCGGCACAAGCAACCAGGTCGGCACGGTACTTGGGAAAGAGAATGCCCTCGCTCACCGCGTCCACATGATGACCGGCGCGGCCAATGCGCTGCATGCCGCTGGCAACTGAGGGCGGTGACTCGATCTGAATGACGAGGTCCACTGCGCCCATGTCGATGCCGAGCTCGAGCGTCGAAGTCGCGCACAACGCTTTGATCTGCCCAGCCTTGAGCTGCTCCTCGATGACGGAGCGCTGCGCGGCTGCGAGCGATCCGTGATGCGCACGGGCGATAGGCTCGCCGGCCAGGTCATTGAGCGCTCCGGCAAGACGCTCGGCAGTCTGGCGCGCATTGACAAAAAGAATGGTCGAGTTACGCTCGCGAATAATTTCGAGCAGTCGCGGATGAATTGCGTTCCAAATCGAAACGCGGCGCGGAGTCTGCGAGGCTGGGCCCGAGGGAATCTCCTCCATCTCGCCCAAACGCGCCATGTCTTCCACCGGGACCTCGATGCGCAGCTTGAGCTGCTTGGGCGCGGCGGCATTGACGATGGTGACCGGCCGGTAGCGCAGCGGGCTTTCAATTTCTGCGACCACATCTCCCGCCGAGTCTGCCAAACTGTCGCTCGTTGGCGCCGTAGCTTGCTGACCTGCTGACTCGCTGACCTGCTGACTCGCTGTTCCAGCTACTTCCACTCCGCCAAGGAATCGCGCAACTTCTTCAAGCGGCCGCTGTGTGGCTGAGAGGCCGATGCGCTGCAGCGGACTCTTGGTCAACGCTTGAAGCCGTTCCAAAGTCAAGGAAAGGTGCGCGCCGCGCTTAGTCGGAACCAGCGCGTGAATCTCGTCGATAATGACGGTTTCAACGGTACGCAGCGCCTCGGCTGCCTGCGAGGTAAGAATCAGATACAGCGACTCGGGAGTGGTGATGAGAATCTCGGCGGGATGACGCGCGAAACGGGCCCGCTCACGCTGCGGAGTGTCGCCAGTACGAACGCTGATGAGCGGCTCGTGAAACGGAACGCCCATGCGTCGGGCCATATTGGCCATGCCGGCGAGCGGCGAGCGCAGGTTCCGCTCCACATCCACCGCCAGCGCTTTGAGCGGCGAGACGTAAACGATGCGGCAGCCTTGCCGGTCGTTGCCTCCTTGTTCCCTTGTTCCCTTGGTCCCTCGGTCCCTGTTTTTCCGATCCCTGATCCCTGACCCCTGATCCCTGCCCTGCAGCATCAGCCGGTCCAGGCACCAGAGGAACGCGGCCAGCGTCTTGCCTGTGCCCGTGGGCGCGAGGATCAGCGCATTCTCACCGCGCGCGATGACCGGCCAGCCCATGCGCTGCGGCGCGGTAGGCGCGTCGAAGACGGCCTTGAACCACTCCACCGTCACCGGATGAAAGCAGGCATATGGGTCGGAGATTTCTGGCGAATTGGGCTTGGTCGGGGACATGCTGCTCTCAAGAGAGTAGCGCAAAGGCCTTGGCGAAGACAAAGCGAACAACAGGGTTCAGGGATCAGGGGTCAGAGGTCAGAAAACCTGAACGAGACCCACGGACCGTCGTTCCTATTCCTTATGGCCCGTGTTTCCAAGCCGCGCCACGCTGAACTGCGCTCCGGCGAACAGAATCAGCCCGGAAATATAGGCCCAGAAGAGCAGTCCGACAGAAACATAGAAAGGCCCGTAAAGCGACTGCAAATCCAGATGCGGCAGCACCGCCGCATAGATGAACCTCGAAAGCAGCCAGACGCCTCCAGTAATGATGGATGTGCGCATCACCGGCCGCCAGGGCACCTTGCGATTAGGCAAAATGTAGTAGACCGAAAAGAAGAACAGAATGGACGCGACGCCCGTTGAGACCGCCAGCCAAAGGTAGCTGAGGGCACCGTAAGAGTAGTTCAGAATCCGGAAGAACCAGTTGTCTGAGTCGTGCACCAGAGCAAAAGCCAGCACCTTGTCCACGTTCACGTTCACCACCATGCTGGCCACGCCCAGTCCCACCATCAGCAGCGCCAATCCGACGGCGATGGACTGGTTGAAGAGGTAGTTGCGGCTCTTGCTCACTCCCCATGCTTGATTGAGAGCCACCTCCAACGGCAGGAAAATGCCCGTGCACGCAATCAGGATCATCACCAGCGAAAAAGCCTGCGCGCCGTGATGCTTCAAAAGTGGCAGCACGGCCTCGCTGACGATGGTGTTCGCCACCCAGTCCTTTGTCGTGGTGGCCGAGGGCAGGAAGTAGTTGACCATGTCGTCCACTACACCCCTCATCGCTTCGGAGTGAAAGACCGAGAGCGCCAGCGTGTAAAGGAGCACGACGAAGGGAATGAACGACAGGATTGCGTTAGCGGCCACGCTGAACGCGAAGGTGTGCACTTCGCTATCGAGCAGATACGCTATGAGGGCGGTGCCGCTTTTGCGCCAGAGGTACCACTTGGAGTGCGTGACCTTTTCGACGGGGCCGGTAGCGGCGGCAGCCACCGCGGCGCCAGCGCTTTCGATGTCGGAGGCGACATCGGACGCGGATTTCAAACCATCAGGCACAGATGTATCCCTCGAAGGATCTTCTTGTGGTGCGCGCTCCGTGTTCGCCGCGGACGCGCCTCAATGAAGGAAGGTGCTAGCTCAAGGATAATCCTTCACATCGGCAATTAACTTTTGATGCGCGGCGTCAGTGGAGCGGCCAAGGAGTCGGCAAACCGCGAGGGCGCCATCGGGCGGCATGCGAACTTCTCTGCTACTTCTTGCGTAATCATTATCAGACTGCGCCGCGTTAAAACGGGAACATCGGCCTTGCCAATTCATCAGGTTCGGCCAGGCAAGTGAGGAGCTTTGGGCAAAGAAAGTGAATACCCGCCAAGGTTTACTTCGACCGCTGCGCGTATCTACGCGGTCATTGGGGTGTCGATCGCACTCGGATGGCCCTTCGCCGTGAGGCTTTTCGTAAGCGGCAACGGCAGCCGTCTCACCAGCATTCATGACGACGTCCGCACGATCGCGATCGAATGGTCGGTGGTTGCAGTTCTGGCAGCGATTGCTTTCGGCGTGCAGCGATTGAGTCCACGATTATTCCGCTTGAAGGGCCTTCGCTGGCTCGACGTGCTTTTTGTATTCGGCGGTCTTGTCGCGGCCCTGGTCTTGTCGGGCGCAGTGAGCGCGCACGTCGCAACTCCCAAGTTCGATCTTCGCCAGATCGCCTCCGTTCCGCTTGCCATGCGCATCTGCCTCGTCCTCACGGCAGCCATCTGCGAGGAGTTCATCTATCGCGGCTTCGCCATTGAGGAACTGGGCGCGTTAGTCGGGAACCGCTGGATCGGCGCCATCGTGTCCCTGGCGCTCTTCTCACTGGGGCACGTCGGCGTTTATGGGTTCTCGACCGCCCTCCTGATTCCGGCGACTGTTGGGCTTGTACTCACTCTCCTCTACATGTTCCGCAATAATCTTCTTGCCTGCATGCTCGTGCATGGCGGCATGGACGGCCTGTTTCTGATCGTGATTCCGGCGTTCATTCACCGTTAGGCGAGCCAATGCTGCGTCGCAGCACTGGCGCGGAATTTCGGCACCCATCATCGGTTCCGCAGCCTGGGGATCGCCCACCGCGCGGCCTCGCGAAGGCCATCGTCAGCCGCCGCCGCCCACGCTTCGAGCTGCTCGGCGAATCGTTTCTCCCCGCTGTTTCCCATCGCGATAGCCACGTTGCGCCTGAGACCTAGGAACCCGGTTCGCCGAACTGGCGAGCCGTTGAATTCCCGCTCAAAGGACTGCTCGTCCAGAGAGCCCAACCACTCCAGTGCTGGGTTGACGAGTTCCGCGCGCGGCGCAAGCTCTGCGTCCTCCGCAATCGGATTGTGCCCCATCCTTTCCGTCCTGAGCGAAGTCGAAGCATCTGCTTCTTCCAATCTTGCGGAAGGTGTGGGATGGGACGTATACGACGCAACGCGAATCGCCTTCCCATTCCACGGGCACACGTCCTGGCAGATGTCGCAGCCGAAGACCTGCCGGCCCATTTTTTCGGCGAGTTCCTCCGCGATCGGACCCTTGTGCTCGATAGTCAAATACGAGATGCAGCGCGTCGCATCCATCTGGTAGGGAACATCCAGCGCATGCGTCGGACAAGCTTCGATGCAGCGCGTGCAACTGCCGCAGCGGTCGGGAACAAGCTCCGCTCTCTTATCTTCTGGACCGACTTCGACGGAGGTCAGCAGCACCGCCAGAAATCCAAATGACCCCAGCTTTGGATGGATCAGGCAGGTGTTCTTCGCCCCTCCATCCAAGCCCCGCGGCCACTGCGAGCGCGCGCTCCACAATCGGTCCGGTGTCGACGAACGCTCGCGATTCGAACTCGCCAAGCTGCTCGTGCAACCGTGCTTCGATTGCACGCATTCGCTTGAGCAACACTTTGTGATAGTCGCTCGGTCGCCGCTCGCCCGTGGCGTCGACTCGGCTCGGCAACGAACGGTCAGGCAACAACCGGCTTGGCAACACGCGGCTCGGCAAAACGCGACTCGTCCAGGCATACCGCGCAATCCAGGCGCTCGCGCGCTCTGGCGTCTTTGGTCGAGAGCGGCGCCGAAGGCGACGCGTAGCTCGCAAAGCACACCAGCGCCGAGCGCGCCCAGGGAAAGGGAATGCCCGCGCGCTCCCGCAGTAATTGCCCATCCTCGGATCTTCGTGTCAGGTAGCCCATTGTGCCGGCGTGGCCCGCGGCAACCCATTCGCGAAATCGAGCTGCATCGCGCTCTTCTGCCTCATAGGGCAACGCCACCAGGCCCGGCCTCTTGAAAGCCCGCCTCCAGCGCCGACGCGCGCGCCTGCTCCCTCGTCAAAACGGGCTCCGAGTTTGCGGAACGATCACCCATGGAACCGCCATCCATCTCGGTGCGTATAGGTCACTGTACCGTTCAATCCCCGTTGGCCCCCTGGGCCCCTCGGGCTCCCCGCGAATTCAGCATAGCTCTCGCGATTGAGCGGATTTCAGGGCGGGGTGGGCGGGAATCGACCGGACGCCTCAAGTTTCGCCCCGCAGGGGCGACACTCTCGAGGAGGATGCCATGAATGAAACGATGTGCTGCACAGAAATCTCCCCCACTGCAGCGGGCGAAATCACGGAGATCGTGAGAGGGAACGAAACCACCCTGTTGGAGCGCTTCATGCCGATGGTGCGCCGGCAATGCGTCACGCTCAATCTCGCAGCCGTGACGCGCATCGATGCCGCCGGCCTGGCCGCTCTCATCACGCTCTATTGCGACGCGCGACAGGCGGGACACGAGTTCACCATCTCCAATCCCTCCCCCCATGTAGCGGAGATTCTTGCTGTCGTGGGCCTCGACAAGCTCCTTGTGTCTCAACATGCAGAAGGCTTTTCAGGATTCGGCACGCCGGCAGAGGCAACGGCTGCCTGATTTGGGAGCAAATCCTCAGGTATCGCATCGCACGCCGATTCGCCGTCCTAAAATGCGGTACCTGATGTTCCCGTTCGGAACGACCATTCCCGGTTCACCCTCCCCCTGTGACCAAAAGCACATGCAAATGTGTCCCCTGGACGATATTCCTACTAACGACACAAGAATGCCGCTCGACGCAGTCCGATAGCCAGGGTTCGACCCGCAAAGCCGCTCCACAACATCCAATTGGCGTGCTTGGCCTCCGTTCCTTTACCCTTGCCTATGGATCGCACGGCGGAATCCAACAAGAACCAACATGTGAGGGAGGCTTTATCCCATGGCTCAGGGCGTAATGGAGCAGTCGGTCGCCACGGCGACCTCAACACCAACCAAGTATGTGTATTCCTTTGGCGGCGGCAAGGCTGACGGCAACGGCAAGATGAAAGACGTGCTGGGCGGCAAAGGCGCCGGCCTGGCCGAGATGACGAATGCCGGTTTGCCCGTGCCTCCCGGATTCACCATCCAGACCGAGGCTTGCCGCGAATATATGCGCGGCAAATTGAGCCCGCAGATCGAGACCGAGATGCTCGATGCGCTGGAGAAGCTGGAAAAGTTGCAGGGCCAGAAGCTCGGCACGGGCGAAAATCCGCTGCTGGTCTCAGTCCGCTCGGGCGCCAAGTTCTCCATGCCCGGCATGATGGACACGATTCTGAACCTGGGCCTCAACGATCAGGCAGTTGAAGCGCTGGCCAAGCGCAGCAATAATCCCCGTTTTGCTTATGATTCCTACCGCCGCCTCATCCAGATGTTCGGCGACGTGGTCCTCGACGTTCCCAAGAAGAAGTTCGAGCACATCTTCGACGGCGTGAAGGCCGCGAAGAAAATCAAGTTCGATTACGACCTCCAGCCCGATGCGCTGCAGAAGATCATCGCCGAGTACAAAAAGCTGGTGAAAAAGGAAACGGGCAAAGATTTTCCGCAAGACCCGCTGGTGCAGTTGGTCGCGGCCCGCGATGCCGTTTTCAGGAGTTGGCAAAACGATCGCGCCAAGACTTACCGCCGCATCAACCACATCGACGATTCGATCGGCACAGCAGTCAACGTGCAGGCCATGGTCTTCGGCAACCTGGGCGAAGGCTCCGGCACGGGCGTTGGCTTCACGCGCAATCCCGCCACCGGCGAGCACGTCTTCTTTGGCGAGTACCTGATGAACGCGCAGGGCGAGGACGTGGTTTCCGGCGTCCGCACTCCGCTCCCCATCAGCGAGCTCGAGAAGGCCATGCCCAAGGTCTTCGATCAGTTGAAAGACATCACTCGGCGCATGGAAAAGCACTACCGCGACATGCAGGACTTCGAGTTCACCATCCAGGATGGCAAGCTCTACATGCTGCAGACGCGCAACGGCAAGCGCACCGGTTTGGCTGCCGTCCGCGTGGCCATCGACATGGTGCGCGAGGGCCTCATCACGCAGGAGGAAGCCATCTTCCGCGTCGAGCCCAACCAGCTTTACGACTTCCTGGTTCCGCGCCTCGTGGAAAAGGGCGAGAAGATTGAAGTGCTCGCCACTGGACTGCCGGCATCGCCCGGCGCGGCTGTCGGCCAGATCGTCTTTACCGCCGAAGAAGCCGTCAAGCAGCACAACAGCGGCGCATACAAGTCCGTCATTCTCGTCCGCGGCGAAACCACGCCTGAGGACATCGCGGGCATGGAAGTGGCCGACGGAATTCTGACCTCGCGCGGCGGCATGACCTCGCACGCCGCTGTCGTTACCCGCGGCATGGGCAAGTGCTGCGTGGCCGGCGCAGGCGACTGCACGGTCGACGAAGCCAAGAAGGAGCTCCGCGTCAAGGGCAAGACCTTCAAGCAGGGCGACTATATTTCACTCGACGGAACTACCGGCCGCGTGATTGCCGGCCAGCTCAAGACTCTGCCGGCTCAGCCCGACGACAAGGACCTGGTCAAGTTCATGGCCTGGGTTGATCCTGTCCGCCGCCTGCGCGTTCGCGCTAACGCCGACATTCCGCGCGACGCCAAAAACGCGCGTGCGTTCGGCGCTGAGGGCATCGGCCTCTGCCGCACCGAGCACATGTTCTTTGCGGAAGATCGCATCGAGCACATGCGCACCATGATCCTGGCCGAGAACGAGAAGGATCGCCGGGCGGCTCTCAAGAAACTGCTGCCCATGCAGCGCGCCGACTTCATCGGCCTCTTCAAAGCCATGGAGTCGCTGCCCGTCACCATCCGCCTCCTCGACCCGCCGCTCCACGAGTTCCTGCCCAAGCGTGAAGACCTGCTGGTCGAAATTCAGCACCTCGAAGACACCAAGCCGCGTTCGCCCAAGCTCAAGGAGCTGCGCCCGCTGCTGGCTCGCGTTGAAGAGCTGCACGAGCAGAACCCGATGCTCGGGTTGCGTGGATGCCGTCTCGGCATCACGTTCCCTGAGATCACCGAGATGCAGGCTCGCGCGATTATTGAGGCCGCGGTCGCAGTCAAGTCGAAGGGCGGCGACCCCCACGCCGAAATCATGGTCCCGCTGATCGGGTCAATCGAGGAAATGAGAAACCAGGCTGCCATCATTCGCCGCGTGGCCGACGAGGTCTTCGCGGAGAAGAAGACCAAAGTCGACTACATGGTGGGAACCATGATCGAGCTGCCGCGCGCGGCCCTCACAGCAGATCAGATCGCCGAAGAGGCCGAGTTCTTCTCGTTCGGCACCAACGACCTGACGCAGACTACGTTCGGCATTTCGCGCGACGACATCAACAACTTCCTGCCGGCCTATCTCAAGCTCGGCATCTTCAAACAGGACCCCTTCGCCACCCTCGATCAGGCGGGCGTCGGTCAACTGGTGAAGATGGCCGTGGCCAAGGGCCGCAACACGCGGGCGAAACTGAAGGTCGGTATCTGCGGCGAGCATGGCGGCGATCCAGAGTCCGTCAAGTTCTGCCACAAAATCGACCTCAACTACGTCTCCTGCTCACCCTTCCGGCTTCTCACGGCTCGTTTGGCCGCAGCGCAGGCGGCGCTCGAAGAAAAGCTCGGCGTCCAGGGTGGCAGCAAGTAACCGCAATTCAACTCGAAAACAACGAGGGCGTTCGCATTTGCGGGCGCCCTTGCTGTTTGTGCGCGAGATTGCGGCGGTACTTGCTGAAAGCTAGATGCCTGAAGCTGCCTTTCCTTCGAAGTGCGCTTCAATTTCTTCGAGCGTTTTGCCTTTTGTCTCCGGCAGGAAGAATGCCGCCACGAGGAAGTAGACGACCGTGAAGCCGGCGAAGAGGAAAAACATCGACGAGTAGCCGTGCTTGCTCACGAAAGGCAGAAAGATTGCGGCAAGGGTGGTTGACACCAACTGATTGATGACCAGCGCGATGCTCATGCCGTTCGAACGGATGCGCGTGGGCATCAGCTCGCTGAGCGCCAGCCACACCACGACGCCTGGACCCAACGCGAAGAACGCCATGAACACGTAGAGTCCGAGCGCCACGAACCATCCGTGCCTGGCCTCGGGTACGCGGCCGACTAGCGCCTTCTGAATCACGAGCGGCGCGGTTCGCGCGGCGGCAAGATCGGCGAGCGGGTTCCGGAAGAGGGCCTCGATCCGATTGGCGGGTACGCAGCTCGTGCGCTTGATTTCGATGGGCGCGGCCGCCGCATCGTCCGAGCGGACAAAACTTGTGGCCGCGGTAAATCCGCCGTAGGAATAAATGATGGCAAGCGACGCGCGGCTGCTGTTGATTTCGCGGACTGAATCGCCTTGGGCCGCATTGTCCAGACCCGCCAGTAGCGCTTTTGCCTCGGCTGGATCGAAGCGCAACGCAAGCTCCTGGCTGGGCGAAACCAGCGCCTGCACCGCGTCGCGGCAATCCACGCTCAGCTTTTCTGTCGATCTGAAGAGCATTGCCACGGCCACAAGCGAAACGATCACGCCGCTCGTGCCCATGATGAGCAAAAATTTCCTGCCCTTGCGGTCGACCAGCATGATGCCGATCATGGTCGCCAGAAAGTTCACGACGGTGAAGATCACATAGCCCCAATGCGAGGCAAGGTCGCTCAAGCCGCTTTGCAGCAGAATGCCGGTGTTGTAGCCAATGATCGAGTTCACGCCTGTGGCTGTGTTGCAGAACAGAATCACGCAGGCCAGCAGAAACGGAATCACATATTTGCGCCGCAACAGCGAATCGCGAACTTGTTGTCCCGCCCTCGCACGAGCCGCATGTGCCATGGCCGCCATCTCCTCAAGTTCCAGCGCGGCCTGCCCGGCGCTACGCGACCTGAGCAACGCGGCTTGCGCTTGATCTCTTCGACCTCGCCGGAACAGCCAGCGTGGCGACTCGGTGACGAACAAACTGCCCAGCATAAACACAACGCCGGGCGGCAGCGAAACCCAGAAGATGCTTCGCCACGCGTGGTCCTTGAAGCGGAAGAGCGCTGCGGCGTCGCCCAGCCTGGCAACGGCGTCCACGCGATAGCTGAAGTACATGCCCATCAGCGCTGCGGCCACGATGCCCAGGGTCAGCATCCACTGGAAGATCGCAGTGCCTCTGCCGCGGTTCGATGCCGTCAGACATTCAGCAAGGTAAAGCGGAACCACCACGCCGATCAGGCCGCCGCTCGCGCCCTGCAGCAGACGCCCGAGAAGCAGCGGCCCGTAGCCGGATGAGAGCGCAATCACTGGGACGCTGACGACGAACGCGAAGCCGCTTGCGATCATGAGCGGCTTGCGGCCCATCCAGTCGGCCAGCAGACCGGAGAAAAGCGTGGAGAACACACTGCCCAGCAACACAGCGGCGACGATGAACGAAAGCTCGGACGCAGTCAGGCCCGAGGTGGCCTGCAGGTAGGGCACAGCGCCGCCGATGATGCCCACGTCGATGCCGTAGAGCAGCCCACCCAGGCCGGCCACCAGAAGCAGAAACGCGTTGTAGCGGCTCGTCGCGGCGGGGGTGGTCGCATGCGGGAATTCGGCGGAGTTCACGGGAATGTCTTCCTCTCGCTTGTCGGCATACGGCCTGCTCGCTCCGGTTCCTTGCAGACAGAATCGCGCGATGCACCAGTCTACAATGGTCGCATCGCAAATCAGAGCTCGATGACCTCGAGCCGAAGGCGGTCTTGAGTTGCTAAGTTTCACTCGATTGACCTCAATCTCTCTGGCGCGCGTGGCCCTCGCGGCGCTATTTGCCGTTGCAGCGACCGGCGCCGCGCAGACCAAGCTTTCCCTGCTTCCCGCGCCGCGCGAAGCACATCTTGGGCAAACCACTGAATTGCCGGACAAGATTCTCGTCGCCGTTCCCGGCCACGACGCGGAGGACGAGTTTGCGGCGCGCGATCTTGAGGACACACTAAAACGCGTGACGCCTGCTGCAGATGGGCCGCGCGGCGCCTCACAACCGCCCTACCGCATCTCGCTTCTCCGCGACGGGTCAGACGTAGCGAAGGCAGGCCTCGCAGGCAACAACCTTACCTTCGATCCGACGATGGAGTCGGAAGGATACGTTCTGGTCATCGGGCCGCATGAAGCGGCCATCATTGGCGCAACCGGCGCGGGCGTCTTTTACGGCGTGCAGACCTTGAAGCAGTTGCTGCCCTTACCCGGAGCGCCGCGCGTGCTTCCCACGGGCACCGTGCGCGACTGGCCGGCCATGCAATATCGCGGCATCAGCGACGATCTCTCGCGCGGCCCGTTTCCCACGCTCGACTTTCAGAAGCATCAGATTCGCGTGCTGGCTTCGTTCAAGATCAACATCTATTCGCCGTATTTCGAGCACACGCTCCTCTATCCCGATCATCCGCTGGCTGCGCCTGCGGGAGGCTCGCTCACGCCGGCGCAGGCCGCGGAACTGGTCGCCTACGCGCGCCAGTATCACGTGACTATCGTGCCGGACCAGGAGTCCTTCGGTCATCTGCATCACGTGCTCAAGTGGGAGCTTTACCAGGATCAGGTCGAAACGCCTCACGGCTACATGCTCGCGCCGGGCCAGGACGGCACGCTGCCACTCATCAAGGACTGGTTTGCCGAGGTCGCAGAGGAATTTCCGTCGCCCTTCATCCATATTGGCGCCGACGAAACCTTTGACCTGGGCGTGGGCCGGACGCACGACGCGGTCGCGCAGCAAGGGTACGGGTCCGTTTATGTTGCCTTCGTCAAGCAGATTCACGACGCGTTGGCGCCGCTGAATCGCCGTCTGCTTTTCTGGGGCGACATTGGCGACGCCAATCCTGATGCTGTTGCCGGCTTGCCCAAGGACATGATCGCCGTGCCGTGGGATTATTCGGCTCAGACAGACTTCGGCAAGCTTATCCAGCCTTTTGCGAAAAATGGCATCGAGACCTGGGTTGCTCCCGGCGACTCGAACTGGAACGAGGTTTACCCGCAGGACAAGACGGCCCTGTGGAACATTCAGGGGTTCATCGCCGCCGGGCAGAGTCTCGGATCGACCGGCGCGCTCACCACGGTATGGAATGACGATGGTGAGGGCCTCTTCAATATGGATTGGTACGGCGTGCTCTTTGGAGCAGCCGCCGCGTGGCAGAGCGGCCAGAGTTCCATCGCCGATTACCAGGATGCCTACGGCGCGGCATTGCATCTCGATTCGAGCGGCAAGATCGACAGCGCCGAAAAAGAGCTGATGGCCGCACAAGGAGATCTCGCAGACGCCAAGACCGGCCTGACCAGCGATGCGCTGTTCTGGCTCGATCCGTGGAGCGCGGAGGGCCAAGCGGTTGCACCAAAGCTCCTGCCCATTGCGCACGATCTACGGCTGCACGCCGAGCAGGCGATCGTTCTGTTGGCCGAGGCGCGCCACGACAATCCCAAACTCAGCGAAGCCGATGCGCTCACGGCGATGGATCTGGGCGCGCGCCGCCTGGATCTGATCGGCCTGAAATTCCAGCTTGCGCACGAGATTTCCGCCGCCTACGCGCAGGCGATCACGCAGGAGCACGACCGGGCACAAAGCTCTGCCACCAACACTCTGCTGAGCGAAATCAGCGGCGCGAATGGCCGGTGCCAGGACCTGCGCGACGCTTTCTCGGCCTTAAAGAGTGAATACAGCCAGGCGTGGCTGACCGAAAATCGTCCCTACTGGCTCAACAACGTAACCGTCCGTTACGACCTGGAGATCGAGCGGTGGCAGCAACGAGCAGAGCAGTTCTCGGCAGCTATTTACGGCTTGCAGAATGGCCAGGATCTGCCTGCGGCGGCGACGCTGGGGATGCCGGAGCCTGCCGCAAGCGCGCATTAAGAGAGGCTGCGGGGATTCGACAGTGCTGCCGGCCAGCGCCGCGCCAATCCGCGGCTGAACCAGAGCGATTACCGGCCTGAAGATTTCTCTCCTCATCAGAGCGCCGCGGATGCAAACTAGATGCATGTTCGAGCGCTCCCCAAAGAGGCAACTTCCCGTTGTCCTGCTCATTGACGACGACCTGGTCAGCCGTGAAGTGGCGGCCACTGTGCTTACCATGTCCGGGTTCACTGTGCACACCGCAGAAAACGGGGATGCTGCGCTGAAGATGCTCGCCAATGAAGCGTTCCGGCCGGGCGTGATCCTGATGGATGCGCAGATGCCTGGCCTGAGCGGAAAGAAATTGATTATGGAGCTTCGCGGCCATAGCCAGGCCCGCATCTTCACCATCAGCGGCAGCAACGCGGCGCCTGACGTGGCCGATGCGGCCGACGGTTTTCTGCTCAAGCCCTTCAATGCTGAAGGCCTGAGTAAGCTGCTCGACGGCTTTCAGCCGGATGCTGCTCCCACGCTGCTCGATCCAGATGAGCCCGTGGTCAGCATGGAGGTTCTCGCGCAGTTGCGGAGGGTGATGCCCGAGTCCGCGGTGCGGCAAATCTATTCCGTCGTTGTCTCCGACCTCAGCGGGCGAATTGAAGCGCTGGGAGTTGCGATCGCCAAAGGCGACACCGCGGAGATTCGGCGCATTGGGCACGCCATCAAAGGGGGCTGCGGAATGGCCGGCGCCCTTCAGGCGGCCCGCCTGGGCGCGCTTTTGGAGGCGACGCCGCTCAATTCGAAAGATAACCAGTTGGATAACAGCGCCGTTCTGCTCCACGATTTGCGTGCCGCCGCCCGAGGGTTGGAGCGTATGCTGGATGCTGAATTGCCTGCCTGATCCTTCGCTTCTCTCTGCGAGTGGATTGGGCCTGCTGGAGGCGTGTGGCAGAAATGGAACGATCGATTCGAATCGTGCTGGCGGATGATCACCCTGTGGTCCGCATCGGCGTACGCAACATGCTGACCAAGAACGATGGCTTTGACGTTGTGGGCGATGCCACTGACGGGGACGAAGCCATCACGCAGACCCTCGAGCTCCAGCCCGATGTCCTTTTGCTCGATGTCGCCATGCCGCGCCTTCCCGGCCTTGAGGCAATGCGCGCCATTATGAGCGGCCCTTCAACGGCCAAAATTCTGCTTCTCACTTCAACCATCACCACGCAGCAGATCATCGAGGCCCTGCAGATCGGGGCGCGCGGCATCGTGCTCAAGGACGCTCTCGCCAACCACCTGCAAACCGCCATCCGCACCGTTTACGCAGGCGACTACTGGATCGGCGGCAAGCGCGTCGTGAACCTGGTCTCGGCCCTGCACGAACTGATGCAACAGGCCGCCGTGCCGCAGCGCAAAACCTACGGGCTTACGCCGCGCGAGCTTGAGGTTGTCGGCTGCATCGTCGAGGGCTGCAGCAACCGCGACATCGCCAAGCAATTCTCGCTGAGCGAAGAAACCGTCAAGCGCCATCTCTCCAACATCTTCGACAAAACAGGTGTCTCCACGCGCCTGGAACTTGCGCTCTTCGCCATCGCCCACCACTTGATCGCGCCGCAGTAGTTGGATTCGCGACAAAGCGCTATCCTGATTTAGCCAGTCCGAATGGATTGCACGCTGGAGCGCGCATGGGAGAGTTAAGCAGAATCGGCATTGCCCTCGATTCCGAGCTATTGAAGCGGTTTGACCACTCCATTGAGCAGAGCGGATACACGAACCGCTCCGAAGCCTTTCGCGACCTGATCCGCGACCGGCTGGTACGGGAGCAAACTGCCGCGCCCAATGCCATCGTGGTTGGCACCATTACACTCATTTACAACCACCACGCCTTCGGGATCACTGAGAAGCTGACTGAAGCGCAGCACGAACACCATGACCTGGTTGTCTCCACGAGCCACGCGCACCTTGACCACGATTCCTGCCTCGAGGTGCTGATCGTCCACGGTAAGGCCGGCCGCGTTCAGCGATTCGCCGACCTGATCATCGGCCTGAAGGGCGTCGAGCACGGCCGCCTGGTGATGAGCGTGCCCACGCATGCGCTTGACTTAAAGCTTGGCCATTCGCATGAGCATCCGCATAGCCACTGAGCTCAGCATGGACGATCGAAGAAGGCTCTATCGCTCGCGCTTGATTCCGAAGTGATAGGTCAGATTCACGCTGGCATACGAAGGAATCCTCACTCCCACAACTTCGCTGACGGGATTGGCTGCAACCAGGCCGTTACTGGCGAGACCAACGAGTCCCGGCCCGTAAACGCCGGCAGCCGCGAAGTTCTCCACGGTCTGCCCGGTCCAGCCGGTCGCGATCATCGCGTTTACGCCAACGTTGATCCGGCCGTCAAGGAACGGCCGCGCCGCAGCAAAGCGAAACTCCTTGTTCGGAATGCCCAGGCAATACACGTTTAGCGCATTTGGATCGCCGCTTAAGTAGCTGTTCTCGTTGCAGCCGTTGCCGACGACTTTTCTGCCCACGTATTCGAACTCGCCCTTCGCCTGCAAATGGAACGGCAGCTTCTGGTAGGTCCCAATCAAGTCGCCGATGAGCCGTGGCGCCTCCGGCACCACCGAGTAGGATGTGCCCACGAGCCGCGCATCCGCTTGCTCAAATGTGGCCTCGAGCGAGCCATAAGCGAGAGTCTGCCGCACTGTCGCTGCCAGAAATCGAATGCGTCCGGGCCCCAGGTCGAACTGCAGTCCCTGATCCGGATCGATCTTGCCGTACTCCGCGCTTTGCGTCTCGTGGCCCAGCGTCAGCTTCACATCGGTCTTGTGAATCGTCTTGCTGGCCACCAGCTGATACGATCGCGCTGTTTCGACCGGATCGACGGTGGTCGGGCCACTCAAAGCCGTGCCCTCGCGCGGATCTTCGGTAAAAAACGACTTGCCGAAGCTGACTGAAATCAGCGGCGCGAGCCACGACGGATTGGGAACAAACGCCAAAGTCGCCTTGGGAGAGCTCAGCTCCACCAGCTTGCTCCAGGAGTTCGACGGCGTGATCAGATCCTGGTTGTCGATGAAGATTTCGTCGCGCCGCCAGCCCGCGTAGTAGTTGAAGTGGCCGCCCAGCTGGCCCTGCGCGGCGATGTAAGGCGTGACCGGCGAGATGGTCACATTGTTGCCGTCGATCTTCACGAACGATCCCGTAAGAACTCGGCGCGGCGGGCGTGAAAAAGTTGTAATGGTCCAGATCGTCGCGCCGCGGAGCCTCGCGCTCATAGCCGGTTCCGGCCAGCAGCGTAAAAGCCTTCGAGATCTTGTTTACATACTCGCCACTCGCGCCGCCCACTGTTCGGAACTCGCTTTGCCGGATCAGCCCGAGCCCGAAGTCCGAAAACAGAGAGAGATTGTAGGTGCGAAAGAATCCTGAGAGCTGAACTTCCTGATTTTCGTCGAGCTTCCAATTGTCGTTCAGCGCTGCGAGCGTGGTGTGCGTCTGGTCTTTCTGCCGCGGGTCGATCGTATCGGGATATTCCCTCCATCCCGCGGCCGCATCCACCGCATTGAATCCGAAGACGGGCCGTAACCCAGCCTGGTAGCCGGTGCCGAAGTACCCGATGCCGAAAAACGTCAGCGTGTGGCCGCGCGCGTGGACCACGCGTCCCCCGTTCAACTTGAATTGCTTGCGATGTTCCAGCCGGTCGAGGAAGCCATTGCCGTAGGAACCCTCTATCGCTGCCCACGAATTTTCGGAGGGACTCATGGCGGCCGTGGCCGTCAAGTCGCGCGAGTCGCCCGTAAGAGTGAAGAACGGAGCCAGATGCGATCGCAGCCCGTAGATCGCCGCCAGGTTCAGCGCATGATTGCCTTCGCGCACATTGTAGGCGCCGCCGTCCACCTGCACGCTTTCAATCGCACTTGCGATGTAGATGTTCGGATCTGCGTACCCGTTGCCATGCGCATTCGCCGACAGATTATTCGGCACAAGATAGCTGCCGACCTGGACGTACTGCGCGATCGGCTCGCCGTGGTCGCCAGCCACTCCTGGCGCAAAATATTGCGGCGCCTTGATGCCGCTCGACGCCGTCTCAATCGGATAGCCGGGAATCGAAATCGGCGCGCCTGGCCGTCCCGGATTCGCGTCGAGCAAGTCCCCCGAGGCGAAAACTTTCACCGAAGGATCGGGCGACATCACATCGTCTCCTGCCAGATCGGCCGTGACGACTACCGTCTGCGAAACCACAGGTTCCAACTGGATCTGGAAGTCGCTGCCTCCGGCCGCCACGAAAACGCTCTTCTCCAAAGGCTGGAAATTCGCCGCGTTCACACTCAACCGATAGGTCCCGGGCGCAACCGCTGGCACCGCAAATCGGCCTTCTGCGTCGCTCACCGTTTGCTGCGTACTTGCGTTGACCGCGATCAAACGCACCACGGCTCCTGCAATCGCCCGGCCAACAGGATCGGCAACGTTGCCCGAGACAGCAGCGCCATTTGCGGCAGTTGCTCGCGCCAGCGATCCAGCCAGCAGCGCCAGGACGCAGAGCTTCCGGAATTGCGCCCTTCGATTGCGCATATCAGCAACGTATTTGCAGGCTAGCGTGGCTGCCTGTGCGCTTCGTCACACGTTTCTTGAATTCGTGCTACTCGATTGTCTGAATTGGACATACAACCGCGTTCGCATTCGAATCAAACGTAATTCTCAGGTTCTGGGCGATGTCCTCATTGCCGTCTGGCGCCGCCCCTCAGAGTCCTTTCCCAGCGCCGGCAAAGTGCCGCGGGGGAAATCCGTCGACCGGCGCACCACCAGGCGCGTCGCGACTGGCCATTCCTTCTGCGTGGACTGGGGATGGGCCGGCTCAATGCCGGCGCGCAACGCCTGCACCGCCGCAGTGGCCAGTGCCTTGCACGACATTTGCACTGTGGTCAACGGCGGGAGCATGAACTGAGCCAGGCGGATGTCGTCGAATCCCACGACGGAGATGTCAGCGGGAACTTTGAGCGTGGTTTCGTCGAGCGCGTGCAGAACGCCAATAGCGGTCATGTCGTTGGAGCAAATCACCGCCGTGGGCAGTTCGGCCAGAGCGATCAGCTTTTCCATGGCCGCCTTGCCTCCCTCCATCTTGTGATCGCCCTCGACGATATAGACGCCGGGCACAGTGAGTCCAAGCTCGGTCATGGATTTGCGGAATGCATCGCGGCGAGTGACGGCGGTGCGCATGCGCAGCGGCCCGCTGACAAAAGCGATGCGACGATGGCCGAGCGCCGCCAAATGCTGCACGGCCTCGCGAATCCCCTCACCATAGTTCACTTTCAGCACGCGAACGTTGGGCGATTTCGGCGCCGGATCGGCAAAGACCAGTGGGAACTCGTGCCCCACGAGCTTTTGCACCTGCTCCTCCTCAATGCCAAAGGTCATCACGGCTACGCCGTCCACTCCGCGCTGCAGCATACGGCGAATCAGCGCCTCGGTCCGCTCCGGATCGTTGCTGGTCGAGCCGATCATGACTTCGTAGCCCTGCGCTACGGCCAGGTTTTCGAACTCCTGCACCAGTTCCGGAAAAAACGGATTGGTAATCTCAGAAACGATGAGACCGAGGATGCGGCTTCGCCCCGACACCAAGGCTCTCGCCTGGGTATTGGGCACGTAGCCTGCCGCTTCAACGGCCTCCCAAACCCGAGTGGCCAGAACTGGATCCACGGTGGGGATGCGGTTAACGACGCGCGACACGGTGGCAATGGAAACGCGGGCGCGTTTGGCCACGTCGTGAATGTTTGCGGTGGAGCGGCGGCGATTTCGTTGAGCGTTACCAGTTCGTCTCATGGGCGAAGACGATTGTACGCTTTTCCGGGTTTTTCTCAGGAGGGGTGGGATGAAAAAGCTCGCCTGGAGTCCGCATTCTGGGGCGGTTGGGCGCTCGAGTTACGCCGCTCAAAGGCAGGAAACAGGCGGGTTCAGGCAAACGCTTACTTGGCGTGCGGTTACGCCAATCACTTTGCGTGCAGGTTTCGGCTACGGATGATTTTGCGCTCCGGCCATGACCTCGAGCCCATGACGCAATAATGCCAGAATCGCTTCCAGGCTCTCCTCGGCGCCGCGCCGGCTGCCGGGCAGGTTCACGATCAGCGTACTCGCCCGCAATCCCGCTACGCTGCGCGAAAGCCGCGCGTAGGGATTGCTATCCGCTCCCTTCGCGCGCATCGCCTCGGCCAGCCCTGGCGCTTCGCGATCGATCACGCGCCGCGTTGCCTCCGGCGTCCGGTCGCGCGGGCCCAGGCCGGTGCCGCCCACGGTCAGCACAAGTTCTGCATTTGCCCGCACCAACGCTTCGAGTTCCGCGGCGATCGCGTCCTCATCGTCTTTCATCAGCGCTGTTCGAATCTCTGCCTGCGGCCACTCGCGGGTGAGCAGCGCGGCCACGGCGGGACCCGCAGTGTCGGCCATGAGCCCTTGCGAGCAGCGGTCGGAGATGGTGAGCACGGCAAACAGCATGAGGCGATTGTAAGCGTTCATTTTCCGGCGGCAGCGGGACTATCCGCACGCCTCTTCCCACACGCGGAGGAGCAGCGATCCCGTGTTGTGGCGAAAGGCCACCGCCAACACATCAGCAGTGCGCGGCCGCATGCACATTCCGTCTGCGGCCACCGAGGATTCAGGCACGTTCAAGGTGCAGGGGTTGGGCAGCGACGACTTGATGACTCCGCCAATGATATTGGCGATCTCCTTGGTCGCGTCGAGAGTATCGGCTTCTGTGACCGTTTCCGCGGGTTGCATCAGCATGGCTGCGGTGGCGGCCAGGGCCAATCCCGCAGCCATGCGTACCTCAATGCGTCCTTTCCACAGGCCGTAAAGGCTCACGCTGCCGATCAGGTGCCCCCGCCCCACGCAGAACTCCTCGGTGCTCGCCACCGGCTCCAGCCGCATGGCAATCATCGGTTCCCAGAACTGGGCGTTGGCCTTTACCAGAGACGCCTCGTCGAGCTCAGCCAGCATGAGACAGTCCTCACCTTTTGGAGCCCGCTCACTGCGAGCCTTAAGACTTTTTTATCGGGCCATTCAATCGCAACGATGAGGCCGGGGCGGGGCGAGTCTTCCAAGGTAATTGGAAGCCTGTTTTTGGGACCATTGGATGGCCGGAAAGTGATCTAAATCACCTTCCGCGGTGCGCTCTGGCACATCCCTGCCCTTTGCCCGGTGACACGCTTTCGGGTATGAGGTGTTCGCCATGCGGGTCTCCGATCTGGGCCGCTGGACGCATCCAGCCACGATTCTTGCCGCCACCGATTTAAGCGATCTGGACCATCTCATGCCGTTTGCCCTGGAACAGGCCGGTGAAACCGGGGCGCGCCTGATTCTTCTGCATGCTCTTCCTCCATCAGCGGTCTTCGGCGCCGATGCCGCCGGAATGCCGTACTACGATAAAGGCGGCGCACTCGAAACCGCGCAGGAGATGCTGCGGCCATGGTTTGAAGCAGCCGTTCGCCGCGGCATCCGTTGCGACACGGTGGTGCGCGAGGGCCACCCCACACAGCAGATTGTAGCCGCGGTTCGTCAATATCAGGCCGATCGCGTGCTGCTAGGGACACGGAGCCGGAGCAAGATTGGCAAGTTGCTCCTTGGCTCTGTTGCGGAGCAAGTGCTGCGCTCGGTCAACCTCCCGGTCATGACCGTGGGACCCGAGGCTCATCTCCCGGTGGCTAGAAATGGAGAACGCGTCGTCCTCCACGCCACCTCACTCAGAGAGACCTCTCGCCCGAGCGCGGCGCTTGCCTGCCAGGTGGCCGCCACCCAGAATGCAAAACTAATTTTGCTCCACGTGCTTCCGCCCATCGAGGTGATGCAGCGCAAACACATGCCCACCGGGCTGGATTCGTCCGCCATGGTCGAGTTGCGCATCCTGGCCGAGGAAACCGGCGCTCGTTGCTGCTCCGCCGTCGAGCCTGTCGTCCTTCATGGCAATCCATCCATCGAGATTCTGGCTCTGGCTTCGGAGCGGCGCGCCCGCCTGATCGTTCTCGGCGCCACGCACCGCCTGGCCCTGGAAAACCTGACCCGCGACCGCACCGTCTATCGCGTGCTCGCGCACGCGCGCTGCCCCGTACTCACGCTGCGTGAGCCGCAGGCCATGCCTGAAGAGTCACTGTCCAGCACGGCAGCGGCCCATCAATAAGGCGCAAAAAGCCGTCTAACTCGAGCAGCATTGTGCGTTGACTGTTTTGTTTGGCCCAGCAGGATCAGGCGAAAGTCTTCAGACGCTTCAGGCACTTGTCCTGCAAGTAGTGCAGTTGGCGAAGACGGGCCAGCCCCGCGGGATTCGAGTCCTCGGTCTGAGACGCGAGAATCTCGGCGGCCAAGTCGTGGAGCTGACGATGAAGATTCTCGATGGCCTGAATCGGCGAGTTTGTCCCGTGCGCTGATCGCTTTTGGCCGTTAAGCCATGCGCCAACCCGGCATTGGCTGGCATCGAGCGGCGGCGGAATGGCGCGTTTGCCCTGTAGATATGCCTCAAGGGCACCGAGCCAGGCCCGGTGCTCCACAGTGGCCGACAGCACCGGCGCGTTCTCCGCGCGCACTACGGGCACTTCGCACCAGCGAGGATCGGGACGCCACGCGGCTGCCCACGACCGGAATTCGCGCGCGGGCATTGAAGCCGCAATGCCGAATCCCTGGGCAAGATCGCAACCCATTTGCAGCAGCATCAGGCCGTGCTCCGCTGTCTCCACTCCCTCCGCGATCACCTGTCTGTTAAACGCCGCCGCCAGCCCCAACACACCCTCCAGAATCGTCAGGTTCTCCGGTTCCTCCAGCATGTCGCGCACAAAGCTCTGGTCAATCTTGAGCACATTGGCGGGGAGACGCTTCAAATAGGTGAGGGAGGAATAGCCTGTGCCGAAATCGTCGAGACCGATCGATACCCCGATCTCCCGACAGGCTGCCAGGACCTGCGAGGTTCGCACCACGTCCTGCATTGCACTGGTTTCCACCACTTCCAATTCCAGGTCCGACGGCTTCACTTGCGGGTGCGCGGCAAGCCGGACGCGCAGGCGATCGGCGAAATCCGATTGCTGCAGCTCGATCGCGCTTACGTTCACGCTCACGGGCAGATCGAAGCCCTCCGCCAGCCACGAATCCATCTGTGCCAGCGCGGTCTCCATTACCCATTCGCCCAGCTCGACGGCTAGCGGGTGATCTTCAATGACCGGTAGAAACATGCCCGGCGGCAGCAGCCCGCGCTCCGGGTGTTGCCAGCGGATCAGGGCCTCAGCTCCCACCACTTTGCCGGAGCGCATATTCACTTTGGGCTGGTAAAAGAGCACAAACTGCCGCGCGGCCAACGCCTGGCGAATATGTTCGATGTTCTCGTGCCGGTCGCGGACAATCAGGTCCTGGTTGGGATCGAACATGCTGAAGCAGTTGCGGCCCGCGAGTTTGGCCTGGTACATCGCCTGCCCCGCCTGGCGCAGAAGCACTTCGGCGTCCACGTCCTCCACTTGCGGATAAAGGGTCACTCCAGCGCTGGCTGAGACACGCAGCACGACATCGCCGATCTGGGCCTCCTCGGATGCCGCTGCAAGCAGGCGGTTCAGCGTGGGCACGCATGCTTTGTTGCCGTCCAGGTCGAGGATCACAGCGGCAAACTCGTCTCCGCCCAATCGGGCCAACGTGTCCCCCTCGCGCAGGGCGCGCTTCATCCTGAAGGCCAGCGCCGTCAACAGCGCATCTCCGGTTGCGTTGCCATAGCGGTCGTTGATGCTCTTGAATGCATCCAGGTCAAAGTAGACTACGGCCAGCAGGTTCTCGTTGCGGTGGGCGTGAGCCATGGCCTGGCGAAGCCGGTCGGCGAACAGCGCGCGATTGGGCAGACCTGTCAACGCGTCGTAATGCGTGACGCGCTCAAGCTCCTGCTTGTGCTCCTTGGTCTCCGTGACGTCGCTGAACAACCCCACATACTGCTCCACCTCGCCGCTCGCGTTGCGGATCGCATTGATGATGAGCGTCTCCGCGTAAATGTCCCCGTCTTTTGTGCGGTTCCAGAGTTCCCCCGACCAATAGCCCTCGCGCGACAGGGATTGCCACATGTTCCCGTAAAATTCCTTGCTCTGCAGGCCGGATTGAAGCAGCCGCGGGTTTTTTCCCAATACTTCTTCGCGCGCGTACCCGGAGATGCGGCTGAAAGCCTCGTTGACATCCAGAATCGTCCCCTTGCGATCGGTGATCACGATGCCTTCGCGCATGCCCGTGAAGACGTTCGCCGCAAGACGCAGACGCTCCTCGGTCTCCTTTTGCCGGGTAATGTCGTCAACAAGAATCATGATGCCGCCGATCGAGCCATCGCCTGAGCGCCAGGGCATAAGCTCGCGGCGCAGCCATCCTTTTTGTCCGCTGGTGCGAACAATAAGACCCTCCTCGGCGTGGATTGATTCGCCGGCGAGGGCGCGACGATGCTCTTCCCGCCAACTCTCCGGGACCTCCGGCACGACCTCGTAATGGCAATGTCCTATGATTTCCTGCCCCGTGAGGCCCGCATTCTCAACCCACCTTCGGCTCACCGCAAGGTAACGCATCTCGCGATCGAACATGGCCAGAGCCGCCGGCGCATGCTCAATGAAATGCCGCAGCAATTCTTCACTTTGGCGAACCGCAGCCTCGGCGCGCTTGCGCTCAGTGATGTCCTCGGTGAAGATGATGATGCCGCCGATGGCGCCATCGCCGGTCCGCCAGGGAAGGATCTCGCGTCCGACCCATCGCACGGTCCCGTCCGCCCTTACGAGCTGTCTCTGGTCTCGGCCCAGTTTCTCGCCCGCCAGACAGCGCCGATGTTCCTCGCGCCATGCCTGCGGAACCTCAGGCATGATCTCGTAGTGCGAACGGCCGAGAACCTCTACGTCGAGGACAGAATGCATCTCCAGCCATCTGCGGCTTACGGCCAGGTAGCGCATTTCGCGGTCGAACATGGCCAGTGCGACCGGCGCATGCTCGATGAACAATTGCAGCAGTTCCTTGCTCTCGCGCAACGTCTCCTGGATCTGCCTGGCCTCAGTGATGTCCCGGATCGTGCCCGGCATCTTCACCGGGCGCCCCTGAACATCAAACTCGAGCCTTCCGAGGCCGTGCACCCAACGCACAGCACCGTCTGACTGACGAATCACCCGATACTCCCTGTTAAAGGGCTTGCACTGACCGAGTACCTCATCCTTGAAATAGGCAAGCATCCGCGATCGATCGTCGGGATGGATCAGGGCAGCCCACCCTTCAATGGTGCGGTCATATTCTTTATCGATTCCGAATATCTGATCCATGACATCCGAACTCGTCCATTTTCCAGAGTCGATATCGAGCCGATAGCTGCCCAGGCCGGCAATGCTCTGCGCCTCCCGAAGCGACTCCTCGCTCTCGCGCAACCCTGCTTCCACCTGCTTCAGGTCCGTGATGTCGTGCATCGTACCCCGGAGGGCCAGAGGTTGACCCTCTGCATCCACTTCCAGGCGACCACGCGTGTGTACCCAGCGCGCGGCCCCGTCTGTATGCCGCACAATCCGGTACTCGCTGTCGAACGAGGTGCGCTCGCCTCGGAAGTAGCCCTCGAGTCGCTCCGCTATTTTCGCGCGGTCGTCGGGATGGATGAGCGGCCATACTGCTTTGAATTCACGCCCATATGCCGCATCGATTCCCAGCAGCGCTTCCAGTTCCGGCGAAACGCTCCACTCCCTTGCCGGTATATCCAAGACGAAGTTGCCTAATCCTGCAATCGTCTGTGCGTCGCGCAGCGATTCTTCGCTCTCGCGCAGCTTCAGTCGCGCCTCCATTTGCGCGGTGATGTCGGGAGCGATGCCGAAGATGCCGGCGACCTCGCCCTCCGGCCCGATAATGGGATACTTGCGATCGTCGAGCCAATGGATCGATCCATCCTGCGAAGCGAACTGTTGCACCTGATTCACGCGCCGATTCTCGGCGAATGCCTGGTTTTCCAGTTGGTACGACAGATCGGCGATGGCTTCGGGATGAAGGTCGTAATCGGTCTTCCCCACAAGTTCGGCGCGGTCCTTCACCGCATCGGTCAGGAAAGGCACCGCATGGCTCGCCGCCAGGATCACATGGTTGCGATTCTTGATGTAGAGGTAATCGTCGGTGTGCTCAATCAGAGACTTGAAGCTCGTCAACAGAAAGGCGTCACCGGGCTCACGCACATTTCGCGCGTCCTCGAGGGTCAGCTCGAGAAGAACGTTTTCCCCGGCGCGGGCGGGCTTCTTGGAGTAGCACCCTTTGACGCAGCGAATGCGCCCGTCGGCGTGACGCAGGCGCATGCTGAAGCCGCCGGCACGGGCATCAAGATGCGATGAAAAGATGCATTCTGCGATGCCGGCGTCGCCGGGGTGGATCAAATCCTTGAGATTGACCTCGCCGGTAAGGAGTTCAGCCTGGCTATATCCGAGCAAGGCTTCCGTAGCACCCCGGACGGATACCAGCCTTGGGGGATTGCTTGATGCGAAGCAGAAGGTGGGGTTCACCATGGGGCCCGTTGCCTCTGCGTCTAAACATGCTCGCGTCCGGGAGCCTAACATATCGTAAATTCAATAGACAATTAAAATCGTAGGCCATCGGTGGCATCAATACATGGCCCCACCGACGCAGCCCGGTACAACTTTCCGGTGTTGGCACAGTTCAGAGGTAGCGGGCCAATTCGGTCACCCAATCTTGTCTGGTTCATCGTCCCGGGCGCCTCCGTATGACTTTCGCCGCCCCCTTGGTCCGGCGCGTCGTTCAGTTCCGTCCGCACCTCGAGGCTTCCGGCGCCCGCGAGTGCCCCTAATGAACCAAATCATGCACTCGTTATCCACGAGTTTTTAGTTACTGCATCGATTCCGGTGCGCTTATTCGCGCGCGCTCTTGGCATAATCGCAATGGGAACGATTCCTCCGTAACTGTTCCGAGAGCTGCGGTATGGGTCTCGGCGGAAATTTGAGTTCGGCATCCGTAGCAGGAAGTTGGGCTCGCAGGCCGAGATCGTTTGGTTTCACCTGGGGGAGCATCCAAGCGTGACCAGTTATCGCCGTCAGGACGTACTGCGCATCCTCGAAATCAGCGCCCGCCAATTGCAAGCCTGGGAACGAGCCGGACTCATCCCTCAACAAGAAATCTATAGCTTCCAGGATCTGGGCCAACTGCGCACGCTGCGCTCGCTGCGCGAGGATGAAGTGCCCGCCGCGTCGATTCGCGATTCCATCCTGGCCATGAAAGCGGTTGCCGGCATGAGCAACCCGCTGCTCGAGGCGTGTGTGGTGCGCACGGGAACGCGTCTCGCCTTCCGCCATCGCGGCGCCATGGTCGATCCCATCCGCCGCCAATTGCTCTTCGACTTCGAGCGCATGGGTGGGCCGCAACAGGCCACCTCGGGCCCGGCTCCGCTGCGCCGCATCGGCATCCCCGACGCGCGCGGCCTGCAGGAGCGCTTCCATGCGGCGGTTCAGGCTGAGGAAGCCGGCGAGAAGCAGCGCGCCATCAACCTCTACCAGGAGATTCTGTCCATCGACCCGCAGTATGCAGCAGCCTGCATCAACCTGGGCACGCTGTTCTTCCACTTGCGCCAGTACGGCCGCGCTGAGGAGCTCTACCGCCGCGCCACCGAGACCGACCCGGGTTATGTTCTCGCCTACTTCGATCTCGGCAACGTTCTCGACGAGCTCGAGCGCCTCGAGGAATCCATCGCCGCCTACCTCAAGGCCGTCACGCTCTCGCCCCGCTACGCCGACGCCCACTACAACCTGGCACTCGCCTACGAACGCACCGGCGAACACCGCAGCGCCCTGCGCCACTGGCGCGCCTATGTCAAGCTCGATAACCGCGGCCCCTGGGCCGACCACGCGCGCGGCCAAATTCACAAGCTCCTCGGCCGCGAAGGCATCGCGATAGCCTCCCGGGCCGACCACTTCATTGCGCCGCGCAAGGGCACGGCCGCGCTGGAGCTCGTTTCGTAGCGCTCTCGCGGGATTCTTCTGGCGCGCCGTCCCGCTGAATACCTCAAGGCAGGCTGCTCTTATACCTTCTGCGTCCGCTGCACCTGGCGGACGCCCTCGACGCGGCGCAGGCCCAGCACCATGCGGTTCAGGTGGCGCACGTCCTCGGCTTCCACGACGAATTCGATGATCGCCTCGCCCTCTTCGTCGCGGCTCAAATCCACGGCGCGAATGTCGGTGTTTTCGTCGGAGATGACGGCGGTCAGCTCCTTCAGCATGCCGGTGCGGTCTTCGCATTGGACGATGATCTTGACCGGATAGCGCTGCGCTTGCCCCGCGCCTTCAGGTGCGCGCGACCACTCCACATTGATGCGGCGGTCGCTCTCGTAGAGCAGGTTCTGCACATTGGGGCAACTGCGCGCATGCACGGCCACGCCCTTGCCACGAGTCACGTAGCCCACAATCTCCTCGCCGCGAATGGGATTGCAACATCGCGCGCGATAGACGAGCAGGTCGTTCTGGCCCTCCACCTGCAGCGAATCCGAACCGGTGAGGTGCAGCTTGCGCACCGCGTCGGTCATGCCCGCCTCGCCCGATTTGCCCGGCGCGGCGGGCGTGCCCGGCTCAGGCTCGGGCGGACCGGCGAAGCCAGGCGCCAGCTTGCTCAGTATTTGGTGCGCGGTGTTCTTGCCCTGGCCCAGCGTGGCCAGCAAATCGGCGGCCGTGGCCACGCCGAACTCCTGCGCGATGCGCCCCAGATCCTGATCGTCGATCTGCGACATCGGCACTTTGAATTTGCGCGCCTCGCGCTCCAGAAGCTTTCTGCCGATCTCCACCGCGCGCACCCGCTGATCTTCGTTCAGCCAGTGCTTGATCTTGTTGCGCGCACGCGGGCTCTTTACAAAGGTGAGCCAGTCGCGGCTGGGCTTGTGATCCTTCTGCGTGACGATCTCGACAATGTCTCCCGTGCGCAGCTTGGTGCGCAGCGGCACCATGCGGCCATTGATCTTTGCCCCCACGCACGAGTGGCCAACGTCGGTATGAATGGTATAGGCAAAGTCCACGGGCGTCGCCCCGGCCGGAACCACCACCACCTTCCCTTTCGGCGTGAAGGTGTACACCTCGTCGGGATAGAGGTCCATCTTCAGGCTGGAGAGGAATTCGTTAGGATCCGTCATCTCCTTCTGCCACTCGACAAGCTGACGAATCCAGTTCAACCGCTCCTCGTCGCGGGCCGACACCACGCCGCCCGTCTTGTATTTCCAGTGCGCCGCGATGCCTTCCTCGGCGATGCGGTGCATCTCTTCCGTGCGAATCTGCACTTCGAACTGGTGGCCGCTGGCGCTCATCACCGTCGTATGCAGCGACTGGTAGCGATTGGCGCGCGGCATGGCGATGAAATCCTTGATGCGCCCCGGCACAGGCCGCCACAGTGTGTGAATCAGCCCGAAGACCGCGTAACACGATGCCACATCCTCGGTGATCACGCGGATTGCCAGCAGGTCGTACACCTGGTCGAACGAAACTTTGGTGCGCTCGATTTTCTGGTGGATCGAGTAGAACCGCTTGATGCGCCACTCTACGCGCGCCTTGATGCCGTTCTCCCTGAGCTGCTCCGTCAGCGTGTCTTCTACGCCGCGCAGAAACTGCTCGCCGTCAACACGCCGCGCTTCGACCGCCGCGGCAACCTGTTCGTAACTCACCGGGTCGGTGTAGCGGAAGGCCAGATCTTCCAGCTCGCCGCGCACCTTGCCCATGCCCAGCCGGTGCGCCAGCGGAGCGTAAATATCCAGCGTTTCGCGCGCGATCGCCTCTTGCCGGTCCGGCTTCAGGTGCTCCAGGGTACGCATGTTGTGCAGCCTGTCGGCCAGCTTGATCAGCACCACGCGCACGTCCGACACCATGGCCAGCAGCATCTTGCGCACGTTCTCAGCCTGGCGGTCTTCGCGATTGGCAAATTGAATCTTGTCGATCTTGGTTACGCCCTCGACGATGTGCGCCACCTGGTCGCCGAATTTGTCTCCAATCTCCTCGCTGGTGGCCTGCGTATCTTCGACAGCGTCATGCAGAAGTGCAGCAGCCACGGCGGTCGCGTCCAGCTTCATTTCGACCAGCACCTCGGCCACTTCGAATGGGTGCACAATATACGGCTCCCCTGAGGCGCGCGTTTGCCCCTTGTGATGGGAGACGCAGAACTCCCATGCCTTTCGAATCAATGAGATGTCTTCATTTGGCCGGTTGGCCTGCGCTTGCCGCAGCAGCGCTTCGAAGCGCTCGCCAATGGAGGGTTCGTCCGTGGGGGGGCGGGACTGTGCGCCTTGGGCGGAAACAAGCGCTCCCTGCGTGGAAGTCGCGGGTGCGCTGGGATCCCCTGCCGGAATGGTCTGACGGGCAGTCGCCATGCTCTATTATAGGCCGCTTCAATTCGGCACGAATGAATCGGTTTAGCGAATGACTTCGAAGCCGCACCCGCGCATTGCCCATCCCATAGAGCTAGTTCAATTTGGTCCGGCTGTCGTCCCGGTGGCACGCTGGTAACCACAAGGACCTTCCGATGTGTCGGGTGTCACATCCCGCTGTGCAAAAAAGGAGGAAATTAAATTCCCCCGGAGGTTAAGAACCGAGGAAAACATGTTACGAAACATCTTTTTTGCAGCTTTGGCCGTGACCGTCGCTGCCGGCATCGGATACGCGAATCAATCGACCTCAAGGAAGGTCGTCATTCCGGTCAGCAAGACTTCGGCAACCAACGGCAAGCAAATGTACGTGAACTATTGCGCCCCATGCCATGGAGTGGACGGCAAAGGACAGGGCCCGGTGGCCACAGCTTTAAAGAAGCAACCCGCAGACCTCGCGCTCCTGAGCAAGAACAACGGAGGGAAGTTTCCCTCAACTCACGTCATGACGGTACTGCAGTTTGGCACGGCCAATCCATCGCATGGCACAGCTGATATGCCGGTCTGGGGGCCTGTTCTGAGCGGTATGGACACTACGAATGCCGAGCCGAACGTGAAGGCTCTCAGGATCAGCAATCTGAGCCGCTACCTGCAATCGTTGCAGGCTAAGTAGCAGCCGCGCCGATTCGCTCCCATTCTCAGGCCTGATACTGGGAATGAGAGCTGATGGCGAAGCGAGACAATTCGAAGGCCCGCAGAAAGCAAAAAGCGAGCGGCGCAAAAGGGTCCGTAAGGGCTGCAACGCAGGGCGAGCGCGGCTCAGTACCCGCTGTGCGCCCGCCGCAGCGCAAAGCAGCGCCCTCACGATCCCGCCCCGATCCACAGAAAGCCGCGATCACGCAACGCGAACCCGAGCCTCCCAGGGTTGGGGGAAATCAGGCTCACCCCGCTCCATTTGGCGCCACCATCAACCGACGTGCTTCGGACCGGCTCCGCGCCGGCCATCTGTGGGTCTACGCGTCCGACGTTGTCGCAGTCGCTCTTCCAAATCCAGAAGAAACGCTCCTGCCTGTAGCCGACAACCGGGGACTGCTGCTGGGCACGGCGCTCTACAGCCCATCGTCGCAAATCGCATTGCGCCTCATCTCGCGCGACGCCCTCGACGAACCCGCGTGGCTCGAGCTGCTCGCATCGCGCCTGCGCGCGGCCATCGCCCGGCGCAGGCCTCTGCTCGACAACGCAAACGACGCCTGCCGCCTCTGCTTCAGCGAGGCCGACGAGCTGCCCGGCCTGATCGCCGACAAGTACGGCGATCTCGTCGTGCTTCAACTCTTGACCAAAGGGCTGCTCCACGCAGCGGTTCGCGACACCTGCGTTCGTGTCCTGCGCGATGAACTTTCGCCCGTAGCCATTCTCGAGCGCCCCGACCCGCGCATTCGCGAATTGGAGAGTCTGCCTGCGCCCAGCCTCGATCCGCTCTGGCTTGCTGACGCGAAAAGGCCAGCCGCCGCGACCGAGTTCCACTTGAACGGCCTCGCCTTTCACTACGACGCCAACGCCGGCCAGAAGACGGGCGCATTTCTCGACCAGCGCACGAATTACGCCGCGGCGCGCGACTGGGCGCAGCGGCTGGGGTGCACGGGCCGTGCGCTCGATGTTTGCTGCTACCAGGGCGGATTTGCGCTGCATCTCGCCGAGGTCTGCCGCCAAGTGACGGGCATCGACGTCTCGCGCGCCTCGCTCGAAGTGGCGGAGCGGAACCGCCAGGCAAATCGCTTGCGAATCTCCGCCGAAGTCGATTGGATCGAGGCCGACGCTTTCGCGATTCTCCGCGACTGGTCGCACGCGGGCGAAACATTCGACGCCATCGTTCTCGATCCGCCCGCCTTCGCAAAAACCAAGCGCGCCGTCGAAGGCGCGCTGCGCGGCTACAAGGAGCTGAACCTGCGCGCGCTGAAGATGCTGCGTCCCGGCGGCCTGCTCGTCACCTGCTCATGCTCACATCATGTGGCCTGGTCCGATCTCGAAGGTGCAGTCGCCGCAGCAGCAGCCGATGCATCGCGGCGTGTGCGCCTGCTCGAGCGCCGCGGCGCAGCTCTTGATCATCCAGTCGTGCTCAACTTGCCTGAGACCGAGTACCTTAAGTGTCTGGTGCTTGAAGTGGAATGACTCAACGCAAGCGGGAAGCTTCGTTGAGACGTGACGCTTCAGTGTGTCCGCAACGCTGAAGGCCTGCGCGTAAGAAACCGCGCCAACCACCCGAATGCCACCCACCGTAAAAAAGTCCACCGCTCCTTCGCGGGCGCAACGGGCTTTTCTTTGGACGCTGCAGTCTTTAACTCAGCCAGTGCCGCTTTGACCTCCGCGCGCAGTGCCTCGGCCTCAAAGGTGCACGATCGCAAGTAAGCCGAGGCTGTCACTCCCGCTTCGGCGGCGTGTTTGTGCAGCCGCGCGCACTCCGCCTTGCTCAATCGAATCGTCACACTCGCGGATCGCAGATTGCGGTCACTCGTGCTTTGTCGCGCTTCAAAAGCCTCCGCGCTCGACTCTTCATTAACACGCATCGCCGGCAGAGTCATCGCTCCTTCGGCATCGCTCGCCTCTGCACGACACGCCTGCGGCACCGGCCAACCACCCGTATCCGCCGGTCTGGATCTGGCGTGAGAGCGCAACGCACGCTCGTAGCTCAGCGTGACTACATCGTCACCCAGATCGCCGCCGCTCCACTCCGCCGCGTCATCCACCGCCTCGTGCGGAGGCGATGCAAGCGCAGCGAGAAGTCCTGCAAAGCTCTCCGAAGTGGGTCGTGACTGACTCTGCGCCGGTGGCTGCATGCAACGGAGCATACTCCGTCGCACGTCGCCGACCCTGAGAAACGTCCAATCGAAAGCGACCACTCTTCCCGAATCAGGAGATCTCGGTCGCCATTTCCATTTCGGAATGTTCCTGCTGGGGCACTTCGGTCGCGCATTCCGTCGGCCCGGTTTTCGATTCTACCGGCTCCGGCAGAACGCGGCCGGGCAGACGCAGCATCTCGCTGATGGTGTCTGCCGCCACGGGACGGGAGAAGAGGAAGCCTTGCCCGAATCGGCAGCCCAGCTGCCGCAGCAGCGCGTACTGTTCCTGCGTCTCGATTCCTTCCGCCACCACATCCATCCCCAGCACACGCGCCAATTCCACAATCGTGCGCACAATCTGCAGCGGCTGATCGCTTCCTTCCGTCATGCGCGAAACAAACGAGCGATCGATCTTGAGCACATCGAAGGGCAGCGAATGCAGGTGATGCAGCGAGCTATACCCGGTTCCGAAATCGTCCATCAGCAGCGATACCCCGAGCCGCCGCAAGCTGCTTAGAACCTCCAAGGCGGTTCCACTGTCCGAGACGAGGCTGGACTCGGTCATCTCCAAACCAAGTAGCCGGCTCGAAACCCCCGATTGGCGCAGCAGCGCCTCCACGTGGTCGGCCAGCCCTTCGCGTGCGAATTGCCGCGCCGAGAGATTCACGCAGACGCGCGGCGCACCGAGATCGGGATCATCGCGGCACCACCTCTGAATCTGGCCGCAGGCTTCCGAGAGTCCCCAGTCGCCAATGGGCAGGATCAGCCCGCTTTCCTCGGCAAGCGGAATGAAATCCATCGGCGAAATCAATCCCCGCTGCGGGTGTTTCCAGCGGATCAGTGCCTCCAACCCGACGATCCTGCGGGTTGAGAGCTCGACCTCCGGCTGGTAGAAGAGTACGAACTCCCGCTTTTCCAGCGCCTGCCGGAGATCCGACTTGCGAGGCCAGGTCCCGGCCGCCGGTTTTGGGGCGCGCGCATTTCGCTGGCGGTGTTTGCGGAATGTCATTCGCATCCTGCGTAACTCCAGTTGGCTGGCGACGATGTCGGCCAGGCTCTCAAGCATGCGCAGCTCCACCACTGCCATTCCCCTGCGAGGCTGGCAGCCGAAGACTGCAAGCACACCCAGAATCTTGCCGTCGCTCGAACGAATTGGAACTCCCGCAAATGAAGCCACTTCAAGGCGCCGAATCGTCAACCGGCTGCCAGCAAAGTCTGGGTGCCTGGCCACGTCCGAAACCACAACCGGCCCATTACCCGCCAACACCATTTCAAAGACGCTCCGCTCGCGCGGAAGCTCTCGAACGGGCTCGCCCCAGTAGGATTTGATCCACACGCGGCTCTCGTCGGCAAATTCGAGCAGCACCGTATCGGCCTTGAAGTACTCGGCGGTCAGGCGGGTGATGGCGTCAAAGCTTGGCTCCGGCTCCGAGTCCAGAATTCCCGTTGAAGCCAACGCGGACAGCCGGGCGCCTTCTTCCTGCCAATCGGTCCTGCCGGCCTGCAACTCTGCTTGCGGCATTCCTGCTCCGGGTCCCCGTTGTGCCGCCGGCGCCTCTGCTTGCCCGCAACACTCCGCAGATATCGTTTTCAACGCTGCTGATGCGCTGGCCGCAGATCAATCCGATTCGCCCACGATGAACTCCAGTGGACCGAGCCGCTGCGTGCGCGCCTCTAGCATGCATTCTGGTTCTGTACTTTACTTATCGGACCAGCGCCCGGCGACATGAGTTACGCGCGGCCAATTCCCGCATATGACCGCTTGTTGCTTCCACCCGTTGAAATGGTTACTTCGGTGAGGAAGGCTGTCCCGTTTCCGTCCACAGAAAGGTCAGCTGGTCGGTCGCATCCTGGATTTTCTGTTCCACGCCCACGCCTGCCGAGTGACCGCCGGACACGCTATAGTGCAGCAGCACCGGCCGCCCACTGGATGAGTCCGCCTGCAACAGCGCCGTCATTTTCCGCGCATGGAGTGGATCCACTCGCGTGTCACTCGCTCCGGTAAAGAAAAGCACCGCCGGGTAGGCCGTGCCCGCCTTAACGTTTTGGTAGGGCGAATACTTGCGCAAGTACGGAAACTGGTCCTCTTTGTCCGCCGAACCGTACTCGGTCATCCAGTGCGCGCCCTGCTCGAACTTCTGGTAGCGCAGCATGTCCAGCAATGGATAGGCACAATCCACGGCCGAGAACAGTTCCGGCCTCTGCGTAATTGCCGCGCCCATCAGCAGCCCGCCATTCGATCCGCCGTAAATGGCGAAATGCTCCGGGGAAGTGTACTTGTTGGCGATCAGATACTCGGCCGCGGCATAGAAATCGTCAAATACGTTTTGTTTACCAGCAAACATTCCCTGCTCGTGCCAACGCTCGCCATACTCGCCGCCACCGCGCAAATTGGGCAGCGCGAACCAGCCGCCCTCCTGGAGCCACCATGCGGCCCTCGGACTCCATTGCGGCAACTCGCTCAGGTTGAATCCGCCGTATGCGGTCATCAACAGCCTTTCCGTGCCGTCCTGCTTCAATCCCTTCTTCCCGGCGATAAACATCGGCACTTTTGTGCCGTCCTTCGATGTGTAGAAAACCTGCTTCAGTTCATACTGGCTGGAATCAAACGGGACTTTAGGCTGCGCAAAGATTTCCCGCTTGCCCGTTAGCGTGTCGAGGCGATAAATCGCGGGCGGCGCGATGAACGATTCAAAGTTATAGAACCCATAGCGGTCGTTGGTCCGTCCCGCAAGGGTGGTCACCAACCCAATGCTGTCGTATGCGATGCTGCCGGCGGGTTTGCCATCCAGCCCGTAGACATCGGTTTCCGTCTTCACATCGTGCAAATGATTGACATAAATCCTGCCGCCCACGATGTTGAATCCGTCGATCGAATCCGTCCCTTCGGGCACGACCGTGGTCCACGCATCGGGCATGACGCCCGGGTCGGCCTTCAGTATTCTCCAGTTGGGCGATTTGTAATCCGTACTCACGTACCACGCGCCCTTCACGTAATCGGCGGAGAACCGCGAGTCCACGCCCCAGATCAGAGTCTCGAAGTAGGAGCCGGGCTTGGTCAGGTCGCGGTAAACAATGTCGACGCGCCTGGCCGGCACGCCGCGGTCGATCTGAATTACCAGATAGCGGTAGTCGTCCGATACATGAGCCTCCATCAGGTCGCTCGGTCCCAAAGCCTCGCCGCGAAACTCCTTCCCGAAAACCAGCGAGTCGTGCGAGATCCTTGCTCCAAATTCGTGCTCGTAGACCAGCGTTCCCTTCTGGTCCATGCGCGCGTAGTAGAGCCCCTTCCCGTCGGGCGTGAAAGCAACGCTCAGATAGATTCCGCTGGGCAACTCATCTTCGAGCTGCTTACCCGTTTTCACATTGAAGATGCGCACCGTGCTTTCATCCGCGCCACCCTGGCGCACGTCGAAGGCCACCAGCGTTCCGTCGCGCGACACGTCCTCCAGGTTCACTGACGTATTGGGATCGCGGCTAAACTGCGCCGGATCGATGATCCGCTTGTCTTTCTCCGTCCAGCCGTGGCGCACATAGATGGATGCCTGGTCCTCGCCGGCCAGCATCTTCTCGAAAAACAGATCGTTCCCGCGTTCGATGGGAACCTTAAAAGTGCTCACATGCTCCAGAGCGTCCATATCGTCCGTGATCTGCGGACGGATGCGCGCCTGCTCCATATAGCGCTGAGTGTAGGCATTCTCGTCGTCGATGAATGCCTTCGTCTCAGGGCTGTTGGCATCCTCGAGCCAGCGATAATTGTCTTGAATCTTCGTCCCAAAATAATCGTCCGTGACCGGCGTGGCCTGGACATCGGGCGGAGGCGGCAGCGTGATTCCGCCGCGTCCATGAATCGCCTGGCTCGAAACCATCGTTCCGGATAAAAGAATGACAGAAAGACAAGAGAAAATCCGCATGCAACTCCCCCCTGAAACAGATTATCCGCCGGACATTCATGGCCGACCTTGGCCTGCTACATTCTTCAACAAATCGCCTTCGCCGGGAACTGATGTTTCACCCAAGTGTTATCGCCACTCGGTACCCATGTTGTCATCTGTAATCGGGCGCAATCCATTCAGCCTTTTCAAGAGGCTGGCACGATCCTCGAGCACGGCATCACGTTCATGGGCGGAGTCCGGACTCGTCGACTCCGCCAAGGATGCGATTTGATCCAGCTTGGCGCGGTCTGCTGGACGAGAAAGATCAAAGACGGGGCGGCCATCGATGCGGTAGGCTGCAAGCGTCGACTTTAGCCGCGCCCGGTCAAAAACAATCGGGCTATCGCTCAAGGCAATGAAATTTGCCACGCGAAGAGCGTAAGGGTAAACCGTCGCGCCGGTCAATTGCACCTCTCCCGAGCCGGTTGTGTTGTAGTATTCGACGCCGCCAGGTTTCAGATGGCTCCGGATCATCTGGAGAAAATCCACCGAGAGAAGATTCGAAACGTTCGCACGCCAGTTGAAGCTCGTATTCATCAGAATAAAGTCGAATCTGCGATCCGGGTGCGCGGCAAGCCACCTGCGCCCGTCGTCGATGGAAATATGCACCTTCGGGTTATCGAGGAGGCTTGCAACAGTCGGCCGTGTCCGAATCAGCGGCAGATAGCCGGGATTGATCTCGACAATCGTCACATCCTCAACCTGTGGATCGTTGGCCAGAATCTGCGCCCACGATCCCGAAGAAAGACCGATGATCAATACGTCTTTGGGATCGGAATGAAGGCCGGGTATCGCAAATGCCCTGAAAATCCCATTCACATCGTTCATCGGGTCGATATTGAAATGTCCGTCGTATACGCCTCCACCGTAAACCGTCTCATGCGCATCGACGGCGATCACCCCGCTGCGGTTCTCCATGAGATCGACGAATTTCATTCCGCCGTGAAAGGCGTCCTTCCAGAGGAGGCGCTCATACATTCCCGAAAACAGCATCCCGCGCGCTGAGACGAGAACGACAAACGCAGCAAACGCGAAGAGCACAGCCATCTTCGAAGGCTTTGGAGTCGCGAGGAACGCCAGAATCGCCGCAATCGCCATCCCCAACCCAAGAAGCAGCAATGAGGTCGCACTCGTCGACCAATGATCCAGAACCACGAAGCCGACCAGAAAGCTTCCCAGAGCCGATCCCACGATGTTGCTCAGATAGAGATAACTCAGCTTCTTCCCCGCCTGATCCGCGGGGCCAATCGCGGCATGAGACAGGATTGGGAACGACGCGCCCAGCAGCGCCGCCGCGATCGCAACCAGTCCATACAGGTATTCGTAAGAAATGTGCCTGGCGGACAAGGAGATAATCGGGCCCACCAAAAACGCTGCGATCGCGCCCAGCGCAACCACCGTTGCCCCGGCTCGCAGCGTCCGTCCCAGATCGTTTCTGAGATTCTTCTTGCACGCATCGTGCACCGCCAGCGCGCCGTAGGCGATGCCGAACAGATAATAGGCCAGCAGATTCGCAAAGCACGGAGCGCTGCCGCCGCTGGCATACGAATAAAGCCGGTACCAAATGATTTCGTATGCGAGAGCGATGAATCCCGTTGCGGCGGCCAGCAGCATGGCAATTTTGAACCGAATCGTGCTGTGCTGCGCGTCATCGATCGAGCTGCTTCTCGAGTTGAACTCCCGATCAGTCGCCGTATTGCGAAAGGAGAGCAGAATTGCGGTGCTTCCGACCAGAAGATTCAGGCAGGCCGCCAGCCTTACGCACCCCGACTCTCCAAGGATTCGCATGAGAACAATTGCCGCGAGCAGGCACGCCGTCGCCGACCCGAAGGTGTTTGCGGAGTAGAGAGAGCCAACCGACTCGCCCACATTCTCAGTGCGTCTCACAAGGTGAGCAACCAGCAGCGGAAGCGTGCTGCCCATCAACAATGTGGGAATCAGGAGCAGAAGGAAAGTAATCGCTCCCGTTCCTGCCGTCGAAACTCCTGCGGTAATCTCCGCAACGCTATGGAAGATCCACAAGGAACAGAAACCGAAGGCGCCAATGCAGACTTCGATGATTCCGAAAGCCCGGAGTGCGCGAAGGCCGCCGGCGGTGGAGAGTCTTCCGCCCGCCAGGCTGCCCAAGCCGAGTCCCAGCATAAAGACGGTGACGATGATTGTGACCGATTCGATATTGACGCCGTAAATTGTAAAGAGCGCCCGTTGCCAGACAATTTGATAGATCAGCGCCGGGAAACCGGAGACAAAAAAGAGCAGAAGGTATGGCCAGAGCTTTTCCCGCTCCCGGGCCACTGGGAGCGATTGCGGCTGGGTAGTCATATTAAGTCCCCGATTATAGCAGTGGCGTGAAATCCCATTAGAATCGACAGCAGTGACCACCCCGCCCTCAGACCGTGATCCCGAGCAGATGGAACTCACCGCTGAGGTGGAAGCCCAGCCGCCGCCACGCCCGAGGTGGGCGCGCGTGCTCCGCGTCCTGCGTCCCTCCCATGCGCATTCCGCATTCTCGGCATCGGTGCTGCTCGCAGCGTCATCGGTTGCGTCCGGCCTGGTGGGCCTGGGGCGCGGCAAATACATCGCCTGGGTGTTCGGTGCTGGTCCCCAGACCGACGCGTACATGGCCGCGTTCCGCCTTCCTGACCTGATGAACAATTTCCTTGTTGGCGGGGCCGTTTCCATTACCTTCGTCACCCTTTTGAATCGCTACCGCGAACGCGGAAACGAAGACGAGGGCGAGCGTCTTCTTTTCACGGTGCTCAATCTCATGGTCCTGGTTCTCACCGTTGCGACGATCGTGCTGATGTTTCTCGCCGCTCCGTTTGTCCGGTGGACCAATCCGGGCTTTCCCGCCGCTCAGGTCGCGCTCTGCGCGCACATGACGCGGATTCTGCTTCCCGCGCAGATTTTTCTTTTTGCCGGCAGCGTTCTGGGCGCGACATTGCTGGTGCGAAAACAATTCCTCTACCAGGCGGCCACCCCGATCCTCTACAACCTGTTCATCATTGCTTGCGGCGTGTTGTTGCACCGCAGGCTCGGAGTCAACTCGCTCGCCATTGGGGCCACCGTGGGATTCTTCTTCGGCTCGCTTGGCATCAATGCGTGGGGCGTGGCCCGGGAACGGATTCGCTTTCGCTGGCAGATCGATCTTCGCCATCCCGGTCTCCGCATGTGGCTGTTCATGACTCTGCCGCTTATGTTCGGCTTTACGCTGCCGTTCCTCGATCAGTATTTCGCGGGCTTCTACGCATCGCACGGAGCCGGCGACATCACGCGCCTGGCCAATGCCAAGCAGCTGTTCTCCGCGCCCATGGCAATGCTGGCGCAAGCGGCTGGCGTTGCTTCCATGCCGTTCTTTGCTCAGCTCTGGGCGAAGGAAGAACGCTTTAAATTTGCCACCGGAGTCGCGGACTCCGTTTCCCGCGTGATTTCCCTCAGCCTTCTCGCTACATCGGCGATGATCGCGCTTTCGCAGCCTATTGTTGAGCTGATCTTCGGCGGCGGACGATTCACACCGGCCGATGTGCATCTCACCGCATGGTTCTTCGCTTTCTACACCCTCTCGCTCCTGGCCTGGTCCGCGCAGGCCATCTACGCGCGCGCCTTCTATGCAGCCGGGATCACCTGGCTTCCCATGCTCGCCAGCACCATCATTCTCTTTGTCGCTTTTCCGCTATACGGGCTTGGGTACAGAATGTGGGGAGCTGCCGGGCTGGCGCTCGCATCCGACGCCGGTATCCTACTGCAGGCCGTCACTCTCGCCTTGTTGCTGCACAAGCGCCGCATGGTCTCGCTCGCCAGCCTTGACTACGCGGAGATGGGCCGTTGCCTGCTGGCTTCCTGTGCGGGCGGCGCTGGCGCCGGATTCGTTGCCTGGGCACTAGCCGCGCTCCTCCACCACACGCCGCGCATGGCCCAGCTACACCACGGCCGATCCATCGCCGACGCAGCGATCCTCTTCGCCGGCAGCACGGTCTGGGTCGTCGTGACAATGTGGATTCTCGATCTGTCCGGCTCGGCGCTGCCGCGCGTCACGATGGGGCGCCTGCGGCTCGGCTGAAATCTCACAGAGTCCGAACTCGCCCGCATCCGAGCCTCCGGCAAGCGATCATCAACCCGCCAAAGACACAAGCGCTCCCGGCCACGCGGAAGCGCTCGTGCTTGATGCGAGAATGTACGATTGCGCGGACGCCAGCCGGCTTAGTTCGGGCTGTGCGCTTCGTGTATCGACGGCGTTGACCCGGCGACTGCAACCGGACCCGATGTCCCGGTGGCCTGCACGGGCTTCGAGTCGGGTTTGCGGATGTCGATGCCGCCCTTGAAGAAGGCGCCGTCTTCAATGCTGATGCGCGCCGCCGACACGTCGCCGTGCAGCGAACCTTCCGCGCGAATGTCCACGCGGTCGGTGGCGGAGACGTTGCCCTTCACCTTGCCCAGCACCACTACCTCGCGCGCGGTGATGTTAGCCCCTACTTGGCCGTTGCGGCCGATGGTGACGCGGTTGCCCGGGAGGGTAATCGCGCCCTCCACCTTGCCGTCGATGTATAAAGACTCGGAACCGGTGATCTCGCCTTTGATAAACAGGCCCTTGCCGAGCGTAGCTTGATCGGCGGCTCCGGCCTGCAGACGAGCGGGGGTTTCAGATGTAATCGCGGGAGGCGCAGTGCGCGGCGGCTCCGGCATAGGAGTTGGGGAGGTCGATCCAGTCTGGCTTGGTTTCCACATAGCGCTCAAGGGTTTCTTCCTTTTCTGTCCGCTGAGGACCGGGGATGCCAAGGCAAGGCCAAAGACTCGCACCCAAAAAAATGTAAATCCGCTCGCCGTTGCAGCACTTGCCGCGGCCATCTTCTCGGCTGCCTGCAATCGGTCGAGTCAATCTTCAGGCTCCGCCAAGACAACGCGTATCCCCCATTCTACGGCATGTCCACGTTTTCTGTGCAGTCTCTAACTGCCGAAAGTACCCAGCCTTTCAACTTGCCTTAATCTTGGCGTATGACCGATCGCGAGTTGCTCGCCCGGATCGCCGCCTCGGCCGGCCAGAAAGCCGGATACAAGCAGTTGGTCCGCGAACTCTCGCTCGGAGGCGGCCGCGAGCGCCGTCTTCTCCTCGAGCACCTCGCCCGGCTCACGGTGGCTGGCAGGCTGATCCAGCTCGACCGCGAGCATTGGAGCCTTCCCCGGGCTGCTTCCCGACCCGCGGCTCGCGAGAATCTCGCCGTTGGCCGCCTCGATCTGCATCGCGATGGCTATGGCTTTGTCCGCCCCAATCGCAAACCCAACACAGGGGGGTCAAAGACTCCTGCTGCGGTGCAGGACATTTTTATCCCGCCCAACGAGATCAATGCCGCCATGCAGGGCGACCAGGTTTTGGTCGAGGTCGAGCCTCCCAAAGCCGATGGCCGTCAGCAGGGCCGCATCGTGCGGATTCTCGAGCGGTCGAACCCCACCGTCGTCGGGACGTTTCGTATTGCTCGTCCCGATCGCGGGCGCAACAACGTCGTCATGCCCTTCGACGACCGCATGACGCAACCCATCGTCATTCCTCCCGGCGCGGAAATCCCATTTGCCGCCGGATCTTCAACGCCGCATCGCGTGCTTGGTCATGAGGCAAAACTCAGTCCAAAACCTCAAAGCCCGGGAGGCCACCTGGAAGGCCTGGTCGTCGACGTCGAGATCACTAGTTGGCCGACCCCCACTCGCCCACCCATCGGCCGCATCATCGAGATTCTCGGCTCGCCCGACGACTTCGGCGTCGACGTGGAGATGATGATCCGCAAGCATCAGCTTCCGCGTATCTTTCCCGACGCGGTGCTGGCCGAAGCGCGCAGGGTCGCGCACCTCGACCCGGACATCGCCGCCCGCCGGGCTGATTTCCGCTCGCTGCCCATCGTTACGATCGACGGCGAAACCGCGCGCGACTTCGACGATGCAGTTCTCGTCCGCGAGCACGCTGAGGGCGGTTACGAGCTCCAGGTCCACATAGCCGACGTGTCCGAGTATGTCCGCCCCGGCTCGGCGCTCGATCTCGAAGCCCGCATCCGCGGCACCAGCGTCTACTTCCCCGATCGCGCCATTCCCATGTTGCCCCAGGAGCTCTCGACGGACATCTGCAGCCTCCGCCCGAACGAAGACCGCCTCGTGCTCAGCTGCATCATGCAACTCGACGCCGCGGGCAACATCGAGAGCTTTGAGATCGTCGAGGGCGTCATCCGTTCGGCCGCGCGCATGACCTACACTGCGGTCTCCGAGATCCTGGACCAATCCGAAACTCTCGACCAAAACGGGGAAGGCCGTGAGCGCCTGGACCAAACCGATGCTCTCGTCCAAAACCCAGAGGCGCGCGAGCGCTTCGTCCGCATGAAGCGCCTTGCCGTCCTCATGAACCAGCGCCGGGAGGAGCGAGGCTCGATCGATTTCGACCTGCCTGAGCCGGTGATTGAATTCGACGAGCACGGACAGATGCGCGGAGTCACTCGCGCGGAGCGCACCTGGGCCAATCGCCTCATCGAAGAGTTCATGCTCGCCGCCAACGAGTGCGTTGCCGTTTGGCTTGAAGACCTCGGCGTTCCCTCGCTCTATCGCATCCACGAGAAACCCGATCCGCGCCGCGTGGTCCAATTCGAAGAGCTCGCCGCCGGCTTCGGCTATTCGCTAGGCCTTGGACCACTGCCGGTGAAGCGCGTTCAGACGCGCCAGGAGCGCCGCGAATCGCATGGCCAGGGCCGCAATCCCCGCCAGCACGAAGTGCCCGAAGACATCGCGGTCACACCCCGCATGTACCAGAAGCTCGCCGCGCGCATTGAAGGCAAACCAGAGGAGCGCATCCTCAGCTACCTCATGCTGCGCTCGCTCTCGCAGGCGCGCTACTCCGAGGTCAACGAAGGCCATTTTGCCCTCGCCGCGCCCACCTACACTCACTTCACATCGCCAATCCGCCGCTACCCCGACCTCATCGTCCACCGCATTGCGAAAACGCTTCTTCGCGCAGGCGTTTCGGGCCATCGGACCATCGATCCAAATCGTCTCGGCTCGCCCTGGTCGCACCCCAATGAGGGCCGACCGAAAATCGCGCCGGCCCGTCCGCACGAAACTACTGTGAGACGAAACCTCCCGATCGATCCCCCCATCCCCGAGCCCGAGCTGGCCGAAATTGCCGAGGAAACCAGCTACACCGAACGGCGCGCGGCTGAAGCCGAGCGAGAGCTTGTCGAGTGGAAGAAGGTCCGCTTCATGCAGGACCGCGTGGGAGACGAGTTCGCCGCCCTTATCCTCAACCCCGCTAAATTCGGCCTCTTCGTCGAGCTTACCGATCTTTTCGTCGAGGGTCTCGTCCCCATCGACACTCTGCGTGCGGACCGCTTTACGTGGCGCGAGAATACGCACGAGATTGTCGGCGAGCGCACGGGCCGCCGCTTTCGCGCAGGCGACCGCGTGCAAGTGATCCTCGATCGCGTCCTCGCGCAGGAACGCAAGCTTCAGTTCGCTCTTGTGGAAGAAGAATTGCCGCTCACCGGCACAAAGGCCGCGTCAGCCTCTTCAAAATCGAAGAAAGGAAAGCGCAAAAACACATCGCCGCCGTCCCCTGGCGGGAACAAGCGGCGATTCAAAAAAGGCAAAAGACGGTGAACTCGGCAGCAATTCGGCCCAGGCGCCTGGCTGCGGCTGCTTACACGCCCGCCTGCTTCGCTGCCAGAGACCCAATCACCGGGATGACGAATCGCTTCCCCTGGAACGCCTGGATGATCGCGATCAGCCAGCAAACGAAGAGCACTAGAATGCCCAGAACACCCAAGATCCAGCCGAGAATGGGAATGATCATCACGACCGAGCATGCAAACCACCCGATCGTGAGGAAGACGTTCTGCCAGGCATGGAACTTGATCTTCGGATTTGTGTTGTACGGGGCAACGATCAAAAAGATGATCGCCGGGATAACCGTCAGATAGGCAAGGCCGCTGGCGGCATCCTCTGACAGTCCTGAGCTGGCTGCTGGTGTGTTTGGTTCATCGGCCATAGCAACTCTCCTTTCAAAGAAAACGGCTGAAGGGGAGGAAAATCTCTTCACTTTTGCGCACAGCCCACGGATTGAAGAATCTAACTGTTGGGGCCGCAGGCCTTAAGTAAGGTGGAGATAGAACAACCTGCCGCCCGGCCTCTTGTCAAGAGAATTTACTCTCCATCGCATTCACCAGCCATCCTGGGTATCCAATTACAATGGCTTCTGGGAGCAATTTCTATGGTGCATACCGTTTTTTGCGTTCGCTACAAGAAGGAAATGGAAGGCCTCGACGAGCCTCCCTTCGACTCGGAGTTTGGCCAGAAAATCTATAAGAACGTCTCGAAAGCGGCGTGGGACGAGTGGCTCGGCCGCCAGAAGATGCTATTGAACGAGTACCGCCTCCAGCCGTGGCTGCCGCAGGCGCAGCAGTTCCTCGTCGAACAGATGGAGGACTTCTTCTTCGGCGCCGGCTCGGCCCTGCCGGCCGACTACGTCCCCCCCGCGCACTAATCCCACAAACCGAACTCGCGCGGTCCAGTGCTCTAGTGGCTGGTCGCCCCGCTGTCGTTGGTCACCATCAGGCTCGACACATTTACCGGCTCAAAGTCCGACAGAATCAGGCTCGTCAGGCACGATAGATCAGCGTCGTTCCAGCGCGCGTCCGGTGTCCCAATCAGTCCGCCGCTGTCGCCGTTGTCGGCCAGAATAATTCCGTAATTCCGGAACCCGGTAATAATGATCGCCGCCTGCGGGCTCGTGGCCGCGCACGTGGGGGTTGCCACGGACGCCTTCAGCCGATAAATTTCGCCGGCTGCTCCGCTCATCGTGCAACTCGACGGAGGCGTAGCTTGCGAAATCTCGCCCTCCACCGAAATCGGGTTACCGCTGCTGTCTTTGCAGCTTCCCACGCCCGCCGTTTCGGTGGCCGGCCACACCCAGTAATTGAGCATATGATTCAACGTGAATCGAATGGGATGCTGAACTGTGCCATTCGGCGCGGTGGGCGTGCCCGTCCCGATCACCTCGTCCGCATTCGCCAGCAGCGGCCCCACCGGCAGGCCCGCGGCATCCGACGTCCCCTGTCCTTGCGGCGTCAGCGCATCCGTCGCCACGTTGGGCCACTCCGCATTCGACGAGTCGGTCCACGGCCCGTCAAGATAAACTCCCTGCCACATCTCATAGAGCGCTGGATTGCTTCCGTTGCCCGGCTCGAGGTAAACCAGCACGTGCCGGTCGCCTGACGAGTTGCTCGTTCCCTCCACCGGCGCGTAGGCCGGAATTGGACCGGAAGTAAAGTACGACTGGTACACCGTCGTCGCCACCGAAACATCCGGCTGGTTATACGGCACTTCGATCGCAGGAATTCCATTCGGAAACGGAGCATTCGAGTTGTTCCCGAAGAATGGCTTGACCGTCGCAGGCAAATAGCCGCTGTACATCGGCGCCGCCGGCGATGCATCAACGGGCAGGTTGGTCGTCGCCGCATCCACGCGATGATGGAAGATGGAGGCCGCTGTAAAAACATTCTTGAGAAACGCATTGCTGCCGTTGATGGCGAAATTGATCTGCGCCTTCGCTGTCGCGGCCGTCGCATCCGTCACCACAATCTCGGGAATGTAAGTTCCCTGGCCCCCGATCAGCGGACTCGTAATCTGGCCGGACGATGCGTCCAGCGACATTCCCTCCGGCAACGGAGGATAGCTGCCGCTGTCATCGACAGAAAAACTGTAAGGCGGATTCCCGCCCGTTGCGGCAATCGTGCAGCCCGCATACGCCGTGTTCTGCGTTCCTCCGGGGCAGCTTGTGGTCGTGATCTTCAGCGCTCCGCCTGTCGACGTCAGCGTAACCATCGCCGAAGCTGTTACCGATCCCGCCGCATTGGTCGCCGTCAGAACGTATGTGGTCGTCGTCTCCGGGCTGACGTTCACTGTTCCGCTCGCGGAAGTGGACGCAAGGTTTCCCGGCGCAATGTTGAGCGTTGTCGCGCCTGAAGTTGTCCAGCTCAGCGTGCTGATCCCGCCCAATGAAATGCTGGTCGGGCTCGCTGTGAACGAACTGATCGTGGGCAGGCTCGGCTGGGTCACGGTAACCACTACCGTTGCCGTCGCCGTGCCGGTAGTATTCGTGGCTGTCAGCGTGTACGTGGTCGTCGCCGTCGGGCTCAGAACCACCGACCCGCTCGCCGATGTGGACGCAAAGGTTCCCGGCGTAACGGCGACGCCGGTCGCTCCCGTAGCGGTCCAGTTCAGAGTGGTAGTTGAGCCAGCAATGATCGATGCCGGGCTCGCAGAGAATGTGCCGATTGTCGGCGCGGCAACCTGTTTAATGGTTGGGAGCGTCTGCGTGCAGCCCGCCAGCCCGATGAAGGCCGGTAGAAGAACGAGCGCGCAAAAAACGATCCAGAATTCTCTATCCTTGTGGACGCCTGATTGCAATTCTTGACGCGAGTGGGGGGAGTACATGCGCCGCCTTTCCCTCGATGATCCAATTGTTCGCTGCTCACAGCGAGTCTTCCGCAACGCGATTCTCAAGACAATTCGAGGACGTGCAGCCCTGGGGGGAAATGCTCAGCTTCAATATTCATTGGCGCTCTATGAACCGATCAATGCGGATCACAAGCGGCCGGAGGCCCATGTTGGGTTCTTTGCCCTGTATCTCCACAATGCGCGAAGAATCTGGTTTTGGGTATATGACAAAAGTCACGTTGGTGCGGGAGTCAACAGGCCGCGCGACACGCCCAGGCTCTTGATTGGGTTGGTCGGGACGGACAAATTTGAACTGCGGCGCATGCTCGGCTTCGCCTCGCGCCGCTTGCAGGCGAGATTCGGCGTGCAATTGCTTCACACTGCGCACGATGAATTGGAGTTCCCGCAGCCGTCCTTGAACCGTTCGGCGGCCGACATTCGCCTCACGGCCACACGACCGCCGTTTTAGCAAGCTCCGGAACGTGAAATGCGCCTCATCTACGGATTGGGAACATACCTCACGTGGAAAAGGCTGCCATTGTCATGGGATTCCTTGCGAACGGCTAGAAACTCCAAATCGCCATCGGTTCCAAACCTGATTGTCCCAGGAATGACGAAGCTGTATTCGCCCCCAGCCTGCTGATCCAGAACCACCGTCCAACTTCCGCCGGGATCGGTTGCATTGATCGTGTGCATCATGGGACTCGAAGCGGTCTGGGCGAGGTAAGCCAAATGCTTGCTGTCAGGGCTGAATGCCGGATACTCAATCATGCGGTACTCATTACCTTTGTTTGCGTCCGCGACCATCGCCCAAAGCCACTGCTTGCCGGTGTACCTCTCGTTCGCGTATGCAATGCGACTGCTGTCGGGGCTGAACATGAGATAACTCATCCCCTGGGCCTCGGCAATCTTGCTGCCGTCCTCAATAAGTTCTGCTTCAGATTGTTTCGACGGTTGCCTCGTGTACATCAGATGCTTGCTGTCCGGGCTGTAGGCGTTGATCAGAATATTCACGAACGGCGGACCCTCCACGCCGTCCTCCACAGCGACCCAGCTAGAGCCCTTCTTTGCCCGATACCATGTGTGCTTGCTGTCTGGGCTGAAAAACGAAAAGTCTACAGTCGAGCAGGCCGTGCCAAATACGCTGCCGAGTTCCCCTCCAGCCAAAGGAGTTGGGAGCAACATACCAAGCATGAGGGCGCCCATGTCCATTGTCGTGTGGCAGGAGGAGTGAAACACCTCGTCGTAAGTAGGTCCGGCGGTTCCGTCAAGAACAACCGCCCATTTGCCATTGCTCCTGGCGCCGTACCAAATCCGGCTTCCGTCGTCACTGAAAAAAACCTGGTTCTGATAGATTGCGTCGTAGGAAGGTCCGGTTTTCCCATCCACTATGACTGAGCAAGCCTTCATCTTCGCCGTGCAGCCAACATAGGCGGAGTGCTTCCCATCGGGGCTGAATGTCGGAGTAAATGGAAAATCCCAATCCTGCCCAAACTCTTTTTCGCCGACAACAATGAGCGGTTTCTTGCCTCGCATCGCGCCATAGTACACCTCATCGTCAGGGCTGAAACCCATTTGGACAACTCTGTCGTATGTACTGCCTTCCTTGCCATCTACCACCACCAGGAACCCGCGTCGGTCCTCCGCAATATAGGCGAAGTGCTTTCCGTCGGGACTAAACCTGGCTCCTTGAATGGAGAAGTAACTTGGGCCGGCTTGGCCATCGACGGTCGTCACCATGCCCCTACGGCCTGCGCCGCTCGAAACGTAGCCAAGGCGCGTGCCGTCCGGGTTCAGGAATACCGCGTAAATGATCGGATCCTTGCCAACATCGATCGAGTGCCCGTCCTTGAAGATGCACATCTTGACGTCCTGCTCGCAATGCCCACGTCCTTCGTAGGCCACATGTTTGCCGTCGAGGCTGACGGCCGGCGCCTCGAACAATTGGTCCCAGAACCAGCCTCCGAGGCGTGTCTCTTCAATCTTGAATTTTCCGTTTGTGCTCGAAGTTGTCTGGGCAGACCCCAGAGCTCCCGACGCAATCAAGGCGACCGCGATGGCAACGCATCCCTCTGCCAGCCGGATACTTAAATGAAATTCTCGCTTGGCTTTCATGAGGACGAATTATAGGGGACTCGGGGAATGTCAGGCAGTAGCTATCTGCAATGTTTTCTGATACAAGCCGTGTCGCTGCAGACGATTGTCAAGCAAGGGAAGTTGAGTTGAATGGTCGGAACGGGCAGATTTGAACTGCGCAGGACCCTCAACTTCGACTCGCGACGCTGGCAGGCGAATTCGGGCACTCGCAAGCCGCGTTAACCCGCGCTGGGGGTTGGGGAAAATACCGCCTGGATTGAGCCACCTGGTCTTGGTGGGTAGCCGGCCAAGCCGCCAGGATAGCCGAACAGCTCGTTCTTTCATCTCAATGTAAGCAGCGAATGTACGAATGTTTGCATCTCGGTCGTCTAAGACTATGTGAGCAAGCCTCAGCCAAAGCAAACATTTCAATCGCGTGATTGAAGTGGCATCCCCGTCCCCGATCTCTTTCATCGGTTAAATCTCCCCCGCCTCATTCCTGGTAGACGCATTTCCTTGGAGGCCCTGGATGAATACCTGGATGAATTGTCCAAACAATTGCGTTGATGTGATTCGCCGTGTCTCTTCCATGCAATCTTTGTTCTGGTCTGCGCACATTGGGGTTCTTCTCATGTTCTCGTTTGCTTTCAGCGGATGCGGGAACCACGGGTATTCCTTTGTATCTCGGGGAACTGGGCCTACCGGCTCGGTTTTCGGGGGGCAGCAACCTGTAAGCGGCGCATCGATCCAACTGTATGCGGTTGGATCAACTGGAGACGGGTCCGCGGCGACGCCCTTGATCAACACGACTGTAACTACCAGCGATGGCACTGGGGCAATGGATAGCAATGCCAATGCAGGGAACGCAAACAACACCTTGCCCGCTGGCTCCTTCACAATCACTGGTGACTACACCTGCCCTACAGCGAACTCGGAGGTCTATGTGGTCGGCACTGGCGGGGATCCCGGCCTGGGCTCTGGCACGAATGCCAACCTCACGTTAATGACCGCCCTGGGGCAGTGCGGCAGCCTGTCCTCGTCGACGTACGCCGTTCTGAACGAATTGACAACCATCAGTACAGTCGCTGCGTTGTCGAACTTCATCACCTCATATGCGAATGTCGGATCAAGCTCCAGCGACTCATCGCTCTTGCAAACGGGATTCTCGGTTGTCAACGAATATACCGATACAACCAGCGGAACTGTACCCGGTCCCGCGTTGCCCGCCGGATACTCTGCATCGAGCGTTGCGCTTCAGACACTCGGCGACATCGTCGCTGCCTGCGTCAACTCAGCTGGTGGCGTGGCAGGGGACGGCAGCCCTTGCGGCCAGCTCTTCACGCTGGCCACGATTTCCGGCAGCCCGGCTCCGACCGATACGGTGGGGGCCATCGTCAACATCCTCCGTCAGCCGACGGTCAATGTTGGCCAGATATTTGCGCTGCTTCCAGCAAACGGACCATTTCAGCCCTTACTTTCGACTGTTCCCGCGAATTGGGAACTGCCCATAACTTCCAACACAGCCACTCAACTGGTCTTCACTGTGCAGCCATCCGGCACTGTTGTGGGATCTCCCATCTCGCCTGCGGTTGCCGTAACCATTGAGGACGCAGGCGGCAACCCGCAGACTTCGGCGACCAACACGGTGACACTCGCGATCGGTGCGAACCCAAATAATGGGGCACTGAGTGGCACTCTGTCCGTCAACGCGGTCAACGGAGTCGCTACATTCTCCGGCATCAGCATCAACAATGCAGGCACCGGATATACGTTGACTACGTCGAGCGCAGGACTCACTGGCGCCACCAGCGGCACCTTCAATGTGACGGCTCCCATTGGTTTCGTGCCTGCGTCGCAGACTATATGCAGCCAGACCTCAGGTTCTTCGGGCACGGCGTGTACGCTGGCAGCGCCAACGACTGCGGGAAATACCGTCATTGCGGGGCTGACGTGGTCCAGTACTTCGGCTTCGATCAGCACCGTTGTCGGTAGTGCAGCCAGCTCCTACTTCTTCCCCTATGCCCAGGTTTGCGGCAATTCGTCCTGCTCGGCCATCCTGATCTGCCGAAATTGTGCGACATTGACGGCCGTGACTCCCAATTTCACTCAGAGCACGCTCTACAATCTGTCCGCAGAAGAGTACTCAGGTGTCAGTGTCATCGGCATTACTAAGACCGCAACAGGAACGAGCACGGCTCCCGGCATAACCATCACCACGGGGGACCTGAATGATTGGCTGGTGGCTGTAACTTCCAGTTCCGGCAGTGCGGGCATACCCTCAGCGGGAACCGGCAATTTACGCAGCGCGACGAATTCAGGGTCATCGGACAACGGCGTCGCAGGCGCGGCATGCGATAACACTGTTGCTGCAGCGGGAAGCCTTTCCTGCTCCGTTGGCATAACTTCGGGCGCATGGTCCGCGGTCGGCGTGGAACTGCGCACGGCCTACCCCACCACCTACATCTGGCCCGATTGCGACAGTACCCATCCGTGCGTGATTCACGAGAAGGATACGGTTGCACTCGGCACAGGCTCGGACGTATTAACCGGCCCGTTCAAGATCACCGTGCCCCCCACGCTGCCTGGCAACCTGATGAAGCTGACCATCAGCCATCCCAGCGACAAGACAATCACATCGCTTACCGACGACCAATCAAATACATGGATGACGGGCGCGACAACGACGGATAGAACATACGCCGAGACGACAGAGGTCCGATACGTTTGCGGGGCGGCGACGGGAACGTCGGTCATCACCGTTGCGTTCAGCGAAGCCATCACGGACGGTGACGTAGCACAGTTCAGTTATGACGAAGTGAGTGGAATTGCTCCATCTGCCTGCGGAGATGGAGGCAGCGGTTCCAGTGGAAATCAGGGCGTTCTGAATCCCGGTCCGATTGCCGCAACTTCCAGCGGCGACATGGTCTTCACATTCGGCATCTGCGCTTCCAACTCAGCGGAGTATGGAAACCAGGCAGGCGTTGCGATGCCTGACGATCTATCGGCCAAAATCGCGGAGAACGACTTCGATCAGTTCATGTCGATGGTGCATGTGCAGGCATCGGCAGGTGCAATCAACCCGACGATCTATGCAAACGCGCAAGACGTCAATAACAACTACGAGATGTATTGGAACACTGTGGCTGAGGCATTTAAAGCGTCCAGCGGCGCGGGAACACAGCCCAGCGGCATCCACGTTGTAACGGACATGCATTTTCTCAACTGGAATACGTTAGGGTGGAATCCCCTTCCGTCGAACGGCAATGCCGTCGTCTTCTCCACCTCCAATCCAAGTGAGGGATGGGGAATGACAAATCTGGCGGACAACTACGGCGCCACCTATACGAGAACCCCCTACACAGACCCGACGGTTGACCCGCAGCAATACTCAGCATGCCTCGGCGCGAATGTCTCGGCTCGGGATCGCATCTTTAGCTTTACTCCTGATGTTGACCAGACGCACGTTGAGATTTACACAATATCCGGCGCGGAAAACGCCACCTGGACAGGCTGTGTGGGCACCACAGTGAATCACGCCGCGGGCGTACAAGGAGCAGCCGCCAACGATAACATCGTGGGCGACCCCGTCATTGCGCCAACGATCAACGCCGGAGCGAACAGCCTGATTATTGCCACATCCTATGTGGGGACCGGGCCTCCGAGCGGGATGTGCATTTCCGGAGGAGTGGCGCCTCCCGTTTGCACGGGACAATCGGCGGGAGTGGTCTTTAATTCCATCTACGCCACAGGGATGACGGATCAATCGAGCTGGAGCACGGGTGACCCATTCGTGTTCTTCTACACGAACTCGACCAGTCCCAGGTCGATGGATTACCTGATGGCAAATGGGACGGCCGCGACCAGTTACTACGGAGCCGCCATCGAGATCCTGGGGGCAGGCACCGACGCAGGCCCCTGATGCCGTTATTCAGGCCATTGGTCGGGACTTCCAAATCTGAACTTGAGCCCTATCGCGGGCGTGAGCGTAGCGGGAGCCCGCAGTCGAAATCCCGAATCCGCCTGGGCGAACGAGGGATCTCGGAAATGATGGTCGGGACGGGCAGATTTGAACTGCCGACCCCTCGCACCCCAAGCGAGTGCTCTACCAGGCTGAGCCACGTCCCGACATAACGCAGCCGGTCCGCCATGGCGAACCGGCTTCTGGGGTCTCTGCTAGTTTACACCGCTACGCGTCCCAGCCGCTCTCTCTGTTCACTGCCCGCTCCACTACGGATTTGCCTTCAACTCCGAACATGACGTCTGGTCGCCGGCATCGCAGGCCTTGTGATAGAAGCTGAGTGCCGTCATTTCATTGAGCGCCACGCCCAGGCCGTTTCGATAAAGCCAGCCGACAGCCCGGCAACCCGTCGGCTCGCCGCCGTCGCAGGACTTGCGGTAAAAATCAGCCGCTTGCACGGCGTCGATCGGCGCGCCGATGCCATTTTGGTAGAAGTATCCGACGTAGATGCAGCCCGCCATTGCACCGCCGTCGCACGCTTTGCGCTCGAAGCTCAGCGCCTGCGCCAGGTCCTGCTTCAGACCGTCACCGGCGTACAGAATTCCGCCGTACCCCACACAGGAAACCATGACGCCGGCGTCACAGGCTTTTTGCACAAGGTCATTGGCGGCACTAAGGTCCCTCGTTGTGCCCAGGCCGTTACGAACCATAAAAGCCAGCGCCGCGCAGCCCTTCATGTCCCCGCCGTCGCATGCCTTGCGATAGTTGGTCAACTGGGGGCCGTAATCCTCAGCCGAGTCGAACCCCTCTTGATCCATAAAGCCAAAAGCGGCGATACCCGCGCAGCCTCTCGGTTCGCCGCCATCGCAGGCTTGGCGGTCCAGTGTATTTGCCTTGGGTTCGTCCTTCGCGATTCCCACCGCTAAGTAATAGGTAGCGGCCAGATTGGAGCACGCCAGCATCACGCCGCCGTCGCAGGATTTCTGCGTCAGTTGAAACACCTTGGTCTGGTCTTTGGCCACGCCGATCCCGTTGTAATACAGGTAGCCGAGCTGCGTGCAGCTCCTCAGGTCGCCCGCATCGCAATTTTTCTGGAATAGCTGCGCCGCCTTCGCTTCATCCTTGGCCACGCCTTGTCCCGATTCATAGGCCAGCGCGTAGTTCACGCAGCCGTTCATATCGCCGCCGTCGCAGCCCTTCTTGTAAAGCGCAAAACCTGCCGCCTCGTCCTTTGCCACGCCTCGGCCACTCACCGTCAGGTTGCCCAGATCGGTGCAGCCCGCAAAGTTGCCTGCGTCGCAAGCTTTGCCGTACAACTTCGCCGCCTCCGACTCGTCCTTGGCCACGCCCTGGCCGCTCTCAAACATGCCGCCAAGTCCCAAGCAGCCCCTGGTATCGCCTCCGTCGCATGCCTTGCGAAAGAGCCCGATCGCCTGCGGCTCATTCTTTGTCGCTCCCTGTCCAAACTCAAGCATGTATCCAAGCTGCACACACCCGGCCAGGTAATTTCCATTGCACGAGGTGCGAAACATGTGCACCGCTTCTCCCTCGTCCTTCGACGTCCCGCGCCCGTTCACATACATATTGCCCGCGTTGGTGCAGGCAATCATCTGGCCGGCATCGCACGCCTTGCGATACAACCGCAGTGCCTCGGTCACGTCCTGCGCAACTCCCTGGCCCCGCTCGTACAGCAACCCCAGGTTGTTGCAACCCCATACGCCGGCGCTGGCGTCGCAGGCCTTGCGAAAATTCACCGCCGCCAGCGCCAGATCCTTGGTCACCCCGTCGCCAAGCTGGTAATGGTTGCCCAGTTCGTTGCAACCTGTCGCCGATTCGCCATCGCACGACTGCTTGTAGAGCGTCAGAGCCTGCGGCTGATCCTTGCTCACGCCTTGCCCGCTTTCGACCATCCATCCCAGCTCCGCGCAGCTCTCCATTTCGCCGCCCGAGCAGCCTTTGCGGTAAAAGTTCGCTGCCTGAACCGGGTCTTTGCTCACGCTTTTTCCAAACCAGTACAACTGGCCAATGTTTTCGCAGGCCCTGCCAATGCCGCCGTCGCACGCCTTCTGCCAGTAGCTCATCGCCTGCGCGTAATCCTGCGTCACTCCATCGCCGAAGCTGTACAGCGCACCCAGGCCATTGCAGCCCGTCATCTCGCCGCCGTCGCACACTTTGGTGAAGAGCGTCTTGGCCTGCGCATAATCCTTGGCGACTCCGTGGCCATCCATATAGAGCCTGCCCAGGCCAAAGCAGCCGCGCAGGTTCCCCTTGTTGCATGAATCCTGAAAAAGCCTCACCGCGCTTTCGAGATCCGGTTCGATGCTCTCTCCGGTTTGGTAGAGCGATGCCAACAGAACGCAGCCGTCGGTATCCTTGCCGTCGCAAGCGTGCTGCGCCAGGCTCGCTGCTTGCGCGTAATCCGTGCCCCCGCCAAGCCCGCTACGGAAACTCCGCGCTGCCTGCTCGCATCCCCAGTATTTGACGCTGTCATCGCCTGCGTCGCACAGTTTGAGCGCAACGCTTCTCGCCGCGGGAAAATTCTTCAGCGGATCGTCGTTTTGCCAGTAGCGATTCCCCTCCTTCTTCAGCCGGTCCAGCTCCAGCGTCTCGTATTTCGTAAAAGCGGCCGCCGGGTTTGCTCCGTCCGCCGCGGCCGGTTGGGCTCCTGAGCCCATATGGATCACCAGCTCGCCTCCCCGGTCATCGTCAAACGCCCCGAACAGCGGAGTCTGCTTCGATCCCGCAGCAACCGCGACCTCGTGTTGCGCAAAGGCGCCCAGCTGGCTCGAGGTCACAAATCCCTCTCCGTAGCTGTCCGCTTTCCCATTCGTCAATCCCTGGATCATCAACCCGGTAAACAGCGAGTGATTCGGCAGCGGGCCGCTATCGGAAGCAAGCTGGTCGCCCTGCGCGCTGGCGATCACCTTGCGACTCACCTTCACCAGCATGTCCCGCTCGAAACGCGTATCGGCGCGGCTCGTCATGAACTTGTTTCCCAGCGCCATGCCGCTATGGCAACTATCAAGGATCACAAGAATGTGCGAGGGGGGCAGCGAGTCGATGGTGTGCAGCAGCTCCTCGATCTTCAGGTAGTCGCTCCAGTGCTCGTTCGCGCCCGGCGCGCGCGCATCCACAGGAACAATGAATCCGTCGGATCGCGCCTCATCGCCGATCTTGTAGTCGTGAGTGGTCCCGTGGCCGGCGAAGAAGATCACCAGCGAGTCTTCAGGTTTCAAGCGGGCGGACAAATCGTCTTCAAGCAGCGAAATGATCGCCTCGCGTGTAGCGTTCTTTTCCGTGAGCGGCTCCGCTGCATATTCAAACCCGAATTTGCTCGTCAGCAGCTTGGCGAACTCCGATGCGTCGCTCACCGCCGTGCTCAGAATCGGCCAGTTCTCGTAGTGATCGATGCCGATGGCCACGATGTACTGGTGGCCGTTCTTCACCGCCGGCTCGTCGGTGTTTTCTGGCTGGATGCCGCGCTGTGCCCCGCCCTGCTGCGCGCACGCCGCCATGGCCGTTGCCGCCGCCAGCAACGCAATGCTTGCCGTTCTGCTGAGAATCGACATGGGAAATTCCTCTATTCGAATTTTGGCCGGGGGGAAAGAACCGTCTCTGCTCTACCAACGGTTGGTCCCTATTTTAGCCCTGAGGCCGGTTCACGGCCCACAAGTTCTTTTCGATCCCTGCGTCGCTTGTTCCGTCACCATGCACCACTCTCCGCTCTTCGGTTGCGCCCAAATCAAGATCGGCCTATCGTGGATACAGACTTACCTTCAATCGATTAACCGTCGCAGCGGATATGCGATTGCGGATGCGCCACGTCCAGCCACGACTTCATGCCTAGTCTGGCGCCCTCTAGCGTGCAGCGCAGAGTGGAGAGGTGATCCTATGGCGCAGGAAAGCGCCCTTTACCAAGCTATCCTGAATGGAAATGACAAGCAGGCGCGCGCGGCCACCGAGGAAGCGCTCGCCGTCGGCGTCGTGCCCATGGACTTGATTCAGCAGTCCATGGTCCCAGCTATGGATGAGGTCGGCCGCCTGTTCGAGGCTCAGGACTATTTTGTTCCCGAGCTTTTGCTCGCTGCCCGCGCCATGAAAAGCGCATTGGTGCTCATTAAGCCGCTGCTTTCCGCCTCCGGCCAGAAGATGGCAGTCCGCGTGGTCATCGGCACGGTGAAGGGCGACCTGCACGACATCGGCAAGAACATCGTCGCCTCCATGCTCGAGGGCGGCGGCTTCGAAGTTATCGACCTCGGCACCGACGTTTCGCCGCAGAGCTTTGTAGACGCGGTCGAAAAACGCCAGCCTCACATCGTCTGCATGTCGGCGCTGCTCACCGTCACCATGCCCGCCATGAAGCTCACCATCGACGCGCTCAAGACCGCTGGCCTGCGTACTCAGGTCAAAGTGCTTATCGGCGGCGCGCCGGTCACGATGCAATATGCCGAGGAGATCGGCGCCGACGCATATTGCGACAACGCAGGCGCTGCGGTCGGCATTGTGAAAAACCTCCTCGCGAAAGAGGCAGCCTGACGGAACGCGACTTCTATCTCGGCCTCGCCGCGCGCGGTTTGCGCATGCCCATCGGCGCGGATCTCGTTCTCCACGAGGAACCCGATCCCGAGCAAGCCCGCAACGACGGCGCCGCGCTCGGCCGCGTTATCGAAAAAACGGCCCGCCGATGGGGTACGCCTCTCGCCATTCCGCTGATGGATCTGCGCCTGGAGAAAACCGATCTGCTTGCCTGCGCCGGCGTCCCGGCCTCGGACGCGGAGAAGTATCACTTCACCTCGCCGCTCAATGAATCCACAATCGAAGCTCTCTGCTCCGGCAAATCCGCGCCCCTCTGCCGTGGCAGCATCGCTCGCGATCAGGCGCTCAGCTACATCGCCTCGCTTCCCGATCTCGTTCCCGTCGGAATGGCCATCGGCCCCTTCTCGCTGGTCTCGCGCCTCATGCCCGATCCCATCACCGCCGCGGCCATGGCCGGTTCCGGCATCGCGGCAGAGGACTCGGACGAAGTGCGCCTGCTTTGGCAATGCCTTCGCCTCGCTGAAGCAGCGGTTGAGCGCTCCGCGCGAAGTCAGATTGCCCACGGCGCGCGAGCGATGATGATCTGCGAGCCGGCCGCCTGCACCGCGTTTCTCTCTCCGCGCCAGCTCAAAGCCGGCTCCCGGCTCTTCGAGCAACTGGTCATGGAGCCGAATCTCCGTCTCAAGGCCGTTCTCGACGCAGCCGGCTGCGACCTCATCTTTCACGATTGCGGCGAGCTCATCGATCTCATGGTCGAAGCCTTCGCCAATCGCCTTCATCCCGTCATGCTCTCGCTCGGCGGCTCGCGTAAGCTTTGGGAAGACGCACGCCTCGTCCCCAGCGACGTCGTTCTCTATGGCAACCTTCCCACCAAGTCTTTCTATTCTGATGGCGCGATGCCTGTCGACGAAGTTCTCCGCCGCACCGCGGAGCTGATCGCCAACATGAAGGCCTGCGGCCATCCCCACATCCTTGGCTCCGAGTGCGACGTGCTCTTCGTTCCCGAAGCGCGTGAAGCGATCCTGGCGAAGGTCGATGCCATGATGGACGTCGCAGCCGAGCCGATTTCATCTTGAAAGCTAAAAGCTGAGAGCTACCGGCTACCAGCAAGCGCCGCGGGGAGCTGTTCTAAGTTGCGCCTGAATCCGTGCGCTCTCCCCGCTCCGCCTGTTATTGTTTTCATTTGCTTCCCAAGGAACACTGAAAACCGACCATGGCTCAACAGGTTATCAAATTCGGCACCGACGGCTGGCGCGGCCTTATCGCCGACGATTTCACATTCGCCAACGTCCGCACGGCCGCCGAAGCCATCGCCGCCTACATCCGCTCTCAGAAAGGATCGGCGAAGGAGGATCCTGCAAAGGGTTTCTGCATCGGATACGACACGCGCTTTGGATCGAAAGCCTTCGCGCAGACCTGCGCTGAAGTTGTCTCGGCCACCGGCATTCCCGTCATGCTCGCCAACGCCATCACGCCTACACCCGCCCTGAGCTTCGGCGTGCGCGAGCACGGCGCTGCCGGCGGCATCATGATCACCTCGTCGCACAACCCCGCGCAGTGGAACGGCGTCAAGTACAAGGGCTGGTACGGCGGCTCCGGCCAGCCAGCCATGATCACGGCGATCGAGTCTTATCTCGGCAAACCCGCGCCGCGCGCCTCTCAACCTGCGCCCATAACGGAAGTCGACTTCCTGCCTACCTATCTCAAAGCTATTGAGGATTTCGCCGACCTCGACCTCATCTCGAAATCCGGCATGAAGTTCTGCATCGATTCCATGTACGGCGCCGGCGGAACAATTCTCGCTGACATCTTCGCTCGTATCGGTGTGGTCCACGTGCAGATTCGCTCCAACCCCGATCCGCTCTTTCCCGGCATTAATCCCGAGCCCATCGAGCCAAACATCCGCGCCCTTGGCGAAGCCACAGTCGCCAACGGCTGCCAGGCCGGCCTCTGCACTGACGGTGACGCCGACCGCATCGGGGCAACGGACGAAAATGGGAACTTTGTCGACCCGCACAAAATCTACTCCGTGCTTTTGAACTGGGTTTTGCAGTACAAAGGCTGGCCCGGTGCCGTCACCCGCGCATTCAATACCACCAAAATGCTCGATCGCATCGCCCGAAAATACGGCCGAGAGCTCATCGAGCACGGCATCGGCTTCAAGTATGTCGTCGACCTCATGCTCGAGCGCGAAATCGTGATGGGCGGTGAGGAGTCGGGCGGTATCGGCTTTCAGCGTCATCTTCCCGAGCGCGACGGCCTGCTCAACTGCCTGATGCTCGCAAACGTCATGGCCCAGGAAAAGAAAACGCTCGGCCAACTTGTCGCCGATCTTCAGGCCGAGTATGGCGAACATCAGTACGGCCGCATCGATCTCCACCTGACCGATGAGCAGAAGAACGCCGCCATCGCCCGCGCGCGCGCCCTCAAACCCGGCGACCCCGTCTTCGCCGGCATGGCCATCCACAACCAGGAGGATCTCGACGGAGTGAAGTTCTATCTCGACAACGCCGAAGCCACTTCTCACCCCAAAGCCGCCGAAACCTGGCTGCTTCTGCGCGCCAGCGGCACCGAGCCCCTCCTGCGCATCTACGCCGAATCGTGCTCCAAGGAATCCGTGTCGAAGCTTCTGGACTCCGCGCGCGCGTTCGCGCTTGGCAGCTAATGCCACTTATCATCAATGAAGTGTCATCTTGAGCGCAGGCTGTTCGCCCCGCGAACGGCCGAAGTCGAAGGATCTGCGGTTGCTTTTCCTGCTCCCAACTCAGTACGAACCCCGCAGCAACGACATTGGCGCCAGGAAACGAACATGAATCCAATAGCCACAGCGAAACCGGGAAAATCGCCGAGCACCAGAGCCAGAATTGCCGGCCTCTTTTACGTGCTCAGCGTGGCGTCGGGAATATCTGCCGAGGCCTTTGTTCACGGCAAGCTGCTTTACGCAGCCGGCCTCATCCCGGTTTTGTGCTTTGGCACTGTCACGGTTGTTTTGTACGGAATCCTCAAGCCAATAAATCGGACCGTCGCCATGACCGCCGCGTCCTCGAATCTCATGGGCCTCGCGCTTGAGGCCCTACACTGGCATCTTGGACACGTGAACGCCGCTCTGGTATTTCACGGAACTTATTGCGTCCTTACTGGCTACCTCGTCTTCAGATCGTCCTTCCTGCCTCGGATCCTTGGGGCGTTCATGGCGTTTGGAGGTCTGTGTTGGCTGCTTCCCTTGTCGCCTCCGCTCGACCATCTCTTGCACCCTTATAATGTGGCGCTCGGTTTCATCGGAGAAGGCTCCCTGATGCTATGGCTCCTCGTGATGGGCGTGAACGTGCAGAAGTGGCAGCTGAAGACAAGATTGGATCCATTGTCTAGCTAATTATCCCTACCTTCGCCCGCTTCCCCAGCCTCACCACCAACCGCGCCGGCAGTGCTGCTACTGAAATCACCGCGCCGCCTGCGACCTCGCCGTCCACCTTCACAGCCTTCTCCGCAATCTTTCTATTCGATTCCGCGCCGCTCGCCGCGAGGCCCATCGCCACCAGCAACTTGGGTAGCCGGATTTGATTCGGCTCCGATCCAGCCACATCCGCGAACGCAACTGCAACCTCTTCCAGGTCCTCGGCCGTTTCCTTCTGCTGAAACATCCGCGCCCAATTCTCATCCGCGCTCTCGGCCGCAGCCTCGCCGTGGAACCCAGCCGTAATCGTTCGTGCAAGTTTCTTCTTGGTCTCCATCGGGTGCAGTTTTCCGGCCGCCACATTCGCCCGCATCGCATCAATTTCCGACTGTTTCAAGTCCGTGAGCAGCACCCAGTATTTCCACATCAGCTCGTCCGCAAATGCTCATCAATTTCCCGTACATCTCGCTCGCCGGCTCGTTGATCCCGATCGCGTTATGCAGAGACTTGCTCATTTTCTGCACGCCGTCGAGACCTTCCAAAATCGGCGTCATCAGCACGATCTGCGGCTTCTGTCCGTAGTCGCGCTGCAGCTCCCGGCCCATCAGAAGGTTGAATTTCTGGTCTGTTCCCCCCAGCTCGACATCGCTGTTCAACGCAACGGAATCATAGCCCTGCGCAAGCGGATACAGAAGCTCATGGAGGCTGATGTCCTGCTCCGCACGGAAGCGGGTGAGAAATTCCTTGCGGTCGAGCATCTGTGAGAGCGTGACCTTTGCGGACAGGCCAATCAGGCCGGCGTAACCAAGCTTGTCCAGCCACTCAGAGTTGTAACGCACCTCGGTCGCCTTTTCGTCGAGGATCCGGAACACCTGCTGCTTGTACGTCTCGGCGTTCTCGTCGATCTCTTCGCGCGTCAGCGGCTTGCGCGTGACGTTGCGCCCCGTCGGGTCGCCGATAAGCGCGGTCGAGTCGCCGATGAGGAAAATCACCGTGTGCCCGAGTTGCTGAAAGTGCCGCAGCTTGCGCATCAACACGGTGTGGCCCAAGTGCAGGTCAGGCGCAGTCGGATCGAACCCGGCCTTTACGCGCAATGGCCGTCCGGTTTTGCGGCTTTCTTCCAGACGCTCTCTCAGGTCGCTCACGCGGATAATCTCCGCCGCGCCTTTTTGGAGCAGATCCAATTGCTCATCTACAGGGAGAAACTTGCTCATGCCGTTCTTCAGTATAAATTCGCGAGCAGTGCGCAAAAAAAGATGTTGCTCGACCGGGTACCTCTGGGCCCGCCCTGGGCGAAATGTGGAAAAGTGGACACATTGCGGCAACTGCCCCGGCGTATAGTGCATCGTAACCGGGGTAGCAAGTTTGAAGACCCCGCGAATTTCAGCGTCCCCGCAATCGCGAACGATAACTGCTTCTAATGATGCCGGCGCGACGCGCACGATGAAAGTGTTCAATATTGAACAGCGGTCGTGCCGCCGGTAACGCTACGGTCAATCCTGCGTGTGGGTCAGCATGTAGCTGAACGATGACCCTGAACGGGACGCTGGCCTGCAGCGATCATGATGCCAGTTCTTTGACGGGTACGGCTACGAACTCCAACTGAACGACAAAACCTGCAAGAGACCCCGCGACAGCTGGAATCCAATCCGGGCCAGCACAGTCATGTTCGTGGAGCGTTCTCCCCTTGACGAAGCGTCTGATTTTCCTTCTCGCTTTTCTCTGCTCCACTCCTGCGTGGGGCGCCATTGCTTTTGTCCCCGCGTCGCACACCATTTGCAGCCAGACCTCGAGTTCTTCGGGTTCGGTGTGTACGCTGGCAGCGCCCACGACTGCGGGAAATACCGTGATTGCGGGGCTGACGTGGTCCAGTACTTCGGCTTCGATCAACAAAGTCGTCGGCAATTCAACCAGCTCCTACTTCTTCCCCTATGCCCAGGTTTGCGGCAATTCGTCATGCTCGGCGATCCTGATCTGCAGGGATTGCGCGGCGCTGACGAGCGTCACTCCCAATTTCACTCAGAGCACGCTCTACAATTTGTCCGCAGAAGAATACTCAGGTATCAGTGTCATCGGCATCACTAAGACCGCAACAGGAACGAGCACGGCTCCCGGCATAACCATCACCACGGGGGACCCGAACGACTGGCTTGTGGCTGTAACCTCCAGCCCCGGCAGTTCCGGCATAGCCGCTGCGGGAACCGGCAATTTAGAGAATGCGGCTCGTACAGGCTCATCGGGCGGCGTCGCCGGCGCAGCATGCGATAACACCGTTGCTGCTGCGGGAAGCCTTTCCTGCACTGTGACCACAACTTCGGGCGCATGGTCCGCGGCGGGTGTGGAACTGCGCACGGCCTATCCCACCACCTACATCTGGCCCGATTGCGACAGTACCCATCCGTGCGTGATTCACGAGAAGGATACGGTTGCACTCGGCACAGGCTCGGACGTATTAACCGGCCCGTTCAAGATCACCGTGCCCCCCACGCTGCCTGGCAACCTGATGAAACTCACCATCACCCACCCCAGCCCTGCGACAGTTTCGTCGATTACCGATGATCAATCAAATACATGGACGACGGGCGCGACGACGACTGACAGTGAAAACGACGAGACGACAGAGGTCCGATACGTTTGCGGAGCGGCGACGGGAACGTCGGCCATCACCGTTGCGTTCAGCAAAGCCATCACCGACGGTAACGTAGCTCAGTTCAGTTACGACGAGGTGAGTGGAATTGCCCCATCTGCCTGCGGAGATGGAGGCAGCGGTTCCAATGGGAATCAGGGCGTTCTCAATCCCGGCCCGATTACGACAACATCCAGCGGCGATTTGATCTTTACTTTCGGCATCAGCACTTCGGAGTCTACTGAAAATGGAAACCAGGCAGGTGTTGCGATGCCTGACGATCTATCGGCGAAGATCGCGGAGAACGACTTCGATCAGTTCATGTCGATGGTGCATGTGCAGGCTTCCGCCGGCCTAATCAACCCGACGATCTACGCCAATGCGCAGGACGTCAATAACCGAGGAGGGCTGTACTCGAACATTGTTTCTCAGGCATTCAAGCCTTTGAACGGCGCGGGAACACAACCCAGCGGCATCCACGTTGTAACGGACATGCATTTTCTCAACTGGAATACGATGGGGTGGAATCCCCTCCCGTCGAACGGCAATGCCGTCGTATTCTCCACTTCCAATCCAAGTGAGGGGTGGGGAATGACAAACCTGGCAGATAACTACGGCGCCACCTATACCAGAACCCCTTACACAGACCCGACGGTTGACCCGCAGCAATACTCGGCATGCCTCGGCGCGAATGTCTCAGCCCGGGATCGCATCTTTAGCTTTACTCCGGATGTTGACCAGACGCACGTTGAGATCTACACAATTTCCGGCGCGGACAACGTAACCGGGACAAGCTGTGTGGGAACCACAGTGAATCACGCCGCGGGCATCCAGGGAGCGACCGCCAACGATAACATCGTGGGCGACCCGGTCATTAAGCCCACCATCAACGCCGGAGCGAACAGCCTGATTATCGCCACATCCTACTTCGGAATCGGGCCTCCGAGCGGGATGTGCATTTCCGGAGGAGTGGCGCCTCCCGTTTGCACGGGACAATCGGCGGGAGTGGTCTTTAATTCCATCTACGCCACGGGGATGACGGATCAATCGAGCTGGAGCACGGGTGACCCCTTCGTGTTCTTCTACACGAACTCGACCAGTCCCAGGTCGATGGACTACCTGATGGCAAATGGGACGGCACAGGCGAGTTACTACGGAGCCGCCATCGAGATCCTGGGGGCGGTCGCAGCGGAATCGCCGGCGCTCACTCCAACGGTGACAGTGACGCCGTCCACTTCGAGCATCACGATACAACAACCGCTTTCGGTCACCGTGACGGTGAGCGGCGGAAGCGGCAATCCAACGCCCACCGGATCGGTCACGCTGACCGGGAGCAGTTACTCTTCCGCGGCGACAACGTTGAGCGGCGGCAGCGCGACCATCAACATTCCGGCCGGATCTTTGGCCATTGGGTCGAATCCGCTCACCGCCAGCTACACGCCTGACGCCATTAGCTCCCCGACTTACAACTCTGCTACGGGAACATCGCCAGCTGTGACGGTGACCCAGGCAACGCCGACGGTGTCAGTATGGCCGACGGCAAGCAGTATCTCTCCTGGACAGACGTTGGCTTCGTCAACCTTGACGGGCGGCACGGCATCGGTGTCCGGTGCCTTTGCATGGACCGCCCCGAATACCGCTCCCGCCTCGGGGACATCTTCCCAGAGCGTGACGTTTACGCCCACTGATGCGATCGACTACAACACGGTGACTGGACAGGTTAACGTCACGGTGAACAACTCGACGACGCCAACGGTGTCGGCATGGCCCGTGGCAAGCGCCATCACCTACGGGCAGACACTGGCTTCGTCCACGTTGACCGGAGGCATGGCTTCCGTCGACGGCGCCTTCGCCTGGACCGTGCCAACCACGGCACCGGGCGCGGGAACACCAATGGAGAGCGTGACCTTCACACCCACTGACACGACCGACTACAACACTGTCACGGGCTCTGTCGCGGTAGTGGTGACAAAGGCAACGCCAACGGTGTCAGCTTGGCCTGCCGCGAGCGCAATCACCTATGGACAAACGCTGGCTTCTTCGACACTCACCGGAGGCACGGCTTCCGTCCCCGGCTCCTTTGCCTGGACTTCGGCAAGCACGGTTCCCGGCGCAGGCACTACGACACAAGGCGTGACTTTTACACCCACTGACGCGACCGACTACAACCTGGTGACAGGACAGACCAGCGTCACGGTGAACGCGGCGACGCCAACGGTGTCGGCATGGCCCGCGGCAAGCGCTATCACCTACGGACAGACGTTGGCCTCTTCGACACTCACCGGAGGCACGGCTTCCGTCACCGGCGCCTTCGCCTGGACCGCGCCAGCAACAACTCCAAGTGCAGGCACACCGTTAGAGAGCGTGACCTTTACGCCTGCAAACACGGCCGAATACAACGCCGTGACAGGGCAGGTGAGCGTGATCGTGAACAAGGCGACGCCAACGGTGTCGGCTTGGCCCGCGGCGAGCGCAATCACCTACGGACAGACGTTGGCCTCTTCAACGCTCACCGGAGGCACGGCTTCCGTCCCTGGCGCCTTCGCCTGGACTTCGGCAAGCACGGCTCCCAGCGCGGGTACACCGTCAGAGAGCGTGACCTTCACGCCCACCAGCGCGACCAACTACACAACCGTCACGAATCCGGTGCAGCTCACTGTGAACAAAGTCCTCTTGACCGTGACGGCGACGAACGCCTCAGTGCCCTACAACCAAACCATTCCGAATTTCACTTACAGCACGGCCGGCTATGTGAATAGAGACACCTCTTCAGTCCTTAGCGGCGCGCCCATGGAGACGACGACAGCCACGCAGGGCTCTCCGGTTGGAACATATCCCATCACGATTACACAGGGCTCGCTTGCCGCAGCCAATTACAACTTCCAGTTCGTGAACGGCACATTGACCATTACTTCTTCGGGAACCACAGCCATGCCGACCTTCAGCCCGGGGCCTGGCACGTACGGTTCTGTGCAGAGCGTAACGATCTCTGATGCGACGCCTGGTGCGGCTATTTACTACACGACGAATGGTTCCAATCCTACGACCTCGTCAACAAAGTACTCGGGAGGGGTCACCGTTTCCTCGACCGAGACCATCAAGGCCATCGCGGTCGCCACCGGCTCCAAGCAAAGCGCGGTGGCTTCCGCCACTTACACAATCGCCGCCGCGCCCACGGCCACTTCAAAATCTGCATCGAATATCGGGAACACCGGCGCCACGTTGAACGGCACCGTAACCGCGAACAATTCCACCACGCAGTACTGGTTCGCCTACGGCACCAGCAGCACAAGCTTGAGCAGTAGCACCACCATCACAGGCGCGCTTACAGGAACGTCAGCCAGAAACGTGAGCGCCACGTTGACGGGGCTGAAGGCCAGGACCACCTACTACTTCCAGATTGTCGCATCGAATGCAGTGGGCACCACTTACGGCGCGGTTTTGAGCTTTACGACGAAATAGGGGAGCGCCAGGTTCTGACGCTGTGGCACGCTCGTCCGCCGAACAGCCAAATTGTCCGGCGCCTGCTCTAATCGCTGCTTGCCTGCTCCGCCAGCATTTCCGCCGCTTTCGCAGCCTTCGTCGCCTTGTCCATTGCCTTGCCGAGTTTCCGCGTCATCACCTGGAAGTGATAGCCCATCACCGCCAGCGTCATGGCCGTACTAAAACAGCGCCGGTACTTCGTCACCGCGGACGCAAGGAACTTCCAATAACTCCACTGATGCCGACCAAGCACTCCCTGCCGCACAATCGAATTCGCCAGCGCGCGCATGTTCGCGCGGGTTAGAAATGGAGGACTCGCGAGCTTCTTCGCCCGCTCGCCCGCCGCCCGTTTCGCCGGCTTGGGATGCGCCCGGTTCAGATAGAGCTTCACGCGATCGTAGTAGGCTTCGCAGTTATAAATTCTCTTCATTACGTCGCGATAGCCTTCGATCAGCTTGGCCGAATCCATACGCGGCAAAAAGTTCAGCCGGTCGCAAAATGTATTATTGCCGCCGCCCGCGTCCACAATCCGGTCCTCTCGCCGCAAGCGGCGGAACAATTGCGTTCCCGGCATCGCCTGCAACAGCCCCACCATCGCAATCGGAATCCCGCTCTTCTGGATGAACTCCACCATGCGGTCGAAAATGTCTTCCTTATCTGTGTCGAACCCCAGGATGAATCCGCCCATCACCTGCAGCCCGTAGCTCTGGATCGTCGCCACGCTCTCCAGCAAGCTTCGCCGTGTGTTCTGCAGCTTGTTACTCGCGATCAGCCCCGACTCATCTGGCGTCTCCACGCCGAGAAACACCGATCTGAAGCCCGCGTCCTTCATCAGCTGCATCAGCTCGACATCGTCGGCCAGATTCAGCGAAGCCTCCGTAATAAAGTCGAATCGCGCGCCGGTCTCGGTGCGCCACTCGGCCATCGCCCGCAGCAACTCTTTCGCACGCGCCTTGTTGCCGATGAAATTGTCGTCCACGATAAACACGGTCTCGCGCCAGCCCGCAGCCAGCAACTGGTCCAGCTCCGCCAGCACCTGCGCCACGGCCTTGGTCCGCGGCCGCCGCCCGTAGATCTCGATAATGTCGCAGAACTCGCAGTTGAAAGGGCAGCCGCGCGAGTACTGCACCGTCATCGTCGAGTAGCGCCTCATCTTGATCAGGCTCAGGTCTGGAAGCGGGCTCGCAGCCATCTCCGGCCTCTCGGCGGCTTGATAAAAACTCCGCGCGGTTCCCGCTTCCAGCTCCCGCGCCAGCTCGCCGATCAGGCTTTCTGCCTCGCCGATCACCACATGGTCCGCCTTCAGCTCCGCCGCCGGCACGCTGCTCGCGATGGGCCCGCCCACCACGGTGCGCAGCCCGCGCGCGCGACAGCGCTCCACAATCTCCACCAGCGAATCACGCTGAATGTGCATTCCGCTCACGAAGACCGCATCGGCCCACTTCAGGTCGCGATCCCGCAGCCGCTCCACATTCGTATCCACCAGCCGCTTCTTCCATGCGCCCGGCAGCAACGCCGCCACCGTCATCAGGCCCAGCGGAGGCTGCGCCGCCCGCTTACCCAAAAACTTGAGTGCGTGTTTAAAGCTCCAAAATGTCTCAGGAAATTCCGGGTAGACGAGCAGTACGTTCATAAGCCATCTCTCAGCGGTATCTGCAGGAAGAGTGGCTGCGCGGGCGCGATCGACAGATTCAGGCCGTGCTTCCCCCAATGAAAGCAGTGCGGCCCCGCTCGGTGCGGCGAACTGGTCCCTCATCCATTCTCCCACCGAAACAGCGAAAAACTGATCAAATGTGAACAGTTTCGCCGGGACCCCTGCGCACTCGCGAGCCGAAACTGCCGCCAACCCCGCTCTCGAACCCCTGACCCATCACTCCTGGTCTACTTTGCCCATGTACCCGCTCTTCGCGCCCGCATTTCGCTATAATGGATTCCATGCAGCAGCCCGCCAACCATCGCACCCTCATCGCGGCCCACGCGGCCGCGGCTGCGGCTCGCGCCGCCTAGACTCCTGCCTCACTTCATCCCGAAAATTCAGTTCTTAGTTCGCAGTTGACACTTATGGTGTCCGAGCCACGAACTCGTCGCTCTGACCCCTGATCTCTGATCCCTGCGCCGGGGCCCCCATAGACGGGTCCTCGTCGATGGGGTGGCTGTATTCTGGAGTCATCATGGACGAGTTTTCCCGCATTCAGCGCCTTCCCGCCTACGTCTTCAACATCACCGGCGAGATGAAGATGGCCGCCCGCCGCCGTGGCGAAGACATCATCGACTTCGGCATGGGCAACCCCGACGGCGCCACGCCGCCCCATATAGTCGATAAGCTCATTGAGGCGGTCAGGAAGCCCACCACGCACCGCTACTCGGTCTCGCGCGGCCTGCCCCGCCTGCGCAAGGCCGTCTGCAACTGGTACAAGACTCGCTACGACGTCGATCTCGACCCCGACTCCGAGGCGATTGTCACCATCGGATCGAAGGAGGGCATCGCCCACCTCTGTCTCGCCATCCTCGACTCGCGCGACACCGTGCTCGTTCCCAACCCCAGCTACCCTATCCATATTTACGGCCCGGTCATTGCCGGCGCGCACATCGTCAGCGTTCCCGTCCACAACCAGGAAAGTTTTCTTGCGCAGCTTGAGGAGCTCATCCCACGCATGACCCCGCGCCCCAAGGCCCTCATCGTCAACTTTCCTTCGAACCCGACGACGGAATGTGTCGAACTGCCTTTCCTCGCGCGCCTCGTCGCGCTCGCCCGCGAGCACGGCTTCTATCTCATTCAGGACCTCGCCTACGCCGACATCGCCTTCGACGGCTACAAGCCGCCCAGCGTCATGCAGGTTCCCGGAGCTAAAGAAGTCGCCGTTGAGTTCTTCACGCTTTCAAAGAGCTACAACATGCCCGGCTGGCGCATCGGCTTCATGGTCGGCAATCAGCGCCTGGTCGGCGCGCTCGCCCGCCTCAAGAGTTATTTTGACTACGGCACCTTCACGCCCATCCAGGTCGCCGCCATCGCCGCGCTCGAGGGCCCTCAGGAGTGTGTCGCGCAAATCTGCGACAACTACCGCCGCCGCCGCGATGTCCTCGTCGACGGGCTCAACAAGGCCGGCTGGGCTGTCACGAAACCGAAAGCGACGATGTTCGTCTGGGCCCAGATCCCCGAGCCCTACCGCGATCTCAAGTCGCTCGAGTTCTCGAAGCTGCTGCTGACGGAAGCGAAAACCGCCGTCAGTCCGGGCATCGGCTTCGGCGACTACGGCGACAACCACGTCCGCTTTGCGTTGATCGAGAACGAAGAACGGACGAGGCAGGCGTTGCGTGGAATCAAGCAGATGCTGGCGAAGGGCGTCGTGCCCGCGTAACCTCGCACGCATAACAGCTTGTATCACGGTGCGGTTTGTATCAGGACACGACTTTAGCCGTGCCGAACAGTCCTCCACGTTGATTCGGGGCTTTGGCCCCTGAGGAATGTTCTCTGGCGGGCGCCTGACCCACCCCGCGAATCTGGGACGCACTGCTCCACCGTGGCGTATAACCAAACTGTCAGCTCGCCATGCGGTGACTCCCCAGCCGCATGCGAAAGCTGGGGGTCATGATTGCATTCGATGCTGAACATGGCGCGGTCCACTTTCCCGCGGATCGCCGCCACCGTCTCTGGATTCGTCCTTCGATTCTGATCGGAACCGCCGCTGTAGTCGCGTCGCTCGTGGCTGCGGCGTGGATTGAGATGGCCGTGGCCGGCTTGCCGCATATTCCGCCCGTCCCTCTTGCATATCCCAGCGACTTCGCCGGGCCGCACGGCTTCCCGCTCTGGGTTCGCTACTGCCACTTCTTCAACTTCCTCTTCGTCACGATGCTCATTCGCAGCGGCCTTTCCATCCTCGCCGATCATCCCCGGCTCTATTTCAACGACGACTGCACGCCGAACAGCGAGTGGATCCGCTTCACGCCCACGAGGGTTCCGCGCGACCGCCTGTGGACGGCGAAGGACGACGCACGCTACCTCACTCCTCTCATTGGCACCCCCGGCTACCGGCACACCATCGGCGTGGCGCGCGTGTGGCACTTCATCAACGTGCATGGCTTCATCCTTTGCGGCGTGTATTTCATCGCCATGCTCTTCACCACCGACCAGTGGAAGCGCCTGGTGCCTGCATCGCCCACGGTCGTTTTGCAGGCGTGGAATACCTGGGTCCACTACGCCACCTTTCATCTGCCTGCCGAGCCCAACGGCTTTTACGGCTACAACGCCTTGCAGCAGATCGCCTACTTTACCGTCGTCTTTGTTTTCGGTCCCCTGGCCATTCTTACCGGCATCGCCATGTCGCCCGCGGTGGTGAATCACTTCACCTGGTACGCGAAGGTCTTCGGCGGCCGGCAGTCGGCGCGGTCCATTCACTTCCTCACCATGCTCAGCTTTCTCGCGTTTCTCGTCGTGCACATCACGCTGGTGGTCATGACCGGATTCGCGCGCAACATGAACCACATCGTGCTGGGAACCAATGACGCGGGACGCCTGGGCGTCTGGCTGGGTTTCGTGGGCATCGGCGTCGTAGTGCTTTGCTGGATCGCCGCGCACTATCTCTCCTGGTTTCAGCCGCGCGCGCTGCAACATGCGCTCAAATTCGTCACCTATCCCATGCAATTGCTCACGCTCAATCGGCTGATGCCGCAGCAGACGTATTCCGAAGAGGACATTTCGCCCTACATGTGGCCAAATGGCAAGTTGCCCGTGCGCGACGACTGGAAGCACCTGGCCGTGGACCATTTCCGCGATTTCAAGCTGAAAATCGGCGGCCTGGTCGAGAATCCCGTCGAGCTTTCCCTGGCCGACCTGCGCAATCTGGGCGAGTTGGAGCACATCGCTATGCATCATTGCATCCAGGGCTGGAGCGGCATTGCCAAGTGGGGCGGCATCTCCATGAAGGCGCTGATTGATCTCGTTCGCCCCAGGCCTGAAGCGCACACCGTCGCCTTCTTTTCCTTTGGCGAAGCGCTCTACGGAGGGCCCTACTACGATACGCAGAGCCTTGAGAACGTGCTCAAGCCGCAATGCTTGCTCGCTTCCGAGATGAACGGCCAGCCGCTGCCAGAGGTCTACGGCGCGCCGCTCCGCCTGCGCGTCGAAAACCAGCTCGGCTACAAAATGGTCAAGTGGATCGAGCGCATCGAGTTTGTCGAATCGGAAAAGAAGCTCGGCATGGGCGAAGGTGGAAAGAACGAAGACGATGAGTACTTCGACCTTCTGCCCAATATCTGAGTCATCGAAGGACGCACTTTGCGAGTTGACGGCACGAGTACCAGCGATAGAGGACCTGAGCACGTTCGAGTGCTGCTCGGTCATTTGCGGCTGGCGTGGCTGCTTGACCATTTTCCACCCCGCCTGGTCTGGGCGATCTATGTCGCCGTCAACGGCTTCCTCACCATTGCCCTGCTGGCACTGCTGGCGGTCGTCACCGGCAGCCCGTTCGTCTTTCCGTCGCTCGGCCCCACGGCGTATCTGCTCTTCATTGCGCCACTGGCTGAGAACTCCAGCCCGCGCAACGCCATCCTCGGCCACGCCATCGGCCTCGTTTGCGGCTATGCGGCTTACTCCCTGACCGGCGCCGCCAACCTGCCCTTCGGTGCGCATCCCGGCGTCTACTGGCCGCGGATTTTGGCCGCGGCGCTGTCGCTTTCGGCCACGGGCGCTCTCATGGTTCTTTTGCGCGCTGATCACCCTCCCGCAGGCGCCACAACGCTCATCGTTTCGCTCGGCATCATCTCGAAGCCCAAAGCGTTGGTCATTATTGAAGTGGCGGTCTTTTTGCTGGTGGCGCAGGCCCTTGTCATCAATCGCCTGGCAGGGCTGCCGTATCCATTTTGGAGATACCGCGGGAAGCCCAATCCGCAATGATCGCTGCTCAAAGGGCGGAAAACACGGTGTGTGGGCGGCCTCAACCCAGGAGGTTTGTTGGCGTCCCCGACGGGATTTGAACCCGTGTTATCGCCGTGAAAGGGCGGTGTCCTAGGCCGGGCTAGACGACGGGGACGACTGGGAGAGCAGAACGCAGAGGTGAGATTGGCCGCGGGTGCCCTTATCCTTGAGGCTATCAACTCGGCAATAGCGTGTCAAAAGCGGATGGCTGGAGCAAGGCTATCCACTCGGCAAAAACATGTCGAAAGCGGCTGACTGGAGTCGGCGAAGGCGCGTCAAAGGAAAATGGCTGGAGCCGGGCAGCGCTCTCGAGCATCTAAACTGCACGCGATGACGCAAGCACCCGTTACACGACCGTTAAGACGGGCGCGTACTAGACCGTTAATACCGGCGCAAGCCGGAACCACAAGCGTCACCGCTCACGTAGCGAGGTTGTGCGCTATCCTCGATGAAGATTCACACCAAAGCGGACGTTGGTTTGAACGGCACCGCTCTGTTTTTTGTGTCAGTTACCCAGTTCCGCTCAACGCATGGTCGAAATGACCGAAATGACCGAGGCGAATTCCGCAACGATGCGGATGCAGCAACGTTGATCGCGGAAACGCTTCAGGGCCTGCCCGCCCCACTCGTCCACCACAGAGCGCGGCGGTCACGGTAACCAGAGGAAGAATCGAGTGACCCAAATCAGATTCCAACGCATTTCTACGATAAGTTGCGTGATCCTGGCGGGATTGGCGGCTACTGGCTGCCAGAAAAAGCCAGCGGCGGGGGCCGGCGGACCCCAGATGCAGGCCTTGCCGGTTCAGACGGTGACGGTGGCGATGGCGCCGGTGGCGCAAAGCAGCGAGTATGTTGCCACCATCAAGTCGCGCCGGTCGACCGCCCTGCTGCCGCAGGTGAGCGGACAGCTGACGGATATTCGAGTCCACTCTGGTGACCCGGTGAAGGCCGGCCAGTTGCTGATGGAAATCGATGCACGCCAACAGCGGGCCATGGTGGACTCATTGCGCGCAACCGAGCAGCAGAAGAAAGCGCTGGACGACTATGACACCGTCGAGGTGGACCGGCAGCGCAAGCTGTTTGAGGCGGGCGTGACCAGCCGCGATGCCTACGAGCAGGCGCAACAGGCTTTTCAAAACGCGAAGGCGGACTATCAGTCGGCTGTGGAAGCGCGCAAGGCGGGGGAACAATTGCTCGGCTACTATGCCATCCGCGCGCCCTTCGATGGCGTAGTGGGCGACATTCCAGTTCATGTCGGCGACTACGTTTCTCCCAATCAATCGCCGGCTACGATTCTGACGACAATCGACGACAACAGCCATCTTGAGGCGTATATCTATATTCCCACCGAGCGTGCGGGCGAGGTGCACCAAGGGCTGGCTGTGAACCTGACAGACAACAGCGGCAAGGTGCTGGAGAAGACGCGGATCGATTTCGTTTCGTCGGAAGTGGACAGCACGCTGCAAGGGATTCTGGTGAAGGCCCCTGTGCAGGCGGGACCGGAAGGGCTGCGCAATGCGCAGATCGTCAAAGCCCTGGTTGTCTGGAGCACAAAACCGATGGCGGTGGTTCCGGTGCTGGCGGTGACGCGGCAAGGTGAAGAGAGTTTCGTGTTCGTGGTCCTGAAGCAAAATGGAATGGCCGTGGCGCACCGTACTTCGGTTGTGCTGGGCGACACGGTGGGGAACAGCTACTCCATTGCCTCGGGGCTGAATGCGGGCGACAGCGTGATCGTGTCGGCAACACAGTTTCTGGTGGATGGCATGCCCGTGATGCCGATGGGCGGACCACCGCAAGCGCCACCTTCGCAGGGACAAGGGAGCAAACCTCAAGCGAAAGCAACAGAGACGCAGGCGGAGAGCGGCGGAGCACCCCGCCAGGCGGCTTACCGTCCTCATCACAAAAAGCATCATAGGGCTCGGGTAAGGAAGAGCAAACACACGCAGCCCGCGACGGTCTCATAGGAAAGAGGGCTCACAAGTGTTTGTCGACTTTTTCATTCATCGCCCGGTCTTCGCTACGGTTTGCGCCCTGCTGATTATTCTTGCGGGAGCCATCTGCATTCCCAATCTTCCGGTGGCCATGTATCCCTCGCTGGCGCCGCCAGTGGTGTCGGTGACTGCGAATTACGTGGGCGCGGATGCGGAAACAGTCGAGAAGGCGGTTACGATTCCCCTGGAAGAAGCGATCAATGGCGTGGAGGGGATGCGCTACATCAGCTCGACGAGCACGAACAGCGGCAGTTGCGAGATCGACATCACCTTCCAGACGGGATACAACCTGGACATCGCGGCAGTGGACGTGCAAAACCGGGTGGCCAGCGTGGAGGGCCGCCTGCCGGGCGAGGTGGTTTCGACGGGCATCAACGTCCTGAAATCCAACTTCAACTTCGTCTTTGGCGCCGGATTCTATACGCTCGACGGCCGCTACTCAGACGAATACATTTCCAACTATCTGGACGTCTACGTGGTCGACGCGCTCAAGCGCGTGCCTGGCGTGGGCGATGTAGTCGCCTTCAGCCCGCGCAAGTACGCCATGCGAGTGTGGCTCGACCCGGTGCGGATGGCCGCCCGCGGCCTGACCGCGACCGACGTGGTCAATGCGCTTCAAGAGCAAAACGTCGAGGTTCCGGCCGGACAGCTAGGGCAGCCGCCGTCTGACCCGAAACAGGCTTACCAGATTCCAGTGCGTGTCGTGGGCCGGCTTACCAGTCCCGAGGAGTTCGACAACATTATTGTCAAGAATTCGCCCAATGGCCTGGTGCAGCTGAAGGACGTGGGCCACGCGGAGGTTGGCGCCGAAAGTTATGGCACCGGACTTAAGTACCAAGGCCATAGCGCGATGGGCCTCGGAGTGGAGCAGTTGTCAAACGCGAACTCCCTCGAGGTGGATCGCAACGCAAAGGCCGCCCTGGAACAGCTCTCAAAGAGCTTCCCGCCCGGCCTCCACTACGCAGTCGCTTTCGACTCCACGACGGCGGTGGGCAAATCGATTCGCGAAGTGCTCATCACTCTGGTCATAGCCGTCGTTATCGTCATCACGGTCATTTTTCTGTTTCTGCTCGATTGGCGCGCCACCATCATCCCCGCCGTCACCATTCCCGTTTCGCTCATTGGAACCTTTGCGTTTATCCGGATCTTCAATTTTTCAATCAATTCGCTCACGCTCTTCGGCATCACACTGGCCACAGGCCTGGTTGTCGACGACGCGATTGTGGTCATCGAGAATGTGCAGCGCCACATTCACATGGAGCACTCCAAAGCGCGTGAGGCCACTTCGCGCGCCATGAAAGAGGTGACGAGCGCGGTCATCGCCACTTCTCTGGTGCTGATCGCCGTGTTTGTGCCGGTCTCGTTCTTCCCCGGCACCACCGGCATTCTCTATCGCCAGTTTTCGCTCACGATCGCGTTTTCCATCGCCATTTCGGCGTTTAACGCGCTTACGCTTTCGCCGGCGATGTCGGCGCTTTTCCTGAGGGGCGAAGAGGCTCGCCCCCGCCAGTTGGATTTTCTTCACATACGGCTGGTATCACGCGCTTTTGCTGCATTCATTCACGGCGCCGACGCTTTCATAACCTGGCTGGCCGGCACGTATGCGCGCATTATTCATGTCGCGCTGCAACTGCGCTACGTTCTCCTGCTGGTCTTTTTCGCAGGGATGGCCGCGACGGTATGGATCTACCGCGTGGTTCCCACGGGCTTCATTCCGCAGGAAGATCAGGGCTACTTCATGGTGATTGTGCAGGCGCCGCCGGGTTCCTCGCTTGCCTACACCACAGCGCTGTCCGACGAGGGAGCCGCCATCATTGCGCAAAATCCCCATGTGGGCGGCCTGTTCTCCATTCTGGGCTTCAGCTTTGCCGGCAGCGCGTCCAACGCGGGCATGATGTTTGTGAACACCAACACAACGAATGAGCACGGCGAAAAGGCGTACTCGACGGCTGACGTCATCAAGGATATTTCGCCCAAATTGCAGATGCTCCTGTTCGCGCCCAATGGCGGCCTGGTTCAGCCATTTGAGCCTCCGGCCGTGGAGGGGGTGGGCAGCCTGGGCGGATTCCAGTTCATGCTCCAGGATCAGGGCGGCAACACGCTTGCCGACCTGGACCGCACTGCACACGCGATCGTGGGGGCAGGCGCCGCAAACAAAGAATTGACCGGCCTGTTCACGTCCTTCTCTGCCAACGATCCGCAGGAACTGGTGACGATCGACCGCGAGAAGGCGAAAGCGATGGGAGTCTCCATCACCCAGATCGCAACCACGCTCAACGTCTTCATGGGTTCGGAGTACATCAACGACTTCGACTACAACAGCCGCACCTATCGCGTTTATGTAGAAGCCGATCAGCCTTTCCGCATGAAGGCCAGCGACCTGCACAGCTACTACGTGCGCTCCGATTCCGGCCAGATGGTTCCACTCGACAACCTGGTCACGGTCGCCGATAGCGCGGGACCGCCGGTCATTACGCACTACAATCTCTTTCGCGCGGTGGAAATCGACGGGTCGGCGACACCTGGCGTCAGCTCAGGGCAGGCGCTCGTGAGCATGGAGAAGTTGGCCACAGACAACATGATGCACGGCATGAGCTTCGAGTGGACGGGCCTCACACTCGACGAGCTCGAGTCCAGCGGCAAGGCCCTCGTCATCTTCGGGCTGGGTATTCTGGTCGTTTATCTAACGCTTTCAGCGCAATACGAAAGCTTCGCGCTGCCGTTCATCATTCTGCTGGCCGTGCCAATGGCGGTGTTTGGCGCGCTGGGGCTCATTTCGCTGCGGGGGCTGGCCAACGACGTCTATTGCCAGATCGGCCTGGTGATGCTGATCGGACTTTCGGCGAAGAACTCAATTCTGATTGTCGAGTTCGCCGAACAGTTGCGGCGCAAGGGCCGAACCATCGCCGAAGCCGCCATCGAAGCCGCCGAATTGCGCCTGCGGCCGATTCTGATGACCTCGTTCGCATTCATCATGGGCGTTCTGCCGCTGGTGTTCGCCACCGGAGCGGGCGCGCTCGGCCGCCGGTCAGTGGGAACAACGATTGTCGGCGGAATGTTGCTCTCCACCGTGCTGAATCTCGTGTTTATTCCTGTCCTGTATGTGATCCTGAGCCGCTTGCTCAGGCGGGGCGATATGGAGCAGGCGCAGACGGAAGGGTAGCGCGCTGGTTTACGGCTGCTTGATTACTTGCACCGGTCCCACCTGCGTGGCCGTGGCCGTATACAGATGGCAGTTATCGGCTGTTTCCTTGAAGCGCAAGTATGGGTGGAGGAATAGGGCTTCGCGGGCATCGCCCGAGCCCTCGGCCAAATCCGTGAGCCACACACCATCCGGACGCGGCTGATTATGGATGTGCAGCCACAGCCCCTTGTGCACATTGGCCACCAGCCCGCCGCCGATCTTCAAATCCGCGACTGAAGTCACGTTGATGTCGATGAGTTCGCCGGTCTGCTCGTCGATGGAAACCTTGCCCTGCATCACCTGGGCCAGATGCTGGTTCAGATTTTTCGCTTCAAACCCAGGGTTGGGCACGATGTCATAGAAAAGCACGCTATGGCCGTCCACATTTTCGCGGCGCCCGTTGGCCAGCATCATGGCTTTCATAAAATCTTCGAGTTCCTGGTTCTGCTTGTCTTCTTGTTTCTGCGCATTGGCGGGGTCGCTGTATTTGAGCGTCTCCTTCATTACGCGGTCGTCCTGCTTATGCTGGTCGTCGGCGGAAAGATCTTTGCCGTCTTTCTGGAGGGTGCGCTCGATAGCAACACCGTTGACATAGAAGAGATCGGACACCACCGACGTGTCTTTTTTGGTGTTACCTTTGCCGTCGGTCTCAATGGTCCGATCGTTAATGCGGCAATCGTATTTTTCCCGCTCGGCGGCCAGTTTGCGCTCGTTGGCAAGCGCCCGTTGCAACAGCTCGTTGGCATTGGGCAGGGGCGCGTTGGGAGCAGGTTTGGGGGTTTGCGCGGCGCCGGCAGGCCTCCCGGCGAAGAGAACAGAGGCGGCGAATAGAAAAATGGCGGCGCTACGAATCATGGGAAGACAATCGAAAGGCTTGCATCAGTTGGACGCGTTGGCGCGCTTCCTGGCTGCGAATTACTCTATGGTCCGACCGGCAACGCAGGCATGGCGCCTTGCGTCTTTGCTTCGGCCACTACGGCATCCAGGTGATTGAGAACCTCGGTGACGGTCATTGTATAGACCTCGCGCAGCGAGTCGTATCCTTCTTCGACCAGTTGCTTCAAATATCGCCCGGCAATTTGCGCCGCCAGTTGGTCGGTGATGACTTTGCCGGAGCGCTTCTTCTGCTCCACCCAGGCGGTGCACGGCAACGCGATCCACATGGGGCGGCCGTTTACGTCGAACCGGATGTCCACGGCGTCCGCGTGGCGCGTGGCGATGGCCACAATCGTTCCCTTCCAGCGGCAGTGGAGATCTTCGCCGCTCCATCGGTCGCTGACGTGAAAGTCTTCGTACATGCCTTAAGCGTACCGTTCCGGCCGTGCGGCGGCAAGCCAGGCGGTTCATGGAGAGGGCTTCGGAGTTTCTACAGGGCTCTGTTAGACTGGCCGACATCGCAAGCATGGGATCGGCATACAATCCGGCGGCGTGGACGGGGTTTTTCTCAGCGGAGGTCGGCGCGTCGGCCGCGCTGGCGGGCCTGATCTTTGTTGCTGTGTCAATCAATCTTGGGCAGATCGTCAAGCTGAAGCAGCTGGTGTCGCGTTCAGCCAAGGCGCTGCTGAGCCTGATGGCAGTATTGTTCTCGTCATCCCTGTGCCTGATTCCGGATCTGAGCCGGGTGATTCTCGGGTATGAATTGGCGGCGCTGGGAGTTGTGATCTGGGCGGGAACAACGTTCTCGCAGTACGGAGCCGCACACAGGAACCGATATGTCGACGCGAAGACGAAGGTTTTCCATTTCGTGCTTACAGAGCTCTCCGCGATTCCGTTTGTGGCCGGAGGCCTTTCGCTGGCCTGGGGATTTGGCGGGGGCCTGTACTGGCTGGCGGCAGGCACGGTTTTTTCGCTCGCCAACGCGCTTTTCGATGCGTGGGTTCTGTTGATCGAGATCCAGCGTTGAATCGGGACCCAAGAAGCAAGGACGTACTGTCCGTGCCTCGGTGGACTGCTTTCGAACCGCGCTGATACACTAATTGGGTTGCAGTGGCACCATTTTCTTCTGTTCAGACCCGCCTGCAAGGATACCGGCAAAGGACAAGAAAGACTCCGTGGATACTCGAACCCGTCACGCCCTGAAAAAGGACAAATTTGCACAAGCTGCCGCAAGCAGCGCCAGTTGGATCGGCGAGCACCAGGCCGCCGCGGTGCGCTGGAGCATCGGCATTGGAATCATTGTGATTCTGGCCATCGGCGGACTGATTTTCTGGAGTATTCGCTCGTCGGCCGCAAACGCCGCGCTGGGCGCCGCATTGGACGTGTACACGACACCGCTCGCCATTCCCGGTGCTCCGCCTGAAAGCGGCTCGTATACCACAGCCGCCGCGCGCGCTACGGAAGCCAATCGCGAGTTTTTGGCGATCGCTCACGATTACGGCTTGCTGCCCGAGGGGACCAAAGCCCACTATTTTGCGGGCGTCACTTACGAGGAGCTGGGCCAGAACGGCAACGCCGAGACCGAGTTGAAGACGGCGGCTGGCTCGTGGGATCGCAATGTGGCCAACCTGGCCAAGCTGGCACTGGCGGGACTCTACCGGCAGACTTCCCGCGACAACGACGCGATGGCGCTCTACAACGAGATCGTTGCCAAGCCCTCAGCTACGGTGTCAACCAGCGTGGCGCAGCTCGACCTGGCCGACCTTTACGTTTCAGAGGGCAAGCAGGACATGGCCCGCGCGCTGTGGGCCAAGGTGAAGGACGCGGACAAGGACGGCGCGGCGGGGCAGATCGCAACGCAAAAGCTAGCCGCCAAGTAGGGTCGGATCGCGCCGGCGGCACAGGGAAACGCGCTTTTTGAGCCTTTTCCCGGCAAAATACTGATCGGCTTCGCGTACCTGAGCATTTTCTTCTCTGGCTGCGTCTGGTGAATGATGAGCACCAGCCAGGCCATTGTCGCAGGGTGGATGGAGAGTCCCACGAGCGCGGTGAATGACGAAGCCAGCCAGCGCGCGGAAGATGAAGCGCTTGCCGCGCTGGTCGACCAGTATGCAGGGGCTCTGTACCGCGTAGCCTTTTCCGTTCTCCGCAATCAAGCCGATGCCGAAGATGCCGTGCAGGAGACGTTTGTGCGCGTCCTGCGCCATCGCGATTCGCTGGGCGAAGTAAGGGATCATCGCGTCTGGCTGATTCGCATTGTTTGGAACATCGTGCTCGACCGCAAGCGCCGGGCCAAGACGCGGCCTGAGACCGACGACGTAAGTGAACTGGCGCGGGTGCTGCCCTCGACTGGCCTTTCGGCCGAGGAGCTGGCCGCGGCGGCGCAACATCACGCTCATGTGCTGGCCTGCGTTGACCAACTGCCCGCCAAGGAGCGGCAGGTGCTGATGCTTTCGGCCTTTGAAGAGCTCACCAGCGTGGAGATCGCTTCTGTGCTGGGGATTAGCGAGTCCAGTGTTCGCTCAAGGCTTTTCCGGGCACGGAACCTGATGGCCGGCCTGCTCGAACACGAGAGGAGTTTGCGATGAATTCGAACCCTCACAATCCGACGACTTCTGAATCCGATTCCAGTCCAGCGGAAGAGACTCTGCGGCTGATCGCGAGCTTGCCCGCGCCTGAGGGTCTTGAAGATCATGTGCATGCGGCACTCCGCGCTGCGCAGAACCGCGACCGCGTTCTGGGCCGCGGGCGTGTTCTGGCCTGGCCGAGAGCGATTCGTGCGGAGAGTAGCTGGATGCGATCCGCGGCAGCGGCGGCCATCGTATTTGTGGTGGCTGGCGGAGGCTGGGGCGTTTACACCCGCGTGGAGCAGAGTCAGACGCCGAAGGTGATCGTGATGCCGGTGCGAATTCCTGCGCCAGGCGGGTTCTCGGGAGCAGGCGCCATTCGCACTCCGTTGACGCTGCCGGGACCTGCGGCGCCACAGCCGGTCAAGGCGGACGAACCCGCAAAGACTGATGCGGCGCGTCCCAAAGCAGTGAAGAAGCCCTCGAGCCGTCCGAAGGCCACTTCGAACAGCCAGCTCTCTGGAACCGGCGAGGGCTCGACCCGGCCTGACGCGTCCAGATAAGCTCCTCGCTGTCGACTCCCGGCCTTAGGAGTCCTTGACAATCGCGCGGATGAGCATCCCGAGCAGCGCGAGAACGACCGCGCCCCAGAAGGCTGGGCCGAAGCCTGAAACGTGGAAGCCTGGGACAACGGCCGAGGCCAAGAGAATCATCACGCCGTTGATGACGAGCAGGAAGATTCCCAGCGTGACGACGCTGAAGGGAATGGTGATGATTTTGAGGAACAGCCCGAGAGTGGCGTTGAGCAGCCCGATGACAACTGCGGCGATCAGCGCTGGAAGCAAGCCATTGACGTGAAAACCTGGCACAAAATGGGAAACGAGCAGCAGCGCGAGAGCGCTGAGCAGCCATTGTAAAAGGAGCCTCATTCGGTCTTCCTCCGGCGAAGTCTTAGGAGCCTAATGTTTCACCCTAAACCTGAAACATTCACCCTATCGATGCTGCCCGCCCGGCTGCAAGTTGCTTGCACTGCTTTCTTCGAGAAGGCTCGGTCTTCCGAAGTTTTTAGCTCGGCGATTCAGGCTCGGCGTTTTAGAGTTGATCCATGTTTGGGCGGCGACTGAGTGTGAATCGAATTGACGCAACGGGCGAGCGCCACGCCTGCCCGATCCGGCAGATCGACAACTTCGCCATGCGGAATTTCACCAACGATGCGGTTTTCGACGATACGTTTCCCGCTGGAGATGGAGTTCTGGAAGCGGGCAATCGCGTGCCGCTGGATCGGCTGCGAGATGCGATGGAAGATTGGTTTCGGCGCAAAGGCTATCTGAAGCCTGAAGAGCGGCTCGAGGTTGTGGAGGAGAGTAAAGGCAGTGGTTAGTGATTCGTGGTTAGTGGTTAGTGGTTAGTGGTTAGTGGTTAGTGGTTTAGTGGTCGTGATTCGTGGTTAGAAAAACAGCGAACAGTGAACGGCTGCGAGCCCTCAACTTTCAGTTCGATTCGCTGCGAGAAAAGCAAAAAAAACCGCCGAAAACAAAAACTCAGAAGCGAGACTGTGAAACTGTGAAACTGTGGACAGAGGTTGTTGATTCTAAAGGCTCCACAGTTTCACAGTTTCACAGTTTCACACACTGGCATGGGGGGGTGGGGTCGGAAACATGGGGGGGTGGGGTCGGAAACATGGGGGGGTGGGGTCTGAATGGATGGGGGGGTGGGTCTGAATTGATGGGGGGGTGGGGTAAAAACAGGGACCAGGGATTAGGAAATAGGGAATGGAAAGGCCGAGGAGCGGGCGAAAAAGTGAATGAGTGAAGAAGCGAATCGTGCGTCGTAAACCGTGAATAGGAGCGAGGGAACAAGAGAACCTTGATGCATGAAACGGTCGCGGCAATCTTCATCTTCGTTCCCTCCGGTTGATGGTGCGTTAGAAATTGTTCCACTAAGCGGCGTTGGTTTTTGGAAGGCTCGTTGCGACTTCCGCCGGCGGCTTTGAGTTGGCGCGGCTTGATTCATTGCTCCTGGTCCAAAGCTCAAATTCGGCCTGACGGCGAGCCTTAAGTCCGGAGTTCACCACGCCTTTGGCGTGATCCCATGCGAGCAACTGCAGCGCGGCCGCGTCATGGTGACCGGCATTCAGCTCGCGGAGAAGGGTTGAGCTTGCCAGACGGCCCGCGCCGAGGTTGAAGCAAAAGTCGACCAGCGCGTCGAACTGCCCCTGGGTCAGCGCGACCTTGACCAGCCGGGCGACCGCCTGTTCGGCTTCTTGAACGTCGCTGGCCAGGATCGCGGCGGCCTGTGGCTCGGCAATGCCGTCCGGGAAGGATTCAGTGGGCTTGATCAGGTGCCCATAGCCGATGGTGGGAAAGCCGGCAACGTCGCGATAGACACGATCGCGAAAGCCCTCGGACTTTTTGATCAGATCCAAACCCTCAGCGCTCAGTTTCATGGAAAGCTCCTCTCGTTCTTTCGCCCGCTGAAGCGGGCTTTCTGGTGATGATCCGTTTGCTGACCCCAGGCTCACGCCTGGGGCTACCTTCTTTTGCCCGCTAAAGCGGGCTTTCTGGACTGAAGTCATGCCCTGATACAGAACTCCGAGTCCCCGAGTTGTTGCGGTCGGGGCGGCGGACGCCCACGGGGGCGAGTGCGCGGAAACGACAAAGGGCCTGCCTTGAACCCCCAATCGAAAGGGAGGGTTCAATGCAGACCCTAAGATCACGCTAGCAAAACCGACGAACTAATCGGCAAACTTCAAAAAAATATTTTCGTCGTCTATCTCATTGAAATGGAACGCGATAGGGTGGATCTATACCTTCTCGGGCGGGTTCGCTAATGGGCGGGGGTGGGAGTCTTGCCAGCGACCTCAAGGAACTGGTTGAGGAGGTTCGTGATCGCCTGATCGAAGTTCCTATCGCGGTTCTTCTGCAATTCAGCGGGCTCGATGGCCTCGGTGATGGTCCAAAGCACATAGTGATATGGCTCGTGATAAACGACCAGCCGCAACTCGGCCAGCGGGCCAGGTGCGCCTAATTCCGGGGTGCGGTGAGCACGCAACTGGAGTTCCAGGATCAGGTCGGCCAGGGATGGATCGCCCTTCAGCTTGTAATCTCCTGTGGCCGCGAGCGCGGAATAGAACTCCGAATAGGGACGGTTCTCGTTTCCGCTGAATAGATACGGTAGTTGACGACCCTCAGAAGAGATTCCTGGGAAGAGGTCTATGTCGGAACCGGAATTCGAGACAAAGATCGACTTTGCGTTGACGATTGCCTGCGGGACGGGCGCCGATTCTTGAGCGAAGGCTACAGCCGAGGCGGTACATGCGACGGCCAAAGCGAGACGGCAAAAGGCGTGGGTCGATTTCATTGTTAACTCCTTTTATTTCTGTAATATATACTCTCGATGCGCATTCATGATGCCAAGTTGCCTATTTGCGCCCGATTTTGCACAGAAATCGATGCCCAAAATAGGAAAACATGCACTGATTATGGTGCAATCTGTAACTCAAGCGGGCTGAATGGCTTATCTCCAGGGGGAGGGTCGAGCCCTGGTTTTTCAACAAGAATCCCATTATCGATATTGACAACATCGGACGGTGGCCCATGGCGATCTAGTAAAATTGTCAGATGGTTATAAAAAGGAAAACACGCAACTTAAGACGAAAGGCACCGCTATGGATTTGCCTCGTGGCTGGTGTCTCCGCCGTTGCAATGGTGGCGCTGGTGGTCTTGTTTTCGGCGCGCACAGTGCAAGCGGATGCGAGTCTTCCCAGACCAGCCTTCACCGCGCCTGCGGCTCCCCCTGCAGCGAGTGCGACAACACCGCAAATGCGGGTATCGCTCACTGACCAGGAACCCCGGATACCGCAGAACGCCCCAACCGCCGCCGCTCAGAATTGGAAAGACAGAATTCGTGGAGTGGCCTCCTGGTACGGCGGCGTCTTTAACGGACGAAAGACGGCCAGTGGCGAGATCTACGATATGTACGCCATGACGGCCTGCCACCCGTCGCTTCCTTTCGGGTCGATTGTGCGGGTGGTGAACGTACACAACCACCGGTCGGTTGTGGTGCGGATCACGGATCGCGGCGACCTGGTCGAGGAGGGGCGGATTATCGACCTTTCCTATGGCGCAGCGCAGAAACTGGGGATGACCCGGTCCGGGCTGGCGAAGGTGGATTTAGAGGTTTTGTCGCTGGGGAAAAGCAAGAACAGCCAGCAGCTGGTAGCCAGTAGCCGGTAGTTCGTGATTCCAGAACCAATTCCGGGCCTGCGGGCCCGGATTTTCTTTTGGGGTGCGTTCCGACGGGGCTCGAAGGATTCTATCTACGCGGCCCTCTCCGCGAGACGAACCTCGGCTGTGGTTCCCTCGACTTTTTGGAGATATGCGACCAGTTCCAGGAGATTTCGCGCCTGCGGGTTGCCGTCTGCGCTCAGCATGCGCATGAGGCTCTTGGGAGACCGGCGAAGAGCCTTCCCAGCCTTGATAAACCCGACGGTCCCGTTGATGTACTCACGAAGAACCATCTTTGCCGAGTCCAGATCTCCGGCGAGCATATCGCTGATGGCCTCGCCAAGGAAGGCGCGGCGATATTCTTTTTCGCGCAGTTCTTCCATGACCGATTCCCGAAAGCTTCGTGTGAGTGCCATCAACCCTCCTGCTTTTTTGCGCTTTTTGTACTCTGCCCAGAGCCGGCGCGCCGTCTGAATGTCTTCCTGTTGCCGCCTCTTGGTTCCCCCAGCCAGCAGGATCACAAGCCGTTCACCGTCGTTCGCGAAATAGACGCGGTATCCGGGACCAAAATCAAGCCGTAACGCCGAAATTCCCTCGCCTTCCGGCTTTGCCGCGGAGAAGTTCCCGTCTCCCAATCGAAAGACTGCTTTGTCGACCCTTGCACGAACGCCCGGGTCCAGCTTCGATGTCCACTGGCGATAATAGTTACGGCCCCGCGCGTCAACGTACTCGCGGACATCGATCATCATTCAATAGTAACCCATGCGTTACCAATTGTCGAGCGAGAATGCGTGCTGTCCCACCCTTCGCTAGAAAAACGCGAAGGATGGGGCAACGTCGAGTCCGTGGTATCCCCGGTCCCCAAATGCGAGGGACCGGGGGCACCCAGTTTCTTGTGGGAAGAGAAATCGTCAGTGCATGCAGGTGCCTTCGGGTTGGGCGAAGGGCTTTTGCAGGTACTGGCGGGCTTCGTTGACTGCGCCCTGGGTGTTGTCATTGGTCTGGACGGCGAGACGGTACTCGGCGACGGCGCGGTCGCGCTGGCCGGTGACGTCGAAGATTTTGCCGACGGCGATGTGGCTCCAGACTTCGGTCCAGGGCGGCTCATCGTCGCCGTGGAGGGCGTCGCGGAAGGCATTGACGCTGGCCTGGTAATTGCACTGGGTGAAGAGCACCTCGCCAATGCGATAGCTGGCCAGCGAGCTCTGCGGATTGGCTTCGAGAGCCTTCTTGTATTCGTTGACGGCGCCGAGAAGGTCGTTTTGCGCGACCAACTGCTGGCCCTTGAGGATGGCGATGCGGACCTGGAGGTCGGGGCTTGCTTTCAGCACCCAGTCATTGGGATCGACGCTGATGCGGCGAGGGCGGCCGAAGGTGTCGACGATGTATTGCGTATCGGTGCCGACGACCTCGACGCTCTGGTTGACGGTTTTGCCGTCAGTTTCAATGCGCAGATCGACAGGCATGCGGAAGAGGTCGAGATCCTGGTTGATTTCGCCGATGGTTCGGAAGCCCTTGTTGTTGCCGAGGCGATAGACGGAGTACTTGTTGGTGAAGGTGGGAGCGCCGGTGCCATCGATCCACTGGGAGAAGAAGGGCACGAGCTCTTTCTGGCTTTCGGCCTCGGCCACCTTCTCGAAGTCGGAGGTGCGGATGGAACCGCCTGAATACTGGCTGAGCGCGGCTTTGAGGATGCCGGGAAAGGCCTTGTCGCCGACCTCCCAGCGCAACATGTGGAAGATCATGGCGCCCTTTTCGAGGGTCATGGACTGGAACTGGGGCGAGAAGGGATCGAGACGGCCGACGCTGGTGAGGGGAGTGGTGTCATAGGCGAGCGCGCCGGCGGAAACGTCTTCCATGGCGGCTTTCAAGGCGCTCTGGCCGTTCTGGTCCTCGACATACATGAGCTCGCCGTAGCGCGACATGCCGTTGGTGATCCAGGAATCGTCGAGGGTTTTGGGGCTGATTTCGAGTCCCCACCACTGGTGGGCGATGGTGTTGGCGAGGAGGCGGATACCGGATTTGTCGCCGGTGCGAGAGCCCATGATGGCTGCCAGCTCGGGGGCGTAAACGGCGGGCAAGGTGTCATCGGGCAGTTCGACGATGTTGATGCGGGGCGTGGGAGGAAGGCCGAAAGTGTCGGTGAAGAAGTTGTATTCGCTGGTGGCGGTTTGCGCCAAAGCGTTGGCCGAGGTTTGATGGGTAATGGTGACGTAGACCTTGACGTTGCCTGCGCCAGCGGAGACGGGCGGCAGATAGCGGCCGGCGATGACGGTTCCCGGGAAGCCGGGCTTGGACCAGTTGAAGTCGTACTCGTCGCCGGGCTTGCCGCCGGTGAGCGTGACGGGCTTGGAGGCGCCGGCGGAGCCGCTGGCGAAGACGCGCATTCCCTGGGGGACGCGGATGTGCAGTTCGGCGGTGAAGCGGTCGGTCATGAATCCGGTGGAGGGGAACCAGCGGGCGGGATAGAGGAGATAGCTGATGGGTTCCTGAATGGCGGCGAGTTTGAGGCCCTCGACCGGGCCATCTTCGTTGCCGGTGATGATGCCGTCGTAGACGAAGGTCCAGTGGGCAGGCTGGCCGTCAACGAAGGGCGTGCCGGCGGTAACGCGGATGGAGCCGTCGGCGGTGCGCTCGGCTTCAAGGAGCTTGCCGGAATCGTCGGTGATTTTGGTGACTTTGAGCGCGGGATGGAAGCCGAAGGTGACCACGTCGAGATTGGCGGGCGCGGTGAAGGTGACCTGGGCGGTGGCCGTGAGGTGGTGGTTGGCGGTATCGAGCTCGGCGTCAATGACGTAGCCGGTGATGTTGAGCGCGGGACGCGCGATTTGCGCGGCGACGGGGAGCACGGCGGTTGCGGCGAGGGCGACGGTGAGGGCCGCGGCGAGGAGGGTGAATGCGGCGCGGGTTGCGAGGCGCTGGCCGTTGGACTGCAGATCTTTCAGATATCGATTCATTCGTTCGCTCATATTGCTGCCGCCGTTGGCCGGCGGGTTGATTCGTGGGGCGCTGCCGAATGGTTTCAGCGGCCGACCGACTGGGCGGGTTCGGCTGTTGGCGCTGGCGCCGGAGAAAGCGATTCGACCTCTTTCACTACGATAGCGGCTACCCGTTCGATGGCGGATTGGGCGGCCCCGGATTGCGAGGGCCGATTGGCCTGATGTGCATGGAGCGCCTCCCGAATTGCTGCCAGCTCCATCATCATGGACTCCCGAGCGGGGCCGTCGGGTAGCAGCGGCTTAAGTTGTTGGACGATATTTGCGGCGGTGAAGTGGTGCTGAATGAGCTCGGGAACCACGCGTTTGCCGGCAATGAGATTGGCCATGGCCACGTGGGGGACTTTGACCATTCGCCTGGCGATAGCATACGTGAGCGGCGAGACGCGGTAGACCACGACAAAGGGATTGCCGATGAGGGCGGCTTCGACGGTGGCGGTGCCGCTGGCGACGACGGAGGCCCGGGCATGGAGGAGGGTGGCGCGGGCATCGCGGACGAGGTGGACGGAGAGCGAGTGAGCGTGATTTTCGACGAGGCGCTGGATGGCGGCGCGCTGGGCGGCGTCGAGGGTGGGCGCGAGGGGAATGAGGAAGTCGTAGTGCAGTGCGGGGTCGGCGGTTGTTCGGGCAGGCGGGGCGAGGGCACGCGCGGCGGCGAGCATTTCAGGGAGGTGGTCTTCAATTTCGCGAAGGCGGCTGCCGGGAAGAAGGCCGATCCAGATGCGAGCGGGTTCGAGGCTGTTTTCGGCGGCGAATTGCTCGCGGGTGATGGAGGGCTGGGGCAGATCGGCGAGGGGATGGCCGACGAATTCGGCATCGACGCCGCGGGCGCGGTAGTACGACTCCTCGAAGGGAAAGATGACCAACATGCGGCGGACGTATTCGCGGACGAGGCGGATGCGGTGCTGCTTCCAGGCCCAGAGCTGCGGGCTGACGAAGTAAATGACCGGGACGCCGAGGCGGTGGAACTCGCGGGCGAGGCGGAAGTTGATTTCGGGGAAATCGATGAGGATGGCGACGGTGGGCGGGTGGGCGCGGATGGCGCGCTTGAGCTTGCGGAACTCGCGGTAGATGCGGGGCAGATGGAGGACCACTTCGGTGAGGCCCATGACGGCCATGTCTTCAGCGCGGACGATGCAGCGGACGCCGGCGGCGGCCATGCGCGGACCGCCCATGCCGTAGCTCGACTGTTCCAGGCCGGCGGCAACGAGTTGGCGGCGGAGCGCGGCGGCAAGGAGAGCGCCGTAGTGCTCGCCGCTGGCTTCGCCTGCCGAGATGAAGATGGTGGGTGGCATGGATCGTGCGCCCAAGCCGGTGCTTGCGCTGAGTTCATGATAGCGGTGCGCTACCCGACCTGACCGCAAGAACATAAGCGCGTGGTGCTATCCACCCTTCGCCAGGAAGAAGCGAAGGATGGGGCACCCGGCGAAGAGCAACCGCAGGTCCTTCGACTCCTTGCTACGCTCGTCGCTCAGGATGACAGATCGAGGGGGGCGGCAGATGGGATCGTGCTATCCCTGGTCCCCAACTGCGAGGGACCAGGGGCACCCATTCTTGTGGGGAGGCCGAGGGCGGGGCTCCGCGGGTCGCGCGGGGAATCCGCGGGCGGTGGTAGTCTTCCCGGTGGAACAGAAATGGGAGCGACGATGCGGCTGTCTTTAGGAATGTTGACGCGCGTGTCTTTCGGGATGCCGGGTTCGTTCGGCTGATTGGCGATTGCCGGATTGTTGGCTGGATTGCGGCGCTGCGGCGAGGGGCGAGCGCGCAGGGGCCGAGCGGGGCGGCTCAGACGGGGGCGGGGCATCCGGCTGTTGCGGCGCTGCCAGATAATCCGGTGGCCGATGCGAAGGCGGTGGTGACGGTGGGCCACGCGCGGTTTACGGTGCTGACGCCGCAGCTGATTCGGATGGAGTGGTCGGCGGACGGGAAATTTGAGGATCACGCGTCGTTTGTGTTCATCAATCGAAGGCTGCCGGTGCCGAAGTTCGACAGACGGTACACAGGTCTGATTACGGCAGTGTCCACGTGTCTGGACGATCAAGACGGAATTTCTTTCGCTGCACCTACACGATGGTGGACGGCGAGCCGACGGAAAATGGGCATTCAGCGCCGACAACCTGATCGATGGTGTCACCGTCGACGGCAAGCAGGTGAGTTTGGCATCCGGGCAGGCCGACACCGCCAATCTGCAGGGCACCACGCGGACGCTGGATACGGCGCGGGGATCGAAGACCGAGGAACCGATCGAGCAGGGGCTGGTGTCGCGGGAGGGATGGGTGCTGGTAGACGACTCGACGCGGCCGCTGTTCGACTCGGCTGATTTTCGATTTCTTGAGGGCGAGAAAAGCCCGTGGCCGTGGGTGATGGAGCGGCCGGCGAACGAGAAACCCGGCGCATACACCGACTGGTATTTTCTTGGCTACGGACACGACTACAAAGAGGCGCTGGGCGATTTTGTGCGCGTGGCGGGAAGGATTCCGCTACCGCCGAGATTTGCGTTCGGGGTGTGGTGGTCGCGCTACTGGGCGTACAGCGACCAGGAGTTCGATGGGCTGGCACGCGCGTTCAGAGAGAACGACACGCCGCTGGACGTGATGGTGATCGACATGGACTGGCACATGAGCGATGAGCAACTCAGAGCCATGGGCGCGGTGGATCAATCGGGAGAGATGCTGGGGTGGACGGGATACACATGGAACAAGGTGCTGTTTCCCGATCCCGATGCATTTTTGAAAAAGCTGCACGAGGATGGGCTGAAGACGACGATGAATCTGCATCCGGCGGCGGGGATCGAGCCGTGGGAGCAGGCGTATCCGGCGATGGCGCGGGCTATGGGAGTGGATCCTGCGACGAAGAAATACATTCCGTTCGATCCGACCGACAAAAAGTGGGCGACGAATTATCTGGACCTGGTGCTGCATCCGCTGGAGAAGCAGGGCGTGGACTTCTGGTGGCTTGACTGGCAGCAGTGGAAGACGACAAATTTGCCGGGCGTGAACCCGACGTGGTGGCTGAACTACGTACACTTTACCGATCAGCAGCGCGAGGGCAAGCGGCCGCTGCTGTTTCATCGCTGGGGCGGGTTGGGGAATCACCGGTACCAGATTGGATTTTCGGGCGACACGATTTCGGTGTGGGACTCGCTCGCGTTTCAGCCGTGGTTTACGGCGACAGCAGCGAACGTGGGCTACGCGTTCTGGAGCCACGACATCGGCGGGCACATGCCGGGCGCGGTCGATCCGGAGCTGTACACGCGGTGGATTCAATTTGGCATATTCAGCCCGATTTTGCGGACGCACACGACGAAGAACCCGGATTCGGAGCGGCGGATCTGGGCCTATCCCGAGCCGTACTCGGCGGTGATGCGGTCGGCTTACCAGATGCGCGAAGCGATGCAGCCGTACCTTTACACGGAAGCGCGACGGACGTACGACACCGGCGTGGCGTTCTTCAGGCCGCTTTACTACGACTGGCCGGAAGAGGATGCGGCTTACACGAGCAAGAACGAATACCTGTTTGGCGATCAGTTGATTGTTAGCCCGGTGACTGCGCCCGCGGACAAGATTTCCGGACTGGCGACGGAGCAGGTGTGGCTGCCGAAAGGCGACTGGATCGAGCGGCCGACGGGAAAACATTTTGCGGGACCGGCGACCGTGGAGCGCAGTTTTACGATCGATCAGATTCCGGTGTATGTGCGGGCGGGCACGATTCTTCCGATGCAGCCGGCGATGCTGCACACGGGCGAGAAGCCGGTGGATCCGCTGATTGTGAATGTGTGGCCGCTTGCGCCGGGCGCAGCGTCGAGCTACTCGGTCTATGAGGATTCGGGCGTGGCAGTTGAGTATCAACGCGGCGTGTTTGCGCGGACGCCGGTGAAAGCGACGGAGGACGGCGACAAGCTGCGGGTGGAGATTGGGCCGGTTGAGGGTTCTTATCCAGGCATGCTCAAGTCGCGCGGATACGAAGTGCGGTTGCCGGCGGATTGGCCGCCGGTGACCGTGACGGTGAACGGGAAGGCAGTGGGATTCGTCAAGCCGGGCGAGACGGGCGGATGGACGTTCGAGGGAAACACGCTGACGACGGTAATTCCCGTGCCAAGCGGCAGCGTGAATGCGAAGGTTGTTGTGGTGGTCGAGCGGGCGAATGGGCGGATTGCGCAACGCGGCGAGCTCGACGGATTTGCCGGGGAGATGACGCGCCTGCGCGGAACCGATGAGGCGCTGCAGCAGACAGGGCCGGTTTGGGGACCTTCGAATGCGCTGGTGGACGCGATGCAGACGGGCGACCGGTTGAGCTACTACCCGGGGCGGATCGACGGAGAGCTTGCCCATTTCCACGACGCGCTGAAGCAGGCGCAGGCGGACGTGGCTCAACTTGACAAGGAGTTCGAGCAGCGGCTGAGCGACACATCGCGGCGCATTGGCGGATCGACATGGGCTCCGGCAGACATTGAGAGCGAGAAGCAGAAGCGGCGCGACGCGCTGCACCGGGCGGAGGCGCTGCTGGGGGAAGTGGCGAAGTAGCGGAGCGGTGTTTCCGGGCCTGAAGGCCTGATCGTTGTCATGCGCGATTCAGGGGCCTGAAGGCCCCTGCTCCCTCCATTCGTTCTCTTTCTCCGCGCTGAAGCGCGGGGCGGGCGGGCGCCGTCCCTACGGGACTCTGGAGTGTCTTTTTGTTCGCTTTCCCCGCTCTAAAGAGCGGGGCTAGCAACTACTGCGCCTACGGCGCGGTGCCTGGGGCATGGCTGCGGCGTTGCCTTGGCGCAAGATACGTTGAGATTTAGCACGTGCGATCCCAGGTCCCCAAAAGCGAGGGACCGGGGGCACCCATTGTGGGTGGAATAAGGGCGGAGGCGCTGCTGGCGGAAGTGGCGAAGTAGCTACGCTGGCTTTGCTTTGGCTTTGAAGAACTTCTTCATGGGCTCGAAGTAGCACTCCCGCCAGCCGGAGCGATAGTCGGACTGGCCGGCGGGGATGTTGGTGTGGTGGAGCGTGAGTTTTGTGCCGCGGGGAACCTTTTCGAGGAGCACTTCGATCTGCGAATCGGGATCGGAGGCGGCAAACTCGGTTGTGCGCCACGCCTGGACGATTTGCTTGCCAGGCTTGAGCTTCAGGTTCTTACCCGAGATGTAGCTGTCCCACGCGGTGAACGAGCCAGCGACGCGCGCAGACACTTTGGCCCCGGCTTCGGTCATTTGCGTGTGGCCCTTGCTTGAGAGCCAAGCGTCATAGACCTGCTTCGGCGTGGCAGGGATGGTCGCGGAGACGGTGAACTCGTGGGGCATCGCGCACTCACTTCCCTTTCTCAGTCGTGGCAACACTTGCCGCCCGAGGTCTCGATGTTGACCACTTCCGGCTGAACATACCCCTTGTTCGCATCGACGACGTATCCTTCGCCGTATTTGTCGTGATGGCGAACCCAGGCCATGGTGTGCTTGAGGCCTGCTTCGTCACGGCCCTTTCGGGACCAGGTCGAGAAAGTTGTAAGCGCCGACCAATATGTCGAGGCCGCGCGCATAGGTGGAGTAGGTGTGGAAGATGGCTCCGCTTGCGTCCTTGGCGAAGACGCTCAGTCCGGGCCTTTCCTCGGCAGGAAACTCCATCATCTCGTAGTTGTAGTAGACCTGCTTTTCGCCGGCTTCTTCAGGCTTCAGTGAGACCTGATAGTCGAAGTTGAAATCGCTTGCGTTCGAGGAGAGCCAACGGAACTTCCAGCCCATGCGGTGCTTGAAGGCTTCGATTTCAGAGATGGGCGCGCGCGAAACGACGGCGAGAGTGACGTCGCGGTTGGCGAGGTGGATGGTCATGCCGTCGAAATGGTCGGAGATGTAGGAGCAGCTCGGGCAGCCCTCTTTCCAGCCGGGGCCGAGCATGAAGTGATAGATGACGAGCTGGCTGCGGCCGCCGAAAATGTCGGAGAGCGAGACAATGCCCGTGGGGCTTTGGAATTCGTAACTCTTTTCGACCTTCTCCCAGGGCAGGGCGCGGCGCAGGCGGCTGAGCTCATCGCGCCGGCGGGTGAACTCCTTCTCTTTCTTCAGAAACTCCTTGCGAGCTGCGATCCATTCATCGTGCGATACCTTTTTCTGGTTTTGGATTGGAGATGTGGTGGTTGCCATGAGAGCCTCCTTTGCTGCGACTCGTTTGGGGGGAGATGGTTAAGGGGTTATTTGCCGCGACGAAACCATTTTGCCCATTTTGCAATGACGGCAGCGATTCCGCCAGTGCCGGCGGTCGAACCGGCGACGAGGGCGGCGGTTGTTGCTACGCATACTGGACACATAGGAGCCTCCGTGGGGAATCGGCTTGGGGAATGCACTGCACGTGAATTCGCAATCGTATTCAGTTCTTTCGCCCGCTAAAGCGGGCTCCGGCGTTCAGTTTGGATTCGTCACCCCAGGCTTGCGCCTGGGCTATCTTCTTGTGCCCGTGCCCAGAGGGCGCCCGGCGGGCACTGTTCACGATTTGGAGTTCTCGGCGCGTTGGCGAGCGGCTTCGTGAATTTTTGTCCAGCCGCCTCTCATTCCCTTCTTAAATTCCTCAGGAACGATTCCGAAACCAGTGTGATGAAACTTGATGAGCGTTTCTCCGCTCTCTTCGCTCAGGCGATATTGGACGTTGTTGGCCACAGGGAAAGACATCATCAAGGGTCCGCTGAACTCGAGTAGTGTGGGGCGCTTGATGGCCTGCACTGTAGCCCAGCAGTGGCCATTGCCATTGCCGAGATCGCGGAACCAGCGGCCGCCGGGCCACGCCTCAAGCTTGAAAGGCATCGACGTGCCGTCGTCTTTTTCGAATCCAGAACCAAGTTGATCGAGAAGCGCAGCAAAGGTGACTTCGAGAGAGGCGCGGACACGAATCTCCTGTTCGATTTTGAAGCTAAGAGACTCGACTTCGGGAACTGTCATTGTGGTCATACATCCTCCATGGGAAAGTTGGGAATCCGGGGTCAAGACCGGGCCGTTCAGGACTTCTGATTCAGATTTGTTGGCTGCGATGGGCCGCTGCCGCGGTCGATTTCTGCTTGCGCTTCGGCGCGCTCCTTTACTCGAGTCAGTTGGTGCTGCCAGTATCGCTCGAAAGTTTCAGTCCACTGGTGGAGCGGCCGGATGGCCGAGGCATTGGTGCGATAGAGACGGTGACGGCCGTTGCGGCGTACGCGCACAAGATTGACGCGGCGCAATACCCCAAGGTGTTTTGAGACCGACGGCTGATCGAGACCGATGGCGGTGACGATTTCGCCGACCTGGCGCTCGTCGTGCGCGAGATAGAGCAGGATCTGGCGACGCCGGGGTTCGGCAACGGCATTGAAAGCGTCGGAGGTGGTTCGAGCCCTGGCCATGACTCAGAACATTACATTCCTATATGGGAATATGTCAAGGGAAAAATTCATGACTTTCGTTTGGGCGTGGGCCGGTACACATTTTGCCGCTGCTGGCCGCGCGATTTACCATCCGTCGCATGACTCTCAACCGCCGAGCTTTTTTGAATGCATGCACCAGCGCGGGGATTGCTTCGCCGTTGCTGCCGGGGATTCTTTACACGCTGGCCGCGCAGGCGCAGGAGGCGGCTCCGACGACGAGCCCAGGCACGAGTCCCGCGACGAGCACAAATGCAGGCGCCGAGGCCAAGGCGCCGGCGCTGCCGAAGATTACGGCGGAGATGATTGACCGGGCAGCGGAACTGGCGGGGGTGGGGCCGTTCAGTGACGAGCAAAAGAAGATGATGCTGGACGGGCTGAACGATCAGCGGGATGCGTACGCGCAGATTCGCGCGCTGAAGCTGGGAAATGAAGTGCCGCCGGCGTTTGCGTTTCATCCGGGGCCGGCAGCGAAACCGGCGGAGAGCAGTGTTGTGTTCCAAGGCACCACGCCGCAACTGATTTTTGATGACTCGGAATCCAGCGCGCCGAAAGTCCCCGCGAACCTTGAGGACCTTGCGTTTTCGACAGTGCTCGAACTGGCCAATTTGATTTGGCATCGCAGGATTACGTCGGTCGCACTGACGCAGATGTATATCGATCGCCTGAAGCGGTACGACCCCAAACTCCATTTTGTGATCACGCTGCTGGAGGACCGGGCGATGGCTCAGGCAAAAGCGGCCGATGAGGACCTGGAGAATGGACTTTATCGCGGGCCACTGCACGGGATTCCATGGGGCGCGAAGGATTTGCTTTCGGTGAAGGGCTATCCGACGACGTGGGGCGCGGGAGGGTTCGAGCAGCAGACGTTCAACGAGGACGCGACCGTGGTGCAGCGGCTGGATGCGGCGGGAGCGGTGCTGGTGGCGAAGTTCTCGCTGGGCGCGCTGGCGATGGGCGACAAATGGTTTGGCGGGAGGACGCGAAACCCGTGGAATCCCGCGCTGGGATCGAGCGGATCGTCGGCCGGCTCGGCAAGCGCGGTGGCGGCGGGGTGCGTGGGATTTGCGATCGGGTCGGAGACGCTGGGTTCGATCGCATCGCCTTCAACGCGTTGCGGAACGACAGGGCTGCGGCCAAGCTTCGGCATGGTTCCGCGCACGGGCGCGATGGCGCTGAGCTGGACGATGGACAAGCTGGGGCCGATTTGCCGATCGGTCGAGGATTGCGCGCTGGTGCTCGACGTGATTCATGGACCGGACGGCAAGGATTTGTCGGCCGGAGCCAGCATCGACTTCCACTGGAATCCGGATTTCGAATGGCGTTCGCTGCGCATCGGCTACTTCAAGAGCGATTTCGATCCGCTGCCGCCGCTGGTACTGAAGGACCCCGGACCCAACGAAACTCCCGACGAGACGAAGAAGCGAGAGGATGCGAACGCGGCTACGCAGGATGAGTACACACGGCGCACATACGACAAAAAATACGAGCAAGCCACGCTGGACAAGCTGACCAAGATGGGCGTGAACTTGATTCCCGTGGAGCTGCCGAAGCTGCCGTGGGAAGCGATGGTTCCGCTGCTGACGGCTGAAGCTGCGGCGGCGTTCGACGACCTGACGATGAGCGGGCGCGACAAGCTGCTGACTGAACAGGGGCCGGAGGATTGGCCCAACTACTTCCGCAATGCGCGGTTTTATCCGGCGGTCGAGTACATCCAGGCCAATCGCGCGCGAACGCTTGGAGTGCGCCAGTTTGCGAAACTGTTTGAAAAAGTGGATGTGATTGTGACGCCATCGACCGAACAGCAGTTGATTGCGACGAATTTGACGGGCAATCCCGCGGTGATTTTGCCGAACGGCTTGCGCGGGACAGACGCGCCCGCGCCGCCAGCGATCGACGATGGAAATCACGACAACATTGGCGGCCCGGGAACGCCGGTGTCGATTACTTTCCTCGGCGCGCTTTACCAGGACGCGAAGCTGGCGGTTTTTTCGCACGCTTACCAGGAAGCGACCGGGTTCCTGAAGTTGCACCCGAAGCTCGATTGAGGCGGGTTCGTGCGCAGTTGATTGCGGCCACGCCGGAGCTGCCGGCGGGCGCGGGGCAATGATTTGTTCCGCCTTGATTTGAGGTAAAGGTTCTTGCGCCCGCTGAAGCGGGCTCGGGCTGGTTGATTTGCCTTGCGCTCCCCAGGCTGACGCCTGGGGCTACCATCTTATGCCCGCTTCGCGGGCTTGAACGCGAAGCCAGTTCGCAGTCACGCGGTTTCGCGGGCTTGAACGCAAAGCCAGTTCGCCATCACGCGGTTTCGCGGACGCCAACGCGAAGCCAGTTCGCAGTCACGCGGTTTCGCGGACGCCAACGCGAAGCCAGTTCACAGTCACGCTGTTTCGCGGGCGCCAACGCGAAGCCAGTTCGCAGTCACGCGGTTTTGCGAGCTCCAAACGAAACCAGCTCCCCTTCGCGCGAGAACGGGGAGCTGGAATTGCCGCGAGCGAATTCTATTGCGGTTTCGCCTGAACGCCGGAAGGCGGCTGAGGCGGCGTGGTCTGCGCAGGTTTTGCGGGTTGAGCGGGCGCAGCTGAGGGCGGAGTGGTTGCGGCGGGAGCGGCCGGCTGAGTTGACGGCGCGGCAGGCGAAGCTGGGAGAGCCGCCTTGGGCGTTGGCGCTGTGGGCGCGGCGTTGGGTTGCTCGCCCGAGCCAGGATGCGGAGGCATGGGACGATTGCCGGGCATTGGAGGATGCGGAGCCTGCATTTCGGTCACATCCACCAGCTCAACGTCGAAGATGAGATCGGACTTGGCGGGAATGCCGGGGTGGTCGGGACGATCAGGCATGGCACGCGTACCGTAGGCCATCTGCCAGGGAATGAAGATGCGGCGCTTGCCGCCGATTTTCATGCCGTCGAGACCGTAATCGAAGCCGGGGATGACGCGGCCCATTCCCTGGGGAATCGCGATGGGCACAGGATCGCCCATCACTGGCTTTCCGTCGGGGCCCATTACGGGCTTGCCGTCGGGACCCATCTTGGGCTGCTTGTGGTCGTCCCATGAGTCGAATTTGATGCCGTCTGCCGCGCGCCAGCCGGTGTACTTGAGGTGCCAGAGCTTGCCGGTCTCGCCTTCAGCACCTTTGCCAATGGTGATTTCTTCATAGCGCAGGGCGAAGGGCATCTTGACCGGAAGGTGAGCCACCCGGGGCACGCCGGGAGGGAGCTTGATCCAAGGCTCCGGCGCGGCCGCTGTTGGGGCGGCTGTTGTCGAGGGCTTGGCAGTGGCGGGCTTGGCGGCGGCGGCCGGAGCGGCTGCCTTGGGGGCTGCGGGCTTTGCGGGTGCGGTTTGGGCGAATGCGGCAGAAGTACATGCCGCCAGGACGAGGATGGGAACAAAACGATTCATGGTTGCGAATATCTCCGACTGGATTACCCACCGAAGTTTATCAGGCCGGGGGTGATGAGTGCGTGGATCAGCGAGTGCATCGATCAGCCGATGAGCATGGCGGCGAGGAGCGCTGTTCGCGGGGCAAGATGCTCGACGAAGACCGACTCGTGGCGGGCGTGCGCGCCTTCGCCGACCGCGCCCATTCCGTCGAGCGTGGGGATTCCGAGAGCGGCGGTGAAGTTGCCGTCGGAGCCGCCGCCGGTGGAGGCTTCGTTGAGCGTGAAGCCCAACTCGTGGGCGAGGGCCTGCGCTTTGCGGAAGAGGCGCACCGTTCCGGAGCGGCGCTCCATGGGCGGCCGGTTGATGCCGCCGGTGACGATGAGCGTGCAGCGAGAGTCGACTGATTTGAGGGCGGCAAATTTGCGCTCGATGCGGGGGCCGTCGGAGCGGCGGACGATGCGCGCTTCGACTTCGGCCCAGGCGTGCGCGGGAATGACGTTGCTCCTGGTGCCGCCGGCGGCGACGCCGACCGACACGGTGAGGCCGCGGTTGAGGTCTGTCCAGCCGCTAGCGGTTTCGATGACGCGAGCCAGCTCGCGAATGGCGTTCGCACCTTTTTCGAAGTCGACCCCGGCGTGTGCGGCGATTCCTTTTACGTCGATGCGCCAATTGCCGATGCCCTTGCGGGCTGTTTTGCAGGCGAGGCCTTGCGCAGGCTCGAGGACGTAGACGGAAGCGCAGGTCTTTGCGAGTTTTTCCGTGATCGGGCGCGAGGCTGTGCTGCCGATCTCCTCGTCGCCGTTGAGGAGGAGAACGATTTCGCGGCGGAGCAAGTCCGCTTCGGTGAGCATTTCAATGGCGGTGAACGCCATGGCGACTCCGGCCTTCATGTCGAGGACGCCGGGGCCGCAGAGACGGCCGGCACTGAGGCGGCAGGGCATGGTCTGGAGAGTGCCGAGGGGCCAAACTGTGTCGAGATGGCCGAGGAGCAGGATGGGCTTGGCGGCGGGCGGGGTCGCTTTCCGCGAGCCGAAGCGGAGTTCGAGGGCGTTGCCGAGGCCGCGATTGCTGTGGATTTTGACGCGGGCGCCCAACTGTTTACCGCGAGCGGCGGCGAGGGCGAGGCAGGCGTCGACGGCGGATTTGTCGTCGGACGGGGATTCGGCGTGGACCAATTCACGGGTGAATGCGATGAGGCTCGCCTGCTTGCGGCGGGCACCGGCCAGCAGAGCGCGCATGGGAATCTTCGAGTTAGCTGCCAGCGACATTTGCGCCTCTTTGGCCATTTTCGGGTGTATCTACACGCGAAGGCTCTCTGATTCTACGACAGTTATGGGTCGGTTCCTGGGAGGTTATCAGAAAGGCACCGTGGATCAAATTGGCCCATGGTGTGGCAAAAATGCCACACAACCCGATTTCGAGGCGGCGTCTATTCTAAAGAAGGGAAAGGTTTTCAGAGCCGGAGAGGCACATTGGGTCAACGAGCGCACCAGGAACAGACGATCGCAGAACCGCTTGAATTCTCAGGGGTGGGGCTGCACTCGGGCGCTCCCGTGACGATGCGGCTGCTGCCGGCACCGGCTGGATCGGGGATTGTTTTCCGGCGCACCGACCTGGACAACTTTGAGATTCCCGCGACGGGCCGCAACGTAGCCAAGGTGAGCTACGCGACGAGCTTGATGCGGCAGAGCGTGCTCATCTCGACGACGGAGCACCTGCTGTCAGCGCTGATTGGGATGGGCGTCGACAACGTGATCGTGGAGATCGACAACCTGGAGCTGCCGATTCTGGATGGGAGCGCGCTGCCTTATGTGGAGGCGTTCCAAAGCGTGGGGATCCGCGAGCAGCGGCGTAAGCGCGAGACAATCCGCGTGCTGCAACCGGTGGAAGTGCGCGAGGGCGACAAATTTATTGGCGTTTACCCAGGGGCGGGCTATCGCGTCTCGTACACGATCGAGTTTCCGGCACCGATCGGCCAGCAGAAGACGTGCATCGATCTGGCGGCGGAGACGTATGGGAGCGAGATTGCTCCGGCACGCACATTTGGCTACAAGGCCGATGAACGCAAGCTGCGCGACATGGGGCTGATTCGCGGAGCGAGCGCGGAGAACGCGATTATTTTAGGGGCGAACGGGCCGGAGAACGGACCGCTGCGCTTTCCGGACGAGTATGTGCGGCACAAAGTGCTCGACCTGATCGGCGACCTGGCGCTGGCGGGGCGCAGGCTCGAGGGTCACGTGGTGGCCGTTCGAGCCGGGCACGCGATGCACACGGCGTTTGTGTCGCGGCTGATGAAGGATCGCTCGGCGTGGGAGCTGGCCCATGTGCCGATGGATGCGCCGGAAACCGCAGAGGCCGAGCCGGATGCGAATGGCAGCATGGGTGAGGCTGCGCTGGCGGGGGCGTAGACGGGTAGTGTTCACGGCGCTCGTTCGAGACGCCGATTCCCTTTCAAAAAAATGATCAGGTGACCCGTTCGATTGCGATGGCTGTGGCTTCTCCGCCGCCGATGCAGAGCGAGGCGATGCCGCGGCGGAGATTGCGTTGCTCGAGGGCTGCAAGCAGCGTAACGAGAATGCGCGCGCCGGATGCGCCGATGGGATGGCCGAGCGCGCATGCGCCGCCGTGGACGTTGACCTTGTCGTGGGGCAGGCCGAGCGAGCGCATGGCGGCCATGGCGACGACGGCGAAGGCCTCGTTGATTTCGAACAGGTCGATATTCGGAAGAGACCAGCCCGTGCGTTCAAGCAGCACGCGGATAGCGCCGATGGGCGCGGTGGGAAAGAGCGCGGGAGTGTCGGCGTAGGTGGAGTGGCCCGCGATGGCGGCAAGCGGCTTGAGGCCGCGACGATCGGCTTCAGAGCGGCGCATGAGGACGAGCGCGGCGGCTCCGTCGGAGATAGCGCTGGAGTTTGCGGCGGTGACCGTTCCGCCTTCGCGAAAGGCGGGCTTGAGGTGGGGAATCTTGTCGGGAGTGGCTTTGAGCGGGAGCTCGTCGTGGCTAACAATCCGGTCGATTCCTGGGGCCCCGGCGGTTCCTAGGGCCCCGGCGGTTTTGCCGGCGGCGACGGTTAGGGGGACGATTTCGGCGGAGAAACTGCCGTCCGCCGTGGCTTTTTGCGCGCGGGTGAGGGATGCGAGCGCGAATTCGTCCTGAGATTCGCGAGTGAACGAATAGGACTGGGCGCAGTCTTCGGCGAAGGTTCCCATCAGACGGCCTTTGTCGTAGGCGTCTTCAAGTCCATCGAGAAACATGTGGTCGATGAGGCGGGCGTGGCCGATGCGATAGCCGGCGCGGGCACGGTCGAGGAGATACGGGGCGTTGCTCATGCTTTCCATGCCGCCGGCGACGGCGATCTTCGCGCTGCCTGCAAGCAGAAGATCGTGCGCGAGCATGACGGCCTTCATTCCGGAGCCGCACATTTTGTTGATGGTGACAGCGCCAGTGGAGGGGGACAAGCCTGCCGCAAGAGCGGCCTGACGCGCGGGAGCCTGTCCGATGCCGGCAGGGAGAACGCAGCCGAGGAGGACTTCGTCGACTGCGTCGGAGGGAATTCCGGCGCGAGCAATTCCCGTCCGATCGATTCCGCCTCGATCGAGTGCGGCGCGGATGGCGGCGGCGGCGAGTTGAGGAGCGGTGAGGTCTTTGAAGTCGCCCTGAAACGCGCCGATGGGCGTGCGGGCGAAGCCGACGATCACAACGGGATCTGGCACGACGGGACGGGAGTCGGACATTCGTTTTTCCTCATGTTTCGGCGGGCAAGTCTCACTCGTTAGCGCGGGGCCATGCGCAGTGCGCCGTCGAGGCGGATGGTTTCGCCGTTGAGCATCGAGTTCAAGCAGATGTGCTTGACCAGAGCGGCGAATTCCGCGGGCTGACCGAGGCGCGCGGGAAATGGAACGCTTTTGCCGAGCGCGTCCTGCACCTCAGGCGAGAAGCCGGCAACCATTGGAGTGGCGAAAACTCCGGGGGCGATGGTGACCACGCGAATGCCGAAGCGCGCCAGCTCGCGAGCGACGGGCAAGGTGAGAGCGACAACACCGCCTTTTGAAGCGGCATAGGCGGCCTGGCCGATTTGGCCATCGTAGGCCGCGATTGAGGCGGAGTTGACGATGACGCCACGCTCGCCGTCCTCGCCGGGAGGTTCTTTTGCGATGGCGGCGGCGGCAAGGCGAATCATGTTGAAGGCGCCAATGAGATTGATGTTGACCGTTTTCGCGAAAGAGTCCAAGCGGTGCGGGCCTTCGCGCCCGATGACGCGCTCGGAGGGGGCGATGCCGGCGCAGTTGATGAGCGAGTGGAGGTGACCAAAGGCGCTGACGGCGAGATCGACCGCGGCTTGCGCATCGCGTTCATTGGTCACGTCGGTGAGGGCGAAACGGGCCGATGCGCCAAGTTCGGCGGCGAGGGCGTCGCCAGAAGTGCGATTGGTGTCGGCGATGACGACGGAGCCGCCTTCAGCAGTGAGCAGCCGGGCCGTGGCCGCGCCCAGGCCGGAAGCACCACCGGTAATCAGGAAGACGTGATTCGCGATCTGCATGAGAATAAGCGGGATCTTACCCGTCCCGAGCGCAGCATATCATTGCAAGTGCATCCGTGATCGGATGTTCGAGCGGTTCCAGAATTCACCTGCCCTTTTGAGAGCATTGAAAAGTGGCATTTTCTTGGGGAAAATGCCACTCGGAAGCCGCGGTTTCGAGGTACAACCATTCTGGAACCGCTTTAGGAGGCAAGAAGCCTTGAATCCTGTTTCGCTTGGCGCGCCAATGACACAACTCAGCGAAGAAGAGACGCTGTTCGGCGACAGCGTGCGGAGGTTTGCCCGCGATGAGGTTCGGCCGCTTGTGCGGCGGATGGACGAAGAGCAGCACCTGGACGCGGCGCTGCTGGGCAGGCTTTTTGAGATGGGTTTGATGGGGATCGAGATTCCGGAGGAGTTTGGCGGGAGCGCCGGATCTTTTTTCGATTCGGTGCTGGCCGTGGAGATGCTTTCGGCCGTGGACCCCGCGGTGGCGCTGGTTGTGGACGTGCAGAATACGCTGGTGGCGAGCGCACTGCTCGATTGGGGCACACAGGAACAGAAGCTGAAATATTTACCGCGGCTGGCGGCAGATACGGTTGGCGCGTACGCGTTGAGCGAGGCAGGCTCGGGGTCGGATGCGTTTGCCCTGCAGACCCGTGCGGAGAAACGCGGCGGCGAGTACGTGCTGAGCGGGCGGAAGCTCTGGATCAGCAACGCCAAGGAAGCAGGATTGTTCATCGTCTTTGCCACCGTGGATGCGAACGCCGGCTACAAAGGCATCACGACATTCCTGGTGGAGAAAGACACGCCGGGATTCGCGATCGGCAGGAAAGAAGACAAGCTGGGGATTCGCGCGTCGAGCACCTGCGAACTGATTCTGGACGAGTGTGCCATTCCCGCGGCGCAGGTACTGGGCGAGGCGGGCAAGGGCTACAGGATTGCGATGGAGACTTTGAACGGCGGGCGAATCGGCATCGGCGCACAGATGCTTGGGCTGGCTGAAGGCGCATGGGGCCATGCCGTGAAACATGCGAAGGAACGCAAGCAATTCGGCAAGCCCATTGCGGAGTTCCAGGCGATGCAGTTTCAACTGGCGGAGATGGCGACGGAGATTGAGGCCGCGAGGCTGCTGGTCTACAACGCGGCGCGACTGAAGGACGCAGGACAGGAGTTCCGAAAGGAAGCGGCGATGTCGAAGTACTTCGCGGCGCAGATGGCGGAGCGCGTGGCGAGCCTTGCGTTGGAAGTCCTGGGCGGGGCGGGATTTGTGAAGGAGTCGCCCGTGGAGAAGCTCTACCGCGACGCGAAGATCGGGAAGATCTACGAAGGAACGTCGTTCATGCAGTTGGCGGCCATCGCGAAGGCTATTCTCTAGATATTTGAAGGGGACGTTCCCTAGATTCCCGGGAAATAGTGGATGTGGCGCCCGTCACACCGCGTTGGGAAGGTCAGGCCGCACGAAGGGCCGTAGACCGGGTCGCGGAGCAAGCCGCGTCGAGCCGGCTGTAATTCTCAGATTCTAAAAAACTTCTCGCAATCGATACGCCAAGAGACTGGCCCCAGTCTCGAGGATTGGTGCGCCCGCACAATCCAGGTAACACGAAGGTGGGATTACCACCCGGGCCTGAAATCCCCCAACCGTACTGTATAGTAACGTTTTCTAGTACCCATATTTGTGGATAGAGTTAGACATATTAGTAATCTCAATTGATTACTTGAGTTTGCCTTGGCGATAAATCTCGATCGCGCGCCGATGAAAGTCTTGCGCCCGTTCGGAGGGATTATGCGCCATTTGAAGTTAAGTTTCATTGCGCTGCCGACTCTTATCTGCAGCATCATCCTGAGCGGTTGCGGTGGGTCTCTTGTCGCAACGAACACGGCGACGGGAACGCTGATCACGTCATTGAGTACCGTCGACTTCGGCCAAGTGGCTGTCGGCAAGACGGTGAGCACCAGCATCACCCTTACAAATACGGGATCGGCGGCGGTTGAGATCTCCGCGCTGAATCTGACTGGGCAGTCCTTCTCGATCAGCGGCGGAAGCAGCATGCCGATGAGTGTAGGCGCCAACGCCAGCGTTACACTGACGATCAAGTTCGACCCCACAGGGTCAGGATCGGCAACCGGCCAACTGGCCATTGCAAGCAACGCGTCGAATGCGAGCTCGGCCTCAGTGGCCTTGAGCGGCACGGGCGTGCCGGCGCTGACCGGGCTGAATTGCGCAGACGGATCGATTACGGGAGCATCCAGCGACACCTGCACAGTGACATTGAATGCAACCGCGGCCAGCGGCGGCCTGGACGTGTCCCTGGCAAGCAACGACAGCGCCGTAGCGATTCCGGCCTTGGTAACGGTGCCTGAAGGCGCGAGCAGCGTGAATTTTACCGCGAGCGTCTCGCCGGTCACGACGGTCCAAGCGGCTACATTGACCGCCAGCGTAGGCGGTGTGGCGCAGACGTTTGCTCTCGAGCTGGGCGCAGCAATCCCGGTTTTGGGGATCAGCGCCAACAGCCTGGCGTTTGGCACGGTACCCGTAAGTTCGGCGGTTTCGCATTCATTGGTTCTTTCGTCAACGGGAACGATGCCGGTAACGGTAAGCGCGGCATCCCTGACGGGGGCCGGCTTTGCTATCACAGGCGGAGGCCTGCCGGTGACACTGGCCCCAGGTCAAACGGCAACACTGAGCGTGCAGTTTGCCCCGGGCGCAGCAGGGGCAGAAACAGGGCAACTGTCGCTGACCAGCAATTCTTCGAACGGGACGTCGATGGTAGTGGGCCTGAGCGGCACGGGCGTCCCAGAGTTGACTGGGCTGAGTTGCACAAGCGGATCATTCATCGGGTCTGGAACCGACAGCTGCATCATTACGCTGAACGCGGCGGCGGCTAGCGGCGGATTCGCGGTAAGTCTCGCCAGCAACAATTCGTTGGTGACCGTGCCCGGATCGGTTACCGTGGCGGCAGGCGCTACCAGCGCCAGCTTTACGGCGAATGTCTCGCCGGTGAACACGACAGAGTCGGCAACGCTGACGGCGAACGTGGGCGGCGTTTCCGAAATCTACACGCTGAGCCTTAACGCCGCTTCACCCATCCTGAGTTTGAGCACGACGAGCGTCGACTTCGGCGATGTGGTCGCGGATATTCCGGCGACAACGACTGTTGTTCTGTCTTCAACAGGGAACTCCGCGGTGACGGTAAGCGCGGCATCGGTTTCGGGAACTGGGTTCGCTGCTACCGGGGTTACGTTCCCCCTGACCCTGAATCCCAATCAAACCGCGACAGTCACTTTGCAGTTCGATCCCACGGCTACAGGTTCGACGACCGGTGAGCTCGACCTGACCAGCAACTCATCCGATGGAGCTTTGAAGAGGATCGGGATCAAGGGAAGGGGTGTGCCAAGACTGAACCAGCTTAGCTGCGCCAACACAACGGTTACGGGAGCGGGAACCGATAACTGCACGGTGACGACAAACCTGGCTGTGCCGATCGGCGGCTTGAATGTAAGCCTGAGCAGCAACAATTCGTCATTCGTTGTACCAGCCTCAATGACACTAGCGGCCGGGTCTATGAGCGGAGGTTTTTCTGCAACTGTCTCCGCCGTAAACGTGGCGCAAGCCGTCACGGTGTCGGCTAGCTCAACGGGCACATCCGCGTCCGCCGGCGTACAGTTGGAAGCGGCGGCGATTGGGCTTGGCGTGAGTTCGTCCAGCCTGTCGTTTGGCAATGTCAATGTGAACTCGGCTGCGACACAGACAGTGACGTTGTCGTCGACCGGGACTTCGGCAGTGACAATCAGCGCGGCTTCGCTGGCCGGAAGCGGCTACACCATCTCTGGAATTACTTTCCCGATCACCCTGACCGGCACCCAGACGGCTACGCTGACAGTGCAATTCGACCCCACCACAGCAGGATCGGCAACCGGGCAACTGACTTTGACCAGCAATTCTTCCGGCGGTACCTCGACCTTGATCACGCTCAGTGGGACGGGCGTGCCGGTGCTGACGGGGCTGAGCTGCACGAGCGGGTCGATGACCGGGGCGGGAACCGATAGCTGCGCGGTCACACTGAACGTGGCCGCGGCCAGCGGCTTCACCGTCAACCTGGCCAGCAACAACTCGGCAGTGACCGTGCCGGCTTCAGTGACTGTGGCCGCGGGATCAACTACCGGAAGCTTCTCGGCCACCGTGTCCGCGGTGAGCTCTGCGGTGACGGCGACGCTGACTGCGAGTGCGGGCGGCGTGGCGGAGACTTTTGCATTGCAGCTGGGAGCGTCCTCGATAACGCTCGGCATCAGTTCGTCCAGCCTGTCGTTTGGCAACGTCAACGTGAAAACCGCCACGACACAAACCCTGACCCTTTCCTCGACCGGAACCGCGGCGGTGACTATCAGTGCAGCGACCGTGAGCGGGAGCGGGTACACCATCTCTGGAATCACTTTCCCGGTCACCCTGACCGGCACCCAGACGGCAACACTCACGGTGCAATTCGATCCGACCGCAGCAGGGGCGGCGGCCGGGCAACTAACTCTGACCAGCAATTCCTCCAGCGGGACCTCGACCGTGATCAGCCTAAGTGGCACAGGCGTGCCGGTGTTGACTGGGCTGAGCTGCACGAGCGGGTCGATGACCGGGGCGGGAACCGATAACTGCACAGTCACACTGAACGTAGCCGCGGCCAGCGGCGGGTTTGCGGTGAACCTGGCCAGCAATAACACGGCAGTGACCGTGCCAGCCTCAGTGACTGTTGCCGCAGGATCAACTACCGGAAGCTTCTCGGCCACCGTGACCGCGGTGAGCACCGCGGTGACGGCGACGCTGACCGCGAGTGCGGGCGGCGTGGCGGAGACTTTTGCATTGCAGTTGGGGACCGGTACACCCACGCTCGGCGTGAGTGCAGGAAGCATCGGGTTTGGCAGCGTCAACGTCAATACAGCCACAACGCAGACACTGACCCTGTCCTCGACCGGAACTGCGGCGGTGACCGTCAGCGCAGCTACACTGACTGGCAGCGGTTACACCATCTCCGGAGTGACGTTCCCGATCACCTTGAATCCCAATCAGACGGCTACGCTGACCGTGCAATTCGATCCCACGGTTGCGGGTGCAGCCAACGGCTCGTTGACTCTGACCAGCAATTCCTCCAGCGGAACATCGACCGTAATCAGCCTAAGCGGTACGGGCTTGCCCGTGTTGACTGGGCTGAGCTGCACGAGCGGGTCGATGACCGGGGCGGGAACCGATAGCTGCACCGTCACACTGAACGTAGCCGCGGCCACCGGCGGCTTTGCGGTGAGCCTGGCCAGCAATAACACGGCAGTTACCGTGCCAGCCTCAGTGACTGTTGCCGCAGGATCAACTACCGGAAACTTCTCGGCCACCGTGACCGCGGTGAGCTCCGCGGTGACGGCGACGCTGACCGCAAGTGCGGGCGGCGTGGCGGAGACTTTTGCATTGCAATTGGGCGCGGGAGTGCCCACACTCAGCGTAAACGCCACCACGATCGCCTTCGGCAATGTGGATTTGAGCACCCCGGCGACACAGACACTGATCCTGACGTCGACCGGGACCGCACCGGTGACCGTGAGCGCAGCCACGGTGAGCGGAACAGGCTTTACGATCTCCGGAGTTACGTTCCCGATCACCCTGAACCCGAATCAAACGGCCACGATCAGCGTGCAGTTCGATCCGACCACAGCGGTAGCGTTCACCGGCCAGGTAACGATCACGAGCAATTCGTCTGCGGGATCGCCCACGATAGTCGGCCTGACTGGCACCGGGACTGGAGTTCTGTACGAGGTGAACTTGACCTGGGATGCGCCTACGAGCTCGACGGATCCGGTCGCCGGTTATAACGTCTATCGTGCGCCGAGCGGAAGCACCAACTATCAGCAACTCAATACCGCCGTCGTTACCGAGACCGCCTATTCGGACACCACGGTGCTCAACAGCCAGACTTACGACTACATCGTGGAAAGTGTCGACGCCTCCGGGGTTACGAGCGTTCCCTCGAACATGGCTGCAGTACCCGTTCCGTAGAATTACAAGCAGGCGATCTGCCAGGCAATAGCCAAAATCAACAAACGAAGCAAAGAACGACCAAGAGGGGCCCGAAAGGGCCCCTTTCTTGCGACGGCTGCTTGCGAGGGGCAGGAGAAACAGCAAGCGGAATTCCATCTGACAGTGAGCACAATTGTACGCGGGTAGGTATAACTTACATGCTCGGCGGCAGCTCCGCGCGAGAACGATTCGCGACCCTGATCTACTCGGCGGCCTCAAGACTAGTTGCATGAAGAGGATAGAGAAATCGGTCCCGATGCGATTGGTTTGGCTCTGCAATTGCAATTAAGAGTTACAAAGTCATGTTCATAATCTGCGCCGGTGATCCTCACTCTGGCAAGATATCTGCTTTGGTTGCAAGCGAAGGTTTGATGTGAAGGGATCGCTGCGCCGCCGAAGCGATTCGGTCATGCGGATCGATTCACCCAAATAGGGCGCATGTCGCATATCCGAAATGCCTAAAAGGATAGATATGTGAGCTTCACAATGTCGTTTGCGCAAATTAGAGATTAGAAAGTTCCGCCCTTGACGATTGCGACCGGTAAGCGAGTAATTAACTTACTTTGTTAAAACAATCTTGAGCGAGTCCTTCAGGAATCCACTTACAAACGTAATGCGCTGGAACATAAGTAGTGATTCACCTCACAGCTTAGTTCAGTAAGTTAGCGCCAAATAAGTTAGCTGGTTGACTCAGCATGAGCATCCAGGCGCCAGCAGCCTTATGGCTGCGGGCGATTATAAAAAGCAATTCGTAACAAAAACCTGTTGCATTGCCTTGTCCTGCCGATAGGCACTCAGTGAACGTCCCGGTTGACTCAACATGAGCATCCAGGCGGCCGCAGACCTATGTCTGCGGGGCACGATGCAACACGGTTCGAAAAGGGGCCCATCAATGATGCAATTAGTCGACAACTTTTCTTGCAAGCCGTTGAGAGAAGAAGTAACAACGGCAAGGATAGCCTGGGGTCGTTCTTTACGGCCGAATTGCCACGATACGCATTTGCGTGCTCGCGGCGCAAAGCAAAACCGTTGCGGTCGAATTCTCCTCTCCCACATTCTTATTTTGCTATCATGCTGCCTGGCGCTCGCATTTTGCGGTCGCATCCGTGGCGCGACTACAGCAACGGCATCCGTGATCGCCAGCCCCACGCCAGGCAGCACGTTAACCGCGGCGTCGACCACCTTCACATGGAATGCAGGTTCTGCTGGAACAACGGGCTACGGCCTCAACGTCGGAACAACGCCCGGCGGCGCCGATCTAGTGAACATCGGTCCTCTCGCCGGCACCAGCGTGATGGTAAACCTGCCCACCAACGGAGCCACCATCTATGTGCGGCTCTGGACAGAGTTCAGCGGCGCGACTTACCTCTACAACGACTACACCTACACCGAGTTCTCGCAATCTGCATCCGCAATCACCAGCCCAGCGCCGGGCAGCACGTTGACCGCGGCATCGACGACCTTCGCCTGGAACGCAGGTCCTGCTGGAACGACGGGCTACGGCCTGAACGTTGGCACATCGGCCGGCGGCGCCAATCTGGTCAACATCTATCCTCTGCCGGGCACGAGCACGACTGTGACTTTGCCCACCAACGGAGCCACGATCTATGTGCGGCTCTGGACGGTGCTGAACGGCACGACCTTCCTTTACAACGACTACACGTATAGCGCGGCCTCGTCGTCGTCGACATTGAGCGCGCTGACCTGCGGCAGTGGTTCGATGACCGGGACGGGAACCGATAGCTGCACCGTGACGCTGAACGCAGCAGCGACGACGGGCGGATTGGCCGTGAGCCTGGCCAGCAACAACTCGGCCGTGATTGTGCCTGCTTCAGCGACTGTTGCCGCAGGATCGACCACTGGCAGCTTCACCGCCAGTGTGTCCGCGGTGAGCTCGGCGCAAACGGTGACGCTGACAGCCAGTGCCAACAGTGTTGCCAAAGCCTTCACGCTACAGCTGGGCGCAAGCGGGGCCGCATTGAGCACGCTGACTTGCGCCAGTGGGTCGATGACCGGAGCGGGAACAGATCGCTGCACCGTAAAGCTGAACGCAGCAGCGCCGAGCGGTGGAATGGCGGTAAGCCTGGCCAGCAACAACTCGGCCGTGACCGTGCCTGCCAGTGTGACCGTTGCTGCGAAATCCAAATCCGCCAGCTTTACGGCCACCGTCTCCTCGGTCAGCAATGCTCAGACCGTTACGCTGACGGCGAGCGCCAAAGGTGTTGGCGAAACTTTCGCGCTGCAGTTGGGCACAAGCGTGCCCGTGTTGAGTGCGCTGACCTGCGTCAGTGGGTCGATGACCGGTGCGGGATCCGATAGCTGCACCGCAACGCTGAATGCGGCAGCGCCGAGCGGCGGCTTTGCCGTCAGCCTGGCCAGCAACAACACGGCCGTTGTCGTCCCTGCCAGCGTAAGCGTCGCTGCAGGAGCCACAACCGCCAGCTTCACGGCCACCGTCTCCTCGGTCAGCACTGCCCAGACTGTTACGTTGACCGCAAACGCCAACAGTGTTGCCGAAACCTTCGCGCTGCAACTGGGCACAAGCGTGCCTGTGTTGAACGCGCTGACCTGCGTCAGTGGGTCGATGACCGGTGCGGGAACCGATAGCTGCACCGCAACGCTGAATGCGGCCGCGCCGAGCGGCGGCTTTGCCGTCAGCCTGGCCAGCAACAACACGGCCGTAACCGTGCCTGCCTCAGTGACTGCGGCCGCAGGATCGACTACCGCCAGCTTTACTGCCACCGTCTCCTCGGTCAGCACCGCTCAGACAGTTACGTTGACCGCAAACGCCAACAGTGTTGCCAAAACCTTCGCGCTGCAACTGGGCACGGGAGTGGCCACGCTCAGCGTAAACGCCACCACGATTACCTTTGGCAATGTGAGCTTGAACTCGCCGGCGACACAAACACTGATTCTGACATCGACCGGAACTGCGGCCGTGACTGTAAGCGCAGGTTCGGTGAGCGGAAGCGGATTCACGGTCTCCGGAGGGTCCTACCCGATCACCCTGAGTCCCAATCAGACGGCGACGCTCAGCGCGCAATTCGATCCCACCGTGGCTGGGGCGGCAACTGGCCAGTTAACCATCACCAGCAACTCCTCCACGGGATCTTCGACGGGAGTCAGCCTGAGCGGAACCGGGGTTTCGGTTGCCTACGAGGTGAACTTGACCTGGGATGCGCCTACGAGCTCTCCGGACCCAGTCGCCGGTTATAACGTCTATCGCGCGCCAAGCGGAAGCACCAACTATCAGCAAATTAATTCCGCCACCGTTACCCAGACCGCCTACGCGGACACGACCGTGGTCAACAGCCAGACTTACGACTACATCGTGGAAAGCGTCGACGCCTCTGAAGTCACGAGCGCTCCCTCAAACATGGCTGCAGTACCTGTTCCGTAAACGCCAAGCACGCAGAGCAAAGTTAGAAAAAAGGCCAGCACCGCCGGAGTACCGGCGATCTGGCCCTCGACTCGCCGCCACAGCAACCGAAGCGGGGGACGTCTTAGCGCGTCTGCACAGGATGCTGAATGAGAGAGGCAATTGCGGGTAACTTGGGCGAGTCGCTTCGAGAATCGATCTTTTCCACAGGGAAATTTATACGCGGTTGCGAATAAGTTACATGCTCGGAGTCTGCTCTGAGCGCGAGATGATAGGCGCCTATTTCTGCTCGCGAGGTCTGAAAATCAGTTATATGAAGAGCATGGACGAAACCACAGTCGATGCGATTCGTTTGGCAACTTAATTGCGGACAAGAAGAGCAAAACTACGAATAAGGACGACTCGTATTCGTTCACATTCAGGTCAATACCTGGGTTTACGTTACCGTTCGTCCCCCGGGGTTATAACACTGTGTTCATCACTACTTTTGGGGGATTCCTTTACTACGGATCGGCCATAAAAATGGGACCAATCAACAAGGACCTGCGGCCCGTAACCGGGAATTTACAAAGCGCAGATCCGAGGGCGGAACCTTGTCTTTTTCCACAATTCACGAATTCTGGCGCTTGACGAGGGCGAGCTGGGGATATGAAAGTTGATTTTCCCCAACTAATACGAGCATTGAATAAGTTCTTCCGGGACCCATTCATCATGGATAGGGAATTCCGCCGGGACTTAGGGCCCAGTGATCTATCTCACTGCGTAGTTCAACGAGTTGGCGCCAAATGGGCTAGCTGGTTGACTCAAAGTGAAAATTCATGCGCGTTACCAACAAAGCGGGCCATGGAATGACACGACACGTAAAGGCTTCATAAAGTGATTCTGTTGCGCGACATCCTTTTTTGCGCACCGTTGAGACGTGACTCGACAGCGGTGTCGGCAGCGTCTGCCTGTAACTCACGGCGGAAATGCAGTGCGGCAGATTCGCGATCGCGCGCCGCAGCGGAGAACCGAGAGTTTTCATCGCTTTTTCTTTTCATTTTCGTCTTTTTCTCATGCAGCTTGCCCTTCGCAATGTGCGGTTGCCTGGGGGGAACGATTATTGGTCCCGCCGCAAGCTCCAGCTCAAGCTCACTCCGCACATCTCCGAACTCTGTAAATTTTGGAGGAGTGGCGCTGGGAAACGCAGCCAGCGCGACTGTTTCCATTACGAACCAGGGAACGGCAGCGGTGACAGTTTCGCAAGTAAGCGTGTCGGGACAGCCGTTCTCGGTCGGCGGTGAAGGCAACCTTCCCATCACGATTGCCGCCGGTGGCACGTATACCTTGAGCGCGAACTTTTCTCCGAGTGCGGTAGGGACAGCAGTGGGGCAGTTGATGATCGGCAGTAATGCCACCGCCGATGGGACGCTGACGATCGGGCTTAGTGGCGTGGGAACCACAGCGAGCGCGGTAAACTCACCGGGATTGAGTTCATTGAATTGCAACCAGGCCGCGGTGACTGGAGCGGGAAGCGATAGCTGCACGGTCACGTTGAGCGCGGCAGCAGCCAGCGGCGGCTTTGCTGTCAGCCTGGCCAGCAACAATTCGGCAGTTACCGCGCCAGCCTCAGTGACCGTCGCCGCAGGATCGACAACCGCCAGCTTTTCGGCCACCGTGTCCGCGGTAAGCTCGGCGCAGACGGCGACTTTGACTGCCAATTCGGGCGGCGTGACGGAGACCTTTGCTCTGCAGTTGAATGCCGCAGGTCAAGCTGGCGCGCCAGCGCCGGTGTTGAGCGGGCTGAGTTGCGGCAGCGGATCGATGACTGGGGCGGGAACGGACAATTGCACTGTAACGTTGAGCGCGGCAGCAGCCAGCGGCGGCTTTGCGGTCAGCCTGGCCAGCAACAATTCGGCAGTTACCGCGCCAGCTTCAGTGACCGTGGCCGCCGGATCGACAACCGCCGGGTTTTCGGCCACCGTGTCCGCGGTAAGCTCGGCGCAGGCGGCGACTTTGACTGCCAATGCGGGCGGCGTGACGGAAACCTTTGCTCTGCAGTTGGGCGCGGGCGTGGCGACGCTCAGCCTGAACGCCACCACTATTGCCTTTGGCAACGTGAACCTGAACTCGCCGGCGACGCAGTCATTGATTCTGTCGTCGACCGGAAGCATGCCAGTGACCGTGAGTGCAGCCACCGTGATCGGGAGCGGCTTCACGATTTCCGGAGCCAGCTTTCCGATCACGCTAACAACCAGTCAGACGGCCACGCTCAATGTGCAATTCGATCCCACAGTCGCCGGTACCGCGTCCGGGACGCTCACGATCGTCAGCACTTCGCTCACGAACCCAATAACGATCATCGGCCTGAGCGGCACCGGAGTAGCTGGAGTTTCGTACCAGGTAAACCTGAGCTGGGATGCGCCCACGAGTTCTCCGGACCCGGTCGCGGGCTATAACGTCTTTCGCTCACCCGATGGCGCCTCGACGTATGAGCAATTGAATACAGTGGTCGTGACCCAGACCACCTACGTCGACACTGGTGTCGAGGACGGCCAGACTTATGACTACATCGTGGAGAGTGTCGACGCTGCGGGCGTATCAAGCGCGCCATCGAATACTGCTGCGATCCCGATCCCCTAGGGCTCTTATACAGATCCAGTTACGAAAAGGCGCGACCCAAGCCGTGCCTTGCAACATGACAGGATTCTGAAACGCACTGTGGCAAAAAAAGACCGCCCGCGGCTCAGAGCCTCGTGCAGAGTCGAAGAAGCACCATCATCGGATGCGCCTTGTTGAGGGTACCCGAGGGGCAGATTTTAGATGGCATCGGGGGGGCATACAGAGGACCTAATGTCTCTCTGTATGGATTTCATATCGGCCCATGCGGCATCTCCCTTTATCAGATTCGTTATCTATCAGATACAACGAAAGTACTATCCACTTCTCCGACCCAGAGTTCTATAAATTGGCTATTCCTGCGTTCTGGGGCCAATGATGCCGCTGCCTCCCCGTTTGCTCGGAAACTCAAACTTCGCGATCTCTGCAATCGGCTTTGGCGCGTGGGCCGTTGGCGGGAGCGGGTGGGAGTATTCTCTCGGTCCGCAGGACGACAAAGAATCGATCGCCGCCATCCATTGCGCGCTCGACAGGGGCATCAACTGGATCGACACGGCCGCTGTTTACGGACTGGGCCACTCAGAAGAAGTCGTGGCGCGTGCCGTCAAGTCTTCGCCGCACAAGCCTTACATTTTTACAAAGGGGTCGATTCGTTGGCGCCGGGACCGCTCACTTTACAACTCGCTCAGCTCCACATCGCTGACAAAAGAAGTGGATGACTCGCTGCGGCGCCTGGGAGTGGAGACTATCGATCTCTACCAAGTGCACTGGCCGGAGCCGGACGACGAGATCGAGGAGGGCTGGGAGACACTGGCGCGCCTGCGCGAACAGGGAAAGATTCGCTGCATCGGCGCTTCCAATTTTTCGGTCGAGCAAATGAGGCGGGTGCAGAAGATCGCGCCGATTACGAGCCTGCAACCGCATTACTCCATTTTGCGGCGCACGATTGAGGCTGAAATTCTCCCCTTCGCGCAGCGCAACGACATCGGAGTCATCTGCTATTCACCCATGGGTTCGGGATTGCTGACGGGAAAGATGACTGCGGAAAGCGTTGCTTCACTGCCGCAGAGCGACTGGCGGCACAGCAATACCCAATTTCAAAAACCGCGCCTGGGCCTCAACTTGCGCCTTGTAGAGCTGCTGCGCGAGATTGGTAACGGACACGGAGTAAGCCCCGGCGTGGTGGCCGTGACATGGACGCTGAGTAATCGAGCCGTTACCGGCGCCATTGTAGGGCTGCGGAATGTCAGCGAAGTGGAAGAGATTGCGCCGGCGCTCGAGTTGCAACTCAGCCGGGACGAGCACGAACGGATCAGCGAATACGTGACCTCGATCCGCTGGTATTTTGGATTGTTGTACTGCCGGCTTTCGCAAGGTTCATGGTCCATCGTACGCCCCAAGCAGGTCCACGCACCAGCGCTGCCCCGATCCGGCAACGAAGCCCACGCGCAACATTTTTAGCCAAAAAAGAAAGCCGGAAACCTCCCGAGCAAGCATCCGCCTGCGGCAGGTTTCCGGCCTGATTCCGTGTCTATCGAGTGGTGCATCGGGAATTGGGCTCGCGATACACCTTGCAAGTTTCTTTACGAAGCGATCATCGCCTAGATCGAGTCTTTGTCCCGTTCCCTTCCTTCGGCCGGCTGGCCTGTTCCGTTTTCAGACAACGGCACTCCTCGCGCCGGTGGTAATCCGCCAGTTCGGTTATCGCGGCTTTACTGCGTGAACTCCTTGTACGTGTAGTCGTTGTAGAGGTAGGTCGAGCCGTTATAGATTGTCCAGAGCCGCACATGGATGGTGGCTCCGCCGGTGGGTAGAGTCACGGTCGTGCTGGTGCCGGCCAGAGGACCGATGTTGACCAGATCGGCGCCGCCGAGCGAGGTGCCAACGTTGAAGCCGTAGCCCGTCACGCCGGTAGAGCCTGCGTTCCAGGTGAAGGTAGTCGATGCCGAGGTCAACGTGCTGCCCGGAGTGGGGCTGGAGATTGCGGACGCGAGTTGCGTGAATTCCTTGTAGGTGTAGTCGTTGTAGACGTAGGTCGTGCCGTTATAGATTGTCCAGAGCCGCACGTAGATGGTGCCTCCGCCGGTGGGCAGAGTCACGGTTGTGCTGGTGCCGGCCAGCGGACCGATGTTGACCAGATCGGCAGCGCCGAGCGAGGTGCCGACGTTGAATCCATAGCCTGTGACGCCGGTAGAGCCTGCGTTCCAGGTGAAGGTGGTTGAAGCCGCGGTCAACGTGCTGCCGGAAGTGGGGCTGGAGATTACGGATGCGAGTTGCGTGAATTCCTTGTAGGTGTAGTCGTTGTAGACGTAGGTCGTGCCGTTATAGATTGTCCAGAGCCGCACGTAGATGGTGGTTCCGCCGGTGGGCAGAGTTACGGTCGTGCTGGTGCCGGCCAGAGGACCGATGTTGACCAGATCGGCAGCGCCGAGCGAGGTGCCAACGTTGAGGCCGTAGCCTGTGACGCCGGTAGAGCCTGCGTTCCAGGTGAAGGTAGTCGATGCCGCGGTCAACGTGCTGCCGGAAGTGGGGCTGGAGATTACGGACGCGAGTTGCGTGAATTCCTTGTAGGTGTAGTCGTTGTAGACGTAGGTCGTGCCGTTATAGATTGTCCAGAGCCGCACATAGATGGTGGCTCCGCCGGTGGGTAGAGTCACGGTCGTGCTGGTGCCGGCCAGAGGGCCGATGTTGACCAGATCGGCGCCGCCGAGCGAGGTTCCAACGTTGAGGCCGTAGCCCGTGACGCCAGTAGAGCCTGCGTTCCAGGTGAAGGTCGTCGATGCCGCAGTCAACGTGCCGCCCGGAGCGGGGCTGGAGATTGCGGATGCGAGTTGCGTGAATTCCTTGTAGGTGTAGTCGTTGTAGAAGTAGTTCGTGCCGTTGAAGATTGTCCAGAGCCGCACGTAGATGGTGGTTCCGCCGGTGGGTAGAGTCACGGTCGTGGTGGTGCCGGCCAGAGGACTGATGTTGACCAGATCGACGCCGCCGGGCGTTGTGCCAACGTTGAGGCCGTAGCCCGTGACACTCCCAGAGGCTGCGTTCCAGGTGAAGGTGGTTGACGCCGAGGCCAACGTGCTGCCCGGCGCGGGGCTGGCCATGGTTGCAGCGGCTGGGTAGACGGTGAGCGGGACCGCGGTGGATGTGTTCGCGTTGTAGTTACTATCACCCGAGTAGGCAGCGGTAATCGAATACGTTCCGACTGCCAGAGTCGAGCTCGAGAAGGTTGCCGTCCCGCCGCTCACGGTCCCGCTACCCAGCACGGTGGTTAGGTTGTTGTAGAAGGTCACCGTTCCGGTGGCTGTAGTGGGTAGTACGTACCCATAGAGTGTCTCCGGCGTGCCAAAGGCGATTGAATCAGCCGTCGAGTAGTCCGCACCGACCTGTGCCGTGGTCTTGCCTACGTTGAAGGGGTTGCTGGTGGCGGGGATCGCAACTGGCGGGACGAGCGCACTGTTGAGCGCCAGGTTGGCCATCAGCGTGTCGCCTGAACCCGCAGTGTCCACCTGAAGCGTATAAGTGGCAACTCCGGCTGAAGTCGTGGCCGAACCACCGGTCAGAGTTCCGCTACCGTTCAGAGTGAGTGGAATTGTGACACCCGGCTGGAATGGACTGCCGCTCTCAGTCAATGTGACTGCGGCCGCGAAGTTGGTTGCAACCGCAACGCCCGTTGGCTGAGTGGTGAAACTGAGGGCATAGTTTGTCTGCACCGCGCCCGCATCCACACACACCGCGTAAAGGGGATAGGTCGCGTTGGTGTTGAGCTGGCCGCGTTGATCTGTAGTCAGCCCTGAAGGGATGGCGGAGGCGAGGCCCGCACAGATGGCGGGGCTGCCCGGAAGCGGAATCAGTGTATGCGTTGGTCCGCCATAGTTGGCGAGGGGCGCAAGGTTGATCGCGGTCCCGTTGACAGTGACGCCGTTCGCGACGCCGATTATGTTGCCGCCGCTATTGGTAAATGCGACGCCATCGAAATCGTCGGAGACACTATTCGAAGTGTTGCCAGACAGGATGGTGTTGGCCAGAGCCACTGTTCCGGATCCAGTGTTGTCGATGCCGCCTCCGCCGGAAGCGGTTACAGCCGTGTTTGCCGACAAGGTGCTGTCGGACACCACTAAGGTAGCAGTGTTGTAGATGCCACCACCCGAGGTTGAGGCGCTGTTGCTCGTGACGGTGTCATCGGTCAATGTCAGGGTGCCGGTGTTATCGATGCCGCCACCCGCGCCGGTGGCGCTGTTGCCAGAAATTGTGGTACTCGTCAACGTCAGCCCGCCGCTGTTGACGATGCCACCGCCCGCGCCGGAATTGGTATTGCTCGTGATGCTGTCGCCGGTCAAGGTTAGAGCGCCGGCGTTCCGGATGCCGGCACTGTTGCCGTGCTGGACGATGAGGTTCGCGATTGATGCGCCCGTGACACCGGAGCTGACTGTGAAGACGGCCGAGACTCCGCCGCCGTCAACGGTAACAAGGTCGACCAGCGTTGCACCGCTGCCCGTGGTCGCGCCGGTGATGGTTGTCGCCAGTGGAATACTGAGCACGCCGTTCGTCAGAGTGATCGTTTTTGCCGTGGCGAAAGCAGTCACATCGAAGGTGATGTTGCCGCCTCCGGTGGCTGCGGACTTAAGGAGGGCATCGCGCAGGCTGCACGATGCGTCTGTGCCGTGACCGGGCGTGGTTTGCGGCGTGCAGTTGGAGGCCGTCCCGGAGTCGTCAGTGCTTACCTTGACGATGTAGCTGGCCGGGCTGATCACGAAGTTCCCTGCCGAGGCTGCCGTCAGATTCGTGTAGTTCGGATTCGTCGACGTGAAGTTCGCCGTGATGGCGTAGGTCGCTGCGTTGGTCGGCACTGTCGCCGAGCCGCTGTACAGAACATTTGAGATGGACCCGGTTACCGCGCCGGAGCTCACCGTCGCCGCCTGCGGGCTCCCGTTGTAGGTCACCGGCGTATTTGTCACCGTGAGGACCGGCGTCGCCTCGTTGATGACGAAGTTGCCGGCTGAGGCTGCAGTCAGATTCGTGAAGTTCGGATTCGATGACGTGAAGTTCGCCGTGATCGCGTATGTCGCTGCATTGGTCGGTACTGTTCGCCGAGCCGCTGTACAGAACGTTTGAGACGGTCCCCGACACTGCGCCGGAGCTCACCGCCGCCGCCTGTGCGCTTCCGTTGTAAATCACCGGCGAATTCGTGACAGTAAGCACTGGCGTGGCCGGGCTGATCACGAAGCTGCCGGCCGAAGCCGCCGTGAGCGTCTTGTAATCGGTTGTGTCTGTCGGCGTGAAGTTCGCTGTGATCGCGTAGGTCGCTGCGTTGGCCGGTACTGTCGCCAAGCCGTTGTACAGAACGTTCGAGACGGTCCCGCCTACCGCGCCGGAGCTTACTGTCGCCGCCTGCGCGCTCCCGTTGTAAATCACCGGCGTATTCGTCACCGAAAGCACCGGCGTGGCCTGGCTGATGACGAAGTTCCCTGCAGAGGCTGCGGTGAGCGTCTTGTAGTCCGTTGTGTCTGTCGGCGTAAAGTTCGCCGTGATTGCGTACGTCGCTGGGTGGATCGGTAAGGTCGCCGAGCCGTCGTACAGAACGCTCGAGACGGTTCCGCCTACCGCGCCGGAGCTTACCGTCGCCGTCTGCCCGCTCCCGTTGTAGTTCACCGGCGAGTTGGTCACCGTGAGCACCGGCGTGGCCTGGCCAATGACGAAGTTGCCGGCCGAGGCTGCGGTCACCGTGGCATAGTCCATTGTGTCTGTCGGCGTGAAGTTCGCCGTGATCGCGTATGTCGCTGCACTGGTCGGTACTGTTCCCAAGCCGTTGTACAGAACGCTCGAGATGGTCCCGCCTACCGCGCCGGAGCTTACCGTCGCCGACTGCGCGCTACCGTTATAGGTCACCGGCGAGTTGGTCACCGTGAGCACCGGCGTCGCCTGGTTGATGACGAAGTTCCCCGCCGAGGCTGCGGTGAGCGTCTTGTAATCCGTTGTGTCTGTCGGGGTGAAGTTCGCCGTGATTGCGTACGTCGCTGGGTGGATCGGTAAGGTCGCCGAGCCGTTGTACAGAACGCTCGAGATGGTCCCGCCTACTGCGCCGGAGCTTACTGTCGCCGTCTGCCCGCTCCCGTTGTAGGTCACCGGCGAGTTGGTCACCGTGAGCACCGGCGTGGCCTGGCTAATGACGAAGTTGCCGGCCGAAGCTCCGGTGACCGTGGCATAGTCCGTCGTGTCCGTCGGCGTGAAGTTCGCCGTGATCGCGTATGTCGCTGCATTGGTCGGTGCTGTCGCCAAGCCGTTGTACAGAACGTTCGAGATGGACCCGGTTACCGCGCCGGAGCTTACCGTCGCTGACTGCGCGCTACCGTTATAGGTCACCGGCGAGTTGGTCACCGTGAGCACCGGCGTCGCCTGGTTGATGACGAAGTTCCCCGCCGAGGCTGCGGTGAGCGTCTTGTAATCCGTTGTGTCTGTCGGGGTGAAGTTCGCCGTGATGGCGTATGTCGCTGGGTGGATTGGTAAGGTTGCCGAGCCGTTGTACAGGACGCTCGAGACGGTCCCGCCTACTGCGCCGGAGCTTACTGTCGCCGTCTGCCCGCTCCCGTTATAGGTCACCGGAGTATTGGTGACTGTGAGCACCGGAGTCGCCTGGCCAATAACGAAGTTGCCGGCCGAGGCCGCGGTGAGCGTCTTGTAGTCCGTTGTGTCTGTCGGCGTGAAGTTCGCCGTGATCGCGTATGTCGCTGCACTGGTCGGTACTGTTCCCAAGCCGTTGTACAGAACGCTCGAGACGGTCCCGCCTACCGCGCCGGAGCTTACCGTCGCCGACTGCGCGCTACCGTTATAGGTCACCGGCGAGTTGGTCACCGTGAGCACCGGCGTCGCCTGGTTGATCACGAAGTTCCCTGCCGATGCTGCGGTGAGCGTCTTGTAATCTGTGGTGTCTGTCGGGGTGAAGTTCGCCGTGATGGCGTACGTGGCTGGGTGGATCGGTAAGGTCGCCGAGCCGTTGTACAGAACGGTCGAGACGGTCCCGCCTACTGCGCCGGAGCTTACTGTCGCCGTCTGCCCGCTCCCGTTGTAGGTCACCGGCGAGTTGGTCACCGTGAGCACCGGCGTGGCCTGGCCAATGACGAAGTTGCCGGCCGAGGCCGCGGTGACCGTGGCATAGTCCGTCGTGTCCGTCGGCGTGAAGTTCGCCGTGATCGCGTATGTCGCTGCATTGGTCGGTGCTGTCGCCAAGCCGTTGTACAGAACGTTCGAGATGGACCCGGTTACCGCGCCGGAGCTTACCGTCGCCGACTGCGCGCTACCGTTATAAGTCACCGGCGAGTTGGTCACCGTGAGCACCGGCGTCGCCTGGTTGATGACGAAGTTCCCCGCCGAGGCTGCGGTGAGCGTCTTGTAATCCGTTGTGTCTGTCGGGGTGAAGTTCGCCGTGATTGCGTATGTCGCTGGGTGGATTGGTAAGGTTGCCGAGCCGTTGTACAGGACGCTCGAGACGGTCCCGCCTACTGCGCCGGAGCTTACTGTCGCCGTCTGCCCGCTCCCGTTATAGGTCACCGGAGTATTGGTGACTGTGAGCACCGGAGTCGCCTGGCCAATAACGAAGTTGCCGGCCGAGGCCGCGGTGAGCGTCTTGTAGTCCGTTGTGTCTGTCGGCGTGAAGTTCGCCGTGATCGCGTATGTCGCTGCACTGGTCGGTACTGTTCCCAAGCCGTTGTACAGAACGCTCGAGACGGTCCCGCCTACCGCGCCGGAGCTTACCGTCGCCGACTGCGCGCTACCGTTATAGGTCACCGGCGAGTTGGTCACCGTGAGCACCGGCGTCGCCTGGTTGATCACGAAGTTCCCTGCCGATGCTGCGGTGAGCGTCTTGTAATCTGTTGTGTCTGTCGGGGTGAAGTTCGCCGTGATGGCGTACGTGGCTGGGTGGATCGGTAAGGTCGCCGAGCCGTTGTACAGAACGGTCGAGACGGTCCCGCCTACTGCGCCGGAGCTTACTGTCGCCGTCTGCCCGCTCCCGTTGTAGGTGACCGGCGAGTTGGTCACCGTGAGCACCGGCGTCGCCTGGCCAATCACGAAGTTGCCGGCCGAGGCCGCGGTGAGCGTCTTGTAGTCGGTTGTGTCGGTCGGCGTGAAGTTCGCCGTGATCGCGTATGTCGCTGCATTGGTCGGTACTGTTCCCAAGCCGTTGTACAGAACGCTCGAGATGGTCCCGCCTACCGCGCCGGAGCTTACCGTCGCCGCCTGCGCGCTACCGTTGTAGGTCACCGGCGAATTCGTGACCGTAAGCACTGGCGTCGCCTGGCCGATCACGAAGTTGCCGGCCGAGGCAGCGGTGAGCGTCTTGTAATCCGTTGTGTCTGTCGGGGTAAATGTGGCCGTCATCGCATATGTCGCCGCATTGGTTGGCACTGTTCCCGATCCGCCGTACTCGACGATGGTGAACGCCCCTGCCACCGTGCCGATGCCCGACACCGTCGCCGTCAGAGCCGCCGCCTGCGGGCTTCCGTTGTAGGTCAACGGCGAATTCGTCACCGAAAGCACCGGCGTCGCCTGGCTGATGACAAAGTTGCCGGCCGAGGCTGCGGTGAGATTCGTGTAGTTCGGATTCGATGACGTGAAGTTCGCCGTAATGGCGTAGGTCCCTGCGTGGGTCGGTACTGTTGCCGAGCCGCCGTACAGGACGCTCGACACCGTACCCGTCACTGCGCCGGAGCTTACCGCCGCCGCCTGCGCGCTCCCGTTATAAGTCACTGGAGTATTGGTGACTGTAAGTACCGGCGTCGCCTGGCCAATGATGAAGTTCCCCGCCGAGGCCGCGGTGAGCGTCTTGTAGTCCGTCGTGTCTGTCGGCGTGAAGTTCGCCGTGATCGCGTAGGTCGCTGCATTGGTCGGCACTGTCGCCGAGCCGCTGTACAGAACGCTCGAGACGGTCCCGCCTACCGCGCCGGAGCTTACCGCCGCCGCCTGCGCGCTCCCGGTATAAATCACCGGCGAATTCGTCACCGTAAGTACTGGCGTGGCCTGGTTGATGGGGAACGTTTGTGAAGAGTCGCTGCTGGGAGAATTTCCTCCCGGGTCGGTATAGGAAGCTGTAATCGTATAGGTTCCCGCTTGTGTCCCACCGGGTAGCGAGTACACCACGCCCGCCTGGCCGCTGCTGTTCACCGGAGAGGAGAGCGGTGTACCAACGGTTCCGCCGGTGCCGCTCACGGTGAACAACACCTGACCGGTATTGACCGGCGCGCCGCCAACGGTGAACTTAACTGTGGCGGCTAGCGTGACTGTCTGGCTGGAAAGACTGTATGTGAACGAGACGGGAGAAGGGGCTGATTCCACAGTGGTTGTGGCCGCTCCTCCACTACTGATCGTCAAGGTCTCGGGGCCAGCAGCGAGCGTGGTCGGCATGGTCCCAATGACGACTGGAATGCTGACGGAGATCGAGTCAGTGCCGGTGGAGTTAACCGAAAGATTGCTGAAGGTAGCGCCGACGCCGGCAACGGTTGTCGCGGTATTTCCGGTGGCCGTCCCAGTGCCGGTGAATTGAAGAGTAAGGGGCACGCCGCCGATATTCTGGGCGTTTTCAGTAAGCGACACGATCACCGACGGAGCGGTTCCTGCAACATTGACAGTGCCTGTATAGGATGTGTCATTGAATGTTGCCGCGGTGTAACTCGTCTGCACCGCGCCGGCATCGACGCAGGGAGTCGTGGCCGAGTAGCCGGTATAGCTGGTGTTCTTGTTTGAGAAACCGCGCTGATCGGAGGTAATTGCGGGTGAAATCAGCGAGGCTGATCCGGCACAGATGACCGAACTGCCTGGTAGCGGGAGCAGCGTTTGCGTCGGGCCGCCATAGTTACCCAATGCGGCAAGAGTCAGGCCCGCGCCCGCATAGACATTTCCGCCACCGCTCACGGGGCAGTCTCCGCCAATGCATTCCGAGGCTTCAGCCAAGATGGTGTTGGTTACGATCAACGTGGAGCCGCTACTGAAGATGCCGCCATTGGTATTGCCGGACAAAGTGTCGTTAGCGGCGATAAGGCTCGCGCCATTGTTGTAGATGGCTGCCGAAGAGGCAGAGGCAGCGTTGTTGCCGGAAAACGTGCTGTATTCTGCCGAAATCTGGCCCGCGGAATTGTTGTAGATCGCGCTGCCAGAGTTCGCAGTATTGGTGGAGAACGTGCTGTTGGTTATGGTCAGCGGGCCTTCGTTCTCGATGGCCCCGCCGTTGCCTGAGGAACCCGCGGCGTTGCCAGAGAAGGTGCTACTGTCTACCGTCAGCGAGGGGCCAGTGTTGCGAATTGCGCCGCCATGACCGGATGTGCCGGCAGAATTATTTGCCAGGGTGGTGCTCTCAAGCGCAAGATTGCCGGCGTTCAGGATGGCGCCACCGCTGCCAGCTGATCCCGATGGGCTCGTGGAAAGAGCGCTGTTACCGTTAGCGATTTCAAGCCCCGTGAGACTCAGGGTCCCATCGTTGTAAATCACGCGGTAAGTGTTTGCTCCGGAGATGGTGAGCTGACTTGCGCCCGGCCCAACAATGTTCACGACGCCCGAAATATCGGGCAGTGAACTTTGGAGCGTGATTGTGCCGGTCACGCCGTTCGCGAAGTCGATGTCTCCAAAACCCGCCGTGTTGGCCTTCGTAATGGCGTCACGCAATGCACAGGTCGTGCTGCATGTACCACTGCCTGGATCGGCCGTCGTGGTTACCGTCAAGTAATTTGCCTGAACCGAGCCCGCGTCGACAAAGCTGGCGCTGCACGATGGATCGAGCCCGAAACCGCGCTGATCGGCGACCAAGGGGTTGCCGAAAACATCCTTGGCTCCTGTTTTGGCGGATCCGCAAATCAAGGGACTTCCGGCGAGCGGCACCAGGGTTTGCGTAAGGCCGCCATAGTAACCCAATGACGAAAGAAGAAAGCTGGTGTTAAGTCCGTCGAAGTTGCCGTTCGCGTCAGGGCTGCTGGGGTTGGCGGGGCATTGGGTAGCTGGAGGCATGGTTGTGCACTCGGACGAGTCGGATGAGGGCTCAACGAAAACACTGTCCGTGATGGTCAGCGTGCCCCCATTGGCGATGCTCCCGCCGTCAGCCGGCAGATTGCCTGAGAATGTGCTGTCGCTGACGGTGAGGGTCGCCCCGCTGAAGTTGTAGAGCGCACCGGCGGAGGCGCCGGCAGTATTGTTCGCGAAGGTGGTGTTACTAATCGTCGCTACGCCAAAATCCGGGTCTTCCGAGTAATTTACGAATTGCGCTTCCCTCACCGGAAGCGAAATTGCCCGAAAAAGTGCTGTCACTTATCGTGAGTGGGCCCCCGTTGAAGATGGCGCCGCCATAGTTGGAGGAACCAAAAACTGCATTGCCGGAGAAGGTCGTGTTGGTCACGTTCAAGGTGCCGACATTGCAAATGGCGCCACCACCGCCGGCATTCGTCGTCGAATTGTCGCTGAAGACGCTGTTCTGCACATTAAGCGTGGCGCCCCCAACGATATAGATTGCGCCGCCGTATCCCTCTTCGTTGTAACCGCCGCCGGAGCTTATAAAGCCATTGGCCATGGTCACCCCGGAGATGGTCACGTTTCCCGAGGTGATCGCAAGCAAATTGACCTGGTTTTGGCCGGAAATCGTCAGTGCGGCCACTCCTGGACCCGTGATGGTCATGCTCCCCGTGACGGTGATGTTGGGAAGGGCGCTAGCGAGATTGATGGTTCCAGTCAATCCGGACTGAAAGACGATGGTGCTGCCCGGATCGGCATTTGCCGAGGTGATTGCAGCGCGGAGAGAGCCGGTGCCGGAATCACTTAGACTCGTGACCGTATAGGTGGTCGCGTTGGCGGCAGCGGGGATCAGGACAATGCCTGCAAGCCAGACGCAATTCGCAGCGAGACGGGACAGAGTACGGAAGGGAGAGAACCAGCCATCAAATACCCGATCGAATGTGCGGATCATCATGCTACCTCACGGAAACTGAAGTACGCTTTACGGCCACTGAAACTCGAATCCGTGCGACCGGAGCGTAGTTATAGGGGGAATCGGAGAAATCATAGCGCTTATCTTGCGCGTAACGATTTCCCTTGAAGATCGTTTTGCCAAGCGCAGAGTATTCTCGAGTCGCGCCCGGTCGCGAGACTGGGCACCTTGATTCTGAAGCTAAGGAATTATCGGCAAGGCGTTGTGCCGGCATGATCTGCGTCATCTATTGTCCGATTACGGTACACATCGGCTTGCCTGTAGTGCTAGATATCGGACCCTTCGTAACTGGTTACTAAAGGATGCAAAGAAGGAAGCCTCCGCGCACTCATCAAAGGGATCTTGAAGCGCCGGATTCGGCTGGTCACGAAGATATGAAAGATCCACTCGGTGGATATCTTAGAGCGTGAGCTTGCGACAATAGAACGCCTCGGCATAGCCACTGGGCGCATTGCATTCCATGCCGCGTAATCGCATTAGCGACAGAAAGGTTGACTCCTGAAACCACGACTTGCTGCGCTGGGACGCAAAGGAATTCATGAGATGGCGCACCTTGGTCTGGCACGCGTCAGCCTCGAGGGGCACGAATACAGATGGCTGGCCCATATCGCCGTCGTACTTTGGAATCTCATACTCCAGAATCAGGTGATTGCGAAAAGTGTTCCAGGTCAGCTCGCAGATTAGCCGGTGATCCTGATGCGCGTCGTGGCGCTGGTGCGTAAGGATCAAGTCAGGCGAGACTTTGTTCTTCAAATCCTCGAAGATGGCTTTCACTTCGGAGCCGACGAAAGGCATAAAGCCGTCGGGAAACTCTTTGAGCACGAGTTGCTCGAGGTGGCCTGGACCGGCGAAGAGCTCCGCCGCCCGCTGCGCCTCATCCCCGCGCACGCCAATTGCACTGAAGACAACCCAGTAGAACTTTATGCCGGGATAGTCTTTGATCAGCCGGAGGATTGTTCCGCCGCAACCGATTTCGATGTCATCGGAGTGGCATCCGAGGCACAATACCGTTCGTGGTTTGTGCCCGCCTTCACCAAGAGTAACTTTCTGCATATTCTGAGCTTCGCCAGCCTGACTTTGGAGTGGATGAGGACTGCTTTCCGCTATTGTGCGCGACTCGCGGACAAGAGTGAGGCTCCGTCCTGTGCCGCGTATTTCCCGGAAAAATCAGCGTCGACCAGCGCAGCTAGATCCCCCAGAACTCGTTTTCTCTTTTCCAGCATGGGCAACGGTTTCATCCCCACCAGATTCAATAACGACTCCCATCTGTAAGCCCAGTCATGATGCAGAAGACATTGAGTGATGTTCGTCTGGCGGACTTTCATCTGCCTCTCGGGCTCCTTATCAAAATCACGAATCGCAGTAACAATCTCGTCAGTGGTGAAGGGAACCTCAATAACTGCGTCCTGCCAGGTGAAGATCTTATCAAACTCCTTATTGTTATACGGGCGCATGCCCAGCATGATTGTGCCTGCTGACGCGGCTTCAAAATACCTGTAGCCAAATTCACTCACCCCGCCAGTTTCCTCGGGCCTATCAAATTTGCCTGGACTTACGATGAAATACCGGCTCCTTTTAGCCATATTGGCCATCATAAGCCGATGCTCGTCTAAATCGTGGGCCTTGAGAGAATCGATCGTGTCGTAGACATAGAATTTCCCGTCCTCGCGTGCCATCCGCATCAACGCCTTATGCGTCACGGGGGCCCTGCGGCCAATGCTAAGGACATCGACCGTCCTGGCGGGCGGATTGGGGAACGGGCAAAAGTTCAGATTATCGATGCCTGCGGGCAGATATTGACTTTCTCCGTTAATGAGCGGCAGGAATGGCTCGTTGGCGACGAACATAAAGATCACATAGTCAAATTGTGACAGCACTTCAATGCAGCTCTTATATTCCGGAATGTCCTTGAAATAGAACTCGGGGAGCCAGCACACGGTCGTCTTGCATTTATCACGGAGCCCTTTGAGCGACTTTAAATGGAGGAGCTCCGTCACCCTTTCACATACGGTGATGAACAGGTCGTACTCGTGCTCCACCTTGATGGTTGGAATGCCGGGATTGACGGGCCAGCTGACAAACTCTCCGAGACGAGCAGCAACTCGTCTGCCGTGGGGATACCAGCTGGTTGGCTTTGGCGCCAGCACATCGACTGAGTCGACTTCCTGCAAGATCCTCTCGAACTCCCGAAAGGGGCATCGCCAAACGAGATGGTCATAAATGTTCTTGTGCGAGAACAACAGAATACGAGGCTTGCCACTCTGTTCTTGATCGCTGCCGTGGTTCATTGAATTCTCCGGTAGAGTGAAATGCAGAATTTAGTGGATGCGTTACGAATCAATATTCGCTGCAGGACCAGATGATTGCTGTGTGTCAGTTGAGGTTCTTATTCCGGCCGCACCCGGTCGAGCAAACTCAATCTCGGGGAAAGCGCCTCATATTCGCTGATTTGTGCTCGAGTGAGCTTCGCAAGGTCGGCCCGATCCTGGAACGATCGATACCAGGCAACAATCCAATCGAGCGCCGGACCGAGGGGCAACAACGGACGCCAGTCAAGGTAAAACTTTGCTTTCGAGGCATCCAGCTTGAGGGAATGTGCCTCGTGTGGATGCGTGGCCCCGTCCTGAGCCCACCTCGCTTCATTTCCCCAGGTGCGCGCCAGCCTGTCGGCAATCCACGATACCGGCTTCGCGTCATCGTCAGCAGGGCCAAAATTCCAGCCGGACGCAAAAGATTTCGGATCTTCAAGCAACCGCTCAGCCAAAAGAAGATATCCGCGAAGTGGCTCCAATACAAACTGCCACGGTCGAGTTGCTGATGGATTCCGGATGAGACACGCCTGGTTCGCCAGGAACGCCCTCATGAGATCGGGGATGAGTTGGCAATCGGTCCAATCACCACCGCCGATGACATTTCCCGCACGAGCGCTTGCCAGTGCCACGCCATGACTTTCTTGCGCATCGGGAGAGAAGAACGAGTCCCGGTAGGCGTTGGTGACAAGTTCTGCGCAAGCCTTAGAATTCGAGTAGGGGTCACGTCCTCCCATAACATCATCTTCACGATATCCCCACAACCATTCGCGGTTGTGATAGCACTTATCGCTCGTGACATTCACGATCACACACCGAAGTTTCAGCTGCCGCAGCGCCTCGAACAGGTTGACAGTTCCCATCACATTCGTCGAATAATTCTCGATAGGATCCTCATACCCACGACGCACGATTGTCTGAGCGGCCATGTGAATGACGACCTCGGGCCGGGAATTGCCAATCGCCTTCCTGAGGCTGTCGAAGTCTCGGATGTCTGCCGAGATCGAATCTAAGGTGTCCGCAACTCCGGCTTGCTCGAAGAGATTTGGCTGTGTGGGAGGCGGCAAGGCATAGCCCGTTACCTCGGCTCCCAGCGCCTCGAGCCATAAGGACAGCCAGCTGCCTTTAAATCCGGTGTGTCCCGTAAGGAACACGCGGCGGCCCGTCCAGAATTTTCGGTTTGGCATCATTTGAATTGATCCGGGTGCAGAGACAGGTGAACAGCGCAGGTGTTCGAACGCGGCGCGACAAGTTGCGAACTTGTGCGCCAAGTGATCATGCAGCACGGAAACAACTGCATTGGATCATTTCGCGACTGCCACTTTGGCATCGGACCAGCGAGTGAGCTGGTCGTTCCAGAGCTGGTCAACCACGCCGCGATCCGGCTGCTCCACATCCGCAAACGAAATCACCTGGTCTTTTGCCACATCGCGACGAAGCACGCAATTCTCTGACAAGCTGAGCGGGAGCGCGTCGATGGCGCGCGCCTTTTCAGTATTGTCAATGAGGCCATACGCGCAGAACCCGCCCACGCCGTCGAGACGCTCCCCGGCTCTCATGTCTCGCTTCGCCAAGGCAATCACCTCGCATACAGGACCAGCGATGGGCGCGACCGTAGGATCGCCATACAGGACCGCGCGGCCAATCGTTGAAGCAATCTGAATATGGGGTAAGTGAAACGGCGTGTAGAAAACGTAGAAAGGACCATCTCCCATCTTCACGTAGCCGAGTTGAACCTGCTTCAACGGCTTATCTTCATAGACAACGACAAACGCACCCGTGTGCGGTGCGGCGCCCAGGGCATAGTCGACGAGACCTGTGTCGAGCATCTGTTCCGCGGGTAAGAGCGCGGCTATTTCGCGAACATGCTCACAAGCGGGCCCATACATGCCCCGGCGACCGGCGCGGAACCCAGTTGCGTTCGCGAGGAGCGTCGTTTCCATGGAGAGTTTCGCAGCATCCGCAAACGATGTGACCTTTCTTGGATTCTGGTCATATTTGAGGGCGAAGCTCCGCTGCGTCTCCGGAGTCCGGTAGTGATCGACCATTCCCTTCAGGTTCCCGCCCGCAACGGGGCGCAGTCCCGTGGAGCGGAGATAGCGCAGAAGCGTCATCGCCACTCCTGGCTCCTCTCCGTCGGTATGTGTAATCACAACGCCTGCTTGATCGGCCCTGGCTTTCAAGATCGGCCCAAGGACACAGTCGAGTTCTGCATTCACCAGCACCACATGCTTCCCGTGATCGAATGCCGCCAATACCACATCGGTGGCATATTCGATGGTCCCCGTTCCTTCGATAATCACATCGATCGCGTCGCAGCCGGTGACCACCGACGGATCGTCCGTTAGAACGGGAATTCCATTGTTGATGGCCGCCTCGGCTTCTCGAGCAGAAGTTGCACGCCGCCACTCCTTCACTTCAGCCTCACGGAATGCCCGTTCCCCGTGCTCCGGTGTCCGATTCACGATCGCGGCAAGGCGAATTCCTGGCGGAGGGGTCGCCAGTTGCAAAGCAATGGCGCGTCCGGCTGCACCAGCGCCAATCACTCCAACGCGGATAGGTTTACCCGATGTTTCAAGTTGCTGGAGGGCAGTATCAATCATCAAAGCGGGCTCCCTTCACTTACCAGCGGCCAATTTCGGTCCTGCTCGGAGATTGCCGTGGGCGTAAGCGGCCATTCAACCCCAAACGCAGGATCGTCATACCTTACCCCATGCGCCGCGCTGGGTGTGAAGTATTGTGACGTCATGTAGTAGAGATCCGTACAGTTCTCCAGAGTCTGATATCCGTGTGCGCAGCCTTCGGGGATATATAACATCTGATTGTTATCGGCGCTGAGCTCGATTCCGAACCACTTATGACGAGATGAAGAATCCGGTCGTAAGTCCACAACGACGTCGAATAGTGCGCCCCTGGTACAACGCACGAGCTTGGACTCAAGCGCAGGCACCGCTTGAAAGTGCATGCCACGTAGGGTTCCCTTTCTCAGGCTGAACCCCGTATTCGCCTGCACAGGCTTGAAATCCACGCCCGCATCGGCGAATTCCTTGAAGCACCAGCTGCGGGAAAAGTGTCCCCGATTGTCTTCCCGGAGAATCGAATCAATCACAACCGCGCCAACAACACAGGTTGGCGTAAAACGCAAGGATTGCCCCACAATTCTCCCTCGAACACTTTTCCTTAATTAGTGACATGTTAACACTGGTTCCCAGCAAGAAGGCGCAATGCTAGTTTGAAGCCGTGACAGGTTTACGGCGTGGTGAACAAATGAAGAAGTACTCGACCGCCAGCAATGGGCTTATCACGGGAATATTCCAGTTGACATGCATTTGCAATGTGGGAAGTGCATATTTCCCGGGCTGCTTTTGTCTTAGGTGATGCGAAGCCGGAAAGCATCTTTCGACCCGGAAGACATCCTTCAGGCCCTCTGTCATCTCGGAAATCGACCGAACATTGTTATAGTTTGGCCAGACTTTCCGGTGGAAATGTCCGAAATTAATGTAGCTCATCATGAATTTACCGTCGTCTTTGAGGATTGCTTTGATCTCTTCGAGTTTCCGGTTTTGCTGGTCGCCCATATATTCAAAGAAACCCAACGCCACCACGAAATCAAAACGCCGCTCATTAAAATTAATCGGCTTCCGCGCGATGTCGAGCTCTTTCAAATGTGCGGCCGGCTCATGAATTGCGATGTCGATACCATAATATTCTGATGTTGGGAATCAGCAAAGGCCGAAGCGCGGCCGGTCCGCAACCGACATCCAACAGGGCACAGTCACGACTTCCCGCCAGCTCATTCAAGACTCGCGCGCATTTCCGAAGGCGAAAACTTGCTTTGGTGTATATCGAGTTTTCAACAATCCAATAATCTCTGTCTCTGAAATTCTCGGCAATTTGCTTCATTGGAATTCTCCAGGCTCGCAATTGAATGCCTGACCCGGGATTGAAGCAGTCAGTTACAATCCCGGTCGGCTCTCGAATGAGGCATACAATGTTATGGATGCGGGAATTCGTCAAAGACAAGGTCGTATTGAACTTCCAGGAGTCTGCGATACTCTCTTGCCTTCTTCTGAATAACTGGCTTGACTTCGTCGCTTCGCGCTTCGAGTTCGGTAAACTGCTCGATCAATCGATTCAGATCCAATTCGGGAAGCGGTTGACTATACTCTCCAAGCCCAACGCCTTCGAGCAAACAGTCGTTCTTGGGATCATAGGATATTGAAATAACCGGGATATTCAGCATCAATCCCAGAACCAGATTATGAAATCGCGGTGACACTACAAAATCGACTTCAGCGATCTGTGCAATCAGATCCTCAACTGTCGTGCTGCCCTCATCGATGATTCCGGCTTGGCCATAATGGATCCCTCGCTTCTCTAGCCTGGCTTTAAGCTCGGATCTAGTGCTGGCGTCGTGTCTCGCATCTCCTTGAAGAATACGAACCGCGTACCTGTGGTCAACGAGCCAGGCTACGAATTCGCACATCTTGTCAAGGTAGGCAGAGTAGTGCGCTTGATGTTCATCTGCGCTCCAAAGATGTATATCCCGGTGATCCATCACGCCAAGGCCTACTTGCCGAACTTGGCGGTCACGGTTGATGGGTTTCGAGAAAAGGTCTTCTGGCAGGCTAAAAGCTAAATCCGGAAAGACAGGATCGGCCGGCATTTCGAAACCATTTTTCCTAATTCGGTCTTTTGAATTCTGGTCTCGAAAGCTTCTGTAGTCGGCCAGCGACAGAGCGGTTGTGATCAGCCACCGGCTCAACCGCCCATAGATAGGGCCGACGCCAACTCCTACAAACCGGACTTTGCACCGTGCGAGTCGTGCGGCAGCGGTCCAACGAAAGACATCATAGGGAAAGCCTGATGCCGTGGTCATATAGTCGGTCAGCATCCCCGTGCCTGTCATCACCATTATGTCAGTGCTGCGGAGGGTCTTAACGGCCTTGAACCAGTCCTTCAGCTCTCCCGGAATGCGCCGACATATCCGCAGGAGCTTCGCAATCTGGCCCCAGAACCCCCCGCGGCGTACGACGCCGGCGAAGTCTTGGTAAGTTACGGCAAATGCGGCAACATCATGTCGATGATGCGTGTCGACCGGATCAAAACTTATTGCGTATACTGCTTCGCGAACCAGACGTTTTCGGGCGTTATAGAGTATGGCTTGGAGTGTGCACTCGTTGCCAAGATTCTGAATTCCAAAGATCCCAAAAAACGCGATCTTCGATCTTCGTGTTGCGCTCGCCGCGGACGCCTTCTTTTCAACGTCCGCCACCTCGTATTCCACTGGACGATTCACTATGTCGCAAACCTCATTTTTAGCGCGCTTGAAATCTTGTTGCCGATAAAGAAAGCGCTGCGCCGCGGGCGTGGAAATAAAAGGATCAGTGCAGCCCCTGCTCCCAGGCCAATAGGTACGCATACAAACAACTGCACGATCGGAGGAGCGTTCTCCACGACTTTATGTATCAAACTTGTGGTGAGAAGAACCGCAGCCCAACATGGAAGATGCGCCAGAAAGCCCATCCAAAGATCTCGCGTCGTGATCGGACCTCTGCGGCCGGCAATGTAGTATATGATCGGCAGTCGGATTACAATACTGACCACCGCCAATGAAGTAACGACACCCATGGGACCCCAGCGCAGCCCCAACAAGTAGGAAATGAAGGTCACAATTCCCGCCGCAGTGTGGTTATTCAACTGATCCCCGCCCCTTCCCTGACTCTCATAGATCCAGGAACAAATGGCTCCGAGAGGTCCTGACACGGCGACCAGCGTAAAGGCGGCAAACAACGGAATCACACCCGTCCATTTTGGACCGAGGATTACCAACACAAGCGGTTTTGCCAGAGCAAGACACATCGCGGAAAACGAAAACACCACCAGCGCGAGGCCACCGTAAGCCTGCATGTAGCTACGTTTGTACCGTTCTGGATCGGACTGGAGCCGCGAGAGTACCGGGATCAGAACAGAGTTGATCGGCGCCGTGACTTGCTGTATGGGGCGCGCCAACAATATTTGTGCGCGCGTGTAGAGACCGAGCGGCGCCGCTCCAAAAAAGCGCCCAAGCAATATGCTGTCTGTGTTCACTGAAAACTGAGCCACGAAGTCGGCCAAGCTCAGGTGTGCCCCAAACTTCAGCAGCGGTTTTACGCCGCTGTTGCGTGAGGGCAGGTGCGGGCGCCAGCCTGAAACCAGCCAGGTCATCGCCAGAGTGCACACAGCGGTGGCCAATTGCTGCACCACCAAAGCCCAATAACCTATACCGAGCCTGGCAAGAGCGCATGCGCTCGCAAACCCGATCGCGATCGACGTGACATCGATTAATGCCATCGCTCGAAATCGCATCTGTCGAGTCAGCAACGCTTGATGCTGGACGGTTGACCCAGTCAGCAGAAAGGTGATCGACAGGGACAGCATGATATTCGTTACTCGCGGGTCGTGGTAGAATTTCGCGATCCATGGCGCGAGCAAGGCGCAGGCACATGACAGCACACCGCTGAAACCGATATTGATCCAAAACAGATTAGAGACCTGCTCCTGCGTAATACTGGCCCGCTGCACCGTCGCCATTGAAAGTCCCAGCTCCTTGAAGACTCCGACAACAGCGGTAACCCCAAGAACCATTCCTACTAACCCGAAATCCCCTGGACTTAGCAGCCTCGCCAAAACCGCCGCAGCAGCAAAGTTCAGAAGAAACTTCGCTGCCTGCGCACCAAAGGTCACGAAGCCGCCGGAAACCGCACGGTGTCCGATGTTTTCGAGTAAATGATCCGTGCGAAAGTGCTCCGCTTCTGGTGCTGCGACGGAATCACTTTCTTTTGTTCCGAAGCTATCGCCCAAGTATCCTCCCCTTCGTAAGTGAGTCCCAGCCTAGTAGTTTGCAATCGAGAACGACATCCGATTCAAGGACGTCTCCGGCGTTGACAGCCAGGCTTAACTGCGCCAATTTCGTTGAATTGCAATGGCGATTCCGCTTCGGGCCCCATTCCATGCGCGATCGATGGGCTTGGGATTCTTTTTGAAGATTTGGATTAGGATTTTGCAACCTTGTTTACATAGCCATTCTTAGACCACACTTGCCACGGTGCACCACCCTTGGACCAAAGGTCCTCGAGTTGCTGCCGTTCTTTGAACGTGTCCATGCAGGCCCAGAAACCCTCGTGTCTTATAGTAAGCAGCTCCCGATCCTTAATAAGCCTGGCGAACGGTTCATCTACTAAGTCTTCACCGGGCTGAATGTAATCAAATATCCTTTGGCGAAAAACGAAGTAGCCTCCGTTAATCCATTTTTCGGAGGTGGTCGCGTGGTTAATACTTGTAACATGCCCATCGCGATCGGCTTCTACGAGGTGAAACGTTTGCGTGGGAGGCACCGTTACAAAGCATGCCGTCTTGCCCGACTGCAAAAGTCGGTCGATTACCATGTCCAGGTTAATATCTGTCAGCCCGTCTACGTAGTTCGCCAGGAAGACTTCCTCATGCCTTACGTGCTCGCGGACTGCCAGGAGGCGCTCGCCGATGAGTGACTTGGCCCCCGTGTCAGCGAAAGTAATGCTCCAGCTGGTAAAGTCAGTGCCCATCAACTCGACCTTCCGCCCGCCGTCGGAAAGAGTAAAGTCATTGGATAAAGCTTCATTGTAGTTAAGGAAGAATCTCTTGATTGCTTCACCTTTGTGTCCCAGGCATAAGATGAAATCTTTATGGCCGTAATGCGCATAGTACTTCATCAGATGCCACATAACCGGGGAATCTCCGATCGGAACCAGGGGTTTCGGAACATTCTCCGAGTACTCCCGCAACCGCAGCCCGAGGCCCCCGCAGAAAATCACGACCTTCATAGATCACTTCCTCCTTCTGAAGCGTATTCTTGTTTTGCCACAGTGATTGGTAAAAAAATGCAAATAACCCGGAGCAGTCTCTCAAGTGTGCAGTGTGCTGTGTGAATGCCTTCGGCTGGCAGATCCCCGGCTTTCGTTTCCCTCAATTCGCTGATACTCGGCATCGAGTTGCAGGCGTTTGGGTTCTGTCTCATGCTTCGTTCGCGCTCTCACAACTGAGCCGGTTCACGATGGAATCGCTCTTTCTGACCCTCGTATTGACTTGGCTCCGAGCCTGGTGCAGGATCGGCTGCTGACGCCCACTTGCTTCACGCACCCGCGGCGAGAACAAGAGCCGTCTTATGAATCACTTGCGATCTGTTACCAAATGGTGATTGACGCATCGCCCGAAGATTGACATGCCCGCTGGGATCGGAGCACCATAGTCCTAGGCTCTCAAACATCTGATGCGGATGATCTTGGTGTTCCAAATCCTCCATCCGGCACAAATCATGAAGAGAATCAATACTAGAGAAAGTCAGAGGCTGACTAAAATGTCAAAGAAAACTCCCCCCCTATGGACCCTTGTAACTCTGGTGTTCATCGTCGTAACATTTCCCGCCCAACCTTTTTCGGCGCAAACATATAGTCTCCCCAACGTAAACACCGGATGCCCTGCTAATTGCCGGCTGATCCCATGGCAAGCCGGATCGGACCTCTGGAATGGCGGAACACTGCCGGCCTATTCGCAAGTGACTTGCTCGCCGCTTCACGAGGACGGCGCGACCGACGACACTGCGGACGTGAATGCCTGCATCAGCGCTGCGAACACCGGAACAGGAGCTACGCGACCTGCCATGCAGCGGGCGGGTGTGCCGTATATCTTCCGCCCGGCACAGTCTACATCAATGGAACTGTGCGGCTCGCGAGCAACGTCGTCTTGCGCGGGGCTGGTCCAACCACGCTTATCAATGAGGGTACGGGGGGGCAGACTCAACACCTGAATTTCTCCTTTTCAACTAATATAACTCCCGGTACATCCTATGCAAACTTTCCAACCACTTACACACTCACCGGATCGCCAACCAAGGGCGCTACGACCGTCACAATTGGCTCAGGCTCGGTAAGTGTTGGAACATGGATCAAGGTTTTCGGCAACGACGATCCTTCACTGATCAATGACACTGGAACGGACGGCACATGCAACTGGTGCGGCGACGCTACGGGTTGGTATGTCCAGCAGCAGATCGTGCAAGTGACGGCGATCAACAGCGGAACGGGCGGATCTGGTTCAGTTGTGACGATAAGCCGTCCGCTCTATTACACGCCTTACACTTCAGCAGTTACATCACAAGGGCACACAGAGCCTGCAGGCGCGAAATACAACACCATCACGTTTTCGACGCAGAAAGCAGGATACGAGTACTTCCATGTGACCGCGACCGGAGATATTGGCGCAAATCAAATTATTCTGCTTCAGGGCTGTCTCTACTGCTGGGTAAAGGGTGTTGAAACTCAGGAGACTGGTAGTAACAGCGGCTCGGCGCATATCGAGATGGATTATTCGTACGGCGACGAGATACGTGACAACTACGTTCACGATCAACGATCGGGCGCCAGTGGCGCCGGTTACGGCGTCTACTTCCAATTCACAAACAGCGATCACAAGGTCGAGAATAATATCATGCGGCACAATCGCCACGCGATTGTGTACCAGGGGGGAGGCTCAGGCACGGCGGTTCTTTTCAATTACATCGACGATCTTTACACCGACGATACCACCTACCTTGGCTCGGCGCGAACGTCGCATGGCGCTCATCCGTACATGAATTTGTTTGAGGGCAATGTCATCTCGCATATCGCAGCGGATGATTTTTGGGGTACGTCCTCGCACGACGTGCTTTTCCGGAACTGGATTTGGGGTGATGAAACAGAAAACTGGACAGGCGCAGTGGCCGCGACCGGGAATCCAAATAGCGGTTTTGACGCGGTTGATCTTTCCCAGAGCCAGGAATACTACTCGTATGTCGGTAATGTTCTCGGCCACACGGGCATGCATGCTACCTGGTCTGCTGCGACACTCTCGATGACCTGCACTACGAACAACTGCGGTTACGAATCCCCAAGCAACCCCGGCGTTTACAGTTATGGCAGCAGCACACTTGGTAGCGCCGCAACTTCTTCCTCGACCATTCTTCGACATGGCAATTGGGACTACAAGACTCAGGGAGTCGCGTATTGGGACGGAGGGTCGAGTCATGGCCTTGCCAACTCAATCTATTACCCGAGTGAACCTGCTTACTTGGCAGGGTATCCTTGGCCCCTCGAAGGCCCTGAGGGTAACCCGACGATCAATCCTAACGCGGCGGAGAACTGTTATCTCAACGGACCTGCCAAGGGACTCGCATTCAATCCAGCCACGTGCTATGCCACAGGTCCCACTCCGGCATCTGCAACGAATCTTACGGGGGCAGCGGTTCCGAACTAACCAGCGCCGTCACAGACGGCCGAGTTCCCTGAAGAGCCACTTTTGTTGAGAGTGGCCGTCATACAGTTGAAAGAAATCCAGGTCGGGCGCACACACTGCGCCCGACACTTTTTTTGCCGGGCTGTCTTTGCTGGCCGACGAGACAGTATAGCCGTCCAGATAAAGACGATTTCCAGTATCAATCCTGTGCACTGACAAGCCGCCCCGCTTCGGCACTCCGCCAATATAATTAATAACTCCTGGAGGGTCTTGCTGCCGTCCGAGCCGACATATGCCCGGAGCTGGAAGGGCGCAGTCTGAAATAAGTGGCGCGTGTAAATTGGCGCGCCAGAATCCGGCTCACCGGAGCCGCTGTCTTCTCAATGCCCACGCGCTCAATGTTTCTCGGGTGAAAGTGCGACACCAGACCGGAAGTCCCGAATGAAATGTCCAGCAATGACTCCGAGAAGACAGTCTTGAAGAACTCGCCTTCGACCCCCCCGTCCTTGTGCGGAAACGCAAATGCCTTCGGACGCGTGCCAAATTTTGCGGTAAGCAGCTCCATGCTCGTTCGGGTTTGCGTGAGCTGCTCTGCGAGCGGGATTTCAGCGTAGAGCGGATGATCGTGACTGTGCGATCCGATGCTGAATCCCAGATTGATTAGCCTGGCGGTTTCAGCTGTCGTAAGGTGCGGCTGCGTTTCGCGAACATATTCGTCAAGATCGATTTCCAGAGCGTCGGCGAGAGGTTGCACTATCTGTTTCTGCCCGTATCCAATCGATAAAATCCTGTCTCGAAGCGTTGCGTTGCGACTGGTTGCGGTGGGCAGAATAGATTCCAGGCGGGCTAATACTCCGGTGCGGTAGTCGTTCCCAATTGAATTCGGTCGAGCAGAACGCTGAGTGCGTTGTGAAGTGCCAGCCCCCGCCATCCAAGAAAGCGGTAGTGAGGAAGAAGGTTGCAGGAATGCCGGCACGCTGCAGAATCGGCGCTACAATGTCGTGCATTTCCCTGAAGCCATCGTCAAATGTCAAATGGAAGCACGAGCGGGGCAAGTGCGATTTCCGTTCAGTGCATCAACGATGTCCTGGAGCGTTACCGGTTCGAAGTGGCGGGCGAAAAACTCCACGTCCGCCTTAAACTCTGCGATGGTCCTGAAGCGATACAGATTACTCACGTGCGGAACGTAACATCGCTCACCATGTGATAGTTCGGCACTAAAAGGATTTTCCGGAGTGGGGGAGTACCCACTCCATGGGTTTCATTTCGTTCCCTTTGAGAAGTAGGCTCAGCCATTGCTATTATATGTGCGCCACGGCCGCTTTGTGTACCGACCTTCAAGCGATCGTGGCCCTCTGGCGCAGGCGGAAATCAGATGGGAGAGGCCCTTGAACATGGTGGCTTGCCCCCAGTGAAGCATCGGTGTTCGGGCTGTTACTTCGAACGGGTACTTACGATAGTAGAAGGCACCCGAGGAGCCCTGCATATTGCGAATGGTCCAGTCGGCAACTTTGACCGCCAATGAAAGCGACTCGGAATCGTCCTCGCCAAAATACGACAACGTATCAATCGCCTGCGATGCGCACTGAATGTCAATGGGGTAGGCGCGATCGTGGTAGTACTTGGGGCAGCCGGAAGCCTCAAAAAAATGACCCTTGAAAAACTGAAGACCTTTAGCGAGCTTGCCGGAATACTCTGTGTCTCCCGTCTGTTCGATGTAGCACTTCAGGCTATCGAGGTTATAGCCTGTGTGGAAGTTATCAATCCAGTGATACTGATCATCCTCCGCGTACCACCACGCGCCACTTGGGAGCATACTCAGGCAGCTATAACTCATGGCGCTTCGTGCGACATCTCGATAATCCTGGCGGCCTGTGTTTCGCGCTGCGCGTGCAAGCGCCGCAGCTCCGAGCATGTTCGCATTGTGGATCTATTCCTGCCCATGCGCAAAATAACTCAGGCAATCGCCGCGGTCTGTGTGCTCGCGCGGCAACGACATGATCCAATCGCATGCGCTCGATGCAATATCCAGGAACCACTGGTCGTTGGATTGTTCGAAGGCCTCGAGATAAGTCTGCGCAATCGAACTTGTCCAGACAATGATGCTGTCGTCCTTGTGGTAAGCGCCGCCGCGACTGGAGAAATCGAAAAAGTTCGCCCAACTGTGCTTCTACAAACTTCGCCGACTTGTGCTTATCGAGCCACTTCAGGCACGCTACGGCCTTTGTCCAGTATTCCGCATCGCCTGTGGCGCGATGTTGCAAGAGATAACCCCAAGCCATCATCCCTTGCCCTTTTGTGGAGTCAAGGGGCTTAATGCCGACGAGGGGGCGAAGATTGATGGGCGACTGCCGCACAGCCTGCTGCAGGATCCGCTCGGCAAGAAGGTTTTTGAACGTGAGTGAACGCAGAGGACTCGATAGACCATCGAATGGCTCATAGCCCCGATACTCGTGTTTTTCGACCCAGCGCCGAACTGCCTCGGCGCTTGTCACAAGCCGCTGCAGCTCCGGCGAATTGATCGCCGTCTTCGCTGCAACTTCAGAATTCCCCGTTGAAACGGTATCAGAGATCGAATTTATCGGCACTATCAGACTCATTTCTTCCAGACCTAATTGAATGGCCAATTAACGTGATATGGCTTCTACGCACGAGAGAAAGCCGTTAAACATCGTCTCAATCGAAGCGTCTCTAACGATGTCGCGCCGGGCGTTTGCGGACATTCGTTCGCGCTCCGCGTCGTTATCAACGAGAAACAACAGTCGATCGCGAAGCGCCACGCGGTCATCTTCCGGTACGATGAATCCGTTCTCGCCATCCCGCAGATACTCAATTTCAGGTGGTTGCTTGCCATGCTCCGTGACCATTGGCAATCCAGAGTAGAACGCCTGATTGAGCCCCAGGCCAACATGACCGGGAATCGAGCAAATGTCCGCCATCTTAAAGATGCGGCTGATCTGGCGGTTTTCAGGATCGTGAACCTCGCCTAAGTAGATCGTGTTTGCGGGGTTCATGCGCAAACGCAATTCCTCATTGAGCCCTGAACCGACAATGACGAGTCCAACATCGATGCGATCAAGTTCACGAAAGATGTCGATCAGGTGATCGACTTTCTTGCGATTCTTTTCTTCCCCGATTCGCCCGGCAAAAAGAACTACTTTCTGAAAAGGAATCCCAAGCTCACGCTTGATGGCCTCTTTCGACTCCGATATACGAGGGAAATCCTCGAAGTTTATTGTGTTATTCGCAGCGAATATTTTGCCATGATACCGCTTTGGAATGAACCGGCGCAGCGAGGATGTGTAGAGGATCAGTCCATCGCTGAGGAAATGCAAATAGTCAAAAAATGCGTTGCGAATGAAATTGTCCGGATCATCGAGATTCCTTGTCTTAGTCCAGAGAGCCACTGGAACGCCGGACAGCTTCAACCAGTGAATCAACGGCCAGAGAATCCGATCTTTAAGATGCAGAAAGAGGATCACGACGTCCGGACGGAAGCGAAGGATCTGCTCCCTGTAGGCGAAGAAATCAAATGGCCGCTCGATCAACTCGAACTGGCACTCGTTCTGATTCTGCCGCTGTAACTCATTGGATAGGACAGCAAAGTCCCATCCACGCTCCCGGAAGTGCCTCCAGAAATAGTTGTAGACTGACACGCGGTAGTGCATCACCCGATTGGAAATCAACAGTACCCGTCTCCGGGGAACTATTGGCGGGGGGGTGTCTCCGGGCTCGGCCGCGAGCGGCGCGGTTGCGCTACCAGCAGATGCCATCATATCGGCCCTTCAATTCACTAGCTTCAATAATCCGGACGAGGTCGATTACCACCTGACCCGGGCGTGCCGCATGGGCCAGGACCTCGCGAAACTCCTCGCTCGCGTTACTCACGATAATCACGTCCGAGTCGCGCACGAGTTCGGCCGCCGAGGCTCGCATCAATGAGGAAATGTGCGGAATTTCTTTCTGGATGTATTCCTTATTTGCGCCAACCAACTTGGCAATTGAGACAAATGCGTCGTAGATGCCTACCTGAAATCCCTTTCCGATCATCGTCTCGATCACCTCGAGGATCGGGCTTTCTCGAAGATCATCGGTGCCATGCTTGAAGCTCAACCCAAGAAAGCCGAGGGAGCGGCCCTTGTATTCTTGCAGTTTCGAAGTCACGCGCTCGATATGTTTTCTGTTGCTTACAAGAATCGCGTCGAGCAGCGGAGTTGGAACGTCGAGGTTGCGCGCGTGGTAAGTTATTGCGCGCAAGTCTTTCGGCAGGCACGAGCCGCCAAACGCAAAACCGGGCTTAAGATAATAAGGCGATAGGTTGAGTTTGTTATCCATGCAGAAGATCTTCATCACCTCATGGCTGTCAATGCCGCCGGCCTTGCAGATGTTTCCGATCTCATTCGCAAAAGTTACTTTCAGAGCGTGAAATGCGTTGTCAGCGTACTTCAGACTTTCCGCTACGCGAATGCGGGTGCGGACCAGGGGAGCCTCGATGCCATCGAATAATTCGGCGACAACCCCACCGGCCCGCTGATCCAACTCGCCGATGAGCGTGCGAGACGGGTGATAGAAGTCTTTCAAAGACGTTCCCTCGCGCAAAAACTCAGGCACCATGCAAACGCCGAAATCGCGTCCGGCCACCCTGCCGGATTGGCTCTCTAATATGGGAATCACAGTCTCTTCAACCGTGCCGGGCAGGACCGTGCTTCGTATTGCAACGACAAAGTACTCTTTTTTCGCCGAAAGCGCCGCACCGATTTGCTCGCTTACTCTCCTGACGAGATCCGTAGACAGGCTGCCGTTATGATTACTTGGAGTGCCGACACAGACGAGAGCGACGTCGCTTGCGGCAATCGCGTCGCGCCACGACTCTGTTGCGCTGAATGCGCCTGATTGCGTCACCGTCTCAAGCAGCTCCGATAATCCCTCCTCAATCACGGGAGGAAGGCCGCGACGAATCAGATCCACTTTTGATGGGTTCGCGTCAACGCCGATAACGCTATGGCCCATTTGAGCGAGGCATGCAGCAGTTACCGAACCAACATACCCGAGGCCAAAAACGGAAACCTTCATTACTCTTTGCTCCTTACTTTCAGTCAGCAGGTGCTGGTCAATAGGCAGCAATATCTATTGATCAAAACTCGCGGGTGTCCCGGCGCGAAATACCCAAAATAGCCAGAAGCCGTGAAATGTGGTGACAATCCTTGATCAAATACTTCATGCCTACGTGATCTCCAAAAAGAAACAAGACCGGTAGGGCTATCGTGTAGATCACCGCTGCGGCAAAGGCTTTGATTGCAACCCGCAGCGTCCCAAAGACAGAGGGCCGATCTACCGCATATTTCAGTGAAATACGACCCTGCAGAAACGCTCGCTTGAGGTAATAACGCCGGGTCAGTCGTGAAGCCGGCACAAGTTCATACACTGCTGATTCGTCGCACCAGACAAATGTCTTTCCTGCCTGGGCGGCCCGCCGGAAGAAGTCCACATCCTCGCCTCCGGTGGCGTACGCCGGGTCGAATCGAATCCCATCCTTCTTCACGATCGAGGCGCGCAACAGTGCGTTGCCGGTGCGGGTCTGTCTCCAATGAAGCGCGCTGCCCGTTGCGTGCGACGGGCGTTCGCAGATGCGACTTTGATCAATCCAGGCTGGCAGGCGGGATTCGAAATACGGCTTTACGGGGCCAAGTACGGCGTCCGCGTGAAAGTCGTTGATTGCCCGCCAAAGCCGCAGGAGCCAGTCTTCGCACGGTATCTCATCATCATCAATGAAAGCGACGAACCCACCGGTCACAAGGCTGACAGCGCGATTTCTCGCTAGCGCTATGTTCCGCGCGGTCTCCAAGGCATACCGGATCGGGACCTGAAACGCCGGCTGTAACCGCTCAACGACGGTGCGTGCGCTCGCCGCAGCGTCATTGTCGACCACTACGCACGAAAAAGTAAACAAACCATCGGTTCGCTGGGCGGTGATCGCGGCAAGCAAGCGTTCGAGCAGTTCCGGGCGCCGATAGGTGCAAATGCAGACCGTAATCTCGTCAGTCTCGTGGATTGTGCTGGGGGATATTAGACCCGTTGCAGACAATTGAATTGGAGCTTGCGTCATTTCCATCTTGGCCAGCGGGGGCAGTCGCAAAGGGCCCTTCATGGCGGCCCCAGCCGAATTTTGATGAAGATCGCAGCGACCGCGCATCGCGAGGGATGCCGCACCCAAACCGTTTCTCGCGACAGGTCTCAAAGTGTGCCCGGTATGGCTGTAGATTGCCAAGCCGACGGCGTTAATCGCACCTTTCGAGCCGCAGCCGGAACACTGACGACGACGAGAAGAAACAGGAACCAGAGATCATGCGTTCCCTTCAGAAAACTAGTCTCGGCAAAATTATTCATCAGAATCCCAATAAGGAGCACCAAGCGCAGGCTCCCAAGCTGGAAATTGTTCTGAAGGTCGGAGACAGCACCGGCAAGCCCAGCACCGATCACACCGAGCAGCAGCACAACGCCGATCCCGCCGAGTTCGACATACACATCGAGGTAACCGTTGTGTCCTTCCTCGGGTCGCCACTCAGGCGTCTTCAGCGACCAATTGGGCAGCGGGTACAAGTCAAAACCGATGGGCCCGACCCAGAAAGCACCGATTCCCACGCCGAACACCGGACTCTTTGCGGCGTTGTTGAGCAGATCGGTCCAAAGAAGTGTGCGATCCGTGAGTGTCATGTTGCGGCCCGTGGCCTGAACCACGACTTCAGCCGGCGTCGTATTGAACGCATCGAACACAGCGTAAACAAGGGGTGCGACCAGGCTGAGCACGATGACCCCTGACACGACGTAGCGTTTCGCCTTCGCTGTTCTCTTTTTTATGAACTGCATGCCAAGAAGAAGGACAGTGCAGGTGATAAATCCCAGGATGGCGGCACTGCTGTGAATCGTCTTTGATCCCCGCAATAACCAGATCGTGAGAATCAGGAGCAGTCCATTCAGTCCCAGTTTCTTCCAGTTACGCTTCAAGTTCTTCTTAGGCCAGTCCTGAAGAAGCTGCCAAACCAAGAACAGTCCGCTGCACATCGTAACCTGTCCGAGACTATTCTTGTCCGAGGAAATGCCCGTCCATTCTTCCTCTGCCCCACTCCAGTTATAGATGACGCCGATATTCCTTACGTATTTGATTGCAATGACGGAGAGCGGAATATGCACAAGATACAGACGTTGAAGCAAAGCGCGCACAGCCTCAAGAGGACTGCTTTCCGTAAGCACAACGAGCACCATGACAAGCGCGCCCATGGAGCGGATCACCTGCGCCGCAGTGAGATCCCCGGGAAATTGGACCATAAGATGCTGCAACGCCATGTAAGCAAACAGCGCCACCACCCATTTATTGCGAGCGAGAACTCGCCTCGTTCTTCCTGCCCGTGAGCTGAGTACGTAGACACCCGAGCGCGATCAGAGCCCCCATCAGCAGTTGGTCGACGGAGTTGCCAGACTGCGTCTAAAGCGACGTTTCCGCTTGGCGCCGCCTACCCCCCGCGATCCAGCTGGAAAGGGTCGCGTGCTCGCGAATAGCAACCAAATGATACGGCACCCAGATCCACTGAGAGGGTTTCCAGGGCGGTCCTGTGGAGCCGACCTTTGCGACTGGTCGAGCGGCAAGAAGGGCACCTGGTTCGATCTGGATCACGCGTGATGTTCGGGCAGCGCGCACAGATTGACGCTACGCGCAGTTAGAAGATCGAGATAGCGATTGCCTTGTGCTTCGATGTTGTGTTGCTCATAGAACTTGAGGGCTGCTTGAGCAAGGCGCTCGCGCTCTTTCCTGTCATGGAACAGTTCCACGATCGCGTCGGCCAACTGATCAACGTTCTCGGGCTCATAATAGCGGAGCATTGTATCGTCAAAGTAACGAGCGATTACGTCAAGGCGCGGTGCAACGACCGGTACGTTCAGATAGACATATTCGAGTAACTTGACGGGGAGCATATATTTGTCGCAAGCAAGGTTGCGCCGGTTGCCGATGACGCCCAGATCCATGCCACAAACGATCTCAGGTATTTTTTCAACGGGGAAGAATGCCCGGCTGAAATGCACTTTTTCTTCCAGGCCCAACTCCGACGTCAGCGCGATCGCTTCAGGAAGGTAGTCGCCGGCGCCGTACATCCATAACTCCGCGGGAACTCTGGCGGCAACTTTCGCCATCGCCTGCAGAATCAGATCGATGCCCAGCCGGTGAGCCATCGTACCGTGATAGACGATGCGGAATGTCTCACTTTTCTTCCTTTTCTCCCCTGTTATTGGACCAAACAATTCAGCATTGGGGAGATTCATCAAAACCGCGATTTTCTGGCTCGGCACCTTGCAGTGATCAATTAGATAGTCTTTTTGGTTGTGGTCCGCGCAGAACACATGATCGACGAACATCGAAGACAACCGCTGCTCGATCTTCAGTATCCGCACCGGCAGACCAGTTTCGCGGGCGTCAAATTTTGCCATGTAATTGACTGTCATAAGATCGTGCACATCCAAGATCAGCCTGGCACCAAACAACTTTGGAATGACAGCCGCGAATACCAGCGCGTTAGGCATGTTGTGCACATGAACAGCCTCGTACCGGTCCCGGAACGAGCTTCGCGCAAGCATGAAGAACGCTTTTACGAAGAAGATGAAATAGGACCATGCGTACATAAGCGTGCTCTGGCCCTGGTACTTTTTCATCGGGCGGAAAATAGTTCCGTTCGGCCGTACCTCGCGTGCTGATTCTCCGTCGGATTTGAGAGCGATGACATCGACGCGGTGACCGTGGTCTTCAAGCGTCCGCACGTAGCACTTGATTCGTGCATCGTTGAGGTAGTGCGCGTACGCTAACATGCAAACTTTCATTCGATCACCCTATGCGATGGCCGTCCGTTGATCGCGGCAGTAAATATTGTGAATCGTCAATTCGTTTCGGAAGAAACGGAAATCCGTCCGGCTCTCAACCAACATGGCGATACAGGATTCGTCCGGTCGTTTCCAGTAGAGAATCCGGCATCATCGCGAACAAAGACCTGGCGAAACGAGATGAATGCTCTTGTGTGGCGGCCGAACTTTGCTTCCTGCACCAGCGCAGGTAGACAAGTTGCGAGGACTTTGCGCCCCAGCCGTTTTTGAAAGCGATCAGCCCCGGATTGTCAGCATCTGAACGGCCAAAATCCATGCATTTCATCCCATCCGCCTGTGCCTTGGTAATTGCTTTCCAAAGGAGGGACGGAGTGGCCCCAAGGTTCTTGAATCGGCTGTCGGAACATCCGTACTTGTAAACGAGAACATCTTTATGTTGGAGGGTCAGGATGCTCGCAATTTCTTTCCCGTCCTTGAACGCGACATGGATCTGCAGGCGGTCGCCCATGCAGGCAGCCAGGTTTCTAAACCACTGAATGGGCTGAGGCGGCAATTTATGCCTGCGGCGCGTTTGAACCAGGAGGTGGTAAAAAGCATTCAACAGATGCATGGAATTGCCGCGTTCAAACTCAATTCCTTCACGTTCAACACGCCTGATCCGCTGTTGAATGGAAGTCTTGTCTGTGCGCCGCAGAAGTTCGTCTGCGGACGGGCTCAAGTCGAGCATGTGCAGATTGGCAGCGGGGGCCTTGATGGTTCCGTCGAGAGCAGGCAGCTCGCTTACGGGCCGCAGCTCGATGTATTTCCATTTGCCTGAGTCCACGCTCTTCTTCAGTGTTTCCGCAATTTCTGCCGCCGCACTCGCACTGTCCAGCAGGGGTTCACAGTGGTCGGAGAATGGGAGGGACACCATACGCCGGCCCGTCAGCCAGCTTTTCACCTGGCACAGTACGATGCCGTTCGACAATGGCGAGTCTGGCGGTGAAGTTGTGTAGACCACGGGCGTAAACCCGTAGGTTCGCCGGATCGCATCGAGCCACGGCACACTATGGAAAACAGACGCTGAATCATGGCGGTTGACAAATTCTGCCCACCTGGCGTCGTTCATTGGGTCAAGAGCGTAGACCGTCATCGCTTGCTCCCCACGCCGGCATTGACCGCCATCCCGGTTTCGGCTGTTGAAAAGATTGAGCCTCTTGCAAACTCAGCCACTTCTTTCGCCAGCGGATACCATGCGGCATCTCCGAATGTTGCAGAAACGTGGGTCAGGAACTCCTTGTATAAGGTCACCGGGAACTGTGTGCGGCCGGCCTGGTTCCCAAACGCAATGTAGTCAGGATGGACATTGACGAGGGCCATGCCGCCCTGTTGTGCCACCCAGTCGAGTTTCCGTTTCCAGATTTCATTCGTCTTCTCGCCGAGGACGAGGAACAAAGTTGAGTCCTGTGCCAGCGTGTACGGGAGCTCGACATATCCGCTTCCATCCGATCTTTCGACCCAGAAGGGGAAAATCGTGTTCGCTCCGTCTGGCTGCGGCTCGAAGGGGTCAGTGTCGAAGGTGGAAGCATCGTACAGCAGGTCCAATTCCTTCAACCATTCAAGATTGTGAAACATGAATGCCGACCTGAACCCCACCGCCTGCCATTCCTTCAAATGCGCGTTAATCCTTCTGGCTCCAGCGCTGAACATGGCTTTCGATCGATAGAGGGACCCATCGTGGTGCAGGTCATGGACCCCGACTTCGAATCCATTCTCGACGAGAAATTGCCGGAGCGAATCGGGCGCGGTGTACTCGCCTTCAGGCACGAAGTTAAAGGATGACCGGAAGCCCAGATCCATTTCAAGCTGAGCCAGCAATCGGCACTGATCCAATCCCTTTTGACCTTCAACGTCGTGCGTCAGGATGAAGGAAAACTTCTTTCCACCTGGCCACCCGGACCACCACTCCGGCGGTTGCGCCGCAGCCTCGTTGATTGGCCACACGTTGGCACTGAGCACACGCCGACGCGAGGCGATACGCTTTCTAAGAGCCAACCGAAAGCTGTGCGGAATCGCGGGCTTGACGAAATAATATAGATCGAGAAGTTTCATGTTCGATTTTTTGCAGATCCCGGCGCAAGAGCCGCTCTCATGTATGAGTGCATTCGCTAATCTCTATTGAGAAATCAAAGCGCCCTGTACAAAGCGCAGTGTTTCATCAACCACGCGTCCTTGTTGCTCGCTTGAAAGTTGCGGGAACATCGGCAGGGATACGATCTCCGTGGCCAGACGCGAGGCGACGGGAAGATCTTCGCGTGTGTAATTCAGGAAGGCGTAGGGTTTCTGCAGATGCAAGGGAATCGGATAATGAATTCCGGTGCCAATGCCCTTGCTTTTCAGGAACTCGATCAAGCCATCTCGATTACCGCTGCGCACCACGTAAAGGTGGTACACAGCACGCGACCACGAAGGCTCATAGGGAAGAATCAGACCGTCGAGACCGGCAAGAAGCTTGTTGTATCCTTCAGCCCGCGCCCTGCGCAGCTTGTTCCACTCCGTCAAGGACGACAGTTTCGTGAGAAGGATTCCCGCTTGAATTGCGTCGAGCCGCCCGTTATAGCCTTCCAGATCGTGGAAATACTTCTTCACTTGACCGTGATCACGGAGCATCCGGACTTTCTCGGTCACGGCCCTGTCATTCGTTGTGACCGCCCCGCCCTCGCCACATGCCCCGAGGTTCTTGCCCGGGTAAAAGCTGAATGCAGCTGCGCGGCCTATGGTGCCAGCCTTTATCCAGCGGTTGTGCCGCTTGGAAAAATATTCCGCACCGTGCGCCTGGCAGGCATCTTCAACTACGACAAGCCCGAAGCGGTCGGCCAATGCAAGGATCGGATCCATGTCGGCCATCTGGCCGTAGAGATGCACGGGGACGATTGCCCTGACGGGCCTTCCACTGCGCAGGCTGATGAGCTTGCCCGCATTGTTTCTGACGCACCGCTTTTCCAGAAATCTCTCGAGCATCGGCACCGACATGTTGTAGGTGTGTTCATCGACATCCACAAACTCCGGTATCGCGCGGGCCTGCGATATTGCTTCTGTGGTAGCGATGAACGTATTGGGCACAGTCACGACGACATCGCCCGATCCGACACCGCAGGCCATCAAAGCGAAGCGAAGCGCGTCGGTTCCGCTGCTGACGGCGACGGCATGCTCTGCGGAACAGAATTCCGCGAAAGAGGCCTCGAATTCCTCCACCATCGGGCCGCCGATGAATCCGGCGGTGCGCAGGGCACGGTGAAAGACTTCCGTAAGCTGTTGCTCGAGTTCCACATGTGGAGTAATAAGATCAAGGAACGGGATTGTGTTAGTTTCTGCCATTGGACTCCTTGGTTCGTGCTTGAATCGACCGCAGTACACGGGCCGGATTTCCGGCCACGATGGTGTTGGGTGGAACATCTTTGGTTACGACGCTCCCGGCGCCTACAATCGCGTTTTCACCGACGCTTAGATTGCATAAAAGTGTGACGCCGGAGCCGATCGACGCGCCCTTGCGCACGATGGTAGGCCTGACTTCCCAGTCAGTGCCGGTTTGCAGCGATCCATCGCTGTTCGTCGAGCGCGGGTAGGTGTCATTGGTAAACGTCACTCCATGCCCGACAAAGACGTTGTCCTCGATGGCCACGCCTTCACAGATAAACGTGTGGCTCGAGATCTTGCAGCGCTTGCCGATCCGGGCATTTTTCTGGATCTCGACAAAGGCCCCGATCTTGGTCTCATCTCCGATCTCGCATCCGTAGAGATTGATAAACTTCGACAATTTCACGTTGACGCCGAGCTTCACGTCTGCCGCGACAGAGTTGAATTCGCTCATAAGCGGACAAACGCTCCCTTCTTGTCCAGGGACTGGCTGGCGGCTTCAAGCATCCGGACGACCCGCAGGCCCGCGTGCCCATTGTTGAATGGCTCCTGCCCGGTGGTAATGCACTCTACGAAATAGTTGAGCTCCTGGCGCAGGGCTTCGACCTGCTCCAGTTGCGGAGACCACATATCTCCCGAGCGGTAACTGACCAGGAGATCGTAAACGCCTTCCCGGCTGTTGATCTTGACTCCCTTGTCATAGACCTTTACTTTTTCGTCCGCCTCAAGATCGTTCCAGACGATCATTCGTTTCTCGCCGCCAATCAGCGTCGTCCTGACCTTGACCGGGGACAGCCAGTTTACGTTGATGTGGGCGATGATCTTGTCGGGAAAATAAAGCGTCATGAATGCCACATCTTCGTGCCCGTTCAGATGACCTTGCCCCGTGGCCACAACCGCTTCAGGGCTGGCCTTGATGAGATGATCCATGATCGAAAGATCATGCGGCGCCAGGTCCCAGAGCACGTTGACGTCGTGCTGAAAGAGGCCAAGATTAACGCGAGTGGAGTCGTAGTAATAGAGATTCCCCAATGCGCCTTCGTTAATAAGCTGCCCAATCCTCTTCACCGCGCCTGTGAAAAGAAAGGTATGGTCGACCATCACTTTCAGATTCTTCTGTTCCGCGAGATTGACCAGCTCCTCTCCTTGAGCGACCGTGCTGGTAAACGGCTTCTCGACAAAGACGTGTTTTCCATTTTCCAGCGCGGCTTTGGTCAATTCGTAATGCGTCCAAACAGGCGAAACGATCGCCACCGCATCGATGTTAGGCGAGGTGATCACCTCCATCGCGTTGGCTGTCACGGTCACACCGGGATAAGCCTTGCGGGCGCGCGCCTGCGCCGCGGGACTCAGGTCCGAGATGGCGCGCACCACGGCGCCCTCAAGGCCGGCAAGATTTCTGACAATGTTCGGACCCCAGTAGCCGTATCCGATTACGCCGAAGTCCATAGGTCTTTCTCTCCTACTTAGCGATCCGCGCTGCCAGATACACCCGCAGGGCACAAGAACTGTGCCGGCCTGAGTGCAATCAGAATCGCGTCGCGAAGGTCTTATTTTGTGAGTGAGTGAGCGAGTGAACGAGTGCTCGACAGCATCTCGTTGATGGGGCCCCGCCGATGCAACAGCTACAAAAGTTCGCCGTATTGACTCCCCGAAGCGCACGGCCGGGGAAGATTGCAGGATTCAGAGTTTAATACGCTCCGGAACCTTTAATAACCGCACCCGGAGTGCGCAGCAGGATCTTCAGGTCCAGCCATGGAGTCCACGTGGAAGCATAACGCAGGTCGAGCCGCACCATTTCATCGAAGCGGACACTGCTTCGACCCATAACCTGCCAAAGGCCTGTAATTCCCGGCTTCACCGCCAGCAGCCGTTGCCGGTGCCATGTTTGATAAGCGGCCAGCTCATAGGGAATGGGAGGACGCGGGCCAACCAGCGACATCTCTCCCGTGAGCACATTGAGAAACTGAGGAAGCTCGTCGAGACTCGTTCTGCGCAGAATTCCGCCCACGCGCGTGATTCTCCTGTCGTTGGTAAGTTTGTAGACGCTGCCGTCACATTCGCCCTGCTTTGCTTCGCCAGGCTTGCTGGCGATGAGCCGCGTGACAAACTCCTTATGCACGTTGCTGTCGTTGTTGGCAAACATGGAGCGGAATTTCAGGAATGTGAAGGTCTGACCGTAACGCCCAACCCTTTGCTGGCGATAAAACACCGGGCCCCTGGAAGTAAGTTTGATCGAGAGAGCGATGAAGAGAAAGACGGGCGCTAAAAGGATCAGCATCGCGGTGCTTCCGATAATGTCAACTGCACGTTTGACGATGAGCACCGTGCGGCGCCCTTTGTCATCGCTCACCAGGTCGGGATACAGGGCTGCATTGGTCGGCCGGCCCGGCTTTTCATGATCCCAATCGTCGGGAAACAGGTGAAAGGATATGCGCACCTGATTGAACTCGTCGGCGGTCAGCTCCTCCTGAAGCGTGGCGCTGACTTTGGCCAGAAATGTGTCGAGGAGGGCCCGTTTGTCATTCACGATGAGGCCCGTAAACATTGTGCCGACGATCGCGTCGTCCTTGTACCAACCGACCAGGTCCGTGTCCCTGCTGGATGCAAGCAAAGCGGTTGCAATGCGCCCGAGTGTTACGCTGGTGCCCCTCCGGCCGCGATCGCTCACCGCTTCGAGCAACATGAGGACAAATGGAGCCTTGGAGCGTTCCGTGCGCTTGCGTTCGATCGCAATCATTCGCTGGAAGGTTGTTTCGTCGAGAAGAGTGCGATTCACGACGGGCGCACCCTCCAGCAGCGGATCTAGGGAATTCGATGGTTTAGGTTGATGCAATCGTGTCACGACAGACTCCTCTCGCGCCATCAACGGGTGTGTTCCTGGTTGCCGATGTGCCGGGTGAAAATTCCATGCGCGTCAATCCGACGACTGATCCCGGCCTCAAAAGATGCGCGATCGGGGCGGGGCGCGCAGGTTACACAGGTATGGGGTTGTTGCCCGGACGGCTCCGCGCCGAACGTAACGGAGAAGCGTAGACCGCCAAATTGGGTTGTCACTTTACGCTCAAAGAAATTGGCTAGGTGGAAATCGACGGGGTTTCGTAGTAACCGCTGTAGTCTGAGGCCATGGCGCCGTTAAGAAGCGCGCCGAGCAGTTTTTGCTGATCCAGCGCTTCGAGTCCCTTTTGCAACTGGTGTTTCTGTGTCGTCCCCTGGCGTGTAACGAGAAGAACTCCATCGGCCATGCGCATCCAGATGCTTGTATCTGCCAGAGGCAATACGGGAGGTGAGTCGATGATGATCCAATCAAAGTATTCCGCAAGCCGGTCCATAAGCGCATGAAGCCTTTGCGATTGCAGAAGCTCGAGCGGGTTGCTTGGAGATTGTCCTGCAGGCAGGATCCAGCAGCCTGCGTTCTCGAGACGGTAAATGCCGGCAAGCTTGCGCCCCTCGTCCCTTACGCATTCAGAGATACCGCGGACTTTTTCGATCCCAAACATTTTCAGCAGCGAAGGGCGTCGTAAATCTCCTTCGATGAGCAATGTTTTTTCGTCGGATGACTGGGCAAGGGCGCATGCAAGATTGGCAGAAATTGTGCTCTTGCCTTCTTGCGGAATGGTGCTCGTAATGAGCACTTTCTTCAGAGGCCGGCTGCGGCGGAGATCTTTCAAGCGGACTCCCAGCAGCCGAATCGCTTCGGCCGTCGGGGTTTCTTTATCGGTGAGGCAAACCAAACGGCTTTGCAGGGAAAGCGCGATCTCGAGCGACGGGAGTTTTTCCAGAACTTCCAAGCGGCTGGCCGTGGACGGAACATGCACAACACTCTTCGCCGGCTTGACGGCCGCAGGCGGAGGCGCAACTTCGGTTTCACGGGGCTCATCTTCTTCAATATTGTTCGGCACGTCGAGTTCGGAAAGGGAACCGGATGCTTCCCATCTCGTTGCAGCCCGGCGTTCTGCGCGCCGCAGCAGGTCGGGGCCCTGGGGCAGCGCCGAGGAATCGTCTCCGGACCGTTCACTTTCCTGCCGCTGTAATGCATCAAAAATTCGGCTCACGATGATTGCCTTTCACAGCCGTACTGTAGGTTAAGCCGCTTATGAATTCTGCTGCACGGGCACAAAAGCTTCGAGACGGAATTCGGTGGCCACATCCTCAATGATCCGCGCCGTTACCGTTGGCGTTTGCCGGGCATAGGCGCTGATAAGCGCGTTTTCGCATATGGTGTTGATGAGGCGTGGAAAGCCGCGGGAATAGGAGTACACCTGGTCAATCGCTGGCGCAGAAAAGATCGGCGGCTGGCTTGAGTCGGCGCCGGCAATCCGCAGGCGCTGTTCGATGTACTCCTGAGTCTGCTTGGCGCTGAGCGCTCCAAGCTGGGTTCGGAGTGCGATCCGCTGTTTCAGCTGTCTCAACTCGACCGAATCCAGCTTCTGATCCAGCTCCGGCTGTCCTGCCAATATGATCTGCACCAGTTTGTCTTCAGCGGTCTCAAGGTTCGAAAGGAGACGAACCTCTTCCAATGTGTCCGCAGATAAGTCATGCGCCTCGTCGACAATGATGACGCTTGTCAATTGCTTCGAACCGCGGGAGACAAGGAACTTGCTTAGATCCAGCAGGAGTTCGCATTTGTTCTTTCCCGAGGCTGGCAGTCCGAAGTCTGAAAGGACGTACTGCAGAAAGTCCGTGGGTTCGAGCCGGCTGTTGAACAGGTACGCATAGGCAATGTCCTTGCTGTTCTCGAGGAGGCGAAGGAGGCAGCGAAGCAACAACGTTTTCCCAGTACCCACCTCGCCGGTAACAACGACGAAGCCCTTGTGGCGCCGCACGCCGTAGTAGAGCGCCGCCAGCGCCTCATTATGCCGCGGAGTGGGCACGAAGCAATGAGGATCCGGGGTCAGATCGAACGGGTTACGTTTGAGATGAAAGTAGGCTTTGTACATTCGGATGAGACAGCTTAGTGGTGGAGGAAGCTAAAAACAGAACCGGCCAGGATGGCGACAAAGACAACGAATGTTGTGGCCCATCCCAATGCCATACGCCTCTTCGTCTTGGCTTCATCGAGCGGGTTTGCAACTTCCGGGACTTCGGAAATAACAGCCATGGGCAGGAGGGATTTGATTTCGTGCTCACTGTGCAAGCGATCGTCCATGAACTCGAAGGTGCCTGCTACAGCGAGACCCAAAGCCAAGCCCACCCCCAAGCCCATAGCACAGAATTTGAGCCGGTTGGGAAAATCCGGTTTGGCCGGGTAGCTGGGAGGATCGAGTATGGTGAACCGCTCGCCCTGCTGCAGCTGTTCCATGCTCGTGGCCATTTCAGATTGGTCTTTCTTCTTTAAGAGGTCATCGTAATTCGCTTTGGATTGGTCATAGCCGCGGGTCAGATCAGCCAGTTCCTGCTCAGTTCCCGGCTCTGCATTCAGACGGCCCTGGTATTCGTTGATCCTGGCCTTCAGGCTCCCGATGGAATTCTCGCGATTGACTATTTCCAACTCGTTGGCCTTCAGATTCCCTTGCGTTTGCAGCGCCGGGCCGCTCAACGTTGCATCGACTGCACCGTCGGCCGGATTCGGCTCCTGGCTTCTGAGCTTCTGAGCTGCGACAAGGTTGGCTCGCAGTTTTTCCGTATCGGCGATCCGCTTCTTGAGACTCTGAACATCGGGATAGTTATCCGTATATTGAGAGCTGAGTTCCGCCAGTTGAGCTCTCATTTTCTCGAGCTGATCGTCGACGGTCGCCAAATCGGTGGGCCCACCCGCGGCTCCCGCTCCGGCCGGGCGAGTCTTGATTTCCGCAGCGCGCTGTTGCTCCAGTAACGCTTGAAGGTAAACCCGCTGCTGTTTGGCCGTGTTGAGGGCATCCTGCTCGTTTTGAAGTTCTTGCTGCAGACCAGCGAGGATTTGCAGATTACTCGCCTGCTGCTCCGGCAAAGCCCCTTCATGCTCTCCTTCGAACTGCCTGACTTTTGCCTCCTGGTCAGCCAGGGTCTGCCGCGCCTGGTCCAGTTGCTGTTCGAGGAAGCTCGTCGTGCTCTCAGACTCCTGCTCACGCACTTTCGAGTTCTCGTTAATAAAGAGATCTGTGAGTTCGCCGGTTACCTCCTGCGCAACATGAGGATCCTTGGAAGAGTAGGAGATCCTGAATGCCGAAACATCCTGCTTCTGCGGATCGCGCACCAGCTCGACGTCGACATCCTTGCGCATCTTATTGACTCTGTCGTCCGCAGTGGCAGTATTCTGCATCCCGTTGTACAAATGAAACCGATCGATAATCAGGAGCAGACGGGTGCGGCTCAATATCTGTGTCGTGATGCTCTGCAACCGGGTTTGCAGATCGTCGCTTATATTCGGCGTTACATAGTTCTCCGGCATACTGGGCTGCTCGACCAAAATGAGCGTGCTGGACTTATAGCGCGGCGGCAAGACCCAGCTGGCGCCCCAGACGATGAACCACCCAATCAGTAATGGAAACAGGAATTGGAGGTGGCGACGGCGAACGATGCCAAGGAGGCGCGCGATGTCGAAATGTTGCGTTTCCGGATTCTCAATATTTTCCGGCATGGTCACCTCCCCAGATTCCTTCTAAATTCATACGTGAAGGTAACAAACACTCGATCGCTGTTGGGGGTAATAGCGGGAATTCCAGCGTAAGCCTCGTTAAGGCGGTCGTACCCACCCGCAACGGTGAACCGCTCTCCGAAGATGTGCGTTAGAGTGGCTTCCACTGTGGAGTCATTTCCCGCGCCTTGATTGGCAAGGCCGGGAATGGACGTCACGGGGCTAATGGTTGCGTAGGCGAACGCGCCTTCGCCGATCCATGTTCGACTAAACTTCCATCCACCCGAAGCATTGACAGAGTTCGAAGAATACGCTGTCAGCAGGCCTTGGCCGGCAGTGACTGTGCGGAGATAGCTAATCGCGACGTCCCCGCGGCCGTTTTGCCATCCCAGGCTAACCACAGCCGTAGGCAACCATGAAGTGACTGCCGGCATTTGCGTCAGTCCGACGCTCACCTGCTGCGCGCCCGCGGAGACAGAAAGCGAAAAGGCGCGATTGAAATAGACCGTATAGAAGGGCAGCAGCGTATTGACTTGCGCGACGACTTCGGAGGTGGGGGGGTGCACGAGAATTCGGGAGTAGTCGTAGTCGAATCCTGCATACTGCATGCGCGACATGCGCCGGTTGAAGAACGCCGAAACGTCGCCGCCATTCGAATCATAGAGACCGATCTCTGTGGGATTGGAGAAATTGTAGTTTGAATAGCTGCCTCCAGCTCCAACCATGGCATTGGCTGAGAATTGGTAGCTGAAACCGGCGTCCGCTGTGTTTCTCAACTGCTCGGCGAACGGAGCGATCACGGGCGGAGCCGGGGCCTGGGTGGTACCGGTTATTCCTCCACCAGCGAATGGGTAGCCCGCGTTGAACACATCGGATGTTTTCAGAAAACTGTCCTCGGCGTAGACGGTTGCATGGGGGCTTACACGGCCTTGATAGAGAAACGATGCATCATGGTCAACCGCGTCAAGCACGCTGGTCGAGGTGGTTTGATTGTCTGCTGTATTGACCACGTTGGTTGGGACATAGAAGGAGAAATCCGGGCTGTATTTGATGCTGATCTGCTGCCGCGTTGTGGACCGATTAAGAGTGAAACTCGGAAGGATGAGGAATACGGTGTCGCTGACCGGCTTGGAAAAAGCATTCGGCAGAACATTGTCCATGTAAGCCGCATTTGCAGTGACTGCGGCAGAGACGTAGTCGTGGCGTTCGTCGGCGCCCGCCGTATTCGCGAAGAGCATTCCGCTCACGGGCGGCGGCGTCATCATTTGAGTCTCGTCCACTGGAGGCGGACCGCCCTCTGCCTCGGGCTGCACTTGAGACCAGGCGGGAACAGCCAGCAGAAATGCAAATAGGAGATAAGTTCGTGCAAGCATAGGCGTGCTTAGGGCACCACGATTGTGTCATGTGGCTGAAGTTGGATATTCTGGGCCGGGTTCTTTCCTTTGTTCTTTCCCTTGACGAAATTCTCATAATTGAAAGGGAGGCGGGTCTCTCTTCCATTGGCGTCCTGGCGGATGACGTAAACGCCCTTCTTTTTTGCGAAGTCCTTGAACCCGCCGGCCAGTGCGATCGCGTCAACGATTGTTGTATCGGCAGTGAGTGGGTAGGAGCCGGGTTTTGTTACTTGCCCCAGGATGTTAAAGTTCCGGCTCTTGATCTCCTGCACGATCACCGTCACTTGCGGATCACTGATGAATTGGCGGAGGGATGCCTTGAGGTCTTCTTCGAGTTGTGATGGTGTTCGACCCGCTGCCTGCATTTCCCCCACCAACGGCAGAGAGATTCTCCCATCTGATCGGACCGGGACCACTCGAGTCAGGTCCTGGTCTTTCCATACGTTGATCGACAGAACGTCTTCGTCGCCGATGATATAGGTAGCGTCGGCCTGACTACTTTTGGCGGCCGTATCAGGTTGTGGCGAAGGGGCAGTGGATGCAGCATTATCGGGTCCGGCGCCGGGCTGGTTCGAATCCGCGGCTTGTCCCCATAAGGCTGCGGAGAAAGCCAGACAGCTTAAAAGGCAGGATTTGAGCGCCAGATTCCCCAGACTTTTCACGATAGCTTTCTCCAAACCCATTGGACGAAGCGGATTTACTAAAAGTTCAGAAGTTCCCATCGAAGATTCCCTGACTCCGTACATTTTGAAAGAGTGAAGCCCGGATGATCGTCAAACGTTTGCGGGCAAACCGAAACGATTGCGAGATCGATTCGTTCGGTTCTTAAGAAGCAGCCACCCGCGGTTAGCTTCCGGCCTGGACTCGGTTCTGGCCCGCGTAGAACGATGAAGAGCGCAAATCTCGCTCCTCGCCAGCGGAAGCACACGGCTCAACATCGGAGGCGTGGACCTCAACGGATACGGACTGTGCGAGCATGTCAACGGAGAGAATCAGACGAAACAGATTTTTCTTGCGGATCAGAATCCCCTCGACACCCTCAAGCGGTCCCCTGATAACGCGAACCCGTGTGCCACACTTGAGAAACGGATGCGGTTCGACGCTGCAAGGCCCGTCAATTGCCCTTTGAATTGCTTCGATCTCGCGGTCCGGAATGACTGCCACCTGGTCTCCGCGGCAGAGAATCATGTGGATCCCCGGAGTTGTCACGACTTGCAGTCGGCGATCGAGGCCGCCGCGAACAAAGAGGTAGCAAGGAAACAAGGGCAGAGAAAGCACCATTCTCCTGTCTTTCCAGCGCCGCGTGGATTCATAGAGCGGCAGAAAGACCTCAAATCGCTTAGCGCAAAGCATCTCTGCAACGACCTTCTCGTGCTGGTGGCGAGTGTAGACAGCCCACCAGGATGAGGCATCAGGAATCCCGGATTCAAATGTCTCAGCGGCCGGCATTTCGATTTCCTGTCTTTTCGGCGAACGGTAGCCCCAGAATCCCTGAATCAAGGCGTAGCTTCGCCCTGTGAGTCACATTGCGTGACTCTTACTTGGCTCCCCTGAGGGTTCTACGTCCCCAACGTCTTTGAACAGGACTTGCGTGTCAAATATCTCGACACAGAGGAGTTGCAAGTGTTTACATCATCACGGGTTGGCATCTGAGTGACAATACCCGTATTGTGCTAGTCACCAAGGCTCCCGGTAACCAAGTTCCGTGATCTCGAGTAACCCCGCTTGCTGAATCTCCAGCTTCACTCGATGCGCGATTTTGGAGCCTCTGCGAGCCCATTTCCGCGCAGTCAACCCCGAGAGCATGGTGCATTCAACCCGGAAACCGTTTCAGTCAACCCCACAACACTTTCGCCGAGCCAGGCGCGAATTACAGTTCAAAATCGGTTGCAGCATCCCGCATGGCCTTCCCGATACGGATTCAGCAGATAAGTCATTGCAAGTACGGAGAACCCCGGTTTCCCCTGGGCCGCCGGCTTACACCGATGTCCCGTAATTCATCGAGCAAAGCCCGATAGCTCAACTTCAAGTCTTTGGCGGTCTTGCGTTTATCCCAGTTGTTGGCCTGCAAAACCTGCAGGATCGCGCTCGCCGCCGTTGTTGAGGCTGCGTGAGACGAAAGGTTCTTCATGCGTTCGCCATTCGGCCCCTTGCCGGCAATTCGGCTGGTCGACTCGACCTGCCGTTTCAGCTCCGCGCCCAAAGCTTCGTCATCACCGAGAATGACGGCTCGCGCAACCCAGTTTTCCAATTCACGGAGATTGCCTGGCCAGTCCCATTGCTTCAACAGGTGCATCGTAGCCGGATTCAACTGGGGTATGCTTCTTCGAAACTGGCGAGATAGTTTCAGAAGAAAGTACTCACACAGCTGCGGGATATCGTTCTTGCGGTCACGCAGAGCCGGCAGATGCAAGTTGACCGCTTCAATGCGATAGAACAGGTCTTTGTGAAAGGCTCCCGAGTCGACTGCCTCCTGGAGATCGCTGCTTGTCGTGCAGATGACTCGAATGCGTCCGCGCCGCTCTTCGTTACCGCCAAAGCGCGTGAAGGAGCCATCCTGCAGGAATCGAAGCAGCTTTACCTGCATCTCCCAATTCATGTCGGTGACTTGATCGAGGAGGAGGGTACCTTCGTCCGCAATTTCAACCAATCCTGCCTGATCCGATCCGGCTCCGTTGAAGGATCCTCTTTCTCTGCCAAAGAGTTCACTCTCGAGCAGCCTGGCCGGGGTTGCAGTGCAGTTCAGCTTGACGAACGGCGCACCGTGACGGTTGGAGCGACCGTGCAGAAACCGGCCAATTACCTCCTTGCCTGTTCCGCTCTCGCCCTGAATGAGTACAGGCAGATTGCTGGAAAGGACACAATCGATCTTGCTTCGGATCTCGCGCATGGCTGGAGTGCAGCCAAAAATGACGGCTTCATCCGGCAGATCCGCCGGGTCAATTCGAAGTGTCTGGTCCAGATTTGAGGGCATGGACATTCAAGAAAACGCGAGAATTGCTGACCTGCAAGGTGCATTTGAGGGACCACAAGTCTACTCGGTTGCAGAAGTTTGGCAGTGGATTATGCTATTGATTCTATATATAGTTAGCGCCAACTTCGACGTGGGCGTGCGGTCGGTTTCGCGCCCGATATGCAAATCTTTTCACACTTCTTACCAATTCCTTGCAGAGTGGTTGCCGGGATGCATTCATCTGGCAGGGTCAGAAAGCGGCAACCGCGGGGCCTGCGGGAATCCCGCATGAGCGATTGAGGCAGATCAAGTGAATTGCCGGCATGTTCTGTTCTCACCGGGCGAAGTGTCTGGATGGGGTGTTTGCCCGACCCTGTTCGGTGTCAGCACCTGACAATATTGCCGGCTGTCATGCCTTTGGTGGCGTTGCGCGTGTCCACAACCAACTGCGCTTTGGAAACGATTGCAGGATAGTCATACTGAGAGTGATCGGTGGCGATAATGACGCAATCGAACTCCGGGATGCGGTCGAGCGAGGTGCTCGTCATATTGAGCGCATACTTGCGTCCCTGGCCTGCTGAAGGAATAAAGGGGTCGTTGTATTCAACATGTGCGCCGCGCTTCTGCAGCAATTCAATGATGGTGAGGGAGGGTGACTCGCGAAGGTCGTCAATATCGCGCTTGTAGGCCAGTCCAAGAACCAACACTCGTGAACCAGAGAGCGATTTGCGGCGCTGGCTTAGAGCCTCAACCATGTTGTCGACGACGAAATACGGCATGGCAATGTTCACTTCGCCGGCCAGCTCGATGAACTTCGTATGGAAGTCAAACTCCCTGGCCTTCCAGGAGAGATAAAACGGGTCAATGGGTATGCAGTGGCCGCCCAAACCTGGACCGGGAAAAAACGCCTGGAATCCAAAGGGCTTGGTCCTGGCCGCTTCGATCACTTCGAAAATGTCAATCCCCATGCGCATGCAAAGCTGCTTCAACTCGTTGACCAGCGCGATATTGACGCAGCGATAGATATTCTCCAGCAACTTGGTCATCTCGGCCACCGCAGGCGAAGAGACGGGGATGACGCGATTGAAGATCGACGCGTATACAGCAGAGGCCAATTCAACCGCCGCCGCGCCACATCCGCCCACAACCTTTGGAATATCTCGCCGGGCGATCGAATCGTTTCCCGGATCTTCCCGCTCCGGAGAGAACGCCACGTAGAAGCCGCGGCTGACATCGTCCATCGCCACGCGGAGGTCGGATTGATTCCCCTGTTCGAGAAGCGGAACAACAACCTCTTCCGTAGTGCCCGGATAGGTTGTGCTTTCCAAAATGATGAGCTGGCCGTCATGAACGTGTGGCGCGATGCTGCGGACGGTATCACGGATGTAGCTGAGATCGGGTTCGTGGTGTTCGTCGAGTGGCGTCGGCACGCACATGATGACGACATCCATCTGCGCGATCTCGCCGTAATCGGCAGTGGCCCTGAAGCCATTGTCCCGAGCCCTTTGAATCGTGTTCCCAGGAATTCGCACGATGTACGAGCCGCCCTGGTTGAGGATCCCGACTTTGCGAGCATCGATATCGAAGCCGGTCAGCTTGAAATGCTCTTCACTAAACATCAGCGCAAGAGGCAGCCCAACGTAGCCCATGCCGATGATCCCGATCCGCGCCTCACGGGTCTCGATGCGATGTTTCAGTTCGTTGATTCGTGCTGAGGTCATCGACGTCACCATTTCCCTCTCATGCCCGTTTGAAGCTTAACTCATGCGTGAACTTCGATGATAAGCTCTGCCGAGGAAACACAAGGCGCGCATCCTGATGGCGCTGGTCGTTGGCGTCGTGTGGAGAAGAGTGCGCCGCGAGGGTCGCCTGGGCGCGGAAGAGCGGAGAAATCGGAACAATGACAACGACTATTGGCCCCAGAATCAGAACTCACCGGCAGCAGCCAGCGAGATTGTTCGTTTCTTGATTCCCTGCTGATCAGCTAGACCGCACTGTTTCGAGCTGATTGGATCTTCTGGAACTGTTGCTGGGGACTCCCAGCTGACCAAGGCCGAAGGTGATGCTGCTGGATCTTGTAAAGCAACGCGCGGTAGCTCATGTTGAGGTACTGCGCGGTGCGGCGGCGATTCCAGCCGAATGTCTCCAGCGCACTTTGGATCATTTTCGACTCGGTGCGTGCTTTTACATCGCGAACGACCGATCGTATTCCCAGGAATGGCGCCGGCAGATCGGCCAACTGATCCTGCGAATCTGGCGTGGCCGATGCGGCTACTTTGGCTTCCAACTCACGCGTAGCTGCGTCTTCGTCGCGCATGACGATGGTGCGTGTAACGAAATTCCGGAGTTCCCTCAGGTTTCCCTTCCAATCGCAAAGGACAGCCGCATCCATCAACCGGGAGGGAAGGCTGCTTCCAAATCCGCTGGTCAATTCGGCAGGTGAGCGGCGAATAAACTCCTCAATAAGATAGGGAATCTCCTCGCGCCGTTCGCGGAGGGACGGAACCTTGATCGTGAAGACGCTCAGGCGGTAATAGAGATCCTCGCGGAATGTCTTGGTGAAAAGCGCGTCTTCCATCAGAACATTCGTGGCCGCAAGAACTCTGACATCGACTTTGGTGGTTTCCTGGGCTCCAAGCCGGGCAAACTGCCCATCCTGAAGGACATGGAGGAGTTTCGCTTGCATTTGCACGCCAATTTCACCAATTTCGTCAAGAAGCAGCGTGCCGCGATTGGCCTGTTCGAACTTGCCCGCCCTGTCGCTGATGGCGCCCGTGAAGGCGCCTTGGCGATGACCGAAGAGCTCACTCTCGAGCAGGTCTGCCGGCAAGGCCGCGCAATTCACTTTCAGAAATCTCTCTCTGGATCGCCGCGAATTCTTATGAATCAGTTGTGCGATCATTTCCTTGCCGGTGCCGCTTTCGCCCAGGATCAAGACGTTGACGTCGATATCCGCGAGCAATTTGACTTGACGATGGATCTCCAGCATTTGCGGAGACGCAGCCAGAAAGAAATTGCTGCCACCGAGCTCTTCTATGTAGGGAAGTGCAGGCATGTCTTCGGGAATATGCGCAGAATTCTCAGGACCGCAGATCGTGGCTGCAAGATCTTCACAATGGGAAGGCAGGTCGTGCGCCTCACTGATCTGCGCCTTGGCAGGAGTCAACGATTCGATGACTGCTTCGACATCTTCACGTGTCACTGGCATGGTCAGGTTGCGCTTAATGCCGAGCTCAGCGGCATCTCTGCGCAGCCCTTGTTCGCTCATTCTCGTAACCAGGCAAATCTTATCGGCGGGCGCAAACTCCAGGAACTGACGGAACGAAGGGGTTTGCGATGATTTGGCCAGAGAAGCCTCACACAGCAACAAGTCGGGATCAAGGCCATTGCTAAGCAGGGCCTCGACTTGTGCCCTTCCGCCCGCCTCGACCACTCTGTGGCCAGCACCCTCAAGAACCATCTTGACGGTGGCGCGCGCTTTGGCGTTCTGAATGTGAGTCAAAACCAGTAGGAGCGCTTTCACCAAGGCCTCTTTCTTCGAGTGCAGTGTTACAAGTGAATCCTTACGAGCCTGAACCGTTGCGTGCCCACACCCGGCCACAAAAACATGAGGTCTTCCGCATCCACAGGATGCGATGGGTGCATGGCCGCTTAAGTGAAAGAACAAAACTACCCTGCAGCTGGACGGTTTCAACAGAAGCGGTCAGCCTGTGGGAGCGGAATGAAACCGCTTATGCGGCTTTTACTCTACTAACTGTTTGAAGAATTCTTGATTATCGTAGCGTCAAATAATGCAATACAGCACGTTCGTCCGTTGCCCACTGGCAAAACCTGCGGGAAGCGGGGACCTCATTGAATACTCCCAGGAGCATCAATCAATGCTCCGAAAAAGCATTGCGAACACCCGACGCTCACGATTTCGGAATTTACCTTTGTGAATTGACCATAGGAGAGATGCAGTGGAGTGTCAACGAAACAATGGTCATGATTGGTGCGCCCCGGTAATCCGCGAACGTAACCAGAGGGTTTTACTATTTCTACACTACGGATACTCGTCAAATTTCGCGGTCTTTAGTGACTGACTCTTTCGATCGGTGGGAGTTATTCAGCTTTGCCTTGGTCAGAATGAAGTATACCGCACCGGCTTTGAATCGATGCGGCGAATGGGGCTCGCTGGAATTATCCACAGAATCCAGTCGTTATCCACAGGGTTGATGCGCTGGAGCTCTCTTGGCGGCCCGTTTGATCGGGCACGCAGACCCACTGAGTTCCGCCGAACCGCTGCCCCTCGGCACTGTCGCCGGCCCCCTGTCTTTGCGCAAATCGTCGTATCCTGTAACCAAAAGGAATCGGCCGATGAAGACTTTCACTCTCGACGAAGCGCAATCGCTGCTCCCGGTGCTTGAGTCGCTGCTCAAGCGCGCCATTGAAGACAGGCGTTCAGCGCAATCAGTCGAATCGGATCTCACCGGCCTGTCGCAGCGCATCTATCTCTCGGGAGGAATGAAGGTAGACACCGCCAATGTCTCCAAGCAGCGCGCCGAGGTGGAAGAACATCTCAAGCGGGCCCGCGAAAGCGTTGCTGAGATCGATGCAATCGGCGTCCAAGTGAAGGATCTCGATTCCGGTCTGCTTGACTTCCCGTGCCGCATCGACGATCAGGTGGTTCTGCTTTGTTGGCGCATGGGCGAGCCGGCGATCGAACACTGGCACACAGTTGAATCGGGCTTTCAGGGGCGCCAACCGGTCGATGAGCGCTTCCGCCGCCGCGCGGCATCCGGCGGCCGTCCCAACTAGGGTCTACTGAGGCAGCGGCGCTTATGTGCGGACGATTCGCCCGGAGGTCTACGCGAGAGGTTCTTGCCGATTGGTTCGGCGTGGACCTGGAAGATTTGCCTGCCTTCTCAGCCAGTTACAACATTGCACCACAAAGTGTGCAGCCGGTGGTGCGTCAAGGCCAGGAAACAGGAGCGAGAGAATTCGCGCTGCTGCGGTGGGGCCTGGTCCCCTTCTGGGCCAAGGACGCAAAGATCGGTTATTCGACGATCAATGCCCGGGCGGAGGAGGTGGCCAACAAGCCCGCGTTTCGCGAGGCACTGCGCAAGCGGCGCTGCCTGGTTCCCGCTGACGCCTTTTACGAATGGGCGCGGATTGACGCTAAGACCAAACAGCCGTTCGCCATTGCGTTGAAGAGTGGCGAACCCTACGCTTTCGCGGGGCTGTGGGAGCGATGGCGCCCCAAAGAGGGCGAAGCTCTGGAGACATTCACCATTCTGACCACAGACGCCAACGAGGTCCTCGAGCCCATCCACAATCGCATGCCGGTGATTCTGGATCGGAAGGATTACAACCGCTGGCTGGAGCCTGCCGCCGTGGAGCAGCTTCCAGTGGACCTGCTGCGGCCTTTTCCCGCGGAGCGAATGACCGCCTGGCGGGTGAGCAACCGTGTAGGAAATGTGCGCAACAACGATCCGGAACTTCTGTTTCCGAACGCGTGATCGCGGCGGCGGCCTGGGCGAAGAGCGAAATCCCCTAGAATCGCGTCTATTCACTGATTACCGCCGAAGGCGCGGTCTCGTGCGCGCGCGTTCAATCAGGCGACAAGACAAGACGCGCAATCAAGCGGTACCCTTTGAGCAGAATGCTTTCTGGAGTTCTGCCTGAACGAATTGGCAGCGGAATGGCAATGCGCGAGGAGTGAGGATGAAGAGCAGGAATTGGGCAGCACTTGGACTGGTTCTCGCCGCGGTCCTGGCCGGATGCAAGGGTTTTTGGGACCTTCCGCCCTCGACAACGACGACGAACCCCACCACGCCCACTACGCTTTCCAGCGGCGTGTTTTATGTGCTGAACCAGAAGACGGACCAGATCGTTACCTATACGATCTCGTCGGGCGCATTGAGCACGCCGGTCGCCTTAACACTGCCCGCCCCTGGTCCGATAGCCCTCGCCGTAGCTCCCAATGGCCATTTCCTTTATGTAAGCACCACCGGTGGGATCTACGTCTACACGATCGCTTCGAACGGGGCGCTGACCCTTGGAAACACGGGTGAAGCCGTCAGTTCAGATCTAGCCACGACGATGCAGGTCGACGCGACCGACTCGTGGCTTGTCGACGCGATCTCCGGTTCGAGCAATCTCAATGCCGTTGCCATCAATCCAAGCAACGGAACCCTTGCTGTCGCCAGCGAGACCGAGCAACAGTTTCCTGGCGGCCTGCCGGCCACAACGCCCACCCAATTAGCCATCTCCCCTAACGACTCCAGCACTTGCAACGATTGCTATGTTTTCGTGGCAATGGGCACCGGCGGAACGGAGTTTATTGGCTTTAACCCAAGCAGTGCCAATCCCTTTGGGAATTCGGGCCATCTTAACCTGGTGAACTCCACGGGCGGCGACAACGCGGTGGCCGTGGACCCGACTAACCGGTTGCTCTATGTGGGCGAAACTGAAGTCCTTCCCGCTGCTACTCAAACTGGTGGGCTGCGCGTCTTTACTGTCGGCACCGGCGGCGTCGTCGAGATCACGGGCACAGGTTACCCGTATGCAAGCGGCGGAGCGGGGCCTTCTGCCATTTTGCCTTCGTCGGATGGCAGTTACTTATTCGTTGCCAATCGATCGATCTCCGGCAGCACAGGCGCCAACATTGCCGAATTCTCGGTCTCGGCCACGACGCTTACCTCGATCGGCACCGTTGCGGCCGGGCCCCAGGGCGAGATTGGCCTGGCAGAAGATTCCATGAGCCACTTTGTGCTTGCGGTGGACTTTGCGGGCGATCCGGACCTCGATGCCTACACGATGAGTGCCGGCGCGCTGACCTCCGCGATTCAGTCTTCGACGGGGACCGATCCCGTTGAAGCGGTGGCCGTCGCGGCCCTGCCGTAGAGACAGTTGTCAGTTCTCCGTTGTCAGTTGTCAGTTGTCGGTTGTCGGTTGCCAGCTAAACCCTGCAAAAGTGCTATCCTCAAGTTGAACGCCACGAGCTGTGCTCACTCGTTTGCCAATCCTCCCTGTTCGCTCTCTTCGGCGCATATCAGCTGCTCTTGCGCTGCCTTTGGCAGCGCTGTGCTGTGTTGTATTCGCTGTTGGGTGCGCGCGATTCCGGCACGAGCATCACGATATGGTGTACGTTTCGATCCGCACAACCTATCTGCACGACCGTGTGGCTCCGGTCTCAAATCGCGTGTGCGAGGTGGTGAACGGTCAGCCGCTGGAAGTGCTGGAGCAGGGCAAGCGCTTTCTGAAGGTCAAAACCGACAAGAACGAGATCGGCTGGATTGAAGAGCGCGCCGTGATCGACGAGAAGACTTACGGCGGGTTTGCGCAGCTCAGCCGCGACCACAAGGACGATCCGGCAGCGGCCACCGCGACATTGCGCGACGACCTCGCGATGCACCTGCTTCCCGGCCGCGAAACACCGCGCTTCTACCTGCTCGCCGCTAACGACAAGGTGCAGCTTTTGGCGCGAGCGTCAGCTTTGAAAAATCCGGCAGAGGCGGTTGTGTTACCTCTGCCTGCCAAAGCGGCAAAGCCCGGGCAAGCCGGCAAGCCTGCGCCGCCCGCAAATCCGAAAACGGCAGCGCCACCGAATGCCGCGGGCGCGGAACCAGTTGTGCCGCCCGTGATGGAAGACTGGTGGCTGGCGCGCGATGCACAGGGCCGCGTGGGCTGGCTGCTCGCGAGCAGGCTGGATGTGGATGTGCCGGACGAGATTGGGCAATATGCCGAGGACAAGCGCATCGTTGGCGCGTGGGTGCTGACCAAGGTGACCGACTCCGATGCTGACACGGCCGACCACCAGGTTCCGGAATATTTGACCGTGCTCGATCCGCTCGAATCGGGGCTGCCTTTCGACTTTGATGAAGTGCGCGTGTTTACCTGGAGCATCAAGCACCACCGCTACGAGACGGGTTTCCGGCTGCATCCGATTCAGGGCTATCTGCCGGTGCGCGTGTTTACCGAGAACACGGCGAAGGGAAACGTTCCCGCGTTCAGCATTCAGATCGCGGGCAATAACGACGTGCGAACCGATGCCGCAAGCGGGATCACGCGGCCGGCGACTCCGCGAACCATCAGCTACGAAATGATCGATACGCAAGTGAAGCGCATCGGGCCGGACATGGCGCCGCTTCCGATCACGCATGTGCCGAAGAGCGGGGACCAAGGGACCAAGGGAACAAGGAAGCAAGGGAGCAAGGGAGCGAAAAGGCATTGATCCTTCGGCTGCGGTCGGAATAGGCTCCGGGACGAGAAGCTTCGGGACTAAGGGACCAAGGGACTTCGGGACTAAGGGACTAAGGGACTCGGGACTAGAGCAGGCGAGTCAGCAGGTCAGCAGGACAGCAAGCTCACAGCGACCCATTCTCAGTGATTTTTTGGAAATCGGCATTTTCAGCGATTTTCGGCGATTTTTCAGCTATCGATTTTGGGCGGTCGACTTGCTTCTATCCGTTTTATTTTGAGAGATTTGGACGCCGTTTTACGGTGTTTTCTGCGTTGCTCCACAGTTTCACAGTTTCTGTGAAACTGTGTGACGAGGGGGTGTAGGGCCTTCATTCCAAAGGCTCCACAGTTTCACAGTTTCACAGTTTCACGCACTGGCATGGGGGGGTGGGGTGCAAACAGTGGTCAGTGAGCAGTGGTCAGTGGTCAGAAAAGCAGAGACCCAGGGACCAAGAGGGCGAGGGAACAGAAGGACAGGGGACGAGGGAGCGATTCTGGTTTGGTTAGTTCTTGAGTAGAGGCGGATCATGGAACGATTGTGCGCCAAGTGGGGTTAATGATCGGCAAGCTTGGGAGGCGAATTTTCAAGAGTGTTTTCAGGGGGTTAGGGTGGCCCGTGGCTGAGAGCGGGGTTGACAACGGACGTCTGCGACTGCGTTCAATCTAGAGGTTACCCCCCCGAAGATTCTTTGAGATTGGACAGTTAATTTTGTCAAGCTGAGTGTAAACTGTCAAGTAAAGTGTAAAGTTTGACGATGACGGTGTCATAATCCGTCTCTCGAAGGGAGTTAAGGACATGGGCGAGAAAATGCAAAACGCTCCTATTTTTTTCACAATTGGACAAGTACGCTTCAACCCAATTCTAGATATGCACCGCCATATAGAGGCTCTTCAAACGGAATTCAGGAAATACAGCTTTTCCGGGTTTAGTGAAGAGAACCTTACGTCGCTCCAGATCGACCCAGCAGGCGAGGCGCCGAAGGCGGTGTCTACGAGCCAAAAGCGGTGGCGGTTCACTAATTCAAAGAAGACGGGGGCGATCGTTCTTTTTCCGAATTCAATCTCGTACCAAACAACCAACTACGGAACATCGCAGGATTTCAAGTCCCGCCTCATGACCGCAGTTCGGGTCGTGCACAAAGAACTGAATCTTGATTACGTCGAGCAGATTGGATTTAGAACGCTCGACGCCGTCATTCCAAGTCAAGACCATCCGCTGGAGGTTTGGCTCAAACCAGAGCTGCTCGGCTTTTATTCGGGTACGAATGGCAGCCTAAAGCACAGCATCCTCGAGGGCGTGTCAACCGTCGATCCTTCAGGGCTCCTTGTTCAGCGTGTCGTGATTCTTCGTGGGGTGCTTGCGACCCCGATCGATTTGATGCCTATTGGTCTAGCGATCGATGCGCGGTTCACGTCAATTAACGACTGGCACGCCATTCTTGATACGGATTGCACGGCCCGTGAGCAGTTCGACTTCGATCCTGATGTTATAGGCGAACGCCTCACGGGTGTTAAAGAGGGCGCTTCAAGGGCCTTCCGCAGTGCCGTCTCGCCGTTAGCATTGGATCTGTGGAGGTAGCTTCATGAATGTTGAAAAGAGCGACGGAAAGGTCTTCAGTTCCGCATCGGTTCTATACGCGAGGGGCGGTCCGCGGCAATTTGCTGCTGCTGTGACGCTATTCGGAACATTCGTCGCCGGCACGGGTGGATTTTACTCGCCGATGAGTGCAGCGTTGGTCTCCGAATGGACCACTGCCCCTGCGGTTGCGATCAGCTGCGCGCCTTCTCTGGAACGCAAGAAGTCGACCCAGGAGATCAGCATCCCAAAAGCGATTCTTCAAATTCGAGATAGGCTCGGACTCAAGATGTCAGAGATGGCAGATATTTTCGGTGTTTCTCGACAGGCTGTTTATCTTTGGCTGAAAGGGGACAATCTGAAAAATGAGTACATCCAAAGAGTCTGGCAACTGAGTTTTGTTGCGAGACGCATGCAGCTTGCAGGCATTGATAGACCCGAGCACTTCATTCATCGTCCTCTCTCGCCAGAAGGGGATTCTCTGTTCCAGCTACTGGTTAGCGGTGCGAATGTAGATTCCGCAATTGCGCTTCTAGAAGAGCAGTCTGTAGTTGAGCAGGGTTTGCGCGACATGTCCATTGCAGAGCACCAAAACGCGCGCCATCGCAGGCAAGATCTTTCGTCAGTCATGGAGTTGGCTGCGCCAATTCTGGAGGAGTTTGATGGATAGATCCCGCGAACAGTCCGTCGCATCATCCTCCGAAAAGGGTGATGCGACGATGAAACTGAGGCAGGGATCAATTCTCCCCAAAGCTGTGCGCGATCGGCTCGGCATAGCGGCTCCAAAGGATAATCCCAATCCTGTGCTTGTTGTCGTCTCCCACGACTGCGACCTAGTCAGGCCGTATGACGTTGAGCCTGATGTGGAGTTGATACAGGGGCGCAACGCGGACGAACTGAGTGGCGACCTATACAACGGCCGGAACCCGCGGAAGCTGCATCTCGCTTACGAGCAGGATGGCGAAAAGAAGGTTCTCGAATTACATGCCCGTAATAAGATCCCTGTTGACAAGAAATTGCTGATGGACGTGGTCCCCGACCCTGATGCGGTTCTCGGGAGAAAGGGTGTGCAGATATTGCAGGTGTGGCTAGCGGCGCGCTACAACCGTGCAGCATTTCCCGATGATCTTAACCACCGAATGGAGCCGATCAAAAAAAGGCTCCGGTCTGCGGATCCCGACGCCATCAGCGGCATTTGGATGATGTACGACCCGGAAGACAATCATCTGCCTGACGAGGTTCCGTATGAGCTATCGGTCAAGATCGTGTACTCAACGCTTGAGCTCGGGGGTAAAGCGGTGGCGGAGGACTACGCCAACAAGCTCCGTATAAACTTCGAGAGGAATTTCTTTAGAGAGGGTCTTTGGCACTCCGTCGATCTCCGTGCTTGCGAAGCGATCGCTGATACCGTGTTTTCCGTGAGGCACATGTTGGATGGATATAGGCAGTGGCGTTTAGAGGACGTCAGCCTGAAGCAAGACCCGCCTGGGGAATACATATAGCAATCAAAGAGCGCCGGTCCCGTGCGGGGAAGGGGCCAGCCGTGGTTCGTGACTTCCCTGGTCCCCAAATGCAAGGGACCAGGGGCACCCCGTCTCGATGGGTTGGGATCACGAAAGACAACCGCAGGTCCTTCGACTCGCTGCGCTCGCTCAGGATGACAATTCTGATGTTGAGCGGAGGATTCTTGTTCCCCACCCTAACGAAGTTAGGATGGGGCACCCAATAACGCACGGTCAGGACTTTCCGCCGGGCTTGCTGGGACTGGAGCTGGCGTAGCCGGAGTCCGCAGTGCCTGCAGAGTCCGCGGTGCTCGTGTCGAGCTTGTCCATGAGCAGCGATCCAAGGCTCTCGAGAATTCCCTGGTTGCCGGAGCCGCCGACGACAAGAATCTTGGGCACGAAGGCGACATTGCCGACCGAAAGCGCCTTGATTGCGTTGACTAGAGCGGTGGGACCTTTGCCCAGCGCTCCGACCTGACGCTCATAGGCCTCGGCGTTGGCCAGGCCGACCGCGCGAACTTCGGCTCCGCGGGCGGTTCCGGTTTGCTCAATGAAAGCGGCTTCGCCCTGGGCCTCTTTCATCCTGGCCTCGGTGCGGTTGGTTTGAATGTCGACGCCGACCTTTGATTTGGCAAGGTCGACCTGCATGTCGGCAGTGCCGCGAGCCTTCTCTGTCTCGATGCGCTGGTCCTGCGCCTGGCGCTGCATTTTGAAAGTTTCCACTTCCTGATGCGCGACTTCGCGCTGGGTGAGAACGGTGACCAACTGCTCGGGGTAAACGACATCCTGGATGTAGACTCCCCGCGTCTCGATTTCATACTCGGCGAGCTTGCTCTGGATGTAGTTGAAGGCCTGCTCTTGGACGCTCTGGCGCGTCTGGATGAAGGTAATGGCTTCCATGCCGCCGATCTTGTCGCGAAAGAGGTTGCCGACGGCGGCCTGCAGAACTTCGTTGACGAGATTTTCCATGGAACCAACCATGGAGATGACGCGCGGCGCTTTGGTGTCGGGAACGTGAATGAGAACCTGGAGATCGATGCTGAAGACGAAGCCTTCGTTACTTTTTGCAATGATGGGCTCAAGACGCGCGTCGAGGCCGTGAGCTCCGGTGACGTCCTTGGCCCAATCGAGCTTGAGGATTGAAGTTAGAACGAGCTTGGCGTCGTAGATGCGGGGATTGATGGGATATTTTCCAGTCCGAAGCGCCTCCTGCCAGATGCCTTGATGGCCGGGACGGACGAGCGAGCCGAACTTGAAGTCTGCGCCGGATGTGTCCTGCGTGGGCAATCCGACATAGGCCTTGATGACGGCGACCTGACCCTGCTCGACGACCAGCATGGGAACCTGCTCAACGCGGACCAGGAACGGATTGAGGTTGTATGCGCCATAGAGCAGCGGATCGTGCTGGAGACCGATTTTTCCGCCAGCCTGAAGGAACTTCTGGAAGTCCTGATAGTTGTTGTGCTGATCGTTCTTGCTGCCGAGAATCAGCGCCATCAGCTCAAAATCGGTGATGCCGGGTTTGGCTTCAAACTCGCTGACGTCTTTGAATTCGCCGAGGCGGCTGGCAATGGCGCCGGCGGGCAGGGGCTCGCCGTCGAGTGCGGTGACGACTCCGATCATGTCTGCAACTTTGCCGCCGTCGCCGGTTGGCCTGGGCGCAATGCGCGTGACATCGAGCTGCCAATCTTCAAGGCCGAAGGCGCGGAAGTCGAGCTTGTTGCCGCGAGCGAGCCTGCTGTACTCGTCGGACACAGGCAGGCCGAAGACCTGCGGCTTGGTGATGACCAGGAAAGCCACCGGATGAATTGGCGCCAGAGTGCCGGGAGAAAGAACCGGCCGTTGAACGCCCTTTTCGCCGTTCTTCAAAACAAAGGTGCGAAAGTCAGTGAAGTTACCGAAAGCCGAATCGTACCGGGCTGACTTGGCGCCGATGGGCGTGGGCTTGCCAACCTGCGCGATGACGACGCCGATTTGTCCCGCGGGCACCTGCACCCAGGGGTGTTTTGTGACCGTGTAGAAAGGCTTGAACTTGAAGCGCAGCCCGGGCATGAGGAGGTCGGCCTGGTAACCGGCTTCTCCCAGAAATGCCACGGGGTTGTCGCCGGGCAACTTCTTTCCGATCCGCTTTCGTACGAGTCCGATTTGGGTGGGGCCGATGCTATAGACCGACGCGAGGGCAGTGGCAAGGACGAGAAACAACACCAACACGAAAAGAAGAAGCAGGATCATGGTCATGAGAGTACCTTCTGGCAGCGCGCAGCTAGTTTGTCTAAGCTGAGTCGCTTGAATTGTACCGCTGATGGAGAATCTGCGCGTGAATGCGGGTTATCGGGGCCGCATTTGCGGGCGGAGCTTGCGCCGTTTCTACGGGACTCCGGACTCATTTCTGATCTAGCGTTCCCCACGCTGAAGCGCGGGGCTAACAAACGCTGCGCCTACGGCGCGAGTGTGATGGCGGCTGATTAGTGAAGGTGGGGCGAGGACGGTTTCGGCGCGCGACCGCAAGGAGAGCGCGCCGGCAGGGCGAATTACTGCGGGTGGCGGCGGAGCTCGAATTCGGCGACGCGGAGCATCGAGTCAGAGAGGTTCGGTTAGGTCCGCCTTTATCTTGCCCGCGATCCAGTCGAATGCGCGCGACAAGGCGATGCCCACACACAGCCACCACAATGTTCCAAATACCGCCAGTCCCCAGGGGCCGATCAAGCCCCAAGTCCACCAATTCCCGAGGTACTTGCCTAACATCGCTAGATATGCGAGCGGAAAGTCGATCAGCACGAGCAAGATCCAATCCCAAGCATCGTGTAATGTCGCAATATAGGCAACCAGGCAAAGATGTATTGCTGGCAACACCGCAATTCGAACGGGGTGCTTGAAGCGTCTCACCACAACTCCATTATCAGCAATTAAGCGAGCCAGGGCCGAAGCACGGCGGATTAATGCGGATGGCGTCGGAGCTCGAAGTCGACTACGCGGAGCATTTCGGCTTCGGGGGCGGGCTTGCCGATTCAGGCGGGGATTGCAAGGCGCATGACGAGTGTTTGGGGTTCGGGAACCGGCAGGCCGTCCTCGCGCAATCCGGCAATGTGCATCTGAATTCCCTGGCGGAGCAGCTTTTCGGTCTGAGGGCGGGTTTTGGCGGCTACGCCCAGCCCCGGAAGGTCCGGAACATAGGCGCTCCAGCCATTCGAAGTTTTCTCGAAGACCGCCGCATATTCCTTCATTTCAGACCTGCCTGTTTGAGGATGCTTCCGAAGGTTCCCTTGGCCATTCTAACGCTGATTGAATTGAGGCAGTAGTGCAGCGAGTTACCTCGGGTGGCGAGAATGTGGGTTCGACGCGCGACCGCAAGGAAAGCGCGCCGACCTCGCATGCGGGGGCTGAAGCCCGTTGACTTTTTTTGCGCGGTTTGCGGCATGGCTGAAGCCAAGCCCTGATACAAGACCCGTTGATTCGGGTTCGTGCTATCCCAGGTCCCCAAGTGCGAGGGACCTGGGGCACCCAGTTCTTTGTAAGAGAGTGAGAGCGCGTTGCGATGGGGTTGGGTTCGTGCTTTCCCACCCTTCCGCAGAAGAAAGCGGAAGGATGGGGCACCCACATTCGGTGGGAGAACTCGGAGTGCGGTGAGCGGGTGTGTCGCGGCGGATTATTGCGGATGGCGTCGGAGCTCGAAGTCGACTACGCGGAGCATTTCGGCTTCGGGGGCGGGCTTGCCGGTCCAGATTTCGAACTGGCGGGCTCCCTGCTGGACGAACATTTCAAGACCGGAGATGACAGCGAGGCCGCGCGCCTTGGCCAGCTTGAGGAGCGGAGTTTCGAGCGGCGTGTAGACCAGGTCGAAGACGAGCGAGGCGTTGAGCTCGCTTTCCTTGAGGGGGAGCTGCTGCTTGATGCCGGTCATGCCGCAGGGCGTGGCGTTGATGATGGCGTCAAAGCGCTGCTTGGCGAGCATGCTCTGGCCAAGGACGTGCGCTTTGGCCTTGCGGGCCAGGGCGGCGGCTTTCTCGTGGGTGCGGTTGACGACGAAGACTTCAGCACCCTGCTCGACAAGGCCGAAGACCGCGGCCCGTGCCGCGCCACCTGCGCCGAGGACAAGAATGCGCGCACCCTGGAGACGCATGCGGCGCTCGAGCGGACGAACGATGCCGGCAACATCGGTGTTGAAGCCGTAGAGCTTGCCGTCAGCGCCGGTGCGCAAGGTGTTGCACGCGCCGATGCGGCCGGTGAGCGGGTCCATGTTGGCGAGGTGCGGCAGGACTTCCTGCTTGAGCGGCATGGTGACGGCGACACCGTCAAGAGGCAGGTCGCGGACGACGGTGAGCAGGTCGTCGAGAGTGCGGACCTTGAGCGGCAGCATGACGGCGTTGACGTTCTCGCGGCGGAAGGCGGTGGAGTGCATAAGCGGAGAGAGAGAGTGAGCGATGGGATTGCCGGCGACGGCGAAGATGCGGGTGGCCTGGTCGAGCTGGTCGAGACGATAGATATCGAGGAGCGTGCGCGCGGGGACCTGGCCCGCAGCGGTTTCAGCGCCGTCAGAAGAGGAGGCATAGGTGAAGGCGGCGCCGGCGCGCGGGCTCAGGACCCGGCTAATCAGGCCCTCCTCGCCCATGGCGATGCCGATGACGTGGGCATTGAGAGACTGATCCTCGATCATCTGCAGGACGGAGAGATTGTCGGCAAGATTGCGAGCGGTGGTGACGACTTTAACGAAGTCGGGCTCGTAGGCGGCGATGCGCTGGGCGGCTTGATTGAGGCCTTCGGGGCGGCGTGTGCGGGTGAAGTCGTGCGAACTGATGAGGAGCGTGGCACCGGCGGCACGAAGCGCGGCCCGGAACTTGGCCAGCTGAGGCCGGGTGCACTGTTCGGCCGACTCGACCTCTAAATCGACAATATGACAGCCGGTTTCAGCGGCTTTGAGGAGGATTTCGAGCTCGGAGTTGAGGGAGCCGGTGAACTTGCCGCCAGAGGGCTTGCGCCGGCAGGTGGCGATGGCGGTGATGTCGCGCCGACGGGCGAGCAGGGCCTTGATGTCGGGCAAGGCGGCGAGAGGCTTCGGCAGGGCATCGAGACGTAATTCAATGAAAACAGAGTCTTTAAGAGCGGCGTCGGCGCGTGAAATGAGCTCGGCGACGGTGGCCCCCTGGACGGCGATACACAGCTTCCCTACGCGCAGGCGCGGAAGTACCACCGCCGGCGCGGGCCGCGAATCGATCGTGCTGGAGACCGCGAGAGGCATTCTCTTCAATTGACGCATATTAAAGGGGTTTCGATGCTAAATGCAACCGGTAATGTGCAGATTGAGGCGGTATTTCGGTACCTCAATCCCGGCGGGAGGGGGTCGGCCCGGGTGTGGGAGGGGGCCTGGACCGGGCTGCGGCCCATTTTGGGCCCAGGCTGAAGAGGGTCGAGACCCAGCCAAAGAAAGTGGACATTCGGCCGGTTCGAGTACTTTAAGCAGTGAGCGCAAAATTCAGCGGGAGGGATTTCGGAGATGGAGATCAAAAGAAGCGGCTCGCAGCCATCAGGCAAGGGACCCGCAGATTGGTTCACCGGAACGGTGCGGATCGATCCGCTCTTTCAGGCACCAGAGCCGGCATTTGTGCAAGGCGCAAGCGTAACCTTTGAGCCGGGCGCGCGAACCGCATGGCACACACATCCTCTGGGACAGACTTTGATTGTGACCGCCGGCTGCGGCCGTGCGCAACGCTGGGGTGGCGAGATCGAGGAGATTCGTCCCGGCGATGTGGTGTGGTTTTCGCCGGGCGAGAAGCATTGGCACGGCGCTTGCCCGACGACAGCCATGACGCACATCGCCATCCAGGAAAGGCTCGACGGAAAAACTGTCGACTGGATGGAGCATGTGACGGATGAGCAATACAAGAACCGATAAGACAAAGGGCTGATGAAAAGCGGCGTGCTTGACACAGACTTTCTGCTCCCTGAAGATTGCTGACGCGCATCGAGCAGACTGACCACTTGTGCCACAGCGCCGAGGCGCGTTCGTTTCCTATTCATGGAGGAATCCAGCCAGTGAGCAAAGTTGCGAGCGGAATTGTGGATCGCAGAGATTTTCTGAGAACAGCGGCGCAAGGTGCGCTGGTGGCGCCTGTGGCCGCTTCGCTGAACGGGCTTGGGTTGGCGAAGGCGGCAAGGGCACTGGAGCCGCTTGCTGCTCACGCGCATTCGAAGCCAATTCAAAACGGGCCGAAGGTATCGCTGAACGTGCGCGACCTGGGCGCAACTGGAGATGGCAAGACGAAGGACACGCTTGCGCTGCAACAGGCGATCGACCGATGCGCTGCGCTGGGCGGAGGCGAGGTTGTTGTTCCGGCGGGTGGCTACGCGACGGGCGCACTGACACTGAGGAGCAATGTGCTGCTGCGCGTTGAGGATGGCGCGAGCCTGCTGGGGTCAGGTGACATGAACGATTATCCGGTGACGCAGGTGCGCTGGGAGGGGCGATGGATCAAGGGGTACAGCGCGCTGATCTCCGCAATCGACAGCGAAAACATAGGGATCGCGGGGCCGGGCAGAATTGTGGCGAGCGATGCGATCAAGGGCCGGGTGGAGCGCGCGACGGGAATGCGGCTGCCGGCGCTTCTGGAATTTACGAATTGCCGCGGCGTGAATGTGGAGAACTGCTTCACCAGCCAGACGGGGATGTGGTCGATTCATCCCGTGTACTCGGAGGACGTGGCGTTCAAGAACGTCGTGGTACACAGCGGCGCGGACGGCATCGACGTGGACTCGTGCCGGCACGTAGTCATTGACGGCTGCACGTTCGAGACCGGCGACGACTGCATCTCGCTCAAGTCGGGGCGCGGCGAGGAGGGGTACACGATCAACCGGCCGACCGAGGACGTGCGCATTGCGAACTGCACGTTCACCGACCGGACCTTTGCCTGCATTGGGATCGGGAGCGAGACATCGGCGGGCGTTCGGAATGTGATCGTGGAGCATTGCAAATGCCTCGGCGCGCGCTCGCACGCCATCTACATCAAGAGCCGGCCAGGCCGCGGCGCATTCGTTGAGAACGTTTCAGTGAACGACCTCGATGTTTCGGGAGCGAAGCAGGGATTTTTGCGCTTGAACAATTTGAACAGCGGGAAGCAGGATGAGTTTCCCGTGCCGGGCGATGAAGGCATTCCGAAGTTTGCCAACTTTCATTTTTCAAACATTCGCGTGACGGATGTTCCGGCGCTGGTGCAGGCGACGGAGATTCACCCGCGCAAACCGCTGATCGGCTTTTCGCTCATCAACGTGACCGGGACGTGCAAAAGCGGGATCACATTGGCGAACATGAAGGACGTGGTCGTACGCCAAGTGAAGGTGACGGGATTCGATGGGCCGCTGCTGAGCATCGACAGCGTGACGGGCGTGGGGTTGGCGGGCGCGGCAAAGATCGATCCGGCGAAGATGCCGAAGGTTCCGGAGGCGGTGGCGGAGCCGGAGAAGCCATATGAGCTGAAGTGAGACAGGCGAGTTAGCAAGTCAGCCAGTCGGCAAGTCAGCGAGTCAGCGAGTGAGCGAGTGAGCGAGTGAGAATATTGCAATGAGATTGATACGCAACTGCTTTTTCGCGCCTGCGGCGGGCCTTTTGCTGATGCTGCCGAGCCTGATTGCGCAGGCGCCGAATGGCGATGCGGGTTCGACGATCTGGCGTTTCGACAACATCGATTCGATCGGCGGCCACGCTACGCATGTGTTCGGGCATCCGCACCTGATCGACTCACCTTATGGAAAAGCTGTCGAGTTCAATGGCGTCGATGATGCTCTATTCGTCGATGTGCATCCACTGGCCGGGGCGAGCGCGTACACATGGGAGGTGATCTTCAGGCCGGATGCGGATGGCGCCGAGGCGCAGCGGTTCTTTCATCTTTCGGAAATCGATCCGGCGACGGGTAAGGACACAGAGAACCGCATGCTCTTTGAAATTCGCATTGTGAAAGGCGAGTGGTGCCTCGACAGCTTTGCGGAATCGAACGGATCGCGGCGGACGCTGCTGAATTGCAACGGTCTGCATCCGCTGGGGCAGTGGTACCGGGTGACGGCCGTATACGACGGCAAGACGCTGCGCAACTATGTGGGCGATGAGATGCAGGGTGAAGGCGAATTGCATTTGACGCCGCAGGGAGCGGGCCACTCGTCGATCGGAACGCGGATCAACCAGCGAGATTACTTCAAGGGCGCGGTTTTCGAGGCGCGGTTTACGCCACGATCGCTTGAGCCGGAGGAGTTCTCGAAGATGCCGCCGGCGGTGAGTCCGAGGGTGGAAAGGTAGCAAGTCAGCGAGTCGACGAGTTTTTCGTCGCGCTCGCCGCACAGAGGGCGTACCATCGTGTGCAGCCCTCCCCCCTGTATTGCGGAAAGGACGTGCCATGCGCAAGTGGGGCATCGTCATCAGCGTGTTTTATGCCGTGATTGTTGTGGGGCTGCTGGCGCCCGCCGGGTTGCGCCTGGCGATGGCGGGATCAGACACTCCCTTTTTCAAGACCCTGGGCGATATGTATACGGGGTGGGTGGTGTGGGCGGCGATTGTCGCTCTCATCGGTGGCCAGGCGATCCTGCTTTTCCTGTCGGTCGACACCTCACAGAAGCGATTGAAGCCGCGGACGCATCTTGCAGTTTCGGTCGTCGCGGGGTCGATGCTGTTTGCGCTTCTTGCGTTCGCTGCAATTTCGGCGGGCGGAGCTGCCGTGGGCGGCGACAAGTTTCTCGACCAGTTCTGGGATACCGAGATGGAAGTCGTGTGGGTTTTCCTGGCGATCTGGCTGGTCTGGGGAGTTCTCTTCTATCTGTACTTCAGGAACTCCGCGGCGGTGACGACCCGCATTGTGTCGTGGCTGTTGAAGGGCAGCGTGCTGGAACTTTTAATCGTGGTGCCTTGTCACGTATGGGTACGGCGGCGCGGCGACTGCTCGGCGCCCGTCGCGACAAGCTTCGGCATCGTGACCGGGATTGCGATCATGCTGCTGGCGTTCGGACCGAGCGTTCTGCTGCTGTATAAGAAGCGGCTGGATTCTTACTCAACAAATCCATCGAAGTAGGGTTTGCGGCGCGGGCATAGGGAACGTGCCTGAACGGTTGCGTGCTTGTGCGCCTATGCGGGATGGTGGGTGGGGCGCGAATCGGCTTGTTAGTCTAGGAATCTGGAGGGTTCATTCGCAATGCCTGATGAGAATATTGTCGCCGGCCAAGCACTGCACGTATGGGAAGCTGGCGGCGCTGCGTCGGCTGGCGGGCTGACCGCATGGGTGAGCGCGCGGCTGGCTGCACACGAAGGTTCACTGGCCGAGTTGCTCGCCGTGGAGGGCGAGCGCACGCCCGAGAATTCGCTGCTGCTCTACGACAAGGCGATCGAGCATCTGACCCTGGCCGGAGCACAAGCGGGAATTCTGAATTCCGTGGCAGCGGACAAGGCGGTGCGCGATCAGGCGCAGATGGAAGCGCAGCGCGTGGCGATGGCAGGGAGCGCGCTGAGCCTGAACCGCGAGGTATACGACGCGCTTGTGGCGATCAAGCTGGACGGCGCGAGCCCGGCGACGAAGCACTATGTGGAGCGCACGCTGCTCGGGTACCGCTTGTCTGGCGTGGATAAGGATCTGGCCACGCGCGACCGTTTGCACGCGCTGCACGACAAGGCCACTGGGCTGTCGCTCGAGTTCGGCCGCAACATTCAGGAGGGCGGAAAGACCATCGAGGTGACGACGGCAGAGCTGGAAGGACTGCCCGCGGATTACATTGCGCGGCATCCGGGGCAAAAGGGCGAGGACGGCAAAGAGCGAGTGACGCTGACGACCGATCCGCCGGACATGATGCCGGTGATGACGTTTGCGGGGAACGCGGCACTGCGGGAACGCATGTTTCTGGCGTACAACACGCGCGCGTATCCGGCGAACCGGCAGATTTTGCTTGATCTGTTGGCGACGCGGCAGGAGATTGCGACGATTCTCGGGTTCAGGAGCTGGGCTGATTTGGCGACGGCGGACCAGATGATGAAGTCGGCGGCAAATGTGCGCACGTTTTTGGCGAAGCTGGACGAAGCAAGCCGAGACGGCGCGAAGCACGAGCACGCGCTGGTGCTCGAGTTTGCGCGTGGTCGGCAGCCGGGGCTGAGCGAGATTGACATTGTGAGCCGCGGCTATTGGTACGAGCAATTTCGGCGCGCGAAGTTCGACTTCGATTCGCAGTCGGTGCGGCCGTATTTTCCGTATGCGCGGGTTGAAGCGGGCGTGCTGAAGACGGCGGCGAAGCTGTTCAAGGTGGAGTTCCGGCCGACAAACGCGCAGGCGTGGGATCCGGCGGTGTCGGTGTTTGAGGTTTTCGACGGCGGGCGGATTGTTGGGCGATTCTATCTCGACATGCATCCGCGCGAGGGCAAGGACAAATGGTTTTCTGCCGCGCCGGTGGTGACGGGCGCGCGCGGGCGCACGATGCCGGAGGCTGCGCTCATTTGCAATTTTCCGACGGGCGATGAAAACGACCCGGGTTTGCTGCAATATTCCGACGTGGTGACGTTCTTCCACGAGTTCGGCCATCTGATGCACGCAATTCTCGGCGGGCACACGGAGTGGGCGGGGCTTTCAGGTTTTGCGACGGAGGGCGACTTTATCGAGGTGCCGTCGCAGATGCTCGAAGAATTCTTCCGTGACGAGAAGTTGCTTCAGGCTTTCGCAAAGCATTACCAGACAGGCGAGGTGCTGCCGGCAGAGCTGATCCGGACGATGAAGCTGGCCGGCGCATTCGGGCGCGCGGACTGGATCAGGACGCAGCTCTACTACACGACACTTTCGCTCAATTTGCATGACGAGGATCCCGCAGGCATCGATCCCGACGCGGTCACGCGCGAGCTTTACAAGCAATTCCAGCCGTGGACCTGGCTTGAGGGCAACAAGATGTACGCGAGCTTTGGGCATCTGACCGGCTACTCGTCGAATTACTACACGTACATGTTCGACAAGGTGATTGCGCTGGATTTCTTTGGGCAGTTCGATGCCGAGGATTTGTTGGGCTGCGAGGCGGGCACGCGTTATCGCAAGGCCGTGCTCGAGCAAGGCGGGTCGAAGCCGGGGCGCGAGATGGTGCGCGATTTTCTGGGGCGCGACGAGGAGTTTGCGGCGTTCAGCAAGTGGCTGAACGAGGAGTTTGAAGGACAGCCTCTAGCTTCTAGCTCCTAGCTTTTAGCTTGTTTCCTTTGAGTACCGGCTGTAAATTGTTCACGATGACGGCAAAGGATTTTCGACGGATTGCTTTAAGCCTCGAAGGCGCGGAAGAAGGCTCGCATATGGGCGCGGTGGATTTCCGCGTTGCCGGGCGGATTTTCGCGACGCTGGCATCGGTGAAAGAGGGCTACGGGAATCTGAAGCTCACGCCGGAGATCCAGGCGGAGTTTCTTCGCGAGCGGCCCGATCTGTTCTTGCCGATTCACGGCGGATGGGGACGGATGGGCATGACGCACATCCGGCTTGCGATTGCGGACGAGGACTCGCTGCGCGGGGCATTGCATTCGGCGTGGAAGCTGCGGGTGGAGAAAAACAAGAAGAGCGGCAAGCCGGCGGGGCGGCGGGCAGGCAAGTCTGCGAAGCGCGAGTGAGCTGAAGGTCGTGTTATCTCGAAGTTGAGGTATCCCCGGTCCCTAAATGCGAGGGACCGGGGGCACCCGGCATTACGCAAAGAATAGTTTCCCGCGGATCAGGATGATTTTGCGCCCGTGAAGCCGGCGAGGATCTGCGTCATCATGTCGTTCACGGTGCCGGGCGAGCTGGGCAAGAAGATGGTGCTCGCCTTGCCCGTAACTCCCACTTCGCGCAAGGTGTCAAAGTACTGCGTCATGAGAACCATCGCGATCACGTCTTTGGCGGTCGAGCCCTCGACGGCGCCCTTGAACTCTTCGACGGACTGCTGCAGGCCCTTGATAATGGCCTGACGCTGGCGGGCGGTGCCGTCGCCCTGCAGGGCCTTCGATTCCGCTTCGGCTTCGGCCTGCTTCACCTTCAGGATCTTCTCGGCTTCGCCGCGGGCCTGCGCCGCAATCTGCTCGCGCTGCGCGGCGTTGATGTCGTTCATAGCCGCTTTTACTTTGGCGTCGGGAACGATGTCAGTGACCAGGGCGCGGAGAATGTTGTAGCCGAAGGTGTCCATCACTTCGTCGAGGTCGCGCTTCACGGCTCCGGATATCTGCTGCATCTGCTCGAAGGCTTCGTCGAGCGTGAGCGTGGGCACGTGGCCGAGGATGGAGTTGAAGACGTAGCTCTCGATCTGGCTTTGCGGATTCGAGAGCTTGTAATAGGCGTCAAAGACCTTGGCTTCGACGACTTGATATTGCACGGAAACCGGGATGGTGACGAAGACGTTGTCCTTGGTTTTGGTTTCGACGTTGACGACGGCCTGGCGCACCTGAAGATCGACGAGGCGCACGGTTTCGCACCAGGGCAATAGAAATTGCAGCCCGGGACGCGCGACGCGGTTGAATTTGCCGAAACGCTCGACCACTCCGGCGGAGTAAGTGCGCACGGTGTACATGGTTTTGAGGATCGTGACGAGCAGGAAGATGGCGACGATGGCGGCGACGATGAGAGCGAAAACGACAACGGCGGAGTTGTCCATGATGAGCCTTTCTTACTCCGAGGCCGGGAGCCCCAAGCAGGGAGGGCTCCGGCAAGGGAGCGGTGAATTGGGCTTGAATTTGGCCCGCGTTTTCGAGATGCAGGAATGATACCGCAGGCCGGAAGGCGCGTTTGTGAAACACGTGAGGAGGGCTGACGAGCCAACCTTTTGAGCGCCTATTGTTGATCGGAGTCGGGGGGACTGGAATTCTTGCCTTTGGGACCAAAGGTCAAGTGGCGCAGCACAAATTCCTGCGTAACGGTGCTTGCGGTGCGCTCAATGGAGCTGATCATGACGTTCTCACCGAAGAAGGTCCATGTGCGGTCGCCGCGCGGATAGTAGAGGTTCGAGAACCCGGCAGAGATGACGTCGCCACCGACGGTGGAGTAGTTCGGCTCCATCCGCCCGTTGTCGCCCCGGCAGACGAAGGGGCCGGCGAGAGCGTGAAGCAGGCGCGATTTTTTCGTGCCTGTGCCCTGATAGAAATAGCGCGGATCCTGATGCAGGAGCGCGGGCAGAACCGCGCCGCCGAAAAAGATGTCGCTGAATCCGTCGGCGGCCACCGAACCGACCCGCTCGCCATAACCTTCGGCGCCAAGCCGGTAGTCCGGGATCCTGACGCCCTGATTGACGCCGGCCATGAAGAGCACTCCGGCAATGGTGATGGGATCCGCGGAGACTTTGAGCGCCAACTGGAACTTCGTTTTCGCGTCCAGCGGCGGCGCGTTTTTGTCGTACGCAACGTAGAAATTCGGGACGATGCCCAGAACCCGCTGCTGCTCCGCAATCCTGACCTGCTCCATCGCGAGTTCTGTCGACGAAGAGTGGACCGTGACCGATGTCGCTTCGCCGTTAAGCTCGAGGCGAATTCCCGGGACATATTGGTACTCGCCGGCAGAAAGGATGATCGACGACGACGACTTCCAGTCGACAAATCCCTTGGCGCGGATGGTAATGCGATATGCGACTTTAGGTTTGAGGCCGTCGAACTGGAATGCTCCCATGTCGTTGGCCACGGATTTGTGCGAATCGCCGGGGTCTGGGTCCTCAAGCGTAACCTCGGCACCCGGCACAACATCGTCCTGAGCGTCTGTAACTGTTCCGCCAATTGAGCCCATCTGGGCACCGGAAACGGGGGCTGCTGATACGGGCGCGGACGGCAGCGGCGCGGCTTCAGGGCTCGCCGGCTCCTGTGCGCTGACAACAGCGGGGCAAGCCGCGAGGAATATTCCGGCGGAGAGAAGAACAGACAGCCTCGAAAGATGAAAATCAAATCGCATTCAATGGTCCAGATCAGGTCTGCCGCAGAGACAACACTGTTTCCGTGGGCCGCAGGGGGCACTTAGAAACTTGCCGGCCCGACTGCGACACCAGAAATTTGTATAGACTCCCTCGCAGGTCTATCTGAGCCGGAAACGACTCGCTACAGGCCGTGGGAGGGTGATCGTTTCGGGGGAAGCCGCTACGACCTCTATCTTGCTTTTGCCGTTTCGATCGAAACCGGAGCAGGGTTGCGCCCAGCGGCTCAGCGGCACTTTCCTGAATTAGACGCTATCAGGTGCTCTCCGGACACATAAATTTGCCGTTCATGCCCCAAACGGGGCATTGAGCATTATGGTCCGCCGGCGCTGCACAATTCGAGTTTAAGTTGCTGAGAAGAATGGCTATTGCGCTTCGAAATCGATATAACCGCGCTGGGGATCGGTGTTGACGAGCTTGACGGTGACTCTGTCGCCCACGTCGAGGCCTTTGCCACCACGAACCAGCATGCCTTCGACGTGCGGATCGAGCGTGCGGACGAAGGTGCCCTTTTCCGACGCGCCGGTGACAATGGCCTGATAAGTCTGGCCGATGTGCGGATGAAGAACAACCGCGGCGATGCGTTTTTGCATTTCGCGCTCGACTTTGCGGGCGGCATCTTCCATCTCGGTGCATCGTTGCGCGATGGCGTTGAGGTCGTCTTCAGAGTAGGGCTGCGCGGACTTCGTAAGCCACGATTTGAGGACGCGCTGCGTGACGACGTCGGGGAAGCGGCGGTTGGGCGCCGTGGAATGCGTGTAGTCGCGGACAGCGAGGCCGAAGTGGCCGGGCGAGGGCGCATTGGGCTTGATCAGAACATATTCGCCGGGCCCCATGAGCTTGATGACTGCGAGCGAGAGATCGGGAAAGTGGTCGGGGTCCTTCTGGTTTTGCGCGATGAGAAAGTCGTTGAGGGCCTTGGAGTCGGGATCGGCGGGCAAAGTGGCACCCTTTTGCGCGGCGAGCTCGACGATGCGGTCCCAGCGCTTGGGCACTCGCACAATGCGGCGGATGGAGGCGAGGCCGGCGCTCTCAAACGTGCGCGCGACAACGCCATTGGCCGCGACCATGAACTCTTCAATGAGCGAGGTGGCGCGGTTCTTTACGATGGGGGCGATTCCGACGATCTCGTCGGTCACCAATACGGGTTGGGTTTCGATGGTCTCGAATTCGAGCGCGCCGTGCTGATAGCGGCCGCCCGCCATGCGTTGCGCGGCCGTGTCCTGCAATTTGAGCTGCGCGGCCAGATCGGAGCTGGCGGCAACTTTGGGCGGCGGCGCGCCTTTGCCATCGAGCCATGCGCCGATGCCTGGATACGCTAACTGCGCGCGGTTGCTCACCAGTGCGCGGTAGGCTTTCTCGTCGGAAGAAGTTCCACTGGCGTCAATGGAATACTCGACCACGATGGCCGCGCGATCCTGATTTTCGTTCAGGGACGTGATGCCTTCAGAAAGCTCCGTGGGCAGCATGGGAAAGATGGACACGCCGGTGTAGACGGAAGTCGTCTCAAACTGCGCGTGCTTGTCAATCACGGTGCCCCGCGATACGCGCGCGTCCACGTCGGCAACGCCGATGAGCACGCGGATGCGGCCGTCGGGCAACTGCTCCGCCCACTCGATTTGATCGAGATCTTTGGAGGTATCGTTATCGATGGAGGACCAGAGCAGGTTGCGCAGGTCGGCGAGACCGTCAACGGCAGGAAGGGCGGGCTGCGCTTTGATGGCGGAGAGTTCGGTGTCGGTTCCGGCGGGGAAATCGGGCTGAAAACCGTGCTCGACCATGGAGGCATGGGCTGCAGCCACAAGATTGAATTGACCGGGGTGGGTGGAATGCATGTGAATTTCTGCTCCTGAACGCGAAGAGCCAGCCTAACACGGAGGGCGCGACTAAGGGACTGCGAGGCTGCGAAGCCACTTCTGCTATTGAATGCCGAGATCGGCGAGCACCTTGGGTTTGGCTTCTTCGACCGCCAGCAGGTTGTGGCATACGGAACAGTCCTGAGGAATCGTGTCGCCGTTCTTCGCTGCGTGGCTGCCATCGTGACAGCGAAAGCATCCCGGGTATTCCATGTGGCCGATATGGTTGGGATGGGTTCCCCAGGTGACCTTCATGAACGGAAAGACATTCTGGTCGTAGAGCGTCACCAGTTCCTTACCGGCCTGGTCGACCAGCGCAGCTTTCTGGGAGAGCACGGAGGGATTCTGCGAGCGATAGAAGGCCTGAAGCTGCTGCGGAATCTGGATGCCTGCCTCTTCCTGGCTGGAATAAGCGCCGTTCAGCAGCGCCAGTCCTTCTTTGTGGATCCAGGGCAGGTCGGAACTGAGGGCGCCGCTGGCCATGGCCTGGTCAACGGCCTCCCCGGCAGTGACAAAAGTGTGCGCGGCGCGGTTGTGGCAGTCGATGCAATCCATGACCCTGCGGTCGCCCTTGGGAATGCCGCTGCCAGCGGGCTGTGTGCTGTACTCGGTGAATGAACCGTCGGCGTTTTGCCGTTCCACCCAGGGAATCGTGGTGCGCGTGGAGTCAGTCGAGACGTACTCAATGTGGCCCAGGTGGACACCGTGAATCCCCGTATAGCGCGAGAGCGAGTCAACCCCGCCGAGGTGGAGAATGAGCACCGTCTGCGTTTCCGTGTTGGGCTCGTCGTCGGCAAAGTTCGACTTGACGAGCAGCTTGTCTCCGTCGAAGCGCGTGGGCGTGTGGCAACCCTCGCAGGTGTAGCGCGCGGGACGCAGGCTGGTGACCGGCGAGGGAATTGGCGTGGGATAGTTGGGAATGATTTTGGGCGCGAGCGGCACGAAGGGATGAAAGCTGACCTCAATCAGTTGCTTGGTGCCGTTGATCTTGGCATTCACATAAGCTTGAGCGCCGGAGCCGATGTGGCAGTCGACGCAGGCCACGTGAGAGTGCGGAGAGATCCTGTAGGCGGTGTATTCGGGCGTCATCACATGGCAGGAGCGGCCGCAGAACTGCGGCGAATCCATATACTCCGCGCCGTGATAGCTGGCCGTAGCAACCACAAGAAAATTGACGATGGTGGCGACAAGGACAATGTCGAGGCCGTGGCGGAAGATGCGGTCGTTGAGATCGATGCGGGGAAACGCGGCGGGGATTTTGCCGGCTTTCTGTAATTTCTTGCGCCGCAAGAACACGCCGACAGGGATGAGGGCCAGGCCGAGCAGGAAGATGAGCGGCAGGAAGAGAAAGAAGATGATGCCCAGATAAGGGTTATCACTGAGATGGCCGGAGAGCTCGGCCAGCCAGTAGCTGATCATGGTGACGCCGGAGGCGGTGGTGACGGCGCCGCCTGCGAGGCTGATGGGGTTATTGCCGAAAAACAGCGCTGGACGAACCCAGCTATCGCGGAATCTCTCAAACAACGACACGTTTCCTCAGCCTCCATGTGCAGGCAGCCTGCCGGGGGATGGCGGGGCTGCCCTCAAATCTCTGCGCCGATTGTAGAGCCTACTTGAGCGTCTTGAAGTATGCGGCTACAGCGCTCACCTGCGGATCGGTCAGGCCGGCAACGGGCTTCATCTTGCCTTTGCCGTTCTTCACCGTGGCGGTGATTTGGGCGATGGTCAGTGCCTGAATCGAAGGATCTGAGACGGGCTTGATGCCCATGGCCTTGGCCATGCCCGCACTGGGAGTGCCGGTAGGCCCATGGCACATTGCGCACTTGGACTTGTAGAGGGCTGCGCCGTCTTCAGCGAAGCACATGGAGCCGGCCAGGAGCACCGTTGCGGCCAGCACGATAGGTGAACGAAAACTCTTCATCATTGCGAAACTCCTTGGGGTTCGGGTTGCGCGAGCAATCAGGCGCGTCCCGTGCGGTTGAGGTTGATGTCTCCGGCCGACGTTTGTGGCCGTTGGTTCCGCAATGGCGATAGTAGCAGGAACCACCTGACGCGAACCGGCGCGATCGAGGATTTGAGAGCGACGACCGCGCCGGTTTGAATTTGCTCTTACGACTCGTTTTGCTCTTCAGACCCCAAACCCTACTTGGCGAGGGAGCGGAAGTAATCCACGGATGCCTTGATCTGGGCATCGGTGAGCTTGCCCTTGAATGCCGGCATTTTGCCTTTGCCGTTGGCGGTGTCGGTAATCATCTGCGTTTCGCTCAGCGACTTGACCGAAGGATCGCTCACGGGCTTGACGCCCATCATCTTGGCGATGCCGGGATTCGGCGTTCCCTCGGCTCCGTGACAGCTTTGGCACTTGCCCTTGTAGATGTCTGCTCCCGAGTCTTGCGCGACGGCGACTGTTCCCGCGGAGGCAGCTATCATAGCGGCGACGATTATTGCAGCCGTGATCTTCATTGCCTATCTCCTCTTGCTTTCGGTGGTTCTCATCATGAACGCGGAACCCTAGTTCTCGCGGTCAGAAATCGTAATGCAGTCCTAGCGTCATGTTGTTGGCGTGGAAGTTGCGCGACGCCGTGAACCCGTAAACCGGCGTACCCGGTGACATTGCGGTATTCGCCACGGAGCTGCAAGCGACGACCGGGGCGCTGGTGCTGCCTATCGCAAGGGCGGGATTGGCGTTGCACCACTGCGCGCCGGACTTGCCACCGCCCTCGCCATAATCGAAGTAGTCGTATTCGGCTTTCCAGATCAGCCCAGGGTGCATGGTCCATTCAGCGCTCACAAAGGGAGTCTGGTAGTTGGACACGAGCGAACCGTTGACGTCGCTGGCATCGGTAAAGAACCGGCTGCCGTTGACGGAATTGACGCGGTAGCCGAGGTTGGAGTGGAACTTCTTGGTCGGCGTGTACATGAAGGCGACCGATGCGAACTGCGTGGGCGCGTCTTCGAAATCCCTTGCTGGCCCAAAGAGGATGGTGTTCGATCCATGGCCGGCTGCGACTGCGCCACAAAGCGAACCGCTCGCGACCGCGGCGGCAGGCGCGACGGCGCCGCCCGGCAGAGCACTGGCCGCGCCCTGGAAGCAGATGTTGTCTCTCATGTAGACATCGGTATAGGAGTAGTTGAAATCCAGCCCATAGCGATCGTTGGGGAACAGCTCGGTGGCAAGACTGGCCGTCCGGGAATGATCGACATGATTGAGCGGACCGAAATAGGCCGTGGTGTTGCCCGGGAAATTCCGATTGTTATTCGTGTTGTTACTCCGCTCAAGGTCGTTGTAGGCTCCGGAGACGGTGGCCCATGACTTTGGACGGTAGATGGTGTGCATCCTGAAATGCTCGAGCTGGCGGAATCCCATGGGAGTGAAGACGTTGTCGTTGAACATGAGTTCAGCGCTCAGGTTGAGGTCCCAGTTGCTGGAGGGATGCATGGCCGCAGTGAGGATTCCACCGTTTTCGTGGATGGTTACCTCGCCGGAAGTCGTGTTGTTGGCGGGAATCGGAATATTGTGCGCCCCAGTTCCCTGGCCTTCGGAGATGAGGTGTTCCTGATAGCGCCAGGTGAGCGAATACGTGCTGCGCGGCGTCGCGTCCCAGGTCACAGTGGCATCGTTGGTAGTAAACCGCTGGCCGAAGTAGCCAGCCTGCGTCGCGCCAATCGCGGGGCCGCCGGTCGCCCCCGATGTGGTCGGTTTGCAACCGGTCGGGCTGGTTGTGGTCGAGTTAATCGTCAAGCAGCTCGTCAGCCCTGTGTAATTGATGGTTTCCTCGCCCGCCGTCGTTGGCACGGTCACGGTGGTCCCGGAGGTGAACCCTGCGATTCCCGGCTGATGAGCGTTGTTGTAACTGATCTGGTCTTCGATGCTGACGCTCTTGGCCAATTGCCAGACGATGCCGTAGTCCATGGCGATCACTTCCCGCTTGGCGTTGGCGTAGCCGGCATATGCGATAGAGCGGTCCGCACCGTACAAGCCCTGGAACTGCTCGTTGTAATTGGGCAGGTTCATGTTCGCGTTGGTGTAGCGAACATTGCCGTTCATGGTGATGTTCTTGATGCTGGAGCTTTGCAGTCTGAAGATTTCGGTCGGGAAGATGACGCGCGTCGCCTGATTCCGGACATAACTGCTAACGACGTTGCATGCCGGATCGATAATCGGCAAGCCGCCGTTGGGGTTGGCATACAGGATCGTGGTCGAACTGATCATGCTGGTGGGGTTGCAGTTGGTGCTGGCGGCAAATGCGGCAGTGGTCGTGCTGTAGCCATACGGCACGAATTGCTGGAAGCTGTCGAGTAGAGAGACTTTGGTTCCGTCCGCCTCCTGCACATTGAGGTACTGCGGAGCCATGGTGAAGTAGGAGTCGCCTTTGTAATGATCGATCTGCTCCTCATAAGTGAGCTTGGTTCCCTGCACCGGCTTCCAGTCGACCGTGCCCGTAAAATCGTCGGTGCTGTTGCGCTGGACTTCCTGGAGCAGGAGCTCCTGCCCTGCTACAGAGTTGCCGCTCGGGGTGAGGCTCGGCCCCTGAAAGATGTTCTGCGAATAGGCGATGCGGAAGGTGAACTTCGACACCGGAAGCAGGGTTAAGCTGGTGTCAGTCATACGACGCACAGTGTTGTACATGAACGGCGAATGAGTTACCTGCGGCCACGCATACGTGCTGGTCGGCGCTGTAGAAGGTCCGATCGGAATGGAATATCCGCTGGGGATTCCGGGATTGCCGAGCAGATCGTAGTCAAAGTACTGACGGTCGCGGCGGAACAATCCGGAGAACTCGTAATACTTGCCCTTTGAAAAGTCGAGCTTGGCAAAGTTGTTGGGTTCGCCGCCAAAGCCGCTGGCAAACAATTGCAAATCGTCGAGCGGAGTGTTTTTGGTGCCTTCCAGCGCGTGCAGCCTGAAGGTTTCGCCGAGAACGCGCGGGCCGGATTGCAGGTTCACCATTGTGTCGTACATGGCGCCGCTGCCCGAGAGGCCGGCCACACGCCCGCCGAGATCGACGGACTCGTGGACCGAATACCCTTGCGGGATAGACATCGTTGAACCTGACGCCGGAGTGGAATCTGCCGGAGTTTGCGCGACGGCGATACACGCCGCTGCAAGAAACATGGCCACCAACATTCCCAGGAACATTGCAAAAGATGGCTGTTGATTATTAAGCCGTGAAAACCAGCCTGTTTTCTTCATATGAAGCCTCACTTAAATCAAACTCATTGCCGAAATCGAACCTTTGCGAAACTGTTATGGAAACCTTGCTGCGCCGATGCGACGATTTGGCGAGGCAAGGCTCCATCACTTTTATCTGAGAAACGCCACGCTGAAGTTTGAGCCATGGATGTAGGTGTGGCAGCTGGTGCACGGCACGCTATCCGACGATCCCGCGCCTTGACCATGAATGGTGCCGAAAGCAACAGCGCTGTGGCACTGGTTGCAGAGCCCGTTAATACTCGGCATGTTCAACATGCGTGCGTTTTCGGAACCGTGCGGTGAATGGCATGCCAGGCAGCCTTCCGCTTTAACCGGGGCATGCTCGTAGACAAAGGGCCCACGCACATCTGTGTGGCACTTGGTGCAGATCATGCTCTGATCTGCCGTGGCCCTCAGGTTGCTGTTCTGGAAGGTGCCGTGAACATCGTGGCAATCACTGCACTTGACGGTGCCTTCGTTCACCGGATGGTGGAAGGGCATGTTGAACTGCGCTTTCTGGTCGCTGTGGCACTGGAAGCAAAGCGTGGGCTGCGGAGCCTTGAGCAGCGTCTCCTCTTTGCTGCCGTGAATGCTGTGGCAACTGGTGCAGCCGACATTGGCCTTGGCGTGAGGAGAGCGATCGAAGTTGGGATGCGCGCCCGCGTGACAGCTCAGACACTTTGTATCGACGTCTTTGGTGGAAGCCTTGGCGGGATCGAAGATCTTGGTTACATCGCCGCCGCCGGCAACGTGCTCGCTGCCCGCCCCGTGACAGTTCTCGCAGGTGACACCGTTCGCGTTCCCGGGCATCGATGCCATTTTGGTGTGAGGGTTGGTGGCGAAGCTCTTGGCCACTTCCGCGTGGCAGGTGGCGCAGGTGTCGGAGCCCACAAATTCGGCGTGTCCGGCGGGGGCGGCCGGCGCGTCAGGAGCTTTGGCTCCCTGTTGCGCGGCAGCCAGCGCCGTGGCGCACAACATGCCGACGCCCAGCAAAACCATCAAAAACACTCGCAGTCCCGGCCGCTTCCCCGGAGCCGCACCATTGAACCATCTCTTTACCGGCCTATCAGTATGCATGCAAAATACCGCCTTCAAAGAACTTCGTGGCACTACTCAAAACCTACGTCAGCGGACAACCCTTGCTGAATGTGGTGAATTCTCCGTGTGAGCGCGAGCACCGCCGGAACCTTTTTCGGAAACCTACTGGTGCGGAGCATCACCATATGCTCGAAAGATTAAGGTTTCCGCGTGAAAGTGGGCGGTGATGTCTATCACATAAGATGTGGGGGCTGGTTTTGGGGCCAAAGGCCCATTGGCCCAATCATTTGCGGGTTGTTCACGGAAGGGCGCCGGATCAAGCCGTCACATCGCCAGAAACCCGGAGTCAAACGTGAGGCCCATCACATCCAAAGCCGTCTCCACTCAAGCAAACTTCCACTAAGCGCCACTGCTGCCGGGGGCGGCAGGGCGTTTCGTTCTCAACCGCGGATTGGCTGGACAAGAATGAAGGCCGAAAAGGGGTAGGGGCGAAGGGCCGCGTCGAAATGGAACGAGGAAGAACGATGGCCGACATGCAGATTTCGATGGAAGAGCAGACGCGGTCGCCACGCCTGGGCCGGACGTCGCCACTGGGGTGCGCTGCCTGCGCGAATCGCCGTCCCGGGTGGTTTTGCTCGCTCGGGAGCGCCGTTTTAGCCGATCTTGAACTCGCCACCAGCACAATTTCGCTGCCCTCGCAGGCTGCGCTCTTTACTGAAGGTGAAGACGCGCGTTGCCTCTACCTGATTTGCAGCGGCTACCTCAAGCTGACAGCGGGACGGCCTGAGGATCGGCACATGATTGTTCGCGTCGCCGGCCCCGGATCGATGCTGGGCTTGTACGCCGTGCTCTCGCATGGTGTTTACGAGGTATCAGCGGAGTCATTGACACCCGCCCAGTTGCGGCCGGTGGAGCGGGAGCGATTTCTGAGTTTTCTGCGCAACCACAAGGAAGCGCAACTGCGCACCGTGCAGTGCATCTGCCAGGAATACCGCTTCGCGCTGCAGGATGCGTGCCGCATCGCTCTGGCTGAAACCGTGGCCGCGCGTCTGGCTCGCCTGCTGACGGAACTTGCGCATCAGATTGGCGAACATACCGACAAAGGAGAATTCCGCTTCCCGCTTTTGCTGACGCACGAGGAGATGGCCTCGATGACCTGCACCACCCGCGAGACGGTTACGCGAACGCTGGGACAGTTCCGCAAAGACGGCTGGATCTCAATCGAAGACTCCAACGTGACCATTCATCAACCTGCCCGGCTGCAAGGTCTTCAGTAGCGTCGCCCGGGGTGGCCCCACAGCCTGGACTTTTTCGCTCCCCCGCGCCCCGAATGTGGAGTCCAAAGAGCTATGATTCTTTGAGGAACACTGCTTTCAAGGTTGGAGCTCAATCTGCTCATGAATCGTTTTGTTTTGTTCTTTTCTTTCTCTCTTCTGTGCTGCGTTGCAGCTGCCCAAAATCTTACGTCCGACCCTGCAACGGGCGCCGTTCCGCCGGCAGGCAAGCCCGGCGTGATGGAAACCGTCAGCCCGGAGATCCTGCAATTCCAGAAGATCGACGACAGTTGGTCCGACGCCGTGAACCGGCGCGACCAGTACGCCCTGGAACTGGTGCTGTCTCCCTTGTTTGTTGACGTTTCAGCGAGCGGAGATGTGACGACGCGCAACCAACAAGTGGCGCAGGTGCTGAGCAGCGACGACAAGACGCTCTATCTTACGCAGAAGGTGGTTACCGTGCGCATGCTGGGCGATATTGCCGTGGCCAACGGCACGTACACGCTGCACCACAAGATCTCCTCCGGCCTGGTGGACGAAAGAGGCGTCTTCACGCAGGTTTTCGAGCGGGTGCATGGCGGCTGGCTGTGCATTAACTCGCAGCGAACCGTGCTGCGGCAGGACGCAAGCTCGAAGAAGAGGGAGTCGTCGCCGGAAACGCCGTTCCACCTGCCGAACCCGTTCTCGAGGGGCGACAAGGGGCCGCAATAGTGGCTGGGGCCCGGGTTCTGGTCGAAACGACGGTTCCTTTATTAAGGCCGGCCGTTAATAAAGGTTGGTGGGCTTTTCTTTAATAGTGATTCGATTACTATTCAAACTTTAATAAGGAACGCGCCGTTACAGTGCGGCCATGGCTTCGGCCTGATTGGGAAACAGGCGCGCGTATTTGGTGATGCCCACCATGGTGAAGACCTTGGTGAAGTGCGCCGAGAGGCCGAAGGCGAAGACGGTTTGCCCCGAGTGCGCAGCCTGAATGAGCAATTGGATGACCAAGGCAATACCACTGGAGTTGATATAGTCCACGCGCGTGAAGTCCAGCAGGATGAGCTTCGTCGTCTCCCTGGGCAAGCCCTCGTAGGCGCCCAGAACAGCGTCCTTCGAGGTGCTGGCGATATCGCCCTCAAAACGGAGGATGGCCACCGGGTATCCCGACGGGGACTTGATCTGGTCAACGTGCGATTTGGTCTCGCTCTCCACTTTTCGATTGCCTCCACTTTCGATTGGGCTCTGTTTTAGCCTACACCGGCGCTTTGTCCAATTTGATCACCAGGCGGACGTAGCTGCTTTTGCCATCCGATCCGGTGACCCATTCCGCTTCGTCCACCAACGCCTGGATGAGAAACATTCCCATGCCGCGCGCGTCTTCTTCGCCGTGCATCTTGCGATCGATGTCCGGCTTGGCGGGCTGCGTCGTGATTCCCCTGCCATCGTCGATCACCTTCACTTCAAGCGCGTCGTTATCGGCGCGGAGAACCACGCCGACGGAGAGCTTTTCGTTCAGGCGGTTGCCGTGCTCGATGGCGTTGATGCACGCCTCGGCTACAGCCGTCTTGAGATCTTCGATCCGATCCTCAGGGAAACCCATCAGCTTGGCCACCGCTGAAGCCGTGCTCATGGCCACCTTCTCGTAGCCCATTTTGGTGGGCAGACGGACCTCGACGGTGGTGGTTTTCGGCTCGATCATTCTGGCATCTCCCGGCGATCTCTCCGCGGCACAGCGCCAATGCGGTCATATCGTCAGATTGCGGGCCGCCGTCGGCAAACGCCAGGATGGCTACCCACAATGCATCGAGGATACCATCGGCCTTCTGGGCCGGGCTCCTAGAAAATTCATTCAAAAGCCTTTCCGGACCAAACTCTTCATCTCCCCTGAAGACCTCAGTCAGGCCGTCGGTATAGAAAAGGAGGCGCGCACCGTCCGGGAAACTGTGCCGTTCGCTCGTGTAGCGCATGCCGGGCAAGAGGCCGAGGGGCGTTCCTGCCGCGTCAAACTGGATCGGCGGCGAGCCCGGCGCGACGAGGAACCCGGGATTGTGACCCGCGTTCACAACCTCGATCTCGCCCGCCGCGGGATGCAGCCGGAGAAAGATCGCCGTCACGTAGCGCCGGCGCGCCTCCTCGCCTTCGGCCCAGTGGTGCTGGTTCATGCGCGTGGCCAGTTCGTCGAGCGGCGGGCCGGTGAGCGCCATGCCTCGAAATGCCGCGCGAAAGCTGGTGGACATGATGGCCGAGGCCAGTCCCTTGCCGGCCACGTCGGCCACAACGATGAGCAGGCTGCCGTCGGGCTGTTCGACGATATCGAGATAGTCGCCGCCGACCTCGTAGCAGGTGTCGGAGCGGAAGGCGATGGAGTAACCGGGAATCTCGGGCAGCTTCTGCGGCAGCAGCGAGCGCTGAATCTGCCGCGCCGCTTCCATATCCTGCTGCAACGCGCGCGAACTCGACGTTTCGCTTGTGATTGCGCGCGTTTTCAAGCGCCACGGCGGCTTGCAGCGCCAGGCCTTCAAGGAAGTCGGCCTCGGAGAGCGAAAGCTCGCGCGCGCCCGGGGACGCCACGACGAGCTCGGTCATTTTGCGGCCATCGCGGTCGGCGAGCGGATAGATGAGCAGCTGTTCAGTGCTCGCGGCGTCTGCTGCTGCATCCTCCGGCAGTCGAGCCGTAGGTAAGGCCGGATCCGGGAAACGACGCGCCGGCCATCTCCAGCTCGCGCACCACAATGCGCAGGACGGACTCGAGGACTTCGTCCTCGCGGATCGTCGAATGCACCTGGCGCGAGGCCTCAAGCAACGCCTGCAGCCGGAACACCTGCTGCTGCAACTCGATTGTTTCGCCGCCCGCGGCAAGCTGAGCGTCGAGTTCCATAGAGACCCCCGTGGAATCTCAATTTAGCATGACGGGACTACCCCTGTGGCCGGAAGTGACTTAAGATTGATGCCATAAAATTCCAGAGCACTCGGAGGTAGTTATGAATGCCAGGACGCGCGCCGTGGTGCGAGCAATTCTGTTCGGACTGCTGAGCTGGTTTATCCCATTCGTTGCCGGATTCGCGCTGTTTCGGCTGAAGAAAAGTAATGCCCCGCTGTTCAGCACGCTGATGTACCTGGTGGTTCTGGTGACCGCCGGAGCCTTGTTGAATTTCTATTTCCGCAAGCGGGCGGTTTCGGTTCGTGAGGCCGCGCTGGTAGGGGCGGCTTGGTTTGTCGTCAACCTCGTTTGCGATTACCCGATGTTCGCCTTCGGGCCCATGAAGATGACGCCGCTGGGGTACTACTCGGAGATCGGGCTGGTTTATCTGACGTACCCGGTGTTCGCGGTGATGGCGGCGCGGATGAGCTTGTTGGCTGATACAAAGAAAGAAGCGGAGGTCAAACAATGAGTCGGGAAGAGGCCGTTCTATTGATGAGCCGCGCGCTGGCTTGCATTCAAGGGATTACTGCGCTGCTTGAAGCGGCTTACCTGCCGGAACGCTTCATGACTCTTCACCACTACGCCCAACGACTCCAAATGGCGATCGCGGCGAAGGATGCAGCGGCCTTTGACCTGGAGGCTCATTATTTGTCGGTTGAACGGGTGGAAATCGCGTTCTTCTTTGGCAGAATCGCCTTTCTGTTGCTTATGGCGCTTCTCTTCTGGAATTGCGGCCCGAGGATTGCGAGTTTACTTCTGCCGGATCGCAAGGATCCGGCCCAACCTCTTAGCGCGCCACCACTCCTTTGACGGTGTGGTATTGTCGAATCAATCCCGCGCCAGCGAGTCGCGGGATTTCCCCTTCGTTCAAATAGTCAGTTGCCTCGGTTTTACTCCGCGTGTCTTCGGCCCACGGTTTCAAGCTTTTCAAGTTGGGTCGCCGCGCGGGGCACGAGTCCTCTATCTCACGCTTGAGGTGTACCCATTCGATGACCCCAATCAGCGAATCCACTGATGCCAATCTGGTTTTGACGCTGGAGGAGATCACCAACCTTGCTGAGCAGGAGGGCAAGCCGGCCGACACGCTGATGAACGTAGTGGCCTTGATCGCCACGCGGTTCAGAACCGACGTCTGTTCGGCCTACCTGCTGGAGCCGGACCGGTCGAATTTGGTGCTGGCGGCGACTCTGGGCCTTCACCCGCGATCCATCGGCACATTGCGCATGCCCCTGCATGAAGGCCTCTCGGGGCTGGTCGCCGAGCAATTGGTTCCTGTGGCCGTGCCCCACGCGCCTGAGCATCCGCGCTACAAATACTTCAAGGAATCGGGCGAGGAGGAGTACCACTCCTTTCTCGGCGTGCCTTTGATCGATCGCGGCGTGCTGCAAGGCGTGCTGGTGGTCCAGACCAAGGAGCCGAGAGTCTTTCGCGACAATGAAATCCGCATGCTGGTAGAGGCGGCGGCCCAGGTTGCGCCCGTGGTGAGCGAGGCGCGGACGCTCGACCGGTTTGTCGCGCCCGCGCAGGAGAAGCTGTGGGAACTGGCCCGCAACGTGTGGTGGAGCTGGGATAACGAGTGCGTGAGCCTGTTTCGCGACCTGAACCCAACGCGCTGGCGGCAGCTTAATCAGAATCCGATCGCGTTGCTGAATGAAGTCCCGCTGGCGGAGATCGAGCGGCGAGCTACTGAGCTGGTGTTGCACAGCCGCATCAATTACGCCTACCGGCGCCAGCAGGAGTACCTGCACGACGACCGCACCTGGGGCGCGAGCCATGCCGGCGTGCTGCGGCCGCGGCCTGTAGGATATTTCTCCGCGGAGTTCGGCCTGCATGAGTCGCTGCCGATCTACTCCGGCGGCCTGGGCGTGCTGGCCGGCGACCACATCAAAAGCGCATCAGACCTGGACATTCCGCTGATCGGGGTCGGGCTGTTCTACGGGCAGGGCTATTTTTTGCAGCGGCTGGACGGAACGGGTTGGCAGCGCGAAGAGTATCTGCAGACGGATGTGAATCAACTGCCGATGCAGCAGGCCATCGGCGCGAACGGCGAGCCGGTTGTGGTGGAAATTGCCACGCGGGGCAGCTCGATTCGCGCCAAGGTGTGGCGCGCAAAAGTGGGCCGCTGCGATCTGCTGCTGCTTGACTCGAATGTGGCGGGAAATGCGCCCGAGGATCTGGAGACGACGTCGCGCCTCTATGGCGGCGACGCGCGCACGCGTATCCGGCAGGAACTGCTGCTGGGCGTGGGCGGCTATCGCGCGCTGAAAGCTATGGGCGTCACGCCGGGCGTTCTGCATTTGAACGAGGGGCACAGCGGATTCGCGGTCTTCGAGGCCATTCGCAGCCGCATGGAGGAGGAGGGCCTGGACTTCTACTCTGCTGCCCGCCAGATTCCGCGCGAGGTGATCTTTACCACGCACACGCCGGTGCCTGCGGGACATGACCGATTCAGTCCCGACCTGATTGAGGAGCACCTGGGGCCGCTGCGCGATGAATTGGGCATTTCGCACGAAAACCTGATGGGCTTTGGCCGCGAAAACCCGACCGACAGCCAGGAAAGTTTCTGCATGACAGTGCTGGGCCTGAAGCTGGCGCGGCGCGTGAACGCGGTCAGCTCGCTGCACGGCGAAGTTTCGCGGGCCATGTGGCGAGGCCTGTACGCCGACGGGCCCGAGGATGCGGTGCCGATCGGCCATGTGACCAACGGCGTGCACGTGCCGTCGTGGCTGGCGCCGCAGATGCGCCGGCTCTACGACCGGCATCTCGGCGTGGGCTGGCAGCGCCAAAGCGGAGCGGCGCACACCTGGTCGGCAATCGAAAGTGTGGACGATGGCGAGCTGTGGGAGACGCACCTCAGCCTGAAGGGACAGCTCTTCAATTTTCTGCGACGCCGCGCGCACGAGCAAGCCGAACGCCGCAGCGAACCGGCGGAGGCTTTGAAGCGGCTGGACAAAGTGCTCTCGCCCGATGCCTTGACGATCGGCTTCGCCCGCCGCTTTGCCACCTACAAGCGCGCCAACCTTTTGCTGAAGGATCTGGAACGGCTGGCGGCGATGGTGAATGACGCCAAGCGCCCGGTTCAGTTCGTTTTTGCCGGCAAGGCGCATCCGCACGATGAGCCAGGCAAGCGAGTGCTGCAGCAGATTGCGCAGATGATGCGGAACGCTGAGTTCGGCGACAAATTCGTATTTATTGAGGACTACGACATCAACGTTGGCCGGCATTTGGTGCAGGGAGTCGACGTGTGGCTCAATAATCCGCGGCGGCCGCTCGAGGCCTCAGGGACAAGCGGAATGAAAGTGGTTTTGAACGGCGGGTTGAATCTTTCCATTCTGGATGGCTGGTGGGCCGAGGCTTACGACGGGCTGAATGGATTCGCCATCGGAACCGGCAGAACCCACTCCAATATGGATGTGCACGACAGCCGCGATGGCGAAGCGCTTTACCGCGTGTTGATCGACGAGGTGATTCCGCTCTACTACCAGCGCGATCGCGACGGGCTGCCGCGTGGCTGGATCAAGCGGATGAAGCGGACGATCCGGACGCTGGGATGGCGGTTCAACGCCGACCGGATGGTGATGGATTACACCCTGGGGTGCTACATTCCCGCGGCGGGAGGCACGTCGAGCGAAGTGCGCACGCCGGGGTAGAAACCTGAGAGCGCGGCGGGAGGCTTGGCCCCCGTGTATTGGCAAAGTTTGCTAACCCTGCTACGATGGCTTTCAGTCCCACCTTGAATCGGGACGGACGAAAACACCATGCCTACTCGCAACGTGAATTTGACGAAAGAACTCGACAGCTTTGTTTTGGCGCGGGTCGAGAGCGGGCGATTCGAGAACGCCAGCGAAGTGGTTCGCGCCGCCTTGCGCACGCTTGAGCGCGACGAGAATCTCTACGAGACGAAATTGGCGGCGTTGCGCGCAGCCATCGACGAGGGAGATGCAAGTGGGGTGGTCGAAGGCGACGTCTTCATGCAAGTCCGCAAGGAGCTCAAGTTGCCTAAGAAATCCCGTTAACGATGCCCAACGCAAGTTTCTCGGGCAGAGCGAAGGCCGACCTCTTAAGCATTGGCTCATACAGCATGCGTGCCTGGGGCGAAGCGCAGACAGCGCGCTATCTCGAAGATTTAAGGCGATGCGCCATGATGCTTGCCCGCAATCCGAAGATCGGCAGATCATGCGATTGGATCCGGCCTGGTCTACATCGTTTCGAGCAGGGACGGCACGTCGTGTTTTACCGCGAGGTAAAGGGCGGCATCCTTGTCGTCCGCATTCTCCATCAGAGCATGTTGCCAGACAAACATTCATTTGAAGGTGGGAATCCTGGCGCTTAGAACGCCGCCGGGCCTACCACTCTCGGCGGACGCCAAAGATGTCCAGCTGGTCATCATTGCTGATCAATGCCAGGTCTTCGTGGATGGACTGCGCAGCAATCATGCGGTCGAATGGGTCTTTGTGCTCAGGCGCAAGACGGCCGGCCCGAAGAGCGTGCTCGAGACTGATGGGCAGTGGCAGATAACCTGCCGATTGGATGACAGCAACGAAATCGTCGACGAGAGCCTGCGCCAGGGGTAGTTTGCCCAGACGATACTTCGTTGCGATTTCCCATGCGGAAGCGGCCGAGACGAAAACCTCGTTGCGCTGCGGTTGAATCAGATGACGGGCACGGGATGAGAGTTGGTCTTTTCGAAAGGCAACCCATAAGAGCGCGTGGGTATCGAGCAGAACTCTCACTCGTCTTCGCCGTTCCAAAGTCGAAGCTCATCTTCCGGCAGAGGCTCAAAAAACTCCGGACCTACATCGCCAAGTCCTTCTAGAAAGCCAAGGCGGCGGTTGCCGCCGACCGGCTCGACCGGAACGAGGCGTACGACGGGCTTGCGTTCGCGGCCGCTCGTAATCTGGACGTCCTCGCCCTTTAATGCGCGCTGAATGAGCCTGGAGAGATTGGTTTTGGCTTCGAAGATGGTAGCGGAAGGCATTGTTGTATCCTGCTAAGTTAGCTTAGCTAAATTAGCAGATTATGTCAAGACAGTTGCAGATCAACCCGTTTAACAAGCTGAAAAATAGGTAGTTAGTGGTATAGGCTAGCTGACCAGCACCATTTCTTTGAGCGATTCAGAATATGGCGAGCGCAGCGCCCCGCGCTCGGTGATGATGGCCGCAATGTACTTTGCCGGGGTCACGTCGAAGGCGGGGTTGCAGATGCCGACGCCGTTGGGCGTGAGTTGCGTTCCGGCATGGTGCGTCACTTCTCTCGCCGGACGTTCCTCGATGGGGATTGCGTCGCCGGTCGCCGTGGCGAGATCGATGGTGGACCAAGGGGCGGCTACATAGAAAGGGATGCCGTGCTCGCGCGCCAGGATGGCAACGTTGTAAGTGCCGATCTTGTTAGCGGTGTCGCCATTGGCGGCGATGCGGTCTGCGCCCACAACCACGGCCTGAATCTTCCCTTGCCGCATCAGGCTGGCGGCCATGTTGTCGCAGATGACCGTAGTTGGAATGCCGTCGGCCATCAGCTCCCAAGCCGTGAGCCGCGCTCCCTGCAAAAACGGCCTCGTCTCGTCGGCGTAGACATGGATTCGCTTTCCCCGCTCGACCGCCGCGCGAATTACGCCCAGCGCGGTTCCGTATCCGCAGGTGGCCAACGCGCCGGCATTGCAATGCGTCAAAACGCCGCCTTCGTCCGGCAACAGCTCCGCGCCAAACGCGCCCATCGCCTTGCAGGCGGCGATATCTTCGTCGTACATGGCATTCGCCTCGGCGAGAATTTTCTCTTTGATTTGGACGAGGGTCGCGTTGGCCGCGAGCAGCTTGGCAAACAGCGCCTTCATGCGGTCGATAGCCCAGAAGAGATTGACGGCGGTGGGGCGTGTGCCGGCGAGCCGCGCGCAGATCTTTTCGAACTCCGGCCCAAAGCGCTCCGCGCTTTCAGCTTTGGAGCGGATCGCCCCAAGAGCAATGCCAAAGGCGGCCGAGACGCCGATGGCCGGCGCGCCGCGGACCACCATGGTGACGATGGCGTCAGCCACCTGTTCGTAGGTTGTAGCGAGCACATAGCTCTCTTCGAGCGGGAGCCGGGTCTGGTCGATGAAGCGGACGCCCTCTGGGGTCCAGGTGAGGGTGGGAATCATGCAGTTTTAGTGTAAACGGAGGCGGTTCCGGGTTCCGATGATGGTCGCGATCGCATCTTGCGGCGAAAACCTCGCCGTGCGAGTATTCTCGCATGAGCGAGAGCGTTATTGTGACTCATGATTTGAAAAAGTTACGGAAGCTCAGGGCTCTGTCTGCCGCCGTCTCGTGCATCTCGGCTGTCGGATTTGTTTTCGATTCGTCGATCCTGATCACCGGCTATCATCCAACAAACCGGGTGTATCAGATCGCCTGGCTTCCTACCTATGCGCTGATGGCATTCGCCTGGTTCATGTGGTTCCGGACCTATTCCGCTCGGATAGCAACGGTCACTCAGTCAACGAATCGATCTGAAACAAAGCCCCAATAGCCATCCTTCGCAAAATGTCGCTTTACGGTTGAACACAGTTCAGGACTGAAAACCTTTTCATTTTCCACTGGACGCGAGAGGCCACGCTGGATAGAGTGTTTGCGAACCCGTTCCAGCTGTTTCTGCAGCATCCGGAGGAAGAGGACCTTTTATGGCTACACGTTCCAACCCCGCAGCCACGCCCAGCACGCCCAACTACACAGTTCCATTCATTATTGTCACCGGCCTGTTCTTGATCTTTGGCTTCCTCACCAATTTGAACAGCAACCTGTCGCCGAAGCTCGAAGACATCTTCAATCTCAGTCACGCGTGGTCGAATCTGGTGACGTCGGCGTGGTTCTTTGCCTACCTGGTTTTCTCAGTGCCTGCGGCGAAAGTGATTGAAGCCGTTGGTTACAAGCGCACCATGGTCATCTCGTTGTTTGTGATGGTCGTGGGCGCGCTGCTGTTCGTGCCCGCGGCCGCCATGATCAGTTTCCCGTTCTTCCTCACCGCCAGTTTCGTGCTGGCCACAGGCGTTTGCGGACTGCAGACCTCGGCGAATCCGTATGTTTCGATCCTTGGCCCGGAAAGCAGTGCTCCGGCGCGGCTCACGCTGGCGCAGGCATTCAATTCCCTGGGAACGGCTATGGCTCCGATCGTGGTTGGCGTATTCATCCTGACCGATCCTGCAAAGGTGAAGAGCCAGGCAGCGATCGCCCATACCGTTCAGGCGCCCTATATTGCCATCGCGTGTGCCCTGCTGGCGCTGGGATTCATCATCATGGGAATGCATCTGCCGGCCATCACCGGGACGCGCGATTACCGGCCGGCGAAGGATGGCGACGCGAGCGCAGGACGCAGCATCTGGACCTACCGGCACACCGTGCTGGCCATGATTGGCATCTTCCTCTATGTCGGCCTCGAAATTGCACTGGCCGCCAACGCTATCAAGTTCTTCGAGACGCAGGGGAGTGCCATCGACGACTACCTGCGGTTCGCCCAGCCCTTCGCCCATGCGGTCAGCGGACTTTATCCGCAGGGGATTGGGGAAAAGGAAGTTGTCGCGGTACTGGCCTTCTGCTATCCGCTTGCGATGATGATCGGACGTTTCGCGGGAACCGTGCTGATGAAGACCATCAAGGCACACAAGTTGCTGGCCTTCCTGGGCGTTTTGGGCGTTGCTCTGCTGGTTGTGGGGATGTTTTCGACGGGCCATCTCGCCATCTGGAGCCTGATTCTGTGCGGCTTCGCCAACTCCATCATGTACCCGACGATCTTCGCACTCGGCATCGCCGAACTGGGACCTTTGACCAGCAAGGGTTCGGGCGTGATCACGATCGGCAATTTCGGCGGAGCAGTGATTCCGCCGCTGTTTGGACTGATCGCCGACAAGGCGGGCTACCAGCACGCATTCCTGCTAACCATCGCCTGCTACTTCTTCATGATCTATTACGGTGTTTTGGGATACAAGCCGGAGCTGAAGGCTGCAGCTTAAGTTTTCTTCAGCATCGTTCCATCAGGCCCTTCGGCGCGCGCCGGAGGGCTTGCTGTTTGCGTGTTCGCGCCAGGAAATTTCGCGAAAGAGCGGGCCAAATTTGTCGCTTGCGCGGATGAAGCCGCGGACACATTGCCTCGAAGCGGGACAAACAGGTGGGCAGTATCGGGACAGTGGCTGGAGCGTGCTGCGACAGCGATTGCGCGGCTACGCGACACCTTGAATCGCAGCGAAACAATTGCGGCAACAAAAAAAATGGAAGTTATGACTAAAGTTATTTCGGCCTGGACCGATGAAGGGGGTGGATGCGAACAGGCCCATCCGGAAGTGACGGCGGCTTTGGCAGGAAAAGCAAGGCGCCAACGGATCTGAGGGCAGCAGGGCATCCGAGAAGGAGTTGACCCCATGGCCCTCGGTGTTTTGAACAATCTGTCGGCAATCTACGCTGAGAACAACCTTAACAACACGAACGCCAGCCTGCAGACGGTGTTGCAGCAGTTGTCGTCGGGGTCGCGCATCAACTCCGGAGCGGATGACGCGGCCGGCCTCTCGCTTGTGAATGGGCTGGAGGCGAATTCGGTTGCGCTCACGCAGTCTGAGACCAACGCCACGGAAGGCGTGGGACTGATGCAGGTGGCGGACGGCGCGCTCTCGCAGGTGACAAGCCTGCTGGACCGCGCCGTTACACTGGCCGCCGAAGCCTCGAACGGCACGCTCAATTCGACCCAGGAGGGTGCGGCCAACCAGGAATATCAATCGATCCTGGCCGAAATCAACAATATTGGATCGACGACCACCTACAACCAGGAGCAGGTCTTCAACAACTCCACGGTCGCCATTTACACCGGCGATTCCTCGCAGGCCGGTTCCTCAGTGGACGACCTTTTCATCCGCACCTTGTCCTCATCGAGCGTGGGCGACACGGGCGGCGCGATGTCCTACTCCAGCGGGCAGAACAACGTGTTCATCGATCTGACCAAAGACGGGACCAATGCTTCTGCCTCCGACAGCTTGAATGCCAGTGGCTCAACCACGATCACGGTGAGCTATCTTGCCAGGGGATCGAGCGGGACCGTTACCCCGGCGACGGCGAACATCACGGTGGGTACGGGCACGAATTATTCCAACACTGCCCAGGGCCTGATCAACGCCATCAACGGCTCGGGCCTGGGACTGAGCGCGAGCTTCGGCACCGCGGCTCAGGCAGGCACGGCGGCGGTCAGTGCGGCCACAGGGGCGAATACGGCTGGCGGCGGCGGTACCGATACCGGCATCATTGTCGCCGGCGACGGCTTAGGCACCGGAACCAATGGCGCCGGCGAAGTGGGCACCCTCACCATCGGCGCGGCTGCGGACACGCTCACCGGCGGCACGCTCTCGATTGTCGGGTCCGACGGGAAAACCCACATCATCAGCCTTGGAACCGCCAACTCAACGGACACGCTGGCGAACCTGGCGGCCACCATCAATGCCGCGGGGTATGGCGTCACGGCTACGGTGAATAATTCTGGATATCTCGATGGTCACGCGGCCAATACGCTGCTCACCTTCACGTCCGCGAACCCGGCTGTGACCGTTTCGAGCACCAACTTGACCGCATCGGCAGGCGTGCTCACTTTGACCGGGACCCCGATCGTCAGCGGCTCGTTCACCAACATCATCGGCACCATCACCACCGGCAACGCCAACCAGGCATATACCGGCGGTACGGTCAGCATCGGCTCCAACCCCGCCATTACCCTGGGAACTTTGAATAAGACCGATAACGCCGCCGATCTGGCGGCGACCATCAACGCCGGCAATTACGGCGTTACGGCCTCCCTCGACAGCACGGGGAAGATCCTCACGTTCAAGTCCGCCAACGCGTCCGACGCTTTCAGCTCCACGGTGACTGTCGGCGCAGGCGGGGTAGCTGCGACGACCAACGTCGCCAACCAGAACCAGATCGGCACAGTGACTCTTTCCGGCATAGGCCTGGGTACCGATGCCTTGACCGGGAATTTGGTCATCGATGGAACGACGTTCAATGCCGCCGCAGGCGCTGGCACACTCACCGCTTTGGCGGCCGCCATCACAGCATCCGGCCTGGGAATCACAGCGACCGTCAACGCGGCTCCTGTAGGCGCCCAGCCGGCAGGGACCATCCTGACGCTGGTTTCCAACGGCCCTGTTTCGGAAGACGCCACCTTCACGCAGACCATCGTCGATACCACGACTGGTGGAATCACGGCGGTCCAGGATACTCCGGCAGTCGGCCTGTCCGCGTACTACAGCATGGGCATCACCGGCTCCATTACCGATACATCCACGGGCGGCGGCGCGCTCAACGCGGGCATGGTTGCGGACAGCAACGGCGCCGGCGGTGTGGCCACCACCAGCTACTCCGACGGGGCCGGCTCAAACCTGAGCACCACCGACCTGATCACGCAAGTGAACGCCGAGGTAGCCTTGAACGAACTGAATGTGGCCATCAGCGACGTGGCCTCGATGGACGGCTACATCGGCGCCCAGATCAATACTCTCAATTCGCTCAGCCAGGTGATGAGCACGCAGCAGGAGAACGTGGTTTCAGCGCAGAACGCGGTGCAGGCAACCGACTATGCTTCGGCCACTTCGAACATGTCGAAGTACGAAATTCTGAGCCAGACCGGCATCGCGGCATTAGCGCAAGCTAACCAGGTGCAGCAGGAAGTGACCAAGCTCTTGCAGTAAAGAGGTTTCGTAAGACTGAAGTATCTTCAAGACAACCCAGGGACAGGGCGGCGGCAGAGCGAGAGCTTTGCCGCCCATTCTTTTGGAGGCGGTGACACCTACACTGTTTGGGTATGAAGAATATAACCCTGAGCGCCGACGAGGACCTGATCGAGCGGGCGCGCTTAATCGCGCGAGAGCAGGGCAGAACACTGAACGAGGCTTTCCGCGAATGGCTTGCCCAGTTTTCGCGAAGCGCGGGTAACGCCAAGGGATTCGATGCCCTGATGACGCGCTTACAGAAGGTCGACGCAGGCCGGTGCTTCAGCAGGAAAGAATTGAGTGAGCGATAAATTCTTTCTCGGTACAAATATTTTCGTTTACTCGTTCGATCAAAGCGCACCCGCGAAAGCCCGGAGAGACGCGCGATTCATCCGCGATGCGCTGACGACACGGGCGGATAATTTCACCACCCGCCATCCTTCAGATATTCGTCGATTGCTTTCGCCGCTTTGCGTCCCGCGCCCATGGCCAGGATCACTGTGGCTCCGCCGGTGACAATGTCGCCGCCGGCAAAGACGCCGCGCTTTGAGGTCCGCATCGTCTCGGGATGGGCCACGATGTAGTTGCGCTTGTTGGTGGCGAGATCCGGCGTGGTGCTTTGGATCAACGGGTTGGCTGTTGTCCCCACGCCGATGATGGCCACGTCGACAGGCAAGACAAATTCAGAGCCGGGGATCGGCATAGGACGGCGGCGTCCATCGGCATCGGGCTCGCCCAGCTCCATGCGCACGCAGCGCGCGCCCGTGAGCCAGCCCTTTTCGTCGCCCAGGAACTCGACCGGATTGGTGAGCATTCGGAATTCGATGCCTTCCTCGCGCGCATGCTTCACTTCTTCAGCACGCGCGGGCATCTCGGCTTCTGAGCGGCGATAGACGAGTGTCGCGGTCTTCGCGCCCAGCCGGCGGGCAGTGCGCACCGCGTCCATGGCTGTGTTGCCGCCGCCCACCACGATCACGTCGCGATCGCGGCAGTCGTAGATCGGCTGATCGAATTCGGGAAACTTATAGGCGCGCATCAGGTTCGTGCGCGTGAGGAACTCGTTGGCCGAGTAGACGCCGTTCAGGTGCTCGCCGGGCACTCCGAGAAAAACAGGCAGGCCCGCGCCGGTGGCCACAAAGACAGCGTCGTAGCCTTCCACGCGCATCAACTCGTCGAGCGTCACGCTCCTACCGACCACTACGTTGGTCTCGAACTCGACGCCCATGCGCCGCAGATTGTCCACTTCTTCCTTCACGATCGCCTTGGGCAGGCGGAACTCAGGAATGCCGTAGACGAGCACGCCGCCGAGCTCGTGCAGCGCCTCAAAAACTCGGACCCTATGGCCCTTCTGAACGAGATCTCCGGCCGCTGAAAGCCCTGCCGGGCCACTGCCCACAATGGCCACGCTCTTGCCCGTGGGCGGAGCGATGGAAGGCAGTCCGAGCTGGCCGCTCTGGCGCTCGAAGTCAGCGATAAACCGTTCCAGGTTGCCGATGGCTACGGGCTCGCCCTTTTTGCCGAGCACACAGCCGCCTTCGCATTGGCTTTCCTGCGGGCACACCCGGCCGGTGATGGCGGGCAGCGCGTTGTCCTCGCGCATCTTCCGGGCGGCGGCCAGAAAGTCGCCCGAATAAATCAGCGTCACAATTTCCTTGATCTTGACGCCCACCGGGCAATCCAACTGGCAGCCGGGCTTCGCGCAGGCAATGCAGCGCGTGGCCTCATTCACGGCGCCTGAAGCAGCCAATCCCCGGTTCACTTCCTCAAAGTTGTGCGCGCGTACTTGAGGATCGAGCTCCGGCATGTGCACGCGCGGAATCTGCATCCGTTCTTTAAGAGGAAGCGCATTGATGGGAATGGGCGGCGCGTCAGGCATGATGATTCTCCGCTTGCGCTTCCAGCCTCGCGCGCAAATGCGCCGCCTCTTTCTCTTTGGTGGCCAGCGCGGCGCGCAGTGCGGCGAGTTCCTCGTGTTTGTGCCGCTCAAACTCCTTCAGGGACTGGCACTCCTGGCTGCGATACATGGAGTTGCGCTGCATCAGGACGTCGAAATTCACCAGCGAGGCGTCGAACTCCGGCCCATCGACGCAGGCAAACTTGCTCTGGTTGCCCAAAAGCACGCGGCAGCCGCCGCACATTCCCGTGCCGTCGACCATGATGGAGTTGAGGCTAACCATGGTTTTGATGCCCAGCGGCCGAGTGATTTCGGCCACGGCGCGCATCATCGGCACGGGACCAACGGCAAGCACGAAGTCGAGCTTGCGGCCGGTGACAATCAACTCATCGAGCTTCTTGGTTACCAGGCCCCGTTCGCCGTAGCTGCCGTCGTCTGTGAGGATGCAGGCTTCATGGCTCGCCGCGCGGATTTCATCCTCGAAAACCACCATCTCTTTGCTGCGCGCGCCTTCAATGAAGATGACGTGATTTCCGGCGTCGCGGAGCGCGTTGGCAGTGGGCAGCGCCATGGCCGTGCCCACGCTTCCGGCCAAAATCACGGCCGTTCCGTAGTTCCTGATCTCCGAGGGCCGGCCCAGCGGACCGACGACATCGAGAATCGAGTCGCCCGCCTCAAGCGAGTTGAGCAGCGATGTGGTTTTGCCCACGGCCTGCACGGCGATGGTGATGGTGCCGGCCGCAGGATCGGCGCTTTTGATGGTGAGGGGAATGCGCTCGCCCCGGTCGTGAAGCCGCAGAATGACAAACTGCCCGGGCCGCTGCTTGCGCGCGATGCGCGGCGCTGCGACGATAAACTGCCGGATGTTGAGGCCGGCGGTGCGGGCTTCCACGATCTTGAACATGGCCTGACTCGTTTTTGGTCTCGCGCTTCGATCCCTGTTGCACGTTCCGGGGCCCGAACCAAGGCGATTTCCGCTTCGCGCAGGGCCGTGAGACACTGCCGTGCCGGCGCGAAATTCGCTCAGTGCGCCTCGTTCAGCCTTGATTATTCAGGAATTGCGGGTTTTGGCTTGTGACGCGAGTCACGCGCCGGATGGGGCTGAAAGGCATTGCTGAGCCTGCGCCCGAGATTCATCGATGGGACTTCAATCCACCGATAGGAGAACCATGACACGATCATGGTCAGGGCGAAGGTCAGGCAGAGAATGGCCCAGAGGGACACTTTGCCGTAGAAGAGGTGAACGCAATACAAGAGGACAACAAAATGCCAAAGGTAGAGACTGTAGGAAACCTGGCCAAGGAAATGGATCGGCCGCCAAAATAGAATGCGTTGGCAGGACGCTGAGTTCAAACCGACGATCATCAGGCCGCCCGCGCCAAGTGCGGTGATCCACTGCGAAATGTAGAGCAAAGAACGTTGGAAATCGAGGGCGTGGACGGTAGCTCCGACAAATAATTGACCAGCGAACAAAAAGAGCCACAGGGATGCTGCACCAATCAGAACCCTTGCGATTCGGCGGCGACAGCGAAACCACGCTCCGAGCCTGCCTCTCTCGCGTGCAAGAAGAATGCCGAGGACAAAAAGCCCCGCAAAGTGGGGCGAATCGAACGCGGAACCGTCGAGGTGGTACACCAGTCTCTCGAAAACTATAGGGATTAATGTGAGCCCGCCGGCGATCACGAGAGACCATCTACTCTTCAATTGCAGAACAGTCCCGCAAAGTAACGGAAAGATGAGCGAGATGCGCATCTCGTAAACCAGCGACCAAATGGGAGGGTCAAACTGGTCAGTGTTAGAGAGGCTCAAGAACAGCACGTGTTGGCCAACCAGGCTCCAGTTGACTGGCTCGGACCAGAACTGGTGAAACCAAATGCTCCTGGTGACGATACCGTGAAGCCAAAATGCTCCGGCGACGGAGACCAGGAGCGCCGCAAGATAGGGCACGTAGATGCGGAAAATTCTGCGTATCAGAAATGTGGAATATGTTTGGGGTTTACCGTTGATCGCGGGAAGGGACAGGACGAAGCCGCTCAGCACAAAAAACAGGATCACGGCCTCGGTGCCGAAGGGATACACAAGGCCCAGAAGAGACCTGATCGTCGCGGAAGCAGGCTCAGCGTCAGCCTGCCACAGGTTTAGAAGATGGTGCAGAACGACGATCAACGCCGCCAAACCGCGCAAGGAGTCCAGTTCGACATAGCGAGCCGACTTGACGGTAAGCTGTCGGGTGTCGAGGCCGGCAGCGCGCGCTTTCACGACCTCTAACATGGCCTGACTCGTTTTTGGTCTCGCGCTTCGATCCCTGTTGCACGTTCCGGGGCCCGAACCAAGGCGATTTCCGCTTCGCGCAGGGCCGTGAGACACTGCCGTGCCGGCGCGAAATTCGCTCAGTGCGCCTCGTTCAGCCTTGATTATTCAGGAATTGCGGGTTTTGGCTTGTGACGCGAGTCACGCGCCGGATGACCCCAGCTTGGCAGGCGGGATGAGCCGGTGGCTTACCCTTGCCGGGCCTTCCAAAGCAGATACAAGCCCCAGGCCGCCACGGTGCATTCGTCCCGGATCGTCCCGTCGAGCATCATGCGTTCAAATTCCGGGATAGACACGGAATGAACCACCAGGTCGTGCTCCTCGGCGTCAGGATTCTTCTCCGCCGGCGAGAGACCCGATGCAAGAAACACATGCTCGCGCTGGTGCGCGAAACCGTAGGCAACCCACAAGGTGCCCAGATGAATCATCTGCGCGGCTTTGAGCCCGAGCTCTTCCTGCAACTCGCCGCGCGCCAGTTCCTCGGGATCTTCGATCTCCCTTTCCCAAGTGCCCTGGGGCAGCTCCAGCGCCTGCTCCCGAATGGTGTAGCGGAACTGCTCCACCAACCAGACGCGCCCGTCCTCAATGGGCAGAATGATGGCCCCGTCGTGCTTCTCGACCACGCCATAAATGCCCTTTTGGCCGTTGGAGCGCAGGATCTCGTCTTCGCGCACGCGCATCCAGCGGTTGCGGTAGACCTCGCGGCTTGAAAGCGTGGCGATGGTGGGACGATCGCTTTGTCCGGGGTTATCGTGAGAGAGGTCCATCGGGTCTCCTTGCAGGTTTCGCGGGCAGGCGCACAGCATGAGTCCGTCTGGCAGTATGGTTAATCCGCAGCGCATTGAAAAGCAACCGCAGGTCCTTCGACTCCGTTTGGCCGAAGAACCGGCCAACCATCGCTCAGGATGACGGGCTATTTATGATGCGAGCTTCAGAGGCACGACGCTAGCAGTTGACCACGACAGCGGAACAGCCGGGACGCGCGGGCCTCCATTGCACCAGAAACTCGGTGAGGGCTGACGACTCCATGCGCCGCATGGCTTCAAACTCGCCGTTTTTCTGGCTGTAAAGCAGCGCGCCGCGCTCGCTGAGGACGGCCAGCGCGGGCACGCCCCTGTTGAGCGGAACCCCATATTTCTCGGCGAGGTCGAGGTTGGCATCGACGTGGCCGACGTTGATGTGGACCACAACGAAGTTCGACTCGATGAGAGGCCGATTGCGGTCGTCGTGCATATAGAGATCCAGCACCTGGCAGTCGCCGCACCAATTGCCGCCAAAATCCAGAAGAACGCGGCGGTGGGTGGCCGCGGCCGTCTTGAGGGCGGCGGCAATATCGGCCCGGGCTTGCGAGGGATCGGGATAAATGTCACGGCCGGCGGAGTTGGCCGCGCCGCTGCCGAGCGCCAGTAACCCCGCCAGGGCGAGCAGCTTGACGGTCTTCATTGGGTAACCTCCAAGGCTCTTTCCAGTCTGCCACAACCGGCCGAAGCCGAGCATCCTGCAGCGGATTTGTGCGACAATAGGGGATTGAGGAAGCGCGCGGTATCTGTTTCAGCGCGCGGAGGAACATCGATGGGCGATCTACTTCAGCCGTGGCACATTGTGGTGCTGGCGATCCTTGCGTTTGTGCTGTTCGGGGCGAAGCGGCTGCCGGAGTTGGGTAAAGGTCTGGGCGAGGGATTAAAGGGTTTCCGCGAGGGAATAAAAGGCACCCCCGATCCGCCGCCGCCTGCGCCGCCGGCTCAGCTGCAGAACACGCCGCCACCGCCACCGGCTTCGAACGCACCGGTCGAACCCAAGTAAAAGAGACCCAAGTAGCGCTGCCTTTGCAGGCGGTGCGGGGATTTAGGCCTCAGGTGCGTCGTGTCCCGCTTAATCTTTGAAACGAGAAAAGCCTGTGCTAACGCACAGGCTTTTGCTTGTTAGGGCTGCAGTCGTGGACTAGCTTGGAAGATTATTCCCTCAGGGGCTAAAGCCCCCGACTCATTTTGTGCGAATTACGGCACGACTAAAGTCGTGCCCTTTCAAAGCGCACACAAGCTGGCCCACGACTCTGCTGCGCGCTTACTTATAATCCTGCGCGGAAGGATAATAGCCGCGCTTGGCGATCACCGTGACGTTGGGCCGATCGACACGCACATCGATGGGGCGGAACTTGTCGTCGTAGAACGACTCGCTGGTCAAGTAGCCCAGCGTGTACTGGTCGCGGGCCTCTTCAGCAATCTTGGCGTAGCTCCGCTCGATGCCGTTCACGCCGCCCTCGGCGTAATAGTCGCCGCCGGTCTCGGCAGTGTACCTGTAGAGAATGTTGTCGTAGACACCGGTGAAGGGGATGTGGATGCGGTCAACCCACTCGCCGCCCCAGTGTCCCGTATCGCCCACCAACGTGCCGTAGACGGCGATCTTGTTGGTTTGCAGGTAGCGCACCACTTCTTTCCAGGTGGCCTTGCTGCCATACTCCTTGCCATCGGAGATGACAAAGATGATGCGCCGGCGGTCCTTGGGGCGCGTGGAAAGCTCCTTAGCCGCCGCCAGGATTGCGTCGTTGAGGGTGTGAATGTCCTTGGGAAGATTGAGTTCCCCAATCGTCTGGGTCGACTTGCCCGGCTGGAGGTTGGGGTCAGGGCAATTCCCGTTGATGGAGATTGCACAGGCTGAGAACGGTGAGCTGGGGTCGGGCACCATAGGGTCGCTGCCCGTGGCCTGCGCCAGCGAGAGCACGGCGGGAAGCCGGGCGCTCTGCGCGCCGGTGAAGCCAGTCCACTCCTTGGGGCCATTGGTATAGGTGAAGACCGCGGCCTCGTCATAGGGCGCAAGCGCACCCTGGATGGAGCCCATGGAGTTGTTCACCTGGGTCATGATGTTCGAGGGCACGGTCTGATCGATGACAAATGCGATGGAAAGCGGCTGAGGATCTACGCTGAACACCCGCAGCGCTTCGCGGGTGTTGTTCTCATAGACGGTGAAGTCGCGCCAGGTAAGCCCCGAGACCAGATTCCCTTTGGAATCTTTCACCGTGACGGGAACCTGGACGAAGTTCACTTGCACGCGGAAGGTTGCCACTGCGGCATTGCCCTGCTCCGGGGGGGCGTCCTGCGAGTTGGGCTGCGGCTGAACAGCGGGTTCCTGGCTCGAAGGGGCGGGCGGTTGATCAGGGGCAGACTGCGCCGGAGCAGGAGCAGGAGCAGGAGCCGGAGATGAGCTTGAATTGGGCGGCGTCCCGGGTGCGCCAAGTCCGGGAGTAATCGCACCGTTCACACCGGGGAGTGGCGGCGGAGCTTGCGGAGTGGGCGCATCGGGAACGGAAGTCTGCTGTTGGGCCAGGATTCCCGACGCCAAAAACAGCCCTAAACCCAGTAGCCCTGCCGGCGCAATGGATTTCCACCCTTTCACCGCGAAGTTTTCCTCCCCAATACGCTCGATACGGACCGCTGAGCGAACCGCTGAAACTGGCGACACGCGCCAGATAGGCCGCAACCCACAGACTATCAGACGCGGCAGACGCGCCCAGGTTGCCTTCCGGGCCCGCAAACAGGCGCGTTATGCTCTCTTAGGAGTGGAGTTTTCGTCTAACGGAGCATCATGCGCCTGAGGAGTCGATTTGCTGCGTTTTTGGTTGGCTTGCCGGTGCTGGCGACGCCGGGATGGGCCCAGCTTGCGCCCTCGCCTGACGCGCCTCCGGTGAGCACTGCGCCTGCTCCTCCACCGGAAGAGACGTCAATGGAGACCCTCAAGGTGAAGGTGAACCTGGTCGACCTGTTCTTCACGGTCAAGGACAAGAGCGGAACCCTGATTCCGCATCTCACGCGCAATTCGTGCCAGGTGAGCGAGGACAAGACGCCGCAAACCTTCAAGAGCTTTGTAGCGGAAACCGACCAGCCACTCACGCTGGGCATTTTGCTTGACACCTCGGGTAGCCAGCAACGAGTGCTGCCGCTGGAGCAGCAAGCAGGCAGCCAGTTTCTGGAGCAGGTTTTGCGGAAGCAGGATGAAGCCTTTCTGGCTGAATTCGACGTGAATGTCGACCTGCTGCAGGACTTTACCAACAGCCCGCACTTGCTGGCGCGCGCCATGGACAAGGCGCAGATCAACATCGGCGGCGGATCTCTTGGGCCTCCCGGCATGGGCGGCGGGCCCGTTCCCATCAGCAATCCCAAGGGCACGGTGCTCTATGACGCGATTTTCGAGGCCGCCACCGAGAAACTCAACCAGGAGAGCGGCCGCAAGGCACTGATCATCCTGACCGACGGCGAGGATGAAGGCAGCGATCACAAGATCCGCGACGCCATTGCCGCTGCGGAGAGAAACAACATCATCATTTACGTGATCCTGATTGCCGACCGCGAAATGTACTGGAGCCAGGGTGAGGGCTATTACGGCTACTCCCCGGCGAAGCAGATCTCTGACGAGTCAGGCGGCCGGATCATCGACGTGGGCAACAACGGCGCCAAGCTGAAGGCCGCGTTTGAGCAGATCGAGGCTGAACTGCGCACGCAATACGTGGCCAGTTACACCCCCAGCAACACCAAAGAGGACGGGACATTCCGGCGCATCGGGTTGGAGTGTCACGGCGATAACGGCGAAAACCTGAAAGTGCAGGTGCGCAAAGGCTACTACGCACCGTCGCCAGAGAACTAAGAATCCCTGCACCGCGTTGGGTTCTTCGGCCGGGATATGGACGCGGGGGTCAAAAGGATTTCGGGATGAAATTCGCCATCACCGTCGCGGTGACCATCGCCACGCTCGCCGGTCTTCCCCTCCTCGCGCAAGATTCCAATACAGACCCAAACGCAGGTCCTTCGACAAGTGACTCCGCAAAGGTGACCTACGCGCCGGCCGCTGGAGGGTTCGGCGACCTGGCGGCTTCACACGCGTGGGAGATGTCCGCGGTGACGGGCGAACTCGAAGGCAAGCTGGATTCGAAGACCGCCAAAGTCGGCGATCGCGTTGTGCTCAAGACCACGGATAAGGTACAGACCTCCGGACGGCACGGTGATTCCGAGAGGTTCGCGGCTGGTGGGCCGCATAACCGAAGCGCAGGCATACGACCAGCAACACGGGCCGGCACGCATCGCGATTGCGTTCGATCACGCGGAATTGAAGAGCGGGCAGAGCATTTCCGTTTACACATTGATCCGTGGAGTGAGCCCGAGCGGCATGGCCGCGACCGCGAGACAAGATAACGAAGGCAACGCCTTGGGCGCGCCAGCGCCCTTGGGCCCCTTGGTCAACAGTGGAAGAATGAGCCCTGACTACGGCGGCGTGGCAGCAGCGGATGGAGACGGTATGTCGACCAGCCCGGTGGACAGAACCTCGGATGGCGCCGGGGGACGGGGCAACAGAGCGGGCGCCAGTCGAGACTCGACTCCTGGCTCGACGGATAGCACGGTTCAGCCCGGCGTTGACTTGAGCGCGGACACTGGTGCTCACGGAGTTGCGGCGGCGCGCGCTCGGCCGCATCCGACGAACATTCGCGGTGTGATGCTGGCCGGCAACAGTTCCTCTTCGGGCGTGTTGCTGGCCCCGCTCAAGGACGTTCAATTCGACAGCGGAACGCAAATCGAGTTGGGCGTTGTGGCGAACCGGTAAAGACAGTTCATTGTTCACAGTCCTCAGTGCAGGTTTGCCGACTCGACGTTCGAGCACCCTTTCTATGTGCGCCCAAAAGCCTGACTGAGAACCACGAACTGTAGCATTTTCGGACAGTACGTTACGAAAGTTGCGCGACGCCGTAATCTGGCGCAGAGAAAGGTGCTTCGGTAGTATCGGCAGCAATAGGAAAAACTTGAGGCCGCCGGCGAAAAACTTTCGACCTCAGGCCTTCCCGCTTCGAGGTGCTCTTCATGGCCATTCAATGCGCCGCCCAGGATGGATTCGAGATCAGTCCGAGGTTCCGTCAAACCATTGAAGAACGCATCGCGCGACTGGAGCGCGACGCCGATCACGACGAAGCGCAATTGGACCGGCTGGATGACATCGACCATGTTCGCCGTCAGATGCGCCTTGTGGCCGTTGAACGCGGCGAGGCTCTCCGCTTGAGGCTCTTCCTGGATCGCTCCCGAATCCGGCAGCCGCGCCCGCTGATCGAACTATAAGAAATTCTTCGCAATCAACGTCCAACGAGTGTTTCCACAGGAGCGCGTGTTTCCACAAGTGCGCCGCGCTGAAATCACTCGTAGACTGAATTCATCGCGGAGGCGTTTCAGGCCGTGCCGGACTTGAACTACTTTGTCATGGACGTTTTCACCAGCGAGCCGTTGGCGGGGAATCCGCTGGCCGTGGTGATGAACACGTGCGGTTTGGCAACCGAGCAGATGCAGGCGGTCGCGCGCGAGTTCAATCTGTCAGAGACCACGTTTGTCGAGCGCAGGCCAGCGGAGATTGAGCGGGTTGAGGGCGTGCGCGTGCGCATCTTCACGCCGCGAGAGGAGCTGCCGTTTGCGGGCCATCCCACGCTGGGCACGGCGGGAGTGTTGAAGATGATCGCGCCCGAAACGGTCGAAGGCGATACGGTGACCCTCAAAGAGAATGTCGGGCCAATTCCGGTGCGCTTCGAGGCGGATGCCGGAAGCTCGAAGGGAATCTTCGGTGAGATGACACAGCGCGATCCGGAGTTCGGCGCGGAGCTGGATGCAACGGTTGTCGCTCGGTTGGCGGGTTTGTTGCCAGACGACCTCGATCCCGCGTTGCCGCCACAGGTCGTTTCGACAGGAACAGCCTTCGCCATTGTGGCCCTTCGCTCCGAGGGCGCGCTGGCGCGCCTCAAAGTGAATCAGGAGGATGCTACCGCGTGGCTGCGAGACCGTGGGGCGCGGTGGTTCTATGTCCTGGCCCCGGCGCTCGAACAAAGCCAGGAAAGTACAGAGTACAGGGCACGCATGCAGTTCTACGGTGGTGAAGATCCGGCAACGGGTTCGGCAGCCGGCTGCGCCATCGCGTATCTCGTGGCTCGCGGCGCGGTTTCTTCAGGTGCGCGAGTGCACGTGCGCCAAGGCGTGGAGATGGGCCGGCCGAGCGATCTTTTCCTCTCCGCCAAAAGAGAATCAGCCAAGGTCAGCGATGTGCGCGTTGCGGGCAGCACAGTTCTTGTTGCAAAAGGACAGCTTTTCCTGCCGTGATGCACATGCTTTCAACAGAAATTCATCTTCGCAAGTGACGATGTGTGTTGGTTGTAGCGGTTTTACCTTTGTTTCAGTCGGATTTTCAGTGCCGTCTTCGTTTCTTATTCCCTCTTTTCATCACCCGCCGCTGCTCGTACTGTTTCGATTCGTAGCAGACAATTCTTCTGGCGCGTTTTGATTGGAGTTTTCAAGCGCGCCAAAACGCTGAGCACTTGACCGCGAAGCAAGACTTAGCCGCGGAGGATCTTGTGCCGGTTCCCGGTGTTGTGAGCGGGCGCGCCCTCCTTGGTCGCGGATCGCTGCGCCGGCGAATCGGAATCAACGATCCAACAAACGTGAGCATGTCTTCCTTCCGCGTACCGGGCCACACATTTGAAGACTTGAACTGCCGGGCCGGCGGTGAACTGTTGCCTTGAATCATGTGGTTGAATTTGCATCCAGGAGTATTCCCAAGACCATGCGTCCAAAGAAAGTGATTCTCTGTGTAGACGACAACGAACAAGAGCTTTCCGTGCTCAAGTTCACGCTGGCAACGAACGGCTATCGCGTGCTGGCGGCTTCAAATGGCCAGGAGGCGATCGCCGTATTTACAACGACGCCGCAAATCGACCTTGTCCTGGCCGACACCAACATGCCCCAGATGAGTGGATTTCAGCTTGCCGAGCGGCTGAAGCGCATGCGGTCTCATGTGCCGATGCTCCTGCTCGCCGAAGGTCAGGCTGTGGGTGGAGAGATCCATGTGGCCGATGCGGTGATGGCAAGGAAGGGCTGCTCGTCGCTGGAACTGCTGGAGCGCGTGAAAGTGATGAGCGCGCGCAAGCGCGGCCCGCGCAAGGGCGCGCAGCGCATCCCGCAGGACGAAGCTTTGGCTGCTGCTTCGTGAGAAAGACAACCAGTAGGGAGTAGCCAGCAGGGAATCGAAAAGACGCGCGCGTGCCGTCAATTGAATCGGTCGTTTTCCATTCACTTCGACGCGAAATCCGCGAGGTAGTTCCTTTCTACTCCCTGCTGGCTATTGGCTACTGGCTACTGGCTATTGGCTGCTTCCCGCTCCTAGTCCCTAAGTCCTTGTTCCCTGGCTTCCCGATTCCCTCTTGACGATGGTGCATTGCTATGGGCATACTCGCCATCGATGGCTTTAGATTGGGGCCATCGGCCGGCAGTAAAGTGCTGCTGCCGGTGAAAGTTGGTTCGTATGGACCTGGTTCTTTTGCGTCTTCTTTTTGTTATCTTGCTTGCCGTGGTTTGTTATTTCCTCCGGCCCTTCGGGCTCCAGACGGGTTGGGAGGGAGCACTCGCGGGCGCGGGCGCGGCCTGCGCGGTGATTGTCTTCGAACTGCGCGTCAGGGCTCTCACATTGCGGCGGCTGATCGGCGCGGTTGTGGGCAGCATTCTCGGCATCATTGGCGCGGCGCTGTTTTGCCTTGTGCTGCGCTCAGCGCCGCTGACCGGTTCGAACTCCGCCGTGCTGCAGATCTTCGTGCTCCTGCTGATGACCTACGTGGGCCTCCTGGTGGGAGCGAGCAAGGGCGACCTGCTGAATCCCGCCGCACTGGGCACCGTCTTCTCGGGCGATAGGCCGACACGCCGCAGCGCCAAAGTGCTGGACACGAGCGTCATTATCGACGGCCGCATCGCCGACATCGCCGAGGCCGGCTTTATTGACGGCATGCTGGTGGTGCCGGAGTTCGTGCTGCGCGAGTTGCAGATCGTTGCCGACTCCACCGACGGCTCAAAGCGCCAGCGTGGGCGACGCGGCCTGGATATGCTGCAGCGCATGCAGTCCAACGACAAGATCCATGTGCAGATTGTGCCCGACGATTTTCCTTCGATCCGCGAGGTGGACCTGAAGCTGCTGGAGCTGGCCAAGAAGTGGGAGGCCAAGGTGGTGACCAACGACTTCAACCTGAACAAGGTGGCTCACCTGCACCATGTGGACGTGCTCAACATCAACGACCTGGCCAACGCCCTCAAGCCCGTGGTCCTGCCGGGCGAACGCATGAACGTGATGATCCTGAAAGAAGGCAAGGAGTACAACCAGGGCGTGGGCTACCTGGACGATGGCACGATGGTGGTGGTGGATCACGCCAGGAAGCTGATCGGGCGGTCGGTTGGGATTTCGGTTACCAGCGTGCTGCAGACTGCCAGCGGCAAGATGATCTTCGGCAAGATGGACGAGAACGGGAAACCCGCTCTCGAAGCGTCATGAAATCCGGGGCGAAGGTTTTTTCGATCGTCGGCGAGCGGCCGGCCGTGTGCACGTGCCCCAAGCGGGATTGTTCGCGGCACGGCGACTGCCAGCGGTGCCGAGACTACCACCTGCACTCGAAGCGCCAAAGGTCGCCTTATTGCGAACGCGAGCCGGGGTGGTTCAAGCGGGTGTTTGGCGCCGGGCCCGCGCGGTAATTTCCGGCAAGCCTGCCAACGATTCGAAAACACCTGCGGTGCATTACGCCGGCCGCAGTCGTTCCGTGAGGCGAAGCTTCGCCTCGGGCCATTCCGCCGCAAGGATCGAATAGCGCCAGGAGTCGCGCACGGTGAAGTCCGCGGCTATCTTGTGCGCGCGGAGAACGCCCTCGAATTTCCCGCCGATGCGTTCAATGGCCGCCTGCGAACGCCTGTTGCGCGCGTCGGTGTGCAGACAGACACGGAGCATCTGCCACTCCTCAAAGGCGTGCGTGAGCATCAGCAGCTTGGCCTCGGTATTGGCTGCGGTGCGGAGAGCCGCGTGCGAGAGCCAAGTGTAGCCAATCTCGCAGACGTCGGGAAGCTCGCGGCTGTTTCGGGGATGGGCTAGCCGGCCAATCGAAGCGGTCAATATCAAAAAAGCGCGTGCAGCCGATGACGACGCCGTCGGCGATGCGGACAGTTGCAAAAGGCGCGGCGGTGCCGGCCTCGCGCCAGGCGAGAGCAGTCTCAATGTAGCGATGAACCGCGTCGCGGCCGATGGGGACGGCGCTCCATTGATAGAGGATGGGATCGCCGGACGATGCGGCGACAAGGCCGTCGCAGTGGGCGGGCGAGAGCGGCTCAAGGCGAATGTGGCGGCCGGTCAGGACTGGAGAGTTGAGGGTCATGTCTTTCGGAGTGCAGCGCGGGCGAATCGGGCGCAACGGCGTGCACGTTCAGTACTTGGTCAGCCTGGGGTCGATCTGGTCAGCCCATGCGAGGATTCCACCGGCAAGATTCTTGACGTTTGGATAGCCCTGCGCGGCGAGGAATTCGGCGATGCGCTGGCTGCGCCCGCCGGAGCGGCACTGCACAACGATCTCGCGGTTGCGGTCGATCTCGGCCAGCCGGCGCGGGACCTCGCCCTGCGGGATGAGCGTGCCGCCGATGTTGGCGATCTGGTACTCGTAGGGCTCGCGGACATCGAGGATCAAAAGATCTTCGCCGGCGTCGAGGCGCTGCTTGAGCTCCAGCACAGTGATTTGCGGAATTCCGTTGTTCGTGGCGGTGCCCATGGCGCGGATTCTCCGGTCTCTCTTTTAGTGTATCGGGCCGGCGCCAAATGGGGCTCGATGCCGGCGGCTTCGCATTGTGCAAAGCCGCCGGCGCGAGACGTTGGTTGAGCAGCGCAGGAGCACTACTGTGTGGGCTTCTTGGCTGCGGCCGGCTTGGCGGCAGGCGCCGCGGCTGGCTTCGGCTTCCAGAAATCGGGATCGGCCTTGACCCACTCATCCGGCGGATAGCTCTGGGCTGGGTTGATGCCAAATAGCTCCGAATCGATGCTTTCTATGCAGTCTGCTTCAAGCTCGCGGAGCTTTTTCAGTCCATCGTCGCCAAGAGCATCGCGGAATTGCTTGTCTTCCGCATAACCGGTGTCAATGTCGGCCATCGACTTGTCGTCGCTGAAGACGACGTACTCATCGGCGCCGCCGTAGGCAATTTCAAAGGTGGCCCAGTGCGCGCTGTCACCGGCTTTTTTGTGCGCATCGATCACCAGTTCGCTCAGCTCATGCCACTGCTTCCCATGGCCGGGCTTGATATGGAAAGACGTGATCTCCATCAGCTTGGCGTGGGCCAGAGTCGGGCTGGGCCTGTAGCTCAAATCCTCGTCATAGTAGAGAACGAACTGGTCCATTCCATCGAGCAGCTCGCCGTCGGCTTCGGCATCCTTTTCGAGCTCGGCAGAGAGAGTCTTGTTCTTCATCTGGGCCAGATAATCGTCTTCCCACGCCTTGAAGGACGGATAGCCAGTGAGATACAGGGCCCGCGACTTGCCCGAGATTGACATCAGGGCAAAGTAATGGGTGGGCCACTTGGCGGCAGCCATGGCGGCCACGAATTTGCTCTCCGACTTGTCGTGAATGGCGCCGGCCTTGCCAGGCTTGACGAATTCCCGCGTCAACTGGAGAACCTTGGGCGGGCCTTGCATGTCTTGTGCCGCGGCGAACAGGCTTCCAGCGACCGCGAAAGAGAGTCCTAACAGAGCAGGGCTTAGTATCTTCATTTTCTGGGAATCCTCCTTGATTTGCTCGGAGTTTCGTTTGCGATGGGGGAAGTGAAACGGGAAGCGCAAGCTCTCCAAGGAAAACGATTATGAATCCCTTCACAGGGCGGTGTAAAGAAGTTTTTGCTTTTCCACAGGATAGGGATTAGTGGATTTCACGCTGAAATCACAAATCCGCATGAGTGACCCTCTGCGCCGGTTGGCAGACCGAATGAACGAAGTGGCGGGACCAGGATCAGGCGCAGAGTCCGAACATGACCTGGATGGGGCGGCCAGGAATTGCGGCGCGGAGCGCAGGTATGCGAGATTGGAGTTACAAGGATTGGCCGGCTCTATTCACAAACCTTCCAAAGCAGGCAGAACTCAATGAAGAAGAAATCCCCCCATCCGAACTTCGATCAGACGCTGGAACTGTTGCGCGCACACTCCTTCGAGGTGAGTGAGTTTGCCGGCACTGCCGGGGGCATGCTGGTGAGCAAGCACGGGGTGGGAGCGGTTCTGGTTCCTCCGCGCCGCGCCGAAGATCCAGAAGAGGTACCGGCGGCGTACGCCGTCCACCCGGGAGTGATGGTGAAGGGTGAAGTGGGGCGTTTGCTCGACCGGGGCTTTCAGAAGTTTATTAAGACTTCCCAATACGAGCTTCCCGCGACGGCCATTCAGTTGCAGGCGATACACGCGTTCAGCGAGGAGCTTAGGCAGCTCATCGGCGCCATCAGTCTGTACAACGAGTCGCTGGGCACCACCAGCGATGTGTATCGCTACGATCGCCTGGTGGGCCGCGAAGCCGCAGAGGCCGCGCCCGTCGAGCCGTGGGACCAGACCTTGGAGTTGGCCGACGGACATTAGCTTGCGGGCATCGACCTCCGCTGAACGATTCGAGCGGAGCAGGCCATGGGCGCGTGGGAAGACAGGGACGAGTTTGCGGCCCCGCAGGAACGCCGTACCGATCCGCGCTATTCGGTCGATGAAGATTCGGTTGTTCTTTTCGTTGGCTATGGCGCGCCGCTTGAGGCTCGTCTTGTCGACTTGAGCCAGGAAGGTTGCCGCCTCCGCACCAGGGAACGGGTGACGGCACGCAACCGCCTGCCTGTGGAAGTCTTCTTCAAAATCAACGGAATCTCATTTCGCTTTCGTGGCGTGCTGCAATGGACGGACGGGCAAAACCTTCTCGGCATTCACTTCGTGAATATGGTCCCGCGGCGCATGGTGGAGTTGGCCCATGTGATTTGCACCATGGAGGAAGCCGCGGGAGCCCGAGCTGACGCCGTGAATCTTCTGCTCGCCGAACAACAAGCTCCGCAATTGGCCGGGCGCGAAACCACGGAGCGTAGCCAGGACCGGAGTCGCGAGCCGATTGCAGGCGGGGTCATGGAGCTGCCCGAACCGGCGCGGCCTGGCGTGCACGCGCCTTTGCCGGAAGCCCGAACGCAGGCCCCGAAAGCTTCCTCTGGCCGTGAACGCCGGCAGCAGGTCCGCCATGAAGTGGACACCACTGCCACGATCCTTCTTGTGAACGTCGGATCCACGCTGCGCGGCCGCATTGTGGACTTGAGCCTGACTGGCTGCCGCATCCGCACCGACGAACGGTTTCCAGTGGGGATTTACACGCGAGTAGAAACGGAGTTTCGGCTTGAGGGGCTGGCGTTCCGGCTGGGCGGCGTCATTCAGTCCATCCACGATCGCAACAATGTGGGAATCCGCTTTCTTGATCTGAGCGAACGCAAGCGGGAGCAGGTGTTGGAGCTTATCGACGAAATCGAAAAGATGCGCGCGGCACAGCCGGCAGCGGCAGACGGCCGTGGCTGACGGCGAAGTTCTTCCTTCAAATCAAGCCGCAACGCACCGCTGTGGCGCACTGGAACGGCGCTGGCCGGCGGGATTCAGCACAGATTATTCTGCCGGATCGATCTCGATGGCATCGAGCGCCGCCGGATCCTTGCCATCGGGCGCGCCTTCTATGCGCAGCACATCGCCCGGCTTCAACTCGATGCCTCGTCCATCGGGGCCGCGCGCGGTATACCGGGTTGAGTTGTCGCCGTTGGGCCGGCGCGAAGGCAACGTGTCCTTTGCGGCCCACGAGACAATCTCTGCTCCATTGATCCCGAGCGTGAAGTGCGCAACGCCACCCTGCAAGTCGAAGTACTGGACGGCAATGTCAAAGCGGCCGGCGCGCCCGGTATAGGTCCACTCCGCAGTGCAGGTCTTTTGCGCGGAGTTCGGGTCGCACGCCACAGCCTTTCCTCCGGATGCGTCTTCCCACGGCGTGACGTCGATGATTTTGTATCCGCTGAGGCGCGCGTCTTCGGCCTCGAGCCGGCCCGGATAGTGCCCGGCGCGGCCCAGCGCATCGGGAATGCCGGTCTCTTTCAAGAAGTACTGCACGATGGCGTCGCGCCAGACAATCGCGTGGCCGGCCTGGTACTCGAGCCGCGCGCGCTCGTCTTCAAAGAGCTGCGGATCGATCTTGTCTTTAAGCGTTGCCCACTCCTTGCCGAGCTGAGCTGCCTCTTCTGCGCCTTGGTAGTGGATGTCGTAGACGTACTGGATGATGGTCTTGCCCGAATGCAACCTGTAGGTCCACGGCATGTGGTGGAAGAACAGTAACAAGCTTTCGGGTGTCGTGGCCGCCGATTCGTAAATCCTGGCCAACTCGGGTGGGTATTGGCCGGCATAGCCCGTTCCCGTGGCGACGCTTCGGTCCATCCCGATGCCTTTGGCGTCGTCGCGGTGCCACTGGCCCCATCCGTTGCGCTCGCTCGCCTCGATGTTGGGCCCGTAGTGGCTGCCGGTAATGTCAGTGAGCGTTTGTGTACCGAGAAAGCCCGTGTAATGCACGTACGTGGGCCACGACTGCATGAGCATCTTGTCTACAGTCGCAACCACTTCGGGTGTGGTGCTGATGGTTTGCTTTGTCCACTCCGCGGCGATCTCGTCCGCGCTAAGGTTGGGATTCCACGCGAGGCGGCCAAACGCGTAGAGGTTGGCCATCGCCATCGGCGCACCCAGCCACCCATCGCGTCCCACGCAGGAGACGCCGATCATTCCACCGAGAGGCCGGTTGAAGGTTTTCCCCTCAATGATTTCTTTTACCGGTGTAGCGGGGTTTTCCGCGCGCAGATCGAAGTCGAGTTTCTCCTTCCATAGTGGCGCGAGATATACGAGATGCCGCTGCTGGCCGAGATACTCCTGCGTGATCTGCAGCTCCATGGCTTCGCTCGTTTTGTCGAGACCGGCGAAGAGGGGCGACACCGGCTCCTCCGCCTGGAAATCGATGGGGCCGTATTTGATTTGCACAATCACGTTCGGAGCGAACTGCCCATCGAGGGGATGAAAGATGTCGTAAGCGGCGCGCGCGCGATCGGCTTTCATGTCGTTCGAGTCGAGGTGATTGTTGTAGACGAAGGCGCGATAGAGCACCACGCCGCCGTGAGGCGCGAGAGCGTTAGCCAGCACGTTGGCGGCGTCGGCCGGGCTGCGGCCATAGCTGGCGGGGCCGGGCTGGCCCTCGGAATCGGCCTTTACCGTGACGCCTGCGAGATCGGGAATCTGCTGGTAAATCTCGTCGATCTTTGCGGTCCACCAGGCTTTCACGTCCGGATCGAGCGGATCGAAGGTCTTGAGACCACCAACTTTCTGCGGGCTGGCGATATCGACGCTGATGGCGAGGCGCACGCCCCACGGCCGCATGGCGTCGGCGATTCTTGCCAGCCCACGGATCATGTCCGAAGCCAAAAAGGGCGAAGCCCCGTTCACGTTGTTCACGTTGCACCCGTTGATGCCGACCGACGCGAGCAGCCGGGCGTAGGCGGTCGCCTCACTCAAATCGTCGCGAACCTTGCCGCCTTCAAAGAAAATAGACCGGCCGTCGTAGCCGCGTTCGACTCGGCCATCGGCGTCGTCCCACTCGTCCACCCAGCGGATGGGCATGGCGGGGGCTTCGATCACGTCGAGATGGGAAATATCTGCGCCGGTTGCGATGCGTCGCAAAAGGTCAAATGCGCCGAAGAGTGCACCGTGCTCGTTGGAGCCGGCCACGATGATGAGCGGATGGCCTCTCCAACCTTTCCAAGTCGTTTTCTTAAGCCAGAAGCCGTGGGCCGCGAGGTGCGCAGGGACTTGAAGGCCGGGAAAGGCGGCGTGCACTTCATCGAGCGTGCCGACGACGATTTCGCCGCTCTCCGTGGTCTGGACTTTTTGGCCCGAGAATCCGGCGAGGCCGCTCTCGAGTTCCTGCACGGCTGATAGCTCTAGCTGATCGGTCGAGAGAGCGCGAACGGATATGGGAATTTCGGCAGGCATTTGAAGGGGCGCATAGCGCAGCCACGCCTGATCTTCCGTTTGCGTGTGCGCGATCGGCCCTGCGGCAAAAATGGCCGCCAACAAGAATGTCATCAAGAAACCAATGTTCCATCGCGCCGCAAACCTCTTCTTCGCCATGTTTTCAACTCCCTATCACGTTCTACCACCCATTGCTGGTTGATAGACTTGGTTGTCTGCCGTTTCAGAAAGGGTCCGCGCTTATGCCCGCAACCATGCAGGCCGTTGTAAAAGCCAAAGCCGCGCCCGGCATCGAACTGCGCGAGGTCCCGGTTCCCGCTCCAGGTCCCGGCGAGGTATTGGTGCGCGTGCAGGCCGCGAGCGTCTGCGGAACCGATCTGCACATCTACAACTGGGATCCGTGGGCCAAGGGGCGCATTCATCCGCCGCTGATTCCGGGGCACGAGTTCTCGGGCGCGGTGGCCGAAGTGGGCCGCGGCGTGACGACTGTGCACGAAGGCGATCTGGTGAGCGCGGAGATGCACGTGGCCTGCGGCAAGTGCCTGCAATGCCGCACCGGCCTGGCGCATGTGTGCCAGCACGTCCGCATTCTGGGCGTGGATGCCGACGGGGCTTTCGCCAGCTATGCCGTCATTCCCGAGTCGAATATCTGGAAGCTGTCGCCGTCGATCCCGCACGACTATGCTTCGCTGCTCGACCCGCTGGGCAACGCGGTGCACACGGTGCTGGCGGGGCCGATTGCTGCAAAGACCGTCGCGGTCACAGGCTGCGGCGCGATTGGTTTGTTTTCGATAGCCGTGGCCAAAGCGTGCGGAGCGGCGCGCGTCTTCGCCACCGAGGTCAATGCGCTTCGCAGGCGTGTAGCACTGGAGATGGGGGCCGATCTTGCTCTCGATCCCACGACCGATGATGTAGAAAAGCAGATTTTCGATGCCACAGGGGGCACCGGCGTCGACGTTCTGCTCGAAATGTCGGGCCATCCCGAGGCCATGCGGATGGGTTTCGCGCTGCTGCGTACCGGCGGACGCGCTTCGCTGCTCGGCATTCCTTCGCGTCCCTTCGAGCTCGATTTTGCCCGCGACATCATCTTCAAGGGCGCAACGGTGCAGGGCATCAATGGCCGCAAGATGTTCGAGACGTGGTTTCAGATGGAGGCGCTGCTGGCTACCGGCAAGCTGAACCTCGAGCCGGTGATCACGCATCGTCTCAAGCTGAGCGAGTTCAAGAAGGCGATGGAACTGCTGCAGTCGGGCGAGGCGATCAAGGTTGTGATGCGCCCGGAGTGAGGAGACAGGGACCGAGGGACCAAGGGAACGAGGGACCAAGAAAGACTACGTTGCGCGACTCCCTCACCAGCTGATCTCCACGCGGCGCAGACCGCGGACTGCGTTGGCCAGGTAGATCGCGTCCGCGTGGCGCAAATCTTCCTCGAACAGCACACGCTCCTCGATCTCCGGCCGCGTTTCGAGCAGATGCCGGCGATAGACGCCGGGCAGCAAACCGCATTCAATGGGCGGCGTGAACCAGCGGCCGTCTTTCTCTATAAAAATATTGCTGATGGCGCCCTCGGTGACTTCGCCGCGCAAATTAAGGAAAAGCATGTCGTCGCAGCCTCGCTCGATAGCCCGCCCATATTCCAGGCCGTAAAGCGCGCGCTGCGTGGTTTTGTGATAAAGCGTGGCGTCGGCAGGATCGGTGCGGACTCTGGAGATGCCGGCACGGCCAATTCGGTCCGTCGCAGAGGCCGCTCGAATCACTTCGCTCCCAATCTGCGCATTGCCTTCAGCGTCACACAGCATGCGCACCTTACGCGGAGCGGAATCGGCAAATTGGCGCGCGTGTGCTTCCAGCTTCGCTTTCACCGCGGCACGATCGCACGCAAAGCCAAAGTAACTGGCTGAATCCTCGAGCCGATCGAGATGCAACTCGATGAGAGGGTAGCCGCCTTCCCAAAGCATCGTCTCGATCAGAGAAAACTTGTCGGGCTGGCTGACGATGCGCACGTTCTCGGCGATCGGAGTGGTGGCGCGATGCGCGGGGCCCGTGACGAACTCCGCCTTGAGCAGGCACTCGCGGAATTCCTGTGCCGGATCGGAATCGATGACCACGCCGCTGCCGATGCCCATGGTTCCGCGCGCACCATCGAGCTCCAGCGTGCGAATGGCCACGTTGAAGACTGTCTGCCGCGGCGAGAAGAAGCCGATCGCGCCTGTATACACGGCGCGCGGCGCGCATTCGAGCTCGGCAATGAGCTGCATGGCCCGCACTTTGGGCGCGCCGGTGATTGACCCGCAGGGAAACAGCGCACGAAAAATGTCGTGGAATCGCACCTCGGGCCGCAGCTCCGCACTGACGGTCGAGGTCATCTGCCAGAGCGTGGGGTAGCGCTCGACGGCGAAGAGCTCGTCGACGTTCACGCTCCCGGTCTTGGCTACACGGCCCAAGTCGTTGCGCACAAGGTCGACGATCATCACGTTTTCGCTGCGGTTTTTTGCGTCGCCATGCAGCCACTCGGCGATGGCCCTGTCTTCGCGCGTGGTGCGCCCGCGCGGCGCCGTGCCTTTCATCGGACGCGTGACAATGCGTCTCGTCCCGCCGCCTTCTTCGACGCGAAAGAACAGCTCCGGCGAAAACGAGAGAATGCGACGGTTCGGCTGCCAATGCAGGAACGCTCCGTAATCAACCGGCTGACGTGCGCGCAGCCGTGCGTAGAGCGCTGCAGCACTGCCCGGCGCTTCAAACCGCATCGGCGCAGTGAAATTCAGCTGATACACATCCCCGGCGCGAATCCAGTCGTGAATCGCGGCGATGCGCCGGGCGTAGTCGGCCTCGGCAAGCCCAAACTCCGCGGCGACCTCCGGCGCTGGCTCTGCCGTTTCCGCAATCGACAACTGGCCGCGGAATCGCTCGAGCTCAGGCGGCTCGCCGTCAACAAACCTGCCCAATTGATGATCGAAGGCATAGCTCCGCGCGTAGATCCCAAACCAGGCCAGCGGCTCGCCTGATTTCGGCGCGCGCGTTCCTGCCTTCGGCTCAAAACAGCTTGCGCACTCGTAGCTGAAGAATCCCGCCGCACAATGGCCAGCGGCTACCGCGCTCTCAAGGTCGGCAAACAGCGGAGGAATGTCTGCCGCCGAATGCGCGACGCACATGCGCAAGGGAGCCGTGAACAACTGAGTCCATGGTTTTTTCCTGGTTTCGGAGTCGTCCTGTTTCCCGCCCTCAAGCAGCACGGTGGCCGGCGTCTGCTCCACCAGTGCATAGACTTCTACTGGAAGGGGAATGCGCCGCGTCATGCAGGCAGTGTATAGCGGCTCTCCAATTTGCATTGGTTGAAACCGCAACTGTTTCGTGGCGTTTTCCCTCAAGAAAACGCCACCTGGCACGCCTCTTTTGATTTCACGAGAATTGGAGAGCCGCCGTTAAGAACCGCCGGTTACCGTGAGCACCATCGTGGTGTTGTTGGTGATGGCGGAGACGCCGTTGGTCGACTGTCCGGTGACGGTGACGGTATACGTGCCTGAAGGCGTCGCGGGAGGATGCGGCGGGCCGTGTTGGTAGTAATCGTAAAGCGGCTTGCACGCTGTTGTACCCAGCACAGTGACCAGGCCCATGAATGCCAACAGCGCAAGGCGCTGCAACCAGCGCCGCCGACGCGCGCCCCAGGCGAGTCCACCGAGCCCAAGCATGCCCGGCAGCAGAATGGCCCAGGCGACGGGGCTGGCTCCGCCCCGGAACAGCGCTGGCCTCACAAGCCGGGCTGTCAATTGCGCCGAAGTTTGAAGCAACATGGAGCTGACCGGCGGGCATGCCGAAATCGGCGAACCGGATGGACAACTGGTTGGCGTGGTGGGCAGAATCTCCAATGTGGCCGGGGTAAACGCGCAGGAGGCTTCGCTGGGAAGGTTCGAGCACGAAAGAGTGACGAACATTGGCGCTGTGAGAGCGGAATTGTCTTCCGGCACCACGGTGACGGCAATAGTGCCTGCCTGACCGGCCGTAAGCGTGAGCGGCAGAGTCGAAGGCGGCACAGGCGCAAGCGTGAGCGCAAAATTCGGAGTGGAGCTGGTTTGGGCTGAAACGTTGCTGGTGACTGAAGCCGAGCTCAGGTGCGATGCATCGCCTGTATAAACAGCACGCAGAGCGTGATCTCCGCCTGCCAGCGACAGCACCGGGGTTGCCTCTCCCGCGCTATTCAAAGCTGCTTCGGCCAGTTCGCGATTTCCGTCTTCGATGATCACAGCGCCGGATGGAGGCATGCCGTCCGCGCCGGTGACTGCAACGCTGGCGGTAGCCTGCGTGTGCCCGCCCAGTACGCTGGTTTCCACGGTCAGGGAAGTGTGTGTCGTGACTTGTTGCGCCGAAGCGGCCGCCGGCAGCACGGCCAGCGCCATTGTGATCCCCAGTCCCGCAACCGATCCGAGCCGCGATCCGCGGCAATTCAACCCTCTCACTTGCACCTGCTCCAGTTCTCCAGCCAGTTCTCCAGAAGGATCGCGCCTTCAGCCACCGGCGGTTCGCCTATTCACTCTGCGCAAACCCCTATTGTATCTGGCGGGGGCGCATTCCAGCCAACCCACCGCCCTCTCCATCAGCCTTCTCTTTTGACGTTTCGCCCGGCGGAACGCCATCCGGCCGCCGCGCCAAGACCGGTCTCATCAACCATCCTTGTCAACTCGCCCGGATCATTGGATCCGCCTTGTTGTCGGGTCCCACAGTTGCGCACTGCGCGGCAGCCGCATTGATGAGACCGGTTGTATGCTTTCACCGTAGGTATACCGATATGACAGAGTCTGTTCCACGCCCCCAGCTCGCTCATCTTACGGCTGTTCTCGACGATCTTCGCGCCAAGGGTACGCACTTCAATCTCCGCGTTCTCGACGATCAACAGGCGCCCGTGTGCCACTACGACGGCCGCGAGGTCATCAACCTGGCCAGCAACAACTATCTGGGCCTGGCCAACCACCCCAAGCTCATTGAGGCCGCCATCGCGGCAACGCGGGCTTTCGGCGTAGGCTCGGGCGCGGTGCGTACCATCGCCGGAACCATGCGCATTCACATGGAGCTCGAGGAGAAGATTGCGCGCTTCAAGAATGTCGAAGCCTGCGTGGTTTTTCAAAGCGGCTTCGCAGCCAACGCCGGCACGGTGAGCGCGATCCTCGGCAAGGAGGACTTCATCCTCTCCGACGAGTTGAATCACGCCAGCATCATCGACGGCGCGCGGCTTTCGCGGGCGACGATCAAGGTTTTCCGCCACAAGGACGCGGCACATTGCGAAGAGCATCTGCAGCAGCTCGCATCGGAGCCGGGCAAGAAGCTGGTGATCACCGACGGCGTCTTTTCGATGGATGGCGACATCGGGCCCGTGGACAAGCTGGCCGCGCTGGCGGAGAAGTACGGCGCAATCATGATGGTCGACGACGCCCACGCCTCGGGCGTTCTGGGCCGCAACGGGCGCGGGTCAGTTGACCACTTCGGAATGCACGGCAAGGTGGATGTGCAGGTGGGAACGCTGTCGAAGGCCATCGGCGCACTGGGCGGCTACGTCTGCGGCACGAAGGACCTGATCGACTACCTCTACCACCGCGCGCGGCCGTTTCTGTTTTCTACCTCGCATCCGCCGTCGGTCGCGGCCACGTGCATTGCGGCCTTCGACATTCTTGAGAATGAGCCGGAGCGAATTCTGCGCCTGTGGTCGAACACGCGCTACTTTCAGGGCGAGCTCAAGCGCGCCGGCTTTAATATCGGCGGCGTGAACACCCCGGCAACGGAAACGCCGATTACGCCGATCATCGTGGGCGAGGGCCGCGCGGCCATGGACTTCAGCCGCGCGCTCTTCGACGAAGGCGTGATGGGGACCGGAATCGCGTTCCCCACCGTGCCCGAAGGCAAAGCGCGCATCCGCGCTATTTTGACGAGCGAGCACACGCGAGCGCAGCTCGACCGCGCGTTGGAAACGTTGGAGCGCGTGGCAAAGCAGATGGGGATTCTACAATAAACCCACATGATCGCTCATCTGCGCGGCAAGCTCATTTACAAGCAGCCCGGCCAGGCCATCGTCGAGGCTGGGGGCGTGGGCTACGACGTCGCCATCTCCGTGCCCACATTTACGGCGCTGCCCTCGGTGGGCGCTGAGGCCGCGCTGCACATTCATACGCAGGTGAGCGACAGCCAGATCGCGCTCTTTGGCTTCTTAGAGACCGACGAGAAACGGCTTTTCGAGCGGCTGATCACTGTGAGCGGGGTCGGCCCGAAGCTGGCCATCAAAATTCTCAGCGGCCTTAACTCGGAACGCGTGATCCAGGCGATTCGCGGCCAGGATCACGCGCAGCTTACGCACATTCCGGGCGTAGGCAAAAAGCTGGCCGAGCGGCTCGTAGTGGAGCTCAAAGACAAGCTCGATGACTTCGCCGTTGCGCCCGCACAGCCGTCCGCGCAGGGACCGGCGGTCGACGATGTGCTGTCTGCGCTGACCAACCTGGGCTATCAACGGCCGGCCGCGGAGAAGGCGATCGAGCAGGCCATCGCGAAGGACAAGGCGCTGGCGGCGGATTTTGACGGCTTGTTTCGCAGCGCGCTGAAAGTGATCCGGTAACCTCCTCGCGCGTCAGCGCCCTCAGCTTCGCCTTGTATTTCCACCTGTTTGGATCAATAATGGCCGGGCAGGTGGGTAAGCTAATGAAGATCGCTCGAAAGACTGCAATTTTCGCGGCTGCTTTTTGTATTCTTGTGGCCGCCGTCGGGCTCGGTTACTACTACGTCTACAGAGGCGGTTCCTCGGGACATTTTGCCTTCAACATGGAACTTCGGATGGAGGCCCTCGATACGGCCAACCTGGCGCCCGGGCATCAGGGCCCGTTCTACTTCCAGGATTCCGATGCGCGCGAATTCATCGAAACCGGCGAGGCTCCCGACGGGTGGAAGTGGGTGTCCGTAGCCGACTTCGCAGCGAAGGGGGGTCGGATCTCGTCTTCGGGCCCCGAAATCTCTCGCACCAGCAATGGGCAAATGTTCCTGCTCGTTGCCAACAGCGCGGAGCTATCGGTGGTCCTCACCGACCCGGAATCCGTGAAGCTCGACACGTCAAGCGGTGACAGCCCCGTCCCCATCCTGAAGATCGGGATCAGCAAACGGGACGCAGAGGTGTTGTCAAAGTTCCGCGAAGTATATGGCGATAACGAAGTCGCTATCGTGATCGATGGCCGGATTTGCGGTGTCACGGGCACTTCGGACCTGGACAGGGTCATTGAAATCTGGTTCCCTGATGGCGGGGAAGACGCGGCCAAGCACTTCCGCGATACGCTGTTATCGAAAAGACTTTGACTTTTCCAATGGCCCGCGCACTCCCCTCCCTCCGGTGTTCGCAGGCAATGCAGAAGGGTTCTTCCGTCGAGCCCTCACTGCAATCCAGTAGATTTGCGGGCTGTGGGCGTATCGGATCTCAGCGTTCAGGAATCTCGGCTACCAGCGCGCAGTTTCGGAGAAGGCGATCGAGCAGCCATCGCGACGAAGAAGACGTTGGCTGCGGATTTTGACGGCCTGTTTCGTGGGGCGCTGAAGGTGATCCGGTAGGGTGCGGTGGCATTTTTTGACGAAATCGCAAGGCGTGGCGCTTTCATCGTAGGTCCCCGTGCATTTGTTGGTTTCACCGGCAGGTTTGTAACCATGAATTCGAACAACTCGGTCTAAACTATAGGTACCGCTGATTCTTGAAGTCCCCTTAAGCGTCAGCCTTCCCGACTCGTGAAGGATGGTTTGATTGCGTTTTACTATCGCCGTTGCCAGCATCGGTGTTGCTCTCTGTGTCCCTGCTGGAGCCACGCCGATTCCGAATATGCTGCGGATCGCCAATTTGGCGCCCGTCTGCACATTTGCGCCTTCCGTTAGCGGGGCTGCATCCGATCCTATTCTGGCCGCGGACGACGATTCCGCCGAATTTGACCACGTTCTGGAGTTCGATTCGGCCGACAGTCCCCAAGCCCCATCGAACAGCAGCCCGACGGCTCCGAATGCCAGCTCGCACCCTGCGGCCAGCCCCGATGTTCCCGTTGACGCCAACGGCAATCCCATTCCGCTCGAGCGCAGAGAGCCAACACGGATTCTCGGATTCATGCCAAACTTCCGGACCGTTTCCGGCGGGGCCAAGCCTCCTCCCCCAGGTTGGAAATACAATTTCACCGTTGCCACGCACCAGGCGACCGACTATTCTTCGTTCATTTTTCTCGGCCTTACATCGCTCAGCGCCGAAGGCATCGACGAGCACCCGGCTCTGGGCCACGGCGCGAGCGGCTTTTATGCCTACACGTGGCGCGGATTCCTCGATAAAACCGACAATACGTATCTTTCGGCGTGGCTGTTGCCCTCGCTCATCCACGAAGACACGCGCTATTACGCGCTCGGCGCGGGTCACAGCATTTTTATTCGCGAACTTTACGTCATCAGCCGGCAGGCGGTCGCGAAAACGTACGGCGGCCACCAGACGCCTAACATCGCGGGTCTCGGCGGCAAAGTGCTCACGCAGGTCGTCTCGCGGAACTATTACCCGAGCAGCGCCACTACATTTCCGGTTCTCGCCGAGAAGTTCGGTTACTCGGTGATGCGCGATGTGATCTTCACGTCGATCCGCGAGTTCTATCCTGACGCGGCCGCGCACTTCATTCGCAGGCATCGCGAGAAGATGGCCGCGAAGGCAGCGGCAAAGGATGCGACGGCGCGGTGACGGGGGATTGCAAGCTACCGTAATTGAATCATCCAGGCCAGAGGGCTTTTCGCCGGATTCTTCAGCGCGAGTCGTCGTTCGATGCCTGGATTCGCTTGACATTGAGTGCGGCATTGCCGCACAATGCCCTTATGCCTGCCCTCCCGACCGTGGTGGAGACGAGTGTGTTTCGGCGCAAGGCAGAAAAGCTGCTCACGAGCGAAGAATACGACGATCTGCTGCTTTATCTTTCGAGGTATCACCTGGCAGGGGACGAAATCCCGGGCACTGGCGGCGTGCGGAAGCTCAGGTATGCAATCGGCGGGCGTGGAAAATCAGGCGGGGTGCGGGTCATCTATTACTTTTTCGACGAAATGAACCCGATCCTTGCACTCTTCCTTTACGCGAAGAATGAGCAAGGAAATCTAACTCCGGCGGAAAAGAAGGTTGCAGCTTCTCTTGCGGCGGCAATGAAATCAGAAGCAAAGACCAGGAGAGTGAGGCGATGAAGCGGAAAAGCATTGGCCCTGAGCTGATCGAATCCATGAAAGAGGCGCTGGCCATCGTTCAAGGCAAGGCGAAGCCGGCCCGCGTCACCACTTTCAAGCCGTCGATCGCATTGGAGATTCGCAAAATCCGCGTTGCCACTGGATTAAGCCGCGCGGAGTTTGCCCGCCGTTATGCGCTTGACCCGCGCGCCTTGCAGGAATGGGAACAGGGCCGCCGCCGTCCCGATCGCGCAGCGCGCGCATATCTCACGGTGATCGCACGGAGGCCGAAGGCAGTGGAGGAAGCGCTGGCGAGCTGAGAGCGTGCGCGCTGAAGATCATCCGGTGATTCTCGACCGGCCTAATTTGGCGAGGCCTCGACTGGTGTGAAAGCTGATGGCACGTATTTGCCGTTGGCCGCATTCCAGCGGAAGATTCTTCGCTGAACGGTAAGCTTGCCGTTCAACACGCTGCTTCGCGTCTCCTCGACGGCGCGCGATCGCGAACCGGCAACCGGAACGACCGTAAATGTGCTGTTCTGGTCGAGGTCGCGTGGACGCTCAACTGCGGTTGGATACGAATGGAGCACCTCGTCAGTTGCGAGCTCTTCCTTCAGCTTGGCATCCACTAGAGAGAATACTGAGAACTGTTGCTCTAGATAACCTGTTCCACGCCCAACGCATGCGTGATGAACCAAGACCTCATCGCGATTTGGATCCCGGATCCAAACAGTTTGGAACGAGACGCTCTCGTCGTAATGACAGTCCATCTCGATATGATCCGTCACATGCCAGGCTCCTCCCTGTCGGGCAAGAGCATATAGGTCGGCGGCGTCGTTGGACAGGTGGCATGGGAGGAACAAGATCCCAAAGCGCTTCTGCGTGCCGGCTCGACCCATCCGCCACTTTGCCCATAATGAGTCGTCGCTTTCCTGATCGGAGACGAAGGATTCAGCTGTCTTCCGGTCGACCCCGAGGCTCACAAGCCGGTCGACAGTCTTGTCCGTTATGCTGATCCAACTGTCCATGTCGACATCATTCTCTGAATCCGGTTGCTGGTCGGCTGTCGTCTGGGCGGCCTGCGCCATGCCGTTGCCGGATATGGGCGCTTGAATCGCGCTCGGCTGCTGGGCACACAAATTCAATCCGAATGCGACCGCAAGAATCATCAGGATTTTGGAGATCATAGGAGGCGTCCACTGTTCAGCCGGTGGAATCATAAACCCTTTCCACTTGCCTCGCGCGATAAACTTCTCTTTGTCATGGCTTCGAAGAAGAAACCCGTATCCGTTTCCGCACCGCCTTACTTCCGCCCCGAGGCGCTCACCTTCCTGCGCAATCTGGCCAAGCACAACGACCGCGCTTGGTTTCAGCCACGAAAAGAGCAATTCGAAGCAGAGTTGAAGGAACCGATGCTGGCCGTCGTGCGCAAGATTACCGACGCGATGGCGGATTTTGCGCCCAACCATGTGCGTCCCGCGGAGAAATCTCTGTTCAGGATTTATCGCGACACGCGTTTCTCGAACGACAAGCGCCCCTACAAAACCCACGTGGCCGCGTGGTGGACGCACACCGGATTCGAGAAGACGTCAGGCGCGGGCTACTACTTCCACGTGAGCGCGAAGGACGTGATCATCGCCGCCGGCTCCTACATGCCGGAAAAGGAACAACTGGCCGCAATTCGCCACTGGCTGCTCGGTCATCACGCGGAATTTCGCAAACTGCTCAAGAGACCTAACGTGCGCAAGCTCTATGACGAGTTTGAAGGAAACGCGCTCACTCGCCCGCCGAAGGGCTTCCCGTGCGAGCATCCGGGGATGGATCTGATTCGATGCCGCCAGTGGGGGCTGGCCGCGGAGCTGACCGCGAAGGCCGCTCTCAAAAAGGATATTGCCGACGTGGTGATCCGTTATTTCAAAGTGGCCGCGCCCGTGGTTGATGCGCTCAACACGCCGATTGCTGCGTCGCTCGTGCCCAAAAGAAAGGTGCTTTTCGGGCTGAAGTAGCCACCGCGCTCGTGTTGCCGGCGCAGCTCGTTCACTCTCTGCTGAACCTGCCAAACCCGCTCCAATTGCGGGTTTCAGGGGGCCGATGGCCCAAAATCCGGCAAAAATCGGCATTTCACCCACAAAAACCGAAGAAAATTGTGGAAAAGCCGCATTTTCCCATTGACTTTGTACCTGCCCAAGCCGCATGGTAACCATCGGCAGGGTTCTTCGTAGCCGCATGAATACAGGGTTTTCGCGCCAAGCAGCTTTATTCGCTCTCCCTCCATGCGGTGAGAAATTTGCGGCGGAAGCCCCACCAATCAGGCAGCCCAGAGGGCTCGCCGAGAAGGAGAACATTCAATGGCATCTGGAATGACAAAGACGGCCCTGACACGGCACCTGGCCGAGAAGCTCGAAATGACCAACAAGCAATCCGCAGCCTTCCTGGACCTGCTGGCGGAGACCGCCATCAAGGAAACCAAGAAGAGCGGCGTATTCGTAATTCCCGGAATCGGCCGTCTGGTGAAGGCCGAGCGCAAGGCTCGCATGGGCCGCAACCCCCAGACCGGCGAGGCCATCAAGATCAAGGCCAAGACCGTGGTGAAGTTCCGCGTGGCCAAGTCCGCCAAGGACGTGATCGCGCCTCCGAAGAAGTAGTTCCTCCCTCAGACTGCGAATGAGAAGGGGAGAGCCTCGCGCTCTCCCTTTTTCATTTGCCCATTTGTCGCCCCGCTTGAAATCGCCTGGCCTGAGATGTAGATCGATTTTCCCGCACACTGCCGGCCGCTGGCTCATCCAATGAGTCATGACAACGGCTTCCGCTCTCCCTGAACCCATTGCAGCCATTCCGGCGCGCAGCTCGTCGGTGATTTTCCTGTTACGCCTTGAAGGGCTTGCGGCGGCGGCTGCCGCGGCCGTGCTTTATGCGCGCACCGGAGCGAGCTGGTGGCTGTTCGCGGCGCTGTGGCTTGTGCCGGACCTTTCGATGCTCGGCTACTTTGCCGGCGCCTGCAGGGGCGCGCGCATCTACAACGCATTCCACACGTATATAGCGCCGGGAGTGCTGGCGCTTTGCTCGCTGCTGCCCGGAGCGCACAGCGCGTTGCCGCTGGCATTGATTTGGGCCAACCACATCGGCGTTGACCGACTGCTGGGCTTCGGCCTCAAGTATGGCGACGGATTCGGATTCACGCATCTGGGGCGAATGGGAAAGCAGCGAGCCTGATCACGGAGCGCCGGCCTCGGCTTCGCCGCTTTTGATTCTTGTTCCCGGCACCAGCGCGCGCACGATCAGCCACACTCCAAACGCGATCAGAATCGATCGCGGCCAGTTGAGATGGAACGGCCACCACGCGACGACGAAAGCCGCCGCGCTGACCAACGTGGGAATCCACGCTTTCATCAGGCCGCGCGCCAAAAGCGAAGCCACGAAGCTCCAGAGAATCCCGTCGAGCATCAGTTGCTGGTCGTAGAACCAGCTGAGAACCGCCAAGGTGAAGAACATGCCGATGGGCATGACCTCAGTGAAGATCGCGGTGAGCCAGTGCGGCTTGTTTCCGGCTGCTGGCAAGTTGGCACGCAATCGGGGAAGCAGCCTCGGCACCGCGCGCAGGTACTGTTTGTAGGGCTGGCCAAGATGCTGGCTGAGAAACATCTCTTCTCCGAGAATCAGGCGCAGGAAGAAAATCGTCATCAGGACCACGGTGAAGAGCGCGCCGCTGGGAGACATGAAAAGCGACACGGCGAGCATCATGAACCAGCCGCCCATGTAGAGGGGATTGCGCATATAGCGGTAAGGGCCGTCGGCCATCACCGCGCCAGCCTGCATGTCGCCGTGGTGAACCGTGCTGTATCCCAGATAGGCTGTGCCCCATACGCGCAACACCGCGCCTGCTAAAGCCGCAAGCGCGCCGAGAACGATGACGATCGGCGTGGCCACAGTGAAACTCACGACACCAAGCCTGCTGATTTCCAGTGGAAGCCACTCCAGCGTGGAGATTCGCCATCCAAAATCCCATCCTCCGACCCACGGCGCCCAGAAACCAAGAAAGACGATAATGATCTGAATCACCATCCGCAGACGAAACTCGATCGAACTTGCGCGCATGTTTCTCTCCGAGGCCGAATTGGATCATCCGGACTCCCTAGACTACTCAATCGGGCAGCGGCGCGTCTGTGCGGCTTCCCGCAACCGACCGTCCGCCTGAGACGGGCGTAGAATTTCTTCAACAATCGCGCCGCAATGCGGGAGAATTGCGCTCGCGCGGGGACCACGGAGGCATGGTTGATGAAGGTGCTACGGACATTCGCAGTTTCAGTCGTGGCGCTTTTTGTCTGCGCCGCAATCGCCGGCCAGGCTCCGCCAACCCAAAGCGCGCCAAGTCCTGGCCTACCAAGTCTGAGCCTGAATGACCAGCTGCTTGCCGCCGCCAAGAACGGCGATGCGGCAGGCGTGCAACAACTCTTACAAAAGGGCGCCAGCATCGAGGCTAAAGACAACCTGGGCTGGACCCCACTCATCTGGGCTGCCTACCAGGGCCACACCGACGTTGTGACACTGCTGCTGCAAAAAGGCGCCAACCTTGAGGCCAAGGGAACAAAGGGTCAAACCGCGTTGTGGGAAGCGGGCTTCATGGGGCACACCGACCTGGTGATGCAGCTGCTGGAGATCGGCGCGAAGATCAGCGACAAAGACAAGCGCGAGTGGCCGGCGCTGCCTGAAGCGGCCGGCCAGGGCAATCTTGGCGCAGTCGAGTTGTTGATTGCGAAGGGCGCGAGTATCGAAGCCAAGGACGAAAACGGCGAAACGGCGCTGATCCGCGGAGCTGGGGCAGGACAACTCGATGTAGTGCAGTTTCTGTTGCAAAGGAAGGCAGACATCGAAGCCAGAGATAAAGATGGCGCCACAGCGCTGATTGAGGCGGCTTATGAGGGCAAGGCCGACGTGGCGCAGGCACTTTTGGACGCGGGCGCGAACATCGAGGCCAGGGCCAGCGCCTATCCCAACGAAGGGGATACAGCGCTGATTGAAGCAGCCGGCCGCGGCAAAACGGATGTTGTCGCGCTCCTGCTGGCGAAAGGCGCTAATATCGAGGCCAAAGACAAGAATGGATGGACGCCGCTGATCCAGGCGGGCGATATGGGCCAGCCTGAGGTCTTGCAGTTGCTGTTGTCGAAAGGCGCCGATATCAATGCCAAAGGCAAGGATGGCAACACGGCGCTCCATTGGGCCATCAACGAGCGGCACCCCGACGCGGCAAAGGTGCTCAAGGATCACGGCGCGCGATAGAGCTTTGCTTGCGCTGCCCTTCGGCGGGAAACCCAGTTATTTCAGAGTCTTGATTGTGGCGCCATCGGGAATCTTCACCTCGAACTGGCCGGCGGGAAGATCGACGTTTTCTTCCACCCGTTCCACTGAGAGAGTGATCTCAATGCCCTCCTGCGGGCGCTTGATCACCACTTTGGAGGGGTATTTTCCCGCGCTGAACGTAGTGTAGTTGCTGTAAAAAATCTGGGTCTCCAGCGCTCCGTTCTGGTCGTAGACGGACTGATCGTAGGGCAGCATGTCATCGCGATGGAAAGTCACGGTACGCACCGGCAGATTTTCGTGACCTTGCTTGTGGCGCATTACGTCGAGTGTGTATTCCGGCTCGCTATACAGATGCTTATTTGCAGCGTCGGCCACGGTCTCTATATCGCTGGCCACCATGTATTCATTGTCAGGATCGAGGCCGCGCACGGCGATCGCGTCAAGGAAAAAGTCGGGGCGCAGGTTTTCCAGCGGATTTGCAGACTTCTCGGTGACAGTGCCTAAGCCTTGAATGGCCATGCTTTTCGACGGGATCACGAGAGTGAAGTGATCGCCGTCGCTTGCCATATCGAAGATCTTGACGCCGAAATACGTCCCCAGCACGCGGAGCATCTTTGGTTTGCGCATCAGGATGTATCCGCGGCACGAGGGAAAATCCTGCGCAAGTCCCTCAGAGGATTTCGTCTCTGTGGCGTAAATCTCCACAGTGGCCGTAAGGGAATCGAGGGCATTCCAGCGCTGGTTGAGCTGCTCGACCAGTTGGTCCGGCGTAGCCGTTTGCACAATAGCCGGAGCCTTGGGAACGGGGAGATGGCGTTTGGTCGGGATGAAGTAGGAACATCCCGCCAGCAGGAGCGGAAGGGCCAGCCCAGCGGCGCGGGCCAGACGAGCAAACGGCTTCATCGCTCACCCGCCTTTTTCTGCGCCTTGCGATAGTTGGCGACATTGCGGTTGTGCTCATCGAGGGTTGCGGCGAACATGGAATGGCCCTGAGCGTTGGTTCCGGCGGCCACGAAGTAGAAATAGTTTGTTTTCGGCGGATGGATGGCCGCGCGCAACGACGGGAGGCCGGGGTTGCAAACTGGGCCCGGCGGCAGCCCCGCGTGCAGATACGTGTTGTAGGGCGTGTCGCGGGTGAGATCGCTCTGATAGACGGCGCCCCGCCAACGCCCTGCCACCTCAAGCCCATAGATCACCGAGGGATCAGTGTTGAGCGGCATGTTCCTGGCCAGCCGGTTCTCAAAGACGCTGGCCACCAGGGGGCGCTCGGCATCCACTGCCGTTTCGCGCTCTACAAGCGACGCAATTGTAACCACCTGATGCACATTCTCACCCAACCCCAATTGCGCGGCCACCACGCGGAAGCGCTTCACCATAACGCCTACCATCTCGATCGCCGTCACCTTTGGTGAAAAACGGTACGTGTCTGGAAACAGGTAACCCTCCAGACTCTTCGCGCCCGGGTCTAAATCGGCCACCAGATCCGTGTGGCTTACTGCCGCATCCAGAAAGTCCTGCCGGGTACCCAGCTTTGCCTGTTCCACGCGGGCGGCAATATCAAAGATGTTTGCCCCTTCTGGAACCGTCAAAGCAATGGTAAAAACGTCGCCGCGGGCAATCCGCCCATAAACCTCGGCGACCGGGACCGGATGGTCGAAGCGATACATTCCGGCGTGCAGCGTTCCGTGGCGAAACCAGCGCACCAAATCGAATGCGTACCGGCTGCGAACCACGCCCACCGCCTCGAGTTGACGACCAATGCGAGTGGCGGAGGAGCCAGGCGCTATGTCGACGAACGTCTCCGTTTCTGGCCCGTAAGGGGTAAAGATCAACCACGCCGCAGCTCCCCCCGCGAGCGCCACAACCAGCAGCAATACCAGCAAGAACCCCGCCGCGCCGGAACCCTTCTTTTTGCCGCCACTCCGTCTGCGTCGAGCCATCTTGCTGTTTTGGACCCTTCCCCCAGAAAAATAGGGACGCGAAGATTGCCGCCCACAGCGGAACCAGAGTAGGTGTATCCCGAAAGCACTGAATTCAAGTCGACGCGACCATCGGGGAGCAGCGACCCTGCGCAAAACTCAATAGGACGAGGTTACTCTGGTTCCTCTCTAAGTTCCCCCCCTCCCCCGATTGTACCGGGATCAAAGCTTTGCCGCGCCTGCCGCGGGCCGCCGTGGACGAGACGGCGACTCAAAGCTGTAAGCTGGGCCGTAAGCCGGCCGTAAGCTGAATGTGAGGTGCAGCACGAGTGAAATCTGGCGGACCATCACGCGATCCGGCGCGCTATCTCGGCCTGGATGTTGGCAGCCGCCGCGTCGGCGTGGCCGTGTCGGATGAGCTGGGTCTCACAGCGCAGCCGGTTTTGACGCTCGAGCGGCGAGGCAGCGGGCGCCCCAACCGACGGGAGGATCTGCGGTCGCTGGCGCGGCTATGCCGCAGGTTTTCCGTGGCCGGGATCGTGGTCGGCAACCCGCTGCAACTCTCGGGCGAGCCGGGCGACCGCGCGACCAAGACTCATGCCTTTGCCGCGGAGCTGGGCGAACTTACGGGCCTGCCCATTCACTTTTGGGACGAGCGCCTGACCACACGCGAGGCGCACGAGATCCTCTACAAGGCCGGCCATCAGCGGCAGAAGCACCGGAAGGTCGTCGACCAGGTTGCGGCGACGCTGATTCTGCAATCGTTTCTCGATGAGAAGATCAGCTCCTAGCTTTTAGCCGTTAGCTGTTAGCCAAATGCGACCGGCGCACATAGAACAACGCGATGATTGTTGTTCGAGTTCAAGCCCAGGCAATGTGGTGCGAGCGCATTCCGGAGCTGGAAGCTAGAGGCCAAGGGCTAAAGGCCGTTCTTTCTGCTGCCGTATAATAATCGTTTAGGAACGCTGAATTCTCGCGGCTGGAGCAGCCCCTCTTGCGCCACCGAACGACACCGGAATAAATCGGACTACGGATGCCCGAAGCCATAAAAAAGCAGCTTCTGGAGGAGATCAAGCAGCTCGAATACGAGCTGACCACGGAGTTGCCCGCCGAGATCAAAAAGGCCCGGGCTCTGGGAGATCTGTCGGAGAACGCCGAGTATCACATGGCCAAGCAGCGGCAGGAGTTCGTGAATGCCCGGCTGGGCCAGCTGAAGAAACGCATGGGCGAGCTTTCGCTGGTCAATCTCGCGAACATTCCCCGCGACAAAGCCGGATTCGGATCGACGGTGGTGGTTTACGACTCGACCAAAGACGAAGAGCTGGTTTACCGGCTGGTGACCAGCGAAGAAGCCGACGTTTCGAAGGGCTTGATCTCCACCACTTCACCCATTGGCCAGGGAATCGTAGGCAAGAAGGTGGGCGACGTGGCCACCATTGTGACGCCCAACGGCAAACGCCAACTGGAAATCCTCAAACTGACGACGATCCACGATGAAGCCGGCGAGAACCAAGCAGCTGCCGGCGCTGGAAAATAGCAAGGAAGCTTGAATGACCTGGACTAGCGCTTTTGGCCGTGCCTGCGGCTGGCTTTTGGACCGCATCGTACATGGGCTGGCGCTTACCCGCATCTCGCCCAACGCGCTTACGTTTATCGGGCTGGTCATCAACATTGTCGCCGCGTTCCTGTTTGGCCATGCGAATGCCGCCAATGGCGACATCATGTTTTTCTACGCAGGGCTGGTCATCTTCGGCGCCGGAATCTTCGACATGGTCGACGGCCGCGTGGCGCGCCGCATCAACAAGGTCACAGTCTTCGGCTCGTTCTTTGACTCGGTGATCGACCGCTATTCCGACGTGGTGCTGTTCTTCGGGCTTCTGGTCTACTATGGGCGCATCAATCGCTTACGCTACGTAGTGCTGGTGGCGTTCGTCATGGTTACTTCGCTCATGGTCAGCTACACGCGCGCCCGTGCCGAGGCGCTGATTGGCCAGTGCAAGGTGGGCTTTATGGAGCGTCCCGAGCGCGTCGTGCTCGTCCTGCTGGGCGCGCTGTTCAACCACTGGGGAGTGATGGCTCCCGTGTTGTGGCTGATGGCTGTGCTTTCGACCATCACAGTCGCTCACCGCATCATCTACACCTACCAGAACACCAAGCACCTGCCGCCGCTGCCGTGAAGAAACAGCTCTTAGCCTCTAGCTCCTAGCCTTCAGCTATTTCTTGCCTTGATCGGGCCCTTTTGTACGCAAGGTGGCTGAGGACAAGTGCAGGTTAGCTCCGCTGCTGACGCGAGGCCGGTGACTTTGGCACAATGAAGCTGGAAGCTAGCGGCTAGAAGCTAGAAGCTGCTTTGGCGCATCTCATGGGCATGAGCACAGAAAAAGCGACATTCGGAGCGGGTTGTTTTTGGGGCGTGGAGGCGGCGTTTGCGGCGATCCCCGGGGTGACGGCGACGGCCGTCGGCTATGAGGGCGGATCGCTCGATCGGCCGACCTACAAGGACGTGTGTACCGACAAGACCGGACACGCTGAAGTGGTCGAGCTCGATTTCGATCCCGAAAAAGTCACCTACGAAAAGCTGCTCGACGCGTTCTTCGAGTTGCACGATCCGACGACGCTCAACCGGCAGGGTCCCGATTGGGGCACGCAGTACCGGTCGGCCGTCTTCTTTCACTCGCCGGAGCAGGAGGCGCTGGCGCGCGCCAAAATCGAGCAGCTCAACGCCGATGGCCGCTACAAACCGCGCAAGATTGTGACCAAGGTGGAACCGGCGCAGACTTTCTGGCGCGCCGAGGACTACCACCAGCGGTATCTCGAAAAGCGCGGCCAGGCGAGCTGCCACATTTGAGAGACAGGTGTCAGGTTTCAGGGGGCAGGTGTCAGTTCTCAGTTGTCAGTTGTCAGTTGTCAGTTCTTAGCGTCCGTGCCGCCGCCTTCGGGTTGCGATTCTGATTGCTGCACAGCCTCGGGCGCTTCAGCCGAATCCGACTCGGGGCTCGGCTCGCCCGCATCGGGCTCAGTCTCTGTTTCCGCAGTCGATGCGGTTCCCGGCTCGTCAATCCACAGGCTGGCGATCCACCACGCCGTCACGCACAAAAACAGCACATTGTTGCCGTGGATCAGCTTGTCACGCAGACCCATTACGCGTTCATAATCCGTCTGCGTTTGGACGTGGGTGTGCAACCCGATGGCCTGCAAAGCTACCCGCAGCGTGAGTTGCGCAAGGGCGGCAGTCGAGAGACCGATCGCGATCCGCTGCGCGTGGCTGTGCCAACCAGCTCCGAAGCGCCGTCCCAGCAAAGTGATCACGAGCCCCAGTTCGATCGTCAGCACGCTGGAAAACAAAATGCCTTTGTCAACGGTCAGATCCATCAGCCGGATCGCAATCAGTTCAGAACTAGCCGTGAGCGTTTTCCACGCAGGCCAGTGCCCCCACAACACCAGCACCGCGCCGCCCACGGTGAGCATTGCAAGCGTGCCATTGATCCAGCCGAGCCGGCCCACGCCATGAAAGACCCGGCGCGCCAACTCCACCAGGACAAGCAGGCTGATGAGCATATCCAAGTCGGACAGCCCAAGAAATATCTCCGTCCCCGTCATCCGCGGGAGCCTGCTGAGCAGGAGCTGTGACGTCAACAAGAGCAGTCCCATGGCCGCAATGCTTGCGGTAAACCACGGAAAGCGCTTAGCCCTGTCGCGCCCCAGCAGCACCACAAGCAAAACCAGCAGCGCCGCAAACGTGAGCGTCCACAGAATCTGAGAGGCCGAATAGTCAAAGTTGAAATGCATTGGAACCTTGTCCGGGCGCAGCATTGCTCTGCCACAAGCCCCCATTCATTCTAATTGGGCAGCGAGCCAAGACAGCCTGCCATAATTCCATCATGCTGGTTCTCGCTTCCGCCTCGCCGCGCCGCAGTGAACTTCTGACGCAGGCGGGCTACCGGTTCCGTGTGCATCCCGCGCATATCCCCGAAGATCCTTTGCCGGGCGAGGACCCGATCGTCTATGTCACCCGCCTGGCGCGAGAAAAGGCGGAGGCCGTTTTTCGCGAGCTGACGACAACCAGCCCAAAACCAGAAAAAAATGCCGTGCTGGGCGCCGACACAACCGTCGTTCTGGACAAAACGATCCTGGGCAAGCCGGTGGATGCAGCCGACGCCGCGCGGATGTTGCGCCTGCTCTCAGGCCGCACGCATCGCGTCATCACCGGCGTGGCCGTGGTCACTGCCGAACGCGTTGAGGTCGCTGCCGAGGCCACAGCCGTTCGCTTTCTCACGCTCTCCGACGCGGAGATCGCCGATTACGTGGCCGGCGGCGAGCCCATGGACAAGGCCGGCGCCTATGCCATCCAGGGTCGCGCCGCCCGCTGGATTCCTCGCATCGAAGGCTGCTATTTCAACGTGATGGGCCTGCCGCTGGCGCTGGTGTCGTCGCTGCTGGAATCCACAGGTTACACCGACTGAGTTTTCTGTCTCCGATTCGCTTTTCGCGCTAGAATGGTCGCACTTTATAAACAGGGCCAATCTCATGCGGAAATTTTTCTTGCTGTGCAGCGCAATTGGATTGCTCGCCGCAGTGTCGCCGGCGGTTGTTTGCGCGCAATTTCAGCCGCCGAATCCCGACGAGCTCAAAATGACCTCTGATCCCAAGGCGCCGGGAGCGGCGGCGGTCTATCTCGACATGCAGGAGACCGACAACGACACCCAGCGCAGCCAGAACTACTACGCGCGCATCAAGGTGCTTACGGAGAAGGGCAAAGAGGCCGCCACCGTGGAGATTCCCTATCGGGGCGGCGAGTTTTCGATCGGCAGTGTCAGTGGCCGAACCATTCACTCGGACGGCACGATCATCCCTTTGACCGTTAGACCCGAGGATCTTCTGGTCGAGAAATCGAACGAGATCGAAGTCGGACGGCAGGCATATTCCGGGCAAATCCGCACTGAGCGCACGGTTTTCACACTTCCCAGCGTGGAAGTCGGCAGCATTCTTGAGTATTCCTACCAGCTGCGTTTCAATGCTCAGTTCTACTGGCACCTGAGTCCGGAATGGGAGGTCCAGAAGAAATTCTTTGTGCACAAGGCTCATTTCCAGTTCACGCCTTCTGACCTGTTCGCCATGGTCTGGTGGCCTCTTCTGCCTGAAGGCGCAAAAGTCACGACCGACGCCGCTGGCCGGTACAACCTGGATATGACGGACATTCCACCCATCCCTGACGAAGACTGGATGCCCCCAATCGAGAGTTTCCTGTACAAGGTGATGTTCTATTACAGGGCTCCCGATGAGCCGCTGAACGTCGATGATTACTGGAAGGCTGAAGCAAAGAACTGGTCGAAAGACGCGGACCACTTCGCGGAACCGGGCAAAACCATCCGTGACGCGGTTGCCAGCCTGGTTGCGCCCGGCGACAGCGACGTAGCGAAAGCGCAAAAGCTTTACGCCGCCGTCGAGGCCCTCGACAATACCGATTACTCGCGGCAGGTTAGCACGTCGGAGCTGAAGCAGTTGAAGCAGAAAGAGGCCGGTCGCGCTGAGGATACATGGACCCAGAAACGGGGCGACAGCAATGACCTAGCCCTTCTCTACTTATCCATGTTGCGCGCTGCCGGCCTTACCGCATATGCCACCACCATCGTGGACCGGGATAAGGGCGTTTTCGACGCCAGCTACATGAGTCTCGGCCAGCTTGACCACACGCTGGTGATCCTGAACACAGGCGGCAAGGAGATTCTCCTCGATCCCGGCGAGAAGATGTGCCCCTTCGGGACCGTCAATTGGAAACATTCACACGCCGAGGGCCTGCGGCAAAGCGCCAATGGGCCGGGCAGAGCGATCACGCCAACCCAGGTTTTCGGCGCGAACACCGTAAAGCGCTCGGGCGAGTTGACCGTTGATCCGCATGGCGCCATTACCGGGACCTTGCAGATTGTGATGACCGGCCAGGAGGCACTCGCCTGGCGCCAGAAGGCCATCGAAGTCGACCCGGCGGAACTCAAGAAGCAGTTTGACGGCGACCTTGAGACGATTGTGCCCGAAGGCGTCGAAGCTCACGTTGACCACTTCCTCGGACTTGATGAGCCGAACAGCCTGCTAATGGCCGTCGTCAAGGTCTCGGGTACGTTGGGTACGGCAACGGGTAAACGGCTCATTTTGCCCGGTTTCTTCTTTGAGACACGCGAAAGCGAGCCCTTTGTCACTGAACAGGCCCGCCTGGAGCCGATCGATATGCACTTTGCCGATCAGGTGACCGAGGAGTTGACCTACGATCTGCCCGCGGGCGCTTCGGTGGAGGGTGCGCCGCAAGACACGAAAGTTTCCTGGGAGGGCCACGCAGTTTACATTGTCAAATCCAAATCGGACCCCGGACAGATTACCGTGGCCCGAGTGTTGGCCCGCGCCTTTGATCTGGCCAGGCCACTGGATTATCAGGACTTACGTGGGTTCTTCCAGAAGGTTGCCGCTGCCGACCAGGGACAACTTGTCTTGACCTTCGGTGCGAATCAGACGGGCATGTAATGTCCCGGCTGAATCCGTCGAGGCAGGGCCCACAATGAATTCCTTGAATCATCGATTCGCCGGAGTGGTTCCGGGGTAGAATGGTCGCACTTTAACAGCAGGGCCGAACTCCATGTCGAAATCGATTTTGCTGCGCGGCGCAGCTTTGATCGTCGCCGCCGTGTCGCCGGTTATCGTCTGCGCGCAGTTCCAGCAGCCCAACAACGAAGAGCTCAAGATGACTGCTGATCCCAAGGCTCCGGGAGCGGACGCGGTATATCTCGAAATCAATGAAATCGCCAACGACCCGCTGCACTACAAAAGCACTTATACGCGCATCAAAGTGCTCACCGAAAAGGGTAAGGAACTGGCGACAGTTGAGCTTCCCTATCTGAAGGGATCCTACAAAGTCGAAGGCATCAAGGGCCGCACCATTCATCCCGATGGCACTGTGATTCCGCTCAGCGTCAAGCCGGAAGATTTGATGGTGGCGAAGACAGGCGAGACCCAGATCGAAAAAAAGGTCTTTACTCTTCCGAGCGTCGAGGTAGGAAGCATCCTGGAGTACAGCTACGATATTCGCTACGACGATGACGAGTTCTCATCGCCGGAGTGGGAAATCCAGCGCACGTATTTTGTCCATAAGGCGCATTATCAATTCACTCCGTTCAAGGCATTCGCTCCCAACGGAACCCCAAATAAGGAAACCAGCATGTATCTGGTGGACAGTCGGGGGCGTGCGGACAATAGCCTGATCTGGTGGAATCGCTTGCCCCCGGGCGTGAAAATGCAGACCAGCATGAACGGCAGCTACAGCGTGGACGTGACCGACGTTCCGCCTATTCCCGACGAGGAGAAGATGCCGCCCGTACAGAGCCTGCTTTACAAGGTGTCCTTCTACTACAACTACTCGAACAACGCCGCCGAGTTCTGGGCAAATGAGGCAAAACTCTGGTCAAAAGATGTTGATAAATTCGCCGAGCCCTCGAAGATAATCCACGATGCAGTGGACGGGCTGATTGCTCCCACTGACAGCGATCTCGACAAGGCAAAGAAGCTTTACGACGCAGTCCAAGCCCTGGACAATACCGACTATTCACGCACAAAGAGCGCGTCGGAGATGAAGGAACTGAAGATCAAAGAGGCCAAGCATTCCCAGGACACATGGACACAGAAGAGTGGATCGAGCGAAGACATCGCCATGCTCTACCTGGCCATGCTGCGCGCCGCGGGACTGACAGCCTATGCGGTTAAAGTAGTCGATCGCGATCAGGGCCTCTTCGATCCTGCTTATCTCAGCCTGTATCAACTTGACTCCACGCTGGTGAATTTGAGCGCCGGTGGCAAGCAAATCCTTCTCGATCCCGGCGAGAAGATGTGCCCGTTCCAAACGGTGAATTGGCGGCATTCGTATGCTGGTGGCGTCGGCGAGAGCGCGCAGGGAGCCTCGTTTTCGGTCACCCCGATGCAGCAGTACAAGGACAATGTCACGCAACGTCAGGGCGATTTGTTTGTCGATGCGCAAGGCGGAGTCACCGGACGCATCAACATCGTCATGAACGGCCAGAAGGCACTCCACTGGCGCCAACGTGCGCTTGAAGAAGATGACACCGAATTAAAGAAGGAGTTCGACCACGAGGAAGTCGAGGGCCAGGTGCCTGAGGGCGTGGAAGCGCACGTCGACCACTTCCTGTCGATGAACGATCCTTATTCAAACCTGATGGCCGTGGTCAACCTCAAAGGGTCACTTGGAACCGCCACTGCCAAACGCCTTATTCTGCCGGGGTTCTTTTTTGAGACCAGCAGCCATATGCCCTTCGTCAATGAGGAGAAGCGCCTAATGGCGGTCGACATGCATTACGGCGAACGGGTGACCGATGACGTGACCTATCACCTGCCTGACGGAGTCACATTGGAAGGGGCGCCTCAGGATGCAAACATCAGTTGGCCGGGGCACGCACTTCTGGTCGCCAAGAGCGCGACCCAATCCGGCCAGATCGAAATCGGCCAAACATTGTCGGTTGCATTCACGTTTGCCAAGCCGGACGAGTATCAGGATCTGCGCGGGTTCTACCAGAAGGTGGCGGCGGCCGATCAGGGGCAGTTGGTTTTGACGACATCCTCATCCGCGCAGGCAGGCCCCGTAGGAGTGGCCCACTAATGCAGACGCGCATCTCTGTCCGTCGCGCTCTTGCGCTCGCTGGCTGCTGCGCTACGGCTCTTCTCGGCTCGCATGTTGCCGCGGCCAAGGAAAACAAGGAACCAGTTCCGCAATGGGCGCTGGATGCGACAAAGACTCCCACGCCGGATTACGCCAAGAACTCCAGTTCGGTGATCCTCTCTGACGAGTACGTCGAGACCATCGATGGTCAAGGGCGGGCTGTGGAGCGCGAGCGAGAGGCAATCCGAATTCTGCAGCCGCAGAGCCGGAATGACGCATGCGAATTATCGTATGACGTGGACGAAAAGATCAATTATTTCCGGGCGTGGACCATTGGGGCAGACGAAAAGCAGTATCAAGCCAAGGAAACTGACTTTCACGACGAAGGCTCAGAAGAAATGGGAATCGTAAAGGACATTCCCATTCTCCTCGATACGGAGAAGCACCGCATTGTGCATCCGCCTGCCGCCGACGTGGGCGCAACAATCTTCTGCGAATCCGAGGAGTTGTTGGCGTCATGGGACAAGGAAAAGGTCTGGCAGATTCAAAGCAGCATTCCCTATGTCTTTGAGGCGCTTGAAGTCGATCTGCCGCCCGGCCGCAATTTCTCCGATTCATGGCATCGCTTTCAGCCGGTCAAGCCAGTCGAGGTGGCTCCCAATCATTGGCGGTGGGAAATCAAGGATGTGCCGAGACTTGACCTTCGCGATGTGAAAGCGACCCTGGAGCCGGAAGCACTCGCCGCGCGCATGTCTGTCAGTTGGAACGAAGCTGCCGTGCCGGGGACGGATAATCAGTGGCGCGCGATCGGAGTCTGGTACACGAACCTCGAGTCTCACCGCTCCGATCCCACGCCGGAGATCACCGCGGAAGCACAGGAACTCGTGGCTGGCGCGCCTGATTTCTTCTCCAAGATCACCGACATTACCGAGTATATCCAGAAGAATATCCGCTACTTTGTAGTGGAGCGCGGCATCGGTGGCTTTCAGTCGCATTACGCGGCAGACATTTTTCGGAATCGTTACGGAGATTGCAAGGACAAGACGACGCTGCTGATTTCAATGCTTCAGGCCGTCGGCATCCAGGCTGATTACGTCCTGGTTGACGACCGGCGCGGCGTTGTCGATCCCGAAGCGCCATCACTCTTTGGCGACCACATGATCACGGCAATTGAGGTTCCGGCCGAAGTTAAAGACCCGCGGCTTCAGGCGGTCGTCACAGGCAAAGATGGCAAGCGATACCTGATCTTCGATCCGACCAATGAGCGCACACCGGTTGGAAATCTGCCTTCCTATTTGCAGGGAAGCTACGGCAATCTCGCGGCAGGTCTGGAAAGCCAGGTCATTGAGCTCCCCGTGCTTCCGCCCGCCGCCAACGGCACGGAAGAGAAAGGAACCTTTGCACTTTCAGCCGACGGCGCTCTCACCGGAACCGTTGATACGCTACACGGCGGTCCTGAAGGAGCCGATTACCGGCTTTTCTTGAAGTACGCAGACGACAAAGAACGCCGCGAATTCTGGGAGAAGCTGGTGGGACAGGATTTGCCAGGGGTGGTCCTTGATTCGTTTCAGTTTGAGCAGCCTTCCTCTCTCGCCAAACCGCTCGAGCTCCAATACAAAGTGACAGTGCCCAACTACGCCCATCAAGCAGGGTCGTTGCTTCTGGTACGGCCTCGCGTTGTTACTGATTTCTCCGTTCCGATCGATGACAAGCCTCGATCCGTACCGATTGACCTTACGGCCACGGGCGACTGGCGCGACAGCTTCGATATCACGCTGCCGCCCGGCTATGTGGTGGACGAAACGCCCGATCCTGTGGATGTGGACACGGACTTCGCCAGCTATCATTCGGCCACAACGGCCAGGGGCAACGTGCTTCATTATGAGCGCGACTATGTCGTGCGGCAGGTGGAGATTCCACCGGAGAGAGCGGCCGAATTCCGCAAACTTGAAAGCGCGATCCTGTTTGACGAAAAGGGCGCGGCGGTGCTCAAGAAACAGTAGACCGGCCCAAGCAATATTTGCGCGCAGCGCCGCCCGGCTCGGTTGCACGTTCCGCAACGGCTCGCCTGTAGAAAGCGGGCCTGGGATCCCGACAGCATGAATTGGCCTGGTTTTTCCTCTGCCAAGTTAGGTTCATCGTGCTATTTTGCTTCCCCAAGAGCAAAACGGGTGTCCTATACTGCATCCAGAGCGAGGGTTTCCCCGTTTGATGCGGTATTCCTCGCCAAAATATATGGCAACACAACTTAATCGGAAGCGCGCCTACGAGCCACCTACGATCCCGGATCGCCTCTACTTCAAAATTGGAGATGTCGCCGAACTTTGCGGCGTAGAAACGTACGTTTTGCGATTCTGGGAGTCGCAGTTTCCCCAACTAAAGCCGAACAAAAGCGGGACCGGACAGCGGCTCTACCGCCGGCGCGACGTTGAAATGGCGATGGAGATCAAGCGCCTGGTCCACGCCGAGGGCTACACTCTGTCCGGCGCGCGCGCGGTTCTTGGGCATGAGCAGCGCCGGCCTGATCGGCACAAAAAGCCTGATGCGCAAACCGCATTGCCGCTGGCTGCGGGCGGAAGTAAGCAACTCGATGCGGTAGCAGCCGCCATCGGCCACGCCCGCGCCGAGTTGCGCGAGATTGCGAGTCTGCTTGGCTCCGCGGTGCAACAACAGTCTCGCCGACGCAACCGCCTGGCCCCGATTCGTTCCGCTTCCGGCTCGCTGTTTCCGTCGTAGCAAGCCGGTCGTAGCTACTCGGCCGTTGCTTCTTCCGCGGCCGGCTCGGCAGCGGCTTCAGGCTCAGCTTCAGTTGCAGCAGCGTTAGCCGCGGCTACTTTGTCTTCCTCAGTCACTTCCGCCAGGACCTTCACCGTGACTCGCGCGGTGACTTCGCGGTGCAGCCTGATAGCCACCTTGAAGTCGCCGACGCTCTTGAGCGGATCGCCCAATTGAATCTTGCGGCGATCAACCTCATGACCCTGCGCCGCCAGCTCCGCGGCGATATCGGCCGAGGTGACCGAGCCGAAGAGATGCCCTGCTTCGCCTGTCTTGCGGGTAAAGCTGAGCACGAGCGGCTCGAGTTGGGTGACAAGTTCTTCGGCCTGCGCCTTTTCTGAGGCGGAGCGGCGCGCGGAAGCGGCCTTCATTTGTTCAATCACGGCCTTGTTGGCCGCGGTGGCCTGCATGGCCAGCTTGCGCGGCAGCAGATAGTTGCGTGCGTAGCCGTCGGCCACTTTCACGACTTCTCCGCGAAAGCCCAGGTCGGCTACATCTTCTTTCAGAATCACTTCCATGGGAAACTCTCCAAATCTCAAGGTCACGGCACCCGGCGCGGCCGTGGGCCGTACTAACTTTTGGACCAGGACTGCTGCCTTGCGGCTGCGCCCCGGCGAAATTCTCCACCGGCTATTCGCGCCGACCTAGTGTCGGGTGGCGAACGGCAGCAACGCGATGTTCCGCGCCTGCTTGATGGCTTTCGTCAGGCGGCGCTGGTGCGTGGTGCAAACGCCGTTCAACCGCCGCGGCACGATCTTGCCGCGCTCGGCCACAAACTGCTGCAGCAAGCGCACGTCGCGGTAAGGAATCGCGTCGATCTTCTCGGTGCAGAACTTGCACACCTTCTTGCGGCGGAAGAACTTGCCGCGTCCGCCGGGTCCGCCGGCGCCTCGACCAGGGCCGCGCGGGCCGGAGCCAGGTCCGGAGCCCGGTCCGGATGAACTTTGTGGAGCTGCGTCGGGCGTTCTTGCTTGGGTTTCGTCAGCCATCTCGTTTCCTCATTCCATTTCTTTGATCCGGCATCGCGCAACATGCGGCCCGGATCTCTTTTGGCCGTCGCCTGAATTCGCAAAGAACGGCGTTGGCAATCTGTGATAGGCGCACTACGCGTTCGCCTGCACCGGCTCGGCCGGCTCCGCAGGCGCGGCTTCAGCCGCCGCAGGAGCCGCAGAAACCGCAGGCGCGCTCTCGGCGGGTTTGCGGCGCACGCCGCGAGCAGCCTTCACTTTCGCCAGGCGCTTCTCTTCCTCGTCGATGCGCACGGTGATGAACTTGATCACCGGCTCGGTGACGCGCAACCGGCGCTCCAGCTCCAGAACTACCGCGCCGCCGGCCTCAATGGTCAGCAGCACGTAATTGCCGTCGTTGAACTTGCGCACCATATAGGCCAGCTTGCGGCGGCCCAGCTTCTCCACCGACTTCACCACGCCTCCATGGGATGTAACAGTGGAGGTGAAGCCCGTAATCAGCTTCTCGGCTTCGTCGTCGTCCACATCGGGACGGATAATAAACATCACTTCATACACACGCGACATCTGTATTCCTTTTCTGCCGGAGCAATCGCTCCAGCTAACAGTTCCCAGTTGTCAGTTCTCGGACGTGTTCCCTGATCCCTGATCCCTGTCTTCCTTCCGGTTGAACTCATTCATCGCGGCCGCCGGTCCCAGTTCGAGGATGCGCCGCGTCGCCATCGCCACACGATCGAGGACCTCGTCCAGCACCGCCAGATCCGCCTTGCGCATGGGCGAGAGCAGATAATCCCTGCCCGGCCGCTTTCCGCCTCCGGCTGCAATTGCCTCCGGAGGAAGATCGGGCGCTACGCCAATCCGCAAGCGCAACCATTCTTCCATGCCCAGAGCATCGGTCACGCTGCGGGCTCCGTTGTGCCCGGCGGTCGAACCGCGCTCCCTGATCTTGAAGGTTCCCAGCACCAGATCGAGCTCGTCGTAGATCACGAGCAAGTTCCGGGCCGGGTCCGCTTCAAACTCTTCCACCAGAGCGGCCACTGCAGCTCCGCTCAGGTTCATAAATGTCTCCGGCTTGGCCAGAACCACCTGGCGTCCTGCTATGCGGCAGGTCGCCGTGGCAGCCCGGCATCGCCGGTTCTGGACCACAACGCCCTCCTGTTGAGCGATGCGGTCGATGGCCATGAAGCCCGCGTTGTGCGGGGTCCACAGATACTCGAGGTCGGGATTGCCCAGCCCCACAATCAGGAAGGGGCTGGACCCGATAGGTCCACGCTGGGAACCGGTCTCGCTTGCTTCAGGCAAGGCTTACTTCTTTGCCTCGGGCTTCTTTGACGCTGGCGCTTCAGCGTCGCCCTTACCCTTCTTGATCACCTCGGGCTCAGTCGGAGCACCCGCCTCACCCGCCGCTGGAACCGCTCCAGGCACTGCCGCAACCGCACCTTCCGCGGTCTCCGGCGTCGCAACCACTTCCTCGCGGATGTGGACAACGTGAGCCACGGTGGAATCTTCCGGGGTGATGTACTTGACCTTGTCGGAGTGGGGCAATCCGCTCACGCGGACCACCTGGTGCATGCCCAATTCGCTCACATCCACATCGATGTGACCGGGAATATCAGCAGGCAGGCACTCGACTTCGACCTGGCGCAGCACCTGGTCGAGAATGCCACCCTCCGCCTTCACGCCTATCGGGATGCCCAGCAGCTTGACGCGCACCCGCACGCGCAGAACCTTGTCGAGCGCGATGCGCTTCAGGTCGATGTGAATGAGCTTGTCCTTGATCGGCTCCCGCTGCCAATCGACGATCATGGCCTTGGCGGTCGGATGGCCTGCAACCTCGACATCGAAAATCGTGTTGTGACCGGTCTCGGAGAGGAGGATCCGCGAAATTTGCTTCGGATCAACCTCAACGGCCACGGCGTTTTGCCCGGAACCATACAGCACGGCCGGGATTTTGCCTGCGACGCGCACGCGGCGCGCTGCATTCTTGTTGAATTTGCCCTCGCGGGGCTTGGCTACGACAACTTCTGGCATTTCGTGTTTTCTCGTTTCTTCTTGAGATCGGGCACGGAGTGTTGCTCCGCTCCCTTTGTAAAAAAGCTAGTTGTCAGTGGCCAGTTGTCAGTGATCAGTTAAACCCAGCGATCACTAAGCAATGATTTCCGCCAACTATCCTTCGGTTACCGATACTGACCACTGACCGCATCGAACTGACAACTGATCACTGACAACTCGCTAGTTAAACAACGTACTCACGCTGGTCTCCAAATGAATATTCTCGATCGCTGTGCCCAGCAGGCCGGCGATGGAAAGCACCTTGATCTTGGGCAGCTTCTGTGCCGCCTCGCGCAATGGGATGGTGTCAGTGACAACCACCTGCTCGATTCGCGATGCAGCGATGCGGTCGATGGCCGGGCCGGAAAGCACGGCATGGCTGGCGCATGCATACACAGCCGTCGCGCCGGAAGCGTAAAGCGCGTCGACAGTTTTTACCAGCGTGCCGGCCGTATCGATAATGTCGTCGATGATGAGGCACGTTTTGCCGCTCACGTCGCCCACCACGTGCATCACCTCGGCAACGTTCATGTCGGTGCGCCGCTTATCCACGATGGCCAGCGGCACTCCCATCTTCTGTGCGAAAAACCGTGCCCGCTCCACGCCGCCCGCATCCGGCGAAACCACCGTAAGGTTGGGCAGCTTGAGCTCTTTGAAATAGCTCACCAGCACCGGGCTGGCAAAGATGTGATCGACGGGAATGTTGAAGAACCCCTGAATCTGCGCGGCGTGCAGATCGACGAACAGCGCGCGGTTGGCGCCTGCCGTGGTCAGCAGATCGGCAATGAGCTTGGCGCTGATGGCTACGCGAGGGCGGTCCTTGCGATCCTGGCGCGCGTACCCGTAATAGGGCACCACCACCGTGATCCTTGCCGCCGAAGCTCGCTTGAGCGCATCGATCATGACCAAAAGCTCCATCAGGTGCTGGTCCACCGGATAGCAGGTGGGTTGCACCACAAATACATCGACGCCGCGGACGTTCTCCAAAAGCTGAAAGTAGACTTCGCCATCGGCAAAGCGCTGCATCTTGGCCTCGCCGACCTTGACGCCGATGTGCTCGCCGATTGCATGAGCCAGCTTTGGATTCGCCGTGCCGCTGAACAGCTTGAAGCGCTTGTCCTCGCTGAGCTTCGCGGCCTTCTTGCGTTCCGGCGACGGCGTCGGCTTCCCATCTTTGCCTCTGCCGCTGTCCGCGGACCCACCCTTCGGTGTGTCCTTGCTGCCATCGGACTTCTCCGCGCCTGGCTGCTTCTCCGGGTTTGTTTCGCCCGGTTTGTTTTCGAGTGTTACCGTCAACGTTCCCGCGTCCATTTTGAGAGCACCTCCATGCTGGTTGGCTATGGCTGCGTTCCTAATGCAAGCTCCTAGCTTCTAGCCTCTAGCTTCCAGCTCCTCCTTGCTGAGAGCAACGACCTCGGCTCAAGCAGGAAAAAGCTGGAAGCTAGCAGCTAGAAGCTAAAAGCTGATTCTCTGGCTGGGCGACCAGGATTCGAACCTGGATAAATGCCTCCAAAGGGCATTGTCCTACCATTGAACGATCGCCCAGCATGTCGGTCAGCCGAGGGTGAGTCTCGCTTGCCCAACGGTGGACTGTCAATCAGCTTCTTTTCAACATTTGATCCCAGTAAGCGGATCGCGGAAGGGTGCGCGTGATCGTCGTTCTCACGTTCAATCCCTGCACCTGGTTTCCGATCCGTTCCTGTGCCGCCTCAGCATCTCCGCGGGTCAGGTACAACCCGAAGATCGCCGAACCGGAACCCGACAGAGAGGCTAGTAGAGCTGCCTCCGGTGTGCCCGGTGCCGCAAGAAGACGCTTGATCTCTGCAAGGGAGGGATGCTGGGGAAAGACCACACGTTCGAAGTCGTTCTCAATCCAGCTCATGATCCCGGTGCGGACAAGCCCAGACCCCTGTGTCGTCTCTTGCGGTCCGGCCAGGTCTTCTCCCAAAGAGAAGACACCGGAGGAGCCTGTTCCAAACCCGCCCTCGGGAATTTCTCCCCGAAAAGCGCTGGCGTAGTTTCGGCTCAACTTCTCTAGTCTAGCGGTACCTGCCTCCGCGGTCAAACCTTCCGCAGCGCAGAGCGCGTCCCAGTCGCGAAAGGCCTGAGGCGTGGAGACGCCGATCTCCGGCACGGCGACCACGCACCACGTCGGCTCAATGTCGTTGAGCGGATAAACTTCCTGTCCGCGGTCCACACCCAGAACCGTTCCGCCGACGAGAAACAGCGGTACATCGGAGCCAACCTTGGCGGCAAGTTCCAGACGGCGTGTGAACAAATCCTGAAGGGCCGAAGCGCCCAGCTCTTTTTCCAGTCCAATGAGCGCTGCGACCGCATTGCCCGACCCGGCGCCGAGCCCGCCCTGCACGGGAAGTTGTTTATCAATATGGACTTCGACGTCCGCACTCGCACCAATTTCGTCCAAAGCCAGGGAAAGAATTCTCCATGCAGTATTGCGCTCGTCGGTCGGAACGCGGGAATCATTGGAGCTGATCCGGAGCACGGTTTCCGGTGCCAGCTTGGCAGTAACTGTCACCAAATCATGGATTTCCAGCGTTTGATAGACGGTCGTAAGCGCGTGGAAGCCGTCCGGCCTCGGGGCCCCAAGGAAAAGTCCCAGATTGATCTTCGCGTGCGATCGGACTACGGTCGGCATACCGGATCATTGTAGTGGGAGACGGCGCCCGCGACCGGTACTCGGGGAATGACCTCCCATTCCCAAAGCGGCGTCTGGCCGGCCGGTACACTCTGGCTTTCCCGCGCGCCCAAGCCATGCCGAGGTTTGCACGCAAGTCAAGCGTGCGCAGGCTCTTGAATGGCCCGCGCGGCCAGCGGCAGCTTGGTTTCGATCCCGGTTGCTCGGCTAGCTTTCCTTGTAAACCGATGCTCCGGCAATGGTCCCAAAAACTGCCTCAACCAAGCCGCCCAGCGTCGTGTATAGCGTCAGGTGGTTCGGGAACAGGCCCGCAACGTGCATGAACGCGGCGTTCGGGAACAGGACAGTCAGAAGCCACACTGCCAGCCCGGCGTAGACCGCCGTTTTGATGCCCGCGCCGAACCGCGGCCGGATCGCCGCATAAACCCAGACGGCAACAAGTCCGGTCAGAAGTCCGATCACGTTGAACAGAATGATTTGGACCTGCGAGAAATTGGTGTGGCCCAGATGGGCCATTGCATCTGCCCAGCGCTGCGCCAGCCACATGCCATCCACGAGATAATCCAACAGATCGATGGCGATTCCGGCAACGATGCCGCCCAGGATTAACCGTCCAACATTGATCTTTCCCATGATGCGCTCCTTGGAGGATTTGGGGGAACCACGCGAGTATACGCACGGGAAAACCGGTGCGCAACCAAAATATGCATCGTGTTTTCAAAGGATTAGCGGACATGTCGCTCGAATTACGGGAACTTCGGCGGTAAAATCTCCGTAACAATGTTGGAACACAAGCGGGAGATTCTATGCACTTCCTGATCTTCGGCGTCGGCCTTTATTTCCTTCCTGCGATCATCGCGGCGGTGCGGCACACGCACAACTCCATGGGAATCCTGTTGCTGAACCTCTTTCTTGGCTGGACCTTGGTCGGCTGGTTTGTCGCGCTCCTGATGGCCATCTTCTCGATGCCCTACTGCGCCGCCCCCTACTACTATCGTCGCGGATGGTGAGGACTGCGGCCAGGCCCTTGAGGTCCGAGCAGTTGAAGCCGCGCTTTGGATTACGAGACTTGTCCGCGGGCCTCGGGCTTTTCCTGGCAACGGCGTGCGTGGTGCTTTGGCAAAACGCGCATGTCGCGGTTCTGTGGGACACGAGCTACGTGCTCGACAGCGCGGTACGATTCGCACACTTGCAAGCACCCTATCGTCACTTTCCCTTTGTTCATCCGCCGCTCACCTTCCTCATTCAGGCCGCGATCATCCGCTTCACCGGCCGCGTGTTCTTTCATCACGTGCTCTACGCGGCAGTGGTGGGCGGGCTGGGCACGGTTCTCGCATGGCGGCTCGCGCTGGCATCGTTGCGCGGGCGCGCTCGAGCGGCGTGGGCAGTCGCTCTGCTTCGTTGCCGCGCCGCTCGCCGTCCTCGGCATCTACAGCATTATCCCCATCCCCGAATACGACGGCGATTGCGCGTTCTGGATTCTTGTTGCGTTGTGGCTTTTGCAGCGGGCCGATGCGAAAAGGAATATTGTGAGCGGCCTTGCTGCCGGAGTTGGAATATGCATGCCGCTCTTCTGCAAGCAGAATATGGGGCTCCCGTTTCTGGCTGCGGCCATCGGCGCGGTTTTGCTCGTCCTCGCACTTGCGGTATTTCGCCGCGAGCAGGTTCCGGCTGAGTCAGGCAGCGTTCGCACCCTGCTCTCCATCCTGGCCGCCGCTGGCGCCACTCTGTTCGCAGCCGCTCTGGTGCTGCATCGGACCGTCGGCATCCGCACCTACGCTTACTGGACCATCCGCTTTGCCGGCGAACGACGTCTACCCTCCCTCGACCACATGCTCGCCGTCTTTCGCGATTCGTCGCTTTTGTTTGCGCTGCCGTGCGTTGCAGCTGCTTTGCTGCTCTTGCGCCTGGCGCACGGCAAGGACTCCTCAGGGCGCGCGTCGATTCTCATTGGGGCTTTCGCCCTCCTGGCCGCGCCGTTTCTCTTCGCCCTCGCCTCGCTGCTGATCTACGACGATGCCGATTCGCGCGGCGACAGTCTGCTGGCGCTTTGGCCGCTGCTGCTCCTGCTCGCGGCCGTCGTGGCCATTACGAATCTGCTTCGCTTGCGGCGAGAGCCCTCATTGCGCCCGCTTTTCCCGTTCATTGTCCTCGCCGCCATCGGCGGCACTTTCATGTCGCAGCAACTATGGGGCTCAACATACGCCATCTGGCCGTTGCTCGCGCTGCTTGTGGCTGAACTGCTTGCGTTTCTCGATCGCGTCACGGCGCGCTCCTCATCGCAAGCACTCGTGCCCGCGCTCGCCGCACTCATCTCCATAACACTCTTCATCTGCGGAGGGTTCTACATAGCCAGCGAGGAACGGCTCTCCTACATCAATTTGCCGGATGCGCCAGTCGAGCACTCGGCGTTTCCGGAGCTTGCGGGCATGGCCACGCCGGGGCAGTATTTGCCGGAATTCGATGAGTTGCTGCGCTACGCCGCGGCGAATATTCCCCAGGATGACGGGCTGATCCTGATTCCGGGTGAGGATCCGTTCTACTTTGCCACGGGCCGCGTGCCGCGCTTCCCGGTGCTGCTCTTCGATCCCACAACCGATCCCTATTCGCCGGTGGAGACTGCCGCATTGGCGCGTTCGCAAGACATCCGGTGGCTGATCGTGAAGCGCGATTTGCAGATCAACGTGGACACGACGCCAAACCGGGCCGCAACCCTGCAGGCATTGATGGGCGAATTCACGCTGGCCGCGCGCCTGCGCGGATACGACGTGTACCGGCGCTAGCGGCAATCTCCGCGCGGGCTACGCCTTCTTCTTCGCCCTGCCTGACCGCTTCAGCTCTTCCCAATCTTTTTTCGTCTGGTCGGCGTACACGATGCCGAATTCGGCAATCGCTTCAGCGAATGCGTCGCCGGTGCCGATGTAGCCGGCAATCGTTTGCGCGTCTCCCGAGCGTGCATGGCCGCGGGCGAGCAATTCGCCGCAAACCTCTGCATATGCTTTGAGATTGGCTCCGGCCAAATCGGCGATCTCAATCGATCCCTTGTGGTCGTTGAGCTGGCGGACAAGATATTGGCGGCTTCCGATGTGCGTCCAGCCGAGAAACGGGTCAGTTTGAATCTGCATGAATTTCTGGCCTTCGGCTACGCGCCGGCCGTTGTGCGCGGCGGGCCGGGCGTCGGGCAGATAAGGCGCGTAGGCCGATGCGACCTCTTCCTTAACTTGCAGAAACAACGGATCGCCCTGTCCATTGCCCTCCATATAGATGCAGTAGTCGCGCAGCGCCACCGAGCCGGTGCCGACGACTTTGAAGGCCACATCGATGGGCCGGTAGAAGTCGAGGAGGTGTTGCCGCTGCGGCTCCAGCATTTCGCGATACGGCCCCAGCGAGGCCACGACGGCCGCGGCGCGTGCGCCGGTGACACGCCAGAGCATCGGCTTGATTTCCTTGAAGTGCCGTCGCGCGCTTGATCTCGAAGAACTAGGCCTCGCAGAAACGGATCTCGCAGAAACCGGCACGGTGAGCTGCTCAAATGTGTGCTGCGGCGTGGCGCGTTCCGCCTTTGAGAGTGCGTCGTGCACCGGTTTGGCCAGATCGATGCGGTGCACCTGGAACCGGTTCACTTCAATCTGCGGCATGTGGGCAAACGCGCGCATTTGTGTTGCATATCGTTCAACGCAGGCCTCGGCGGCTCTTCGCGCGGTGCCGTCTTTGTGCCCCGCGGCGCGCCCAGCCAGCACCAGCGAAGCCGCCATGCGTTTCAGGTCCCACTCGAACGGGCCGCGAATCGTCTCGTCAAAGTCGTTGATGTCGAAGACCAGCCGCCCATCGGGCGAGGCGAATGCTCCAAGGTTGCGCACATGCGCGTCACCGCAAAGCTGGCTCACGATGCCGGTCGAGGGAAGCTGCGCCAGGTCCGCTGCCATTACCGGCGCCGCGCCACGAAAGTAGCCGAAGGGCGACTCCGCCATGAGATGGTATTTGAGTTGAATCAAATCCGGCACGCGGCCGCGCATCGATCGCGCAACCAGTTCCAGAGCCGTGGCCGGCCGCGCCTTGGGATGCAGCGCTTCGTGCTGGTGGCGGCCCACTTGTTTGCGCCGCGCCTGGCCAAGTGCGCGCCGTTCTTCAGGAGTTGCCCAGTGCATACCGGCGGTTCTCCAATTCACTTGCCCTTTGGAGCTTCGTTCAAGGCGGCTTTTCCTTTGGAGAAAAGCCGCTGAGCGTCTGCGATTCCAGGGTAGGTCAATTGTAGAACCGCGTCGCGGAACATACATTGTCGACCCTTGCGGCAACAAACGGCGCAGTCGCTTGCGAAATCGAGCCGAAAGCCGCGGCCGCAACGAACCGCACTCGACGCCCGCCGTCAGTCTTCGCCGAAGAATCGTTTTCTTACCGCTTCGTCAACAGGCAGGTCGGGTCCGACGAACAGCGCGTCCGGCTGCCGGCTGGGGTCTTGCCCGATGAGCGGCATAGCCCGCGCGCGGCATGCATCGGCATCCGGTCCCGTGGCTAGATACATCGCGGTCATCCACTGGAGGAATGTGTGCAGCCGGCCGGCATAGCCATCGTGCTCATCGGCGTAAGCGTGTCCGGCGGCATTCCAATCGTCGGTGCGCATCAGGTGATCGCGCAGCACACGAGCGTCGCGCAAGGTAAGCGAGAGTCCCTGTCCCCAGGTGGGATCGCTTGACGTCGCAGAGTCGCCCAGCGAGCACCACTCCATCGCGGAAGGGATGATCGACCCGGCTATGCGCGCAACTGAATGTGGCCAGCGGACCGGCTTGTTTGATGTTTTCGAAAAGCGCAGGATTCGCGCCTGCCTTCTTGCAGCCGTCAACAAATCTGGCCATTTCGCCGGGCCCCTGAAAGCGCGCTTGCGTCGCATCGTGGTAGATCAGATACATCCGCACCTTGCCACCACCCTGCGGCGCGACGACAACGAGCTGCCCCAAAGCAAAGTTGTAGATTCCCTGGAGCGTGTCTTCCGCCGCGGGAACGTTCTCGAGCAGAACCCCGGCGATCATCATGTCTTCCGGATCGCGCTCGACCGTGAACCGCGCCGAAGAGCGCACCACGGACGACCGTCCCTCGGCTCCCACCACCAAGCGCGCGGAGATTGTTTCAGCGCGGCCATTTTCCTCAATGAGCAACTCCGGCGGCGCGCCCGGCCGCACCTCACGCACCGCCGCGCCCCGTCGCACCGTGGCTCCCGCCGCTGCCGCGGCTTTCAGCAGCGACTCCTGCATCGCGGGGTGATAGCAGGCGAGAAAAGGCAGCCGATGCTTTGTGCTGGGGACAACTTCGCGATGCTCTACCAGGTTGCTCGCAACGAAAGAGTCGCTCCAGTCGAGGTGGTGCCTTCCGGCTTCGGCGAAGCAATCGGCGACTCCGAGGGCCTGAACCTCAGCGTAGCCCCAGGGAAACATCACCTCGCCGCGGACGCGATCCTTGAATTGCCGCTCGTGCTCGATGACGAGCACTTTGGCGCCGTGTTCCGCCATGTTTTTGGCCAGTGCTGCACCGCCCAGGCCGCCGCCAGCGATGGCTAAGTCGTAAGTTGTTGTCATGCTTTTTGCTCCCAGGGAATTTCCTGACTCTACGAGGTTCTGCCGGTATTGGGCAAGCAATTATTTCCGTAGGAAACTGCCGACGCAGACGACGGATTTGGATTCAAACGCCGTGATTTACACTGAGTCTTCCGGATCTACCGGCCCACTCCCTCAATTCCTTCGTTCTCGGCCGGATCACCATTCCAGGAGAAGATACTTTGACGCGAAAATCCGTCTTCCTGTTTCCGGCCTTCGCTTTGTTCGCGCTCGCGGTCCAATCAGTGGCCGCACAGCCGCCCGAGAAGCCGCTTTCGATTGACGCAATCTTTGCGCATGGGCCCCTCAGCGGCGTGCCGCCTGGCCAGCTCACCTGGTCGCCCGACGGAAAGCATCTGACCTATCTGGACGGCGGCGAACTGATGGACGTGGATGCTGCCACAGGCAAGACCCATGTGCTGGTGAGCGCGGCCAAGATGGAAAACCTGAACGCCGGCAACGGCTCCGAGCAGGACCGCGATCACCGCCAGCGCTACAACCTGGCAAGCTACGTGTGGGCCCCGGACTCCACGCACATTCTCTTCGACTCCAATGGCCGGCTGTGGCTTTACGATCTGCGCAACGGCATTGGAGTCCAAATCGGCTTTTCCGGCCTTCTCTCGGGCGACGATCCCAAGTTCTCTCCCGACAATGCATCGATTTCGTTCATCAAGGATCACGGCCTCGCCGTTATCCCGCTCCGTGAACCCGGCACGCCAACCATTCCTCTGGCTCCCGTGCCCAATTCGTCCTCCGCCGATGGTCCGGTGTTTCTCAACGGCGAGGTGGACTGGGTCTACGAGGAGGAGCTTGACGTGCGCAGCAACTACTTCTGGTCGCCAGACTCGAAGAAGATCGCCTATCTGCAGATGAACGAGACGCAGGTGCCGCGCTATCCCATCACCGACTGGATTCCGAATCACGCCACCGTGGATTGGCAACGCTTTCCCCAGCCGGGCGACCCCAATCCCGATGTGCGCGTGGGCGTGGTGCCTGCGCGTGGAGGGAGAACCGTATGGATCAAGATCCCGTTTCATGAGGGCGACGATTACATTCCGCGCTTTGGCTGGGTCGACGGCAAAACCGTTTGGGTCGAAGCGCTGACTCGGGATCACAAGCACCTCGCGCTTTTCTTTGCCGACACCGATTACGGCGAAGCGCGCCTCATGCTCGAAATCAGCGACGAAAAGTTCCTCGATGAAAGCTACGATGTGGCGGTGAGTGACGGAGCCATCGTGCTCACCAGTTGGAGCGATGGGCACAATCACCTTTATCTCTACAGCTACGACATGCAGAAGCCGATGGGGTCCGATGCGAAGCTTGAACGCCAGCTGACAAGCGGTGATTTCGAAGTCGGCGCCGTTTACAACGTGGACACCGCGCGCAAAGTGGTGGACTACGCGTCCAATGAAGGCGATCCGCTGGAGCAGCAGATCTGGCAGGTGAGCTTCTCGGGCGAGCGCAAGCAGTTGAGTGCGGGCGCGGGATTTCATCTCGCGACATTTTCTCCAGGCGGCGCATTTACCGACAAATTCTCTACGCGCATGAGGCCGCCGGTGATGCGCGTCTGCCCGACGCCCGATAAGTCGACCGCTGCGGGCTCATGCCGTGTCTTCTGGGAGACACACGCGCTCGATTCTTACCATCTGCGCCCGCCCGAGCAGCTTGAGGTGAAGGCGCACGATGGAACTACGCTCTACGCCACGCTGCTGCTGCCGGAAGGCTCGTCGAGTGCGGCGGGCGCGCCGTTGATTGTGAATCCCTACGGAGGGCCTCACGACCAGGTTGTGATGAACCAGTGGACCGGCGCGCTGCTCTTCGATGAGCTTCTCGCGCAACACGGTTTTGCCGTGCTCCATGCCGACAATCGCGGCATGGGCAGCCGCGGGCGCGTTTTCGCGCAGGCGGCTTATCGCAACTTTGGTCCGGTGCAGCTCGAAGATCAGTTGACGGTGGTGGACGCTGCGCTGGCCAAATATCCCCAACTCGATCCCAAACGACTGGGCTGGTGGGGCTGGAGCTGGGGAGGCACGTTCACGCTCTATGCCATGACGCACTCGGCCCGCTTCCGCGCAGGGGTGGCGGTTGCCCCCGTCACCGACTGGCGCGACTACGACTCCATCTACACAGAGCGCTATCTGGGTTTGCCCGCGGAAAATCCGGACGGCTATCGCGATTTCTCGGTCGTCAATTCGGCTGCGGATTTGAAGGGACGCTTGCTGCTGGCGCACGGAACCGGCGATGACAACGTACACTTCGAAAACTCGGTGCAGTTTGTGCAGAAACTGATTGATGCTGGAATCCCTTATGACCTCGAGATCTTCCCGCGCAAGACGCACTCACTTGCGGGACCGGAGGCGCAGACGCACCTTTTCAGCCGGATCATGGCGCAGTTTGACACTTATCTGAGACCGGACGCGCCGGCAGCGGGCGGGAACTAAACGAAACTAAACTTCGTGGCGATTGAAGATTTCGTCTTTCTTGCTCTTGGGGCAGTGCGTGCATTCCATGCAGGCAACCAGAAGCACTGCCACACCCACCGTGACCAACACGGCAAGAACGCTTCCATTCACCGCGATCCAATGTGTAAGGGTCTGCATCTTCGGTCACCGTTCTGGGTTACGATCCGGTCATCTGAAAAGACTTCGGATCTTCAAAAATGCTAACCACTCCCTAGATTAGACGCTATACCACCCTTTTGCGTCAGTAACTAACGCTTTCGGGTTATGTATCGGCTGATCTGAGAAAACAATCAGTTTGCAAAATAGCAAAGAAAAGGCGAAGATAGGGCAGGCAAAGATGGCTGCCCACCCCAATCCGGCGTTCTCACATTCTGCCGAAGAATGGCCGGTGGAGTTTGCCAATCTTGAGTTTGCGGCCGCCAGGGACTCCGGACCCCTGTCGACCGGCGATTCCGATCCGGGGCCGCTGCTCAATTGGCTCTTCGTCGATCTGAACTCCTACTTCGCCTCCGTCGAGCAGCAGGTGCGGCCTGAACTCCGCGGGCGGCCGGTTGGCGTAGTGCCCATGATGGCCGATACCACTGTCTGCATTGCCGCCAGCTACGAGGCCAAGGCCTTTGGCGTCCGCACCGGCACCATCGTTGCCGATGCCAAGCGCATGTGCCCGGAGATTGTTCTTGTCGAAGGCCGCCACGAGATCTACACCGAATACCATCATCGCGTCGTCGAAGCCGTGGAGAGTTGCGTGCCGGTGACCGCCGTTTGCTCCATCGACGAGATGGCCTGCCGCCTGATCGGTCGCGAACGGCCGCTGCTGAATGCCATCGATCTTGGCATCCGGGTCAAGCGAACGATCCGCGAAAAAGTGGGCGAATGTCTCCGTAGCTCCGTTGGCATCGCCACCAACCGCTACCTGGCAAAAGTCGCCAGCGACATGGAAAAGCCCGACGGCCTGGTTGCTTTGCCGCTCGACATATTGCCCGAAGCGCTCCATCAACTCACGCTGCGCGATCTTCCCGGCATCGGCGCACGCACTGAGAAGCGGCTGAACGAAAAAGGCATTCGCACCATGGACGATCTGCTCGCGCTCGGCCGCGAAAAGACCGGCGAAATTTGGGGATCGGTGTGGGGCGAGCGGCTTTTTCACTGGCTGCAAGGTGAAGACTTTGATCGGTCGGAGCTCGAGCACCAGAAATCGATCAGCCACTCGCACGTGCTGGCGCCCGAGATGCGCAACGCAGAAAAAGCCTGGGGCGTCGCGCACAAGCTGCTGCACAAAGCCGCCATGCGCCTGCGCGCGGCGGATCTGTGGGCCAGCCACATTGGCCTGGCGATTGGTTTCGCGGTGCCGCGCGGCGAAAACATGCCCGTCTCGCGCTTCGGAGTGCCCGCGCGCGGCTGGCGCAGCGAAATCAAGCTGAGCGAGTGCCAGGACAACCAAACGCTCATCGCCGCGCTACGACGCCTGTGGGAGTCGCGGCCATCCGGCGAGCAATACGATCACCCCTACTTCATCGGAGTGCAACTGAACAACCTGGTTCCCGATCGCCTGCACACGCTCGCTCTCTTTGACGGCCTTGAAGAAGAACAGAGCCGCACGCGCCTCAACGCGACTATGGACCAGATCAACGACAAGTACGGCATGAGCACGCTCGCTCCCGCCGCGATGCTCACCGCGTATAAGGCCGCACCGACGCGCATTGCGTTCAACGCCATCCCGGATCTGTTCTAGGGCACGCCGGTCTTTTGAGGTAGCGCCGGACTCCAGTCCGGGGCCCCCGGCAAGCCCGCTCTTGGCTTGCTGGGGTAGGAGACCGGCTTTCGCGCGGGTCTTCAGAACCGCACCGTCTGCAAACGCATCCGGAACCAGGTCCGAGAAAGCAGGAAATAGTTTTGTATTACAATTGCAACTCTGTAGTACAATGAACACTATGAAGGCCGTTGTTCAAGCGCGTCTCGATCCCGAAGCCCGACAGGCATTGGATGTGCTCGTCCGGCGTCTCGGATGGAGCCCGTCCCGGGTCGTGCGTGAGAGCCTCCGCCTGATGGGCCGGCATCATGCTGCGGTCCCGCGCAGGCGGGTCATAGGGGTGGGAGCATTTGATTCCACTCTTTCCGATCTCGGCTCCAACAAGCGGCACATGCAAGGCTTCGGCCGGTGAAACCCGTCCTTCTCGACACCGGAGTCATCGTCGCACTCTTAGACCGCAGTGAACGCAATCATGCGCGCTGCGTTCAAGTGCTCGGGAACCTCGATCAGCCTCTGGCCACATGCGAAGCGGTCATCGCTGAAAGCTGCTATCTGCTGCGCGGTCTCCACGGAGCGCCGGAAACGGTGCTGGCCAACGTGGAGCAGGGAGTCTTTCAAATTCCTTTTCAACTCAATCGCGCCGCGGCGGTAGTTCGGTCCATTCTGCGCAAATACCGCGATATGCCGTCAGACTTTGCCGACGCGTGTCTGATTCATCTGGCCGACGAGTTGGATACAGGAGAGATTCTCACTCTCGACAGCGATTTCGCCCGTTACCGCTGGCGGCGAAACCGCACTTTTCAAATGCTGATCCCGCTCAAGTGATGATTGGATTGCACGATCCTTTCGCTACCTGGAAAGGGTGCCCGAGGTCTCTCGCACTTGGGGACCTGGGATAGCACGGCACTCTCATTTGGCGCTCAGCGCCCCAGCGCCTTCGCATTCAACTTGCCGATGCGCCCATGTTGCCCAACAACAAACGGCAACGACAGCGCGTTCCAGTTGCGGTCGGCGTCAGTCGATTCGTGGATCGCGGCGTCTGGATGCAGCGCGCGCCAGTTCTTTCCATCATCGGTAGAGATGTCGGTGCCGTTGGGACCAACGGTGATCCAGGTTTTCGCGTCGGCATCATAGGCGACGGCGGAGCGATAGCCATGGGGCGGTGTTTGGGCCAGTTTCCACGACAATCCCCCATCGGATGAGTATGCGGCGCTGCGATATGAGGCGTCCGGCTTTTTGTAATCGCCGCCGACTGCAGCGCCAACCAGATCGTTGCGAAAATTGAAAGAGAACACGCCTGCGCTGTCAGTATCCTGCGACATTGGAATCTCGACCCTCAAAGATTCTTCTCTGCAGGGCTCGCATTTCGCGGTTTGCTCATCTCTCACAATTGACATATAGCAGTGTGCAGCAGTACCCGAGACGAATCGAAATGCGTATTTCCAGGTAGGGTCGACTTGTGGGGTCCGTGCGAGCTGAAGGACGGAATTGCTCGCCGCAAATGATCCTTCTCCCGAATCGACCTTGCCCTTCATTTGGTAACTAAACTCAAGCTCCCTCTCTTCCCATCCTTCTTTCCATTCCCAGAGCTGCAACTGACCATTCACCGAGTCCCCGAGAATCAGAGCGCGATCATTCTCTCCAACATTGGCCGTCGGCTCTTCGAAATCACCCAGCTGTAGGGCATCCCAGAATCCTGCCGCGTCCGGGTTCGTCGCAGCCAGCTTCCACGTATGGCAACCATCCGTCGTTTTATACAGTCGCGACAGATCGCCTTTGCCGCTCGACATCACGATGGCCGTGTTCGCATCGAAGGCCTGCACTCCGCGAAAGTCGAGATGCTCCGCGCCCGGCGGAGTCGCGCACGCCTGCCACAGGTAGCCGCCGTCTTCTGTGCGCAAAACCGTCCCGTTCGTGCCCGAGGCCCACGCCACCCCTCCGCCCGCGTTGTCGATGCCGCGCAGATCGGCCGTCGTTCCGGAGTTTTCGATCTCCCATTGCGCCCGCGCCGCTCCGGAACCCACGAAAACAAACGCGGGCAACATATACGCAAAGAACTGGGCCAACCGTTTCATACCGAACAGTCTACGCCGCAAGCAACTCCTTCAATCGAGCCGCACCCCGCCCCTTCCAGCCTTCATTCCAGAACTTTTCTTGGCCCAGCGCGTAACTCTCTGCATCCCATCCCGCGCTTCCCTGCGGATTAGAAAGTAGCAGCGAGTTTATGGACGGCGACCGGCAGCCCGAATTCGAAAAACTCCCGGATTTCGAACGGCTTTTTGACGAGCACCAGTCCATGGTCTTCTCGCTGGCGCTGCGCATGACCGGCGACCGCGGCCTGGCCGAAGAGATTGCGCAGGACGTTTTTATGGAGCTCGACCGTCACATCGCGAAGATCGAATCAGCACAGCACGCCTGCTTCTGGCTGCGGCGCGTGACCATGAGCCGGTCGACCGATGCGCTGCGCCGCCGACGCGTGCGGGGCATCGATCAGTGGGTTGAGATTGACGAATCGCACGGTGCGCGAGAACCGGAAAGCGGTTCGCCCCTCGGCGACCGCATTGAAGCTCTGCTGGCGACACTGCCGGAGGCGCAACGCGCGGCGCTCATCCTCCGCTACCAGGAGGACCTGACGCCGGAAGAGATTGCGGCCACGCTCGGCGCGCCGTTGGCCACGGTGAAGAGTCAATTGCAGCGCGGATTGAAGCTGCTGCGGGCCAAGGCCGAGAGCCAGTTGAAGGAGTACATCCGTGCCGTTTGAGAATATCGACGAATTCGAACGCGAGCTTCGCGAGAGTTTGCAGCGCCAACCCGCGCCCACAGGCCTGAAGCGCAAAGTGATGGAGCAGCGCTGGCACGAGCGCAAGCGGCAGCGCAGCCGCATGATCTGGCTCGAGCGCATCGCTGCCTCGCTGGTGGTTGCGAGCGTCGCAGGCAGCGCTTTGGCCGGGCATTACGCCATCGAGCGCCGCAAGGGAGAAGAAGCAAAACAGCAGGTGTTTACCGCGCTACGCATCACCAATCACGCGTTCCAGGTGATGAACCGGCAGTTGCAGGAACGGGACAAAGATTCACAGTAAAGACGACCCGCAGCAAAAGGATTCGCAAAGTTAAGGAGAATCGATCATGAAACATCGTATTGCCGCAATCCTATTGGGAACCGCCGCACTGGTTGCGCCGGTGCTGGCCCAACCCTCGCCGTCACCGCTCCCGCTGCCTGCGCCCGTTGAAAAGGAGCTGGCCGCGCACGCCGCCAACGTAACCGAAGTGACGCTAGGCAAGGGCATGCTCGACTTCGCCTCGAAATTCATGGACAACAACGACAAGGACCAGGCCGCGGTGAAGCAATTGATCGAGGGGCTCGACGGCATCTACGTGCGCGACTACGAGTTCGACAAGGAAGGCCAGTACTCGACGGACCAGCTTGAGCAAGTGCGCCAGGCCTTCGGAGCTCCTGAGTGGACGCCGATGGTGCACGTACGCGAGAGCAAGGGCGGCGAGAGCACCGACGTGCTGATGAAAATGGTGAACGGTGAACCGCAGGGAATCTTTGTGCTGGATGCCGAGCCGAAGGAGCTGACGATCGTGCTGATTCTGGGCCCCATCCGCATGGACCAACTGAGCGAGTTGAAAGGTCTCGGCGGGCTAGGCGGCGTGTTGGGTCCGGCCGGCCCGCTGGGTCCGACTGGTCCACTGGGCGGCGTTCAACATGCGCCGCACGGCGACGGCAAGGACAAGACCAGCAAAGACAAGACCGATGACAAGGGGAAGCCCGCAAAGGGAGGTGACCAATGAACCGGCACTTTTGGATTCCGCTCGGGGTTGCTGCTCTATGCGTGCTGCTAACCGCGCCGTGGTGGGTTGTGCGAGCGGCTGGGGGCGGAGGCGGTTTTGACAGCGTGGTCAACTCCATCGAGAGTCGCTATCACGAGCACGCCATGCGCATCCCGCTCATGGGCCTGGCCAGCGTGGTCGCCGGCGTGGCCACGCGCGGCGGCGTCGACGGCGTGCACGTTGCCGAGTTCGAGCACTTCTCCGCGCCGGTTGATGGCGATGAGTTGAATCGGCTGGTCGAGGAAAAGCTGGGGCAGGGTTGGGAGCGGATGATCCGCGAAACGAGTCGCGGGGATGGCCGCCACGGCGGCGAGCAAACGCTGATCTTCTCGCACCCCGAGGGCAACCGCATGGGGCTTTTCATTCTCGATCTCGATGGCGCTGAGCTCAATGTCGTCGAGGTCTCCGTCGATGCCGACCGGCTGAACGAGACCATCCTCAAGTACAAGCATCATGATCGCGGCGGCGAATCAGATCACGAAGGAACATCCAACTAGCGCAGGTCCTCGCGGTCCGCTAAGGCGTTCGCGCCATCAGATCGACAAATTCCTTTTGGAAGCGCGGAAGATCGAGATCCATTTGCGCGTGAACAAGACGAACACCGGTCGCCGGCTTCATCGTCTCCGGCCAGGCGAGCGTATCGCCGTAGCTGGGTCCGTGACTCAGGTCGACGTCCATATACAGTTCTTTCTCTTTGGTGATGATCGAGGGATCGATCCATGCGCACGCTTCGAGCTCGTCCCACATCAACGTGCGCCGTTGGCTCCATGCTGCAATGTAACGCGCGGCCGGGGTCTGAGACTTCGCGATCGCGTTCAGCATCTCCTGCGTGAAGGGCGCCTTCACGGAAACGTCTTCGGTGGTAACGTCGATGCGTGGCCAGCCGGCGTGCAGCACAATGTGCGCGGCCTCGGGATCGAACCAGAAGTTGAACTCGTGACGCGGATCCGCGGTCTCGGGATCGTCGGTCTGCGGATTCAGGCTGCCGCCCATGACCTCAATGCCTCTGGTCAGCGCCGCGAACTCCGGATCGATTGCGACGGCCAGCGCGATATTGGTCAGCGGCCCTGCGGCGTAGATGGTGACCTCGTGCGGATGAGCCCTCACCTGGCGAATGAGGAAGTGCGCGGCGTCTTCGTCGAGCGGCTTTGTGGCGGGCACTCCCTCAGGCATGGGCGGAATCTCGTACGGCCCGTGCGGCACCGGACGCGACACACCGGCCGTCGTTACCGGGACTCCTCCCCATGCGCCTAGCCACGCTACTTTGCCGTCGAGCGATTCCTCCAGGCGCGTCTTCTCCTGGTCTCGGACGAGGGGAAAAACAGCACCGCGAACCACGGGAACATCGGCATGGCCGGTCAGCTCAAGCATGCGCAGCGTGTGCAGCGTCTCTTCGTCGCGCCACGCGTCGCCGGTCACCATGGTGATGCCCAGCACTTGCACATCCGGCGCTTGCAGCAACGCCAGCATCGCCATCTGGTCTGACCCGCCTGGCCCGGCGCCATCCTGATCAATGAGGACGAGGCGCTTCTGGGCGGAGCAAATCGTGACGCAAACGAACGCAAAAAGCGTCAACAATTGTTTTTTCATAATCTGGATTGTGGCATAGCCGCGTGGATTTCTTGCCTGGCCGGCATAACCGGCTTGACCACTGACCCCTGATCCCTCTTCTACCGCCGGCCAAACCCTCGCGGCTTGAACTGCGGCTCGACGGGCAGGTTGGTCTTGCCCTCGGGATAGACCACAAGAAAGCGGTTTGACCCTTCGCCGACGCTGGCCGTCTCAACCCCCTGCAAAGTCCGGCAGACGAGATGAAGCATGCGCCGCTCGCGGCTGTTCATGGGCGGAAAACTGTAGGGAACACCGGTCCGACGCACTTTCTCCGCGGCGGCTTCGGCGGCCAGTCGCAGCTCCTCGGCGCGCAAAGCCTTGAAGTTTGCGGCGTCGAAGCTCACCATGTCGTGCTCGTGGTGGTCAAGGCGCAACATTTGCGCGGCCAGGGTTTCCATAGCCCGCAGCAGCTCTCCGTTGTGCTGGATCACCAGTGGTACATCGGGCCCGGCCAATTCAACCGAGATTTGCCGCGGCGCAGCGCCTTCTCCTTCGCTCGCACCATCAGACGCGCTGATGCGGTACTTGAGGCGCAGCCCGCCCAACTTGTTCAGGGTATTCAGGAATCCGGCAATTTTCTGGGCAGCTCTCTGCAGATCGTCAATGGGCATAACAAACAAGTATCGCAGACGAGGCGGCCCGGCTGTTGGGCTTCGGACCAAGGAAAGTCGGGGCTGGCTACGGATCGGCCGTTCACCGCCTGAGGAAGCAAACGCGATCGATCCAGTCCCACGCGGCGGCTTCCCTGGCCAGGGCAGTGAGTGCGCGGACCTGGCCGCCGATGTCGGACGGCGAAATCGTCTTCTCGTCGACAAAGATCACGCCCCCGTGATGCTGGCCAGCCTCAGTCCATGCTTTCAGAAGGGGAGGAATCGTGCGGCGGTCGTACGTGACGAGGGTCCAGCGATGAGTCGCCGCATGGCGCAGACACGTGGCATCGTCTTGCCCCAGGAATGCGCCTGCCTCCCATTCCACCAGCCCGCAAGCGGCAAGGGAAGGTATCCTGCGACGGAGTCCGGCGGCAACACCGGGCGAGATGTGCTCGTCGAGCAGCAGTTTCAGCATTTCAGCGATTCCGCAAGCTGCGCGGCACAAACTCCTCCGTCTGGGGCAGCATGCGTTTCAGCGCCTTCAAGTCAACGGCGTCGTTGTCGGCCAACGCTGTGGCAATTTCTTCGGGGAAAGCCTCCGCATAATGGGCCGCCGCGCGCACTCTCGGCTCAGACCAGCCCAGATGCCGGGCCACGGCCGCTCCGTTCTGCTTGTAGGCACGCAGCAGCAATGCCACTTCCCAAACTGCCAACGAGCTACCTTGCACAAATGCCTGGCGGCCGGCTGCGGAATCGCGGAAATCGATGAAGGCGAACTCTGAACGCCGCAGGCCCTCTTCCACCAGGCGCGCGCTGGCGTCGCTGGCGGTCCAGCCATGGCGGTTGGCCATGCGCTTCAACCTCCGCCCGCTCTCCGAGGGCAGCCGCATGCTTACGACGATGGATCGAGTTGAAGACATGATGCTTACATTGTAACTGATGTCGGCATCGTAGCACAACCGCGGAATCCCTCGGATTCGCATCGCCCCCGGCGCTATTCCGTCCGGCTCGGAAAGCATCAAAATGCTACCTTGGACTTGGACCTTCCCGCGATAGCCCGAAATTCGTTTGGCAGGAGTCCCTCGCCCATTCCATGCGCCGCTTGCTCACGATTCTTTTGTTGTTCGTGCCGTTAGCGGGCGCGGTGTTGGTTCGCGCGCAGGGCGGCCCGCCCTTCATTGCGGATGATCCCGGCACGCCCGGCAATCATCATTGGGAGATCAACTTCGGCTGGATCGCCAACCACAATCCCGGCCAGTCCTACTACCAGATTCCCGACGTCGACATCAACTACGGCTGGGGCGATCGCATCCAGCTCAAATACGAGATTCCGCTTGCTGCCGCTACGGATCCGAATCATTCAACAGGCGTCGGGCTCGGCGAATCCTACCCGGGTATCAAGTGGCGCTACTTCGAAGTCCATCGCGCCGGCCAGCCGAAGACCGATGAGAATCTGCTCTTTTCGCTGGGCACGTACCCGCAAGTGATGATCAACAATCCTACGAATTCGGTGCGGCGCGGCATCGTGCAGCCCGGCCCGCAATACTATCTCCCCATTGAAGCGACAGCACAGGTTGGTTGGCTGTCGCTCAATGGCGAAGTAGGCAGGTGGATCGGCAATAGGAACGTTCCCGACCAGTGGGGCCGCGGCCTGATCGCTGGGCGCCAGTTCAACGATCGCACCGAACTCTACGCCGAGCTCTATGACCTGCAGGCCATCGATCGCGCCGAGAACCAGCCGAAACAGCGCTCTTTCACGCTCGATCTCGGCGGACGGCAGACTCTCGACCACTCCGGCCATCTGCGCCTGTTGTTTATGGGCGGCCGCGCCATCCAGGCGGTCACGCGCACCAACGGCGAGCCGAGCTGGATCGCCTACATAGGCCTTCAACTATTGCTCGGGCCCAAAGAGAAGGAAACGCCCGGCGCAAAGCCCTGAGCGGCTGATTCTTTCTCTTCTCAAACCTGCTCGGTCACGGCCGCTCGCCTCTCGAAGAGTGCGCCGCAGACCAGCAATCCAAGCGCCAACAACGTGGCCCCGGTAATTCCCAGCTTCAGCACGAAATACATGATGGATCGAATACTCATGTTTGGGACGCCAAAGCTCCTATATGCAGTGAGAACTCCGCCGCAGAGCGCCAACGCAGGCACGGCAATTGTGATCATGCGAATCTGCGCCCGCGTATAGGGCTCCGCGATCGGCAATTCCACAGGTTTGGTGGCGCGGTACCAAAACCACACCCAAACCGCAAGAACAACAATGCCAAATACTGTGCTGTCGTACTGCAGCACCTTGAACATGGGCAGGTCTCCAACAATGGGCACGTGCACTATTTCACCGAGGAAACTCCAGTGACGATAGGGCCAGAAGAACGGGTGCGTGAACGAGTCCCATAAGATGTGCGTCCCGCTTCCAATCACAATCGAGATCACGATCAACGCCAGACGTGCCGGCGGCCAGAAGGAGTAGCCGTTCTCACTTGGTTGTAGTCTCCTGCGAATCCCTGTCGGCAGCAACATTGAAAGCGGCTGCTTGACGTAACCGTGAAACAGCCAGAGCACGATAAGGCTCAATGGCAAATCAAAAATAAAAATACCGGGCAGCGTGTGGCCGATGAATTCGCGCGGAACGAAAAACATGAAGTAGGCGAAATCGGGCGCGAAACATCCGGTCACGAGCGCCGACATTTCAAGACGCGTTCTTCGAAATGGCAACGCGGCAGCGGCGTGAGAGAGCGTAAAGGGCATTGTCTAAAGTATCTCGCACTCGAGGGATTCGGCACTTCTGTTGCCGACACCCGCATCGGCGAGATACGATGCCACTGAAAAGGTTTTCAGGAGATTCCCGCCGTGCGTGTTCTTTCGCTTTTTTCTGTTGGCGTCCTTGCCTTGGGTTCTTTCGCCGCAGTCGCGCAATCCGCGCCTGGGACCAGGAAGAATCTCGTCCAGAAGCCCGCCCCACTGCAAGTGGCTCTGACGCCGCCCATGGGATGGAACAGTTGGAACTTCTTCGCCGGCCGCGTTACCGACAAGGACATTCGTTCCGCCGCCGATCAACTTGTCGCGACGGGGATGAAAGACGCGGGCTACGTCTACGTCAACATCGACGACACCTGGGAGGGCGAGCGCGACGCCGACGGTGTACTGCACTCGAATGCGAAGTTCCCCGACATGAAGGCGCTGGCCGATTACGTGCATTCGAAAGGTCTCAAGCTCGGCATCTACTCGTCGCCGGGGCCCAAAACCTGCGCGGGTTATGCCGCCTCGCTCGATCATGAGGCCCAGGACGCCGAGCTCTACGCCTCATGGGGCATCGACTATCTGAAGTACGACCTGTGCAGCTATCGCGAGGCGGTCATGTCCGTTCAGGCGCCCGACGACAAAGCCGCCCAGATGCGCCTGATGGTTGCCGCTTACGCCAAGATGGACAAAGCGCTCAAGGCCACCGGCCGGCCCATCGTCTATTCGCTGTGCCAGTACGGCTGGGACTCGGTTTGGGAATGGGGTCCGGGCGTTGGCGCGAACGCGTGGCGCACGACTGGCGATATCCAGCCCTACTGGCAGAGCATCTACTCCATCCTGAATGAGCAGGCCGGCCTCGCCAAATACGCGGGCCCCGGTCACTGGAACGATCCCGACATGCTCGAAGTGGGCAATGGCAAGCTCTCGCTGGCCGAGAATCGCACGCATTTTTCCATGTGGGCCATGCTCGCCGCGCCGCTGCTGGCCGGGAACGATCTGCCCAACATGACGCCTGAAGTCCGCGCGATCCTCACCAATCGCGAGGTGATCGCCATTGACCAGGACAGCCTGGGCCGCGAAGCCACGCGCGCCTACTCTGACGGCGAAGTGGACGTCTGGACGCGACCGCTATCGGGCGGAGCCGTGGCCATCGCAGTCGTCAACGCCGGCAGCGACCGGTACTCCACGCATCCGTTTCATTTGAGCCTTGCCAAGCTCGGCCTGCACGGCCCACAAAAGGGCAAGGACCTCTGGACAGGCAAGGAAATCAGGCTGACCAACGATATGCCGGTCGAAATCGGGAGCCACGATATTCTGCTGGTCCGCGTCCCGTCGCAGAAGTAGGGCAAAACTGGGGGACTGCAAAGGCCTTTTGATCCCACGAAGAATTTGAGGAGCAGGAACTTCAGAATTTCTTTCCTCCCGGCGCTAAAACCGGATAGAGTAATTCCAAACGGCTCCCCCTGCCGAAACCCTCGTGGCGCTTTTAACGCGCCCTTATGGGTGTACTGTCCGGTCGCGATCTCTATTCCTTTCACCCGGTATTCAAGAGGCTTTGCGATGAGCGATGTGAAATGCCCACGTTGTGGGGGGACCAATGAGTCCAATGCTGCGTTCTGCGGAACCTGCGGAACGCCGCTTGCTGTTCAACCAGCGCCGGCCCCGGCCAATCAGCCTCCACCGCAGGCGTGGCAACCGCCCGCCTCGAACCAGCCTCTACCACCCGGCGCGATTCCCGCACCGCCGGGCGCCTACCCGCCCGGAGCTTATCCACCGCCGCCGCCAGGCGCGATTCCCGCACAACCCGGAGCTTATCCACCCGGTGCTTATCCGCCAATGGCCTTCGGCGTCAAGGTGACCGGTCAAAACACCAAGTGGGCTCTCGGGCTCGGGATTGCCGCTCTGTTCTGCTGCGGACCCTTCACGGCGATTCCAGGCATCTTTCTCGCCAAGAAGGACATGGACGAATTCGCCTCCGGGCGCGCCCCACAACTGAACGAGGGCTCGGCCAAAGGCGCGTTTTACCTGAACATTATCGCGTTGATTCTCTCCGTCCTTGGGTGGTTGTTCGTCTGGGGCCGAGGGGGACTGCACGGTTTTTGAGTTCAAGTTTTTAAGTTCGAGCGGAGTGCCGGCATGTACGACCGCACCGACAAATCGGTTGCTTTGGGGATGCTGGCCTTCGCCTGCGCAGTTCTTGCCGTCGCGGCATGGCTCAAGCCGGCGGCAGTCGGCTATGGAACGCATATGCAGCTCGGTTTGCCCCCGTGCAACTTTCTCCGCTTGACGCATCTTCCCTGCCCCACTTGCGGCATGACGACATGTTTCGCGTGGGCTATTCGACTTCAATTTCGGAAGGCATTTCTTCGCCAATCCGTTCGGCATCCTGGTTTTCTTCGGCACTGTATCTCTCGTTCCTGCGGCGATCGTTCTGCTCTGGCGCCGCATCTCGTTTCGACGGATTACGGATCACGCCTGGTTCAACCGGGCTATCTATGCATCGACTGTGCTTTTATTCGCGAGCTGGGTTTTCAAGTTAGCGGAATTTCAATTCGCAGGTTATTGATTGAATCGCCGTTCAACCACAAGAGGAGTCCCATGGCCACCACCGCACTGCCGCTGATTTGTCCGCAGGGACATGGGCCCGGAGTCTCCGGTTCGCGATTCTGCACCTTCTGCGGGGCGACCCTCGTAGCCGCGGCTGCGCCGGGGCAGCCGGTGCCCGCGCACTCCGCATCGTCTCCAGCGGTGGCGCAACCGCCAGCCGCCGGCGGGTGGCAGTCAGTGAATGCGGGGCCGGCCCCTGCGACGCCGCCACCGGGTTGGCAGCCAGCGCCCGCAACCTCAACACAACCGCAGACTGCCGCACCGCAGTGGCAGTCAGCGCCAACGGCAGCGCAGCCGCTTCCTCCTGGCGCAATTCCCGCGGCTTCTACTGCCGCCAATCAGCAGCCTGTGTGCAAAGTTTGCGGCGGCACGGGCGCCGGTCTCAGCGCCGACACTGTCATTTGCCCGGAATGTAGTTGGCTGCGCCCATTGCTTCCCGGCTACACGCTTGATCGGTCGGTCTTCCTGTGGGCGCAGGATGGCCAGGCGATGACCAAATTGCAGAGCATCTCCTCGCTTCACACGGCCGTGAAGGCAGTCTCCGACAAGGTGGGCCGCCCGTGGATCGAATCGACATTCAATGGCATTCTGCTGGGCCCGAGGCAGTTTCCCGATATTTGGGTTCGAGCAATTCTGGCCGCGCGCATTCTTGGCCTGCCCAAACTGCCCGACGTGTATATCTCGGGCGATTCACAATGGAACACGTATACCTATGGCACCGACACCAGCGCGTTTATCGTTCTGGGCACGGCCATCCTCAACAACTTCCAGAACGACGATCTGCTCTTCGTGCTGGCGCGCGAAATGGGGCACTGCCGCGCCGGCCATGCATTGTGGAAGACGGTGTCTCGTTTCCTCGTCGGCGACACCAGTACGCACGGAATTCTCTCCAACGGAGTGTTGAACGCAATCAGCCTGAGCCCGACAAAATGGCTTCAGGATGCGGTCGACTTGCCGCTGATGGCGTGGGCGCGCCAGGCGGATATCACCGCCGACCGCGCCGGATTGCTCGCCCTGGGTGATGAAGCTCTGGCGCGCCGCGTGCTTCTGGCGTGGTCCATCCGTTCCGCCAGGCTCCTGAAGCAAGTCAACATCGACGAATGGATGAAGCAGGAAGACGCAAGCGACGATTCGATGACGCGCTTTTCCGAGATGACGACCACTTCCTCGATGTACACCACGCGGCGCCTGCGGCTGCTCGGACAGTCGGCGCGCGAGCCTGAGCTCATGCGCTGGAGCCAGAGCATCCAGCCGATTCGCAAGCGGCTTACGCCTCCGCCTCAGGCGGCAATACTACCCGGCATGGGTACTCCCGTGACTGGCGTTCGGCGTCCCTTGGCGGCTGTTCGCCCTGCGCAGGCGTCTGCTCCGGCGCCTGCCGCCGCGGCGCCGCCCACGGACTCGATCCGTGTTCTTTGCAACAAGTGCCAGACCCCCATGCGAATCCCTCTTGCCGTCCTGCGCGGCAAACCGTCGCTGAATGTCCGCTGTCCAAAATGCCAAAACGTTTTTACCCTGCGGCCCAAACCGGCTTCTCCCGTCACGTCTCCCGGGGCCACGTCTCCCGGGGCGCCGGCTCCTGCCGCCGCAAACACCAAACCACCCGCACCGCCGTTGCCGGCGATTGCAAAAACAAATTCGCCCGCCCGGCCGTCCGTAACTGCAGCCCCGCATAAACACGCCAGGTGACCCAAAAAAGAAAAGAAAAGAGAGGTTAATTTATGCCAGACGATCCGAATGAAGTCGTAGTCATTGTCCCCGATGCGCCCGCCGATGGAGCCACAGGTTCTGGGGATGGTTCCAATCCTTCCGATTCCGAACCGGTCGTGGTGGAAGTCTTCGATGCCGTTGTCGATCCAACCGGAGGCATCGATCCCACCGACTCGACCGGAACGACCACGGGCGATCCGGAAGTAATCGTGGTTGAAGAAGGCGCCGCGCCAGACGGCGGACCGGAGGTCATTGTCATCGACCCGGACGCCACTGCTCCAGGCACTGATGGCGGACCTTCATCAGATCCCACATCGTCAGATCCCACCTCACAGGGCGATCCGGGGCCCGACTCGAGTATTGACCCGACCGGCGTGACCGATCCCATCGCCGTCACTCCCGACACCGGGGACGGACCAACGATTGGTGACCCGGGGCCTGAAGGCGCGGTGGACCCAACGGCGAATGCTCCCGAAACCGGAGACGGAACGGCAGGGCCCGACATCACCGACCCCACTGATCCGACCCTTGGTGACCCAGGAACAGCAGAGGGTGTAGTGGACCCGACCGGCGCTCCTGACACAGGTGACGGAACCACATCGCCCGACGGCGTCGATCCCACCGAGCCGGCCAGCAGCGATCCGACAGCGACTGGCTCCGATCCCGATGGCACAGGCGCAACTGACCCCGACTCCACCAGCACAACTGATCCTGATTCCGGCAGCACGACCGACCCCACCCAATTGGGGGATGACCAGCAAACGCTTCAGCAGACCGAGCAGCAAGAGGCCCAGGACGTCCAATCAGGCGACTATCAAGCCGCATACAACGATTCCCAGCAGGCCTATCAGCAATCTGAGACCGTGGCCAACGAAGGAGGCCCCGACAACACTGACGAAACCTGGACGGCGCAGTTGGACGAAAGTTACGCCAATTCGGACCAGCAGACTGCGGATCAGGACCAGCAGACCGCTGACAGTTACGCCAACGATCCTAACGCGACTCCAGGCGATGCGGCCGACGCGCAACTCTACGGCGACGCCGCTCAAAACGAAGAGCAAACTGCCGACAACTCAGGCGAAGCAGGCGAATACGGCGATCCGATAGGCGAGCCGGTCGATACGCCGGCGGATACAACCGAAGACGCACCGGTTGACGATACGCCAGTGGACGACACTCCCGTGGATGACACGCCCGTTGACGATACGCCGGTGGATGATACTTCGGTTGACGACGATTCGTCGGCGTCTTAAGGCTACGTAGCCCGCCCGAGGCATACCGCAAACCAGCCCCGTGGGTCGGTCCAGGTTGCCTCGGCGCGGAAACCAGTTTCCTTGAACAGCGCCTCAGCCTGCCCCGGCCGGTATTTGTAGCTGTTCTCCGTGTGAATGGTCTCGCCGGCAGCGAACTCGATGGTCATATCCAGCTCGTCAACGCTTACCTGCTGGGCCATGCGGCTCTCCAGGTGCATTTCCATGCGCGCCTTTCCCTGATTCCACACCGCGCGATGCGCAAAGGCTTCCACGTCGAATTCAGCGTTCAGTTCGCGGTTCAGGCGCACAAGCATGTTGCGATTAAAGGCCGCCGTCACGCCCTGCGCATCGTCATAAGCCGCCATCAGCGTTGCTTTGTCTTTTACGAGATCGACGCCGAGAAGCATCACGTCACCAATCTCCAGGCCGGCGCGCACACGGCGCAGCAACCGCGCGGCCTGGTGCGGCTCAAAATTTCCAATGCTCGATCCGATGTAGAGCACGAGGCGGCTCTCATCCTCGTCCATCGCTCCCAGGTGAAATCTGCGATCGTCGCCATCGGTGTAATCCATCACGCGCGGCGTCACGGTAACCGCTGGAATCTCGCGCTCGATCCGCCTTTTCGCGCCGTCGAGCGCACTCGCCGAAACGTCCACCGGCTCATAAACCACCGTTCCCTGTCGTTCCACCGCGGCCTTCAGCAGCAGCCGCGTCTTCTCCGCAGAACCGGCGCCCAGCTCCGCAATGCGCAGGCGCCGGACCTTGCTCGCCCGCTCCAGAATCTGCTCTGAAGCGTGGAAAAAAATGTTCCGCTCGGTGCGCGTCAGGTAGTACTCGGGCAGCCTGGTGATTGCCTCGAAAAGCTTTGAGCCGGCGCAATCATAGAACAGCCACGCGGGCAGCCGCTTGGGCCGCGAACCGAGGCCTTCGCGGACCACGCTGGCGACGCGTTCGTCAAATCGCAGGACTGGGGCAGGGGAAGCTGCTGCGCTCATGTGCTTTCAGTTAATTCGCTCTCAATTTTGATGCGGTCGAAACGATTATGTTGCCAGCCGAATGCCGGAAAACTGCCATCGTGTCTCGGGGGAGAAGAAATTGCGGTAGCTGGAGCGGATGTGCCGCGCGGGCGTGACGCAAGATCCACCGCGCAAAACCATCTGCCCGCTCATGAATTTGCCGTTGTACTCGCCCAGTGCGCCGTCCAGCGGCTTGAAGCCGGGATAGCCCAGGTAGGCGCTGCTCGTCCACACCCAGCAGTCCCCATAGCAGTGGTTCTTCGGACTGTTCTCGTTTTGGACGGGATTTTTGGAAGGTATGAGCCGCCCGGAATCCAGCAGATTCCCCTCGACCGGCTGGCCTTCCGCCGCGGCCTCCCACTCAAATTCCGTGGGCAGCCGGCGGCCAGCCCAGCGCGCGTAAGCGTCTGCCTCATAAAAGCTTACCTGGCTCACCGGCGCTGCTGCCAGCTCCTCGAGCGGCAGCTCTCCGCGCAGCGTGAACACCGTCCATGCACCCTTTCTTTCGGTCCAGTAGAGAGGCGCCCGCCAGCCGTTCGCCTTCACTGCGTCCCACCCCGCCGAGAGCCACAACTCCGGCTTGCGGTAGCCGCCGTCGGCCATAAACTCCGCGAACTCGCCACAGGTGACAAGCCGGTTGGCCAACGCAAACGGCTCTAGCCAAACTCGATGCCGCGGAAGCTCGTTGTCGAAGCAGAAGCCACCGTTGTTTCCCGCCTCCTTCAGCCCGCCCTCAAACTTCTCGAACTGGAGCGGCATTTCCGGTTCCCTTGGTCCCTTGGTCCCTTGGTCCCTGCTTTCGGCGTACTTCGGTTTCAGCGGATTCGTAAAGAACGCATTCAGAATGTCGGTCAGCATCAGCTCCTGGTGCTGCTCCTCGTGGTTCGCGCCCAGCTCAATTCGACGCAATGCTTCCGGCTCGGGCTCGCGCTCGAACAGCCGCTCCATGGCCGCGTCAACGTGCTCGCGATAGCGCATGACCTCGTCGGCCCCCGGCCGCGAAAACGACGACCGTAGCCGCTTTTCGGGAAACGCTGAAAAACTTTCGTAATAACTGTTGAAGAGCCAGGAAAAGTCCGCGTTGAAGACTTTATAGCCGGGCAAAAACTCCCGCAACACAAACGACTCGAAAAACCAGGTTGTGTGCGCCATGTGCCACTTGGCCGGTGACGCCTCAGGGCACGACTGCACCATCATGTCCTCTGCCGAAAGCGGCTCGCTGAGTGCGAGCGTGCGACATCGCACTTCATTGAAACGGCTCAGGATCGCCGAGCCGGGGCCTGAAATTGTGGTTGTCCCCAAAGTGAGCCCCTCCCGCATGGGCTGAGTGTAGACCATTATGATGCTGTTTCCCGCGGTTTTGGCGCGTTAAATTGCTGCTGCCAGACGGTCTAGGAACACCAAAATGAGCGCCATCCGTCAGATCATCGTGGGGCGAACTGCGACCAACTGACAAAACACTGCCCGCCATCCATTCGGGTTTGGACGATGAACGAGTCCGAACGTATCAGATTTTAGGGCTTGCCACTGGTATTCGACTTTGAATGGTGGTTTAATTCCTGCCAGTGATTTGGAGGATTTCTAGCCCCCGCGCGATAGGGAGTATGTGTACGTTAAAGCCAATCCGCTGGATCCCGGCAGCCGCTCTGTTCGCTATCTCCCTGGCGATCCCGCGAATTCTGCCGGCCCAGGCAAGCGACCAGCCGCCGGCTCCGGCTCCAACCCCGCCAACCCCCGAGGCCGCCCCTCCTGCGCACGCACAACCGACCGCCGAGCAGGAGGGCGACTCGCTCACTGCCCGCCAGCGCTACCAGGCCGCCATTGCAGCCTATTCCAAAGCGCCTCAGATGACAGCCGAGATCTGGAACAGGATGGGCATCGATTACCAGATGATGTTCAACTCGAGTGCCGCCACTCGCTGTTACAAGCAATCGCTCCAGATCGATCCTCACGACCCCCAGGTTCTAAACAATCTGGGCACGGTTTATGCCTCGCTCAAGGATTACGGCCAGGCGGAACGGCTATACCGGAAGGCGTTGAAAATCGACCCCCACTCCGCGCTCATTCTCAAGAATCTCGGCACCAACCTGTTGGCGGAACACAGGTACAACAAGGGTTGGGAAGTTTACCAGCAGGCTTTGGCGATCGACCCGCAAATCTTTGCCGACAACAGCTCTCCGGCCGTCGAGGATCCCTCATCCGTCGCTGAACGCGGCGCCATGAACTACTACATGGCAGCCAGTTGCGCTCGCGTTGGCGAAACCGCGTGCGCCCTGCAGTATCTCCGCATGGCGCTGGATGAGGGCTTTACCACGCGCAAAAAGGTCGCAAACGACAGCGAGTTCGCGGGCCTGCGCGACAACCCGGACTTCAAGCAACTGCTCGCCGAGCAGCAGCGCACCCAGTAAGTCGCGACCCGCTAATCATCCTGGGTATCTCGCTTCGTCGTCTCCCGCCACGCCTCGCGCGTCTATTCAATAGGCCGCTTTACTTGCCGCCCGGGAGCCCCTGATGAACATCCGCCTCTTGTCCTCCATCGTCATCGCCGTTGCTTTCACTGTCGCAGCTGCCGCACAGGACCCCGGCTCTGCGCCGCCGGCCGGCCAGAACGCCGGCCAGAATGCGACCCCTGGACCGGGCGGTCACGGCCAGCGCGGTGGACGCGGCGGCTTTGGCGGCGGGGGCATGGGTGGGGGCGCGGGAATGGTGTTGATGGGCCGCGGCCTCATGGGTACGGTCACCGAGGTTGCAGCCGATCACTACATCATCAAGACCGACGCCGGCGACGTCTACACCGTCCATTTCACCGCGGACACGCGCATTTTCAAGCAGGTGGCGGGACAGCGCGGGCCCGGCGAAGGATCGGGTTCGGGCGGCGGACAAGGTGCGGCCGGCGGGGGTGGCCGCGGCTACGGCGGCGGCAATCCTCCCCAGGAGATCAAGGCGACTGACATCAAGGCCGGCGATGCCATTTCCGTGATGGGCAATATCGATGCCACGGCCAAATCCGCAGCCGCAACGCGGATCGCGCAGCTCGATCCCGCGGTCGTCCAGCAAATTCACGCCATGGAGGCCGACTTCGGCAAGACCTGGCTAATGGGCAAAGTGACTGCAATCGATGGCGCAAAAATCACGCTCACCGGGGCGATCGACAATGCCCCTCACTCCGTTGTCGCCGATGAAAACACGGAATTTCGCAAGCGACGCGACCCCGTCACCCTGGCCGATATCCAGGTGGGCGACACCGTGCGCGCGGAGGGTGCTGTGAAGGATGGCGTATTTACTGCAACCAGCGTGAACGTCTTCGGAATGGGCGGCGGCGAGACGCCTACGGTTCCGCGCAGCGCGCCGCCCCAATAAGCCATCGTTATTCGATGGACCGCAGCGTCCAGGCGCCATTGGTCAGCACGAACGTGGCCTGGCGCAGCGAGCTCAGTTTGTTGCCGGGATTGTGCGCGATATTCTGCAGGGGTTGCGGCACTCCGTCCAGATTCACCTCTTCGGTGAACGAAGCGATCCTCGTATCTCCAACCGACTCAATCTGTCCCACGTCGCGCGCCTTCAAATGGTTGGTCGCCAGGGTCTGGATGACAACCACAAAGTTCAGATCGTTTGGGTTGTCCGGCCGCCACTGAATCACATCCCCGCCACTTGCCAGCTTGAGCACTTTCTTGCCGTCCGGCGTAATCGTAAAGTCGCCCCAGTATCCGTTGGGGTATCTCTTGGTCTCGAACCAGTACTTGGCGGTCACTCCCTGCACCATGCCCGAAGTGTTCACAGTAATGCTGACCGGCCCCGCGGGAGTCTGGTCGTACTTGGCCTGAATCATCGTCAAAGCCTGGGCTTGCGTCAGATCCGGCGCCGATTTGCAGCCGGAAATCCATAACCCAGCTCCCAGCAGCACCAAGACACCCCACATCTGTAACTTTGCCGCTTTTTTCACTTTTCCTCCGTTAACCGCGCGAAACGGCGCGAATTCTATCGCCACGCCATTTTTAATCTACTTTCCTCCGCTGTCAATGCAGTTGGAAGTGACCCTGCTCACACCTGAACGTGCAAGGGAAAAACGCGTGGGTCCGGACCACAATATGTTCTTGGTTTATTGCCCGCAAGCGACAATGGACGAAGCCGCGTAAAAGCTCATTGCCGCATCGCCCTGCTCAAGCAGACGGGTCCGTTTCAGGTTGCCATATTGCTCGTCGAGAGCCTGCTTGCGCCGGTGTTCGGCGATAACAACAGCCCCCGCCCCCAGGATCCCCTGAGCCGTCCCACCAAGCAGTCCCAGCGTGATCGCGTACTCCTCGGCCGCGTCATACGGAGGGTCGAGAAACAGCACTTCCTGCCGTTCTGGTCTTGGAGTAGACCGCAGAAACGCGCTCACGCTCTTCGCGTGAACACGAACTCCACCGCTGATTCCGAGCCTCTCGAGATTTCCGTTGAGCACCTTCAGGGCTGCCGGCGCACGTTCGACAAATGCGACGCGCGCGGCCCCGCGACTGAGCGCTTCCAACCCCACTGCGCCGGAGCCGGCATACAGATCCAGGAACGCCGCGCCCTCAATGCGTGGCGCGAGCACGTTGAAGAGCGTCTCGCGCAGGCGGTCGCTCGTGGGCCGGGTGCTCATTCCCGGCGGGGCCGCAAGCGTGCGCGAGCGAAATGTTCCAGCGATGATGCGCATCGCCAACCAGCATAACGGAACCCGCACGCACATGAATCAGCCTGCGGCAGGGTCCTCCGGTTTTCGCAATACGATTCGGACTACGTGGTGGCTAACGTTTGGCCAAACTAGAAACCACACACCGATCGCCTCGGCAGCGAGGCGCACAAACAAGAATTGAGGACCATGAAGCAACGCAAGCGGTAAGCACAGCAGCACTACTCCCCATCTCACGCCGTGCTCTAGCGCGGTTAGCTTGATATTTGCTTCAGCGCGCCGCCTCACCGCCCAAGAGATAAACCAGATACCCGCGAAATCGCCCACCAGCCACTTGGCGTGAGCGAACACTTGGACGAGCCCTTGGTTTGTCACAATTCGTTCATTTTACGAGGCGAACCCGCCGCACCCATTCTCGCACAAAAGCTGAAAGCTAATAGCTCCAGGCTAGAAGCTGCTTCCCCGCCCCACCGCCCGGGGCCCCCAACGGCAGGTTTACGCCGTTGGGGTGGACACCCTCTACAATCGGTGTATGCGTGGCTGGTCGATTCCGCTGGGCCGATGGTTGGGTGTGGAGATGCGCGTCCACATCTTCTTCCCTCTGCTTGTGCTGGTGCTATTCGCCATCAGCGGCGCAGACGGATGGCCGCGCGCTTTGGCCCTCTTTCTTTTACTGGTAGCGGCTGTGGCCGTGCGCGAAACCGCGCGCCTCATTGCGGCGGCGTGGTTGGGCCTTCGCCTCCGCGCTGTTTTGCTTTTGCCCATCGGCGGCCTGTTTGCCTACGCCAACCCCGAGAGCCAGGAAATGGCCAATCACGGCAGCGGACAGTTTGTTCTTGCGCTGGCCGGGCCTCTCGCGAATCTCGGCGCGGCGCTGACCGCTGCAGGCATTGTCCTCGGCACCAGCAGCGATGTGCGGCTCTTCGATCATCCCTACATCACCTCCGCCCATCTTTTGCGCAGCCTGGTCTGGATGCAGGCTTCTCTGGGCATTTTGCACTTCGTCCCCGCCTATCCTCTCGATTGCGGCCGCCTCATCCGCAACAGGTTTGCGCGAACCCACGGCTCTGCCCCCGCGGGGCGCGCCGCTGCCGGCGTGGGCCAGGTGCTCGCCGGGGCTGCCATCGTCGGCGGAATGTTTGCGCAGGAGCCCTGGCTCATTCTCGCCGGTTTCTTCATCATGATCGGCGCGCAGGTTGAAGATCAGGGCGTCTTCTTCCAGTCGGTCGTCGATACTGTGCGCATGCGCGAGGTCATGCTCACAGACTTTGCCACGCTCTCGCCCTCCGACACGCTTGCCGACGCCCTTTACCGCTGCGTGCATTCGCTGCAGGAGGACTTTCCCGTCGTGCGCGGCCCGCAATTGGTGGGCATCGTCTCGCGCCAGCGCATTCTCGAAGCCTTGCGCAGCGACGGCAACGGCTACGTGCAATCCGTCATGTCGCGCGCCTTCCAGGTGGCGCGGCCCGAGGACACGCTCGGCACCACCATTCGCCGTCTCACCGCAGGCCACGGCCTGGCGCTCATCCCGGTCACCGAGAGCGGTCGCGTGGTGGGCATCGTCAGCGTGCAAAACCTGATGAGCTCCATGTCCCTGCTTGCCGAGCAGCGCCGCATCGAACGCCAGGAAGCCAACGAGTAATCGCCGATCCTAAACCGCGTCCCGGAGGGGCGCATCGAGAATAGCTTAGGGTGAAACCCTGGGAAAACGGCAAAGCAAATTGCGCCCGCCCCGAAGGGTCGGACGAGCCCATCTCCGAACGTCCCGCAACCCACGCTGCCATTACACTCGATCCATGGCCCCACCGCTTGCTCCCGGCCTTTACCTCGTTGCCACTCCCATCGGCAACCTTGGCGACGTCACCCTGCGCGCGCTCGAAGTTCTGCGCTCCGTTGACCGCATCGCCTGCGAAGACACGCGCCAAACCCAAAAACTTCTCAATCATTTCCAAATCGAGAAAAAAACCATCAGTTGCCACGAGCACAACGAACACTCCCGTGCCGCGGAACTCATCCAGGACATAAAAGCGGGAACCGCCGCCTGTTGCGCTTGTGTCGGACGCCGGAACGCCGGGCGTGAGCGATCCCGGCTCCTGGCTGGTGCGCGAGGCCATCGCCGCTGGCGTTCAAGTCTTTCCCATTCCCGGCGCCAACGCCGCCGTCACTGCTCTAATTGCATCGGGCCTGCCCGCCGACGAATTTCAGTTTCTGGGTTTCTTGCCGGAGAAAGCCGGAGCGCGTCGCACGCGCCTCGAAGATCTTGCCAAAATCGCCAATCTCGCCAAAAGCGCCTCGCTCGCCGCACAGCCGCACGAGACTGCGCGAACGGTGATCTTTTACGAAGCGCCGCACCGCCTGCTCTCGACGCTCGCCGATCTCGAGTCGGTGTGGGGACCGCAGCTACGCGTCGTTGTCGCCCGCGAGCTGACCAAGATTCACGAAGAGTTTCTGCGCGGAGCTGTCAGTGAAGTGCGCAGCGAACTTGCCGGTCGCGATCGCATCCGCGGAGAAATCACGTTGCTCGTCGAAGTGCCGGCGCAGACCGCCGGGCCGCTCGGAGCGCAGGCCGCGGTCAATGCGCACGAATCGATCGCCGCCCGCATTGCGCGAATGACGGCCGAAACCGGCATCGACGAAAAAGAAGCTCTCAAGCGCCTCGCCCGCGAGCTGGGCCAGTCGAAGAGTGAGATTTACCGCGAGCTCCAGCGCGAGCGCGCGAGAAAGCGCTGATCTCACCATTTGTTGTTCAACGATCAATCCGTGGGAACATGAATATATGCGCCGCTTTCGATCGTTCGCGCCAAGCCGGCCTCGTGCGACGGTTAAGATCGCAGTTGCCCTCACCCTTTGCCTCGCAAGTTCCTTGCCGCCCACATTGGCCCAAACCAACGTCTCAGCCCCAGCCAGGACTCTAATCGATGACATCGTGAGCTCACACTCTGCCGCCGGTGACTTCAGCGGAACTGTCCTCGTGGCCAGGGAAGGAAAGATCGTCTACGAACGCGCTTTCGGTCTTGCGAATCGGGAATGGAATGTTCCGAACGATCTGCGTACAAAATTCGAGATTGGGTCAATGACCAAACAATTCACGGCCCTACTCGTCCTGCAGTTCGTGAGTGAAGGCAAGATCAACCTCGATGGGCGCATTTCAGACTACCTTCCCTATTACCGGAAGGACACCGGAGCTCGCGTGAGCGTACGCGAGCTGCTATCCCATACTTCCGGCATCCCGAACTTCATTGGTGCTCCGGGATTTCTCGACGGTCCAGCTAGCCGGATACAATACTCACCTCGGGAATTCGCTGAAAAGTACTGCAGCGGCGACTTGCTTTTCGATCCCGGGACCAAGTTTGAGTACAGCAATTCGGGATATTTTCTGCTCGGCGCTATTCTCGAGCAAATTTCGGGTGAGCCCTACGAGCAATTACTGAAGGACCGAATCTTCGACCCTTTAGGCATGAAAGACTCGGGGTATGCGCACACCGAAACATTACTGTCCCATCGTGCCTCCGGATATGAACGCTCGCCGGATGGGTTTCGCAACGCCCGTTACTACGACATGTCCATTCCTTTTGCGGCGGGCGCGTTGTACTCAACAGTCGGCGATCTCTTCTTGTGGGATCAGGCGCTGTACGGCACGCGGCTGCTCCCGGCAGATTTGCGCGATCTTTTATTCAAGCCCAATTTGGACAACTATGGTTTTGGCTGGGCAATCCTGGTTCCAAAGCCCGGATCACCGTTTGCGGGAGAAGCCATTCCCATGCACGGTGGAGCGATCTTCGGTTTCCAGTCGCTGATTCAACGAATCCCCAAGCACAAAGAGCTGATCGTTCTGTTGGATAACAGCGACAGCCCCAAACTTCTCGACATTGCACTTGAGATCAGGGGTGTCTTGGCGAAGGACGCGAGCCAAAAATGAATGCCTCCCAAAATCCTTGCTTTCTCGTTTCCCGCCGTGGCGGCTTGGTCTCTGCCATTTCAGCTGTCAAGCCCCTGCGCCCAAAATCACGGTGCCCGCGCCCCGTAAGTCATTCATTCCCTGTTCCCTTGGTCCCTTGGTCCCTGTTTTTCCAAGTCTGCCGATTATTTCCCCCATTCGGCGCACAATAGTCCCATGATTGACCACCAGACCAAAACCGTCCCCTCGCTCCCTGCATGTGGCTCATGGTCCGCGATCCACGGTCTACAGTCCACGTCTCCTCGCCCTTCCGATTTCTCGCTCCCTCGTTCTCCAATTCACTCTTTCACTCCTTCACTTCCTCACTCGCTCACTTTTTCACCCGTTCACTTCCTCACTCGCTCACTTTTTCACCCGTTCACTTCCTCACTCGCTCACTTTTTCACCCGTTCACTTCCTTCCTCGTTCCCTTGGTCCCTTGGTCCCTTGGTCCTGCTTTTTCACCCACCCCCCCATACTTCGCACCCCACCCCCCCATGCAGACAGACCCACCCCCCCCGCCTGTTTTGTGAAACTGTGAAACTGTGAAACTGTGGAGCCTTTAGAATCAACAACTTCTGTCCACAGTTTCACAGTTTCACAGTTTGCTAGCATTGTTTTTGATCGGTTGTCGGCTTTTTGAGCTTGCCGTTTCGCAATTTCTCTTTGGTCTTCGGCGAAAAAAAGCGCGCCGTTACGCCTTCGCCACTTCAACGAGCACCGAGTAAAAGGTTGCGCCGCCGCCGATGTCGGTGAGCCGCTCGCTGGTCAGCGCGTTGATGTTCGTCCCGTCCGCATGCAGCTTCGCCCAGTCGAGCCGCGCCGCGACGACGCCGGCGGGCAGGCTCGCGTTCAGCATCGCCGTCAGCTCCAGCGAGCCGCGGTCGTTGAAGACGCGCACGCGCTCGCCATCGGCAACGCCGCGCGATTGCGCGTCTGTCGGGTGCATTTCGATCTTTTGACTGGTCCGCGTTTCCATCTTGCGGTGACCCGGGAGATTGGCGAACGTCGAGTTCATGTAGTTGTCGCTCTTGCGTCCCAGCAGCTCGAGCGGATATTTCTTCGCTGCGTCACTCCAACGTGACTCCCCCGAAGGATGAAAGCCTGGAAGCCCGTCGGCGCCTGCTGCCGCCAGCGTCTCTGAAAAGAATTCGATCTTGCCGGAAGGCGTTGGCACCGTGCCGGAAGTGTACGGCAGGAACGGGCGCTTCTCGGGATCGGAATAAAACGCGAGTGGAATGTGTCCTTCGCGCTCCAGATCTTCGAATGTAATGTGCTCCATGTTCGCGTTCGTCGAGTGACCATCCGCGCCGATCGAAAGCGCCTGGCGGATCATCTCTTCCGGCGTGTCGCGGAAGCAGGCCTCGGTGAATCCCATGCGCTGTGCAAGCTGGCCGAAGAGCCACACGTTCGGCCGCGCTTCTCCCGGCGGGGCGATGGCTTGACGGGAAAGCTGCACAAAGTAGTGGCCGTAGGCGCCTTGCACGTCAGTGTGTTCGAGGAAGGTTGTCGCCGGAAGAATGAAGTCGGCGTAGTCGGTGGTGTCGGTAAAGAACTGTTCATGGACGACCGTGAAGAGATCGTCGCGCATCAATCCGCGGCAAACTGCGCTGTGATTGGGCGCAACCGCGCCGGGATTCGAGTTGTAGACAAACAGCGCGTGAACCGCTGGACCGTCTTCTTGTTCCCTTGTTCCCACGGTCGCTTTGATCCCCGCCTTGTCCGAGTTCGGTGAGCGCTTGGCCCAATTGGCTCATATTGACGACGCGCGCAAGTCGTCCGATCGGCGAAGCCAGCGCCAGATCGGGACGCTCGAGGGCTTGCTTGTTCCACTGAAAGGCTCCTGAAGTCGAAAGCTGCCCGCCGCCGCCGCGGAATTTCCACGCGCCGGTGAGCGCTGGCAGCATAGCGATGGCGCGCACCGCTGTGCCGCCGTTCTCGCACCGCTGCACGCCGTAGTTCAGGCGCAGCATCGCGGGACGCGTAGTTGCATATTCGCGCGCCAGCTGTTCGATTTCGGCAGAAGTCATGCCGGTCCACGCGGCGACGCGTTCCGGCGTGTACTCGCGCACGCGTTCGGCCAGCTGCTCGAAGCCATGCGTCATTTCCTCAATGTAGGCGCGATCTTCCAGTCCCTCGTTCAGAATCACGCGCATCATGCCCAGCGCCAGCGCCGCGTCAGTGCCGGGACGAATGGCGATGTGCCAGTCGGCCACCGCTGCCGTGCGCGTGCGGTAAGGATCGATCACGATCAGCCGCGCCCCGTTGCGCCGCGCCTCCTCAACGAACGGCCACAGGTGAATGTTGTTGCCGTGAATGTTCGCGCCCCACGCCAGGATGAGTTTGGCCAGCCGCACATCTTCAGTGGGCGTGCCGTATTTCTTGCCGTAAACCAGGTTCCACGCCTGTCCGCCGGCCTCGGAGCAAATCGTGCGGTCGAGCTGGCTCGCGCCGAGGCGATGAAAGAAACGGCGATCCATTGATCCGTATCCGAGCACGCCGATGGTGCCGGCGTAGCTGTAAGGCAGAATCGACTCGGACCCGTAGCGATCGCCTATCTGTTTGAGCCGCGCGGCGATTGCGCCCAGCGCCTCGTCCCAGCTCACGCGCTCGAAGGATTCGTGCTCCCGCCCGCGGATCAACGGCCCTTTCGACACGCCGGCTTTGCGGCGCAGCGGGTAGAGAATCCGGTCCGGCGCATAAACGCGGTCGAGATACTTGGCCACCTTGCCGCACAGAAAACCCTGCGTCACCGGCTGCGATGGGTCACCCTCCACCTTTACCGCGCGGCCTTCCTCATCCACCGTCACCAGAACCGCGCACGAGTCCGGGCAATCGTGCGAGCAGACCGTGTGAACGATGCGGAACGGCGGGGAAGCAGCCATGGCGTCATTGTAAGCTGAAGCCGGACTTCGATCGCGCAAAGTCCGTGTACACTGGACACGCCATGGATTGCGTTTTTTGCAAAATTGCCGCCGGAGAGATTCCCTCAACCGCCGTGTTTCAGGATAGGCAAACCTACGCTTTTGCCGACATCCACCCCAAGGCGCCGGTGCACATCCTTATCATTCCGCGCGAGCACATTGGTTCGCTCGCCGAGGCGGGTGCGGAAAAGCGGGCACTGCTCGGTCACCTTATGGGTGTAGCGGGGGAAATCGCCAGGCAAAAAGGCCTCGCGAATGGCTACCGCGTCGTGGTGAACACGGGTGATGAAGGCGGCCAGACTGTCGACCATCTTCACTTGCACTTGATGGGCGGCCGGCAGATGACCTGGCCGCCGGGTTAAGGACAACCGCCCGGTACTCGCGACAAAGAAGAAAAGGGCACGCCAAAGCAGCGCGCCCTTTTTGCTCTTCAGTGACTCAATTACATAATAGGCTGCTGTGAGATTTCCTCTTCCTCTTCCACGCCGTAGCGGCGAAGAAGAACGGGCAGGCTCTGCGAGAATGCCGAGCGCGGCATCACCGAGTCGCATCCCGCCTCGACGGCTTTCATCTTCAGGTCCCCTTGCAGATGATTCAGGAAGCCGATGATGGAGACGGCCTTCTTGAATTTGGACTTGAATTTTGGAATCAAAGTCATGGGCTTGGCATTGAGGTTATTCAGGTCGAAGACCAGAAGCGCGGGCTTTTCGTTTTCCGGCGCCTCGTAGATGCGCGCGATCGCATCCTTGTTTTCGCCCTTCACAAACTCCACTTTCACGCCCAATTTGCGCGCTGTCTCCTGAATCTTGGCCAGGAAAAAAAGATCTTCGATGAAGCAGAAGATGCGCGTGGGAGCGTCTTCGCGAATGGGAGCGGGAGGCTGCGCCGCATAAACGTCGGGATAGTACCCGCTGCTATGGCCGTTGCCCGCCGTGGGGATCGTTGAGGGCGGACCGTCGGCGACATTGCCGTTGGCCACGCGATAGCTGTGGTCCATGGGACCGACAAACGCGCGCGGACCTTTTTGGCGCCCTCTGCGCTTGTTTTGCGGCGGCCCGCCGATGCTGTTCCCGGGCTGCAATGGAGGAGCCGAGCTCTTCTGGAAGAATTTCTTCTTCTTGCGGCTCTGGTGCTGGTGGACAGGCTTGTGCTGTGCGGGTTGCGACGGATGTGACGCCTGCGAATGCGGCTGGTCGTTCACATGGCCCAGGGGCATCTGTCCCTGCGGCTGCTGAGGCTGCATCCCGGCCTGTTGGCTGGACTTGTTCTTGCGGCGCCGGCGGCGGCGCCGATGCCCATGCGACTGCGCCTGACCGTTGTCAGGTGCTGGCCCCTGTTCAGGCTGGGGCTGGGTCGGTTCTGTTGTCATGATGCGTATACTTCCTGGTACTTTGCTTTCTGGTGTATTGAATTGCGCGTTTAACCCCTGGTTGATCCGTTGCATTACTCTGCGCTGATACTCTCCGGATCCCCGCGGAAAGTGAGGCAGACGAAACCATGGATAGCTTTGTTCCCAAACTTGCGCAGACCGTTTTCCAATCCTGCGAGGAAGTCGAGCGCGCACGGAAATCAGACCGGCCGCCACGCTTTAACTTCGGTGGTTCCAACCCTTGAGCCTACTTGAGAATGCGATTGCTGCTTCATCCGCGGGAGTCGTCAATCAACTCCATCCGGCCGCCAGAGTTTTCCCGGCGCAGCCCCTGCTTTTCTCGGAGAATGCCCTTTCCTATGTGAGCCTTCGCCACGCACAGCATGATCGGAATCAGACTGCCTGGCGATGATGTGCTTGCTCCGCGGCGAGCATGCTCTAACCCATACTGGGTGGCCTGCGTCAGCCGCTTGATAGGCAACTCCGATAGTACAGGGAAGGTCCACCGCTGGCAAGTGCAGGTTCAAGGAGGAACCGCTTTTGGTAATAAGCCCCGTAAACTCTGGGGTTGTCCGGGCGATGACGGCGAGTGCGTCGGGAAATACTCCCATATGCACAAAACGCCACTCTGAGAGTGGCGTTTTAGAAGCGAGGTCTGGGCCCTGCGTTGGTCACTGGCCTCCCAGTGAGTTGAAGAGCGGCTTGTCTGGTCCGCTCCGATTGCAGGCTCCCCGGCTGGCTTTTCCCTTTTTGAGGGCCGCTCGTTGGCGGTTGCTCTGCCGGGTACCCGGTGTTCCACAGGCTCGCTTGGCATTCCCCCAAACGGCCCAATATCACTGGCGCAAATAAGGTAGCAATCTATGGTCCGTTCACAACATCGTTTATTTGCAATCACTTATGCGGACAGCGGACACAGGATTGTCTGGATTCTGGAAGTTGTAGGGCGAAGATTATTCAAAAATGCATAGGAGCGTCTCCCGCGAGGGTCGCTCCGGGGAAAATCAGCGCTGGCATTTGGGGCAATAGTGGGTTCCGCGTCCGGCCACTAACACCCGGCGAATCGGCGTTTGGCAGCGGCGGCAGGGCTCGCCGGTGCGCAGGTAGACGCAATGCTCGAGTTGAAAGAACCCGCGCTCGCCATCGGCGTCGACGTAATCGGAGACCGACGAGCCGCCCAGCCGAATCGCGTGCGTCAGGATCTTGCGCAACGCGTCCCGCAGGCGGTCGAGCTCGGCGCGGGTGACGCGGTTGGCACGCCGTCGCGGGCGAATGCCGGCATGAAAGAGACTTTCGTCGGCGTAGATATTGCCCACACCGGCCAGCAGCGACTGGTTCAGCAGAGCTGCCTTGATGCACAAGCGCCGGCCGCGAAAAAGCGCGGCGAAATCGGTCGGACCGATGGTGAGCGGTTCGTCGCCTGGCGCACCGAATGCAGCACCGCGACGAAGATCGCGAAATTCAAGCCGGCCAAATCGGCGCGGATCGACGAAACGCAACTCGCGGCCGCTTTCCAGTGTGAGCCGCGCATGTGTGTGAGGAGCAACAGGACTCTCGGGCGTGGTCACCAGGAGCCGACCCGTCATACCCAGATGAACGATCCACTGAGCGCAAGGCCTGAGCGCTTCGCGCTCGTGTGCGCCGGGGGCGGCTGAACCTTCGGCGCGCGACGCGGCTTCTTTTCCCTTTGCCTCGCGTGCAACGCCGGATGAACTCAATTCAAAGACGATGTGTTTGCCTGTGCGGTGGACCGCAAGGACGGTGCGACCTGCAAGCGCCTTGGCCTGACGCGCGCGCGGCGTCTTGAACGGTTGAGGATGATGGTCAAACCAGACCTGAACGATGCGATCGCCGCGAGTGCGTTTATCGACGCCGCGAGCGATCGTCTCCACCTCAGGCAGTTCCGGCATCGGCTTATTGTAGAGGATCGCGTTTCGGGACACAGTGTTTCCGAGAATGCTCCTGAGCTCCAGACACTACACTGAGTGCAAACGATGAGCGCGACCAATCTCGAATCCGGCACCGCAACTGATACGATCGCCGCGATCTCCACACCGCCGGGGCGCGGCGGTATCGGAATCGTGCGCTTGAGCGGGCCGCAGGCCGTGTCGATTGCCGCACTGCTCGCGAGGCCTCATCAACCCCTTGAGCACGCCCACGCCCGACTGGCTGACGTGATCGATATACGGGAGGCTGCAGGCGCCACGCAGGGGGCAGCAGATGCTGAAGGTGCGAGCGCCCATTCCACGAGCATTGACGAGGCGCTGGTTACGTTCTTCGCCGCGCCCAATTCGTATACATCGGAAGATCTTGTCGAGATTGCAGCGCACGGCTCGCCCGTGGTGCTCGAGCTTCTTTTGCGGCGCGCACTTGAGTTCGGCGCACGACTGGCCGAACCCGGCGAGTTTACGCAGCGCGCTTTTCTGGCTGGGCGGCTTGATCTGACGCAAGCTGAAGCGGTTCGCGACCTGATCGATGCGCAGACACTGACGCAGGCGCGCCAGGCCGCCAGCCAAATGGGTGGCGCGCTAAGCCGCCGCGCAGCGCCCGCGAAGCAATCGCTGGTGGAGCTGATTGCACAGCTCGAGGCCGGCATCGACTTTGCGGAAGACGACATCGACGTGACGCCGCGGGCCGAGATTGCTCGCCGCATTGATGAGATCACTCCCACGCTCGCCGGGCTCGAAGCGTCGTTTGCGCGCGGCCGCATCGTGCACGATGGTTTGACGCTAGCCATTGTGGGCCGCCCCAACGTGGGCAAAAGCTCGCTCTTCAATCGGCTTGTCGAGCGTGACCGCGCCATCGTCACCGCATCGCCCGGCACCACGCGCGACCTGGTCACCGAGCGCATCTCTCTCGGCGGCATTCCTATTGAATTGGTGGATACGGCAGGTTTCCGCGAAGGCACGCGCGAACTACTTGAGGAAGCGGAGCAACTGGGCATCCGCCGCAGCCATGAAGCGCTGGCCGATGCAGCTCTGGTGCTCATCGTTCTCGACGCGACACAGCCGCTGGACGATGAGGACCAACGACTGTTCGCCGCGGTCGAGGGAAGGCCGGCGATTGTTGCGCTCAACAAATGCGATCTTGTGAAGGGAGATACGGGGTCCACGGGTACGCCCCAGTCCGCGCTTTCCGGGCTCCCCGCGCTCTTAACCTCGGCGCTCACCGGAGACGGCATCGCTGCGCTACGCGAACGCATTCTGACGCTCGCGACCGGAGGCGCCGCAGCCGAACCAGGAATGTTGACCAATCTCCGCCAGCACCAAGCCGTCACTACCGCGCTCTCAGCGGTGGCCGACGCCGCGGAAGCCAACGCGGGCAGCATTCCTCACGAGATGATTCTGATTGACCTTTACCGAGCGCTGTGGGCTCTCGACTCGCTCACCGGCCAAACTACATCCGATGACATTTTGAATCTGATCTTTTCGACTTTCTGCATCGGAAAGTGACTTGGCGAGGCGCTCATTCGCGGTTCATTCCCCGTACGGCACCCAGATGTTCTTGACCTGCGTGGCGTGCTGCAGGAACCAGCGGCCCTCGGCTTGCGCGGGATTGAACCAGTCGTACTCGTGGCCGTCGTTGGTCCACACCTGCTTCATGTTCCCAATGGAGGCGGCGCGCACCGCGTCGGCTTCCTCATTGCTGCGGAAGCACCAGATGGCCTCGATGCCGTCGTGCTCAGCGAGGGTCTTCGCCAGTTCCGCGGGACGGCCAGCGACGAGATTCACAACGCCGGCAGGCACGTCGCTGGTGTCGAGCAACTGATACAGGTCGCCGATGATCAGCGGATAGCGATCGGAAGGCACAGCGACGACAGTGTTGCCGACGGCTATGGCCGGGAGGACCAGCGAAAGCAGGCCAAGCAGCGGAGCCTCAGACGGCGCAAGAATTCCGATGGCGCCGACCGCCTCGTTCATGGCGATGGCGATGTTGCGGCCAGGAGGATTGTGGACCTGGCCGTCGTACTTGTCAGCCCACGCAGCATAGGTGAAGATGCGCTCGACGGAGAGATCGACTTCGACGGCCGCTTGCTCTTCGCCGACAGCGCGAGCGAGGCGATGCGCGATTTCGTCGCGGCGCTGGATCATGTTTTCGGCGAGGAAGTAGAGAATCTGTGCGCGATTGTGCGCTGAAGTTCTGGCCCAACCGGCCGCATTGCGCGCGGCCTCAACTGCGTTTCGAATGTCTTTGCGGTTGCCGAGCGGCGCTTCGCCGAGCAGTTCGCCATCACGGCCCCCCTCTTTTCTTCCATAGACGGGGAACGAGTAGCCGGAGTCGGGGCGGGCCTGCTTGCCGGCGATGTACTGTTTGACGGTGCGGTCGATGCTCGCGCCGGCGATCCCGACCGCCGGCGTGATTTCTGCGTCCTCATCCGGAGCTTCGATTTTCACGGCCTTCTCGGATGCAGCCGGCAGAGTGTGCAACCACTTCGGCGTCAGGTACTCGAGCATTCCCTCGCGCCCGCCTTCGCGCCCGTAACCGGACTCGCGATAGCCGCCAAATCCGCAGGCCGCGTCGAATTGGTTGGTGCAGTTGACCCAGACGACGCCGGCCTTCACTTGCGAGGCCAGATCGAGAGCGACATTGATGTTCTCGCTCCAGATGCTCGCGGCAAGACCGTAAATGGTGTTGTTGGCGAGCTCTGCCGCTTCGGCCGGAGTTCGGAAGGTCATGGCGACGAGAACCGGGCCAAAGATTTCTTCCTGGACCACCGTTGACCCGGGATGAACGTCAGTGAGCAGCGTGGGCGGGAAGAAGCAGCCCTTTTCAGGCAGTGGATTGCTCGGCTGCCAGCAGCGCGCGCCTTCAGCCACGCCGGCGTCGACCATTTTGCGGATCGATTCAAGCTGCACCGGCGAAACGATGGCGCCAATATCGATGGCCTTGTCGAGCGGCGGGCCTACGCGCAGGGATTCCATGCGAGCGCGGATTTTTGTGTAGAGAGATTCGGCCACTCGCTCCTGCACCAGGAGGCGCGAACCCGCGCAGCACACCTGGCCCTGGTTGAACCAGATGGCGTCGACCAGGCCTTCGACGGCGGAGTCGAGATCGGCATCGTCAAAGACGACGAACGGCGATTTGCCGCCAAGTTCGAGTGAGAGCTTTTTTGTCGAGTTGGCCGTCGCTTTGCGGATGGTTCGGCCGACTTCGGTCGAACCAGTAAACGCGACCTTGTCGATGCCCGGATGTTCGATCAGAGCTTGACCGGTCTTTGCGTCGCAGGTGAGCACGTTGAGCACGCCGGGAGGCAGACCGATTTCCATGGCTAGCTCAGCAAAGGCCAGCGCGGTGAGCGGCGTATATTTCGCCGGCTTGATGACGACTGTATTGCCGGCCGCGAGCGCCGGAGCGACTTTCCAGGCAAACATCAGGAGCGGAAAGTTCCACGGAATGATCTGGCCGACAACGCCGCAGGCCTGGTAGTTGGGAAATTCGGATTCAAGAAGCTGCGCCCAGCCCGCGTGGTGATAAAAGTGGCGTGCGACGAGCGGAATGTCGATGTCGCGGCTCTCTCGGATGGGCTTGCCGTTGTCGATCGTCTCGAGAACTGCGAGACGGCGCGAATGTTTTTGCACCTGACGGGCGAGAGCGTAGAGATAGCGAGCGCGCTCGTGGCCGGTGAGCGCCTGCCACCCGGGGAGAGCTTTGCGGGCGGCGGAGACGGCGGCTTCGACATCGGCGGTGTTGCCCTTGGCCACCTCGGCGAGGGTTTCGCCAGTGGAGGGATCGCTGGTGGTCTGGTACTCGCCGCTTGCGGGCGCAACCCACGCGCCGCCGATGAACTCTTGAAACTGGCGGTGGTGCCGATCGAGCCATTGGACTGCTTCTTTTGGATCTTCCGGCGCGGCGCCGTACTCCATTGTGTAGAACTTTTCCGCAATGCTCACAGCGTCTCCTTGTGACCCTCAGCGAGACCTCTACGCGATGGGATGACGGTACGTAGCCGAATAGCGCCCAGTTAAATGATGCTCCAGTTGGCGCTCGATATCGCCTAACATTCCACTGGCGCCGAACCGAAAGAGTGACGGCTCAAGCCACGGGCGGCCCAACTCGTCCTTCATTAACGCCAGCCAATCGGTCGCCTGCTTTGCCGTGCGAATGCCGCCGGCGGGCTTGAACCCGACGGCGCTGCCCGTGCGCTCCGCATAATCGCGAATGCAGCGGACCATGACCAGCGAAACCGGCAGCGTAGCGTTGACGGACTCTTTGCCAGTGGAGGTCTTGATGAAGTCGGCGCCGGCCATCATCGCAACCCAACTGGCGCGGGCTACGTTGCGCAGCGTCATCAGGTCGCCAGTGCCGAGAATCGCCTTCAGGTGTGCCGGGCCCGCAGCCTGCTTGAATGCCGCGACCTCGTCGTAGAGGGCTTGCCACTCGCCGTTAAAAACATGTGCGCGAGTAATGACGATGTCGATCTCCTGCGCGCCGGCTTCCACGCTGCGGTGAATCTCTTCCACGCGCTCGGCCAGCGGTGAAAGGCCTGCCGGGAATCCAGCGGAGACTGCCGCGACAGGAATGCCAGAGCCTTCCAGCGACTTTACTGCCGTCTCAACAAAGGCGTGATAGACGCAGACCGCGCCGACGGTCAGATGCAGATCCTCAATGCCGAGGCCTTCAACGATGTGGCGCTGTAACGGGTTGCGCGCCTTGGCGCAGAGGCGGCGGACGCGGTCGGCCGAGTCGTCGCCGCTCAGCGTGGTCAGGTCCATGCAGGCAATGGCGCGCAAAAGCCAGGCCGCCTGCGTTTCCTTCTTCACGGTGCGCCGCGCAACATGTGAAGCCGTGCGCCGCTCGACGGCGCTGGTGTTGACGCGCACGCCTTCAACCCAATCGAGATTGAGTGGAATGCGGTGGTTGGGTTCGAGAGTGCGCCCATTGAGGACGACGGGGATGGGTTGAACCGCACGGAGCGGTTTGTGATTCGAGGTGACGGGTTGGACGGCCATGGAGTGACTCCGCAATGGCGCTGAAAACTGAACTCAGCGGGAAAAGCTGGGCACCTTCACATCATTCGGAGGAGCCTCGAGTAAAAATGAAGGATAAATCTCTGGCAGCCGCAAAGCAACCGCCGAATCATTCACTAGACACTGCGGTAATCGAGCGCTTGCGGCTACCATTTGAGGCGCAAAAGCGAGACGGCCTGGCGAGGCAGGCTGGTTTCAACGGTGACTCTTCCGTTGTCGACGTCGATCCAGAGGGGTGAAGTGAGGAGTTGCAATTGGCCGGCAGCCTTGAGCTGAACGTATTGCTCGGGCGTCGGCGACTGCGGAGAGCCCATGTTTTTCCAGGCGGTGTAGGCGTTGCTGTGCGTCTCGTCGATCCGGTAGTGCTCGAGGAGAACTTTGTTGATGCCTGTGGGAATTCCACTGACGGTGATGCGCACCGCCGCTTCTGGCGCGGGAACATCGTCGTCGTGATAATTCCAGAGCATGACGGCTGCTTCGCGGGCGGATTTTGTCGCAAACGCATCGATATCGGGTGCCTGGCGAACGCCGGCTTTGACGAGGTCAGCGATTGAGACGCGGCGGGAGCTTGTGGTCGCAACGCGCTCGCCGGACATGAGACTGGCCATGCGGAAGAAATTCAGGATGGGCTTGTCGATGCCGTTGGTCGCAAGCGATCGAAATCCCTCAAAGTAGTCCTTGTTCTCGAACTCGAAGGACCAGGACAACATGGCGATCAGGTTCACTTTCGCTTTGTCTTGCAGCTCGAACAGCGCATTCATCACGGCAGCTGTATAGCTCGCATACAGCGGCCCGTTGCGATAGGCGTTGGCTGGATTGTCCTTCATGGAGCAGGCTGCGCAGCCCTCGGGATCGGCTTCGCTCAGGATGATCGGCAGATGGCGATATTGCGGATATTTGGCGACGATCTGGAATCCCGTTTCCGCCGCCTGCAGCTCGTTGGAGATGCCCATCCGAACATGACCGTCGACCAGCGCTGTATGGCCCTTGGGATGAAAGGAGATGAAGTCGAGCGGGATGGGCTTGCCGTTGGCGGCGCTCTTGTCGTGCGAGCAATGTTGAAGGAAACTCTCGAGGAAGGCACTGGATTTTGCGCCGGCCGGGCCCGTGCTTGCCGGTCCGCCGACCATCGCATTGGGCAGCGCGGCGCGCACACCGGCAACAGCATAGTCGTAGAGTTTGAAGTACTCCCGGGGAGAGCCGTGCCAGTAAATGATGTCTGGCTCGTTCCAGACTTCGAAGTACCAAGTGCCTACTTGGCGGCGGCCGTAGCGCTGGACCAGGTGCTGCGTGAACCTGCGCACCAGCTCGCCCCACATTTTGTAGTCTTTAGGCGGATTGTTCGACGCGCCGCCCATGGTCGGCTTTGGGTAGTGGAGCTGGTATTCGGTAATGCCGGGGACCGCGGCGGCGAGATCTTTCGGCATGAAGCCCAGTTCGACCATCGGGCGCACGCCAGCCTTCTGGAATGCGTCAAATATCTGGTCGGTGATGGTGAAGTCGTAGACCGGGTTGCCATCCTTGTCGAGGCTGAAGACATTCGACGAACTCCACTTGAGCTCGGGGATACCGTCGCCTGAGGTCAAAAGATGGTGAGCGCGTATGTAGACAGGCACTGGACTTAAATCGTGTAACTCGCCGAGTAATTGCCTGCCGTATTTCATGGTGGTGTAGTTCGATTCGTCGTAGCCAAACCAACTGGAGACCGGCTTGTAGCTGCCCATCGGTTCAGCGAGGTCGACGTTGATCAAGATCGGATTTGACGGCGATGGCGTTTGGCCCGCGCCGATGCCTGCGGTGATTGCGGCACCGATCAGCAACGCTGACGCCTTCATCATCCGGCTTTGCCTCTTCATTCGAACACCCTCTACGGCTTGAGCACGGTCAATCCGGGGACGGCTGCGAAACGCTTCGTGTTGAAGGTGACAATCGCGGCGCCGGATTCCTTGGCGGTTGCCGCGAGCATCAGGTCATGGGGGCTCATCCTCTGGCTTGCAGCCTCAACGTCGGCCCACAAACGCGCATGTTCAACGGCTGCCTTCTCGGTGTACGGAACGACTTCGAATACGGAGAGAACCGCTTGCAGATATTTCTGCCGTTTGGCGCGGTGGACGCCGGTAGCACGCTCCACGCTGCGGCCTAATTCGGCCACCGTAATCGCGGCGAGCTTGATCTCTTCGTCGGGATGCGCGCGAAGCCATGCCTCGAGGTCGAGCGCTCTTCGCTCGGCCTGAATGATCACATCGGCATCGATCAGAAACGCCACGGCCTCACCTGCGGCTGCAGCGATCCGCGCGCCTGCTCCAGATCATGCAGCCATGATGTGGCTTCTTCCGCGCCGACGTGAACTTCCTCCATTGCCTGCTTGAGTGCAGCGGCCAGTTCGCTGCCTTTCCTGGGCTGCGTTTCTGCCGGCTCGATTCGGGCAACTGTCACGCCGCCTTTGTGCAGGATGAAGCTTGTGCCTTGATAGCGCGCACGGTTGATGCAGTCGGAAAAGTTCCGCGAAGCCTCTGTTACGCTGATCGAAACCGGATCCATGGAGTCAGATTATCAGATTTCTTGGATCGACATACGACTTGAGGCTCCGATCTGGCTCATTCGATTGCAAATCGCTCCATCAGGGCGTCGAAGTCCTCAAGGCGCGCATATTCGATAATTACCTTTCCGCGACCCCTGCGGTCTTCGATCGTGACTTTCAGCCCGAGGGCCTGCTGAAGGCGTTCCTGAGCGTCGCGCACGTTGGGATCAACTTGAGGTGCAGGCTTGGGTCCCTTCTTCGCCTTCCGGCTGGGGTCGATGAGCTCCTGGACGTAACTTTCTATCTGGCGAACAGAAAGCGAACGGTCGACGACCCGCTGCGCTGCGGACTCCATCTCCTCAGCATGCTCGAACGCGAGGAGGGCACGCGCATGGCCGAAGGTCAGCTCGCCAGACTCGACACGAGCCTGGACGGATGAGGGCAGCTTGAGCAAGCGAAGGAAGTTCGCGACGGTGGCGCGGTCCTTGCCCGTGCGATGCGCCATCTGCTCCTGGGTCATGTGAAACTCGCGCGACAGCCGCTCGAACGCCCGTGCCTGCTCCATGGGGTTCAGGTCCGCGCGTTGGAGATTCTCGACGATGGTGATTTCCATCGCCTGCTCGTCGGAGACCTGGCGGAGGATGGCTGGGACGGTGGTCTTGCCGGCGATCTGCGAGGCGCGCCAGCGGCGCTCGCCGGCGATGAGCTGAAAGCGACCGCCCGCGATGGGGCGAACCAGGACCGGCTGGACAACCCCGTTGGCGGCGATGGAGGCGGCCAGTTCGGAGAGTTGTTCTTCATTCACCTTTGAGCGCGTCTGGAAAGGATTGTGGTCGATTTGATCGAGGGGAATTTCACGCGGTCTTCCTCCCTCGGTTTCGGGAGCTGGAGAGGCCTGTGCCCGCGGAAGCAGAGAGTCGAGGCCTTTGCCGAGTGCTCGGCGCTTGGGGTCGATGGCGGCTGTGGTCATAAAACAGAATCCTCAATGGGTAATAAATGCAACAGAGTGAATAAGCTCCGGTCTTGAATGCCTCGACCTCGGGGCGGCCAACGGTCAGGTGTAGGGCCAGAAAGTGCCCTTGGCTCTCGGACGATCTTCTGTCATTGCTTGCCGTTCCGCCGCTCGCGGACTTTCAATCTGATTGCGAGCCAGGAACTCCCAAGCCAGTTCGAAGTAGGCTTCGGCGCCTCGGGAACGCGAGTCGTACAAAGCAACGGGCTTTCCGTGGCTTGGCGCTTCGGCCAGGCGGACATTTCGTGGGATGACGGTGTTATAGATGATCTCGCGAAAGTGCTCGCGGAGAGTCTGAGTGACTTGCTGGGCGAGGTTGGTGCGGTCGTCGTACATCGTCAAGAGGACGCCCTCGATGGCAAGGTCCGGATTGTAGGCGGAGCGCACGCGTTCAAGGGTCGAGATCAGCTCCGAGATCCCCTCGAGGGCGAAGTATTCGGCCTGCATGGGCACGATGAGGGATTCTGCGGCGGAGAGGACGTTCAACGTGAGCAGATCGAGGGCGGGTGGGCAATCGAGGAAGATGAGCTCGTAGCTGTCCTTGATGGGCTCGAGGCTGGAGCGAAGACGAAGGGCCCGATCTTCCGCCGAAGCCAACTCAATGTTTGCGCCAGTGAGGTTCTTCGACCCGGGCAAGAGCGAAAGGCAATCGACTTCGGTGGGCAGAATGACCTGTTCCGCGAGGCTGTCGCCCATTAGGACGTCGTAGACGGAGTGACGGCTGTCGTCGCGTTGAAGGCCGAGGCCGGAGGACGCGTTGGCCTGGGGATCGCAGTCGACGAGGAGAACTTTGAGGCCCTCGAGCGCCAGGCAGGCAGATAGATTGATGGCCGTTGTGGTTTTGCCCACTCCTCCTTTTTGGTTCACGAGACCGACGATCTTACCCATGGCATTCCAGAGTAAAACGACGGCGGGTTCGCGTGTTTGGGCTTGCATTGTGGGAAACGAGGCGAAGTTGTGGAAAGCGACTGTGACGCTGTCGCGGCATCGCGGAGCAAGTCGTTAGGGTGGAACAGGTTTGAGCGGGTGCGTGCGGTGAGGACTGAAGAGGCAGAAAAAATGGCTCGCGGTGGAAAACTACCCATGGATGGGGCTGGTTTTGCGGGCGTTGCAGAAGCTGTTCTATTTTAGGCATTCGCCCGATTTGGGGCCGGGGGCAATGTTCCACGTGGAACGATGGCTGCGTCAGGGGAGATTGAGGACTGATCTGGTTTGTTCATTGTTCCACGTGGAACACGGTGGCGGAACTGGCGCGGTTATGAGGGCCAGGGCGCTTGCCCCTATGCCCATAGGTTGCCAATTCGATACCCCTGCCCCCTCTCCCCGGTATGACCTACCTCCATATCTGATAACAAACAACTTATGGACCGCTCCATACCACGGCCCGTACCTCGCTCATACCTTACATACCGGCTTCCTCCCCGGCACAAAGAAACGAACTTCGCGTGCATGCGATCCGACGACATTCAGCACCTGGAATCTCGACTCGCTCTAAGCATGCACCGGAAGCGGGAAATGATCGGCAAACTTCGCGAAGATCTTTGGCAGATTGCTTTCAGAGAGTTGCGGCTGCAAAGTCCGAGACCAGGGCTTGACGATCGCGGCGACCGCAGTCGGCCCGGGCCGGAGTAGACTACGTTCGGAGTCCAGAAAGAAGGTAAGAATGGATCTTCCAAACGCCTTTATCGGCAAAATCACCGCTCCCACTGACAGAGAAGTAGCCACCAAGCTCGGGACAGGCTCAGCAATCTGGAAAGAGCTGATCACCTGGCTCAATGAAAAGGGAATCGACTGCGGCGAATGGAAGTCAGTTTCTCCGGCGAAATACGGCTGGGCTCTCCGGCCATCGATCAAGAAGCGCACCATTCTTTACCTCGGCCCATGCGACGGTTGCTTCCGCGTCAGCTTTGTTCTTGGCGATAAAGCTGTCGCCGCGGCGCGCACCAGCGACCTGCCGAAGAGCCTTTTGAAGCAGATCTCCGAGGCCAGGCGCTACGCGGAGGGGACCGGAGTTCGACTCATGATTGGTAAGCCTGGAGACCTGGCATCAGTCCGAAAGCTCGTCGAAATCAAGCTTGCGAACTGACTTTCCGGCCCAAGGCGAGAATGCGGGACTCGCTGCCGGGCAGGCGGACGGGCTGGTCCCAGCGGAATTGCTCGCCGGCGGCCGATTGAAGGTCGGGGAGGTGAGGATCGGTCGTCATCAGCGCGAGCCAGCCGTCAGGCGCGACGAGCTTGACTGCGGCGGCAACAGCCTGGGGCATTTTCTCGACGGCCCGCAAAATTACGCAATCAAAGACGGTACGAAGTACTTCGGCGCGATCGGGATGGACCTTTGCCGGAATTGCGAGGATGCGCACGGCTTCCTGGAGGAATGCGGCTTTCTTGCCGTTTGACTCGGCCAGCGTGACGGCGATCGAGTTTCGAAAGGCGGGGCGCCGGCAGAGGGCGATCGGGATTCCGGGCAGGCCGCCACCGGAGCCGAAATCGAGCAATGTGGCGATCTGATCGGGAAGAGATCGAGCAACTACAATCGATTCAACAATATGGCGCGATAAAATGCCTTCTTCGTCGCGAACGGAACTGAGGTTTATTCGAGTGTTCCAGCGAACAAAGAGCGAAATGTAGGCCTCGAATTGGGCGACCGCCTGGTCGTCCACCGGCTCCAAACCTGCCTTTTGCAGGAGATCGTTCAGTCGGGAGCTGGCGCCTTCCCCTGTCATCGGGCAATTTTCGCTTTCCGGGGATTCGCTTCGGGGGGCGCGCTTTCGGAGGCGTTCACGTCCGGCGTTTGCCACGCGCCGGCAGCTTGCACGAACGCGGAAAAAATTGCGCGTGAGAATTCGCTTTGCTCGCAGGTGCGCTCCGGGTGCCACTGCACGCCGACGACGAAGTGATTCGGCGCGTCAAGCTCAACCGCTTCGACGACGCCGTCGATCGGAGAGATTGCTGTCACGCGCAGATTATCTCCGACCTTGCGAATTGCCTGATGATGGCTTGAATTCACCTGCGCGTTCGAGTCACCGGCGTGCGCGAGGATTTCTTTCAGTCGCGATCCTGGTGCAAGCTGGACGGGATGCGCCTCGACGACATCACGGCCGGGCCGGTGATTGACGGGCGTTTTCAAATCCTGAATGAGCGAACCGCCGCGCCACACGTTCAGCGTTTGCGCGCCGTGACAAATGGCGAGGATGGGCTTGCGAAGATTGAACGCGTCTTGAAGGAGCAGCTCGTCGGCGACGGCGCGAACGGGATCGTCGGTTGCGCACTCCGGAGCTCGCGATTCGCCGTAGCGTGCGGGACCGACGTCGTGACCGCTACCGGGAAGAAGAACGCCGTCGATGCCGGCGAGGAGCTGAGTCATGCGTTCGCGGGTGTCGGCGAGATGGACTACGACGGGCTCGGCGCCGGCCTGCTTAATTGCGGAAATGTATTGGGGAAGCGCGCGCGCGTTGTATTCGGGTTCATCGCTGGTGGGCTCGGGGATGGCGATGCGCGGGGGCATGGGATCAGTGTAAAGGCAGGGTGGAGGGCGGGGGAGCAGAGGAGGATAGGCTTAGTGTGGCTCCTACGCTCTACCATAAACGCAATGTCGACAGCGAGGCTAAGGCGTACGCATCTTTATTTCTTCCATTGTAGTTATATTGTCTCCAATTGTCGTATAATGTCCCTTGGGGAGGGCGGACGGGTGACGAACGAGGAACAGATATTCTTAAAGGCGAGGATCAATGAGGCGTTCACGCCGAGTGCGCCGATCAATAATTCAGACCTGTTCGCCGGTCGCAGGACGCAGATCGACCGCGTAATTCAGGCGATTTTCCAGCGTGGTCAACACGCCATCATTTTTGGTGAGCGGGGGGTGGGAAAGACTTCCCTTGCCAATATCATCTTCGATTTGATGGTTTTGGCTGGAAAATCTGAATTCCAAGTCGCCAAGCACACCTGTGGAGCGGATGTGACCTTTGCTTCAATGTGGCGCGCGATTTTCAGGCAGATTTCGGTTATTAGAAACACTTCGGATCAACTCACCCTAGATGGGATGCTCCCCGACGACGTGGGATCAGAAGATATTCGGGAAACATTTCAGTCGGCAGATTCGCCGAGCATCATCATCATCGACGAGGTAGATCGTATTGCGGCAACAGAGACGGCCGTTCTGCTTGCAGATACTATCAAGAGCCTTTCTGACAACTCCGCGAACACCACCCTCGTGCTGGTTGGCGTAGCGGACTCCGTTGACCAACTGATCGAAGAGCATCAGTCAATTGAACGCGCGGCAGTACAAATACACATGCCTCGCATGTCGGTCTCCGAGCTCAGTGAGATTATCGATAAGGGTCTAAGTCAAGCCGGGATGACTATTGAGCCAGAGGCCAAGAAAAGCATTGCAGGTCTCTCGCAGGGACTTCCGTCATGTACGCATTTGATGGCACGAACGGCGGCCCTGGTCGCGGTGAACGATGGTCGTACAAACATCGACACAGTGGATCTTCCTCAGGCAGTGTCTGACGCCGTGGCTAACCAGCAACAGTCGGTGGTCAATGCGTATGAAAAGGCCACTCACAGCCCGAGAGAGAATCTTTACAAACAAGTTCTTCTGGCCTGCACCTTGGCCAAAACCAATGAACTCGGCTATTTTTCAGCGGTTGATGTCCGAGAGCCGATGCGCATGATTACTCATAAGGACTATGAAATCCCTGCATTCTCTCAGCATCTAAACGACTTTTGCGACGAGCGACGAGGCCCAATTCTGCAGAAGATTGGCGAAAAAAGGAGATTCCGGTTTAGGTTCATTAACCCGCTGCTTGAACAATTCGTAGTTCTCAAGGGAATATCGGATGGAATGATTACGCGGGATCAGACTTCCTCGCGCTCCATCTCTTCTTAGCGGTCGTCTCACCTTCGGGTGGTGGCTCGGTTTGGAATTTTCTTCCCTCAGGTGCTGAGGCCCACGATCATTTGCGGCGCTGGTGCCGGGGATAAACTCCGGGCTCCTGATACCGTGCCCTTGTGACTCCTGAAGCAGTTTCACGCGACGGGCGCGGGCGATTCGGTGGGAGCCTGCTTCGGCTGGCCGAGCATTTGTTCAATCGCCGCGCGGAGCCGCTCGGTTAACTCGCCGTTCTGGCGAACGGTCATGCCCTTGGTCTCGATCGGTTCGCCGACGTGGACGGTGAGCTTCGAGGGATAGAAGTGCCTGGTGTGAATGGGCAGCACATCGAAGACGCCACTGAGCGCGATGGGAACGAGCGGCACCTGAGCGCGAATGGCGAGGTAGGCTGCGCCTGCGAGGAAGGGGCGCAATGCACCAGTGGAGGTGCGGCCACCTTCAGGAAAAACGAAGAGCGGCATTCCGGCGCGCAACGCTTTCACCGCGCCGCCGAGCGAGGAGAGCGTGGCGTGAGGATTTTCGAGGTCGACGGGCATTTGACCGGAGCGGCCCAGGTACCAGCCGATCATTGGCCATTGCCAGAGATCTTTTTTTGCCAGGATGCGGAACTGGAAGGGGATGGAGCCGAAGATGACCGGCGTGTCCATATAGGACGTGTGGTTGGAGGCGTAGACCGCGACGGGGAATTTGTGGAAGTTTTCCGCGCCTTCGATTTTGAGCCTCGAAAACGAAAGGCGGACAAAGTTGCGCCCCCAGAAATGCGCGATGCGATGCTGCATGCGGCCCTTCTTGTCGACAACAGAGACAAGGAACGCAGTGGATGCGCAAACCGCGGTGAGCGCCAGCATGAGCGGACCTTGCAATCCGTAGGTGAGCCAGACGTAGAAGCGGGGCAGCGGGTTGGGGCGCGGGCTCATGAGGATTCGCTTTGCCCCGATAAGAGTTCGCCGCGCGCCTCGCCGACAAGATAAACCGATCCGGAGACGACGACCACGCCGCTGGTTACGCAGTTATGCGTAACGCGGTTTTGCGTAATGCGATCTTGTGCCAGGCGCAGGGCGTCGGCGACGGAATCGGCTGAGACCGCTGGCGTTCCTGTTGTTGCGGCTGCGGCGAGAAGATCGTCGATGGTTGCGGCGCGCGCGGTGTGGATGGGCGCAACGATCACCTCGTCGAAAAGAGGAAAGAGAATCTGCGCCATTTCGTCGAGCGGCTTATCGCGCAGGCAACTGAAGACAAGCACGCGTGGCTTGTGGCTCTCGAGAATGCCGCGGATGCCTGCGCGCAACGCCCATGCGCCGGCCGGATTGTGCGCAACGTCGAGGACCCACTCAACACTATTCTTTGTGACTCGTTCCAGTCTTCCGCGCCAGTGCGTGCGGCGAATCCCATTCTCAATTGCAGCGGGCGTGATGGGAAAACCGTGGTGGGCAGCAAGCTCGACCGCAGCGGCTATGGCGAGGGCGACGTTGCGCTGCTGATGAGCTCCTGCCAGCGGCGAGTCGGCTTTGATCGAGGCTCCGAGCGCTTCGACCGTGTACGGGCCGCTCGTCTCTGTTGGCGGCATGTAGGGAACCGCGCTGACGCCGCGCACGCCCAGGTCAGTTGCGATCTGTCCGAGGACCTGGTTGGCCTCAGGATGCTGCGGCAGCGTGATCATGGTTCCGGCGGGGCGCAGGATTCCAGCCTTTTCGCGAGCGATGGCAGAGATGGTGGGGCCAAGCCACTCCATGTGGTCGAGAGAAATGTCGGTGACGATCGAAAGCAGCGGGTTGACAACGTTGGTGGCGTCGAGGCGTCCGCCCATACCCACCTCGAGAACGGCGACGTCGATTTTGTTTTCGGCAAAATAGAGGAAGGCCAAAGCTGTCAGGATTTCAAAGTAGCTGGGCAGTTGAGGCAAATGCCCAGATAGAAGCAACTGCTGGCCCGCGTCGTGCACATGGAAGTAGAGGCGGGCGAAGTCGGCGTCGGCGATCTCCAGGTGGCCAATACGAACGCGCTCATTGGGCCTCTCAAGGTGCGGCGAGGTGTAGAGGGCGGTTCGCCGGCCAGATTCCGAGAGGATTGACGCGAGTGTTGAGGCTGTGGAGCCTTTGCCGTTGGTGCCGGCGATGAGAACCGCGGGAAATTGAGTCTGTGGGTCGCCGAGGGCGTTGAGCAGTATGCGGACCTCGTCCAGCGAGAAGCGACGCCGCGGCAGCCCTGGGCGCGCGTAGAGCTCCGGCGCCAGAGAATTCAGTTGTTCGATAGCCGACGCGTAGGACATGAAAGGTTAAGTATAAGAGGCGAGTGAGAGGCTCGTCCCGTAGCTCGATGGGCATTGGTCGAAAGCCGGCCATTGTGCAAGACACGCTCGCCGCAAACCGCTGCACTGTTTCGCCTTCGTCGCGGCTTTCACACAACCTCAACACAATCCACAGGCGATTGCGCGGCCGCTGTGGGAGAAGTGGGAAACAAGCGCGCGATTCGGCTCAAGCGGGCTCGTTTTCCGGGTTGTTCGATTTGCCGCGCCGAGATTTAGGAAACCTGCCCACTAGCCAACACGCTTCCCTTAAGCTACATCGCTTGGATTCCCACTTTTCCGAACACAACTACGGGTACTACTGGTTTATTTGTATCTCTTCTCATACCTAACCATCACCGGTCGAAGCCCCATCAAACGGCAAAGAGCAGGCATGCAGGACTCGAGCAAACAAGTCGATCAACGCGGACGGGGGACAACCCGCGGAATTCACAGAATCAGCCCGGTTTTCCACGCGCAGGCATCTCAAGAGATGACTACAATCGGGATGAAGAAATGCAACCGCTACCGAGGACCCGCAAGTTGTTATAGAGTGGGGGCATAGGGCGCGGCTCTCTAGTGTGGGGGTGGGGTATGCCGAGTGCCGAAGCTGAAGTTGACAGGCCAGCCGGGGAATCAGCGGTCAAATCTGGGGCTGAGGGGGCAGCGATGGAGATTACGGTAAGCCGCCAGGATCTGGTGAAGGAACTTACAGCGACACAGAGCGTGGTGGAGCGCAAAACCACGATCCCGATTCTCTCCAACTTTCTGCTGGAGGCCGACGAGGATCGCCTGAATATTACTGCCACCGACCTGGACCAGGCTATCCGCACGAGCGCCGCGGTGAAGGTGAAGAAAGCGGGATCGTGCACGATCCCGGCGCGCAAGCTTTACGACTACATCAAGCTGCTGCCCGACGGCGATATCTCGATCAAGCTGCTGGAGAACCACTGGGTGCAGATCAGGAGCGGCCGATCGAACACGAAGATGGTCGGCATGGCACGCGCGAACTATCCGCAGGTGCCCGAGTTTCCGACGATCGCGTCGACCAGCATTCCTCTTGTCTCGCTGCGCACACTGATTGCACGCACCATCTTCGCTATCTCGAACGAGGAGTCACGCTACACGCTCAACGGAGCGCTGCTGGTTCTGAAGGCCGAGTCGCTGGCGATGGTCGCGACTGACGGCCACCGGCTTTCGTTTGTCGAGAAGCCAGGCGAGACGCTCGAGGGCATCAGCGGCGAAAAGCGCGTGTTGATTCCGCGCAAGGCGCTGCAGGAGCTGCAACAGTTGCTGGCCAACTCCGAAGCAGAGAAGGTGGAGTTTGCCGACGACGAACACACGCTCTTCTTCCGCGTGGGTCATCGCACGCTGAGCAGCCGCAAGCTGACCGGACAGTTTCCGAACTTTGAAGCCGTGATGCCGCGCGACAACACGAAGTTTGCCGTGGTGCGCTCGAGTGAGCTCTCAGCGGCGATTCAGCGCGTGGCGCAGTTTGCCGACGAGCGGTCGGGAGCGATACGGATGCGGCTCGAGGACAACGAGCTCAAGGTGAGCGCGAATTCAACGGAGTCAGGCGAGAGCGAAGACACCATCGACACGCCGTACGCGTCAGAGGCGATCACGGTGGGCTTCAACTCCGGCTACATTCTCGACTTCCTCAAGGCGCTGGACAACGCGGGCGAGGTTCGGCTGGAGTTCAAGGACGCGCAATCGGCCGGCCAGATGCGGCCCGAAGATCCAGACGCCGAGTACAAGTACCGCTACGTGCTGATGCCGATGCGCATCTGAAGTGATTCGTTTATGTGAGCGCTTCCCTCGGGGCCATCGATGACCTCTCGTCTCTGCTTGCTGCTTGCGATGCTCGCTCTGATGTCGGTGGCGGCGGGTGTTCACGCGCAGACCGAAGCTGCGTCCAGCGCGCATGCACGCTATCAGATTTACGGCGGCTATGCCTTCCTCTCCAACTCGCCAAATGGCCTGCCGGGATCGCGCCAGCCGCTGAGCGGATGGGATGCAGCCATCGCGTTTCCGCCGTGGCGATTCACCCGATTCAAAGTGGATGTATCGAGCTACCGGGGGACCAACCTGAGCGCGCACGAGAATCTGTATGCCATTTTGGGCGGGTGGCAATTTACGCGACGCTTCGGCAGAGAGTCCGCTTTTATTGAAGGGCTCGCAGGCGACGGCGGCTTGCCCAGGTACTGGGGACCAAACGGAGCGCCCGGAGAGACTGCCTCATGGGTATCGGTGGTTGGCGGCGGACTGGACACACCGATCTCGCGTCGATTCGCCTTCCGCGTCAGCGGTGGATATCAGTGGTCGAACTTCAAGCTGATTAACAACGTCGTCGATATCCTCCCGGTACAAACCCCGGGCTTGCCGAACAATTTCTGGCGCATATCGAGCGGGTTGGTGTGGAGCTTTTAGGGCGAGTCAAGGGTTTTTGACGACATGATCGACGTCGTCAGGGCGTGCAAATGCACGAACGACAGGCTCCCCGAATCCAAGAGAGCGCAGCAGGTCGGCCAGACGCGGCCCCAGGCTATCTTCATACGCAGACCCGGCAGATTCTGATCAATTTTTATTGATCTTATCTGTTAAATATCCAAAATTGGACAACAAATATTGATCATTGGCAAGAATACAAACAAAAACAACTAATTATTGATCAGCATGCCGCAAGGATGCGATAATGATCAATAAAGAATGATCGGATACTCTTCTGGTATTAGAAATCAAGAAAGATGGCATCGTGGCAGAGCTTCTTTACGGTTATGTGTACTTCAAAGACCGCTTGGCTGGAACAATCAGTCAGGAATCCGGAGAGCGCTGTTCCTTTATCTACGACGCCGAGTTTTTGAGCAGAAGGGCAGAAGCGATCTCGATTACTTTGCCGCTGCGGTCTGAACCTTACGTTTATCAGGGCAGATTGCATCCATTCTTTGACAATTTACTTGCCGAAGGCCGGGAGGCGATGGTTCAAGCGCGGTGGCTCGGTGTTCCCGTCGAAGACCGCTTTGCCCGGCTCCTTGCATTTGGGGAAGATTGCATCGGAGCTGTTTCCGTGCGCGATCCGAAGCCGCGGGCAGCGACGGGGGAACCGCCGGAAGATCCCGCAGAACTGGCAGCGCTAAACAGCCGAGCTTCCATTTCGGGAGTTCAATCGAAATTGCTGGTCGTGGAGACCGAAGATGGTTTTCGTCCAGCACGGGCCGGAGAACTGAGCACGCACATTGCCAAGGTTCCAAGCGGCAACCACCCGCAGATTGTTCCGCTTGAGTTTCTGACCACCGAGGCAGCGCGCGAACTATTGCCCGACGACGAGATCGTCCAAGTGCAGATCGCGCCTATTCCGAGGATCGTGGACGAAGCTCTCATGGTGCGGCGCTTCGACCGTCCTGTCAAACATGGCGCGATTGGAAAGCGGCATTTCGAGGAGTTCAATCAAATCCTGAACCAGATCGGCGACGATAAGTACAAAGGAAACTACGGCGATATGGCGCGCGTGCTGCGCGAGAATCCGCGCTGCGCACTGTTTGATGTCGACCGGCTTTTCCGGCGGATTCTCGTTTGCATTTTGCTGGGCAACAACGACGCGCACCTGAAGAACTTTGCTTTGCTGTACGACGAGGATCAGCTGAGGCTTTCCCCGTTCTACGATTTACTGGCGGTCGCGTTTTATGAGGACTATAGCCAGACAGGGATGGCACTCAAGCTGGGGCCGGGAACGAATCCAACGACGCTTGCAGGAATCGGCGCGGTGCATTTGCGGGCGCTGGCCACGTCGTTCTCGCTGAGGGAAGCAGCACTTCGAGAGGCTGTACATGACCTTGGCAGGCGCATGGCCCGGGCCGAGGAAACCATTCGCAACGCTGCTCACGGAACGACAGAATTACGCAATCAGCTTGCCGACTACGTGAGGAAAAGATGGAATGGAACATTCAATCCGATAATCGACTCGACTGGCCGGAGATCGTAAGAGCCGCAAAGAGGCGGCGCCAAGAGATGAAACTGACGCAGCGCCGACTTGCTGGTGTCGCGGGAGTGAGCCTGCCAACAGTCGTTAAATTTGAGGCGGGCCAGGACGTCAGGCTTTCCTCCGCGCTGGCAATTCTGAAAGTGCTCAATTTGGCAGCGCAACGGATCGAAGGGACGCTGCTGGTCCGCGCGAATGGGGCAGGCGAGAACCCATCGTATCAAGCGATGTTTGCTCCATATGCGGGTCAAGGCGGCGCGATGGAGCCGCGAAGTTTGGGAGATGAAGATTCGTTGGGCGCATTCCTCGACGAGCTGCAAGTTGGGGTCGAGGAAAAGACAGAAGCCATGCGTTCGCTGGCACGTCAGAATAAAGCCGAAGTGGTTCGCGTGCAACTTTCGCCACTTCAACTCACCGAGTATTGGCCGGTTCAGTTTCCTAGCCGATAAGGGTGAGCAATGCGTGAATCTGACTACGCAGCGGCCGGCGCTTCGAGGAAGTGGAGGGCGCGGATCAGGTAGGCCTTGAGGGCGTGGCGATGCACGACTGCGTCGAGAAATCCTTTTTCGAGCAGGAACTCCGAGCGCTGGAACCCCTCGGGGAGTTTTTGGCGGATAGTCTGCTCGATGACGCGTGGTCCGGCGAAGCCGATCAGGGCACCGGGTTCTGCGATGTTGAGGTCGCCCAGCATGGCGAAGCTGGCAGTGACGCCGCCGGTGGTGGGGTCAGTGAGCACGCAGATATACGGCACGCGCGCGTCGTCGAGTTGCGCCAGGGCGGTGGAGATTTTGGCCATCTGCATGAGGCTTACGACGCCCTCCATCATGCGCGCCCCGCCTGAAGCGGCTACAACAATCAGCGGCTTGCGCGTCTCTCTCGCGCGGTCAACGGCGCGTGCGATGGTCTCGCCCACAACCGCTCCCATGGAGCCGCCGATGAAGGCATACTCCATGGCGCTGAGCACGACTTCGTGCGGACCCATCTGGCCGACGGCGTTCAGGATGGCATCGTCGAGGCCGGTGTCCTGACGGGCCTTGCGCAGCCGCTGCTTGTAGGGCTTTACGTCGGTGAAGTTGAGCGGATCGGTCGAGCGCAAGCCGCCATCAACCAGCGTGTAGCCGGGCTCGAGGAGCGTGTCAATGCGCTCGCGCGCGGAGAGCTTGAAGTGATGCTGGCACTTGGGGCAGACCAGCAGATTGACCTCAAGGTCCTGTTTGTAAATGGGTTGGCGGCAGCCGGGGCATTTCACCCAGAGGCCCTCGGTGCGCACATTCTTCGCACCCGCTTCGGGCCCGTTGTCCCCGCCGGGACCGGCCGTTCCCGAGGAATACTCGCCGTCTTCGCGCTTAAACCACGACATACCGACCCCCATTGTAAATGGGTGGAGCGAAAGCAACCGCTTAACTTTTTGTCGGCGGAGGAGCGGTTTCCCGGCGCAGATAAGCGTCGTCGCCGTTGATCCAATCCTGGCGCGGCGGATTAAAGATGTCGAGCGCGACAGAGTCCTCGAGCGCGACGACCTCGTGCGGCAGGTGCGGCGGAATGGAGAGAATGTCGCCCGCGCGCACGACGACTTCCTGGCCGTCGAGGATGAAATTCAGCGCACCTTCAACCACGTGGCTGATCTGCTCGTGAACGTGGTGATGCATGGGCACGTGCGCGCCCTTCTTGAGCACGATGCGCGCCAGCATGACGTTCGTTCCCACGACATATTGCCGCGTGATCAACGCGTTCAACGGTTCCGGCTTGATGTCGACCCAGCGGGAGTGCTTGCTTTCCGGCATGGCGCCTCCTTCCTCGGTCAGTACTCGATACCGCGCTGCGCGAGAATTCCCTTCTGGTAGGCGTGCTTCACTTCGCGCATCTCCGTCACGGTATCGGCCAAATCCACCAGCAAGGGGTGGGCGTTGCGCCCGGTCAGGATGACGTGCACCATCTCCGGTTTTGCCTTCAGCGCCTCGGCCACCTCAGCCGGATCGAGCATCCCATAGCTGATGGCATAGTTGATCTCATCCAGCACCACCAGATCCCATTCTCCCGAGTCGATCGCCTTTCGCGCTTCTTCCCACGCCGCCTGCACCAGGCGAAGGTCTTCGGGATCGGCTTCAGCGCCGCCGACCTTCACAAATCCGCGCCCCATCTGCCGAATTACAAAGTTGCCGGCGAAGTTCGATCCGAAGGCCTCAACTGCGTCGAGCTCGCCATAGTGCCAGGAGCCTTTGATGAATTGCAGAACGAGCACCTTCATGCCGCATCCGACGGCGCGCAAAGCCGTGCCCAGCGCCGCGGTGGTCTTGCCTTTGCCGGGACCGGTGTTGATCAGAATGAGGCCGCGTCGAGTGTCAGTCATGGCTCAGAGGTATCAGTTCACAGTTCGTGGTTCGCAGTTCTCAGAACAAAAACCTTCGGCAGCGAATCGCGAGGTTCCAGCAACCGCGAACTGAGAACACAACTGCCTTCCTTCAGTGTCCCTTGTGGTATGGATGACCCGTGAGAATTGTACACGCGCGATAGATCTGCTCGGCCATCACGAGGCGGGCGAGCTGATGAGCCAATGTCATGGGCCCGAGCGAGATGAGCGCGCCGCGGCGTTTGCCCTCGGCTCGGGCGCCCTCTGACCACCCGTCGGCTGGCCCGACGGCGAAGACGATGTGCTGCGCGCCTTCATTGCGGCGCGCGCCGATCCAATCCGCCAGTGCCTCTGAGCTCATCTGGCGGCCGCGGCCATCCAGGAGCATCACGAAAGGCTCTGTTCTTCCCTTCTGCCGAGTGAGCCAATCGAACAATGCCGTCTCGTTCCGAAACGCCTGACCCTCACAGCGCGCAACTCCAACACAACGCTTGAGATAATCAGCGATCTGACCCTCGAACGGGTCGTGGGCACGAGCCTTCGCGCCGATCTGGGCGAGGGTAACCTCCATGGTGAGGAGAATATCTCAAAACTGCCGCCTGGACCTTCTCGGTGCGTGGCCAAACTGCCTCAAAATGTGTAGGTTGCATACAATTTTGGGTATTTTAGCGCGCGAAATTATGAGATACCATAGATTGCATACGATGCCTGACACATGAATGAGCTTGTAAGTCTTTTTAATTCTGCGGGTAAGCCGGCTTGAATTGCACCGAGAAGATTGGCAGGGATCGTGCTACCGAATTACAAAAGCGCGCGGGGGCGGTGTTGGGAAGTCGATAACTGTCAACCGGTCATCCATCCCCCGGCACTGCGCGAACTCTTGAGAATGAAATCACCTGCATATTTGTTTTCCGATCGACTTCGGGGGGGTACGACTTGTCATCCCCGCCATGCCACCGAAAAGGTAGAACTCGGGGGCGAGAAATTGGTTCAACGGAATTTCCGTTCTTGAAGGATATTGGAGGATTTACGATGCAATCGATTCGACTGCGTGTTCTAGCCTTCAGTCTTAGCCTGATGGCCTTCGTGCTGATCTTCAGCGGTTCCCTCAGGGCGCAGGATCAGGCTTCCATCACCGGCACAGTCACTGACCCAAGCGGCGCGGTCGTTCCCAAAGTCGGCGTAGTGCTCGTGAACACGTCCACAGATGTGACCTTCAAGACGGACACAAACGCATTAGGATCGTACACCATCTCCAACGTGCCGCCGGGTCCGGGATACAAGATCACTTTCTCGGCCGCGGGTTTCAGCACATTCACGATTACGGACATGTACCTGAATGTGGCCGTGACTCGCACGCAGAATGCGCAGTTGAAAATCGGTTCTATCGAGACGGTTCAAGTATCCGCGGGCAATCAGCAGATCACCCTCGATACGGCCGATGCAACCGTGGGAAATAACCTGCCGGTTCAGGACCTCTACGATTTGCCCGTTCAGAACAGAGACAATCCGTCATCGCTCTTCTACGCCCAGCCCGGAACGACGCTGGATGGTTCAGTCACGGGCGCCCGCGTTGATCAAAGCAGCGTGACGGTTGATGGCCTCGATGTGAACGACGAAGCGACGGGCGGCTTTGGCGGTATCGCCGCCAACGCTCCAGTCGACACAGTGCAGGAGTTCCGCGGTGTCACGGCCGGCCAGGGAGCCAACTCGGGACCGGGCGGCGGTGGCCAATACCAATTAGTGACCAAAAGCGGCACGAACGAATTCCACGGCAACGTGAACTGGTATCACCGCGATACCGACACCGAGGCCAATACCTGGTTCAACAACAATGCCACCCCGAAGGTTCCCAGAACGCAGATCATCCAGAACCAATACGGCGGAAACATCGGCGGGCCCATTGTGATTCCCCACGTCTATCACGGCAAGGACAAGGCCTTCTTCTTCTTTGACTGGGACGCGAATCGAATTGCGGCGGGCACATCGGTCGAACGCACGGTTCCTATCTCAAGTTCGACCGGCACCGATCTTTTCCGGGGTGGATTCGTAACGTACCAAAACGCCGGGGGCACGAAGACGACGTTGACCCAGACCCAACTCCAAGCGCTCGACCCGAGCCACCTGGGCTTCAACTCTTCCGTCGAGGGCGTGTTCTCCAGCCGGTACCCGATACCGAACGACCTGACGGGCGGCGCCGGAGATCTGGTGAATACCGCAGGCTACCGCTTTAACGCACCTACTCCGACGACGGAAGACAACTATGTGAGCAGAATCGATTACAACCTTACGAGCACGCAAAGAGTTTGGGGACGCGGGTCCGTCGAACGGTTTCAAAACATATTGAGTACGATTCAATTCAAGGGCGACCCTCAGACCAAGCCTCGAATCAACCAAAGCTATGCGTGGGTTGTGGGCCACAGTTGGACCATCGGCAGCAACAAAGAAAACGAGGCCTCGTACGGGGAGACGGTCACCGTGGTCAACTTCCCCGATCTCTACAACCCGACTGGGGCAAATCAATACTCCTTCGGCGGGACCGGGACCGGCGGCACCATCCTTTCCGCGCCGTATGCGAGCGCCGTGAACGCGCAGGGACGCACCTATCCCATACCGGTCGTCCGCGACGACTTCAGCTGGGTGGCGGGCAAGCACAACTTCCAGATGGGCGGGTCCTTCAAGTACATCAATCCCAGCGAATACACCATTCTCAATTACAACGAGCCGCTGCTCGGCCTCAGCGTAACCATTCTCGGCCTACCGCTTCCATGAGGCCGGCCGATATCTCCACGAGTTCGACCGCGCATTCGCGGTATGACCGGGCGTTCGCCATGGCCGTAGGCCATATCGGCCAGGTGTCGTCCACTTACAATTACAACGCCAAAGGCAACGTGTTGAAGCAAGGGTCCGGCTCAAGCTCCAACTACCGCTATTACGAGACAGAGCTTTACTTCGGCGACACGTGGAAAGTGACTCCGTCTCTGACATTCGATTACGGTCTTCACTACCTGAACTACACCGTCCCCTACGAGAAGAACGGCATCGAATCGCTGCCCAGCCTCAACTTCGACGAATACTTCAGCGCCCGCGTAGCGCAGAGCGCCGCAGGTCAATCCGGAGACAACTCTCTCCCGTTTATCCAATACCTGCTGGGCGGCAAGGGCAATAATGCTCCCGGCTACTACAAGCCGAATGATCTGGACCTGGCTCCCAGAGTAGCCTTTGCCTATAACCCAAAATTCGACAAGAGGACTGTGATCAGCGGCGGCGCCGGAATCATTTACGATCGCACCGTCGTGAATGCCGTGCAATACCAGGCTTCGCAATACTCGTACCTGTTCCAGCTTCCCGCCAATCAACCATACGGCGTGCCGAGTAATCCGGTTGCCGGGTTCACTGGGGATCTTCGGTTCGCCGGCTTCAACAGTCCTCCGCCTGCGCCCACTGCTCCGGGAGCCATCGCGAGCCCGTACACTCCGTACATCACCCCCGGATCGACATACAGCACCGGCAGCGGCACATTCCCATACGGTCTGGCAAACGGCAGTGCGTTCAACGAGGGCGTGAGCAACAACCTGCAAACGCCCTATAGCATCATGTTCAACTTCGGCGTTCAGCACGAGTTCCCGCAAGGCTTCATCCTGAAGGCGGACTATGTGGGACGCCTGGGCCGGCGGCTGTTGGGACAGGCGGACGCCAACCAACTGATCGACTTCCCCGACTCGGTTTCGGGCGAAATGATGTCGACGGCATTCGCGAACATCACGAAGGAGATGCGGGCGACCGGCACGGTGACACCCGAACCCTGGTTCGAGAATGTCATTGAGCCGGGCGTGGGAGAGGCCTTTGGTTTTAATAACAACACTGAGTTGGTCGCCTATGGCTTCGATCCCCTTCCATATCGCGGCGACTTTGCCGACACCATTGAGGGGTTAGCCAGCCTCAACATCGCCTACGGCTCGTATTTCGGCGAGCTGTTTCCGTCGAATGTGGGCATGGGGTCTCAGTTTGCCGAGGATACGTACTACACCAACAAGGGCAACTCGAATTACCACGGGTTGCTGATCACGATTCACAAGAATCCAAGTCACGGCATCCAATTCGACCTCAACTACACATGGTCGCACTCGATCGATAACGAATCGCTCATTGCCAACTCCGGAGCCCTTGGCGGTTATGGCTTCATCTGCGATGTCTTGCGGCCGCGGGAATGCCGTGGAAACTCCGACTTCGACGTCACGCAGTATCTGAATGGCAACTTCATTTGGGAATTACCCTTTGGTCATAACCGTGACTTCGCAGCCAACACACCGGGGTGGGTGAACGAGATCATCGGCGGCTGGAACGTGAGCGGCCTTCCAACCTTCCACACGGGGAACACCTTCTTTGCGAACGCCAACGCATTTGTTGCCGGATACGCGAACAATGCACCAGCCATCCTGACAGGAAAGAAGTCAGACTTCAACTCCGATGTTCACAAAGACTCCAGCGGAACGCTCTGGGCATTCAAGACCAGCAGCGATTCGCTCGTCAACGACTACGAGGGCCCCGTCGGCTTCCAGATCGGCAGCCGCAACAACCTCCGTGGCCCGCACTACTTCAACCTGGATCTGGGAGTTGACAAGAAGTTTCCGATTTATGAAAGGCTGAACCTCGTGTTCCGGGTCGACGCGTTCAACTCACTCAACCATCCGAGCTTTAATGTCCCATCGGTAGCAAGCGCTGACGACTTTACCCACATGGACATTACTGAGCAGTCGGGTACCTTTGGCGTCGTGACCGGGACTGCCAACGGTCCACGCGTGCTGCAGGGTTCGCTCAGGCTGCAGTTCTAGATCCAAGTTGCCTTGGCACATAACCAAGAGCCCCGGGAAGGACCCGGGGCTCTTGGTTTTTGGATGATCGGGTCGAGACAGGCGGGCCTCCCACAGCTGATTGCAACATTCAAGGCCGGGGCAGCCGCCACTCCTAAGTACGGTTTTTGCAAAAATGTGGTCGCATACTACTGATTTTCATATCTCATTAACACTTTTGGGGGAGGTTGCAGGCACCAATGTCATTTCTTTTCAATTTGTTGAGCATCTTTGATCGCCCGCGTTCGATTGGCATTTGAATTGCCTTAAGTAACCCAAAGACTCTTGTCCCATTTCTGGAGTCGCATCCAGTGGGCGTTAGTTTGCCTGCGTGGGGAGTCGTGTAGGAATTCTGGTTTAACGCGCTGTTTTGTTCGCTTAGATCAACCTGCGGGATCGGACTTGCTCACTATTGAGCCACCGAAAGCGCACTAACGCTGGATGGCAAAGCCTTCCCCGGGGCTTTTCGATTCAGCCCGAGTTTGGAGGAGTTCGTATGACGTTGTTTCCGTTGCATGCTGGGTCGAGGCTTCAGGCCGCTGCTTCTCGTGGCCTTTGCAATCGTTTTAGATCGATTACGGTCGTCATTCTAGGTCTTTTCGCCGTCCTGTCTGTCTGCGGCGTCGTTGCCTCAGCGCAGGTGGAGAGCGGCCAGATCTCCGGAACCGTCGTGGACCAGACGGGGGCCATTGTCCCCGGCGCGGGCGTTGCAGTGAAGAACCTGGGCACGAACTACATGCGCAACGCAGTGACCTCTTCGACAGGCGCTTATCTGCTCGTCTCGCTTGAGCCAGCCCTGTACGAGGTGACCATCACTTCGGGCAACTTCAAGGCCTACACGGCGAAGATTGAGATCACACCGGGAAGCCACTTGACGCTCGATGCCAAGCTCTCTGTGAGTGCGACAACCACGGAAGTCGAGGTTGTGGGCGAAGGCGGCACACAGGTCAACACGCAGACGCAGGAGATCTCGCAGGTCGTCAGTGTCCAGCAGGTCCAGGATATGCCCAGCCTCACCCGCAACCCCTACGACTTCGTTGCGATTGCCGGCAATATCTCGAACGGTGATGCCGGATCCTCAGGCGCAGGAACAGGCGGTCAGTCGAACTCGCAGAACTCCGACCTGCGCGGCGTCGGTTTCGACATCAATGGACAGCGCTCCAGCGGCACCGAAATTCTGCTCGACGGCGTTGAGAACATCAGCGTGTTCGGCGACAGCATCGGAATCTTCATTCCCCAGGATTCGATGCAGGAGTACACGGTTGATACCAGCAACTTCCTGCCCCAGTATGGGCGCGCCTCGGGCGGCGTGGTCAACGTGACCACCAAGGCCGGCAGCAACGCTTTCCACGGCAACGCCTGGGAGTACAACCGCATCTCGGCCTTTACCTCAAACACGGAGACCAACGATCAGGAAGGGAACCCGAAGGGCGTTTACACGCGCAACCAGTATGGTTTCGACGTGGGCGGCCCGGTGATGAAGAACAAGGTGTTCTTCTTCGGCAGCGGCGAGTGGACCAAGGTTCGCAGCGCAGCCGATGTCACTGCCGGCGTCCCGACTTCCCAATTCCTGGCAGCCTCCGCTGCGAATATCCAAAGCTTCTTCAGCACGTATGGTGGCGGGGCTCCGACCACCTACACGCAGACCTACACGGCTTCGCAGGTGTATGGCTCGGCGCTTCCAGAAAGCCTCCCGGCGGCCACGCCTGTCTTCGGCATCGTTTCCTACAAGGCGCCGACAAACGCCGGCGGCGGTATTCCGCAGAATACCTACAACTTTGTTGCGCGCGGCGATTACAATTTGAGCGAGAAAACGCAGATGTTCTTCCGCTTTGTCGACTACAAGGAAGTGGATACGCCCGGCGGCGACTTCGCATCACCCTATGCGAAGTACGATGTGGGCGGGACCAACAACAACCAGGCATATCTCTACAACTTCTCTCATCAGTTCACTCCCGCGCTTGTCACGAACACAAAGCTGAGTTTCAGCCGCTTCAACACCTTCTTTTCCTACCAAACTGCGCTGCAGAACGTCCCGACGCTGGACGTCGCGGTAAATGCGACGATCCCGGGCACGGGCACTCTGATTCAATTGCCTGGCTTCTATGACACAAACCCGGCAGATGGCGGCCTGCCGTATGGCGGCCCGCAGGACACGTCGCAGATCAACCAGGATCTGAACTGGGTGAAGGGCAGGCATTCAATCCAGACCGGCGTGCAACTGGTCTACATCCAGGACAACAACGCTTATGGCGCCTATGCGCAAGCCACCGAGCAGTTGGGCACCAACCGCGCCGCCGGCCTGCAGTCGCTTTACTCCGGCACCAATATGTTCGAATTCGAGGCCGCGGTCAATCCCAAGGGGGCGCTGCCCTGCGTCAAGAACCCATACACAGGAGCTTATACACCGACAGCGGCATGTTCCATCACCCTTCCCGCAACCGCGCCCAGCTTCGCGCGCAGCGAGCGCTTCAAGGAATGGGGAGCCTACGTCCAGGATGCCTGGAAGCTGACTCCAAAGTTCACCTTTGACTACGGCGTCCGTTACGAGTTTTACGGCGTCCAGCACAACGACAATCACAGCCTTGACTCAAACTATTACTATGGGTCCGGCGCTACACTCGGCGACCGGATTCGCAGCGGGCAGATGTCCACCACGCCCAAGAGCCCCATCGGCAACGAACTGTGGAAGCCAAGCTACGGCACGATTGGGCCGCGCATCGGCTTCGCTTACGACGTATTCGGCAACGGACGCGACTCGGTACGCGGCGGCTACGGCATCTCGTACGAGCGCAACTTTGGCAACGTGACGTTCAACGTGATTCAGAACCCGCCAACCTATGCCGTGGTCGTCATCAACAGCACGGCCTCGCAGCCACTTTCGGTTACGAACTCCAACGTCGGACCGCTTGCGGGGAATGCGGCGCCCACGTCTTCATTGTGCTACCCGGCAGCCTGCCTGCCGCCGACCAGCGGCCGCTGGGTCGACCAGAACATCCGGACGGCGCAGACCCAGTTCTGGAGCCTGGCCATCGAGCACGAGTTGACGCGTAACACCGTGGCTTCCGTCGATTATGTTGGCGCGCACGGCGTTCACCTCTACGACATCAAGAACTTCAATGGGCTGGGCAGCGGCAACGTGCTGGAGGGAGATCCGTACACGATCCCAAATCCAGCCGGTGAGGGAACCATTTCAGCCCTGACCCGCCTCAACAATCAGTACTCGAACATCAACAATCGCGGCTCCGATGCAGCCTCGCACTACCAGGGCGTGAACCTCGAATTTCAGAGCACGAACGTGCGCCAAACCGGACTCGGGGTTGTGGCAAACTACACCTTCGCGCACCAACTGGACGATTTGAGCACGACGTTCTCAGAGAGCAACAACGAATTCAGCCTGGGGTATACCAACCCCTTTAATCCAGCGATGGATTGGGGCGACGGTGATCTCGATGTACGGCAACGGCTGGTTGTCGCGCCGGTGTATACAGATCCCTACTTCAAAGACCAAAGCACCCTGTTGGGCGAAACTCTTGGCGGATGGGAGGCCTCTGCGATTTACGTCGCCCACTCTGGCACGCCCTTCTCCTACTACGATTTCACCAACAACGCGACCGGCTACAACGTTGCGCGGTATACGCCGGACGAACCAATCACGCAACACAAATGGAATGCGATTCCGAGAGGCGCCGATGGCGGAGGCGCTAACACGTACGTGATCGGCTCGTTGCCTGGAGCCGCCGAATTTGGCAACCCAGCTCTTGGCGGCATCTCCGATTGGGGTCCCTGGCCAGCAGCCATGACCAGCCGCAACCCTTTCCGCGGTCCTGGATTCTGGAACGTGGACCTGGCGGTGGCCAAGTCCTTCCCGATCCACGAGAAGATCAATCTTGAGTTCCGTGCGGAAGGCTTCAACATCCTGAATCACCACAATCTTTTCCTGCAGGAAGGCGACAACGACGCTTCCAGCGAATACACCGATACCGACTTCCAAGGCAATGCCATTCCGCTCATCCTTGCATCGAAGGGCGGCATCGGGGCCGGCGGCGGCGCGAACGACGAGCGCCGGTTCGGCCAGTTCGCACTGCGGGTCAACTTCTAACCCGAACGACGAAAGCTGAAACACCGAGGGCGCCCATAAACGGGCGCCCTTTGTGTTTGTAAGTAACGTTTCCGCCTGGGCCTTAGTGCTTCTTCCTAACTCTTGCTTTTGGAGCGGGCTTGCGGGCGCGGGTCTTGTCGGCCGGGGCCTTTCTGGCCTTTGCCGGCAGGGCCTTCTTTGCGGCTGCGGGTTTCTTTGCCGGCGAGGCTGTATTCGCCGGTGGCTTTGCGGCTTTCTTGCTGCGCACGGCGCGCGTCTTTTCAGACAGGCCTCGAGTGAGCTCGGCGTCGAACTCCTCCGGCGTCAACGGGCGCGCCGACTTTCGCAGCCGTTCAATATCATAAAAAGCGCGCTTCTCAGAGAGAAACACGTGGATCACGAAGTCGACGTAGTCGAGTAGAATCCACTCGCCGTTGCGACGCCCCTCGACGGAGTTTGGGTAAACGCCGAAGTTGCGCTTGAGCCGCAGCTCGATTTCGTCGGCGATGGCGACGGCCTGCCGCTGGTTGGAGGCTGAGGTGACGAGGAAAAAGTCAGAGAGGCCAGAGTCGACAGGATCGAGCTCGAGGATGCGGGTGTGCTGGCCCTTCTTTTCTTCACAAACCGCGGCTGCGGCCTGTACGAGGATGCGCGTCTGTTTCTGCGCCGGCGATGTTTTCATTCGTTGGGAAGCGTCTCCAAGTTCATGGTAGAGCAGGGAGCAGGGATTAGGGAATAGGGACGATGGATCAGGCGCTCGGGACTACGGGACTTCGGGCCAACGGGACTCGGGACTAGAAGACAACTCAGCGGTAGAGACCGTTCGCGCGAATGTAGTCGGCGACCGCGACGGGAAGCATCGTCTGGACTGCGCCGGAACCAGGCTGCGTGGCGCTCGACGCCCCGATGTTCGGCGATGGGGGGCTGGCCTTGCGGATCGCTTGGCGAATGTCCGTCCCGCTGATCTCGATGTTCAGCCCGGGCAGCACGTAAAACGGCGCTCTATCTCCCGCGGGATTCACGATAAGGAAGGCGCGGACGGCAACGCCGAACTCGCTGACGCCGGGTTCGTTACGAGCGATTTCCAATGCATTTTGCTCCAATGCATTTTGGTCCGGCGCAGGTTCAAGCGTGAGGCCATGCGGGAGCGCAGACTTCAAATCTTCCAGGGGCTGGCCGGGCCGCGAGGCTACGATGAGGGCCGCCGCGTAGGGGATCTCCGCGGCGCGATGCCAGCGCCGCAGGCCGAAGAACGAGTCCGCTCCCATCAGGCAATAGAGCGCGCAGTCGGGCTTGAATTCGGTGCGGAGGGCGACGAGCGTGTCGATGGTGTAATTCGGCGTCAGACCGCGGCCGCCAGAAGGTTTGGGCGCGTCGGCAAGCGAAACTTCGAACCCCGGTTGGCCCTCAATCGCCAGCCGCGTCATGGCTAAACGGTGCTCAAAACTCGCGGACGAGCCTTCAGGCTTGAGCGGCTGCGCACCGACCGGTGTGAAGAGCACCGTGTCAAGGCGGAACGCATCGCGTGCGGCGCGCGCTATGGCCAGATGGCCCAGGTGCGGCGGGTCAAAGCTACCGCCGAAGAAGGCGACGCGACGGCCGGTTGGCGGTGCGGTCATGGGTCCATCGTAATCTCTAGAGCGGCTGTGTGACCGGTTGGCCCGCGAGGCGCATCCGATAGAATTGCATTGCGCCTATGCGTCCGATCCTCATTTTTCTCGCTGTCGCCGGCCTTTGCGTCTCCGCGCTGGCGCTACGCGTTCACTACGACACGGGCACGGAGCCATGCTCGATCAACGATCACTGGGATTGCGGCATCGTGAACCACAGCTCGTACGCCTTGTTCCACCGCGTCCCTGTGGCGGCAATCGGCATCGCGGGCTACCTGGTGCTGGGTGTACTCGCGCTGGCGCGACGGCGCATTTTGCTGCTTGGCGCGGCATGCATCGGATTGTGTTTCGCGCTTCATCTCTCTGAAATCGAGCACAACGTTCTTCAGGTGTGGTGCCTTTATTGCGTCATTTCGCAGGGAATCATCGCGCTGATCACGCTGCTAAGCGCCGGCTGGCTCATTGCGGCGCAGATCGCGAAATTGCGCGCGGGCGGGGCAGCATCGGCGTAGGGTTCGTTCCCGCCGGCAAACTTCAATCGCCGCGGCAATTCCCGCGTCCCGCACGTCGAGGCCCGCATCGATTCCAACCTCTCAGCACTGATAAAATTGATGCAGATTCATGCTGACTGGCTGGTATGCACGCAAGATGTACGCGTGGGAAACGCGGCTAAGCACGCGCGACGAAAACCGCGTGGTGCGTCCATTGGAGTGGGGATTCGAGTGGATCGCACCGTTCCTTGAGGCGCACGGCTTTGGCGCCGCGGTGCCCGATCCCGAACTTGTTCGCGACCCCGCGGCAGCTGAAGCCGCGATGCTCCGCATCAACGAGCTTCTCATCGGCCACAGCGACGTTTTTTTCGGCTATGAGCGTCCGACGGACTTCCGCCTTGAAGAGCGCCATCCGGAGCTGTTCCCGACCAACGTGCGCCCAGAGACTCTTGCCAAAGATGCCGAGCTGAAACAGCAGGCGGCAGAGGGCAAGGTGCCCAAGGCCCAGTATCTGCGCTTCACTTCGCCGGAACGCACGCCATACCCCGAGAACGACCTGGTGAATGCGCGCTGGTTTCCGGCTCCTGCGCACAAAGACCCGGCGCGGCCCAAACAGGCCATTGTGGTGATGCCGCAATGGAACGCCGACGGGTTCAGCCACAATTCGCTGTGCACGCTCTTCAACCGCATGGGCGTGTCGGCGCTGCGACTCTCCAAGCCATACCACGACATTCGCCGTCCCGCGGAACTGGAGCGGTCAGATTACGCGGTGAGCGCCAATGTCGGCCGCACGATTTCCGCGTGCAGGCAGGCGGTGGTCGATATCCGGTGCTGCCTCGACTGGCTCGAGGAGCAGGGATACGAGCATTTCGGCGTGCTGGGGACGAGCCTCGGGTCCTGCTACGGATTCCTGGCCAGCGCGCACGATGCGCGGCTGAGGGTGAATGCCTTCAACCACGCATCGACTGCGTTTGGGGATGTGGTGTGGGCCGGGCAAAGCACGCGCCACATCCGCGCGGGTGTGGAAACGGCGGGCCTCACGCAGGATCGGCTGCGTGCTCTATGGGCCCCCGTCAGTCCCATCAGCTACTACACAAAGTTTGCCAGCCCTGAAGCCGGCGGTTCGCGAAAGCGCATTCTCTTTGTGTACGCAAAGTACGACCTCACGTTTCCCCTGGAGTACTCGCTCAAGGTGGTTGAAGCGGCGCGTCGCTCGGGATTGAACTACGAAGTGCGCGTGCTGCCGTGCGGCCACTACACGACCGGGGAAACGCCCTACAAATTCATCGACGGCTGGTATTTGGGGTGGTTTGTTTATCGCGCGTTCAGAGCGCTGCGGAAAGAAAAAGCGGCGGCGCCGATCGCGGCTGATGTGCTGGAAGAGGAAATGCAGCCGCGATAACGTGCAGTTCGATAGATTGCACGTGCAACTACTTCGCGCCGGGCGTCCTGGCGATAATCTTGCAGTTGTTGCTCCCAGCTGGGTCCTTCTTGCATCGATCGAGTGCGCCGACGTCTGCCAGCGCTTGATCGAAGCCAGCCACAAACATGAATGTCTCGCCGTGTTCATTCACGGCCAGCGCTTTATAGGGCGGGGCGAGCAGAAAGCTCTTCCACGCTTCTTTGTTCGCGTCTGTAAGCGTGGCGGGCATGGGCACGTCGGGTGGTGCAGGAAAGGGCAGCACGGTATCGCCCAGGGGCAGCAGGTTCTGCGCCTTCAGGAACGCGTTCACCGTATCGGACCAGGCAGCGAGGTGTCCATAAAGTTGATGTCCCTCGTTTCCGTTAGGCGGGGCCATCACAAACTGGTTGTTGCCGCCGCCCTTTTTGTAGGCCGCATCGAACTGTTGCGCCATTGCGGGCGGAAACCAATGATCGTTTTCTGAATAGATCCAAAGCATGGGAAGATCGCCATGCTTTTGCGCCGCCTTGCCAAAGTCGTGAAATGCGTCGATCACGCCGCTCAGATTGCAATTATGCTCGTGCCCGTCGCCGCCACGTCCTCCGGCGAAGCTGATGGCGGCCTTCAACCCTTTGGGCGGGTCGGCCGAGAGCGCCACCTGCGCAAAGCCGCCGGTGGAGACACCCGCGCTTACGATCGTGTCCGCATCGATTTCCGGCAGGCCCCGCGCAAATTCCATCACCGCGCGCAGATCGTCGGCGCTTGCCTCGCCGGTTTGATAAAAGCTGCCGCCCCTGGCGCCACAGCCACCGTTGGTCGAGTCCTGCTGCCCACCCGAGCGCCCGTACCCTCTGCGCACTACGACGATGGCGACGTACCCGCGCTCAGCGAACCACTCTGCCTGGAAAAACTGGGCCCAGGGAGTTAGGTGCGCGCGGGCGTCGGCTTCGTTCGACGTACCGTGCGTCAGCACCACCAGCGGATGCCGACCGGGCAGATCGATATACACTTCGAGCGCATCGAGGCCGTTGGGGAAGGCTTCTGGCATGCGAACCCACATCTCCCTGGCCACCATCCGAGAGGGCTTGGGCGCTGCCTGGTTTGCTGAAGTAGTTCCGGGCGCGCCGGGCTCGGATTGCTGCGCACTTGCAGACACAAGAAGTGTTGCGACCAGGAAAAAAGGAAGCAAGAAAGCCCTGAATGTTCGCATGCGCAACAGTACAGACCATCGGGGAAGGCGTGTCAAGACGAGCTTCCCGCGTCGTGCACGAATTCGGCCTCTCACGGGAACGGCTGGGACGAATTGTGTGCTATCGAACTGAACTCAGATCCATGCGCAGCATCTTCGCCGGGTCGAGATAGGCGTCTTGCCAGCGCACTGCCCAGTGCAGGTGAGGTCCTGTGACGCGACCGGTGGCTCCGCTGAGCCCGATACGCTGGCCTGCAATCACGCGGTCGCCTTCGTGCACATCGATGCGGCTGAGATGCATGGAGATGGTGAACAGACCCTGGCCGTGGTCGATGACCACGCAGTTGCCTTCATAGTAGAGTGGCCGCGCCAGCACCACTACACCGCTGTTTCCTGCGCGGACCGGCGTTCCCGTGACGGCGCGAAAGTCCATCCCCTCGTGAATGCTGGCCAACTCTCCGTTGAAGGTGCGCCGCGTGCCGAAACTGTCGGTGGGCGCGGCATGGACCGGCGCGTGAAAGTCTCCGGACCAAAGGGGCTGCGCGGCGCTGGCTGCAAACACTTTGTGCTTCAACTCGACTTCCGCTTTGATTCGCGAAAGCTCGTCGGGCCCCGGCTCAACAAACTTCGGAGCGACGGTGAGAGTGCCCGTCCGGTAATGCGCGGGAAGAATCTGAATCGTGCGGCCCAGATCGACGAGTGGGCCTCCGGCGGGGGCTGCGCCAGCCGCCGTGTGCGCGGTGATTTGTAATGTCGAAGAGCCCACGGCAGCCTTTACGTCCACTCCGGCCAGCGCATACCACGCATGCCCATCGCGTCCGCGAAAGAACTGGAGCTTCTGGTTCAGCAACGCGCCTTCCAGCGATTCGCCGTCGGCTGCCGCGCCCGGTGGCAAATGAACGCAGATCAACTCGGGCGAGCCGACCACAACGATTGCCGGAGTGAGCGTGACTTCGCCTGCAGGAATCTCTGATTGCGCTCTGCCGCGCGCGGCCGAAATTGCGGCCGCCAAAGCGAGCCAACAAACAAATCGCGGAATGCGCGCTCCGGTCATGCAATCAGCATACCGGGTGGCATCCCGCGGTGTGTTTCAGAGAGCCGAGCAGCATTCGTCGCGAGCGTTATTTTCAGTTGTGCTTCTGGCGATAGATCTGGCGGCTGGCGCCGTTCTGCTCGCGGTTGATCTGCCGGTGTTCCTGCCCGGTCAGCTTTCCGCCGTTGGCCTGGCGGTCAGCGTGAATCTGCTGGTTGATGCCTTGCTCGCGGTTCTCAGTGCGGGCTACTTCGCCGGCATTCATCGAGCCGTTGCGGATGCCGTTGGCGATGCGATCCTGCTGATTCTCGCGGCGCTGGCCCACTTCGTTGTTGCCGTAGTGCGCCGTATTGGCATTGTGCTTGTCCTGGTAGATGGAGTGGCTCAGATTGTTCTGCTGGTGGTTGACCTGCTGCCGCTCTGATGAAGTCAGCTTACCGTTGTCGGCGGAACGATCATCGCGGACTTCGCGGTTCAGATTGGATTCGCGCGATTCCAGATTCTTGGTTTCGCCGGCAGTCAGTTGGCCGGAATCAACGCCGTTGGCGATGCGATCCTGCTGATTCTGCTTGCGGTCATTCACCGTGGGCGCGGGCTGATTAGGCTGTGTTTGCGCCGAGGGCGTTGAGGGAGTGGATGGTTGGCTCTGTTGAGCAAAGGCCGAACCCGAAGCGATCAGGGTGGCCACGGCAAGCGTAAAGAGAGTGCGCTTCATGGGTTTCCTCCGCGGGCCTTTGGATTTGAGTTGCCGGCCCATGTCACAACGAGACCCAGCTCACGAGAAGTAGTTGTGTTTTTTGCAGTTTTTTGCATCCAGACCGGCGTCTCGAACGTCACATCCAAATTTCCCTAAAGATTTTCCCTCTGCTGTGCAACTTTGGTTGCAGGGCCGTGTCTGACAATTGCTTTTTATTTGGAGGAATCGGGCCGGGGGTGCGCGGCCTTCCACGCCGCCACGCGATCCTGCACATCGGCCAACTCGTCGGCAGTAATCCGTTCGCCGATCATTTGCCGATTGGCCGCATACTTCTCCTGATTGGGCCCTTTGACTGAAGCTGCGAGGTCAAACCAGAAGTATGCTTCTGCATCGTCGTGCGGTTCGCCCTGGCCCATGGAGTAGAGCACCCCCAGCGTTCCCTGCGCGCCGACGTCTCCCTGGTTGGCAGCATTGAAGTACCACGCCGCGGCCTGCTCCATGTCGCGCGGAAAACCGTTGCCGCCATCGCGGTAGAGCGCCGCCAAGTGGAGCGCGCCGTCAATGGATTTCTGGTCGGCAGCCTTCCGGTACCAGGCCGCCGCCCGCTGGTAATCCTGGGCGGCCACGGTGCGGAAGTGCTCGGTGGCCCCGGCGTGCGCATACTGCTCACCCACCTGGACTTCGGCTGCCGGATCGCCGGCGTTGGCTTTGGCCAACAGGCTCGGGTCGATATTCACGGCCGGACTCGCGGCCGGGTTGGCCGACTGGGCTGCCGCCAACTGCAAGGAGAACGCACAGAGCAAGATCCCGATAAGTTGGACCAGAACAAGTTGCGTGCGTCGGCGTATCACTGAATCCTCGATCGGCGATGAAAGCTAGTGTCGAATTCAGTTTACGGGATTTGCACTTCAAGAACGGGTGATCGACCTATGCTCACAGGGGAGAACAAGCTAAAATTCCAAGTATGACGGACCGCATGTCACTCACACTCGCCCAGGTCGACCCCGAGGTCGCTGCCGCTCTTGACCAGGAAACTCTCCGCCAGCACGAGGGGCTGGAGATGATTGCCAGCGAAAACTTTGTGTCAGAAGCAGTTTTAGAGGCGGCCGGCTCGACCTTCACGAACAAATATGCCGAGGGCTATCCCGGACGCCGCTACTACGGTGGCTGCGAATACGCCGACATCGTGGAGAACCTCGCCCGCGACCGCGCACGGCAGCTCTTCGGCGGCGAGCACATCAATGTGCAGCCGCACTCCGGTTCGCAGGCCAATGCCTCGGCCTACGCGGCTGTTTTGCAGCCGGGCGACACCATTCTCGGCCTCGACCTTTCGCACGGCGGCCACCTGACGCACGGGCATCGCCTGAGCTTTAGCGGCAAGCTCTATCGCCCCACCTTCTATCATGTGCGCCGCGACACCGAAACCATCGACTACGACGAGATGGAAGCGGTGGCCATCCAGGAAAAACCCAAGGTCATCATTGGAGGCGCCAGTGCGTATCCGCGTTTGTGGGACTTTGCCCGCATGCGCCAGATCGCCGATAAGGTGGGCGCGGTTTATATCTTCGACATGGCGCACATTGCCGGCCTGGTCGCGGGCGGCGTGCATCCATCGCCCGTGCCCCATGCGCAGATCACGACCACCACCACGCACAAAACGCTGCGCGGTCCGCGTGCCGGCCTCATCATCTGCACGCAGGATCTGGCCACGGCCGTCGACAAATCAGTCTTCCCCGGCCAGCAGGGCGGTCCGCTGATGCACATCGTGGCCGCCAAGGCTGTAGCGCTCGCCGAGGCGTTGCGCCCGGAGTTTCGTGACTATGCAGCGCAGATCGTCTCAAACGCCAAGGCCCTCGCCGAAGGCCTGCGTGCGGCAGGTTTTCGGTTGGTTTCTGGTGGAACCGATAATCACCTTCTGCTCGTGGATGTTTTTGAGAAAGGCATCCTCGGTTCCGACGCCGAGCTGGCACTGGGCAAGGCCGGTATTACGGTCAACAAGAACTCCATTCCGTGGGATACCAATCCGCCGCTCAAACCTTCGGGAATACGCGTGGGCACGCCCGCGCTCACGACTCGCGGGATGAAGGAACCGGAAATGCGCACGATTGCCGCATGGATCGCCAAGGCTCTTGAGCAGCGCAACGACGACCCGGCGCTTGCGCGTATCCGTGGCGAAGTGGCGGAGATGGCCAACCAATTCCCGCTTTACGCCTGGCGGCGCGCACCGGTTGCAGTGACAGCGTAGGCCAACATCGGCCTATAACTCGGCATCGTTTCTCTATCATTGGGTAACTGCAACTGGCAGCCAAGTTTCGGCGCAAGAGGATTTGTGTGCCAGACTCAATCCGACTGTGCAAGAATGCCGGTGGGCAATTTAAGTGTTGCCTTTCCCCATCGAATGAAGCCTATGATGGGTACCTCGCTCATCCCCATGGTCATCAGGAGGAATCGATGAAGTCCATTCACCTTGCATTCGCGGCTTTGCTCGTTTTCGCTGTGCCGGCGGTGGCGCAGCACGGAAAAAGCGGGCATCAAGCTCCACCGGCGCACGGTCCCGCTGCGTATCATGGCACTCCAGCGGCTCCCACGCCCAACCGTAACTACTCCGATCAGCCCGGACATCCCAATGCTCCGCACGTGGACGGGAAAAAGTGGGTTGGTCATGATACCGGCCGCAACGATCCGAACTACCATCTCGACCAACCCTGGCAACACGGCCACTTCACGGGCGGATTTGGTCCCAGTCACGTATGGCGGATTGCCGGCGGCGGGCCGAGCAGGTTCTGGTTCAATAACTGGTACTGGTCGGTCGCCGCGGCCGATCTGGCATTCTGCAGCGACTGGCTTTGGGACTCGGATGAAATCATCATCTACGACGATCCGGACCACGTTGGCTGGTATCTTGCCTATAATGTGCGCCTCGGCACCTATGTGCACGTTGAGTATCTGGGCGGATAAGTCCGGAGTTTCCGTATTGACACGGCAAAAAGGCAGAGTAACTCGGCGGGATAGGCTCATAACCTGTCCCGCCGCACTTTTGTACGCGTGCGCGGCCGCTTTGGCCTTCTGCGAAGCAGAGTAGGTTATTCCAGTGCGTTCAAGGCCCGTTCCGGCGCTGTAACTCGATTTGGGAAAGTCACTTTATCGGTTTAATGGAACGACTAAGTGGAGAAAAACCCTTGCGCGAAGCTATGCGGATGTGAATTTCATGATTTACTCTGTCAGCATGGCCATTGAAAATATTCTTGCCCAATTAGATTCCGAGATTGCAAGGCTCCAGCAAGCGCGTGCCCTGCTGAGCACGATCGGGACCGCATCGAAGACATCCGTACGCAAAGCTGGAAAGGCGACTGCGAAAGGCAAACCCAGAAAGAAGCGGTTTCTAAGCGCCGACGCGCGCAAGCGGATTGCCGATGCGCAGCGCAAGCGCTGGGCCGCAGTGCGAGCCAAGGCCAAAAAGGGCTAGTCGTTCTCAGATTGAACGATCATGCCGATTGTGGATCGGCGGCGATGGATCTTTATCCCAGCGACGCCATCACCAGCATGCGCGGCTCGGTCATTTCTTCAATGGCCCAGCGGATGCCCTCGCGGCCCAGGCCGGAGTCCTTGATTCCGCCATAGGGCATGGGGTCGAGGCGCCAGTTAGGCGTGTCGCCGACGATCAGCGCGCCAACTTCCAGCTCGCGATACGCGGTGAGGATGCGTCCGGAGTCGCGCGTCAGCAGGCCTGCCTGCAAGCCATACTTTGAGTGATTCACCTGCGAAAGCGCATCATCGAAGTCGTCATACGGCTCGATGAGCAGAACCGGGCCGAAGACCTCTTCATCGCGGACTTTCATGCCGGACTTAGTACCGGTAAGAATGGCCGGCGTGATCATCGACCCCTTGCGCTCGCCACCGACCACCAGCTTGGCCCCGCTTGCGGTGGCCTCTTTCACCCACTCTTCCACGCGCTCCGCCTCACTCTGACGGACCATCGGTCCCAATTCAGTAGCTTCGTTCGAGGGGTCGCCGATCACCAGCTTCTCAGCAACGTCCACGACCTTCCAAAGAAAAGTCTGGAAGATGCTGCGCTCGACAAAAACGCGCTGCACACTGATGCACGACTGGCCCGCAAAACCGAAGGCCCCGTGCGCGGTGCGCAATGCCGCATCGTCCAGGTTCTTCCAATCGCTGTGCACCACGAGCGCGGCGTTCCCGCCCAGCTCCAGCAAGACGCGCTTGCGCCCAGAGTGCGCTTTCAGCTCCCAGCCCACCTTGGCCGACCCGGTGAAGCTCACCAGCTTGATGCGATCCTCTTTTTCCGCGAGCCATGCGGTGTCGGCGTCCGCCAGCGTCAGGACGGCCAGCGCCTCCTCCGGCCAACCGGCCTTGAGAATCACTTCGCCCAGCGCCAATGCAGTGAACGGCGTTTGCGGCGCGGGTTTGACCAGCACCGGGCAGCCCGCGGCTATGGCCGGCGCAACTTTGTGCGCCACCAGGTTCAACGGAAAATTGAACGGCGTAATCGCCAGAACCGGACCCACGCCGAAGCGCTGAACGAGTCCCCAGCGGCCCTCGTTGCCTTCGGTTAAGTCCAGAGGAATGCTCTCGCCGCCCAACCGCACAGCTTCTTCAGCGGCCGTCTTGAAGGTAAGCACGGCGCGATCCACTTCCTTCCGCGCCATGCGCACCGGTTTGCCCGCCTCAGCGACGATCAACTGCGCGAAGCGCTCCTTTTGCTCAATGAGAGCGGCGGCCACGTCTTCGAGGATTTCGCGGCGCTTCCAGCGCGGCAGGGCCCGAGTTCGGCGGAGGCTTGCTACGGCATGATTCAAGGCCTGACGCGCGTCGGCTCGCGTGGCCACAGTGACTCGGCCTACCAGCCCCTGATCCCACGGCGACCGCACTTCAAGCGCCTCTCCGTCAATCCATTCCTTGCCGCACAACAGAAAACCGGTTTGCGTTCCCGGCCGCATCTTCATGGTGGAGCTCCTGAGTCTACCTACTGATGGTAAAGGGGGCGGGCTCGAATTGTCCGGCCGCGCCAGCCTGGGGCGGGGCCGTCGGATTGCGATTCGGGAATGAATTCCACGTCAGCCTACGGCGCGACGATTCGTTGCAACAAAAAGCCGGTTAACGGAGGAGCCTTAAATGAGGTATATTGGCTGGGTCTCGAAACGGTCCCCCAATGAATCCACAAGCACAACGCTCAACAAGAAGGATGTGACTATGGCCGATCCCACAAGCAGTCAAGCCCCGCCGCCCGGTTCATTTCAGCCGGTCCCGCAGCCTGTTGGCGCGCCCCCAGTTGGCACGCCTCCAGCCAAATCAGGTTCCAGCGCGCTGAAGATCATCCTCATCATCCTGGCAGTTTTTGTAGGCCTGGGCATCGTCGTCGCCGGCATCGTTGGCTACGGAATCTATCGCGTGGCCCATTCCATCCATAAAGATGCGAACGGCAACATCACGGTCACGACTCCCAAGGGAACCATTTCCGCCAATTCGTCGGAGACTTTCACAGAGAGCGATCTTGGCATTGCCATCTATCCCGGAGCGACGCAGGGCAAGGGCGGCTTGCGCATGACCATTGCCGGAAAGACCATGGTCACCGCAAACTTCCTCACGCCCGACTCACCCGACAAGGTGATCGCCTTCTACAAGGACAAGGCCGGGCCGAATGCACAGGTCATGTCGACCGGCGCCGGGGGGATGATCACGACGCAGAATGGCTCCAACTCAGTCACCGTGACAGTGTCGCAGTCGGCAAGCGAAAACAACGGCGAGACGCAAATCACGATTGTGAACAGCTCGGGCAGTTGATCGAGTCTGCCGGTCTAGAGGCCTCCCGCGCAACGCAACTGCGGGAGGCCTTTTGCATAGTCGTTGATACCTCGGCCCACTGGCCGCGCCGCGCACCTGCGGTACACTCCATCCATGATTCACGACGGCCGCAGCCGAAAACTTCCCTTCGATCCCGCCAAGGCAGTGGCGCACCTCAAGGACAGCGATCCCAAGCTCGCCGTGCTCATCGACCGCGCGGGACCGTTTACGCTCCGCCTCGACCACACCACTTCACCCTTCGAGTCGCTGCTCGAATCGATCCTCTATCAGCAACTGCACGGCAAAGCCGCAGCCACCATTCACCGCCGCGTGCGCGAGTATTTCGGCGGCGATCCCACGCCGCAGCTCCTGCTCGACACTCCCGATGAGCCGCTGCGGGCTGCCGGAGTCTCCGGCAACAAGATCAAGGCGCTCCGAGATCTGGCCGCACGGACGATCGACGGCACCGTGCCCGCGCACGCAGCCATCCTCAAAATGTCCGACGCCGACATCGTTGAGCGCTTGACCGAAGTGCGAGGCATCGGTTCCTGGACCGTTGAAATGCTGCTCATCTTTCGCCTGGGCAGGCCAGACGTGTTGCCTGTAACCGACTACGGCGTGCGCAAGGGCTTCGCGCTCACTTTTCAGCGCGTCCCCAAAAGCCGGTCGCTTGAAGCCGCCGATCTTCCCAAACCCGACGTCGTCTTTCGCCGCGGGCAGCGCTGGGCGCCGTACCGCTCCGTCGCAAGCTGGTACCTGTGGCGAGCATGCGATCTGGCGAAGAACGCTGCGCCTGCGGGACGTTCAGCGCGATAAGGCGGTTCCGCGGTCTCGGGTCGTTGTCCCCAAATGGACTTTTCCATTAAGAGAAATCCACCCGCACCAAGTTCTGTGACAGCCAACTCAATCGCGAAACCGTTGAAGCCGTAAAATAGCTTGAGCGGGTGGCACCGAGCGCCCGCACTGCATCGGACAATTCATGCCGCCTGGAAAGCACTTTGTTTGCATTCACGGACATTTTTACCAGCCGCCGCGAGAGAATCCCTGGCTGGAGACGGTGGAGATCCAGGACTCGGCTGCTCCCTACCACGACTGGAACGAGCGCATCTGCGCGGAGTGTTACGCGCCGAACGGCGCAGCCCGCGTGGTAAACGACAAGAACCAGATCACGCGCATTGTGAACAACTACGCGCGCATCAGCTTCAACTTCGGACCCACGCTGTTGAGCTGGCTGAGAGAGAATGCGCCGCGCACGGTGCGCATGATTCTCGACGGCGAGAACCGCAGCCGTCAGCGTTATCGCGGGCACAGCTCGGCCATGGCGCAGGTTTACAACCACATGATTCTGCCGCTGGCCAATGCGCGCGATCGCAATACGCAGATTCGCTGGGGAGCGGCCGACTACGAAAGCAGCTTTGGCGCCCCGCCCGAGGGCATGTGGCTGCCTGAGACGGCGGCTGACACGGCCACTCTTGAGGCGCTGGCGACAAATCGCATCGTGTTCACCGTGCTCGCGCCGCACCAGTGCAAGCGCATTCGACCCCTGAAAGGCGAAGTCGACTGGACCGATACGCCGAACGCGACTGTGGACACGACGCGTCCATATCTCATGCGCTTCGCGTCCGGCGCATCGATCGCGATCTTCTTCTACAACGGCCCGGACTCGCGCGCCATCGCCTTTGAAGGGCTGCTCGACTCCGGCGACAATCTCGCCGGGCGCCTGAAGGCGGGCTTCAAAGATTCGCCTCAGCCGCAGTTGGTCCATGTGGCGACCGATGGCGAGTCTTATGGTCATCACCACAAGTACGGCGAGATGGCGTTGGCTTATGCGCTGCGCCTGCTCGAACAAGACAAGACGGTAAAGCTGACCAACTACGGCTGCTTTCTTGAGCAGTTTCCGCCCGAATTCGAATGCGAGATTGCCGAGAACACATCGTGGAGCTGCATGCACGGCATTGAGCGCTGGCGCTCTGACTGCGGCTGCAACGGTGGCAAGCCGGGGTGGAACCAGGCGTGGCGCGCGCCTCTGCGCAAGGCGCTCGACGAGCTACGCGACGCATTGATCCCGCTCACCGAGCTTGAGGGCGGCAAGCTCTTCAAAGACGTTTGGGCCGCTCGAGACGCTTACATTCACGTCGTCCTCGACCGCAGCCCCGAATCCGTGGACCGTTTCTTTGCCGCGCAACAGACGCACACGCTTGCGGAACCCGAGCAAGTGCAGGCCTTGAAGTTGATGGAGATGCAGCGCCACGCCCAGCTCATGTACACCAGTTGCGGCTGGTTCTTCGACGACATCGCCGGCATTGAGACGGTGCAGGTGATCGCCTACGCCGCGCGCGTGCTGCAGCTTGCGCAGCAGCTCTTTGGCGAGCAGGCGGAACCGTTGCAGCCTGCATTTCTCGCACGCCTTTCTGAAGCCCACTCCAACGTGCCCGAGGCCGGCGACGGCGCCAGCATCTACAAAAAGTCTGTCGAGACGATGGAGCTAAACCTGGAGCAGGTTGCCGCGCACTATGCCATCAGCTCGATCTTCTCCTCGTTTGGCGATGAGACGGATCTTTTCTGCTATCGCATCCGGCGCATCAGCCACGAGATTTACACTTCAGGCCGCGGCCGCCTCGCCCTGGGCCGCGCGCATGTGGCCAGCGCCATCACCGGCCACGCGCAGAGCTTCTCCTATGCCGTTCTCCACTTCGGCGACCAGAACATTACGGCAGCAGTGAAAGCCTACGAGGAGGCGGACGCTGCCGCCTTCGAGGCTATGTCTGCCAACGCCTCGGGCCATGTGCAACGCGCCGATTTTCCCGAGGTGATCCGCCTGATCGACCGCTTCTACGGCCACGCCGACTACTCGCTTACCTCACTCTTCACCGACGAGCAGCGGCGCATCGTCGCGCTCATCCTCAACTCGACGCTTGTGGACATCGAGAATTCGCTCACGACGATCTACCAGGATCACGCCAGCCTGCTTCACTATTTATCTCAAGCGGGATTGCCCAAGCCGCCCGCGCTGACACTCGCCGCCGGCTTCGCCATCAATGCCGGTCTGCGGCGCGCGCTTGAGGGCGAACCCATCGATCTCCCGCAGTTGCGCTATTTTCTCGCTCTCGCCAAGGCCGACCAGGTTCAACTCGAATCAGCCACGCTCTCCTACATCGCCGACCAGCGCATGAAGCGCGCCATGCTGGACTTGCTCATGTCCTCAGGATCTCTTGAGATGCTGGACCGCGCGCTGGCAATGGCCCGCACGCTTACCGAGCTACCCTTCGAATTGAATCTGTGGCAGGCGCAGAACATCTGGTACGAAATCCTGCGTACCTCAGGCTACGCGCTCACGGCGTTGCCCAAGGAAGAGCGTCCGCGCTGGGACAAGGACTTCGACGAGTTGGGCACGTGCCTCACCTTCGACGATGCAGCCATGCGTGCCGGCGAACAGGCCGACGCGCTGGCGGCGGCTGACTAATGCGGCTTTCAGTTGCTCCCAGGTGGAAGCGCAGTTGACTGGCTGCCTTGCTCATTCACTTTTTGCAATTTTCCATTGTTGAGCGCGAACCGCTCCCCGCGCCACACAATCGTGTCTCCGGCAAGGGCGGCCACCCACAAGCCCATCGCGATGGCATCGCGCATGGGCAAAAGCCAGAGATTCGCCAGCACTTCGTGATCTCCGAGCACTCCGGCTCCGACCGTCATCGCCTGTGCCAGCCGCAGGAAGAAACTCAGCCCCAGCAGCCACAGGCTCACCGGGCTCAATCCGCTCGCGAGCACGTTCAGGAGCGCCCAAGCGAAACCGTGGGTGAAGATCAGACCGATATAGCCACCCGGGCGCGCCGAGCGCACGGTCCGCAGCCAACGCAGTTGATGATCGAAGAATCCGCGCCAACTGTACGCGGGGACCGAGGTCTCGACGACTTCGGTGCTCACTTCAACGCGATAGCCTGCGTGAACGATGCGTGCGCCCAACTCGTAATCGTCTGCCAGGTAATCCACGATGGACAGCAAGCCTCCCGACTTTTCCAGCGCCTCGCGCCGCATTGCCAGGGTCGACCCCAGCCCGTAGTGCAGGCCACCCTCAATCAGCTTTGAGAGCAGCACGCCAGGCATAAACTCCGTGGCAATTCCCAGCGCCTCAAGCCTCGAAGCCAAGGTGGGCCGCGAAGGAAGCGTGCCGTGCGCTCTGCCGCGATAGAGCGCCGTGGTGAGGCCTACCGGCGGTTTGCCTGCGCCGTGCGAAGCCGGCGCGAAGCGGGTCGAATCTGGCGCGAAGCAATTGAGGATTCGCTCCAGATAGTGAGGGCCCACTGTAATGTCGGAATCGTTGATGAGCAGGAAATCGTGGCGCGCATGCGCGGCGAGCTGCGCCAGCGTGCTCACCTTGCCGTTCGTGCCCAGCCGTTCGGGGCACTCCACCAGCCCGATCGCCCGCTCCGGAAATTCGGCCTGTAACTCCTTCACAGCGACTGCCGCGGGATCGCGGAGCGAAGCCACGCCGAAGAGCAGCTCGAATTCGCCCGCGTAATTTTGCCGGCAGTGGCTCCGAAACGCGTCCATCATGCCGGGGTCGGGGCCCTTGAGAGATTTGAGAATCGTTACGCCGGGAGCGAATTCAGCGTGCGGCTCTCGCCGCTGGTGGAGGAATACACGCGCCGCCAATATCGACGCCAGAAAGTAACCCATTCCGGCCACGGCCAGCGCCGTCGTCGCGATCTCCACGGCCTGCGCCAGTGCGTGCGGCATCACAAAAGCAGTTTACAGGTGTCAGGTTTCAGGGGTCAGATTCGGTCGCACTGGGATGAGGCTGACACCTGAAACCTGATACCTGCATCACTCGTAGCGAAGGGCTTCAATCGGGTCCAGGCTTGCCGCCTTCCACGCCGGGTAAATGCCGAAGACCAATCCGATGACACACGCAACAAGAAAGGCGATGATGACCCAGGTAAACGAAAGTGCGGCGTGAAGGAAGGACACGGCAAAGTGCAGAATCAGCGTGAACAGCGCCCCAGCCATAATGCCGAGGAGCCCGCCGACCATGCACAGCGTCACCGCTTCGAGCGTGAATTGCAGCAGAATATTCTTTCTGGTTGCGCCGATCGCCTTACGCACGCCAATCTCGCGCGTGCGTTCTGTCACGCTGACCAGCATGATGTTCATCACGCCCACGCCGCCCACCATGAGGCCGACGGAAGAGACTGCAACCATGAACGAAAATAGCCCCACGGTCAGTTGATTCCAAAGCCGAGTGAGCGAATCAGGGCTGAATATGGCGAAGTTGTCGTCCTGCTGCACGTGCAACTTTCGCCGCACGCGGAGCAGTTCGCGGATCTCTTCGGTCACGAGAGCTTTGTTCTCCGGGTTGTCGTATCGCGCGACGATCCAGAAGTCGAGGATCTCAGGATGAATCTTTCTGAAAGTCCCCAGCGGAAAGTAAGCTGAATTGTCCTGCGTATTGCGCCCGCTGCCGAACGGTTGCGGTTGCGGATCGAGCACGCCGATGACGGTGAAGATATCGCCCTCGCAATCCACATCCTGGCCCAGAGGCGACTTGTCCGGGAAGAGGTCCTCGGCGGCATCGTGACCGAGAACGACCACATTGTCACTGTGCTCAGCCTCCGACTCGGTCCACATGCGGCCTTCCTTCAGATTCACGTCGACCACTTGCGTCACGGCCTCGGTGCTGCCGTTGATGATCGTATTTTGGATTTTGTGCGTGCCGGCCTTCATGGCAACGCTTCCCAGGCCGGTCTGAAAATTCTGGTAGGTAAGCTCCGGATCGACCGCGATGACATGCGGCAGGCTGCGCATTGCCACGCCATCTTCGTAGGTGAGCTTTTTGCGATTCAGCTCCTCGGTCGTGGGCCGATGGCCAAAGGGTTCAAATTGAAAGATCCACAAATCGTTGGTGCCCAGCGTGCTCACAAAATGATCGATGTTGGAATTCAGGCCGTTAATGGCGGAGGAGATCAGGATGACAGTCGCGATTCCGATGGAGATGCCGAGGATGGTGAGCCCCGAGCGCAGTTTATTCTTGCGCAGCGTGTCCAGTGCGAGTTTGACTGCTTCTCCGGATTGGCCAATGGCGGGCATAAGGTCTCTAGTTGTCAGTTGTCAGTTATCAGTTACCGTGTGTTGAACCTGAAATCGAGTCCGACAGGGCATAAACCATCTTGCCAACTTCGTGTGAAAGGCTCTCCGCTTCGTCGATCAATGCGGGTTTACCAAACTTCAGCGCCCGAGCGATTTCGAGTTGCGTCTGCACTTCGAAATTCGAACCGCGGGCGATTCCCAGGAACTGTTTAAACTCGCCGACACCACGCCTTCCTTGTCCTTCGGCGATATTGCTTGGGATAGAGACCGCGGAGCGGCGGATTTGACTGGTCAGGCCGAATCGTTCTTCACGAGGAAAATCTCCGGACAAGCGATAAATCGCCACGGTCAACTGCATAGCACGCTGCCAAACTACCAGCTCTCGAAAGGATTGCGCTGCGAGCTTGCCACCCATCTCTCCTCCGATTACGCATTTACTGATAACTGATCACTGACAACTGACAACTATCGTTACATTTCCGCCCGAAGCGCAGTGATCGGGTCGAGAGCGCTGGCTTTATACGCGGGATAAATCCCAAAGAATAATCCCACGGCGGTGGACACAAAAAGCGCGACCAAGATCGACCACAGCGCCACAGACGAGGGAAAAGAGACCGCGAAGGTGATCAGCTTGGCCGCGGAGATACCGAACACGACGCCGATGACCCCGCCAAGCGCTGCAACATTTGCCGACTCAATAAGGAACTGGAGCAGAATGTCGCGGCGCCGCGCACCCAGCGCTTTGCGGACGCCAATCTCCCGCGTCCGCTCCGTCACGCTGACCAGCATGATGTTCATAATCACAATGCCGCTGATGACCAGCGCGACCGCGGCGATGGCCACGACGACGGCGCCAAAGTTATTCAGGATAGTCACCAGCAGATTCCCGAAAGTTGCGCTGGAATCGATGGAGAATGCATCGGGAGCGCCTGGCGCGAGATGACGCCGCGTGCGAAGAATCACGCGAAGCTGGTCGCTGACCGCTTCCATCACGGCCCCGCCGCCGCCCGAATTCACGAGAATCTGGAGGCTCTGGTGGGATCCGTGTGACTCAAGAAAAGTTGTGAGGGGAATCGCCACCCAATTGTCCATGCTGCGGCCAAACATCTTGCCCTGGCTCTCGCCGACGCCGATCACTGTGTACGGAGCGCCGTCAACGCGAATCTCTTTGCCGAGCGGGTCGCCCGCGCCCAGCACGTTGTCCACAATGTCAGAGCCCACAATGGCCACATGCGCCGCGTGCTGGTCTTCCATCTCGGTATACGACCGGCCCAATACGATGTTGAGATTCGAAATGGGCGGCATGGTCCACGTCCAGCCGCGAATGTCAGTGTCTGTTGTGGACTGGGTTCCGCGCACAACCTTGCCGGTACTATCGCGTTGCGCGCCCACAGAAACGCAGGTCTGGCACTCGTCGAGAATCGCGCGATAGTCGTCGTAGGTGATGTCTTTGCGCTTCTGAAACTCGAGGTATTCATCGATCGTCATGAATGTCTGCGGCATCTTGCTGACGGTGATGATGGCCGCGCCATAGGTGTCGATCTTCGACGTAACGAACTGCTTGGCCCCGTTGGTGAGCGTGACCACAGTGATCACCGAAGACACGCCGATGATGACACCGATCAAGGTAAGAATGGTGCGCATCTTGTTTGCCCACAGCGACTGCAGCGCGAGTTTGAAGGCTTCACCGAATGGCATGATCTGCTTTTATGATACGCAAACACCCGATTGGGGGTTCCAGCGCGAGAAATCAGCGGCCGATGCTGCGATCTCCACGGCCTGCGCCAGTGCGTGCGGCATCACGAAAGCAGTCTGCAGGGGTCGGGTTTCAGGGGTCAGATTTGGTCGCACCGGGATGAACCTGCACTCGAAACCAGCCTCACTCGTATCTCAGCGCTTCAATCGGGTCCAGATTCGCCGCCTTCCACGCCGGGTAGATACCGAACAGCAATCCAATCGCGCAGGAAGCACCGAAACCGATCAGTACCCAGATCATCGAGAGCGTCGCCGGCAATCCAATGGGAAGAAAATACACAATCCAGGTGATGATGGCGCCGAGCAGAATGCCCACGACGCCGCCAACCGAGCACAACGTCACCGCTTCCACTGTGAACTGTGTCAGGATGGCGTGTCTGGTCGCGCCGATCGCTTTGCGCACGCCGATCTCGCGCGTCCGCTCGGTCACGCTCACCAGCATGATATTCATCACCCCCACGCCGCCCACCATCAGCCCCACACTGGAGACGGCAATCATAAAGACGACCAGCCCATCGGTCAGCTGGCCCCACAGCTTGGTGAGGGAGTCAGGACCGAAAATCTCAAAGTCGTCCACCTTGTCCACGCGCACTTTGCGGCGGATTCTTAACAGCTCGCGAATCTCCTCCTGGACAAGATCTTTGTTCTGCGGGCTGTCGTACTTCACGATGAGCGTCAGATCTGTGATCTCCGGGTGCAGGTTGTGGAAGGTTCCGAACGGAAACAGGATGATGTTGTCGCGCGGATTTTTTCCGCTCCCGAACGGCTGCTTGCGTTTATCGAGCACCCCGATGACGGTGTACAGCCCCGACTCGATGGCTATCTCTTTGCCGACCGCCGGATCGTCGCCAAAGAGTTCCTGCCCGGTGTCGTGGCCAAGCACTACGACATGGGCGGCGCGCGCATCCTCGGCGTCGGTAAACATGCGGCCTTGCTGCATCTCCAACTCGGTCACATCCATCACTTCGGGAAAATCGCCGGCCAGGATCGAGCCAGCGACCTTTTTGCCCTGGTATCGTGCGCTGACGTCGCCCACCTGGAAGCTCTTAATGAAAGCGCCCTCGGCGTCCGTGGTGATGACATGAGGCAGTGTGCGCAACGCCCTGGCGTCATCGACGGTCAGCTTCCTGCGCGCCAGCATCTCCGCGGTCGGCCGCACATTAATAATCGGCAAGCGCCCGATCCAGAAGACGTTTGACCCCAGCGAGTTGATAAAACTCGAGACACGATTATCGATGCCGTTGACTACCGACGAAATGGCGATGACGGTGGAGACTCCAATCACGATGCCCAGGATCGTCAGACCGGAACGCAGCTTGTTGGTTCGCAAGGTGTCCAGCGCCATCTTTACGGATTCGCGGGTTTGTCCTGTGTCTGCCATTGTTCAGTCTCACAATTCCGAGCGCAGCGCTACCACCGGATCGAGCTTGGCTGCCTTGCTAGCCGGATAAACGCCGAAGAAAATGCCCACCGAGCCGGCCAGAAACAGGCCCAGCAAAATCGCCCACAACGGCGCGCTAGTAGGGAAGCCGATGACAATCGTGATGAGTTTGCCCGCCAGAATCCCGCCTAGCACGCCGATGGCGCCTCCAGTCACTGCCATGGTGCCGCTCTCAATAAGGAACTGCGTCAGCACATCGCGCTGCCTGGCGCCCAGCGCCTTGCGCACGCCGATCTCGCGCGTCCGCTCGGTTACGCTCACCAGCATGATGTTCATGATCACCACGCCGCCCACCAGCAGCGAGATCGATGCCAGGCCCAGCGCCACGCTGGCGAAGAGCGAGCTGATCTGCCTCCAGATGTCGAGGAAAGTGTCGTTGGTGTTGATCTCAAAGTCGTCGGGCGATCCGGGCGCATCGTGGCGCCGCGTCCGCATCAGCACGCGCACCTGGTCCTCGGCCCGCTCCATCGCGTCGGCGCCGCCCGCCACCCGCGCAAAAATATTGACCGAATCGTTGTAGCCATAGGTCTGTTGATAGGTGCTGATGGGCACGGCCACCCAGTTATCCTGCGACTGACCCAGCGTGCTGCCCTGGCGTTCGCCTACGCCCACGATGGTGTAGGGAATCCCGTCTACGCGAATCTCCTTGCCGATGGGATCGCCTGCGCCAAGAATGTTGTCCACAATGTCGTAGCCCACGATTGCATCGTGGGTGCCATGCTCCTCGTCGGACGGCGTAAACCCGCGCCCCATCGCGATATTGATGTTGTTCAGCGTGAGCATCGTCCACGTGTACCCGCGAACATCTGTGTTGTCGCTGGAGTGGCCGTTGTAGAAAACGTTGGTCGTCTTGCTCAGCGCCGCGCCCACGTCGCTGCAATCGGTGCAGCTGTCCCGCACCACTGCGTAGTCCTCGGTGCGCACGATCTTGCGTTTCTGGAAGCGGAAATAATCCTGGGCGCTGAAGATCACGCTCGCCTGCCGCGATACCTGGAAAACGTCTGCACCGTAGCCGGAGAGCTTGGTGGCGACATAGCGGTTGGCGCCGTTCACCAGCGTGATCACCATGATCACCGAGGCCACGCCCATCACCACCCCGATCAGCGTCAGAATGGTGCGCAGCTTGTTGCCCCACAGCGATTGCAACGCGAGTTTAAAGCCCTCTCGTAGTGGCATGATTTCTTATTGCTTATGATACGCACCCGCTCGATTTGGGGTTGCGGGACGAGAAATCAGCGGCCGGTGCTGCCAAACCCTTTTTCCGCGCGCACAGAACTTTCCAGGGTTTCAACCTCATGGACGAGACCTGTGAGAACCGGGATAGGCACCATCTGCGCGATCTTCTCTCCCGCCTCGAATTCGACGCCCGTGTCGCCCAAGTTGGTCATCACCACCAGGATTTCGCCGCGGTATCCCGAGTCGATCACGCCGCCGGTGGTAGCGATGCCTCGTGCCGCCATCGACGAGCGGTCGCGCACCAAAAGTCCCAAGGGAGCGCCGGTCTGGGGATCGCGCGCCTCCACGGCAATTCCTGTCCGCACCTTGACCGTGGCTCGGGGGGCGAGCACGACGCCCTCCAGCGCAAACAGGTCATAGCCCAAGTCTTCGCCCGGATGCGCCACTACAGGCACCCGCGCACCAGCGTCCAAAAGCTTTACGCGCAACATGAGTCCGATGGTAGCAGCGGAGATGGCAGGACCCCGTCAGAAGGCTGAAACCAGCCCCGCTTAACGACTGCTGGGCCTTTCGGAGCGGTCAGATAACCCTTTCGTTGCATTGGTGCATCACAATTGGTGCTCTACACTCGGTGCGAACGCATTTACCCGAGCGTCTGTTTCAAGTGACTGAATACCTTGCAAGGCATGCTAGCGTCAGTCGGCGAGCGAAAAGGTTGAAGGGCCCCCAAACAACAAATTACAAACCCTTAAGCCGGCGGCTCGGGCGAAAGCATCGTTTTCCTTGCCCAGGATGGATATGAATGAAGATTATTGTCTTTGCCGAACAGTTCAGTGAAGGTGTTTGGGACGTCTGGGAACACACGTGCAGCGCGAAAGAGGCCAAGGCACTCCTCGATTCTGCTCTTGAGAGCGCCGGAAGCTACATGTTGTACGCGCGGCCCTCTCACAAGGACTTTCTTGGGAGCGCTCGCAAAATGTTCGATGTTGCGCTCGGCACGCCCGCGAGCCCCAAAGATGGGGATATTCAGGTCTACTGCGTCTGTGTTGACCAGATGGTGATCGGGGTCGGCGAGAAGATTCGCCGGTACTCTGAGAGGATTATGGAAGCCCATCAGTTCGCTGAGGTCGGGCTTGGAAAGTCCGCCTGACTGCGGAAAAGAAGCAGCCTCGCGAGCATTTGCTGGCGCGGCCGTTGCTGCTCCAGCTCCCAACCGAAGCCCCGAAACGCGTGTGCGTGAAGTCGCCCCCCCCGAAAATGGTCAGCCCCGGCCGGTTTTCCTCCGGTCGGGGCTGTCGTTTGTAACCCCAGCGACTAAAAACCAGCCGTCGGGGACCAAGCATTCGGCAAAAGGACTCGTAAGCCGAATTCTGTTTATGCGGTCATTCCTCTAGGCGCCGCGTTACCGCGAACGCTCATCAGCGACCTACCCGGAGGTTTCGGCAATTGCCAAGAGCCGCCTTGCCGCATCGGGCCGATGCGCAACCGGCGCCTGGCTCCAGGCCCCGGTTTCCCTCCCTATTTGGTCTTGCTCCGTGTGGGGTTTACCCTGCCTCCGGCATTACTGCCGGAGCGGTGCGCTCTTACCGCACCTTTTCACCCTTACCAGGACTGGCCGTCCAGGCGTACGCCCTTCGGGCCAATCGTCCGTGCCGAAGCGCGGACTTTGCTGGCGGTATGTTTTCTGTGGCACTAGCCGTCCACGGGCTTTGAAGCCCGCGTCCCGGACGTTATCCGGCACACTGCCCTGCGGAGTTCGGACTTTCCTCTCCCGGGAACCCCTGCTTGCGCAAGGACTTCCGGCAGCGACCGCCCGGTCCTCCTGCCAGACCTTAGTGTAGCGCGAAACGGGTTTACCAGTTGCGTAGCGTGCTTTGGTGACTTGGATCTCGGCCTTTGATTCAATTCAGCCGTTCTCCGCCAACTCCGCGAGCACAGCCGCAATCTTTTGCCTTAAATCCGGTACATCGAATTCGACCGTGTCCCAAATCATGGGCAGGCTCACGGCGAAATATCCATGCGAAACGCGATTTCTCATCCCGTAAATTTGCGCGAACGGAATTGAGGGGTAGCGAACGGTATAGTCAGGGCCGACCTCAACCAGGTTATTGGCGGCCTCGCCGATGATTTCAATATTGCGCGTCACTGCGTCCTGCACAAGTGGGTTGGCGAGAAATTGCTCTCGGCTCATTCCTGCCGTGTACTGAAGGATTCGGTCCGCCGCCTCCAGCATGTGGAGAAGGAAGTCCTTCGCGCCGAGGTCCTCCCGTTTCACAGCAATGCAGCCTCAGCGAGCACCTTATCACGAAACTTGGGGTTAATCTCTTCGGGCGTGCGAAGGTCGATTTTGACTCCGGTTGCCAAAGCAATGCGCGACTGGAGCAGCTCCATGGCGAGCAGGCTGGCGCGTGGCGCTGGGTCGACAAGAATATCGAGGTCGCTGCCCTCCTTGTCCTCGCCGCGCACGACGCTTCCGAAGATCCGCGGGTTCGCCATTCCTGCCTGCTGCACAAGTTGGCGAATGGTCTCCCGGTGTTGCGGAAGTATCTCCGATGGCCGCATGGGCGCCTATCTCCGTTATCTGCATCTATTCTAACCAACATTCATTCGGAAGGCATTCGCTCCGGCCGTCAAGCCCCCTCGCATCTGCTATAAAGATTCCCGGACGATTCACGTTGCAAACCCATCGCTCGAAAGGATCCCCATGAGAAGGTCCGCATCGCTGCTTCTCACCACCGCCTTCGTCGCACTTATTTTCGCGATCGGCCCGATTCGATGGGCGTGCCCAGCAACCCGCCCCGCCGGTCATCGACATGACCCCCGTCACGCCGGAGTCGGTCGGCTTTTCTTCTGAGCGATTGGAGCGCCTCCACGCGGCGATCCAGGAAGAAGTCGACCAGAAGCAGCTCGCTGGAGCGGTCACGATCCTCGCCCGTCACGGCAAAATTGTGGACTACCGCACCTACGGCATGCGCGACATGGCGACCGCGACGCCGATGACGAAAGACACCATCTTCCGCGACTACTCCATGACCAAGCCGGTGACCGGCGTGGCGATGATGATCCTTTACGAAGAAGGCAAATGGCTGCCGTCAGACCCAATCTCGAAGTACATTCCCGAGTTCGCTCACCTCAAGGTCTTCAATGGTTTCGACGCCAACGGCAAAATGCTCCTGGCCGACCCCGAACACGCGCCGACGATGCATGAGCTGATGACGCATACCGCCGGCTTCACCTACGGCAACAACGACACGCCCGTCGACAAGATGGTCCATGACCTGAAGCTGAACGATGCGAAGAACCTTCAGGAGCGGATCGAACGCCTGGCGCAGGCCCCGCTACTCTATCAGCCCGGCACACGCTGGGTTTACAGCTTGTCGATGGACATCCAGGGCTACATCGTCGAAAAGCTTTCCGGCCAGTCGCTTCCCGACTTTATGCGCGACCACATCTTCGTGCCGCTGGGCATGAATGACGCGGGCTTTTTCGTTCCCGCAGACAAGCGCGCTCGCTTTGCCGCCGGCTACCACGAGGTGAATGGCGAGCTGGTTGCGGAGGCGACGACCAACGGAATCCCCGACGACTACGCCACCCAGCCCACCAATCCCGAGGGCGGCGGCGGCCTGGTTTCGACTGCTGAGGATTACTACCGCTTTGCGCAGATGCTCTTGAATGGCGGCGAGCTGGGCGACACGCGCGGCGAAACACGTATTCTGGCACCGGGGACGGTCAAGCTGATGACGTCGAACCACCTACCCGCCGCGCTGCTGACAGGACAATTTGGAATCGGCCAGCACATCATGCGGCCGGGCTTCGGCTACGGCTACAACTGCGCGGTCGTTTACGATCCGCCGCTGGCCGATCTTTCGGACGGCAAGGGCACATTCTTCTGGGATGGCGCCGCGGGCACCTGGTTCTGGGCCGACCCAACCAATGACATCGTTTTTGTCGGCATGATCCAGCGACGGACCAGCCGGTACAATCACGACCTGCTTTACCGCGTGCATGCGCTCGTCAATCAGGCGCTGGTTGATCCGTCAAAATAGAGCGGACGCGCCTCGCAGCGAGGAAAAACAATTGCATCGCCCTGCGGTCCGCGGCCATCGACTTTCTGTCCAGGGTCTCTGCGCGGCGATGACTTTCTCTGCGCCGGGTTGAGGTCTGTTCTTACGGTCTCATTCCTTTTTCACTTTGAATTCAGGAGAAGTAAATGAAAATCGCCTCCCTTATTGCTCGCCTGCTGCTTGGCGCACTCATGGTGTTCGTTGGCGCCAACCATCTCTTCAACTTCCTTCCCAAGGCGCCCTTGCCTCCGGGCCTGTCCGGGCAGTTTCTCGGGGCGATGATCGCCACGGGCTATATGTACATCGTCGGCGTCTGCGAAGTAGTTCCTGGGCTGTTGCTTCTCGTCAATCGCTTTGTGCCGCTGGCCCTCGCTGTGCTCGGCGCGGTCATCGTGAACATTTTCATTGTGAATCTGCTGATGGCGCCGAAAGCTCTGCCGATCGCGATCGTCGTCATCATTCTCTGGATTCTGGTCGGCGTATCGGGTTCGCACGGCATTCCTGCCGCTGTTGCAGCAGCGCGTTGCGGATTAATCCTGGAGCGACGGTTCGCCCTGGTCGCGACCGGCTCGCTACAATCGCAGTAAGCGATGATCCAGTACCTCTATCTCGGGCGCGTGGATTACGGCGAGGCATTGCGCCTGCAGCAGGAGTTGGTCGCGCTGCGCACCGAAGGCCGCATCGGCAACGTGCTTTTGCTGCTCGAGCATCCGCCCGTGCTCACGCTGGGCCGCAACGCCAAGCGCGCAAATGTCCTGGCGTCGGACGAGCTTTTGGCCGCGCGCGGCGTCACGCTCCACGAGATCAACCGCGGCGGCGACGTCACCTATCACGGCCCCGGCCAGCTCATCGGCTACCCGATCTTCGATCTGCGCAGCTTGCGAAATCCCAGCGGCCACAATCGGCTCGGGCCGGTCGACTTCGTTCGCCTGATGGAAGAGGCATTGATTCGCGTCTGCGGCGAGTTTGGTGTGAAAGCCGGACGCATCTGCGGATTAACTGGCGTGTGGTGCGGACTTCCCGAGCCACTGCCCTCGTCTGAAAGTGCGCCATGCGACGCGCCAACACAATCCACCGGCCGCAAGATTGCCGCCATCGGCATTCACGTCGCCCGCGGCGTGACCTCGCACGGATTTGCTTTCAACGTCACTACCGATCTGCGCGACTTCGCGCTTATCAATCCTTGCGGCATCACTGACCGTCCTGTCACGAGTCTGGAAAAGGAAGCCGCGGATGCGAAGAACCTGCCGAGCCTCGAATCGCTGGCGCACGTGGCCGCACGTGAGTTCGGGACCGTCTTCGATGAGCAGGTCGCACATGTCGAAAGCCTCTCCGCAATTCGCGCGCTGGCCGCTGCCGCGCCCGAATCTGCAACTTCCGAGATTCCGACTCAAGAATTTCCCGCGCAAGACACGCCCCTCCAGATTCCACCAGAGATTGAGCGCCTGCGGCATAGCAAAGGCAAGCCTGTTTCGGCCTGAGCGCGCCTGTCACCTTCACAGCGCCCGCGATTTATAATCCGGCAGGAGACTCTCGCGACGCGCCCGAGCAGTGTGGGCGCCGACCGGACCGCGAAGAGAGGAACGCATGCCGACGGAAATCATCATGCCCCAGATGGGCGAGTCGATCTTTGAGGGCACGATCACGAAATGGCTCAAGGCTGTCGGAGATACCGTCGCAATCGACGAGCCACTCTTCGAGATCTCCACCGATAAGGTGGACGCGGAGATTCCCTCGTCCGTTGCCGGCGTGCTGGCTGAGATTCGGTTTCCGGAGGGCGCCACCGTCGAGGTCAACACCGTCGTCGGCATCATTGGTGAAGCGGGCTCAAAGGTTGCCGCGCCTGCACCGGCCGAAAAGTCCACCGTCTCACAGACGCGACCGAAGGCGCAGGCTGCCGCGTCCTCAGCCGGCGAACCCGAGGTCCCTGCTCTTTCGGTGGCGGCGGGTCGTCGCATCCGCTCTTCGCCGCTCGCTCGCCGCATTGCCAAAGAGCACGGCGTCGAGCTCGGCCGCATCGCAGGCTCGGGCTCCGAGGGCCGCATCACGAAAGACGATGTTCTGAGGCAGGCCGCCGCATCCGGCGCTGGTACCGATGCTCGAAGCGTCAACCAAGCCGAAGTCGCCCGCGCGAGCGGGCGGGCTGCCCCACCGCAGGTGGCGCCCGATCTCGCAACCCTTCCGGCCGATCCCGTGCCGCTCACCCGCATGAGGGCCATCATCGCCGAGCGCATGCTCGAGAGCGTGCGCGTCAGCCCTCACGTTTACACCGTCTATAAAGTTGACATGACGCGCATCGCGCGCCTGCGCGAGCAGCGCAAGGCAAACTTCGACCATCGCCACCACGTCAAGCTCACCTTCATGCCGTTCATCGCTGCCGCAGCAGTTGCCGCGCTGCGCCGCTGCCCCATCGTCAACGCGTCGCTTGAAAGCACGGGCCAGGGACTCGCTATCGGCTATCACCGGTCTATTGATCTGGGAATCGCAGTGGCTCTCGACTGGGGACTTATCGTGCCGGTCATTCGCCACGCCGAGCAGCGGAGTTTCGCCGATCTCGCGCACTCGATCGCCGATCTCGCTCTTCGCGCGCGGTCAAAGAAGCTCTCGCCCGATGAAGTTGGCGGGTCGACATTCACACTGACAAACGCTGGAGCTTTCGGAGGCGAGTTTGGAATGCCGATCATCAACCAGCCCGAGTCGGCCATCCTCGCCGTTGGCGGCCTGCGCAAGGAGCCGGCCGTGCTCACGGACGCCGAGGGCAACGACACGATTGCGATTCGGTCGATGCAGTATTTCTGTCTTGGCTTCGATCATCGCCTCATCGACGGCGCCGACGGCGGCAAGTTCATGCTGGAGTTCAAGAAAACGCTGGAGGGTTGGAACCAGGAGATCGGCTGAAAGGCTCGCGGTTGGAGCATCGGCGAGGCCGGAGCGAGCCTCGCACCGCGCCGCATTCGCAGAATCTCAATCGCGCCTTCAGGCTTCCGGCGGCTTTTCCGACGCTTCAAACGCGGCAATCGCTTCGTGCAGCCGGTTGAACATGCGATCTGGCCCGATCACTTCCGTCACGTGATGCCGATCGAGGTCGGATTTCAGATCCCAAGGCACGCGCGCGAACGCCAGCTCTACTCCAGCATCGGCAAGACTCTTTTTCAGTCCCTGCAAGATTCGAGCCGCAGTGTAATCCAGATGCGTCATGGCCTCGGCATCCACCACCACCCACTTCACGGCTGAAGGAACAGGCTGCACCACTTGCGTGACTTCCTCGATAAAACGCCCGGCATTGGCATAAAAAAGCTCCGCGCCAAACCGGTAGAGTACGAGGCCAGGCTCAGTGACCACATGCGGCGCAGCCGGCACGAGCCGCCAGCTTCCGTCCGGGTTTGCCTGCAACACGCCGCTATGCGGGTGGTAATCGTGCCGGACGACGCGCGCCAACGAAACCAGCATCGCCAGCACAATCCCCTCTTCCACTCCCACCAGAACCACAACCACCGCTGTCATCACTGCCAGTGCGTATTCCTGAGGACTCTCCGACAGGATGTTCCGCAGCTCTTTGAAATCGATGAGCCGCAACGCGACGAGGAACACCAGCACGCCCAGCACGCAAGTGGGCAAGTGCTGGAGCGGCCCGGTAAGAAACAGCAGCACTACTCCCACTACGACCGCAGTTGAAACCTGCGCCATCTGACTTTTTCCGCCGGCATCTTCCATCATCGCCGTCTGAGTGGGGCTGCCATTTACCACGAACCCGCCGCTCAGCGCCGCTGCGGCATTCGCAGCTGAGAGCCCGTACAGATCGATGTTTTCGTCCACCTTCTCGTAGTGTTTCGCCGCATAAATCGCGCGCGGTCGCGGCGCTCTGCGTAAGAATCATCACGGCGCACGAGGCCGACACCGTGATCAGCAGCTCCATTTCCTTACGGTCCATCTCGCGCAGGCTGAGCAGCGCCATCAATCCCAGGTGCGGCAGACCGCTGGCCACCGGCCCGATCGTCGCAATCCCATGTCCCGCAAAGTTCCACGCCGCGCTTGCCGCAATCGCGGCCACTACGGCCACCAGCGCGCCAGGGATCTTGGGAGCGAAGCGCCGCAGCAGCAGAACAAACGCCAACACCGACGCCGACAGTGCCACCGTGGGTAGATTTGCACGGGGCAGGCCGCGACCCACTTCCCAAAGCTCGACCACCGGCCGGTGCGAATCCACTGGCACGCCCAGCATCTCGCTCAGCACGGAGATTCCCACCTGAAACCCCACGCCGGTAAGAAAGCCCACCAGAACCGTGCGCGAAAGAAAATCCGCGATGAAGCCGAGGCGCAGCAGCCGCGCCAGCAGAAGAATGATCGCCGTCAGGACCGCCACGATCGCCGCGAGCGCTACGTATTGCGCCCCGGCCGGTGTCGCCGTGCCCGCGACACCATCCGCAAAGATCGCCGCCGTCGCCGAGTCCGCAGCCACGACCAGGTAGCGAGAAGAACCGAAGGCCGCGAACGCCACCAGCGGCAACAGCAGGGAATAAAGGCCCGTCACCACCGGCATTCCCGCAATCTTGCTATATCCCAGCACCTGCGGGATGTCCATCGCCGCCATCACGACGCCTGCGAAAGCGTCGCGCAAAGCGCCCGCACGCTGGAGCGGCCGTAAGCCTCGAAACAATTTCACAGCCTTAAGACTCCTGTTCAGCGATCGGAACAAAGTGGCATGGCATCAACGCAAATTTGCAGCCGGTTTCATCGAGATTACTACGCGGTCCAGGCCTTGGCTCGCTCGACGGCCCGCTGCCAGCGCCCGCGCCGGTCCGAACGTTCGGACGAGCCCATTTTCGGCTCAAAGCAGACGTCGCCCTTGCGCTCGGCGCGCAGCGCATCGGGACTCGCCCAGAAGCCGGTTGCCAATCCGGCAAGGTACGCCGCGCCCAGCGCCGTCGTCTCCGTCACGCGCGGACGCACAACAGGAACGTCAAGAATGTCGGCCTGGAACTGCATCAGAAGATCGTTTACCGCAGCGCCGCCGTCGACTCTCAGGGCCTGGAGCGGCGCGCCCGTTTCGCTGTGGACGGCTTCGAGAACATCGGCCACCTGGAACGCGATGGCTTCGAGCGCGGCACGCGCAATGTGTCCCGGCCCGGTGTCGCGGCGCAAACCAATCAGCATTCCGGCCGCATGCGCATCCCAGTGCGGCGCTCCCAGGCCCACAAACGCCGGCACAAAGACCACACCGCCCGTGTCTGGGACACTCGCTGCCAGAGCCTCAACATCCGCCGAGGTCGCAATCAATTTCAGATTGTCGCGCAGCCACTGCACCACCGCGCCGCCAATGAAGATGCTGCCTTCGAACGCGTATTCAAGCCGCTTCTGCGTGCTCGCCGCCACTGTCGTGATGAGCTTGTGCTTGGACCGCATGAATTCCGAGCCGATGTTCTGCAGCAAAAAGCAGCCCGTTCCGTAGGTGTTCTTGGCCTCGCCCGCGCTCCAGCACAATTGGCCGAAGAGCGCTGCCTGCTGGTCGCCGGCAATGCCGGCAATCGGCACGCCGCCGAGCCCCAGCGTCGTGGTGACCTCGCCCACGCGCTCGCACGACCAGGCGACTTCAGGCAGCATGCTCGCGGGAATTCCGAAGAGCTTCAGCAGCTCCTGGTCCCACTCGCCCTTCACAATGTTGAAGAGCAGCGTGCGCGATGCGTTGGTCACATCGGTCACGTGTTTGTGGCCGCTGGTCAGGTGCCACACCAACCAACTGTCTACCGTTCCAAAAGCGAGCTCGCCGCGTTCGGCCCGCGCCCGCGCGCCGGCTACGTTGTCGAGGATCCACTTCACTTTGGTTGCGGAGAAATATGGATCGAGCACGAGGCCTGTTTTCGAAGAGACACTCTCTCCGGCTCCGCTGTCCTCGAGCGCCTTGCACTGCGCCGCTGTGCGTCGGTCCTGCCAAACGATCGCGGGATGAATCGCCTTGCCGGTCGCGCGGTCCCACACAATCACGGTTTCGCGCTGGTTGGTGATGCCAATTGCCGCGACGTCGCGAGGCCGCGCGCCCACCTTGCCCAGCGCTTCCACAGCGCAGGAGAGCTGGCTGGTCAGGATCTCCGTTGGATCGTGCTCCACCCAGCCCGCCTGCGGATAGAACTGCTGGAACTCTTTCTGCGCGACGGCCGCAATCGCGCCCGCCGAGTCGAAGAGGATGGCCCGCGAGCTCGTGGTTCCCTGATCCAACGCAAGAACGTATGCCATAAGCGCCGCTCACCTTTCCGGCAACCAGTCAAACACGCAGGGCAGGGAGGGGGCAAGACGCCTGTTCTGAATTGCATTGCAGACCTTCCGGGGTTGACCTATGCTAAGACTGCATGGACTACTCGAAGATCATCACCATTGAGCCCGGCAAGCGCAGCGGCAAGCCCTGCATTCGCGGCCTGCGCATCACCGTGTACGACGTGCTGGACTACCTGGCCGCTGGAATGACTGAGGCGCAGATCCTCGCCGATTTCCCAGCGCTGCGGGAAGAAGATATTCGCGCCTGTTTGGCCTTTGCCGCGGACCGCGAACGTAAGTTCGAGATTCTATCCGCTTGAAACTCCTGCTCGATTAAAACTTATCGCCGCGCCTGACCGCGCTGATTGCCGATCTATATCCTGGATCCAGCCATGTTGAGGACTGCGGACTGCATAACGCCCCGGATGGAGATGTCTGGCGCTTCGCCGCTGAGAATGACTTCGCAATTCTCTCCAAGGATTCAGATTTTTCTGAGCTTAGTGCGCTTCACGGGAGCCCGCCAAAGGTGATTTGGCTTCGCATCGGCAATTGCACAACTGAACACGCCGCTCTCGCCCTTCGCGATTCATTTGCGAGCATTCAGGCCTTCCTGCTGACCAATGAGGAGAGTTGTCTCGTCCTAAGCGTCGCAGCCAAGATGCCCGTACGAGGAGTTGAGGAATAAGCAGATCAGGCTCTGTGGACGCCGCCGCTACCGCACCTTCCCCGCTTTGTTTTCCAGCACTACATTCGACAGCACAGTCGTGTCCACCGTCTCTGGCTGGTGTGAGCAAAACCCGATGCCGACATAAAAGGGCGCGTCCAGATGCAGCTTGATCGGCGGGCCGAACTGGTGCATCGGTTCGCCGTCCAGGCTCAACCAGATCGTAAACTCGTCGCCGTGCTTCTCGATCCCGATCCGCTTGGCGCTGATTGTCACCAGGCTGTCAGGACTCGCGCCGCCCGGACGGCCACGCCCGCCGATGCGGAATTCCATATCCGTCACGCGAGTGTCTTTCTCCGGCCGCCACGCCAGGTGCACCATCCCCGCTCCGTGCTCGGCTACCATCGCAGCCTTCGAATCGTCGTCGAGGCTTTGCCGGATCATCAGCACGACCTTGCGGTCGCCGTAACCCTTCGGATCGGGGAAGTTGATGTCGGCTGCGAGCGACACGTCGCCCGACATGCGTTTCCACAAGAATCGAAACTCGTCGCGCGTGTACCAGACGTTGTAGCCAGCGGAGTTAATGGTGTACTGGCCTGTCGCGGGATCGTAACTTGCGCTGCCCGGCACGAGCGCGCTGCCAACGTCCGATTGGCCATCGAATACTCCAATCGGCGCATCGAAATTTGTACTGGGCCGGTGAAAGTCCGCGGGCGGCGCCACCTGTTGATGGGTGGCCGAACCAGGTAGCGCCCAATCCGGCACCGGCGGCAGCGGATTCTGCGCAGGGGGCGTTTGCGCGGGAAGCATCAGAGTTGCGCTCCAAAATCCGAGTGCAGCCACAAGCGAAGTCGAAAGAAACGGCCGGCAAAGGTCGTGAATTCTCATGGCAACCCACTGTAGCAGACCTCCTGAGCCGCTGCCCGTGCGCCGATGCCAATTTTTGTCATTTCGTTGTCAATCGTCGCTCGCAGACACCCGGTCTGCATCGCTTCTCATTTCTGGAACCGACAAAAATCGGCTACCGGCGCGTCCTTCTTGTGAGCGTGGTCGGTCCCTGATTCCACCGTCGTTTCCCAGAACCCCCTCGTGTTGTACCATTCGATTGGATTAAGCTCTCGAAAAGGCACTGATTGATGAACTCCACGTCCTCTCCCACGCTTCTTATTCTTGCTGCCGGAATGGGCAGTCGCTACGGCGGCCTGAAGCAGATCGACCCTCTCGGCCCGGCCGGCGAAACTATCATCGACTACTCCATCTTCGACGCTCTCCGCGCAGGCTTCGGCAAGCTGGTCTTCGTCATCCGAAAAGACATCGAGCAGCAATTTCGCGAGATCGTCGGCGCGCGCTTTGAAAAGCGTGTTGCGGTCGACTACGTCTTTCAGGCGCTCGAGGATATTCCTCCTCGCTTTGCCGTGCCTCAAGGGCGCACCAAGCCGTGGGGCACCACGCAGGCCATCCTGCTGTGTGCAGACGCAATCCACGAGCCCTTTGCCGCCATCAACGCCGACGATTTCTATGGCGCCGACGGCTACCGCTCGCTGGCCGGGCACTTGACTTCCGGCTCGCCCGACTATTCGATGGTCGGCTTCGTGCTGCGCAATACGCTCTCCGACTTCGGCTCGGTGGCGCGCGGCGTTTGCCAGGTCTCTGATGATGGCTACCTCGAGCACATCGTTGAGCTCACCAAGGTGGAACGCGACGGAACCGGCGCACGCAACACCGATGCTGCCGGCACCGTTACAAAGCTCACCGGCGACGAGCCGGTCTCGATGAATATGTGGGGATTCACGCCGCAGGTCTTCGATCAACTGCGCGAGCGCTTTGAAAAGTTTCTTGAGGCCAATGCCGCCGACTTGAAATCGGAGTGCTACATTCCCAATACCGTCGGTGAGCTGGTTCGCGCCAGGCAGGCGCGCGTCAAGGTGCTGCGCTCGCGCGATTCCTGGTTTGGCGTCACCTATCGCGAGGACCGCCCGCGCGTGGTCGAGAGCATACGCCGCCTGATTGCCGATGGCCTTTATCCTGAAAGACTCTGGTCATGAGCACGCCGGCCGATGCCCGCGCCGCAGCAAGCCAATTCGAATTCAGCGGCGAAATCCTGAGCCTGACGCCGCATGGTGGCGGCCACATCAACGACACCTACCTCGTCACCAGCCAGGCGCAGGGCGCGACCGTTCGATCCATTTTGCAGCACATCAATCGCCATGTCTTCCGCGATCCCATGGTGGTGATGCAAAATGTCGAACGCGTGACGGCGCATCTGGCTGCACTCGCTGCAGGCCAGCCGGATGACGCACGCCGCGCGCTCCGGCTGATTCCCGCGCGGGATGGGCGCAAGTGGCATGTGGATGCGCAGGGAGAAACCTGGCGCGCCTATTGCTTCATTGAAAATGCGCGCACCCATGAAACCGTGTCGTCTGCCGGGCAGGCGTTCCAGGCAGCGCACGCCTTTGGCAATTTCCAGCAGCAACTGAGCAGTTTGCCTCCGCCGCGCCTGCACGAGACGATTCCCGACTTTCACCACACACCCAAACGCTTTGCCGCGCTGGAGGAGGCAATCGACGCGGACGTTGCCGGACGCGCCGCGTTGGCCGGACCGGAGATCGAGTTTGCCCGCTCGCGCGAATCCATCACCGGCGTTCTCCTCGACGCCGATCTTCCCGAGCGCATCACCCATAACGACACAAAGTTCAATAATGTTTTGCTCGACGACAAGACCGGCGAGGCGGTCTGTGTGATCGATCTCGACACCGTGATGCCGGGCCTGGCGCTTTACGACTTCGGCGACATGGTGCGCACGACCACCAGCCCGGCGGCTGAAGACGAGAAGGATCTGTCCCAAGTTACGATGCAATTCCCGATGTTCGAGGCGCTGGTTCGCGGCTACCTTGAATCGGCGGGCGCGTTCCTGACAGCGAAGGAAAAAAAGTGTTTAGCCTTCTCAGGCAAACTCATCACTTTCGAGATCGGGATTCGTTTCCTCGCCGACTATCTGGCCGGCGACACCTACTTCAAGGTGCATCGCGAAGGGCACAACCTGGACCGCTGCCGCACGCAATTCAGGCTGGTGGAGTCGATTGAGCGACAGGAAGAGCAAATGAACCGGCTGGTTGAGTCGATTGCGGGATGAGCGCTGCCGCACGGGACGCCCGAAGCGTAATTTGGACTTCGCGGCGGCCGATGGCGGATGGCCGGTCCGCGCCTCAATCGGGCCGGCCGGTGTAGTGCTGCGCGTGATGGACTTCGGAGTGATCTTCCAGCGATTCAAGATGCGTCGTCACTTCCGCGGGCATCTCCAGGTCGAGCGCGAGCTGCTCTTCCACCTGAGTCGCCAGCCGGTGGGCCTCGCCCAGCCGCATCTTGTCTGGAAATAAAAGGTGAACTTCAATGATCTGCCGGTAACCCGTGGTGCGGAAGCGCACGCCGTGGTATTCGAGGCCGAGTTCAAGGCAAAGCGCGTCGAGGCGCGCTCGAATCAGATGACCGACCTTGGGGTCCGAGTAATCGAGCAGCCCTTTAAAGGATCGCCAAAGCAAACGACCGCCGGTCCACAGAATGTTTGCCGCGACGGCATAAGCAACCAGGGGATCGAAGGGCTTCCATCCCGCCGTCATCACCAATGCCAAGCCGGCCACAACGCCAAAACTGGTCCAACTGTCAGCCAGCACGTGCTTTCCGTCGGCCTCCAGGATCAGTGAATGATTCCGCCGGCCGATGCGCAGAAGATACCACCCCAAAACAGCGTTGAGCACGCCGGCAGCGACGATGAGAATCACGCCGCGGCCCAGGTGCTCCAGCGCCAGGCCGCTTTTCCACTTCTCCGTCGTGGTGTAAATGATGCTTCCCGCGGCGAGCACGATCATCGCGCCTTCAAAGCCGGCGGAGAAAAAGGTGATGCGTTCGTATCCGTAGTGAAAATGCGCGACAGCAGGCCGGGCGCTCAGCCACAGGCTGAAGACGGCAAACGCCACAGCGACCACATGCACCACCGACTCCGCGGCGTCGGAAAAAATTGCGGAGGAGTCCGTGTAGAGATAAGCCGTCATCTTCCCGGCGAGCATGAGCACGCCCACGACGAACGACAACAGCATGGCGAAGCGAGCATCGCGATATTGCCGGCGCTTATCGGTGGAATCGTGTTTCGGCAGGTCGCTCATCGCCGATCCTTCGATTGACGGCGCGATTGATGGCGGTAGGAATCCGCCACCAGTCTACGCGCGGTTGATGAACTTTGCGCTGCGGGGCGGTGGAATTAGAGCGGCCCGTCACTGCACTTCGCCGATGTACACGCCGTACGGGCCCAGCACAATCCGGTTGATCGCCACAGTGTCCGGTCCACCGGGTGTCTTCAGCAGGGTTTTCAATTTTCTTGCCCGCATTCCGGCTTCGCCCAGGGTCAGATCGGTAGTGACCGTGTCGGCCGTAAAGTTCACGCTCACCACCACCTGTGGCGCACCCGCCGCCTGCCGCATCCAGCTCAGCACCTTTGTGTTTTCCGGGTCGAGCATGATGTTGGCGCCGCTCTCGAGTGCCGGAACGGTCTTCTTGAGCTGGATCAGAGCCTTGTACCACGCGAGCAGCGAATTGGGGTCGCTCGATTCGGCCTGCACGTTGATTGCGGCCGCGTTCGGCGGCACGGGTAGCCACGGCGCGCCAGAAGTAAAGCCGGCATTCGCGGTTCCGTCCCACTGCATCGGCGTGCGTTCGCCATCGCGGCCCTTCTCCTTCGGCCAACCGGTGATCCCGATCGGGTCCTTTACGTCCTGCTTGCGCGTGGGTGGCGTCGTCTTCATTCCGATCTCGTCGCCGTAGTAGATCAGGGCCACGCCGCGGCTGGCCAGCAGGATCGTCGAAATCACGCGCTGAATGTCCAGGTCGTGCACGCCGTCGCCGTAACGCGCGTCGATCCGAGGGTTGTCGTGATTGTCGAAGAGCAGCAGCGGAATGCGCGTGCCGAGATGAGTCTCCGCGTCGATCAGCTTTTGCCGGAATGCCGTCACGTCCAGCTTGTTGATCATGCCCACTTGCGTGTCCATCGGCAGATGAAACTCCGGCTTGTCCTGCGTTCCATACATCTTCATCAGCTCGGCGATGTTGGGCAGGTACGTCTCGCCGATGAGCACGCGCGTACCCGGAAACTCGCTCGAAGCGAATTTGTCTGCTTCCGCACGCATCTCCTCCATCACCTCGTGCAGGCCAGGCTGGTTATCGGTCTTCGAGCCGTCCAGTTGCGGATCGCCGAATGCGTTGATCACCGGCTTGCCGTCCTTGCCGAGCACCACTCCCTCATCGGCCAGGCTCGGATCCTCGAAGAGCGTCGTAATCGCGTCGAAGCGAAACCCTCCCACGCCGCGCTTGAGCCAGAAGGCGATGATCTCCTTGAATGCTTCGTGCACCGCGGGGTTGTGCCAGTTCAGGTCCGGCTGCTGGACGTAGAACTTGTGATAGTAGTACTGGCGCGTCTTTTCATCCCATTGCCAGGCCGAGTGGCCGAAGAGCGATTGCCAGTTGTTTGGCGGCTGGCCCTTATCTGTAGCGGTCTGGCCTTTGCCGTCGTGCCAGCAATACCAGTCGCGATAAGGATTCGAGCGCGACGACCGCGATTGAAGGAACCACTCATGCTGATCCGAGGTGTGGTTCATCACCATGTCCATCATCACCCGGATGTGGCGCTTGTTTGCCTCGGACACGAGGCGGTCGAAATCAGCGAGCGTGCCGTACTGCGGATCGATGTTCTTGTAATCGGAAATGTCGTAGCCGAAGTCCACGTGCGGCGATGGGTAGACCGGCGTCAGCCAGATTGCATCTACGCCCAGGTCTTTCAGGTAGTCGAGCCGCGCCGTAATCCCGTTCAGGTCGCCGATCCCATCGCCATTCGTGTCCTGAAAGCTGCGCGGGTACACCTCGTAGATCACGGCATTCTTCCACCAGTTCAGTTGCTTCGCCTGCTCCGCGCTCTGCGCAGTCGTCGTCTTATTCACCGGCGCTGTTTGCCCTCCTGCGGCGATCGTCGCGGCCACCAGCACCAAGCCGGCAGCGCATTTCACCATCCTACTCAACATTCGACTCGTTTCGAACATGGCAGTTTCCTCGCTCGTGCTGTGCAATGCAGAATGATTGCGCCCTTACTGAGACTGGCCGGGAATCTGAGGGGCCGTGTGATTGATGCGGTGGAAGTCGATTCCAAAGTGCGGATCCTGTTCAGTGCCATCGATATGGATGGGAACCTCTGTCCCCGCTCCATCTTTTCTGAAGATTCTGTCGGCCGGCTTCAGCAGCAACCCCTTCCAGCCACCCACCATCTTCGAAACCGTCGCGTCAGTCCTGGCTGTGCCCGTGAAATTGATAGTACTGCCTTCAAGGCCATACTTGCCCACCAAGTCGATCTCTGCTCCGGGCACGGTGTACTGGAGATTGGGCAGCGTAATCACTCCGCCGGCCATTGTGAAATTGCTCTCGATCGCGGAGCGCACCTGGTTTCCGGCGTCCTTCGCCTCCTTCGGCTGGCCTTGCCCGCGCAGGCTCAGCTCGCCCACGCCGTTCTGAAACTTCGCGCTTGTGAACGCCGCGTCTACAAGGTTGAAGCTCCCATTCAATTTCATCTTTTCGTCCACCGGCTCCGTTCCCGGCGGAATCTCAAGCGTTGTTCTCAGCGTCAGCTCGCCGGTCATCAGCGGCGTCCCGCTCTTGCTCACCAGGCGCAGAAAGTCCTCCATCCGCCCGCCGTCCACAAACACATTCAGCGAGATTTCGTGCCCGCCGGGTCGCGCCGCCCCGTTGAACAAAGTCTCCGGCGGAATGCGTACGATCTTTCCCTCGGCGGTAAAGCGCGATTCGCCGAGCCGTGCATGCACCGGATGCAGCCACGTGTCTCCGTTCGTCCCGTCGACCGTGGCGTGGAACTGGGTCTCCAGGGGCATCGGAGTGCCGAATTGCGTCAACCTGAAGTCCGGAGTGCTCGTCTGCCCATCCACATCGAGATTGCGCAGCACGCCCTGGTACTTGCCGGTCGAGTTGAGAATTCCCGCGATCCCTTTGAAGACGCCGAGGTCAGCATTTTCGAAGCGATAGTCGCCCATCACCGGAGTTTCTCCGGGATCCTCGACCTGCCACGGCCCCATGCTGCCGGAGGTGAAGATGACTCCTGCCGGACGGGGGTTGGTCAACTGCGCATCGAATTGCATTGAATTGCTCACGCTTACGTTGTGGAGTTTCAATTGCGCAATGTCGAACTCGAGCGGCAGTTTTCCCGGTTTGCCGGTCTCGATGGTCAGACGGGCGCCATTGCATTCGATCCGGTCGATGAGGAAGCTCAGCAGGGGCTGGTGGCCCCCGCCGGGCGCAGCGCCACCAGCGGTAGCCGGCGCGTGGGTGAAATGTGGCTTGGGCGGCACGTCGACATCGAGGCCGCTCAATTGCACTACTGCAATTCGGAGAGGTTCGCCCGGCTTGTAACGCAGGGGCGTATGAAAGCGAAACTCATCCAGCGTGATGAGGGGCTTGGTTACGACTGCGCCGTTCGGGCCTGCGCTATTCGAAAATGGAACGGCAACTCCGGCCACGTTGACCGGAGGCCAGATGCGTAACCCCTTGCCTTCGGCCCAAAGCCCGTTGATGAGCGAGACGTGAAAACTGTCAAGTTCAACGCGCGCTTGAAAATGCTCTTCGAGTTTTTCGACAATGGCGGCGCGCAGCAAGGGCTCGGCCCGGTGGATCGCAATGGAGATCGCCACGCCGAGCAGCAGAAACACGAGCAGGATTGCACCAGCGGCCCACTTCAACCATCCGCGCTTGTGCCGTTTGCTCGCTCGCCTCGCCGCCACCGCTTATCCTCGTCCCGACATTTCCGGGCCTCGACCATTTTCGCAGGAACGCTTCACGCCGGAATCGCAGCCCGCTGCTCTGTTTGACGCGACCCGCGACCGAAATCGTATCAGGAGACCCATCTGGTCTCGTTTGAAGGCGTGCATCACGGTTACCGCAGCGGCGGCCTTCGTTCACTTGGTGTCTTTCGCCTCTATGCCGTAGACTTCTTCTCACGGATGCAAGCTCTGATTGAAAACCTCGTAAAGCTCCAGGCGATCGAGTTGAACCGGGCTCGCCTGAACCAACAGATGCGCGCGCTGCCAGCCGAGATTGCCCAGGCCGCGGCCGCACTGGCCGCCGCCCAGCGACAGTCCGCCGACCTATCTGCCGCGCTGGACCGCGAAGACTCGATGCGTACCCGCCTGGAACGGGATATCGACACGCATCGCAAGAAGGCCGCGCACTTCCGGGTCCAGGTCGATTCCGTGACGACTCCCGAGCAGGCTGCTGCCATCGAGCACGAGATTCAATTCGCGACTTCAGAAGCCGACCGCCTGGAAGCCGACGAATACGCGAGCCTGGAGCGCACCGAGGCGCACGAGGCCGCGCTGGCCGAGACGCGCGCCCAGGTGGAACAGCTTGCCGCCGAGGTGGACGCGGTTCGCTCGAGCGTCGCTGCCCGCCAGCAGGCAATGGCGGAAGAGCTGGCCGGCCTGGACGCGGAACGAGAGACGGTCCGTGCAGCTCTCGATTCCGATTGGCTGGCGCGCTTTGACCGCATTGCTACCGGTCGCGGCACCGGCATTGCCCGCGCTGAGAATCAGCAATGCACCGGCTGCAGAATGGGAGTGCGCCCGCAAGTCTGGAACCAGCTCCGCGAGGGCGAACTGCTCAACTGCGACAGTTGCAGCCGCCTGCTCTACTGGGATCCCGCATTGGCGCCCGCTCCCAAAGCGCCGCAACCGGAGCTGATTCCAGGCGCAGGTCGCGCTCCGCGCAAACCCCGCGTGGCGGGCGCGTAGAAGCGATTGGTCGGCGGAATTCTTCTACCGCCCGAGCCACTGCATCCCATTCCCCGCCTGCTAACCTTTTCTTGGGCACACACTCCAGGAGAATCTCCCCGTGCAGCGCATCTGTGTCGATATGGACGAAGTCATGGCAGACACCCTGGCCGAGCACCTGCGCCGCTACAACCAGGCCTTCGACGAAGACGTGACGACGGAAGACCTCGCGGGCAAAGGCCTTTGGGAGATTACTCCGCTCGACCGCCAGGCCCAGTTGCGTGCCTTTCTCGACGCCGAGGATTTTTTCGAAGTTCTGGATGTGATCCCCGATTCCCAGTCGGTGCTCGAAGATCTTTCCAAGCGATTTGAAATCTTCATCGCCACGCAAGCCATGGCCGTGCCCAACTCGCTCGGCCCCAAATACCGCTGGCTGCAGCGCCATTTTCCCTTCATCCCGCCCTCGCACTACGTCTTCTGCGGCAACAAAAGCATCCTGCGTGCCGACTTCCTGATCGACGACCAGCCCAGAAACTTGCTTCGCTTCGAAGGCCAGGGGCTGCTCTACACCGCGCCGCACAATATTGCCGCAACAGAATTCGTCCGGGTGAACAACTGGCGCGAAGTGGCCGAATATTTCGCCGGCGTTCCTTCCGAACCTGCGGCCGCCGCTTGATGGGCGATAACAGACAGGCGGCACGAATCGGCCGTGCGAACGCGATTGCACCCGCCGAACTTCGCTACCATGAAGTATGACAGTGTCTCGCTCACCCTTGAAGGCGCCAATGACGCGACGCCGCTTCCTGGTTGGCGGATCGCTTGTTGCCGGCAGTTTGGCGCTCTATGGCGGCGAGATCGAGCGGCACTGGATCGAGATCACGCACCGCGATGTGTTCATTCCCGGCCTTTCTCAGGCATTCGACGGATTCCGTATTGCGCAACTCAGCGACATCCATCTGGACGAATACACTGAGCCATTCTTCCTGCGCGACGCAGTAAACCACGTCAACCGCTTGAACCCCGACGCGGTTTTTCTCACCGGCGATTTTGTGACCAACGGGCTTTCGCCAAGGAGATTCGCCGTCGGCGCGGCGTGGCAGTGCGCCAATCTCCTCAATCAGATCCAATCTCCCCATCGCTACGCGGTGCTCGGCAACCACGATGTGATCGTTGGAAGTAAAGATGTTTCAGCGGCGCTCACCGCGAATGGCATCAACGTGCTCATCAACGATCACGTGCCCATTGAATGCGCGGGCGCTCGATTCTGGCTTGCCGGACTTGACGATCCTCTAGTGGGCACACCCGACCCTGAGCTGGCGATTCCCGCAGCCATCCGCAATCTGCCGCATGAACCCATCGTGCTCCTTTGCCACGCACCCGACTACGTCGACGATCTTTTGACGAGTCCAGCGGGCCGGGCAGTCTCTCTCGTGCTCGCCGGCCACACCCACGGCGGCCAGATCCGTGCTCCGTTGATGAGCCCTCTGATTCTTCCGCCACTGGGCCGCAAGTATGTCGAGGGTTGGTTCCGTTTTGGCAGTCTGCAGCTCTATGTGAATCGCGGTCTGGGCACCGTTGGCGTCCCCATCCGCTTGAATTGCCCGCCGGAGATTGCACTCCTGACGCTCCGCGCGGCCTGAGATTCGATTTACCCGCGCCGGCGGTCAGACTCCCGCGATTGTCATGCCCCCGCGATTGTCATTCCGTCGATCCGAATGGTCGGCGAAGCCACCGATCCGCGAAAGACCAGATCGTTGCCGATGGCCGTCACGTTGCGCAGCATCTCGGCCAGGTTGCCGGCGATCGTGACCTCTTCCACGGCATGCGTGAGCTGGCCGTTCTCAATCCACAGGCCCGTCGCGCCGCGCGAGTAGTCGCCCGTGACGAGATTTGTGCCGAAGCCCATCAGGCTGGTCACGTAGAGCCCCGCGCGCACCTCTCCGATGATCTGTTCGGGAGACCGTTCTCCTGGCTCAAGGTAAAGATTGCCGCAGCCGATTCCCGGCGCGCCTGCCAATCCTCGCGCGGCATTGTGCGTGGACTTCATGCCCAGCTTGCGCGCGGTGTAGGTGTTCAGCAGGTAATTGCGCAGGATTCCACGCTCGAGGACAACCGTGCGCAGCGAAGGCAAGCCCTCGTCATCGAAGGGGGAGGATCCAAATCCGCCCACGCCCGTCGGGAGCAGCATGGTGTTGTCGTCCACAATGGTCAGGTTCTCCGCGCCAATTGTCTCGCCGATCTTTCCCGCGAGGAAGGACGCGCTACGCCAAATCGAATCGCCGGATGCGGCCTCAAAGACTGAGCCGACGAGCGTTCGCGCCGTTTCGGGAGCGAAAACAATCGGCACGCGCTGGGTGGGCACGCGACGCGCACCCAGCCGCCGCAGCGTACGGCGCGCCGCTTCGACGCCAACGGCTTCAGGAGATTCGAGAAGTTTGATACGCCGCGCGCTCGACCACCAGCCATCGCGCTGCATCTTGCCATTGGCGTCCATGGCCAGCGGCGCCGCGGAGACCCCGGCATAGCTGGTGCGATAGCTGCCCACGAATCCGCGCGAGTTGGCAAACGCCTTTCGGCCTGTTGCAGCGTCGAAGCTGCCGCCGTCAGAGTTGGTGATGCGCGGGTCGGCAGCCATCGCCGCAGCCTCGGTGCGCCGCGCCCACTCGATGCGCTCCGCTCCATCCAGCGAGTACACATCGTCGAAGTAAAGGTGCAGATCGCCGGCGGCGGAGCCAAATCCACCCGCGTCCGGTAAGCCGGCAAACGGATCTTCTTCGGTGACCTTTGCCAGTGCCAGCGCCCCCTCAACAAGCTGCCGAATTCCCTCAGCGGTCAGGTCGCTGGTGGAAGCCGAGCCGGATCGCCTGCCGAGAAAAGCTCGCAACCCAAGCCCGCGCGAGCCCGATTCCTTCAGCGTTTCCACCTCGCCCAAACGCACGTTCACGCTGAATTCGTCGCCCTCGCGCGCCACGGCCTCCGCGTCACTGGCGCCGGCTTTCATGGCCTGTGCGACGACATCGGAGACGAGGGATTCGAGATCGAGAGAAGCATTCGATGATTCGGCGGCGGCGTGGGCCATGGGTCAACACTAACAAAACACCTCGCAGCCGAGATCGCCGTTATCAATCCGGAACTGGAAGACGGCACCGGTTGCAAAGGTTATGATGAACTGATAACATTGAACAAATATGCGGAAGCACGATCCCGCCCTTGATACGCTGCTCGACCTGGACGGCCTCACGTTCGTCGTCGATCCTGCAGGAGGGCACTGGGTCAGCTTCGTGGTCAATCGGGTGCCGGTCACACCAGAGAAGCCGCACGGACTGGATTACTCGCTTACGCTGCATGGACGAAATGGCCAGCGGCTAATGGGATTCGACAACGCTCACCCTGTTGGCAGGCAAAAGCGTGGCCGCCCGCAGGATCATCGTCACCGCATCCGCACGGTGCGGCCTTATGAGTACCGCGATGCCGCAGCGTTGCTTGCCGATTTCTGGACGGAAGTGGACGCAGTGCTGAAAGAGAGAGGAGTGCTTTCATGAAGACTTTAAGAGTGGGAATCGCTAGTTACAACGAGATGAAGGCTATGACCCTCGCCGTCGCGCGCGGGCAGCGCAAGCTCGCACCACGCGAGCCGCGCATCTGGTTTCCTTCGACGGAGTCCTTTGCCAGAGTGCTATCAGCCGGCAATCGCGATCTGCTTCGCCTGATTGTGGAGAAGGCGCCCGGCTCGCTTGAAGAACTGTCCCAACTCACCGGCCGCAAGAAGCCGAATCTCTCCCGCACGCTCAAGACCATGGCCAATTACGGTCTGGTCCGCCTGGAGCGCGGCCCCCGGGGACGCATTGCCCCACGCGTTGCACACGACCGGATCGAACTAGACTTGCCCATTGTTAGGAAAGAACGCGCCGCGTGAGTGCACGAGCGGATCCACTCGAGGATTACCGCGATTCGCAAGAATTCGAGAGGGAGAACGCGCTTACGCCGTCAACCGCTCCAGCAGGTCCGGCTTCAGGATGGTCAGGCTGGTCCCCTTGATGGTGATCCACTGGTCGCGCCGGAACTGGTTCAGCAGCCGCGTCACCGTTTCGCGCGAGGTGCCCGCCATGTTGGCGATCTCCTCGTGCGTCAGAGCCATGGTGAAACGAATCTCCGGCTTGCCATTGGCCGACGCGCGTCCCCAGTCAAGCAGCAGCCGCGCCAGGCGTCCAGCAGCGGAGCCTGAGAGCGCCAGCCGCTTGGCATCGTGAAAGACGGTCAGGTACTCGCCACTGAGCGACTGTGCCGCGTGCATGGATGCGATTCCGTGGCGGCCCAGGAACTCGATGAACTCCTGCTTGCGGACGGTCTTTACCTGACAGGGCTCGATCGCCTCGGCTGTTACCTCGTGCGGCACGTTGGCCAGCACTGCACTCAGCCCCATCACGTCGCCCGGCCCGGCGATCTTCAGGATCATCGTTTTGCCGTCGCGTGAGGTTGAGGAGATCTTCACCTGTCCGAAGCAGATGACAAAAACGTTGCGCGCGGGGTCGCCTTCAGAGAACAGCTTGGCCCCGCGAGCATGGCTCATCATGATGCCGATCTGGTCGTAGTCCGCCAGCGCCTCCGGCGTGAGATCGCAGAACATCCGCAGATGGCGGTGCTCACAATTCAGGCAATCTTCCGGAGGGTGATGAGAGTGGAGCGTGGCCATACCTATACCGTTGGGAGCTAAGGGCTACCAGAAGTATAGCGCAAACCACAATTCGGGACGCAGGATGCTCCCACCGGCCTGATACCACTCTTGGCCCAACTGCCCGCACTCGCGGCAATCCTATGCGCTCGCCACTGCGTTGCTGTGGCGTCTGGCGGGCGTCACGCGGGTCAGACAGCAGGTGATATAGGCCCGCGACACTTCACGCGCCAGTTCCTCCAGGAGCCGCATCCGCAGCGGCGGATAGCCTTCAAACGACTTGCGCAGCGCATCCATTGGCAACAACAGCAACGATCCGTAAGTGACTGCGCTCAAGGTATAGGTATGATGTCCGTCTCCGAGCGCGGCGGCCAGTTCCACCAGGTCTCCCGGCCGCGCCGATCCGAGCGTGACGCGCATGTCAAAACGCTCCGCCTTGCGCACAAAATCACCCGAAACCACGACGTAGAGCCCTTTGCAGGGCCCTTGCTGGCGAAAGACAACCGCACCGGGCTCAAAATCGACGCATTTTGACTCCCCGCTGAGCAGGCGACCGGCATCCTGTGGGCAATCCAACAACTCCGCGAGCGGATGCGCCGCTGCAGCGGCCAAGCGTTCCAAACGCGTATCTGGTTGAATGTTAAGCATTTCCTCGCTCTATGTCCGGTTCCAAGGCGTCCTGGTCTCTCTTTCCACTATTTTCCGGCTCGCGGTGTTTGGCTGGAATATGCGCGGGCCAAAACCGGTCGCACGGATCAGCCATCCCGTCGCGCCGGTTCTTCATTTGTCCGGATCTGTGCTCGATTTTTGTTGGACAAAACGGTGCGGTTTTCTCCTTTCACCCGCCCATTTTTCCCTGAAAACGGTCGGGACCATGCCCTGAAGAGCAAGTCCCCGCCCGCTACGGCGCTCCTACGGGGAGCGCAATCTCCCACTTCGACGACTCTGTGCGCGACCGTTCGGGCGGAACGCAAAGAACGGGCACGCGCGAGGCTGAGAGCAAAGCAAAGGCCGTGCCATGCGGCCCCGGCGTAGCGCTCGAGCGTTTTACCCCGGCCACAAGAATGCAAGGGTGATTTTCGGCAATCGCTTCTGCGACGGCATCGGCAGGGTCGCCACCCTTGACGATGCAATGCACCGGGGCCTCGCTGAGCAGCCAGCCTGAGCCCCCACTGAGCGCATGATGACCTCGTGGTGGGAGCTTGACGCCAAAATCCGCCGCGAGGCAAGGATCCTTGCCGGCTCTAATCTCGGCGGCTGTGCGAACGTGCAACACAAGCAGAGGCCGCTCGAAGGTCTTCGCCAGGGAGTAGGCGGTGGCGGCAGCAGCAGCAGCGGATTCGTTTTGTTCCATTGTGAGCAGAACCGGTCCGCCCGGCTTGGGCCGGTTGGGGCCTGCATTCCAGTCTGCGGCAACCGCCAGCACCGGACAAGGCGACAACCTGACGAGTTGCTCCGCAATAGCGCCCACGACTACCGGTCCGGCGCCCTCCATCCCTTTGGTGCCAATGACGATCAGCCCGGCCTCGTACTGGCGCGCCACATCCACCAGCATCTGGGCAACCGCCCCTTGCCGCACCTCGGAATGGCTGTGAATTCCCTCGCGAAGCAAGTCGCCCGCGAGCTTGTCCAGCACTGTGCGAGCCTGTTCGGTCAAATGGCTTGCGACACTGCCGGGGAGCCCTTCAACGGCTGCGTACTCCATCGGATCGAGCCCGTGCGCCAGCACGATCCGGGCCCCGTAGTTCGTGGCCAGCTTACGCGCATAATCCAGAGCCGCCTCAGCCTGACCTTCGAGGTCGGTCGCGACCACAATCGTTTTCAATCCTTGATCAAAACTCACGGTTCACTCTCCTCCGGGGACGACAGCTATCTCGCTCATTGGACTCTGAGTGTGCGCTCCCGGCGCAAGTGCGGGCAGTGACCCCATTCACCCATACCTGTGATTCGAGTCACAATGCAAATTCCTGATTTTGCTGGAGAACTGCGCTACCGCAGCCAGCCGGATGAGTCTGGCGTGAATAGTTCGCGCATCCGCCGAAGGGGCGACGCGCAATCACGCGGGTGCTCTGTACATCCGGCGGCCCAATGCGCTACCTTGGGCGCGATATGAAAACGCTCTCCGAACGCTCACTTCTCTCGCCATTCTCTTTCGTTTTCACAGTTCTTCTCGCAGGCAGCCTCGCCGTTTCGGCCCAGGCTCCGGCTCCCGATTCGCCCGCCATCGAAGCTCAGGCTCAAGCGATGGTCTCCAAGCTCACGCTCGACCAGAAGGTCGAGCTCCTCGGCGGCATCGACAGCATGTTCACTCGCCCCATGCCCGTCATCGGCCTGCCACGCTTCAAAATGTCCGATGCTTCGCTTGGCGTGCGCACCTGGGGACCGACGACGGCCTATGCAGGCGGCGTTGCGCTTGCCGCCAGCTGGGATCCCGAGCTCGCCCGGAAGATCGGCGAAGGCCTGGGACGCGACGCCCGCGCCCGCAGCGTCAACTTCCTTCTCGGTCCCGGCGTAAACATCGCGCGCTCGCCGCTTAGCGGGCGCAATTTTGAATACCTTTCCGAAGATCCGTTTCTGAACGCTTCCCTCGTGGTCCCATTTATTGAAGGCGTGCAGTCGCAGGGCGTTTCCGCTACAGTGAAGCACTTCGCCCTCAACGATCAGGAGTTCAATCGCCACAACGCGAGCGTCGACGTCGACGAGCGCACCATGCGCGAGATCTATCTGCCTGCCTTTGAGGCCGCCGTCACCAAGGCTCACGTGGACGCGGTGATGGATTCCTACAACCAAGTGAACGGGGTTCACGCCACGCAGAATGACTTTCTCAACGTCAAACTGCTCAAGGGTGAATGGGGTTTTCAGGGCGTTCTCATGTCCGACTGGGACGCAACCTACGACGGAGTTGCCGCGGTCAATAACGGCCTCGATCTCGAAATGCCCAGCCCGAAATTCATGAATGCGAAGAATCTTATTCCTGCCGTTCAAATTGGTCAGGTAAGAGAATCCACCATCGACGACCATCTCCTCCGGCTCTTCCGCACCGAGTTGCGCTACGGCTGGACAGATCGTCCGCAATTCGATCCCGCCGACTCCACTTACTCGGTCGCCGATCGCGCAGTCGCTCTTCAGGGCGCTCTCGAAAGCATTACGCTGCTCAAGAACCAGGGGAATTTGCTGCCGCTCGATCCCGCGAAAATCAAAAACATCGCCATCATCGGGCCTGACGCTTATCCCGCGGTCGCAGGTGGCGGCGGCTCGTCGGAGGCCCACGCCTTCGAGCCGGTCAGTATCCTCACCGGCATCGCCAACCTGCTCGGTCCCAACGCGCATGTCTTCTACAGCGCCGGCATGCCCGACTCACCCGACGAAAAGAAGGCTGTTTCCGATGCTGACGTGGTGATCGTCTCCGTCGGCTTCAATCCCAAGACGGAAACTGAGGGCGCCGACCGCACCTTCACCCTGCCACCAGGCCAGGACGCGCTCATCGAGGCAGTCGCCGCAGCCAATCCCCGCACCATCGTCACACTCACGGCAGGCGGCGGCGTCGACACGAGCCGCTGGCTCGATAAAGTTCCCGTCCTGCTCCACACCTGGTATCCCGGCCAGGAAGGTGGCACGGCCGTGGCGCAGATTCTCTTCGGCCAGCACGACCCTGAGGGCAAACTTCCTGTCAGCTTCGACCGCACTTGGGACGGGAACCCGTCCTCGAAGTCGTACTACGGCGACCCCAAGGACAACACCACTCTGCACACCATCGGCGAAGACGGCCAGCCCAAGGACTACACCATCGAGCACATCAAGTACGGCGACAAACTGATGGTGGGCTACCGGTACTGGACCACGACCGGCAAGCACCCGCTGTTTCCCTTTGGCTTCGGTTTGAGCTACACCACGTTCAAATTCTCAAATCTCAAAGTTCCCGCCTCGGCCGCGTCGGGTTCCGCGGTTGACGTCAGTTTCGACATCACCAATACCGGCAGCGTAGCTGGCGCTGAAGTCGCTGAACTCTACGTCTCCGACCCTTCCGCGCAGGCTGATCGCCCCGAGCGCGAGTTGAAGGGATTCGCCAAGGTCCGTCTCGATCCCGGCGAGACGCGCAACGTTTCCATTAACCTGGACGCGCGCGCCTTCAGCTACTGGGATGAACCCGCCCATCGGTGGATTGTCGATCCGGGCAAGTTCATCATTCGCGTAGGCGACTCCAGCGAGAACACACCGCTCCAAGCCGACATTGACCGGCACTAACTGTGCGTTTACACCCATCTCAACCTGAATCGGAGATCAATCGAACCATGTTGAACCGCTGCTTCCGTCTTGCCGCTCTCGTCCTTGCTGTGCCCGCATTGTCTCTTGCGCAGTCCGCGCCGCATCCGCAGTGGGTAGGCACGTGGGCCACTGCTCCCATGTTGGCCGACGGCGGTTTCAACGTCCGCCCGTTCAGCGGCACCACGCTGCGCCAGATCGTCCACATTTCGGCTGGCGGGGCGCAGATACGCGTGCGCTTTACCAACGCCTTCGGCACTGATCCGCTTACCATCAGCGACGCGCACGTGGCGTTGAGCGCAGGCAGCGCGGCCATTCAGCCCGGCGTCGATCACGCGATCACTTTCGGCGGCGCCACGTCCGTCAACATTCCGCCCGGCGCCGAGCTGTTCTCCGATCCCATCGCGCTCGCAGTGCAGCCGCTCTCCGATCTTGTCGTTAGCTTCTATCTGCCTTCGCAGGTGATGCGCGCAGAAACCTACCACTCCTTCGCGTGCCAGGACAACTTCATCGCCAATGGAGACATGTCCACCGCGCCCGATCTGCCCGGCGCGACAAAGATCTTTTCCTGGTACTTCCTCGACGGCGTCGATGTGCAGGCTGTCGACGACTCGCGCGCCATCGTCACGCTCGGCGACTCCATCACCGATGGCGCGCTATCCACCCACAACGCCAATCTGCGCTGGCCCGATCTTCTGGCCGCGCGGCTCCAGGCCGATCCAAACCTCAAAGACGTTTCTGTCCTCAACGCCGGCATCGGCGGCAATCGCGTGCTGAACGAAGGCGCCGGCCCCAGCGCCCTGTCGCGCCTCGATCGCGACGTGCTCTCCGAGAGCGGCGTCCGCTACGTCATCGTGCTTGAGAGCATCAATGACATCGGCCGGCTGGCACACCTCGCAACACCGTACGACGACATTACCGCACAGCAGTTGGAGATGGCGCTCAAGCAGATCGCCGACGCCGCTCACGAGCACGGCATCAAGGCCATCGGCGCGACCCTGACGCCCTACGGTGGAGCGGGCTATTCTTCCGACAAGGGCGAGCAGGTCCGCGAGGCGGTCAATGACTGGATTCGCTCAAGCGGCACCTTCGACGGCGTCGCGGACTTCGACAAGGCCACGCAGGACCCGGCGAATCCAACCCACTTCAATCCGGCTTACGACTCAGGCGATCACCTGCACCCCAAGGACGACGGCTACAAGGCGATGGCCGGCAGTATCGACCTCACGCTCTTCGCGAAGTAAGCAAGTTGGGGAGCGTGGACCGCTATCATCACTCTATGAAGCGTGTTCTTCTCTCCTGGAGCAGCGGCAAAGACAGTGCGTGGACGCTTCACGTCCTGCGCCGCGATCCGGCCATCGAGATCTGCGGGCTGCTCACCACGCTGAACTCAGAGTTTGACCGCGTGGCCATGCACGGCGTGCGCCGCGCGGTGCTCGAAGCCCAGGCCGCAGCCGCGGGGCTCCCGCTCTGGATCGTCCCGCTGCCCTGGCCGTGCCCGAACGAAGTCTATGAGCAGCGCATGGCCGAAACCTGCCAGCGCGCCGTTAGCGAAAGCATCGACGCTGTCGCCTTCGGCGATCTTTTTCTCGAAGACGTTCGCGCCTATCGCGTGCGCCAGCTTGAGCACACCGGACTCGAGCCGCTTTTTCCGCTCTGGCAGATTCCGACTGATGCGCTGGCGCACGAGATGATCGCAGGCGGACTGCGCGCGCGCGTTTCCTGCGTAGACACGAAGCAGCTTTCCGCCGCTTTTGCCGGCCGTGAATTCGATTTGAGCTTGTTGCGCGATCTGCCGCCTGGAGCCGATCCGTGTGGCGAGCGCGGCGAGTTTCACACCTGCGTGTATGCCGGACCCATGTTCCGCGCGCCGCTGCCCATCACCACAGGAGAAATCGTCACACGCGACGGATTCACGTTCGCCGACTTCACAATGCCGGCCGCCGAACCCGTGTTCGTCTAGTTCCGCAGCCCCCGCAGCGCTGGATAGAGCTTTCTCCACCGCGCGTAGCCCGCCTTGTACGCTTCCACATCTTTCGCGTCCGGATCGATCCTCTGCGCGACCTGGATCGCTTGCCCGCACGCTTCGTCCAGGTTCTTCCAGTGTCCAACGCCTACGCCGGCCATCAGCGCGCAGCCAAACGCGCCGCCCTCCTCGGCCACCAGAATCTCGACCGCGTGACCGTAGATGCCGGCCTGAATCTTCCGCCACAGCGCTCCGCGCGCTCCGCCGCCACCAAGCCGAATGCCGGTGACTGGAATGCCGAGCTCGCGGAAGAGCGTGAAGGTGTCCTGCAGCGAGTAGGCGACGCCCTCCTGCACAGCCCGGACAAAATGCGCCCCGGTGTGCTGTACTCCGATGCCCGCGAAAGCAGCACGCACTTCAGGGTCAAGGTGCGGCGTGCGCTCGCCCAGCAGATACGGCGCCCACTCCAGGCCCTCGCACCCCGGCGGAACTTTTTCAGCGCCGTCACTCAGCGCGTCGTAGCTTTGGCCGGCAAAAAACGCTCCGCGCAGCCAGTTCAAGCTCAACCCCGCGCTCTGCGTTACGCCCATTACGTGCCACTCGCCCGGCACAGCGTGGCAGAACGTGTGCAGCCGTCCCTTCGGGTCTTTTGTTGGCGCAGCTGTGGCGGCGAAAACGACTCCAGATGTCCCGATGGTCGCCGAAACGCTCCCCGGTTGCAGAATTCCCATGCCCACAGCGCCCGCGCCCTGGTCGCCTGCGCCCGCGGCCACCGGCGTGCCCGCCTCCAATCCCGTCAGCCCCGCAGCTTTTTCGTTAATCCGCGCACAGATTTCCGGCGACTCATACAGCTTGGGCAGCCAGCTCATGTCGATCCCCGCAGCCTCGGCCACTTCGCGCGACCAGCGCCGGTGCGCCACGTCGAGCAGCAGGGTTCCGCTCGCCTCCTGCACGTCGATGGCGAACTCGCCGGTCAGCCGGTAGCGCACATAATCTTTGGGGCACATGATGTGGCGGATCTTGGCAAAGATCTCCGGCTGGTGCGTCTTGACCCACAGCAGCTTGGTCAGCGTGAAGTTTGGCAGCGCGGGGTTGCAGGTCAATTCGATCAATCGCTCGTAGCCGATCTTCTCCGTCAGCCAGTCGCACTCGGGTTGCGTACGTGTGTCGCACCAGATAAGCGCCGGCCGCAACACTTCGCCGGCCTCATCCAGCATCACCGCGCCGTGCATTTGCCCGGTGAGCGCAATTGCGGCAATCGGCTCCTGCGGCTCCGGCGTCGCCGCCAGCGCTCCGCGAATCGCGTCCTGTGCCGCGCGCCACCAATCCTCGGGATCCTGCTCCGCCCATCCCGGATGCTCCGCGCGAAACGGAGCGTGTTCGCTCGACGCCGCCCCGAGCAGCTTTCCCGCGCCGTCCACAACCAGCGCCCGTGTCCCACCCGTACCGACATCCATGCCGAGAAACCACATCGCTGTTCACTCCTGCCGTAAATCGCTTTTCTCTAGCGCCCGCAGCATAGCAGTTTCGCCGCTTCGGGGCAAAGCGTGGCCGCACCACGATCGCAGTGCCACATTCGTGTAACTGACAAGATTCAGACCGACCGAATACGATTCCCAAGTATTCCCGGAGGCGCAATGAGCAAGACAAAACCAATGGCCAACAAATCTGTTCCCGTGGCGGCCGCAACAGCACTTCTCTTCATCGCGCAGCTTGCCTTCGCGGGCGCGCCGCTCAAAGGCATTGACGTGAAGCTGGGCAAGAACCCGGGCGGCGGTTGCGCGGCACGCACCACCGATGCCGGCGGCAAAGCGGACTTCGGCGTCTGGTCCAAGGGCAACTACACGCTGGAATTCGCGCCTGCCGCCTCCTCACCAACCGCTACGCCGGCGGCAAGCCGCGCGCTGTCTCCCACTGCCAAGCCGGGAGCGCAGCCTCCAATGAAACTGCATGTGGTTATTACCGGTGCGATCGGGGGCAAGCTGGAACGCGATCTCGACGCTGGAGCAGCGACCGATCGCGCAGCTCCGCTCGAGTTCTCGCTCGACGGCAAACAATCGCTCGTCGTTGTGGTGACCGCAGCCAATTAGAGCGGTCCCACAATTCACGTGCCGTTTCAGACATCTAGCAGGGCGGCTTTTTCTTGATGAAAAAGCCACTCGGCGGATGCGGTTCAAGATCGAGCAAATGTGGGACCGCGTCAGTTCGCGCTCGGAGTCGCAGCGGCGGCGGAAACCTGCGCCGCATCGAGCGTGAGCGGGCCATCGAGAATCATCTGAAACTGCCAGCCGGCGTCGTAGAGCAAGAAATCCGTATTATTCATGCTGTGGTGCGCGAGGACAAGCATGAGTACGACCAGAGCGGCAAAGCCACCGCCAATGGCTCCTCCCACGACGGCGGGGTTGGGGCCGACCCGCGGAAGTGTCGGCAACTGCGATTGCTGCCCTTCGCCCATGGCAAAGCGTGACCCCGGCAGCTGCAGCGGCGCGAGTTCCGCCACTTCGTTCGTGGGTTCGCTGCTGTCAGCCGGGAGCGCCAACGCCTGTGTGTTCTCGCCATTCAGGGCCACCGAATAGCCGTTGGAAAACACGAGGCGCGTGAAGTGGACGCGAAACGACGGCTGCTGGCCCGCCTTGGGGCGCGGCGTCACCTCGAGGACATCGCCGTCCACGAAAGTCCCCGCGGGGATGGCGAGCGTGGTCCCGATGGTCACGGGAAACGCCACCACCGCGCGCACTGTGTCTCCAGCGTGCGTCGACTTGCTTTTAACCGCGCTCATCAGCGTGAGCTGAACAGCCGTTCCTGTGGGAACTGTGATGACTTGCGATGCAGGCGGCAGAACATTCTGTCCGGATGGCGCCGGGGCAACTTGTGCCGCCGGAGCCGAAGAGTCTGGCGCGGCGGGAATCGGAGTCTGCCCCATCGCGAGAGAAGCAATCATGAGTGCGGTAATGGATTGGACGAACATGGAAGACCCTTCCTTCCTGGGCGTTACTCAAAGAATGTGCCGGGTTAACGAGCCGCCACCGGCTGCGAGCCTTGCGTTGGTTGATTGTTGACTGGAGTCGATGAAATCACGAGCGGCTTGGCCGGACAAATATAGTCAGGCGTTCCGGAGTCGCCAGGCGAGCCAGGAATTACTGTGTCCGGAGTCGCTGGAGTTCCCGGAATCGTGATGGCGGGCAAATCGGGACCTTGGGAAATCGTGATATCGGGCGTTCCGGGCGATCCTGGAATGACGGTGCTCGGCGAGCCCGGTGATCCCGGACTGCCCGGAATGTTGCGGCAAGTTGTGGCCGATTTGAGCTGTCCCGGCTGCGGCAAGCGCGAAAGCGGAATCGACTGCGCAACCTGCTTTGCGTCCAACTGGAGCGGCGCGCCCAGCGTCATTTCCACCTCGGCGCCGTTGTCGAGAAGCAGATCGTTTGCCGGTGTCACTTGAATCGTGATCGCGATCAATGTCTCGCGCTGCCCCGGCGGTGTCTCGCCCGGAGCGGGAACAGCCGGCGCCGGCATCGCGCTTGTCGCGCCAGGCAGGTCAGGTCCGGGCAGTTCAAGGGTATATCCGTTGGCAAAAACGATCTTGGTGAAGAGCACCTGAATCTCGGCGCGATCGAACTTGCGCGTCGGCCGCGTCACGCTCTCAATCGTCCCCTCCACGTAAGTGCCCGCAGGGATCGCCATGCCATTGCCGGCAACCGTTGGAAACGAAGTTTGCGCGTAGACGGTGTCGCCGACCTTGGCAGACTGCGCCCACTCGGGGCGCGTCACAACCAATTCAACTTTGGTGCCTGCGGGAACTGTGATGGAAGCGGGCGAGCTTGCGGGGGAGGGCTGCGTCGGCGTTGACTGACTCTGAATCGCCGAACCGCTGACCGGAAAACCAAGGAGAGAAATCGAAAGCAATACAGCTTCAAAGCGTCTCACGATACCACCTCCACGTACTGCGGTATCACTTGCCTCAGATGCAATCCTCTGAGATTGGTTGTACTCTTTCCGCGAGTATCACGCTCTTTATTCCGCGCGGCTCGCCGTAGAATCACTCTGAACACGTGTACTTGTGACCGGCGTTACGAGGTGACCGCAATTCGTGCCGAACGAGTTCCAAAATAGGCAGTTCGACCCGGCCAGTCCGAAAGCCGCGCTGGCCGAGCTGCCGCAGTCGCCTGCGGTGTTTGCACTCTACGGCGCCGATTCCCGCGCTGAGCCTTACATTGGCCGCACGCCCAACCTTCGTTCGAGACTCGAACGCCTGCTGCAACCGTCCGCGAAACATCCGCGCCGCCTGCATCTCGCAGGCCTTGTCCGCCGAATCGAATGGCAGCTCACTGGCTCCGATTTTGAATCGCTGCTTGCGCAGTTCTCTCTTTTAGACGAGATCTTCGGCGCAAAAGTTTTGGAGCGCATGCACCTCCGCCATCCCGCCTTCGTACGCTTTCTCGGCAGCAATCCTTATCCGCGCGTCACGGTCACGCACCGTCCCAGCCTGCGCGAAGCCGACTGGGCGTACGGACCGTTCGCCTCGCGCGCTGCCGCCGAGCGCTACGCCGAAGAGATGCTCAAGCTTTTCCTGCTGCGCCGCTGCACCTTCGAGCTCGCGCCCGACCCGAGCTATCCAGGCTGCGTTTATTCCGAGATGAAGATGTGCCTCGCGCCGTGCTTCAAGGGCTGCACCGACGAGCGCTACGCCGAAGAAGCCTCATCCGTCCGGAGCTTTCTCGCGACGCGCGGCGAAAGCCGGCTCGTCACGCTACGCGCCGAGCGTGATCAGGCTTCGGCTGATCTTGCATTTGAATCGGCCGCCACGTTCCACGGTCAAGTCCAGCGCGTTGAGGCTGTCCGCGCTCTCGCCGCCGAGCTGGTCCGCCCACTCAGCAAACTTCGCGCCGTCGTTCTTCAAGCCTCAGCAAATCCCGATGAAGTCGCCGTCTTTTTGTTTGACAGCGGCCGCCTGCGCGGTCCGGTTGCTTTCGCCACTACCGGAATGCGAATCCAGAACGAACAGTCCGGATCGACTTCGCTGTTCGCGCAGCCGCTGGCGATCGAGGCCGTTCCGGAGCAGATAGAGAACAGAGAACAGAGAGCAGAGAGCATGGAACCACAAATGAGAATCAGCCCTACGGAAACGCCGGCCAATGCTCACGAGCCGCGCGCGCCCGCCGCACCCAAACTCGCACGCGGAGTTCTCGAATCCCGCCTCGAGGCCGCTCTAGCCGCGCTTTCTGCACCCACGACCGCGCTCTCGTCCAGCGTTCGGCAGGGCCATCTGGCGCTGCTCAAGCGCTGGTACTACCGGCCTGAAGCAAAGCGCACCGGGGAGATTTTCTTCCCCGACGCAGAAGACCACTGGCCTATCAAGGCCATCCTTCGCGGCGTGGGCCGCATGGCCGCAAAATCGATTCTTCCAATGCCGCAGAGCTGATCTGCACGCAAGAAATCCATAGCCCCGCGCTGCCCTCGAGGTCTATCATCCGGTCAAGCTCTTGCCCGTCGCAAACCGGAATCATTCAGCGGAGTTCTCTCGTGCGAAACTGGCTTATCGTCCTGCTGATTGCCTTGCCCTGCGCTCTTTCCGCGCAGTTTACTCAGGTTCCCGACAGCCAGTGCGTGTACAGGCTGGGCGACAATCCCGCCTGGGCCGCCGTCAACATCGACGAAAACGGCTGGAAACCCTATACCGAATACCGAACGACCGGCGATGCGTGGGTGCTTTGGGTCCGTTGCCGCGCCAGCTTTGACACCAACGGAATCCAGCATCCGGCTTTGATGGCGACATCAGATGGGCCAGAACAAGGCGAACTTTTCGTCGACGGCCAGCGGGAAAGCGAGCTTGACGCGGCGAATTCGCCCGTCAAAATATATCCCATTGCGCCGGACCTTGCGCGCGCCACGCGCATCGTTGCTGTTCGCGTCGTTCGACCATTCATTGCGCCCGGCCTGGCACCGGGCCGCCCCGCGTACCTGAATTTCGGCGATGCAGCGTATATGCAGTCATTCGTCGCCGCCCTTATCGCCGAGGCCCTCAAGAGCTCCGTGCCCACCTACTCGAGCTATCTCGTCATCTGCACAGCCGGACTCTTCTTGCTTGGACTCTATCTCTTCGACCGCTCACAAAAAGGTGCATTCTGGCTCGGCCTCTATTGCTCAACCGTGTGCATCCCACGCCTCAACGTGATGGGTCACTACCTGTTCTTTCAAAACTATCCTCACTTCCTCCAGGCTTTGTTCTTCGGCCTCTCGATGTTTGAGTCGTGGGCGCTGGTTCGCGTCAACTTTGCCCTGGCCCAGCGGCGCGTTCCGATTCTGTATTGGCTGGTGTTCGCCGCATGGGTGTTTATTTTCGCCGGCTCGGTGCTGCCCGCTATTCTCCCCGCGCAATGGGCATTGCCGCTCTCGATCTTTGTGCAGGTGGCCTGCTTCAAGCCCATCTGGTGCATCTGGGGCTTCGCATGCACCGCGCCGTTTGTCGCGTTCTGGCCGTGGACCGGGCTTAGAAGCCGCATGCGCATGGTCGCGGCTCTCTGCGCCGTCTGGGCCGTCATTGAAGGCTGGTTCCAGTTGCAACAGGTCTTCCTCGGCCGTAACACATGGTCAAACCGGGTGCAGGACTGGATGTCACTAGCCATCGCCGCATTGGTGATTGCTCTGTTCGGCTATATCTTCCATCAGCAGCGGATCGCCGCCGACGAGCGAGCCGAGATGCGCGGAGAGCTTTCCGCCGCCCGCCAGGTGCAGCATCTGCTTATTCCAGACAAAATGCAGGTCACACCCGGCGTCACCGTCAGTTCGGCCTTCCTGCCGGCTCACGAAGTTGGCGGAGATTTCTACCTTTGCCGTGCACTCGCCAACGGAGCGCAGCGCGTGTTGCTGGGCGATGTCAGCGGCAAAGGTGTCGCCGCCGCGCTTACTTCAGCGTTGCTGCTCGGCGCTGCCGATCGCTGCGACGATCTTCGACCCGCGGTGGTGCTCAAGGAACTGAACGCAGCCCTCCGCAACAGCGGCATCGAAGGCTTTACCACTTGCCTCTGCGCCGATCTGACGGCCTCCGGAGTTCTGCTCATCGCCAACGCCGGCCAGCTGGCGCCCTATCGCAACGGCCAGGAGATTGAGATTCCCGTGGGACTCCCGCTCGGCGTCGAAGCGGCTGCCAGCTACGCCGAATCGTCCCTACAGCTGGCTCCGGGAGATTCGCTCACGTTCTTGTCCGATGGTGTCGTCGAAGCGCGCAATGCCGTGGGCGAACTCTTCGGATTTGAGCGCACGCGCCAGCTCAGCTCGCGCGCGGCTCAGCAAATCGCCGATGCGGCGGTCCAGTTCGGCCAGCAGGACGACATCACGGTGCTCACGCTTTCGCTGGCGCCCGCGCCCGCAAGCGCATAATCTTCGCTACCTCCGCGGCACCTTTCCGCCTGATACACTGTCCCCGCAAGGAGTTGCGCGCAAATTCCATGGTCGAGCTGCTGCCTTCCATCCTCTCCGCCGACTTTGCCCACCTGGCCGACCAGGTTGCTGCGGCCGAGCGCGGCGGCGGCACAGCCATCCACGTCGACATCATGGATGGCCATTTCGTCCCCAACATCACAATCGGTCCGCCCGTGGTTGCCAGCCTGCGCAAATGTACCCGCCTCCCTCTCGATTGCCACCTGATGATCGATAACCCCAACGAGTACATCGCCGCCTTCGCCGAGGCGGGCGCCAACTGGCTCAGCGTCCACTACGAAGCCTGCACGCACCTGCACCGCTCGCTGGAGATGATCCTTCACCACGGCATGAAGCCCGGCGTGGTCCTCAATCCGGCCACGCGCGTCGACCTCATCATTGATATTTTGCCGATGGTCCACCATGTCCTCATCATGAGCGTCAACCCTGGCTTCGGCGGGCAGGAGTTCATCCCCTTTTCTTTAAACAAGATCCGCCACCTCGTTGAACTTCGCAGCGACCTCGACCTCGACTTCAGGATCGAGGTTGATGGCGGCGTGGCTCACGAGACCGTTGCCGCCATCGTCCAAGCCGGAGCAGAGCTGTTGGTCGCCGGGAACGCCGTTTTCGGCCGGGGCGAGCCGGAGCGCGATGCCCGCGCCCTGCTGGCCGCGGCCCGCGAGGCCGACGACCAGTTCATTGCCAGCAAAGTGGCGGCCGGAAAGAGTAAAATTCACTGAAAAGCTCTCGCAAGCTGCGGATGACCCGCCCCGGGGTCCTCCTCCCAAGAGGTGGTATGAGCAGGTTGTCTTTGAAGATTGTCGCTGTGGCACTTGTCGCGTTGTTTCTGGGCGTGGGCTCGGCCGATGCCAGAACCAAGAAAAAGCAGAAGAAGGCCTACGACCTGAACGCCAACCCGCTGGCAGGCGTGCAGTCAAAGCAGCCTGACAAGGAGCTCTACGACAAGGCCATGGTGGCCATGAAGAAGGGCCGCTTTGACGTGGCCCGCCTGGACCTGCAAACCATGCTCAACACGTATCCCGAGTCGGAATACCGCATGAGAGCCAAGCTCTCGGTGGGCGACACCTGGTTCAAGGAAGGCGGTTCCGCGGCGCTCACGCAGGCCGAAGCCGAGTACGAGGATTTCATCACCTTCTTCCCCAACGTTCCCGAGGCCGCCGAAGCCAAGATGAAAGTGGCCGACATCTACTACCAGCAGATGGAAAAGCCCGACCGCGATTTCACCAATGCTGAGCAAGCGGAGAAGGAATACCGGGAGATGGTCAACATGTTCCCGGATTCGACCCTCATTCCGCGCGCCAAGCAGAGGCTGCGTGATGTGCAGGAGGTTCTGGCCGAGCGCGAATACCAGATCGGCAGTTATTACGAGAGCCGCGAAGACTTTATCGCCGCCATCGCCCGCCTTGAAACCGTGTCCGACTCTTATCCTCTCTATTCCAAGAGCGACGAGGTGCTCATCGGCATCGGCGACGCCTACGCCGGCGAGGCGCACAACATCGAGATTGCTGCCGGCCTGCCCGGCGCCATCAAGGAGCGCATGCGCTCCGTCTACCAGGACAAGGCCGCCGCGGCCTATGCCAAGGTCATCACGCGGTATCCCATGGCGCCCCACGTTGAGGATGCCCGCGACCGCCTGGTGGCCATGAACCGGCCCGTTCCCGAGCCGACACAGGATGCTATTGCCGAAAACGACGCCGAGGAAAAAAGTCGGCAGCCCCTCCACTTTACCGACACCATGATCGGTGTCATCAAGCGCGGTCCCACGATGGTTGAGGCCGTGCATGTGGGCGAACCCACCCTTGACGACCCCACGCGCACTCTCGCTCCCGACATTACCAACCAGAACAAGGCCGTCTTTACCGAGGCTATAAACGCCGGCAAGCCGCCGGCGCCAGCGCCAGCCGTTACTCCCACCGGCCCCAACGAGCCTCCGCGCAGCGATCAGCCCTCCACCGCTCCATTGCAGATGGAGGCGCCCGCTGGAGGCACCGGGGTTGGCGTCGAGGTGGTCAATGCACCGAACAGCGCAGCCGCGGCGCCCGGTGGCACGGAAGCTGCCGATCCCAATGCCGTGGTTCCGTCAGTCGGGCCTACCAACACCGTTCTCCCTGCCGCTGAAAAGCCGGTCGAGGCTCCCATTCAGGTGAACGACATCAAGTCCGGCGAGAACCCCGCTCAGCCCACGACTCAGACTGCCTCCAAAGGCAAGACCAAGAAGCCCAAGGTGGACCAGAGCGACGAGTCCTCAAGCAAGAAGAAAAAGAAGAAAGGGCTGGCCAAGATCAACCCGTTCTAGCATTTAAATTCAATAATTTACGAGCTGTTAAGGGTCGCCTCAAGGCGGCCCTTCTTTGTGAGATTTGGTCGGTCACCCTTTCGGTATTACAATGGACAATGCGGTAATACAAGATGAACCAAGAGGAGAGGGCTATGGCGACGACGGTCACGGTAAAGGGACAAGTGACCATTCCTAAGCGCATTCGGGACGCGAAGGGATTCAAGCCGGGTTCCAAGGTGGTCTTCGACATCAACGAGGCGGGCGAGACTGTGATTCGGCCTGCTGGCCGGCCTGCGCCTCCTGGCCCAATCCGCCTGGATCGAGTGATTGGCACTGCCGAGATCAAGTGGCAGGGCACGACCGACGAGTACATGGAGTTGATTCGCGGATATTCCGATGATCCTCGTTGACTCGAACGTGATCTTCGATCTCCTCGACAACGATCCACAATGGTGTGCTTGGTCGGGCGCTCAGTTGCAACGATGGGCTCAACTCGATCGGATGACAGTCAACGCGATTGTCTACGCGGAGATTTCGCCAAGGTATAGATCCGAAGCGAAGGTCGATGAATTGCTGATGGAACTGAAACTGGATTTTGCGGAGATTCCGCGGCCCGCGGCCTTTCTTGCCGGCAAAGCTCACTTTCTGTATCGGCAGCGAGGAGGAGCGAAGACAAGCGTCCTCCCCGATTTTTTCATCGGAGCGCACGCAACGGTTCTCCGTTGCTCAATTCTCACTCGCGATACGAGCCGTTACACCACATACTTCCCTAACGTAAGCCTCATCGCGCCTTAAAATTCACCGCTCGCCGTCTGCTAACCTGAGGGGTAGTCCCCACGCTTTGAAAGCCCCTTTTTGCACGGGTGTTTTTCCAAAATCACCGGGGGCTCACAAAAGAAAAATGCCACACGACCTGCCCAAAGCCTACGACCCTACCGCCATCGAAGATCAATGGGCCGCCTACTGGGTCCGCGAAAAACTCTTTGCCCAGCCGACTCCGTCTCCGTCCGCACCAAAAGCCTCAGGCCGCGAAACGGCGCCCGGCTCCGACGCTCAGTCGGCCTTCGTGGTTCTGCTTCCTCCGCCCAACGTCACCGGCTATCTCCACATGGGCCACATGCTGGAGCACACTGAGATCGACATTCTTGTTCGCTGGCGGCGCATGCTGGGCCGCAAGGTTTTGTGGGTGCCCGGCACCGACCACGCCGGAATCGCCACGCAGATGCTGGTTGAGCGCCAACTGACCTCGGAGGGCACTTCGCGCCAGAAAATCGGACGCGAAGTTTTCATCGAGCGTGTCTGGCAATGGAAACAGCACTACGGCGGGGGCATTCTCGAGCAGATGAAACGCCTCGGCGTCTCCGTCGACTGGAGCCGCGAATATTTCACCATGGACGAGCGCCTGTCGGTTGCCGTGCGCGAGGCATTCGTCCGCCTCTACCATCATGGCCTCATCTACCGGGGCGCGTACATCGTCAACTGGTGCCCCGGCTGCCAAACCGCCGTCAGCGATCTCGAAGTCATTCACTCCGAGCACAAGGGCCACTTGTGGGAGATCAAGTATCCGGTGATCGGCGCCGATGGCAAAGATTCCGGTGAGTTTCTCACCGTCGCCACCACGCGCCCCGAAACCATGCTCGGCGACACGGCCGTCGCCATTCATCCCGAAGACGAGCGCTACCTGCATCTCCACGGAAAAAAGCTGCGCCTGCCGCTCATGAATCGCGAGATTCCCATTGTTCTCGATGAGTGGGTTAGCCGAGAATTCGGCACCGGCGCTGTCAAAGTAACGCCCGCGCACGATCCCAATGACTTCGCTCTCGGCGAGCGCCATCATCTTCCTTCGATCAACGTGATGGACGACCGCGCCCACATCAACTCTGAGGGAGGGCCGTACGCCGGCCTCGATCGCTACGTCGCGCGCAAGCACATCGTCCACGATCTCGAAGAGCAGGGGCTTTTGGCCGCAGTAAAGGACTACACGAACAACATTGGCCACTGCGACCGCTGCAAAACCGTCATTGAGCCGCGCCTCTCTACGCAGTGGTTCATCGCAGTCAAGAAGCAGCCGAATGCAGGCGGCGCATCCATTGCCGAGCTGGCCATCGCCGCCGTCAGGCCAGATTCGAGCGGGAACAAGGCCATCCGCATCACGCCGGAGAATTACGAGAAGATCTACCTCGAGTGGATGACCAACATCCATGACTGGTGCATCTCGCGCCAGCTCTGGTGGGGCCATCGCATTCCAGCGTGGCACTGCGCCGCCTGCCACAAGATCACTGTGCCCGAGCCCGACTCAAAGGCCGACCCGACGGCGTGCGCGCATTGCGGGTCAGAAATACTCACGCAGGAAACCGACGTTCTCGACACCTGGTTCTCCTCCGGTCTTCTGCCCGTCTCCGTCTTTGGCTGGCCCAACATCACGCCTGAAACGCTGGCCGAATTTGCCGCCTTCTACCCGACCAGCGTTTTAATTTGCGGCTTCGACATTCTCTTTTTCTGGGTCGCGCGCATGATCATGTTCGGCTGCTGGTTCTCGCGCGATGTGCCCATGCCCGACGGCAGCCCGCGCCCGCTCGCAGAATCAGTTCCGTATCGCGAGGTATATATCCACGGCCTCATTCGCGACGCCAACCGCGAAAAGATGTCCAAGACCAAGGGCAACGTCGTTGACCCCATTGAGATCGTCAAACAGTACGGGACGGATGCGGTCCGATTCACGCTGGCCTCCATGGCCTCGCCCGGCGCCGACATCGCTTTTAACATTGCCCGCACCGAGGGTTATCGCGCCTTCGCCAACAAAATCTGGAACGCCGCCCGCTTCATCTTCATGAACGTGGACCGCGCGGCAGAGATTGGCATTACCGTCGATCGCGCCACGCTTGGCCAGATGCCCAGCGTTCCCGCCGACGCCCCTCTCGAAGCCCGCTGGATCGTGGCCGAGCTTCACGCAACCGCGGCCAAGGTCAACGAGTCGCTCGAAAATTACCGCTTCGATGAGGCGGCGAGCATCATTTATCAATTCTTCTGGGGCAGCTTCTGCGATTGGTATTTGGAAATCGTGAAGCTCCGCCTCGATTTCTCCGAAACCGCCGACAAGGCCGCTACGAAGGCCGCGCTTACAACGCTCGTGCAAGTGTTCGAGGTTGCTCTGCGTCTTCTCTCGCCCATCATGCCATTCATTACCGAAGAGCTCTGGTACGCGGTCTACGATGGGGACCCTCCGGCGAAGTCGATCGCGCTGGCATCGTATCCTTTCGAGGTTGAATCGATGATCGGCGAATCGGCAGGCCACCAAATGCAGATTCTGCAGTCCGTCGTCAGCGCCATTCGCGAGGCCAGAAAGGACCGGGGCGTTCCAGAGAAGGAAACCGTCGATGTATATGTGCTTGAGGCCGCATATGTGCCTGATGCCCCGTCAGTCAATCTCTTTGGCGAGAGCCAAATTTGGATCGAGAAACTTTCGCATTCGAGGATTAGCCCAACGGTCAAGCGAGACGAACGATTGAATTGGCGCAGTGTCGGGCGGACCGACATTGCGATCGATTTTCAAGCGAAGATCGACCTCCCCGCCGAACGCGAGCGCTTGACAAAGGATATCGCCAGGTATGAAAAAGGCTTGGCAGCAGCAGAGCGTCAACTGGGCAATGAAGGCTTTTTGGCCAAGGCACCGGCGAACATCGTCGAGGGCCTCAAGAAGCAGGAAGCCGAAACCCGCCTCCTGCTTGAAAAGGCCCAGGCTGCCTTGGCCGCTTTAGAGAAAGGATAAGAACAATCAACCGCAGATCCTTCGGCTTCGCGGTCCGCATAGAGCACGGCCCGCTGCGCTCAGGATGACAGCCGGTAGTGATGCACGATCTTCTGATCACTGTCCACAGTTCACTGTTCACCACCTTATGGATTGGAAGAGCCACCGAATCGACGCGTTGCTGGAGCAGGCCCTGCTTGAGGACCAGGCTCCCCACGACGCCACCACGCACCTCACGATCGATGCCAATCTCCTCGCCGCCGGCTCCATCATCGCCCGCGAAGAGCTGGTCGTCGCCGGCTTGGGCGCCATCCCGCGCTTCTTTGAGATCTATGCGCGCCTCGACCAAAGCCCCGAGGCGCAAACCCGTTTTGAAGTCATCAGCCATCCCGAAATCTTCGACGGCGTGCGGGTTCACGCCGGGCAGGTGCTCGCCGTCATCCGCCACAACGCGCGAGTCTTGCTCAGTTGCGAGCGCGTGATTCTCAACCTTCTCCAGCACATGAGCGGCATCGCCACGCTCACGCGGCGGTTCGCCGACGCGATTCAGGGCACGCATGCCCGCATCCTCGACACGCGCAAGACCGTACCCGGCCTGCGCGCCCTCGAAAAATACGCGGTCCTTTGCGGCGGCGGAACCAATCACCGCATCGATCTTGCTTCCGGCTTCCTCATCAAGAACAATCACATCGCGCTCGGTGGCGGGATCGAGGCAGTTCTTTCCCGCGCGCTTGCCCGGCGCAGGCCACCTCAGCGCGTTCAAATCGAAGTCCGCACACCGCACGAACTCGAAGAGGCTCTTGCCCACGGCGCCGAGGCCATTCTGCTCGATAACATGACGCCCGCCGAGGTCCGCCGTTCAGTCGAACGCATCAAAACGGTGGCCGCTGCGGTGCCCGGCCGCTGGATTCCTACCGAAGCCTCTGGCGGCATGGTGCTCGACAATGTCCGCGCTTACGCTGACACGGGTGTCGACTTTATCAGCGTCGGCGCGCTCACTCACTCCGCCCGTGCCGCCAACCTCTCCATGACCATCGCCGCGGAGCCGGGTCAGGGCAGCCCGCGAACAGGCCGAGCGATTGAGGGGCACGGACTTTGATTTCGGCAATGAACTCGATCCGCAAATTCGTGCGGCCCGGAAACTGATGTTCGATCTCGCCGCCCTCGATGCCGATCTCGCCGGCACTCTCTTTGCCGGCAAGCTGCACTTTGCCCGCGTCACCGGCTCGACAAACGCCGATGCCCTCGCCGCCGCACGCGATGGCGCGCCGGACAGTTCTGTCTATTTCGCCGATGGGCAGTTGGCCGGGCGCGGTCGCGGCGATCACGGTTGGATCTCCGCCGCCGGCGAAGGGCTCTACGTCAGCGTTCTTCTGCGTCCGCGGATCCCCGCCGCGCGCCTGCCGTTTTTGCCGCTGGCAGCTGGCCTCGCCGCCGCCGAAGCTATTCGCACCGTCTCCGGCCTCATCGTCGACCTGCGCTGGCCCAACGATCTCCTTATCGGTCCGCGCAAAACCGGCGGCGTTCTTGTTGAAGCAAATCTCGAATCCAAAAGTCTGCCGCACGCAGTGGTGGGCATTGGCATCAACGTCCACCAGCGCGCGTTTCCTCCGGGGCTGGCCACGCCCGCAACGTCGCTCGATCTGGAGGCTGGCCGAGCCATCAGTCGCCAAATCCTCCTCGTCGCCCTGCTAAAATCTCTGGAGCGTGAGGCGTCCGCGCTTGCCGATCCGGCGGCGGCCGCAACCATCGGTGCGCGCCTTGAGCAGGCTTCCACCTGGATTCGAGGCCGCAAAGTAGAAGTGCACGGCCCGCAAACCTGTACAGGTGTTACCGCGGGCCTCGATGAACGCGGGTTTCTGCGCGTCGCAACCGCAAGCGGGCTCGTGACGGTGCAAACCGGCGGCCTGCGCGAAAAGACAGCTTCTAGCTACTAGCTCGTGCGTGCCGAGTTTTTAGTTTTGGCTTTCACGAGAATCCGGCTAGAAGCTAGAGGCTAGAAGCCAGGAGCTGTATTTCAATGCTGCTCGCTCTCGATGTCGGCAACACGAATACGACGCTGGGCCTCTACAAGCTCGACGGCGAAAAGCCGGAGCTCGCTGCGAACTGGCGTGTGACCACGCATCGCGCGCAAACCGTCGATGAATACGGCGTCTTCTTCGTCAATCTTTTCGAGATGCATGGCATGGCCCCCAGCCAGGTGACGGACATCATCATCGCCTCCGTTGTCCCGCCCGTCGACTCCACCCTGCGCCAAGTCTGCGAAAGCTACTTCAACATCGAGCCCCTCTTCGTCGAGCCGGGGATCAAGACCGGCATGACGTTGCTCATCGACAACCCGAGCGAGCTTGGCGCCGACCGCATTGCCGACTGCATCGCCGCATACGAGCGCTACGGCGGCCCATGTATCGTTGTCGACTTCGGCACGGCTACCAAGTTTGAGGTCATCTCCGCTCGTGGCGAATATCTCGGCGGCGCCATCGCGCCTGGCCTCGGCCTGAGCGCCGACGCGCTCTTCAACCGCGCCGCGCGCCTCAGCCGCGTCGATATCAAGCGCCCCGCCAAAGTGATCGGCACCAATACCGTTGGCCACCTGCAGAGCGGACTCTACTTCGGCTACATCGGCCTCGTCGACGGCATCATCGAGCGCATTATCGCGGAACTCGGCGCTTCGCAAGGTGTCGACCCCGGCAAGCCGCTGCGCATCGTCGCCAGCGGAGGCCTGGCGCGCATGATCGCCCCAGACTCGCGCTTCATCCAGGAGATCGACGACCTGCTCACGCTCGACGGCCTGCGCATCCTCTTCGAGCGCAATCGCGCCGCGCGCCCCCGCGGCCGTGCGCACTGAGCACTTGTCCATCACAGCCCAGACAGAATCTCCTGCGCGGCAGGCACATGTTCCCGCAAACTCTCCGCCGTAAGCTCATCGGCCTTACGTAGTTGGGGGAAGATACCGGCCCACACCGCCGCCACGATCAGCGACCCCAGCCCGCCGATCACCGTGGCCCGCACCGCTCCCCACCACTGCGCCGTAAGCCCGCTCTCAAACTCCCCCAGCTCGTTCGACGCGCCGATGAACAGCGAATTCACCGCGCTCACCCGCCCGCGCATCCCCGGCGGCGTGGCCAGTTGCAGCAGCGACCCGCGAATAATCACGCTGATGGTGTCTGCCGCGCCCGCGATAGCCAGCGACGCCAGTGAGAGCCACAGCGTGTGCGACAGCCCGAACACCACCGTCGCCGCGCCGAAGATTGCCACGCAGATAAACAGCCAGCGTCCCGCGTGCCGGTGCAGCGGAAACCGCGCCATGATTACCGACATCGTTACCGCGCCCACCGCCGGCGCCGCGCGCAGCATGCCTAGTCCGCGAGGCCCCTGGTGCAGAATCTCGTGCGCAAAAATCGGCATCAGCGCCACAGCGCCGCCCAGCAGCACCACAAAAAGATCCAGAGAAAACGATCCCAGCAGAATCCGCGCCCGCCGGACGTATTGAAACCCTGCCAGCACCACCTTCAATGACAGATCGCGGTGCTCCATGCGTCCCGGCCGCACGTTCAGCGACATCACCAGCGCCAGAAACCACACCAGCGTCCCGAGTGTGAACACATACACAATCCCCGCGCCCTCAAGCCGCGAATCCGCCGCAAAGCCCGTCAATGGCAATGTGAATAGCAATCCACCCAGTGCCGGCCCGGTGATGTTGGCCAACTGAAAAATCGCGCCGCCCCACGTCACCGCATTCACGAAGTGAATCTCAGGGACAAGATGCGGAATCAGTGCCGAACTCGCCGGCGACGAAAACGCGCGCCCCGTGCCGACAAAGAAGAGAACCGTGTAAATGGCCAGAATGTTTTGCGTGTTGTTCCGCGCCAGCTCAATCAGCGCGCCCGTGCAAAACACCTGTAGCACGTAACACGTCAGGATCACGTGCCTGCGGTCGAAGCGATCCGCAACGTGGCCCGCCGGCAGAAGAAAAATCAGGCCCGGCAAAAACAGCGCCAGCCCTGTATAGCCCAGGTCGATGGCGCGGTGCGTGATGGAGTACACCTGCCACGCTACCGCAACCGACTGCGCTTCTGCGCCCAGGATCACGGCGACGCGCGCTAACTGGTACCGCCTGAAGTCGCGGAAGGCAAAGGCCTCAAGGCCGCGGCGCGGCGGTGGGGAAGCCGATTCCATCATCTGCTTTCAGGGTATAACGCCGCGCGTGTCCGCCGCCGCTCCACCGAATCATGAAACAATAATCCATCAGGCTCTATGACCGACGAACTCATTCCTACTGAACCTATCGAAAACCAAGGCCTGGACGGCCAGTCCTCCGCCATGACCGGCGAAATCGTCCCGCCAATCGAATCCATTTCCACCGAGCCCATCCAGGACCAGCGCCTGGAAGGCCAGCCGGAGTCTGCTGCGGAGATGGCCGCTGCGCCCGCAGAAGTGGAGGGACCGGACAGCCAGGCTGAGCCCATCGAAGAATCCGCCGAGTCCTTCGCCGACGCGCTTTCCGCCTTCGAGCGCTCGCACACGCATCGCGCCGAGACCAAGCAGCTTCAGGGCACGGTCGTCTCGCTCACTGCCGATCAGGTTATCCTCGACGTCGGCTACAAGATGGAAGGCGTACTGCCGCGCTCGGCCTTCCCTGACAATGCCGAGGGCATCAATCCCGGCGACAGCTTCCCGGTCTCCATCACCGGCCGCAACGAGGAGGGCTACTACGATCTCTCGCGCCATCGCGTCGCGCAGCCCCGCGACTGGTCCGCCCTCGAGCGCGCCTTCGCCGAAAAAATCGCAGTCGCCGGCACCGTCACCGCCGTCATCAAGGGCGGCCTCAGCGTCGACGTCGGTGTTCGCGCCTTCATGCCTGCAAGCCGCAGCGGCACGCGCGACGCCGCCGAGCTAGAAGCCCTCGTCGGCACTGAGATCACTTGCCGTATCACCAAGCTCGACGTTGCCGATGAAGATGTCGTGGTGGATCGGCGAGTAGTTCTTGAGGAAGAAGCCCGCGAGGGCCTCGCCGGCCGCCGCGCCGCACTCAAGCCCGGCGACACGGTCACCGGCACTGTTCGCACGCTCATGCCCTACGGCGCGTTTGTTGAAATTGAGCCCGGGCTCGACGGTCTCCTGCACATCAGCGACATCTCTCGCGCCCGCGTCGCCAAAACGGAGGACGTTCTCTCCGTTGGCGAGCAACTCACGGTGCGCATCCTCAAAATCGATCCCGAGACCAACAAGATCTCGCTTGGCCTGAAGCAGCTCCAGCCCGAGCCGTGGGAGACCGCGGCCGATCGCTTCGTGACGGGCCAGCGCGTCAATGGTGAAGTTACCCGCCTCACCGACTTCGGCGCATTCGTCGAGCTCGAGCCCGGGCTCGAAGGCCTCATTCACATCTCGGAAATGTCGTGGGCCAAGAAAGTCCGCCACCCCTCCGACCTGCTCAAGCAGGGCGACCGCGTCGACGCCGTTGTTCTCTCCGTCAAGCCGCCCACCGGCACTGAGCAGGGCCGCGGCGAGCCAGGACGCATTTCGCTCGGCCTCAAGCAAACGCTTGCCGACCCCTGGCTCGAAGTCGAGCGAAAATTTCCCGCCGGCTCGCAAGTCGAGGGCCCCATCACAAAAATCATGAACTTTGGCGCCTTCGTTCAAATCGCCGAAGGAGTTGACGGGCTCGTTCACGTCAGCGAGATCGTCGCCGACCGCCGCATCAACCATCCTCGCGACGTCGTGCGCGAAGGCCAGCGCGTGAAGGCTTTGGTCCTGGCTATCGATTCTGAGAAGCGCCAGATCAAGCTCTCCATGAAGCAGCTCATCCCCACCAGCATCGATGAGTACATCGCCGAGCAC
>CAWIFE010000007.1:0-133534 GCA_963835355.1 uncultured Acidobacteriaceae bacterium | reverse complement strand
GGGAACGTCCCGTCTGTATGAATGCATAAGTGAAATGAAGAAGGGTTCTCAGAGCGGTTACGATGCCGAGACCGGCGCAGAAAGCGCCGGCTCAGAAAACGCACTCGGAGAACCCCATGAACAATATTCACTTTATCGGATTCGACGTCCACAAGAAAAGCATCAGTTACTGCGTGAAAACGGCGGCGGGCGAGATCGTGGAAGAAGGCACGATTGCGGCCGAGCGGAAAGTGCTGCGGGCCTGGGCAGCGGCACGGAGGCAGCCTTGGCGAGGAGCGCTGGAAGCGACCTTGTTCAGCGGCTGGATCTACGACACGCTGAAGGCATACAGCGAAGGTCTGGAGATGGCGCATCCGGCGAAGATGAAAGCCATCAGCTCGGGGAAGAAGAAGAGCGACGCCATCGATGCGCGGACCATCGCCGACCTGTTGCGCTGCAACCTGTTGCCGGCTTGTTATGTGGCCACGCCGCGGATTCGCGAACTGCGGCGGCTGTTGCGCTACCGCAGCCTGGTGGTGAGCGAAGCCGTGCGGATGAAGAACAAGATGGCGGGGCTGCTGATGGAAACCGGAGCAGAGTATGTGAAGGAGAAGCTGCATGGCAAGAAGTACTTCGCCACGCTGCTGGAGGAACTGGAAGAAGTGCCCGAATCGGTGATCGATCTGCTGCGCTTGAGCCGCGGCGCGCTGGAGATGTTCGAGAGCACGCAGCGAAGGTTGATCCAGGAGTTGTTGGCCGATGCCGAGCTGAGGGAGCGCGTGGAACGTCTGATGACCATTCCGGCGGTGGGCGAGATCACGGCCTTGACCTGGGCGCTGGAGATCGGCGATCCCAAGCGCTTCGGTTCGGCTGGGGAGGCGATGAGTTACTGCGGGCTGACGGCGGCGCTGAAGTCGTCGGCGGGCAAGCAGCAGCGGGGGCCGATCTCCAAGCAGCGCAACCACTGGCTGCAGACCACGTTGATCGAGGCGGCCAAGCTGGCGCCGCGCTGGAACCCGCAACTGGCTGCGCTGCACGCGCGCGAACTGGAGCGCGGACATCGCAACCGCGCCACGCTGGCCGTGGCCCGCAAACTCGTCAGCTATCTGCTGGCTGTCGACAAGAGTGGCCAGTCCTTCCAGGTGCGCGCGCCCTCGGAGGAGCCGACACAAAAAGCTGCCTGAGAAGGAAAAACTTTGCACCAAACGGCGATCGACCGGCCGTTCCTCGCCAACCTAGGGACTGGGCAGAGGAGCTACGGCTCCCGATGCTCCTTACCGTCTGTATCGAGGCCGGCCGGACAACCCTAACTCATACTTCGTGGACCGGGCTCGCGCTCGGTTCCCGCAAATGGATGTCTGGCCAAGCTGCCGCTTTGGCCGCCCTCAACGATCGCCGTCCGCTGGCTAACCCGACCCCATCGTCCTCGCTTCGAGGCCCTGCTCCCCCAAGTGCTAGGAGACCTCCGTCTCCTCTTGACTTTTACTTATCATGGATGTCCCCGGGTTCAATGAGCGATTTGGGCTCAAGTTACTTGTTGAGGCGCTGTGAATCAGCCCCGGTGGGGACCTCGATATTTCCCGGAGTCAAAGCAATCGCTGCTGCGAAGGTGCGCGCGTGGGAATGAAAAGGCGTAACAGCACGCCTGTATGATTTCTTCAAAGGCCCAAAGCCATGACCGAAAAGGTGTTCGATCCACGAGACTTTATCTCGCCACCATTCAAGGCATGCCCGAAGTGCGGACACGAAACCTTCGGCGTCCTCACAATCAGCAAGGACAGCTACTCCCGCCGATGCCGGGACTGCTGGCACCTTGTAAAGCGCATCGCTTTGCCTCCGGTTCGGAAGAAGATCATCTACCTCGATCAGTACGTTGTCAGCAACCTAATGAAGCTGGACAATCCTTCCCTACAACGTACCGACAAGCTGGCCGCTGACCCATTCTGGCAGGAGCTGAAGGATTTGCTCACTAAACTGCGCGATCTGCAATTAATTGTCTGCCCGGACTCAGCTTCGCACGTCTCCGAGTCGCGCATATCGCCATTCAATGCGGAACTGAAGAAGATGTATGAGCATCTGTCGGGCGGCATCACTTTTAATTCCTTCAACGAGATCAGTAACCACCAAATCGGCGAGCTTGCTCGCGCATGGTCTGAGCAGCGTGAGCCAGTCTTCAATTTCGATCCATGCGAAGTTTTATCCGATGATCCGAACAAGTGGAATGAGCGATTCTACATAACCTTTCATGACAATCCTTTCGTGATCCCCGCCAACATAAAGGCGGCGCGGGCCATGATGCACGGTCACGTCGCCCACCTATTTCACGACGTGTGGTCCCAAGAGAAGCGTAGTTTCCAGTACTGGTACGATCTCGAGCGCAGAGGTTTTCAGGGGTATTTAGGGCAGGCAGTAGTCAAGGCGCGCCGCGAACGGACGGAGGCAATGCTTGCGTTTCGCCCCGGCGTGGAGCCGTCCCTAGAGGTGCTGGGCAAAGTTCTTGGATCACCGGAAGAGGCTCTTTGCGAGGGATTGCATTATATCATGCAGTTCCCACGGACGGGCGGCGAGCGAATACCAAAGGAGGTCGCTGCTCTGGAAAAGAGCTTTGGTGAGGCCAACCGCATTGCCGAAGCACCTTTTGTGAAGCTTCAGGCAATGATGTTTGCCACTATTGCGATGTTGGCAGCGGGCGGCAAGAAGGAGCCGCCGAACGAAGGGATGACGACCGACATTGAGACTGTGGCGCATCTTCTGCCATATTGCGACGCTATGTTCATGGATAATGAGTGCCGGTCTCTGTTGCTGAATGTCCCGTTGGCATTGCGCCCCCCTGAAGCGTCACGGGTTTACTCATTGAACAGCCGTGCTGAGTTCCTTGAATATTTGCGCTCACTACTCGCCGATCTTACGCCAGAACATATTCAGGCGCTCCGAGAACTTTATGGCGAAGATCGCGTGGCTGAGTAGGCGCTGGCGGGTGGCACCCTCATCGTGGTCTGGAAAGGGCGCCAGGACCGGGCTACCTGCCCTTTTTTTGCCCGTGGACTGCTAAAATTAACCAGTGTCCCAGAGCAAAATCAAGCGGAGCGTCGGCGAGTGTGCGCTGTGCAAGTGCAGGGCCCTCCTTGAGCTGTCCCACATAGTTCCGAAGGGCTGCTATCGCCGCGTATCCTTGGGTGGCAACCTAACCGTCAATATCATTCGGGACAGAGCCGTTCTCACTGAAGTGCAGCTTAAGGCACCCCTCTTTTGCAAAGTCTGCGAAGATAAACTCAACAAGAACGGCGAACGATATTTTCTGGCGCAATGCCTGCAAGCGGATCAATCATTTCCCCTTTTCTCAAGAGCCGATCTCGCTCGTCACGCCCTCATATCAATGACAAACGGAGGCGCCTATTGGAAGGCCGCCGATCTTGGGGTCGATTATTCAAAAATCGCCTACTTCGCGGCATCCCTTTTTTGGCGCACATTTGTAGCGAAGCATAAGATTCCCCAAGAGCGCATAAGCCTTGAGCTGGATGCTCATGTCGCCGAGACTCTGCGTGCATTTCTCAACGAAGAAGCGCGGGAGATTCCGGGAGTCATGATCAAGGTCGATCTAATCGACCGAATTCAGCACCACGAGTTCAGATCCGCCTTCGCGCTCCCACAGGAGCTGCCAACCCACAATTTTGGTTCCGACGTGCGATTCTACACATCCGAAGCGCTGGGTTTCGCATTTACTATGATGAGCGCGACGGATCCGCAGACGGTCTCGGCAATGTATACAAATTGCCTTATTCATAACCCCGACCATCCGCTGTTCGTTTCGGAGCAGATGACGCGGGCCACTGCGGCTCGGCAGGTTGCGTGGGTTCGGCGAAGCACCCCCACTGAACATTTGCGTGCCTACAACAAGGCGCACGAAATTTGAAAAGACCGACAAATCTCGAACACTAACAGAACACGACAGAATCCCGAGAGACCGATCCGGGAAAGCCGGGGACAGTCGGGACGTTCCCGGAGACGTCGGTCAGTAACGGCAAGTCGGCTTGTCGGATGGAATCTTGACCGCGGCAGCGGGCGGCGTTTTTGAACCCTCATCGGCCCAGCGAGGATGGCTCGCTGGGCCGTACTTTGTTTTCGAGGTTTATGTGGGTGGGTTTGCGGCAGTCGGGGATGAATCTCCGACCTGGCAGTTAAGCCCTGATACAAAGCTCGTCAGTTTGGGTTCGTGGTATCCCACCCTAGCAAAGCCAGGATGGGGCACCCCTGTTCGTGGTGGATTGAGGCCGCGAAGAGCAACTGCAGATCCCTCGCTGTGCTCAGGATGACAGATTTGTCTTTGATCCGAGGTTCCTCGACTCCCTAGTTGCCGGGATGGCTTAATTCGCGATGTCTAACGGAATTTCGAGAGAGCCGGCGCGGTCAGCGTTGAGGTCGTGTACGCCAATGCGCAGATCGACCTGGCCGGCGGGCAGGTCGAAGGGCAGGCGCACGGTGATCCCTGAGGATAGGATGCGCTCAAACTGAGCGGCATTGAGGCCGACCTGGAAGGCGTGCGTGTAGTCGTTCAGCGGATGGCCGAGGCCGTCGTAGGCGATGATGGCGAGCTCGATGGCGGCTTTGCGGCTTCCGTCGGGCTGGTTGTCGAGAGCCAGGCTGTGCGCATCGATGGTGAGATCGACGATGTAACGATGAGCGGCACCATGGAATGAAGCCGACTTGTCCGCGGCTGGGGCGCTGGGAAGGCTTACACCCTGAAATGCCGGATCGGAGGCGGGCAGAACGCGGGCTTTGAGCAGGATTGCGGTCGCCGCTGGAGCATCGTGGTCGAGAGCTGCCGCGAAGGCGCTGCTCGGCGCGCCGCCTGCTGGCGAAGTTCCCGCGGGCGCATCGGCATAGTAGCCGCGGCGATAGGCCAACTTGAGGCTGTGGTCATCGTCCAGGGTTACCTTGATGGTGCGATAGCGGCCGTCGAGCACGGCGTTTTTTGGCGCGTAGGCAAGCGTGTAGTAACTTGAGCCGTTTTCGATGGCGCCGGCTACAGCTTTGTCGAAGTCGTTGGTCTCGAGGTAGGCTTTGCCGCCGGTATCATCGGCGACTTGCTGCATGGTGGCCTGGTTATCGTAATGCTGCTCCCGTTGCTGCGACCACTGTGAGGTTTGGGTAGAAGACGGATCCCTGGGTATGGTGGGGTTGTTGGCAGCGCTGAACTCCGAGGGCTCCCACAGGCCGCTCGCGTCGACCGGATAGATGGCTACTCGCGCGGCGGTGAGCATGTCGGTGGTCTTCTGAATTTCCTCACGATAGCCCTCGATATTGGCGAAGGGCAGGCTTAGCGAAGCATCGGGAAATAGCGCGAGCGGAAACGCGCCGGAGAACCAGATGACGTTCTTGCGCCCCGAAATGCCGCCGAGATAGCCGGCCAACTGCTTCATGGCTTCGAGCGTGATGTGCATGCGCGCGTTGATCTGGCCGCCGATCTGGTCGGCCTCGAATTGCTGGAGAGTGGCGGCAGCGTTCATGGGGCCAACTTGCGAGCCAGGGTTCGAGGCGCCGGTATTGGAGACGGGGGGCGGCGTGGCGGGCAGTGAGCCTGCCACCGCGTTGATCTGGTTGTTGTCGAGGTCGGTGGATGAAGGCGTCTGCACCAACGGCGACTGCTGCGTGTTGGTTTTCGGCTTCCTGAGCAGGCTAACCAGGGCGGCCGGGTCGCTGGTGAACTGGGTGACGATGCGCAATTGCGTGCTGAGCGTAAAGATAGCCAGGGTTGTGCCGGGCTTTAGCGTGGCCAGGTAGTCGATCATCTTGCTGCGCACGCGCATCTGGTCGCCGAGGGGCGTGTTCAGCGCGTCGAGCAGCAGCACGTTTACGGCACTCGACTCGGGATAAGCAGGCAGGTTTGTGTAGGTGTTCGGAGGCAACGTGGCGGAGGCCAGAAATGCGGGCGGAGCGCCAGCGGGCTGGTGCTCATCAAACGAAAAAAGGGATTGCTCATTGCCGTCTTCGAAGACATGAAAGCGGCTGCGGTCGAGGCCATGCACGGGTTTATCGTGGTCGGTGACGACGACGTCAACGAGGACAAGGCTTGAGTTGGCGCGAATCGCAGGCGCAGCGGAGTTTTGGGATTGCGCGCCGGGCAACGCGAGGAGCAGTAATCCGGGAAGAAGGAACCACGAGAATCGGTGAAGAATACGCATACGCAAGCCCCCTATCGGGCCGATCCGGGGAAGAACACGGCCATGCCTCCACCGGTTCCTATTCTGCACTTCCTGCTCGGACCCAGCGCGAAAATCTCGCATTGGCAATGCGCTCCAACGGCAGCGCTCGATGCTCCAAGGCATTTCTCCTTCAGATATAGCCGTTTTGATTTTCGCGCAGGGTGGCGATTTCTTGAGGAAATCGCCACGCGCCGTATCGGCTTCGGCATACAGCAGAAGGAGAAATGCATTAGCGCGCTGCTTCCGTCAGGATTTCGGTTCTTTTGCTCATCTTCGCGGTTCGCTCAATTTTGTCCCAGTTGAAGGGTTTGCCGTCGATGGCCCGCTTCAGAGTCTTGAAAAGGACGATCGAAAAAACCTGCCGGTAGGCGAAGCGCTGGAGCCAGATGTGGAAGAGAAGCCAGCCGTCGCCCTTGTTGGCGGGATGACGACGCTCAAGGCTGAACGCAGCCGACGAGGTGATGAAGTCGATGACGAGAAAGCCGAGGAAGTAAACCACGAGCTTCTCGAAGCTGGCCGCGGAGGCTGCTTCGGGGTGGTAATGGCGGTCGACTAGGAAGTTAACGACACCGGCCAAAAACATGATGTCAATGAAGGGCGAGACCAGGGGAAGGAACATCTGGAAGATGAGAATGTTGGGCAGCGCGAAGAGGCCCATGGCCTTATTGCGAATGAAGGCGGCGCGATGTTTCCAAATGGCCTGCAAGGTGCCGAAGGACCAGCGGAAGCGCTGGCGCATGAGGCCTTTGGCGTCGATGGGCGCCTCAGTGTAGGCCAAGGCGCGGTCCTCATAATCGACGCGGAGCCCCTGTTCGAGCAGGTTCATTGTCAGGTCGGCGTCTTCGGCGACGGTGTTGAGTGGATAGCCGCCGGCCGCTTTAACCGGCGCGGTGCGCCATGCGCCGATGGCGCCAGGCACAACGGTGACGACGTGGAAGAGGTCGAGCGCGCGGCGCTCGAAGTTCTGGCTGGTGATGTATTCGAGAGCCTGCCAGCGCGTCCACAAATTGACGCGGTTGCCCACTTTGGCGTTTCCGGCGATGGCGCCGACACGGGGATCGGCGAAATGGGGAATGAGTTTGGAAATGGCATCGGCGGCGATGACAGTGTCGGCGTCGATGCCGACAAAGATATCCTCGCTCATACGATCGAGAGCATAGTTGAGCGCCGCGGCCTTGCCCTCATTGCGCTTGGTAAGGACCTGGACGTGGACCGCGGCGATTTCTTTGGAGAACGCCATGGCGGCAACTTCAGCGGTGCGATCCTGCGAGCCATCGTCGATCACGATGACGCGGAGGTTTTTGTAGTCGGAGTTGAGGACCGAGCGGATGGTGCGGACGATGACGGTTTCTTCGTTGTAAGCGGGGATGAGGACAGCTACGCGCGGGTTGTAGCCGGGCGAAGCGTCGCTGCGCCGCCTGGTGAGGCGGTCAATGACAGCGAACAAGCCGACGATCATGAGGCGGGCGCTCATCAGCACGTCGCCAACGAAAAAGACCATGACAATGAAGTTGCCGATCAGGTCGAGCGCGGAGAAGGCGATGGAGTCGGGGAGGGTGCGTATGCGCTGCCAGAAGGTGAGGGGCGGCATGACCTGGGCGCGGGTTTTGTCCATGAGCGCCGAAACGGGGACCACCGTGTAGCCATGCGCGCGCAAGGCGTCAATCAGTGGCCCGAGGGCGGCTACTGTCTGGGAGCGGTCGCCGCCGCCGTCATGCATGAGGACGATGGAGCCGCGAAACTGCGGCTTGGCCTTCATTGTCTCTAACTGGGCGAGCACTGTGTTGATGATCTCGGCGGTGGTTTTGCGCGGATGCTCATTCCAGTCGTCGGTGTCGATCTTGCTGCCGATGATGGTGAAGCCGTCCTCCTGAATGCGCCAGACTGGGGCGGCCTGGTCGTCGGTTTCGGGCTCCTCGTCGATGTCGTAGGGAGGGCGGAAGTAGAGCGGCTGCAGGCCCAGCTTGCTCTCGAATAGGCGCTCGGTGAGGTTTACCTCTAGATCGAGCTGGCGCGCCGAGACTTCGCTGATGTCGGGGTGCGTCCAAGTGTGGTTGCCGATCTCGTTGCCTTCGCGAACGATGCGCTGCATCAGGCCGATGTTGTCCGATGCCTCTGCGCCGATCAACAGGAAAGTTCCCGTGGCATGTTTCTGCTTGAGGACGTCCAGAACCCTGGGGGTCCATTTGGGATCGGGTCCGTCGTCGAAAGAGAGCGCAATTTCATTGGGGTGGTAGCCGTATTGTTCCACGGTGTAGGGGCGCGGATAGACATCCATATGCTCGTCGTCGATGAGCTTTTTGCGCGGGTCGGGCTCGTCGGTATCGACATCAACGGTGCGCTTGCCGGGTTGCGGCAACCCGGTGACGCGCAGGATGTCTCCATCGCCCTCGAGGTCCACATCGTGGCCGGGCTGGACGGTGCCCAGAGCTTCGAGCGCGGCAGGATCACTGGGGTGGTCCCAGACGCTCCACATTGACGGATCTTCTCTGCCAAGGCGCCAAAGGGCAAATGTCTGCAGGCCCAACTGGCGTGCAGCCCGCAGCTCATTCAGGATGGTGACAGCGTCAAGAAACCACACTACATGGCGCTGGTTGTTGTCCTCGTCGATGTATTCGAAGTGAGGGTTGAGCGTGTCGTAGTCGAGATCGAGATCGGCGTCCGCGTCAGAGGCACGCTCCCAGGCATCGGTGACGTTCAGATCATCGGTATCGAGAACCTGCGGCTTAGGATGGCGCCGATCCTTTGCATTGGGAATGGAAAGCGCCCAATCGTAGCCGTAGTTTCCGATGGCGCAGATGAGCTTCTCCTTGGGCACGATCTTGAGTACACGAACGAGATTGCCGATGAACCACTGCTGGCTGGCGATTGGGCCCGGATCGCTCGTGTCCTGGTGCTCGTCGTAGTTCATGAGGATAATGCCATCAGAGTTGGCGGCGATGACCTTCAGGTCGTTGTCGCTGGCAGCTACCCCAACATTGACGTAAAGACGAAGATTGCGCGGTTGCATTTGGGCATATAGCGCTTGAATGAACCTGAGGTAGGCCGGATCGTCCGCGTCGGGAATGCTCTCGACGTCGAACGAAATGCCGCGATAGACCGGGTAGGTTGCGAGAAACCGCATGATCTGCTGAAGCAGCAAAGTGCTTTTGCCGGAATCTGTGAGCAGGTTTCCGACGCCGGTGTCCCACTCCTGGGTGTGCGGGTTGAAGTTGTTGATGGCGGGAAAAATTTCGGTATCTTCCTTGGCCGCCTGAATCACATGCTTGACTTTGTTAAGGTCGTCGGGGTCATGCACAGCGACGCTATCGATCACCGGGAACTCGCGCAGGTTGTCGCCGCTCATCATCATCAGCGTGCCGTTGGGCGAATCCACATGCAGCCACTGCGGGAACAGCATGTCGATCTGGTGAATGTGCTCTTTGAGCGAGGAGTAGCTGGCTGGGTCGTCCTGTACGTAGTAGGCGGCGCGCAATCCTTCACCGGTGTTGAGGGGAATCTCAGAAGGTTTGCGTTCGGTCTTGCGGCGCGCCGGTCGCTGGTTCTTGCCGTTGCGTTCCAGGATGGATGATTCAGGCAAGGCCCGGTAGTTATGTTTCAGATTGGGAAGAAGCAATTCAGGCAGTTGCTGGTTGCGGATCACGTTGAAGATGAACCCAATGACCACGAGGGTCGAGAGCACCGCGGTCGCATCGAGGATGCGGCGCAGGCGCTTCCAGCGCTTGCGTTCCGGATCGAAGAAGATTTGCTGTTCGGGCATCTTGTCCTGTACACAACTCTGCAAAGCCAGCGCAAAAAAGGGTGGTCGCATCCCACGAATGCGACGGCCTTGGCGCTAAACAGACAAGGGCGCGGGATTCCTGGACCTGCTGAACGCTGTACATTAAAAATCGTATGGAAGCTGGCCAAGAGAGTCAATTGACGGCGAAGAGACCTTCGGGCCAAAGCGCGGATGGAGCGCGTTGCGCCTTGCATGTGGCGCTGGCGCTGGTTTCAGGCCTGGCTCTGCGATTGTGGCTGCTGCGGCGTCTTTTCGAAGTCAACGGGGACTCGCTGATCTACGGGGGACTGGCGAAGAACCTGCTGCTGCACGGGCGATTTGACCTGACCTTGCCGAGCGGAGAGATGTATCCCACGCTGATCCGGCTGCCCGGCTATCCGATCTTTCTGGCCGTCGTATTTCGGCTCTTCGGGATGGAGAACTACTATTCCGCGGCGTGCGTGCAGATTGCGCTTGATCTGCTGGGCTGCCTGCTCCTGGCCGGATTCGTACGGCGCATCGCGACGCCATCGGTGAGCCGAGGCGCGGCACTGGCGACACTGTGGCTGGCTGTACTGTGCCCATTTACCGCTTGCTACACGGCTGAACCTCTAACCGAGACGCCGACGCTTTTTGTACTGGCGCTTGCCTTGTGGGCGATGGCGCGATTCAAGGACGAGCCGAACTGGCCGAATGCGCTCTGGTTTACCGCGGCCGTGACATGCGCCACGCTATTGCGGCCGGATGGAGCGCTGGCGGCAATTGTATTCGCGCCGGCACTTTTTCCTGGTCTTGGACGAGATCGGGGCCGGGCCAGCGTTCCGCCGCGCAAGCTGTTGCGCATGGCAGCGGTTTGCGTTTTGCTGGCGCTGGCTCCGTTTGCTGTGTGGACGGAGCGCAACTGGAGCGTCTTTCACGTCTTTGAGCCGCTGGCGCCGCGCCTGGCCACCGATCCTGGCGAGAGCTCGAACCCGGGGTGGGAGCGCTGGGTGAAGAGCTGGTGCCTCGACTTCATTTCGACCTACGAGATTTACTGGAATGTGCCTGGGGACAAGCTGGACGTAAGTGAGCTACCGAGCCGGGCGTTCGACTCGCCTGCTCAACATGATGAAACGGCCGCGGTTGCCGGGGACTACAACAACCACGGCATGGATCTTACGGCTGAGATCGATGCGCGCTTTGAGCGGCTGGCCGAAGAGCGAATCGCCGCGGATCCGGCGCGCTCGTATGTGTGGTTGCCGCTGGGCCGCGTGGCCGACATGTGGCTGCGCCCGCGCGCGGAGAACCTGCCCATTGACCTGGATTGGTGGGTCTATGCGCACCATCACCGGGAGACGGAGTTCAGCTGGGGCTACGCGGGGTTGAATGCGCTTTATCTGATCCTGGGAATCGCCGGCCTGTGCTTGCGACCACGCTTTTGGGGAGCGCTAATTGCTTATATGCTGCTGCGCAGTGTGTTGCTGCTGACCGTGGAAGCGCCGGAGACGCGTTACACGCTGGAGTGCTTTCCCATGCTGTTTGCGGGCGGCGGGATTGCGCTTTCGCGGCTGGCGGATCGGCGCTACTTGTCGAAATTGAAGGCGGTTTTCGGGAGGGGTTGATTGACCTTGATGTTGGCGTAGTGGCAGACGTAGGATTGCCCCTGGCCTTCATCGAAGATCACCTTGAGGCTGACGGCGCGCGCGGTGTCCATCCAAACTGTGACCTTGGAAATGCTCTTGCGCACAGCTGGATCTTTCGCCACAAGCTCCAGCTTATCCGTCACAATGCCGTCGATTTTCTCAGTGCCGAGATATTTAAGGTCCCATTTTTCGGCGAGCTGGCTGCCGCTGGCGCCGAAGCCAAGCACGAAATAGCTCTCGTACTTGCTGGCCTGGTCGTAGGGCTTGGCGTCTTTTTCCTTGCCGGTATCGGAAACGCGAAGCGTGCCGTTAGAAAAAATGTAGGCTTTCTCCGTGGGCCGGCTTTTGCCGTCTGAGATGTGCTCTGTGAAATGAACGGCCATTTCGAAGTGGCTATTGCGCTCGTAGTAGGCAGTTCCGGTCATCACATCCTTGTCCGGAACCGGGTCCGTCAGAATGCTGTCAAACTCGACGGTGGCGGTGGTGGTGTGAAAATCCTTTGCGGCGACGTCGAGCCTTTGCAGGACGCTGGCGAGGTCGTCGGCACGCGCCGGCTGGTTCGGCAGCAAAGCCATCAAAAGAACCGCACAAAAGGCAAACTTCACAGTCCGATGCATGATCTTCCTTTGCCTATTTGACTCGAGTTCCGGGGCTGAGGATTCGTGAATTGAGGTTAACGATGCGCCCAGACCTTCCAGACGAGATTTCCCTGAGTGTCGGTGGCGGTTTCCCAATGCTCGACATAGACGTCGTCTCCGGTGACGGGCTCGACGGCTTTGCGCAGGATCCTCTTCACTTCAAAATACGAAGCGCCCGGGGGAATGCTCACATCGGAGGCCTGCACGGTGATAATCACGCCGTGGCCGCTGCCGACAACCTGGAAAGGGTGACCGGTGGCGGTAATTGAGGATGGCTTGGCGCCAAAGTCCCACAAGTGCGGAGTGATGAAGATGAAGAGCAGAATCAGCGTGACCATGATGTCGTAATGAAACGACCCGCGAGAATAGGTCCAGTAGAAATAACTGCTCAGGATCTGCTTGAAACCGCGTTTGGGTTGGGCGACTGCGCCGTTGGAAGATGCCATTATGGCTCCCTAACAATTCTATCCATTCCACCCATGTATGGACGGAGGGATTCAGGAATGAGCACGGAACCGTCGGCTTGCTGGTAGTTTTCCAGGATCGCGAGCCAGGTGCGGCCGACGGCCAGGCCGCTGCCGTTGAGCGTGTGCACAAACTCGGGCTTGGCTTTGGCTCCCTGCGCGGCAGACGGGCGGTAGCGGATGTTGGCGCGGCGCGCCTGGAAGGCGTCGAAATTAGAGCACGAAGAGATTTCGCGATAGAGATTCTGGCCGGGGAGCCAGACCTCGAGGTCGTAGGTCTTTGCAGAGGAGAAGCCGGTGTCGCCGGTGCACAGAAGGACGCGGCGATACGAAAGGCCGAGCGTTTCGAGAATTTCTTCTGCATCGCGCGTGAGGCGCTCGTGCTGCGCTTCGGATTCGTCGGGCCGCGTGAACTTGACCAGCTCAACCTTCTGGAACTGGTGCTGGCGGATGATGCCGCGCGTGTCTTTGCCGGCAGCGCCGGCTTCGGCGCGGAAGCACGGCGTGTAGGCGGTGAATGAGATGGGCAGGCGAGATTCATCGAGAATCTCGTCGCGATAGAGGTTGGTGACGGGGACTTCGGCGGTGGGGATGAGCCAATGGTCGCTGTCTTTGTAGTCGCCGCGAGTGGCCGCGTCGGCGTCGGCGTCAGAGCAGCGAAAAAGATCTTCCGCGAATTTGGGCAACTGGCCGGTGCCGAAGAGCGATTTGGAATTGACCATGAATGGCGGAAGCACTTCGGTATAGCCGTGCTTTTGGGTGTGTGTGTCGAGCATGAAGCTGATCAACGCCCGTTCGAGGCGCGCGCCAGCGCCGATGTAAACCGCAAAGCGCGCGCCGCTCAACTTGGCCGCGCGCTCGAGGTCGAGGATGCCGAGTGCTTCGCCTATCTCCCAGTGAGGCTTGGGTGCGAAGTCGAATTTCCGCGGCTGGCCCCAGGTTTTGACGGTCTTGTTGTCCGATTCGGAGACGCCCACGGGGACTTCGTCGCGGGTGAGGTTGGGAACGCGGGCGAGGGATTGGCGCAATTTCTCGTCGAGATCGACGGCGGTTTTGTCCAATGCGTCGAGTTTCTCTTTCAGGGCGCGCGTCTCTTCCATGACGGCCGCGGCTTCGTCGTTCTTGCCGGCCTTCTTGAGTGCGCCGACCTGCTGGCTGAGCTCGTTGCGGCGGGCTTTGCACTGCTCGGCGAGAGTGATGGCTTCGCGACGGCTCTTATCGAGAGCGCGAAAATCTCCCAGCAGTGCGGCGGGGTCGGCGCCACGAGCGCGCAACTTTTCTTCAACCAACTCGAGGTTGGCACGGACAAATTGCAGATCGAGCATACGTTCTCATTTTAGATGAACGGTGCAGGAGGCAACGGCGCCGGACCCAGAGCGCCGCCTAGAATGAGGGGATGCGCTGCGCGCTTATCTACAATCCGGCCGCGGGAACGAGGCGGGAGCGGCGAATCGGCGAGATTGACCGTGCGGCGGCGCGATTGCGTTCGTTGGGACACGAGGCGTTAGCGATCGCCACAACGGAGCCCGGGTCGGCTGCCGAGCAGGCGCGCGATGCTGTGCGGGACGGGGCAGAGGTTGTGTTTGCCTGCGGCGGCGACGGGACTGTGCACGAGGTGCTTCAGGGCCTGGTCAGCGATGACGGAAATCCGCGCGCGGCACTGGGCGTTGTTCCGCTGGGAAGCGCGAACGCACTGGCTCGGCATCTGCGGATTCCACTTAATGCGGAGCGGGCCGTTGAGGAGCAAATCCGCGGAGAGCAGATGACGATCTCCGTCGGCAGGCTGGAAATTGGAGAGCAGGTGCAGCACTTTGCCGTGATGGCGGGTGCAGGGCCTGACGGAGCGTTGGCCTACGAGCTGCATAGCGCGGGGAAGTCGCGACTGGGGCGGCTGGCATACGCGCTGCACGCCGCGCGGATCTTTGCGACACACAGATTCTCGCGCTTCGCAGTCGAATATGCCGAGCTGGATGGAGCCGTTCAAACGATGCAGGTGGTGAGCCTGATGGCTTCGCGCGTGGGCTGCCTGGGTGGACTTTTCACGGGGCTGGTTGGGGCCGGCGACGAGCTGGACAAGCTGAGTCTGCGCCTTTCTCTGCTGCGTCCGCCGGGCCTGATTTCGCTGCCGCTTTGGTTCTTGACTGGTTGGCTGGGAATGAGACGAATCAATCCGTTCTTAGTAGAAGTGAAGGCTCGCGAGTTCCAGTGTCGGCCGCTGAAGGACAGCGGAGTGCATTGCGAAGCCGACGGGGAATGGCTGGGGCGAATTCCGATCAAGGTTTCGGTTGCGCAGGCTGCACTCACGGTTCTGCTGTCTCGGAAGGCTTGTTCCGCCAGCCAGGCAGGGTCTGGTCGCCAGTGATGAGGCGTGCGCCACGCGTGAAGGTGAAATAGGTCCAGGCCCAGCTCATCAAGACTGAAAGCCGATTGCGGAAGCCGATGAGGAAGAATATGTGGACGGTGAGCCAGGTGAACCACGCGGGGAAGCCGCTCATGTGCGCCTTGAATGGCCACTCGACTTTGGCGACGGCGGACATGCGGCCGATTGTGGCCATGTCGCCTTTATCGAAGTAGCGGAAAGCAGGGCGCGGCTTTGCGGCGAGGTCGGCAGAGATCATTTTGGCGACGTGATCGCCCATCTGCATTGCGGGCTGGGCCACGCCGGGGACCTGATGGCCATCCTGCTCGAAGTGAGCCAGGTCGCCGAGAACGAAGACCTGTGGCAGGCCGGGTGGGTTGAGTTTGTCGTCGACGATGACGCAGCCACGGCGGTCGAGTTTTACTTCGGCGGCGCTGGGCTGCGCGGCGAGCATCTTGCCGAGAGGCGAGGCCAGAACGCCGGCGGCCCAGAGCGTGACGGCCGCGTCGATGTGCAGGCCCTGGGCTTCAACCCAACCGGGGCCAACAGCGGTGACCTGCGTTTTGGTGTGGACTTCGACGCCCAGGCGCTTGAGCGTGGCTTCGGCCTTGGCAGAGAGATCCTCAGGGTATGCGGCGAGCACTCGCGGCCCGCTGTCGAGGAGGAGCACGCGGCTCTTGGCGGGGTCAATGTGGCGAAAGTCGTGGCGCATGTAGAGCTGGGCGATGTCGCTGATGGCGCCGGCCAGCTCAACTCCGGTAGGACCGCCGCCGATGACGACGAAGTTGAGCGGAGGGTGCCAGCCCTGCTCAACCATCTGGCGCTCGGCCAGCTCGAAGGCAAGCAGCACGCGGCGGCGAATCTCGATAGCGTCTTCGATGGATTTGAGGCCGGGCGCCAGCGGCTCCCACTCGTTATGGCCGAAGTAGGAGTGGGTGGCGCCGGCAGCCAGAACAAGGTAGTCGTAGTCGAGGCGCGCGCCGCTGGCCAGCGCGAGGTGGCGCGCGGCGGCGTCGATGCCGACGACTTCATCCATGATTACCTGAGTGTTGCGCTGATGGCGCAGGATGGAACGGATGGGTTGAGCGATGTCGGCTGGGGAAAGCACCGCGAGCGCGACCTGGTAGAGCAGCGGCTGAAAGGTATAGTGATTGCTGCGATCGACTACCGTGACATCGACCGGCAGATGCCGAAGCCCTTTGGCGGCGTTGAGGCCGGCAAAGCCTGCACCGACGATGATGACGCGGGGGCGGTGAGCCGGCGGCGCGGCGCGGGCGGGTTCGGCTTGATGCTGCTCGGTCGGTTCGGTCGTCAATTCGGGCATCGGTTCGGTCGTTGATTCGTGCATCGATTCGTTCACGGAACGCCTTTCCGCCGCAGATTCGGTTTCCCTGCTTCTACCTTAAGGATGCGCGAAGACGCGCGAAGGTGGCAGTGAATGATTGCGGAGTAAGCCGGCATGCGGGCCTTTCGGCGACCGTTTGCGGCCGGTGGGCTCGCGCGGGCAGCGATCCTGCTGCCGTGCTGTAGCATCCAGCTATGATCGCGGGCGTTTCGTGGCTTTGGTGGGTTGGGTTTCACGCGGTGGTGGCCGCGGCGCTGCTCGCGGACTCGCTCATGCCTGGCCACAGACGCGAGTCGCGCCACGCGCAGACATTCGTGTGGTTGACGACGATTGGGTTGGCGTTGGCTGCGGCTGGATTTGCTTGGTGGGTCGCCGTGACCATGGGCCGGCAATCCGCGCTTGAGTTCGTGGCCGGATATACGATCGAGACTTCGCTGAGCATCGACAATCTGTTCGTCTTCCTGGTGCTCTTTGAGGGGTTCCGGATCAGTGCGCAGCGCCAGCACACGGCGTTGCAGTGGGGAGTTTGGGGCGCGCTTGTGCTGCGTGCGGCGTTCATTGCGGTGGGCGTGACGCTGTTGCAGAAGTTCGAGTGGGTGACGTGGGGCTTCGGCTTGATTTTGTTGTACGCGGCGTGGCGGCTGGTGCGCGGCGGCTCAGCGCGTGCGGCGATTCCGGAATGGATCGTGCGGCTGCAGCCGGCAAAGGGATCGTTGCTGCCCGTGATTTTGGCCGTCGAGGTGACCGATCTGCTGTTCGCTACGGATTCCATTCCAGCAGTGCTGTCGGTTACGCACAACCCGTTTGTGGCGTATACGTCGAATGTGGCGGCGATTCTGGGACTGCGCTCGATCTACTTTGGATTGGCAGCGATGCTCGAGCGCTTCAAGTACCTGCACTACGGGCTGGGCGCGCTGCTGGCCTTTGCGGCGCTGAAGATGCTTGCGGCGCGTTGGATCGATGTGCCGGTGACGATTTCGCTGGTGGTGATTGGGGTGATTCTGGCGGTGATGGCGGTAGTGTCGTTGAGTGCAGGAGTCATGGAGAACGTGGGTCGTTGATCGTGAGTCGTGAGTCGTGAATCGTGGATCTTGGACAGATACTCGGATGCACGCCGAGGAGCGGATGCTGCTGGAGCATTTTGGCGCGGACTATGAGGCGTACTTCCGGCGGACATGGCGGCTGGTGCCGTGGGTGTACTGACGGCACGACAGCTCACAGTAGCTACTGAGGAAGCGTGAACTTAACTTTTACTGTGCCGTCGAATGGAGTTGGGGTTCCGTTGATGAAGGCTGGCGTGTAGCGCCATCGCTTGACCGCCTGGATGGCATTTTCATCGAGACTGGGCTCGAGACTCGTGACCACGTGCACATTCTGTGGTATGCCCTCGATGTCAACAGCGAGGCCGATTATGCAGACCCCGCTGATTCGATTTTTTCGTCCGTAGTGAGAGTATTTCGGTTTGACATAGTTGACCAGAATGGGTGGGACGCCGTTGGCTGGCACGTGGTCGAAACGGGGAGCGTCGTCGGGGACGGGCGGGAGCCGTGGCGTGTTCCCCGTATAGAGTCTGAAGTTGACTTCGATTGTGATCATGGTTGGAACCGGAGTGGTTCCGTCTTTCATGGCGGGCCTGAACTTGTATTGCTGGATTGCTTCAAGGGCCTGCTCATCCAACCCCATCCCGAGCGGACGCACGACGCGAAGATTCTGCGGGTTCCCCTCGACATCGACGATGAGCGATATAAGGCACACGCCCTGATATTTTGCGCGCCTCGCTTCGTCGGAGAATTCCGCGTTGACTGAGTGGAGAACCTCCGGAGGAGTGATGCGGCCTCCCACCTTGTACAGCCCGGAACGGGTGTCAGCGGCTTCGTTGGACCTGGGCCGGGGCTGTTGGGTCTGAAGGCGGAGTGGGCTGCTGGGCTGCGGCGAAGGGAACGGGCAGGAGGGCAATGAGAGCGATGGTGAGTTCGCGACGCATGGTGGTTCTCCTGGGTTGGCGAGAAAAAGTCTAGCACCGAATCGGGCGGGCGGTTTCCCAGGGCCGCTCGGCCGTTTTGGGCGAGCCCCTGCCGCCTCGATCCCAGCCGCTGCGCGGCTTTGCCCATGGAGCTCGCGGCCCGGAAAACCGCCACAATCGATGGCTGGTGTTCGTGGTTTGATTGTATGTACAGAATGTACAGATAATGTCGCGATGAAGCAGGGATACGATTTCAGCCGAGGGAAAGCGGGGACGGATTGCGCCCAGGGAGCCGGAGCCGCGCGGCAAGACGCGGATCACGATCCGGCTGGATGAGGATCTGGTGGACCACTTTCTGAAAGAGGCCGATGCCTCGGGCGGGGCCACGGGCTACCAGACGCTGATCAACGAGGCGCTGCGGCAGCACGTGGAAGGGAAGGCTCCGAAGTTTGAGGAGACGCTGCGGCGGATTGTGCGGGAGGAGATGAAGGGGGTAAGCCGCGCTGGTAGGGCCCGGATCGCTCCGGGGCCGCTTGGAAACCTACTTTCCCGTTAGCTGGAAATTGACGATCACGGTAGACTCCTCGGGGTAGGGGGCGCCGTTTACGGTCGCGGGCTTATACCGCCATTGCTCGACAGCTTTGATGGCGCTGGCGTCGAAGCCTGGATCGAGGCTTTCAACGACACGTACGTTCCGCGGAACGCCTTCAGAGTCGATCGTCATTTTGAGAGTGCAGTCCCCGCTTTTCCTTCGAGCCCTTTCCATGAAGGGATACTTTGGAGCGACTTGCCTGGTGGGAACCGCGGGAGTTGCGTTGATCTCATCGCTCGTCAGGAGAGTGCCTGGAGCGCCGGGGCGCTCGGGGATCGCGACCACGGCGCCCGCCTTACCGGTCTCGAACAGTTGGAAAGTAGATTCCACAGTGAGGTCGAATGGAACCGGCTCATTTCCGTTTTTGATCGCCGGTTTGAACTTCCATGCTTGGATCGCCTGAACAGTGTTCGCGTCCAGCGCCGGGTCGAGGCTCTTGACGACGTGAACGTCTCGCGGAATTCCGTCGGCGCCGACGGTAAACGCGACCAGACATATTCCGCTGATCTTGTTTTTGCGCGCCTCGATTGAGTATTCGGGATTGATCTGCGTGATCGCGACAGGAGGAACGATGTGCTCGGTGGAGGGCGCGGCCGGCGCGGGGCTGGCAGCCGCGGCTGGGTCGGTGGCCTTCGGCGGGGCGAGCGAAGCGGATGGAAGTTGAGTTGGAGTCGGCGGGTTCGTTTGCTGGCACGCGGCGAAAGGGGTGGGCAGCAACAGGAGGATGGCAACGGTGAATTCGCGGCTCATGGAGGTTCTCCTGGGTTGGCGGAAAAAGTCTAGCACCGAATCGGGCGGCGCACGACGAAAAGCAACCGCAGGTCCTTCGACTCGGTCGCGACGGCGACCTCGCTCAGGATGACAGTGCTCGAATGAGAGCTTGTGGTATCCCCGGTCCCCAAATGCGAGGGACCGGGGGCACCCATCGTAATGACTCGGTCGTGACGGGCGACGATGTGCGGGCGAGGACGCCCGCACTACAGCCGGTCTGGAGACCGGCGGTACAAGACAGGAGGCTGGCGCCACAAGGCCGAGTGGGGCGCGGGTCTTCTATCATTGAAAACACTGTGCAGACGATACGGGTAGAGACGCCTTCGGCGAAGTACGACGTGTTTGCGGGGAGCGGGTTGCTCCAAGAGCTGGCGCCGCGGATTGAGCGGGCGGTGGGACGATTGCCCAGGCGCGTGTTTGTCGTGACGTCGCCGGAGATCTGGGCGCTGTGGTCGAAGAAGTTCCTGCGGTCGTTCCAGGAGGAAAAGATCGAGACGCCGGTGACGCTGTTTCTGCCTCCCGGCGAACAGCACAAGACGATCAAGAGTGTGGAGCGGCTGCTGCGCGAGATGGTGCGCGCGGGCGGCGACCGCGGATCGCTGCTGATTGCCTTTGGCGGCGGGATTGTGGGCGACGTGGGCGGCTTTGTGGCTGCGACGTTCATGCGCGGGATTCCCTATGTTCAAGTGCCGACGACGTTCCTGGCGCAAGTGGACTCGAGCGTGGGCGGCAAGGTGGGCGTGAACCTGCCCGAGGGCAAGAATCTTGCGGGGAATTTTCATCAGCCGCGGGCGGTGTTTGCCGATATCGGTCGTGCTGGGGACGCTGCCGGATCGCGAGCTGCGCGCGGGGTTGATGGAAAGCGTGAAGGCGGGGTTTATTCGCGACCGGGCGCTGGTGCGGTTTATGGAGGAGCACGCCGAGGAGATTCTGGCGCGGGATCCCAAATCACTAGAGCGGGTGATTGCGGCGTCGATCCGCATGAAGGCCGAGGTGGTGCGGAAGGATGAGCGCGAGGGCGGACTGCGGATGATCCTGAACCTGGGGCACACGGTGGGGCACGCGCTGGAGCAGGCGACCAAGTACAAGGCGATGCTGCACGGCGAGGCGGTGGCGTGGGGCATGGTGGCGTCGCTGGCCGTGGCGCGGAGGCGGGGAACGATTACAGGCGGGCAGATGGAGCGGATGGAGAAATTGATTTATCGCTACGGGCCGCTGCCGAAGTTGAAGGTGACGGCGGCGCGCGTGATGGCGGCGACCGGACGAGACAAGAAGAATGTGGGCGGGGTGAGGCGGTTCGTGCTACCGGTGGGGATTGGCGACGCGGGCGTGGTGGAGGATGTGACGGCGGCGGAGCTGGAGGCGGCGGTGAAGTACATGCTGGTGAGGGGAAGAACAGCTTCTAGCTGCTAGCTTCCAGCTCCTAGCTAAGGGCTCGTGGGTTGAGGATTGTGCTATCCCACCCTAGCCGCAAAAGCAGAGGCGCGGCGAGAGTGGGGCACCCGACATTTCGGCGAGGTCGCGCAGCATCCGGCGGTGATTTGAAATTGCGTTGACAATTTGGGTGGGGCGCAGGATTTAGCATCCACCTAAGGGCAGCTGACGTCCAAGAGGAAAGGCCATGCGCGGCTTCCCTGGCCTCCGAATGAGCGTTGGTTTTCGAATAGTCATTCCCCATCATGAAGTTGAATTTCAATTTCCCCAACTCCGGAAATAGCGAGCGAGAATGAGCGATCAGCCCATGTACCGGTGGCTTGAGCAGCAGGGCGAGGCCTTTGGGAATCCCGGCCTGGCGCCGCGCTGGACTTCGAGCGTGAAGGATGCGGTGGTGACGGCGTATGCGGGGTCGAGCCGGATATGGTTTACGTGCTCGCACGGCGTTCTGAACGAGGTGTATTACCCCACGATCGATCATGCGCAGGTGCGGGACATGGAGTTCCTGCTGACGGACGGGGAGACGTTTGTGCACGAAGAGAAACGCGACATGCCAACGGCGTTCGAGAGCATCGATCCCGACGCGCTGGGGGTACGGTATGTGAACCGCGATCCCGATGGGCGGTACAGGCTGACCAAGGAGATGATTTGCGATCCGCACCATGGGGTTGTGCTGCAGCGGGTGCGACTGGAGGCGCACGAGGACCTGATGCCGCGGCTGAAACTGTATGCGCTGCTGGCGCCGCATCTGGATGGGGGCGGGGCGGGGAACTCGGCTCGGGCGATGGACCTGGCGGGGCACAATGTGCTGCTGGCATGGAAGAACGAGTGGTCGCTGGCGATGACGGCGAGCTGCGGGTTCACGCGGATGAGCTGCGGGTTTGTGGGCGCGAGCGACGGCTGGCAGGACCTGATGCAGAACATGAAGATGAATTGGGAGTTTGGGTCGGCGACGAACGGGAATGTGGCGGTGATGGGGGAGATCGACCTGGGGTGCATCGACGACTTGAAGAGCGCGCGGGAAGGCGCGGCCGGCGAGGTTGTGGCGAAGGTTGAAGGCGGAAGGGCGGTTCGGGAGTTCACGCTGGCGATCGGGATTGGCGAAGGACATCACACGGCGTTGCAGAAGACGATGGGCGCGCTGTCAGTGCCGTTCGAGGAGCAGAAGGAGCGATTTGTCGAGCAGTGGCGGCGGGCGGCGCATCCGGACGAACTGGCAGCGAAGTCGCAGGATGGCGGAAAACTGATGCGGGCCAGCCATGCGGTGCTGTTGGCACACGAAGACAAGGCTTTCTCGGGAGCGTTTGTGGCGTCGGCGTCGATTCCGTGGGGACAGACGAAGGGCGACGACGATCTGGGCGGGTACCACCTGGTGTGGACGCGGGACATGGTGCAGACGGCGACGGCTCTGCTGGCGTGCGGGCGCGTGGAGACGGCACGGCGGGCGCTGGTGTATTTGGCGTGCACGCAACAGGTGGACGGAGGATTTGCGCAGAATTTCTGGATCGACGGCACGCCGTACTGGAGCGGCAAGCAACTGGATGAAGTGGCGTTTCCGATCATCCTTGCGTGGCGGCTGTGGAAGGCGGGCGGCCTGGGCGAGCTGCACATGCTTCCGTTTGTGGAACGGGCTGCAGGATGCCTTGTGAGGCAAGCGCCGATCACGCATCAGGAGCGGTGGGAAGAGAATGCGGGGTATTCGCCGTCGACACTGGCAGCGGTGATTGGCGGGTTGATTTGCGCGGCGGAGATGGCGCGGGCGCATGAGTCGGACGAGCTGGGCGAGTTTCTGGAGGAATTTGCCGACTGGATTGAAGGGCACCTGGAAGACTGGACGGTGACCAACGACGGAGTGCTCGACAAGGATGTGAAGCGGCATTACATGCGGATCAGGCCGCCGGAGTGCGGGGAAGCTTACGCGCACGAGGGATGCGGGAAAGAAATGATTCACCTCGAGAACCGGCAGCCGGGAACGCGGACGGAATTTGAAGCGCGCGAGATTATCGATGCGGGGTTCCTGGAACTGGTGCGGTACGGCGTGAGGCGGGCGGACGACCCGCTGATTGCGAATTCGTTGAAGGTGGTGGACGCGGTGCTGAAGCGCGAGCTGCCGCAAGGGCCGGGGTGGTTGCGCTACAACTTCGACGGCTACGGGCAACGGCCGGATGGAGGGCCGTATGAGGGATGGGGCCAGGGGGGCGTGTGGCCGCTGCTGACCGGCGAACGAGCGCATCGTGAACTGGCGGCAGGGAACGACATCAGCCAACTGATCAAGACGTATGAGGAGTATGCAAGCTGCGGGCAGTTGTTGCCGGAGCAACTATGGTACGAGGCCGACCTGCCGGAGCGGAGATTGAAGAAAGGCCAGCCGGCGGGTTCGGCGGTGCCGCTGGTGTGGGCTCATGCGGAGTATTTGAAACTGTTACGGTCGGCCGTGGACGGCAAGGTGTTTGACCGCATCGATCCGGTGTACGAGCGGTACTGCACGCCGGAGGGACGGAAGAAATGCAAGCGCGGCGTGGAGATCTACAGCCGGACGCGGCCGATTGAGCGAATGGATGCGGGCAGCACGTTGCGGATTCTGGACGAGCGGCTGTTTGATTTGGTGTGGAGCGACGATGGTTGGAAGACGGTGAAACGGACGGGCAGCCGGGGATTGGGCAGCGCGGGATTCAGTGCCGATGTGAGGCCCGCGGCCGGCAGTCAGGAGTTGGAGTGGACGATGCACTGGCAGGAATCGGACACCTGGCTTGGATACAATGTGAAGGTCAAGATTATGTAAGTGAAGGTGGACGCGCCTTCAAAATGATTCAGCAGGCGCGTTGGGCAGTTCAGGGAAAGGAAATTTCAAGAACAATTATGGCTTCTAGCATTGCGTCACTCTCACTCGACCAGCTTTCGATCGATACATTGCGTTTGCTTGCGCTCGATGCGGTGGAAAAGGCCAAGAGCGGCCACCCGGGTGCGCCGCTGGGTTGCGCGCCCATTTCATATCTGTTGTTTCACAAGATCATGAAGCACAATCCAGGGCACTCGAAATGGGCTGACAGGGACCGGTTTGTGCTGTCGAACGGGCATGCGTCGGCGTTGCTTTACGGAACACTGTTTCTCGCGGGCTACAAGCTGACGCTGGAGGACTTGAAGAGCTTTCGGCAGTGGGGATCGATTACGCCGGGGCATCCGGAATACGGATTGACCGACGGCGTGGAAGCGACGACAGGGCCACTGGGGCAGGGAATCGGAATGGCAGTGGGCATGGCCATGGCGGAGAGGCACCTGGCGGCGAGGTACAACCGCTCGGGATTCAATGTGGTGGACCATCACACATTCGCGCTGTGCGGCGACGGAGATCTGATGGAGGGCCTTTCGCACGAAGCGGCGTCGCTTGCCGGGACGCTGGGACTGGGCAAGCTGATCGTGCTATATGACGACAACCTGATCTCGCTGGACGGACCCACGAATTGGAGCTTCACAGAGAATGTGTACAAGCGCTTCGAGGCTTACAACTGGCATGTACAGCGGGTGATGGACGGCAACGATCTGGACGGGATTGAAGCGGCGATTACGGCGGCGAAAGAGGAGACGGCAAGACCGTCGCTGATCGCGGTGCGGACGGTGATCGGGTACGGCAGCCCAAAAGCGGGGACGAATAAGGTGCACGGCGAAGCCATGGGCGCCGCGGATACGGCGGCGACGAAGAAGTTCTTCGGGTTTCCCGAGGACCAAAGCTTTTACGTGCCGGAGGATGCGCTGGCGAATTGGCGCGAGGCAGTGAAGCGCGGCGCAGGCCAGGAGGCGGAGTGGAAGAAGCTGTTTGCCGGCTATCAGGCGGAGTTTCCCGAGCTGGCGGCGGAGTTCGAGCGCACACAGGCGGGCAAGCTGAAGACCGGATGGGAAACGGTGATTCCCAGCTTCCCTGTGGACAAGCCCGTAGCGACGCGCAATGCGGGGCAGCAAGTGATGAACGCGATCTTTGACGTTGTGCCGGAGCTGTTTGGCGGGGCGGCGGATCTGACGGCTTCGACGAAGACGATTTTCAAGAATAGCCCGCATTTTGCCGAGGATCCCGCAGGACGCAATGTGTTTTTCGGCGTGCGCGAGCTGGCCATGTGCGCGGCGGTAAATGGAATGGCGGTTCATGGCGGGTTGCGGCCATTCGGGTCGACGTTTTTTGTCTTTTCGGACTACGCCAAGCCGGCGCTGCGGATTGCGGCGATTATGGAGGCTCCGTCGCTGTTCGTGTTTACGCACGACTCGGTCGGCGTGGGCGAGGATGGACCGACGCACGAGCCCATTGAGCACTTGATGGCGTTGCGCGCGGTGCCGCATATGACGGACTTCCGGCCTGCAGATGCGAACGAGACGGCTGCCTGTTGGCGGCTGGCGCTGGAGCGCAAGGGACCGTGCTTCTTTGCGCTGACGCGGCAGGACGTGCCGGTGATCGATGCGACCACTCACGACGTGTTTGCCGGCGTGAGCAGGGGAGCGTACGTGCTGGAAGACGCAGCGAATCCGCAAGTGTCGATTATCGCGACTGGTTCTGAGGTGCAACTGGCGCTGGGCGCGGCCAAGCTGCTCGCGGCGGAGGGAATCAGGGCGCGCGTAGTCAGCTTTCCGAGCTGGAAGATTTTCGAGGAGCAGACAGCGGCGTACAAGGCGAGCGTGCTGCCGGCGGGCGTACCCAAGCTGGCGGTTGAGGCGGGCGCGACGCTGGGGTGGTGGAAGTATGTGGGCAGCGACGGCGGCGTGATAGGGCTGGACCGCTTTGGCGCTTCGGCGCCGGGGCCAGTGGTGATGAAGGAATTGGGATTCACGGCGGAGAACGTGGCAGCGAGGGCGAAGAAGCTGGTGAAGTAGCGAGTCAGCGAGTCAGCGAGTCAGCGAGTCAGCGAGTCAGCGAGTCAGCGAGTCAGCGAGTCAGCGAGTCAGCGAGTCAGCGAGTCAGCGAGTCAGCGAGTCAGCGGCAAGATGCAATTATGAACAAGATGGTTGGCAAGAACGGCTCCAGGACGCGGCATTACCGCGAATTGCTCGTTTGGCAAAAGGCTATGGGGTTGGCGAGGGCCGTCTATCGGGAGACAGAGTCGCTGCCAAAGGCGGAGGTATTTGGACTCCGGGCGCAGATGCGGGGGGCCGCGGTTTCCATACCGAGCAATATCGCGGAAGGGCATGGAAGGCTCGATGACGGACATTTTCGGCAGTTCTTAGCCACTTCTCGCGGTTCCCTTTTCGAGTTGCAGACGCAATTGGAGCTCGCTGGGGATATTCAGCTCCTGAATGAGGGAAGGGTTAAGGAGTTGATGGAAGCTTGTGAGGAAGTCGCACGAATGATCAACGGGTTATTAGGATCTTTGGAGGATTCCCGCACCCGTGGCTGCTGATTCGCTGACTTGCTGACTCGCTTTGTTGAAAGGGAAGGCACCATGAAGTTAGTTATCGCGTCGGATCATGCGGGATTTGCGCTGAAGGAAGAGGTGCGCGCAAACCTGTCGGCGGCAGGGCACGAGGTCATCGACCTGGGGGCGTTCAAGTGCGAGCCCGAAGACGATTATCCAGACTTCGCGGAGAAGGTGGGCGAGGCGATCAAGGCGGGCGTCGCGCCGCGGGGAATTGTGATTTGCGGTTCGGGCGTTGGTGTGTGCGTTGCAGCGAACAAGATTCCTGGAATCCGCGCAGGGATTTGCCACGATACTTATTCGGCGCACCAGGGCGTGGAGCACGACGACATGAACGTGCTGGTGCTGGGCGCGCGGATCATCGGATCGGCGCTGGCGTTTGAACTGGTGCACGCGTTCGTCGGCGCAAGGTTCCAGGTACAGGAACCGCGATTCGAACGGCGGTTCAAGAAAGTGCTCGCCATCGAGGCGAAGTACGGGCGGTAGCAACCAGCGGAGCTAGCGGAGTTAGGAAAGCGAGTCGGCAGGCCGACGGGGGTGCGATCCCACCCTAAAGCTCTCCGCGCTGCTTCGAGCTTTAGGATGGGGCACCCGCCCAGAGTTGTAGCACCCCGGTCCCCAAGTGCGAGGGACCGGGGGCACCCGTTTATGAGTGGGTGAGCGAGACAGCGAGTCAGCAGGGCGCTCAGGGAAGAGAAAGACAAGAGCTGAAAGGCAACCACAGGTCCTTCGACTCCTTCCGCCTTGGCGGACTTCGCTCAGGATGACAGAGGCGGGTTGTGCTGAATTTCAATCCCATGAATAAGAACGCGCACAGCGCGGGAAAGAGTCGCCGATGCTTCCTTTCGACGTGATCCTGTTCGATGTGGGCGGAGTGCTGTTGACAAACGGTTGGGACCACGGTGAGCGCGCGGCTGCGGCGGTGAAGTTCGGACTGGATGGGGAGGAACTCGAGGCCCGCAATGCGAAGGTGTATGCGGCGTGGGAAAGCGACGAGATCGACCGGAATCAGTATCTGGATGCGGCGGTGTTTTACGAGCCGAGGAATTTTTCACGAGACGAATTCTTCGATTTCATTCTGGCGCAGTCGAAGCTGCTGCCGGGCGGGGCGCTTGAAATCCTGAAGGAGATTTCGGCATCGAACCAGTATTTGGTGGGCGCGCTGAACAATGAGGCGCGGGAGACCAACGATTTCCGCTTTGGCAAATTTGGGCTGCGCCGGTATTTCAAGGTGGCCCTGAGCTCGTGCTATGTGGGCCTGCGCAAACCGGACCCGGCGATGTACCGGCGGGCGCTGGACATTCTGGGGTCTGATCCCGGGAGGACGCTGTTCATCGATGACCGGCAGGAGAATGTGGACGGCGCGGTGGGCGTGGGGATGAAGGCGATCCGGTTTACGGGCGCGGACGGGCTGAGAAGCGAGCTGGAGAAGCTGGGCGTTCTGTGAGAAGCAGCTTCTAGCTACTAGCTTCTAGCCTCTAGCTTTTTGGTGCTGGTTTGAGGGACGCGCGATCCAACCCTAAAACTCTCCGCGATGCGTCGAGCTTCGTAACTCTTTTCGCTGGTTCGTGTCTAATTCGACGGGGGATGAGAACATACGTGCGCCGATTGATTGTCTTGCTGCTCGCGGGAATTCTTGCTTTGGTCCTGGCGGTTTCGCCGGTTGACGCAAGGGCGCAGTCGGGCAACTTCGAGATCGCACAGAACGGCCAGGCGGTGGGCTCGGCGAGCTTCCAATTCACGACGACAAAGGATGGATACGATTCGACCTCGCTGGTGAAGGTGGCAATGCAGGGGCTGGACTACGCGCTCTCGAAAAACGAGCAACTGAGCGCGGCCAATCAACTGCAACATGTGCTGTTGAGCGCCACAGTGAACGGCGAGGCAGTAAGCGTGGTGGCGGCGCCCGATGCGGCGCAGTTCCTGCTGAATATTTCTGCGAATGGTAAGAGCTCGACGACGCGGCTGGACGCACATGGCGGCGCGGTGTTTCTGGCCGATTTCGACGCGGGCGCGCTGGAGACGCTGCTGGGGCTTGCCGTGACCCAGAACAACCGCGATCTTTGGGCGATTTTGCCGAAGGGCGCCGGGTCGATTGATCCGGTGCAACTGGCCACCTATCCGGACCAGGAGGGTACGCTCGACGGGAAGCAAGTCACGGTGCACCACCTAGTGGCCACCATTGCAGGGGCCAACACGGAGTTGTTTTCCGGGCCGGAGAACCAACTGCTGCAGGCGGAGCTGCCGCAGGCGGGGTTTGCCTTGATCCGAAAGGGTTTTGTGCTGAGCCCCGCGGCTAGGCCGATTGTGCCGATTGGCGGCAACGAAGCCACACCACCAGCGCCGGCAAATTAAGACGGGCCGGGTTGGACGGTCAACCGGAAAGAGCGCCGGGTGCGTCTAATTATCAGACAAACCCGAATCCGCGAAGGCACTCGGAGAAGCCTGCGGATCGACGTAGACTGGAGAAGCTCTCGATTGTCCGCACTCCCCCTTATGTGCCGCACCGCATTTGCGGCGGTCGCGCTGGCTATGCTTGCCATGGCCGGCGCGGAAAGCGCCCAAGCAACGCAACCGGCCAAGACGCAGCGAAGATCTGCGGTGTCGATGCACAAGCTTGCGCCTGCTCATGAGGCGGCTTCTCAAGCTCACTCCAAAACACATTCAGGCGGCCCAATGAGAGCCAGCGGCGTGCGTAAACGCACACCCGATGAGGTGGGGCGCTTGGCGGGGCTCGCGATCCGGCAACAACTTGAGCGAAGGCAGATGGGGCGTAGCGCCGCATCGGTTCGGGTGAGGCGTGCAGGCAACGCCCGGCGACTGAGGCTGGAGCGGGTCGCACTTCGATCGACAGAAAGCAGCGCTCGGCGGGAGTCCGAGCCGGGTGAGGCGGGGACGGCCTACCGAGTTCCAGACACAAGGCAGCCGGAGACGGACGAAGCGGAAAATACGCCATCGCAACGCATGGATGGCTCGCGGGAGTTGCCGCCGGCGTCGATGCCAGCTCAGGCGCGTGAATCCAAGGAAAGCTCGGACGTGGAGACGACGCCGACCGATCGAGCGGCGCCGGTTCCATCCGCAGCCGCGAGAGAAGGGGACGATGCGGCGCAGGACGGCGACGAGGGCCCTGCGACGGCCCTGAGCCAACCTCGCGCAGCGGGGGACGGGGCGGATTCCGCGAACGAGAACAGGAATGACGAAGAAGCGTCGATCCTGATGCCTCGAGGCGGAATGCCGGCGTCGCTGAGAGGGTCGCTTGCGTCACTGCAGCGGCAAAATGACAGGTTGGACGCGGAGGGGTTGGAGCGGATTGAGAACGAAGCCGATCTGGCGGCGCGCATCGCCGACAAGCTGCTTGTGCCGTTGCCGGCGTCGAGCGCGCTGACGGTGAATCCGGATCTTGAGGAGAATCACCGCTATTGCCGGCCGTGGACGGCGAAGTTCCTGTCCGATCTGGCGCGGGCGCATGAGGCAGCGTTTCACAGCGCGCTGGAAGTGAGCTCGGCGGTGCGGACGGTGGAGTACCAGAAGCGGCTTGAGAGGACGAATGGAAACGCGGCGCCGGCGGAGGGCGACCTGGTGAGCCCGCATCTGACGGGCGCGACGATCGATATTGCGAAAAAAGGCTTGAGCAGGGCGGAAATGGCCTGGATGCGGAAGCAGCTGGCGGGGCTCGAGGCGGCGGGGAAGATCGATGTGGAAGAGGAATTCAAGCAGGCGTGTTTCCACATTACTGTGTACAAGAACTACGTGGCGGCGGGGAAGGCGGACCCGGCGACGCCCGCGAAGCCGGCCGGGCACAGCACGACTCGCGGCACAGGGCGGCAAACGGCCGATCCGGCTAATGAGGCGCAAGGAACGTAGCGGACGGGATTTCGCGGAGATCAAAAATAATCCCACCAGAAAATTCACTCGATTGCGGATGGCCGCTCGGGGTACAATCGCGGGCAAAAGCAAATTGCCGTCGCGGACGAAATGAGCCGTCACTGGTTCATTGCGCGCGCGTGGGGCAGGGCCAGTCGCGGGGTCGTTGTGCACGAGTGGCCGGTTATGCTGGAATTCCGAGATTCGATTCGAAAGGCGGGATCATGAGCGATATGGGAGTTGGAGCTGTGGCCGGAGGACAACCTGAAGGCCCGGGCCTGAGCCAGTGGCAACGCGTGACGAACACGTTTGCAGCGCCGTCGAAGACGTTTGGAGACATCAAGCGCGGGAACAAGAGCTGGTGGCTGCCGCTGATCATTGGCGCAATTTTCTCGTACATGTTGTTCGGCGCCATTGTTCAGAAGATCGGCATGCAGCAGGTGGTGGACAACCAGATTCGGATGGATCCGAAATCGCAGGAACGGATGGCAAACACGCCGCCGGAGCAGCGCGCGATGGGCAACAAGATCGCCGTAGGGATTACCGAGGGAGTGTTTATCGGCGGGCCTGTACTTGCCATGGCGGTTGTCGCTGTTATGTCGCTCGTGCTGATGGCAACGATCAACTTCGGATTTGGAGGCAGGGCGAAGTTCAGCGAAATCTTTGCCGTTAGTTACTACGCATGGCTGCCGGAGATTTTCAGGGCGATTCTAGGGACAATTGTGATTTATTCGGGGATGGCGCCGGAGTCGTTCAACATCAAAAACTTTGCGCCGACGAATCTGGGCGCATTCCTCGATCCAGTAGAGACGAACAAGGCGTTGTACACGCTGGCAACCTGGTTGGATGCGGTGACCATCTGGAGACTGGTATTGCTCGGCATGGGAATCGCCATCGTGGCCGGGACGAAACGCAAATCGGGCTACATTGCGGTGTTTGGATGGTGGGTGCTGATGCTGCTGATCGCCGTGGGCTGGGCGGCGGTGATGGGGTAGCGGGGGTCAGCGAGTCAGCGAGTTGGCGCGCACTCCGCGCAAGTTGGCGAGTTCGCGGGTTGGCGGAGACGCGATCCCTGGTCCCCAAATGCGAGGGACCAGGGGCACCCCCTGACGGTGCTGGGCGGAGAACCCGCGCTGCTACAATCGAATTGGCTGCGATCGGGCAACATGATTGCGCACGATGAGCAAGTTGGACGAGACTCAGAGTGCGTATTCAGAAGCCGCGATCCGCACGAGCCGCACAAGCAATGACCCTCCGCCTGTTCAACACCCTAACGGGACAACTTGATCCGCTGGAGCCTGCCGATGGCAAGGCGCTGCGGATGTACGCCTGCGGGCCGACGGTCTACGACTACGGGCACATCGGAAACTTCCGCACGTTTTTGCAGATTGATGTTTTGCGCCGCTTCCTTTTGCTCAGCGGGATGCGGGTGCGCCACGTGATGAACATTACCGACGTGGACGACAAGATCATCCGTAACTCTCTCGAGGCAGGCGTCCCGATCGGCGAATACACTGCGCGCTATGTTGATGCGTTCTTCGAGGATCTGGAAACTCTGAGGATCCAGCGGCCGGAGCAGATTGCGCGCGCGACGGAACACATTCCGCAGATGGTGGCGCTGGTGGAGAAGCTGGCTGCGGAGGGAGCAGCGTACAAAACCGAAGACGGGTCCTGGTATTTCAGGCTGGCAGCGTTTCCTGCATACGGGAAGTTGAGCAAGAAAGACCTGAGCGGCATGGAAGACGGCGCGCGCGTGGACGTGGACGAGTACGAGAAGGACTCGGCGCGCGACTTTGCGCTGTGGAAAGCGGCCAAGCCGGGCGAAACCTCTTGGGAAACGGCGATCGGGAGCGGGAGGCCGGGGTGGCACATCGAGTGCTCGGCGATGGCGATGGAGTACCTGGGCGAGAGCTTCGACCTGCATGCGGGCGGCGAAGACCTGATGTTTCCGCACCACGAAAACGAGATTGCGCAGAGCGAGACCGCGACGCACAAGCAGTTCGCACGGCACTGGATGCATGTGCGGTTTCTGCTGGTGGATGGGCGGAAGATGTCGAAGAGCGAGGGGAATTTCTACACGCCTCGCGACCTTCTGCTGAAGGGCTTCAAGGCGTCGGCCATCCGGCTGGCGCTGATCGCGGTGCCGTACCGCCGACAGTTCAACTTCACCTTCGACAGTCTTGTCGACGCGACCAACGCCATCGACCGGTTGCGGACGTTTCGGGCGCGACTGACTGCGGGGAATTTTGCGGCCGGCGAGAACTCCGCGATGCAGGAGGCCGCGAAGAAGACCGCGGCGGAATTCAGAGATGCGCTGGCCGATGACTTGAATACTGCCGACGCGCTAGCGCCGGTCTTCGAGCTGGTTCGCGCGGGAAACACAGCCATCGATCAAGGGCTGTTTGTTGCGGGGGATCGCGATGCGATTCTGCCGGTGCTCGAGGACTTCGACGCGGTGTTCGATGTGCTGGAGGATCGCGACGCTGAGGCGACGCGCCGCGCGCTGGAGTGGGCGAAAGAGACCGGCAGGATGGCGGATGTAGCGCCGGAACTGCTGGCCGCACAGTCGTTGACCGATGAGGCGATCGAGGGGCTGGTGGCGGAGCGCACATCGGCCAAGAAGGAGCGCAACTTTGGCCGCGCCGACCAGATTCGCAATGAGCTTGCGGAGAAGGGCGTGGTGATTGAAGACTCGAAGGATGGGGTGCGCTGGAAGCGGAAATAGAGGCGATCGCGTAAACTGAAAATGACCGGCTTTTCCCGGAGGTTTCCCGTGGAGTTCGAGATCGTTTTTGACCGAGAAGAAGATGGCCGCTGGATCGCAGAGATCGAGAGCCTACCCGGCGTGCTTGCTTACGGAGCCACCAAGAAGGAAGCTCAATCCAGGGTTGAAGCTTTGGCATTACGCGTGATAGCGGATCGGATTGAGAAAGAGCAGTCGACGACTGGCTCCGTTCGCTTTGCGGCGGCGTGATTCCTAAGATAATTCCATGAGGTCATAGTCAAGATCTTTGTCAGCATTCTTCGAGGCGCTGGTTTAAAAGTGAGAACAAACGGAATTGCGCCAATTTGGGGACCCAATCTCAGAGACGCGATTTTGCTTTTGAAGCGCTGTAGTAGAGCCTTAGAATTCCCTTATGGGTAAGTTCCCTGCAACGAGCGCGAAAAAGGTATTCCGAGCATTGTTGCGGATTGGCTGGCGGGAGAAACCGCGAATTAGCAAGGGCGGATCACACAAACAGCTCGAGAATCCCAACTTTCCCTACGAATTCACCTGGGCTTTTCATGAGGGTGATGAAATCGGCCCCAAGATGCTTTCCAAGATTGCAAAGCGCACGGGTCTAAAGCCAACAGACCTTTAGAGCGGATGCGGCGGAACCAGCAAATTCAAAATGAGAAGGCTCAAAACTATGGACGCGAGCGATGTGCAGGACCTGAAGGAAAATGTTCAGCAGGCAGCGAACGAAGAGCCGATGCGGCCTGTCGCCTTTACGATGAGCGTGCTGGCCGTGCTGTTGGCGGTGACCACGGTGCTGGGCGGGCGCACGCACGAGGATGCGGTCCTCAACCAAAACAAGGCGACCGACCAGTGGAATGAGTATCAGGCGCAAAAGATTCGCGCCAACGATACGCAATTGGCGGCCGATCTGATGAGTGTTGTTGCGCTCGACAACAAAGATGCAACCGCCAAGTTGGTCAAGGCCTACGCCGACCACCAGAAGAAGTGGGCAGACGAGGTGAAGCAGGATCAGGCAACGGCCGTGGCGCTGCAAACCAGCGTGGACGAGGGAGAAGCCAAGGCAGATCGCTTCGATTTGGGCGAGGTGTTGCTGGAGATTGGCCTGGTGATCGTGTCGATTACGCTGCTGACGCGGAGCCGCGTCTACTGGCACATCGGGCTTTTTGTTTCAGTGTTGGGCGTGGCAGCATCCGCTTCAGCTTTCTTCCTCAAGTAGGGACGTTTTGTCCGAGGCTCCGTTTGGTGAAGCTGGCCGGCTAAAGACTGACCAGCTAACAAGAGGCAACCGGATGCGAACTCTGCTTGCAGCTTCACTTATTGCTTCTGGTTGGGCGATGCCTTTTGCGCAGGGGCCCACGGCGACACCCGCGAATACGTCTGCGACCCCCGCAATCCCTACTTCGAGATCTGTTGCAGGGGCCACTCAGGCTGACGCATCCACAAGTCCGTTAGCTGCCACGTTGCCGGCTCAAGTGCAAAGGGACGATGTTGGCTTCAGCTACAGCCTGCCGGCCGATTGGGAGTCTGTGGCTACGCCTCCGGTTGAAAAGATCGTGACGCCTTATCCGACACTCGCCGCTCCCAAGAAGGGAGATGCTTGTGTGGAAGTGGCGTTGACCGCCAAACATGGAACTCCCGCGTCGGTGGTCGTAGTGTTAGCGCTGCCTTTTGCGTGCTATGGGCAAACCATGACGGCTAGCGATTTGGCGAGCTTCGGCGGGGGCGCGGCTGGGGGAATGAAGCAGACCTTCGAGATTACCGAACCGGTGGAGGCGAACTACTCGCTGGGCAGCCACACCCTTTGGATTGAGCGCGCCAAAGGAACCCCCAAACACCGTCCTGAAAACCCGTTCACCTTTGAGATTGCATGCACAGTGCTCACAAAGGGCGCTGCGTGCTGGATGACGATGGCCGCGGACGCAGCGGCATTAGAGTCATTCGAGCAGGGCACGGTGTCGCTCGAAGGCGATGCTCCGGCTGCGCTTGTTCCGGCGACCGCTTTTCTTCCTAACAAGCCTTTGTAGCGGTGGGGCGAGGGATCAGAACTCATCGATTGTGGTGCGTTCAGGTTGAGTGGCGGGACCGCCTGTGCGCCTGGCTTCGAACTGCGAGGTGGTAAGGAGAAACACCGCGAGCAAGACTGCAGCCATGCCCACGAATTCCTCCGCGGGCGGCCGCTCATGAAGCAACAGCATGCCGAGCAGGACCGCGACGACAGGGTTCACGTAGGCGTAGGAGGCGACCTTGCCAACAGGGACATGTTCCAAAAGATAGATGTACCCGCTATAGCCAAGCAGCGAGCCACAAGTGATGAGATAGGCCTGGGACCAAAGCGCAGCGGAGTTGACGTGGAACCGCGGCCATTGGCCGAGCAGCGTGCCCAGGACGGTGCTGCATGCTCCGGCAGCGAGCATCTGCCAGGCGGCAGCCACAAAGCTGTTGACGCGCAGGCGCGCGCGGCGGGAAACGACACTACCCACGCTCCAACAAAGCGCACCAGCCAGTAGCGCGAATACGGCCCAAAGACGGGCGCGGTCGCCGGCGAAGCCGTGACGAAGCGAGGGCCACAAGAGAGCGACGAGCCCGGCGAAGCCGAGGGCCATGCCAAGCCATCCGCGAACGGGGAGCGGCTCACCACCGGGCAGGAACATCTCAATGAGCGCGACGTAGAGAGGGATGACCGCGTAGAGCAGCGAAGCGAGGCCGCTGGGGACCGCCTGCTCGGCGTAGACGAGGCCAACATTGCCCGCGCCGAGAAGCAAGAGGCCGATGAGGGCGAGAAGGAGCATGGCCCTGGGCTGCCAAACCAGGCGAAGGCCGCGCCAGCGGCACCAAGCCAACAGGATTGCGCCAGCGATGAGGAATCGCGTTCCGGCGAGGAGCAGTGGCGGCATCTCGGTGACGCCGACACGAATGGCGGTGTACGTGGAACCCCAGAAAATGTAGACGGCGGCAAAGGCAAGGACAATTCGGGCAGTGGTTGCGGCAGGATGCTTCTCGGCGCCGGGATGGAGTGAAGTTGCGGACATGGAACCAGTTCCATCGTAACCGGGACCTAGGGTGTATCGACATATACGGGTGGACAGCGTTGCGAGCGAAAATGCGGCCAGACGAGGCGGAGTCCGAAGGCTGTGGCGGGCCCACCGCCGAGGGCGACAACAAAGTCTGGCCGCATTTTCTCCGCAACCCGGAGGGACGGGGCCATTTTTCCTCATTTCGTCGTCAATCGTCGCTAGCAGACGCCCGGTATGCGTCGCACCTCTTTCCTTGAACTGAGAAAAAATGGCTCCCGTCGCTGCCGCCCGTATATGTCGATACACCCTAGTACGGGCGTGGCAGCGGCGATGCAGGGCGTGATATTCTCGACTTTTGCGGGGAATCCATGCAAATGCGCGCCAACCGGGAGATGCGGCAAGCACCAGCCACCCAGCGCTGGTCGCGGTCGCGCGCACAGCGCATGTGCCCGCGGAAACACCTGCGCGTGCTGCCCACTCGCACGCGACCTAGCCTCTTCGGCGGCGATTAGCAACCCTCCGCCGAAGATCCTCGACTGCGATGGACCTTCAAATGGTCCGCAGAAATGAGCGATTCCATTTACTGGGATCTGCGGCCGTGCCACATTCGAAGCCCACTGCGCGGAGTGAATAGGCGCCAGGCCGCCCAAACCGAATCTGCCGAGGAGAATGTGCGATGAGTCAACATGCCATGAGTAAAGAAGAGCTGCACGCGCAATTTGGGCCGAAACTGGTTTGTCCACTACCGGGACCGAAGGCCAGGGCCGCTGTTGAAGCCGATAAGAGGCTTATCTCGCCGAGTTATACGCGTTCGTATCCGCTGGTGGCGAAGCGCGGCCGAGGAGTTCGCATAGAAGACCCGGACGGGAACGAGTTTCTCGACTTCGCGGCGGGAATTGCCGTGGTTTCGACAGGCCACTGTCATCCCGAAGTGGTGGCGGCGATCCAGAAGCAGGCGGCGGAGCTGATTCACATTTCAGGCACCGATTTCTACGATGAGCATCTGACGGATCTTGCGGAGCGGTTATCGGCAGTAGCGCCGATGCCCGGGCCGCACCGGTTCTTCTACGGAAATTCCGGAGCTGAAGCGATTGAGTGCGCGCTGAAGGTGGCGCGCTATCATACGGGACGCCAGCAGATCATCTCGTTCTTCGGCGCGTTTCACGGGCGCACGATGGGCGCGCTGTCGCTGACCGGCTCAAAGCCGCAGCAGAAACGCAGGTTCTCTCCGCTGATGCCGGGCGTGACGCATGTACGGTATCCCTACGTATATCGCGGATGCATGGGTGGCCCAAAGGAGCAAGAGGAGTTCAGCCTAAGTTGCGCTCGGTACATCGAGGAGAAGCTCTTCAAGACGATTCTGCCGCCGGAAGAGGTGGCTGCAATTTTCATTGAGCCCATTCAGGGTGAGGGCGGATTTGTTCCGGCGCCGGCGAATTTTCTGCGCGAGCTGCGAGCCATCTGCGACCGGCATGGGATTTTGCTGGTTGCGGATGAGGTGCAAAGCGGCTGCGGGCGCACCGGAAAGTGGTGGGCGATCGAGGACTCGGGCGTGGAGCCGGACATTGTGTGCATCGCCAAAGGCATTGCGAGCGGGATGCCGCTGGGCGTTTGCATGACGCGCGCGGGAATCATGGACTGGGCGCCGGGGTCGCATGCTTCGACATTCGGCGGCAATCCAGTATCGATCGCGGCCGCGCTGGCGACGATGAAGATCATTGAACGCGAGGGAATTGCGAACGCCGCGACGGTGGGAGAGTTCATGCTGGAGCGGCTACGCGGCTGGGTGAAGAGCCACCCGCTGGTGGGGGACGTGCGCGGGCGAGGATTGATGATCGGCATCGAGATCGTGAAGGACAAGGCGACCCGAGAGCCGGCGGTAGAGCTGCGCAATCGCATCGAGACTCTGGCCTTTGAGCGCGGATTGATCCTGCTGGGCTGCGGCGAAACGTCGCTGCGGCTCACGCCTCCGCTCATCGTGAGCAAAGAGGAAGCCACCGTTGCGCTCGACATTCTGGAAGATGCGCTGACTATCGCGGAGAAGGAACATGAGCAGAGCGCGGTGGCAGCGGTGACGGCGTAAGCGCGGCCGTCTGTTTACCCTGGTTCCTGCCTTGTGGGCGGTCGCGATACCATTTTTCGCGGAGCGATTTGCCGGCGAGCGAAATTCGGGCAGACAATGGTTGCCGATGGAACGAGTGGCACATCTGCGAGCGGGAATATTCGATCGAGTGCTGGCGGGCCTGGACTGGATTGCCGGGCGGCGAGGGCGAATTGCGGCCAGCCCCGCCCATTTGCGCACTGGAATTGCAGGTGAGGATGCGGCTTGTTCGTACCTGCGTCGCAAGGGTTACGTTGTGGTGGCGCGTCGGTGGTCGAGTGGGAACCTGCGCGGCGATCTGGATTTGATCGCGTGGCAGGGACCGCTGCTTTGTTTTGTCGAGGTCAAGACGCGCACCGCGCACGATATGGCGCCCGCCGAAGCCATGGTCGACACTCACAAGCGCAATGTGCTGCGGCGCCTGGCCCGGCAATACGTACGTCAGCTACCAGGAGAGGCCTTTCCAAACGCGCGCTTTGACGTAATCAGCGTGTACCTCTTGCCGGGTGCGGCGCCCGAAATCTTCCATTTTGAGAGCGCATTTGGCTGGAGAGAACGGCCTTGGGAAGAGCGTACAGGCTGGCGATGACCCCGAACGGGGCTCAGGAGTCTCCAGCGTTTCGAGGTTTCGTTTCCACGATCTGCCCGCGGAGAACTTTTCCCTCGCAGTCACCGCAACGTGGGGATCCCTGTCGCACTCCGTAAGGGCACAGCTCACCGTGAAATAGACTCCGCGGAGGCGGAGCTCGCGCGACTCCATTGCCACGAAAACCCTGTGGCAAAACGCATGATATTCGACCGAAGCGGAAGGGCGGAATTGCAATCCGAACCGGAGAATAGCACCCGCGATTTCTCTTTTGAAACATATTCAATGGGGACGTATGGCTATAAGTATTTCTTGTATGGGTTTACGGAGACCTGTGTGAATAAATCGGTTTTCTCTCGGACGCTAAGTGATGGGGTATCAGGCAATTGCTTGCTAAAACGCTTATGTTCGAGTCTCGGAGTAAAGATGGTAACGCCGGAGTGCTCACTAAATCGCTTTTTTTGCAGGGGTAATCAACTATTTGATTGACAACGAATCTTAGCCATGTCTATAGTTCGTGACGCACAGAAGGAGCCGTGTGATTCAGCGGCGAAAATCTCCTGTGCTCGGCTCGATGAGTGTAGTGAGAGCTGAGACCTTTTGGAGGAAACAGGTGATGAATCGAAAAGGGCATTACAAGGGGAGGCCCCAGGTGGGCAGCAGTTCTCCTTAGCCTTAGGATGTTGGCGCACCTAGGCGGGCCGTCTCAGCCTGCATGGAAGGCTAACAACAAGACACCAATTCTATTGGGAGGCACCAAATGAGAAAGACGAATACCTGGCTTATCGTGCTCGTGTTGCTCCTCACATTCGGAGGCATCCGGGCATTCGCGCAAGCCAACTCAGAGTTGACTGGCGTTGTTACGGACACAACTGGAGCGGCGGTTCCGGGGGCGAGCGTCGTGCTCACCGATCCGGCCACGGCATATGTGCGCGCGACCACCAGCGGGTCCACGGGCTTGTACGACTTTCCCGGGTTGAACCCCGGCAATTACGACCTGAAGGTCACGTCCAAAGGCTTCAAGGCGTATTCGCAAAACGGCATCGTGGTCAACGTCTCGGGAGCGTTCCGCGTTGACGTCAGGCTGACTATCGGCGCCGAGACGACGACGGTCACGGTGGAAGCCGATGCCCTGACCGTTCAGACAGAGTCGAACGTGGTCAGCACCCTGATCACCGCAGAAGATATCACCTCTCTCGCCACCGAGAACCGCAACATCGTGAATCTGGCGGCTCTTGGCATGGGCGTCAGCTCTCAGTTGCCGGACAGCAACTCGCTCGGAGCGTTCGGCGCCAACTTCAGTATCGAATTCAACGGCCTGCGCGAGGCCCACAATATCTGGCTGATCGACGGCGGCGAGTCGGCTGACCGCGGCGGCGGCGGCGGCACGCAGATTCAGCCTTCACAGGACGCCATCGCTGAGTTCCAGATGATGACCTCGAACTATCCTCCGGACTACGGCATCTCCTCCGGCGCCACCATCAGCATGTCGCTGAAGAGCGGCACGAGGGACTTCCACGGCGCGGCATGGGAATTTAATCGCGCCACCGCCTACAACGCCAACGCCTTCTTCAACAAGTACAACGGCGCCAACAATCCGAGGCCGGCAACGCACTACAACATCTACGGCTTCAATGTTGGCGGCCCGATCTACATTCCGAACGTCTACAACACCAACAAGAACAAGGGCTTCTTCTTCTTCAACCAGGAGTGGCGCAAGACGTCGGCCGTGGCTACCAGCAACAACCAAACGATCGATCCATTGGATGTTCCCAGCTCCGGCAACATCAAGACCGTCGGCGGCGTAACCGGCCTTCAGTATGTGCTCCCTACATACGCTGCTGCTCAGAAGATTACCGGCCTGGTAGTTCCAAACGTCCCGCTCACCTCGGACTACTACCTCAACAAGTTAAAGCCACTGGGTCTGGTTCCTGGGCAGCCATTCCCGAGCGGCGTGATTCCTCAGTCGCTGTTCGATCCCAACGCGGTTGTTTACCTCACCTCGGGCATTCTGCCTAAGGCGAACGTTGGAAGCACGGACTACAACGTGGCCAGCGTACCGCTTCCGCAAAGTGTGGAAGACACCGTCGTGCGCGGCGATTACAACTTCAACGACAAGTGGGCGCTGCTGGTTCACTACATCGGCGACCATCAGAATCAGAACTACGGCCAGCCTGAGCTTGGGTGGTGCGGATGCAATTACAACACCCTCACCAGCATTCTGGCCTCGCCGGCCCATAGCGCTACCGCCAAGTTGACCGGCGCCATCAGGCCCAACCTGCTGCTGGAAGTGAGCATGAACTATGACGGCAACGGAGCCGACATCAAGCCCAGCTCGAACACCTTCCTGCCGTCTACCTGGACCGTTCAACCAGTTGTCACGGCTTATACCATCGGCCGGAAGATCTGGCCTGGCATGAACTTCGGCAGCACCCTGGGAAAATCGGAAGACACTGCGACCGAGCCCTATCACAATGCGGCCCAGGACTATTCTCCGAAGGTGGACGTCTCCTACAGCACGGGCAAGCATCAGTTCAAGTTCGGCTTCAGCTACAACCGCTACACGAAGAACCAGATGCTCTACGGCGATGCGCAGGGCAGCTACAACTGGGGCCAGTTGTCGGGCGACACCCTCATGGATGTGCTTATGGGCTTGCCCAGCAGCTACTCCCAGAATCAGTCCGCGCCGATTCGCCACTACGTCAACCAGACTCCTTCGGTCTATGCCATGGACAACTGGCACATTACGCCTCGCTTGAGCGTGCAGTTGGGCCTCCGTTATGACGCCCTGCCGCATGCCTGGGAACGCCAGAACCTCCTTGGCAACTTCAACCAGAGCACTTACCAGACAGGCGCGGGCTCTGCTCCGATCTGGAACGCAGACGGCACCATCAACTCGGCCAGCCCGACCCTGTATACCTACCTAGGGATACCCGCGTACATCAACGGCACCAACCTTGCCGGCGTAAATGGCTACCCGGTGGGCGTTGTCACCAACGACTACAAGACACTTCAACCTCGTATCGGGTTCTCCGAAGATCTCACCGGAAATGGCAGGACCGTTCTCCGCGGCGGCTTCGGGACCTTCTTTGAGCGCTTGCAGGGCAACGACATCTTCGGCGTGGCCACCAGCGCGCCCTTCGATCCTTCGCTCAACATCAGCAACCCCTACTTCAGCCAGCCTGGGAAGAACTGGAGCACTGGCAATGTGATCGCGCCTACGTCTCTGATCTTTGCGGGCGGCGGCGATAGCCTTGCCCAGACTTACAGAGCACCCGCCGTGGCCATGTTCAGCCTGGGCGTACAGCGCGAGATCACACCCTCGGTCATCTGGATTGGCCAGTACGTTGGCAACATCCAATGGCATCAGAACATTGTCAACAACGCGCTCAACAGCTTGCCAACCAACATTGGCCTCGTGAATATTGCCTCCGGCGCGCAGCCAGGCCCGTGCACAATTGCTTCGGCAACCTGCGTTGACGCCCGCCAGGTATCTGGTGACGGAAACGGTAAATACGGTTCGGATGCCGCGACAGCTTTCAACAACCTCGGCAGCCAGAACGCCTACCGTTCCTATCCGGGCTACGCAGGCATCTCCCAGGATGAAAACGTCGCCACCGGCACCTATAACGGCCTCCAGACGGCAGTTCGCATCCAGAACCGCTGGGGCCTGAGCACCGAGCTCGATTACACCTACTCGCATCAAATCGACATCCAGTCGCAGGATCGAAACAACGTCGACAACCCCTGGTATATCAAGTATGACAAGGGGTCGGGATCCTACGATCGCCGGCAAATGTTCAACGCCAACTACGTCTACAACCTGCCCTTCTTCAACAAGAGCCAGGGACTGGTTAGGTCCATCGCTGGAGGATGGCAGATCGCGGGAACCTTGACCAAGGTGACCGGCATACCTCAACAGGTCAACTTGAACTCCAGCGTTGATCCAGTCGGCTTGGGCGGCGGCTACACCAACCATCCGAATATGACCCCCGGCGGCAAGTTGCACTACCCCAAGACGGTGTCTGCGTGGTTCGACACAAGCCGGATCGATAACAATATCAAGCCTGTCTGGGCGGGCGGAACTAACCTGGGCTTCGGCAACTGGAACAAGGACGCCCTGGTATTGCCCGGCCGCTTCAACCTCACGACGTCTGTCTACAAAACCTTCCAGATCTACGAGAGCGCCAGCTTCCAAATCAAGTTCGAGTCGTTCAACACGCTGAACCACACTGAGTTCAACAGCGTGAACACGACGTCAGGCGCGCTTAATGGCACGCAGGATCCACGCAACCTGCAACTGGCGGGCAAGTTCACCTTCTAACTTCAACCTTTCAACCGGGCGCGGCGGGCTTAGCCTGCCGCGCCTTTTTCTTTGGTGCAAACTGCCTGGCGGGCAGGAGAGAGACAATGGAAAGTGGAGGGGATGCGACCGGGTGAGGCGGGCCATTCAAATAGGGACGATCGTGGTGTTGGCGGCGGCGATGCAAGGACAAAGGGCTGCCCCGCCGGATGGGCTGCGGGAGAAGGCGCTGCAACTGGAGCGGCAGGGCGAGGACGTGGAGGCCGAGGAGGCTTGGCGCGCGGACCTGAAGGCGCATCCTTCCAATCCGGAACCCTATGCGCATCTTGGACTCCTCGAAGCGCGACAAGCGCACTACGAAGAAGCCGCGGCCGACTATCGGAAGGCCTTGGCGATCGGCCCCAGCATCCCAGCTCTACATCTGAATCTGGGACTTGCGCTTTTCAAAGGCGGCGACCTGAAGGGCGCGATTCAAGAGCTCGAGCCTCTGCTGAAACAGACGCCCGAATCCTCGCCGAACAATCTGCGCCTGACTATCCTGGTCGGCATGGCGCACTACGGACTGGCCGAGTATTCCAAGGCGGCGCCGTATCTGAAGAGCGCCTCGGAGCGCGACCCGAATAACCTGTCGCTGCTGCTGGCTCTGGCGCACAGCTATCTCTGGTCGGAGCAGTTCAACTACGTGATGGATGTATACCACCGGATTCTCGCGTTGAACGCCGAATCCGCGGAAGCGGACATGCTTGCCGGCGAAGCTCTCGATGAGATGAAGGACGGCGACGGAGCAATCAAGATGTTCCGGGCTGCGGCCGCCGCCAACCCAAAGGAACCGGATGTCCATTTCGGACTCGGATACCTGTTGTGGATGCGCAAGCAATATCCGGAAGCGCTGGTTGAGTTTCAGGCCGAAGTGGACTTGAACCCTAACCACGCCCAGGCCCTGACCTATCTGGGCGATTGCGATTTGGTGTTGACCCACGCGATGCTCGCGCAGCCGCTGCTGGAGAAGGCCATTCAGGTGGACCCAGGGATTGAATTGGCGCATCTTGACCTGGGAGTCATCGATGCCGATGCCGGGCGTCAGGATGATGCTCTGCGGGAGCTGACCACTGCCGAAAAACTCGCGCCCGACGACGTGAATGCGCACTGGCACTTGGGGCGGCTCTACCAGAAAATGGGGAGGAAAGACGAGGCAAAGATCGAGTTCGGCAAAACCCACAGCCTGGTGAAAGCCGCCGACGATACAACCTTCAAGAAGCTTCATCCAAATGCGGAGGCGCCCGGCGCGCCCGATGCCAAGTAATTGCCGGAAGGGAAGCCATTGGCTGACTTCGACCAGGGAACGGGGAGAGCGGAGATATGCCGGTTCCAGCGCCTTCCCGCACAGAATAGAAATGATCGGCAGGCAGGTTAGTTAACGTCTCCACGAATGCAGGAAAAGGGCTGAGATGGCAAGACTTAGACGGTCAAGTCCGCGGGGGATGCGCTATACTCCAGGGCAGTGCGAAACAGGAGGATCACGATGCGTCTACAGGCGATGGCTCGAGTTCTAGCGGGCGCGGCAATCATGGTCGCGCTGGGAGGGTCAGGCTGGATGGCGGCGCAGTCGGGCGTCAACACTGTGCTGAGACCAGCCGACCTTGAAAAGCTGTTTCCGGCGACGGTGTACTACAGTGGGCAGTGCGCGCCATCGCAAATCCGCAACTCCGGCGGAGTAAAGTTCGGCGACGGGCATTACGTGCTGGCCAGCCTGGTTGACACAAGCGGGTACTCGAATGGAATAGCGGCGAAGTACCAGGGGTACCTGATCGCCGAGGTTCCGCTGAAGATTGAAGGGAAGATTCTGCCTGCAGGCGCATATGGCTTCGGCTTTCTGGATGGCGATCGGTTCCTGGTGACCGATCTGGGAGGCCACGACGTGCTTACGACTCACACGGCGAAGGACACGGACAAGGCTCGGCCCCGCCCCTTAGAGGTGACCGATGCTCCAGCCGGCGGCTTCCGCCTTTATGCCGGGCGGAGCTACGTGCACTTCAGCCGGTAAGGTGAAAGGCTGTGGGCTTGCGACAGCCGAATCTGAGCGACAAACATCATCTGCGGGTCGCCGCGGACAGAAAGCTGCTCCCGGAAGTCATTTGGTACGCGGCCGCAGCCTTGCTCCTGGGCGTTGCGTTGCCCGCTGCGGCGCTTGAGCCCTCTACACCACTCGCCAATTTCGGGCGGCAAGCCTGGGCCATGGAGAATGGCCTCCCTCAAAATACTGTCCAGGCGCTGGCACAAACCAAGGATGGATTCCTCTGGTTGGGGACAGAGGCCGGCCTGGTGCGCTTTGACGGCATCGAATTCGAAACATACGACCGTAGTTCCACTCCTGCGTTGCCGGGAAGCGACATCCGCTGCCTGCTCGTAGCCCGGGACGGGGCTTTGTGGATTGGGACCAATGCGGGACTGGTGCAGTGGAAGGATGGGGCGGTAAGGACGTTCACGACGCAGGACGGGCTGCCGGGGAACGGAATTCGGGCGCTGGAAGAGACCCCAAACGGGCAGTTGCTGGTTTCGACAGGCGTTGGGCCAGCGGAACTGAGCGGAGAACGCTTTGTCGGCGTGACGGTCGATGAATCTCTTGCTGGCCGAGCGCATCGGCCGTGGGTTGGGTTAAAGGCAACGTTGCCCAAGGATGCGATCGAGTACTCCTTGCCCATGAATGGGGATCAATTTGCGATTGCCAGCAAGAGCACGATGTTGGTGTTCCGCAATGAAACAATACTCGCGCGGCTGACCGTTGGCGCGGAGATTTCCGGGAGCCGAATCCAAACGATCTTTGCCGACCGGGAGAACGCGCTCTGGATTGGGACCAATGCGGGGCTGGTGAGATGGGTGAATGGCAAGGTTGACCGTTTTCCCGTCACAGATCCTTTGGCTACTGCGTCGATTCTCGGGTTGATGGAAGACCGCGAGGGAAATCTCTGGGTGGGGACCGAAACCGGCGGGCTGGATATTCTGCGCGATCAGCGCTTCCGAACCATCGACACACGCGATGGGTTGACCTCTGATCGCATCACTACCGTGGTAGAAGACGCAGCTGCGACTCTTTGGGTGGGGACGCAGGAGAGCGGACTGAACGCGCTTCTCCGAGACCAAGGCGCGGCGGGCTTGCGAGCTGTGCGCAATCTTACCGTGAATGACGGGCTTGCGAGCGACGTGATTCTGTCGCTGGCATCGGCGCCGAACGGTGATCTGTGGGTGGGAACGCCGGATGGGCTCAGCCGGATTCGCGGAAACAGGGTGGACACCTTCACCTCAGCCGATGGGCTGCCTGACGATTTTGTGCGCGCCTTGTTGATCGACAACGACGGGTCACTTTGGATCGGCACGCGACGCGGGTTAGCACACTGGCCGGTAGAAAAGCGCGAGCTGAGTCGATCAGGCTCCAACGAAGGAATGGAGACCTACACCCATGCGAGCGGGCTGGGCAGCGACCTGGTGGGCGCGATGGCCCGGGACACACACGGCGACCTTTGGGTAGCGACGCTCGCCGGGCTGTCACGCCTGCACGGCAACACAATCTCAAACTTCACGACTGCAGATGGGCTTTCGAGCAACGTGGTGACAGCAGTGCTGCCCCGCGCCGACGGGACACTGCTGATCGGCACACAGGACCACGGCTGGGATGTGTGGGATGGAAGCAAATTCTCGAAGGCGACGAGCAAGGGCCTTGAGGAGACGACGATTCACGCCATTCTGGACGATGGCGAAGGGCATCTTTGGTTTGCGACTGGCGACGGCATTGCGCGCTGCGACTGCAATGAGATGTCCGGCGCAGGCCCCGCGGGGAGTTGTTCGCACTGGATGGAGTTTGGGACCGCTGACGGGCTGCGCAGCCGCGAGACGGCGAACAACAGCCACCCCTCGGCGTGGCGCTCGCGCGACGGACGATTGTGGTTTGCCACGGCAAAAGGGTTGGTGGAAGTGGACCCGGCGCACTTTCCCGTAAACGTAGTGCCGCCTCCGGTGTCTGTGGAGCGGTTTCAGGTGGACGATGTGGCGCAGGCACTGCGTGGAGCGGACTCCCGATTGAGAGTTGCGGCAGGGCGAGTGCATTTTGAGTTCGACTACGCCGGGCTGAGTTTTGTTGCGCCGCAGAAGGTGCGCTACCGCTATATGCTGGAGGGCTTTGACCGAGGCTGGACTGAGGCTGGAGCGCGCCGGACTGCCTATTACACGAATATTCCGCCGGGCCGGTACACGTTCCGCGTGCAAGCGGCGAACAACGATGGCCTTTGGAATACGACTGGTGCGGCACTAAGTTTCGAACTGCGGCCGCATTTTTATCAGACTCTATGGTTTTATGTGCTGTTGTTGTTGGCGCTGGCGGGGACGGTCTTGCTGGTACTCAAGCGGAGATTGTACGTGGCAGAGCGCGAGTTCAAGGCGGTGCTGGGCGAGCGCAGCCGGATCGCACGCGAGATTCACGATACGCTGGCGCAGGGGTATGTGGGCGTTTCGGTCCAACTGGAGGTTCTGGCGGAGTTGTTGCGCCAGCGGAAAACGGAAGATGCGGGCAAGCAACTGGACCAGACACGCGACTATGTGCGCCACGGGCTGGCAGACGCGCGACAGTCGATCTGGGCCCTGCGCACGCAGGATGCGAGCGAGACGACGTTGCCGGTAAAGTTGCGGCGCATGGCGGAAGGAGCCGGAGGCGATGGACTGACAGCGCGGTTCAGTCTTTTCGGAGCTTATCGCCCGCTACCTGCGGATTCGGAGCGCGAGGTAGCACGCATCGCGCAGGAAGCAATCCAGAATGTGAAGAAGCATGCCGGGGCCATTGAGCTTTCGGTTCAATTGGAGTACGGACCTGAAGCGGTGACGCTCGAGGTCAGGGACGACGGACGTGGCGGCGCATTGGAGCGGGCGGCGGCGGCTTCACCGGGTCACTTTGGCCTGACCGGTATGAGAGAACGCGCGGCTGAAATCGGCGCAACGCTGGAAGTGAGTAGCTCGCCGGGCGAGGGGACTACGATACGGTTGAGTGTACCGGCGCGAAGTGAAGCGCGTGAACAGGCGGGGGTGAAACAGTGACAACGGAATCGATCCGCGTGCTGGTTGTGGAAGATCACAACGTGGTTCGCCAGGGGCTGGTGGCGCTGCTGAATGTGGCAGGGGGCCTGGAGGTGGTGGGCGAGGCCGCGGATGGCGTGGAAGCCATCGCCCAGTATCGCAAGCTGCAACCGGATATCACGCTGATCGACCTTCGGCTGCCGAGAATGAGCGGCGTAGACGCGATTGAGCGCATCCGCATGGAGACGCCCCAGGCCCGGTTCATCGTGCTGACAACCTACGACGGGGATGAAGATATTTACCGCGCGTTGAAGGCGGGCGCACGAGCGTACCTGCTGAAGGGGATGACAAGCGAGGAACTGATCAGCACGATTCGAGCGGTTCATGAGGGGAAGTCGCATATACCGCCGGCGATCGCGGAGCGGCTCGCCGAGCGCATGGGGGCTCAGGATCTGACTCCGCGCGAGTTCGATGTGCTGGAGCAGATTGTTTTCGGCAAGAGCAATCGGGAGATCGCGGCCGAGCTGGAGGTTTCAGAGGCGACGGTAAAAACGCACATCAACAGTTTGCTGAGCAAACTGGGCGTGACTGACCGTACACAGGCGGCAACAGCAGCGATCCAACGGGGAATTGTTCCGCTGGAATCATTGAGAAAGCCGAAATCATGACGATAAAGACTGCGGGAATCACGGTTTTTTGCGGAGTTTTTCTGGGACTGCTTGCGCTCCGGGTTCCGGCACAAAAGGCAACCTGGCGGCAGGCAACGCCGTCGGAGCTGGCGGCGGTTCTGCCTTCGCGGGCGCCGGTGGAAAGCGAACACATTGAGACGGAGATGCGTACGGCATCGGGGATCGTGGATGAGCATGGGCGCTTCATTGCGGGGGTCGTGCTGATAACGGCGGGCTATTCGGCGGAAGGGAAGTACTCACACTATCTGATCGTGCAAGCGCCGGTAGAAATTGGCGGCGTCAGGCTGAAGCCGGGCGAGTACGCATTTGGATGGAGCCGAGAAGACGGCGGAGATACGCTGACCGTTCATTTCAACCAGGCGGCGACGGGAGCGCTGGTGGGGACCGCGGATGCGCACAGGATCCCCGGCTCAAGCAGGGTCGAGAGCCTGCACATCTGGCCGCCGGGCGACAAGTCGCTGATCCAGATTGGGCGGTTCCAGATTCCTTATAAAGTGGTTGACCGATAAGAGGGGGTTGAGAGGCGCCATCAGGGGGGGATTTACGAACGGAGCCTGAGCTTTCGCAAGTGGTTTCTAAATGGGCGTTTGCCGCGTTCGGCTCTGAGGCGTTATCCACCTTTCGGTCGATGCTGCCATCGATCCCACCCCGTATACTTGCTGCCATGTTTGAGACCCTGCGTACGGCCACTTTCTGCGGATTGCTGGCGGGAGGGATTCCCGCATTAGTCTCCGCTCAAGTCACAAATTCTCCTACTCCTCCTTCAGGACAACAAACTCAAACGCCTTCCATGCCCGCCCAAACACCTTCGTCGGGCGGCATGAGCAGCGGCCCTCCGCAGCCAGCCCAATTCGACGCGCAGCATCGGCCGATCACCGCGGGCGGCTTTGTGAAGAGCGGGCCCGTGATCTTCGAAGACGTATCGGAGAAGGCCGGACTGACTCATTGGACCCACAAGATGGGGACCCCGGAGAAGAAATACATTATCGAGACCAAAGGCGGGGGCATTGGCCTGATCGACTACGACAACGACGGCTGGCTCGACATTTACGTGGTGAATGGCTCGACCTTCGATGCGCTGGACGGCAAGGAGACGCCACCCCACGCGGCGCTGTTCCATAACAATCACGACGGCACCTTTACGGATGTGGCAGCGAAGGCCGGCGTAACCAACGACCGCTGGGGCATCGGCGTGGCCATTGCAGACTATGACAATGACGGCTGGCCGGATATTTACGTGACCAACTGGGGCAAGAACCGCCTGTATCACAACAACCACGACGGGACGTTTACCGATGTCGCGGAAAAAGCCGGCGTGCAGTTGGGGAATTGGTCGAGCGGCGCTACGTGGGGCGACTATGACGGCGACGGGCGCCTGGATTTGTTTGTTCCGGGCTACGTTCATTTCGACCGCGACCATTTGCCTTCGGGAGGCGAGAACGGCGTTCCCGATACATTCTGCACCTTCCGCGGAGTCGGTGTGATTTGCGGGCCAAGAGGCCTCAAAGGCGAGCCAGACCATCTGTTCCACAACAACGGCGACGGAACGTTCACCGACGTGAGCGAAAAGGCAGGCGTGGCCGACAAACCCGGCTACTACGGGCTCGCCTCGCTGTTCGTGGACATGAATAACGACGGCAAGGTGGATCTGCTGGTCGCCAACGACTCAACCCCAAACTATCTCTACATCAACAAAGGGGACGGGACGTTTGAGGACGACAGCTACTCGTCGGGTTACGCGCTGGACGAGGCCGGGCGAGAGACTGCGTCGATGGGCATTGCAGCGGGGGATTTTGAAAATAACGGCAACGAGGACATCTTCAACACGACTTTCTCCGATGACTACAAGGTCCTTTACCGCAATGACGGCGACGCGAACTTGACAGACGTCAGCTACCAGATGGGCATCGCAGAGATTTCGGTGGCGTTTCTCGGATGGGGCGATGCGTTCCTCGACTACGACAACGATGGGTGGAAAGACTTGATGATGGCCGACGGACACGTTTATCCGCAGGCGGATCAGCACCCGTGGGGGACAAGTTGGGCGGAGCGTCCGATGCTCTTCCACAACATCGGCGGCAAGAAGTTCGAGGCTGTGCCGGCCGTGGAAGGTTCCGGACTCGCAGACGTTATCGCCGGGCGAGGGATGGTCGAGGGCGATCTGTTCAACGATGGAAAGCTGGATGTCGTAATCAATGTGATGGACGGGCATCCGGTGCTTCTGCGCAACGTGAGTCCGGACCACAATCATTGGCTGGAACTGAAGCTTGTGGGCGGCCCGAAGAGCCCGCGCGACGCGGTGGGCGCAACAGTGTATGTGACGGCCAATGGAATGAAACAGCGCGGAGACGTGTTGAGCGGCGGCAGCTACGCGTCAACCAGCGACCCCAGGCCGCATTTCGGGTTGGGCCAGGCGACCAAGGTCGACGATGTCGAGGTGCATTGGCCGAGCGGCAAAGTGGAACACTTCACCGTGCCGGGAGTGGATCGGATTGTGACGATCAAAGAAGGACAAGGGGAGGGGCTGGGAAGCAGCGCGCAGTCCGGGGGCGAGCCGCAGGCGAGTGCTACCGCTCGCTAGAACAGCAGGCGCGTGGTCACGGCAATTTCGTGGTTGTAGCCGTGAAAGTGGCTGGTCGCGATCTGCTCACCCGCGCCCACGCAGATTCCGAGGCGGCTCCCGGCTTCCTTGGGGTGGAACTTTCGAGCGAACAACAATCCTGGAGTGACAAAGTTCTGAACTTTGCCGTCGTTCGGCCCACCTTTGTAATACGTCGCGTTGAGCTCAACTTCAGGCCAGAAATATTTCACAACGTGCGCCTGGAACGCCGTATTCCAAATGATCGTCCGTCCCAGCTTCACTGTGTCTGCAACCGGCATGCTTGCGCCCAGCGTACTCTGCACGTCGAAGACCCCGATACCCTTGCCGAACCCTACATTCGGAGAGACAGTTGGATCGAGGGCGCCATTCTTGTAGCTGCCCGTGGGAATGGTCGAAGCGAGGAAGGCGCTCAGATCGTAATTCCCATGATGGGCGTTTCCGCTCAGATAGCGATACTTCAAGACGAAAGACATGTCGCCCGCGCCGTTGATCGCGGTGGGAACACTGTGGACGAGATAGGGCGGTAAATTGACGTCCAGCTCGGTATGCGCAAGCGGAATCAAGTTGAGGCCTTTGCCGCCGTCAAGGTTCCAGGTTTCCGTATGGTTTGAAGCGGTCTGGCGGATGAAATCGGCACGCGCCACCTGGATGAGGCCGACATAGGTGGTGACGAGAGGCGGCGGCCATGCGGGCTGCACGGACTGCGTCGCGGTGGCTCGTCTCTCCCAGTTGCCAAAGAATCCGTCCTGGGCTGGAAGGAATGGTGAAGAGACAAAAAAGGCTAACAACAGAAGGGAAAAGCGCTGCACTTTGACCTCGCTGCCCGATCAGGGAAGAAACTAATGGAGGATGACAGGGCGGAGGCACGATGGACAACCAACTTTCGGTTGAGCCGGGACTCCAACCAACAACAGTGGCGACTTTGTTTCCGGGCGACCGGAAGGCTCCCACCATTGAGTTTTCGGTCTCAACCTTTCGGTGGATGCCGGGTCGGTCGTCGATCCGTAAAATGGGGGCGCGATGCTTCCCCGATCTTTCGACAACCGAATTCTGCGCCTTGCCTGCAGTGCTCTGCTGATTGGCGCGATTGCCTGTGGTCTGATGGCGTGGCGGGCGCGGCCTGCCTATGCAGTCGACGACCCTGCGGCGCAGCGCTCGCAATACTCGCGGAGCGTGTCGTCCTATTACAACTACCGCTTTGGTGCGGGCAAGCCGTTTCTGCCTTCCAACGCCACCACCGACACGGGAGAGTTCATCGATCCCCAGAGCTTCCTGACGGCAAAGTACTGCGGCCACTGCCATCAGGCGGCATATGCGCAATGGCGCCAGACGGCACACGCAAACTCGTTTCGAGCTCCCTGGTACGTCAAGAATGTGAACGTTCTGATGAAGGGAAAAGGGATTGAGTATGCCCGCCACTGTGAAGGTTGCCACAATCCCATTGCCCTGACTTCCGGCGCGATGACAGAGAACTCACCGGTGAATCGGAAGTTCGATGGGGACGGCATCACTTGCTCGGTATGCCATTCCATTCAGAAAGTGGACACACGCGGGACCGGCAGCTATGTGATGGGCGCACCGGCGGTGCTGGTGGACGCAGACGGCAAGCCAATCTACGGCGAGGTCTCGGACAAGGAGATCCTGGCCCATCTGGATCGCCACTCTCAGGCTGTGATGAAGGACTTCTATCGCACCAGCGAGTTCTGCGGCGCTTGCCATAAGGCTGCTTTGCCCAAAATGTTGAACGGCTACAAGTGGCAGCGCGCCATTTTTCTCTACGATGAGTGGCAGCAGGCCTCCTTCGGCAAGCAAAACCCGCTGCCGTTTTACGTAAAGCCGCAGGTGTCCACGTGCCAAACCTGTCATATGGCTGAGGAGACGATCGAGCAGCCGGATTATGGAACGGAACAGGGCAAGCTGATGTCGCACCGCTGGCTGGGCGCAAATACAGTGTTGTCGAAGTACTACGGCTACGATGAGCAACTGCAGAAGACGATCGCCTTTTTGCAGAATGGAGTTCTCAACGTCGATCTTTTCGGAATCGAGCGCAACGGCGGCAAACTGATTGCACCTCTCGGAGCCGAGCCCTTCGACATTGCCGCCGGGGACGTTCTGACTGTTTCCGTGGTGATCCAGAACAAGGGAATCGGGCATACGCTCGTTCCCGAGCAGCGCGACTTTTACGAATGCTGGGTGGAGTTCCAGGCCAAGGACGCGGCCGGGAACACGTTGATCGACTCTGGCGCGGTGGGACCGGACGGCGCGCTCGATGCCACGGCACACAGCTTTACGAATCGGCTGGTGAACGTTCGTGGGACTTTGAACGATCTGCACCAGGTGTGGGACACGCGGGTGATCGCCTATAACAATACGATTCAGTCGGGCCGTTCGCAGATCGTGCGCTATCAGTTCAAAGTGCCGAAGAATGCCGCCGGGCCGATCACCATCACCGCCAAGGTCAACTATCGGCGATTCAACCAGCATTTCATCGATTTCGGATTGGGGAAACACTATGAGTTGCCCGAAGTGGAGATGACATCGCGCACGCGGATGCTGACGATTGGCTCCAATCCAGCGACGCCGCCCGATCCCGCGGACAATCCGGTGTGGATGCGTTGGAACAACTATGGAATCGGATTGCTCGATGCGCAGCAGTACGCGGAGAGCGCGCGAGCCTTCGAGCGAGTGGCCCAATTACGCCCGGATTATGCGGACGCCTACACCAACATCGCGATCGCAGACTTTTCGTGGCAACGCTACGATGGTTCGCGGACGAATCTGGAGAAGGCGCTCGAGCTCGCTCCGCACAACGCACGCGCGCTTTACTATCTTGCGCTGGTAGACCGCATTCAAGGCCATCCGGACGCTGCGATCGCCGATTTGCTCGACGTGATTACGCAGTTTCCCCGCTCCCGCGACGCGCACCGCGAGCTTGGATTTTCGTTCTATCAACAGCACAAATATCAGGAGGCACGGACCGAGTACGAGACCGTGCAGTCGATCGATCCCGATGACCTGTCCGCGCATTACATTCTTTCGATCGTCTATCGCCGGCTGGGCATGAAGGACGATGCGGCGCGCGAGGCAGCGGCTTTTGCGGACGAGAAGGACGATCCGACGGCGAACAGCTACGCGCTGGAATTCCTTAGCAAGCATCCCGAGGTCACCTCGGAGAGCGTGCCCTGGCACGTCCATAGCAGCGTGACACCGGACACCAATGCGCGTGGCGGCGGGACTGGTCAATGAGATTGCTGCTGTTCGTCGCTGTCGGTACTCTGGCTCTCTCATCTTTCGCATTTGCTTCGTCGCGCAGCCAGCGAGCGGACGGCGCCGCAGTCTTCAGCGCGAGCGGATGCCAGCATTGCCACAGCATAGGGGGCGTTGGCGGGCACAAGGGGCCCGATCTATCGGGAGTGGGAAGAAGAAAATCGAAGGCCGAAATGCGCCAGCAAATCGTTTACGGCAGTAAAGTGATGCCGGCCTTCGGAGACGATCTTGAGCCTGACCAACTCAAGGATCTCATCGCCTATCTGAAATCGTGCCGCGAGAAGCCCGCGAAAGCGGCGCACGCCATTCATTCAAACTGACGGCAGAGCCGGTCAACTCAACAAGAGAGGGTGGTTGCCGCGCGAAGTGCGTCTGCTACCTGCTGCTGCTGGCCGGCGGTGATGCGGTTGAAAAATGGCAGAGCGAGCGTGCGCCGCGCGATGGATTCAGTGAGAGAGAAATCGCCCGCGCCGGGCCCGCGCGAGGCGCGCCACGCAGGTTGCATGTGGATGGGCGCGAAGTAGCGGCCCGTGGCGATCCCCTGCTGGCCAAGTGCGGCTCGGACTCGTTCGCGTTCGGCGGCTTCAGGCAGGCGAACGACATAGACAAACCAACTAAGCTCGCGGCGCGGAAGCAGGAGAGGTGGACGCTCAAGGCCGGGCACATCCGCGAGAAGGGAATCGTAACGCGCGGCGGCCTGACGGCGGAGGACGAGGATCTCATCGATCCGCCGCAACTGAACGCGGCCCAGAGCGCAAGCCAACTCCGAAAGCCGATAGTTGTAGCCCGGCTCGATTTGGTCGAGCCAGCCGATACTGATATCGGGGCTTGAATCGCGGCCCTGATTTCTGAGCCGGCGCAGGCGCGCGGCATGTGCTGGATCGCGCGCCAACACCGCGCCGCCCTCGCCGGTGGTGATCTGCTTGTTGGGGTAGAAACCGAGAACAGCGAGATCGCCGAAGCTGCCGGCGATGCGTCCATCGAAGCGCGCACCGATGGCCTCGGACACGTCTTCAATCAGAGCCAAATGATGGCGATTCGCAAGAACTTTGAGGGTATTCATCTGCGCGGGGATGCCGAACGTATGAACCGCAAGGATGGCGCGCGTGCGCGGAGAGACGGCGCGCTCGACGGCAGCGGGATCCAGATTCAGCGTGACGGGATCGATCTCGACAAGGATTGGCGTGGCGCGCACCTGGAGCACCGCGTTGACCACGGCTACGAACGTAAAAGAAGGAAGGATGACCTCGTCGCCCTCGCCAATTCCAAGTGCGACCAATGCCAGATGGAGGCCGGCGGTGCCGGAGCTTACGGCCACGGCGTCGTCCACGCCGTGATAGGTGGCCAGATCCGCTTCGAAAGCCGCGAGCTCCGGCCCCAGGCTGAGGTGCGGCGTGCGCAGAACGGCAGTGACTGCCGCGATCTCCGCCTCGGTAATGTCAGGGGCCGAGAGGGGAATGCGCACGGTCATGAGCGTTCCAGTTTCGCCGATTCCACGGGCGATGGAAGGGGCGCAGGCTGCTTGATGAGAAGGCCGTCGAGCGGAACGGAGGCCAGCACCCGTGCAATCGTCTGCGCCGCGGTGCCGTCCCCGTAGGGATTCGTCATACCGGCAAGGCTCTCACGGAAGGCAGGAATGAGAGCGCGATCGAGCGCGGCCCGGATTGCGGCAGTTTCAGCGGGCGTATCGATCACGTTACGCGCGCGCTCACGACCTTGCTGGCGAATGCCCACGTTCACGACAGGCAAAGCAAAAGATGCAGCCTCCATGATGCCGCTGGAGGAGTTGCCTACGAGCGCGCCGGCGTGCCTGAGAAGACTCCAGTAGGTAACGGCGTCGAGATTGACGAAGACGTGAGTGTGCGCGCGCGTTGCAGCAAGAGATCGGGCACGCTCAATGAGCGCGAGACTGCCGGCATCGGCATTGGGATAGACGAAGACGATTTGACCGGGCGCGTGGGTGAGGGCGGCGAAGAACGCATCTGCTTCAGCATTCGTGTCGCGCAGGATGGTGACGGGATGCCATGCGGCAATGAGCGTGGGTGGCGTGAGCGAAAAGCCGAGGCGAACTTCCAGAGTTGCGCGATCAAACAACGTAGAGCGGCGCAGGTGGTCGAGCGAGGGCGCTCCGGCGCGGTACACACGCCAAGGCTCTTCGCCCATGGCAATGACGCGGAGGCGTGCGGTTTCAGTCGAAGTGAAGTGGATGTGCGCGAGCTTGGTTAAAGCGTTGCGCACTGCGTCGTCAATGGCGCCCTGGCTCACTTCGCCGCCCTCGATGTGAGCGATAGGGACACGAAGAGCCAAAGCCGTGGCTGCAGGCGCGAGCATTTCGTATCGGTCGGCAATGAGCAGGAGCAGGTCGGGCCGCCACGCGGTGAGCGCATCGGCAAGGCCCAAAATGGCCAAGCCGATCGTCTTGGCCATTCCGGTGTCAGTGTCAGAACTGAGCAGGCACTCGATGCGCGCCTGGATGGGAAAACCATCGCGCTCGATCTCCTTGAGCGTGTTTCCGAATTGCGGCGAGAGATGGGGCCCGAGAGCGAAGACGCCCAGTTCGATTTGAGGATTGGCGGCGAGCTCGCGCAGCGGCCAGTAAAGGTGGCTGTAGTCGGCGCGCGACGTGGTGACGACGCCGATGCGACGCCGAGCAGCAGTCGTCGGAGATTGCGCGGGCAAACCGTGCCCATTCACTTGATTTTGGGGCGCAAGCACAGGAGAAGTATAAATTGAGGGTCCGACAAGGCCAGCTTGCACGGTGCACGAGCCACTCAGCCGCAGGGCCTTGTGCTCGCGTACACTGGATGGTTCCGTTATGAAGGGAGAGTCAAATCCGTGAGTGTAATGACGATGCGGGGAGCCGGGTTGTACGCGATGGCAGTTCTTGCGGGCATACCGGCACTCTGCGCGCCGCAGAAGCACTTCGACGCCGAGGCGGTTCAGTTGAACAATCGAGGCGTGGCGCTGATGGGCCAGCAGTTTACCGATCGTGCCGCGGAGAGCTTTGCCGAAGCATTCAAGAAGGACCCGAGGCTGGCGCAGGCGGCGGTCAATGAAGGCATTGCGCTCTTGGCGCAGCAGAAGCTGGGCGAGGCCGAGAAGGCGCTCAACGAGGCCATTGCGCTTGACCCCGCCAGCGCCCAGGCATGGTACAACCTGGGTTTGGCGCAGCATGGGGGTAATGAGCTAACGGATGCGCTGGCCAGCTTTCAAGCGGCGGTGAAGCTCGATCCCAGAGATGCAGACTCATGGTATTTCGAAGGCGCCTGTTACCAGGAGATGCGGCAGTTCGACAAGGCGATCGCAACTTTCGAGAAGACGCTGGAGATTAACCCTTTGCACGCGTCGGCGGAGTTCGGTCTGGCGCGTTCGCTGCAACGCACGGGTCACACCGCGGAGGCAAAGGAGCACTTTGCACGTTTTCAACATTTGACGAGCACCAAGATTTCATCGGCGCTGGGGCTGTCTTACGGCGAGCAAGGGCATTATTCGACAGTGACGGCGGTCCAAGAGCCAGAAACGATCCAACACGCGATGATTCCAGTGCGACTTGTGGCGCAGCCAATGGTCGCGGTTGCGGCTGCAGGCGCTTCGTCATGGACGACGACCGGCGGGGCATGCATGATGGACGCGATGGGCTCAGGAGAAATGGATCTGGTGCTGATGCAAGCGGGCGCGCAGGCCATACGCATCCTGCACAATCGTGGCGGCGGTAGCTTTGAGGAATTGGATACGGCGACAATGGGTCTGGGAGCGAGCGGCCATGCGGTAGCATGCGCCGTCGGCGATTACGATGGCGATGGATTGAACGATCTGGCTGTGGCTCTGGAGGACCGCGTCCTTCTGTTTCATAACCTCGGTCACGGGCAATTCAAGGACGTTACGGCGCAATCGGGACTGTTGCCGCGCAATCGCCCATCGGGCATTACGTTTGTGGATTATGACCATGATGGCGATCTGGACCTGCTGCTGACTGGTGCGCCATTGAAGGCGGGCGATGAGTCCAATGTTCTGTGGCGCAACAATGGCGACGGGACGTTCACCGAACAAACGGAGCCGACCGGGCTGGGTGGAGGCGGCAGGACCGCGGCAACAATCCTGACCGATTTCAATAACGATCGCGCCGTGGATCTTGCGGTGACCGGCGATGGACCTTCGCCGCTGATCTACGTGAATCCGCGCGAGGGCAAGTATCCTACGCAGCCGCTGTACACGAATGCTAAGCTTCCGCCAACGGTCGGGATCGCGGTACTCGACTACAACAAAGATGGCTGGATGGACATTGCAGTGACGCACGCAGGCGCGCCGGGCCTCACGTTGTGGCGAAACGCTGAGGGGCTGGATCACATTAGCAGGCGCTTCCAGCGCGTCGCGTTGCCGCTCATTGGAGCGGTGCGCGGATGGGGACTGACGCCCATCGATATTGATAACGACGGATGGATCGACCTGGCGGCGATTGTGGAGACGAAGGCCGGGGTACGGGTGATGGTCTTTCGCAATCGCGGAGATGGCAGTTTCGAGGACGTGAGCCATGCGCTGGGGCTGGACAGCGTGCGGCCGGCGGCACCGCGCGGACTGATTGCCGCCGACGTGGATGGGGATGGCGCACCGGATTTGATCGTGACCCAGGAGAATGCGCCTCCTTTCCTGCTACGCAACCAAGGCGCAAACAAGAATCACTTTGTACGTCTCGACCTGACCGGCTTTGCGGACAACAAGACCGCGCTGGGAGTGAAGGTGGAGGTGTTTGCCAACGGACTTTGGCAGAAGTGGGAGCTTGCGGGTGCGTCGGGCTACCAAACGCAGGCTCCGCCGCAGATTCTTGTGGGCCTCGGGCGGGCGCAGGGCGTCGACTTACTGAGAATCTTGTGGCCCACTGGCGTGTTGCAAGACGAGATTGATTTGCCTCAACAGCGGGTCATTGCGATGAAGGAAGTGGACCGTCGCGGCAGCTCGTGTCCGGTGCTGTTCGCGTGGGACGGGCATCGCTACAAATTCGTCACGGACGTGATTGGTGCAGCGGTGGTGGGGCACTGGTTCACGCCCACGCGGCGGAATACGCCAAATCCCGGCGAGTGGGTGAAGATTAACGGCGCGAATGTCGCGCTGGTTAACGGCAAGATCAGCGTGCGTTTTATGGAGCCGATGGAAGAGGTGAACTACATCGACCAATTGCGAATGGTAGCGGTCGATCATCCGGAAGATGTAGAGGCGAATCCCGACGAGCGATTCCTCGACGATCCGCCCTTTGCATCGGGCCGCGTAGTGGCGAGCGAAGGGACGCGTTTGCCAGTGGGAGCGTGGGATGGCGAAGGGCGCGATGCGCTCGACAAGCTAAGCCGCCGGGATCACTTGTTTGCCAGCGGATTTACGGCGCTACCTTACGACGGTTTTGCCAACCTGCACGCGCTGACACTTGATCTGGGCGAGATCAAGGCGGATGCTCCGCTGCGACTATTGATGACCGGCTATGTGAACTACTTCAGCGCGACTTCGCTCTATGCCGCGTGGCAGGCGGGGTTGAAGGAGATTCCGCCGTACGTCGAGGCGCAACTTCCGGATGGCTCGTGGCAGCGAATTCCGGGTGACGCGGGATTTCCGGCCGGATTGGAACGGACGATCGTGGTGGACCTGACGGGCAAGCTGCCGACGGGAACGCGGCGCATTCGGCTGATGACGAATCTGCAAATCTACTGGGATCAAGTTTTGATCGATCAGAGCGCCGGTGCGCAGACGCGCAGCACTGAGATTCCGCTGGCTAGCGCAATTCTGCACTTCCGCGGCTATCCAAAGCAGATTGAGGGCTCGAGCCCTGGCGATTTGGACTATGACTACAACCTTGTGAGTCTGACCGGACCGTTTCAGCGCGAGCGTGGCGACTACACACACTTCGGCGACGTGACCCCACTGATGAAGAACATCGACGACAGGTTTGTTGTGTTCGGCAGTGGCGAGGAGATCGCGGCAGACTTCGACGCAGAGAAGCTACCTGCTCTGCCCACACATTGGAAACGCGATTACTTTTTCTACGCCAATGGGTTCGTGAAAGACATGGACTGGTGGGATGCGTCGCCATTCACAGTGGCGCAGATGCCGTTTCATGGCATGAGCAGCTATCCGTATCCGGCGAATGAGAAGTATCCCGACGATGCGGCCTCGCTCGATTACCGGTTGAATTGGAATGACAGGTTTGAAGCCGGCGAGCCTGTGCGATCGTATCGATTCAACTATCGACTTTTGCCGTCGGCGCCGGATGACGATGGGACGCCACGATCGAATCCGGAAATACAGCCATGAACGAATTGGTGCTGGCCCCTGCGGCGAAACAGCTTGAACTGCTTCGCGCAGGCAATCTCTCCGTGATTGAACTCGCCGAAGCGCATATCCGGCAGATCGAGCGGCTGAATCCGGAATTGAACGCATTTGCCGACTTCGACGCAGAGCGTGTGCGCGCGCAGGCCCGGCAGCTCGACGCGGCGCGAGAACCGCGCGGCGCTTTGCACGGTTTGCCGGTGACTATCAAGTCGTCGATTGCGACCGCTGGTTACCGATGCGAGATTGGCAGCCTGCTGCACAAGGGCGAAATCTCGGCGCACGATGCAGTGGTCGTGGCGCGGCTGCGCGCGGCAGGGGCGTTGATTCTGGGGACGACCAACTGCCCGGAATTTCTGATGGCGTATGAGACCGCGAACCTGATTCATGGGCGCACGCGCAATCCCTGGGACCTTGACCGAACGCCGGGCGGATCAAGTGGCGGCGAGTCGGCGGCCATCGCAGCGGGAATGTCCGCGGCGGGTTTGGGCAGCGACAGCGGAGGGTCGGTGCGAGTTCCTGCGCACTTCACCGGCATCTGCTCGCTGAAGCCGACGCCGGGAAGGATACCGGGACGAGGGCATTTGCCGCCGTGTGTGGGACCGTTTTCAATTCTGGGCGCGATCGGACCGATGGCCCGCACGATTGATGACGTTGCGCTGCTGTTTCAAGTTCTCAGCGGCTATGATCCGCTGGACCCGGTGAGTGCGCCGGTTACGATGAGGGACCCAAGCCCCGATAAATTGCGTGCGCAGGCGATCGGGTTCTTCGAGGACGATGGCCTTGTTCCGGTGACTCCAGAAACCCGAGCGGCGGTGAACGATGCGGCGCGAGCGCTGCGGGCAGATGGCTTTCGCGTGGAGCGGTTTCGCCCGCGGACGCTGGAGCCGTTGCGCAAGCTGTGGTGGAAGTTCTTTGTGCAGTGCGGGGCCATGTTCTACGAGCCGGAGATTCGCGGGAAGCGCGGAAAACTCAGCCCCATCTTCAATGAGTTTTTGGGAATCGCGGAAGCTGCCGGGCCGCTCAGCTCGGCGGAGTTACTCAACGCGTGGGCCGAGTTGGACCTGCTGCGCGCGAAGACTTTGGCCGAGATGAGCGACTATCCGGTTTTGCTTTGTCCGGTGGCGAGCGTTCCCGCGTTTCGACCCAACGAGCGCGCGTGGACGATCGACGGCAGGTCCGTCGAGTACCTTGACGCTATGCGATTCACACAATGGTTCAACGCGCTGGCGTGCCCGGCCGCGGTGGTTCCGGCGGGCGCGTCACCCGAAGGGTTGCCGATCGGCGTGCAGATTGTTGCTCGGCCCTTCGAAGATGAGGTCGCGTTGGGCGTCGCGGCTGTCGTAGACGCGGCATTCGGTTATCGTCCGCCCGCGATGGCGAGAAACGTAACGCGAGACCAGACGCTATCCAAGTCTATTGAGCACAATCGTTTGTAAGCTTCACAGAATCCGCCATCGGACACCATGGCGTGCGTGCGCGTATCCACCTTTCGATTGAGGCGGTTCCCCGACGATGGCAGTACACTTAGGCTTCCCTGAGAACTGGAGGCCGGATGGAGCGCTTGGTGTGCGCGAAAGCTGGCAGGAACATTTTGCCGAAGCCCCCGATGTTCTGCTAGACGCGCGGCGTCAGCGGACAATTGTGCGGGTGCGCGATTTTGCTCTCGGCGGGGACGAGTTCGTCACGATGGCGGGCCCGTGCTCAGTTGAAACCGAGCACCAGCTTATGGCCACCGCTTATCATGTGCGCCGCGCAGGGGCGAGTGTTCTGCGTGGCGGCGCGTTCAAGCCGCGCAGTTCTCCGTATTCATTTCAAGGGCTGGGCCTCGAAGGCTTGAAGTTGCTCGCTGCGGCGCGCGAGGAGACCGGGCTGGCCATTGTGACCGAAGTGATGACGGAGGACGACGTCCCTTTGGTCGCCGAATATGCCGATATCCTGCAGATCGGATCTCGCAGCATGGAGAATTACACGCTGCTGGAAGCGGCAGCGCGATCGGGGCGGCCGATTCTTTTAAAGCGCGGCATGATGGCCACGATAGCTGACCTTTTGCGCTCGGCGCAGGTGGTCCTTAGCAACGGCAACCCCAACGTGATTCTGTGCGAACGCGGCATTCGCACTTTTGAAACGGCGATGCGCAACACTTTCGATGCAGCCGGGATTGCGCTGCTCAAGCAAACCACGCACCTGCCGGTGATTGCAGATCCCAGCCATGCATCCGGACATCGCGAACTGGTTCCGGCACTGGCGCGCATCGGAATCGCCGCCGGCGCGGATGGCCTTCTTGTCGAAGTGCATCCCGATCCCGACAAGGCATGGAGCGACGGCGAACAGTCGCTGGACTTTGAGGGGTTCGCTGCCATGATGACGGCGCTCGAGCCTTGGATTTCATTGCGCGAAACGTCGCTGCACGAAGAGAAGCTGGATGAGTGCGACAAAGCCAGCCTCCATCTCGCGGAGGCAGTCGCATGAGGTTGACTTTTGCGACGCTGGCGATTGCGGCGCCAGTTGCGTTGATACTTTCTCCAGTTTGTGGGCTCCCGCAAAAAGCGGAGCGGACCGCTCCTCCGGATTTTATTGTGACTGCCGCTCCCGCCTACGTACCGCTGGCAGAGTTGCGCGGACAGGAGCGATTCCCCGGCGGAGCGCAACTACTGCTTGTCCACGCCGGCAAGGCGGAGCCGCTGGTGACCGGCTTTGCGGCCTCGGCGGACGCGAACGTATCGTTCGATGGCCAGACGGTGCTGTTTGCCGGCAAGCGGTCTATTGGCGATCCCTGGCAGATTTGGGAACTTGGCCTTAACGACCACGCGGTGCGACAGGTGATGGTCACGGCGACGGATGCGGAGCGTCCCTTCTATCTGCCGGGCGGGCGGATCGTCTGGGCGCAGCGGACGGCTGCGGGATTCCAATTGCAGTCGGGTGAAGATGGAAATCTGACTCCGAAATTTCTAAATCCGACGGCGGGGCCAGGAATGTTACCGCTTGCGTACACGCGGGCCAACACATTTCCCACGGACGTGCTGCGCGATGGGCGGATTCTGTTTGAAGCGGGTTTTCCGCTGGGCGAAGGGTCGACGCCTGAGTTGTACCTGGTCTATGCCGACGGCTCGGGCGAGGAATCGGTGCGCTGCGATCATGGGCGGGCGCGCTGGGGCGGAGCGCAACTGGCATCGGGGGACGTGGTCTTTACGCACGGAACGTCGCTGGGGCGCTTCACTTCAGCGATGGCGCATGAAGTGCCCGTTCAAGCGCCGCGCGGCACTTATGCCGGCGCGATTGCCGAAACCGCTTCGGGAGCCTGGTTGATGAGTGCGCGAACGGCGACAGAAGCAAGATATGCGATCCGGTCGTGGACGCCAGGCTCGGCTGGGATGGACACCGTTTTGGCGAGAAGCGCAGAGGATCTGGTTGAGCCTGTACTGATTGCGCCGCGTACGCGGCCCAATCGGCATCCGTCAGGACTGCATCCATGGGACTACGCGAACCTGCTCGCATTGGACGCGCGTGTTAGCCGCGACGGAGATGTAAAAGGAAAGCCCGTGTCGGTGCGCCTGGAGGCTCAGGACGCCGCGGGCCACGCGATTGCGATGGGAACGGCGCCGGTCGAGCAGGACGGATCATTTTTCGTGAAAGTGCCTGCCGACAGACCGATCCGGTTTGAGCTGCTCGACTTCAAAGGCTCGGTTCTGCGGCAAGAGCACGGATGGTTCTGGGCTCGCGGCGGCGAGCAGCGCATTTGCGTGGGCTGCCACGCGGGGCCGGAACGAGCCTCGGAGAATCGCGTGCCGGCCGTGCTGATGCGAACGACCGTACCGGTGGACTTGACCGGCGTTAAGGCTGTTGTGGCAGCGCCGGGAGGCAATTGATATGAAATTTGCTGTTCTTGCTGCACTTTTCGGCACGGTTTTAATGACGGGGTTAGCTTCAGCCGCGCAAACAGCGCCAAGCGCGTCGCAATCGCCCGCACAAGCGGCGACTGCCGGTGTGCCGGCGCCAGTCCAGTCCGCCATCCGATTTGAAGACGCCACAGATAAATCAGGCATTGATTTTACGCACAGCTTTGGGTCGGCCAAGCTGGGGTCCTTACTGGAAGGCACCGGAGCCGGCTGCGTCTGGTTCGACTACAACAATTCGGGGCGGCCTTCGCTCTACGTGGTGAGCGGCAGGCCGCTGGACGATTCGATGCATCCCTATCCGTTGAAGGAGAAGCCGAACCCTCCCGCGCACAATCATCTCTATCGCAACGACGGCAACGGCCACTTCACCGACGTGACCGCGCAATCGGGCCTGGATCCGGATATGTATTCGATCGCGGTGACGGCAGCAGACTACGACAACGATGGCTACGAAGACCTGCTGGTGACTGGATACGGAAAGGTCGTTCTCTATCACAACGACGGCAACGGCCACTTTACCGACGTGACCGAGAAGGCGGGCATCAAGGTCAGCGGCTGGGCCATCAGCTCCACCTGGCTCGACTACGACAAGGACGGTTGCGTCGATCTGTTTGTTGGGCGCTACGTCAAGTTCGATCCCAAATACCGGGCCTTTTACGCGGCGGACAACTATCCCGGGCCGCTGGACTACGCGGGCCAGACCAACTTGCTGTTTCACAACAACTGCGACGGAACATTTACCGATGTGACGGACAAGTCGGGCATTGGCGCATACGTCGGCCGCACCATGGGAGTGACGGCAGCGGACTTTGATAACGACGGATGGGACGATATTTATGTGGCCAACGATCGGACGGAGAACTTTCTCTTCCACAACAAGCACGATGGAACGTTTGAGGAGATTGCCAACGAGACCGGGACGGCATTCGGGCAGAATGGCGAGGCCACATCGTCGATGGGGCCTGTAGCCGCCGACTTTGAGGGCAGGGGAGTGCTGGATCTTTGGGTCACCGATGGGAGCTATAACCGATTTCTGCGGAACGCCGGAGCGGTGGACAATGGCTTGCCTTCCGCGCAGCCAAATTCCGCAAAGGCCGGATTTGAAGATGAGGGAGCGGCCAACGGCATCTCGCAGACGGACGCGCAATACGTGAGTTGGGGTTCGGGGGTCTACGACTTTGACAACGACGGCCAGCTCGACATCCTCGTTTTCCATGGCGGGCTTATTCACTTGATTCCGCAGGAACACACGCTGTTTCGCGGGCTGGGCAGCGGCCAATTCAAAGATGTTTCGCGCGAAACCGGTTCGGTGTTGAGCGACAGAACAGTGGCGCGCGGGGCCTGCTTCGCCGACTACGAAAACAACGGCAAGGTGGACGCCTACATGGTGAATCTCGGCGCCGAAGGAAAGCTACTTCACAACGTCTCCACCGGCACAGGTCACTGGATTGAAGTGAAGCTTGTGGGCACAAAGAGCAATCGCGACGGAATTGGCGCGCGAGTAGAGGTAACGGCCCGAGGCAAGAGATGGACAGCCGAGCGCGTGGCGAGCTCAGGCTACCTTTCGCAGAACGACGGTCGCCTGCACTTCGGACTAGGCGCGGCCGCCACGATTGACAAGCTGATTGTTCGCTGGCCAAGCGGGCGCGAGCAGACAATTGACAACGTCACTGTTGATCGCGTGCTCACCGTTGAAGAGCCGAAATGAAGATGCGAAAGAAAGCAATGCGAGACACGGAAGCAGACACGAGAGCGAGCAGCCGGAAGAAGGTGAGGTTCGCAATGGCTTCGCTCTCCGCGGGAGCCGCGGCCCTGCTTTTCCTCGCGTTTGTGCCAGGTCCGGAGCGGCGAGTGTATGCCGGGTCAACGGAGGCAGCCTCGCAATCGCCGGCCGAGGAACAAGATTATGCGTCCCCGTTGGAGATTCTACTTTCGCCCGACGGCATGCGGCTGTACGTGCTCTGCCAACAGAGTGAAGATGTGCGCGTGCTCAACGTGGGCAGCTACGAGGTGATGGGAACGGTCGCCGTCGGCCGCGTCCCGCGTGGGATGGCGCTCTCACACGCGGGAGATCGGCTCTTTGTCACGAACTCCTGGGATGACACAGTTTCAGTAATCAACACGCGCACGCTAAAGGTTGTGGCCATTTGGCCCGTGGGCTTAGAGCCGTCAGGGGTCGTTGAGGACGCGGCGGGCAAGCACGTCTTTGTCGCCAACCGGATCTCCAGCGACATCGCCGTTCTGGATGCGCAGACGGGCGTTGAGGAAAAGCGTCTGCTGGCCGGACGCGGCGCGAGTTATCTGACGCTCTCGCCTGATGGCGGGCGGATTTATGCGACACACATCTATCCCAATCTCCCTCCGCTGCGCACAGGCCTGGAAAACCGCACACCGCCCGAGTCGGAGATCACGGTGATCGACGCACGAAGCGCGGAGGTGGTGGATCGCATCCCACTGCACTCGATCGCGGGGGTCTTCCACCTGGCTTTTTCCGCCAACGGCCGTCTTGGCGCGGTGGCCGAGTTTCACCCCAAGAACCTGATACCGCTCGCGCACCTGGAGCACGGCGGAGCTTTCGCCTACACTCTCACGCTCTTTGGCACGGACGTGGGGCGACCGGTGGAGATTCCCCTCGACGAGCTGGACCGCTACGCTTCGCAGCCGTTCGGCGTGACCATTGCGCCCGACGGATCGCGTCTTTACGTCTCTCTTGGCGGCTCGGAGAGCGTGCTGGCCATCGATGTGCCGCGCCTGTTGCACTTCATTCATACACATCCACGACCCGAGTCCGGATCGTTTGCGCAGGATCTCTCGTCCAGCGGCAATTATGTGGCCGCACGCATTCCCGTGGGTCACAATCCGCGAGGGCTTGCGTTGAGCGGAGATGGCCGCAAGCTGTTTGTAGCCAACCGGCTCGACGACACCATCAGCGTGATTGATGCAAGCACCCTGCGCGTAGTCACAACCGTGGCGCTGGCGGGACCAAAGACCGTCAGCGCGCTACGCCGGGGCGAACAGACATTCTATTCGGCGCACTATTCCTTCCAGGGACAGATCAGTTGCTCCAGCTGTCACATCGATTCGACTTTTGATGCCCTGACCTGGAACCTGGAGCCGAATGGCTTCGGTAGGGACATTGTGGACAATAAGATGCTCGAAGACATCAAAGACACCGCGCCCTACAAATGGAATGGGGGAAACCCTAACGTCCCCACCGAGTGCGGCCCGCGCACCGAGAAATACTTCTGGCGGTCAGAGAACTACGATGCGCGAACCCTCACCGACCTGTCGTTTTATGTTCTTAGTCTTCCCTCGCGACCGAACCGCTGGCGGCAGCCGAACGGAGAAATGACTGCAGCGCAAGAGCGTGGAAAGGCGCTCTTCGAAAGGACGGCGGATAAATTCGGCAACCCCATTCCGCTGGAGAACCGCTGCAACAATTGCCACAGCGGGCCCAAGGGCACCAACCAAAAGCTCTTCGATGTAGGGACGAAGAAGACGACGGACAACCCGGGACTGCTGAAGTCGGCGCCGCTGACGAATATCGCGCTCACGGCGCCTTATCTGCACGATGGCTCGGCGCGCACGCTCGAAGAGATCTGGACCATTTACAACCCGGAGGACAAGCACGGGCGCACCAACGACCTGACAAAGGACGAACTGAATGACTTGATCGAATACCTGAGGACCCGATGAAAAGAATTGCCAACAAAAGATGGTTTGTGATGGCGCTGCTGGCGGCCGCGTTCCTCGCGTCTGAGGCTCGGTCCGGATTCGCTCAGGCGATGAAGGGACATCCTCACAGCGAATCAAAGACGGCAACCGTTCCACTCATGCCGCGCTATCGTTTTGAGAACTACACGACAGCCAACGGGCTCCCCGACAATCATGTCTACGCGGTGCTGGTGGATGGCGACAGGATTTGGGCGGGCACGGACAACGGCCTGGGTCTATATGAAGACGGAAAGTGGAAGACCTATACGACGAAGGACGGTCTGGCGCATCGCGCAGTACTTTCGCTGGCTCTGGACAAACGCACGGGCGACGTGTGGGCCGGCACGATGGGCGGGCTGAGCAGGATCTCCGGCGGGCGCATCGTCAGCTACACGCAGTTGAACTCGGGGCTGAGCAACGACGTGGTGTACGGCGTTTCAGTGGAAGACGAAAACGTGTGGGTGGCCACAGCCTCTGGTGCTTGCCGGCTCAATCTCGATACCGGTGAGTGGTCGCTCTACAACGAACGCAACACTCCCATGCGCGAGATTTGGGCTTACGGGGTTTCGGCTACGGCAACCAAGGTCTACTTCGCCATTTGGGGCAGCGGGTTGCTCGAGTTCAATCAGAAGACAGAGCGTTGGGACTTATACGACGATCCAGACGGCGAAACCGAACTAGTGCTCTTCAAAGATCAGGGCCTGATTCACGACATCGTTTCTTCGGTCAGCTATGTTGACGGCATCGTGTGGGCGTCGACGTATTTCGGCGACAGCCGGTACGACGGCCGCTACTGGCACAATTTCCTGACGAAAGATAGCGGACTACCCTCGAACTTCACAAACTTCGTGAAGGGCGTGGACGCCAGCCATGCCTGGTTCTGCACCGATAAGGGGCTGGCTTACTTCGATGGCGCAAGCTGGGCCGTCTACACGCGCTCGCTCACTTCGCACAAGCCGGTGATGACGGTGCGCGATGCGAAGGGGAACGTCACGGAGATTCCCGTGACCAGCGGGCCTGCGCACAACTACATTCTTGGCATCGACTTTCAGGGTGGCGATATTTGGGTTGCCACGGCCGATGGGTTGAGCCATGGAGTTCTTCAACAGTAGAGAAAGAAGGGGCTAACGCCATGATCGCATTTGATGAAATTCTGGAAACCATCGCGCACGCGCCAGTGAGGAAGCGCGCGATCACCAATCACGAGGTACTCAACGAAGCCCACGCTTACACCAAGCCAAGCTCGTTCTCGCGCGGGATGAGGATCGACCTGAATGGCTTGGCGATTCTTCTTATCTCCGGTACAGCGTCGATTGACGAGAACGGCGAAAGCGTGCACATCGGCGACTTTCGCGGGCAGATGCGGCGCACGCTCGAAAACATTACCGGATTGCTAGCCAGCGAAGGCTGCACCTGGCACGATATCGTTCGCACTACATGCTATCTGCGCGACATCGAGCGCGACTACGAGGCTTTCAATGAAGAGCGGACGGCATTTTTCAGTGAGCAGGGACTCGACCCGCTGCCTGCATCGACGGGCATTCAGGCAATCCTCTGTCGACCGGAATTGCTTGTGGAGATCGAGAGCGATTGCGATGTTTCGAACGGAAAAGGCCAACAGCGGCAAGGAGTAGCCATCATGCGCCACGGAATCTTAATGACTGCGTTATGCGCGGTGGCAGCGTGCACCGGCGTGCCGCTCTTGGCGCAGAGTGGCGGCACGTGCGAGTGCGGCAAGCATCCGCCGGGACCACCGCGCGACCGAACGGTGGCGCCGTACGCTGGTGAGCCGCAGGATTTAAGGCCGTTCGCCAAATTTGAAAAACCGTACAGCGAAAACTATCTCGAACCGAATATCTACACCGGCGCTGGCCGCGACATTCCCGATCCCAGGGACATCACCGAAGTGAGGATCGGCTTTTTCGGCCCAGTTAGTCCCAGCCCGGATCAAGTGGACGGTCTACGCATGCTGCATGGCGCGCAGTTGGCCGTGGAGGAGGCGAATGCGCGCGGTGGTTACGGTGGCAAGCCCTTCAAGCTCATGGTGCACAACGATTACAACAATTGGCAGGCTAAAGCAGTTTATGGCACTGGCCGCCCAACGGACCCGACGATCTGGGGTTCGGCGGCGGACGAAGCCGTGAAGATGATTTACGACGACCAGGACTGGGCGATCTTCGGGTCGATCAGTTCCGAGTCGACCCACATTATTCTTCGAGTTGCTTTGAAAGCCGAGATTCCGATCGTCAATTCCGCCTCGACAGATCCCACGATTCCTGAGACGTATATACCCTGGTACTTCACGGACCTGCAGGATGATCGCGTGCAAGCCTATACCCTGGCTCGTCATATCTACACGGAGCTTGGCCTGAAAAGGATTGCGCTGCTCAGGCTGAACAACCGCTACGGCCGACTGGGCGTTCCAAAGTTCCGGAGTGCGGCCGTTCGGCTGGGCCACCCTGTAGTCATTGAGCAGAAATTCTTGCCGGGCGACACGGACTTTTCGCGCGAACTCGAAATCATCCGGGACTCACGTGTCGACGGAATTGTGCTGTGGGCAGATGAAAGCGAGACCGCGGGTATCCTGAAGCAAATGCGCGCGATAGGAATGAAACAGCGCGTCTTCGGTTCCTACCGCACGCTGGGGCCCGATCTGCTGGCTCAGGCCGACGCCGACGCCGAGGGCTTCGAAGCCGTTTTTCCTTACGACCCGACGCGCAAAGACCCGCGATGGCTCGACTTCAATCGCCGCTTCGAGGCCCGCTTTAGTGAGCAGCCGGAGCAATTTGCTTCGCTGGCCTATGACGCCATGAATGCGTTGCTCGATTCCATCTGCAAGGCCGGGCTGAATCGGGCGCGTATTCACGATGCGCTCGCGGACATCGAAGAGTACGACGGCGTGACCGGGCACATGGTCTTCGATCCTCTCCAAAAGAATGTCGCGCCGATGTACCTGGGCACCGTGCACAATGGTGCAATTACGTTCCGGCTTGCGACGATGGAGAAGCAGCCTGCGGCGCAAGGCAATGCCGGCGCGCGAGTACCGTCTGATGCGCCGGGAACGCCGTATGCTCGCGTGGGTGAAGATGGGGTGAGCTTCTCGGGGCCGCGATCTGAGGAACTCCCGCCGGGACCAGTGCGCGTGATTCTCTTTGGACCGAATGCGGCGGAGATTGCGCAGTCGCCACAGGTTCTTGCAGCGCTGCGCACGGAAGTGCCGGCTGGCCGGGAGTGGGTGGCGATGCCAGTGGAGAGCAAGCAGAATTGGGGCACAGCCTCAACTCAGTTGATTCACGCCTTGATGGACGAACATGCCCTGGCAATTGTGGCGCTGGATCGGGACGCAGGCCACCTTGCGGAACAACTCGCGTTGAAGCGCTTCGTTCCGGTGGTGGCGTTGAGTGCCGACAAGTCGCTCACTTCAGCCAATGTCCCCTGGATTTTCCGGCTGCCGCCCGAGGCCACACCCGCTGTGGCGCTTCGCATGTTGCGCCAGGCTGCCGCGCGAGCCGGTGTCAACTCGGTGAAAGTCAGGGATGAATTGGCGTCAGGAGATGCGATTGATGGAATGGCTTTTCTGCCGACAGGAGAGCCACGCGTGCGGTAATCTGAGCACATTTCATTTGACGTCCGGAAGACAATCAACTGACAAAGAACAGACGATCCTGAGACACGCGCGAATCCCCATGCCGCTATTTTGGCAATTATGCGGAATGCGAGGTTTCACCCACATCGTGCCTTCTTCGCCTGGCTCGCAATGTTCATAGTTGCGATTCTAGCCGGCACTACCGCGGCGAAAGATGCGGCGGCTCAGGATGTTCCGTTGATTTCTGGCGGCGTGGGCTTCTTTACCAACACCACTAACAGCACAGGTGGCAGCAGCACGTCGTATCAACCCCATATTGAGCCGCTGATCGCTGCGCCCTTGGGCAAATCGCTGCTCGTCGAGTCGCGAGCGATTCTTCTCGAGGAATTCTCGCCAAACGGAAACGGTCAGCCGGGTTACACTCACAGTCATTTCGCGGATCTCATCTATCTCCAGGGCGATTACGTCGCGTCGGCGCACCTTACGGTTGTCGCGGGCAGTTTTCTGCTGCCGTTTAACACTTACAACGACCGCTTGTCGCCCATCTGGATCGGGGATCTTCAAGACGGTCCGCTCATTGCGGGCGTTGGCACCATGGCTTCGGGCACTGGCGTGGGCGGCATGCTGAGCGGCTCCGCGTTCTCCAGCAATAAAGCCTCCATCAGCTATAACGCATGGTTTTCCGCCCGCAGCGGGAACTTTTACTTCAACTCCGAGCGTTCCTCGGGCGGACGGGCATCGCTTTTTCTGCCCGAAGATGGCCTTGAAATCGGAGCGTCGTACGATCGACTGCTTCAGGGTACGCAGGAAAATTTTGTCGGCGCCCATGTGTGGTGGAGGCCGAAAGATACCGGCTTCCGCCTGCGCTCGGAATACGCTCGTGACCTACATGAGCAGGGCTACTGGATCGAAGCCGACTACCGCGCCAAGGCCTTTGGCGGATTTGACAGTTGGGTTGGACGCCTCGAACCCGTGTTTCGAATGCAGCAGTTCGAAAGGAACAACATCCGGGCGAACAATGGCACATTGGGAGTAGATACGGTGCGCCCCGACATCGGACTCGACTATAACCTGCCGCACGAAACGCGAATCCTTTTTAGCTATTCCCACCAGGCCTCAAACTCATCCGCCGGAAATGACAACATCTGGGAAACCGGCATCGTCTACCGTTTCCTCTTCCCAACCTGGAAAGGCAAGGATGACTAATGGCTCCCAGGGTGCGCAATCGCCCCGGTGTTTTCCCGCTCGGATCAGGGAATGACTGTACGCCGCGCGACGGCGGTGAATCCAAGGCTTCTTCCGCAATCGGTGCTGTATAGCAGCGTCTTTGAATCGCTCTCCCATGAGGGTTGGATCTCGTTGCATGGCACATAGCCGATGCGCCGTGTCGCGCCCGTGCTCTGATCGCGAATCCAAAGATTCCAGGCGCCGCGCTCAAAATGGCTGTAGGCGAGCCAGCGGCCGTCCGGCGAAAGTGCAGGGTACCTCGCCTCACCGAGCGCGAGCGGCAGGTTGGTTCCCGCGGCACTCGTCAGATAGATCTGGGGTGGCTGGGTTTCGGTGGATGCGGCAAACGCATAATCCGCCGTTGAATCAAATGTCGCCTCGAAGACATTCAGTGAGGCCGGTGTAAGTGCGACGTCAGCCGTAGAATCGGTCCGGAAGGAGGACCGCTCGATCAGTCGCCCTCGGCCGCGATCGTCTCGAATAAATGCCAGGCCCCGAAAGAGTGTCGGGTTTTGTCCGTCGGTGGAAGGCGCGGGGTCGCGCCCGCCAGCAATGCCGGCAACCGCCGGTCGCTGCAGATCGATGATCGTTGACGCAGTGCCGGTTCGCTCCACGAAGAGATCTCCGCCTGCAATGGCAAACGATAAATCGTCGTATGGACCTGAAGCGCCGGCAGTCGATGCGAATGTTCCGTCGCTCGAGGCCAGATGGTATCCATCCAGCGTGAAGGAAATAAAATCGACAGCCGTTCCGTTGGATTGCGGATTCGCATTCCGATATCCCTGAACAGGAATCGGTAACCGGTACGCGTATTCCTGCCGCACGGCGCGCTCGCGAACAAAGGTGGAATAGGTAGTGAATACAACGCTGACAATCATCGCCGCGGTCCAGGCGACGCGGCTCCAATCGTGGAAGAACTTCTTGGCTGGCGAGCCAAACCAGAGCAATCCGTAAATTCCTGCCAGTACGCCGATCATCAGTGAGAGACGTGGCGTGTAAAGGAGAATCTCCAGGCCTTGCACGCTCGTTGGGATCGGCATTGGGAATCCGATGCCGATATAAGCCAAGAGCAATGCCGAAAGCCAGCCGTACCGCCTGCGCTGAACAAGGATGACAACGAGAACGCATGCCGGAAGCACCATCAATACAAAGTTGTACGAGGCGGGGATTGTCGAAATCGCAAGCGATGCCGTGAGCAGCGCTGACCACTCCAGCACGATTCGACTGGCCGAGTTGTCCTCTCTGCGAATAAGGAGAATGGCCGGCACCAGAAGGACCGCCTGCAAAAGCGGCTGCAGAACCGAATAAGCAAGCACTGATGAATGCCATGGGCTTGGGTTCCACTGTGGCTCATTGAGAAACAGGAAATGAAGAATGCCGGAGATTGATGCGTTCACGACGTATGGCGGCATCGCTTCACCGTGCAGAGTCCATGGCAGAATTTCCTGAAGGTAAGTTCGATGCACGCTCCAACCAAAAGCCGAAACGGAGAGTAGCGCGGCAGCCGCAGCCGCAAGCGCACCCGATGCAAGCGCGCGCCAGGCACGGCGCTGGATGAAGAACACGAAAAAGAGAACAGGAAAGATCTTTGCCGATGCTGCGACGGCGAGCAATGCGCCGGCCAGCGCATGCTGCCTTCGCATGAATGCCCAGCACGCAGCGACCATCAACAACAGCAGAACAACATAGAATTGGCCAAACTCCAAATTGCGGTAGAGCGGAAAATTCAAAACGTAGAGTAACGCGATGCGTTGGTAGCTTAAGCCTGTCATCTCGCGCAGCATCCAGCCGATGGGGACGAGCAGCGCGAGGCTCAGAACGATCCAAATGCGCTTGGCGGCTAGCGGCTTGAAGAACGTGAGAGGCCACACGAATAGCGTCGAAAACGGAGTAATGGGCGCCAGCCCAATGACGCGAATGGGAATGCCGTGATAATCCTTTTCGCGCTGAAGCCAATCCCACTCGTACATTCGCGACGTATCAACGCCCTCGTGTGCGAGCTGTGCCGCAAGGTAGTAGTTCGGGAAGTCCGTGACCAGGCCCTTCCATGCGCGAGGCAGGGTGTGAACGCAGAGATATAGACTTAGTAGGAGAAGCGCCGCGCGCTCGGCCCGGCGAACCCAAAGCCTCTGATCGGCATGGAACGCTTCCCATTGTCCTTTGAAGCCGCGGATTCGCTCTACCGGGATCGTCACTTATTGCGTGCCGCCGGCACGTACGTCTGCTGTCGCGACAACCTGAGGAACATGCACTGCCGGACCGGCCTCGAACCGTTCGGCATGGTCCACCTGGGCAATCGATTGCCGCTCTTCCGCAAGTACGCCGCCATGAATTCGATAAGTCCGCTGAGCGAAAAAGCGGGCTTGCCGGCGATGAGTCACAAGGATGACGGCGATCCCCATTGCCGCCAGGTTTATCAGCACTTGACGCTCGTTCTCCTCATCCATTGCCGATGTCGCTTCATCCAGTAGGAGAAGTTGGCTCTCACGCAAAATGGCCCTCGCCAGGCCGATCCGCTGCCGCTCGCCGCCCGAGAACAGCGCTCCATCCTCGCCGACCCTCGTTTCGAGTCCACGCGGAAGGGTAGCAACTACATCTTCAAGCCTCGCCGCTGTCAGCGCTCTCTTCAGCTTCTGATCGCTCTTCGCCGGCAGTCCAAAGAGCAGGTTGTTCCGAATCGTGTCGTCGAGCAGCGGAACTTCCTGCGGCACATACGCAACATCTGAACGATTCACGCGTACGACACCGCTGTCTGGCAGCGCAACTCCGGCGATCAGATTCAGGAGCGAAGTCTTTCCTTCTCCCGATCGACCGTGCAGCACTACAGTCTCGCCCGGACGGAGGACGAAAGTAATGTTGCGCAGTAATGGTATCCGCTGGTCGAACGAGAAGTTCACGTCTTCAAGTTGCAAAATAAACCCCGGGGCGGGATGTGCGGCTGGCAATGGCGACATCCGGTACCTGCGGCATTCTTCCAACTCAGCGTCAACGATGCGCACATTCTCAAACGAACTCTCCATTTGTCCGGCGATAAGTGAAATCTGACTTACCAAAGGGAGAAGCCGCCGCGAAAGGACAAAGTAAAAGGCAAGCAGCGAAAGCAAGCGGCTGGTGTCGCCATGCAGCAATTGAGCGCCGACGATGACGCCGAGAAACATCAGGATTGTTCCCTGGTCAGCGAGGCTCCGCGCAACCTGTGGAAGCAGCACCGCGCTACGATTACCTGTCGCGAATTCCTGCACGAGCCGAAGAATGCGGCTGCGAAAGAAAGCCAGATTCTGATAGGCGCGAATCTCCTTGCCTGAACGAAGCGTGTCGGCAATCTCTCTTTGCAGCGCGGCCTGAGCTGTTTCGCGCCGTAGAGCTGCCTGCTGCACCCTCTTGCGGATGATCAACCTATGCGTGCAGTAGAACGCGGCGAGAGTGCACATGAATACCAGGGCAGCGAGCGCGCTCTGATAGAAGAAAGCCACGGTCATTACCACGACAATCACCGCGCTTGAAACAAGCTCGATGCATCGATGGTAGAAATCGGCAGCCTCACGCGTTGTGTGCAGTGCGCGGCTCGTCAATTCGCTGCGATTCCGCGCCACGAGGTGATTCCATTCCATTTCGCTGAAGCCCTGCGTCAATTGCAGGGTGAAGTCGGTATGCAGGCCTTGAATGTATTCGAAGGCCAAGCGTGCGGATACGATATCAACGGCCGCACGAATCACGACGAGGGCAGCTGTTAGCAAGGCGGCTTCGAGAATTGTGGTTGGCGCTCGCAAGAAAAAGCCCCGCGCGGGCGTGTGACCCTGCACGAGCAGGAAGAGAATGTACATGGCAACGGCAAGCGCAAGATCGCAAAAACCCACGACGCTCCGCACCGCAGACTGCCAAACGAACAGCACGGCCCGCCGTCTGCTGAGGAGCCGAACCGCGACGCGCCACCTTCCACTGGCGGGGGGGTGAGCGCCGATGTGCGCACTTCGGGAGAAAGCCACTCGCTTTGCGTTCCTCTTGCGTTCAGACTACCGGCCGCGAGAATCCGCAGTTGTCAGGAGGCGGTCGTTCCATTGTCAGGGGATTGTCAGGCCACCACTTTCTCGCTCGATCCGTTTGCTTTTCAGCCGTTCAGCCAGACCCAACAATCTGATGACAACCTTGAGACGCCCTTGTGACACGCTTTGTAGCCCGGACCGCTAGCCTCTGCGATGAGGAACAACGATGAAGAACATGGACGCCATGATTCTCGGGTGCCTGATTGTCGCAACGACGGCGGCCATCGGACAAGCGACCAGCGCACCAGAACAAATCAAGCCGCAAAAATCCCTGCAACCCACGGCGGCAGGCAATTCCAATCGTGGAGAGCAGGTGTTCCACCAGAATTGCTACCGCTGCCATCAGGAGCCTAAGGGGTTCTCTCCGTCAGTATCGGGGACGATTGCTAAACACATGCGGGTACGCGCCAGCCTCAGTGACGAGGACTATAAGGCGCTGCTCAAATTCCTGAATCCTTAGCGAACAAAGGGGGGCTTTCAAGTGGTCTTGACTAAGCTTTGTTGCCGGCAGCAAATTCAACAAATCAGAATCGCCTCTAGGGCAAGAGTACTGCTTCTTATTGCCGCATTGCTGGTGCCCCTGCTCGCTTCTCCGTCTGCCTGGACCCAAGGTCAGCCGCAGCGGATTGAGATCGTCGCGAAGAGGTTCTCGTATTCGCCGGGAGAGATCACGGTGAAGAAGGGACAGCCGGTGGTCATCGTGCTCAAGAGTTTGGATGTTGCTCACGGCTTGCGAATCCGCGATTTCGGCGTGGACATCAAGGTTAAGGCTGGCGGAACCGCCGAGGCCACCTTCACTCCCGACAAGGTGGGAGATTTTACCGGCCATTGTTCAGTTTTTTGCGGATCAGGCCACGGTTCTATGACCCTCACCTTACACGTGGTGGCATAAATGCGGGGCTTCGCGATTGCAGCCGGAGCCGTTCTCTTTGCTGGATTGGCTGGATGCAAAGCCAAACCTCCCGGGAAATTCGAAACAGCGGCCATGAGCTTTGCCAAGCATCGCTTTTTAATTGGCAACAAGAAAGGGAAGAATCCCCTGCCGCTTTCGCCCGACACGTTGGCCGACGGAAAGGAAGCATTCTCGCACTACTGCGTTGCATGTCACGGAATGGACGGCCAGAATACTGGCGTTCCCTTCGCCGATCACATCTCACCGCCGATTCCCTCGCTCACTTCTCCTGAAGTCCAGGGCTATACCGACGGGCAACTGAAATGGATTCTTGACAACGGCATTTGGCCATCGGGAATGCCGGGTTCCAAAGGCACGCTCAGCGACGACGAGTTGTGGTCGATTGTGGCTTATCTGCGCCACCTGCCGCCGGCGGGCAGTCAGGGAATCCCCGACATGTATACGCACTGAGAGCTGGAATATGGCTTCTGACAGCGTCATGATTGTAAGTACGGACCGCGCCGGCGCGCCGCCAAGCGCGCTGCTAATTCTTGTCGGGTTCTACTTCGGATTTCGCTCGTTCATTATGGTGTTGTCGGTTCATCTTCTGGGTACCGACCCAAGAGTGGGCACTGCTCTTGATCTCTCCGTCGACTATCTGTTTCTCATCCTCGTTGCATTTGGCACTCTGGGCGCACCTCGCATGCGGATGAGAGAGATGACCCGGCTGGCCAGCGTTCGCTGGGCCTTGCTGTTTCTTGCATTCACCGGAGCCAGCCTCATCTGGAGCAGTACAGCGTCCCTTCCAACCTCGATCGCGTATTGGTGTGGGATGGCTTCTGATGCCGTCATCGTAGTCCAGCTTGTTCGCGCCGAGCCGCTCGCAAAGGTCTCCTCTGCGCTGATGAAGGGCTACGTGTGGGGCGCGTGCCTGGTGGCCGCAATCGCATGGATTATGCCGGCGCAGTCGGACCTTCGGCTTGGCGATGAGGAACTTCTGGGGGCAAATCAGATCGGCTTTCTATGTGCCTTTGCCTTTTTTCTCGCGCAATATTTGATTCGGGAAAGGAAGGAACATCTCACGATTCAGGCTGGATTGTTGGCGGTCACGTTGCTTCGCACCCTCAGCAAAACGACGATCGTTGCGTTTCTTGTGAGCCAGGGGTTCCTTCTCCTCCGCGATAAATCCATCAGCCTAAAAAGCAAGACCCTGAGTCTTCTGGCCACGGGCGCTGTGGTCCTTGTTTCGTGGGGTTTGCTCTCTTCTTACTATGCCGTCTACTCAGACGCAGGCAACCAGGCCACTACGCTGACGGGACGAATCGGCATCTGGGCCTATGTTTTTGCCGAAGCTATCCAGCAGCCGTGGGTAGGGCACGGGTTCGATTCCGTCTGGAAAGTCATTCCGCCGTTTGGGATCGATGGATTCGAGGCGGCTCACGCGCATAACGAGATTCTTCAGCAGTTCTACGCGTACGGGTTGGTAGGCATCGGCCTCTTCGCCGGAATTTATCTCAGCATCTTCCGCCACCTCCGCCGCCTCGCTAAAGGGTCTTTGCGGACTTTTGTCCTTGCATTCCTCATCTTCGTCCTGGTGCGCGGTGTTGCAGACACTGAGCGATTCGATCTTTCACTTCCCATGTGGGCCGTGATTCTGTTTAGCCTCCTCATCGAGCAGGCGCGCGAAGCATCCGAAATTGTCATCCCTTTGTAATTTCCCACCAATCTGTGGCCTTATTCTCCGTCGGATCAATGACAATATGCCCAGGGGGTCCTGAGAGTATGGTTAACGTCATGGAACTGGTACCGGAAACGCACAGCGGGATCGCGCCGTCGATCAATCTTGGCGCCATCCTGATCATCGAGGACGATGCTCGCATGCAGCGGACTCTTGAAAGAACCTTCGCGCAGGAGCACTACTCCACGCTCATTGCCGGCGACGGTCAGACCGGTCTGGACCTTTTCCGAAGTGAACATCCGCTGGCGGTGGTCCTTGACCTTATTCTTCCCAACATCTCCGGACGCGAATTGTGCCGGACCTTCAAGCAGCTCTCCAGCGAGACTCCCATCATCGTGTTGAGCGCGATTAGCGAGGTTGCGGATAAGGTACTGCTGCTGGAACTCGGCGCCGACGACTATGTGACGAAGCCATTCAGTCCGAGGGAATTGACCGCCCGTGTGCAGGCTGCCATCCGCCGTCAGCGCAAGCCCGCCCAACCATCCGTGTATCGCTTCGGCGATTGCGAGGTTGACTTCAAGAAGATGACCGTGCTGCGCGCCGGCGTTCCGGTTGTTCTCACCGCACACGAATTCAAGCTTCTGAAATACTTCACCGAGAATGCTGAGCGCGTACTGACCCGCGATATCCTTTTGAATGAGGTGTGGGGATACAACTTTTACCCCACCACGCGAACAGTCGATAATCAAATCCTCAAATTGCGCCAGAAACTCGAACCGGACCCGGCAAATCCAACGCATTTGCTCACTATTTATGGCGCAGGATATAAATTTGTCCCATGAGGAACTTCCTTCTTAGCCTTTCGCCAGCGAAGTTCCCAGGGGAGTGACCCTCGTGCACGAGAAGCAAGGTGTGCGCACTCACGTTCTTCTCGTGGTGGCCATGGCCGCCATCATTGCGGTTGTGACCTGTCTCAGCCTGCTTCTCATCCGTCATCATTTACGGAATCAGGTCAAGGACGATCTCTCCCAGGATCTTCAGCACTCAGTCGTCGCCTTCCAGAATCTTCAGGCCGAGAGGTTGACCACACTGGAGCGAGAGAACGCGCTTCTCTCGAGCTTGCCCACCCTCAAGGCCCTGATGACCAGCGGCGACGATCTTACCATTCAGAATGAAGCCGCGGAGTTCTGGCATCTCAGCGGCGCGGATTTGTTCGTGCTGACCGACCCCAGTGGCCGCGTAGTGGCAGCATATACGCGCAGCTCCAGCCTTGACCCCAACCTTCGCAATGGAGTCCAGGCTCTCATCGAATTTCCTTCCCGCCACTATTTAATCGATGGCGGTTCGCTATACGCCTGTGCTTTGCGGCCTCTCTATTTCGGAAGCGATCAGGAGGGAACGCTTCTGGGCTATGTAGTCAGTGGCGTGTCCATTGAGCGGACGGTGCGCGAAATCAGCCAGCCTACAGCGGCGGACGCAGCCTTTCTTAGCAATGGCCAGATTCTGGCTAGCACGCTTGATTCCGGCGCGCAGGCCAGCCTCATTCAGCAATCGCGGTCGCTCCCTCAATTGACTGGCGCGCCGGCGACTCTGCAACTTGGCGGCACAACATTTCTCGGTGCGACGGAGGATCTTACCGCGCAAGCCACGTTGCCGTTGCAATTAGTCGTCATGAAATCGCTCGCGCCGGCAGAACGGACCATCAGCGACATCAACAGGATGGTACTGGTCGTCGGTTTGCTGGCGCTTCTCTCAGGTACGGCGCTCATGGTCATTGTTTCCCGCTTGGTCACGCACCCGCTCGAAGAGCTTTCGAAAGGTGTCCGGGCATTCGGTCTGGGAGATAGTGACTATCGTCTGCCACGCCGTGGCACGCAGGAAGTTCGCGCCTTAAGTTCCGCATTCTCTAGAATGAGAAATGAGATTCAAAAGGCCAACCGGGCTGTCCTTGAATCGGAGCGACTGGCAACGATCGGCCGCATGGCCAGTTCCGTCTCACACGATTTGCGCCATTATCTCGCCGCGATTTATGCCAATGCGGAGTTTCTCGCCTCCGACCGTTTCTCTGCAAAAGAGCGTGCCGAGATATTCGCCGAGGTACGCGCTGCCGTGGCCGGTACCACGGAGATGTTGGAGTCGCTGCTTATCTTTAGCCGCACTGGCGCGAGCGTCAGGCGCCAACCCGAGCTGATGGCTTCGCTTGTGGAAAGAGCCGCCGCGATCGTGCGAACACACCCTGATGCCGAAGGCGTGAAACTGGTGGCTGAGTACATCGCGCCGTCTCAGACCGCAGCGTCGGTGGATGGTAAGCAGATCGAAAGGGCCATTTCAAACCTCCTCCTCAACGCATGTCAATCGGCGCGCACCAGGGGCGCCTCGGCTAATGTCTCGGTGACTCTCGAAGCTCAGGAGCGTCAAATCCTTGTCAACGTTACCGATAACGGCCCCGGCGTTTCCCCCAATATCCGCAAAAGCCTCTTCGAGCCATTTGTTAGTGAAGGCAAGCAAAAAGGCACGGGTCTTGGCTTGACCCTCGCTCATTGTGTTGCACTGGAGCATGGCGGTGAGGTCGTTTTGCTGAGCAGTCGTCCCGGAGAAACGATTTTCCAGATGAAGGTAGCGCGCGGCTTTCCGGCGCAGGTTGCAACGGATGCGTCAGTCGCTGGGCGTTACGAACAGGTGATCCCAGATGAGAATGTCCGCACATAATCGCACTTGGAAATCTGGCGTTAGCCATTTCGCGAGGCGCCTGGCAATGGCTCCGCTGGTTGCATCTCTCCTGCTTTCGGTACGTTCAGTCCCCGCGCAGTCAACCACAAGGGACGCGCTGGCCCAAAAAGTGCAGGAGTTGAATGACGCGATGACCAGAACTCAGGCACTGCTGGAAAAGTCACAACATGAATTGGAAGAGATGCGTCTGCAACTGAGCGACCTGCAACGCCAGATCGCGCTCGGGGGCCCCGCGACAGCGATCCCTGGGTCGTCCGATGCAGCCGCGGTCGGCCCTCCCGAACCGTCGCAGGACTCGTCTGATTCCACCGGCGCAGCCATTGAGGATCTTCGCGAGCGCCAGGCGATTCAGGAATCGGAGATCGCTACGCAGGAACAAACCAAGGTGGAAAGCGAGTCGAAGTATCCGGTAAAGATCACCGGAATGCTTCTTATGAACGGCTTCAAGAATACCGGCGGAGTCGATATGGCAGCGAGCCCTTCCATTGCAACGGGTGGATCTGGGAACGCCGGAGCTACGCTGCGGCAGACGATTCTTGGATTTGATGCCCTAGGACCGCACATCTTTGGCGCCCAGAGTTTCGCGGATTTGCGAGTGGATTTGTTTGGCAGCCCCGCCGCAACCCCCAACACAACTTACAGTGGCAATCCCGGTTCAACCCCCACAACAATCTATACCGGCTACTACTCTGCGAATTCTGCTTTTGTTCGGCTGCGCACCGCGCACGCCGGGCTCTATTGGGACCGTACTCAGGTCTACTTTGCGCTCGACAGGCCGATTCTGAGCCCCGACAGTCCAACTTCCCTCACGGCCACGGGCGTGCCGCCACTTGCCTGGTCGGGGAATCTCTGGACCTGGAATCCCCAGGCGGTGGTCACGCAGGCTCTTGCGCACCGTGGTTCATCTGGTGTCGAATTGCAGGCCGCGCTCATCGATGTTGGCGACGCGCCTCTGACGCCAGTGGTCGCACCAAACTCGATATCAGTGTCGGTGCCGCCGAGCAGTGCAGAAGGAAGCTCCAGGCCGGGAGTTGAGGCACGAATTGCTTTCGACGGGACTGGGCGCGACGATGGCCGCCCTCATATTGGCGCGGGCGGATTTTTTGCGCCCCATGTTAGCTCGCTTGGCCGCAACTTCGACTCGTGGGCCGGCACGATGGATGCTCGGATGCCTCTCGTGGCGCATCTCGAATTCAGCGGAAATTTCTATCGCGGTGCGGCTCTCGGCGGCCTCGGTGGTGGTGGTTATAAAGATTTTGCGTACGCGCTAAATCCCAACACGGGCGGATATTACTTCCGTCCTCTCGACGATGCCGGCGGCTGGGCGCAACTGAAGGAAAAAGCCAGCGAGCGCCTGCAGTTCAACGCTGCATTCGGCATGGACAATGTTTTGGCAGGCCAACTACGCCACTACTACGTCGAGGGCGGTTCGCCGGCGCAAAACCTTGCCCGCAATCGCACCTACGTCGGCAATGTCATCTACAGCCCCAGCGCGTATCTTTTGTTCTCGCTCGAATATCGTCACTTGGAAAGCACGCCCGTTGAGGGCCTGCCAAGTGCAAGCAACATCATCGGCCTGGGTGCGGGGTACAAATTCTGATGCTGCGCAAGGAGCTCAGGCCGTGGCTGCTCTTGGCGCTTCTCGCGGGGCCGGCGATTGCCCGTGCCCAGAATGATTCCACTGCCCCACCCCTGGTGGACTTGCGTCTGCAAGTGGTTTCATCGTTGCCGGGAACGCCGCACGCTGTCCCGGCCGTCGCCTGGCTCACGCCTTTGCCGGGAACCACCGTGCCTTCCTTCGTGCCGCAGGGTCACTACACATTGCTGCAGAAGAACCGCATGTTTGTTCCGCACCTGCAGGTCATTCCGGTCGGCAGCGTCGTGCAATTCCCCAATGCCGATCCCTTCTATCACAATGTCTTTTCGCTCTTTGAAGGGAAGCGCTTCGACCTCGGGCTCTACGAAGCCGGCTCGAGTAAGTCAGTCACCTTTCCGCGCGCCGGCGTGTCTTATATCTTCTGCAATATCCATCCTGAGATGAGCGCAGTTGTTCTTACCCTCTCCACCCCCGTATATTCCATCGCTGACGCGAAGGACTTGTTTATCCTGCGCGGTGTGCCACCAGGGGATTACAGGCTTCATCTCTGGATAGAGGGAGTGCCCCAGTCGTTCCTCGATGGCCTGGGCCGCCCGGTGCATGTTTCTTCCCGCGATCTCGATCTTGGCGTTTTTCGCGCGCCAATCGCGCGGTCGGGGACGATGCAACACATGAATAAATTCGGTAATCCTTACGACACAAAATCGCAGTCGCAGTATTAGAAAGCAAAACACCGCTCGCCTTTCATGGCAAGAACACTTCTCAGGTCGGTCTGTTTTTGACAATCGGATGACAGAGCTTTGACAACTCGCTGCCACCCTTTGACTAAAGTTCAATGAACAAGCTTCCGGAAGAACCCGGGCTTGGCCAAGGGGACGACGAGGTCATCGCATGAAAGCCGGTTCAGCGTTCGCCGATATCCCAACTGCGCTGGAAGAAATCCGCGCCGGACGAATGATTGTTGTTGTCGATGATGAAGACCGCGAGAACGAAGGAGACCTGACGATTGCGGCGGACAGAATTACGCCGGCAGCGGTCAACTTCATGGCCACACATGGCCGCGGGCTCATTTGCCTTGCCATGACCGGTGAGCGGATCGATCACCTCTGTCTTGATCCCATGGCCAGGAAAAACACCGCGCGTTTCGGTACTGCATTTACCGAATCCATCGACGCGCTCGGCCGAGGCGTGACCACCGGGATCTCAGCCTTTGATCGCGCCGAAACCATTCTTTGCGCCATTGATCCCGCAACCAGTCCTTCCGACCTCGGACGTCCCGGCCATGTGTTTCCGCTGCGCGCAAAAGACGACGGAGTACTGGCGCGGGAAGGACAGACAGAAGCAGCCGTGGATCTTGCGCGGATGGCGGGATTCTCGCCGGCCGGTGTGATTTGCGAGATCATGAACACCGACGGCTCCATGGCGCGCATTCCCGACCTTGTCGGGTTTTGCGCGCTGCACGGCCTGAAGATGATCGCAATTGCCGAGCTCATTCGCTACCGGCTGGAGCATGAGCGTCCGGCGTACCGGTTCTCACGAACAGCCAGCCTCGTAGCGGCCGACTGAAGGTTCCTGAGAAAGCGCGCGCCTGCAACGGCAGGTCCGGGTCGCACATCAACTCAATTGGCTCAGAATTCTTGCGTACCGCGCTCGCATCGCCGCCGTTTCCGCGCTCGTCGCGAGCTCTTGCAGTTCTGTTACGGACGGCTTGAGATTCAGCGGCATTCCCTTCCAGTAGTACTTCAGGCTGTGCGATGGCCAGCTTGAATAGATTTTCTCCCACGATTTGCCGGAGTCGCCGGCAAACGCCAGGTTCGCCGGATTGAGCACCCGCCGGTAGTCCTGAAATCTGCAATCGAGCGAAATACGCAGTTGTCTTGAAAGGTTGGGAGAAGCCGCGTGAACCGTGAGGCTGTGAAAGATGAGCACATCACCCGCGTTGATCGGTCCTCCCACCCATTCGCCTGCCATCGCTTTATCCGTGGAAATCTCGGGGACGTGCAGGTTCTCATCTTCGTGTTTGATGATCCCGAAGCGATGCGAGCCCTCCAGGATTCGTAACGGACCTACTTCGACCGGGCAATCGTGCAGGGGAATCCACACCGTGAAGCACTCGGGATCACCGCCCATAAAGCGGTAGTCCTGATGCGCGTGCACCGTGAGCCGATCACATTGCGGAAAAATCAACCTTCCTATTGGCTTGGGGTGGACAAGCACCCGGTCACCAACAAGCATCTTCATTACGCGTTTCAACTCTGGATGATGTGGGAGCGCGTGAAACGCGGCAAGATTAAAGACCTCCTGGTAGGTGCGCTTGAATCCGGGGTCAGGATCGCCGCAAGCAGAGCCGATATCCGCCATGCGCTCCATCGGATCGTGTCCGGGTAGAAGCCAGCCAGACGCCGCTATAACCTGCGTGATCTCATCAAGCAGCTGCTCGAGGGCCTCGCGCGGCACAACGCCGCGAATGAGAAGATACCCGTCTTCTTCAATCGCGGAACACATCGTGTTCGCTGTGGCGTCTTTCGCTTCGATCGCGCGGAATGGTTTCATGGCCATGCCCTCCATCCGACCCTCCAGCAAGAGGCCCGCGGCTCTTGCCGCACAGAGGTACATTAGCGGCCATGCGACGAAAATGTGTCCGCGACGGGTCTCGCTCTTGTCATTCGATTGTCAATCGTTCAGAAGCGGCATCAAGTGACAATCGCCTGACAGAAGGATGACAATGCGCGCCTCGCCGCCGGTTACCCTTCACGGTAGCTTGCTCCCGCCGGCGGCACGTTGAAGCGATCCGGGAAAGGTTGACGCTTGTCCTCTCTGCAATCCAGCCGATCTCTTTCGTTCGAGACCGGGACCTGCAATCCGCTGGCGCCGCTGATCCGACGCGAACATGCCGACGCGCCGACAGGCTTGGTCGACGGCCAGAACGGCTGGAGATTCGGCCAGGCACGGCAGTTCGCGTTCTCACCGGAGTCATTGACTGGCGAACAGCAGCTTCGTCAGTCGGTCTTGCTCACGCTTTGCGAGTCCCTCCCCCAGAGTTGTTCGCAGTTCGAAGATCTGTCACTGGCCCAATGGCAACGCTTGTTGGTCTGGCTTGATTACCACGGGCTTGCACTCTACCTCTTCGATCGCCTCGCACAAATGCAATTAGTTGATTTGCTTCCTGCGGCCATTGTCGAGGCGCTTGATTGCCGCCTGCAGCAGAACACGCTTCGTACGCGCAGCTTGACCGCCGAATCGATAGCAATTCAACGCGAGTTTCAGGATGCCGGCCTTCGCTATGCCTTATTAAAGGGCTTGTCGCTCTGTCCAAGTTCATTCTCGCGCCCCGAGTTGCGCTCGCAGTTCGATTTGGATTTTCTCGTTGCCGGGCGCAATCTTTTGCAAGCACGCGAGATCCTTGCGCAGCGCGGCTATCGCCTTTATGCAAGTGGCGGAAGAAGTTGGGAATTCAAGCGCAACGAACGGCCGCACTTCGCCCTGCACGACCTCTACCGGGACACGAACTCGTGGCGGGCCGAGCTGCACACCGAGCCTGACGGTGAATCCCATCTCTCCTTGTTGGAGCGCGTGGAATGGCGCGATCTCAGCGGGCTTGTGATGCCCACGCTCTCTCCCTTGGATCTGTTTCTCGGTCACGGGCTCCACGCTTTCAAGCACGTTTGCGCGGAGTTTTGCCGGGCAGCTCATCTGTTGGAGTTTCGCCAACACATCCTCTTTCATCGCAACGACCCGGCTTTTTGGGAGACGCTTCAGCAGCTCGCAAGTGAGAACCCGCAGTCGGCTCTGCGGCTCGGCACAGTCATACTGCTCATCGAGCAAGTGATGGGCGACTTCGCCCCTGAGGGGTTCGCTCGCTGGACGGTCGATCCACTTCCAGCGCCTGTGCGGCTTTGGATCCAGCTATACGGTAAGCAGGCCGTGTTAGGCAGCTTCCCCGGAAGCAAGCTCTACCTTCTGCTGCAACGGGAGCTCGAAGCACAAGGTGTTCCGGCGAAACGCCCACTTCGCCAATCGCTGATTCCTTCTTCCTTGCCCCCTCCAATCATTCTTGCGCTTCCCGGAGAGCGTCTATCCGTTCGCCTTGGCCGTTATCGTATGCAGCTTGGCCTGATCCTGGATAGACTGCGTTTTCATTTTGCTCAAGGAGTTCGGTTTGCATGGGAATCGCGGCGCTGGCGCCGCCGACTGAGCCGTCTGGCGCGATGACGTTATCGTCAAACCCCGCCGCGCTCGCCTTCGACGCCATTGCACCGCAATTCGACGCGCGATTTGGCGCATGGAGTAGCGTTGCCGCGCAGCGGCGTGCGGTCCGTGCCGCGCTTCTTCGGGAATTCCCGGCAGGCGGCAAAATTCTAGAACTGGGTGGTGGCACGGGCGAGGACGCTGCGTTCCTGGCATCTCGGCGGTTTCAAGTCCTCCTGACCGATCCGTCGCCCGCAATGGTTTCGCTGGCGAACAAGAAGATCGCGCCACTTGGGTCGTCCGCTGAAATCCTGGCCGCCGAAGACATGGAGAACTTCGCGGAACGCAAACTCGCTGTGGGCTCGGAGTTGTTCGATGGGTGTTTTTCAAATTTTGCCCCGTTGAATTGCGTCGCTGACCTCCGTCCTGTAGCGCGCGGGTTGGCAAGGCTGCTTAAGCCTGGAGCGCCGGCGATGCTTGTGATCTTTGGCATTGTTTGTCCCGGCGAAATGGTCACGGAGCTGTTGCGGGGGCGCCCTCAAAATGTCCTTCGGCGCCTCCAACACGGCAGTGCGGCTGCCCGGCTAGCTGGTCGGGATTTCAACATGGTTTATCACCGGCGCGCTGACCTGCTTCGCTCCTTCGCGCCCTGGTTCCGGCTCGAAAAGCGTTTGGGGATCGGCATTGCGGTGCCGCCCAGCGCCGCTGAGCCATGGATCACGCTTCACCCGCGGCTGCTCGCCTCAATGGAAGCCATCGACCACCTGGTTGCCCGCCCGCTCGCGGGCCTCGGCGATCATATGCTCTATCAATTCCGGCGAACTCAAATTGATGCTCCCCTCCGTCGAATCTGAATCAGCGAGCCCTGCGCAATTCTGTGCGTGCAATCGAGTTCGTCGACGAGCCGCTTGCTCGATACCTCAGCAACCGCTCCTCACAATGAAATGACGAGGTCAAGACATTCTGGAGACACGGCGATTCACGCTGCGAACTACGCTTCAACTACAAGGAATTGAGCCGCATTTCACGTCACTTAAATTCGGCCCGCATCCCCCACTTATGACGGTCACGCAAATCGCCGACGTGCATTTCCCAACGCGATGGGCAACGTTTCGCCTGCTTGGGTTCGAGGCTCGCCGCGTGAACGGCGTCAGCGGCAAGGAATTTACTGAAACGGCTCTGGCTCTTGTTCTTGGCGATCTCTTGAGTTCGCCGCCGATCGTACGAATCCATTCACAATGCACAACCGGCGAAGTCTTTCACTCGTTGCGCTGCGACTGCCATGACCAGCTTCATTTGGCGTTGAAGTTGATCGTCAATCACGGCGCGGGCGTGCTCATCTACGAACATCAGGAAGGCCGCGGCATCGGGCTCATGGAGAAGCTGCGCGCCTACGAGCTCCAGGACAATGGATTGGATACCGTAGCTGCGAATCTTCATCTTGGCCACGCGGTAGACGCACGCGACTATGCGCTTCCGGTTCAGGTTTTGCGCTTTCTCAAAATCCATTCCCTTCGCTTGATCTCCAACAATCCAGAAAAGGTGAGGGCGGTCCTCGCATCGGGAATCGGAATTGTTGAAAGAATCAGCGCGGATGTCCCGCACAATACGCACTCCTCGCGCTATCTCGCCGCCAAGCGCGAGAAGCTGGGCCACCTTTCCGGTCCCACAGACGAGTCTTTTGTTCGCGGCGATCAATCGGCTCGCGGCGCGCTCCTGCCTGAGGCGGGCGAAGACGAGATAGGTCATGGTCCTGAGAGTTCCGCGGTTCTCGGGGGTGAAACATGGCAAATGTTCTAGTCACGCATTCCTATCACCTGCCCTACGACCCGAAGCAGCTTCGGAAAATGCAGCCGTATATGCCGCTCGCCACTCTCTATGCGGCCACTGCACTTCGGGACAACGGCATTTCGGTAGCAGCGTTTGACGCGATGCTTGAAGAGCCATCGCATTCGTTTTTGCGTGCGCTTGCGAATCATCAGCCCGCAATTGTTGCCGTCTATGAAGACGACTTCAATTTTCTTTCCAAAATGTGTCTTACGCGGATGCGGGAGGTCGCATGGCGGATGGCAGCGGCTGCGCATGCAATCGGCGCCATCACTATCGTGCACGGCTCAGACGCCACCGATCATCCCGCCATGTTTCTTGAGAACGGATTTGATTACGTATGCTGCGGCGAGGCCGAGGAGACGCTGGTTCAACTCTGCCGATCAATTCTGAGAAGGGAAGAACCCCCTCTGCTCGATGGCCTGATGAAGCTCGATGAACGCGGCCAGATTATCAGCAGCCCGCAACGGCTTGCAAAGAACCCGAAATGGGCCGAGCTTTCTTTCGCAGCGCGCGACCTCATCGACCCGGAACCCTATCGTCGCGCCTGGACCGACGCGCACGGGTGTTTCTCGATGAACATGGTGTCGAGCCGCGGTTGTCCCTATCATTGCAACTGGTGTGCCAAGCCGATCTCGGGCAATCGCTTTCACCTGCGCCCGCCCGCGGCCGTCGCCGCTGAAATGAAGTTTCTGAAGGAAAGTGTCGGAGCCCAGCACGTCTGGTTCGGCGACGACATCTTCGCCCTGGATCACGAATGGGTACATGCTTTTGCGGGCGAAGTCAAAAAAATCGGCTCATCGCTTCCTTTCAAGATTCAGTCGCGCGCCAACCTGATGACAGATCAAACGGTTCAGAACCTGAAGAATGCCGGATGCGCCGAGGTCTGGATGGGCGTCGAATCCGGTTCGCAGGCCGTTCTTGACGCAATGGACAAAGGCCTCGATCTTTCTTCGGTCAGGGCCGCCCGCGCTCGCCTGAGAAGTGCCGGCATCCGCGCCTGTTACTTTCTCCAGTTTGGCTATCCCGGCGAAGGCTGGCCCGAGCTGCAGCAGACTATTTCCTTCGTGCGAGAAACACACCCCGACGATATCGGCGTCTCGTTTTCGTATCCCTTGCCGGGCACTGTGTTCTATGAGCGGGTGCGCCGGCAACTCGGGCTCAAGCGCAACTGGGCTGACAGCGGCGACCTTTGCATCATGTTCACCGCGTCGCACAATACGGACTTCTATCGAGCCGTGCGCGATGCGCTTCATGCGGAAGTCGATTCCTGGAACGAATCTGATTCCCTGACCTCGGCGAAGCTCGCGACCGCCCCCGCAGAGCTCGGCTCGATGTGGCAGCGGGTCGATGAGCTGGAGGCGATCAGCCGGAACCCCGATGCATTCACACCTCTGGAGTCAATCTCTGTCCTCGCAGGACCCTCCATTGTGCCAGTCGATCAACTGATAGCCGCAAGGGGCGACTAATTCCGCGCAGGTGAAGCTCCCATGACGATGTCTTTGACCGCGCCCATCAGTGCCGGATCGAATCATGCCGGAAAAGCGGAACTTCGCCTTCGCTGTCCTCGGTGCAGCGCGAATCTCTGCGCGCCCGATTGCCTCAAGTGCGGTTTTGCTTTGCGTTCGTATGACGGAATCATCGACGCTCTTCCGCCGGTGAGAGGCGAGCATTACGCCCAATTCATGGAAGACTACGAGCGGATTCGCGTTGCGGAAGGCCGTGGCAGTGGTCGCAGTGACTTTTATCTTGCCCTTCCATTTCGTGACGTCTCCGGCCGCAACAGCAAGCAATGGCGAATCAGGGCGCGCACTTATGGCTATCTCATGAAGCGTATTTTGGCGCCGGCTCTTCCCGCACGAGCATTGGTCCTGGATCTTGGCGCTGGAAACTGCTGGATGAGCTTTCGGCTGGCGCTGGCAGGATACAGGCCTGTTGCGGTCGACCTGCATGCCAATTCATACGATGGGCTTGGGGCCGCGAAGCACTTTCAAGAGCGTCTGCCCAATCTCTTCCCTCGCTTTCGGGCAGAGCTGGCTCATCTGCCCTTCCAGGATGAGCAGTTCGACGCGGCCGTATTCAATGCATCCTTTCACTACGCCGAAGATGCCGCCGCCGCGCTAGGAGAAGCAATGCGTTGCGTAAAGCCAGGGGCCTACCTCATCATCGGCGATACGCCGTGGTACTCCTGCGACGAAAGCGGCCGCGAAATGGTGCAGGAACGCCGCAGGAGCTTCATGGAACGCTATGGGACTGCTTCTGACTCGCTGGGGAGCGTCGAGTTTCTTACCGATGAGCGCTTGCAATCGCTCGAGGAATTGCTGCGAATTCGCTGGACCGTCTACTCGCCCAACTACGGCATTCGCTGGGCCATGCGCCCTTACCTTGCCCGCGCGCGGAACAGGCGTGAACCGGCACGGTTTCGCATCTATGTCGCACAAAAGGCGTCGGCATGAGCACGCATGAAGAAGCTTCGCCCGAAAAGCTCGGTGAACCGGTTATTCTTCGCGGCGCTCGTTGCACCACCAAAGGCAAACAGGGCGAATACGCTTCCGTTGAAATCGCGGAGGGTAAGATCACGCGCATCCTGAATGGCGCGCAGGCTTCTCGCTCCGTATCCCATCGCTCGAAGGAAATTGACCTCACGGGCTATTGGCTGCTGCCCGGCCTGATCAATGCGCACGACCATCTGGAGTACGCCCTGTACCCAAGGCTTGCCGACCCGCCCTATGCGAACTACGTTGAGTGGGGCGCGGACATCCATCGGAAATTTCTCGACGTGATCGCCGAGCATCGGACGGTGCACAAGGATGTGAGGCTGTGGTGGGGAGGAATCCGAAATCTGCTTTGCGGCGTCACGACTGTGGCGCATCACAATCCGCTCTGGCCTACGCTGAAGCAGAGCGGCTTTCCGATTCGCGTCGTCCGTGAGTACGGTTGGGCCCATTCAGTCGCACTTGGCGGCGATCTGGGCTCTGCGAGGGCCAGCACGCCAAAGGGTTCTCCATTCATCGTGCACGCATGCGAGGGAGTGGATGAGCTGGCTCATAACGAACTCTGGACACTCGATAGGCTGGGGCTGCTGGATACATCCACGGTGCTCGTTCACGGTCTTGCCATCGATCGTCAGGGCGCTGACTTGATGGATGCGCGAGGCGTATCGCTGATCGCCTGTCCATCGTCGAATCAAACGCTCTTCAATGCGATCCCCGATTTCACTCTGCTCGGCAGTATCCGCAATGTTGCGCTCGGCAGCGACTCCCCGCTTACTGCGTCAGGGAATCTTCTCGACGAAATCCGTTTCGCAATTCAGGGCTGCGCAGTCGCTCCGGAAACTGCATATCGCATGGTCACCGCCGCTCCGGCCGAGATTCTTCGCTTAACTTGCGGCGAAGGCTCAATCGTTGAATCCGGAGTGGGAGATGTCATCGCGATTCGCAACACTGGCGCAACACTTTTCGAACGGCTCGATTCGCTCTCCTCGGATGATGTCGAGTTGGTCGTTATCGGTGGGCGCGTGCAGCTGGCTTCGGATGCAATGCTGCAAAGGCTCCCGCCGTCCCTTATGGAAGGTCTCGAGCCGCTCTCGATTGGGCCGCAAGTCCGCTGGCTGCGAGCACCAGTTCGAGAGCTTTTCCGCGGCGCTGAAGAAATCCTGGGCGAAGGCGGAGTTCGACTGGGCGGCAAGCCCGCTCGTGCTTCCTCACTCGCGGAGACGCAATATGTGTGCTGAGAAGCCCAGATTGCACTTTGGCGTCCTGTCGTTCACTGGCACGGGACATTTGAATCCCCTTATCGCGCTTTCGCAGGAATTGCAAAGGCGAGGGCACCGGGTCACCTTCTTCGAAAAGCCGAAGATCGAAGAACGTGTGCGCAAGGCTGGCCTGAGCTTTGTGCCGCTTCGCACCGGTAAGTTCTCAATGCAGGGATCCGTTCCGAACGGCCGTACCGGGATCTTGAAGGACATTTCGACATTGCGCTCGAATGTGGCGCGCGTGCGTTTCGAAATCGAACAGTATCTTAAGGAAACTCCTTCAGCTCTCGCTGCGGAAGGAATCGATGCGCTTCTGATCAATGAGATCGCGCTCACCGGGCCAACCGTAGCTCAACTGCTGCGATTGCCCTACTTTCTCATCGCAACCACTGTGCCGCATCACTTTGGCTGGAGCGGGCGATTCTGGCGCGGCCCGTCCTGGCTCACCGGTCATCGCGCTTCCACATCGTGGATCTCCTGGCTAGGAATCCGCTGTCTCGAGCTTTCTGCGCTGCGGACGCGCGGTCCGATTCGGCGCGCGCTCGACGCTGAACGCCGTAAATTAAAATTGGGCGCGGTCCGCGCGATTCCTAAAGACTTTCCTTGCCTGGCCCACATTACACAGTTGCCGCAGTGCCTCGATTTCGAGCACGTCGCCCAGTCCGCAGAAATCTACTACAGCGGGCCGTGGATTAGCCGGACGGCAAGGGCTCACGTCGATTTTCCGTGGGATCGCATCGACGGCAGGCCACTTATCTATGCGACACTGGGCACCACGCGCAATGTTCAACCGTCGGTCTTCCGAATGATCGCCCAGGCCTGCGCCGATCTCAACCTGCAGTTGGTCATCGCGTTGGGCAATCGCATGGATCCTGAGTTGCTCGCTGATCTTCCCGGAGAGCCGCTCGTGATTCGATTCGCTCCACAACTCGAGCTAATCAAACTTGCTCGCGTCGTCATCTCGCATGCGGGGCCAAATACTTCGTTCGAGGCTCTGATGGAAGGGAAGCCCATGATCGTCATCCCATTGGCCTATGATCAGCCGGCGATCGCGGCTCGATTGGCGCACTTTGGAATCGCGGAGGTTCTTCCCTTCAAGCGGCTCTCAGTGAATAAGCTTCGCGCGGCCCTCATGAACGTGCTCAGTGACTCAACCTATGAGCAGGCGGCGGAGAAAATGCGGCAGAAGCTTCGCTCGGTGGATGGAACCAGGCGCGCTGCCGATATCATTTCGGTGGAGATGGAAGGACACGCGGCCCGCCAACAACTCATCCTCCGTACGGGTGAGTGTTGCGCGGACGGGCAGGGAAGCGGCGATGACAAGCGCCGCATTCAGGAGTCTCAACCTTCGCTCGTTAGCCGGTCCAGCGCGCGCATGCCATCGTGAAGGTCTTCATAGCGCAGCTCGTATGCGGGGACGTCGTCAAGCGTTTGAAGAATGCTCTCGTGCCTGGCGCGAACTTCACCCGCGGAAAACAGCCCCTGGCCCATGCGGTGAACGGCGGCCCCGGTGGGTAGCCGAACCAGCTTGCCGCGGGCTCCGGGTCGCCGGTTGAGAAAAACAATGGATTCGATGGTCGCTTCCGCTGCTGCGTGCTCCACGGGAAGTCCGCCTATTGGAACCTCAATCGAAGGCTTCCCTTCCATGCGCGGAGAGACTGTTCGATCTTCAAGTTCGGGGAACAGCGCCTTTGCCGATGGACGAAAGCGAACCCGATGGCAGTGGCCGATCACGCGCGGCACGGCTGAACTGTTGATCAGGTAACTCGTATCGTCCGAAGTGAAAGTCCATCCCGCTCGAGCACACGCGTAGGCGAGCGTAGACTTACCCGCGCCGGAATCGCCGAACAGGAGAATTCCCTTTCCATTCCGGCCCACGCACGCGGCATGGAGATCGGTAACGACGGAAGCGCCGAGCAGCAGATAGACCGCCTTTTCAAGGAAGTTGCTGCGCAGATAAAGCTGGTTCTCCACGGCCGCAATCGTGAGCCGGATGAAATTGGCGCCGGTGTTCAAATCAAGGAGAGCCTGGTTCTCTTCGTCGGCGACCAGCGAAAATAAATGATTGAATGTTCGTCGCGCCGGTTCGGGCGGGCAGCTTCGCCCGGGATGCCGACTCACGCCCACGCGGATTTCGAACCCCGTCGGCTCTCGCGTAAATCGAGCATGACCGAAGCTCTCCTCGGCAGCAGCCAGAACAGTTGGTTCATTGGTGAGGATCTCAATCGAATATCCCAAAGGATAGAAGCTCTTTCGCAACGGCAACTCCATATCGAACCGAGGCGTAACCTCCGCCCCGCCGCAGGAGACCGGCTCGGTGTCTGTTGGAGGAAATTCGCAAGACAGTTCCGGTGTCATGCTTTTTACCCGATCCGCCGCAATCCGGTTTAAGACTCGTCACGTCTGCGCGCCGGCCATGCGCTCTCGTTGCCGCGATCCAGCTCGCTGCTTCTCTCTGCTCAAACCACGAATAGCAACTTCTCCAGTCGCGGATGTCAGTGCATTGTATGCCGATTGTCATTATTTCCTGCTGCAGCAAACCCGCTCTCCGCTCTTATCCCGCCAACTCCGCTCGCGCGGCCTCCACTTGCTGCAACAAGAACGCTATCGCCCAAACGCTTTATCCAACAATGGAATGACATTTGACTGACCGGCGCATGACACCGCCTCAGGCCGCGTTCCTTATGTTCAGAAACTGGGAGAGAACTGTCTATGTCGCGGCTTCCCCTCGCTTTCGATCATCGTGTTGGTGACAAGCCGAGCCAGCGCAGGCGAACGCTCCGCGGCGCAGCAGGATTCATTGTGCTTTTGTTTCTGGTTTGCAGGATCGCGGCCCCCGGTCAGGACGTGCCCGGGTTCGCCTCGCCGCAGGGGGATAACCAATCTCCAGCGAACGGAACCTCCGGCCCAGCAGCGGCAACTCCTGGCCAGTCCGAAGCGGCGAGTGGAAACGTCAATCTGTCCGGCGACGCGGCAAACCTGTCGCCGTCTGGCGCACTCTCGGCCGATCAAATCGTCGCCATTCTCGAGCAAGATCCGGATTTGCTCATGGAGTTGAAGTCGCAATTGGCAGACCGCCTCCAGCAGCAGGGAGTGCAGATCGAGGCTGCCGACATTACCGATCAAATGATCTACAGCCAGATTGCGTCGAGCGCAACACTGCGCGCAGGCATCACGCAAATGCTTCAGGAGCGCGGATACACTTCAGACGCGGGAGGTGCGCTCGTAGCCTCCGCCACGGGCGAAGGCTCTTTGCCTGATTCAGCCTCTCCGCTATCGCTCCTCGAACTCGATGCGTCGATGCAGGCGTCTCAGGCGCTCTCGCCTTCCGGTCAGGGCGTCAGGCGCGGCACGCCATCGGCGGACCTCTCGTCGGGTCTGCGCTCCGACTCGTTCCGCCCCGGAGCTGCTGCCAATCCGCGCGGACAGGAGAAGGGCAACGCGTCCACCGACCTTCCTTCGGTCCTGCATCAGCCCACGCCGCTCAACTTGCAATCCATGCGCGATCTGTACGCACAGATTCCAGATGACTCGAAGTGCCTTGAGCGATTCGGCTCCGCCGTCTTCGTCAATCGCACGCTTTCGTCTTCGGCGCGCCAGGTTTCCGGACTGAGCACTCCGCTCGATGTCCCCTTGGGCCCGGATTACATCGTCGGCTCGGGCGACCAGCTCACGATCGAATTGTGGGGAGGCGCGACGCAAACCATTATTCGCAGAATCGATCGCGATGGCCGCGTGTTTCTGCCGGAAGCCGGTGCGCTGCAGGTCGCGGGGCTTTCGCTCGACGAGGCGCAAAGTTCAATTGCCGATGCCCTCAAGCCGCAGTTCCGGAACGCACAAGTCGTGGTCACGGTTTCCGGCCTGCGCTCAGTGCGCGTCTACGTCGTGGGCGACGTGCAACGCCCCGGCGGCTACGATATCAGCTCACTTGCCACTCCGATGAGCGCGCTCTATGCCGCGGGCGGTCCAACAGCGGTCGGCTCCCTGCGTATTCTGCGTCACTACCGCGGCGAACAACTCGTCGAGGAAATCGATCTCTATGATTTTCTTCTTCACGGAATTCGCGGCCGGACTGAGCGCTTCGAGAGCGGCGACACGCTCCTTGTGCCGCCTGCGGGTCCCCAGGTTGCAGTTTCCGGCGCGGTCAAGCGCGAAGCTATTTATGAGTTAAAGTCCGGCGACACAATGCTCTCCGCGGTCATTGACGATGCCGGCGGATTCACCGCGGCAGCATCGCTCAGCCACATCAGAATCGAGCGCATCGATGGCAATCATCAGCGCGTGACTGTCACTCTTCCCGATGCCGCTGGACAACCGGCAAACGCCGGACAGGACGCTATCGCCCATTTTGCGGTTCACGATGGAGATCGAATTCGTGTTGAACCCATTCTTTCCTATAGCCAGCGCGCCGTCTATTTCGCCGGCCACGTCGTACGCCCCGGCCGCTTGCCATACAAAGACGGCATGCGACTCAGTGACGTGATCCGCAGCTATCAGGACCTGTTGCCCGAGCCCGCCGAGCGTGGAGAAATCGTCCGTCTTGTGCCACCGGATCTTCATGCGGAGACGATTGACTTCGATGTACCCGAGGTGCTCATCGGTAATTCCAACCTCGACATCCAGCCTTTTGACACCATCCGTGTCTTTGGACGCTATCAAAGTGATGCGCCCATGGTCACGATTCGTGGCGAGGTGTTGCGGCCCGGCGATTATCCCATGCCGAATGGCATGACAGCCGCGCAGTTGGTGCGCATGGCCGGAGGCTTCAAGCGTGACGCGCTGCTGGAGAGCGCCGATCTCACCAGCTATGAAGTGGCCGGCGGCAATCAGATCTCCGAAAATCTTGCCACCGTGCGCATTGGCGCCGCCGTAGCCGGCACTGATCCAGGTGCGGATGTTCCCCTCAAGGCCGGCGACATATTGGCGATTCATCAAATCACCAATTGGACTGACATCGGCGAGTCGGTAACGGTCACTGGACAGGTGAAGTATCCCGGCAGCTATGGCTTTCGCGACGGTGAGCACCTCAGCTCGGTTTTGCGCAGGGCAGGAGGACTGTTGCCTACCGCCTATGCTGCGGGCGCGGTCCTGATTCGCGACCAGGTGAAGACGCTGGAGCAAAACAGCCGCGACGAACTCATTCGCCAGATTGAAACCAGCGCGGCCGCCGCAAGACTCTCACCCGGTCTCTCCGCGTCCAGCTCGCCGGGAGCAATGCAACTGATCAAAGAACAGCAGCAGCAAGTCATTTCGGATCTCGAGAGTCATCCGCCCACCGGCCGCATGGTCATTCACATCACCGCCGACATCGGCAGTTGGGCGAATACTGCCGCGGATATTGAACTCCACCGCGACGACGTGCTCACTGTTCCCAAGCAGCCGGGATTCGTCCTCGTAACCGGGCAGGTATATAACGCGACGGCACTCGCCTTCACGCCTGGCCGAACCGCCGAATGGTATCTGAAGCACGCTGGCGGCACCAACTCCACCGCGAATCGAAAAGAGGTTTTTATTATTCGAGCCAATGGCTCGGTGGTTGGGCGCCATTCGGGTGGCCCGTTCACGAGTGATGTTCTTTCCACCAGACTCGATCCCGGCGACGTTGTCGTTGTGCCGCAAAAAATCATCGGCGGCTCGTTGTTCTTGCGGAATCTGCTTGCCACCGGGCAGCTGGCTGCCTCCGTTGCCATCAGCGCTGGCGTGGCGGCTACGGCTCTCTAGGAGGAATGAAGAATGACGCCGAATGCCTCCTTTATCACGCTCGATCGGAGTGAGCCGCTTCGCGCGGCCCCCGAACCTGAGCCGGAACCCGAGCCGAGTCTTGTCCCGCGCTGGGTCCTGCATCTCAGGCTCCTCTGGGAGCGCCGGCGGATCCTGGCTAGAGTTGCCGGAATTTCATTCCTCGTCAGTCTCGCCATTGCCTTCTTGATACCGAAACAGTACAAGTCCGCCACAAAAATCATGCCACCTGATCAGACGAATTCAAGCGCCATGATGCTGGCTGCATTGGCCGGACACTCGAGCAGCCTTGGAGCGCTTGGCGGTCTTGCCGGAAGCCTCGTGGGAGGACGCAATTCGGCAGACTTGTTCATTGAGTTGCTGCGCAGCGATACGGTCGCCGGTCACCTCATCGATCGCTTCAATCTGCAGCACGTTTACCGCAAGCGCTACCGTGTTGACACTGCAAAGCATCTTGCGCGAATCACCAAAATCACTGAGGACAAAAAGAGCGGCGTCATCACAATCGAAGTTGAGGACACCGATCGGAACCGCGCCCGCGACCTTGCGCAGGGTTATCTCGACGAGCTCAACCAGCTCGTGGTGCAAACCGATTCGTCCGCGGCGCACCGCGAGCGCGTCTTCATTGAGCAGCGCCTGCATTCAGTTTCGGCCGACCTTGAAGACGCGGAGCTGAAGCTCAGTCAATTCTCAAGCAACAACAACGCCATCGACATTAAAGAGCAGACCCGCGCCATGGTCGATGCGGGCGCGCGCGTGCAGGCGGAGCTCATTGTTGAGCAATCGGGCCTCCAGTCCTTGCGCCAGATTTACGGCGACGGGAACGTTAGGGTGCGCGAGTCCGAAGCGCGGATTGCCAGCCTGCAGGCGCAGCTCGACAAAATGACGGGCGCGCCAGGCGCCGATGGCTCATCAAGCGCGACTACGAATCCCGATGCCGCCGAGGCCAAGCCGGAATTGTACCCGCCGTTGCGCCAGCTTCCCCGACTAGCCGTGCCCTATGCCGACCTCTACCGCCGCGTTCAGGTTCAGGAAGCTGTGTTCCAGCTTCTGACGCAGCAGTATGAAACCGCCCGCATTGAGGAGGCCAAGGACATTCCGGCTGTGAGCGTCATTGATGGTCCGGGAATCGCAGAAAAAAAGTCCTTCCCGCCGCGTTTGTGGGTCACGCTTCTGCTCACATTTCTCTCCTGCGCAGTCGCTTCGGCGCTCGTCCTCGCGCGCCATTACTGGTTTTCCATGTTGTCCACCGATCCGCGCCGCGCGCTGGCCGAGGAGATGATTCCCGTCTTTCGCCGGCGCCTCCTTTCCACTTTTGCCTCCAGGCGAGGCGCCGCATGACGAAGCATTTCACTAATGCGGGCTACGGCGTCCTGGATTACATTTCCTACCCGCTGGGAATGCTCCTCATTGCGCCCATCGTCCTGCACAAGCTTGGCGCGGCGGAGTACGGCCTTTGGATGATTTCGACCGCGGTCATCAGCGCGGGCGGCATCGTCGCCTCTGGATTCTGCGACGCCTGCGTCCAGCGCGTCGCCTACCTGCGCGGTGCGGATCAGCTCGACCTTGTCCCTGACGCAGTTCGCAGTATGCTTGGCATCAATCTTGCATTGGGGGCACTGCTTACCCTTTGCGTTTGGATTGCGGCTCCATTCGCCGCACCTCACATCGCGGTCTCAGGAATCACGTCGCGCCCGGAATGCCTGGCTGCTCTTCGTATCGCCAGTGTGGCGATCCTCGTGCGTGCCGTAGAGAGCGTTGCTGTCGGCGCACAGCGTGCCTTTGAACAATATCGCGGAACTGTGCAGATCAGCACGGCCATGCGCATCGTCACACTCGCCGCCGCGGCCATGCTGGCAATGCTCGGCAAGGGCACCATCAGCATACTTCTCGCCACCTGCGTTCTTCTTTTTCTGGCCACAGTCGCGCAGTTTCGCGGCCTGGGCACGCTCATACAAGGCGTGTCCATCTGGCCGCGATTTCATCCTGCCGAAGCGCGCCTCCTCTTCTATCAAGGCTTCTTTGCCTGGATGCAAGCGCTCGGTGGAGTTGTCTTTGGACAACTCGATCGCATCCTTCTTGGTCTTTCTCTGGGCGCTCTCGCGGTCACTCCATATTCCCTGTGCGTTCAGTTCGCGCATCCCATCTATGGCCTTTCCGCTTCTGGCTTCAATTTTCTTTTCCCCTACCTTTCGAGCCGCGCCGGCGCCTCTCCACGAGAAGGAATGAAGCACGCCGTGTTGAAGGCTTTCGCCTGCAATCTGCTCATCGTCGCCTGCGGAGCGGCGTTGTTGCTTCTCTTCGGCGATCGCCTGATTCGCATCTGGGCCGGTTCACTCGTTGCCGAAAGCGCGAAGAGTATTCTTCCGCCGATTGTTGCTGGCGCGGCGCTCATGGGGCTAAGCGTTACCGGAACCTACGCGCTCCAGGCGCTGGGCGAATTTCGTTCAGTCGCTTTCATCATGCTTGGCGGGCGGACTGCGATGCTCCTTCTCATGATCTGGATGCTCCATCACCACGGCTTGCAGGGGTTGGCGGTGTCGCGGCTTTTTTATGGCGCCGTTGCGCTCATCGTCTATCTGCCCCTGGTGCAAAAACTCAAATCCGCCGAGCCAGCGCCCTTGCGGGTTTCGCCGCTTGCCATTTCGATTGAAGCGCAGGAGACATCGAAGCCATGAAGGTTCTGATCTCTGCAGCGTCGTATGCGACAAGCATCTCGGGCATTCAACGCCACGCGCTGAACGTGACGCGGTGCCTCTTGCTGCTTCCGGAGATCTCTGAGTTGCATCTCGCCCTGGCCCCGTGGCAATGCGATCTTGCCCAGTCCGCTGGCCTACCTTCGGACCCCCGCCTCCGCACGCACATTTCCGCCATGAAACGAGATTCGTTCAGCAGAAATCTCTGGTACTGGCGGCGGCTGCCGCAGTTGGCTGCCCAGCTCCAAGCCGATCTCGTTCATCTCACCTACCCGGTGCCGCTGAACTCGCAGGCATTTAACTGCCCAACGGTCGTCACGCTTCACGATCTATATCCCTACGAGATCCCGGAGAACTTCGGCTTCCCCAAGTTCATCTTCAATCGCGCAGTGCTCCACCAATGCCTGCGAGCGGTCGATGCCATCGCTTGCGTCTCAGAAGCCACACGCCTTCGTCTCGGACAATACGCGTCTCCAGCGGTTTGCCGCAAGGCCAGAACCGTCCATAACTGTGTCGAGAGCTGCACCGATTTCGAACCTGCCGCTCCCGGCCTGTCCCCGATTCCGGGCTGGAAGAATGAACCCTTCCTGCTCTGTGTCGCGCAGCATCGGCGTAACAAGAATATCTGCGGGCTCATTCGCGCCTTCGACCGGTTGATCGGCTCCGGCTGGATTTACGACGGTATGAAGCTCGTTGTCATTGGGACCGGCGGGCCCGAGACCCCTGCAATTCTTCGTCTCGTCCGCGACAAGGGCTTGAACAGCCGCGTCCATTTTTTCGAGGGCCTTTCCGAAGCGCAGTTGCAATGGTGCTATCGGCAATGCGAGGTACTCGTGGCGCCTTCGCTCACTGAGGGTTTCGATCTCCCCGTCGCTGAGGGCCTGCTGGCGGGCTGCCGTATTGTTTGTTCCTCCATTCCCGCCCATCGCGAAATCGCCGGCGATGACTGCAAATTTGTTCCCTCGCGCGAAAGTTTCGTTGAAGATTTGGCAGCCGCCATCGCAGACATTCTGGACGAGCCGAAACCGCAGCCGATCGCACTGCCGTCGTTCTCCGCTCCCGTTCTGGCCTCGAAATATCTAGCCCTCTACAACCGTCTCATCGAGTCCGTCGCGCCGCAACCGTCCAGGAATGCAGCAGCCTCCATCGCCGCGGCAAATCCTGAAGCAATTGAACTCCCAACTCCCGATCCCGAGTCGGCGTTGGTTTACCGGGGGAGATAACCGTGTCCGCACCGGACTTTGCCGCTTCGAATCACTTCACCGAAACCATCGCACATCTGCGCCGCGAGCGCAGGATGGTCTCGCGGAGATTCTTCCGGAACGCGATGGCTCTCGTGGAAGCAGCGGCGGATTTCCTCGCCTGTGTTGCGGGCATGATGGCGGCAAATGATCTTTGCGCTCTTATCTCTTTTGGCGCCTTCGTTCAACGCCCCTCCCAGAAGGGCGTTGCCATCGGCGCAGCCGTCGGCACTATCGTTGTCTTCCTCCTGCGCCGCGAGGGCATTTACAAGAGTGACAGCGGCCTCCTGCAGATTCGCGAAACCGAGCGCACGCTGCGCGTCGCCGCTCAATCGTTGATTCTCCTCTTGCTCGTCGGCTGGATGCTAGGGCTCGATATCTCCCGGCCGGAGATTCCGATTGCCGTCTTCCTCATCCCGCTCCTTCTGGTTCTGGAAAAGCAGATCCTCTTCGCGATCGCTGAAAAGCTGCAACCGGCGGAACACGTGGAACGCGTCGTCGCCTACGGCACCGGCGAAACGGCACGGCGTATTCTGTCCACGCTGCTTCATTCACCCCGGCTCGGTCTCTTGCCGGTCGCAGTCATCGATGCCAATACAGGGCAGGCCACAGCCTCGATGCTCGAGATGGGATACCGCGGACGTGGTTCCTTTCCGGTCGAACTCGGGCCCGTTACCGCGGCGCAATTGCAATCTCTCCAGGCGGACATGTTGATGCTGTCCTCTCCAGACCTCTCTCCCGGGCAAATCACCGAAGCAACAGAGGCGGCGGAGCAAGCTGGCATTACGGTCGCCATCCTTCGCGAAGTGGCCGCTCAGGATTTGCGCGCGGTCGAATCAATGGACGTTGATGGAGTTTCGTTCACCACGTCGAAAGCATCCGCCAGCCCCCGGCTTTATGAGCTTGCCAAACGCACCGTAGACGTGGCTGCATCGGCAGCCCTATTGGCTTTGCTGGCTCCCCTTTTCTTTCTTATCACCATCCTCATTCGCCTCGACTCGGCCGGACCTTCCCTTTTCGTTCAGGAGCGAGTTGGGCGCAATGGAACGCTATTCAATATCTTCAAGTTCCGCTCCATGTTTACCACGGTGCCGAAGTACGCCGCGTCGCCGACTTCGTCGCAGGATCCGCGAATTACCCGCATCGGGCGTCTGCTGCGCCGCACGAGTCTCGACGAATTGCCGCAGTTGATCAACGTATTTCTGGGCACGATGTCGCTCGTCGGACCCCGGCCGGAGATGCCCTTCATCGTCGAAGGCTATGACTCCCGCCAGCGGCAGCGTCTTCTGATTTCGCCTGGAATCACCTGCCTTTGGCAACTCAGTGCGGACCGATCATTCCCTATTCACCACAACATTCAGTATGACCTCTACTACATCCGCAATCGGTCGTTCTTCATGGACGCGGCAATTCTTGTGCACACGCTTCTCTTTGCGCTGTGCGGAGGCACATGAGCACATCGACCGCAAAACCAATCGATGCGGAGGCCCGTCAGCATCAGTTTGAAGCCGCCTCTCTCGCAGGCCGCGGATTCCGCCCTTCTGCGCTTGTTCATGACCACGCGGATGTCCTCGGTGTAAAGGTCTCAGCCATCAACATGAACTTCTCAGTGAACCTGGCGGCGCAGTGGATCGAGCGCGGCCAACCCGGCTACGTCTGCGTGGCCAGCGTGCACGGGGTGATGGAAGCGCAACGGGATCCCGAGTTGCTGCGCATTTTCAATCAAGCAGTCATCAACACACCCGATGGAATGCCGTTGACATGGATCGGCCGCCTCCAGGGCTTTGCGCACATGGATCGTGTCTTCGGACCCGATTTCATGATGGAAGTCTGTCGCATCTCCGTCGAACGAGGCTATAGGCACTTTCTTTATGGTGGAAAGCCGGGTGTGGCCGAAGAATTGAGCAAAAGGCTTCAGTCGAGATTCCCGGGATTGAAGGTCGTCGGAACCTTGACGCCCCCGTTTCGAAGCCTCACCCCCGAAGAGGAGCAGGAATTCGCGCGGCAGATTGCTCAAGTACAGCCCCATATCGTCTGGGTCGGTCTCAGCACGCCCAAACAGGAGCGGTTCATGGCCAAATATGTCCACCGCTTCAATGTTCCGCTCATGATTGGTGTTGGCGCGGCCTTCGACTTTCACACCGGCAGGATTCGCGATTGCCCCCGCTGGATCAAGCGCGCGGGGCTCCAGTGGCTGCACCGGCTGATGCAGGAGCCTGGACGACTGTGGAAACGCTACCTTGTGAACAATCCTGCGTTTCTTTGGCTGTGCCTCGCCAAAGCGCCGTCCATGTTCAAATCGCGCCTCTGGTGAAGCGCTAAATCATGAAGGGAAGCCGTCGTACACCTGCATGAGTCATTTCAGATGGTGATCGTTGAGCACGATGACTCGCAATATCGTCCCTTGCGGTCGCCTGGGTCCAGACCAATCACGATGTTGTGACGGTAAAAAAGCAAATGCGAACCCGAAAATGCCTATATCTCTTGAAATATAACTAAACTATGCTGGTCGGGGCGGAGGGATTCGAACCCCCGACCCTCTGCTCCCAAAGCAGATGCGCTACCAGACTGCGCTACGCCCCGATGACCTCTTTCGATTGTAACGCGCTTCTCGCTTGTGCCGAAGCAGGTCCGCTCTCCTCCCGAGGCAAGTCTGTTATGAGTGCAGCAGCCACATGACCAGCCACACTACCAGCGCAACGGGGACGGCAAAAACCAAGCCAAGAACCGCGGCCAGGGTCAGAAGGAAAGCCCAATCGCGCCAAGTGTGCTGCCGAGGTTCGCCGAGGTAACGAGTCAGCAGGCGATAATTGCGTCGGTTGGCCTTCCAAGCGATGTCAAAGGCGTCGCCCAAGATCGGAATTGACCCGACGGTCACTCCGATGGCGAGGTTCGCTGCCATGCGGGCCAGCGTCACATAGGGCACGCCACGAATCCACCCCGCGAGTGGTATCACTAGAGAGGCCAGCCCCGCCAGTACGTCCCCGATGCCGGGAACCAGGCCGATGATCGCATCCACGCCGAAGCGGACGTGAGTCCCAGGAATGGGGAAGGCCTCGTCGAGCAGAATCTCGAGCTTGCGAAGTGTCTCGTCGCGGAAGATCCACGCGCCACGATTCCAGCGGTCTGAAGAGGCTGCGCTCGCCTGTGGAGCGGGGTTCGCAGAGGTAGCATCAGGTTCGCGCTGCGGCACTTTCGCTCCTCTCCGACCGGTTATTAGAGATCTGCTTCGATGCTACAATCGAAAGGGTAGACGGCGGCTATAGTTCAGCGGCAGAACGCCTGACTGTGGCTCAGGATGTCGTGGGTTCGATCCCCACTAGCCGCCCCAAGAGTCCCCCCGAAAAGCCAAATCATGGTCATAGTCCGTCTTTCGCATTCAGGGGGTAATCCTTGGTAACGCAGGCAGATACGGCCGTCCAGGCGCAAGCAGCGCGGTCAACCTGGCTTACTTCGTTTGAACCTCATCCCTGGCTCGCGAACGGTCATCTCCAAACCATTGTCGGCAATTTTCTTCCTCGTCCTTCCTTTGATTTACCCGATGTGGCGGAAACCGTAGAAGTTGACCCGGCGGACGGAAGCCGCGTCCTCTGCCAATGCCATTGGCAGCCTGAGACAGTGCGGGCCGGTAGGCTTACGGCCGTGCTCGTGCATGGGCTGAATGGTTCCTCCAACTCGCGCTACATTCAGGGCATCGCACAGCGAGCCTGGGACGCGGGAATGAACGTTGTCCGCATGAACATGCGCAACTGCGGCGGCACCGATGCGCTTTCGCCTACGCTTTTTCACTCCGGCCGCTCGGCAGATGTGGGCGCGGTGGTTCGTCACTTCACTGACCGTTTCGGCCTCGAGCGGGTGGCGCTTGTAGGCTACTCAATGGGCGGCAATATGGTGCTCAAGCTGGCCGGCGAGTGGGGCGTACGTCCACCGCTCGTTGCAGTGGCCACGGTCTGCTCAGTGATCGATCTCGCCGCATGCGCCAACGCACTGCACGCGCCCTCCAACTTCATCTACGAACGTCATTTTCTGCATGCACTGATGCAACGATTCCGCCACAAGGCGGAACTTTTTCCAAGCATCTATCAAACCGACGGCATCGGACCGGTGCGCTCCATCCGCGAATTCGACCAGAAGATCGTCGCTCCCAATTGCGGCTTCCGCGATGCAGACGACTACTACTACCGGGCCGCCAGCGCTCGAGTCATCGACCGCATTGCTACTCCGTCGCTTGTGCTTCTCGCGGGGGACGATCCGTTTATCCGTCTCACGCCCGAAACCCGCGAGCGTGTCCTCGCCAATCCGCATATCAACTTCGTTGAGCCGCACCAAGGCGGCCACTGCGCATTCCTTAGCCGCCGCTCTGCAGCCGGTATCCATTGGGCCGAGGCCGTGGTCGTCCGCTACCTTCAGAGCGTGACTGATGAAAATTCTCGAGCGGGCATGGCGATCGTTCCGAATTAGTTTCCTGCCTGCCAACCCGTCTGCTACCTTGGAGCGGGGAAAACCGACATCGTCGTAAATGGAAAGACCGCACGTGGATGACGGCCATGGATCTGATTGATCGGCTCGCAGAGCACAAGACGCTCGGAACGGCGCCCAGGGAAGAACTGTCGTGGCTGGCGGCGTATGGGACGCTGCGGTATCTCGACGCCGGTGAGGTGCTTTCTCGCAAGGGGCAACCAGTTGAGGGCCTGCACATCGTGTTGTCGGGCCACGTTTCGCTTTCGGTTGATCGAGGCTCGGGGCCACAAAAGATGATTGAGTGGCGAGCGGGCGAAGTCTCCGGAATTCTGCCCTACTCGCGACTCACAACTCCGCCAGGAAACGCGATCGCTGAGGAACCGACTGAAATCCTGTCGATTCCAAGGGAAGAGCTTCAAGCGCTGACTCGCGAGTGCTTTGAGGTGACCAAGATCTTGGTTCACACGATGATCGATCGGGCGCGGCTCTTTACATCCGGCGACCTTCAAAACGAAAAGATGATCTCACTCGGCAAACTCTCTGCGGGTCTGGCCCATGAACTGAATAATCCTGCTTCAGCCATTGAGCGCAGTGCGACGATACTTGAAGACAGACTCGAGGAGGCTGAGACCGCAACTCGCGCGTTGGGCGTGGCCCGGTTGAGCGATGCGCAACTTGCGGCTGTGGATTCAATCCGGGCGGCCTGTCTCGCGAAAGCGCTGCTGGGAGTCCGGTCGCCAGTCCAACAGGCCGACCGTGAAGACGCGATTGCCGACTGGCTCGCTGATCATAACCTCGATACGGCAACTGCGGAGGCGCTTGCCGACACGCAGGTCACCTTCGAAGCGCTCGACCAACTCGCGGCTACTGTGCAGGGACCGCCGCTGGACGCAGTGTTGCGCTGGGCTGCGGCAGGATGCGCGGTGCGCAATCTGGCTTCGGAGATTCAGGAAGCGGCGATGAGGGTCTCAGGTCTGGTCATGGCCATCAAGGGATTCACGCACATGGATCAGGCGATGGTGGCCGAGCCTGTAGAACTAGCGCCAAACCTTAGTAACACGGTGACAGTCCTCAAATCAAAGGCCGGACAAAAGTCCGCGACCGTGGCCATCGAGATCGAGTCCGGTCTGCCGCGGGTTCGCGGATTCGCTGGAGAGTTGAATCAAGTGTGGGGAAACCTGATCGACAATGCGCTTGACGCGATTGGGGACGGAGGCCGCGTTGAAGTGAAAGCGAACCGTGAAGGCGAGCACGTGGTGGTGTGCGTCGTTGACAACGGGCCGGGGATCCCGGCGGCGATTCGCGAGAAAATCTTCGACCCATTTTTCACCACCAAGCCGATGGGGCAAGGAACCGGCCTTGGCCTCGATATTGTCCGACGACTCGTCCGCCACAACGACGGAACGATCGAAGTCGACTCGCAGCCTGGGCAAACGGAGTTTCGAGTTATGCTGCCGATTGACCAAAGCGATGGCGAAGGAACGCCGCGATGAACAAGCCTATTCTGCTCATTGTCGATGACGATCCGCAAGTGCTGGCAGCGGTGCGCCGCGATCTTCGCTCCCGTTACCGGGAGAGCTACACAGTGATGAGTGCGGCATCGGGAGATGAGGCGCTGAATGCCATCCGCGAACTGAAGAGCCGAGGAGATTCGCTGGCCATGCTGATCTGCGATCAACGTATGCCCGGCATGATGGGCAGTGAAGTGCTGGCGAAATCGCGCCCGATCTACCCGCTGGCGCGAAGGGTTTTGCTGACTGCGTATTCCGATATCGACGCAGCAGTGAAGGCGATCAACGCGGCGCATCTTGACCACTATCTTTCCAAGCCATGGGATCCGCCTGAAGAGCGGCTTTTCCCCGCGGTTGACGATCTGCTGGATGCATGGCAGGCCGAATCTCTGCCGGAGGCGAAAGGACTGCGCCTGGTGGGCCACCAGTGGTCTCCGCAATCTCACGCGATCAAGGATTTCCTGGCGGGCAATCTCATTCCCTATCGCTGGCTCGAACTGACGCGCGATGCCGATGCGCGGGTGCTGCTCGAAGCATCCGGCGTAAGTGAAGAAGAACTGCCGGCGCTGTTCTTTGATGATGGATCGCCAGTATTGCGCAATCCCGACCCGAGGCAGGTGGCGGAGCGGCTGGGAAAACCGATGACTGCAGCCTTCGATGTCTACGATCTCGCAATTGTAGGGGCGGGCCCAGCCGGCCTCGGGGCAGCGGTGTATGGCGCTTCAGAAGGGCTGCGAACGATTTTGCTTGATCGCCATGCACCGGGCGGGCAGGCCGGCACCAGTTCGCGCATCGAGAATTACCTGGGATTTCCCGCAGGCGTGAGCGGCAGCGAGCTGACAAGGCGTGCGATTTCTCAGGCGCAGCGGCTCGGCGCCGAGTTTCTGGTACCGCTTGAAGTAACCGGCATGTCCATCGAGGGCGGATACAAACGGCTCACGCTCGCCGACGGCCGCCAAATCGTCACGCGCACATTGCTAGCGTGCACGGGAATGTTCTACCGCGAGCACCCCGCGCCCGGTGTTGCGGAGCATGCGGCCGCGGGAGTTTACTACGGCGCAGCGACCACTGAGGCGGCGGCCTTTCGCGACAAGAGAATCCTCGTTGTGGGCGGGGGAAACTCGGCGGGACAGGGCGCGATCTACTTGGCGCGATACGCAAGGGAGGTGGAGATTGTCGTTCGCCGCGACAGTTTGCGCGATACGATGTCGCATTATCTGATTGAGCAGATTGAGAAGACCCCTAACATTCGCCTTCTTACCCGTGCTGAAATCGAAAGCGTCGAGGGAGCGGGCCACGTTGAACGAGTCGCGCTCAAGTCGCTCGCTGATGGATCCATCAGCTCCGAGGAAGCCGATGCGCTCTTTATCTTCATCGGCACGCGCCCCCGAAGCGAATGGCTCCCTGATGAAATATTGCGTGACGCCAAGGGTTTTGTGCTTACGGGGCGGGATCTGATGGCAGCCGATGGGTACGCGCGCATTTGGAAGGAACAGCGTGATCCGCTCATTCTCGAGACCAGCGTTCCTGGCGTGTTCGCGGCCGGAGACCTTCGCGCCGGCGCAATGAATCGCGTGGCGTCTGCTGTTGGGGAGGGGTCGATGGTGGTGCGGCTGGCCCATGAGTATCTGGCACTGACTTAGTCATCAACATTTCCGGGCGCTCAAGACCGCTGCTGATTCAGGTTCGACGCCGCGTACGCGACTCCCGCCTCAGTCCAGAAAAAGCTAAAATGGGCACGAAAAAGCTACAATAAAAAGCGTGGGCGAGTAGCTCAATCGGATAGAGCACCGGCCTTCTAAGCCGGGGGTTGTGGGTTCGATTCCCGCCTCGCCTACCATGCGGAATCGGCCGCACGATGCGGTTCTGAGATTCCGGGCGCTTTCCTGCCCATTGGGCGCTCCAAATGGTGACCAGGACCATCAAATTTGCCGAAGTTTCTGTCGCAATTTTCTTTGCTCCGATTTCGCGATTTCAATTTCCCATCGGCCGGAAATCTACATCCGATCTCTATTGGGAGACGAGAAAGCAAGCCAATCAGGGTTGCGGGCGAGTTGAACCAACATTTTTCAATTGGGCGCCTAGAGTTTCCAGGAATTGATTGATGAACGCGACGCTGCGGCGCAATTCAGGCTGACGAAATTCGCTGAGCAACGCGAGGAGTCCCGGCGGCTCAATGACAGGTTTGCGCTCGCTTCCCAACGTCGCGCTCACCGCGACCGCAATGCACTGGAGCACGTCGGGGTTGATGGAGCTGAGGATTTGGCCAAGGATTAGTAAATTGCGAAGCGCGCGCGTGCCATCCGGCGACCTGGCCGCGCCTACTCCGCGCTGCAGAATCTCGTCGCTCGCGCCAACTGTTCCGCGGAGCTTTTGCAAGATCCCTGCCTGGTGAAGTTCTTCGAGCAGGTCGAACGCATCCAGCAAGGCCTCTGCGTGTTCCTGGGGAGCGCTTTCGAGACGATCAAGAAGCTCCTTGCGCGGATCGCGCGGGGGTAGGTCAAGAGGGATCGGTCGGGCCATCGGCGTTCCTCCCATTATTTCGTTTGGATCTGAACCAGACCGCCGGGCGCGCTGTAATTGCTGCGTTTCCACTTGCGTTCGACTTCAACTCCCCGCTGTGGGGTGGGGTGGCCGAAGCGCGAATTGCCGGGGGGAAGCGGCGAGGCGCCGTGAGCGTCAATGAGTTCCATGCGGACGCTTGCCTCTTTATACGCGGGGGTACTCGTCACCTTGTCGGTGTTGCTGCTGGTGAGCCGATTCACCGGCTCCTCCAGCGAATTCATCGGCATGTAGAGCTCCGTGCCTTGCACACGATCGGTGACCAGCGCACGAACACGCACGCGGCCATACCGCGAATTGAGTTCAACCAGACTTCCGCTCTGAATACCGCGATCCGCGGCCAATTGCGGTGAAATCTCAACAAAGGTGGAAGGAACCTTCTCGCGAATTCCTTCGGTGCGATAGGTCATGTTGCCTTCATGAAAGTGTTCGAGCAGGCGGCCATTGTTCAGATGCAGATCGAATGTAGCGTCCTGTTGCTCACTCGGCTCCGTCCAGGCTAGAGGAAAGAATTTCGCTTTTCCATCCGGCATTTGGAAGCGTTTTGTATAGAGCAATGGCTGGTCGGAGCCGTCTGCAGCGACCGGCCACTGCAACGACTTGTAGCCCTCAAGCCGGTCATACGTGACGCCGGCCATGAGCGGCGTGAGCGAGGCGATTTCAGCGTAGATTTCCGACGGGTGAGCGTAGCTCCAATTTGTCCCTAGCCGGTTAGCGATCTCCTGAATGATTTGCCAATCCGGACGGCTGTCGCCGAGCGGGTCAAAGGCCGGATAGATTCGCTGGATGCGACGTTCGGTGCTTGTGAATGTTCCATCCTTTTCAAGGCTGGGGCTGGCCGGCAGAACGACATCGGCGTAGCGGCAGGTCTCAGTGAAAAAGATGTCCTGCATCACGAAGAAATCCAGTTTGGAGAGTGCTTGGTCGACGTAGTTGGCGTTGGAGTCGACGAGGCTCATCTCTTCGCCGAAGACGTACATGGCTTTCAAGCGGCCGTCGAGGATGGCGTCAATCATCTGATGGTTGTTGAGGCCGGGTTTCTGAGGAAGCGAAACGCTCCATGCGCGCTCGAACTTTGCGCGAATGGCCGAATCGTCGACGGGCTGATAGCCCGGGAAGAAATTCGGCATGGCGCCGTGATCGCTTGCGCCCTGCACGTTGTTGTGTCCGCGCAGCGGATAAGCGCCTGTACCTGGACGCATATAATTGCCGGTCGCAAGCAAAAGGTTGGAGATTGCGGTCGATGTGTCAGAACCCGCGACGTGCTGCGTGACGCCCATCGCCCACAAAATGCAGACGCTGCCAGCTTCGGCTATCGTGCGCGCAACTTTGATCAGCGTTTCCTGTGGGAGGCCACAGCGCTCGCCGGCCATCGCGAGCGTGAATGGCTCCAGGCTTTTGATATATTCGTCCGCGCCGTTGACCCACTGGGAGATGAAGGGAGCGTTGGCGAGGCCATTGTCAAAGAGATAGCGTGTAACAGCTGAGAGCCAGATGAGATCGGTGCCGGGCCTGGGATGCAGAAAGAGATCGGCGCGGCAGGCCATTTCGTTCTCGCGCAGGTCGGCGACGATAAGTTTTTGCCCGCGCAGCTTGTGGGCCCGCTTGACGCGTGTTGCGAGGACGGGATGACTTTCCGCGGTATTGCTGCCGACGACGATGACAAGATCGGCCTGCTCGATGTCGTGGATCGATCCGGAGTCGCCGCCGTAGCCAACGGTGCGAAATAGGCCGACGGTTGCCGGCGCCTGGCAGTAACGCGAGCAATTATCCATATTGTTGGTGCCGATGACCGCGCGAGCCAGCTTCTGCATCAGGTAGCTTTCTTCGTTGGTGCACTTCGATGAAGAGATGAAGGCGAGCGAATCGGGACCGGTGGCGGCCTTGATTTCAGTGAATCTGCGCGCAATCAGACTCAGAGCCTCGTCCCAGGTGGCCTTGCGAAACTTTCCGTCTTCGCGAATCAATGGGCTGGTCAGGCGATCGTTGCTGTTGACGAATCCCCACCCGAATTTGCCTTTGATGCATGTGGAGACGCCGTTCGCCGGCCCCTGTGCGGGCTCGACTTTGAGAATATGACGGTCGCGCGTCCAGACATCGAAGCTGCAGCCGACACCGCAGTAAGTGCAGACGGTTTTGGTGCGTTTAATGCGCGTGGCCCGCATGTCAGCTTCGATTTCGGAGAGAGCAAGAACGGAGCCATATCCGACCTCCGGCTCGATTCTTTTCACAACGTCGATCATCCCTTCGCGCGCGGCTTCGGGAAGGGAAGTAAAGTATCCGGCCTCGCCAAGCATGGAGCTCTCCATGAGGGCATTGCAGGGACAAACGGTAACACAATGTCCGCAGGAGACGCAGCTCGATTCACCGATGGGCGCTCCACCATCCCAAAGGACGCGCGGGTGTTCGTCCTCCCAACGAATGCTCAGGGTCTCGTTCACCTGCAGGTTTTGACAAGCTTCGACGCAGCGGCCGCAGAGGATGCATTGATCGGGATCGTAGCGGTAGAAGGGATTGGAGAAATCCTTCTCGTACGGCTTTGGAGCGTAGGGCGTCTCCTGGCGTTCGATGGCGAGGAGCTTTGTTGTGTTGTGCACGGTGCAATCGCCGTTATTGTTGTCGCATACCGTGCAGTAGAGGAGGTGATTGCCAAGAATTCGATCGAAGGCTTCCCGCTGAGCGCTCACGGCGCGAGGCGTGTCTGTTGCGACGACCATTCCGTCCAATGCGGCTGTGGCGCAGGCGCGGACCAGTTGGCCATCAATTTCAACCATGCACAAATCGCATGTTTGGATGGGACCGAGCTGAGGGTGATAGCAAACCTGGGGAATCTCTGCACTCGACCGGTTGATGACATCTATCAGAGACTCGCCCGGCGCAAATGGATACGCCTTGTTGTTGATGGTGGCCGTCGCCATAGCTTGCGGATCCTCACGGGGAGATGGGGAATCGAATTGCGGCTTATGAATCGGTAGTTGAGGGCGCCGCATCGATTATTGCATTTTCACTTGCCGATCACGAGAGGGCAGCTCCGCAAAGTGACGCGGGAGCTAGCCGAATTCTAACGCCGCACGAGGCAGCGCGACTCGCCCGAATAGACAACAAACCGCCGTCCCCGCAGAAAGCCGATCAGCGTCAAGTTCAGTTCGCGGGCCAACTGCACTGCGAGGCTTGAGGGAGCGGAGACCGAAGCCACAATGGGAACGCCAGCGGCAATCGCCTTCTGAATAATCTCGAAGCCTCCTCGTCCGCTGACCAGGAGCACATAGTTCGAGAGCGGAATCTTGTTCTGCAATAGTGCCCATCCCACAACCTTGTCGACCGCGTTGTGCCGCCCAATGTCTTCGCGGAGCACTACCAAGTCGCCGTCGGCGTTAAACAGCGCCGCGGCATGCAATCCGCCGGTGCGTTCGAAGACCGACTGCCGCGCGCGGAGTTGAGCAGGCAGGGAGCAAAGCGCTTCCGCTCCCACGGTGAAGCCTGGGCCGAGGGGTTGCAGACCCTTCGTGCGCACTGCATCGATGGAAGCCTTTCCGCAAAGTCCGCAGCCTGAATTCGAGAAGGAATTCCGCTCGACACTCCGGGGTCCGATCGCATCTTCGCGCAACTCCACCTCGATGGTGTTTCCCGCTTCCTCTTCCATGGATTGCTGATAAGGGAAGGAAGGGATTTGATCGCGGCTGTCGATGAGGCCCTCGGTCAAGAGAAAACCGGCAGCCAGTTCCTGGTCGTGACCCGGCGTTCGCATGGTAACGACCAAGGGTTTTCCGTTGGCGAGGATCTGGAGCGGTTCTTCGGCGGCGAGGTGGTCGCTGCTTGAGCGGATTTGACCGTCTTCCCATTCCGTAACCTGGGTGAGCTCGACGCTTCGGAACGGCGTATCCACGGAATGACCTCTGCACAGCGCTCTAATGGGGCGAGAACGCTACAAGCAAGTATAGTGACTGCATTATGATTGGCAGAAGGAGCGGTTCTCCAGTTCATCGGCGTCAAGATGGCCGGGTGCGATGTGGCTCCTTCTTGAGGAAAGAGCCACTTTGCCATTTAGGCTTCGTCCGAGGGTAACTGGAGAACCGCTCGGGCGGGCCTGTAGCTCAACGGTTAGAGCAGGGGACTCATAATCCCTTGGTTGGGGGTTCAAATCCCTCCGGGCCCACTAGATGTTGAGACGCGTCATGCGAAGGCCAGGTTCACGTTGTCGATGGCCTCGTCGATTTCCGCTGTGTTCTTGTAGCCCACCGTCACGCAATCAACGCCCGCATTCCTGAAAGCAAATCGCATCGCCTTCTGACGATCGTCATGGCCGGTGAAAGTGCCTTCGCCAACGAGCTTCATGCTGATGACGCCCATTCCTTCGGCTCGGGCTTGCTGGACATGATTGACGACTTCGCTGACATTGCCAGGAACGTCCCAATCGTCGTTTTCATTGTCCATGCGCGTGCCCTTGTGGTTCACGCGGATCATGGCGATTTCGAGCCACTTAGTGGCGGGCACCTGGCGCAACGCGGGCAGTCCGTGCACTGAGGCGCCGTGAGTCCTGATTGTCTGGCGCGACTGCGCTTCCAGAATCGCGTCCTGCCAGCGCTCTGTGTCGGCCGGCCAGGTGCCAATATGCTGCCAGTGGAGCAGCATGATGTCGAAGTAATCGGTTTGCGAAGTGCGGCGAAGCTCGTCGAGCTTCTTTAGCGGATCGCCTTCGTCTTCCGTCGTCACCTTGGACATCAATTGATAGCTGTCGCGAGGAAACGGCTTGAGCGCCTCGCCGAGCATCGCCGGCGTCGTATAGGATTCCGAGGTTTCGAAGAAACGGACACCGCGCTCATAGGCATACGCAACGAGCCTGCTGAACTCCTTTTGCCCAAGCGCAGACTGCACTTGGCCGTTTTTACTGCCCGTCCCGAAGGCGAGGCGCGTCACTTTCACGCCTGACTTTCCAAGCGTGACCAAACTCGATGCGGTCGCCCGCTCGGCATGCAGAGGAAAGCTGCCCACGCTGGCGATGGCGCCGGCAGCGACGCTCGTCTTGAGGAAATCTCGTCTGGAAATCGGCATGATGATTTTGCCCTCCGACCCTTGAAGAAGGGGGTTGACCAGTTGGCAGAATGGTAACACAAAGTCTAAAAAGCGCGGTTAATGCAGATGGATTTGCGCAGGCGAAACAACATTCGACCTAGTTGGATTCATACATTTATCCCTTGCCCTTTGCGGCGGCGGTCGGCTTGATCCTTGGACGCATCGTCGTAATGGCAACGACGCTGGCCAGAACAAATAGTCCGCCGGCGATGGTGCGGAGTCCCAACGGCTCGCCGCCCAACCAATAGCCCAGCACCACTGCGACGACGGGGTTGACGTATGCATACGTTCCCACCTTGGTGGGCGATTCGTGATGCAGCAGCCAGACGTATGCCGTGAATCCCGCGATGGAGCCGGCAAAGACGAGGTAGAGCAATGCGACCCATGCGGAGCCAGAGATCGTGAAGAGATGAAGCCCGCGACTTTCGCCGCGTAACGCGGCGACTGCTGCCAGCATGATTCCGCCGGCCAGCATTTGCGCGCCCGAGCTCATCACCTTGGAGGAGGGAAGCGGGAGTTTGCGCGAAAGCGCCGACGCTACCGACCAGCCGATTGCTCCGATGATGAGCGCGGTGGCGCCAGCCTTGTCAATGGCGGCACCGCCGAAATCGCCGAGCAGATGTGAGGGGCTCACAAGGACCGCAACACCCGCGATCCCTGAAAGCAGCGCAAGAGCCAAACGTAGCGTAAGTCTTTGCGTGCGCAGAATCAGAATCTCGGACAACGCCATGAACCCCGGAATGGTGGCCAGAACGACCGCCGCGATGCCGGATGGAACGCGCTGCTCCGCCCAGAAGAGGAGGCCGTAGTCGACGACGAAGATGAGAAACGCAAGCAGGAATACAGAAAGCCACTGCCGAGCGGTTGGCCCGCGCTCGTGGTGTGCGAGAGCCCAGAGATAAACCAGCAGACCCGCCGCCAGAAATCGCATGGCGCAGAAGAGGAACGGCGGCATCTCGCTGACGCCCACGCGAATGGCGAAAAAGGTTGATCCCCAGACGAGATAAATGATCGAAAAGGCGAGGATAATCTTCCACCGCGCGGGTTTTACCGAAGTTTCCATCCCTTCTTCCTCTATGTGATTTCGGCGTCGTCGTTCCATACTCATTACCAGCTATGCAGCCACTCTGCGTCGCGGCCGATGCGGACCGGCGCATGAAAGAGCTCGCTGAGGCGCGATTCGGTCAGCAGTTCCTCTCGCGGACCATCGGCGACGATGTGGCCGTCGCGCATGAGGATGATGCGCTCAATCTCCGGCAGAATATCGCCCAGATGGTGAGTGACCATCACCAGCCCCGTGCCTCCGCGAGCGAGCCCGCGGAGTGTTTCGCGCAGCTCGCGCTGAGCGGCGAGGTCGAGCGCGTTGGAAGGCTCGTCGAGCAACAATTGTTGCGGGCGGTGGACGAGGGCGCGCGCAATGAGGATACGGCGCTTCTCTCCGGCCGACATTGTGCCCACGAGCTGCCGGGCGAGATGCGTCGCCTCCATTCGCGCTAAAGCCTCACGTGCCCGCTCGCGCATTTCATCGGTTACATGCAGATTGGGCCAAAGCGTGGAGGCCGAAAAGAAGCCGGCGATCACCGCGTCGAGACCGGACGTGACTGCCGTTCGCTCGCCGGGCAGGTCGGCCCCCATAGGACCGGCGGTGACGATGCCGAAGTGGCGGCGCAGCTCGGTCAAATCCCAACGCTCGCGGCCGAAGATGCGTACGACCATACCCGGTTGAAAGATTGGGTAGAGCTGGCACGTCATCGCAAGAATGAGCGTGGATTTGCCGCAGCCGTTCGGCCCAAGGATTGCCACGTGCTCGCCGGGGCGAATGCTGAGATTGACGTCGTGCAGAACCACGCGATCGCCTCGGGCAACGTTGACCGAGCGCATTTCAAGAAAGGTTTGCGAATTGATTTCGTTCTCAGACATGCCGATTCGATTCGAGCCTCACCTGCTAGATTAAATGGGGTTGACCGCATGAGCGATTTATCGAGCAACACCATCCCAAAAGGATTCCGATTTGGCGCGGTGAAGGCCGGGCTGAAGGCCAGCGGGCGGCCCGACTTCGCCCTCATTGTGGCGGATGAGCCGGCCAGCGCGGCTGCCGCGTTCACTTCGAACCGGGTGATCGCTGCGCCGCTGATCGTGGACAAGGAACACTTGAGCGCGACTGGCGGGCGGGTTCGCGTGGCGGCCATCAACGCCGGAAATGCGAACTGCGCAGCGGGCGAGGCCGGGCTGCGCGCAGCGCGCGCGACGTGCACTGCTGTTGCGCGGTCGTTCGGGTGCCGCGCGGAAGAAGTCTTTCCGTCGTCGACCGGAATCATCGGCGTTCCATTGCCGGCAGAGAAGCTGATCGCCGCATTGCCGGAGCTGGCTGCAAGCATCGGCAGCGAGGCGGGTGATTTTTCGGAAGCGGCTCATGCGATTCTGACTACGGACCTCGTCGAGAAAATGGCTTTTGCGCGGCTCGAGTTGACGGGCACGGACGGAGCCGCGCGCGAGGTGCGGATTGCGGCTTTCGGCAAAGGCTCGGGCATGATCCATCCGCAGCTTGTGCCGCACGCGGCATTGCACGCGGCAAAACACGCGACAATGCTGGTCTACGTGCTGACCGACGCGGCGATCGAGCCAGCCATTCTTGACGGCTACCTCCGCACCGCGGTTGAAGTCAGCTTCAACAGAATCTCGGTGGATGGCGACACATCGACGAACGATACCGTGCTGCTGCTCGCGTCGGGCGCGAGCGGCGTTGCGATCGGCGCCGGCGATGCGGCTTTTGCGGCCGCACTTACCGAGGTGTGCACCTCAATGGCGCGCCAGGTTGTGGCTGACGGCGAAGGCGCGACGCACGTGGTGGAACTGCGCATTAGCGGCGCGGCCAGCGATGCCGACGCGCTGCGCGTGGCCAAAGCCATTGCTCATTCTCCTCTGGTAAAGACGGCGTGGGCCGGCTGCGATCCGAACTGGGGCAGGCTGGCGGCGGCGATTGGCTACTCCGGCGCGGAGATCGACCCGGGACGCATCGACATTCGTTTTGGCGGATTGGATATTTGCCGCGATGGCGGGCGAGCGGCGGAGTTCGACGAGGCCGCGGCGCACGCCTACATCAGCCAACGGGAGTTCTCGATTTCGATCGAGCTGCACCAAGGACAAGGTTCATGCGTGTTCTGGACGACGGACCTTACAGCGCAATACATTCACATCAACGCGGATTACTCGACGTAGGGCCGGGGCCTTCCGGCGAGTCAGCGAGCCAGCGAGTCGGCGAGTCAGTGAGTCGCTCTTAAACTCTCAATTATTTGTGGACTGTGAGTCGTGGACTATGAACCATTGACTGCGGCTCTACGGGCTTGACTTTGCGAGCAAGCGCGCGGCGAGGCGCGTATTACCGACCTCCAAAGCGTGGCTGATGGACTGGAGGTATTTCGCGTCGGCGACCAGTTCCTCGGTGGTTTCGCCTGCAAATTCATCATCTTCAGGGTCGTCCTCATCATCTTGGACCTTCTCATCCTCAGAGTGGCCGTCGGAGTTTTCGTTGTCCTCGTCGCCGGAATCGTTGTCGGCCGCCGCTTCATTTGTGAGGCTGGAACCGGCTTCGCTCTCGTTCGCGCATTTGTTCTGATCAGGGCCGGCTTCGCCCTCACGCTGGCCGGGTACGTTGCCGTCAGCGGTCGCGCCGCCTTCGGAACCTTTATCCTGGCTGTCTTCGCTCTCGTCGTCTTCTTCCTCGTCCTCCTCCTCCTCCTCCTCCTCCTCCCCGTCTTCGTCGAAGTCGCTGGGATCGGCGGCGAGTTCTTCACCGTCGCTTGTTTTGAAGAGAGCCTCGACGGTGCTGAAGGGAATGGCATCTTCCTTGCGGTCGACGCATTGCAAGGAAAGCTGGAGGCCGTAGAGGAGGAGCGAGGCGCGGTGGCGGTCGATGGTGTTGTTGGCGATGGCGCGGAGGACCTGCGTGAGGGTGACCTGGATGGCGCAACGCTCTTCGAGGAACGGGATCACGATTGAGTCCGTCGGCGTGTCGGCTGCGCGGCGCAGCCGACCATGGAAGTAACAAAAATTCTCGCCGCGGAGGACATAGCCGTGACACTGCCTACCGCTCGGCATTACGTGCCTGCAATGGGTTCCCATACGTTTCTCCTTTCGCGCTCTCCCACATTCCGCGTTGCTTTCTTGGAGGAGGCCACCCTCCCCGGTATGACATACCGTCATATTTGATAACAAAGGGGTTACGGGCAGAGCCAACCCTTGCCTGTACCTTGCTTACCTTCTTCCGGGTCCGCATCCCGCAAACGCATAGATTTACGAGAGTTAGGGACGTTTTTTAGCCTCGCCGCGTTGACTGCGCCGGTTTTCCGAGCGCAAAGACGCGAATGGGGCGGAGATTGTCCGCCCCAAGAAAGGCCTGCTTGAACGCTTGTGCAACAAGTATGTGCGAAAACAGGGAAATTATCGGCAAAGTTAGGGGAAGTTTTTGGGGCGTGTTTTCAATGGGTTGAGGCGATCCATCGCGGACAGCGCACTTGACAGGAGGAAAGCGGAGTCAGCGGAGTTGGCGGAGTTGGCGGGGTTCTTGCGCCCGCTCAAGCGGGCTTGTGCGCGAAAAGCAAGGGATTGAGGAGAACAGGGGAGCGGGTGAGCGAGGAAACGAGAGGGCGGAGAGTAGCCGGTTGGGAGTAGGGCGCGGAGTCTCCCCGGTCCCCAAGAGCGAGGGACCGGGGGCACCGGCCTCCGTTGTTTTCGCAGGGGCTAAAGCCCAGATTGGTTTGGGGCGATTGTCGGCAGTCGGGGCAGAAGCCCCGACCTACCAGCCGTGCCCTGATATAAGAATCGACGGAGGTTCGTGCTATCCCAGGTCCCAAGCTCGGGACCTGGGGCACCCATTTTCGTGGCGGGTTGAAGGGGCGAAAAGCAACCGCAGTTCCCTCGACTCCGCTCGGGATGGCACGATTGAGGTGGGTGGGGTGTTCTCGCTATCCACCCTTCGCCAGGTTTCCAAGAAGCAGATCCTTCGACTCCCACCGCTGCGTACCGGTCGCTCAGGATGACAGCCAGGATGGGGCACCCGTTTGTGGGTGGGCGAAGAGCGCAAAGAACCCAGAAGCAACCGCAGATCCTTCGACTCCCATCGCTGCGCTCCGGTCGCTCAGGATGACGGCCAGAATGAGGCGGCCCGAAAACTGCCGAGGCCGCCAAATGGCCCAGGCCGCCGGTGCAAATTTGTCCGGCGGCCCTGGATGTATTCGGCGGCCCTAAGGGAGGGGAGGGCGGTTTACGGAATGCGGATGACGGTGCGGATCTGGAACGACGAGATGTTGGCAAGAACGTAGTAGCCGTCAACCATGCGCCATTCGTAACCCCGAGGCGGGGCGGTCAGGTGATATTGCCGGTAGTCGACTTTATCGCCACGATCCCAGTCTTCGTGCCTGATGGGTGCGCCCTTGTGCCATTCCTTGTGTTCGACGTAAGAGTGGTTGTCGTGATGGTCCTGTTCCTGGGCGTTGTCGTGATGGTCCTGGGCAAGGGCGACGGCGCCCATCAGGCTTGTGGAGAGGAATGCGAGCGCTAAAGCGGCGTAAAGCTTTTTCATGGAGAAGACCTCGCTGACTTGGATGCACCCCAAACCGGGCGTGTTGTTTGGGTTTCGGCGTGACGGGGCGCCCTGGCTTGGACCCTGGGCTACCGCCCGGGATCCGCGACGCTCTGGGGCTGGGCGATGAGAGAGATTGGGGCCGACCTGGAGTTTTCAGGAACGCCGCACGGTGAAGAGAGTGACGAGGCTACCAATGACGACACCCGCGGCAAGGATGACGCCCGCTGCCTGAAACGGGTTCCGCTTAATTGCATGGCGGGCGTCGTGGACGACCTCCTCGGCCGCATCGCGCCCCTGCTTTACGGCGCGGATCGCCGTTTCAACGCCTTCTTCCGCAGCATCGGTGACGATGGACTTGATGCGGTTGACCTCGCGGTAAATGTCATCAACAGTTGGTTGTTTTTCAAGTACGACGTTTGCCATGATCTTTGCCCTCGATCTATGTGATGTGATCCGGGCGGTTGCTGTTGCATGGATGAGCGAATGATCGGGAAGTAAGGCGCAAGATCAAGATTATTCGGCGAAGATCTCGGCGAGAGTGGCGAGGGTAGCGGTCAATGCGGCAGGGGGGACGGAACCCAGGCGGCGGACAAGACGCACTTTGTCGATGGTTCGAATTTGATCAAGCAAGATCAAGCCGCTCCTGCCGGAATGCGTAATAGGGACACGAAAACCGGCTGGAAATGCCTTCGTCGTCATGGGCGCCACAATTACAGTGCGCAAATGGTCGTGCATCTCAGAAGGAGAGATAACGATGCAGGGACGAGTTTTTCGAATCTCGCTGCCGACGACCGGATCGAGTCTCGCGAGCCAGATCTCGCCGCGTCTAACTATCCTCGGCCTTACCATTTCCAATCCGCGTCCGCCTCGTTGGCGAACTCAGGCCAAACGAGTGCGTCGTCGCCGCACGCCGAGAGCCTCTTGCTATCCTCAGCCCAACCTTGTCGTGAGGTCGTCTTAGGCCGACGCACTACAAGCGTATTTCCCTCCACGAGAATTTCGGCCTGATCTTCGAGCCCTGCCTGTTTAAGCAGCGGTTTGGGAATCAGGATTCCACGAGAGTTGCCGAGACGGCGGATGGTTGTGAGCATTGCTCCTCCTGTGTACTAACAATGTTAGCACGGAGTGCAGGCGAAGGAGTTGGGGAGGGGATCGAGAGCTACTTGGCGCGGGGATGGGTGCGGTCGTAGACCGCGGTCAACTGGGCGGTGGTGAGCTGGGTGTAGCGCTGCGTGGTGGAGAGGCGCTCGTGGCCGAGCAGCTCCTGAATGGCGCGGAGGTCGGCGCCTTCTTCGAGGAGGTGGGTTCCGAAAGCGTGGCGCAGGGTGTGGGGGTGGACGTCAGAAGGTAGGCCGCGCAGAATGGCGATGTGCTTGACGATGCGGCCCACGCTGCGGGTGGTGAGGCGAGCCTGGCCGCCTTTCCGAAGGCCGCGCAGTTGCAGATTGAGAAAGAGCGCGGGGGTGTTGAGGGGCTCTTGGCCGTTGTCCGATTTGGTCGGCTTTTGGCCATCGTCGGCTGCCAAGAGGGCAGAGCGCTCGGCGATGTAGGCTCGGAGCGACTCAGCAGCCGTGTCTCCCAAGGGGACGTAGCGTTGCTTTTGACCTTTGCCGCGGACGAGGATGGCCTCGTTGGCCCAGTGAATGTCGTCGAGATCGAGGGCGGTGAGCTCGGCGTTGCGAATGCCGCAGCCATAGAGCATTTCCAGAATCGCCCGGTCGCGGGCGGGCCAGCTCGCGGCATCGTCGAGCGCGGAATCGACCACGCGGTTTAACTGCTCGATGGAAGGCACGCGGGGAAGATGTTTGGGCAGGCGCGGCGTGGAGACGAGCGAGGCGGCATTTTGCTCGATGTGGTGGTTGCGGGCCAGCCATTTGAACCAACTGCGGATGGAGGCGAGCGCGCGGGCCGCGGAGGCCTTGGAGAGGCCGCGGTCGTAGAGAGTGCCGAGATAAGAACGGATGTGCGTGTGCTCGATGCGGGCGACGGTTAGGCGGGGGTGATGGCCGGCGAGCCAGGTGGAGAAGCCGCGCAACTCACGCCGGTAGGCGCGCAGGGTGTGTGCCGATGCGCCACGTTCGGCGGAAAGGACGTGGAGGTAGGCGTCGACCAGGCCGGGGATTTTGGTGGCCGCGATTTTGGGGGCGGCAGGTGAGGAAGCGGGTGGTGAGGAAGCGACGCGCGATGAAGCGACGGGCGGAGCGGCGGTGGCGGTCATGGGGTTTCCTCGCCGGGGGCGCGCGGCTCAACGAGATGCGGGCCGGGGCTTAGGCCGGGGAGTGCGGCGACATCGGGAGTGGCGTCGACGATTCGGCGCGCACCGCGCGGGTGATGCATGCGATGCACAGCCTTGAGGCGGCCGAGGGCCAGGTGCGTGTAGACCTGCGTGGTGGAGATGTCGGCGTGGCCGAGCATCATTTGCACGCTGCGGAGATCGGCGCCGTGCTCGACCATGTGCGTGGCGCAACTGTGGCGCAGGCCGTGAGGACTTGTGGAGCGGTTGGAGCGCTTGACGAGGCTCCAGATCCACTGCCGGGTGAGCGGCATGCCGCGCAGAGAGAGGAAGAGGCGGGAGCGATCTTTCAACCCCGCGGACGTGGACCTATCCCCACCCCTGGAAGCAAAGACCGCTTCCCGGGGACCCCGGCTGTCCGCGGGGGCCCCGGCTTGTGACGTCGGCTTTTTCTTACGAACCGTGCTGATGCGGTCGAGGTGAGGGCGGCCTTCGCGGAGATATTGCTCAAGCGCCTGGACGGCTGAGCGGCCAAGGGGAACAATGCGCTCCTTGTCGCCTTTGCCGCGAACCTGCACGCGGCCGGCATCGAGCGAGAGATCGCTGACGGAAAGGGAAGTGACTTCAGAGACGCGCAGGCCGCCGGCATAAAGAAGCTCGAGGATAGCGCGGTCGCGCAGGGCGGTGGCCTTGGCTTGCGGATGCGAAGCGGCCATGGCGGCGCGCTCGAGCATCTCCGCGACTTCGGGCTCGGCGAGCGATTTAGGCAGAACTTTCCAGGCCCTGGGCGACTCGATGTTGACGGTCGGGTCGTGATGAATGCGGCGATCGAGAAGAAGCCATTTATAAAAGCCGCGCAAGCAGCTCAGCTTGCGAGCCGAGGAGCGGGAATCGATGTTGTGGGTGCGGAGGTGGTCGAGAAAGGCGGAGACGTCGGCCTCGGCGGCGGTGATGAGGATGGCATTGCGGTCTTCAAGAAGCTCGGCAAAGATGCGCAAATCGCTGAGGTAGGCCTCGCAAGTGAGCGGGCGAAGTCCTTTTTCTACGCGAAGATAGACGGCAAAATCGTTTAAGAGAGCGAGATTGTTCCGGGCGTTCACAGCTTTGATTATGGGCGCGCCGAATCTGCGATGGCGGCGACAGGGGACGTTACCGTACCTGGTTCAATACGGGATCAACATTACTAATACAAGTTATGCCAACGAGCGCTCGTAGAAGATCACTCAACGAGCGCTCGCCGATTTTGGCAGACCGCGAGATTGCGTCAGTAGCCTGGTGGCGGGCCGCCGCGGACGGTCTGGTCGTATCCGGCGCGGAAGCCGTGACGGTACTCATCGAAGGCGGGCGGAGGCACGGGTGGGTTGCGGAACCGGGGGTGACGCTGCACATCGGGCGCCAGGCTCCTGGCTATGTCGCGGCGGGCTGCGTCGATGCCGTCGTGGTAGCCCTGTTGTGCCGCGGGGCTGAGCTCTGCCGGGGGCGGTGGAGGAGTGTAGACGACGGTTTGGGTGTGGGTACACCCGGCCAAGGCGAAGGGAATTGCCAATGCAGATATCGCTGCAATTTTCTTCAGCGTCATTTGAATGACCTCGTTGATTGGAATCATTGATGCGCCGAAAATGCGGCGCGATGCTTTCCATCTGAACCCGAGATGGCACAAAGTGTTGCGATGAACTCGAGCAAGTTGAGAAACGACGCGTAATGGCGGGGAGGGTTTTGCCGATAGACACCGTGATGGACTCGGAACGGATGCCCGGGAAAAGGACGTGTGTGCGAGAGTTGTGAGCGCTGAGGGGATGGCAATGGCGAAGAAAGACAAGAAGCACGGACACGGCGAGGGGAATGGCGCGTTCAAACCAAACGGGGCGATGCTCGCGCACGGCGAGGCGCACGGGCCGGCGAAAGGCGGCGCGGAGCCGGTACGACTGGGCAAGGAGTGCGACTACGAGCGGGAGTTGCGGCGGCTGCAGGTGGAGCTAGTGAAGCTGCAGGAGTGGATCCGGCATGAGGGTCTGCGCGTGGTGGTTTTGTTTGAGGGGCGCGACGCTGCGGGCAAGGGCGGGGCGATCAAGCGCATCACCGAATCGCTGAATCCTCGCGTGTGCCGGATCGCTGCGCTGGCCACACCGACGGAGCGCGAGAAGACGCAATGGTACTTTCAGCGCTACGTGGCGCATTTGCCGGCGGCGGGAGAGATGGTGCTGTTCGATAGAAGCTGGTACAACCGCGCAGGCGTGGAGCATGTGATGGGGTTCTGCACGGAGAGAGAGTACCTGGAATTCATGCAGAGCTGCCCGGAGTTCGAGCGCATGCTGGTGCGATCGGGGATCGTGCTGATCAAGTACTGGTTCAGCGTGAGCGACGAGGAGCAGGAGCGGCGTTTTCAAGATCGCATGGACAAGCCGACCAAGCGCTGGAAGCTAAGCCCGATGGATTTGGAGTCGCGCAAGCACTGGGCGGATTATTCGCGGGCGAAGGACGAGATGTTCGCGGTGACGGACACCAAGCAGGTTCCGTGGTTCGTGGTGAACGCCGAGAACAAGAAATCGGCTCGGCTGAATGTGATCCGGCATTTGCTGTCGATGATTCCTTACCGCGACATGACGCCGGAGCCGCTGAAGCTGCCGCGGATTGTGAAGTCGAAGTACGTAAGGCCGCCGATCCACGAGCAGAATTTTATTCCGGCGGTGTACGGATAGTTCACAGTTCGTAGTTCACAGTTCCCAGTCCCTCCACGCGCCGTCAACTGTGAACTACGAACTGCCCTTCTGATTTATCGTTGATCCGAGCCCATGAAACAGACGCTGACACGCCTCGCGAACGGCGCACCTCGCGAGCGAAGAATTCAAGGATTCACCAACTCCAGGTGTAGCCGATGCCGGTGGTGGTGTACCAGGGGACGGTGGGGATTTTGTTGTAGCTCTCCTGAATCCAGATTCCGTTGTGGTCGTTGAAGTGAATGGCGAGGCCGAGCGCCTCGCCGTCGTAGAAGCGGTTTTCGACATGCGCGTTGCCGGTGAAACTTGTGAGGCCGGCCTGAATCCAGGTGTATCCCGTGAGGACTTTGGTTTTGGGCAGATTGAAGTTCTTCATTATTCCCAATGCTTCAGTGTGCGATCCGAAGTTGGTGTGGAAGAAGCCGTGCGAGCCGGCATTCTCATAGGTGTAGGCGAAAGTGAGCTCGTCGCCGATGGGGTCTTTGTGGAGGAATTTGAAGGTGTGGCCAATGCCGATGTTCAGGTTGGCGCGGGGAACGAGGCCGGGACGGTCGAAGTCCGACCCGGGCATCAGGAAGAAATCGGTGGACGTGCCCGCGTCGGCAGGGGGCTGCGCGGGAGGCTGGGTTGAGGTTGTGGTTTGAGCGGCTGTGCCGATGGTGAGGAAAAGGAGGATCGAGCAAAGCCGCAATCCGCAGCAGAGGACTGCGCGGGAGGCCATTTTGTTGGCTCCTGGATCGAGGCGGCAGATGTGATCGGCCGTCTGCGTAACGCGCGCCGAAGCGGCGTCCTGAGTACATTCCAGCATTAGGGTTGTAAACGAGGCATGAAGAAAGGGGACGAGCTACCGGGATGTGAAACCCGGGACTGCGAGACTGCGGGGCTACGGGACTGCGCGACTGGGGGATTGCGGGACTAGACGGGGAGGTGGACGATCTGCGGCTTCAGATGTCCGTCGGGTTCAATCGTCAAAATTCCGATTGTGACGGGAAGGTCGAAGCGGCGGGGACCGCAGGAGCCGGGGTTGAAGTAGAGCACTCCTTTCTTCGTGATGAAATTCGGGACGTGGGTGTGGCCGTGGAGGACGGCGGCGAATCTGGCGGCTGCAGGGTCGAGGTGGAGGGTTTTTAGGTCGTGGAGCATGTAGATGTAGACGCCGGCGTGGGGTGGGTTTTCGATGAGGACCACGTCGGTTTCAGGGAGCTTGGCGCAGGGGCCATCGATATCGACGTTGCCGCGAATGGCGGTGACCGGAGCGATTTTGGCGAGTTCATCGAGGATGGAGGCTTTGCCCACGTCGCCGAGGTGAAGGATGCGGTCGATTCCAGAGAGGGCGGGGCCTGAGAAGGCGGGGCCGCGAAGTGCGGAAAGGACTTCAGGACGGAGGAGGCCGTGGGTATCGGAGATGATTCCGAGTTTCACGTTTTCAGAATAAGCTGCGCCGGCGGAGGTAGGCTGAGAGAAGAAGCGCACGCAAATTGAGATGAACGAATTGCCGGCAACCAAGCACGCACAAACCCGAACCAACTGGCGGCGCGTGTTGGCTGCCTATACCGAGCCGCGCGTGCTCCAGGTGCTTGCGCTCGGCTTTTCGAGCGGCTTGCCGCTGTTGTTGACGTATTCAACTCTTCAAGCGTGGATGGCGACAGCCGGAGTGCGGCGCGCAGCGATCGGCGCGATAGCCCTGGTGGGCACATCGTACGCATTCAAGTTTGTATGGGCGCCCATCATGGATCGGGTCCCGCCACCGCTGCCTTTGGGGCGGCGACGCGGCTGGGGAATCACGATCCAGATCCTTCTCATCGGTGCAATTCTTGCCCTGGGATCTTCGGATCCGAAGCATAACCTGCGACTGATGGCGACCTTCGCAGTGCTTGTTGCATTTCTCTCGGCGAGCCAGGACATTGTGATCGACGCATGGCGCGTGGAGAGCACGAAGGGCGATCAGCAGGCGCCCGGAGCAGCCATGGTCCAGGCAGGTTACCGGATCGGCATGCTGGTTTCCGGCGCCGGCGGCCTGTTGATCGCAGCCCACGCCGGATGGTTCGCGGCCTATGCCACCATGGCGGCGCTCGTCGGAGCGGGGCTCGTGGTGTTTTTGCTGGTTCCGGAACCGAAGGTGCCGGCTGAAACTTCGCATCCGGCGGAATCTGGCTGGCACACCGTTCGCCGCGCGATTTCAAAGGCTGTGATCGTTCCTTTTCGCGATTTTATGCAGCGGCCGCTTTGGCCCGTCATCCTGATCGCCATCTTCGGATACAAGCTGGGCGAGGCGATGGCGGGAGTGATGTCGACGCCTCTTTATATATCGTTGGGATTTTCTCTCCCTGAGATCGCTGCCGCGTCGAAAGTGTTCGGATTTTTCTCCATAGTGGCCGGGGTGATGCTGGGCGGAGTCGTGACGACGCGGTACGGAATCCTCCGCTCGCTGATCCTTTGTGGGATATTGCAATCGGCGGGGAACCTGTTTTTTGTCCTGCAGGCTGTGGGTGGACATCACATCGGCTATCTTGCCTTATGTGTCACCGCCGAGAACATCACGGGCGGAATGGCAGGGACCGCGCTGATCACTTATATTTCGAGCCTGTGCTCGCCCGCTTTCACGGCGACAGCGACTCAGTACGCGCTGCTTTCCTCGATCACATTGCTCGGCCGCACCGTTGTGGCCTCCTCAGGGGGATGGTTGTCAGAGAAGATGGGCTGGGCATGGTTCTTCGCGATGACGAGCGTCGTGGGATTGCCGGCACTTCTTCTTTTTCCCTGGGTCGCACGGCGTAACGATCTGAACGAGGGAAAGCCCGCTCTCGATAGCGCGGAGGCCGAGCCGGAAGATCCGGTCCCGTCGTAGAAGTGTGACCGGCCGGCGCGATTCCATGCGGGATTTCGCGGCCGTTGTCCCCGCAGAAAACAAAAACGTGCGGAGGGTTCGCACTATCCCAGGTCCCCAAATGCGAGGGACCTGGGGCACCCATATCCAGATCAGAACGATCAAGTAAAGAATACAGCGACACAGGCGCTGAGATGGGGTCTATGTGTACGTGAGAGTTTTGGCACAAGGGATTTTTGTGCTTGCGGCTCTGTCGTGGCCTGCCGCCGGCGCGGCGCAGCGCCCCACAGGCGCGGCGCGGCCCGCCACGGGCGCGGCAGGGTGGAATTCGACGGCGCAGGACGGACGCGGCAACCAGGCGGCAGAGGCGGAAGAGATTCGCGCGATGGCCAACGAGGCGCGCGCGCAGGCAGGAGTGGGGCAGCTGGAGTGGGATCATTCGCTGGCGGCTGCGGCTTTAGAGCACTGCCTGAGGATGGCGGCAGAGGGGCCGATTTCACACCAGTACGCGGGCGAGCCGGACCTGAGCGCCCGCGCGGCGCAGGCAGGCGCGCACTTCAGCGTGATTGAGGAGAATGTGGCCATCGGGCCGTCGGCCGATGCGATTCACGAAGAGTGGATGCAGTCGCCGGGACATCGCGCCAACCTGCTGAGCCCGGATGTGGACCATGTGGGCATCGCCGTGGTGGCTGCTCGCGGCGTGTTCTATGCGGTGGCCGACTATTCGCGGGTGGTGGAACAACTGAGCGCCACGCAAGTGGAGGCGCAGGTAGCCGCACTGATTCGGGTGAGCGGCGTGGCGATTGTGCGCGACCCGAGTTTGGCGCGACAGGCGTGCGCAACGGACGAGGGAATGCCGCGCGCGGAGAGTGGCGAGATGCCGCGCTTCGTGATGCGCTGGCAGGATGGTGATCTGAGCCGGTTGCCGCAGTCGCTGGTAGATCGCTTAGCTTCGGGAAATTATCGGCAGGCGGCAGTGGGCAGTTGCCCGGCGCAAGTGGCGCAAGGGGCGTTCTCGGCGTACCGGGTGGCGGTGATGCTGTATTAGCGAGTGAGTGAGTGAGCGAGTCAGCGAGTTGGCGAGTTGGCGAGCCGGCGTTCTATTGCACTTTTTCCCCGACAAGGCTGCCTCTTTACGGGATGCTCTGATTGACTACGCGGGGGCGGCGGAGCTGGTTCTGTTGCGGCGCTCGTGGGGCTGGGGAACGCGGACGGAGGCCATGCCGGCAGCGGTTGCGCCCTGGACGCCCATGTCGGTGTCTTCAAAGACGAGGCAGTCTTCGGGAGCGACGTTGAGGCGGGCGGCGGCGGTGAGGAACGCGTCAGGAGCGGGCTTGGATCGCGCGTAGTCTTCGGAGCCGACCAGGATGGAGAAGCGGTCGAGCAGGCCGACGGTGGTGAGCGATTTGACGATCGATTCGCGGGTGCTGCCGGAGACGACAGCAAAAGGGATGTGGCCCTGCTGGGCCTCGATGTGCTCGAGCACTTCTGGAACAGGCTTGAGCTGAGGGAGAAGGGAATAGTAGAGGCTCTCCTTGCGTTCGGCGACGGCTTCGACGGGCATTTTGAAGTCCCGCATCTGGTTCAGCGCCGCAATGATCTCGGCGGGTGGTTTACCGCCCCAGGAGTAGAAGAGGTCTTCCTCGAGGGTGCAGCCCCACTCGCCGAGCGCCTGCTTCCAGGCGATGTAGTGGAGAGGCATGGAGTCGACGACGGTTCCGTCGCAGTCGAAAAGATAGGCAAGGAAGTTGCCGGGCGGCAGTTGAAGGTGCATCGTTCTCCGTGGTTGATGAATTCGCTTGAGGTTCGTGCTTTCCCACCCTAAACGCAAAAACCGCGTTTAGGATGGGGCACCCAATTTCGTGCTATGTCTAGCGTGCGGCGGCGGCTTCGGCGGCAGGCGTTTGTGGCGGTGCGCCGCCCTCGCCGGGCTTGGTGGGCTCCATTTTGAGAGCGTTGTTGAAGCGATTGAAGTAGTTGAAGAGGCCGATGGCGCAGAGCAGCTCGACGATCTCGCCCTCGGAGTAGAAACTGCACAGTTCGGCAAACTGCTCGTCGGTAACGGCGTTGGCGTTTCGCGTTACGGTTTCGGCGAGGCGCAGAGCGGCCTTTTCGGCCGGCGAGAAGTCGTCGCGGCGGGACCACTCGGCGAGGTGGGAAAGCTGATCGTCGGTCCAGCCAAGATTGCGAGCAAGAATGGTGTGGCTGGCCAGGCAATAGGGTGTTTCGTTCACCTGGCTGGTGCGGACGATGATCAGCTCTTTGAGCCTCGTGGGAACTGTGCCGGAATTCAGCACCGCGGCGAAATGCGCCTGCATGGTGGCGAAGATCTCAGGCCGGTGGGCCATCACGCGGAACATGTTGGGCACGTTGCCGCGAAGGGCAAAAGCCTTGTCATAGAGGGCGGCGATATCGGGCGCCACCTGGCTGCGGTCAAGGCGGGAGATCCGGGACATTGCGCCTCCTTTTGGTTCTTCCTCATGGTACCGTTCCGGACCCTTTATGGTAGCGGTTCCAAAATGGGGACATGGCCCGGCCGGCGGCGCGAGCGGGGCTTTTGACGCACTTTGCAAGCTCTGCTAACGTAGTGAATGGACAACCCAACGCCATACACTCCTCAGTAGCTCAATGGCAGAGCATTCGGCTGTTAACCGAAGGGTTGTAGGTTCGAGTCCTACCTGAGGAGCCAA
>CAWIFE010000006.1:0-5375 GCA_963835355.1 uncultured Acidobacteriaceae bacterium | reverse complement strand
ACCAAATAGGACAGGGTTCGATCAAACCAATAGAAAGCGCAAATGCTGACCCAGACTGTTCCCGGCTCCCCCACGGACGCGCCCCAGACTCGCCGCATGCTCGTCGTGATCGTTCTGGTGGCGCTGGCCCTCCGGCTGGCGGTGATTCCGTTCAACAGCTTCCTCTTCGAAGATCTGATGGATGCCAACCACATCCATGCCTGGGAGCAGGGCAATGTGGCCGCAAGCTCTGCTGGCCGGCCAGGGCTTCGGCAGCCCGCTTGATTCCAACCAGCCCTCGGCGATCATGCCGCCGGTTTATCCCCTCATCGTGGCGGGATTTTTCCGTGTCTTCGGCATTCACACGTGCGCGTCGATCTCTGCCATCCATGTATTCGACTGCCTGATCAACTCGCTCGCCTGCATTCCCATCTTTCTCGTTGCGCGGCGCAGCTTTGGCGAGCGTGTGGCCTGGTGGGCGGCATGGGGATGGGCGTTTTTCCCTTATGGCATCTACTTTTCGGCGGCGTGGGCCTGGTCCACGCATCTGCTGCTGCTCTGCCTGTGCTGGCTGATCTATCTGGCGCAGGATATGGAGCGGTCTTCGCGGCTCTGGCTGTGGGCAGGCTTTGGCCTTCTCGCGGGCTTTGCGGGCCTCACGGAGCCGTCGGTGCTTGTGGTGGTTCCCTTTCTGATGGCGCTGGCATGCTGGCGGCTCGCGCGTGACGGCAAGCGCTGGCTGCTGCCGGGAGTGGTTGCGTTGCTGACGATTGCGGCCGCGATTTCGTCCGTGGATGATTCGCAACGCCATGGTCTTTCATCGCTTCATTCCCATGCGCGACAGCATGGGCCTGGAGCTGTGGATGGGCAACAACGGCTACGACCTGCGCTGGACCAGCGACGACCTGCACCCGCTGCACGACGCGCAGGAGCTGGCCGATTACAACACGATGGGCGAATTGGCCTACATGGACCACAAATCGCAACAGGCCAAGGCCTATATCCACGCCCATCCGGCGTGGTACGCGTGGATGTGCGTGCGCCGCGCCGTCTATCTTTGGACCGGGTATTGGAGCTTCAATCGCGATTACCTGGCGCTGGAGCCGATGGACCCGGCCAACATTCCTTTTGCCACTGCCCTCACTCTGCTGGCCCTTCTCGGGCTCCTGACGGCGTGGCGCAAGACGCCCTTTGAGGCCATCCGCTACGGCGGCGTGCTGTTTCTGTTTCCCGATCATGTACTACTTCACCCATCCCGAGCCGTACCATCTGCGCCCGCTCGACCCGCTGATGGTGATCCTGGGCTGCCATGCCATCCTGGCCTGGCGCGAGCGCGTGAAGGCAAGAGCTGCCCTGCGCGCAATTCCCGAAGCGGCCAGCAGTGTCCTGGTTGAATAATCGCAAGATTACCGCGCATTTGCGCTCGACTATATTCCCTGTGGATCTCTCCAACCTGCGATTTGCAGCCGGGGTCTCTGTGGCAAAGCCACGTAGCGCCAGCCCTGCAATAGCGACGGTGTAGACTTCCGCTATAGGCTCCATCGGAGCCTGAAAAACATCGGGCAGGTCCGTCTGCACATCTACATCAGAGACGAATGGCTATTGCCGCGAAATAGAGGGATTGCCGGATGCAGATCGCTTTTGCCGCTTCAGAGTGCACGCCGTTCGCGAAAACCGGCGGCCTGGCCGACGTGGTTGGAGCGTTGCCACGCGAGCTGGTGAAGCTCGGGCACGAGGTGTCGGTGTATCTGCCGTTCTATGCGCGCGTGCGCCGGCACATTGAGGGCGAGCCGAAGTACCTGGTACGCTCGCTGACCATCCCTTTCCGCTACTACAACCGCTTCGTTGGCGTCGTGGACGGCGGCAAACGCGACGGGGTGCAGTACTACTTTATTGATTGCCCGGAACTATTTGACAGAAAAGAGCTTTACGGAACCACGGGCGGCGATTATCCCGACAACGCCGAGCGCTTCGGCCTGTTTTGCCGGGCGGTGATCGAGGCGTCGAAGCTCCTCGGCGTGCCGCAGGTCTTCCATGTGCACGATTGGCAGGCTGCGCTGATTCCGGTGTACCTCCGCACGGTGTATGCGGCGGACCCCGCGCTGAGCGGCGCGGCCACTGTGCTCACGATTCATAACGCCGCGTATCAGGGCAAGTTTCCGCCCGCGACCACCGAGCAACTGCTCTTTCCGTGGGAGGTTTTCACCATGGAGAAGGTGGAGCAGTTCGACCGCTTCAACTTTTTGAAGGGCGGCGTGGTCTTTTCCGACCTGCTCACGACCGTGAGCAAGAAATACGCCGAGGAGATACAGACCAAGGAGTTTGGCGAGCAACTGGAGGGCGTCCTGCTGCGGCGCGGCGCCGACCTGCACGGGATTTTGAATGGCGTGGACTACGCGCTGTGGGATCCGGCCACGGACGGCAACCTGGCCGCGCACTACACGCCGGAGAACCTGGCCGGCAAGCGCGCCTGCCGCGCCGATCTTCTTCATGCCTTCGGTCTCGAAAAAATTGCGAAGACAACTCCGGTCGTCGGCATTGTGTCGCGGCTGGCCACGCAAAAGGGCTTCGGCATTGTGGCGAAGATTGTGGAGGAGCTGGCCGATCGCGATGTGGCCGTGGTGGCGCTGGGCACCGGCGATGCTTACTATGAGAATCTCTTTCGCGAATGGGCCTTTCGGCATCCCGCCACCGTGTCCGTGAAGATTCGCTATGACGATGCCGTGGCGCACAAGATCGAAGCCGGCGCCGACATGTTTTTGATGCCTTCGCTGTACGAACCATGCGGCCTGAACCAGATTTACTCGCTCAAGTACGGCACGGTCCCCATCGTGCGCGCGACCGGCGGCCTCGACGACACCATTGAGGAGTGGGATGCGAAGAAGGGAACCGGCACAGGCTTCAAGTTCGCCGGTTTCGATCCCATAGACCTGCTTGTCGAAATCGATCGCGCCATCGAAGCCTTCCACGACAAGAAAGGCTGGACGCGCCTGATGCGCAACGGCATGGCGCGCGATTACTGCTGGTCCGGCCCGGCGAAAGAGTACGTGAAGGTGTACGAAGAGGCCGCGCGGCGGCGTTAAGGATTTGCCGTACGGCTTTCTGTTAACCTGTGGTCTCCTGTGGAGGACATCTCTACCTGGAGGATTGCAATGCACATTCGTTGGATAGCAGCGTGTTGTTTATTGGGTCTGGGCTCGCTCACTGCGGCGGCACAGATGGGTGGCACGGCGAAGGGACCTGATGCCGGAACCATTGCCACGCCGGCCGAGGCCTTCGATTCGCAGTTGAGCCGTGATTGAGGGCGAGATGATGAGCGCGGTGAAAGCGATGCCCGCCGACAAGTTCGACTTCGCTCCCAGCCAGGCGATCTTCGTGCCGGGGCAGAAGACAGAGTTCGCCACGGTGAGGACGTTTGCGCAGCAGGCGACCCATGTGGCGGAGGCGAATTACTTCTTCTACAGCATCGTCAGCGGACTGAAGCCGGACGTGGATCCACAGGCAATCCTGAAGCTGACCAAAAAGGACGACGTTGTGGCCGCGCTGGCGGGATCGTTTGCCTTTGCCCACAAGGCCATCGCCACGCTGACGCCGGCCAACGCGTTTGAGGTGATCAAATCGCCGGAGCCGGGCTTCCAGACGCGCGCCACGCTTGCGGGGTTCGGCATCGCGCATTGCTGGGATCACTACGGCCAGATGGTCGAATACCTGCGGATGAACGGGATTGTGCCGCCTGCGAGCGCGAAGTAGCGGAGAGCGGATCGCGCGATGGAATGGACGGATTGGGGCTGCCCGCCGGGTGGAATAACCGGCGTTGTTTCAACGATATATCTGGAAGCTCATACAACACACAGTCTTTTCCAATCCAAGGATGAGCCTGAAGGAGTGAAGGTCAGGCGAAGTGGGGAGAGTCCTTTCGGGTTTGATTTTGAGTCAGATTAGCAGTCGCAGCCGGGGCGGAGGGAATGTGGGAATCGGCTTCATCGATTTCCAAGGTTTGTGGAAAGGGCGGAAAACGGCATAATCGTTTTCCGGGCTTTCCATAAACCGTCATTTCCTCGGCCCTCTGTACTTTCTTGTGGTCCTACGCGGTGAGCCGCAGTCTCTCAAACAGCTTGTTCTTTGCATGCTGCATGCGCCGTGCTGCATCTGTGTCACTGAGCGCTGCTGCGATGCGCTGCAGGGCGTTGATGCTCAGTCCCTGGCGCAGGTACTGTGCCGGCTTTTCCAGCGCCAGCAGGGTCTCCAGCGGAGTCTGGTAGCGCTTGTAACGAACGCGTTTTCGGCCCTTCTCATCGATCTCAACATCGGCCTGGGCGCAGGGGCGATGGTAGTTCAGATACGGATTCAGATACTCACGATAGAAGTCGTTGATGCGATCGGCATGGCCCGCATCGATGTAGCCGTAGCCGATGTGTTTGCGGATCACCGCGCCGTTCTTGGTCTCCACCAGCCCGTTGTCGCCGCTCTGCCGGGGACGGCTTTTGGTCTGTTCGATCAGCAGCTTGTTAAGCAGTTCGGCGACAGTGCGGTTGATGAACTCCGAGCCGTTATCGGTGTGGAAGCCGCGAATGCGAAACGGGAACTGGTGCAGCATGTTCTCCAGCACAGGCTTCAGATAGGCTTCCGAGATGCGCGGCGCTGAGCCCACCACCTGCCACTGCAAGACCTCATCGACGGCGTTGATGTGATAGACCCCCTTGGCTTCCGGCTGGTCGCCCTGGTGCACCGTGTCCAGGCGCAGGTAGCCGGGCTGGCCCTGGGGCTGAGGCTTGCGCCGCTCTCCGATCGCGACCGCCGTGGGCCGCGTCCTGGTGTAGTTGAGAAGCCGCTCGCGATAGCGCTGGCTCTTGCGCAGGTTGTACAGGTGAGCAACGGAGATCGCAGCCAGCCGAACGTACTCCTGCTTGCCGTAGAGCTGAACCTCGCGCTCCAGAATGCGCCGTGTCGCCGGGCCACTCAGGGTCTCGTGCGCCTCATCCACCGAGGCCAGCAGTTCGATGTCAGCCCGCGTGTAGAGGCCGGGAAAACGGCGCCGCCGGTAGACTGTGGGTCGGACCAGGCCGGTGGCCGTGAAGCGCGCGATCAGGCGCGTCACCTGCGATCGGCTCATCCCGGTCATCTTCTCGATGTAACGCCGCACAAGGCCCCGCGCCGCTTTGCCCTGTTCGGTGTACTCCTGCCGCACGAGTACTTGCTCCACCCAGCCATAGACTTGCTCACGGTTCCCGCCCTCAAACCGAAGCTCCTCGCTGGCCTCAACGAACCGGCCAATCGCTTCCAAGCTCAACTTCTCTGCTTCGTGCACGCTGATGTTCAATCTCCAGCATGCCTAATCCTTCAGGCTCATCTTGTATTGGAATCAAAGTCCTCCTTCAGGCTCATCTTGTGTTGGA
>CAWIFE010000005.1:0-149970 GCA_963835355.1 uncultured Acidobacteriaceae bacterium | reverse complement strand
AGCGATCCGCGAGTCAAAAAAGGTGCGATCGACGACGCCGCCTTTGGACGTGACGTTGAATTTGCCCAGCCTGGGACTGATGAGCGCCATCAAGGTCGGGAGCAGAATATAGGGCGCCATCACGGTCTCGTAGATTTCGTTCCAGAAGGAATGGCGGTGGTTGCCCTGAATGCGCGAATTGGTGAGGTTGGAGAGCGCGAGGTGAGGCAGCGCGTAGGCCAGAATGGCGGCCCAGTAACCGGGAATGTTGGTGTGGTTGAAAAGCAGGAAAATGAGCGGCGCCGTGAGAAAGATGAGGCGCGGCACAGCGTAAAGGAAATGCCCGACGGCGTTGAAGTAGCAAAGCCGCTGCGGCAAACTGAGCCCCGGCGCGAAGAGGGGATTCTCGATGCTCAGAACCTGGATCATGCCGCGCGCCCAGCGAGTACGCTGGCCAACGTGGGCCGAGAGGCGTTCTGTGGCGAGCCCGGCCGCCTGGGGAATGTTGATATAGGCGGAGTTCCAGCCCGCCATCTGCAAGCGAAGCGAAGTGTGCGCGTCCTCGGTCAGGGTCTCTTTGGCAATGCCGCCGATTTCGTCGAGCGCGGTGCGGCGCAGAATGGCGCAGGAGCCGCAGAAGTAAGAGGAATTCCAGAAGTCGTTGCCGTCCTGAACCACGCCGTAGAAGAGCTCGCCTTCGTTGGGGATTGTGTGGAACTGTTGAAGATTGCGCTCGAATGGATCAGGCGAATAGAAGTGGTGCGGCGTCTGCATCACGGCGAGTTTGGGATCGCGCAGAAACCAGCCGACGGTCATCTGGAGAAAGCTGCGCGTAGGGACGTGATCGGAATCGAAGACGGCCACCAGCGGCGAAGATATGGTTTGGAGCGCGGCGTTGATATTGCCGGCCTTGGCGAACTGGTTGTCGGGGCGAGTGCGGTAGCCTATGCCGGCTTCAAAGGCGAATTGCTCGAATTCCTTGCGGCGGCCGTCGTCGAGGATGTAAACGTGGAGCTTGTCGGCGGGCCAATCCATGTTCAGCGCGCCCAAAACAGTGAAGCGGACGACGTCAAGCGGCTCGTTGTAAGTGGGGATGAGGACATCGATCTCGGGCCAGTTGTCGGGATTCTCAGGCAGCGCGACCGGCGCGCGGCGCAACGGCCAGATGGTCTGAAAGTAGCCGAGAAAAAGAATGACGAATGCGTAAGCCTCGGCGAGCAGCAGGCAAAGGATGAAGAAGACGTCTAATGCTCCCCAGTGATTGGCTGGATCCTGAAAAAAGCGACCGACCTGCTCGACGCGCCAATATCCGTAGCGGAAGGTGCAAAAGATGGACAGCATCAGGAGCATGAGGGTGATGAGATAGGAATCGGAGATGCGAGCCAGGACCAAAGCCATTACGAGGCTTACCAGACCGAGGACGGCCTGTTGCGGCCAGCTGAGTGGAACAATCGCGAGGAAACCGAAAACCGTTGCGACAAGAACGAAAAAGAGCAGGCGGAGAATCCTGGTAGAGGGATTTTTGCCGGCGCCGATGTCCTGCCGGATCCCGGCCGGAGTCATCGTTCGCTCCAACGCACCCCGCGAAAGGTTGTGGTCGCGGCTGCGGAAAGGCTCTTGACCCAACTGGCCAGACTGGCAAAATCTTCAGCGACGGCGGAGTTGGGCGCATAGTCGATGATGGTCATGCCCTCGGCCAGGGCTTCGCTGACAGCCGGCGTGCGGCGCAACACAATGGGGAGCAGGCGATCGCCGAGTTGCTCGCGGAGCACTTCGCGCACATCCAGATGCAGGGGCAGCGAAGCATCAAATTGGTTGAGCACGTAATTGGGCATCGAAGAACTGGGCGATGTGCCGCCGTTGCGATCGAAGAAAGCGTCAATCGAGCTGACACTGACCAGGGAGTTCATGTCGGGAATGAGCGGCACGAGAATTTGCGGAGCGAGGCGCATGATGCGGCGGGTGGTGGCGCCGGAGGCGGTGGCCAGATCGACAATGACGCGTCCCGCTCCGCGCGCATGCTTGGAGATTTCGGCGGTGAGGGCCTCATTCGGCGCATCCTCGGGACCGAAGGCCTCGGGATCGAGGGTGATCATCTGAACAGGCGCATCGCCACTGGCGACCGGAGGACCGAAGGTGCGCAACATTCCAGGACGCTGATCGCCTGCGCCGAAGAAGAACGGCAACAGGCCATACGCTGCGGTGTCGACGAGCAGAACCCGCTCACCGCGGCCGGAGAGTGCGCGGCCTAGGGTGGCGACAAGACTGGTTTTTCCCACGCCGCCGGCCAGCGAAAAGATGGCCATCACCGGAGGCCGTGCAGCCACAGGAGCCGGACCTGCCTGCATGGACGGCGCGTTGCCTTCAAGGACGCCGCGCAGAGCAAACCACCTGGTGGCGAGACGTTCGCGCGATCCCTGCAGCGTATCCTCGGGAGCCGGCGGAAGGCCGGCGGGGCTTGAAGCTTCTGTCCGATCGGGCATGAGCCACGCCGGGCGGCCCGCATTTTCGGCGGGATCGGGTGCGGACCAGGGGTTGCGCGGCGGCATGTAGTTTTCTTCGCGCATGGGCGCGTTCGGCGCGCGGCTTGGCTGCCGGTACGAAGGCGGCACGGCTAAACCACGGAGAGCTGAAGCAAGATCTTCACGAATGGGGTGCTCGGCGTGTGGCCGGTCGATAATCGGCCGATCGGGAATCGGCCGGTTCGGTGGGGGCGGGACGCCAAGTTGAACGGGGCGAGGCGGCTGCGAGTAGGGCTGTAGCGGGCCCCGCTGCGGCGCGGTTTCCTCTGTGCGCGTGTCGCCGTTGCCACGCCTTGGCTCAAGGCTTTGCTGTGACCGTTGATGTTCCTCTTCCATGGCCTGCTCAACGCGCTGCCGGGCCTTCTCACGGGTTTGCGCACGGGAGGCGGAAAAATCTCGGTACTTCGCGCCGTGCAAGTTTGCCCACGAGTAAAGCGACGCCACATCTTCCGGCGTCTCGTTCGGGTCGGACTGCCCTTTCTGTTCCGTCATAATCTATCCCAGGGTCTAATTGTGCAACTCCGCCATGGATGATTCCCATTAATCCAGAGCCCGAAACGCGGCTGTTGCGATACGAAACACCGGGAAGGCGAACCCGGATAGCGGATGAATCCTTAGTGGTAATCCTAGTGTCGATGAGTCCGCCGAAACAATAGCACTTGCACGCCGACCGAGCTAACACTTTCCAGCCATCGAAATTGCGAGAAGCGCCTCATTTTCTGAGCGATGCGGGCTTTCTTCACCCGTTTGTAATCGTTTCCGCGCAAGCCACGGGTACCAACGTACCAGCGGATTTGGTTACCAAGCTGAAAATGTTTTCAGCGCGGCATCGCAGAAGTTGGTGTGTAGCATTTCGCGGCAGATTGCGGAGCACAAGAGAACACATCTGGAGATGTGGATTCCCTGCCCCATGAAGACGAATCTCGACGGACAAATTTCGCGCATGGCCCTGTGATAGTTTTGAAAGAGCGGCAGTAAACGAGCCCGTAGCTCAGTTGGTAGAGCAACGCCCTTTTAAGGCGTGGGTCGTGCGTTCGATCCGCACCGGGCTCACCAGACAATGGCCGCGATTCTTCCCATCCAGATTCCCGATTGGAACGGTGTTTTCTGGTTCGGGGCGCGCCGCCGCGATGGATGGCGCGTGGCATCCTACGGCTTCAGGTCGAATGCCGGACGCAAGCTCTCATCCATATAGAACGGCACGGACGCGTGCTCGTGGACGATGGTCCAGTCCCCTTCGCGTCGCTCAAGGCAGAGAGTTTGGCGCATCCAGAAGCTGATGGGGCGTTCGACTCCCTTCTTTTGCCCGGCCATGCGCAAATACCCGTGGCCGAAGGCGTGATCTCCATCGATGGTGAGTTTGAAGTCGCGCATCTCAAGACCGATCGGCGAGGCCCAGGTGGCAAGCCAGTTGCGCTTGCGCTCAATGGAGATGCCGTCATGCGCTAGTGGCGGCTCGAGGTCGTAAATGACGGCATGCGGCGCGAAAGGTGCTGCGATGGCTTCAGGATTCTTGTCGTGGTGGGCCCGGTGGAGAGCGGCGATGAGCTCGATGATCCGGGCTTTATCGATGGTAAACGGGGCATTCAGAGTTCCAGTCGGCATATCGTATGGTTCTCCTTTCGGCAAGGATTAAAGCTTGCCGACTTAGATCGTTCGCAGTGACGGAGCGGGCATCAGCGATCGAGGCAGCGCCAGGGCATGAGCTGAGAGAGGCGCGGCTCGCGCAGGAACAGTCCTGCCCAGACGAGAATGCCGAAGAGAATCGGGAAGACGATTTCAAACGTTGGACTGCCGATGACCATCTGCGATTCCACGGCGCCGCCAAGAAATCCGGTGAGTAGAACCGCGCCCAGCACGGCGGTTCGCGGCACTGCGTAGAGCACGGTACAGACCAAGAGCAGAATCCCAATGCCGAACAGCAAATGCAACGGGAATCCGGCGCGCGCGACTGCTTCGAGAACGGGCCGAGGCTGGAAAAGCTTTCCTGATACATCGAAGAGCAGGAAGAGCACTGCGAGCGCAGAGAGAACACGGCCGGTGACGAGCCTGGCTTTGGGAATCTCATGGGAGCCAGTGGATCCATGCGATTCAACTGGCCTGGTTGAGGGTGACGATACCGCGTACGGAGCGGGATCGAAAGAAGGAGACGAATTGTTAATGGGCGTAGTCGACATGGCGAGACCTCCTGGGTTGTGAGTGCGGTATTCGTATTCGGTTGGGGCGATCGTATAGATGCGCGTTAGTTCACGGGAAACAGGATTTCGGTGACGAGCTCGTTTGCGGGGGTGGTCATCGAATCCTTGAGGTAGTGCTCGATATTGAAGTCGTCGCGCAGAGGAATCTTCTTTTCGGCGACAATTTCGAAGGCGCGGCGCGTGGCTTCGGGCAACTGGTCGTATGCGCCGTTAAGCGTGAAGCGGGTGTATTTACCAGCGGGGAGCTCTGCGTAGGTCAGGCCATCCGGGAGATTGACCGGGGGCGCGTCGAGCATGAATCCGGCGCGATAGACGCCAGGGTTGGTTTTGTAGAGCGCGGCTGCGCCCACGATGCGGTTGTGTTTTTCGATCTCGTGGCCAAAGGCGCCGACGGCTTGCCAAGTCTGTTGAGCGATGGTCGGGATGTGCCCCTGGCGCTCCATAAAGACGTAGTGCGCTTCGGAGAAGTTGACGGTTTCAGGTTCGGTAATGAGACTCATGATGTGCTCCTTTGGAAGAGATGATGATGCGGTTTCAATCTCTCTGTTGAAATGGTTGATTTTGTTCAATTCTGGAAGCGCGAGTGTCAGTGCTGATGCCCGGCTGGAGTTCCGTCGGACCAGTGGTCGACGGGCACCATAAAAATGGTCTCGGGCTCAGGCCCTAGAACATGGTGATCCGTATCGAACACCACCGGAGAGCCGTCCAGGTTCGCTCCCCAGCTTGCAGCACCCATTCCGCGCGGGAGATGAAACATCAGGTGCGAATGCCAGTGTCCGGGGCCGTCACCAAGATATTGGTCTTTCGACATCATGTAGGACATGGCTCCAGGCTCGGGCAGCGGTAACAGGCCGTCCGCAAGCTGGGATCGAATGTTGTCGACCATCTGGTCTTTGGTCAGGCCGCTCAGAATCAGCTTGGTTCTCAGAATGGTGTAAGGAAGGATGGAGCGCACGGCGGGCGGGTTGTAGCAGATGGGACCGCGCAATTTGGGATTCCAGAAATCCGTGCTGTCCAAGGGAGACATCCATCCTCGCTCGACGATACAGGTGAAGCCGTTTTTGCCCTCAATCGCGGTGTGGTAGCCGTCCTTTTCGAGGACCATCACGCTAGCGTCGCTCGAAAGCGCGGGCGGAGCGGCGCTTTTTGCGAGCGCGATTTCCTGGTCGCGATCGGCGATGAGGTATTGGTCAAGAGGCGCCATCGCCGGATAGGTCGACTTGTTCTCCTGGGCTTGCACGGGCTTTGTGGAAACGCGCGCGGCCAGGACAATGGGGACGGCGAGAACGATTGCTTTGAATATCCTTGCAGTCATGTTTCGCTCCTGAGGTCGAATTTGTTTTGGCGGACGAGTGGTGAAAAGCAGCTGGCTTGATTCAAGAAATCTGATTTTGGAGATGACGTTCGGAGAAGAGCAATTCAAGATAGCGGCGCAGATGGTCAATGCATTGGGCGGCGACTTCGCGGCTTAACTTTGCTTTAGCGAGGATGAATGCGCCCTGGATTGTTGCCTGCGTGTAGAGCGCGAGGCTCTCGGCAGTCCAATCGCCGCGGACACCGCGCTGGCGGATGGCCGCTTCAATGTCGGGGACGAGCGTAGCGGCGTGGCCACTGACGCTGGTATCGCAGGCCAGACGGATGGCTGGATGGGTGTCGTAGGTCTCCTGGACCATGGTGCCGACCAGGCAGGTGTAGTCGGCCAGATCGCCCATGAGCAGGGACTTGCGAAAGTCGACATAAGCCAGCAAGCGCTCGAGCGGGTCAGCCGGCGCGTGATAGGGCGCGGAGGCGAACATGGCGGTTGTGACTTCGATCCAGTAGTCGGCGGCCGCGAGGGCGAGATCTTCCTTGCTTTTGAAGTGATGAAAGAAACTTCCCTTGCTGAGCCCCGCGGCAGCGCAGATATCGTCGACCGTGGTGGCTTCGTAGCCCTTGGCCCGGATGACATGGAGCGACGCGTCGAGGAGCTTTTTTCTGGAGAGGGCGAGTTTTTCGTGGCGGACGGTCAAGGTGTCATCCTCAATGGCAACTAACATACCAACTGGTCGGTATGTTGTCAACGCGAAAATTTTGCACAGGCTACCGCATTGGTTTCATTGCAGATAAGTTTTCAGCATCTATCGCCGCTTGATGCCACCAAGCCCAGCTCGCTGGTGGCTTTCACGGCGGGAGAAAGCCGAAGGTAATTGGTCGTTCGAATCCTTTGCGCTTTGTCGAACTATCGCCGCAGGCGGGAAACGATCGATTCGGAATTCAGGGATTCGGCAGAGTTGGCGGGGCGGTCTGGCCAAGGCTCGTGGCCAGAAAGTCAAGCACCTTGGGGGTTGCATCGAGAGAAGACTCGGCATTGCCCCGGGGCGATCCGCCGAACTCCTCTGATCTTCCTGAAATCCGTTGCGTTACCCCGCTGCTCCAGGTGGGCGCAATGTCGGGAAGTCCGGCGCGATGACCCGCGTGGGGATAAAGGAGCGCCACGACCAGATGGGAGAAGTGATTGGAACGCAGGCGCCGGGCGACGACGCGCACCATCTCAGCGGAGGGCCAGATGCCGTCGTCCTCCCCGCCGATCATGAGGATGGGACCGTTGGTGGCTTCGACGGCGATCTGAGCGCGGAAGAAATCGGCCTGAGCAGCCCATGTGTGAGCATCGCCGTCAGCCAATTCGGCGCGAATGGTGACCTTGGAACCTGGGGCAACGACGGTGACGATGATGGATGCGGGCTGGTCGGCCATGGCCTGAGCCGGCACAACCTGAATCTTTTGCGCTGGCAGGGTGGACGCCGCACCCACCAACGAAGCGAAGAATGCGAAGCACCATGTCTTCATGGGACCTCCAAAACGACAAGGAACCAAACTTTCAAGGGGAGCGGGGCAGACAAGTTCGTTTCGATTTTACCGCGGGGACTCGACGAGGGAGCTTGGAGCGGCGGAGACCGAGGTTCTAGGATGGAGCCTGCGGATGCAGGCGAGCGCAACCAAATAGAACGACGCAAGAGGACGGGCAAGGATGGTTTCGGCAACGGAGATTGTTCGGCTGCAGGATGCGCTGACGCGGGAGTGGCATGAGAAGCCCGACGCGCCTGTGGGCGGATCATCTTCAGTTTCGGGCGGTGAATGGCTGGGGCTCGTGGCGCGGCATCACAAGGCGAACTTCGATCTGTGGCACATTGAGGACGAGGCGCGCGCGCCCGGCGCGAGCGACGCGGAGATTGCGGACGTGAAGCGTCGGATCGACCAGACCAACCAACTGCGCAACGATCTGATGGAGGAGCTGGACCACGCGACGCGGCGCTGGCTGGAAGAGCGCGGCCTGTCGAATCCCGCTGCGCCGCTCCATTCCGAGTCGCCGGGACAGATGGTCGACCGGCTTTCGATTTTGGCGCTGAAGATCTACCACACGCGTGAAGAGGCGAAGCGGAAGGATGCGCCGGCGGGGCACGCGGAACGCAATCGCGAGCGGCTCAAGATTCTCGAAGAGCAGCGCGTAGACCTCGCCGCGTGTCTCGATGCGCTGTGGCAGGAGATACTAGGCGGCGCACGGCGCTTCAAGGTTTACCGCCAGTTGAAGATGTACAACGACCCCACATTGAACCCGGCGATCTACGGGAAATCCGGAGGCTCAAGGCGCGGCTGAGCGGAGGTCCAGGATCACCCATTGACTCATGACGGGGTTCTGCGTATAAACATGGCCTAAGCAGAATTGTTTCTCAAAATTGGTTTCCTGCCGGGGGTGGGGCAGGTTCCGCGGCAAACGAAACAGGTGTTGGAAAACTCATGACGCAAGAGGCACGATCCGCGGCCCCCAGCCGCAAGAAGACTTCAGTTGTGGCCGGCAAGTCCGATAGCCACGGCAGGACTGGCAATGATGCCGCCGTTCAGCACTACCAGGCCGCAGTGCAACTGCTGCAGCAAGGCAAGTACGAGAAGGCGCTCGTCGCGCTGGAGAAGCTGCTACCTGAAGCGCCTGTAGAGTTGCAGGATCGCTGCCGGGTGTATATCGTCACCTGCCGGCGGCAGATGGAGAAAGGCAGCCTCTCGTTCTTAACGCCCGAGGAGCACTACGACTACGCCATATCGCAGCTCAATACCGGCTACTACGAGGAAGCGCGCGAGCAATTCGGAAGCATCCTGTCCGCTCATCCCATGGCCGACTATGCGTTCTATGGGCTGGCCGTGCTGGAAGCCATAACCGGGCATGTGCAGAACTGCCTGGACAACCTGGCCCGAGCGATTGAGCTGAATCCGAAGAACCGGTTGCAGGCGCGCGTCGATAACGACTTCCAGAATATGGTGGACGATCCGCGCTTCACCGAGTTGCTTTATCCTGAAGTTCCGTAGGTCGTGCTTTGAACTCTTCCAAAGTAAGAAGTGAACGCGCGCGTGCGCCGAATCCCGAGCATGCCGCTCGGCCTCTTGCGCCGGGGCTGCGCGTTGTGGCCATCGGAGGCGGGACAGGCCTTTCGACGCTGCTGCGCGGACTTCGCGGGCATGTTTCCGCGCCGGGCCAGAGTCTTGACACCGGCTGCGCCATTGCCGACCTGGCGGCCGTGGTCACAGTGACCGACGACGGTGGGTCGTCGGGCCGGCTGCGGCAGGACTTTAACATGCTGCCGCCGGGAGATCTACGCAACTGCATGGTTGCGCTGAGTGAAGAAGAGGACCTGCTGGCGAAGCTCTTTACGCATCGCTTTCGCGGCGGGAATGGGCTGAAGGGGCACAACTTCGGCAACCTGTTTGTGGCGGCGTTGACGGAGATCACGGGCGACTTTGCTCAGGCCGTGCAACTGGCTTCGAAGATTCTGGCCACGCGGGGCAGGATCTATCCAGCCACGACGGCGAATGCCACGCTGGTGGCGAGCATGGACGACGGATCGGTGGTGCGCGGCGAGACGAACATTACGGCCAGCAAGCGGCGCATCGTGGAGTTGACTCTCGATCCGCCCCATCCGGCGCCATTGCCGGAGACGCTCGAGGCGATCGAGCGCGCCGATCTGATCACGGTCGGGCCAGGATCGCTTTACACTTCGCTGATCACGAATCTGCTGGTGGACGGAATCCCTTCGGCGCTGGGAGCCGCGCGCGGCGTGCGCGTCTACATCTCGAATCTGATGACACAAGCCAATGAGAGCCTGAATCTGACCGCCTCAGAGCACATCGCGCGCATCTACGAGCACACGCGGAAGCAGATTTTCGACTACGCGATTGTGAATACCGGGCAGTTTTCGCCGGAGACGGTTGCGCGGTACGCGGCAGAAGACGCAGCGCCGATTGTGGCCGACATAAAGCGGATTGAAGCACTGGGAGTGCGCTGCGTCGTGGGCAACTTTGCCAGCGAAGAGAACGTCGTGCGCCACACCGCGAGCCGCGTGGCAGACGCTGTCCTGGAGTTGGCCGGGAAACGCGCCGGGCCGACGCGAAATCCTCAATAAGAAATTCTTTTCACACCGAGACGGCATGGGATAGAGTCGAAGTGCGCGCGCCCCAGACATCCAGATGCCTCCAGTCGTTCTCTAGCCTTTTCGCGGAGAGCGGAGGCAATAAGCTTGCTGGGGACGCGAAACTGGGAATTCACTTGGGCGGCAGCCCGAAATGCAAAGTGGGGACTTAGTGAAGATCGGCGTTCTTAATTACTCAGTTTGGAATTCAACCTCGGGAGGAATTATGGCGGAAAGAGTCGCGACAGGCGGTCCCGGCGAGCGGTGGATTCACATTCGTTTGCTGGGCCGCAAACGCACCTTGATATCCCTATTTATGTTCGTCGCGATGCTCGCCACGACAGCCGCTTTTGCGAAAGACAAGAAGCTCCCTCCCCCTGACACATCATCGCCTCTGATCAGCGCATCGGTCTCGGGCAACATTGAAGTTGTACGCGATCTGATCGAAAATGGCGCTGATGTAAATGGCAGGGATGCACGAGGCAATTTCCCGCTTTATGCAGCTGTCGTTGGCGACCATGCCGACGTGGTTGAATTGCTGATCAAAAAGGGCGCCAATGTCAATCAGACAAAGGCTATGGACGTTCTCCCCGTGATGGAGCGCAACACGGCCGCTCTCGACGCCGCATCGGTAGTTGGAGATGAAACCGTTGTTGAACTGCTGGTCAACGCAGGCGCTGACGTGAATGCGTTCGCCAACATCAACGAGGAGACAGCAAGATCGGCTCAGAGCTTGATCGGTGATGGGCAACCCTCCAAGTTCCTTACGCCCGAATTCCTTGCCACGTTGCGGGCTCTACTCGTAGAGAGGGACATTACACCGCTTACGCAAGCCTCGAAGTTTGACCACGCCAATGTAGTAACGTTTTTGCTCGAACACGGCGCCGATTTGAATTTTCAGCGGCCGGGCAACAACACAGCGTTGATCGAGGCCGCAGGGGCTGGGAGCCGGGATGTAGTCGAATTGCTGATCAGCCGGAAAGCAGAGCTGAATCGAAAGGGGTTCAACGGTGGCACTGCGCTGGCCCATGCGCTATTAGGCGAACAATACGAAACTGCGAAAATCCTCATGGCGGCCGGAGCGGAGTTTCAGCTGGATGACAACAGTGCCGCGCCTTGGGCCAGGCATTTTGCCTGGGGAGCCTATCAGTCCCTGGTCGCAGAAAAACTGAAGGCCGATGGCATGAATGCGGAATCGAAGAGCAAGTTCACCGATGCCATCGCGTCGCTCACGGCGGCTCGAGACGGTCTGAATAAGCTCTCAGAGCACGTTAGCGAGGAAGCCAGCAAAGCGGAAAAAGATGCGAAAAGCGCTGGGCGATTGGCTAATGTGTTCGCAGTAACGAATGCGGTTACGGATGTGGCCGTCCCGGTGCTTACGGACTTCTCGCGGAGTATTTCACAAAGACAAATGGAACAAGTAGCCGCACTTAGGAGTGCAAAAACGCCGGACCAGTACTTTGCCAATTTTGAACGCCTTGAGCAAGGGATTCAGCCGGGGTCTGCTCCTTCGACGACCGTTGCAGAACCCAGCGGAAATGGGCCCACCGATCCAAACGGTTCTGTTCAAATCATGCGCGCCTCCGCCGAGAGTATGCGGCAATCTGCTCAGGGGATGCGAGACGTGGCGCAAATATTTTCGGAGAAGGCAGCGGCGTGCAATAGCCTGCTTCAACATATCGCCACTGAGATGGCCTCCTTCCCCAGCGCACCGGAGACTCACTAGGACAAACGCCTTGAATAGAAAGTTTGCTTTTCGATCGCACCCGAAACGAAGTACAGTTAGACGATACGGCCACTGAGGCTGAGCGATCAGGAGGGGTGATGAGCAAGAAACGAATTTGGACGTTAGTGGGCAGTTGTGTGGTAGCGCTTGCCGCGTTGGCGTGGGGCCAATCGCAGCAGAAGGCGGGCCTGTGGGTGACGACAACTCAAATGAATATGGGCGGCGCGAATGCGCCACAGATGCCGCAACTGCCTCCTGGCGTGCAATTGCCGCCGGGAATGCAGATGCCGGCGTCGCCCTTCGCGCCGCAGACAACACAGGTTTGCGTGACGCAGGCCATGATCGATAAGTACGGTGGTCCGTTCTCGAATCCGCCACGTGGAAATTGCAAAATGACGGACATTAAGTTGAATTCTGGCGGCATGACCGCGACCATGACCTGTTCCGGACAGTTCAACGGGACCGGCACAGTGCAGGCAACGTTTGTTGACGCAAATACGACCAAAACCACCATGCACCTTACGGGTACGATGCAGATGGGGCCAAACAGCCAACCCATGGACATGACGGTGCAGTCGACTTCGACTTACAAAGGCGCGGACTGCGGCAGCGTGCAGCCGCTGCCGATGCCGGCGAACCAGTAGATAGGTTGGTGGGGTCGCTGGGCTACGCCGGATTTACGCTCCGACGGTGCGCTTGAGCTGGCCGCAGGCGGCGAAGATGTCGCGGCCGCGCGGCTGGCGGATGTAGGCGGGAATACCTTCGGCGGTCAGGGCCTTCCGGAACTGCTCTGCAGTTTCGGGTTTTGGAGTCGAGTAGTGGAAGTCCGGGCCCGGGTTCCAGGCAATCAGATTGACCTTGGCGGGCAGGCCGGTGCGGCGCACGAGGCGGGCGACTTCCTGGGCGTGTTCGGGCCGGTCAGTGACGCCACCAAGCAGAACATATTCGAAGGTGATGCGTTCGCGAGGGCGAAGGCGGACGCGGCGCACGGCATCGATTACGGATGAGATCGGCCACTTGCGGTTGATGGGCATGATCTCGGCGCGAGTTTCGTCGTTGGGCGCATTGAGGCTGATGGCCAGCTTTGGGCGGAGATCGGAAGGCTCTTCGGCGAAGCGTTCGATGCCCGGTACGATGCCGGAGGTGGAGACCGTCATGCGCTGCGGACTCAAACCGACTTCGTGGACCAACAAACGCACGGCAGCCATAAAGTTGTCGTAGTTGAGAAACGGCTCGCCCATTCCCATAAAAACGAGATTGACGCGGTCGCGACCGACGCGGACGCTGTGGCGATCGAGGACGGCGACCACCTGGCCGGCAATCTCACCTGCCGTCAGGTTGCGTTGAAGCCCCAGCTTGGCAGTTAGACAGAACTGGCAATTAACGGCGCAACCGACTTGCGAGGAGACGCAGATCGTGGCACGTCGCCAGTCTTTTGTCTCGTTGCTGGCGCCGGATTCGTCATTGGATCCGTCGCCAGCCTCACCATCGTCGCCTTCGGGCATCCAGACGGTTTCGACAGTTTCCGCCTTTGGACCTGGGCAGTGGACCAAGTAGCGCTCCGTTCCGTCGGCGGATTGAAAGGCCTTCGTGATCTCCGGACGGCCAATCTGCCAACCCTGGTCACGCAATTTCCGGCGCAAATCAAAAGACAATGTAGTAATGGAAGAAACGTCTTTAATATACTGACGATAAATGGCTTCAACGATTTGAGTCGCGCGCCATGATGGCTCGCCTTCCCCTGCCAGAACCGCAACGATAGCTTCAGCATCCAATCCAAACAGCGGGACACGGTTCTGGGTGCGAGAGGCCGCAGGGTCTAACGGGACGAGTTGGTCGGAATTCTCGGGCACAACTCTGAGCATGATAGCCCGGAGCGCCGGGGCGTGACGTCCAGATTCGCGCCGCAAGAGCCGGAATGGCCTAGAATCAAGTTTCCACAGGATGACTATGAGCGTTGAACGAAATCTTCGCCGCACTGAGCTGCCGAACGGCCTGATTGTGCTGACCGAGCGCATGGACTACCTGCATTCGGTAGCCATGGGGGTGTGGATCAAGTCGGGCTCGCGGTGCGAGAGCGCGGAGATGAACGGCATCTCGCACTTTGTGGAGCACATGCTTTTCAAGGGCACCAAGTCGCGTTCGGCGCAGAAGATTGCCCGAGAGATGGACTCGATTGGCGGCAACCTGGACGCGTTCACGAGCAAGGAAACTATTTGCTTCAACGTGAAGTCGCTTTCAGACCACGTGCCCATCGCGCTGGACGTGCTGACGGACATGGTCCTGAATCCGACTTTTGCCCTGCCTGACATCGAGCGCGAGCGCGGCGTGATTCTGGAAGAGATCAAGATCGACGAAGACAATCCGGACGTGCTGGTGCATGAGCTGTTCACGCAGAGTTTCTGGAAGGGGCATCCGCTGGGCAAGCCGATCCTGGGAACGACGGAGACGGTGGGGCGGCTCGGTCAGGAACAGCTTCTTGGCTACCATGGCGACCGGTTCCACGGCGGGAATATGGTGTTCTCCGCGGCGGGGAACCTGGACCACGACGGATTTGTGGAGGCTGTTGCGGAAAAGTTCTCAGCGCTGGCCGGCGGCCAGACGCTCAGCGAACTATCGGCGCCTGCGCCCAGCGCGCGGATTATTCTGCGCAATAAAAAGGCGCTGGAGCAAGTGCAGATTTGCCTGGGCGTGCCCGCGCCGCGGGTGACGGACGAGAGCCGCTTTGCGACATCGATCCTGAACACGGTGCTCGGCGGCGGCATGAGCTCGAGGCTGTTCCAGAACATCCGCGAGGAGCGGGGGCTGGCCTATTCGGTTTACTCCGATATGAGCCCCTACCGCGACACGGGAAATCTCTGCGTTTATGCCGGCACGTCCGCAGGCAAAGCGCTGGAGGTTGTTGATCTGATTCTGGCGGAGTTCCGCAACCTGAAAGAAATCCCGATTGGGGCTGAGGAACTGACCCGCGCCAAGGACCAACTGAAGGGCAACATTCTGCTGGGACTTGAGAGCTCAAGCGCGCGCATGGCCAACCTGGCACGGCAGGAGATGTATTTCCGCCAGTTCTTCTCAGCCGACGAAGTGATTGCAAGGATTGAAGCAGTGGATGCGGGCGAGGTGCAGACGATGGCGCAGCGGCTGTTTGAGCCGGAGAACATCGCCGTGACGCTGCTGGGCCGGCTGGACGGCGTAAAACTGAGCCGGGCGCGGCTGGTGTGCTGAGCGATCCGTTTCCCAATTGCGTCTGTAGGTGTAGCATCTTTAGAGATGGCCGGTGAAAGCCGGCCTGTTTCACGAGGCTTTGGGAATCTAATGAACTGCAAGTCTTCGCTTTCTTGCCGCAATCGCGCGCGCCGTCTTACTACGACCGATGGATTCACCCTGATGGAATTGCTCATCGTGATGGCGATCATCGCGATTCTTTCGCTGCTGGCCATCGCAAGCATCGGCGTCTATACGAAACGAGCGAATTCCTTGTCGGCGGTGAATTCCTTGCAGAAGATTGTGCAGGCTCAGATGATGTATGCAGAATCCTATCCCGCCACAGGATATGCCTGCACTTTGGAGGCGCTGGGTGGCGATCCGCACTCCGGACCACCGACGCCGGCAAGTTCGCAACTGCTGCCGGGGGACCTGGCTTCAGGGTTCAAGCAGGGATATGAGTTCTCGATCGCCTGCGGCGACAAAGTGACGGCCAACAACGTGGATCGCTTCAACAGCTTCACTGTGGTTGCCAAGCCACAGTCGGTGGGAAAGACCGGCGACCGCGGCTATTGCACCGATGAGTCGGGGCAAATCAAGTTTGATCCCGCCGGCGGCGTCAACTGCACGCAGACGCTTGGCCAATGAAGAGACGCGTGTTTATGCTGAACGGCGGCCTTGTTGTGGCCGCCGTTTTGTTTTGTGCAACGAACCTTTCCGCGCAGCAGAACGCGCCATCAGTGCATGAGCTCGCCGCACGCGTCGACCACCGCTACGATCAGTTGCAATCACTGAAGGCCGGGTTCAGCGAAAGCTATGCCGGGCTCGGGATGACGCGGACCGAAAGCGGCACTCTTTTCCTGCGTAAGCCGGGCCGCATGATGTGGCAGTACAGCACTCCGCAGGGAAAGATCTTTTTACTCGACGGCAAATATGCGTGGTTCTACACAACGGGCGATGCGCAGGTGCAGCGTATCCCGGCAAATGAGCTGGACGATCTGCGCTCGCCGCTGCGCTTTCTGCTGGGCCACACGCAGCTTGAAAAGGAGCTGACGGGCTTGACAGTGGCTGAGGCGCGCAACGGCTGCTTTACCCTGACCGGCGTGCCCAAAGGCCAGGAAAAGCGCGTAACGCGGCTGGCGTTGACGGTGACGGCTGCAGGCTTGATCAACGCGATTGAAGTGGAAGAGGCCGACGGGGCGATCACTCGATTCACATTCACCGACGAGCAGCCGGGTGTGGAGATACCAGCGCAAACTTTTCACTTTACGCCGCCGGCGGGCGTGCCGGTTGTGGACGCGATGCCGCCGGTGTAGATCACAGGGGTCAGGTTTCAGGGGTCAGGGATCAGATATTCGATGCGAAATCGAAATCTGTGTCCTTGCTTGCGACTTTGAAATGAGCCGGCTCGGCTGCCAGGCTGAGCGACTTTCCCCGATCTAACCCCATTCAATCTCGTCACTCATAGAACAGAAGTGATTTGCGACACTGACTGCGCCTCGCAGGTGACTATTCTTCCCGTATCTGTTGCCAGGCCCCTGATTCAGTCCTCGGATTTCTAACCATCGCAAAGGGGTGTCTCCAATGCAAAACGCTGCTTACCGCAATGTTGCCGGCACTCGTCGCGGCAAGAGCGGTCTCTGCGGACCTGGAATCACCGTGCTGGCCTGCTGCGCGTTGTTGCTTTTCTGCGGCTGTTCTGTTGCGGCGGCGCAGGATCAGCAACCGGCCGCGCCAGCCGCACAGGTTCAGCCGCAGACCGCTGCGCCCGCCCCAGCCGCTTCGCCCGCGAAAGAGATGCCACCCATGCCGGTAGCGCCTTCCGAGGGCAAGGCGATCATCTGCCTTTACCGGCCAGGGAACGCCGTCGGTTCCGCCTCTCACGACCATCTTTATGTCAATGGCGTCTATCTGGCCACGTTGCTCAACGGCGAATATGCCTGGACAGAAGTTGATCCGGGCAAGGTCGTGATTGCCGGAATGGCGAAAATGTACTACGGACCCAGCATCATCATGTCCAGCGCCGCAGCGGTGAACCAGACGAGAGGCCAAGCCGAGAGAATTCGAGTTCAGGCCATCGAGGGGAAAATCTATTACATGAAATGGAGTTCCGGAGTGTTCGGTTCGGGCATCAAGGTGATTCTGATGGATCCAGAGACCGGCGCCAAGGAGATGCACAAGCTGCATCCTTCAAAGCCCGCGAATACGGCCGAAGACAAAGGCGATAACAAGGACGCGACGGCAGCGACGCCGGCGCCAGCGACAACTCCCGGGCAGCCATCGACAACTCCTGGGCAGCCCTGACGGCGCGCGCAGTGGATCAGAAATGAATCGCAAGAGCGGATTCGTGGCCGTCCTCGCAGCCGGAATGTGCCTGCTGGCTGTTGCCGGCGCACAAGCCCCAAGTCTCAAGGATTCCATCGCGCAGTATGAGCAGGAGGCCGCGAAGGCAAGGTCCGCTCACAAAACGCGTGAGTTGCTCCCTTATCTCAATCTTCTCGCCTCGGTCTATCGTGAGTCCGGGCAGTTGCAAAAAGCGCTCGACTGCCTCAATGAAGCGCTTCCCATCGAGCAGGCGTCGAACGGTGCGATGGGCCAGGCCATGACCTTCAATACCATGGGGCAGGTCTACACCGATCTGGGGCAGGAAGACAAAGCCCTGTCGTATCTGAACCAGGCTCTGACTTTGTGGCAAACCGCCGGGCAGCGCACCGGCGAAGCCAACGCGCTCACCTTTATCGGCCGAGTCTATGAGAATCTTGGCCAGCATGAAGAAGCGCTGAAGAATCTGAACGATGCCATGGAGATCTGGCACGACATCGACAACCCAGACACGTCCGTGGCCGCAGAAGCCGCTCCGAGCCAGCGCTCGGGGCGGTTCGCACGAAGAATGGAAGCCGCGCGAGAGAAATTTACCGCGGCGGCCAACGTCAACATCGTCAACGCCAGCGCCGTTGGCGAGGCGGGAACGGTCGACGCTCTGGGCAGAACGTACGCCGATGAAGGCCAGGGCCGTGAGGCGCTCAAATATTTCGCCCAGGCGCTTCCCATCTTCGAGCAGAGTGGCGAGCGCGCAGGTGAGGCTCTTGTTCGGAACGACATGGGTCCCGCCTATGCGGAGATCGGCCAAAAGCAGAAAGGCCTGGAGTCTTTAAACCAGGCCCTCGGCATCTGGCGCGAGATCGGCAGCCGCGAGGGAGAAGCGCTCACGCTCAACAACATCGGCCGTCTCTATCGCGACCTCGGCCAACAGCAAAGCGCGATGGATTACTACAACCAGGCGCTGCCCATCTGGCGCGAAGTGGGCAACCGAAACGGTGAGGGGCTCGCTCTCAGCGACATCGGCCGGGCCTACGCTGATCTTGGCCAGCCGCACAAGGCGCTCGACTACGGCAGCCAGGCCGTGCCCATCTTTCGCGAAACCGGCAGTCGCCGCGGCGAAGCCATGGCCCTGAACAACCTGGGCAGGGATCACACTGATCTGGGAGAGCCGGAAGAGGCATTGAAGCTTGAGTTGCAGGCGCTGGCCATCTGGCGAGAGGTGAAAGACGAGCGCAACGAGGCGCAGGACCTGATGACCATCTCCTGGTCGTACTCGGCGCTTCAGCAGCCCGATAGCTCCCTGGCCAGCTCTCTCGCCGCTTTAGGCCTGGCAAAAGCTGTGGGCGATCCCGAGGTCGAGGGCGCCATCGAGACCTCATTGATGATGGGGTTCCGCAATCAGCATCGCGTTGAAGAGGCCATCTTCTTCGGCTTCGAGGCGGTCAACTCCTATCAGTCGATTCGCAAGAACATCGTTGGAATGGACAAGAGCCTCCAGGCTGGCTTTGCGCAATCCAAATCCGGCGCCTATCGCACGCTGGCCGAGCTGCTCATTGAAGCCGGACGCCTGGGCGAAGCGGAGCAGATTCTCGACCTGCTCAAGGAGCAGGAGCTAAAAGACCTCGTCCCCGATTCGGCTCCGGGGGCCGCTGCCGCCATTGAACCGCTCAAGCTCTCGCCCGCCCAGCAGAAGGTTGAATCCTTGCTGCCCGATTTCGAAAAGAAGGCGCGCGACATTGAAGGATGGAATCTCCAAGCCGCTCAGCTTGAGGCCAATCCTGCGCGCACTCCCGCCGACGATGAGCAGCTGAAAACGCTGGCCGCGGACCTGGAGCAGGCGCAATCGGCAATCCGCGATGGCTTCAACAATTCGATTATTCCGGAACTCGACAAGCAGCCTGCCCCGGGCGAGCCCACTGCCGACACCGCGCAAAGCTATCTGCAAAGGTCGCTCGCCAAACTTGGGCCAAATGTGATCGGAATCCGCATACTGCTCGGCGAAGATCACGCTTACGCGATCGTGATCACAGCGAACTCCCGCCACAAATTTGAACTTCCCGCCTCCTCGGCCGATGTTCGCGGCAAAGCACTCGAAGCGCTCAAGGCCATTGGCTCGCCCTCCACCGATCCGCGGCCTCAACTGAACCAGCTCTACACCATGATCGTGGCGCCGCTTGAAGACGAGTTGAAGACCATCGAAGCGGCAAATGGATCGCAAGATAATGTTCCCACGCTGTTGTGGTCTCTCGACGACGCATTGCGCTACCTGCCGATGGGTGCGCTGTACGACGGCAACCATTACCTGGTCGAGCGCTTCCACAACGTGCTCTTCACGCCCGAAAGCTTCGGCCACATCGCGGATGCGCCCACCCAAGGCGGCGATCCGCCCAAGGCGCTGGTCATGGGCCTATCGAAGAGCTACGACGGAATGCCGGCGCTGCCCGGCGTCATTCCCGAGCTCGACTCCGTCGCACACGATGCTTCCATCCCCGACTCGCACGGCCCAATGACGGGCAAAATCATGCCCGACGAGAAATTCACGCTGGCCGCATTGAAAACTGCACTCGGCTCCGGCAGCGGATTCCCCGTGGTTCACATCGCCAGCCACTTCGTCCTGATTGCCGGCACGGGCGATGAACCCTTCCTGCTGATGGGCGGCAATGATGCGGGCGACGTGAAGGGTTTCGAGTGGAACCTTTCTGATATGGAAAACTCGTCCGTCGCATTCCATGGAACGCGACTGCTGACCCTCTCGGCTTGTAGCACGGCGAAGGATTACAAATCCCGGAACGGATTCGAGATGGACAGCCTGGGCATGGTTGCGCAGCAAAAGGGCGCTGAAGCCGTTCTCGCCACTCTGTGGGACGTGAACGACCTCTCGACTAGCCGCATCATGAGCGACTTCTACGATCGCTGGGCCAGGAATCCCGCCGAGGGCAAGGCTGAGGCGCTGCGCCAGGCCCAGCTTGCCTTTTTACACGGCGCTTCCGGTACAACCCGCGCCAATACCGGCCGCGGCTTCGAACCCGTCGACCAATCCTCGGCACAAACTTCCAACCTCGGCTACGCCCATCCATACTACTGGGCGCCTTTCGTCCTCATCGGCAACTACCAGTAGCGCGCCCCGGCCCAGGAAAGGAAATTCATGACGAAATCATCGCTCCGACTCCTCCCGCTCGTCGCTTCGCTGGTCGCAGCGCTTCTGTTTACCGCACGCGGTTTCGCGCAGGAGGAAATTGCTCCGCCTCAGGGCAAGGGTCACGTGGTTGTCTTCGTTTCCGGAATCATGGGCCCCAAGCACGACAAGGCCCTTTCTGAGGCCATCGCCGCGCTGGGTTACGATGTTTACGTTTGCGATGGCAGGCAAATCGCAAAAATGCTGGGTGGCAATCTGCGAGCCGCAATTCTGGCCGCTCAGCAATCGCCGCATGCCCTGCCTGGCAAAGTTGCGCTCGTTGGCATTTCTCTCGGCGGGGGGTTCGCGCTGGGCCTCGGCTCAGAATGGCCCGACCTTGTCGCAGTGGATATCGTTTGGTATCCCGCAACCGGATTCGCCGCCAGGCTACCCGGTTTTACCAGGCGCATGTCCGTCCCGGTGCTGATGTTCGCGGGAGAATCAGACCATTTTGAGAATTGCTGCCTGATTGAGACAGCGCGTGCCATTGAAACCAGCGCCAAAGCCGCCAACGCGCCCTTCGAGCTTGTCACTTATCCCGGAGCCGACCACGACTTCATCAAGGGTGGCCACAACTACAACCCCGCGGATTACGAGGATGCGCTCAATCGCACGGCGGCCAAATTGAAAGCGGCTTTCGCCAGCCAGGACACCACGTCAACCGGCACTGTGCAGAGTTCCAACAACTAGTCCGTTTTATGACGCTGTATAGCGAGGAGCAGCCGAATCCGGCCTCCGGTGCCTGTGCGATGCTGCCCGGTTTACTTGCCGGGCTTGGCGGGGGCGCTGGCCGGGGCAGTGTGACTACCTTCCAGCACCGAGTGTGAGCCGCTGGAACGCACAAAGAGAACCACCAGGCTGATCGACGTGCACATGAAGATGATCGCCGACCAAGTAGTGAGGCGAGTGAGCACGTTGGCCGCCGCGCGGGGACCGAATGCGGTTTGCGAACCCTGGCCGCCGAATGCGCCAGCCAAGTCGGCCGAGCGGCCCTGCTGCAGCAGGACGACACCGATCAGAAAGAAGCACACGAGTATGTGCAAGGTGACAACAAAGTAAAAGAAAATCTGCATTTCTTAAGCTGCTTTCCATGCGTGCCCGAGTTGACTGGCACGGACGCGAAGATCTTTTGGTGCGGAAGAGGGGACTTGAACCCCTATGCCTTTTGGGCGCCACCCCCTCAAGATGGTGTGTCTGCCAATTTCACCACTTCCGCAGGATTGCTACCCTTGCAAGTATAACAAATGCTGGACTCGCGAGGATGCCTGTGCGCCACTGTCAGGGTTGGAGATTCGGCCCCAACAAGCGCTCCATCCACTGCGCCAGAGCCCGCTCGTCAGGGCCGCCCGCGGACTGTGCGGCATGCACATTTGCGCGCTCCTGGGAGGATCGATTCTGGCTGAGCTTGAATTTGCCTTCGATGCGCGCGATGGGAATGCGAAAGCCGATGATGCCCGCGAGCATGGTGCGGCGAAAGCCGTCGGGCATCGCATGCCAGCGATCCATGAATGCAGGCTCATTTGCGGCGATAAGATCGGCGAGAAGCGCATCTTTGCCGGGAGCGTCGTCGACCAGCGAGAGCGTGCCGTAAGCGTGAATAGCGATGTAGTTCCATGTGGGCACGGAGAGTTCTTCAACATAGAGCGTCGGAGAGACATAACTGTGCGGCCCTGCGAAGACGACAAGAGTTTCACGTCCGGCGAGCGCCTGCCAATGGGGGTTGGCTTTGGCGAAATGGCCTTGAAGAAGGCCGTGCTCGCCTTCATCCTTGACGACCAGCGGAAGATGCGTCGCCATGGCGCTCGCGCCCGATTGCTCGCCAGCCGCCGGACCGAAGATCGTCGCGAACGAATAAGCCCGCATGGCTTCAAGCAGGATGCCGCGATCGTGAACCTGATTGAATTTGGGTGAATACATACCTGGTGGATCGACCTCCGATTGCACCGCGCTCCCGGAGTCAGGATAGCAATTGACGATGGCGCTGGTTAGCGGCCCCGCCGGATCCCGGCTCTTGCGCGGTTGGTATAGACTCATCGCAAGTCTATGCGCTACGCACCGGTGTATGCTCTTCTCTTCGCTGCAATTCCGGCCCTGGCCTGGGGCCAGAACTCAGCCAACCCATCCTCAACCATGACCAAACCCAAAGCGCTCACGCCCGAAGCGGTTCATCGCTCCGCCATCGTCATCGACACGCACGCCGACACGCCGCAACGCTTTCTCGACGAAAACTTCGACCTCGGCGATCCGCTCGGCGGCGGCGACTGGAACCTGGAGACAGCGCGCAAAGGAAACCTGGGAGCGGAATTCTTTTCGATCTGGGTCGATCCCGCTCGATTCAAGGGCCAGTACGCGCACCGCACGCTCGATCTGATCGATGCCGTCAAGCAGCAAGTGTTGAAGCACTCCGATCAAATGGAGCTGGTTACTTCGCCTGAGGGAATCGAGCGCGCGCACCGGGATCACAAGATTGCGGCGCTGATGGGAATCGAAGGCGGCCATTCCATCGAGGATTCGCTGGGGTTGCTGCGCCAATACTATGCGCTGGGCGTGCGCTATATGACGCTGACGTGGGCCAACTCGAATGGATGGGCCGACAGCTCAGGCGACATTGACGACAAGAGCGTGCCGCACACCGAGCAAGGCCTGAACGAGTTCGGCAAGGACGTGGTTTACGAGATGAACCGGCTGGGCATGATGGTGGACGTGTCTCACGTCTCGGACCGCACGTTTTTCCGGACGCTGAACGTCTCGCGGGCTCCGGTGATTGCATCGCACTCTTCGGCGCGGGCGCTGTGCGACGCGCCGCGCAACATGAGCGACAACATGCTGCGCGCGATTGCTACTTACGGCCCCCCTAATTCGAAGGGCGGCGTGGTCATGGTGAACTTCTACTCCGCGTTTCTTTCCGACGACTACCGCAAAGCGCAGAAAGCGATGGAGCCGGAGGTGCAGAAGCAGATCGACGCGCTGAAAGCGAAGGACAAAGCCGAGGGCAAAGAGACGACGCAGGCGGAGATCGACAAGCTGCAGCGCGCCGCGGCCGACCGCATTCCACGGCCGCCGTTCTCGTTGCTCATTGATCACATCGACCACATTGCCAAGGTGGCGGGAGTGGATCACGTGGGCCTGGGATCGGACTTCGATGGAGTGAATGGCCAGTTGCCTGAGGGGCTTGACTCACCCGCCGATCTGCCCAAGATCACGGCGGCGCTAATGGCTCGCGGGTATTCGGCCGAGGACTGCCGGAAAATTCTGGGCGGGAATCTGCTGCGCGTTTTCCGTGAGGTCGAGGAAGTCTCAAAACAATTGCAATCGGAGACGCGGCCGAGGATCACGGAGAAGCAGTGATCAGCGGGTAGGGAATTGGGAACAGTCCTTGCTCCCCTGCCCCGCACGGCGTTCTATACTGTTCCCCTGCACGACCCGCTCGTCCTGGAGGCCCTTCCATGAGATCCGTAGCTCCAATTCTGCTTGCCCTTTTTGCCGCACCGATGCTTGCTCCGGCTGTTCTCGCGCAAGACCAAAAACCCGCCGCGAATCCCGACGCCACCGCCGAGAAGAGCACGAAAGCTCCTGAACCGGCGCCACCGCCGGATTCAACCACGCAAGGCTCGATCGATACGGGCGGACAGCATATCGCGTACACGGCGATTGCAGGCACGATCACGGTAGGCGCGACCGACACGGATGATGCGCAACTGGGTCCCGACGGCAAGCCGCTGCCGGGCTCGCAGCTTGCGCTTGCGGCGCCCAAGGAACCCGCCGATGCGCCACCTGTGGCGCACATGTTCTACGTGGCCTACTTCAAAACGGGCGCGAATGCTGAAGATCGGCCGATTACATTTTTTTATAACGGCGGGCCGGGCAGCTCGACCATGTGGCTGCACATGGGCTCGCTGGGGCCGAAGTACGTGGAGACGGCGGGCGACACGCACCTGCCGGGCGCTCCGTACAAACTCATCGACAATACGGACAGCCTGCTCGACGTGAGCGATGAAGTATTCATCGATATGCCGGGAACGGGCTTTGGCCGGCTGGCAGGCAAGGACGCGGGAAAGGCCTTCTGGGGCGTGGACCAGGACGCAGAGGCGTTTGCGCGTTTCATCGCGCGCTTTCTGGTGAAGTATGGCCGGTGGAACTCGCCGAAGTTTCTCTTCGGAGAAAGCTATGGGACGACGCGATCGGCGGTGCTGGCGAACATCCTGGAAAACGAGAAGAGCGTTGACCTGAACGGAGTGATGCTGCTGGGCGAGATCTTTGACTTTTCCATCGCGACCGGACCGCCGCGTCCCGGCGTGGATTTGCCTTACGAGCTGGCACTGCCGACTTACGCGGCGACGGCGTGGTATCACAAGAAACTTTCGCCTCAGCCTGCTGCGCTCGATCCGTTCCTGAAAGAAGTGGAGGATTTCGCGACAGGCGAGTATATGCATGCGCTGGCACAAGGCAACGCACTGAGCGATACGGAAAAGGGGCAGGTTGCCGCCAAGCTGCACGAATACTCGGGCCTGCCGGTCGACTACATCGTCAAGGCCGACCTGCGTGTGACCGCAGGTGAATTTGAGCAGACCTTAGCGAACGATGAGGGCATGACGACCGGACGCTACGACACACGTTTCCTCGGGCCAACGCTCGATCCGCTGAGCGAGGCCTCGCAATACGATCCGCAGAGTGCCGCCATTTCGTCAGCGTATTTTTCACTGGTGAATTTGTATCTGCGGCAGAACCTGAAGTACGGCGCGGGGGAAACGTATTTGCCCAGCGCGCTGTTTGACGGTTTCCGTTGGAACATGACCCGGACCGGCGCCAATGGGTTCGGCGGTGCCCGCGGACTGAATGTGGCCGCGGACCTGGCCGAGGCGATGAAGACGAATCCGCGGCTGAAGGTGATGGTGAACGACGGCTACTACGACCTGGCCACGCCGTTTTTTGCCGCGGAGTATGAAGAGGAACATCTGCCGATCCCGGCGTCACTGACGAAGAATATCGAATACGACTGGTACGAATCCGGGCACATGGCCTATGTGCGCGACGAATGCCGCAAGCAGCTCCACGACCGGGTGGCGGCGTTTATCAAGAGCGCAGATGGCGCGCAGTAGGCCGGGAATCGTGGTTCGCGAGTCGCGGCTCATGAACAGTGCTCAGTGGGCTCTGGGCAGTGATCAATCGCTGCCGGGATAGGTTTAGAACGAGAGCGGGCGGTTCGGAGAATGGGGATTTGGAGCCCCTGACCGGGTCCCGCGCTTTATACTAACGTTTCGCTCAATATCCCATCCGGAGAAAAAGAAAATGAATTCATTCAGCCGCTGGTTTGGCGCCCTGCTTGGCGCGGTGTCACTGATTCTTTCTGTCTCGGTGCGCGCACAGGACGACAAGACGGCAGCGAAGCCCGCGACCCCTGCGACTGCCGACAAGAACGCTGAACCGGCTGCGCCTGCTGACTCGACGACGCAGGGCACCATCAATGTGGGCGGCCAACAGATCGCGTACACGGCCATTGCGGGCACGATTACTGTGGGCTCAACCGACGATCAGGATGCGGAGCTTGGAGCAGACGGCAAACCGCAACCAGGAAGCCAGCTCGCGCTGAACGCGCCCAAGGATCCGAAGGATGGAACTCCTGTAGCGCGAATCTTCTACGTGGCGTACTTCAAGAAAGACGCGAAGGCTGAGGATCGGCCGGTCACGTTCTTTTATAACGGCGGGCCGGGCAGTTCGACGGTGTGGTTGCACATGGGATCGCTGGGGCCAAAGCACGTGATGACCGCAGGCGACACGCACCTGCCGGCGGCGCCATACACCATGGTCGACAATCCAAATTCTCTGCTCGACGTAAGCGACCTGGTCTTTATCGACGCGCCGGGCACAGGCTTTGGACAACTGCTGGGAAAGGACCCGGAAAAGGCATTCTGGGGTTTGGAAGGCGATGCGAACGCTTATGCGCGGTTTATCCAGCGTTTCATTTCGAAGTATGGGCGCTGGAATTCGCCCAAGTTCCTGTTTGGCGAAAGCTATGGCACAACGCGGTCGGCTGTTTTGGCCAATCTCCTCGAGAACAAGCTGAACATCGACGTCAACGGGGTCATGCTGCTGTCGCAGATCTTCAATTTCACCACCGATATCGATCAACCCGCGAACAATCCCGGAGTGGACCTGCCTTACGAGCTGGCGCTGCCGACCTTTGCAGCCACGGCGTGGTATCACAAAAAGCTGCCCAATCAACCGGCCGCGTTGGAACCGCTTTTGAAGGATGTGGAAGACTTCGCGATGGGACCGTATGCGCATGCGCTGGCGCTGGGAACCGATGTAAGCGCCGAAGAAAAGCAGCAGGTGGCGGAAAAACTGCACGAGTACATCGGATTGCCGGTGGATTACCTTTTGAAAGCCAACCTGCGCGTCAGCGGCCCGGAGTTCACGAAGACGTTGCAGGATGCGGATGACTTGACGACGGGGCGGCTGGATACGCGCTTTTCGGGGCCGAATCTCGATCCGCTGAGCCAGAACGCGGAATACGACCCTCAGTCGTCGGCAATATCTTCGGCCTATGTGGCTTTGTTCAACCAATACGTGCGGCGGGATCTGAAGTACGGCGACGGTCAGACCTACCAACCGCTGCTCTATGCAGCGGAGCCGCAGTGGAACTGGGCCCACAATGGAAACACCACGGGCGTGAATGTGAGCGGGGACCTGGCCCAGGCGATGAAGACCAATCCGCGGCTGAAGATTCTTGTGAATGGCGGCTACTACGATCTGGCCACCCCGTTCTTCGCGGCGCAATACGAAGAGAAGCACCTGCCTATTCCGCAGTCGCTGGCGAAGAACATCACTTATGCGTGGTACGAGTCCGGACACATGGTCTACGTGCGCGACGAGTGCGTGAAACAGCTCCACGACAATGTGGCGGCGTTCATCAAGAACGCGGACTCGCAGTAGCCGCAGGGACCAAGCCACCCCTGTAGGGACCGAGGGAACAAGAAGACAAGGACGTTGGAAACAAGGGCTGCCCGCTACTGGACCGGGGGGCCCAGCGACTTGGAGTATACAAAAGCAGGGCGGTGGCGCGCGTAGTAGTGCTCTTCCCTGCCCTTGCGCGCGTAGCCGCGGCCTTCGTAGAGATGGATGGCAACGGGGTTCTCGACGTCCACATGAAGCCAGATTGCAATGGCGCCGGCGGCGCGGGCTGAGTCTTCCGCGCGTTTGAGTAGCTGGGCTGCAATGCCGCGGCGTCGCGAAGATGGGTGCACTTCAATTGTCTGGATGTAGGCGACGGTGCCTTTTGGCATCGTGGTCCACTCGACAATAGCGAACCCGGCCATCGTTTTGTTTTCCCCAGCGCTGTCTTCAGCGATCCAGGTGGCCGAGTTAGGATTGGCGATCAACTGGCGCATCCAGGCGCGGCTGTAGCGGATCGGTGGCTGGAAGCAAAGTTCTTCGAGTGTGTAGAGGGCGGCGAAGTCGGCGGGCTGGTAGAGTCGGTAGAGCATAAATCAGGGGTCAGGTTTCAGGGGTCAGGGATCAGTCTAGAGACGCTGCAGGCCGCCCGAGAGCGGCCCGCAAAGTTGAGTTCCCTACTCGATAAACTACACCTTGGCTTCGAGGTCCGCGATCACGTCGAAGAATCGCTGGTCGAGGCGGCGGTTGGTGCTGATCGCGTCCTTGATCGGAATGTCGGTGATGTCGGTGCCGTGAAGGACGGCGATGCGTCCCCACTTCTTCTGGTGCACCATGTCGATGGCGTGCAGGCCGTAGCGCTGCCCGAGGACGCGGTCGAACGCAGTGGGAACCCCGCCGCGCTGGGTGTGGCCCAAATTCACGGAGCGGGTTTCGTAGCCGGTCTTCTTCTCGATGAGCTCGGCGAGCGCTTCGCCAATGCCGGAGAGGCGCACGTGGCCGAAGGAGTCGACCTGCTCGGAGCCGATGACCTGGCCGACCTCGGGGAGATGGCAGCCCTCGGCAACCACGACAACACCGTAATGCTTGCCGTGATCGTAGTTGTATTTGAGCAGCGCGCAGACGTGGTCGATGTCGATTTCCTTTTCGGGAACGAGAATGACGTGTGCGCCGCCGGCGATGCCCGACGCGTAGGCGATCCAGCCCGCGTCACGGCCCATGACTTCAATCACGACCACGCGATTGTGTGAGTCGGCCGTGGTGTGGATGCGATCGACGGCCTCGGTGGCGATCATGACCGCTGTGTCGTAGCCAAATGTCTGGTCGGTGCCACTGATGTCGTTGTCGATCGTCTTGGGAACGCCGACGGCGTTCACGCCATTCTCGCTCAGGAAGAGTGTGACCGATTGCGTGTCGTCGCCGCCGAGTGCGATGAGGGCGTCGATCTTGTTCGACTTGAGGACTTCCTGCACCTTCTCGATTCCGCCTGGGATCTTTTTCACATTGGTGCGCGAAGAATGGAGGATGGTGCCGCCCTTTAACTGGATGCCATCGACCCTTTCGAGCGTGAGCGGGATGAAATTGTTATCGAGCACGCCGCGCCAGCCGTTCAGGAACCCGATGAACTCGTCTCCATAGTGGTTGATGCCCTTCCTCACGGCCGCATAAATCACCGCGTTCAATCCGGGACAGTCGCCGCCGCCGGTCAACAAAGCAACTCGCATCGTGGAATCTCCTCTTAAAAGCAGTTCACAGTTCGAAGTTCACAGTCCTAAGAATCGGCTGCTGGGCCGAAAGTCTTGAGCGCAGGGCGCTATGGATACCGGAGGCGGGGAGGATTACCGGCTTTAGTGCAATAAACAGTGTACCGCGGCACTGTTAACGGGAATCGTGATGGGGAGCACGGCGGTGCCGGCCCGAAGAGAATATCAATTTGTTCTCAGTCTCGGAGCGCCATTTCGCTCCGCGCACTTCACCTGAAGGGCAGCGGCCCGCGCTATGAAGAGATCTCTCGCTGCCTGAGCAAAAAAGGAAAGGAAACCCGATGAAGCCTTGGCATCTTCTGCTTATTCTTGCCACAATCGCCATACCTTTGGCCGCTCAACCCGCGGCCAAGCCGCCCGAATCGAAAACAAAGATTGAAGCCTTCCAGGCCAAAACCGGCACGGTCATCGTGACCGGCTTTACAACAATGGGTGAAGTGAAAGGGGAATTCGGAAAGGGAGATGTCACCGTCGAGGCAATCGAATTCATCGAGGCCAACTCCGGCACGAAGGTCTTTGGCATCAGGATTGACGTCAGTCAAGGAGACGAGATTGACACGCAGAGCATTTCGTTTGTAGACGCGGACGAAATCGACTCACTCTTGAAGGGCATCGACTACATTGCAAAAGTCGACAAATCCGCAACAAAGATGAACGATTTTCAGGCCGATTACAAGACGCGCGGAGACCTCACCATCAGCACTTTCAGTGAGGCCAATGGGAGCATCGGCGTGGCAGTCAAGAGCGGGGACATCGGATTGTCGAGAGTATTTCTCAATTCCGATGGCCTGACGAGCCTGAGGGCGCTCATCGTCCAGGCCGAGGCCCAAATCGGAAGCTCTCGTTAGGGATGGTGGCCTGACGCGGTCAGGTGGTTCAATAAGGTATGCCCGAAAGCGGCGCTGGATTCCTGCTTGCGTTCGTCGGCCTGGTTGTCATCGTGCTGCTGGTGCTGCTGCAGTTGACACGGCTGGGCTACCTGATCCGCGCCACCATTCCAGACCGGCCGCGACAGCGCATGTTCATCGCGTCCGTAGCCTTCCTCATCACCTTTGCCGGGGTACGCCTTCTCGTGCACCGGATCGCGAATCACGAGGGACGGATGCAGTGGGTGATGGTGCGCGGAATGCACATTCACCACCTGGTGTGGGGCATTCTGATTTTGCTTCTCGTGGGTTACGGCTGGCTGCTCGACGTTGGATGGTCGCAGTCGCCGATGTCGATCTTTCTGGGGCGGCTGATGGCGGTGAGCTATGGAGTGGGCGCAGCGCTCACGCTGGACGAATTCGCCTTGTGGTTGAGCCTGGAGCCCGACGTCTACTGGACGCGCGAAGGCAGATTGAGCATTGACGCCGTGATCCTATTTGGCGCAGTGCTCGGGGTGGGAGCGTGGGGCGCGCCGTTTTTCGGAGCCCTGCAGCGGATGTGGTACAAACAGTGGCCGGCGCGCAGAGGGATCGGCAGGCTCAGTTCGCCGATTCGCCGCGGGCGGTTGCTTCGTCGGCGTAGAGTTCGTCGATCACCGCCGAATATCGCGCCATAAGGACGCGACGCTTGATCTTCATGGAGGGGGTTAGCTCTCCGGAGTCCTGCGTCCACTCGTCGGCTACGATGCGGAAGCGCTTGAGGGTTTCAAAGTTGGCCAGGGTGCCGTTGACCTCTCGGACAATTTCGGCGTAGAGCGCGATGACGCGCGAGTTGGCCACGAGCCCGGCGCGCGACTGGGCCGCAATTCCATGATGGCGGGCCCATTCCTCCAGGGCGGCGAAGTTGGGCGAGAGAAGAGCGCAAATGAACTTGTGGCGATCGCCGATGAGCGCGGCCTGGGCCACGAGCACGTTGTTTTTCAGCTTGCTCTCGATAGGCTGCGGCGCGACAAGTTTGCCGCCGGAGGTCTTGAGCAGTTCCTTCTTGCGATCGGTGATGTGAAGAAAGCCATCGGCATCGAGATGAGCGATGTCACCCGTGCGGAACCATCCCTGATGATCGATGCACTCGGCCGTCGCGGCCGTCTTGTGCCAATAACCCGCAAAGACGGAGGGGCCGCGGACCAGCAGCTCCCCATCCTCGGCGAGACTGAGCTCGATATTGGGCAGGGGCATTCCGACCGAGCCCATACGATGCCTGATGGGCGTATTCAGCGCGATCACGGGCGAGGTTTCGGTGAGGCCGTAGCCCTCCCAAAGAGCGATGCCCGCGGATGCGAACCAGCGCGCCGTGTCAATGCCCAGTGGCGCGCCGCCGGAGACGAAGATTCTTACGCGCCCTCCAAAGGCTTCGCGGACTTTGGAGTAGACGAGCTTGTTGGACAGCTTCCAGAGCAGTGAATTGGGTTTGCGGCCGTCATAGACCGTATCGGCGAAGCTCGCCCCTTGACGGATAGCCCACGCCAGCAGGCGCTTCTTGATCGGCGACTGCCCGGCTTTTTGCTCCACAGCCTGGCGGATCTTCTCAAAGACGCGCGGAACGCCGACGATCACCGTGGGCCGAATCTCGCGCATGGCCAGTGGCAGCTTGTCGAATTGGGTGCAATACGCTACCTGCGCGCCATGGTTGTACATCACGTAATCGAGGGCGCGCGCGGTGACGTGCGAGAGCGGCAGAAAGGAAATGCAGGCGTCGGCGGAATTGAAGCCGAAATCTGCGGCGGCGAAGTTCTGATTCGCAGCGAAGTTGCCATGGGTAAGCGCGACGCCTTTGGGTTCGCCGGTGGTTCCAGAAGTGTAGATGAGCGTGGCCAGATCGCCGGGCGAAACGGAGCGAAGGAGCGCATCGAAGACGGGGTCACGCTGGACGCCGAGGGCGTCGGCATCGCCGAGCAGATCGCTCATGGCGACAGCACCGTCAGGAGCGGGCGAGTCCATTATTACGATGAACTGCAACTGAGTTTTCGCGCGCACGGAGTGAAGCTTGTCGAATTGCTGGCGGGTGGAGACGACGGCGATGCGACAATCCGCGTCGCGCACCTGTTCGGCGATCTGCTCGCCGGTGAGGGTGGGATAAAGCGGCACATCGGCGGCGCCTATGGCCAGGGCGGCGAAATCGGTGACGGCCCACTCCCAGCGATTCTCGCTGACGATGGCGATACGGTCGCCCTTCTGAGCGCCGAAGCGCAGAAAAGCGGTGGCCAGCGCGCGGACGCGTTGATACATCTGATCCGATGAGATCGGGTGCCACTGGCTGAATTCGTCCTGCCAAAGAACGGCGCGCGGGTTGGCGGCCGCGGCAATGCGAACAAAGAGGTCATTGATCGTGGAGATCGAAGAGACAGGGGTCATTTCATTGGTTATAGAAGCGGGGCAATCGTAACACCCGAGCCTTGGAGAGTGTACCAAAAGTGCAGGGATCGGGGATCAGGGAACAGGGATCAGGCTGCTGCTCTCAGTTTTCAGCGGGCAGGTGAGGAATTTCGAGAGAAAAGGCGAAGGGCGAGTTGCGGAGAGGCTGACGATGCGGATAGAGGAACGCGAGTAGCGTGATGGAGGGGGCGAGGAGTCCGACGGGCGCCGGACCCCTCGAGATGCGCTACGGGAGTGCGTAGACAGTTTGGAGGACCTTCTGTTTCAGGCTGTCAGGGAGCGGCGCATAAGAGAGACTCGAAACCTCGCCTTCACCCGCGTTGAGGGACCAGCTCAGCAGATCCTTGATCACCTTTTCTTTCGCCGCATCGCTGGGATGCGTGGGAATGAGGAGATAGGTGAAGCTGGAGATGGGATAGGAATCGGCGCCAGGAGCGTTGGTGATGGAAACGCGATAGTCAGCAGGGATCTTCGCGGTGGCCGCGGCGGCCGTCACGCCCTGGATCGACGCCTTCACCCAACTGCCGGATGCATTCCTGATGGAGCCGAAGTCGATGTGGTTCTGCAGGGCGTAGATGAGCTCGACGTAGCCGATGGCTCCAGGGAACTCGCGCACCTGCGCGGCCACGCCCTCGTTGCCTTTGCCGCCTACGCCGGTTGGCCAGTTGATCGCGGTGCCCTTGCTGGGGCCGCCGGCCCAATCGGGGCTGACTTTACTGAGGTAGTCAGTCCAGATAAACGTGGTGCCGCTGCCGTCGGAGCGATGGATGACGATGATCTTGTCGCCGGGTAGACTGACGCCCGGATTGTCCTTGGCGATGCGCGGGTCATTCCAGGTTGTGATCTTGGAGAGGTAAATGTCGGCCAGCACGTCGGGGCTGAAGCGAAGGCTGCTGACCCCGGAAACGTTGAAGATGGGAACAACCGCGCCAAGCACGGTGGGAATGTGAACCAGCTTGACCTTGGAGGCGGACAACGCCGCATCGGTCATGGGCATGTCGGAGGCGCCAAAGTCTACGACACCGTTGGTGACCTGCTGAATGCCGCCGCCGGAACCGATGGACTGATAGTTGATTTGAACGCCGGGGTGGGCAGAACTGTACTCGCTGAACCACTTGGAGTAGATGGGGTACGGGAATGTGGCTCCCGCGGCTGTGATTTTTTGAGCCTGAGCCGCGCTCAGTGCGCACAACAACAACGCAACGATAAGTAGTGATTTCTTCACGATTCGCTCCCTTTCAGAATTGCTGCCGGAATCCATTCTCCGCGTCGATTGTTACGGGCAGTTGAAAAGAATGGGGAATCGAACAGCAAAGTCGTGGAAGGCGGGAGCGGAAAGGATCCAAAACAGGCGCGGGCTTGGCCGCGGTTGCGCGTCAGACAGTGGCGGGCGAAGCCGGCTGTTGTGCCGGCTGCGGGACCGTTTGCGGCGCGGGCGCCAGGGGCAGGGTGAAATGAAACGACGCGCCGTTGCCAAGCTCGCTTTCAGCCCAGATGCGTCCGCCGTGAGCGAGGACGATGTGCTTGACGATCGCGAGACCAAGACCGGTGCCGCCGGATTCGCGGGAGCGGGCTTTGTCGACGCGATAAAAGCGCTCGAAGATGCGTTCCAGATGCTCGGAGGCGATGCCGGGGCCAAAGTCCTGAACGGTGAACTCGACCTCGGAGGCGAGCAGGCGCGCGTCGACGCGGATGCGCTTGCCCGATTGAGCGTATTTGAGGGCGTTCTCCATGAGATTGCCAAAGACCTGATGCATGGCGTCGGGATCGGCCATGACGAGCGCGTCGGGTGCACCGGCTGACTGAAGCTTGACGCCGGAGTCGACGACGATGCCGCCGATGGAGTCGATGGCGTCCTGAAGAAGCACGTTGGCGCGGACTGGCTGCAGCGAGAGCTTGTAGTCGGGGCTTTCGACGCTGGCGAGGGCGAGCAGATCCTCGGTAAGGCGGTTCATGCGGCTGGCGTTCTTCAGGATGACGCCGAGAAACTCGAGGGTGGTTTCGGGACTCGGATTGGGATCCTCGATGAGCGTTTCAACGTAGCCCTGGATGGAAGTGAGCGGCGTGCGCAGCTCGTGACTGACGTTCGCAACGAACTCGCGCCGGGATTTTTGCGCGGCCTCAATGCTGGTGACGTCGTGGAGAACGACGAGCGCGCCACCGGCGGGCAATGGCGCTGCGTTGACTTCAAAGACGCGACCCGGCGCAAGCAGGCTGGCGCGGCCGACGCAGAGCTCGCGACGCTCCAGCGCGCCACGGACGCAGGCCAGCAGCTCAGGGTCGCGCACCGAGTGAACCAGCGGGCGGCCCGGCGAAAGCTGCGATCCGACAATGCCCTGCATGACAGCATTGGACCAGCGAACAAAGCCGGCAGGAGTGATGGCCACGACCGCTTCCTGCATCGAGTCAAGCATCACGGCCAATTCGGCGCGCCCGCTTTCGAGCTCGGCAAAGTCATTGGCCAGGCGCACCGCGGTTTCGTTCAAGGCGGCTTCCATGGAGGAGATCTCGTCGATTCCGCCGATGGGGCGGACGATTGGGCCGGTCGAATCGATGCGGGCAGTGAGATCGCCGCTGGCGATGCGGTGGGCGAAACTGACAACGCGGCGCAAACGAATGGCGATCCGGTTGGCGACGAAGGCGGCGAGGGGAACGGCAAATACGAGCGCGATCAGGGCTGACCACAAGGCTTCGCGGCCGAGCATTTCGAGGGTTCCCTCAGTCGAGTGCAGCACGAAACGCTGCACGACGAACTCGATCACCAGCGCCTGAAGCGCCAGGAGGAGCACGAAAAGCGCAAGCAGCCTGGTGAAGAAGTTGGAGGTCATAAGAGCAGCTTCTAGCTTCTGGCTCCTAGCTCTTAGCCGTTAGCTTCTAACCCACTCGCATTCTCGCGAGGCAACCGAATTCCATACGCTGGTCGATTCCGGTGTTCTCAGGCTAGAAGCTAGAGGCTAGCGGCTAGAAGCTCGGTCTTACTCGCCCTTGGGTAGCTCAAAACGATAGCCGGCGCCGCGCACAGTCTTCAGGTAGCGCGGATTCTCCGGGTCGATCTCGATTTTCTCACGGATGCGGCGGACATAGACATCGACCGATCGCGGCGTGACGAAGCGGGCGTCGCCCCAGACGGCGTCGAGAAGGTGGTCGCGGCTGAAGACGCGGCCGGGGTGGCGCGCCAGATAGTCGAGCAGGCGGAACTCGGTTGCGGTGGTGGTGGTGAGCTCTCCGCGGACCTTCAACTGCATGGCGCCGGCGTCGATGATGATCTCCTCAAAGCTGATGATGGAGGGCGACGTGGGCCGCTCGAAGCGGCGCAGCACGGCCTTGACGCGGGCCACGAGCTCGCGCGTGGAGAACGGCTTGGTGATGTAGTCATCAGCTCCCAGCTCGAGGCCGAGGACGCGATCGTTCTCCCCGGCGCGCGCGGTAAGAAAGATGATGGGGATGGTCGAAAGACCGGCATGATTCCGCAGACGGCGGCAAACGTCGAGGCCGTCACCGCCGGGAACCATGATGTCGAGGAGAAAAAGCGCGGGAGGCCTGCGCTCGGCGTCAGGAATGAGATTGGTGGGGGTGTGGAAGAGGCGCGCTTCAAAGCCCGCCGCTTCAAGATGATGTTGCACCAGCCTGGCTATATCGCTGTCGTCTTCCAGAAGAAATACGGATTGGCTCAAAACCATCAGTCCTCGTCCCGCGGCCAGTTCGGTTGCTCGGGATCAGTTGACCGCTGGGAACCAACAACAGAGTAAAACAATCAGGCAAAGGGAATGCAAACGTTTGATGAATTTGGTCGGGCGCGACGAAGGTGAGTCTGATTCTAGTTGGGCTTACCGCGCAATGCCGGCCGAACGAGGGAAGACCTGCCGAATCCTCAGCGCTTCTTGCCCTTCTTGGGGACAGGCTTCTTCGCAGCCGGCTTAGCGGGCTTAGCCGGGGCCTTTTTGACGGGCTTGGCGGGCGGCTTTGCCTTGGCTTTGGGCTTAGCGGCCTTAGCCGGCGCGGGTTTCTTCGCGGGCGCTTTTGCTGCGGGCTTCGCACGCTTGGCGGCGGCAGCTTTGGCCTTTGCCTTGGCTGGGGCGGGCGCTTTGACGGCAGGCTTGGCCGGCTTCGCGGACTTGGGTTGGGCTGGAGCGGGCGCCGACTTTTTCGACGCGGCAGCGGGCTGGCCCTTTGCCTGGGCCTTGACTTCAGGTTTGACCGGCTTTGCTGGAGCGGGCGGAGCGGATGGTTTTGCCGCAATGGGCTTGCCGGCGGGTACAGGTTTTTGTCCCTTCTTGCCTGCAAGCTTCTTGCTTGCCGGCGCCGTCTCGGCTTCTTCGGCCTCTAGCTCATCGTCTTCGTCACCATCTGCATCCAGGTCGACTGCCAGGGAGCCCTTGGGCAGAATGGCCAGATCGAGTTCCTCGTCATCGGCGCCAGCGGACTCAAGGTCGTCGTCCACGATGACGTCCTCGGCGTCTTCCTCTTCAATTGCCTGCTCTTTAATCCGTGCTCCTGCGCGGCGTGCGCGAGAGCGCTTGATGCTGACCTGAGGGGGTGGCGCGGGCGGGGAGTACGGCTCGAGAAATGCGCGCATCTCTTCCGGCGTGGTCAGTTTGCCATCGATCAGCTCGAGGAAAATCTTCTGGACAAGTTCGCCGTAGATCGGCAATTCGGGAGTGATGCGCATCTCCTGCATGAGCAAATGCGGGATGCGTTGACGGGCTTCAGGCCAGACCTTGAGGAAGTTATTGAAGCGTTCCTGGACGGCCTTGTCCTTGCTTACAAAGCCAAGCCAGAGAATCGCTTCCGGATCATAGCTCATGAAGAGCTTGAAACATGCCGAGGGCTTGGCATTTTGTTTCGAAAGCAACGCTTTCGCGAATCCGGAGGCCAGCGAATCCAGCTTGTTCCACTCCTCGACGAAGCCCGGGCGCAAGAGAGATTTTTTCAACGCCGACAGATCGCGGGAAGGCAGTTTCGCTGTTAGCAACTGCATTTGAGCAGCGGACATGTCGGGATGAATGCCCTGCACGAGCAACTGCACTGCCAGATCATGGAGAGCGTTCAGCTTGGCTTCGTCCGCTTTGGCAGACGTCCATGCTGGAAAGAGAATCTTCATCCACCCCTCGGCCTCGAGGGCGCGCAGGACTTTCAGACCATCCTCTTCATGACCGATCTGCTCCAGCTCCTGCTTGCGGTCGTGAGCGGAGAGAAACTCGATGACGCCCTCGCTTTTCGCGTTGTCGTAGCGGGCCTGGGTTCTCGGGTCCATTTCCCAGCCAAGGCGGGCACGGTAGCGGACGGCACGGATCAGAAGCGCAGGGGACTCAATGAAGCCGTAATTCGAGACGAGACGCAAGGCGCGCATTTCGATGTCGGCTGCGCCGTTCAGCGGGTCCATGAGGAGGCCGAAGGATCCCTCGTTGAGGGAGATGGCCATGGAATTTACGGTAAAGTCGCGCCGGCGGAGGTCCTCCTGGATGGATGCGAGATGAAAGACCGGCTTTCCCGGTTTGGGGTATTCCACGCGGTGCGCGCTGACGACATTGACACGCACAGTGCCCGGAAAACACAGGTAAAGGCTGCGCGAGGGTTCGTCTTCTCCCCAAAGCTTTCCGCCGAGTTTCTCCAGTGGTTTCTTGAGCTTAAGAGCGTTCCCGTTCACCGCAACCTCGAGCTCGCGGACGGCGTGGCCGCTGGTGAGGTCGCGTACCGCATCACCTGTAAGGAAGAGAAGGATCCCGGCATCGCGAGCAGCTGCCCGCAACTGCGCAATGGCATTGCGCTGGTCGGCGGAGAGCCGGTTTTCCAGCAGGTAAATGTAGTCGGGCATGCTCTATCCTGATTCCGGTGTCTGGACCGCAGCCCAAGTGCCTGAAGATGTTGCCCTTACGGTGCGATTCATGGAAACTTGCAAGCAAAACATTAACACAAGTCGCGGTGGAAGACCAGCCAACTTGCACCAGCATCGCAACTTTTCCGCTGTAGGAATCGCGGCCGCTTATCATCCGGCGCGAAACTGGGTAGCCAGAAGGTGCAATAGAGCCCACCATCGCTTTGCCGCGGCTCGTGCGACAATCCAGAACGATGGCCTCCGCACGCAAACCCGTCATTGTGCGCAAGTTCTCCCGTGACTGGCTTGCCGGCTACGTGGGCGCGGACTTCGGGCAGGCGAAGACGGAGCTGGAGATTCTGGACCAGGCCGGCAAAGTGGTGCGCATTGGCTGGGAGCAGGTGAAGTGGCTGTGCTACGTACGCGCCTTCCCTGTTGGTCAGGCGGACCAGGCCGACCCCGAACGACTGGTGCGCAAGCGTTTTTCGGTTCGGCCGCGGACGCCTGGGTTGTGGATTAAGCTCACGCTGACGGACGGCGACGAGCTGGAGGGGTTGGCGGCCAATGACCGGAGTTTGGTAGAAGGCGCCGGGTTGCTGCTCACGCCGCCCGATACACGATCGAACACGCAACGCATTTACGTGCCCCGGCAAGCGATCCAGGAGTTGGAGGTTCTGAGCTTGATTGGAGCCGCGAGCCGCAAACACGCCGAAGCTGCCAAGCCAAGCGGCGAACAGCGCGATTTGTTTGGCGCCGATACGGACGCGGGTTGAAGGAGCGCATACGATGCGAGCGCTACTGCTTGAGAGCTATAACGAATTGAAGCTAAGAGACATCCCCGTCCCCGAGTTTGGGCATGAGGATGTGCTCGTCCGGGTCAAGGCGTGCGGCATTTGTGGCAGCGATGTCCATGGCTACGACGGCAGCACCGGACGCCGGATTCCGCCCTTGATCATGGGCCACGAAGCCGCCGGCATCGTTCACAGCGCAGGACGCGACGTGCAGAGGTTCAAGCCTGGCGACCGCGTGACATTCGATTCGACCATCTCTTGCGGCGCGTGCCGGTTTTGCTGCGGCCGGCGCGGTGAATCTCTGCGAGAAGCGGCAGGTGCTGGGAGTTTCCTGCGGCGAGTACCGCCGGAATGGGGCGTTCGCCGAATATGTGTCTGTGCCGGAACGGATCGTTTACGCGCTGCCGGACGAGTTCTCGTTTGCCCATGCGGCTCTGATCGAAGCCGTTTCAGTCGCGGTTCACGCTGCGAAGATTACACAGATACGGCCGGGCTCGACGGCGGTGGTGATTGGGGCCGGCATGATCGGCCTTTTGAGTGTTCAGGCTTTTCGCCACTACGGATGCGATCGCGTCTTCGCAGTCGATGTGGACGAGACTCGGTTGAAGATGGCGCGGGATCTCGGGGCGACGGATACATTTCTTGGTTCGGCGTCCGAGATCGTTTCGCAGGTTCTTGGCGTCACGGATGGTCGTGGGGTAGAGATCGCGGTCGAGGCAGTTGGCGCGCAGGAGCCGATCACGACAGCGATTGAATGCGTATGCTCGGGAGGAACCGTGACGCTGATCGGCAACGTCTCGCCCAGGGTGGAGATTCCGCTGCAGAGGGTCGTCAGCCGTCAACTCCGTCTGCTTGGGTCGTGTGCTTCGGCGGGAGAATATCCGGAGTGCATTTCTCTGATGCAGAAAGGAGCGATCCGCGTTGAGCCGCTGATCTCCGCGGTGGCCCCTTTGAGCGATGCAGCAAAATGGTTCGAGCGGCTGCATGCGCATGAACCGGGGCTGATGAAGGTGGTTCTTGAGCCGTGAGGAGCAATTGATGAGCACGACTTTATTCGATTTGACGGGCAAGACTGCGGTCGTGACGGGCGCCAGCCGGGGACTCGGCCAATACCTTGGCCGAGCGCTTGCACGAGCCGGCGCAGATCTGGTGATCACCAGCCGGCGCCTGCCCGACCTGAAGCCATTTCAAGATGAGATCGAGAGCCTCGGGCGAAAAGTATTGCCGCTCGAATTGGATGTGCGAGATGTTGGCGGGATCGGACGGGCGGCCGAGAGCGCCTGGAGCCACTTTGGCAAGATCGACATTCTGGTGAACAACGCCGGCTGCAATGTGAGGAAACCCGCGCTGGAGATTACGCCTGACGATTGGGATCTGGTGCTTGAGACCAATTTACGGGGATCGTTTTTTGTCGCGCAGGCGTTTGCGCGGCACATGGTGAAGCGAGGCTACGGGCGCGTCATCAACATCGGTTCGGTCACCAGCGTGTTTGGATCCGCGGGAATCGCCCCGTATTGCGCCAGCCGCGGAGGAATCAAACAACTGACCATGAGCCTGGCAGACGAGTGGGGAGCGTCGGGGATTACAGTGAATTGCCTGGCGCCGGGTTGGTTCCGGACAAAACAGAATGCGGTCCTCTATGAGAATGAGAAGTGGGTCGAGTACATCACCGACCGTATTCCGCTGAAGCGCCCGGGACAGCCGAACGATCTGGATGGCGCGGTGGTTTTCCTGGCTTCGGACGCAAGCGCATATATAACGGGCCAGATTCTCCTGGTGGACGGCGGTATATCGACGGGCGCGACCCGAGCGACGGTATAAGAGGTCGTCTTGGCCGGAGAACCAAAACAGTTGCAACAACGGATTCCCATGCACCGCTGGCGAATCGCCGGGCTCCTGGGCATCGGTGTGCTCGTCAACTACTTCGATCGAGTCAACCTCTCTGTCGCTCATGGCGCCCTCATCGCCTCGTTTGGCGTTTCCGACATCGCCTTTGGGTATCTTTCCGGCGCTTATAACATCACCTATGCTGCCCTCCAGTTGCCGATCGGTGTCGTCCTCGACAAATTCGGCGTGAAACGAGTCGGCCGAATTGGAACGTTGCTCTGGAGCCTGGCGACATTCGGCGCAGCCGTCACGCCTTCGATCGGCGGTCTGTTCGCTGCCCGTTTCCTGCTCGGTATTGGTGAAGCTCCCACTTTCCCTGCGAATGCCAAGGCCATCGGCGCCTGGTTCCCCGAGAATGAGCGCAGCTTCGCAACTTCGCTATTCGATGCGGCTGCCAAGTTTGCATCGGTAGCCGGCATTCCCCTGATGGGCTTCGTGCTGATTGAGGCCGGCTGGCGTTGGAGCTTTGCCCTCACCGGCTTCATGAGTGCGCTTTATTTCCTCTGTTTCTGGCGGATGTACCGCGACCCCGACGATGAGCCTCGCCTCAGCGAGGTCGAACGCCGCCACATCGAGAGCGCGAATCAGGAATCCGCGAAGATCGAAGCCGCCAATGAACCCGCTTCATCGCTGTTCCATCTTCTGGCCGACCGCAAGGTGCTTGGACTCGCCATCGGTTTTGGCTCCTACAATTACGTGTTCTATCTGCTGCTTACCTGGCTGCCCAGCTATCTTTCGTTCGGCCTCCACATCGACCAAATGCATTCGTTTGTCTACACGAGCGTCCCCTGGCTCTTCGCCACGTTCACCGATCTGGTCATCGGAGGCTGGCTTGTGGACTTGCTGCTGAAGCGCGGATGGAGCGGGAGTGCGGTGCGTCGAACCGTTCTCATTGGTGGAACCGCGTTCGGCCTCGGCATCTTTGGCGCCGGGCACACACACAGCACAACTCAGGCTCTCCTTTGGATCAGCATCTCAATCGGCGGCCTGTCCGCTGCGTCTCCAGTTGGATGGTCATTGCCCTCTCTCATCGCCGCCCGCAACGACGTTGGCAAAGTGGGAGGGATCATCAACTTCTCCAACCAAATCTCGGGAATCGCCGCGCCCATCGTGACCGGGTATCTGGTTGCGGTGACGCATTCGTACGTGTGGGTCTTCCGCGTCGCTGCTGCTTATCTGGTCATTGGTATCGCAGCATACGTCTTTCTGCTGGGAAAAATCGAACGACCCGAACTCCGCCCTTCGTAGCGCGCTTTCCTCTAATCTTGCCCAGACCGGTTTGGAAAAAAGCCCAGGAACTACGCGCTCTGAAGCTGTGCAGCCGGCTCGGTGTCAAGTAAGCTCCGGTAGTACTCCGCAGTCAAGCCGAGGACTCGCTCCTCGGAGTAATGTTCCACCACCCATGCGCGGGCGGCGCGGCCCATGTGGATGCGGCGTTCAGGATCGCGCAGGAGCTTCATAACCGATTCGTAGATGGCCTCCGGATAGCCGGGTGGAATGAGAAGGCCGGTCACTTCAGGGATCACAGCATCGCGCGCGCCGGTAGACTCAGTGGTCACCACGGGAATGCCAGTGGCCGAAGCCTCGAGCACTACATTAGGGAATCCCTCGCGCCAGGTGGGAAGAACCATCACGTCCATGGCGCGATAGTAAGGTGCTGAGTCGCTCACGAATCCGGTGCAGTGGATGCGGGGATGGCTCCGGATCCGGGCTCGCAACTCCGCGTCCAGCGCGTCTTCGGCGGCGTCGAACCAGCCAACGAGGAGCAGATGCGCGGCAGGCTCGGCCACGAGAATCCGATCGAATGCCTCAATCAGCTCGGGCAAGCCTTTGTCGCGCGTAAGGCGGCCGACAAAACCGACGACTGCTGCCTCGCGGGGAATACCAATCTTGTCGCGCACGTCGCTTGGGCCTGGCGAGAAGCGCTCCACGTCTACGCCGATGCTGCTTCCCTCACCCAGGACGAGTAATTTTTCCGGAGAAGCGAGGCGAAGCGCCAACGCTTCGGCGCGCAGGCTTGCACTGTTACAAAGCACCACGTGCGCGGAGGCGCAGGCCATGCGCTCGGTGGCGAGCAGAATCCTGCGTTTGAGACCGCTGGTTCTTTCCAGCTTGAGCCCGCGCAACATATAGACGCGCCTGGGCACCCCGCGCAGCCGGGCAGCCAGCGTTCCCAGCAAGCCGGCTTTGGGCGTACTGAACTCCACCAGGCTGGGCCTGCGCCGGCCAAGCAACCACCAGAGACGGAAAAGCGAAAGAAGATCGGCCAGCGGAGAAATACAGCGGCGCATTGGAATGAAGATGCGCTCCACTCCGGCGAGCGCGGCGGTGCGATCAGCCAGAATGCCCGGGCTGGAGACGAGCAAAACACGAAAGCCTGCCCGGCGCAAGGTTTGTAATCGCGCTCCCCATGCGCGACAGGTTTCCTGGCTCGTCACCCCGACAACGATTGCCGGCGGTTGGTTGACACAGGGATTGAGATGAAAAGAGAGGACTCCTGAACCTGCCATAAGCGCCTGCGCTCTTTGAATTCCCTAAATGTGAGGGTGGTCGGCAGATTGTGGAGAGGACCGTAGGCAAACTACCAAGAAGCCAATGGTTCAATTCGAGACACAAGATTAGAGGAATTTAAGACAGAGTCTGTGATTGCCGGCACACATCCTGCGATCGAGTTTGGGTAACAATGGTTTCCCTCTCAGGAAATAAATGGCGCGACGCACAAGAATCCTCCTGCTCCTCTCTCATTTGGGTGGTGGCGGGGCCGAACACGTGATGGCCTTGCTGGCGCGCGGTTTGTCTCAGGAAAAATACGAAATCCATCTCGGGCTCATTGGGCAGACGCGCGGAAATGGAGAATCGCTTCCGCCGTGGGTAAGCGTCCACGCGTTGGGCGCCGGGCGGGCGCGTGCCGCAGCGTTTCCGCTCCTACACTTGATCTGGCGGCTTCGGCCAGCGGTGGTGCTGTCCGGAGCGGCAGAGGTCAGCTTTCTGGTGTTGATGCTGCGGCCGCTTTTCCCCCCGAGTACGTCCGTCCTGGTGCGCCAGAACGCGACGGCGTCCTCGGTTCTTGCGTTCGGCAACCTGCCACGATTTACGCGCCTGGTCTATCGCTTGCTTTATCGACATTCGGATCATGTGATCTGCCAGTCGCAGGCGATGGCGAAAGATCTGGCAGTAGCGGCGGGGATCGGCGCGGAGCAGATCGCGGTGTTGCCGAACCCGGTGGATCTCAAAGGAGTCCGAGCGGCAATGCGCGCCCCTTTAGCGACGAGTATCTCAGGGCTACAACTGCTGGCTGTTGGAAGGCTATCGCGGGAAAAAGGCTTTGACCTGCTGCTGAAGGCAATGGCGGAGGTACGCGAACAATTTCCCGAGGTCAGCCTGGTTCTTGCCGGCGCAGGTCAGGAGGAATCCGCTTTGAAGTCGCTTTCGAGTGAGCTGGGATTAGAGACGGCCGTCTGCTTTGCAGGCTACGTCGAACGTCCCTACGCACTCTTCCCCCAGGCCACACTCTTCGTGCTTCCGTCGCGCCATGAAGGCATGCCCAATGCGCTGCTCGAGGCCGCCGCGGCCGGATTGCCTCTTGTGGCCACACCAGCATCCGGAGGCGTTGTCGATCTGCTGCGCGGGCGGCCTGGCGCATGGCTGACCAAGGAAATCTCCGCGGAGGCACTGGCTGCAACGATCATTACGGCGCTCAGGACGATCCGGCCCGGCGAAAGGTTTAGCCAGGAGTTCTTCCCTTCTTCTGCACCGATTGCGCAGCAAACAGGGGTGGGATGCGAGGGTGCGATCATCGAACGCAGATATCCCACGCCGACGCAAAGGCAATAAATACACGAGTTTTCCCTGTGGAAATTAACCTCTTGACATTTTTTCCGATCGGATGTTTCCTTTGGGTACAGTTTCAGTCCAGTTTTCCACACCCAAGAAGGGCCCTGTTCCTAGGGTCACTCTCGCGTTGTCGAGGGAAGCTTACTCAGGCGGAGAAAAATCGGGCGTGCCAGGCCGACAGTATCTTAAGGCTTTCATTTCTTAGAGCACCGCCCAGCTCAGTCGAGGAAAATTCCCGCCAGGCAATTCAAAAGCATTCTTTCCATTTCCTGCATGTGTTGAAGCCGCATTGCAGAGAATCAAGCGGCAATAGCTGAGCAGGCTCGGGGCGCATCGATCATGATGGCGCTCGAAGAGTCTCCGGTGCCGGTTTCGGCCCGGGACATGGCAACTCTGTTGCAGGGGGAGAGTTGTGTTTCGTCCTTGGTTTGGTATTGCTCTTACTGGGATCCTGTGTGCTTTATCGCTGCCATTTTTTGCTCTATCACTGATCGTTGCGGCCATGTGCACTGCGCCGATGGCAATCTGGGCTCCATTTCGCAGGCGCAAACGGGCGCGCGATTCCGATATTCGAAAAACCTGGCGGTCGAATGAGTTTGCGTTCGAACGGGCGATCGAAGCGTATGAGGAACTGATTGACGCGCACGCGTGGAGGCGTCCATGAGCCACGCGGCGATTGCGATTCCTGGTCTGGACCGCATCGGCGGCGCCGAGCGCCAGGCCATGCTGCTGGCCAAGGGGCTGCGGCGGCGCGGTTGGCGCGTGAGTGTCGTGGCGCTTTCCGGCTCAGGCGGCCCGGCGGCGGCGGAGCTGCGCGATTGCGGCGTCGCCTTTATGAGCCTGGAGATGCGCAAAGGGCTTGCGGACCCGCGGGGATGGATTCGCCTCCAACGCTGGCTCTGGCGCGAGCAGCCGGATGTCCTGCACGCGCATCTGCCGCACGCCGCCTGGCTCTGCCGGTGGTCGCGGCTGGCCGCGCCTGTGCCGGTAGTCATCGATACGCTACACAGCTCCTGCACCGGCAAGAGCGCCCGGCGCATTGGCTATGCGTGCAGCCGCTGGCTCCCCGATCATGTGACGGCAGTCAGTCGCGCGACCGCAGTGTCGCACCTTTCGGCGGGGATGGTGCGCGAGGACCAACTGTCGATCCTGGCAAACGGAATTGAGGTCGATTCATGGGAGCCGAACGTAAATGCGCGGCGCGAGGCGCGGCGGCAGCTGGGTTTGACCGATGAGTTTCTGTGGCTGGCTGTGGGCAGGCTGGAAGCCGTGAAGGATTACCCGACTTTATTGAGGGCGATGGCTTACGCGCCGGAGAAAGCGAGGCTGCTGATTCTGGGCGCCGGGCCGCTGGAAGCGGAACTCACTTCGTTGGCGACGAAGCTCGGCCTGGAGCGACGCGTTTGCCTTCTTGGATTTGAGCCGAACGTACAGCGCTGGATGCAGGCCGCGGATGGGTTCGTTCTGTCGTCGCGGTACGAAGGCCTGCCGATGGTGCTGCTGGAGGCCGGCGCCTGCGCGGTGCCCGCGGTGGCCACCGACGTTCCAGGAACGTGCGAAGTCATCGTTGACGGAGTGAATGGCTCGCTGGCGCGCGCAGGCGATCCACACAGCTTGTGTGAAGCCATGGCGGGCTTGATGAGCATGCCAATCGAGGAGCGCTACGCCATGGGCGAGTGCGCGCGACGCCGCGTGATCGAGGAGTTCGGCATGGAATCCGTGCTTGATCGCTGGGAGCGGCTTTATGAAGCGTTGCTCGATCGCAAGAGCGCAAAGGGGCGGATGCGTTTGGTGGCACGTGAGATTCTGAGCCGCCATAGTGCAGCCTCGGCGTAAACGCATTCGGCAAGGGTCAGGGTGGTGGGTTGACTGCGGAGGAGCACACGATAAACGGAAGTGAATTGATCCGAGTGCGCCCTTAAAAATGCGCGCAGGTCCGCGATCTCTCCGTCCGAAATGGTGCTCGGGTGGACGCAGATCGTCCAGAGACCTTTGGATTTTTCGACGGGCCCCCAGAGCTGCTGCGGAATCCAGGTCAAACCCCGGCGCTGGAACGGCAAGCGTGCAAGACCGTCCGATAGAAGCGTAATTCCCTCCTCGCAAAGCGCGTCGAGAGTGCGGCGATCGAAGCCGTGGCGCGGCGCGACCCATATTTTCGGGTTGAGCCCGTGTCCGCGCAGAATCCGCAGGCCTTCGTGGATCCACTCGCGCTGTATTTTGACGGGCACTCCGGCGAACTCCGATGTGCGCGCGACACCGACGAGGCTGCGGCCGCGGCTTTCACAAAGGTGACGATAGCCATGCAAGCCGATGATGGCCCCAGCGCTCTCCAGGCTGCGCATGCGCTGCCAAAATGCCGGATCGGGAGGCGAAACTTCAAGTTCAAGGTCGTGGTTGTCGGGAATGACAGCCAGGATCGGTTGAAGCTGGAACTCCTCGATCAGCGATTCGATGCGCCGCCAGCGCTCGGCCGACACAGTGGGGCAAAGATCATCGCAGCGGAGCAGATACTCAGCGGGCGCGGGAATCATGCGGCTGCCTCCGGCGCGACTGCGCGGGCGAGAAGCTTCCTGCTCCAGTACCAGAGATAGAAGAATGTGCTGACGGTCCAGAGCGAAGTCGCCAGCGCAATTCCGGCGACGCCGAACCAGTGCATAAGGACCAGATTGAGCACAATGTCGAGGCCGAGATTGATGACGCCGCAGTAAAGGATCAGATCGGTGCGGCGCATGGCGACGATAAAGCGGTAATAGACGCGGCTGACGACGAAGAACGGGATCTGGATGGCGTACATGGCCAGCACGGAGGCGACGACGCGGGTGTCGCCTGGGCCAAACTGGCCGTGCTGGAGAGCGATACGAACGAGGGGGCGCGCGCCGGCGATCAGCACCGCCGCGATGGGCACGGAGACAACTGCCGTGAGGCGAACCCAGGTACGGAGGGTGTGGCCGCAACCGGGCCAGTCGCGCAAGGCGATCATGCGCGAAAAGTAGGGCACGATGGCGGTTGAGATCGCGCCGGCCAGCAGCGTGAGCACCACGCTGACAAAGCGATTGGCGTACACCAGCGCAGAGACGCTTCCCGCAACGAGCATGGCGGCCATCGACTGATCGACGAGCAAGCCACCTGAAGACACCACGCTGCTCAACAGCACAGGCCCATATTGGCCTGCGACTTCGCGCGTGGATTCGTTCATTCCATACCAGCGCAGACGGAATTGATAGCCGCGCCGCCGCATCATCCAGGCGACGATAAAGGCATGCAGCAGCGAGCCCGCAAGCGTGGACCAGACCATGGCCCAGATGCCGAAACGGCCGCCAAATTCGAGCGCTCCCAGGATGATCGCGACAGAAATAACGATGGGCGCAAGGGCGGGAAGGGCGAAGCGATCAACGGTATTCAGAACCGCAGTGCAGTTGGTGGCGATTCCTGTGATCAAAACAACCGGCAGTAGCGCATAGAAAAGGTGCACGGCGAGGGTGAGCTTGGCGGGCGCAAAGTGAGAGGCGATGAGCGGGAAGAATCCGCGCGCCAACAAAGCCATTACGGCACTGGCAGCGGCGAGGAGCAGGCACATCCAGAGCATGGAACTCGACAAAAGCTGCTGGGCGCGCTCGCGGCCCTCCAGTTCCCTCACCCGGACAAGCGTTGGTACGAGTGCCTGATTCATCGACTCCGAGATAAGGTTCACGAGCAGGCTGGGGATCAGCGCTGCCGCGAGGAATGCGTCCATGGCGTCGGAGCGGCCATAGACCGAGGCAACAGCAACTTCCTTGAATGTGGCGAGGACCTTTACGAAGATTCCGGCAGCGCCGACCGAAATTGCAGCGCGAAGAATGGCGCGATTGAAGCTCGCGGCCGCAAAAGGCAGAGAAGCCCGTCGCCATCCTTGCGAAAGCGTCGACATAGATTTGCTCGAACGCCAGATCAGGGGGAAATTACAAGCAGACCGTGTACATTCCTGCGACAACCGGGTCCGATACGACGGTTCCATTCCCGTCTACATCGACCCGGACGCCAATCAAGGCTGAATCGTCGCCACATGCGACGCCCTCATTGCAAGATAATCTCCGCGCGATGCAAGCTGTTTTTCATGCTGCCAGCCGCTTGATCTTTGGCCGCTTTTTTTGCATTGCGATCCACAGGTCGTATTGAAGCTGCGCCTTCGAGAAGAAATCGGGAGAAAGCCCCAGCGCCTGGCCGAGGCGAATGCTCAGATCGACCGTCACCGCAGTGCGGTTATTGAGGATGCGCGACACGGTAGCGCGCGCCACGCCGATACGACGTGCGAGCTCCGTCACCGTCGTTTTGCCGAGGAACTCTTTCAGCAGTTCACCTGGGCTCGCCGGGTTGTACATCATCGCCATGTTCCAGACCTCCCTAGTGATAATCCCGATAATCCACCAGAATCGCGTCTTCGCCCTCAAAGCTGAATGTGAGCCGCCAGTTCCTATTGACGGTCACCGCCCAGTGTCCTCTAAGGTCGCCTTTGAGCGGGTGCCAGTCCCAGCCCGGCCTATTCATATCCAGCGGCACCGAGGCCAAGTTTAGAGTCGTCAGCAGAATGCGAAGCCGGGCTTCGTGCGCGGGCTGGATTCCCGTCTTCGAACCTGTCTTGAAAAACCTTTCCAGGCCGCGATGCCGGAATGTCCCGATCAATTCTTATAATGTAACATGATGTGTTACACCTCCGCAAGGTTGATAAATTGGCAAGTCGCGCGCCGTCAGTAAGGGCCGCGCGGAGAAGCAGTCCGTGAGCCCGCCGGGATCGTCGGCGGCAAGGCGGCCGGCAACGGCAATCATGGCCAGCAGCAGCCACGTGGTGCGGTTCTCTTCGACCGTGGCGACGAGCGAAGTCAGAGCCCAGACGATCAACGATGTGACCAGCGCGAGGCGCAGAGGACCGTGGGTTCGAAACGCGTAACGCACGGCAAGGGCGAGAAGAATGGCAGCCAGGAACAAAGCACAAAGCCCTCCACAAACGGCGATGGAGAGTGCGGTGTTGTGGGCCGTGTCAATGGGGGAGAGCCGCGCAGCGGCGACAAATGAACCCGCGCCCGTGCCCAAAAGCGGCGCGTGCGCGAAGGCGCGCCAGCCCGCAGACCAGATGTTGATCCGCTGATTCAGGTCGCCGGTTTGGAGCTGCTCGGGAATCGTGGCCAGGCGCGCAAGCGTTGCCGAGGGCACGATGAACCAAAGAGCGGCGAGAAAAGGTGGGACCACGAAGGCGGCGGCTACCACCCGGCGCGACCTGCCCTGAGTGAGAAGAACGACGGAGCCGGCGATTCCGACAACCGCGGCCAGAAAGCCTTCTCGGGAAGCGGTGAGCAGAACAGCGACCAGGCCCAACGGGAAGAAGCCGAACGCCATGAGGCGCGGCAGCCATCGGCGTTCGCAGTTGACGAGAAGCGCTGCCAGCGGAAAGCCGAGATCGAGGAAGCGGGCAACTTCGTTGGGATCCTGACCATAAGCAGCAAAGCGGATCTGGCCCGCCGCGATGGCTTCAGGCGAGCTGAAGGCCGCGAGCGTGAGGAGCGCAAGTACCCATGAACCGGCGACGGTGGCGCGCAGCAAGGCGCGAAGATCGGTTGGTGTGTCGGCAAGTTCCCAAACCAGCCAGACGATCATCATCTCCTGGAAGTAACCGCGAATCTTCTCCAGGCTTGCGACGGGATCGATGGTCCAGAAGTATGAGCAGCAGAACCAGAGAAAGAGAGCGAGCGTAAGCCACCAGAACGCGCCTGGCGTGCGCATGCGGCCAGCTTGAAACACCGCAGGAACCGCAGCGAGAAGCACCAGGACACCGGCAATGCGTGCCGCGTTGCCCAACAATCCGCCGAGGTCGAGGGAGTACTCCCACGGAATCGCAAAGGCGAAGAGGAGAAGCAGAATCCACGCGGTTCTTCTCATCGAGGCCTCACTAATAACGCTGCGAATAAACCAAGGCAGAGTAAATGGTGACGCCAATCGTGGACTGGATGGCGGACTCCAGGGTCCGGTTCAGCAGATTCTTGGCCTCGGAGTCGGGAACATAGAGAATGTCGCGGTCCTGCACCGGCTGATCAGGATCCTGGCCGCGCAGCATACGCCTAATGTTAAGGGCAATCATGGCGCGGCCACCCTTTTGCTCGCGGATGAGGAGGACCTTGCCGACGGCAGCGTTTTGCGACGGCCCCCAGGCGAGCGATAGCGCCTGCACCACGGTGAGCCCCTGCACGGGATCGACCGCGAATCCACCGGGCCGGATCACGTCGCCCACAACGTAGACGAGGCCGGCGCGGCTCACCTGGACCGTGTCGCCGGGACTGAGCTCGGGATTGTGGTCGGAGGATGTATCCGTTCCGCTGGGGTCGAGCACCACCGCATGAGCCATCTTGGGATCGCCCTGATGAAACACGTTGACCAACCGGCCTGCGTTTGCAGAAAGGCCGGAAGCGGCAGAGATCAGGTCGAGCAGGCGATGGTGGACCGTGTAGGGGTAGACGCCGGGGCGCGTGACTTCCCCGAGCACGCTCACGTCCTGGCCCACGTAGGCGGTGACCAGCACCGAGACGAGGGGATGAAGAAGCATGCCCTTCGCCAGTAGCGCGGCTTCAATTGCGCGGGCGGCGGCCTGCTCATCCTTTCCGGCAAGTTTCACCTCTCCAACCAAAGGCAGCGTAACCGTGCCCTCGGCGGAGACGCGAACCGTGGAGTGAAACTCGGGCGTGTGGTACTCGGCGATGTCGAGAAAATCTCCGGGGCTGATGGGAGCGGGCATGGGCGCGGAAGACTGCGCGCTCGGGGGCGTTGTGACACCTGCCGTGGCCGCTACGCCGCCCGCATCGTTCCAGATCGGGGGTGCTTCCTTTGGATTGGGAACGCTCCGGGTCTCCTGCGACTGCGGGAAGCTGGCAACTCCGGAAGGCAAGCCCGATGTATTTGGCGTGGGCGCCTGCGCGCGAAGCGAAACACCTGCGCCAAGCAACGCGATCAGTGCCACGACCAGGCGCACTCCCGGCGAACCGAGCGCGTCGCGCAGCAATGCGGCTCCGACAGCGATCCATAGCCCAACGAAGAACGTAATGGCGAGATACAGCGGCGGATCGGGAGTTACGGGCTTTACCGGCTGGCGAGCATAGTCAACGACAGAAATGTTCGAGGAGCGCACTCCGGCGGCGAAACCGGCTTCCTCGGCTTTGTCCTCGACGCGCAAATACAAGTCGTGGCTGGCGTTCGCTTCCTGGCGCATGACGGCGTATTCGGTTGCAGCCTCGTTCATTTTCATGCCTTCATTCGTGGCCTGCTGCAGGCTGTTCCGCACCAATTGCTCGCGATCCCGGGCGGTTTGCAAATTGGCGCGGAAGCGCTCGACGAGCTTTGCGTCTTCGGCCTGCTTCTGCCGGTCGAGATCCCCCAACTGGCGGCTGATTTCAACAACACGTGGAAAGCCGGGACCGTGTTCGGCGCTGAGCTGAGCTTGTTCCTGCTCGAGGTCGCTGCGGCGGGCGCGAATCTGCTCGAGGAGCGCAGTGGCAAAGCTGGCGGTGTCGGCCTGCAAGCGCGGATCAGAGGCGATGACCGTCTCCGGATCGCCTTGCGAGGCACCACGATACTCGGCCTCGGCAAGAATGCGGTCGGTTGTCGCCGCAACAAGCTGGCGACTGAGCTCGTCGATTTCAAGCAGCGCGGAACTGTGCTCCGTTTCACCGGGCTGCCCGTTGGCCATCACCTCCGGCGTGCTCACAATGCCGTGCTGATTTTCGAACTCAGCCAGGCGCCGCTGGTCGCTGTCAGTCCGAATCTTCAATTCCGCGAGCTGCGCGCTGAGCCAGCCGGAGGCCTGCGCCGTGGCTTGAATCTGAGACTCGGTTTCCTGATCGCCGTAGGCTGCAATGAGCGCGTTGACAATAGCGGCTGACAGCGCCGCATCGCGCGAACGGAAGCGGATTTCGACCAGCATGGTGCGCGGGATCGACTGCACGCGCATGCGGCGCGAGAAGCGATCGAGCAGCCAGGCCTGGGCCTCGGGCGTGGGCTTGTCAGATTTGAAACCGGGAAAACGATCGGCAAAGTCCCCGCGAAAACCCGGCGCTTCGTAGAGCTTGAGCGCGACGATCACGCGCCAGGCAAGCCGGTCGCTGCGCAGAACGCTCGCCAGTGTTTCCAGTTCGATGGGAGCGGAAAGAATCGACGTTGGAACCTGCGCTTCAGCGCCATCGAGGCTGAGCGAGGAGACCGGCGCGGCGCGGAGTTCAACGCGGCCAGCCGCCTCGTACTGATTGGGCGCGATAACGCAATAAAGAATGCAAGCAATGAGCAGCGCGCCCTCGATGATGGCAATGAAACGGCGATGCCGCCACACCACCTGCCAAAGTTCGCGAAGAGAAGTGGACTTGGGGCCAACTGCGTACGCCGGATCAGGAGCGGCAGGGTTGTTCGGAACGGCTTCGTTGATCGACTGAGTATTCGGCAACGGAATGAGACCTCAGACGCAAGAAACCGCGCAGAGGACCGCAACAAACCGCATTTCCAGCCGAATTTGCCCGAAGCAACACGTCGTTTTGCGCCGCGAACCGCAGCGAAAACTCGTCATGAGCCTCTCTTTCGCCCCACGCCATTGGGAACGAAAGCGATGGCCCTGGCGTTCAGAACGAACAGCTATTCCAGGGAAAATCCCTGACAGTTTCGTTCATCGCACGTCATTCGTCAATGGCGTGGTTCACAAGGGTGATTGGCATCACATGGCGATCATGCGGCAAAGCCGCGGCGCGGGCAGGGACTGGAGCAGAGAATGAACGGCTGGACGGACGAAGCGGCGGTGTTGCGGGTAGCGGCGATAAATTAATGGTCCGGCTGCCTGGTTTTGTACCAATTACGCCTTGTACCACTCAACGGTGCGGCCGATCCCCTCCCGAAAATCAACCTGTGGGACGTAGCCCAGGAGCTCCCTTACCCGGCCGATGTCGGCCAGAGAGTGCTTGATGTCACCGGAGCGGTGCTCGGCATAGACCGGCTTGCCGCTGTAGCCTGTGAGGCCGCAAAGAATCTCGAACGCCTGATTCAGCGTGATGGCCGCGCCGGTGGCCACGTTCATCATTTTGCCGGAGACTTTTTCAGCGGGAGCGTCGGCGGCGAGCAGGTTGGCGGCGACCACATTTTCAATGTAAGTGAAGTCGCGGCTCTGCTCGCCATCGCCGTAGATGGTGGGCTGCTCCCCAGTGAGCATCTTTCGGCAAAAGACGGCCAGAACGCCGGAGTAGTGCGATGTGGGGTCCTGAAAGGGACCGAAAACGTTGAAGTAGCGCAGAGTGACGGTTTCAAGCCCGTAGACGCGGGTAAATGCGCTCATATAGTGCTCGCCCGCGAGCTTGGCCACCGCATAGGGGCTGATGGGGTTGGGAAGCATATCTTCGCGCTTGGGCAGCGTTGGCGTATCTCCGTAGACCGATGAAGAACCGGCATACATGACGCGGCGCACGCCGGCTGCGCGGGCCGCTACCAGCACATTGACGGTGGCCTCGACGCAGTTGCGGTTTGTGGCTGCAGGATCGGCTACGGAACGCGGTACGCTGGCCAACGCCGCCTCGTGAAAGATGACCTCAACGCCTGAGCAGGCTTTGGCGCAGACCGCGGGATCGGCCAGGTCGCCCTCAATAAACTCCATAGCTTCGAGGCCGATGAGGTTCGCGCGCTTGCCGGTGATGAAACTATCGACGCCGCGCACGGTATCGCCGCGCTTGAGCAGGGTTGCGGCAATCGAGCGGCCAATAAATCCAGCGGCGCCAGTCACGAGATACTTAGCCATGTTCGTGCCCCAGGCAATCAATGTTGCGCGCCATGACCGCCGGCCCGCACTGGCTAGGATACTATCGGGAATCGTAGCCTAATTCCATGATCTGCGTTCTACTGCCAACCCTCGCTGAGCCCCCGAACTTTTCCACTTGGGAGAGATGGCTGTTCGCAGCGCTTGCGGCCGCGTCGCTTTTTGGTTTCTGGCGGCGGTTTGGTCCGATCCTCGGCAAAATCCTCCAATCGAAAAAGGACCCCGGCTTTCACCTCTTCCCCGTCGGCCGCCGTGTGCGCGATTTTGTCTGGGAGGTGATGTTCCAGGCCAAAGTGATTCGCGAACGGCCGCTCGCCGGTGTGGCGCACGCGCTGGTCTTCTGGGCCTTCTGCGCCTTTGTGCTGGTAACGCTGAATCACTGCGCGACAATCTTTGGCCTCGGCTTCCTCAATCCGGCGGGGCGCGTTGAACGATTCTATTTCGACTTCGCGGCGTTCTTCGCAGCCGCTTGCGCGGTGGGCATCCTCGGACTGTTTGTGCGGAGATTCATAGCCCGGCCCAAATGGCTGGGCGAGGTTTCCTGGGAATCGGGTCTGATTGCGCTCCTAATCTTCGCACTGATGGCCACGTATCTGGCGGCGTTCTTTGTGCCCGGAACGAGCAATGCCGCGCAAGGCCTGTGGTGGGCACACACGGTTACGCTGCTCCTGTTTCTGCCGCTCATTCCGCACACCAAGCATCTGCATCTCGTCCTGAGCCCGTTTACGGTTTTTCTCTCGCGCGGTGGATTCGCCGAGATTCCTCCGCTCGTCGGCGACGAGGACTTCGGGCTGGTGGCTGGAAAAGATCTCACGCAACTGGTCAGCCTGCAGGCCTACTCCTGCGTAGAGTGCGGACGCTGCATGGAGCATTGCCCTGCGAACAACACCGGCAAGCTGCTCAACCCGAAGGAAATTGTGCTTGGGCTGCGCGGCTACCTGAATGAATTCGGGCCACATTCGGAAGAGCCGCTGCTCGGCAAATACAACGCACAGGAGGCGGCGTTTGAGTGCACCACGTGCGGCGCATGCGAGTTTCAGTGCCCGGTGGGCATTGAGCATGTGCCGATCATCGTGGGCCTGCGGCGCGGCGCGGTGAACACGGGCGCATGGGAAGACGATCATGGGGCGAAGCTTTTTCTGGCATTGGAGCGGGGTAGCAACGCGCTGGGCATCGGCGCGGCAGAGCGCGACAAGTTTGTGGAGAAGAATGGGCTGCCCATCTTCGACGGGACGCAGGAGTATTGTCTGTGGCTCGGATGCATGGGCGCGTACGATCCGCGCGGACGCGAGATTGTTGTGGCGCTGGTACGCGTGATGCGCTATCTCGGCGCGAGCTTCGGCGTGCTGCGCAAGGAGCGCTGCACGGGCGACCCTGTGCGGCGGCTCGGCAACGATCTGCTCTTCCAGCAATTGGCCGAAGCGAACCTGGAGGCGCTCGCGCAGAATCGCGTAAAGAAGATCCTGACGATCTGCCCGCACTGCGTGAGGACGATCCAGGAGGACTGGAAGGCATACGGAACGCCGCCCGAGGTCGAGCATCACAGCGAGTTTCTGGCCCGGTATCTCCCCCAACTGCCAGTCCAAAACAAAGAAAAGATTGTGTTCCACGATCCGTGCTATCTGGGGCGCTATCGCGGAGTTTACGAAGAACCGCGAAGCGTTGCCGCGCTTGCCGGAGAATTGGTAGAAGCACCGCGCTCGCATGAGCGCAGCTTTTGTTGCGGCGCAGGCGGAGGGCTGGTGTTTCTCGGCGAGGAAAAGGGCGAGCGCGTGAGCCATGCCCGTGCCGCGGAGCTGGCCGCGACGGGCGCGAGCGTTGTCGGCACAGCCTGCCCCTTCTGCAATACGATGTTCCGGGATGCGTTCGCGGCAAAAGGCGAAGCCGCGCCGGAGTTGATGGACATTGCGCAGTTGGCGGCGCGGGGATTGCCGGAGTAACGGCAGGTGCGAGCAGGAGAGATCAGAGATGAAGATCGTGGTTGCCATCAAGCAGGTTCCGGATCGCGATGCGCCTGTTCATATCGCCGCCAACTCTCGATGGATAGAAGAGCGTGAGCTCCAGTGGGCGATGAATGAGCCGGACGCCTACGCGCTCGAAGAGGCGCTGCTTTTGAAAGAGCAAACCGGCGGCGAAGTGATTGTGGTCAGCGCCGGCCCGGAGCGCGTTGGATCGACGATTCGCGAGGCGCTCGCGAAAGGCGCAGATCGCGCGATTCACGTTCTCTGCGACGACTTGAATGGGCGCGATGCGCTCGGTGTGGCGCGCTTGCTGGCCGCAGCCATCAGGCCTGAGAATCCCGACCTTGTGCTCACCGGCCTGCAATCGGAAGATTTGGGATTGGGCCAGACTGGCGTGATCGTTGGCGAATTGCTTGGGCTGCCGCACGCCACCATGATTCTTCACGTAGAAAAAACCGACGCCGGCCTCAAAGTGAAACGCGAGCTCGAGGAGGGTTGGTTCCAGTCGATAGAATTGCCCACGCCCGCAGTGCTGACGATTCAGTCGGGTGGAAACAAGTTGCGCTACGCCACGTTGATGGGGATCAAGCGCGCCAAGACCAAAGAGCTGCGGGTAGTGAACGCAGCAGAGCTCGGTACGGATGCTGCGCAGACTGTCCTGCTCGAGCGAATCGCCGCACCGAAAAAGCAGAAGTCTACGCAAATCCTGCCCGGCTCGACCAAAGAAGCGGCGGCAGCGCTGGTGGAAAAACTGAAGACGGAGGCGCGCGTCCTATGAGCGGAATTCTAGTGGTGCAGGAAGCGGGAAGGAGACCGGTTCTATCAGGAGGCGCTGGCAGCAGGCCGCAAACTGGCGGAATTAACCGGCCTGACTCTGGAAGCCGCCGGTGTTGGCGACCCCTAACAAGGACATCTTTTTACAAGTTTCTGGTCCTCCGCCTGCGGAAGAGTCACGCGATCATTCATCCTCTGCTCCAGACTTACACAGCTGATGGATTCGTGTTGGCCTTTGAGCAGCTCATCCGGCAGCTAGAGCCGGCGCTATGTAGTTTTTCCGCATACGTATCAGGTGCGCGACTTTGTTCCGTGTCTCGCGACACGATTCGGGCAGGTTCTGATCGGGGATGTGACGGCGATTGAAGCGGGCCCCTCGTTTGTGCGCCAACTCTTTCAGGGAAGACTCAGCGGAAGCTACCACCATAAAGGCGGCGGCCCTTGTTTCGTATCGATCCAGAGCGGTGCGTTCCGTAGCGATCTGCCTGGCGGCGGCAAGACCGATATTTACCATTTCACTCCTGCGATCGATGCGGCAAAAATTCGCACCAAACCCGGTGAGCCATTCCGCGCCTCCGAGCAGACAGTCGATCTGGGCTCAGCGCAGCGCATCGTGAGTGTGGGACGCGGCATCAAGGAAGCTCAGAATCTTTCAATGGTTCAAGAGCTGGCCGCGGCGCTGGGCGCAGAGCTGGCCGCATCGCGGCCCATCTGCGACAACGGATGGCTTCCCATGGAGCGGCAGGTAGGCAGCTCGGGCCAGACCGTTGCTCCGCGACTGTATCTTGCCGTCGGAATCTCAGGAGCGATCCAGCACCTGGTCGGCATGAAAGGCTCGCAGTGCATCGTCGCCATCAACAAAGATCCCGACGCGCCCATCTTCGAGGTGGCCGATTACGGAATCGTCGGCGATTTGTTCGAGGTGGTTCCGGCGCTGACGGAAGCGTTGAAGGCAGCGAAGCAGTAGGACGTCTTTAGAGACCGGCAGATGCGCAAATCCGGGCTGCAGAGATCCCGGATGATTTCCTTTTCAGCTTGTGTGGCAAACGGCAGTGCGTCGATATGTTATGGTTCCTTCTTTGTCACGCACTGCTGTTGGTGGGGAGCGAACTTCGATGCTTGCACCAGAAACTTATGTCGCAGCGCTGTGCCTCACGATTCTGACCATGCTGTGCTGGGGATCGTGGGCCAACACGCTCAAGCTCTGTCCCGGCTACCGCTTTCAACTTTTCTACTGGGATTACGTGATCGGTATGGCGGCAGGCGCGATCTTCTGGGGCCTTACGGCCGGCAGCGCGGGCCACGCGGGAACGCCTTTTCTGGCCGACCTGAAGCAGACGACAACCGGACCGATGCTTTACGCAATCGCCGGCGGCGCGATCTTCAATGTGGCGAACCTGCTGTTGGTGGCCGCAATCGATGTGGCCGGACTGGCGGTTGCCTTCCCTGTCGGGATCGGATTGGCGCTCGTCATCGGCGCAATTTCAAACTACGTGATCAAGCCGGTAGGGAATCCGCTGCTGCTGTTCGGCGGCGTCGCGCTGGTCGTGGTGGCCATCATTCTGGATGCGGCAGCGTTCCGGAAGCGCGAGGCAACGGCCAAAGCAACGACAGGCCGCGGCATCGTCATCAGCCTGGCCTGCGGCGTGCTCATGGGTTGCTTCTATCCGTTTGTGGCGCGTGCCTTGCAAGGCGAGCAGGGCATGGCCGGGCCGGGGATGGCGCGCCAGGGCCCGTACGCGGTGACGGTGTTCTTTATGATCGGCGTAGCCATCTCGGCCTTCCCCGCGAACTGGCTTCTGATGAAGAAACCGCTGGACGGGAAGGCGCCCGTCGACGGCTCCGGCTACTGGCGCGCGCCGTTCCGCTGGCACCTGGCCGGAGCGCTGGGCGGAGCCATCTGGTGCACAGGCGGCGTGGCTAACTTTCTCGCTTCTGGCGCACATCTGGTGGGTCCAGCGGTTTCCTATAGCATTGGTCAGGGCGCAACCATGGTCTCCGCATGCTGGGGCGTATTTGTGTGGCGCGAGTTTGCTGGCGCTCCGCGACAGGCCAAAGCGTTTCTGGTCCTGATGTTCATCTTCTTCTTGGCTGGGCTGGGCGCTGTGGCGCTGGCTCCGCTTTATTGAGATTCCGTATTGAGATTCCATGATGAGTGACTCTCGCAAGCCAATCGTGATCGTCGGCAGCATCACCATGGATTTGGTCACGCGCACGCCGCGGATTCCGGCGATCGGGCAAACGCTCATCGGGACCGGATTTGAAACGACGCCGGGCGGCAAGGGCGCGAACCAGGCAGTTGCTGCTTCGCGGCTCGGCTACCCGGTGGCGATGATTGCAAAGGTCGGCGACGACGCCTATGGTCCAGCGCTGATCGAAAACCTGAGACGCGCAGGCGTGGAGACAGCCGCGATGTCGCAGGCCGCCGGCTCTTCAGGTCTCGCGCCGATGTTCGTCGCCGACGACGGATCGAACGCGATCGTGGTGGTTCCGGGCGCAAACGGCAAAATGGATCGCGCTGTGGTGGACAAACATGCGGAGCTGATTCGCTCTGCCGGGATGGTTTTGTGCCAGCTCGAGATTCCCATGGACACGCTGAGCTACACGCTCGACATTTGCGTCCGAGCGGGCGTTCCCGTAATGCTCGATCCCGCGCCGGCAGCGGCCTTGCCAGATGCAGTATGGGGGCAAGTGGCCTGGTTCACACCCAACGAAACCGAGGCTGCGTTCTATGTTGGCGACGGGTTGAGCGTCGAAGACAGCGCGAAGCGTCTGCTGGCCAAAGGCCTGCGCGGCGTGGTGCTCAAGCGCGGCGCCGAGGGAGCATATGTGGCGGTTGCAGGTGGAAAAGCCGACTGGGCGAAGCCGTTCAAGGTCGCCGCGATCGACACGGTAGCAGCCGGCGACTGCTTCAACGGAGCGTTCGCTGTGGCGCTGCTCGAAGGCCCCGATCCGAGTCACGACCCGTGGGCCGCTGCGCGCTTCGCCAACGCTTCGGCAGCGATTTGCGTCACGCGCAAGGGCGCAGCCGCATCGATGCCGTCACGCGCCGAGGTGGATGAGTTTGTTATCGAGAACGGTTGACGAGATAATTAGAGGGACCGAATCCTACACTGGACGGAAAAATATGTTTGACGATCTCAAGGGCGCGCAGAGATTTCTTGTCGATTTTGCAGGCGCGTTCCTTCTGGCATTGATTCAAGAGATGAATCGTGCCCATCACCGCCAGAGCATGCCTCACGTCATTCTGGCGGCATTTCTTTTTGCTTTACCCATTGCACTGTGTGCTTATTTCTCAAAAAAAGACAACAAGAAATTCGATTGGAAAGCGATCTGCATTTATCTCGCAGTATTCGGCGTTTGTGTTCTGACCGCATGGCAAAGAATGGGGCCGAGCTTCAACTCCGATGCATTGATGAACGCATTTAAGATCGCGGTTTGGATTTCGGCGTCGATCCTTGTTGTTTCACGCATATGGCGACAGGTGGAAGGCCCGTCTGACGAGTTTCCGCCGCCCTATGATCAAGCTTCTCCGCGCGGCTCGACATAGATTGCTGATTCGCCGAGGTCGCAGCGATTTACGCAGCCCCAAGGGCAGATCGCGGTTGTCCCGCTGACCTGCCCCTTTTCTGCGCTTCAATCCGCGAAAATCACCAGACGTGACACGCATTCACGGGCATCATCGGCTGGCCCGCCTTGCAGCCGAATGCCTTTCCAAACTCGGGCATGTTTTGAATGACTCCGTTGGCCCGGAATTGGCGCGGCGAGTGCGGATCGGTTTGCACCTGCAGCCGGAGTTGTTCCGGACGCGTGCTGCCGCACCAATCCTGCGCGAACGCCAGGAAAAAATGCTGCATGGGCGTGTACTCATCTTGCTTTGCCTCGACGTCCAGGTTCTTGCGTTTCGCATCGTCCATGAAAGCAACATAGGCCAGGCGCAGGCCGCCATTGTCGGCCGTATTTTCTCCCAGCGTGAGCTTGCCGTTTATTTTCACATCGTCCACGACCGTAAAGTTTCCGTATTCGGTCACTTCACAATCAGTCATGGTACCGAAATTCTTTTTGTCATCGGGCGTCCACCAGTCCGACAGGTTGCCGTTCCCGTCGAATTGGCTGCCTTCGTCGTCGAAGCCATGGGTTAGTTCGTGACCAACGATGGCGCCAATGTGCCCGTAGTTGACGGCATCAGTCGCCAGTGGATCGTACAGGGGCGATTGCAGAATGCCGGCTGGAAAATTGATGTCGTTCATCAGCGGACTGTAGTAAGCGTCCACAGTTGCCGGGCTCATACCCCACTCGCCGCGGTCGACCGGCTTCCCGATCTTTGCCAATTCGCGCTTATTCTCGAAATCCGCCGCCCGCCATGCGTTTCCGATGGCATCTCCCCGGACCACCTTCAATATCGAGTAGTCGCGCCAATGATCGGGGTAGCCAATTTTGTCGGCCACCAGGTGCAGCTTGGCCTTCGCCTTTTCCCGGGTCTCGGCGCTCATCCACGCCTGCGCATCGATCTCCTTGTCCATTGCGCCTTCAATGTCGCGGACCATCTGTAGCGTGAACGCCTTGTTCTCCGCGGTAAACTGCGAGGCGACATAGACCTGGCCGAGCGCTTCGCCAAGCGCGCCGTCTGTGGCTTCAACACACCGCTTCCAGCGCACTTCCTGCTCAGGCTGACCGCGCAATTTGTGCCCGTAGAAATCAAAATCCTCGGCATCCAGCGCCTTCGGAAGAGCATAGCTCGGGGTTGAATTGATCAATTGCCAGCGCAGATAGGTCTTGATGGTATCGAGATCGGTCGATTCCAGGACGGGCTGCAACCCTTTGAAGAAATCAGGATTGGCCACGTTCAAATCGGAGATACCCGGCTCCCCGGTGTCCGCGAAGAGCTGCGGCCAGTCGATCTCCGGAGTCATCTCGGCGAGTTTCGCCACCGTCATGGGGTGATAGATGTTGTTTGGATCGCGCGAGGAAGTGATGTCGAGCGACACCTTGGCCAACGCCGTCTCGAGCGTCATAATCTTCTGCGCGTCGGCGGTGGCTGTGTCTGCCGGCTCGCCCATAAGGCCCAGCATATTCGCAACGTGCGCGACATAATCCTTGCGGGTTTTCTCCGCGGCATCGCCGGTGCGGAAGTAATAATCGCGTTCGGGCAGACCCAGGCCCCCCTGACCGACCACGGCAATCTGCTTTCGCGCGTCTTTGAAGTCCTGCTCTTCCCCGTATCCAAAAAACGCGTTCACGTTGATCATCTGGTAGTGGGCCAGCAGAGCAGTGAGCTGCTTCTTGTCGGTAAGCGCGGAAATGCGGTCGAGTTCAGGCTGCAAAGGCTTCAGGCCGTCGGCATGAATCGCATCTTCATCCATGCAGCTCGCATAGTAGTCGCCGATCTTCTGCTCATTTGCGGTGTGCTGGGCGCTGGGCAGAGCGACGCGGTCCAGCATCTGATGCAAGACGTCCTGCGTGTAGTCATAAACGATGGCCCCCGACCCATAACCGCTCTTATCGGGCGGAATGGGATAGAGCTTGTTGAAGTTCCCGCATGCGTACTGCCAGAAATTCACGCAGGGATCGACAGAGGTATCGATGAGATCCTTGTCGAATCCGGGGATCAGCTTGACCGATTGATTCGCGGTGCTCGATGACGCACCCGCAGCCTGAGCGTATGCGGCAGGAATTTGCGCAGCAAGCGCGATGGCGCAGGCCAGCAAGAGCACTGCCGCGCGACAAATTCGATTCATTTCGTTTGCCTCCGAACAAATTTGTGGGACCGTTCTTGTGATGTGGAACCAACATCAAACCCAACATCAAATATTGTAGGGCTCAGCAGTGCCTGATTCAGCAGCCGGCACAAGCCTTCGTCACGCAGATCGGCATTTGATCTCGGCGATCCTGGACCCCCGTCACCCCGATCGGCGTCTCATCCCAAAGGCAACACATAATTCTCGGATCTTAGACGTTGGCCCGCCTGCGAAGTCGAATTGCCGAATGGGGATACGCGAGTGGAGCGGAAGGAGTTCCGGACAGAGAGCGAAATCGGAGAGGGGCAAATGCCTTCTCGAAATAAGCGCGGCACGAACGGTGATCCAGTCGCGCCTTCACAGGTGATTCAGCATCCTACGCGACCAGCGCCATCTCGCGAATGGTTTCCTTACGCGCAGTTAACCGGTCGATCAGGTCGGTGCGCACCTCGTAGCCGCGTCCCGGCGCGTCGGGAATCGCAATCTCGCCTTCGGCGGAAACCGTGACTCCGGGCTCAATGATGTCGTCGGCAAAGTACCGCGCCGAGGCAGAAACATCGCCGGGCAGTGTAAAGCCCTCGAGAGTGGAAAGCGCGATGTTGTGTGCACGGCCCACGCCGGACTCGAGCATTCCGCCGCACCAGAGGGGTATGCCCCGCTCCATGCCCGCGTTGTGCACCGCGATGGCCTCGGAGAAGCCCCCCACGCGGCCCAGCTTGACGTTGATGATCCTGCAGGACTCCATCTCAATCGCTGCCAGCGCATCGCGCCGATTGCGGATGGATTCGTCGAGGCAGATAGGCGTATTGAGCCGCTTTTGCAGCACGGAGTGGAAATAGAAATCGTCGTGCCAGAGGGGCTGCTCGATCATCAGCAGATCAAAGGCATCGAAAGAGGCGATGTGGTCTTCATCGCGGAGGCGATAGGCCGAGTTTGCGTCGCAACTGAGCAAAATGCCGGGCCAGCGGCTGCGCACCTGCTCAAAGACGTCCACGTCCCAGCCCGGTTTGCACTTGAGCTTGATGCGCTGATAGCCGTCGGCCAACTCGCGCTCGATAATGGCAAGCAACTCGTGAATCGAGGGCTGGATGCCAATGGAGACGCCGCAGATGATGCTGTCGCGCACGCCGCCCAGCAAGCGGGAAAGCGAGACGCCCTCGCGCTGCGCTTCCAGGTCCCAGATGGCGTTTTCAAGAGCAGCCTTCGCCATTGGATTGCCGCGCACGGCACGGAAAATGCCCGGACAATCGCCGCCGTGCTCGGGTGACTCGGCCGCCAGCATGGGCGCGAGCTCCTGAACAAGCACCTGCCATGCGGAATCGGTCGACTCCCCGGAAAAGAACGGGCGCTCGCCGGCTGTGCACTCGCCCCATCCGCTCAGCCCCTCTGACTGAACCTCGGCGAGAACGATTCTCCTATTGCGGGTGACTCCAAAGCTGGTCTCAAACGGGCGTACCAGCGGCATATGCAGCTCGCGCAGAATGATCGCATCAATTCTCATAAAGTTTTACATTCCTTAGAAAAACCAGCACCATAACTCGATTCCGTCTGGGTGAGGGGACCCAGTTCGTAGACTCCGTTTCCTTCCGCATCGCGAGAGAAACCAAGTACAGCCAGTCTCCGCGAAAATGCTGCCTGAAACTTTTGCCGATTCTCTAGCTGGACAGCTAGGGCCTGTTGGCGGCTTCCTTCGCTGGCCTTCCATCGGTCGATTGGAGCTGGTACCAGTATTCGATCTTGAATGTCTTGTACGGCTGCCGGGCGTCGAGCAAGGATTGCCTCCACTCTTGGGGAATCCAGCTCCCACTCGGCCAAAAGGCGGTCGGTCGGGAGCCCACCCTGCAGTCGAGAAGAGGATACACCATAGAAATCCACACGATAGTCGCGGGAGATGGCGCCAAGCCTGTGGATATTGAGGAAAGCGTTCGTGATCTGCAGGGGATCGAAGGTCCACTCCATGTGGAAAATACCGCGAGAAAGCGCATCACGCCGTTGTTCCCATTTAAGTTGCGCGCCAAGGCCACGATTGCGGTGAGACACGCGGACTGCCAGCATGTGCGAATGAAGGTAGGGCTGCGGTCCATTTTGGGTTCGCTTGATCCCCGGCAAAGACATGGCGAAACCGACGAGTGTTTGATCGGATTTTGCGTCCGATTCGCTGTCAAAAGCGCCGATCACCTGGCCGCCGATTTTTTGTGCGAGGAGAAAAGTCTTGCGGGGAATCACGTCATTTTCGTCGTAGCCCCAGGTCTCGATCTGGAGCTGGACGCACGCTTCCAGCTCCTCAAATCCGCAGCATGAACGAATCTCGATCATGACCTGGCCTGTTGCGCTTTTTGCGCCGCATTGTCCCGGTTGGGCGCAGCTCGGTTCGCCAGCTTCTTCTTTGCTTCAACCCAAAGCGCTTCGAGTTCCGGCGGCGATAGATCTTCAAGGGGGCGCGGCGCGGCTCGTTCCATTTCGCTGAATCGCTGGCGGAAACGCAGATTGCAGTTGCGCAGAGCCATCTCCGCATCGACACCCAGGTGGCGGCCGAGATTCACGATAGTGAAGAGCAGGTCGCCAAGCTCAGCCTCCACGGCAGGCTTCCGTTCCGGATCGTCCGATTCGGCTTCTGCGATCAATTCTGCCGTTTCTTCGGCGACTTTGGGTAGCAGCTCGCGCCAGCTCGGCCAGTCGAAACCGGATTTCTGCGCTTTGGCGCCGAGCTTGGAGGCTTCAGCCAACGCGGGCATCGCGCGAAGAACACTGTCGAGCCACGACGGCGGTTGTTTTTGCGCCGAAGGCGCGCCTGCCGCATGCAATGCAATTTGCGCCGAAGGCGCGTCCGCTGCATGCAATGCTTTCTCCGCGGCTTTAATCTCTTCCCAGTTGCGCAGAACGCCCGCCGCGGAACCCGCCACAGAAACGTCCACGTCGGCTCTGTTGCCCGCGGCGCGCGACGCCTCGTCGCCGAAGACGTGGGGATGGCGGCGGATTAGCTTGCGATTGAGGTGGTCGAGAACATCCGCAATGGTAAAGCGGCCCTCGTTCGCCGCCATCTCTGCATAAAACAGCACTTGCAAAAGCAGATCACCAAGCTCTTCGGCGAGGTGGTCGAAGTCGCGGCGCTCAATGGCGTCGAAGACCTCATAGGTCTCTTCAAGGGTGTATTTGCGAATGGAGTCGAAGGACTGCTCGCGGTCCCATGGACAGCCGCCGGGAGCGCGGAGCCGAGCCATGATGGCCACAGACTGCTCGAATAATGCCGCTGCCCGCGCCGGATCGGTGGTGGTTTGCGGCGTGGAATCTTTCGCGCTGAGACTCTCTGGCGGCAGATCCATACACTTCCAGTTTAGCTTGCCCGTTTTGACCTGCCCAGAGCGGCAGCCCATTTTCGTGCGTCTGGTCCGTGCGTCTAACGAACCAGACGCCGTAGCCGTATACTCAATCTCTTCAATGATTCGCGTCCTCGGAACTATTTTCGCCGGGATTCTCGGGCTGGCCTTCGGCAGCTTCCTGAACGTGTGCCTGAGCCGCTGGCCCGCGGGCGAGAGCATTGTCCATCCTCGCTCGCATTGCATGAGCTGCGGACGGACGCTCGCGTGGTGGGAGAATGTTCCGCTCGTGAGTTGGCTGGCGTTGCGCGGGCGTTGCCGGAGCTGCCGCGCTTGGATTGGCTGGCGATATCCACTTGTGGAACTGGCGGTAGGGGCGCTGTGGGCGATGGCCGCTTCTCAAGCTCTTATTCTGGTGCAGAACCTTCTTTACCTCGATTCACTCATCCCACGATTGATTGAAATCGATGCTTTCCATTTCTTCGGCAATCTGGTGCTCATTTGGCTTCTTGTCGCATTGTTGTTTCTCGACGCCGAGCACCTGTGGCTACCAGACAAGCTGACTCTTCCGGGCATCGCTCTTGGATTTACCTATCGCTTTAGCGATTTCATCTTTGAGCACAGTTTCTCCTTTCGCGAGCCTGGCGCGGTCCCAACGATAACAGCCACTCTCGTAATTCAGATACTGGAGATCTTCGCCGCCGCCAGCCTCATCCTCCTCATCCGCTGGATCTACTGGCTCGTCCGCCGGCGCGAGGGCATTGGATTGGGCGACACGAAATTGATGGCAATGCTGGCCGCGTGGCTCGGCCTGCCCGGCGCGCTGCTCGCCTTTGGCCTGGGCGTTGTACTTGGACGCGATCGCCGCGGTGGTCCTGCTTCTCCTGCCCTCCACGCGCAAAAGCAGTGAAGGCTGGACACACATCAAGCTGCCGCTGGGCACCTTTCTCTGCGTCGGCGGAATCGTCAGCAGTTTGTGGGGCGAGCGAATCATCGACGCCTATCATACGCTGGGCAGGCTTTTAGCCACCGGGCCGTCAGCGGCCTTCACGAATAGGGCCGCTCACGGTTGAGGCTGCTGAGCCGGCTGCCCCGATGAAGCCGGCTTCGCGTTTGCAATTTCTGGATCCTGCAAGGCCTTGCCGGATTCCTTTGCATGGCGGCTGCCGGGATCGTACTCCATCACCTTCTTATAGTTGTCGCGGGCATCGGCAAAGTCGCCCAAATGGCGCTCGGCTTCGGCCAGGCCCCAATACACATCCGGATTGTCGGGATCCAGAACCAGCGCCGACTCAAAACGTGACAGTGCTGCTTTCCAGTCTTTGTTCGAGAGATAGTAGCCGCCGACATTCTCGTCTTCGGCCGCGGTCTCATGGTGTTCCGGGACCACCTGCTCACCCTTCCCTTTGTGCTTTCCGTGTTGCGCAGTGTCATCGTCAGGCGAAGGCAGATCGCCCAGCCCCGAGAGGCTCGAGCTCGATCCGCTGTCGTTCGACCCAGCGGCGGCAGCCGCATCCTCCGGGCTGCGCACCGGATCGCCGTCCTCGGGAGGCATTGGAATCAGTCCGCTTCCAGATTCGTCGCCGGCCCCGGGCACCAGATCGGGCGAGATCCGCGTGGGCATCACCGGAATGGAATCGGTGTCCTCGGGAAATGGATTGGCATCGGTCGGCGGCTTGGTTTGAGGGGGCTGCTGCTGCGCAGGGCTCTGCCCGCCTGCTGCCGGCTGGTTCTGGCCGGTGCCGGGAGTATCGCTCTTGTCCGGCGCCTGCGCTGAGAGTTGCGCCACGCCCACAACCAGGCAGGCCACCGCGAGCGCTATTCCTAATGCGTACTTCACCGCGGTTCCCCTCGACTCTTGTGCGCGATTCGATCTTTCGGCGCGATACGGCCCGAGCCAGAGCGTGACCCATCGAGATCTGCGGACATTTCGCATCCAGGTAAAGAATCGCACATTTGCAGGAATGACTTCATCCGCACTCGCTTTCCCCCCTGCAACTTCACCTGTTTTGTTGGACTCAGTCAAGGGTTGATGGTCACGAAAAGGGGCGCTTTAGCGGAGCCGCGCAGGCCGGCTGTCTCGCGTGGATTTCCACTTCGCAGCGCCCCACCCTGAACCGATAGAATCCCACTAGGCTGTTTGCTCGCAAAGCAACCGCCAAGGAGTCTCGCCGCCGATGGGCTACCAGGTTCTGGCCAGAAAATACCGTCCGCAACGCTTTGCCGACGTAGCCGGCCAGGACCACGTGACGCGCACGCTTTTGAACGCGCTTGAGCAGAATCGCATCGCCCACGGATACATCTTCTCCGGCCATCGCGGCATTGGGAAAACCACAATCGCTCGCATTCTGGCCATGGCCCTGAACTGCCGCACGCAGGTCGGTTCGCCTGAGCGCCCGACTCAGGAGCCTTGCGGCACCTGCGACGCCTGCACCGAGATCCGCCAGGGCAACGCCGTGGACGTAATCGAGATCGACGCGGCCACCAACCGCGGCATCGACGAGATTCGCGAGCTGCGCGACGCAGCGCGCTATGCTCCATCACGCGATCGCTACAAGGTCTACATTCTCGACGAAGCGCACCAGATCACCGACGCCGCCTTTAACGCGCTGCTCAAGACGCTTGAGGAACCGCCGGCCCACGTCATCTTCATGATGGCGACCACCGAGCCCGAAAACATTCCCCAGACCATTCGCTCGCGCTGCCAGCACTTCAGCTTTCACGCGGTCAAATTCGACGACATTCTGGCGCAGTTGAAGATGATCGCAGCCGAGGAGCAGGTTGCGGCCGAGGACGACGCGCTGGCGCTGCTGGCCGAGGCCGGTGACGGCTCGATGCGCGACGCGCTCTCCATCATGGATCAGGCGATCGCGTCGGCTCCGCTCAAAATCGTCAATGGGGACGGCCGTCCCGCCCTCTCGGCGGAGCAGATTCGCGAGCTGATGGGCGCGGTGCCGAATACAGTCTTCGAGCGCCTGATGGAAGCTGTAGCCGCCGGCCAAAGCGCAGAGCTGATGGAAGAGATCAACACGCTCGTCAACGCCGGACACAGTCCACTGTCGCTGGCGCGGCAAATGGTCCGTTACCTGCGCAACGCATTGATGGCGAAGCTGGGCGGCGAGCAAACCGAACTGCTACAAATCTCCGCCGACGAACGCTCTCGCGCAACGCGTACGGCACTGCTGCTACACCGAGGAAGAGCTCACGCGCAATTTGCAGATCGTGCTGCGCACCTTCGACGACCTGAACTACCGCCAGGAACAGCGCCTCCATCTGGAGCTTGGGCTGCTGAAACTGATTCACGCACAGCGGCTGCTTCCCATTGAGGAGCTTCTGAGCGGCGTGTCCGGCGGAGCTGCCTCGCGCCAGAACACTGTGCCCGCTTCAGTGCCAGTTCTCAACGAACCGGCGGGACTGTTTCAAGACCGGCTTCGGTGACAACGCCATCATCCGGCGCCGCTATGCAGGAGAAAAGCCTGTGGAGCGCAGGAACGTCTGCGTCGCGAAGCGCGGAAATGAAAACAGAGAAAACGGTTGAGGATTCGTCTGTAAATCATTCGTCCGCAAGGACAACTGAATCCATGTACCGCGAGGCCACGCCCTTCCCTGTCGTTACCAGCCAGCCATCCGGGTACGCGTCGTCCGCAACCCTCACCGAAGGCGCTCTGGCCGTGGCGCCGGAGTCGGCAACAAACTTGCCTAACGGTCTGGCCGTCAAGCACGTCCGCGAAGTGATCGTGGCCGCGCTGGCAACGGCCGGGCACAGCTCTGCCGCGCAACTGCTTGGCTCCGGCGAGTGGGCACTCGACAACTCCGCGGTGCGGGTTTCGGTGCCGGGCATGGGCAAGAAGATGCTCAGCCTGACGGTGAACGCCGCGGCGGAGAAGCTCATACGGCTGGAACTACAGCGGCTGGGCGCGCCTGCTCGTTTTCTCGTGTCGGCCGGCGCAGAAACAACCACGGCCGCAGCCGCTCAGCCGGTCGTAGCCGCCGGCAGCGTGCAGGAGGCGGCGCTCGCGCATCCATTAGTCAAGCGGGCACAGGAGATCTTCAACGCCGAAGTTCGCAGCGTGGTCGACCTCCGGCAGAAGTGATTGGCGCGCAAACAGGAGAATCGTGAATGATCAACCCGCTCAAAATCTCGGAGATGCTTTCGCAGGCCAACCAGATGCAGGAAGAGGTTCAGCGCAAGCTCGGCGAGACCGTGGTGGAGGCTTCGAGCGGCGGCGGCGCAGTGACCGCGACCATGAATGGCAAGAAGGAACTGCTCAAGCTTCACGTCGATCCATCGGCGGTGGTCAGCCTGAGCGGCGGGCAAGCTGACGTAGAAATGCTGGAGGACCTGATTGTGGCCGCGGTGAACGAAGCCGGGCGCAAGGCGGATGAAGCAATCAAGTCGAGCGTGCAGGGATTGTTGGGCGGGCTGAAAATTCCCGGTTTGGGTGCATGACGGGCTTTGTATCAGGGCACGGCTTTAAAGCCTGCCCTGAGCGGAGTCGAAGGGTGCCGCAACGGCCACACATAAATTCGGGGCTTTAGCCCCTGAGGGAGTTCTCACACTGTGTCACGCTATGCGGAGCCAATGGCCCGGCTCATTGAAGAACTGAAGAAGCTGCCCGGCGTGGGCACCAAAAGCGCGCAGCGATACGCCTTCCACATTCTGCGTTCGAGCGACGACGACGCCAACGCTCTTGCCGAAGCCGTGCGCGGGCTTAAAGCCAGCCTGCGTCTCTGCTCCATCTGCAACAACGTCACCGACATCGATCCCTGCGCCTATTGCGCCAGTCCGACGCGAAACCAGCGCCTGGTTTGCGTGGTCGAGGAACCGACCAACATCGCCGCGGTCGAGCGTTCGCAATCGTACCAGGGCGTCTACCACGTGCTGCATGGGACGCTCTCACCGTTGCATGGCGTCGGGCCTGACCAGTTGCGTGCGAAAACTCTCGTGGCTCGCGCGGAACGCGGCGAGGTGGACGAAGTAATTCTCGCCACCAGCCCCACACTCGAAGGCGAAGCCACGGCCGATTGGCTGGCGAGCGCATTGCGAAACTTTCCAGTGCGCATCACCCGCATCGCCACCGGTGTTCCGGCCGGCAGCGACATTGAATACGCCGACGAGGTGACGATGGCGCGAGCGCTCGAGGGTCGCAGAACGTTCTAGCCTGGAACCGTTACCGATCCGGCTCTTTCTGCATTTCCATGTCGCCCACCAGGATCCAACCCGGGTTGGTGTCGCCACTGGCCCGCTTGTAGAGTTGCCTTTGGACCAGCTTGTACACGGCTGTCACCAGGTGCGTATTTGGATCCCGCGTGACGAATCCGCGCTTCTCTGCTTCATCGATGGTGATTGTATCGCCTGTGCTCTGGCCATCTTTCATCACCTCGCAGACCACCGTGGTTTGGAAGTTGGTCGGCTCGATCTCGCCATTTGGACCCGCGGATACCGAATTCGAATTCGACACCATTGCGAAATTATCGACCGTGAATGTAGCCGTTTGGACCCGCAAGCGACCCGTATCGGGATGTTTCTCGAGGAAACCGGCGTACGCGGCAACCGTCCCAATCGAATCAGCCGGCATCCAGTCGAGGGTTTCCTGTGCGTTCGCGCGCACTGCGGAATCACTGCTCATGGACACGAGCTTGGTCAGCAGTTCTTTGTCGGTAATCCTGTCCGCGGCATTGAGCCGAACGTCCGCCGACGTTCCCTCCAAGGCGACCTTGGCCAGCAGCGCCTCGCCGGTGATCTCTCCCAGGGCGAGCAGGCCATTTGCTCTATCCGCAATCGCAATTTGGGCCAAGGTAGGCTGATCGGTAATCGCCCGAATCGCATATCCGCGAATATCGTCGTCTTTGTCTTCAGACGCGATCTTCTCCAGCTTCCCGCAAGCCTTCGCGTCACTATTTTTGCAGTCGGCAGCGAGCTTCGACACTTCCTTCACGCTCGTGGCGTGCATTTGGATAGTGGAGATGGCAACGAGGGCCAGGAACGCGACCCAGCGGCGCCGGAAGACGAGCAAATTGTGGCCATGGTTTCGAAAGCAAACAGCCATTTGAACCTCCGTCCGAAGCAGGATCGCCGTTGTTAAAGGGACGCGGTAAGTATATCCATGTGGTGTAGTTTGGCAAGAGAGATCTCCGAGGCGCGTGGCCCGTTCGCGGAGCCACGAACTTCTTATCCACACACTCCACTCCCCCGATCCCTGCCGTGCCCCCTGCAACAGGTTCAAGTCGCTGAGATCGCCTGGTTCCTTGGTGCTCGTCATCGATCAAAAGAAAAGCGGGAGAGGCCGGTTAGCCTTTCCCGCCAAGTCATGGCTTGGGGAGCCGCTGCATACAAACGAATGCGCCGCCTATTTCGCTGCGTCCCTACTTCGCTGCGCCATCGAGCGCGAGATTCAGGTCCAGCACATTCACGCGAGGCTCGCCGATGAGATCCGAGCGTGCGGCCTTGAGTGTGCTGCATCGATCAGGCTGCGCACAGCGCCTTCTGTCAGCCCGCGCGCTTTCGCGATGCGCGGCGCCTGAAAGTAGGCGTTGTCTGGCGTAATGTCGGGATCGAGCCCTGAGGCGGAATAGGTCACCATGTCGATCGGCACGGGCTTGCCGGGATTCTCGGCGGCCAGCTTGTCGATGTCCGGCTGCATGCGCTGCGGCAGCTTGGCGTTGGACTGCGCAAGATTCGTGCCGCCGGAAGAAGTGGCGTCGTAACCGTTGCCCGCGGCGGAAGGACGCGGATGGAAGTATTTGTCGGAAGTGAAGCTCTGCGCGATGAGTTCGGAGCCGATCACCGTTCCATCCTTCAGCGTGATAAGGCTCCCGTTAGCCTGGTGAGGAAACAGGACTTTGGGCCAGCCCCGTCATCAGCAGCGGGTAGCCCAGGCCGAAGATCACAGCAGTCACCAGAGTGAATCGAATCGAGGTTCCCCACAGCGAATGTTTGACATGGGACTCCGGCACATGCGACACATGATGCCCTTCACGGGTTCCCAGTTCTTCATCAATCATCTCAACCGTATTCACGTTCAATCTCCTTTGCGCGGCTCACGCGCTTACGCCAGATGCAACGCCACCAGGCACAGATCGATGGCCTTGATGCCGATGAACGGAATGATGATGCCGCCGACGCCGTAGATGAGCAGATTGTTGCGCAGCAGCACATCGGCAGCCTTGGGTTCGTACTTCACGCCCTTCAGCGCCAGCGGAATCAGCGCCACGATAATCACCGCATTAAAGATGACGGCAGAGAGAATGGCCGATTGCGGCGAATGCAGATACATGATGTTCAGCGCGCCGAGCACCGGGAAGACTCCGGCAAACATGGCGGGGATGATGGCGAAGTACTTGGCCACGTCGTTGGCGATCGAAAATGTGGTCAGCGCGCCGCGCGTCATCAGCAACTGCTTGCCGATCTCCACGATCTCGATCAGCTTGGTGGGATTGGAGTCCAGATCCACCATGTTGCCCGCTTCCTTGGCGGCCTGCGTGCCGGAGTTCATGGCCACGCCCACGTCGGCCTGCGCCAGCGCGGGCGCATCGTTGGTGCCGTCGCCGGTCATCGCCACCAGCTTGCCCTTGCCCTGTTCGCTCTTGATCAGGTCCATCTTGTCTTTGGGCTTGGCCTCGGCCAGAAAGTCGTCCACGCCGGCCTCGCGCGCAATTACTGCGGCGGTCAGCGGATTGTCGCCCGTAATCATGATGGTGCGAATGCCCATGGCGCGCAGCCGCGCCAGGCGATCCTTGAGGCCGCCCTTGACGATGTCCTTGAGATAAATGACGCCGAGCGCCGTGGAGTTCTCCGCAACCACCAGCGGCGTGCCGCCGGCGCGCGCAATCTCCTCCACATGTTCGCGGACCTTTTGCGGCAACGAGGAGCCCTGCTCCTCGAGGAAGCGCGCGATCGCATCGACCGAACCCTTGCGGATCCGCGTACCGGGCAAATTTACGCCGCTCATGCGGGTCTGCGCAGTAAATGGAACGAACTCGGCGTGAATGCCTGCCAGATCGCGCCCGCGCAAGCCGTACTTCTCTTTGGCCAGCACAACAATCGAGCGGCCCTCGGGAGTTTCATCCGAAAGCGACGCAAGCTGTGCGGCGTTGGCCAGCCGCTCCTGGCTCACATCCGGCGCGGTCAGGAATTCCGTGGCCTGGCGGTTGCCGAGCGTGATCGTGCCGGTCTTGTCGAGCAGCAGCGTATTCACGTCGCCGGCTGCTTCTACAGCGCGCCCGCTCATGGCCAGCACGTTGTACTGCACCAGCCGGTCCATGCCGGCGATGCCGATGGCCGAGAGCAAGCCACCGATGGTGGTGGGAATGAGGCACACCAGCAGCGACACAAGTACGAAGACAGTCTGCGGAGCGCTCGAGTAAATGGCGAACGGTTGCAGCGTGACCACGGCCAGAAGAAAAATAATCGTCAGGCCAGAAAGCAGAATGCTGAGCGCAATTTCGTTCGGAGTCTTCTGGCGCGTTGCGCCTTCGACCAGCGCGATCATGCGATCGAGAAAGGTTTCGCCGGGATTCGAAGTGATCTTGACCTTGATCCAGTCCGACAGAACCTTTGTGCCGCCGGTCACAGCCGAGCGGTCGCCGCCGGCCTCGCGAATCACAGGAGCCGACTCGCCCGTGATCGCCGACTCGTCCACCGAAGCCACGCCCTCGATCACCTCGCCGTCACCGGCGATGTAGTGGTTGGCTTCGACGTAGATCACGTCTCCGGCGCGAAGGGCCCCACTTACGACATCTTCAAAACTGCCGTCTGCCATGTAGCGCTTGGCCACCGTCTCGCCCTTGGCCTTGCGCAGCGTGTCCGCCTGGGCTTTACCGCGGCCCTCCGCCATGGCCTCGGCAAAGTTGGCAAACAGCACCGTGAACCACAGCCAGAGCGTAATCTGCAGGTTGAAAAAGAACGACCCATGATGATGACGGTAGTTTTCGATGAGCAGCAGCGACGTAAGAACGCTGCCCACCTCGACGACGAACATCACCGGGTTCTTGACCATCCAGCGCGGATCGAGCTTGCGAAAGCTGTCCAGCGACGCCTGCGCCATAATCTGCGTGTTCCAGAGACTCGTTTTTTCAGCCATGTCGGTCTGTTATGCCTCGTTCAACTCGGGTATGAATTCGGTTAGAAGACCTTGCCGGTCTGCAACAGCAGGTGTTCCAGAATCGGTCCCAGGCTCAGCGCCGGGAAGAACGTGAGCGCGCCAATGATCAACACCACGCCGACCAGCAGGACGGCAAACAGCGGCGTATTCACTGGGAATGTCCCAGGCGACGGCGGAACGCTCTTCTTCTGGGCCAGATTGCCGGCCAGAGCCAAAGCCGGAATCATCATGAGGAATCTGCCGATGAGCATGTCCCAGCCCATCGCGATGTTGTACCACCAGTTCGTTCCCAGGCCCGCGAATGCGGAGCCGTTGTTGCCCGCGCCCGAGACAAAGGAATAGAGGATCTCGCTGAATCCATGAGGTCCCGGATTGTTGGTGACAGAAAGTCCGGCCGGAATGAGCACAAAGATCGCCGCGAAGGTGAGAATGATGAGCGGGAAGATCAGCGCGTAGAGCATGGCCATCTTCACGTCGTAGGACTCGATCTTCTTGCCCAGGTACTCCGGCGTGCGGCCAACCATGAGACCGGCAATGAAGACTGCGATCACAACGTAAATCAGCATGCCATACATGCCGGCACCTACTCCGCCGAAGACCACCTCGCCGAGCATGATGTTCGCCAGCGGGATCATGCCGCCGAGTGGAGTGAAGCTGTCGTGCATGCCGTTCACCGCGCCGCAACTGGCGTCGGTGGTGATGGTGGCAAAGAGCGCGCTCTCGGCGATGCCGTTGCGGACTTCTTTGCCCTCCATGTTGCCGCCGGGCGCGGTTGCAGTGCGCGTCTGCTGCGCGCCGTGAATCATGTTGTAGGGATGCGCCTCAGCCCAGTAGCACACCGCGAAGCCGGCCGCGAACAGCACATACATCGCCGCGCACACCGCCCAGCCATGGCCGCGCGAGCCGGTCATGCGGCCCAGGGTATAAGTGAGGCCCGCGCCGATGACGAAGATCGAGAAAATCTCGATGTAATTTGAGAACGGGGTTGGGTTCTCGTAGGGGTGCGAACTGTTGGCATTGAAGAAGCCGCCGCCATTGGTGCCCAGCATCTTGATGGCTTCCTGCGAGGCGACCGGTCCTTGCCCAATGGTCTGAGTCTGGGAGGGCTGCTCGAGAGGATGCGCCTGCGTGTACGCGTTCAGATTCTGCGGGACGCCCTGCCACACCAGCAGCAGCGCATAAACAATGCATGCCGGCGTCAAGACATAAAGCAGCGTCCGCGTCATATCGACCCAGAAGTTGCCAATCGTCGCGGAACTGGTCCGCTTGATGCCGCGAATCAGCGCCACGGCGACCACGATGCCCGCCGCCGCCGACCAGAAGTTGTGCGTCGCCAGGCCGGCCATCTCGGTGAGATAGCTCATCGTGCTTTCGGGCGTATAGAACTGCCAGTTGGTATTGGTAGTAAAGCTGGCGGCGGTGTTGAATGCCAAGTCCGGCCCCACGGCAGCCAGACCCTGGGGATTCCAAAGATGCACCACGTATTGCAGCCGTTCGATAGCGTAGGTGAGCACCAATCCTGCGGCCGAAAAGCCGAGCATGGCGAAGGTGTACTCGCGCCAGTTCATCTCCTTGTCGGCTTTCACGCCGCAGAGCTTGTAGATGAGCCGCTCAAACGGGCGCAGCACCGGATCGAGCCAGGTGCGCTCTCCTTCCAGCACACGCGTCAGATAGATGCCCACCGGACGAACCGTGGCCAGAAGAATGACAGAGTAAATGGCGAATTGTAGCCAGCCGTTTGCGGACATATCAGAACTTCTCCGGGAACAGCAGTGCGACGGTGAGATAAACCATCAAGAGAATCGAGAGGATGAGTCCGGTTGCCGAGATCCAATTCATGTGCATGGGCTACCTCAACTTTTGGCACGCCTTGACGTAGAGAAACGCCACGGCGAAGAAGACTACGGTGAACAGCATCATGACTGCGTCTTGCATGCGGGGTCTCCCCTTTTCGATCCAGACCAGCTCCAGCTAATGGCTCAGCGAAGGAACCAGATTCGGCTTCAAACAAGTTTGTTAAGCGCGTCCCAGCGCGCAGTTTCAGCCAGAGCCAAGCTCAATCGGCCTGGCTTGATTTGATTCTGCCCTTCGTCAGCTTTGAGAATTGAAAAGAAATCCTAAAGATTTCGTAAGGATCCTTTTCGCGATGGCGGGAAATCCCTGTAAATCAACAAGCGGCAACTGTGGCGCTCGCAATGCGAGACAAGCGGCGTTTGTTACTCTTCGTTGCCGCTCCAGCCCTCGGGGACAAATCGATAGCCGACCCATGGTTCGGTTTGGATGTACTGTCGTCCAGTTTCGCCTTCGAGCTTCTTGCGCAACTGGCCGACGAAGACACGCAGGTATTCGGGCTGATGCGCCGATTGCGCACCCCAGACCACCGTCAACAGTGCGCGATGCGTCATCACCTTGCCTGCGTTGCGAGCCAGGTGCAGCAGCAGATCGAACTCCTTGGGCGTAAGGTGAATTGGCTTCGCCTGGACGGTAACTGTGTGCGCCCGCACGTCAATGACAAAGTCGCCGGCTTCCAGGGCCGCCGTAGTCCGCTCCGGCGCTCGGCGCAAATGCGCCCTCACACGAGCCAGCAGCTCCTGAATGCTGAACGGCTTGGTCACATAGTCATCGGCGCCTGCGTCAAGCGCCTCCACCTTCGACCGCTCATGCTCGCGAACCGACAGAACCAGCACCGGCGTTGAGCTTTTCGATCGAATGAGCCGGCAGACCTCGACCCCGCTCATGGTGGGCATCATCAGGTCTGTGATCACCAGGTCGGGGGGCCAATCGCGGAAAAGCCGCAGCCCCTCCTCGGGATCGTTAGCCGTGCGAACATCGTATCCCTGCGCTGAAAGCGCGGCGCGCAGCACCCGCGTAATCTGGGCCTCGTCGTCAATTACCAGAATTCTTCCCGGCATGTCTTGCTTCTTTCATCCCTCGAAAGCTTACATCATTTCGGACCGGCATTTCAGAAGCTGCCTTGTGAAGGTATGATTCCGGTGGAGAAGACCATGGGCGCACCCGCCTATGCAAGACAGGTTCTTCGCTGGTTAGCGGCCTCGGCTACTGCGGCGCTCACCACGCTCGTGCTCACTTGGCTCGGCGCCAGCCCCACCACCGCGGGCATGGTGTTCCTGGTGCTGGTGGTGTGGTGGGCCGCGCAGGCCGGAATTGCTCTCTCGATTTGCACCGCTATTCTCTGCGCCCTTTGCTTCGACTACTACTTCCTGCCTCCCGTGCGCACTCTAAGGCTAGAGGGTGCGCAGGCATGGGTGGCGATGGTCTCGTTCGCGCTCAGTTGCCTGGTCGTGAGCCGGCTCGCGGAGCGCGCGCGAAAACAAACCATCCGCGCACAGCAACGCGAGGAAGATGTCGGAAAGCTCTACGCCCTCAGCCAGGAAATGATGCTCTTTGAAGACGCCGATCGGCTCCTGCGCGACCTGCCGGGAGCGATCGACCGCATCTTCGCCCTTGAAGGCGTGGTCCTTTACGTCGGCGATTATGACCGATTCTATTCCTCGACTGGCGCAGTTCCAGCCAGCGTGCATGCGCATATGCAGGCGGTGACCCAAGGGCTCAATCCCACCATCACGCCGTTTGCCGGCTACCAGACCACGGCGCTGGTGCTGGGGTTGAAGCCCATTGGCGCTTTGTCGTGGCGGCCGGATGCGCTTTCGCTCGAAGTCGCCACCGCGGTTACTGCTCAGGTGTCGATTGCCGTGGCGCGCGCCATTGCCATTGAGGCTAAGACGCGCATCGAGGCGGCGCGCGAGGCCGACCGGCTCCGCACTGCCTTGATCGATTCCCTGACCCACGAACTCCGCACGCCGCTCACCTCCATCCGGGCAGCATCCACTACCCTTTTGGAAGCTGGCGCGCTCGACGAAGCCGGACGGCTGGAAATGGTTCGAGTGATCAATGAGGAGTCGGAGCGGCTGGATCAGTTGATCGGCGAGGCCGTGGAGATGGCCGAAATCGATGCCAACGTGGTCCAGGTCAAGATGTCGCCGATTCATCCGCGCGCTTTGCTCGATGAGGCTGTCGAGGCGTCGCGCAAGGTTCTGGCCTCCCACAAGGTCACAATTTTGCCCGGCGTCGCCGATGACCCCGGCCAGATTGACGATCCTGCATGGTTCGATCCTCATCTGCTGGGGAGGGTTCTGCGCCACCTGCTCGAAAACGTAGCTGCCCACACGCCGCCGGGGTCGCGTGTCACGCTGAGCAGCAAACAAACAGACGAACGCCTTGAATTCTGCGTGGAAGACAATGGCCCCGGAATCGATGCCCAGGATCTGCCCATGATTTTCGATAAGTTTTATCGCGGAAAACGCAGCGCCAAACTGCGCAAAGGGTCGGGAATGGGACTCGCTATCACGCGCGCCATTCTTAAGGTCCACGGCGGAGGCATCGAGGCTTCCAGCGTTCCCGGCAGCGGCGCGCGATTTCGCTTTTGGGTGCCACTGATCGATAAGGAGCCGAGCAGGCGCGCTGCACCCGGTTAGCGACCAATCACTAATTGGAGATCTGCATCAGCGGATCCGGCGTCACCTGGCAGGTCGTGCCCTGCGCCGGCGTCCAAGTCGTACCGTCTCCGAAAGCTACTGAGGTCAGCTCAACCGAGCTTACCGCCGTAAGACCGGGCGCCCAGACGTCCGCCGAGGCCGTGCGCACCGGCCCGGCCGTAAACGGAACCGTCAGCGTCCGCATCGGCAGTGCAGCGTTCTTGTCTTTGTTCGCCCGTTCCATCCGGCCCTCCGCCGTCCAGCCGCGCACATTCACCGTCGCGCTGGCGATGCTTCGGCTATCGGGGCTGGTGAGCGTCAGGTGCAGCCTTTGGCCGAGCCCCTTCGGATGCGCCGTACCCGTCTTGATCGTTCTTCCATCGGAAAGGTGGCTTACCAGCACGCCCACCGGGCACGGATTCGGCGGCGTTACGGCGGAAATAGGGGTCTGTCCATTGGGCCCCATATTCTCCATTCCAGCTACGCCATCACTTTGCGTGACGGTCTGCGCGGCAACGGCCCATGGCGCAACCGCCAGCAAGCATCCAACAAACGCAACCAGCTTCATGGCCACTCTCCTTCCGCCCAAACACCGCCTCCATTCTTCACCTTCCCCGCGCCCATGTCCATCTCCGCAAAACGGCTCCCTCGATCCCCAGCCGTGATCCGCCCGCAAGGGTCAGTGCAGCGTCTCGACTATTTCGGCTCATCGCTCCAGTCACACACAATCTCGTGGCGCTTTTCGGAACTTTCCGCCGCCCACTCCAGCACGCGCGCCACGCGCCAGCCGTCGATGCCGGTGACCGGCGCGGGAGCCTTCCCCAGCAGCGCATCGCGAATGCCCGCGTAGTAGAGTCGATAATCTCCCGTGAGCGCGGGAACGGGCCTGGTGATCGATCCGCCTTCGAGGCCCACGTGCAGCACGGCCCAGTTGGCCGCCGGCTCCTGTCCCCAGGCCAGGTCATCTATGCGCGTGATCTTGTTCAGCGCCGCCTCCTGCGGATCAACGCCGTACTTCACGTAACCGCCCTTGGTTCCACGCAAGTGAAACCGCGGTGCGGCTGGCAGCGAGAGGCTGTTCGCGCCCAGCGTCACCATGAGGCCCGGAAAGCGCAGGCGAATCGTAAAAGCGTCATCGACGCCCGGGCCGTCCTTTTCGCGCACTACTTCGGCGCTGACTCCTTCCGGTTTGCCGAAGAGAACCAGAGCCTGGTCCACGAGGTGCGGCCCCAAATCGAGGAGCTTTCCCCCTCCCGCCTCCGCGCTCTCCTTCCACAAGCGCTCCGTGAGTGGGGCCGGACGCCAGCGATCCAACCGGGATTCGAAGGCCACCAGCCGGCCCATCGAACCTTCATGCAGTAGTTTCTGGATTGTCAGGAAGTCACTGTCCCAGCGGCGGCTTTGAAACGGAGCAAGGAGCGCCTTGTGTTCTTTCGCGAGGCTAATCAGTTCGGCAGCCTCCGCCGAGGTCAGCGTCATCGGCTTGTCGACGACAACATTCTTGCCGGCCTTCAGGAGCTGCTTAGCGAGCGGAAGGTGTGTTCCATTCGGCGTCGCCAACACAAAGAGCCCGAGCGAAGCGTCGGCCAGCATCGCTTCGAGCGAACGATAGACCGTGATGCCGGGATAGCGCTCCGCTGCCCTGTCCGAGTTGCGCTCCACGACCGCAGCCAACTCCAGCCCCTCGACGGACGAGATCAGCGGCGCGTGGAAGACGCGCCCCGCCATGCCGAAACCAACCAGACCGACTCGAATCACGGAACACTTCCTTTGCTTTTGGCTCCGCTAGCCCCGCCAGTTCCACCTTCATCTAGCCTTCGAGTTTAAACCGCGTCTCGGCGAGGCGGTAAAGCCGCCGCCACACCAGCCGGTTCATTGTAACGACCATCAAAGAAATGAACATTGTGGCCAGCATGAGCATGGCGAAGCGGCCGCTGTCGGTGGCGGCATCAATCTGCGCGCCCAGGCCGATGGTCGAGAGCGTGTGCCCCTGCACATGCGAATACTCGGCCATCACCGAGGCATTCCATGCGCCACCTGAAGCCGTCACCATCCCCGTGATCAGGTAGGGAAAGATGCCGGGAAGAATCAGCCGGGTCCATTTCTGCCACGATGTAAAGCGGTAGAGCGAAGAGACCTCGCGAAGGTCCGACGGGATGGACATGGCCCCCGCGATCACGTTGAACAGGATGTACCACTGCGTGCCGAGCAGCATGAGTGCGATCGATCCGATGCCCAACCCGCCGCCAATCTTCACCAACCCGATCAACAGAATCGGAAAGAACGCGGTGGCCGGTACTGACGCCAGGATCTGCGCCAGCGGCTGCACAACCCGCGCCAGCCTCGGGTTCAGGCCGATGGCCACGCCGACTGGAATGGTCCACAGTGCGGAAAGCAGCAGCGCTGCATTCACGCGGAGAAACGTGGCCGCGGCTCCTTCGAGCAAGAGGCGCAGGTCGGGCCAGGTAATGGTTCTGAGCATGAATGCGGCCTGCGCCGCCGCCCAGCAAACAGCCAGACCGCCGGCAACGGCCAGCGTCCAGAGCGCCGGCGACACCCTACCGGTTTTCGGCGCTTCAAGCGGCCTCACCACGCGGCATTCCTTCGATTTCGCCAACCGCCGGTAGACTGGCTCCTCGACACGATCCCAAATTCGGCCGGGAAGGGTCTCCAGAATTCTCGAACGGCGCAGCAACTCAAGAATCGGTGACGTGACGTGCTCCGCTGACTCCACCTGCTCGAATTTGAATTTGTCGCTCCACGCGATCAGCGGCCGCCATACCAGCTGATCGGTGGCGACCACGATCAGAATCACCGTTGCAATGCCGGCGAGCAGAGCATGGACATCACCGTTGTTGGTTGCAGTCTGGATGTAGCTGCCCAGCCCCGGCAACTGAAAGTTGCGATCGCCCATGGTGAACGTCTCGCAAAAAATCAGCGCGAACCATCCTCCGGCCACGGATACGATCGAGTTCCACACCAGGCCGATGGCGGAGAAAGGCATCTCCAGTTGCCAAAAGCGTTGCCAGCCGGAGTAGCGGAAGATGCTTGCGGCTTCGAGCATCTCTTTGGGAATGGTTTTGAGCGAGGAATAAAAGCTGAAGGCGAGATTCCACACCTGGCCGGTGAAGATGAGCAGAATCACGCTCATCTCAATCCCCAGTTGATGTCCGGGAATGAGCGAAACCATGGCTAAAACCACGGGCGGCAAAAAGCTGAGTACGGGAATCGACTGCAGAATGTCGAGGACCGCGACCATCCACGGCTCGATGCGTGGATTGTAGGCCGCGATGTAACCGTAAGAAACGGCGAAGGCCAGGCTGAGAACGTAGGCGATGGCCATGCGCACAATGGAGTAGAACGCGTACAAGGGGAGCGCGCCGATGGAACTCGAAATCGGCACCACTGGGATCGGCTTTTGAAACCAGTAAACGCCTGTGCTGACGATGGCAAAGAACAGCGCCAGCGCACAGGCCGCCACTCCCAGATCGATGAAGAACGGCGTCCTTCGGACAGTTACGAGGGACCGCGCGAGTGGCCGAGGGAGGCTCACTTCGCGTCCTCGCTGGTGGCAATCTCCTCTTCCAGCGCGTCGGGCAGCACGAAGCGCCGGCGCGCGGAGTCGAAGTCGAAGATCTCTGCGTATCGGCCCCACGTAACTGCCGTCTCCAGCTGCCGCTGCGATTCCTCCTCGCTGAACTGTTCTCCGAGCATATCCATGAAGAAATCCTCGGGAACGGTGTGGTCGCTTTTCGCATCGAGCGCGCGGCGAATCTGACGCAGCAGCAGCACGTTCTCCAACGCGGCGCTGCGGAACAGCTCCTTCTGGCGGAGAATCTCCGAGTTGGCAAATTCCTCGCCGCTGGTTGTAATGGCCGCGTCGCCCTCTTCGACTTTGAGAAAGCCCAGCATCTGCGCCGCGTCCACAATGGGCAGCAAATCGTCGATCTCAAAGGCCAGGTCTTCGGCGAGGCGGTACATGTCGTCGCGCCCGCCACGATCGATCAGCAGTTCCAGCAAGCCTGCAATTCCGCCGGGCCTGGCGTGCGGCAGCATCTGGTAGCGCATCTGCCTCTGATCGCGCACGCGAGGCTCCGCCACTTGTCCCGGCGCTTCGGCGGGCGAAACATCCGGCTGGGTGAGCACTTTGTAGATGTAATCCACCAGCTTCGTAAAGGCCTCGGACTTGCGATCGCGTGGCTGCGGCAGCGTCACCGGAAAGTCGGTGCGAATGTGGCCCGGATTCCGCCCCAGCACCACGATGCGATCGGCCAGCAGCACCGCTTCTTCGATGTTGTGCGTCACCAGAAAGACTGCCTTCGTGGGCATGGTCTTCTTCGCCCAAAGCTCCAGCAGTTCGCTGCGCAGGTTCTCGGCTGTCAGCACATCGAGCGCGGAAAACGGCTCATCCATGAAGAGAACCTCAGGCTCCACCACGAGGGCGCGTGCGAATCCCACGCGCTGCCGCATCCCGCCGGAGAGTTCCTTCGGATACGCGGATTCAAATCCGTCAAGGCCCACCACGTCGAGCATTTTCATGCTGCGTTCGCGGCGCTCGGCCGGCGCCACGCCTCGCGCCTGCAGCGGAGCTTCCACGTTTTCCAGGACAGTGAGCCAGGGAAAAAGCGCGAAGCTCTGAAAGACGATCGAGACATTGATTTCGGCCTGCGAAATGGGCGTGCCGTGCCAGTAAACCTGGCCCGCCGTGGGCGTGGAAAGCCCGGTCAACATGCGCAACATGGTCGACTTGCCCGATCCCGATGGGCCTAGCAAGGCAAGAATCTCTCCGGGAACAATGCTCAGGTCCGTCGCAGAAATCACCTGAATGCGATTCTGGCTGGGCTGCGCGTAGTATTTTTCTACCTTTTCCGCGCGGATAATTGCATCCGCGGCCGGCGGCGCTTCCTGAGTCGCGTTGGGGGTAGCCGTTTCCTGCATTGCCGGTGCTCCGGTAGGGGACGTTCAGGCGGAACTCGCGTCCGCTCGCAACAGTATAAGTGTCGACATTTGATAGCAGATGAATTGTGCCGCGTCGAATGAGCCAGGCATTTCGGCTCGCCGGCGCGGCTTTCCGGCTCAAGTGGCGAGCCTTACAGCAAAAGGCGCGCCGTGCTTTACACTGGTAAAGCGTAGCATTCTTGAGCGAATGAAAGCATAAGTCCGACCCAGCGCAGTTGACCGCGACCAATCGAACCCAACGAATCGTTTCAATATATTCACTTCCCAGCCCGACGAGAGAATATGCCGAACGCAACAAAACCCAAGGTGCTGGTAGCCGACGACGAGCGGGTCATTGCCGACACGCTGGCCATGATTTTGAATCAGAGCGGATTTGAGGCCCGTGCGGTTTACTCCGGCGAAAAGGCTCTCGAGCTTGCCGAGAGTTTCGTGCCCGATATGCTCATCTCCGATGTGATTATGGCCGACCTGAACGGGATCGACGCTGCCATTCGCATGCGCGCCCTTCTGCCAGGAGTCAAGATTCTCCTCTTTTCCGGCCAGGCTGCGACGGCCGATCTGCTGGAGAAAGCCCGCGCCGAAGGCTACGAATTCGATATTCTCGCCAAGCCTGTCCACCCGCAGGACCTGCTGGCGAAACTGCGCGGTTGACGCTGCTTCGGGCAGCCAGACATCGACGATCCAGCCGCTTACCACGCCCCTCCGGCGCAAGAGTGAATCAAAGCGTTCAATAGAATCGTTTGCGCGCCCCTTGCCCTTGCCCTCCCCAAAAAGCGAAAGTACATACAAGATGACAAAGGCGCTTCGTTCCACTCGCGTTCTGACGCCGTCGGGCCTCGCGCCCGCGATCGTGCTTGTTGACGGGGAACACATCTCCGCAGTGCGCGTCTGGAATCATGTTTCGTCCGATCTCCCCGCAGGCGCCGATCTCATCGATTTTGGCGACAACGTGATTTTGCCGGGCCTCGTCGACACGCATGTGCACATCAATGAGCCAGGCCGAACGGAGTGGGAAGGCTTTCAGACGGCGACTCAAGCAGCGGCCGCGGGCGGCGTGACCACGCTTGTCGACATGCCTTTGAATTGCATCCCCGAAACGATCGATGTGCCGGCGCTCGAAGCCAAGCGGAGCGCGGCGAAAGGAAAAGCATGGGTCGACTGGGCCGCCTGGGGAGGCCTGGTGCGCGATGTGGCGCGCGGCAACGCCAATGCGATCGAACCGCTGGCGCGCGCCGGCGTGGCGGGCTTCAAATGCTTCCTCATTCATTCCGGCATCGATGGCTTCGCGTGGGTTGACGAGGCTGATCTGCGGTCAGCTTTGGCAAAGCTGCGCGGAACCGGCTTGCCGTTACTGGCCCACGCTGAAGTCAGCGGCCCCGTCGATGCTGCGACGAAAAAGCTGAATGACGCTGGCGCTGACTGGCGCAAGTACTCCACTTTTTTGGCGTCACGCCCCGACGCAGCCGAGGTTGAAGCCATTGAGTTGCTCATCCGCATGGCGGAAGAATTCCGCACCCCAATCCACATCGTGCATTTGTCCAGCGCACAGGCGTTGCCTCCGTTGCTTGCCGCGCGCGGTCGCGGTGTACCCGTGACCGTCGAGACTTGCGCGCACTACTTATGGTTCGCCGCGGAAGACATTCCCGATGGCGCGACGGAACACAAATGCGCTCCGCCCATTCGCAACGCGGAGAATCGCGAAAGACTTTGGAAGGCGCTCGAAGACGGTCTCATTGACATGGTGATCACCGACCACTCCCCTTGCCCGCCCGAGATGAAGCACCGTGAAACCGGCCGCCAAGAAGGCCGCTTCGACCAGGCGTGGGGCGGAATCTCGAGCCTCGGTCTTGCGTTGCCCGTGATGTGGACCGCCATCGAACAGCGCGGCATCAAGCTTGAGCGAATCGGCGAATGGATGTCCGCGGCACCTGCGCGTTTCGCGGGCCTGACCGGGCGCAAAGGCTCAATCGCTCCCGGCGCCGACGCGGACTTCGCAATCTTCGATCCCGAGACCGAATGGACCGTGACGCCCGCCGACCTTCACTTCCGCCACAAGCTCTCGCCCTATCTCGGCGCGAAACTTCGCGGTCGAGTGATCGAAACCTGGCTGCGCGGTGAGCCGGTCTGTTCCAACAATGGGCGCGCAGGCAAATTCTCCGATAGGGCCCGCGGTAAAGAGCAGGTTCGATCATGAGTGAACGTGCACAGCGCACCATCGCCGAATGCAGGCAGATCGCCCAAATGAGCGAGGAGCCGGGCCGCATCACGCGCCGCTTCCTCACACCGCCCGTGCACGAAGTTCACAAGCTTCTCCGCAGTCGCATGGAATCTCTCGACATGACCGTCCACACCGATGCAGCCGGCAATCTGCGCGGGTTGTGGCAGCCGCCGGGCGCGCGCGCCAAACGTTTGGTTCTCGGTTCGCACATTGACACGGTTCCCGATGCTGGCGCTTTTGATGGCGTGCTCGGCGTGGCGCTCGCCCTCGAATGGACTCGCCTGGCGCAGGAGCTCAAGCTTCCGCTACCCATCGAAGTGATCGCATTCTCTGAAGAAGAAGGCGTGCGCTTCGGCGTGCCATTCATCGGCAGCCGTGCAGTGGCCGGCCGCTTTGACCTAGCGCTGCTGGCTCTCAAAGATGCGGATGGCGCCACTTTGGACGAAGCGATTCGTGCCTTTGGACTGGACCCCGGCAAAATCGGCGACGCAGCGCTCGATGCAGATGCGCTCGGCTTCGTCGAAATTCACATCGAACAAGGGCCGGTCCTCGAATCGGAAGGCCTTTCCGTCGCCGCTGTCTCGGCCATCGTCGGCCAGACGCGCCTCACTGTTGAATTCACCGGCCATGCCAACCACTCAGGCACAACTCCCATGCGCTTGCGCCGCGATGCCCTCGCGGGTGCGGCAGAGTGGATCTCCGCGGTGGAGTCCCTTGCCCTGCAAAACGAAGGCCTGATCGCCACCGTGGGCAAAATCGACGTCGAGCCGAACGCGGCCAATGTAATCGCCGGAGTTGCGCGCCTGAGCCTGGATGTGCGCCATGCTGACGACGCGTCACGCAACGCCGCCGTCGAATCTCTCCTCGCGCAAGCGCAGACCATCGCCGAAAAACGCGGGCTGAACTTGAAAATTGTACGCCAGATGGATCAGGCAGCAGTTCCGATGGACGAGCGCCTCACCGCCTATCTGGCTGACGCAATCGCGGCAGCGGGCGTGCCGGAGAAACAGATCACCAGCGGCGCAGGCCACGACGCGATGGTGATGGCAGCTCGCGTGCCCACGACCATGCTCTTCCTGCGCAGCCCCGGCGGAATCAGTCACCACCCCAATGAATCCGTTCTCGAAGAAGACGTTGAGGCCGCGCTTAACGTGGGTCATAGATTTCTACAGCGGCTGGCTGCGGAGGTCGGATAGAATCGAGCATCGGAATTCTCCCGAGCAAAGTTCGCTTCCCCAGGATCGAGGTCGCACGTGCATCATCTTGGATCAACCCGCAGCAGCCGAAAGCCGGATCACCTGCTGCAAACGCCTGACACATTTATTCGCTGTCCCCTTCCCGGCGCCGTGGGAGTGGAGTTCATCATTCACGCCGCGCCGCAATTGGGCGCGCGCTTCACGCAAATGACCGCCGAATTCGTTGCCGGCGGCGCGCTCCCGCCAGCATCGATGCAGCGATTTCTCTATGTCCTCGATGGCAAGCTCGAACTCAAAGAGGGCGGCAAGAAGCACATCCTCAAGCCGGGCGGCTTCGCCTATCTGCCGCAGGGCGCGGCGCACTCAGTTCGCGCGACAGGAATTGCTCGCGCGGCGGTGATCGAAAAACCGTACGAGCCGCAAACGGGCGCAGCCGATCCAAAGGTCGTCATCGGCGACGAATCCGCGGTCAAGGCCACAGCACTCATGGACGACGACGCGCTGCGTGTTCGCGCGCTCATGCCCGACGGCCCGCCGTACGACTTTGCCGTGAACACCCTTACCTACGATCCCGGCGCGTCGCTCCCCATAGTCGAGATTCATGTGATGGAGCACGGGCTCCTGATGCTCGAGGGCGGCGGCATCTATCGCCTTGGCGACTCGTGGTACCCGGTCTATGCCGGCGACTTTATCTGGATGCGCGCCTACTGCCCGCAATGGTTTGGCGCGCTGGGCAAGCGGCCGGCGAAGTATCTCCTCTATAAAGACTGGCGCCGTCATCCGTTCGGAGAAGGCGAATGACAACCACTCGCCCGCAACTCACCATCGACGGCCTGATCACCGAGCTGAAGGCTCTGGGGCAGATCTCGGAAGCCGAGCCGCCGGTCGTGACGCGAGTGGTCTTCGGCGAGGCTGACCTGCGCGCGCGGACTTACGTGAAGGGTCTTTGCAAAGCCGCCGGACTCAAGGTGCGCGAAGACGCAATCGGCAACACATTTGCGCGCTGGGAGGGCAGCGATCTCACCCTCGAGCCCATCGGCACCGGTTCGCACATTGACGCCATTCCCAATGCCGGCCTTTACGACGGCTGCGTGGGCGTGTTGGGCGGTCTCGAAGCCATCCGCGTTTTGCAGAAGTTCGGATTCAAACCGCGGCGCTCCATCGAGCTCGTCATTTTTACAGCGGAAGAACCCACGCGATTCGGAATCGGTTGCCTGGGCAGTCGCATGATGGCCAGCGTACTCACGCCGCAGCAAGCCCTCGCGCTGCGCGACAAGGAGGGCCGTGGACTGGAGGAGTGGCGCGCGCAAGCTGGATTCACCGGGCCGCTCGAGTCGGTCGCCGTGCCTCGCGGCCGCTTCCATCAATTCGTCGAACTGCACATTGAGCAGGGCCCGTATCTTGAGCAGGAAGGAATCGATGTCGGCCTGGTCACGCACATCGCTGCGCCTGCCAGCCAGCGCATCACGATTGAAGGCGAAGGCGGGCACGCCGGCGGCAAGCTAATGCCGGGCCGCAAGGATGCGTTAGCTGCAGCCGCCGAGCTGATTCTCGCGCTTGAATCGGCAGCCAGATCAACGGGCGCCATCGACACCGTTGGCACTGTGGGCATTTGCGATGTCTTTCCCGGCGCGGTCAACAGCGTTCCCTCGCGCGTGCTTATTACCACCGACGTCCGCGACATCGACCGTGCGCGACGCGACGGCGTTTTGGCGGCGCTTGCCTCCGCCGCTGACGATGTGAGCGCTCGCCGCGGAGTCAAGATCACGATCGAGCTGATCAATGCCGACCCGCCAACGACCTGCGATCCTGAAATCCTCGCCGCCCTCGAACGCTCCGCCATTGCAGCCGGCAAGATCCTACAAAAGGATGGTTGCGCGCGCCTACCACGACTCATCGTTCGTGTCCTGCATTGCGCCTGTGGCCATGCTGTTCATTCCCTGCCGCGGCGGCGTCAGCCACCGGCCCGACGAATACGCCTCGCCTGAATGGATCGGCAGCGGCGTGCACGTTCTGTCGCGCACACTGGCAGAGCTCGCCTCCTAGCTCCAGCGCTTTCAATTCATCCGCGCGCCGTTGTATGCTATCCGTCAACCTGTTCAGCGAAATCGGCCTCGGAAACCATGAGCACGCCCACGACAACCCGTATCGTTGGCGCTTCCGTTCCCCGCAAGGAAGGCGTGGACAAGCTGCTCGGTCGCGCGTGCTATGTCGACGATATCGACCGCGAAGGCATGTGGCATGGCGCCACCGTGCGCAGCTCGATCCCCCGCGGCCTCATTCGCTCCATTGCTTTTGATCGCCGCATCGACTGGAGCGAATTCACAATTGTCACTGCCGCCGATATTCCCGGCGAGAATTGCATCCAACTCATCGTCGCCGATCAACCCTGTCTCGCCGACGGCAAGGTGAACCATTGCGAAGAAGCGATCCTTCTCCTTGCGCATCCTGACAAGCACAAACTACGCGAAGCCGTCGGCGCAGTGCGGATCGAGTATGAACCGCTGCCTCCGGTCTTCACCATTGAAGAAAGTGAGCGCCAGGAGATTGTCGTCTGGGGCTCAGACAATCTGCTCAAGAGTTTTCTTCTCGAAAAGGGCGATGTGGATTCCGCATGGGCTAGTGCGGCGCACATTATTGAGGGCGAGTACCGCACCGGCGCGCAGGAACATCTCTACATTGAGAATCAGGGCGTCATTGCGGAATACAGCGCGATGGGCGGCGTCACCGTGTGGGGCTCGCTGCAGTGCCCTTACTACGTCTTCAAGGCTCTGCGCGCGGTCTTCGATCTCCCCGAAGAAAAAGTCCGAGTGATTCAGACGGAAACCGGCGGCGCGTTCGGCGGCAAAGAGGACTATCCGTCCACGCTCGCCTGCCACGCGGCTCTCCTTGCCATGAAGAGCGGCCATTCCGTGAAAATGGTGTACGACCGCATGGAGGATCTGGCCGCGACCACCAAGCGCCATCCATCGCGCGTGCGCCATTGCACGGCGGTCGACCGCGACGGCAAGCTGCTGGCGATGGAGATCGATCTCGCAACCGACGGCGGCGCATACGCCACGCTCTCCTCCACCGTGCTTTCCCGCGCCACGCTCCACGCCACGGGCCCGTATCTCTGCCCCAACATCCGCCTGCATGCGCGCTCCTGGGCAACCAATTACGTTCCCTATGGCGCATTTCGCGGCTTCGGAGCGCCGCAAGCGATCTTTGCCATGGAGCGCCACATGGACGAAATCGCCGCCGCCATCGGAATCGATCCAGTGGAGCTTCGACGCAGAAACTTTCTGCATGTCGGCGACACGAACGCGACCGAGCAACTGATGCGCGAGCCAGTAATCCTCGATCAGCTGCTCGATCGCGCGCTTAAAGAGAGCGACTACCACGCCAAGCGAGCACAGTTTGCTCGCGAAAATCCGGCAAATCCCGGTCAAGCACGGCATGGGAATCGCCGCTTTCTATCACGGCTCGGGCTTCACCGGCTCGGGAGAGGTCTACCTCAACTCGCTAGGCGGAATCGACGTTACGCCCGATGGCAAAGTCCGCGTCCTCGTCTCCAACACGGAATTCGGTCAGGGCACGAACACAATCCTTACGCAAGTTGCCGCGGAAGCGCTCGGCATCGGCTACGCTGACGTCACAATGGCTGCGCCCGACACCGGTGCGGTCCCCAACAGTGGACCCACCGTCGCCTCGCGTACGTCGATGGTGATCGGCCGCATCATCGAGCGCGCATGCTTGCAGCTCCTCGCACTGCTTCGCGAACAAGCCGGGCTAGGCGCAGTCTGGACCCCCGCGGAGTTCTTCGCCGCCTGCGAGCGCTATCGGGCCATTCACGGCGAGGTTGTGTCTTTGTGCCGCTATGAAGCCCCGCCTGGAATCTATTGGGACGATCAGAAGTACCACGGCGAAGCCTACGGCGCGTATGCGTGGGCGGTTTACGTAGCGCAAGTCGCGGTCGACACCGTCACATACTCCGCCGAGGTTGAAGATTTCTGGTCTGTGCAGGAAGTGGGTCGAGTGCTTCACCCGGTGCTGGCCGCCGGGCAGATCGAGGGCGGCATCGCACAGGGCATCGGCTACGCGCTCTACGAGAAAGTTGTCTGGCAGGATGGCCGCATGGCCAACAATCAGATGACCAACTACATCATGCCTACAGCGGAAGACGTTCCGCCGATTCATGTTTTTTTCGAAGAGATTCCTTTTCAATTCGGAGGATTCGGCGCCAAAGGCCTCGGCGAATTGCCCCACGACGGTCCCGCGCCCGCGATTCTGAACGCCATCCGCGACGCGACGGGGATTGCATTCAACTCCATTCCACTGCTGCCCGAGGATCTATACCTCGGCCTCGCCGCGGCTCAACCGGCGGAGGAGACGGCTGCGCGATGAGCACGAACGAAAGCGCAACGTCGAGCAAACGCTGGCCCGCGATTCGCTTCAATGTGAACGGTGAGTCACGGATCGTCAACGTTCCCGCGATGAAGCGCCTTCTCGACGTCCTGCGCGAGGATCTGCATCTGACCGGAACCAAGGAAGGATGCGGCGAAGGCGAGTGCGGCTCGTGCTCCGTCCGCATGAATGGCGAGCTTGTGAACAGCTGCCTGGTTCCGGCTTTGCAGGCCGAAGGCGCAGACATTCAGACCGTGGAAGGTCTAGCTCTCGAGGGCGTACTGCATCCGCTGCAGGAAGCGTTCCTTTGCCATGGCGGAGCTCAGTGCGGAATCTGCACGCCCGGCATGTTGATGGCTGCCGCGCAGCTGCTCCAGCTCAACCCACATCCCGGAATACCCGAGATTCGCGAAGCGCTTGCCGGAAATCTTTGCCGCTGCACTGGATTCATACGCATCTTTGATGCGGTTGCCGCAGCCGTTGACGCTCAGAGCGCCGGCCCGGCAACCAAGCTAACGACGGAGCAGATGCGCCATGCGCGGTAATGCAGCCATGCACGATCTTGTTGCGCCCGGGAATCTGAGCGCGGTGCTCGATCTGCTTGCCGCGGAACCCGGCGCGTGGACGCCCATTGCCGGCGGCACGGAGTTGATGGTTGCGTTTGCCGCGGGCCGGCTCGCCGCTCCCAAACTCGTCAACCTCTGGGGCATTCCCGATCTGCGCGCGATTGAGGTCACGCCGAATAGTGTTGTCATCGGCGCCACCGCCACCTTTCTCGATCTGCGCAGGCACGCCATCATTACCGCTGAATTACCCTTGCTCGCCAAAGCCGCAAGCTGGATCGGCTCCGTCGCCAACCAGGGCCGCGCAACTCTCGGAGGCAATCTGGTCAACGGCTCGCCCGCCGCGGATTCCTCGCCCGCGCTACTGGCCTACGACGCCGAGATCGAGCTCATCTCCGCGCGAGGACGCCGCCGCGTTCCTTATTCCGAATTCCACACCGGTTACAAGCGCAACGTCCTCGCCGCCGATGAGCTTCTCTTTGCGATTCACTTGCCGCGCCGATTCGCAGGCCACAAACAGTATCTGCGCAAGGTGGGGACGCGCCGCGCCATGGCCATCGCCAAAGTTGCGCTGGGAGCAACGGCACTGCTTGAGAACGGCGTGATCCGCGAGATTCGTCTCGGAGCGGCGAGCCTCGCGCCCTTCCCCACGCGTCTTCTCAAGACTGAAGCTGCGCTGCTCGGCCGGACAATTGAGAGCGATGCGATGCAATCTGCGCACCGCGCTTTGCTCGCGGAAATAAAACCGATCGATGACATTCGTTCCACTGCCAAGTTCCGTCGTCGCGTGGCAGTCAATCTTCTTGACGAGTTTCTCCTTCAACTTCGCCGGGAGGAATCGCAATGACCAATGCCACGCTTGCGGCCTGGAACGTTGCCGACGAATCCTCGGCCCTGGAGGCGATGCTCGCGTGCTGCGGATCGAGGCGGTGGGCTACGGCGATGGTAGCGCTTCGTCCCATCGCCAGCATTGAGGCACTGAGCGACGCGGTAGACCGCGTATGGAGCGCGATGCAGGAGGCGGATTGGCTCGAAGCATTCGCTTGTCATCCGCGTATTGGAGAACGCAAGTCTGCAGTGGCCGGGGCGCATGTGTCGTCGAAATCAACTGCATGGTCGCGCCAGGAACAATCTTCGGCCAGCGCGACCAATGAACTGATATTGGCGGAACTTGCGGAAGGTAATCGACTCTACGAGCAACGCTTCGGCTTCACATATATTGTTTGCGCAACCGGCAAAAGCGCCGTCGAAATGCTTACAATTCTCAAACGGCGTCTCGAACGCAATCGCCAGGCCGAGTTGCACGAGGCAGCCGAGCAACAGCGGCAAATCATGCAAATCCGTTTAGGAAAGTGGTTGGTGGAATGAGCGTCATTTCGACTCACGTATTGGATACAGCGTTGGGCAAGCCGGCAGGTGGAATCTCTGTTCGGCTCGAGCGGTTTGAAGGCGGTGGATGGATCGAGGTTCCCGGGAACGGCGAAGCGGCAGAGCGCGCACGCGAAGCACCGGGTGATTGGATTGAAGTCGCCGCCGGCGTCACTGACGGAGAGGGCCGTTGCCGCGATCTGGCGCGCGACGTTGTTTCCGGCCCGTATCGCCTCGTTTTCGACACCGGCGCCTATTTTGCGCGCCTCGAGCGGGCCAGCATCTACCCTGAAGTTGCCATTCACTTTAGTTGCGATGGCAATGCGCACTACCACTTGCCCGTGCTCTTGAGCGATAACGGCTACACAACGTACAGAGGAAGCTGACGCATGGCTAGACTGGGTGAAAATCGCTATGGGAAATCGCGCGTCCGTCTCTCGCGCATTACGCGCCTGAATGATCGGCACGAGTTTGACGAGTGGACCGTCTACGTGATGTTGCAGGGAGACTTCGACACCAGCTTCACTGACGCCGATAACAGCAAAGTCCTGCCCACCGACACGATGAAAAACACCGTGTATTTTGTGGCGCGCAATTCACAAGCAGCGACGATCGAGGAATTCGCTCGCGAATACGGCGATTATCTGCTCGAGAATCACGCGCAAATCGCCAAGGTGAGCGTTGAGGTCGATGCCAAAGGGTGGGAGCGCATGATCGTCAATGGAGCGCCTGACGCAACGACCTTTAAAATGGGCGGGCCTGAGCTTCAGGTCGTGCATGCAACGCGCGAACGCGGTGGCGCGTGGGCTGTGACCTCTGGCGTCGAGGGCCTAACAATCCTCAAAACCACAAAGTCAGCCTTCGCAGGCTATGTCGTTGACAAACTGACCACGCTCAAGCCCGCGACAGATCGTATCCTCGGCACGCAAGCCACCATCACCTGGGACTACGCAGCCACCGCGCCGGACTACGCGCAGGCCAGAGCGCGCATCGTGGCCGCGCTGCTCAAAACATTTGCCGCACACAACAGCATGAGCGTCCAGCACACGCTTTTTGACATGGGCAAAGCTGCGCTCGAAGCTGCGCCGGAGATCGCGCGCATTCATCTCTCCATGCCCAACCTCCATCATCTGCTCGCCGATCTCAAACCCTTCGGCCAGGACAATCCCAATCACATCTTCGTGCCCATCGACGAGCCGCATGGTACGATCGAGGCCACCGTCGAGCGCTAACGAAACATTTCGCTACCCAAAGGCAGAGCCGTGACCGATACAACGACCACACAGCGCAACGGGTCTGCCCACGACAGCGGCACCGAGAGTTACGGCCTGCGCAAGGGTGTTCTCGGCCCCATCGAGACGCTCGCTCAGTCCGTCTCCGCCATGGCGCCCAGCACGTCTGCCTCGCTCACTATTCCGCTGGTGTTTGCATCCGCCGGTAACGCCACCTGGTTCGTCTATCTCCTCGCCACCGGCTCCATGTTGCTGGTCGGATTTTGTATCAGCCGATTTGCGCGCATCAGCGCGTCGCCGGGGTCGCTCTACACTTACACCGCAAACACGCTGCCGCCGGCCTTTGGCGTCGCCGCCGCCTGGGGATTGCTGCTCGCCTACCTTGCCACCGGCGCATCGGTAGCGGGCGGAGCGCTCTACTACGCAACCGTCCTTTGCGAGCAGTTCTTCCACTGGGCGCCGCCCGCCATTCCCACTCTCGCTGTGGTTTGCGCCATCGCCGGACTGATCGCCTACCGCGACGTCAAGCTTTCCGCTGAAGTCATGCTGTGGATTGAAGCTGTCTCAGTCGGCCTCATCGTGATCGTGCTCGTCCTCTTGCCCGTGCACATCGGCCTTCAACTCGATACCAGCCAATTCCAGCTCAAGGGAATTTCGTTCAGCTCGCTTGGGCCTGCATTGGTGCTCTCCATCTTCAGTTTCGTCGGCTTCGAGGGCGCAACCACGCTGGGCGGCGAGGTACGCGATCCCTTGCGCACCATTCCCCGCGCAGTGCTGCAGTGCGCACTGCTCGCCGGCGGCTTCTTTATGCTTTGCGCGTACTCTGAAGTGCTGGGCTTCCGCGGCCAGTCCGCGGCCCTCTCGAGCTCTACCAGTCCCTTGCACATGCTCGCCGCCAAGGCTCATGTCTCGCCCCTCGGCGTAGCCATCGACTGCGGCGCATTCGTCAGCATGTTCGCCTGCGTGCTGGCCTGCGCCACAGCCGCCGCGCGTGTATTGCTTCGCATGGCGCACGATGGGCTCCTTCCCGCGGCGCTCGGGCGCACCAACGCCCGCCATGGCACTCCGGGAGCAGCCGTCGCGCTTTCCATCGCGCTCATGTTCGCCGCGACCGTGGCCATGGCGATTCACGGCGATACGGGCTCCACGATGTACGACCTTCTTGGCTCGCTCTCTGTCTTTGGTTTTCTCACCGCGTACGCGCTGGTCGCCCTGGCGCTTCCCTTCGCGCGCCGCGCGCTGGGCCAGCATTCTCATGTTCTTGCCGTCGTCAGCATCCTCACGGTCGCAGTCATCATCGTGATCGCGATCTTCGACCTCAACTCCGCTGAGGACGTCGTCCACGCACGAATCCCCTATCTCTATCTCGGCTACATCACTGTGGGTCTGGTTTGGTACGCATTGCGGCGAAGAAAAGCCTAAGCTGTGTGATTTGTTGTGGAAAACACGTCCCTTTGGCGGCCAGCGCACCCCAAATTCCTTAGATGAAATTTATGCCGCGGCAATTAACATGGGCTTAACCTGCAGCGCGAGCAGCAAGAACCCATTCAAGATTCGCAGGTCGCGTGAGCAACTTCATTCCTGCGTGACTGTTCAACGCTCAAAAAACTTCGAGATTTCAAAATCATTTCAGCGGTCATTTGAATCCCCCAGGTTTCAGGGGGAAATTTCTATTTCGAGGTCAGTCCGCTATGCGTTTCATGCCCTTGATGCGTGCCATGCGTGTGTTTCCGTCTTTCATTCCCGGGCTGCTGGCAATTGTGGCAGCCGCTGCGCTGTGTACCAGCTCCCTTCAAGCCCAGCAAACGCTCGGTGGCATCACGGGCGAAGTCACAGACGCCTCGGGCGGTGTGATTCCCAATGCGACGGTTTCTCTCACCCACGAGGAGACTTCGCTCACCCGCACCACCAAAACCAACGACCAGGGCGCCTACACATTTGTGAATCTGCCCATCGGCACCTACACGCTCACCTACATGGCGGCTGGCTACGAGGCTCAGAAGACTCCGCACATCACGGTCCAGGCCGACCGCACGGCGACGCTGAATGTCTCGCTCAAAGTGGGTCAGGCCAGCACCACTGTCGAGGTTGAAGCCGCGCCGCTCATGAACGCCGGAGACACCACCAACGGCTACGTGATGGAAACCCAGCAAATCGACAACGTGCCCTTGCCCACGGGCAGCTTCACCGGCCTGGCAATCCTTTCGCCCGGCGTTGATGCCGAGTTGCCTGGCGGCACGGGAGCGAACTCCGGCCTCGGCAACGCTCCCATCTGGGCCAATGGCCAGCGCGACACCTCCAATGCCCTCCTGCTCAACGGTGTTGACGGCAGCAATTTGTTTAACGGCAAAACCACCAGCCAGGTGGATTCGTTCCGCGTCTCGAACAACACCGGCCAGGCCAACAACGCCGCCGGAGGCGTGGTGCCCAGTGCTTCCTCAATTTATCTGGCCATCGGCAATGCCATCCCGACACCGGCGCCGGAGAGCCTCGCGGAAGTCCGCGTGAACGCCTCGATGTACGATGCGCAGCAAGGTTCTTCCAGCGGCGCGCATATCGACATGAGCACCAAGTCCGGAACCAACCAGTTGCACGGCGGAGCTTATATACATCGCGGAACCAACTGGATCAATGCCGCGCCGTTCTTCTTCAAGAAAGACCAGAACATTCCGGCCAGCGACAAGAATCCGCAGCTGCATCGCTACTCGGCGGGCGGCGAGCTGGGCGGTCCGCTCATCAAGGACAAGCTCTTTGGATTTGTCAGCTATCAGCACCTGCACATCTCCGACCAGGAAACAGGCGACGAGCTTCTCGATGTGCCGCCCGGCTTGAACTCGGGACCGGCCGGTGGCCCCAATGCCCGTGGTTCAGCCAACCTGGCCGATGCCGCGAACAACAACTGGACCGCCAACGAAGGCTACTCTGGCATCACGGTCAACGATTTCAGCGCCGCGACAAATCCCGTCGGCTATGCTCTCTTTACAGCGCCGGCGCAGCCCGGCGAGCCAGGGAATTACCTGATTCCGAGCGCACTTCCCAATGCCAAACCGGATGTCTATTCGCCCTACAATGCGTTCCTGCCCGGAACATCAAGGTTCACCTCCGACCAGGCCGTCGCCGATCTCGATTGGAACATCACCAGCAAGGACGTTCTGGCGGCGAAGTACTACTATCAGCACGATCCCTCGAGCGCGCCTTACGCGTACTCCAACGTGCCCGGATTTACCGCGCACATGGACACTGGCTCGCAGGTCGGCTCGCTCAACAACGTCCAGACCATCGGCACCAGCCTGAGCATCTCTGAGACCATCGGCATTCTCCGCGAGAAGGCCTACGCGACAAACGATCAGGCCTTCGGGCCTACGTCCGTTGGAATGTCGGGCGCATTTGGGAGTTACTTTCCCGGCATCACCATCAACGATGCCATCGGCGACGCATACGATTCGTCAACGGGACCGCTCTACGGCCTCGTCGCGCCTTCACTCGGCATCGGCCCTAATGCTGAGTATCAGGCGACAAATACCGGCGTTTTCCAAAACCGCATCATGCCCTCCGGCACCGCCATTTGGGCCAAGGGACGCCATTCGGTCAGCTTCGGCGGTAGTTGGTCCTACACCCAGTTGAATACGATCGACCATCGCACCGGAACAGGAAATGTTGCTTCGCCGGACTATGTGACCTTCGCCAACAATTGGGTCACGCCGTATTCCACGCAGAACTTCACGGCATCGACCTTTCTGCAGGGCAACGCCAGTCGCTACTATCGCGCCAACGAAACAGGCCTCTTCGCTCAGGATAAGTTCCAGGTCACTCCGACCTTGAGCATCACGGCGGGCGTGCGCTACGACTGGGACGGCGGGCTCACCGAGAAATATGGGAACATCTTCAACTTCGATCCCAAGCAATATAGCTACAACGTCGCGTCAGACACAATCACGAGTTCCGGGTTTATCATCGCCGGCAACAATGCGAACGGCACCAAAGGCGTAAGCAACACCACGCTGACCGGCCGCCAATGGGGCATCGCGCCGCGGCTCGGCATCGCATGGCAGCCTTCCATGTTTCACTCGAAATTTGTCGTTCGCGGAGGCGGCGGCTTCTACTACGATCGCGGCGAGCTCTTCACGTATCTCTCGCCCGGCTTTGCGGCCGGCGAGGTAGACGGAGGTCCCTTCGGTTCCTCCCAGACCGAGCCATTCGTCGGCCAGCAGCACTGCCCCTATAGTTCTTCATTCAACGCGGGCGATCCCACCTATCTGTATCTCAACTTCATTCCCATCTGCGGTGGAGACTTTTTTACTCCACCCGGAAACGATTCGGACTACACTCTGGCCACGCCCTGGGGCCCGACCCGCTCGGCTCCGCCATCCAATCCCAAAGCTTCTGACATCGCCAACTACCTTCCCAACGCTGCTGCGCTTATCGACGGCACAGTTGGCGCCAACAACGCCGGCCAGCCCTATACGCTCGGCGTTTACAACCCGACCAACAAGCTGCCTTACAGCATGAACTTCACCTTTAACATCCAGTACCAGCCGCGCAACGACATCATGTTTGAGATCGGCTATGTGGGCAATCTCGGCCGCCATCAGGTCATCCCCGTGCCCTTTAACCAGGCCCAGATCGCGACCCTTGGGAATCCCACTCATCCCGGCGGCCTGGCTACGCAGGACTTCAGCTATGGCTATACCGTGCTCGACCCTACACAAACCGAAGACGGCTTTACCCCTCCAATGTGCGTAAATCAGCCGGGCCAATCGGAGTGCACCTACGGCACGATGCTGAATAACTACGAAGGCGGCAACGTCGACCTGCGCGTGCCCTACATCGGCTACTCTTCCGAGTCCGAGTCCTACACTGCCGCCGGCATCTCTGCTTATCATGCGCTGGAGTCTCATCTCGAAAAACGCTTCAGTCACGGTTTCCAGGCTGGAGTCTCCTATACGTACTCACACGCGACCGATGAGCAGAGCGGTCTGGGCCTGTTCTACAACGGCAACAATCCCTTGAACCTGCGTAGCGGCTATGGTTCGGCCGACTTCGACCGCACGCACGTGCTCAACTTCACATATGGAGTAACTTCGCCAAAAGTCTTCGCCACAGACACATTGGCCGGCAAGGCGCTCGACAGTTGGTCGATTCACGGCTCCGCAGTGATCCAGAGCGGCCAGCCATACAGCGTCATCGACTACTCGGGAGCCGTCGGCAGTATTTTCTACAGCACTTTTAACGGCATCGAAAACCCCATCCTTGCCCTGGCTCCCGGATGCTCAAAGAAGAGTGCGGTAACCGGTAAGAGTGGCGCTTTCTATAATCCGGATACGGGCGCGAATCCGGCACTCAAAGCTACCTGCTTCAAGATTCCTCTTATTCCGATTGGCACCATGGGTGTTCCCAACGGCGATCCCTTTGAAACGAACTTCTCTTCCGGCGAGCGCAACATCTTCCGCCAGTCCTGGCAACGGAGTGCCGACGCCTCGCTCGAGAAAGAATTGCCAATCCACGACCAATGGAGCCTGCTCTACACCTTCGACGTCTATAACATCACCAACACCACCAGCTTCGACATTCCGCAGAACAACGTCAATCAGAATGTGCTCTTTAACAATGTTCCCGTTGGCGGGACCACACCTTTGCCCACCAACGACTGCGCTTCCGATCCACATGGCGAGAACACGGGCTTCTATAACTGCCCTGTCGGTCTTGGCGTCACCAGGCACGCCATCGGCAGTCCCCGCCAGATTCAAATGTCTCTGCACCTTAACTTCTGATCTGCGCTTGTTTCATTCACGGAGGGCGGTCCCGCAAAGGGCCGCCCTTCCGCTTTTCATCGCACAGCCAACGGCGCGACCCGCGCGACGCTAGTGCGGGTCAACCTCTAGAATCTTCACGTGACAGTCGTCCCGTGGACCCTTCGTGCTCTTCGCGCCGCGCTCGCCGCCGGAACCACAACTCCTTCCCAACTCGCCGAAGTTGCGCTCGCGAACAGCAATCAAAATGCCAGCCGCAATACTTATCTTTGGCAGGACCCGGCTTGGACACGCGCTGAAGCAGCCCATGCTGAATCCATGACGCCGGCAATCCCCCAAAGCGGCAGTCCCTTCCCCGATTCCTTCAATGACGGCCGTCCCGCACTCTGGGGTCTGCCGATCTCCGTTAAAGACCTTTTCGATCTTGCCGGCTCGCCTACCAGTTGCGGCGTCCGCTTCTACCGCGATCGCGACGGCAACGCCGCGCACGACTCCTGGCTCGTGGAGCAACTTCGCGCAGCCGGAGCGGTCATCGTGGGCAAAACTCACCTCCATCCGCTGGCCTACGGGATCACCGGCGAAAATCCGGAGTTCGGAGACTGCGTGCAGGCCGGGGTCCCCAGCGACGGGCCTTGGTCGCTGGGGTGGAAACCTCGCGATTCCGGCGCGCTTACCGGCGGCTCTTCCAGCGGCGCTGCGGCCAGCGTGCAGGAGGGCTCGGCAGTCGCCGCCATCGGCACTGACACCGGCGGCTCCATTCGCGCACCTGCCGCGCTCTGCGGGCTAGCCGGTTACCGCGCCACAATCGGCCGCGGCAATTGGCGCGGCGCAGCTCATCTCGCCCCATCCTTCGACACCATGGGCTGGCTCTTCCGCGACCTCCAGGACGCTCCGTATCTTGCCGCGCCATTTCTCGCCGCGCCGATTCTGGCCGCCCCCGTCGCATCAGCCCAAGCCTCAACGGCCAGCGCCTTCACGCGTTTCGCCTTCGCCGACGACAGCTTTCTTCACGATTGCGAGCCTGAAGTCGTCACCGGCTTCCGCGGCGTTATTCGCGAACTGGAGAGCCTCGGACTGGAAGCTCGACGCATCGAAACCGGCTGGTGGGCCGATGCCGTCGAAATTTATGCGCCCCTGCAGGCCTCCGAGGCCGCGCAAATCCACGCCGGCAACTTCGATCGATTCGCGCCGGACCTTCGTGATCGGCTTAATTGGGGCGCGGGCCTCACTCCTGGCGAGGTCTCCGCTTTGCGCCAGCGTCTCACAGCCTTTCGCGCGCGCATGGACGGACTCTTCACCGCCCATCAGCTCATCTTGCTGCCCTCGATCCCCGTTGCGCGCCTAGCAGCCGGCGTCGATCACAGCCAGACCCGCATGCGCCTGCTGCGCTACACCGCGCCCTTCAGCCTCGCCGGCGTGCCCACGGCCGCCATTCCATGTGCACGTGGAGGCATGCAACTGGCCGCCGCCCGCGGCAACGACGAGGCCCTGCTCGCGCTTGCCGCCGAGATCGGCGCGCTCAGGAACAAATCTTCATCTAACTAAGAGTTTTTCTGAGAAAGGAAATCTCCGACGCCACCCAAAGTGCGAGCAGTTCATTGAGCTACTTGTCCGTCAGAAACGGCTCCGGCTTCACGGATCCATCGCGCTGCTTCACCAGCATCTGCACCTTGCCTTCGGCTGCATCCAGCTCCTGTTTGCAGGCGGCTGACAACCCCACGCCCTCTTCAAAGAGCTTCAGCGAGTCCTCCAGCGCCAGATCGCCTTTTTCCAATTGCTCGACGATCGTTTCCAGCTTTTTGAGCGATTCTTCAAACGACGGCATTGCTTTTATCCCTTCCCGCTTTTCCCCGCCGGCAGCGCGCTGGCGATCACTTCTGCCGCGGTCTCGTAATCTCCGAACGGCGCGCTCACCTGTACGCCCTGCACCAGCGGCCTCACCATTTCCAGCATCTCCTGCGCAATCTTGATTCCCTCGGCCCGCGCGGCTTCCGGCGTATCAGCCTGCGCCATGCGCAGCATGATCTCCTCGGGCATCGCAACCCGCAAATCGTTCTTCATGTACTCCGCGTTGCGCAGGCTGGTCAGCGGCCAAATTCCCGCGATCGCCGGAATGCGGTGTTCCTTGATCCGCTCCAGAAACTCTTCGAGCAGGCGCAAGTCGAAAACCGCCTGCGTGATCACGTATTCGGCGCCCGCCTCCACTTTGTAGGCAAACCGCCGCAGCTCGTTCTCAAGGTCCGGCACGCCGGGATTGCCCGCCACGCCGATGGTGAAGTTGGTGCTCGCGCCGATGGAGTTCGATCCAATATCGAGGCCGTGATTCAGCCGCCGCGCGATGTTTACCAATCCGATGGAATCCACGTCAAAGACAGTGGACGCGTCAGGATAATTTCCCTGCTTGGGCGGATCGCCGGTCACGCAAAGAATATTGCGCAGCCCGATCGACGAAGAGCCCAGCAAGTCCGACTGGATCGAAAGCAGGTTGCGATCGCGGCAGGTGTAATGCAGAATCGTCTCCATCCCCGTGTGCTGCTGAATCTGGATGCACAGGCTCTGCCCGCTCATCCGCGCCGATGCCTGCGCCGCGTCGTAAACATCGATGGCGTCCACGCCCAGTCGCGCCATCAGCGCGGCGCCCTCGATCTCCTTCGCGCAATCGATGCCTCGCGGCGGCACAAACTCAACCATGGTGATGAACTTGCCCTCGGAAATCAGCGAGCCAAGGCGCGAACGTTGCGCCAACGGAGCGGGCGGTGTCTCCTTGCTCACTTCCGGCGCTGCGTCTTTCCCCGCAATGTGCGCCTGCTCATCGATCGCCCTCACGGCCTGGCGCATGGCTCGAATGTGATTCGGCGTCGTGCCGCAGCAGCCGCCTACAATCTGCACTCCTGCCGCGATCGCTTTGCGTGCGAAGCTGGCCATGTACTCGGGCGAGCAGAGATAGATGTTCCGTCCCTCCACCGCGCGTGGCATGCCGGCATTCGGCATAGCGGCCAGCGGCAATGCCGTCGCCGCGCGCATCTGTTCTATCGCAGTCAGCACCGTGGCCGGTCCGGTCGAACAGTTCACTCCTACAGCCCCTGCGCCCCACTCGGTCAGCAGTGCTGCCGCCTGCGCTGCCGACGATCCGTCCAGGCACTCGCTCTCATCGTCCACCGTCACCATCACCAGCACCGGAAGCTCCGGAGCCACCGCCTTCGCCGCTTCCAGTGCCTCGCGCGCCTCATTCAGCGCCGGCATCGTCTCCACAATCAGCAGGTCTACGCCGTTTTTCTTGAGGATGGCAATCTGTTCTGCAAACGCCGCCCGAGCCTCATCCAGGCCGGTTTTGCCCAGCGGTTCAAGCCGCACGCCCAGCGGTCCCACCGCGCCTGCCACCCAGGCCTCGCCGCCTTGCCGTTCCTTCAGGCGTTCGACTGCCTGCCGCGCCAGCCGCACGCCAGCCGCGTTGATCTCCTCCACCTTTGCGCCCAACCCGTGACGCGTCAAGCGGAAACGGTTCGCGCCGAAAGTATTGGTTTCAAGAATTTCCGCTCCCGCCTGCAGGTATTCCTCGTGTACCCCGAGAATCAGGTTGGGATCCGACAGGTTCAGCTCGTCGTAGCAGCGGTTTGTAAACACGCCGCGCGCGTTCAGCACCGAGCCCATGGCGCCGTCAGCCAGCACCGGGCGGTCAGCGAAAATCTCGGCAAACCGGCTCATTCTGTTGTCATGCTATCGCATTGCCAGCGTGATTGTATCCACCGGTTACGCAGCTCGAAGGGCGATCGCCCGCCCGCCTGCGCTGTCGCCGGGCGTTTCTCGCGAGTGCCTTCTTGTCTTCAGGCTCTGCCTGCCAAATGTCCGGGCCGCTTTGTTATACTTCGAAAGTCATCGCCTGCGGGTAAATCGGTTCGGGCCAACGCGATTTTGAGCCTCTCCGTGTGCCAATAATGCCATACATTCGTCGACGCCGCGGATCGATCCGCGCGATCAACCGAGGGTTGGAATTTTGAAGAGCAGAAGTCTTATCCTGAGCGTCGGCGTAGCCTTGGCGGCAGCCGCCGTGCTGGCCGGTTGCGGCAAAACGTACTACTTTGACGGCCGCGTGCTGCCCCCCAGCAAGCTCGTCAATCGCGTCGCTATCGCCATCCAGAATCCCGGCATCGCGGTCAAGGGCCTCATCGAAATCGTCGACGCTTTTTACGACACGCGCGGCGGCTTTAACGGCACGCCGGCCTCTTTCTCGATCGCCGGTTTTGGCGGCGCATTGCCGATCACCATCCAGAACATGCCCGAGGAACAGCTGGGCGCGGTCTATTCGGCCGGCGACGGAACATTCAACTTCATCGACTACGCGGGCGAGAAGGAAGAGGGCGGTGTCGGCGGACTGAACGGTGGTTCATCCAGCATCTTCGTTACCCGAAACAGGTTCTATGCCTTTGCTGCCAGCCAGGCCTCGAACGTTTTCACCGTCGTGAACCAGAGCCTCGGCTCATCGACACCCCTGAGCCTTCCCGGCGTATACCGGGTCAGCGTAAACCTCGGCGGGTCCGTCGCGCTTGCCTTTGTCCAGAACTCCAACTTTGCATACTACCCGCGGCAACTTTCGACCGCACAAACCATCTCTTTCTCCGGAGGGCCCTCCACCTGGCCCAAAGCCGCCATCGACTGCCAGCCGCTGAATGCGCCCACGTGGTGCCTTTTCCAGATGCAGAGCCCCGACCACACCGACGCGACAGGCAACTACTATGGTGCTCCCCTCACCTTTGACCACCCCGTCAAAGCTGTCTTCTCCTCCGATGGAAGCACCGCCTATATTCTGAGTTGCGGGCCTGAGTGCGGAGGGACAACCGCGGCTTACACGCGGGTTCCCATCGCGCCCATGATCTTTCTTCTGGGTCAATCGTCCGGACTATTGCCCACCACCAGCGCTCTCGCGAGCGCCACTGTCCCCATCCCCGGTGGCGCAAGCAACGCATTGGTCGATCAGTCGACAATGTATGTCGTGGGCCAGCAGCCGCAGCCCATTCAGAATCAGACTCTCTTCGCCGGCAATCTCACCGTGGTCAACCTGGCCAACAACACCGCCGGCAGCCCCGTTCCCATCAGCGATGGCCAGCCCGGCGCAACCAGCCGGATGATCGAGGCCGACGACAATACCTTGTGGATCGCAATGACCGGATGTACCGCCGGTGTTCGCTACGCCACGAATCCCACCAGCGGCTATGGCTGCCTGACGATGTACAACACTTCTACGCAAAAGGTTGTGCTCCTCGAGCCGTACATTGGCGATGCCACGGGCATCGCTGCCGTCACCGGCCTGCACAAGATTTATACGGCAGAAGGTGGACAGGTTTACATCTATTCCACCGCCGACGGTTCGGCGATCGACAACCAATACGTGACCGTGACCGGCACGGCCTACGACGTCGCGTATATGGACGCAATCAGCGATACCGACAATACCGTCTACTGATTCCGATGCCCTCAGAGGCGATCGAATTCCGAGCCGACATCCTGGCCATCGCAGCTCATCGCGACGACGTGGAGCAGACCTGCGGAGGAACCCTGCTGCGCATGGCTGCGCGCGGGCTGCGCACGGCAATTCTCGATTTGACCCAGGGTGAAGCCGGTACGCGCGGCACCGCCGCCGATCGCGCCCGCGAGGCTGACGAAGCCGCTCACATCCTCGGAGTCGGCTGGCGTCAGGCGCTCGACTTCCCCGACGGCGCAATCGCCAACACGCTCGAAAATCGCATCGCAATCGTGCGTATTCTCCGGCAACTCCGTCCCCGCGTTGTCATCCTTCCCTACTGGCAGGCGCGCCATCCCGATCATGCCATCACCGCCACGCTCGGTTACGAAGCCTGCTTTCTCTCCGGGCTGAAGAAGATTGAAACCGGCTCGGATCCGCACCGTCCCTTCAAGATCGTCTATGCCAGTCTCTACGCGGATGTGCGTCCCAGCTTCATCGTCGACATCACACCTTTTATCGAGCAGCGCCACCAGGCCCTCATGGCCTACCGCTCGCAATACGCCAACCAATCTGCCGGCACTGGCCTCTTCGTTCCTGAAGAGGAGATTCGCGAACGCACTTTTGCCGAGGCGCGCCATTACGGCCTCCTTGCCGGCGTCCGCTACGGCGAACCTTTCGTGCAAAAAGAAGTCGGCCTCGCCGACGATCTCACCCTCTTGCCCGTTCAGTCTATCTAGACCGGTTCAGTGCATCTAAAATGGATGGCGGCATTGTTTTAGGAAGGTTGCACACCGGATTCTTATGACTCAATTCAGCCGCCGCCAATTTATAGCTACTTCCGCTTTGTCACTCGCCGCCACGCGCCTTCGCTCGCAGGATCGAAAACAGATCCAGGTCAATCTGGTCATTCCAGCCGAGGCCTCGGGACCTCACATCCCCGGCGATTTCATAGGCCTCTCCTACGAAACGCGCGAGTTTACGAATCCGGACTTCTTCTCCGCGAAGAACACTGGCTTGATTCGTGCATTCAAAGAACTTTCTCCGCGAGGCGTCCTCCGCCTCGGTGGCAATACCAGCGAATTCGGCTGGTGGAAACCCACTCCCGACTCTCCTGAGCCTGAACATCCGAAGACCCGTGAAGTAATTGGGGAGCCCAAAGCCAGCTACTATCCCGTGACTCCAGAAGCGATCCGCAATTTAGCCGCTTTCCTCGAAGCCACCGGCTGGACCTGCCTCTACGGCATCAACATGGGAACCAACACTCCTGCCCGCGCCGCCGGCGAGGCCGGGTTTGTCGCCAAAACGCTCGGAGCTCGCCTGCTGCAATTCCAGATCGGCAACGAAGTCAATTTGTTTGGCCGCCATTTGCGCGATCCGCAAACGTGGTCCGCGCAGACCTACCTCGTCGAGTGGCTCGCACTTGCGCGCGCCGTCGCCGCTCGCGTTCCCAGAGCACGATTCGGAATGCCGGAAGTGACGGACGACATTTCCTGGCTGCCGCAGATCGCCGATGCGTGGGGTTCAGTCGAGAACCCTCCGCATGTAACGATGCTTTCGCACCATTACTACTTCGCCGGGCCGCCATCTAATCCCGACGTCAACATCCCCAACATGCTCAAGGCCGCAACCATGGCCAAGGTCCAGCGCATGGCCGATACAGCTTCAGCGGCGGCGGCCAAAATGGGCATCCGCGTTCGCATGACAGAAGGCAACACCTGCTATCGCGGCGGCAAGCCCGGAGTCTCCGACGTTTTTGCTGCAGCTCTCTGGGCCGCTGACTATTCGCTCCTCCTCGCCACCAACAACTATTCCGGCATCAATCTCCATGGCGGCACCGGCCCCATCATCGCCAGCGGCCTTGGTGGAATCCTGTTCGGCGACCGGGTTCTCAAAGATCAGGGCGCGACGCCGGAGCAGATCGCCACGCATCCCCACGCGTATTATTCGCCGATTGCATCCTTTGGCTCGGAATACGTGCTGGAACCGGTTGCCTACGGCCTTAAGTTCGCTGGCTCGTTCAGTGGCGGCTCATTCATCCAGGCCAATCTCTCCTCCGAGCTTCAGGCCGCGGGCATCAATGCCACCGCCTACGCGGCAAAGCTCGCGCGCGGCCAATCATCTGTTATTGTTTTGAACAAAGACATGGAAAACGATCTCGTTCTTCGCCTGGATTTTGCCGCTGCCAAATCGGCAGCGGTGGAGATCGAGACGTTAGACGCGCCTTCCGTCGAGAGCCGTGAAGCTCACATCACGCGGGCAGCGACCCCCGACCGGCTCAAGAATGGAAAGGTCGCGGTTTTTGTTCCCCATGCCTCCGCTCTTCGTGTCACCGTGATTTGAGCGATCGAAGATCGACATCGGCCTTCTTGAATGAATTGAAGATTTTCGCTCGATTTGCCATTTTTTTCTCTACACCAGTCTCCATCACGCGTTTTTGGCGCTGATCCCGCCGTATTCCGTACGTGCTCAAGTTTTGAACGGCAGAAGAACTTCTTCGGAATCGCACATGCCGTCCACGCTTTTAGAAGATGCCGCTGATTGGGAGATCGTCGATGCCGCAAACCTGGAACCCCGAATCCTACGGCCGCGACGCCGCATTTGTTCCCCAACTCGGCAGCGGTGTGCTCGAGTGGCTCGCCGCCCAACCCGGTGAGCGCATCCTCGACCTTGGTTGCGGCGACGGGCAACTGACGAAACGGATTGCCGATACCGGCGCCAGCGTCGTCGGCATTGACGCTTCGCCGGAAATGGTAACTGCGGCGCGCGCTCGGGGAATAAAAGCCGACATTGGACCTGCCGAGAAGCTACCCTTTCCCGATCGCACCTTTGAAGCTGTCTTTTCCAATGCTGTACTGCACTGGGTCCGCGGCCAGGACGAGATGCTCACTCAGGTTCGCCGCGTGCTTCGGCCCGGCGGCCGCTTTGTCGCCGAGCTGGGAGGCCACGGCAACATCGCTGCCATCCGGGTCGCCTTCGCGGCCGTCGTCGCGCACCACGGATTTGCCTCGCTCGGCGAGCGAGACAACTACTATCCAACTGCGGAAACCTACAAACGCCGCCTGGAGCGCCACGGCTTCGCTGTTCAGAAGATGATTCTCTTCCCTCGCCCCACTTCGCTGAATGACAGCGGCATGACCGGCTGGTTGAACACCTTCTACCGCGGCGCGCTCGATTCTCTTCCGGAGCACCTGCGTGAAACTGCCGTGAAAGAAACCGTGGCCCTGCTCGCTCCGGCCCTGCACGACCACGATGGCCACTGGACCGCGGATTACGTGCGGCTGCGCTTCATCGCGACCGTCTGAGTGCCTCGATCAAGAATGAAGGAATCAGCGGTTCTTGATCGCGCAATGTGTCAACGACAGCGGTCTGTGTTCCTCAGTCCGCCGCCAGCAATTTTGTCCGGAAGAACAATCCCGCAACAATTCCGCCCAGGCTGGGAAATACCATGAACAGCCACAACTGCTTCATTGCCTGGCCGCCAGCAAAAATCGCCGGCCCAAGGCTCCGCGCCGGATTCACGCTGACGCCCGTAATGTGGATGCCGAAGATGTGAATCGCCACGAGCGTAATGCCGATCACCAGTCCGGCGAATCCCGCCGGCGCGCTCTTCTGCGTCGCCCCCAGAATCACGATCACAAAGATCAGGGTTGCGAAGAACTCAAACAGGATCGCCGAAGGCTCGTTGTATTCGCCCTGATAGCCCGGCCCCCAGCCATTCTGGCCAAGGCCGTTCACCGCAAGCCTGTATCCCGTGGTGCCGACGGCAATCATGAGCAGCAGCCACGCGGCCAGAATCGCGCCCATAAACTGTCCTACCCAGTAGCCGATCATATCGCCGAAGCTCATCCGCCCGGCGACCCAAACGCCCAGGCTCACCGCAGGGTTAATATGACAACCCGAGATTGGGCCGATGGCATACGCCGCTGCGACCAGGCCCAGCCCGAATGCGAGGGCGATGCCGACGATGCCAACCAATCCTGGCACGCCACCGGTAATCACCGCCGTTCCACAGCCAAACAACACCAGAATGAATGTGCCCACCAGTTCCGCAAAGTATTTCTTCATGCTTCCTCCTTGCTCGTGTCCGGAGAGTTTCTCGCGGGCGCCGCTGCGCTTGGCAATCCACGCCAGCCGCTGGCCTACAGCGGTTCCACAATTGCTATACCCAGGCCCGCAACCGCCAAGTGGCCTTTTCATCAAGAAAAGGCCACATTGCATGACGCCGGAAAGGGCACATGAATTGTGGAACCGCTCTAGCGCCCAGGAAATCGAAAATGCACCCTGTTCCATCGCGACATCCCTTGATGCCGGCAGAATGTGCCAACGCAGTCTTGCAGACGCGCCGCTACGCAGTCAAGAAGAAATCTGGTCACGAAAAAGAGAACTTACGCGGGAAAAACCGCGACCGCCGAGACGGACAATCCGCAGGATCCCTCGCTTCATTCATGTGCGATTCATCGTGTCTCGTCGCGCTTGCTGTGCTAACGTTCAATCGTGAGCGTTGGCGCACTCGGCAAAGTTGAAGCCAGAAAGGCCCGCGCGGGCAGGCGCCGCTTGCCCGGGCTGGCTGAAAAAGACGGCCTGATCCGCCACCCTTTCGACCTCGAGTTTGGCGTGCGCACCAGCGGCCTGGTGGCGGGGCGCCATCTCGGCTCCGGTCACCGCAATGACCGCCATGTAACGGCCTACTACGCCGTCGCGCCGTCCGTCTTTCAGGGAATCATCGTGCGCTGGCGCCAATGCCGTCCGCTTGCTCCTATCGATGCGTACACGTTTGTCGATCTCGGCGCCGGCATGGGTCGCGCAATGTTGCTGGCCGCCGCTTATCCGTTTCGCCGCGTTGTAGGCGTTGAGTTGCATCCCACGCTGGCACGCATCGCCCGCAGGAATCTCGCGCTTTGGCGTGCTGCAAAGCGCACCCGCGTGCCCATGCGAATGCATTGCCGCGACGCCGCGGATTTCCTCCTTCCTACCGGCCCTTGTGTCGCATTTCTCTTCAATCCCTTCGGCGCACCAGTGCTGCGCCGCGTCTTGCGCGCCTGGGCCCGAACCTTCGCTGAGCGCGATGGCCAGCTTGACATTCTCTACGTCAACAACGAGCAGGAGAACGTGCTCAGGCGCGAGCCTGGATTCGAACGGCTTTTTCACGGCCAGATCCGCCGCTCGCACGCCGATGCTGTCGCCGACCGCACGATCCTCAAACGCCAGCCCGGCGCTGAATACGCCGCGCCCGGCTGGGAGGACTGCTCAATTTACCGCTGGGTCGGGACAGAACTGGCGACCCAACGGCGGTGATTCCAGTTCGTCCGGTAAGCGTTTTCCAGATTGTAAAGCCGGGGGTGTCGCGGTAAGATTGCGGGGTCATGAACAAGCCAACCGCAGTTGCCGCTCTCTTTGCTTCCGCTCTTCTTCCCTTAAGCCTGCTCGCGCAGTCGCCCTCACTCACAATTGATGTTGACCATCCCACTGCCCGTGTCAGTCCCACGCTCTACGGCCTTATGACCGAGGAGATCAACTACTCCTACGACGGCGGCATTTACGGCGAGCTGATTCGCGACCGCACGCCCAGCCAGGCTTGGGACGCGCTCAGAGTGTGGCCGATGGTGGCGCGCGGCGATTCCATCGTCAACGTCTCCGCCGATACTTCCAGCGGGCCCAGCGCCGCACTCACGCGCAGCCTCAGGGTAACCGTTTCCAAGGCCAACGAGGCCTCGCCCGCGGGAGTTGAAAACGACGGCTATTGGGGCATCCCCGTCCGCCCGCACGCCGTGTACAGTGGATCCTTCTACGCCATGACGGACAGCCCGGGCATTCCCGTCACCGTCACGCTCCAGAACGATCAGACTGGCGTCGTTGCCGCCTCGGCCACCGTCACCGGCCTTACCGGCGAGTGGAAGCGCTTCACCTACACGCTCAAGACCGGCGCCGTACCTGTCACGTCGAACAACCATCTCATCCTCACCATCGCAAAGCCGGCCACAATCTGGCTCAATCTGGTTTCGCTCTTTCCGCCCACGTATCACGACCGCCCCGGCGGCAATCGCGCCGACATTATGAATCTGCTCGCCGCGATGCAGCCGAAATTCCTGCGCTTGCCCGGCGGCAATTATCTCGAAGGCGACCACATCGCCGAGCGCTTCGATTGGAAGAAGACCATCGGACCGTGGGTCGACCGTCCCACGCATATGAGCCCATGGCACTATCGCTCGTCCGACGGCATGGGCCTGCTCGAATTCCTCGAGTGGTGCGAAGACCTCAAAATGCAGCCGGTGCTCGCGGTCTATGCCGGATATTCGCTTGAGCAGGAACACGTCGATCCCGGCCCGGCGCTCGAGCCCTACGTACAGGACGCGCTCGACGAAATTGAGTATGTCACCGGTGGCGCCGACACCAAATGGGGCGCAGAACGCGTGAAAGACGGCCATCCCGCGCCTTTCCCGTTGCGCTACGTCGAAGTCGGCAACGAGGATCAGTTCGACCACTCCCACTCCTACGACGGCCGCTTTGCGCAGTTCTTCCACGCCATCAAGCAGCGCTATCCCGATCTCCAGGTCATCGCCACCACCCCGGTGAAAGGCGTGACGCCCGACGTGCTCGACGAGCATTTCTACATGTCTGCTGCGCAATCCTTTTCTGAAGCGCATCACTACGACGCCGCCGATCGCAACGGACCAAAGATTTTCGTCGGCGAGTGGGCCACGCGCGAGGGCGACCCCACGCCGAACCTTGAGGCCGCTCTGGCCGACGCTGCCTGGCTCACCGGCCTCGAGCGCAATAGCGATCTGATCATCATGTCCAGCTACGCGCCGCTTTTCGTCAACGTCAATCCCGGCGGCATGCAGTGGGCGCCGGACCTCATCGGCTACGACGCGCTCTCGAGTTACGGCTCGCCTAGCTACTGGACGCAGGTCATGTTCTCCACGCATCTTGGAACCGAAATTGTGCCCGCTGCGCTCAACAACGCTCCGCCGCGTGTCTTTGTATCGGTCACGCGCAACAATGCAACGCACAAGCTCTTCGTCAAAGTGGTCAACGCGACCTCGACCTCGCAACCGCTTGCCATCGCGCTCGCCGGTGTGAAAAAGCTCGCGCCGCAGGCCGCGCTCACCACCATGAGCGGCAAAACCCCCAACGCGACCAACAGCATCACGCATCCTGACTCAGTCGTTCCGGCCACGCACACCGTCTCCGTCGCAGGTCCAAGGTTCACGCAGACCTTCGCGCCGTATTCAGTCAACGTACTGGAGCTGAGCTATTGATTGTGCCTGGCGGAATCACGCGCTGGCCTAGAACCTGGGCGATCGGCTCGCTAGGGTTTTGCGTTCTGAAAGGAGATAGGCATGAGCGGTCATTGGCTGATTATCCATCAGAAGAGCGGTGTCGTGGCCGACGCCGTTGCCCAGATCTTTAGTGGAGGGGCTCTCGACGGGCCCGTCACTTTCACAATCGAAAACACAGAAACAGGCGAAACACGCGAGGTCACGGCCTGGGATCGAGACGAAGTGGGAGAGCGGATCGCATCGGGTGAATTCGACGACTAGTAATCGATTCACGTGGCACTGCTGTTTCGCGCGCCCGCAGCGGGCCTCTTCGCGCCAATCCCTTCCCGTCTCCCCGTAACTCGGTTAAAGTAAATTCATCGTGATTATCGACTTCGCCAGGCGCGCGCACGACCATAACTGGGAGATGGATCCCATCACGCGCTCCCTGCTCGACACCGATTTCTACAAGCTCCTCATGCTCCAGTTCATCTGGAAGAATTTCCCGCGCACCCGCGCCACCTTCACCCTCATCAATCGCACGACCTCGATGCGCCTTGGCGATATGGTCAACGTGGCGCAGCTTCACGAGCAACTCGAGGCCACGCGCAGCCTCCGCTTCCGCAAATCGGAGCTCGTCTGGCTTGCCGGCAACACGTTCTTTGGCCGTCGCGGCATCTTCGAGCCGGCGTTCCTCGATTGGCTCGAGCACGACTTCCAGCTCTCCGAATACGAGCTCTCCATCCACGATGGCCAGCTGCAGATTCGCTTTGAAGGGCTTTGGTCCGGAACCTCGATGTGGGAGATCTACGCGCTCTCTGAAATCGGCGAGCTGAAGACCCGTGCCGCGCTCAAGCCTTTAAGCGAGCTGGAGCTCGACATTCTTTACGCGCGCGCCAAGACCCGCCTCTGGGAAAAAATGGAGCGCCTGCGCGGCGTTCCCGGCCTCAGCATCAGCGACTTCGGCACGCGCCGCAGGCACAGTTTTCTCTGGCACGAGTACGTCGTCAACTCCATGCGCGACACAATTGGCGAGTGCTTCTCCGGAACCTCCAACGCATACCTCGCCTACAAGCACGATCTTGAAGCCATCGGCACCAATGGCCACGAGCTGCCCATGGCCATGGCCGCGCTCGCGCGCGATGACGAGGAGCTGCGCAATTCCCAATACGCGCTGCTTGAACTCTGGCAACGCAGCTACCAGGGCGAGCTGCTCATTCTGCTCCCTGACACCTTCGGCACCACGCAATTTCTGCGCGGCGCTCCCGATTGGGTGGCCAATTGGACGGGCCAGCGCATCGACAGCAAAGACGCTTACGTCGCCGGTGACGAATATATCGCGTGGCTTGAGCGCCACCGCTGCGATTCGCGCCAGAAGCGGCTCATTGCCAGCGACGCCCTCGACGTCGAGCAGATTCTCGGCCTTCATGCTTACTTCGCCGGAAGGCTGCTCAACGGCGCCTCGCCCGACGACTTCCGCTCCGCCGGCGACTTCCACGATTTGCGCCGCTGGATTCCCGAGCGCCGCATTCGTTTCAGCGCCGGCTGGGGAACGCTCCTCACCAACGATTTCCGCGGCTGCAATCCTCAGGGCAACGACGGCTTCAATCCTGTCGGCCTCGTGTGCAAGCTCACTGAAGTCGACGGCAGGCCCGCGGTCAAGCTCTCTGACAATTTCTCGAAAGCCTTGGGCGATCCCAAGGAAGCTGAGCGCTACCGGCGCGTCTTCGGCGTGGCCGGCGTCGCCGACGTCCCCGTGCTGACGTGATTCCTTCAGGCTCGTATGCAGCACAACTTCGGCAGGAGCTCAACCTGCGCAGCCGTACTTACTCGAGCGGGCGCGCGCATGTCGAGAGCTACGGAAGTGCGCCGGTGATCGTGTTCGAGCCGGAAAATGGCCTCCATGCAAACTTCCTCGATGCTGCCTACACGGCCATCACCGCAAACCCCGACTGGATGCGCCGCTTTGACAAAGTCCATGCCCAGGCGGCGCGGTCGTTGCCCAAGCCGCAACTTGATCCGGCCCGGCGCTGGCGCGAGCTTGACTCCTCAATGAGCTCCGACGCTCTGCTCATGAACATTTTCTGCACACCCGGCATCGCCGATTCCCCAGCCGTGCGTAATGCGCTGGGCGTCGACGCCGAGGCCGCCCCGGTCTTTGGTTGGAAGGCGCGCGTGCCGCTCGCGAACGGCCGCTTCGACCGCACTGAGGTCGATATGCGCTTCGGTTCTCTGCTGGTCGAAGCCAAACTTACGGAGGTCGGTTTCCAAACGCGCAACGCCGCAATCGTCGAAGCCTACCGCGACTTCGACGCCGTCTTCGACCGCGATCGCCTGCCGCGTGTCGAGATCGCCACATCGCGCTGGGTGCGCGCCAGCGAATTTCCTGAGAACAATTCGCAGGAATTTGAAAGCATCGTTGCCGATCCCGCGGCCGTCTCCACCCTGGTTTCCAATATCGACACGATCTTTCGTCCACCCGGCGAGCCCGGCTACGCCGCCTATCAGCTCATCCGCAATGTGTTGGCCGCATTCGCCGCAGAGTGCAGCTTCTGCGTCATTCACGACGAGCGCCGCCCCGATCTGCGCGAGCAATGGTTCGAAATCATGGCCGCGATCAGAAGCGCCGCACTGCGCGTGCGCATGAAGGTTCTTACCTGGCAGGAAATGGCTGCGCTGCTTCCCGCATCGCTTCAGGGATTTCTCGATGTGAAGTACGGCATCGTGGCACCGGGAAAAACACCTTCGCCGATCGGCGAGCCGGCGGAGCTTGCGGACTGATCCGCTTCAAGCCTTCACAGCCCCAGAATCTTCCGGTTGCTCTCCGCGTCCGCGCCAGCGCCCGCAAAATCGTCGAACGCCCGATCCGTCACGCGAATGATCTGCTCGCGCACGAACTTCGCGCCCTCCGCCGCGCCATCTTCCGGATGCTTGATGCAGCACTCCCACTCCACCACGGCCCAGCCCGCAAAGTTGTACTGCGCCATCTTGCTGAAGATCCGCCGGAAATCGATCTGCCCATCGCCGAGCGAGCGGAACCGCCCCGGCCGGTCGATCCAATCCTGATAGCCTCCGTAAACTCCCGACCGTCCGCTTCTCCGGAACTCCGCGTCCTTCACGTGAAACGCCCGCACCCGCTCGTGATAAAGATCCAGGAAAGCCAGATAATCCATCTGCTGCAGCACCATGTGGCTTGGGTCGTACAAAATGTTCGCGCGCGGATGGTCGCCCACCACGCCGAGAAATCGCTCGAAGGTCGCGCCGTCGTGCAAATCTTCGCCCGGATGCAGTTCAAAGCACACATCCACGCCCGCATCGTCGAACGCATTCAAAATCGGCAGCCAGCGCCGCCCCAACTCCTTGAACGCTTCGTCGATCAGCCCCAACGGCCGCTGCGGCCACGGATAGAAAAATGGCCACGCCAGCGCTCCGGAAAACGTTGCGTGCGCCTTCAGTCCCAGGTTCTTGCTTGCCTTCGCCGCCGACCACAATTGCTCCACGGCCCACGCGGTTCGCGCCTTTGCATTTTCGTGAAGCTCCGGCGGCGCAAAGCCGTCGAGCAGCGTGTCGAACGCCGGATGGCTCGCCACCAATTGCCCCTGCAGGTGCGTCGAAAGCTCCGTGACCGCAAGCCCCGCACCTGCGGCAATGCCCTTCACCTCGTCGCAATACGTCTGGCTCTCGGCGGCGCGCTCCAGGTCGAACAGCCTCCGGTCCCAGCTTGGGATTTGGATTCCCACGTAGCCGTGACCCGCTGCCCACTTCGCCATGCCCTCAAGCGTGTTGTAGGGCGCCGCATCACCGGCAAACTGTGCTAGAAAAATCCCCGGTCCCTTGATCGTCTTCATGGTATTTCTCCGTTATGAATCACTCCTCGCTGTCGCGCCATCCGCATGCCATCGGGTTTCAACCCAGTTCGTCCCGTCACTGCGGATCGCGTCAGCACATCCAAGCTGGGAGCTAGCAGCTAGCAGCTAGAAGCTCGCTCTTAGAATTCCACCCAGCCTTCTCGCTTGTTGCTTTCAATCACGCGCTCCATGAAGCGCATTCCCCGCACGCCCGCTCGAATGCCCGGCAGCGTGGCCGGCAGCAAACCTGACCTGCCCTCCTTCCATGCGATCAGCGCGTCGGCAAACTCGCGATAGAGCACGGCGAAGGCCTCAAGATACCCTTCAGGATGACCCGCCGGTATGCGCGCCGCTGCCTTCGCGTCGCTGCCCAGATAACTCGCCGCCGCGTGGTAAGTTTCCTCAGGCCTGTCGAGACCCTTCACCGTGAGCCGATTCGGATCCTGTTGCCGCCACTCGATCGACCCCTCTTCGCCGTAGATGCGCAAGAGCAGCTCGTTCATCTCGCCTGCCGCAACTTGCGAACAAGCCAGCGTGCCAGCCGCGCCGTTGCTCATCCTCACAAACGCATTGCAATCGTCGTCCAGCTTGCGACCCGGCACCACGGAGCGCAGCGTCGCGTTGATCGCCGTCACCTCCAGGCCGCTCACATATTCGAGCAAATGAAACGCATGCGTGCCGATGTCGCCGATCGCGCCGCCGGGTCCGTTTCGCGCGGGATCGGTCCGCCATTCCGCCTGCTTCTGGCCCGTAGCCTCAATCGGCCGACTCAGCCAACCCTGAAAATACTCGACAGCCACCTTGCGAATCTTCCCCAGCTTGCCTGCCGCGCACATCGCCCGCGCCTCGCGCACCATCTGGTAACCCGCGTAAGTGTGCGTCAATCCGTAGGGCAATCCTGCCTTTGCCACCGCTGCCTCCAGCTTCAGCGCCTCTTCGTACGTCGCTGTCGCCGGCTTGTCGCTCATCACCGGAATCCCCGCCTCAAGTGCCGCCAGCGCAACGGGCAAATGCAGATAATTCGGCGTCACGATCGCCACAAAATCGATCCCGTCCGCCCCTTTCGTCTCGGCTTCAATCATCTGCCTGTAATCCGCGTACGCTCGTGCCGGATCAATGCGAAACTTCGCGCCCGCTTCGCGCGAGCGCTCCGCCGATTGCGAGAAGGCTCCCGCAACCAGCTCGATCTTTCCATCCAGCTCCGCCGCGATGCGGTGCACAGGGCCAATGAACGCTCCCGGCCCCCCGCCCACCATCCCCATGCGCAGCTTGCGTTCTTCCGCCATCGTTCCTTCTTCTCTCCGGCCCGTTAACGGCTCATTTTCATCGCTTGAGTCGCCCGAGCCCTTGCTTTCTCGGTCCCTTGTTCCCTTGGTCCCTCGTTCCCAGTCTTTAGCTGTTCACGCCGCTCGCCAGGTAGCCGCCGTCCACCGCAATCACTTCGCCGGTCACAAATCCCGCCGCCTCTGACGCCAGAAAAATCGCCGGCCCCACTACCTCGCGCAGCTTCCCAAAGCGGTGCATCGGCGTGCGCATCAGTTGCTCTTCGCCGCGCGCCGTTCCCTTCACCAGTGGCGAACTCATTTCGGTCGTGAACACGCCCGGCGCAATTGCGTTCACATTCACGCCACTCTCCGCCAGTTCAATCGCCAGCGTCTTGGTCAGCGAGGCCACCGCGCTCTTGCTCGCCGCATACGCCGCCAAATGATACGACCCGCGAAACGCAGTCAACGACGCAACATTAATGATCCGTCCATAATGAGCGTCCGCCATGGTGCGCCCGAAAATCTGGCAGGCGCGCATGGTCCCAGTCAAATTGGTCTCGATAATCTTTGACCACTCGGCTTCGTCCTCGTCGAGCGTTGCCGCCATTTTCGCTGTGCCCGCCGCGTTCACCAGGATGTCTACCTTGCCGAACGCCGCGATCACCGCATCGTGCAGTCGCTGGATCGACTCCCGGTCCAGGACATCGCACACCACTCGCAGCGTACGCCGGCTCAGCGCCTCAATCTCCCTCGCCGCCGCATCCACATGTTCCTTCGTCCGCGAGCTCACCACAACATCGGCGCCGGCCTCGGCGAATCCCAGCGCGATCTCGCGCCCCAAGCCGGTTGTCCCGCCGGTAATCACCGCAACCCGCCCGGTTAAATCGAAAAGCTCCTGCCCCTTCAATCCGTCCTCCGCCAGCCGCGCCTGCTTGGCCTTCCTCGCCGCGCAGTTCTCCGCGTCCGTTCAAATCTTTAAACACACTTAGCCTAAATGATCACTCCGCACGCGGTCCGCGCCACTGCCCCACACTGACCACCCCCGCCATCGTGAGCTACAGTATTCATTGACTATGAAACCGCTCTCCATTCCCGACTCCACGCGCCGCTGGGACTGCCTCAGCCTCGGCGAAGTCATGCTACGCCTCGATCCCGGCGAAGGCCGCATTCACACCGCACGCCAATTTCAACTATGGGAAGGCGGCGGCGAGTACAACGTCGCCCGCGGCCTGCGCCGCTGCTTCGGCCTGCACACTGCCATCGCTACTGCGCTCGCCGACAATCCCGTTGGCCGCCTCGTCGAAGACTTCATCCTCCAGGGCGGCGTCGACACTTCGCTCGTCCGCTGGATACCCTACGACGGGGTCGGCCGCACCGTCCGCAACGGCCTCAACTTCACTGAGCGCGGCTTCGGCGTACGCGCCGCTGTCGGCTGTTCAGACCGCGGCCATACCGCCATCAGCCAGGTAAAGACGGGCGACTTCGATTGGGAGTCGATCTTGGGCCCGCACAACGGCTCGCGCTGGATGCACACCGGCGGCATCTTCGCTGCGCTCTCCGCTTCCACCGCCGAAGTGGCCGTCGAAGCCATGGACGCCGCGCGCAAATACTCCACGCCCATCTCCTACGATCTCAACTTCCGCGACTCGCTCTGGAAGTCGATCGGCGGCAAAGCCAAAGCACAGGAAGTCAACCGCGAAATCGTCCGAAAAGTCGACGTCCTGCTCGGCAACGAAGAGGATTTCTCCGCCATGCTCGGCATCGCCATCAAAGGCGTCAGCGAAGACTTCGCCGAGCTCCCCATCGCCGGCTATGAAGAAATGCTCCGCGAAGTTGCCGCCGCCTATCCCAATCTCAAGCTCGTCGCCAGCACATTGCGCACGGTGCAATCGGCAAGCCGCAATTCTTGGGGCGCAATCGCGCTCTACGAAGACCGGATCGTTCACATTCCGCAGTACGACATCGACATTCTCGATCGCGTAGGCGGCGGCGACAGCTTCGCCTCCGGCCTCATCTACGGCCTGCTCGCCAACAAGGAAATCGACTGGGCCGTCAAGTGCGGCGTTGCCCACGGCGCGCTCGCCATGACCACCCCCGGCGACACCAGCATGGCCACACTTGCCGAGGTCGAACGCATCATCAAAGGAGGCTCGGCGCGCATCGCGCGGTAGCCTTACGAATTGTTAGAGGTTCTCCAATGTACGAAACTACACAGCAAATCATCGAGCGTGTCGGCCTCATTCCCGTTCTCCGCGCCAAAAGCGTCGCCCAGGGCCGCGCTGTCGTCGACGCCATGATTGCCGGCGGCGTTACCATCGTTGAAGTCACCATGACCGTTCCCGGAGCCATTGATCTTCTCAAGGAACTCAAGAAAGCCTACGGCTCCCAACTCTTGCTCGGCTCAGGCACTGTCACCACCGCCGATCAGGCTCAAGCCACAATCGACGCAGGCGCGGAATTCGTCGTCAGCCCGAGTTTGCATCCTGAGGTAATATCACGGACCAAAGCCAATAAAAAAATCTCATGCCCCGGCGCGCTCACTCCCACTGAGGCCATCACCGCCTGGGACGCGGGCGCAGACTACGTCAAAATCTTTCCCTGCTCCGCCGTCGGCGGGGCCAGCTATCTAAAGTCGCTTCTCGCGCCCTTTCCTCACCTCAAGCTCATTCCCACCGGCGGCGTCACGCTCCAAACCGTTGCGAGCTTCATCAAGGCCGGTGCGCGCGCCCTTGGAGTCGGCAGCGACCTCGTCAACCTCGCCGCCATCGACGCCGGCCACGCGGAAACCATCACCGAAACCGCCCGCGCCTATTTGAAACTCATCGCCGATGCGCGAAAATGACCGCAATGCACCGTGCGGACCAGCTCCGCCCGTCCCCCTAACTCGCTACCGGCTATTGGCTACTGGCCAATGACGATTGGCCATGAGCGACCGGCTATTGCTACTGGCTACTGGCTTCTGACTATTGGCTTTTACGATGCAGCCTTCAACGGCCGATCCGATCGAATCCGCGCGGCACTTTTACGCGGAAGAGCTGTGCCGCATCAACCGCATCTCCTCTCCAGCCATTTTCCGCGCCTTCTCAACCGTGCCCCGCGAGCGTTTTGTTGGTCCCGGTCCGTGGATGATTCAGACCAGCGGCTCGGAGTACTTTACTGAAAGCGCCGATCCGCGCAATGTCTATCGCGATGCGCTCATCGTGCTCGACGCGGCCAAACATCTGAACAATGGTCAGCCCAGCCTCTGGGCATTTCACCTCAGCCTGCTCGACGTCCGACCCGGCGACCACATTCTTCACCTGGGTTGCGGCACCGGCTATTACTCCGCCATCCTTGCCGAGCTCACCGGCCCGCAAGGAAAAGTCGTCGCCGTCGAAATCGACCCGGCACTCGCTGCCCGCGCGCGCATCGCGCTCGAGCCCTGGCCGCAGGTCACAGTTGCTCATGCCAACGGCGCGCACGGTCCATTCGATTCCGCCGACATCATCGTCGTCAGCGCCGGCGCAACGCATCCTCTCGCCGCATGGCTCGCCGCCCTCAAGCCCAACGGCGAGCTCCTCTTCCCGCTCACATCCACGCGAGGCCCGGGAACCATGGCCTACCTCACCCGCAAAAGCCCGGATCGGTTCTCCGCCATGCTTTGCGGCTCAGTCTTTTTTGTCGATTTTGAAGGCGCGCGCGACCCTGCTGTCAGCGATGAACTCGCCCGCGCGCTTAAGCGCGATCACGGCGCCGGCGTCCGCTCTCTTCGCTGCGACGCTCACGAAAAAGACGAATCCTGTTGGCTGCACGGCAGCGGATGGTGCTTCTCGCGCCGCGCCGCGATCATCGAATCCACGTCACCCGCCTGACGCGACCCAAGGTCCTATTGGCTATTCGCTATTGGCTGCTTCGCTACAGCACCCGCGCCAGCCACTTCCCCGTGTGCGACAGCAGATTCGCCGCAATCTTTTCCGGCGGTCCCTCCGCCACAATCCGCCCGCCGCCTTCTCCGCCCTCCGGCCCCAGATCGATCACCCAGTCCGCGCTCTTGATCACGTCCAGGTTGTGCTCGATCACGATCAGCGACCCTCCGCCATCGATCAGCTTGCGGAACGCCGTCAGCAGCTTCGACACATCGTCAAAGTGCAACCCGGTCGTCGGCTCATCCAGAATGTACAGCACGCGGCTCGCCTGCGAAGGCTTCGCCGTCGCGTTCACCGCGCGCACCGCCGACAGATGCGCCGCCAGCTTCACGCGCTGCGCCTCGCCGCCGCTTAGCGTAGTCGCCGACTGACCCAGCCGCAAGTAACCCAGCCCGATCTCGTCCAGCACCGCCAGCTTATCCAGCAGCCTGGTCTGCCCGGCGAAGAAGCGCAGCGCCTCCTTCACCGTCATCTGCAGCACGTCGTGAATGTTTTTGCCCTTGTAGTGCACGCCGAGAATCTTTGCCTGGTAGCGCGTTCCGTTGCAGTCCTCGCAGGGCAGCTCCACGTCGGCCAGGAACTGCATCTCCACCGTCACCGTCCCGTCGCCCTCGCAAGTGTTGCAGCGCCCGCCCGGCACGTTGAACGAAAAATGTCCCGGCGTGAGCGAAAGCCGCTTGGCCTCAGGCTGCGCGGCAAACAGCTCGCGCACCATGTCGAATCCCTTGATGTACGTGATCGGATTCGATCGCGGCGTGCGTCCGATCGGCGTCTGGTCCACCAGAACCACATCGTTCAGCCGCTCCACGCCGCTCAGTGAACTAAATACTCCTGATGGATCGCTGCCATCCGTCTGTCCCAGCGCCCGCGCCACTGCGCGATACAACACCTGGTGCACCAGCGTCGATTTGCCCGAACCGGAAACGCCCGTCACCGCCACCAGCATTCCCAGCGGAATCTCCACATCCAGTTCGTGCAGATTGTTCGCGCGTGCTCCGCGCAGCACCAACTTCTCTCGTCCCGGCGTGCGCCTTCGCGTGGGCACAGGAATCGAAATCTTTCCGCTCAAATACCGCCCCGTCAGCGACGCCGGATTCGCTTCGATCTCCGCGAGCACGCCTTCCGCCAGCAGTTTTCCGCCAAACTCCCCCGCGCCCGGCCCCAGATCGAGCAGATGATCCGCCGCGCGCAAAATGTCTGCGTCGTGCTCCACCACCAGGATCGTGTTTCCCAGGTCGCGCAGTTCCTCAAGAATATGAATCAACCGCGCCGTGTCCCGCGTGTGCAATCCGATCGACGGCTCGTCCAGCACATACAACGCGCCCACCAGCCGCGACCCAAGCGATGTCGCCAGTTGAATCCGCTGCGCCTCGCCGCCGCTCAACGTCGACGCCAGCCTGTCCAGCGTCAGATACTCCAGCCCCACGGCATCCAGAAAGCTCAGCCGCTGCCGCACCTCGATCAGGATCGGCCCCGCAATCTCCTCCTGCATCGGCGAAAGCTTCAGCCCGTCGAAAAACTCCTTCGCCTGCGCAATCGTCAACGCCGTCGCCTGGCAAATGTTTTTCCCCGCAATGCGTACCGCCCGCGCTTCCGCCCTCAACCGCTGCCCGCGGCAATCCGGGCATTCCGCATAGCCGCGATACTTGCTCAACATCACCCGCACGTGCAGCTTGTACTTCTTGCGCTCAAGTTGCGCAAAGAATCCCATCACACCGGGGAACCCGTCCTTGCCCTCCGCCGCGGGCTTGCCGCGCAGCACCGTCTCGCGCGCTGCTTCAGGCAGCTCACGCCACGGCACATCCAGCGGAACGCCAAGCTCCGCCGCATGTTTGCGCAGCTCGCTAAACCACGGCCGATACTTCGGCCGGTTCCACGGATCGATCGCGCCGCCCGCCAGCGTCAGCCCCTGGTCGGGAATCACCAGGCCCAAATCGTAATCCACCGTGTTGCCGAATCCCTGGCACCGCGGACACGCCCCGAAGGGATTGTTGAAGCTGAAGAGCCGCGGCTCCGGCTCACGCCCCGGCCGGTGGCAGTTGGTGCATTCGTAGTTGCCGCTGAATCTCAGCCCCCTGCGCACCGTCGTATCCTCTTGCGCAGCTTCCTCGAAAATCACCTCGCCCGCTTCGCGATACGCAGTCTCGACGGCGTCCACAATCCGCGGGCGATTTTCGGCGCCGACGACGATCCTGTCCAAAAGCACAAACACTGGAGCTGAAAGGTCCAGATCGATCAGCGACTCCGGCGTCGAGAATTCGAAGAGCCTTCCCGCCTGCCACAGGCGATTAAATCCGCTTGCACGCAGTTCTCCCAACCGCGCCTTCACTGTCTCCGCATGCAGTCCCTCGCCCGACTTCCCTGCCGGCTTGATCTTCCCCGCCGTCTTTGTTGCGTGTCCCGCGGCCTTCGCCGTCTTCGCCTCCGTCACCGTCCCCGGCGTCGCCGCGCTCATCGCGGGGAACAGCACATTCAGCCGCGTTCCCTCACCCAGCGCCAGTACAGCCTCAGTCGCCTCGTCCACTGAGTTGCGCTTCACCAGCCCGTCGCAATAAATGCAGTGCACTTCTCCGCATCGCGCATACAGCAGCCGCAGGTAGTCGTAGATCTCCGTCGCCGTCGCTACCGTCGACCGCGGATTCCGCGTCGTGTTTTTCTGCTTGATGGCAATAGCGGGCGCCATGCCGTCGATCTCGTCCACGTCCGGCTTCTCAATCCGCTCCAGAAACTGCCGCGCGTAGGCCGAAAGCGACTCCACGTAACGCCGCTGTCCCTCGGCATAGATGGTGTCGAAGGCCAGCGAGCTCTTGCCCGAGCCCGACACGCCGCTGATCACCGTCAGCTTGCCGTGGGGTATCTCGCACGAGAGATTTTTCAGGTTGTGTGTCCGCGCGCCGCGGATAATGATGGCATCGTTCAAAGGGAAAGCACCGAGCAAAAGCGTTCGGCCCCGCCACAGTGCTCTCTGCGAGCCTTGGGACGCAACCGTGCATTTTTATTATAAATTGCTCGGCAACTTTCCCGCAGAAGATCGGCCGATAGCGGAACGCCCGCAGCTGCAGACAGCTTCAGCGCGGGATCGGCGCGGTGCAGAGGATCTATGCCGCCAGGGCGCGTCGATCTGCGTATTGCATCGCTTCGTTCTCTACCTCGCGGTCAAGAACATTAGCCAGCGCAAGAATGAACGGCGATGCGCACACCGTGCAATGCTCCGCGCAGTTGCCGATGCAGTTGCAGTCTGGGCACAGATAAGCAGACGACAAGGGGATATGCTGCATGGAAGTGAATTTCATAGGTTCACCCGAACAGATTGATCGTCGGCAAGAGCGCGCACAAGGTAAATGTCATAGACCTCCGCGCACCCATGCATCTCTACTAGATGCCGCGCAACAGCCCTAAGTTGCATTTACAGCGGATCGTAGGTTTGGGCTCTATCGCTGATCTCCGCCGCTATCTGCCGCCTTTTGAAGATGATGAAAGGAGCCGCAAGTGTCCCAGCACTTTCATTAAACGGCGCCTGCGCCGTCTAAACTTGAAGGGGGCTGTTATCTGACCCTTTTGTTGAGGTTTTCTTTGCTTCGCTCTCCATCTTTTGTATTCCTGACGATCGCGCTCCTCCTTTCCGTCTGCGGTTGGGCTCAGCAACCACCACCGCCCCCCGGCACATCATCGTCATCGGCCAACCCAACTTCAGCCCCAGCTTCGCAGCCCGCCCCCGCCGAAGTTGCCGCCGCCGAAGTCGCCATTGCCGCATCCGACTGGAAGACCGCCGAAGCGAAGCTGGATCCATACCTCGCCGCTCACCCCGCCGACGCGCGTGCCCTGTTCGACGCCGGCTACGTTGCAGACGCGCAGGGTCGTCTCGACGACGCTGCCTCTCTCTACAGCCGTGCCGTCGCCGCCGATCCCCACTCCTTTGAGGCTCACATCTCTCTTGGCCTCCTTCTTGCCCGCCAGAACAAGTTCGCCGCAGCCCGACCGGAACTCGTCCTGGCCACCACTCTCGATCCCGGCGTAGCCGATCCTGTGCTCAAGGCTCGCGCCTGGCGCGCATTGGCGCGCATCGATCGCGACTCCGATCCCGCCGCAGCCTCCAACGACCTGCTTGAAGCCCTCAAGCTCACGCCGGAAACGCCCTCCGACACGCTCCTCGCTGCGGAGCTCGCCGAAAAAACCGGGCAGTTTGACGCCGCCGCAGCCGCCTATCGCCGTGTCCTCTTGAAAGATCCGCAATCCGCGCCTGCCAGTGCCGGCCTCGCCCATCTGCTCATCCTGCGCAAAGACTACCCGGGCGCCGAGATCCTCCTTCGCGCCGCCCTCGCCAAAAATCCCGACGACACCACGCTCGCCGCACAGCTCGCCACCGTGCTCGCCGATCAGGACAAAGCCGAGGCCCTCCCGCTTCTCCAAAAACTCCACGCCGCCCACCCCGATGACCCCGCCATCACGCACATGTTGGCCGCGATCCTCGCAGTAGCGGCCGACTATGCCGGCTCCGACCAGCTGTTCCTCCATCTCCTCGCCGCAAACCCCAACGATCCCGATCTGCTCGTCGCCCATGCCCAGAACCTCGTTCACCTGGGCCAGCCGGGGCAAGCCTATCCGGTCTTCGACAAGGCAACCCAACTGGATCCGGCCAACGTCGACGCCTGGAGCGGTCTGGCCTTTACCGCCTCTAAAACCGGCCATCCCGACGTCACCCTCCACGCGCTCGCTATGCGCTCCCGCTACCTGCAGGACAACGCCTCAACCCTCTTCCTTTGGGCTACCGCCTACGATTCCCTGCACCAGAAACCCCAGGCCGCCGCCTACTATCACCGCTTTCTCGCGGCCTCCGCCGGCAAGTTTCCCGACCAGGAGTGGCAGGCCCGCCAGCGGCTGCAAATTCTCGAAAAACGGCCCTAGTCTTCTTCCCGAACCCTCCCTGGACGCCGTTTCGGTCCCCGGAATTCATTCCTTCTTGGTACGCGCGTCGTTCGCCGTATCAAAATCCTGCATCATAGCCCTTGCGGTTCGTTGCGCAATGTGCGTACTATAGGGGCAATTCGGGGGCAGAACCGCGTCAGAGGAGTTCCCCTATGCGGACTGTGGTTCCCATTGCCGTGTTCCTCACCCTCAGCCTGAACGTCGGCTATATCCACGCTGCCGCCTCCGACAGCTCCCTTCCCGATCAGCAGACCATCGATGCGCTCGAAGCCCGCGCCGGCCAGGCCCAGCCGCGCGAGCAGTCCTTCCTTTATGCGCAGCTCGTGCAACAGATGACGGAGATGAGCATCAGCCAGTACCAGGCCGGCAACGTGTCCAGGGCCACCAGCTTGCTCCAGCAGATTCAGCGGATCGCAAAGAAGATCCACCTCAATGTCGCCGATAACGACAAGCGCCTCAAGAACGCCGAGCTTATGCTCAGCCACACCGCCTTCCGCCTCGGCGAAATGCTTCAGGCAAGCAGCGTCGACGACCGGCCTCTCGTGGAGCAAACCCTCGCCCAGGTCACCGACGCGAAAAATGCGGCGTTATTGCAGGTCTTCCGCGGCAAATAGCTCGTCGCGCCCGTCACGCCTCAGCCCATCCTCCTAACCTTGACTGTCTCTGTGCGTCTCACGCGCATGGGCCGCGGCTGGGGTCCCGCGTCTCGACGCCGTGATCTGCGAACTCACCATCAACGATTCAGATTCGCGGTGTTCACGACCCACGGTCCTGTGCTTGAATAAACTCGTCGGAGCCTTGCCGCCATGCGCACTCTCGCTGCCATCCTTTTCTCATTGCTCATCGCCGCGCCCCTCGCCGCGCAAAAAGAAAAACGCGAACCGCTGACCGATGCCCAGCAGGACCAGATCGCCGAGGCCGGCATCGATCCCGTCGCCCGTGTCGGCCTTTACGTCAAGTTTCTCGACGACCACTCCGACACCATCAAAGGACTCATAACCCGCGCCCACACTCCCGCACGCATCCAGCGCCTCAACGGCGAGCTTGAGGACTTCGCCGCCCTCATTGACGAGCTCGACGACAACCTCGATGTCTACTCCGAACGCAAGGCCGACCTTCGGAAATCGCTCAAGGGACTCAATGAAGGTGTCGCAAGCTGGCAAGCGGTTCTTCACGCCCTCCCCAGCGAGCCCGGCTTCGAGCTCTCGCTCAAAGAGGCCTTCGACAGCATCGCCGATCTCTCCGATCAGGCTAAGCAACTCACCACAGACCAGGAAGCCTACTTCAAAGCCCATCCCGACGAAAAGGGCCAGGACCGCTACGAGCCGAAGTGAGACCGGCGGTCATCGGCCGCTGTTATTCTGCTTTCCGTGGCCCCCGACGTCGTCCCCATCTTCCAGTTCGAGTACCGCGCCCTTCGCCCGCGCGCGCCCATGCCGCCCATTCATGTCCGCTTCCGGCGATTCACCTCGCTCAACACCACCATTCGCCTTCGCAAAGGCGAGATTCACACCAGCCTCTCCGATCTTCTCGAGGGCGCGCCGGAATCCGTCCTCCACGCCATCGCTCACATTCTTCTGGCCAAGCTTTATCGCAAGCCCATCGACCGGGCGCACAATCTGCGCTACAAGCGCTTCGCCTCCTCGGCCGCCGTCACGCGTCAAACCGAGCTAGTCCGCACGGCTCGCGGCAGCAAGCGCTACTTCGGCCCCGAAGGCCGCTACTTTAACCTCGATGATGTTTTCGATTCGCTCAACACGCGCTTTTTCGGTGGGATGCTCGGCCGCCCCGACCTCACCTGGAGCGAGCACCACGCCAAGCGCTCTCTCGGACACTACGACGCAGCCCATAACACCATCGTCGTCAGCCGCGTCTTCGACCGTCCCTCCAGCCCTCGCTACGCCATTGAGTATCTGCTCTATCACGAGATGCTCCACCTCAAGCACCCCGTCAAGACGCGCAACCTGCGCCGCTGCGTTCACCCTCCGGAATTCAAGGCCGACGAATCCCGCTTCCCGCAACTCGCCGAAGCTCTCGCCTTCATCAAGCGCCTCTAGGCCCGCCTCCTTTGAGGCTCACAACTATTCCTTGTTCTCTGTCTTTCTGCTCTCTATCGGCTACTGGCTATTGGCTATTCCCTATTCCCTGCTCTTCAACCCGCCCGTCAAGCTCGCCACCTTCTCCACATCGTGGCTCTTGCACCACGCTTCCAATCCCGTCGCCAGCCGTTCCGTCGCGCGCGGATCGGCGTAGCTCGCCGTTCCAACCTGAACCGCCGTCGCACCCGCAAGCATGAACTCCACCGCGTCTTCCGCCGTCACAATCCCGCCCATCCCCAGAATCGGAATGTTCACGGTCCGTGCCACGCCATACACCATGCGCAGCGCAATCGGCTTGATCGCCGGCCCTGACAGTCCTCCCGACACATTGCTCAGCCGCGGCCGCCGCGTCTCTGCATCGATTGACATTGCCAGAAACGTATTCACCAGGCTCACTGCGTCCGCACCCGCTTCCGCCGCGACCTTCGCCATGGTCCCGATGGACGTCACATTCGGCGAGAGCTTCACAATCAGCGGATGAATGGCGACCCTCTTTGTCCGCTCCACCAGCTCTTCCAGCGAATACGGATCGGTTCCGAACGCCATGCCGCCCGCTTGCACGTTGGGGCAGGATGCGTTCAATTCGTACGCCGAAATCCCCTCCGCGTCGTTTAACCGGTCGATCACCGCGACATACTCGTTCGTCGTGTGCCCGAACACATTCACAATCACCTTGCAACTCGGGTGCCGGCTCATCGGCGGCAGCTTCCGCGCAACGAATTCTTCCACGCCCACATTCTGCAGGCCGATCGCATTCAGCATCCCCGCCGCCGTTTGCGCAATGCGCGGCGGTGCATTGCCCGCCATCGGCTCCAGCGAGATCCCCTTGGTCACCACCGCGCCCAGCTTCTCCAGCGAGACAATCTCTTCAAACTCAATCCCATATCCAAAAGTGCCGCTGGCGGCGATCACCGGATTCGTCAGCTCCAGTCCGGCAAACGAGACGCTCATGTCCGGTTTCATGGGTCTGTTTTCTTCCTTTCTCGCGGCAATGCAAAGCGCTCCACACCGCGCGGCCTTAATGCGGTCCCTGAACGGCTCTCCGCTCCATCATAAGCCGAGCGCCATCCGCCCGCACACAGCGCAGCGGGTCAGCTTGGGCGTGCATTGAAAGGACGCGATGATTTGCCCGAATTGAACCGGACGCCGTGCTCACCGGCGTTTGCCAGAACACAACTTCTGGTTGGGCGAGAATTCAACCGGAACTCGCTTTGTCACGATTCGCAGTAAACTTGTGGCCAATGAAAAGCCGAGCCGAAAAGCTGATCGGGAGGGCGTTCGATGCCGAGGAATGGACTCGTGCGCGTCGTCTGATCAGGGCCGAACTCAGGAGCACTCCCAAAGACCACTGGCTTATGAGCCGTCTCGCAACGACATACTACGAACAGAGGAAGTACGAAGAATCCCTTTACTGGAACGCGATGGCATTGCAAGAATCCCCCTACTGCCCGCTCGCAATCTGGGGCTACGCTTGCTCACTTGAAATGATGGGCCGTCCCGGCGAATCCCTCTCCCTCTTTCGCTGGCTGTTGAGTTGGGGCGAGGAGAGACTGGCGCACGGGGAATGTGGCGAGGGATTGTCCAAGGCGCGGAGCCTACTCGCAGATTGTCACTACCGTATCGCTGGCATCTGGGCAAAGAAACGACAGTGGAGGAGGGCGGCTGCCGAATACGATATCTATCTGTCGAGGCGGAAGGACGGATGGGGCAGCATCTATCCAATTCGGGATGTCAAGTTCCGACATGCCGCAGTGCAAAGCAAATTGCGACGGTAGGTTGCCGTGATTCCTGAGTCACCGCCACCTCGGAAATCACTACTTGGTTGCCGCCGAGTGGGCGACCACACGGCCAGAACATTACCGAACCGGGCATTGTGAATCTGGCAAATCGCTCGGATTCGCCTGCAAGGTAATGGGAAGTTCGCATTTCTTCTTCACGCACCGCAGAGGCGCTGGCTGCCGGAATGCACGAGTCGGCGAAGCTATAAGGCGATACTCCCCAGCCTTGACTCCTTCCATGTAGAAGTTTCCATCGGCATCCGTTTTCGCGGTTCTGAAAAGCACCTGTCTGGTCGGTGAGAGAAAGATACGAAGTTCAACTGGGGAGTTGCGGAATGGTGCGCCTGTTGCATCGATCACTCGCCCATGAACATTTGCATCCACTTCGATTGTGAGATTTGGTTCAACCTTGAGCTTGTAACAGTAGTGTGGATCAGGTGGCCCGACCTCTACGTGTTGGCAGTGCGCCAATGACGCCGTTGCAATAAAGAGGAGACCAACAATTGCAGCTTTCATTTTGATATCGTCATCCGTGCCAGAGTTTACACCATCCTCTGCAGGCTCTGGTCGTATCATCGGCAACACCGACACAACTCGTAAGCCGGAGCCATGAGCCTTCGCCCACCGCTATTTGACAAACGGTGCCCATGACGACAAAATCCGAGTCGTTAATGTCCTCCCCTCGACTTCCGAATCGATCAGCGTGGCCGCAAGATCCCAAACCCGTGGGTCATTCTCAAGTTCATGATGTGGCTTGTTCAGCGTTCGGGCATACCAGGGATAGTTTGCGCAGTTAATGCGGTGGCCTTTATAGCTCATATGAAAATTTCCGAGGATCGTCGTTTCTGCCGGGTCGGTTGCGACGATCTCTGTCAGCCCCTGAAGCGGCCCCCGCGATTGATAAAAATTAATGGCATTTGCCACGTTTGAGGGGATCATCGAATCGTCGCGTCCCGGTTTTTCGATGCTGTCCATCTGGATCGTGAGCTGAACCGGAATGCCCTGCTTTCCTAGCTCTCGAGCAAAGACCACTGTTTCTGCAGCGCCCCAGCTATGTCCATAGAGGATGATTCTTGCCTGTTCTTTTTGGGTCGTCGATGGATTGCCTTTTCCATCGCCGTCGATGAGACGCAGGACTTCATGGAGGGCCTTTTTCCCGTCATGATTGGCAAACACCTCGGCATAAACGCCGGGGCGATAACGGTCGCGAAGATATTCGGCAAACTGCACTTCAGGATGGCCCGGGTCATCGGGCCGGGCAAATCCACCCACAAATCCAATGACAATGACCCTTCGAGCATTCGCGCCGCTCGCGGCCGCGGCGTCCCTGTCCAATGTCGAGTCCAATGCGGACGTTTCCCCTGCACTCCGCAACGTGATCGGAAACAGCTTCTCCGCCGCAGCGCCGCCATGGCCTGACGACGCGTGAGACGGCACAGTCTGTGCCCCGGCACAAAGGGAAATTGAGACCACCAGCACCAGCAGCGCACATGCGAACCGTACTCGCCGGGCCGAGAAATTCCAACGCAGGATGTTGGCGTGAATGGGAGGGCTCCTTGATGCTTGATTCGACTTCATCTGACCGTGCCAACACCTCGGCCATGATCCGCTTATACGGCGTTCTTCCCAATAAAGGTGGTCAATTCTGAACACGTCGCTTGAGCAACGCACGAATAGCACACCACGGAGAGCAGAGGGAACTGGCGAAGCGGGCTCTCAGCCCGCCCGTGCAACGCAAAGCAAGCATCTTGCGGCGAGTCAGGTTCCGGCGTAAACTGATTTGCCAGCCAAGTTTAGACATCTATTCACACTCTCCTGCGTACGCCCAGCGCGTGCGTGAGAGGAATTCTTATCTTTGTTGACGGCCGCAAATCACCAGCAGTCTGCGCCATGATCCGTTGTAATCGAACCAGCAAAAGTCGAGGGACTGATGATCATTCCAAATCTTACTAAGCTATCTGCAGGAGTCCTTGCCTGCCTGATTCCTGCGTTGCTGCCCGCTCAGCAGACCCAATCCAGCCAGGGTTCCGTTCCATCACCTGCCGCTCAGCAAGCCACTCCGGCCCAGCCTGCCACGCCGCCGCCCGCGCAAAATGCGAATCCGGCAACGCAATCATCCGGCGCGCCAACACAGATCCAGAACCCGCCGGTGCAGGCTCCAAATACCCCATCGATTTCCAACAGCGGCTACACTCTGCGCACCATCACGCGCCTCGTGGTGCTGGATGTGGTGGTCGTAGACAAGAAGGGAAAGGTTGTCAAGGATCTGAGCCGCGACGATTTCAAGGTTGACGAAGAAGGAGAGCCCCAAACGGTTCTCAACTTCGAACAGGCCGGCGCGCACACACCCGACCCGCAGCTCTCCATCGAGTCCACTGCCGACCTGGATCGTTTGGCCGCGCGCGCTCCTGTCGACATCATCCTGCTTGACGAGTTCAACACGCGCTTTGAAGATATGGCTTTCGCGCGCTACTCGCTCAAGAAGTTTCTTGAAAAGCAGCCGGACAAGCTCCCCGCGCCAACCATGCTGATCGCCGTTGATCTCGAACATTTCACTGTGCTGCGCGACTACACCCAGAACAAGGACGAGCTGATCCAGGCTCTCGACCATCATTTTGCGGCTTATCCCTGGCAAGTGCACCAGGGCGCCTGGTTAAGCGAGCGCTACGCCACCGCCTTCATCACATTGCGACGTGTTGCAGAGGCCGTCATCGGCCATCCCGGTCACAAGAACATGCTCTGGATTGGCCGGGGCTTCCCTGCGCTCAATTTCCAAAACGTCGCAATTGACTCAGCCACCCGCATTGAAAACGCCGTTCAGGACTGTGTGAATGTGCTGCGTGACGCCCGCGTGACTCTCTACACCATCGACCCTGCCGGCGTGCAAGTGAATCCCGGCATTTATGGCGGCGATTCGGCTGAGGATCCATTCGGCGGAAACTACGAGTTCAACCGGCTGGCCAAAGCCACCGGCGGGCGCACCCTCTTCGGACGCAATGATGTGGACATGGAGATCGGCACCGCCATCCAGGATGGCTCCAGCTTTTATACCCTCACCTACCGCCCCACCAACACCTCAAACGACCCGCGGAAATTCCGGCACATCAAGGTCACGCTCAGCCGCCCCGACCTCTCGGTGATAACCCGCGCCGGCTACTATCTCGAGCGCGGCCCAGGGCATGTGGACGCGGCAAATCCGTCGCGCCGGCTGATGAGCGACCTGATTTCGGCCGACACCAGCACCATGGTCTACGACGCAGTACACATCGCCGTCCAAGCCTCGCCGGCAGATCCCCAACAGTTCATCATTCATGTAGATGGCCACAACCTGGCTTGGACAACGGCCACTGACACCGAGCCGCGCCACGCCGAAGTCATTCTGATGGTCTCCACCTATGACAAGAAGGGCAACGAACTGAAGCGTCTCGCCGAGGTGATTCGGACCAGTGCCCCGCCCTCCGTGCCGCCCACCGGAAGGCTGTTGAGGGACATCAACCTGCCTTACAAACTCGACTACGGTCCGAAAGCGGTCCGCGCCCGATTTACCGTTCGGGTGGATGCTTCGGGTCGCATCGGAACCGCCGATGTGCAGCTTGGCCAACACGCCGCCACTCCGGCCCCGCAACCGGCGCAATAACTGCGAACTTCAACATCGGACACCGCGCCATGAATAAGAAAAGGCCCTCCGGTGCTCGCCGAAGGGCCTTCGTCTTTGGCTTCTAGCTAGAAGCTAGTGGCTAGCAGCTGCTTTTTACGCCGTCACCGGTTCGCTCGCGTCCACCTTCACCGGCGTCAGCCAGCCAAACTTGTCCGGCTTCAGTCCGTTGGCGATCCCGTAGAACTCGTCCGCAATCTTCTTCGTAATCTCGCCCGGCTTCCCGTCGCCAATCACGATGCGGTCGATCGACCGAATCCCCTGCACCTCCGCGGCCGTCCCCGTAAAGAACACCTCGTCCGCGATGTACAGTAGCTCCCGTGGAATCGCCTGCTCCGCCACCGCGAAGCCGAGGTGCCGCGCGATCGTCAGCACGCTGTCGCGCGTAATCCCCGACAGCGCCGAATTCCCCAGCGGCGGCGTAAACAGCACCCCGTTGCGCACCACAAAAACATTCTCGCCCGATCCCTCGCTCACCAATCCGTTCACGTCCAGAGCGATTCCTTCCTGGTAGCCGTTCGCTTCGGCTTCCATCTTGATCAGCTGCGAGTTCATGTAGTTCGCGCCCGCTTTGGCCAGTGCCGGCATCGTGTTCGGCGCCAGCCGGTTCCAGCTTGAAATGCACACATCCGCGCCACCATGTCCGGCTAGATACTTGCCCCACGGAAAATTCGCGATGTACACGTCGATTGGCGACCCCTTCGGGTTCACCCCAATCTCTCCGTACCCGCGCAGCGCGATCGGACGGATGTAGCACGGCGCAACACCGTTCGCCTCAATCGTGTCCACCACTCCCGCGCAAAGCTCCTCCAGCGTGAACGGAATCTCCATCCGGTAGATCTTGGCCGAATCCAGCAGCCGCTGCATGTGCTCCGGCAGCCGGAATACCGCCGACCCTTGCGGCTGCCCGTAGCAGCGCACTCCCTCGAACACGCTCGAACCGTAGTGAACTACGTGGCTCATCACGTGAATCTTGGCTTCATCCCAGGCAATCAGGTTCCCGTTGCGCCAGATCTTTTCAGTTGTTTGTATTGGCATGGGGAATTACGTGCTCCTTCGTCTCGAAATCTTGCGCACTTCTCACAAGATTGTCATGCTTTGCCCTTTGCTGGCAAGCACCCGGTCGTCAAATCCTCGCTGCCCCACCCCGCTCCTTGCCGGGATGCCCATCGAGCGATTCTCCGCCGTAAATACTGTTTTCCGCTGTCGCATCCCGTCTCATGAGCGATACAATCCAGTGACTCGGTACCGAAAAGGAGATTCCCGAAAATGGCCAAGTTGGGTCGGAGTATTGTCGTGTTCTGCGCAACTACAGTTTTGCTGGCGGGCTGCAAGCCGTCTCAAAGTGCGACGGCCCCTGGGGCCGAGGGTGGCAGCTCTGGCGCGCAAACCGGCGGCAAGCCCGGCGCTCCGACTTACGTCTCCGCCTCTCCGCTGCCCAATCAATTTACGACGGCCACCATCACCGATCCATCTCTGAACAACATACCCTCGGCCACCCTGACCATCCCCGCCGGGTGGAAGCTGCAAGGCATCACCATGATCAGCGCTTGCACGTTTTCGCCGTGGCCCGTCTTTCGCGCCTACTCGCCCGATGCCTTAATGCAGATGCGGATCGAGCCGGTGATCGGCTGGCAGTGGCACCCCAACGTGAGAGCCGTGTTTAACGCCGGCTGTGCCAATCTCTCCGGTGCGGTTTCGGCGGCTGCGTTCCTGCAATATTACCTGGGATTCCTCCAGGGCGGCGTGCACGTCGTGGGGCCGATGACGGTGACGTCGGCGTATTCGCAATGGGCGCAGGCGCAGGCCGCGCAGAAAAATCAGCTTTACAGCAATGCGCCACCTGCCATGCGGCAAAACAGCACGGCCGACACGGCAGCGCTGCGGATCGAGGTGGTGAACGGATCGTTCGTGGTGGAGGAGCGGTTGCGAACCGTTGTGGAGTGCTCGGTGAGTACCAATCCGAGCAGCCCCGGCGGAACATGCTGGGCCAGAGTCGACGTGCTCTCGGCACCCGAAGGCAGGCTCGACGCGCTGGTTCAGTTGGTCGACAACAACAATCTTCCCCACGGCGTGAACTCGGCCCAGTGGACGCAGGCCGCACTGCTGCGCCAGCAGCGCGAGGGCCAGCAGGCGATGGCTGATTTGACAGCTCAGGAACAACGCGAGAGCCAGATGATCTATCAGCAGTTCCAGCAGATCATGCAGCGCTCGGCGGCCGAGCACCAGGCCTTCATGCAGCAGCAGGAGTCGCAGTTCGAAAGCGCCATGAACAACGCCAACGCCTCCATGAATGCGCAAAGCACCGCGGCCTCCGACTGGGTGGACTACTCGCTGGACCAGGAAACCGTCATGAACCCCGACGGAAGCACCACCAAGGTTGCCGCCGGCTATTCCGAGACCTGGACCAACGGAAGCCAGTGGTACCAGACCGACATTCCGAACTCAAACCCAAATGGCTTCCTCCAGGGAAACTGGACGCCAACCACGCCGGTTCACGGCAACGGAACGCCGGAATAACCGGCCACGAACAATTGACCGATTGGTAGTCGGTCGAAGGGAAATCGGGGTGCGCCTGGATGTTCGAGCTATTCAAGGTTGGCTGGGACTTATTCACCATCCGTCATTACTCGCGCCAGGGCATGAAACTGTCCGCCGGCGATTATGTCGTCGCCATCGGAGCCGTGATCTTCCTCTACGGCACCGCGGTGCCCGCCGCCGTTCTCTTCCAGAACCATCCGCAGTACAAATGGGTGTTCATTGCGACCTGCGCTTTCGACGGAATCGTGATCATCGCGTTGTTCGTTTGGGAAGTCAAATGGTGGATCAAGCATCGTGCCGCTGCCATCGCCGCACGTTCCGCGCAACCAACCGCGACCACCAACCAGCGCGGCCAGTAATATCGCGCACCAGCTGACCTTGCCGTCCCTGCCCATCCGGCAATCGCGTTCGATAAGCCGAATTGAACTTTGTTTTGTCGGCGTCGCAACCCAATACCCACCGTGGACCACAAGCCGTCAGGCCACCCGCGATACCATCCGCAGGCTACTTTGAAAGCGTGCCAACAAGATTCAGGTCGATCGCGACTTCGTTATCTGCCTTCCAAACCAGGAAGCTTGGATTCTTGAGTCCCCATTGGACGTAAGGCACCACAAAATGGGCCTTGGCGGTTGCGTTCGTGCCATCAAGATGCACCAGCATCGGGACGGTGATTTCATGATGTGCTCCCAGCAGAGTGAATATCCCAGTGACTTGGAGGTTCGAGTCGCCTGAAGCAGCGATGGCGCCGGTATAGGTCTTCGGCTCAAATGAAACAGTTGCGTGCTGCTCCGCCTCAAGGATGTCCCTGTACATCTTCTTGTCGCGACTGTCATTGCCCGTCTTGCCGCTCCCGGCGAGAACAACCACCGAGCCAGACATCCTGGCAGCGCCACGGTCAAACTCAATCGATCCGGACTGCACGTGAAAGGTGCCGTTGACAACTTCGTGAGTTGTGTTCAGCGTCATGTTCACCCCGCTGGCATCGGGATTGACGACGAAGCTCTGATGCTGGGCGAGCGCGGCTGGAGCGAGTAAGCCGCCGAGCACAAAAGCTGCGAAAAACTTCATTGCTTCTCTCCTCTGGGTTGACGACTGAGAATCGCCAGGGCGCCAAATCGCGGCTATTCGCATCATCAGGCTTAGTTGGCCACTGCCGGCTGAGCAACGGAGGCGCCCTGGGCCACGCGCGTCAGCCTCGCCGTCACGCGCATCACCCCCGGCCATACCCTGAGGCAAAACGGCAAGACAGCGCGTGCCAGTGCGTTGTTCAATCCATCGGCGGCAAACTCGGCAAGCCGCATCTGCGCCAGCAGCGCCGACCGCAGTTTTGCCTGGAACACCGGTGCCGGCTCGTCTCGAAGATACGCAGCGGTCGCGCATCGCGCAGTATGCAGCGCGATCGATATTCCATCGCCGGTGAACGACGGAATGACGGCCGCCTGATCGCCGATGCAGTAGAGCCCATCCTCCGATGTGCGGCGGATGTAACCGTAGGGGATATGCGTGATGGCGATCGGCTTGGCCAGCAACGGCTCCGCGCCGCCGAGCCTCATCGCCAGGTGCGGACAGTCCTGCTGCATCTTCGCCAGAAAATTCTCCCAGCGATTGCCCGCGCGTGCCAGATGCCGCTGTTGCACCACCCAGCAAAGGTTTGCAATACCGCCTTCAACCGGCTGGATTCCGCCATATCCTCCCGGATAGAGCATCAGCTCTGAGGCGCGCGCCAGCTCCGCGGCCTGCGCGTCTCGCCAGCCGAAAATACATCTTGAAGGCGACCCATCGCTCCGGGTCCTCGGGACGCGAGTGGCCGCGAAGATCCTGCTTGCCTGTGGCAAGAAAGACCGTTCGAGCTTCACAGGTGGTGCCGTCGTCGAGCGTAGCCTGCCAAACGTCGCTGCTCGCGCGCGTCAGCGTCTGCACGCTGCGTCCTCGCTCCACGCTCGCTCCTGCGGCAATGGCTTCGGCGATGAGCGCTGTATCCAGCGCCTTCCGCGTAAACGAGGCTGCCGGAAAAGGCAGCGGAGCCTCCGCGGCGCGTCTGGCGGCGGCCAGGCGAACAAACTCGATCGGCACGGCGCCAAGCGTCGCCACGTCGATGCCCAGAGCGTACAGGTCCTCAAGGGCCTCGCCGCTTAGAAACTCTCCGCAAACTTTATGGCGTGGTGTGGGCTCCCGTTCGATCAGCGTCACGCCTCGCCCCTTGCGGGCAAGCGCGATCGCAGCGGCGCAACCTGCTACTCCACCACCGAGGATGAGAACTTCGTCGTGCATCGGAATCCGATTCAGATTGGACGTTCTAACTAGAGTCTCCTTTTTCGGTTCCGATACTTTCAATTGTATTGTTCCCGATCGCTGCCACATGCCGAATGCTTCATCACGACGAATGTTTCATTTGGATCGCGGTGCAATCAGAAATCCAACCCGCGAGCGTAACGGTTTGACGCCGTATAAGAGCGAATGGTGAGCCGCAGCGCGGGCCACCGCGCCCGTGGTCACGCACGACGCGTCGTCAGCTCGCGCCAGTTCAGTCCGATGTCGACGGCAAGCAGCGAAACCAGCGTGAAGGCGATCACGCCGACCGCGGAAAACGTGTCGCCCAGGTGGCTCCAGTAGCGCGGCCACAGGTTCAGCACGCGGCTTGAAACGAAGGTAAACGTCACCGCATAGGAACGCGCCATCCACTGGCGATGCACGATGATTTGCCGGTTGCGCGCGGTCACGAACGCTGCGGTCGTGCAGACGATCCAGGCGGCGGCCTGCATCGATGTTCCCGGCAAGCCGGGCCGGCCGTTGGCGAGCGCGATCCCGGTAAACGCGCCGATAAACACACAACCAACATAGACGCGGCCGAGGACGCGATGCAGTTTCAGATAACGCAGGCGAAAGCGCGACGAGAACTGAACCGGCCCGGCCAATAGAGCGATCGCTCCGGCGAGCACATGCGGGATCAGCAGTTGGCGGTCGGCGATGACCTGCAGACGGTACGCGTGATACATGGGATAGTCGGCGACGAGAAGGACTTCTGAAGTGATAAAGACAAAGAACGCCGTGAGACCAAGGCCGATCCAGAGAACGGTTTTGAATCTCGCACCGCTGGTGCTGGGCGCGATCTGCGTGGTTGTTGCCATGATCCTCCTTCGAGAGAGATGAAGGGCTTGAGGAGTGCCGCTAGTCTGTGGGACGCGAAGGGGTTTCTGTTGTTAGCGTCTCACAGCCGCGGCGCGGTCCGAGTCGAACGTGGATCTGCTTTTTGTTTTCGCAAGTTGGAGGGAGCAGGAGCCGTCAGGCCCCTGAACAAGACCTCAAAGCAGCGCGGGCTCTAGCCCCGGTCGGCGCGGTCCTACATTCCCTTGCCGCACGCTGCCACGTTTCTGACGGCGCTGAGCGCGGATGCACCGGCCGGCGCTTCGAGCGTGCCACGCCTGGGAATTGTGCTTACTTTTCCGCCGGGACTGCCTTCTTGTGCCCCACGAAGGCGTGCGCCTCGTGACAGCTCACACACGTCTTGCCGTTCATGAAGGGATCGTTCTTCAGTTGAGCCACCTGATCGGTGTGGCACGTATCGCATGTGCTCAACGCCGGCGTGCCCGCAAAGTCCTTTGCTGTTGTCTCGCCATGGCAAACGGTGCATTCCACACCGTTGGCGGCATGCGGGCTGGCCTTCCATTGGTCATAGATCGCCTTATGGCAGGTGGCGCAGGTATCCCCGGCCGGAATCAGCCGATGCATCACATGCTTGGCTTGCTCCTGCTGAGCCATGGCAGGTTGGAGGGCAATCGCCGAAACCAGAAAAACCAACAGGGTGAAACCGAACATGCGCGCACAGAAACGATTCACGGGCAGACTCCTCGGTACGGTCACCAAGTATGCGGACCCGCGAGGTCTGCAATCAGTGATCTAAATCACATCCCACCGGATTCCCTGTTTTGGCATCCCGAGTGGAGCGCTTTTCAGCAGAGCCGAGGGACCTGCTTTTGCTTCTCGCGATCTTCACCCACCACACAAATTGGGTGCCCCATCCTTCGCTTTGTTCTAGCGAAGGGTGGGATAGCACGAACCCAAATCAACGGGCCCTGTATCAGGGCCTGAGTTCACTCATGCCGCAACCTGCCCCTCCCCACCGAGGTGTCATCCCGAGCGCAGCGCCATTTAGCGGAGCCGAGGGACCTGCTTTTGCTCTTCGCGATCACCACCCACCCGACGCCGTGTCAACAGCTTTCAATTCGCATTGAGGAGTGAGTTGCGGCCTCGCGATTCAGCGAACCAATAGTTGTGGTAATCTGCTCTTCCAGGAACTCTTGAATAAGGCGGGTAATGAAACCCCGTGCCAACGCCAAAGTCCCCGTCACATAAAGACTTGTCCCTCGGCTACGCTACTTGCGAAGTCCGATACGACCCCGCCTACTTGATCTTCGACCGGACAGGAGCTATCTGCCTTGAGAGCAGAGAGCACTATCCAGATTTGAAAATCACTGCAGCTTCGCCCGCGTCGACCTCCTTTTCAGGAAACGGCTACACTTTCACAGTTGAGCAAGCAACTTCTCGAGCAATGCTCAGTGCAAAGCGGCATGACCCGAAAGAATTTGGGGAAATGACGTCCCATTTTTTTGAAATTGTATTGCGGCAACTGGACGTTCGCGTTCTGACCAGAATTGGCTTGCGTCAAGGCTACTTCAAGGCCTTTTCTGAACGAGATGATGGTGGAGACGCTGTAAAAGCATTCACGCTGCGGCATGTTTCATCCGATAATTTCCTTGGACTTTCAGGCAAACCACAGGAACTCATTATGCGGTGGGAATCAAGTGACATCGGTGCAATGCTTCATGTGGCTCCCGTTCCGGGAACGATGGCGCTCTCTTTTCCAGACGTTCTTAAGATCGAGGAAGACGCCGAGAAGAAGTACAAATCTGCCATCGTTTTCGATGTCGATTATTACACGATCGCGCCCACTTACCGGACGCAATGGAGTTCGCAGGAGTGGATCGCGCAATCCTCTCATGTAATTAAGAAGGGCATTCGGAGCTTGTTACAGCAATGACAACTTTACCAACACGACTCTTGGATTCCAAGTTAGCTCGAAGTGAAATCACAGCTGCCGAGGCGGCTGACTTGAACACCCCCTCCTCTGCCAGTCCGACTGAAACCAAGCCCATAATGTTCAGCCGGGAGGCCACTTTCACTGGATCGACTTCTCCTGCGGAATTCAAAGCGCAAGAAGGAGCCGGTGCCAAACCAATCTCCATTGATGTTCTGTATCAGGCCCGAGAAGCAGGATCGAGAAACTTCAATCGTGCAATTGAACTCCTAGGTCTAGCTTCCGAAAGCCTTTCAGAGGCGCGAGATGCAATTGAAGACAACGACAAAGTAGCTTGCGCGTCAGAAGTGATGCGATTTGAACAACTGCTACAACCGCTTTTCGAGTGCCGAGAAATTGGGGACGGATTCGCAAATGTGATCAACACGATTCACATAGCTATTGCCAATCGCAAGGGGGAGCCCCTCACTGATGTGCAGATAAACACTTTGTGGCGAATTCTCAGAGCGGTGCTGAACGGTCCCTTCCTGAACTTCACCGAGTCATTGGTATTTGTTCGAGACCTCAGTAAGGTCGGCTTGGGCCTTAACAATAGCTTCTTTCAAGAATGGGCGTCGGAGTCGTCAACCGTTGGCACAGAGCAAAGCATTCGTTGATACAACAATTCTCGCTGAAGTCCTTTTAAAAACGGGTCCATCACATGAGGCCGCTGAGAAGGCCCTACGGCTCTACGCTCAGACCTTGCTTCCGGTCTTTGCGATCAAAGAGTGGAAGCGAGGGCAGCTTAATACGTATATTTTGATTCACAACTACTTGAAACGAACAGGGAGTTTTTCTGCAACGAATATCGCCCTCTCTAGATTGTTCGTGCGTACCAGGTTGCAAAGCACAGCTTTCGAGGCACTAGGCCTGATTTCACTGAATCTCCCTTCCGCTCCGATGGCGATCGTTTCAGACCCAGAATTGGCGGACCGGTTCCGACTCGCATTCAAGACCTTAATCTATTCCAGTTGGGAGGCCCGAAGATCGGTCACGTCTGACACCGTGTTGGACTTAGAGTGTTACGTCGAATCTGGTCCTCGCGACCAGGCCAATGGTGAGATTGACAATCGGCCTCGTGATTGCAAGGGAGAACAAGAATGCTGTCTTGCAAAACAGCTACGCGAGGACAAGGACGCTTTAATAAAGCTGCACGATGCTATTCCGCCAAGCGGTAGGACCGAGGACTCAGACCGGCGAGAAGTTTTGAGAAACCTCGCAGTCCATCCAACCAGGCGATTCGACCGAAAAGACTGCAGGGCACTAGGTGATGCATATTTCGCGAGGTTTGCACCTTTGGATGCGGATATTCTGACCACCAACCTGAAGGATCATCTTCCGCTTGCCATCGCACTAGGAAAGAAAGCTGTTTCTCCCTAGGATGCGGATGGCTGCGTCGGAGACCGGACGAGCGCGTTGTTTGGGCCGGAAAACACCAATATCGCCAGAAAGGACCCCGCCGACCCCGCAAGCCCTTCCCGCCCAACTTTCCCCGTAAACCGCTGAAAACACGTCGCAAAAACCTCGCCCAAGTTTGCCGATAATTAACCCCACTTGGCGCACAATCAGACCAGTATGGCGAACTCCTCTTTCCAACCCGCGCGCATCCCTCACCCGCCAGCAGTCGTGCGGGAGCCTGCCCTGAGCGGAGTCGAAGGAGCCTGCCCTGGGCAGATCGAAGGGTCCTCGCCCCACCCCAAGGACTCACCAGCCACCAGCTACCGGCTACGCAAAGTCTCTGCCCTTCTCACCATGAATCACGACTCACCAATCACCGTTTTCCTAATCACGATTCGCGACTCATCAATCAATGTTTTTCTGCCCACCGACCACTGTTCACCGACCACTGTTTTTCTATTCCCTACTCTCTATTCCCTGTCTTCTCGTCTGTGCTTTTCTATTCCCTATTCCCTAATCCCTGTTCCCTGTTTTTACCCCACCCCCCTCCTTCGCAGACCCCACCCCCCTTACTCCGCAGACCCACCCCCCCCACCTGTTCTGTGAAACTGTGAAACTGTGAAACTGTGGAGCCTTTAGAATCAATAACTTCTGTCCACAGTTTCACAGTTTCACAGTCTCGTTCCTGAGATTTTGATTTTCTGGCGGAGATTTGTCTCGAAACTTGTCCGCTGCGCGGACAAATTCGCCGAATTGCTGAATTGCTAATTTGCTGACTCGCTGACTCGCTGACCTGCTGCTTTATCGCGCCGCGAGCTCCGGAACCGCGACCGTGTACGGCGGGAGAACGCCCAACTCGGCTGCCATATGGAAGAATCCGCGCATCCCCTTTACGCACTCCTCGTCGAGCACGTAGTGAATATTGGTTGTGAGATACGCTCGAATGGTCGACTCGGGAATGGGAAACCGCGCGGACCACTCCTCAACCAGCGCGTCGATATTCGCGAGGCCGTGATCGCGCGAGCGAATGAAATCCTCAGCAATGCTCTCATCCAAAGTTCCGCTGCATGCAATGCCGCGCGAATTCTGGGCGTTCACTGTTGGGGCAATCGCCCAGACGGCGGAGACGAATGCGAGGCCCGTCAGCGCGTGCCACTCCTCGGCCAGGTCGCGATAGACAAGCTCTTCGCCGGTGCGCTCGAATTGGTTGTTGCGCTCCTCGAGAGCCAGCAGCGCGGGATCGCCGATGAGAATGGCGGCATCGGCGCGCTCCAGCATGGCGTCGAGATCGGCGACCATGGGCACGAACGGAACCTCCGCGTTGCCCCATTTATGAAAGAGCATGCGCGCATAGGCGAGGGTGGTGCGGCTCGCGGTGTCTGCCGCTACCGAGCGCAGCTTGCCGGGCGGCTGGCTGGCGCGATGCACCAGGATCAGCGATCGCACCTTGCACTTTGAAGCGATGGTGCAACCGGGCAGAATCTGCAGTCCCGGCGTGGTGGCGAGCGAGGCGATGGGAATCAGGCCGATGTCGGCGCGCCCATCGGCCAGTCGCGCAGCGCACTCCGAGGGCGTCATGCGGTCGATGCGGTAGCGGCGAGCCAGCTCCTCGTTCAGCGGCGGATGCTCAAAGTCCCACATGAGCGGAGCGGGATTGAGAAACCCAATGGCCGCGACCCGCAAACGCGTGTCTTGCTCGACATTCACATCTCTTAGACTAGCCTTTTGCAAGGTCGGATTCGCGGCCCAGGCGCACGAAGGTAAGCAGGGTGGTCACCTCTCCCGGCAAGGTTCTCCGAGAGGCCGGACTGCCAGAATGCAAAGCGGTCATTGCAGGACGTCTGGTTGCAAGACGGTCAGAATGGCCGGACCTGCGAATGCAAGACGGGCCGATTGCTGGACGGCCAGAATGCAAAGCGGTCAGGTTGCAGGACGGTCTGGTTGCAAGACGGTCAGAATGCAAGACGGTCAGAATGCAAGTTGGCCAGAATGAAAAGCGGCCAGAATGAAAGACGCTCCGCGCGTGCGCGGAGCGTCTTGCGATTCACCTCGGTTCCGGTTGGCGAAGATCGGCTTAGTGTTTGCCGCTGCCTCCGCCACTGCTGCCGCCTGAAGAGCCTCCGCTCGGGTGCGATCCACCACCGCCACCACCGCCGCCCGAAGAGCCTCCGCTCGGGTGCGATCCTCCACCACCGCCGCCACCGCCGGAAGAGCCTCCGCTCGGGTGCGGCGAGCCGCCACCGCCACCACCACCGCCCGATGGATGGTTCCCTGACCCGCCGCCAGAATTGCTCGGTGGGGGAGGCGGAGAATAGTGACTCGGTTGCGGCTGGCTCTGCGAAGCCGGAGGCTGTGCAGGCGGCGCAGGGCGATACGCCGGAGCAGGCGCAGGCGCAGGAGCCGGCGCCGGCTGGCTCCTGTACATCGGAACCTGCACAGGCGGCTCGGAGGGAGTTGTTTGGCCCGGCGCCGGCTGCGGCTGTGCCGGACGATTCTCCGGAGTTGGCTGCGGCGGCGCGGGGTGATTCATCTGTCCCGGCTGCGGCTGCACGGGCCGGTTTGGCTCACCTGGCTGGTTCGCCACGGGGCGGTTCAAGTTGTAACCGGGCCGATTCGGCGCGGCAGGCCCCCTCTCCCCTCCCCCCGCCTCCCGGCGCTGTCGGCCCGCCTCCCGGCGCGGCATGCCCGTACCTCGGCTGCGGCTGGTTTCCCCCTGCATTCGACGGCGTGCGATCGAAGACCGGCCGCGATGGCAACGGGCGAAGCGGCACGACCGTGCTCCCCCCAATGGTCACCGGCGTGTTTCTGTTTCGCGCCGGTAAAGTAGAGTTGACGATCACCGGAGTCCGTCTAACAGGAATCATCGCCACCGGCCTGGGGTTGATAGGATGGCGCGGCAAAATCGGGCGTGGAATCGGTCGATATCCGGCCGGTCCATGACCGATGTTCGGGCCTCCGTAGTAACCCCCATCCCACCACGGCTGGCAGCCGCCCATGCCCGGCGCCCACCCCCATCCAAATCCGTCATAGAAGTTCCACGCCCCGCACTGGAACGGCATGTAGCCCCACGGATAGCCGGAGATCCAGAGGTACCCGTACCCCGGTGTCCACATCCAGTTCCCGTTCCCGTATGGATCGAAACCAGCATTCGCAGCCTCGTTGGGCGACCACACGTAGCCCTGATTGGGCACGTTGTACCAGTTCCCATCGGCGTCCAAATCGTTCCACGCGGGATTTTGGCTCTGGCCCAAATTCGTCGATGCGCCGGTCTCGGATGCAGCCTCGGTCGTCAGCGCCTGATCGCGATCCGAGTTCCACGCGTCCCACGAATCCGGCGCGATCGACTCCGCGAGCTGATAGTTGGCCGGAGTGGCGCCGTTCAGAGCGATGCTTTCGCCGCCATGCAAGTCAACGGAAACGGCGCCGTTGGCAGCATCGAGGTGCGCGTTTCCTGAAAACACGGCGACTTCGCCGGGAGGATTGTCCATGCTGACGCGAAGCACGGTGAAGCCGCTGGTGGTGAGTTGAGCGTCGCCGAACAACACGCTCATCTGGCCAGCCTGCCCTCCGCCCTGGAATTCGAAGTAAGCCAGGCCGCCAGTGAGCAGGAGTTGAGCGACGGCCGTCGTTCCCGACCCGCTCAAAACCTGCAGCGTTATGGAGCTGTCCGGAGACACCCGGGCTACGCTGCCATCTTCAAATTGAATCTCGGCCTTCCCGCTGTCGGCGGTGGTTAGTTGCATGCCTTCCAACAGAGGTGTATTGGCCACAGCTTGCTGGGCCAGAACCTGCCCACCCTGCGCGAGAGTCACCTGGCCATCCACATAGCTCAGGCGCACTGCGCGAGCCGGCTGGCCCGATCCCTGCCCCTGATTCGGAGCCTGGTCCTGCGCTCGCAGCGCCGGTCCCAAACACACCACCGCTAGAACCACTGCTGCCAGTCCTGCTACCCAACTGCGATTCCCCAAATCATTCATGACGCCCTGCCTTTCCATGGTTCTGTGGCGACACATCCGAAAACATCGGTACCCCTGCATTGATTGGACACTCAATCAAGCGAAAAAGTCGCCTCAATGCAAAGATTTATGATGGGCCGCGGTCCAACAAGGCTCGCGCCCGTTTTCTCACCCGTTCGAGAACGTCATCGTCCTGGGCCAGCCGCTCCAAAATGTCGCGGATGGCGAAGAGCTGCTGTGCCCGGCCGTCCTGAGCGGCCTGGGTAAGGAATTCCATCTCCTGATCCAGGCCCAGGCGGTCGTGTTGCAACAATACCTCAAGGCGGGCACCCTCCAGAATCGTTTCGGATACCGCCTGCATGGATTCGCCGAGCGTCTGGAGTTCCTTGTCGCGTGAGTAGGTGAAGGTGCACGATCCCTGACCCTGCGGTCCGTCATAAGTAAATGTCTTCCAGCCCTCGAAAGCAACCTTCAGGTGGCTTTCGCAAGGCGTATTGAACCAATTGTGGCTCTGCGCTTCTGCAAAGACGCTTCCGGCAAATTCCTTGCTCACCTGAATGTCGCGATCAACGTTAGGCGCTTCAATCTCCTTCAGGCCTGTCCTGGAAGTGCTGCCCTTCTGCGAGCGAAAATGCCCGCTGCCATCGGCCTGCAGGACGAGCGTCCACTGCGGGGGCGAGAAATCGGGGTTGGAGAAGTCCACCTGGACGACGGGATCCGCCGCAGGCGCTGCATGAGCCGGACCGCGTCGCGAAGGCGGCAGCGAACCGCCAGCCCGCCCTCATCGCCCGGCCCCTTGCAGCGCCAGAGTTTGCGCAGTATGAATGTGACAGATGGCGATGGCCAGGGCATCGGCGGCGTCAGAAGGCTGAGGCACTCGCGCCAGTCCAGCAGCCGCGCCACCATGAACTGTACCTGTTCCTTTTCGCCAGTCCGTAACCCACGACGCTCGATTTGATTTTCAGGGGAGCGTATTCGGCCAGCGGAATCCCTGCCGCGCCGCAGCCAGAAGCGCCACGCCGCGCACCTGCCCCAGTTTCAATGCAGACTTGGCATTGACGGAATAAAAGACTTCCTCGATGGCCACTGCATCGGGG
>CAWIFE010000004.1:0-231132 GCA_963835355.1 uncultured Acidobacteriaceae bacterium | reverse complement strand
GAAACAAAAGCGAGCCGAAGAAGGGGTGGTCGAGCACCAGAGCGGTGCGCGCCTTCTGAATGCGGCGCGAAGTCGGTGTTTCACTTCTCATGCGGCCGCGGGCGCCTCCATGAACGCGGACATGCGGGTGAAGATGTCGTCGGCGGTCTGGCCAACAGCAGTTTCTGCAGCCTGCCGGCCGCGCAACACATCGTCCATCTGGGCAACGATGTTGGCAGCGTCGGCCGCCGTAGTCACGCGCAGGAGGTCATGTTTCTTGAGGTCCTGTGCCGAGTAGTTGCAAAGCCGCTGTTTGATTTGGTCCGCGAAGCGGTTCAGATCAGCGTCGCCATTGACGTTGAGTCGTGGCAATATTTCGACGATGTCGAGGACGTTGGTGACCAGCGAACCGTGAAACCGCGAGTCTGGTTCGTTCAGCCGGTCAACCATGTGCGCAACTGCTTCCCGAACGCGCCGCCACAAGTCTTCGGTCCCGCGTGTCAGCGATTCGCGAACATTCGCATCAATCTCGCGGGAGACGCGTGCCTGTTCTTCGGCCGACATCTGAACGCGGAAGTCGGCGCCGGACGGAATGGGCAGAACCTCGAGCTTGACGCCGAACTTCTTCCGCAGCTTTTCCGCGGAGGGATAGTCTTCCTCGCGGAAGAGCCCGTTCAACTCCGGCCTCACCTGCTCAATGTACTGTGGGTAGACGCCAAGGAAGCTTTCCACTCCCTGTTCGAAGCCGGCTTCGAACTCACGCATCCGCGCCATGAGATCGAAATAGAAGTTCGCCGGCAGGAGTCGAAATCCTTCGTCCGACCAGGGCAGGGTGATCTTGTAGAAATACTGCCGGATCTGCCCGGCGAGCGTGCGCAATTCTTCGAGTTTGTCGGCGCCGCGCAAAAGTTGTTTGTTGTAGCGGCCCGCGCCCTGATGCGCCCCATGTTGGTCCGCCACATCCCGGCTGACCTTGCGGTCGTGTTTTACGGCCGTCCAGATACTGATGTGGACGGCGGCGAGCATTGCCTTTTCCGTAATCATTGAAGGACCTCCCGGTATTCCACCCCGAAGCGAACGAACTCCGGGGTATGAGTGATGGCGGTGTCCCGCGCCGCCGCGTCGCGCATGGCCATCACCCGCATCTCGGTCGGCATCCGGTCGAGATAGGTGAGCCCTCTGCCCACCGAGCTGTCGCTCAACACTTTGCCCAGGGCGGTAGCGATAGCGATTTGCGCGGAAGGCTCCGTCGGGAGCATCGCCGTCGCAGGATTGAGCAGAATCTCGTCAATCGACGGAAGCTGGCGAAACAGTCGCAGGAAAGCGACAAGCTCCGAGGCCGCTGCCGGACCCACGGTTCCATCCAGGAGCTGCGCCTCAAATTCGCTCGTCCCCGACAGAAGCTGTGTCTTCTGGCGGCGGGCGATACCGCAAAGAACCTGCGAGGCCATCTCCCAGGAACGCGGAGTCGGCCACGCGTTGGCGTCCGAGGTTGCATCGGCCGTATGCAGAAGTTCCGGCTTGAAGCGGAGGAAGGCGATGATCTCGGGACGGACCTGAGCCTTCACCGCCCACCGGCACCAGTCGTCGAGATCCGGTTCAAGGTCCAGATGCACGAAGCGGTTGCGCAACGGTCTGGGCATCGCGAAGTGAACGCCGCGCTCCGAGGCCGGATTGCCGGCGGCGATGACGACCCAGCCATCGGGCAGCACATACTCACCGAGCTTTCGGTCGAGCACGAGTTGATAGCAGCCCGCCTGGGTCATCTGCGGCGCAGAGGTCAACTCATCGAGGAAGAGGATGCCCTTGCCGCTCGTCGGGAGAAACTTCGGAGGCGCCCATTCTGTCTGATCCGCCGCGATGCGAGGCAGGCCGCGCAGGTCGACCGGATCGAGTTGCACGGCCCGCACATCGAGAAAGTCGTAGTCGAGATCGTTCGCGACCTGGGAGACGATCTGTGACTTCCCAACGCCGCACGCGCCCCAGATGTGCAGGGGCACACGTTCGCCAATGAGCGCGTGAAGCGCCTCATAGAGCTTCGATGGTTTCATGGAATTTTCCTTCGGATTCTGGAGGGTAGAACGGTGCAGACAGTCGCCTTTAAGGAACAGAGCCGCACTCTGGTTCCCCTGGCAGGCAGGGAGAGAGTATCCGCACTACGCAGATTACTGGGATGATTAGCGGGAGTATTAGTGGAGCAGAACCTTCAGGTCGGTCGCCAACTGGACGACAAAGTCCTCAGCAACGCCGTTCCTGACGAGCGGGCGCGCGAGCCTGGCATCGATGAGTTGAGAAGCATTTACCCTGCTTCCGAACAACACGACCGCAAGCGCCCTGTCATCCTGCCGCGAAGACCAGAGAAATCCCTGAAGTTTAGGATGAGCAGCGTACACCAGCTCGGCCCAACCACGCGTTGCGGGGTAATGCGCCTTGGTCGTGTCGATGAGCTGCCGAGGAGGAATACCAAGTCCCCGCAAGGCGACCTTGCTTAGATCGAGGAGTTGGAAGTCGGTCTGGAACAACGAGCGTTGAACACACCCTGCCTGCCAGTCTCCTGGCATCGACATGCTTGAATCCTGTGCGATAGGGAATGTCGCGAAACACGCTCTCCATCAGGGCGCCGCGAGGCGTGGTCGCCGCATACAGCGTCGGAATCACCTTGCCCGATGGATCAAGGATTGGACTGAAGCGAGCATTGCCTTTGGGACTGGGGTTGAATTGATCGACAGCGTAGATCGCATCATGGACGCGATACATCGTCTGGCCCGAGCCCCAGGTGGTGAGCTTGATCTTCGTCGGGACAATGGGCGCTGCGGTGATTGCTGCTCGTTTAGCCATGTTCGTACTCGGCCATCTCATCTTTGGCCGCGGCAATCACGCGTTCGGGATCGGCAGCCAGGACATCCTGTGGACGCTCGTCGTCAAGAAAGCTGTTGAGCCCTGCAAACCAGAATGCCAGTCCCCACCCGTCCTTGGCATCTCCGAAGACTTCTAATATCTCGGCCATCTCCCTGCGAGGGCGATGGTCTGCCGGGTTCAGGGCATAGAGCGGCAGGTAATCCTCCCGGCCATGCTGGATCGCAAAGATCTCGCGGCTCCGCTTCCACTTGTTCGGCTGCACGCTCAGGTTGCTCGAACTGAATCCGGCAAGCTTGGCAACCTCGGTGGCGGGAAGAAAATCCCCGCTGTTCAAAATGGCGGTCTTGGCTTCGATGAGCATACGTGCCTGCTCACGCGCCGCCTTCGACGGGGTGACATCGGTCAACAGGAGATTGACCATTTTTTTGAGCGTATCTTCCTGCCGCTCCTGGATGAGTTGGGGCAGAAACTCCACGACCTGATGGATGACGCGCTCAGCCGCAGCCCCCTGTTCGTTGTCGGCAAAAGTCACAGCCACCGTCCTGCGTCCGGGAGACAGGTTGAGCTGCCGGATGACGTCACGTCCGCTGCCGCTCAGGACAGCCGACCCAACCTCTTCAATTTGCTTGGCTTGTGCCATGAAAGCCTCCGCTGCGGACTACCGCTTGCAATATAAGATTATCACGATTTTCGTTCTAACCAAAATAATCTTAACCTGACAGCCCGCCTCGGCATTGAGGGTACGCGCGACGGAAGCAGTCCCGATCAGGCCGCCTCGTCGAAGTCATCTTCGTTGCTATCGACATCCTCTTCGTCTGCTTGCGGAGGTATCTCCTCTTCCTCGTCCGGAACAGGGCCCGGAGTTGCTTCCGGCGCCGGCACATCGAAGAGGCTGGCCGCCCTGGCGGGTTCGGCCGGTTTCTGGGGAGTCGGCTTCGGAGTTTCAGCAGACTTTGCCGGTTCCGCTTTCGGAACAACTCTCGTGGCTGTCGTCTTCGATTTCGCCCTCGCAAGCTGGCCGCCCGGGCGGGTTCGGCCGGTTTCTGCGGAGTGGACTTCGGAGTTTCGGCAGCCTTTGCCGGTTCCACTTTCGGAGCAACTCTCGTGGCTGTGGTCTTCGATTTCGCGCGGGCTTCTGCCTGAGCCGTCTTCGCCGCAGCATCCATCTCGGACTTCGCGCGGTCCAGGGTGTTCTTGAGTTCGAGATGCGCGGAAACGAAGTTGACCAGCGTTGCCGGCAGGTCGCGGTCGAGTTCCTCCGCAGTGCCGGTCACAGTAACAGGCGTAGTAAGCGCGGCGTTCTCACCGTCCTTCAGCTTCTGCGGGATGACGTTCACGCGAATCTGGTCATCTTCAATGTGGGTGACGGTCAGCAGGACGGCGCGCTGCCGCAGGTAGGGAGCAAGCTCTTTGAACATGGGTGTCTCCTGGTGAAATGGGTCACTTGGGGCGTGACCCTTTCCTCATTGGCTTTTTGAGTTCCGGATCATCCCAGTGCAAGGTATAGCGCCGGCCGAGCGCCAGATTCTCTTGGTAGGCCATCGGATCGCAGTCCCGCTGCCATAACAGGCGGTAGAGATTATTGACCGCCGATTTCATGATCGCCTTCATCTCTTCGTCGGAGATGTGGGAGATTTCCTGATTGCCGTTGCAAAAGTTGCATGGCCTTCCTGCATGCAGGTCTTCGATCGGCCCATTGCGAAAGGCCAGGGCGACCAGCGCCTTTGCTTCCTCTGCCAAATCGGGATCGAGCGTCATCTTCATGGACAGCCTCACGGCTCCACGATACGCCGAAGTCTGCTGGCAATGGGAGATGCTGCGATCCGTTTCCGGAGATATGCTGCCATCGGAGAACGGTCAATGAGCGCGTTGGCCTGCTATCGTCAAGTGACGATCAAACCATACAAGTCGACGAATACTAACCAGCCTAGTTAATTTGTCCACGCTCTTGTAAGTACAATCTCTGCCTCACGCCGCTAGCTCTTACTCTCCCAGCTTCTCGAGGAAGGAGCGCAAGAACTCTCCTGTGTCGTCCAGCGCTTCTCCCGCGGCCTGGAGTAGTTCAAGATTGGTAGGAAAGACGTGGATCATTCCTTGCCAGATGTGGAGTTGTGCGAATCCACCAACAGCGCCGACGCATTCAGTGAAACGACGAGAGTCGTCAAGTAGTATTTCGTCCTCTCCTAAGTGGAAAAGTAAAGGCGGAAGTCCGGTCAAGTCGCCATAGAGGGGCGAGGCCTGCGGATCGTGGCGGTCATATTGGCCGAGGTATAGCTTTGCAGCATTTTCAAGAGCCGCCCGAGTCAGAAGCGGATCAGCAGCCGCCCGATTCCCAATGCTCTCCCCACTGAGTACGAGATCAGTCCATGGCGACATCACCGCCGCCGCCACCGGCATGGGAACAGAGCCATTCTTGGATTCCTTCGTTACAAGCAACAACAGAGAGAGGGCCAGACCTCCACCGGCTGAGTCGCCCGCCAAAGCTAATCTCGAAAACCCATTTGCTGCGAGTCCACGATAGACTGCGCTCGCATCGTTCACTGCGCTGGGAAATGGATGTTCAGGTGCAAGCCGGTAATCCGCAATAAACATTGCCGCCCGGGCTCTGGCCGCAATCTGTCCCACGAAGTTCCGATAGGCAGCGGCCGAGCCAACAACGTACGCGCCGCCGTGCAGGTACAGAACCGCTGAACCCCCGACCGCATCTGCGGGCCTGCACCACCAACCAGGAACTCCGCCAACAGTCGCGGCTTCGTAGCTCACCCCATTGGCCGCCGGCGTCTTTGCCATCAACTCATCGAATATGGGACGCACTTCGGGTCCAAATTCCATTGTCGGCAGACCGCGTAGTTCCGCACGCATCGCCTGCATCGCGGCTTGATCCGCTGGATACTCCTTGTGGAAGGTCATCGTCATTCGCGGTTATCTTCTCCTTTGTGTTCGATCTTTGGCGGTTGCATTGAACACATCAGCGTTCGCTGTGGCTTTACCCCCTTGCTTACGCTTTATCCAGCAGTTCGGTGCGGTACTTCGGGGCAATCGCCTTTACCTTTTTCAGAAATTCAACCATTTGTTCCCCGTTGAGCCTTTGAGGCGGAGTAGTGCGCGTCGCCACGGGCACGCCGACTTCGAGGAAGAATTCATCGTTCCCGGCTGGGGAACAGATGCAGATCATTCGGACTGGTTCGGAGGAAGCGTTATGGAACTGGTGTGGAGCGTTGGACGGAACATTGACCGTATCACCAGCACGCACTGTGGACTTCTGGCCCCGGAATGTTACTTGCATCTCACCGTCGAGCAGGATGAAGGTCTCTTCGAAATCGTGACGATGTGGAGGTGGCCCGCCCCCTGGCGGCACGTGCATGTCGATCACACAGAATCGACCGTTGGTGTCTTTTCCGGCGACGGTGATGGTATACGTGTCTCCGACCAGACCGATGTGGGGGGCTGTTTTGCCGCCTACCTGAGCGAACCCCAATGCACGAGTGAGATTGTCGGGAGGTAGTAGTGGATTTGTGGTTGTCATTTCAGCCATGCGATTTCTCCTTTGGATTCTTGTGCTCGTTTGCTACAACTGATCAGGAAGCCGGAAGCGTGAAGACGATCTTGCCCACGGGGCTTCCAGATGGCGGTTTGTCCAGACAGTTTCCGGATTCCAGAGGGTTTCGGTTTGGTCAATCAACGGGACCACACTTCCCGTTGTCACACGCTCCTCGAAATCTTTGAGACCTTCCGTCGTCACTTTTGTCTGGACAAAGATGCCCTGAATGCTCCTTCTGTAGATCTCCTGCACTCGCCGTTAAATAGCTCCTTGCGGTGTCTTCGGTACTGTTGCAATTAAGAGTTGAATTAGTTCGGAGCCTTGGGGCGTGCTCCAATCCTGGACGAGTTCTGCGATTACCGTGTTGGTAGTGGTTAGGACCACGCCTGCGGCTTCCATCCGGCGGCGCGCCAGTTCCTCCTGCACCTCGTACGATGACCCCGAAGCATCCAATACTGCCAACACATCAAAGCCTTCCTGGACCGCGCTAATCGCCGGAAAAATCAGACAGATGTCCGTCGTAACAGCTGCCATGATGAGCTTCTTGCGTCCCATGGCGCGCACTGCGCCGCTGAAATTCAAATCAGCCCATGCGTTGACTATACCCGTGCGCTTGATGCGGTTAACGTAAGCATGTGGCAATGCATCTTGCAGAGCGGGGGCAGTCGGGCCTTGAAGGTGATCTTCCTGGCTGGTCGTGAGGACTACAGGCATGTCGTATGCCTTTGCCGCCTTCGCCAGCATAACTGCGTTGCGCAGGGAGTCATCGGCAGACATCGAGTGGACAAAGTGTAGGGTTCCTACTTGATGGTCGATCAAAACGAGTGCGCTGTTTTCAGGTGTGAATTGATCCTTCATCTTGTACTCTCCTCTGGTTTGTTCGGACATGGTTTACTTCTCTCCTTTAGTGATTTGACAAGCGCGGAGTGCCGACCAATTTCCGACTACTGCATTCAACGGCAAGAGCGTGGTACGGTCGGTGGCGATCGTTTTCCGATCTACAAATAAGTAGCATCTTGCCTGCTCGGTGCCTCTCCGTTGAAATGCAAAACGGATTTGCGTTCACGCAACACCTAATAAACAGACTTGTGAGCCAACATCCGCACCTCTGCACCGCGTATGAACGGCTCATCACCTTCTTCTCCTGTAGATCGCTGGATGGTTCGTCGTTGGGGATGGCTGCGGCCGCAGGTTACTGCTTCCACGTTGCCGCAGTTTGAGTCGCGAAATCTTCATAACTGCGCGGCGCATGACCGAGGAGCTTCGTAAGGCGCACGACTTCCGTTTCGGTCGACCCGAACCCGCGGTCGAAGTAGCCCTGGAACATCATGCGAAGATCGTAGGCGCTCCAACTCGGCATCCTGGAGCGCATGCCCTGCTCCCATTGATCGAAGTTGTGCCCGGTGTACTTGATCTCCTTGTCCAGCAACTTGCTCCACAGAGCAGCGTTGCCGGAACCGCTAATCATCGTAGGCGCGACAATGTCGTAGGTCTGGCCATCGTGGCCATCTTCGGTGAGGGAGATCGCAGCGGCTTCGGCGATGTCGCGAACATCCGCCGCCGCGATTCCCGCAGTGCCGATCGGCATCGGGTAGACCCCAGCACCTAAAAGTGCGTCCTTCAAGGTGGCGTCGTTTTGAATGTAGTAGCCAGGCCGCAGAATGGTGTACGGAATGCCGAACTCGCGTAGCGTGCCCTCGACGGCCAACTTGGAGGCAAAGTGCGGCACATCGCGAAATTGGTCAACCTTGAAGACCGACAGATAGGTCACGTGCTTCAATCCCACCCGCCTTGCGATGCCGTATGCGATCAAGGCTTGGGTTAATTCATCGGTAACGACGGCATTCAGCAGGAACAGCTTATCGACTCCCTGCATTGCCTGTTCCACAGAGACCGGATCGAGCAGATCGCCGATGGCAACTTCCACTCCCGCCGGCAGCTTGCCTGCTTCCGGCTGTTTGCGAGCCAACACCCGCACTTCTGTCCACGCTTGAGCAGCTCCATGACCACCGCGCCGCCCACATTGCCTGTTCCGCCTGTTACCAGAATTCTCATTTCGTCTCCTTCGCCTTTTTGTCTTGCGTTCGAAACTACCCTGCAGTTCCGCAAAGCTTATGTTCACTACAAGAGACTCTCCTAACGGTGTAGACGAATCACCTATTTGCGCAATACTGTGTTGCGCCTTCGCAAAACCGAAGTAGAATGGGCAAGGCGAGATGGCTGGCCCATTCCGCATGCATCGGAGATCCCGTGGAGATACCCGATCTCAATGATGTTCGTACTTTTGTTGCTATCGGCCAGGAAGGCACGCTGACGGCTGCTGCCAGAGAACTCAACCTTCCCACATCGACGGTTAGCCGCGCATTGACCCGTCTTGAAAAACACCTGGACGTTCTGCTCGTACAGCGAAGTCCGCGTGGGCTCGTCATGACCGACTTCGGCAAAGAGTATATGCAGATCTGCAGGCGAGCGTTGCGAACCTTGCGGGATGGAAGCGAACTGTTGGAGAGCCATCGCGAACGGCCAAGCGGCCTCATCAAGATTGCTTGTCCCATCACCATGGCGCGCCTTATCTTTGCGCCATTGTTGAAAGAGTTCCTGGGACGCTACCCGGACTTGCGCGTTGAAATCGAACCATACGCCTCCGGATGGGACCAGGAGCCGCGAGAAGATGTGGACGTGTTCTTCAAAGTGCGAGCGCCCCGGGATTCCATACGCCGGGTTCGCCCATATCCGGGAACGAAGCGAGGACTCTTCGCGAGCCCGGAGTACATTGCGGCCTGCGGCAACCCGGTCACTCCCGATGAACTCGCTGCGCACACCTGCATAGGCTCGGGAACCTGGAAGTTGAGCCGGGGTTCGAAGCTCGCGGCTCCGAATATAGTCTTCAAAATAGTTGTCAGCGACCCTGGTGTTCATCTGGATCTCGCCCTCAGTGGACTCGGCATCGTTGTCCTGCCGCTCTACATGGCCAAACGCCCCGACACGCGCAATAGGCTGATGCCTATATTGCCGCACTGGAACCCGGAGCCGATTACGCTCTGCGCACTCTTCTCAGGCCCGGCGCGGCTGACACCCAAAGTTCAGGTTCTCCTGGATTTCCTGGGAGAATACATCGGAACCGATCGCGACCCGCGGCTTCATAGTGTGCCAGCAAAGGGATTGTTTACGTACCCGAAGCTGGAGGCAACCTCCGGGCCTTAGTGATGCGGATTTGCGCGGTACGGACGTTCTCTCCGGAAGTGATTCCGAGGATAAGCAATTCACTTAAGTTCTCAGGTGCGTAGGCTGCCGAAGAATGCCTGAAGGTCAGTGGCAAGTAGTTCCGGTTCCTCAGCCGCCGCGAAGTGGCCGCCCTTTAGCATGGTTGTCCATCGAGTGACGTTGTAACCTCGTTCAACCCAACTCCGGGGAGGCATCATTATCTCCTTCGGAAAGCATGTGATCGCACACGGCGTCGGAACATAGTCGGTCGATGAAAAATGAAGAGGACTTCGGCGTCCCTCGCGATACATGCGGAATGAGGAAGAAATCGTCTGCGTCATCCAGTAAAGCGTGACATTTGCCAGAAGAGCATCTCTCGAAAAGCTGCTGTAGATATCCCCTCCACAATCGGACCACTCCCGAAACTTCTCAAGGATCCAAGCCGCCAGGCCAACGGGGGAGTCATTCAACGCATAGGCAGGAGTCTGCGGCCTTGTACCCTGCAGGTGTGCGTAGGCACCGTTTTCGTCATACCATCTGGACGCCTCGACTTGGAACTGTCGTTCTGCAGCGGTGATCTCAGTTCCCGGAGCCAGATAAGGTTTGTAGGAGCCTGGGATGTAGTTAAGGTGGACTCCGATGAGATGCTCACTGTGGCGTAAGCCCAAAGCGGTGCTGACGCCGGCGCCAAGGTCCCCGCCCTGCGCGGCGAAGCGATCATAGCCCAGTGCTCGCATCAACTCTACCCAAATTTCGGCCACGCGGAATGAGTTCACGCCTTCGATCTGAGGACGATCGGAGAAGCCGAAACCAGGCAACGAGGGGACGATTAAATCGAATAAGGTATTGGCGGCTAAGCCATGTTCCGCCGGATTCGTGAGAAGCGGAATCATCTCCAGCATTTCGAGAAACGACCCGGGCCACCCGTGCGTCATGATCAACGGAATCGCAGCAGGTCCTCTCCCTTTGACATGCAGGAAATGGATCTTTCCTTGACCTGATTGGAAGCGATAATGGGGAAATCGGGAAAGCCGATCGATCTGCTTTTGCCAATCAAAGTCTTCGCTCCAATACCGGCAGAGATCCTTCAGAAATTGAAGCTCGTTGCCCCAAGCCGACTCCCGAATCTCATCGGGCCAGCGCGTTCGTTTGATACGGGAACGCAAGTCTTCCCACTGATCGGACGAAAACGTAGGGGTAAATGGTTCAATCGAAGTCATGATCTCCCTCTAAACTCGCCAAGTTTTCTACATCTACCTCCAAGATTAGACGACGGCTTAACGATCTATATCAAGAGAGACTCTCGGTCGTGCAAAGGCCCAGAAATCAGCCGAAGGTTTCCGTCCTCTGCGCCCGCATAATGGACGGCGCACCTACCAGGAACCAAACGGCGATCAGCGAGTCAAAGATCATGCAGCCAAGGGAGGATGTTCGCATATACGGCCAGATGGGATGGCCTATGAGTTGATGGGGCAGGTCCCAGGCCGCGTGCATCAGCCATGCAACTCCAATGGCTCGGTACGATCGTAGGCCGAGGTACACCACCGGTGTTGCCAGTGCTGGATAGATCAATTCCCAAACGCCAAATGCTCCGCCGATATAAGCGCCCACCGCGCCTGCTGCGAAGATGGCATTAAAGCTGCGCCGAGCGGGATGAGGGACAAAGGACATAATGGCAACGAAAAGCCCTGCTCCGAGAGCCGGTCCGATGAAGTCCATGGGAGCAAAGGGTGATACAGTTGGCATGAATTCCTCCTTGGATAATCGTAGGCATTCAGCCATAATCAGACGAGTGGCCAGAATGACAATATTCGCAGGATTCAAGCCAAACGGGCGGGGACAGAGCAAACATCGTATTGCCGTACTCGCATACGACGGGGTGGTACTCGGCGATCTAGCAACACCTCTCGAGATATTCGGACGGGTGCGCGATGCCGAAGGGCAAGTTTGCTACGACGTACGCGTCTGCGGAGCGGCCAAAGAGGTGCAATCGGAGCATGTGTGCCTCAAGGTTCCGTGGGGCCTCTCTTGGGTAGCGCGCGCCGACACGCTGATCGCCCCTGGCATCGACGATTTGCAGCGGCCGACTCCACCTGCGATTCTCCGCGCCCTTAACAGTGCTTCGAAAAGAGGCGCCCGCATCGCGTCCATCTGCACGGGAGCTTTCGTGTTGGCACGCGCCAGCTTGTTGGACGGTTTGCGTGCGACCACACACTGGATGGCGGCCGCAGAACTGGCACGGCGTCATCGGCAAATCATTGTGGATGCCGATGTGCTTTATGTTGACAACGGCCGGGTACTCACATCTGCCGGAGCCTCTGCGGGGATGGACCTATGCTTGTACATCGTTCGGCGCGATCACGGCGCGTCGGTTGCGGCGAGAGTTGCCAAAGCCGCCGTGATGCCGCTGGAGCGCTTCGGCGGCCAGGCGCAGTTCATCGAGCACAAAGCACCTGAGTGCGGCGACTCCATGGGACCGCTGCTGCATTGGATGGAACGCAACCTCACCCTGAATCCTTCGCTCTCCATCATCGCGCGTCACGCGCGTATGAGCACACGGACTCTTTCAAGGCGTTTCCGTGAGCAGGCAGGAATGACTCCTGCCCAATGGATGAGCAAAGCCAAGGTCCGCCGCGCACAACACCTATTGGAAACAACTCATTTTTCGATCGAGCGGATCGCGACCGAGGCGGGATTTGGGTCTGCTTCCGTTCTCCGAGAACATTTCAGAAGCGTAGTCGGTATTTCGCCCGCTGCATATCGGCGATCATTTGGGGCATCTCGATAGCCTGTATGAGCTATCCAAGGTTTTCTGCGCTCGACTGAGGCAAAATCGCCGAGTCACTCACCGAGCCATTGACGAGGAGCCAAACGAGTAGTCCCCAATATTTACCTTGGCAAACTCTTCGCGCGCCCAGGGGGCCTGCTGCCACGTGGAATACGTGGCAGGATTCGGTAGAACCGGCTGCAGTCATCACAGGAGTTTAACTGCCCGTGGACCTGCCCTCTTTGATCGCCGCCGCATCTTCGACCATAGATCGGGATCGACAGGCAATGCGCTCATCTTTCCTGACTTCGCATTGAAGAAGGCGCCATGATAAGTCAGCCCGCCGTACCGAAGCAGTTGCGCCAACATGGCCAGCGCACTCGCAGCCAGCGTCTGGTTGATGAAAGGCTCCTGCCTATCCAGGGCTTCAACGGCCGAGCAACTCGGCAACGGGTCTTCGCCCGACTCTGCGTCAATGATCTCCGGGAATAGTTCACTCGCCGTACGGAGTCGGTCCGCTTTGCGGCGGTTGCGCGCATTCAGCGGCTGGCCGAGAACAAATTGGCCGCTCGCCGCATTGTTGCCAAGGTCGAGCCAATAGCAACAGCGGCTTAAGGCGCGCGAGAACGAATCGTCAATTGCCTTGCGGGCGGCGCGGGTATCCACGCACCCAAAGACAAGGTCGGGGCACCGGTCCTGGTTGCGGTCGAAGGAGCGAGCGTGAAAATGAGTTGGGGATCGCCGACCAGTTCGTTCCCCAGAACAGATTGATGCGATTGATGAGGACTGTTGCTTTGTTCTGGCCGATATCGGAGATCGAGAAGGGCTGCCGGACGCAGTTCGTTTCAGAAACCTGGTCGGCATCCATCAAGGCAACTTCGAGGCCGTAGCGGTGGCCCCAGGCGCGCATCGCCTGGTCGAGATACGGCAGACCCATAACGATGGCGCTCCCGGTTCCGCCGGCTCCGACCACGAGAACTCGCACTGCACGATGCCGGAGCAGATCGGGCGGGAGGGTGTGCTCGATGCGCATGTTACTCCCTCCCTCCCCGCACGAATTGCGCCAAGGTCTGCGGCAACTGGATCAATGTCTTGACGGGAAAAGGTGTGCGTTTGCCAATGAGGTCGCCCCACAGCCCTTCGAACCCGCCGGCGTGGCGGGTCAGGCGGCCAACATTGGCGTGTGTGAAAGCGCTTTCGTAGAAGCCGCGCTCCCATTCCGGAATCGAGGCTGCCCTTGCACTGTCTGGACGGCGCATCGTGCCAGTACAAACACGGCCGTCGTCCGACAGGTTCCAGAACGGCGCCACCGCGAGTGTCGTCGTTGCCGCCGGCCGCCGGTTCTCGGCAAGAGCTCGAATCTTGAGATCTCCGTTCTCTACACGCCATACCAAAGCAGGCTGCGGAAATGTTCGGCCATTCAGGCTCGTAGCCTTTTGCTCGGCATTCTCATAGAACATCTGCCGGCGGCACACCGCGGTCCACCAGACGATCATGCGGTCGCCCTTGGCGAGTACATTTTCAGGGAGAACTTCGGCGGAGGATGGGCCCGAGAGCGAACGCACCAGCGACTCGAGAAATCCAAGCGTAAGCGGCTGGGCCGGTTCGAGTGTTGGTGGGGCGTTTTTGTGGAGTGTTACCTGGTGCCGGGTGACAAAGCTGCGTTGACGGTCTCCATAGACCAGTAGCGCCTCACGCAGCTCGAAGCGATGGTTCTCCCCGATCGAGACATGTACCTGCATGGCGTTTCTCCCATTCCGCGAGAGCCTCCACCAGTTGGAAGAGTTCGTAATTGATGGCGATGAACCGGCCAACCATGCGCAGCGCCCGCTGCACTTCTTCAGGTTTCTGAGGAGAGAAGACCACTCCCAATGTCGGCTCCGCGCTCCCCTCCAGCATGTACTGGCTCTCTTCGTCAAAACATGCGACAACTGCGTCGTGCTCCTTGAAGGCCACCAGCAGAGACGGCAGAGGAATCGTGTCATAGCCGCCATCCTCTCGAAAATATGCGTCGGCTGGCAGCCTCAGCCGCGAAAGGCGCTGGATCGCTCGCAGGCGTTCGATCCAGCCGCGGAATTTCCCCCTCGCGTGCTTCATAAGAAGCTGCCGCGCGCCGAGTGTGAATGCGCGATGGTCCTCGGATTTCAACGTCTTCTGAATGCACTCTGGCAGCGCCTTTTCGACTTCGGGAAACTCATACTGCTCGCGATTCGCCTCGTCGTCCTCTGCGTACTCGTGCATCCGCTCCTCATACTGCAAGGCATCATCGTGGTTATAGATCCGCATCACTCGATAGAGCGCGTAAGTCAGCGTCCAGTAGAACGCCGCACCGAGACCCGGGGACTCCTCCTCAAGCGCCGCAATCGCCGGGCCGATCTTGAGAAATCCGCACCCGGTACATTCGATCGTCACGGCCAGCCGGCCATTGCCGAGTAACTTGTCCTCGCCGTCCCGTTCGGCTACGTCGCTCACGTTCAGGTGATACTCGGCGTTGCGCTGAAGCAGATTCCAACGCTCCTCGCCGATTGATTCCATGATGGCGCGCTGGGCGAAGACCTGTGCGCTTCCTTCGCACTTCTGCCATGTTTCCGGACCTCCCAGCCCTTCTTTCACCAAAGCTGCGCAGAGGTCATAGAGCAATTCGGCGCGGAACTCGTGGCTGTAGGTTGTTGGCACTGTGCCGAGCAGAGGCAGTGCCTGCGTGAAAACCGGCGCGAGCGTGGTTATCCCAGCGGGGGCAATAGTTCGATTGGAGCCGGCAGCGGATGGCCGTCGCTTGGGCTGTACCGATCTATCGCTTCGACCAGACACTGAGCGGCTTTGAGAGATTCTTTGCATTGAAAGTGCCTCACGAGTATCTGGCTCGACTCCGGAGGTGGAGCGGTCGCCTTCGCCGCGAATAGTTCCACCAGGTCCGCCGCCTTCGTCACTTTCGATCGCATACTTCAGCCCTTCGTGCCGATCGCTCGGCTGAAGGTGTATCGCAACACTGAGCCCGTGGCTTCGGGGCCCGACACCGACGCCGTGGCAATCTCTGGATAGTTTGGCGTGAGCAAATCGCGGACCTGTTCCACGGTAAGGTCCGGACCTGGATCGGGAATACGAATCCCGTTGTAGTGGAACTCGCGCACCAGCGCTTCAACTTTGAGAGTGGTCATCGCAATTCTCCTTGGGAGTCTGTAGATGGGTGAGACTTAGGGCTGGCTAAAAGAGGCTCATCTGAACCGAGGTGGTGGGCGGAGCGTCCTCAACTTTGACCAGACAGCGCGTTGTGTCCTGCGATCGCTCCTCTTCAGGTCCAGCCGCCGGAGCCAATCGATATTTCGCCTGCAGACGATTGAATTCGCGCAACTCTGCGGCGCGCAGTGCTTCGTTAGCACGCAGTTCGTACCGCTCCAGATAATTGCGTTTGAGCATGATCTGCTGGACCGCGTGCTCCACGTCACTGAACGTGAACTTCGGATCCCCGTGGCAGGGCCAATGGAGCAATTTCTGGACGAATTCAAGCCTGTGTCGATCCCCCGTAAACCATGTTGAGTAGAAGCCTTCGATGTCGCAGTGAGCAATGTGGCCGAAGGTCATCGAGAGCCGGTTGTAGAACTTCTTCGTGAAAAGCTCTCGCGCACAGTTGGCGTCAAGAAAATGCAGTAACGTGTTGCCGAAGTTCGCTTTTTCGGCCGAAGTAGAAAACTGTGTGGGAACGAACTCGTTGGGGAGGAATGGACCCTTCGGCATGATCGCCTCGCGCAAAGCAAAAGGCCAGCCGAAGCTGACCTCTTGCATTGCCTTGATTAGGCCGGGAGCACCAGCCTAGTTGGACCTATACTCCCACACAACCCACCATCATCGTTGAAAGTTGTTAAGGAGCAGCTTTTTGAACCGGAAGCGAGTGGGCAGCATTCACGATGCTGCCAATGCGGGAACGACATCACGCCGCCGCTTCACCTATTTCTCTGAGCTTGCGGTATACGGTGGTCTTGCCGATTCCGAGCAACCGTGCAGCTTCCAGAGGTCTGCGATTCGATCTCTCGTAGGCTGCCACGATCATCGCTCGCTCCACCTCCGCCATCGTCGGAAAGACTCCCGTCTCTGGAACCTGCGCTAAGACGAGTGGAGCTACTGACTCCACGCACTGCTGCGTCAACCGCTCGGTTGCCGTCGAGATCAATCTGGAGGCCTGTTCGAGCTTCTGAAGGCATTGCGGATCCTGCCGGATCACGATCTTCTCTACGACTCGCTCAACAATCCTCACGATCGGCTCAGGCAGAGCCGTCCCACAACGCCGGCAATTGGCTCGATCACTCCATTGGACGAGTTCGCAACTGCGGCAACGAACCTTATCCCGTTCCTCACTCATGATGTCACCTCTCAAGTTGAAAGCGTGCCGGCTCAATCGAAGAGACTGAGCTGCACATTGGTTTCTGTGGCCGTCGGCCAAAGCGCGGTCTTCTTACGCCTCTTTGAAGGCTGATTCGGTTCGATCAGGTGGATGCCGAATGGCGTAGGAGCCGGCTCTGCAGCCGCCACGACCGGAAGATCCCCGATTGACAAATCCAAGACCGGATCGGGCTCCTCTTCGAGTCCTGGTTCCACAGCAGCAGGGCGCGGCAGCACCTTCTCGCGTTCGTGGTCGAGTTCACGCCACACGGCATCGGCAGATTCTCCAACCCCGGCCTTCTCCACCAGCTCGCGCGCCATCGCGCTCATCAGGTCTTCGTCGGTGTCGAGCGCCTGCAGACCTTCGCCCGAGAACTTGCCCTCCATCATGAGCGCGACCAGCATCTTCTTGCCCATCAGACGGAGGCAGGTCTCCTGCATCGTGCCCGAGTAAGTGACGAACTTCACCCGCACCGGGAATCTCTGCCCGATGCGCCACGATCTTCGGCTCGCCTGGCGCAAGGTATGCAGCGAGTACCCGGTCTCATAGAAGTAGAGCGTCGGAAAGGCCAGCAGGTCCAATCCCGTCTCGACCAGCTTGGGATGGCAGATCACCACCTCAACGCCCGCCTTCAACTGCCGGTCGTACCAGTCCTCTCGTTTATCGGTGGCGACGGATGAGCGGAGGACCGCGACACGGATGCCCTCCTGCCGCAGCACCGTCTCCAACCGCAACGTGACATCTTTCTCGCCCGTATAGGTGGCGTAGACCTGGCAGCGCCTTCCCTGCCGCAGCTCCTCTTTGACGTCGGCGATCAGAGCGCGCTCCTTCGCGTAGAGAGCCTCCCGCGTGAGGTTCTCCGGTTCAGTCACCAGGAACTTCACATACTCCTTCGTTTGCGGATCGAAGGCCCGCGCCCAGATCTCATCGAAGTCGTAGGGATGATCGGGATAGAGCAGGAGCGTGTTGAGCAGGATGCTCATCAGGCTCTTGTTTCCGCGATGCGCTTTCATCGCGGAGCGAATATCCTCCTCCAGCTTCTCGTATGCCTGCTGCAGGACATCGTCCATATCGACCGAAATGACGCTCTCGTCGTATCGCGGCAGATTGTCCGAGATGTCCTCAAGCGACAGAAACGCCGTCGTGGTCATCAGGAACTTGCCGAAGAGCATCGGCGAGGCTCCGGGCTTGCGCAGAACCCGGACCGTCTTCTTGGTTGCCCTCGAACAGGCGTTGTCTGCCTCTTCCACCTTCTCGATGGTTTCGAGAACGCCGTACTGCTCCTGGAAGTCCCGCCGGCCTTGCCCTCCGTAGGCGAAGCCCTCGCGCACCATCGCGTGCGGCTCCATGCGGTAGAAGATGTTGAACAGGTCGTCGGCGTAGCCGCCCATCAGGGTCCCAGTGAGCGCGATCAATCTCTGCGCCGCGCGTCCGAGCACGCCAAGTCCGTTGCCTTGCGCCGTGTCGCCGGCCAGCTGGTGCAACTCGTCGGCGATGGCGAAGTCGAACCACCCGCGCATGTAGCGCCCGATGTACTCGATTGGCGCCATGCGCTGAATGCGCGACCGGTCCGCCTGCCACAGCGCGGAGAAGCGCGTGGTGCCGCCGCGGGGCGCGGTCAGAGCCTCCGAGACCTTGAGTTTGTCAGTGAAGTCGAGCGCGGTAAGCTTCTGCATCTCGGAGTCGAGGATGGCAACGCCGGAATCCGGATTGACGACGCCGCCCAGATTCGGCCCGGACTTTGCCTTGAGATAGACGTGCTCCCAGAAGTAGCCCAGCTTGCCTTTGTCCTTGCCGGTGATGAAGAAAGTCGGCCCAGGAAAGCGCTTCCGCCATTCCTTGCGGCCCATGCGCCGCATTTCGGCCAGGCTGAGGCGCTTGCCCTCGTAAACCGTCTTGCCTTTGCTCAGCTTCACCTCGCAGATGCCGTGCGGCCGGCTGGGATCGCCGCCATTGCGCATGTCCTCGATGAGGAAGGCGCGGGCGCGCGGGATGGTCAGCAGGACCTCGCGCGCCCACTTGTGCGTGATATGCGATGGGCACATAACCAGCGTGGTACTGGGCCGTCCATCCGCCAGCACATGGATTGTGCCCAACGCCATGTAGGTTTTGCCAGCTCCACATTCGGCCACGATCCGCGCAGCCTTTGCCTGACGCAGATACTTTGCGGTGCCGGTAATGGCGAGCGCCTGAGCTGGCAACGCCTTGCGAAGAAGCATTCCAAGGGATGGTGCGACCGGGTCTTTCGTACTCTGGAGCGGAGGATAGGTTTCGAGAATTCTTTCGGCCAGCAAGGGGCCAAATTGGCGGAGGTAGTCGAAGGTCGTCTCCATAGAGAAACCTCATCGAAGGTAAGAAGTTATGAGATTTGGGCGGAAATGAGAGAGGGAGTCAGCGGGTCAGAGCGTTCGCCGGTTTGGAGCGATCCTCAGCGGCCTCGACGGCATCCTGTGGGTTACGGCTGGATTACTTTCGCCTTCAGGCGGCTCTGCGGAAAGTCTTTCGGGTTGAGGGTGAAGATGAAGTCTGCACTTCCTTCTTCGGCACAGATACAGAAAGCATCGTCTTTGGGATCGGGCGAAATCTCAGTAGACGAGCGAATCTCGACCGACTCTCCCCGCTCTCGAATGAAATTGATGAGTGTGCCGATTGCGGCGGATCGGACGTGCAACCGATTCAGGACTTCTTTGTACTCGGCGAGAATATCTTCCGAGTAGAGCCAAATAAAATATTCCTCTTCCGCCCAGCGGTGAAGCAGGTCGGCGCTCCGAATGCGACCTCGAATGTACTGGTCCCGAAAACCGGAGATACCAGCCAGCACAACGTTCGTATCCACCACAGCACGTTGCTTTTTCTTCTTAGGTTTCGGCTGCAACGGTGATCTCCGGAACGCGCCTCTCCGCGCGATAATCTCGAATCGTGTGTTGGATCTCCTCTTGGGAAATCTCTCCTATATCCTTGGCCGCATCCGATAAGGCTTCCAAGAACTCCTTCTTCCATCCGGCGCGCTTTCGCCCGGGCGGCAGGTCGCGATAGAGGTCCGCTCTGCTCAGGCCCTGTTCAATCTCGTCACCAAATGATCGAAATGGAACTCCCAGCTTGATCGGTTCCTCCTCGCGAGAGAAACGGCAAGTAAAGACCACATATGCAGGATTCTTCGCGCGCAGACCTTTTTCGGAGGCGCGAAAGACTTCGATGAGCCTGGAAAGAACGTTGGCGCGGGTCCCAAGGGATTCCTTCAGACGAAACGCCACTTTTGCTGTGAGAAGGGTCTCTTTGTCGAAGAGATAGGCGCCATCGACCCACTTCGGCTTGACCACGCCAAATTGCACGAGGTTTTGCAATTCCTTCGGCTCAACCTTCAGAACTGCGCTTGCCTGCTTCAGTTTCAGCCGCCGTTGTGGCATCTCTCCTCCATTGCTGTCTAAATATTAGATCGTATTTCGGGCGCAGTCAATTCTCCCGGGGGAATGCCATTAAGCAGCGGGACTTTGCAGCTTGGTCGCATAGTCAGTCGGGTGGAGGGCCACCCCGATTCGGGTCAATTCGCCAGCAATTAGGCCACCCGCCGGGGATTTAGGGTAGCCTCAACCGAGTAGCGCGGCCAGATCACTGCGCCATTCCCTTCCGGGAAGGCCAACGCCCGCGAGCGCAGCCCATCGCCAATCCACTCCAGCATCTCTTCGGTGGTCGCCGAGATCAGCACGGGCTGGCAGCCAATGCCATCAATCTCCTCAATCCGCTTCTTTTGCTCAACGATCGCGAGGATTTCGTCTGCCCACGTCGGATCGGCAGGAAGCCCCAGGAAACTCACCAGCGCCGCCCAGGTCCCCTCGCGGTCGTATCGCAGAAGCAGTGTTCGTCCTGCGCTCCCGTTGGTGTGAAGTTCCTGCGAGACGGCCACCAGATGACGTACCGGATATTTCCGTCCTGGCAGAGTCACGGCTCCTTTGTAGCAGGAGGAGTGTTCGCCGAGCGTGACATCCTTGGTTTCTCCATCGGGAAAGGTCAAGGTGAAGCTGGCCTTTTCGTGAACTGCCGCCGTGATCGCGCCGACATCCGAGTCGTTGCCAAAGACGCTCAAAAGATGTGCCTGCCGATCTTCCCCAATATAACGATCGACCCGGAGGCGAATGCGGGTCGAGGCCTTTTCCGTGATGCGCACGTACTCAAGCAGCCCGAGCCGCAGGTGTGCATTCTCCATCGCCTTCGCCCTCCTTCTTCGCCGGCGTCTCGGTGAGCTTCAGCGTCCTCCCATCGGCGTAGACCAAGTACAACTCATTGGCCCACCGCTCTCGATGATGAATGATCTCGGTGTCTCCGTCCTGTTCCACAAACGTCGTCACATGCTTGACCGAGCGCCAGCGGGCTATGTGCCGGTCGTCGCCCTGGCCGAACACGCCGTTCAAGAGGCCTGCGGTGCACAGAAGCCCGACATGGCCACCATGCAGCGGCGTGATGGGCCGGCCGGTGGCAACATCCTCATGCGGCATTAGCAGCGGCGCCGCCTGCTTCCATGCGCCCGATTGCGGCAACAGGTCTTCCAACAGGTCGTATGGCAGGCCGCGATAATTCAGCTCCACTTCGGCAGATGGAGGAACCGAATACGGTGGACAGGCGCCCGGCTGCAACTCAGGCAGTGCCTGGAAACTGCCATAGAGGCCAACGCTCTGCAGTTGTCGCTTGTTTTGCTCAACGGCCGCTCCTCTAACATCGCGCCGCTGGCCCAGCACCGCAATTTGCCGGTACTGGACCGAATCCGGGATCGGTCATACGAAAGACGTTCAGACTTGCGAAGTGAGAACTCAGGATGCCAGAGCAGTCGTGCAATCGTTCGAACGGAATCACCAGGATGAGAACGCCTTCCATTGCCAGCCAGCGGTAGGTATGTTCCAGGAACACTGCCTCCATGCGGCGATTCGCGATGGAGCCTATCTCGGAGTCATAGGGCGGATTCAGGTACAGCAGCGAGAAGGATTCGCGCCACGCCATCGCAGCATTTGGATGGGCTGACCGTGTGCGGCGCAATCTCCTCTTTTGTGCAGCCGGCCCAGCATTGTAGAACCGGGGATCCTTGACCTGAATGGCGAGGTTGTCGCCCGAGCGGTCGTGGCCGGCCGCCGCGCACGAGGGACACCGGGCCCACCAGTTTCGGCTGTCCTTGCGCGTCGTCCGCACATAGTCGAGAATCCGGAACTCCGGGTAGCGGGAAGATGAAACGGGTGGAGTGTACGGGGCCAAGGGCACCGGCCTGTACGCTTCGGGCAGACTCATCCCTTCAATGAATGTCCTCAGCTCTGTCTCAGTCAGTTTCGTCAATCGCTCGACATACGCGAGTTGACCTTCGGGAGTGGCTTCAGCTTCATAGAACCAGTAACGCCGATTCGTCTTCCGGTGTACGCCGAGCGGAGCGCGGATCGCATTGCCGAACTCTCCATGATCGAGCTTGTCCTGGCGTGGGAAGACTTCTATGCCTTCCTTCAGACCGCCGCCTTTGACCGGGACGCCGAGCCGGAGCGCGAGATTGTAGACATAGATTCGGCACTCGGATGCCAGCAGCGGCTCGGCGCCGAAGATCCAGAGATGACCACCGCGGCGGGATTGTTCCAGAGCGGCGTCCACTCCATCCTGTTTGAGTTCCCATTGCAACCGAAACAAGGAATCCAACGCTCCATCGAAATCGGCGTCAATTGCCACCCACTTTGAGCGCTGCGTCTCGGGATTGATTGCGTAGAGACTGATCGTGATGTCGCCATTGAGGTGCATCCGCACCACGCCATCATCGAGCGGTTTCGGTTCCTTGGTCTTCCAATCCCGCGCCGGGTAATAGGGGACGGAACCGTTCGGCAACGGTCTCTCTCCCTGGATTGCGTAAGCCCGCCGGTTTACGAACAGCCGCATGAAGCTGCTTGCTGTTTCCCGGTTTACACAGAACTTGGCATACATGGCGTCCTGCCTCCTTCATCCGTTGTGTGGTTGTATCCCGGGTCCAAAACTCGGTCAAATTCTGCGGAATGGGCGAGCAGAACACGCTGGACGAGCATGTCTCCTCGCCCGTTCCGGTTTGAGGCCCTACGCGGCTTTGCTACTTGGGACGGCGACGATCTTCACGAACTTGGGCGCGTTCATGGAGACAACTGGCGCTGGGCTGGGGGCCGAATGGCCGTGAGTTCTTCCTGACGCGCACCAGGCGGACGACTGAACCCTGGCGATCGCGCGATTGATCGAGCGGATACGACTTGCGGACAGACGCATGACGGCTCCTCCGTTGGATAGGGATGGCTTTGCTTGATTGGGGGTAGCGAGGGGGCTAGGCGTTGGCTGGCTGGAACTCAGTGAGCAGCAGGCCGGGCTGCTCAACCAGGCGGAACAGGTCGTACTCGGAGAACGCGCGGTCGAACTTCTCCGAGGTGAACTGGTCTTCGCAACCTTCGAACGAGAGCATGTACCACTGTTCGCGCTGTCGATCGAAAACGTAGATCGCTCCTGATTCACTGTTGTCGGGCACCATCTGCAGGAGCAGGACGCCTTTGGCTGTCTGGACCCACCGGGTGGCAATGGCCTCGCCGAGTTCCAGAAAGGCGGCGACGGCTTGGTCGACTGAACTGGCGGCATGGTCCCGCCAATTGAACATTTTGTAGGCGGACATCTTTCCTAAGCTGGGTTGCATGGCGGTTCTCCTCTCTTGTGGATTGGGTTGTTGGCGTTGTTGATGGGGAACTCATGAGCGCAAAGGGCCAAGGTCTGACAAGCTCTCCGGTCCAAGCTTTGAACAGGAAAATCTCCGAGCTCGGCTGTTCGGGCTTTGGACCGTCACGGACTGAACGAGCGGGTAGGACATGGCGGCTGGGTCGGGATCACTTGGCGTCGGGAAGATGCAGGTGATGGCGCCCGGAATTCCGGGCATGGGACTGTGCACTCCGATCTGGCGATTCTCCCGCCCCAGTTCTCCTACTCGATTGCCTCATCCTCAAGTGCATGTTCACAAGGTTCATCTCATTCACCGTGATGCTGCGCACCGACAACGAATGCGGGCACAGGTTAACATGGTCTCTGGAGGTGTGGCCCTGACAGATCAAGTTGTTGAGGTACTTCGCGATCGAATCCCATACATTCTGTTTGGTACAGTTTTCCTGTTTATCGGATTGTGTGTCTGCGGCATCGCCGTGATGCGGCGCCGGAGCGGGGGAAAATCCTTCATCTGGCTCGGAATCTGGAGTGCGATTGAGGGAACCGAATACCTGTTTGGTTCGTTGGCTGACCTCGGACTTTTGCCGAATTGGCTTTTGGCCAGTCTTCCCTACGTGGGCACTATCATGTCTTTCTCGGTCGTGGTGATTGCTTTGCTGGCCTTTCTCGACCTAAGCCAGAACAAACTGCGCCTCTTTTTTCAAGGAGCGATCATAGCTGGGCTCGCGATTGACGTGGCAGGCATCGCCCTTTTCTTGTTTACCGGCTCTTCGTTCAAAATCATGCCATACAACCATCTCCTCGCGGCGATTTCGCTCACAGTCCTGGCAATCGTCGTCGCTGTGCCAAAGCTCTCTCGGAGATTCCTCGTCCTGCCCGACCGCGCTGTCCTTTCTCTAGGCATTCTTCTTTTCGCTCTGGAGGCGGTTTATGGCAACTTATCGCTTCCACTCAGACTCCCGAGTCCGCCCGAGATCCTCGACCCGCTGGGGTTTGCTGTCCTCCTGTTCTGTTTTGGATATGTTGCCGTGCAGAGCTTGGAAATGAACTCGTCACCATCCGCAAAGTTTTGAAAGCGTGTCGGCATGCGGGTAACCCCGACCTCTCTCGTACGTTTCCTGAGACAGCAAATCGCTTACATTGCGATCTCCGCGATCGCCGGAGCCGTTTTCTGGGCCATTGGGCAGCAGATTAATCCGCTCACCATCTTGGTCTATTCGATTGCGATTGGGAATATTGTGGTGCCCGTAACGCAAAGGCTGCACAGGTACTATTCTGAAAAGCCATTTCCTTACAACTGGTTGTTCTTTCTCCCGATTCTGCTCGTTCTCCTGATCCCGGTTTACGTCCTCTCGTCGGTGGTTGTTTGGATTCTTGCGCCACCAACGCCACAGACTTTGGGGCACTTGCTTAGAACGGGTTGGAAATTTCCAGTACTGATCACATTTGTTGCGAGCGTGCTGATTTTTCTCTACCAGACCACAAAGGAGACGCTTGAGCGGCGCAATACCGAACTGCAGCGCTCGGTGGATCTAGGTACCGCTCAGCTTGAAATGCAAGAGCAGGAATTGCAACGAGCACGGGAGATACAGCAATCGCTTCTCCCAAAGGAGATTCCCCAACTGCCCGAATTCGAGGTCGCGGGAATCTGGCGCCCCGCTCTTGCGGTCAGCGGCGACTACTATGACGTCTTTAAGCTGGGCAGACATAAGCTGGGCATTTGCGTAGCAGATGTTGTTGGCAAAGGAGTGTCGGCTGCGCTGTTGATGGCCAACGTGCAGGCTGCCGTTCACGCTTTTGCGAGTGAATCGGAGAGCGCGGCATGTCTATGCGGGAAAGTAAACGCGCTGCTCTATGAAAATATCGCCGTCGGGAAGTTCGTTACCTTTTTCTATGGAGTGCTCGACGGCAATGCACGGACCCTGCAATACTGCAATGCCGGAAATCCTTATCCGGTCCTCGTCTCTCGTGGCGAGACCAGGATGCTTGAAAAGAGCGGCGCTGTCTTGGGCGTTTTTCCTTCGTGGATCTACGAGGATGCGACGGTTGACATGCGGCCGGGAGACCGTCTATTGCTCTTTACGGATGGGATCACGGAAGCCTCAGGTCCGGACGAGCAGGAGTTTGGCGAAGGAAACATTGCGGAGTTTGGTCGAACGAATTCCACCCGCTCAGCTGGCGAACTGAGCAACCGATTGCTCGCTCGTGTTTCGGATTTCTGCGGGGACCATTTTCGGGACGACGCGACCCTGGTGGTAATTGCCGCCAACTAAAGTCAATCGATCAATGAAAGCTGAATCTCATTTCGAGATCAGTCCAAGGAAAAGAGTGGGGATTCCTGGATTCATGGGTTCCCGTTTGGAAAGCCGGCAAACCGGGAGGCACCCTCGGTTGACAATAAGCCGAACCGCGCATTCGTCCTGACTTTTCCGTTTGTCAGCAGACCTCTGACATCTCGATTCACCGTTTCATTCTTCCAATTCTGGCAACCACACTCAATTCCTTCTCTTCACCGTTATCGGCCCTCCACCTGAAACCTTATGTACATGGGGATAGTCAAGAAGCAAGTCTCTGATGGGCCTCGACTTAAGCCAGGCCGATTCTGCTGAATGGGTCGGCAAAGCAGGTCAAAAGGTCGTGAATGGGACCGCACTAGGATGTCTATGGGGCGACAATGGGATGCGAAGATGCTGCGCGAGCGCTAGAGTTGATTCCCGCTCAGGAAGTCTCGCAGCAGCACGACCTCGGAGTTGTTTGAGTTCGTCAACGTGCGAGTTTCGAGCAATGATCGACGGAATGCGTCGCTCAAAACGAAGCCAATCCGCTTGCGCATTGCGCGCAATTCCATGGCGAGCAGATACAGGATGTCGTCGTTTGCGGTGAGATACAGGACGGCATCTGTCGTCTCGTCACGCTCAAAAACTTCCCGAATTGCGCGGTACCTGGCGGCAGCTTTTGGGTTCCGCTCGTACTCGATGCCGATCGTGCGGCTCTTTCCGTCGACCTCGATCCCGGCAACGGCGTCGAAATCTTTTGCTGCTCCGCTCTCCAACACCAGGTTCTTCGACGCGATTTCGAGGTCTGATTTCCAGGAGTGAAGTACGCCGGCTTTGGCAAAAGCGACGCGGATACTCACCATCTCAAGAGCGTGGGGAACCTGGGAAGGATGAAGAATTACCTCCGTTGCGCTCGGCAACGAGAGCAAGTAATGGCCACGAGATTCGAGAAAGATGAGTCCCTGCTGCGTGATTCCGAAGACTGGAGTTCGAAGATGTGTCTGCCCTTGAAGCCTCGTTACCAGTCCGGCTTTCTCAAGGCGTGTCAGCCTCCAACGCAGCGACCGCGGGCGTTCAGCGATGATTTCAAGGGAAAACAGTTCGCACAACTGATCGAAACAGATGGCCCGAGCGTTCCGTATATGCAACAAGACCGGCACGTCGCGCGCATCTGAGAGTGCGATATGGCCCTTGTAATACCTCACCGGAGCGCTCCTTCGTTGACATCCTTAAGCCTGATTCGGCACCGAACTTGATCGACCTGCCATCGTCCGAGGTCGCTCTCGACCCAATCCCCGCTTCCGAACAACAGCATTGCCTCGTACCTTTCACCGCGCACGCTGATCGAGATTGGCCGGACGCCGGCAGACTTCCAGCCCGGTTTGTCGAACCGGATGGCGCCGTGCTCCGAGGATCTAAAGCTGACGAGATAGGCTTCAGGGGTCATCCCGGTAGCGTGGCGCTCAAATAACAAGTGCATCTTTCCCGCGAATTGGCGGGGTTCCGAGCACAAGAAAGTCTTGCCAATCGCGCGGAATGGAAACTCAGGATCGAAACCGCTTTTCGAGTTGAAGCGTACCTGGCCAGGAAAGATGGCGCAGTGACGGAGACGCCTTCCGGACTTCAGGGCCGAGGCGTTGAACCAGGCCGCCCTTCGCCGGAAGCAAAACGGATCGCTGGTTTCGCGAGAATGCATAACCCACCAATTCGTTCCGAAGCTGACTACGCGGACGTACATGCCGTCAACTCCGCTGTAAGCATCCCCAGGACGGCGCGTGTCTGGAGCATTCGCTCCGGGCCACAGAGGGAATCAAGGAACCAGATGCGCTCGACGGAGAGGCTGGGAAGCGCCCGATTTCCGTCGTAAAAAAGAGTGAGAAGCTTGTCCAACTCGACCATTGCGTGCGCAAATGTGATCTCCTCGGCGCTCTCGGCTCCGAGTTCCTGAAGGAGATACTCGTCCCAATCCTCGGCGACCGAGTGGTCGTTCATGCCCTTCTTGTAGGCAACCCACAGCGCGAAGTAGGGGTTGTTCTGCGAAAGATGGCGGAGCAGTTCCCGAATCTGTTCCCGCGGAGAGGCAGGTCTCAGTGCGTCATCTTCTGAGATTCTCGGCCGCTCCCGATCGAGCAGATGTCCCGTGAGGCTCCTGAACATCTCATCGTTCAGTGCTTCCAATGCATCCGTCCTTTCAGGATCGTGAAGCATTTCGATGCGCTCCAATTCCTTGGCGAACTTACTTGGGAACCCAAGTCCCTGTACCCGGTAGAAGCCTCGAAAGAGCTCCGTGCGGCCGAAGGCAAGCGCGTAAGGCTGCTCTGAGACAGGAATCTCACGACGGACATGGAGGAGCCAGTCGTCATGGCTTCTGAAGTCGGATGGAGTCTTTCTGGTCATTTTGGCCCTTTCAGGCGCCCTTGAGAGATCGCGTTACGCCGCCGCTCCTGGTCGAGCAGGACGGTCGTTTGGTTGAGGCGCTGCTTGAGATTCTGTTCGCTGTTCTGTAACGCTTCCACGCGCCGCTGCAGCAATAGATTGCTCTGTTGCAGGCTCGCTGCGTTTGCATCCGGCGCCGCCGCTGCAATCTTCTCTGCCTCCACCGGCGAGATCCCTTTGCTCTCAGCGAGACTGCGAGCGCTCCGCGTCAGGCTTCCGGTTGCGTTCGCCTCCTTTTCCGAAGGTTTTTGCTTTTGAGAGAGCTCTCGCTCGACCTCGGCGTTATGGGCTTCGACCAGCTGATTGAACTGTTGGGTCCGGCGCTCAATTTCGATCCGGTCGCTGATGCGGCCGTTCCATAACTGTGCGATGAGCAGAGGCCGCGATGACCTCGCGTTTGTCCGCGGTGCGCCACTCGAAAAGAACGATGGCGACCAGCCCGCTGAGCAAAAGCAGGGTCACCGCATTCGACCAGAAGTAGAGATCGTCGATAGTGTTCTCGACGGCGGCGTTCCGGGCGGAATCGATCGACGCCCCATAGTCGTTGCCGTGGGGATTGATCTTGCCCAAAGCGTAGTCGAAGAATCCCTGGCGCTTCGCCGGGGGTTGCGCGGTTGGGGAGCTCAGCTTGTTTGGAGTTTGACCGAAAGAGTAACCGCACACGCAGCTGAGCGCCATAACAAGAATGACCCAGCGGGTGATATTTGCATGTCGCATTGTCACCCTCCTGCGGCTTCCCCGAGGAACAAGCCGGCTGTTCTCCTGCGCCGCTGCTTCCGGTTTTCAGCTTCTTTGAAGCGCAAATTGACGCCAGTTTCCGGGTCCAGATAGCTGTGCATCTTCGGATAGAGAAAGGGAACGAAACCGTCCAGGCGAAAGCTCGGTGCACGGCGAACGTGGAGATGGGAGTGGAGCGTGCCCTCCCGGTTGTCCACCATCAGGATCTCCATCTGACCTACCGGCAGGTTCTTAATGTGGTCCTCGCGGGCGCGCGTCTCCTTGATGTCGCTTTCGTTGCCCGTTCCGGTCTCGGTGTATTTCGTCGAGAAGATTCCGGTGCGGCGCACCGACAGGCTACGGCGTTTGGTCGCAATCCTGGCCGATGCCTTCAAAAACCATTGCGCCGTATTCTCCTCCGAGACGTTCATGATCATCTTTGTTCCCGGCGCAGACGACACCTCGTCCGCGAACGCCTGACTTACACGTTGCAACTGGGGAATGCTCTGGAACGAAAAGAGGAATGAGACTCGCGCCCCGCGCGCCGTCTGGAGCACCTGCGTAAACCCTGGATAAGCGAAGGGCGCGAACTCGTCCAGGATCACCGAAAGCATCGGTTCATCGGCATCCCGCCCACTTGCCGGCTGCGCATAACGCTTGCCCACCATCAGCTGGATGTTCTGGAGCAGGATCTTTCCCAAGGCCTCGACGGCGCGCTGATTGCGGTTCGCGTTGAGGGAGACGAACAGGATGAGGTCCCGTTCGAGCACGTCGTCGAGCGTGAGCAAATCCTGGTAGGAGCCGGTTACGATCGATAACTCATCTTCGAGGAAGCTCAGCAACTCATTCAGAAGGCCCTGAATCTTCTGCACACGCTCCCGGTCCGCGAGCGAACGCTGGAGCATCTTGACTGACATCTCGAAGTTCAACCGCTTCTGCATGGAGATTGCCGGCACTGTGGTCAGACGGGCCTTCGCAACCCCGATCTGCTCCTCCAGCACCTTCTCATCGAGCGCCATCACCAGCACGTCGTACACGTTGAATAGCTTGCCGGTGTATTGCAGGATGCGCACAAGGTCCGAAAGATACGCCTCCTGGTGGCCTTTGAAGAAGTCTTCGCGCAGCCCGAAGGACCGGAAGATGAAGTTCACATGCTCCTGGTACGCGTCGTCGAGCGCATAAAAGGGGTTGTACCGGGCAGACTCTGAAGGGTGGGTCGGATCGATAACCCGCAAATCCTGCAGGCGGCCGGCGGCTTCAATATGCGGCAGCAGGCGGTCAAGGAACTCGCGTTCTCCCTTGCCGTCGAAGATGATCATGGGCATTCTGCGCGCGCCAAAGCGCCGTGTCAGGTCCTGCGCGACGATGTTTTCGAGGAACGTGGACTTGCCCGCGCCCGTGCCTCCCACAATAACGCCGTGCTTTATTCGGACCGCATCCGGCCAAACCCAAGGCTCCTTGTGGACGTTGTATCCAAGCAGCGTGGCCCCGTCCCGATTGGCACTGCGAACGATCTCCGCATCCTTCGATGCCGGAATCAGGATGGCAGGGTGAGGCCAGTTCTCCTCTCTCTTCTTTCTGCGGCCAACCAGTTGTGCGACAACGAGGCCTCCGCCGAAGAACAGAATGGCGACGTACAGAAAGATCTCAAGGCACTGGTCGTTCCGTAAATGCAGGCGGGAGACTGCAACATACCAGCAGAATGCGAGGACAGCACAGCCAAACAACACGAGGACGCCGGCTACCTCCTCAGGTCCTCTTTGGCGCCATGTCGGCTGATCGTAGTACGGGATCACAGGCGCACCCCGATGGAGAAATAGAGGAAGACGCCCATCAGGGCGAACAGCAGAAGAAATAGGAGAACAAGCAACGGACTGGGTTTCCAGCGGCCTTTCTCATCGACTGGTTTGAGGCCATCGGCGAGAGAATGGAGGAGGGCCTTCTGCAGGTTCGATTCCGGGTCACATCTATAGATTTGCCTGAGCGCCTGGCGCAATTCCTCCGGAGAAATGTAGCCCTGCGCATCCATAACTAAAGAACCGCCTCGACCTTCAGAGCTCCACTTTGGTCGGAGCCGAAGTTCAACTGATAGATCTGCGGCGGATTGCCTGCCGAACTTTCAATGCTGATGACGCCCGTCGTCTTCTCTCCCGGTCGAAGATCGCGTGTACCTGACTCGGCCTGCATCACTTCAACTCCAGAAACCTGGCTTGCCTTGAAGGTCGCGAAAGTCTGGGAGCTGATCTGGTGATTCCTGAGACTCACGAGAGAGATGGGCTGCTCAGTCGGAAGCGGAGCGCACACATCCGGAGGCGTGACCCGGAACGGAGCGGTGGTCAGATTCGCAACCGAATAACGGATGTACATCCGGTCCCTAGTCCGATAGACCTGTTCAAGATCGACCTCGACACGATTGGCGGTCCGCCTTTCCGCAGTCATGCGCGATGTCCTCGACACCCAACATTGTCTCGGCAAGAACAAGCGACGCGATCTTGCGAATCTCTGCATCCGTTGGTTCGGCGGAGGCACGCGCGTTGGCGTGCGGATCGGACGCAGGCTCGGTGCGGACCAGGACGTCCATTGCCGCAAGCTGGCCCGCCGGGTCGAGTTCATAACTCAGTTCCCGTGAGGCGGTCCAAACGAAGAGATTGGTCGAAGCCCCCTGCTGGAGAGGCTTCACGAAGACCTTGTCGTCATGGCGCTCCACCTGGAAGCTGTCGGGGTCGCCGATTGCGAGCGTAATTACGGGTTCCCCGAATTCGAGGACGGTGAGATGGTTCAGCGAAGTCTCGACGTGCTGAATCTGACTTTGGGTCGTGGTCTGCGCCCCCGCTGCGGCAACCGCAAGAGCAAGGGAAATCGTCGTGAGCGTCTTCATAGCGGCCTCCTCGGGCGCAAAATGCAAAGGAGAAGTCGAGCCAGTAGGCTCAAGCTTCTCCTTTGCCGGTTAAGAGTGCTCCAGGGAAACTGGAACACTCGTGTTTTCGAAGATCAGATTGCGCTTTCCCTTGTACTGAAAGAGAAAGACCCTCTTTTCACATTCCGGGCCTTCCGGATTGGCGATTCGCTCCACGAGGAATGCTCGCTGCTCGTCGTCAAACCAGGCATAGCCGTTGACGGTCTTCGGCAACCGAACCCGAACCCGTTGGCCGCCGGTCACCTCCGCAAAGGCGTCAACCACCTCCTGCGGAAACGACTGGAAGAGTACCGCGCCGGAACCTGAGCCGCCGGTGACGACTGAATTCATCGCCTGTGCCCATGCCCGCCGGTTCTCCTGCTTGCCTTGCGCCCAGTAGTGAATGAACAGATGCAGGGAGCTGAATTGATCCCTCGCATCCTGCTCGTGTTCCCAGAGGGCAGCCTGCGCCTTGTTGCGCGCAAGCACCGCTGACCTTCTCTGTTCCTTGTCTTCGCTCTGGCGCACGGTTTCCCATTGCGCCTGGGCGTCTTTCAATTGCTGCTTGACTTCTTCCTCGCGCTGGACAATCCGGCTTGCGATGTCGCCGTAGATCGAGTTGACCAGTTGGCATTCCTCGAACATCTCCCGGGTTACTGTCTCGCCCGCGAAGAGTCCGCGAAAGTCTTCGATCGCCATCTTCTCCTCGAAACCGTTGCCGGTTTCATCGGGAAGAAAGCCGAGTTCCTTGCGCAGGAGGTTATAGAGCCTTCCAACCTTGTCCGTGTTGGCGACTTCAAGATGGGCGGGAAGCTCCGACACTCTGCGCTCGCGTTTATAGCGGAGCCAGGGAGCCGGCGCTACCTCCTTCCTGATCTCACTGACAACGGATTCATCGATCTCGACTCTGTGTTTCAGGGAATCGAGCGCGTTCTGCAATTGCTCGACGAGCTTGTAGGCCAGGTCAGGCCGTCCCGCCGCAATGCACGAGGTCTTGAGGTCGGTGATCGAACCGATCCGGTTTCCCCGCGCCTTCATGGCAACCGGGCAGGCATTCCACCAGGGAGACTTGGCCTTCTTATGCTTCGTCTTTTCCTGATGGAACCTCTCCCCATATGCGATCCTTCCCGCAACGAACTTCGGGAACTGATCGGATGCCATGACGCAGATGGTGTCGAAGTCGAAGTCGCCGCCGTTCCTGCTTGCAGTCTTCGAATGGAGAATGTAGGTTCCCTCCATGCGAAGCTGCCGGTCCAGAAGGTAGGCGACCTGCGATTCGTCAAGGTCGGCTGTTCCGAGCGCCTGTTTGAGCGCCGGGACAAGCTCTTCGTTGGTGAGATGACGGACGGGTAGAAGATCCTCCTGCATTCGAATTGGATACCGGATGCAAAGGCCCTTCTCCGCCGTCAACGATGTGATCGTGCTGCCTTCGGGTATCCAGTCGGACGCCGAGTGAATCTTTCCCCGGTGTTCGATCAGGACACCGTCATCCGCTAGAGCGAACGATGGCAGCTTTAGATCCGCGCTCGTGCAGGCACGAAACGCCCAGCGGGCGAGCTTACGGTTCAATTGGTTGAAGACGTAGGGAATCTTGATTGCATTTCCGCTACGGTCCGCCAACAAAACCGCCTCCGCTGAATCGCATCCTTCTGAAGCGGGATCGTCCTCTCGCTCCAGACTGTCGGGGTCGAAACTGACACCATCGTCGATCGTTGTCACCTCGGACTTGCCGATCACTTCGAACAACGCCTGGTAGTCGCCCTCGTCCCATGCCTTGCGCATCGTCTTGATTCGTTGCAGCGCCCACAGTTTCAGTTCAAACTGCAGCGCCTCTTCCGAAGCATGCTCGATCAAGGTGTAGCTTGATCCAAACTCCGACTGACGGGAGATCTGTTTGATCCCGAGAATCGCCGGACCCGTAAACATGCGGCCCGATGTGCCCAGTTGGGGAAGAAATCGAACTCCTCCCTTCAAGGCCGGTTTGCAGGCGCTTTCGGGCAAAATGACGTCAACTGCGAGCTTGTCGGCCACGCGGTCGCTCATCGCCTTCAATGCGCCTTTCGCCTGCTTGGGTTCGCTCGCGTCGAATGCCAGCCGGAACTGGCAAAAACGATTCGTGCCGATCTTGAGCTTCCGGTAGAGGGAATCACGTGCCCATCCTCGGCAATCGTTGGTGCCAAGGACATGATCCTTGACCACAGCGATGCGGAGATTGGGCTCCTCGACCATCAGCTTGCAGTCGGAGACGAGGATCGCAAAGTACACGATCGCCGCCTCGGGCCAATGCTGAAAGCGCTCAGCTATCGGGCCGGCGTGCGCCTGATCGACGAAGTAGAACTTGCCATCCTTCGCCGAGCTACTAGCGCCCACCAGCTTGTACTCGACCCCGCCGTAATGAAGGCTCGCCATGCGGTTTTCGACCACAGACTGCTCATACGGCGTCAACTCATACGGCACGCTGACGCGCGCGACTCGGATACCCGGATAGAGTTGCCCGAGGAGCTTCCCTTCGAGCGTGTCCTTCCGTCCGAGTCTGGTTGGCTTGCGGGTCACTTCACCGGACGCATCGATCCGCAACTCAAGAATGAGCCGTTGATCGAGTGCCGCATTTTGTGTCCTGTTCGCTGTCATGTTCTCCTCACTTGTCTGGCGCTTCAAGACGAAGTGACAAGAGATTGGCTGACGCCGGATTCTTGTCTCTCGCCTGGCCGCCCGGGTTAGGGGTGGAGTGTTGGCCGAACCAGGCTTGAGAGTGCAAACCGGGTCAGCGGAATTCCTCATCGCTCTGGCGATAAGGCATCAAAGGAGGCGACATGAGCCGTATTTCAGGTTTGTCCCCTCTTTGAATCCGTGCTGACCTCTTCTACTTATGTCGGCGCCCTACTTGCGCAGGGGCCGTTTTACCAATGTCGGAGATCCTCCCTGTATCTCTGCTTCCGCCTTGTAGGCAAGGACGGTGTAGATCACGCCGTTCTTCGACTGAAACGCCTTGATCAGAGCCTCGCCCTCGCTTGCCGCTTCCACTCCAAGCTCAGGCTTTTCGACCGACGACCCCTCTTTGGCAAGGAAGTATCGAACGATCTCTTCCGTCTGCTGGCGCGTCCTGCGGCGGCGCTGCGGCTCCGCGGGTTCTGCCGGCGGATGCATTTCAGCCACTCTTGCGAGTGCATTTTCCATCACTGACCTCCCTTGTTCGCCGTGCTGTCTCCGGCCGTGGCAAGATCCGGCGCACTGAGAATTTGATTCTGCCGTTCGCCATCGATCGGCCGCTCGCTGTACTCCGCGATCCAAAGCCCGTCCGGATTCACATCGGAGCGGCGGTCCGCGATAAGGCGCACGCGGTACTCGTTGACGAAGTGGTCCGTGATCTCGGCGCCTTTCGACAGATGGTGAACATCCTTGACGCCGTACACGACGTACGCGAGCGGCTCACCTGGCACCGCGTCGATCTCGCGCAGATGAAATACAGACTGAATCTGGCCGTCGTCGATCTTGCCGCGTGTATCGTCGTCCGCCATCGCCTTCAGCGTGTATGTGCGCAGGTTGCGCGTCATCATGTTGAGGCTTCCGGCCCAGTGGTCGTCCACGTCGGCGGGCGAATAGTTGAGGTAGCTCGTCAGGAAGCGCCTTACGAAGGCTTCGTCGAGGAATTGATCGGTCCCGCCGGTGGCAAGATCCGATACAGCGCCCTTTGCGGGCCTACCCAGAACGGAGGCATCGCCATTGGGACCGATGCGAATGACTGTCGGCGGCTGCAGGCGCACAAAGACTGCGAACCCGATTGCGATGAGAGCGATCGGAATGGTCAGAAATGCGAGCAGCCAGGCTCGGTTCGCGTTTGCACGGAGCGCTCCATCCATCTCGTAATACTTCGGTCTGGCGATGACCGAATCGTCTGCGGCGATTGTGCTGGTCTTCATAGGTCCTCCTAATCCTGATGGCTCGTTGCGTTCGCTATGGTGCGTGCCGCGATCCGGGCGGCATGGTAGGCGCTCCATGTGCCCAGGTTGTAACGATGTACAGTCGGTCCTCTTCTCGTTGACACTGAAGGTCTGGAGCCAGCATTGGTTTTGGCGGCTCCAACGCTCGACTGGCCTTGCGGAGCGCCGGCATCTTCGGACGTCACGGCGACCGCTCCACCGCTCTCGTCGCTGGCGCTATCGGCGCCCATCACGTCGCTGATCGAGCTGCGAATCTGATCCGCATGGCCCTCCAGAGTCGGAGATCCATCTTGGAGCGCAGAGCCGCCTGCTGCTGAAGAGGCTGCGATGGGAGCCTGCTGTGGTGGCGCGGGCTGGTTCCCGCCAGCCGACGCGGTGAGCGCTCGCGCAGAGCCCGCAGTCGCTGCACCGGAAGAGGTTCCTGCTGCCGCTCCGCCTCCTGAACCTGTTCCTGCCGCCGCCACGCCTGCTACGGCGCCCTCAATGCCGGCTGCGCCCGCAGTCAGCGCGGTGACTGCCGTGCCCACCATTGCGACCGCAGTGCTGCCCACGTCGCCGCTCACGATGCGCTTGGCAATGAATGGGATGATGGCGATCGCCAGGGAATAGACGATACTGACGATGCCGATCAGAAACGAGCCCTCGAGATTTCCAAGACCCCCAAGGAAATTATTCTGGTTGAGCATCTGCCCAACCTGGCCCATTTGAACTGCGCGTCAGCAGTGCGCCAAACCCGCCGTACAGAACGGGCCACGCATTCCAGATAAAGATATTCTCGACGTAGGACTTGGCGAGGCGGTTCGCGCCGCCGAGAGGCATGAGGGCAATCACAATCGGCCCGAAGATGTACAGAATGCTGCCGTAGAAGATGTAAAAAAAACCGAAGATCACTACGACAATCGGGTAGAGGATGTAGGCAACAATGATCAGGATGCCATCAATTAGGCCCGCGATCGAGCCGGTGATCAGACCCCACATCTGCTGAAATCCTGCCTGGTTATATTGCGTTTGGAGATCGTTCGCCCAATTCTCGAAGACATTCCCGCCGGAGGCGTTACTCACCCAGTTACCTGCATTCACAAAGCCCTGATTGATCGTCGTGAACACGGTTCCGTAGTTCATCACGACGACCGCTGTGACAACGTACTTGATGAGACTTGTGCCCAGCCCGCGTACATCCCCGCCGTGCAGGGCCGATTGATAGACCTGCCACAGAAATCCCACCACCAAGACCACGTACGCCACGTTCTGCATCCCGGAAGTAATACCCGTCGAGTCAATTCCCGACACAGCCTGCGTCAGGAAGCGCTCGAACAGATTCAGCTGCGTCGACTGAAAGAACGCGAGCATCAAGGCGGGATGTAAGCTGGCGAACACCATGCCTGTCACCTGTTGGTCAGCGCTCCGTTGATGAGGCCGTTATTGGTCGTGTTGTCCGTGGTCGCAAGCTTGGAGATTGCGCTCTGATTGGCAAGGTCAATTCCGCGCGTACGCATCAGTTCCGCCAATGCCGCCTGGGTGTAGGCGTTGGCCCGCACCATCCACACGTCGGCCTCGGCTTCGAGAATCGGGGCGCTGCCGGGAGCAGCCTGCGAGATCTGCTGACCCATCTGGTCGGCCTCGGTCAGCTCGGCGTCTGCGAGGGCGTCGATTTCAATCGCCCGTTTCATTGCGTCCTGAGCCTGCGCATCGGTCATGTCGGTCATCGTTCTCATCTGCGGGGATGCTGCATTCGGCGGCATCACGACGCCATACACACTCTGAAACTGGCCAGATACGCTGGGCACATTTCCCGCATTGCGCGAAAGTAGAAGGGTTTCGAGATTCTGCGACTGCGGCAGAGTGGCGCTCGCGACGTTGACATGAAAGAGATTGCCGATCTGGCTGAACTGACTTTCGAACTGCATGACCGAGTTCTTAGCCTGGTTGATCGCCGCGAGCGGATACATCACCTGTTGCTCATAGTTCGCCACACTCTGCTCGACCTGGTTGATGGTCTTGAGCGGCGCAACAATGTAGGTGTTCATCAGCGACTGCATCTGGGACAGCGCCGCCAGGATCGCAGCCACGTCGACGCCGAATTGCCCGTTGGCGCGCGTTGGCAGGATTGCGGCCAATGCGAGCGCAACCACTGCTACTTTCAGCAACGATGGGCGATACCACCGAGGCGCCTCGCGTTGGGCCTCTTCGGTTCCGTACATGGGCTTCGGGAGTTCTGGCACGAGAAGAGCCTTACGCCGCCAGAAGAACAACTTGCGCCGCTTGTTTGGATTCTTCTTGGGGTCCGTCATGGAAACCTCCCTATCGCGCGGTGAGCGCGCCGGTGATTAAACTGTTGATCCCGCCTGTGGCCGCCGTCCGGCGCTTGACAAGAACGTTGTCGTGAGCGATGCGGCCCGCCTCCTGGCGCAACTCCGCCGCAAGCATCTTCTGCATGTACGCCTGGCAACGGAGGTTGGCGACCTGCGCCTGGGCGGTCAGGAAGGGATTGGAGCCGGGTGTGCTCATCGCAACCTGGTTCTCCATTTGGTTGGCAGTTTGAAGAATGACGTCTGCACCCTGATCGGCAACCAGGGTCGTCTTGAGATTCTCCTGTCCCAAAGCGTCGTCCACGTCCATCATCACGCGGTCTTGCGGCGATGCCGAGTTGACTTGTGGGATTGCTCCGTAGTTTGAAATGAAGCTTGTCTGCAATGCTGGAATCTCTGAAGACAGCCGGCTATGCAGGATACTTTCAAACTGTTGTGGTCCCGGAGTCACGGCGCTTGTGAAGGGCGTGTTGAATACCTGATTCATCTGGCCACGAAAGGTATTGATAGAGTTTGCAACGAACCCGCGGGCCTGATTGAGGGCCGCGAGAGGCGCGACCGTTGTCTGGTATAGCTTCTGCATTTGCTGAGCAATCTGATTGATCGCGCTAAGTGAACCACCGATGTCGTTCTGAATGGAGCTGAAGATCGAGTTGAATATGCTGAGGAATTGCCCGTGGGCAAATTTCGGCACGACGAAGCATGTCTCGATCATGAGGACGCCAATAAGTAGCCGTCTCTTCCAACGAGCGCCAGGTCTGCGATCGCGTATCGCTTCGCCACTATATGGCACACCATTCAAAAGCAGTTCCGTCTCGGGTTGGTTCATCTCTGTCATTGGCTCATCGCCTCCCGCATCTCTCCCGAAAGCTCAACCGGCAAGGGCGCGAGTTCCGCCAGCCCCCGCGGATACTCTGCGGCGAGCTCCTCGTAAGCCTGGATCAACGGCAGTTGCCGGTGCTGGCGCAGCCACCATTTGCGAAATGCACGCTCCCTCGCGTAGGTGGTAGTTATCCAGTAGTCCACGGCACTGGGCACGATCCGGATCGCGTGCGTGGACTCCGCCTTTTCCCCGATCGCAATCAGAAACTCCGCGCTCACGCCCTTCTTCGGGTGGGCGAAGGTCTTGATCTGGTTGAGCGCGGTCTCGTTCAGGTGAACGTGCTCCCGGAGCGCCGTCATATCCCCAGGCTGTTTGCCGATAATCTTCGTGGTTGCGTTCTTGACGATGCCGGCGCCATGCTCATTGGGCCGGTCGGGCGTGCCGACAAAGTCCTCCGGCGTCTGGCTGATGCCCCAGACGCTGGCGTTGCGCTTACGCGCGGTGCGGAAGAGCTGCACCACAACGCTTGCAAGGATCGGCGATTCGAGCAGCGCCCAGCACTCATCGAGTAACACGATGCTCGGCTGGCCGGTCATCCCTGATGCACGGTACGTGGCCGTATGCGCGATGAGAAGGCTCATGGCCCGCTCCAGCCGGGGATCATCCTTCAGCTTCTCGACATTGAAGTAGAGCCACGGATTGTTCAGCTGGACTGTCGTTGGCCGATCGAACAAGCGCGCATACGGCCCCTCATCGACCCAGGCGCGCAACTTGGTCGAAGCCATCTGCGCCATCGCGTTGATCTTCTGGTTGCGATCCCGATCCTGCCAGTGCGCCAGCTCCGCGGCCAGATCCCCGAAGAGCGGAATAGGGTTTGAGGTCTTCGCGCTGCAGCGCTTGTAGGTGGAGGCGATCGCTTCCAGCAGGACGCTGTCGAGCAAGTCGATGTCGAGATCGGGCGGCGTGTTCTCGCCCAGCATGTGGCGAGTGAGGTTCTTGAGAAAGGAGATCTGGTCGTTGGAGGGCCTGTCTTCGCCTCTCGGCAGGTCCCAGGGATTGATCGTCTGATCGCTGTCGAGCGACATCTCGATCATCTCCCCGCCCATCAATTCGACCAAGGGCTGATACGAATCCCCACGCTCAAGGATCGAAATCATCGGATTTGCGCGGGCAGCCATGAGCAGCATTTGCTGCGCGGCAAGCGTCTTGCCGCCGCCGCTCTTCGCCATCAGCAGGCCGTTCGCATCGGATAGATCGGGATCGAACATCGAGAACGGAATCAGCTGACGGAAGGGCGTCTCGAAGAGGATGAGCGGACTCCTCCGCGTCCCGGTCCACGGCATCTCGACCGGCACGAGATCGGCAACATTCGACGTAAGCATGTCCTGATCCCGCTTGTCGGCCTCAGCCATGCCCGGCAACGTCCCGAGGAAAATGCGGCGCTTGGCGATGGTTTCGGCCACGGCCTTCGCGCCGTTCATGTGCGTGAAGGCGTTCAGGACCTCCTGCGTCCGGTTGGCAAGCTCGCGTTCCGACCGTTCCAGATCGCCAAGCGTCACGGCCGGCTGCGAAGTGCGTACGACGACCGAAAGGCTGAGCTTTGCTGTCTTGAGGGAGGAAGAGATAATGTCGCGCTGGACCTGGATGAGTTGCGCTTGCGCTACTTCGGCCTCGGGATTCGATTTGAAGTTGCCGTTCGCGTCCTTCTGCGCGGCCGTCATCTTCTGGAGGCGCTTCTTGTAACTCTTCAGTACCTTCACCTGGTCGGGGATCACGACCTGTCCGCTGATGACGACCGGGAAGCCAAGCGTCGAGAAGTTCTGCAACATTCCAGGAAACGTCGCATCCGGAAGTTCCTTGAGACTCACAACCGCGTAGAGATAGCCGTCGATGTTGAGGTAGGTCTCGGTCTCATTGAGGATGCTTGCTTCAGTCGCCTGTTCCCGCGCGCTGCGATACTCGACCATCTCTTCGCCGGGAATGCACGGCCGGCGGTCGCGCCGGAGCGGATGCTGAGCGTGTTTCAGCTCCTCAAAGAGTTCCTGCGTCGAAAGTCTCCGGGGCCCGAGGCTGGCCGCCTCCATCGACCCCTCGATTCCCCGGAGGACGGATTCAAACTCCGCCAGATAGGTCTCATGCTCCTTTCGAGCACGCTGGATGGCCTTTTTCTGGCTTAGAGTGAATCCGGCAAGGCTGCGGTTCTGTTGTGCGGAGTGATAGAGCTTCGCGTGCGTGCGCGGGTCCCAGATGAAGTACACATGAAGCCGGTTCTCGAAGAAGAAACCGCTGCGCTCCTTCTGCCGCCACATCCTCAGCCGATGGGTATCGAGCGCCATCACCTCCGACTGCTCGGTGCGCTGTTCGTGGATGTAGGTGTCGAGGAGGTCGCCGAGGTGCTCGGAGATCTCATAGCGGAACTGAATGCGCATGCTGACGTCGGGAACACTGCGAAACAGTGCTTCAAGCATCGACTTGGTCTGGTTGCGATCGCTGTCGGTCGAAAAGTACGCGAGGACGCCTTTCAGTTCATAGCCCGCGGCAAATGCGCCGCTGGTGCGAACCATAATGTTGTCGCCTTTGGGTAGATCCCTGAGAGGCAGCAACGCGCAAACGGCCGGCGCCTTCAACTTCCGTTCGTGTTCCGCATACGTCATCGGCATGGTTCTTGTCTCCGCGTTGCCTTTCGGCCGTCGAGGTCGAGACCCTGTTTTGCGACGATTACCAACGGAGCGATCCGCTCATGGAATCGCGCTGCGAAAAGAATGCTCGCAAATACCGCCCTTGCAGCCTCGAGATCGAGCTGCATGGCAATTGAGCCGTCTGCGTTCGTCCTGATCGAGGCGTGCATTGGGCTATTCCTCCTCCTCGACCAGATAAGGTTCCGTCAATTCTGAATCTCGCTCAAGTGCGCACCACGCCTTCGGTGCGAAAAACGAGCGCACGAGATCGGTCAGGTATCCGCGCGGCCGTCCGTACTTGAAAAGGATCAGGAACGGCACCGCCAAGCGCAGGGACTACGAACTCCATGAAGATGTTGAGCGGCATCCCGAACACATGCGCGTTGCCGCTCACAAAGTGCGCGAGGAGATTCATGATCGCCGCGAGCGCAAGCACCAGAATCAGGTCCTCGAATTCAAGGCCGAGAAACGTCACCTTGGTGTGGAGGTTGCGATGAACCGGCGTCATATCGAGACTCATGAGCTTCCTCTCATATTCCATGCGCTTGCGTAACCATCGATTCGGCCAGGCGCACCATGCCTGAGACCATCAGGGCGGCGATCGCCGCGATAAACTTCCTGATCCAGGTCGAGCCTGGATAGATCTCCGAAACCACGCCGCCCATGTGCAGCGCCATCGCCGCAAGCTGCGTGAGCGCGAACATGGGAAGGATGACGTTGGCGGTCCAGTTCACCAGACTCATGGTTGCCATCCAGAACCCATTCGCGTTTGTCGGCCCGGCATTCTGCACAAAGCCCTCCAGGGCGCGCAGCATCCCCGAACACATCAGCGATGCGAAACCGCCGTAGAGGAATTGCTCGCAGGGGGCGCCCTTGCTGTATCGATACACGGCTCCCGCGAAGAACATGCCCGCCATCGTCGGCATGATGGTGTTGCCGGCCCAGGAAGCGAGATTCGTGATTGCCCCATCGAGACTCATCGAGTTCTCCTCAGGCCGCCATCGCCTGAAAGAGCGCGAGAAGACCGCTCACGCTCAGAAAAGAGATCGCGGCGAAGACCAGCCTGGCCCAGGGCCTGTGCCGGACAAAGTTGATGACGGCTCCGACACATGCCAGTCCCGCCGCGGCCGGTAAGATCTGCCCGGCAATGTAGTTCCAGAGGGAGGTCAGCATATCGGTCATCGCGTACTCTCCTCCCGAATTCCAGCCCTGCATAAGTTGCATCGTGGCCGACAAGGACATCAGAAAGAGCGCGGCCACGATCGAACCGAGCGGATTCTCTCCCGCCGCTCCATCGAGCGTTGCCTTCAGGACGAAATACGCTGCGATCACGGGAACGAGCTTTGCGACAACGATCTGGTTGACGAAGTTCTTGAAGACCGTCTCCATGCTGGCCAGCCAACTCGTTCCCACAGATCCGCTCGCGGACGGAATGTTGATGCCTTGCGCCGCAACCCACGACAACAGTTGCGGAAGCGTGAGAAGGACAATCGTCCACAGAATCCACTTGCCGGTGCGGCCGTTTACGTGGAAGTTGATCCCTCCTTCATGCCGCAGACTGACTCCCGCGGCGGCCAGCGTGCAGAACGCAGCCGGCACCGCGAGATCGAGCAGCAGCTGGAGAAGGTCGAGGAGGAACTGTGGCGCCTGCATTGCTCCTTGCCTTTGTTACTGAATGCCCTGTGCCTGGGTGATGAAACCTTCGGCCATCCGTCCGAGACCGGAGATCACCATGAGAGCCACGCCGGTGACGCCCCAGCCCAGGTAGCCACGGCCGCTCTTGAAGTGCCATCCGGCGACACCCAGGCAGGCCACGGCGATGACCGGAGCGATGACGTTGCATCCCCAGTTCACGATGTTGAGGACCGTGCCTTCGACGGTGGTCGCCTGCTGTCCTTGTACGGCCTGGCCGAACTGGGGAGAAGTTCCCAGGTTCTGGGCTCTGGCTGCGAAGGGTGCGGCGAGGTTACCCAGAAGCAAGAGCCCCAGGCCGAACTTCAGGACAACGTGCATCCAGTTGATTTCGTCGGGACGATAATGAACACGTGCGGATGTTGAGGCGGACACTTGAGAGCGCCGCCAGAAGGCCAGTGCGGTTCTCATACGTTTTCTCTCCTGGACGCGGCTGCTCTTGGGCATCCGTGTCGAGCGAGAGAATGGGATGAAACCGAAACTCGGTCAAATGATCCGGCAGAGACCAGGATGGGAAATCGCTCTATCTCCAATCCCCTGTGTGAGTTTGGCAATTGAAGAGATGCGCGCCGGGCCTCGGCCGTACTGGCGCTGTGGATCAATTTGAACGAATCGGGCTAAAATCTCAATCGAAGAGCCCGGTGTCGCAAGGTGTCGCCAGGTCAGGGAAAACGCAATGGCATCCGTATTGCAGCCAAACCCTTATCAATGCGACCAATGTGGAACCACGAATATCGTGGCTGCTCCCGTCCTCTACCAACAGGGAACGCGCACGTATTCCGGCATTTCAATTCGGGGACAAGCCAATCCTACTCGGCGCAAGCGGTCACGCCGCCTACTCCCACGGGGATATCTCCGACCGTTCATTGTCTGGGGGTCCGATAATTCTCCTCTCGTCCCTGTGGGCCTTTGTCGGATTCGGTGCGATTCTCGAACTCTCTAAATCTCGATGATTCGTCTGGAACTACCTGTCGTGTTTCTTGCTCCTAGCTGTGGCTTCTCTAGCAGGCCTGGTCATCAACCTCCGCAAAGTTGCCCACTACAACCGAGAGGTCTTTCCCCGACTGCACTGGAACTGGGAGCACACCTATATCTGCAGGCGTTGCGGGAAGTTCCGCCTCATCCCTTCCTAGCTGCAGGCGGAGGCTTCTTTCCTCTGGTCGAGTGGCCGCCCTGAAATGAACTTTTGCTGTGAGTTGCATACACCTCAAACCCCAGAATCCTTTCATCTTACAATCGTACTATGCAAATATGGAGATACGCTCTATAATTGCATACATGATAGCGCGTCTCCTCAGGCCAAGACTGAGCTCTTTACTGAGTCACATTCCAGCCGTGGCCCTTCTGGGCCCACGCCAATCGGGAAAGACAACTCTCGCGCTCGAGATTGCCCGGCTGCAAAATTCTGTCTACCTCGACCTTGAAGACGAAAATGATCGCGCCAAGCTCTCTGACCCGAACAAGTACCTCGCAGATCATGACGACCAACTGGTGATTCTGGATGAGGTACACCGCGCGCCGGAGATCTTTCAGCAACTGCGCGGCATCATCGACAAGGGACGCCGTAAAGGGAAGGCAAATGGACGTTTTCTTCTCCTTGGATCGGCCGCGATGGACTTACTCAAGCAGTCCGGCGAGAGTCTGGCAGGACGCATCTCCTATTTGGAACTCGGGCCTTTCGACGTCCTCGAAACTGGCGCCGCGGCGATGGACACACTATGGGTCCGGGGCGGTTTTCCGCGCAGCTTCCTGGCGGAATCCGACGATCTCAGCATGCAGTGGCGGCGCGATTTTGTACGAACGTACCTGGAGCGCGACATTCCTCAATTCGGATTGCGCATACCGGCTGAAACGCTGCGACGCTTCTGGACGATGCTGGCACACAACCAGACGCAGCTTCTGAACGCTTCCAATCTTGCGCGGGGCCTAGCTGTCGATGGCAAGACGGTCGCCGGTTATCTCGACCTTCTTGTCGATCTCCTGGTCGTTCGCCGGCTGCCGGCCTGGCACAGAAATATCGGGAAGAGGCTGGTCAAGTCGCCCAAGGTATATGTACGCGACACTGGCATAGCGCATGCCTTGCTTGGAATTCGCGATAAGGAAGCGTTGCTTGCTCATCCGGTTGTAGGACAAACCTGGGAGAGCTTTGTCATCGAAACCCTCATCACCGCGTCCCCGGACGGGACTGAAGCGCACTACTATCGGACCTCCAACGGGACCGAGGTGGACCTTCTCCTTACGCTGCCGAATGGCGAACTTTGGGCTATCGAGGTGAAACGCAGTTCGGCGCCGAAGATCGAGCGCGGATTTTATTCAGCCTGTGCCGACCTCAAACCCCGAAGGCGCTTTTTGGTTTATTCAGGAAGCGAGCGCTTTCCGCTCGACGACATGACCGATGCAATCGGTCTCGTCGAACTCGCTGAGATGCTCCAGGAAACTTCTTGAGGTGATTCGCCAGAACAGAACATCAGGAACCACAGACTATTGAGCCTGGCGGCAGGATATACATAACCACAGTTCCTGACGCACATCGCGTGTTTTTGCCTCGCACGCGCACCGAGTCACCGGTCCGACGATTGCCCAAGCGCACTTTGGGTCATCGGGACCGATCTTTGCTCATTTCTGAATTGGGCAATCGGGATCGTAAATGGCTCAGCTGCACACTGAGCCATCGGGACCGTTCTTTGCTCAATTGGGAATTGGGTCAACGGGAACGATCTTTGCTCAACTACATTCTGGGGCATTGGGAGCGAAGATTGCTCAACCGCACACTGGGTCATGCGGATCGATCTTTGCTCGGGCAGGGTTGCAATGACGGGGAGAACTCGTTCACCGTAGCAGCATTGAAGACGCGATGCAAGAGCAGCTCAACTCGCCCGGGCAGGCAGTCCGTGGCATTAGATCGCCGTACACAAAAACGCCCTGGCGCTCGGGCCAGGGCGAGAAAAAGAAGCGTGTGGGGTGCCGCGGTTTACTGAACCGTGGGAGCTGCCGCGTGAAGCTCGGCGGGGGTTTGTTCGTGCTTAGTGAACACGATGTAGATCTTCGTGTCGGCGGGAACGGAGACGACTACGCGGCTATTGGCATTGAGGTTCATGACCTCGGAGTCGCCCGCAGTGCCGACGTTCTCGGCTAGTCGCTCCCGCAGCATGTCGTCTTCGGAAAAAGCGCCGCTCGTATTGTTTCCGGCTACTTCGGCAAGCACTGAACCGATCCCCGATACGGCACGCACCAGGAAGTTCTTGCCTGTGTTCTTCCCGTCGACGTTCCCCTTGATCGGCCCTAGATCGAGCCCGGTGCCGACGGCGTCGATCTTCTCCCGCGCGCCATCAAGTAACTCGATCTCGTCGAACTTCACGCTGACCAGCCCGCTCCGATCGGCCTGCTGGAGTTGGCCATATACACGCGCGCCGGCGGGAACGACGATCCTGTCGCCAATCGCATAGGTGTATTCGACTACCGCCACAACAGGGGCGACCACCGCGCTCGATATCTGCGTCTCAAGCTTCGCCTGGATGCGCGTTCCCGGAGTCAGGTCCAATCGGGGCGCTCCATCGTCATCGGAAGTGACCCTGGGCGCTGGTCCAGCCTGGTTCTGCGCCAGGCTCCGCACGAAGACGATGGACGTCTCCTTCAGGCTGTTCTGCTGCGTTTGCGGCGTCTCTGCGGGTGGAGTTCCTCCGTAAGGCGCAGGATCTTCCCACCTCTGTTGTGTGTCCGCGAAAGAGGGTACCGCTCCCAGAGAACTGGCAACAACAGGTTTGGCGGCAAATGGCTTGGTGGTTGCGCCATTGTCTAATGAGCGTGTGCGCCGGATGTCGCCTGGCCCGAGCTGGCCGCTGGTGTTGTCCGGCGCCGGCGTGCGCGGGGTGTCCATCAGTGGCGTTACGCTGCCTTTGGGCGGAGTTGTCTGCTCCTGTTCGGCTTGCTGAGACTGAGACGCCTGCTTGACGGGCGCCTGCTTCTTCGGAGACTTGCCGACAATAGCCGTGAACACAAAGAACAGAACCGCGACGGCCAAGCCGCCACCGAGAAGAATGAGTTTGCTTTTGCTGATCCCGTCCGCAGCCTTGACGCCAGCTCTCGTCGCGAACCTGGCCGCAGGTTCTTCTTTGCCGCTCAAGATGGCTGGGTCACGCGTCTGAGACGGCGCTGGCGAAGCCATCGGCTCAGCGGCTTCCACGACCGGGGTAGACGACCCTCGGCTTCCGTTCGTGTTGTTGTCATTGATGCTCATAGCCTCTGGGCTCCCTTCTAGTTGCCATTGCCGGAGATGGGTGGGGTAAACGGCAGACGAATTAGGACAGGATGATCCACCTGGTCCGCCTGCGCGATTTCGAGAAATAGCTTCTCCGTTGATTCCTTGAAATTGGGCCGATCGAAGACAACCACGCCGTCGGCCCGTCCTCCCGGCTCCAGCCGGGTTGTGCTCAACCTGTAGTCCCGAATTTCCAACTGGTCCGAGATGATGCCTTTGCCCTCCTTCTTTTTCTTCTTTGTATCCCTGCGCTCCGTGATCTGGATCTGCGGTGGAAGGACCTCGACGGGTTGATTCGAGCTGTTCAGGATGGAGTAGGAGATCATGGTCTCGTTGCTCAACTGCCGCATGTCGCCAATCGATGTCTCGATCTGCTGGCCTTCCCACTTGGTCCATCTGGGAGCATTCACTCTCGCCTGCTCCTTGAATTCTCCGTCGAGGCTGGAAAGCGGCGCTGAGCCCGTGCCGGCGTCCGAGCCATTCGTGGCATCTTCCCGCTCCTTGCTCGGCGGGGTTGGCATCGCCAGAGCGCCGGAATCCGACGAGATTAGAAAGCTTCGTGCGGAGCTGTACTCAATCAGAAAGTCCACCGGTTGGGACTCATTCGCGATGCTCGCGCCATCGCTGACCAACTCTAACGTCACATGCTGACCCGATTTCATCGCAATCAGAAGGTTCGACTGAGCGGGCTCTTTGGTAATCGGTTTGACGTAGACGTAGTTGGGCTCGTCTGCACTATGCTCAGCCTTGAACTCGCCGGGGCTACCCAGAATGACGGAGGTGACCTCCTCCGGCATTCGGATCGTCGACTCAAACTCCGGATGCAGATGCAGGACTGTGATCTCTCTCGGGTTGATGGCGATGGTGGCGACACGCGCCACGACCACCGCGTCCGTCGCGTTAAGCTGCAGCGGTAGAAGGAGCGCAATGGGCATGAACCAGCAATGTTTCACGGGAAGGACCTCCTCGGCGGCCTCATGGCCGCAAATCTGCGAATCATGTACTGCCGCCGGACCGCCTGCACATAGGCCACAACCTCCGGATTGCGATAGTTCAATTGCTCCCGCGCGATCCAGTGGTCGCCCGCGTAGTAGGCCGCAGCGACCAGGCGCAGATCCCCGTGGAACTCCCACATCAACGCCGTGACGTAGCGGGTGCCTGCCGCTATGTTCTGCTCGATGTCGAAGGGTTCAAAGGCGCCAAATCGCCGCGCTGTCGCGGGCATCAGTTGCATGAGTCCCATCGCGCCCTTGTCTGAAACCGCCTGCGGGTCCCATCGCGATTCAACGTCGATCAACGCGGCGATCAGCTCGGGCGGCACATGATAGTGCGCCGCATATTGCCGCACGAAGTGCTCCGCCACGGCGGGATCGGCTTGGGCCAACGCAAACCCGGGAAACACGAGCAGCAACAGGATGAGCGGCCATCGCTTCATGAAACTGGCCCTCCGGAGACCGTCAGGCTCTGCGCGAACCTGGCGCCATCGTCAAGCAGACTCTTGAATCCCTCGCGAAGCAAAAGATGCCGACGATCTTTTTCAGTTTTCGCTAAAAAAGGCAGCAGGACATCGCGATGTTCCTCGGTCACGTGGTCCGTTCCGAGCAGTTGCAGAGCATTGGCGAAATCGATCATCTCGGAGACTGAGGGTGGTTTCTCGAGAGAATAATTGCGGAACGAGAGTGCGATCCCCGCCATCTCCCGGTGAAACTTCTCATCGGCTTTAGGCGTGCGGCTGGCGATGATCTCCGCCTCGCGGTCTGGCGTAGGATGCTCGACCCGGACATAGAGGCTGCGCCTCCGGATCGGGTCTCCTAAACGTCGCTCCTCGTTGCTGGTCAGCACGACAAAGGGAATGCTCTTTGCCGAGACCGTACCGAACTCGGGAATCGAGAGCTGCCAGGCAGAGAGGATTTCTAACAGCATTGCTTCGAACCCGTCGTCAACTTTGTCCAGCTCGTCAATGAGCAGCACACAGGGCCGTTCGCATTCGAGCGCGCGCATCAATGGACCGGGCCGAAAGAAATCCCGTCCCTTGAGATTGGCCTGCACGGTCTGCCAGCTCTCGTGCTGGCCCTTCGAGAACTCCATGTAGAGCCGCTGCAAACTCTCATCGAAACGCCCGATTGCTTTTTCTTCCGTCACTCCGCGGTAGCACTGCAGGCGCTCAACGTGCGTGCCGGCCGCGGCGGCAACGGAGATGGCGAGCTGCGTTTTACCCGAGCCCGCAGGCCCTTCAAGCAGAAGAGGCTTCTGAAGCTTGGCCGCGAGAAAAACGACCTGCGTCATGACCGAGTCGATGAAGTAGCCCGTCCCGGCTAGTTTGCAAGCGAGGTCAGTGATCGAATCAAACATCGCCTTCTCCCTGCGGTTCCGTTCGATTGGCTGCCACGCTCAGTGCCGGCGCACTCCGCCCACCATGGCGCGCTTGACCTAACCCGTAGATGGCTTGGGCCCAGACATTGGCGAGCGACGTTGCCGAAAGTGCTGCCAGGAGGAGCATTCGCAGGCGAATCCACACGACTCCTGACCACCCCGTCCAGGTCGCTCCTCCATAGTGCAAAACCACGACGGCGTCGAGAATCGTCAGCAAAAGGGCGATCGTGAGATACGCCTTGCGTTCCGCCACGGGCCTCCTCCAATGCGGAGACAGCATGAGGTGGTTTCAAAACTCGGTCAAATTCCTAGCCGTCTTTCCTCCCGCATATCTCGAAGTCGTGAGCTTGGTGCGAACTGTCGCTCCTGGATCTGCGACCCGCGATCTTGCGGTGGTCAATGGCTATGCTCTCTTCGCCGCTGCGAATCGCACCTCTACGCCACGAGGGGGGTACTTTTCCGTCAACCACCCGGCGATCTCGTGCGGGTCGAAGCGGACAGCGTTGGCCACTTTGAATGATGGGATCTCGCCGTTAGCCGCCATCTTGTAGATCTGCTGCGGAGAAACCCCCAAGAGTTGGGCCAGGTCGCGAACGCGAAGCGCCTCCTGCTTCTCTCGTATGATTTCGACTAGACTCATGGGCGTATCCCTCCCTGATCTGTGCCAGCAGGATTGGCGGCACAGGTGTCGCTTCTCTTCACTCAATAGCGGCGAATGATGAATTGAACCGAGATTTCGGTCAAACAGGCTCGGATCGGCAAACTCCCTCCGGTTATATTCCGCGGCGCACAAAGAGCAACGGCTTGAAGCCATAACCGTAATGGATTGTGTTGACTGGAAGCAGAAAGAATGACTTTGGATCGCCTACAGAATCTTCAGTATCGGGACGCCGATTGCCTACAAGATTTGGCCCAATTTGACCTTCCGGTGATCTCTGCTCTTGTACGGCGGAGGTCTTCTGCGGAAATCCGTCATTAACCGCATTTCAGGGTGCTGACTGGGGTGCTGATATTTCGCAATGGCTTCTGACTGAGCATAGGTAAACGGAAGCCGACTAGTCAGGACTAACCTGCCGTTGATAGCAACTTAGCGATTGGCTCAAATTGACTAACCAATGAGCCAGGAAGGCCCCAAGATTCTCGCAGCGCTCACCGTTTCGGGTCTCGCAGATTTCTGCAAAGGGGCCCGGAAGCGTGTTCGATAATGGACCCCATGGGAAACCTCCGAATACTGGCACCGGGCAAATCCGCCTCCGCCATGGCGCAGGCGCGAGGGAAACTGTTCGAGCGACTGATGGCCGACGTACTTCGCCAACTCGGATTCAAGATTGATGAGGTGACCAGTAGGAACTACAGCGGGATGGAAATCGACATCGTGGGGACCTCCGCCGTCACCGAAATTCCGCTTTACGCGGAATGCAAGTTCTACGAAACCGAATTGGATTCCCCGAAGCTCCAAGCATTCTTTGGAAAATACTCGGCGCGTTGGCTTCGAGACCACAGATGTCAGGGACTTTACCTCGCGATTCCGGGCGTTAACTCGCATGCGAGAGCCTTCTACGATGAGAACCTAGCGAACGAGAAAAACATGACCGTGCGGCTGGTTGAGGAAGAGGAAGTACTGTTGAGCATCTTCTCAAGTCGTCTCGCCTGCCGTCCGGAGGTTCCGAGACAAGGGATTCCTGTCTCGGCTGGAAAGGCAGGGGATTGGCTCTTGGTTTACACGGAGAGAGGCTTCTTCTTTGTCTTTTTCGTGGTGCCCCCAGGGTCAACGATCCCTCAGAATGTCGCAATCTTCGACTCCGACGGAGCAAGTATCCAATCTGATGAGACGATTGATTATATCCGCGGCCTTGACCCCGACATAGTGTCTCTCGAAGTTCTTCGCCCCAGACCGCTCCCAGGCCCTGCTGCCGCGGAGGCCAAGGGCGACCCGGAAGAGATCGTTGAGGTCCAAGGCAGCTCTACGTGCTTCGAGTACCAGTTCCCAGCCTCACCCGAGTTCTTTGTTGGTCGCGGTGACGTGTTAAGCCAGGTGGAGTCATTGGTCACCGAGGTCGTCGATGGGAAGACGTCGGCGCGCGGAATTCTCTTTGAAGGAAACTCAGGATTCGGCAAGAGCTCCGCTGTTCTTTCTGCGGTGTCTCGCCTCAACGCATCGGGAAACTTCGCGGTCTCGATTGACTGTCGATCCGCCTCTTCACCGCAATTCGCCTTGCTCGCCGTAAGCCACGTATTGAGTCGATACGACGCTTCGGGAACCCTTCCCGATCGTGGCGAGGGAGCCGAAGTGCTCGGCCATGAGAGCGCTGCGGGGCTACTCATTCGCCTGGGCGAGCGCCTTGCAAGCCGGAGACGCGTTCTTGTTATCTTCTTCGACCAATTCGAAAATTTGTTCTTCCTTCCCGACGCTTTGCGCCCAATCCGCGACCTGTTTCTTAAGGTGGGAGGGGCCCAGACAAATGTTCTCTTGGGGTTTTCGTGGAAGTCCGATCTTTTCGGAATCACCACTGAGTTCCCATATCAGATGCGAGACGCAATTGCTGAAGGAAGCAGGCGCGTTCCGCTCGGGGCTTTCTCGGAGCCCGAAGCCGCAGAGATGCTTCAGCGGCTTAGCAGCGAAATACGCTCGAAACTGCGGAAGGACCTGGTCTTCTTCCTGTCTGAGTTTTCCCAAGGCTATCCGTGGCTCCTGAAGAAACTGTGCGCTCACGTCAAGCAACAGAGGGAGGCCGGAGTCCAACAGGCTGAAATAGCCAACTCTCTCCTAAATGTGAAGCAGTTATTTCAGGAGGACCTTAGGGGCTTATCCCTTGAGCAAGAAGAGACGCTTAGGCGGATCGCGAAGTCCTCGCCGATAAGCATCTATGAGTATGGCGACGAGCTCAAGCCGGACGTTCTGCAAAGCCTCGTCCATGCAAGACTCATCATCCGCGTCGGGGTGAAGATCGACATCTATTGGGATATTTTTAAGGATTATCTCAACTCAGGAAACGTGCCTATCCAAGAAAACTATATTCCCCGCATTCAGGTTGGAAGCGTTCTGAATGCCGCTGGACTCCTTAATAAGGTCGGACCGAGTGTAGAAGCAGATGGATTTAGGGCCCAGGCAAAACTAACCGAGAAATCCTTTTATAACATTTTGAAGGACCTGCGCTTGCTCGGAATAGCCAAGCTTGAATCCGGCGTGGTGCAGTTGCAGCTTCCTCAATCGAGCGAGTCCGGGGGCTTCGAACTGACGCTTAGAACCCATGTCAAGGAACGAATCCGACACAATCGCCTCGTATGGAAGCTTCTCGAAAAACTTGAGGCCGAGGCCGCGCTGCCCCTCGAAGAGGCTGCCACCGAGTTGGCGAAGGCTTGTCCTTATCTGCTTGCAGCAAAGGCAACTTGGCTAACGTACGCGCGTGTTTTCGCAGACTGGATGGATTATGCGGATTTAGCGATTTTCGACGCGGGAACATCGACGTTGCAAAGATACCGCCCAGGCACCGAGGTACGACAAAGGGCGAGACTCGCCAGAGCGCGCGGCTATCCTACTGCCGGCAAAATGCCCATCATTCAATACTCGCCTGTGTTCGAAGCGTGTACGCGGATCGCGAACGCGTACGCAGCAAAAACTGGAGTCGATCTCTCTGGCCTGAGGCCGAGTACGGCGACCAAAGCAGTCGCGACGCTGGAGGACCTTGGATTTATCGTCCGGAAGACAGGAAGCTTGGAAGTAACCTCGAAGATGTTTCAATTCATCAAAAACCAAGAGAGCCGAGCGCAACTCTTCGCCGATTCTGTAATTTCAATGGAGGGGTTCGCAGCGTTCGTTGCAATCCTTCAAGAGAACACAGGCAAGAGGCGGCTCCTGCAGGACTTGGGCCGCGAGCTTAATTCCCGTCTCGGAGCCGGATGGCGTGATGGAACCGCGGAAACGGTTGCGAAGATTCTCTTGGACTGGGCGAGGCACACGGGCTATGCGCCTGGCCCATTTACTATCGCGAGGCGAGGTAAATTCGGGGTATCCAAAGACCAGCCAGAGCTCGCATTTGAGTAGTGACCACTCCGCCTGGATAATTTCGTCCCGACCCCGGTTGGGGCTATCAGCGCAATGCGCTCATCCAACATGGGTTTCCCTCACGAAGGACGGATCGGTCCCGGAAAACGCTGTATCCGCCGCCGATCATGCCCCGCTGCTCTTCCCTGTCAACCCCTGCACCACCCCTTATTGCTACCCAACTCCTTCATTCCGGAACCCGGGAACCCGGGAACCCCGGGAACCCGGGAACCCGGGAACCCGGGAACCCGGGGAACCCCGGGGAACCCGGGGACGAACCCGGGGACAGACGGGACGTTCCCCCGTTTTTAGTCAAGTGCGCTGCAGCTTCCCCGCCTCGCAACCCGCTGAAAACATGAACAGAAACTAGGGACGAGAAACCTAGGGGCGCACGGGACGTACCCTCGCTTTTTCCTGACCCTTGGCCTCCCCAAACTTTGTCAAGCCCCCGCCGCCAAAATAAATCGGCCCGGCTCCCGTAAGTCGCTCATTCCCTTGTTCCCTTGGTCCCTTGTTCCCTTGGTCCCTGCCTTTCCAAGTTTGCCGATTATTTCCCCCCTCCGGCGCATACTGATTCCATGATCGACGAGCGGAAAATCGACGGCCAGATGATCCACGGCGAGACCAGAACGGCCCCCGGCCGACAACCCACGATCCTCTGTCCTCTGTTTTCTGCTCCCTGTTCTCTGTTCTCTGTTCCCTGTTTCTCTGTCCTCTGTTCCCTGTTCCCTGTTTTTCTATTCCCTTGTTCCCTGGGCCCCTCGGTCTCCGCTTTTCTGACCACTGACCACTGTTCACTGACCACTGTTTTCTACCCACCCCCCCATCCTCCAGACCCCACCCCCCCATCCTCCAGACCCCACCCCCCCATCCTCCAGACCCCACCCCCCCATCCTCCAGACCCCACCCCCCCATGCCAGTGTGTGAAACTGTGAAACTGTGAAACTGTGGAGCCTTTAGAATCAACAACTTCTGTCCACAGTTTCACAGTTTCACAGTCTCGGTTTTGAGTTTTTTGTTTTCGGCGGAGTTTTTTGTTTTTCTCGCAGCAAATCGAGCTGGAATCACGCACGTCACCGCGGCGTCCTCGCTCGCTTGGTCCCTCGTTCCCTTGTTCCCTTGTTCCCGGTTTCACGGCCCCAGATACAGGCTCACGCCAGGCGGCGCAAAGCTCAACTGGCCGGTCTTCGGGTCGTAATCGAGGCTGAGCGCGTCGCTCTTGCGGCCATTGATGAACACTGCGACCAGCAAGCCGTTACCGTAGCGGCCGGCGAGCGCAATCTTGTGGCTGCGGATGGCGCCATATTCGTTGTCCGGGCTCGTCGGCCCCCAATCGCCCTGGAAACGCGCGAAGGGATAGGTCGCGTACTGCGACGGGTGCTGCTGCCAGTTCTTGTCGTTCAACCATATTCCGTACGCTTTGTTCAGATCGTTGGCCTCGACAGCACCCAGAAAATTGTTCACCGTGGCGCGTCCGAAGAGATAGCGGTTCCAGTTCCACGGCCAGTCCACAGGCCGGCTGGCCACCAGCCAATAAACCACCAGCAGTACGAAGAGCGCCGCAGCGCTCAACTGCACGATCAACTTGTTGCGCTTGGATCGCGCGGCGTCGAACTGCGGAGCATCGAGCAAGGTCATCGGAATCGTCCCTCAGAACTAGAATACGGCGGAAAAACAGCGAGTAGACAAATGCGGAGTACCGCGCATTCCATTAGACACCGTAAGCCTGTTCCATGTTCCCTATTCTTGCGCTTGCTTTTGCTTTTCCTAATCCCTCGTTCCCTTGGTCCCTTGGTCCCTGCCTCTTTACTCTTCTCTGCTGTAAGTCGTCTTCTTCTTCTCCGCCTGCCGCTCCAGCGCCAACTCAATCAGCTCCGTGATCAGCTCCTTGTAGCTCAGCCCCGTCGCCTCCCACAGCTTGGGGTACATACTGATCTGCGTGAAGCCGGGCATCGTGTTCACTTCGTTGAGAAAGATGCGCTCCTTTCCGCCGGGCTCCATCAGGAAGTCGACGCGCGCCAACCCGGAAAGATCGCAGGCCTTGAATGCGGCCACGGCCATCTCGCGAATCTTCCGGCTCTGGTCGCGGGAAATCTTCGCCGGGATCACGGGTACGGAGCCTTCGGAGAGGTACTTCGCCTCGTAATCGTAGAACTCTTTGCTCGGAATGATCTCGCCCACCACGCTTGCCTTGGGCGAGTCATTGCCGAGCACGGCTACCTCAAACTCGCGCGCTCGCGCCGCCTGGCCGCCGCGACGAGCAGCTTTTCCGCCGACTCCTTGCTCCACGATGAGCTTGCGGTCGTACTTTGCCGCCAACGCCAGCGCCGGCGAAAGTTCCGCGCGGTCGTGCGCCTTTGAAATACCAACGGATGACCCAAGGTTCGCCGGCTTCACGAACACCGGATACTTGAGCGTCTTCTCTACCGCCGAAATCGCCTTGCGCGGCGCTTTCTCCCACTCCGCACGGAGTAGTGTGACGTGCTTGACGATAGGCAATCCGGCCTCGGCAAACAGCCGCTTCATGATGTCCTTGTCCATGCCCGCGGCCGATCCTAGGACGCCCGAACCAACATAGGCGATACCCGCCAGCTCAAACAGCCCCTGAATGGTGCCGTCCTCGCCGAAAGTTCCGTGCAGCACCGGAAACACGACCTCGATGCCCTTTCCTTCCGGGCCTTGGGGAACAGGCTCCGGCGCCATCAGTGTCGGAATGCCTTCATGTAAAAGCTTCGCTCCCGGCGTGGCCTCCGGATCGCCCGCGCGCAGCCGCCGCCCCACCCCACCAGCGCCGCCATTCAGCAGGCCGCGAGCATCAGCCGCCGCCAGCCAGCGGCCCTCTTTGGTAATACCAATGGGCGTAACATCGAATTTTTCGCGATCGATCGCCCCCAAAACCGATGCTGCCGACAGCAGCGACACCTCATGCTCGCCGCTGCGCCCGCCAAAAAGAATGCCAACCCGCAGTTTTTTTGCCATGCTTTCGTCAAATTGCCTTTCAAACGGTCTCATTCAGTGTAGAACCCCGCGCAACGCCAGCTTACTAAAACCCCCAAAATTGCTGTTTTACGGTCTGCATTTTCGCTGCCGGGGAACGAATTCAGTGGCCAGATCGATGGGGAAGAAACCGGAGGGTCAACGCACCGAAAGTGCTATATCCAACCGCTTCAGTCTAAGTAAGATAGGTGCAAGGTATTCCACTAGCAGGTCTCAGCTCGCTCGGCACCCCAACCCATCCGGCTGGACCGGATGAGTGATACGGTCAACCGAACTCTCAAGGGAGCCAGCGAACGCGGAAAGATCGCGAAGGCGAAGTGAAACTCGTGCCGATGAGACGATTCTTTTTCCCGGCTGTCCTTCTCCTCGCAACCGTCCCGGCTGCGTGGCCAGCCCAGCCTGCGCCCGCGATTTCGCTGCACACTGCTGCCACCATTTCCAACGCCGAAGCCGCCAAGCATCTGCCCGTCGCCTTCGAAGCGACCGTCACCTACTACCGCTGGTACGATAAAGACCTATTTGTGCAGGACGGTAATGACGCCATTTATGTCCATGCCACCACAGTGCTGAAGCTTGCTCCGGGCGATCGCATCCTGATTCGTGGAACTATTCACGAAAGTTTCCGGCCCTATGTGGTTAGCAGTGATATCACCGTCGTAGGCCACGGTCCATTGCCCAAGCCGGCGGAGCCCACTTTCGATCAGATGATCCGTGCCGAGGCCGACTGCAAGCTGGTTTCGGTGCGCGCCGTGATTCGCTCCGCCGATCTGGTGCCAAGCAGCCGGTCAACGACACCGGCCATCTATCTTCGCATGGTCGTGGCCGGAGGTATGGTAGACGCGAACGTCGACAGCGACAATGAAAGCGCCCTCAAAGGCCTGCTCGACGCCGACGTGCAGGTCACCGGCGCAATCGCCGGGCACTTCGACAATAAGATGCAGCTGACCGGCGTCCTGCTCCACGTTCAATCTCTGGACGGGGTGAAGATCCTCAAACCCGCTGGCTCCGACCCCTGGTCGCTTCCGGTTACGCCCATGGACCGCATCATTACCGGCTATCGCACGAATGATTCTTCGCAACGAACGCGCGTGCGAGGAACGATCATCTACTCCCAGCCGGGCTCCGCGCTAGTGCTCCAGGACGGCCCTAGAAGCTTGTGGATCAACACCGACAGCTGGAACCCTCTCCAAGTGGGCGATGTCGCGGACGCGATTGGATTCCCGTCCGTCGAAAATGGCTTCTTGACGCTCAACCGCAGTGAGGTTAGGGACAGCTTGGTGCAGTCGCCGGTTTCTCCTGCACTCTTCACCTGGCTGCAGCTCGCCCGTGGCGGCAACGACGGTCGCAGCCACGTCTTTGACCTGGTTTCCGTTGAGGGTCAGGTCGTCGCCGAGGTGCGTCAGGCCACGCAGGATGAGTACGTGCTCGACTCCGACGGTCACCTGTTCTCCGCCTTCGTTCGCCATCCCGGCACGTCGCAGTCGGCGCCACCTTCATCGATGCGGGATATTCCGGTGGGAGCGCGCATCCGCGTCACCGGCATTTGCATGCTCGAAAACGCGAACCCTTTTAACGGCGAAGTGCCGTTCAGTATCCTGATGCGCAACTTTGACGATATCGTCGTCGTCGCCCGGCCTCCGTGGCTAAACGTGCGTCATCTGGTCACGATCGTGGGCATTTTGCTCGCGATGGTCATCGCCCTTGGCATCCGCGCATGGTTTATGGAAAGAAGGAACCGGCGCCGCATTGGATCGCTCGCCTATGTCGAGCAGCGGCGCGCTCGGATCCTCGAGGCCATTAATCATTCCAAGCCACTGGCCGAAATTCTGGAGCGGGTCACAGAGTTAGTTTCGGTCAGGCTGAACGGAGCGCCCTGTTGGTGCCAGGTAGTGGACGGAGCAACCTTGGGAAATCGCCCGTTTCAGCTTCCCTCTCCGTCGCTGCGCACCGTCGAACACCAGATCGCCGCCCGTTCCGGTTCGACTCTGGGCTCGGTCTTCGCAGCTTTCGACGTGCGCAAGGATAGCAATGCGGAGGAAATGGCGTCACTCGCCATGGCAGCGGAATTGGCTACCCTGGCGATCGAAACGTCGCGCCTTTACTCCGATCTCGTGCACCGCTCCGAGTTCGACCTCCTGACGGACGTGCAGAACCGCTTCGCAATGGAAAAAACTCTGGCTGCGATGATTCAAATCGCTCGCGAAACCGCCGGTATCTTTGGCTTGATTTACATCGACCTCAATGAATTCAAGCAAGTAAATGACCTGCACGGGCACCTTGTGGGCGACCTGTATCTTCAGGAAGTTTCGCGGCGCATGAAACGGCAACTACGACCTGGCGATGTGCTGGCGCGGCTGGGCGGTGACGAATTTGCAGTGCTGGTTTCCGAAGTACGCAACCGCGCCGCGGTTGAAGAGATCACGGCGCGGCTGGATGCCTGCTTCCATGAGCCGTTTATCGGGGATGGATATATTCTGCGCGGTTCGGCCAGTTTTGGCTTCGCCCTCTACCCCGAAGACGCCGACTCCGCCGACAGTCTGCTCCGCTCTGCGGACGCCGCCATGTATGTGGCCAAGTACACCCGCCTTTCACACTCCCGTGCCGGCGAAGAACAGCCGGAAGCTGTATTGGCCACCGAAGCCGATTCCTAGTCTGTCGCGTTCCCAACCCGCAACTCCTTGGCCGGGCAAGATTTCCTCGCGCTGAGTTCATTGATCTCTCATCTTTGCCGATAAGGGTTCCCAGGGCAGGATCCCGCGTCTTCCAGCCCTTGTGAGCCGCGCCAATGAAAAGGGTCGTCCCCCTGTTCGCGATGCTTTGCCTCTGCGTTTCGGGCGCTTGGGCCCAGCCGTCTGCCCAAATCTCCACGTTGCTGGCCGCGGCGAGCCTGACCAACGGCCAGGCCAGCCGGCACTCGCCCGTTTCCTTCGAGGCCACCGTCACGTACTACCGCCCCTATGAAAGGAATCTGTTTGTCCAGGATGGCGACTCGGCCATTTATTTGCACCCCGCCGCCATGTACAGGCTCATTCCAGGCGATCGCGTGCGGGTGCGCGGAACCATGCACGAAAGCTTCCGGCCGTATGTGGAAAACGCTCAAATCGCGCTATTGGCTCACGGTTCGCTGCCCACGCCGCGCCACCCAGACTACTCACAGATGCTGCACGCCGAAACCGACTGCAAGCTCGTCGCGTTGCGCGCCCTGGTTCAATCCGCCGATCTGGTCCACAACTCCCAAATGCCGGTCTCTACCGTTGAGTTGCAACTACTCGTGGATGGAAGCCCCCTTGACGCCAGCATCGACGGTGACGATCCGCGCAGCCCTGCGGACCTTCTGGACGCCGAGGTGGAGATAACCGGAGTCCAATCCGGTCGCTTCGATAACAAAATGCAGCAGACCGGCATCCTGCTCCATGTCCAGTCTCTTAACCAGGTAAGGATTCTGCAACGAGCCGGCGTTGACCCGTGGTCCATAATCGTGACGCCGATGGACCGGATTCTGACGGGTTATCGAGTTCGCGACATGAGCGACCGTTTGCACGTTCATGGAACGATTACCTACTATCAACCCGGCGTAGCGCTCGTACTTCAGAGTGGATCGAAAAGCCTTTGGATCACAACCAACAGTTGGGACGTTTTGCGCGTCGGCGAAATCGCCGACGCCATCGGATTCCCGACCGTTGAGAACGGCTTTCTCACGCTCTCTCGAAGTGAAGTCCGCGACAGCTCCGTGGCCGCCCCGGTCAACCCGTCACTCTTCACCTGGCGCGATCTGGCGCTTGGCGGCAATGAAGGCAACAGTCATGTCTTCGACCTGGTTTCCATTGAAGGCACGGTGGTTACCGAGGTCCGGCAGGCCACCCAGGACGAGTACATCCTGGAGTCCAACGGTCACCTCTTCTCCGCCATCCTCCGCCATCCCGGCACGGCAAGCCGTGCCCCTCTTGCGCCAATGAAAGAAATCCCCCTGGGCTCGCGCGTTCGGGTTACGGGCATCTGCATGCTCGTCGATGCAAATCCCTTTAAGGGCGAGGTGCCGTTCAATATCCTCATGCGTGACGTCGACGACATCATGGTCGTCGCCCGCCCTCCCTGGCTGAATGTGCGCCATCTGATATTGATTGTCGGCCTGCTGCTTGGCGTGGTCATCGCCATCGGCATCAGAAGCTGGGCCCTGGAGCGGCGGGTGCGCCAGAAAACCGCAGCACTGGCTTACCTCGAGCAACGCCGCAGCCGCATCCTCGAAGACATCAACAACTCCCGCCCGCTCTGCGAAATCATCGAGAACATCACGGAAGTTGCTTCCTTCAAGTTGCACGGTGCGGCCTGCTGGTGCGAAATCGCCGATGGGGCGTCCCTGGGCATGCGCCCTCCGACGATCACCTCGCAAAGGATTATCCAACAGGAGATTCCCGGACGTTCGGGAGCCGTCCTGGGAACCATCTTTGCTGCCATTCACCGGCTCAACAAGCCCTGCGCGGAGGAGTCTGAGGCTCTAATTCTGGGAGCAGATTTGGCCACCCTGGCCATTGAGACTTCGCACCTTTACTCCGATCTTGTCCACCGCTCGGAGTTCGACCTCCTCACAGACGTGCCCAACCGCTTCTCTCTGGAGAAGCACCTGGATGCGATGATTTCAGAAGCACGCAGGTCTGCCGGCATCTTCGGCTTCATCTTCATCGATCTCGATCGATTCAAACTGGTGAACGATCAGTATGGCCACCAATCTGGGGACTTGTATCTGCAGGAAGCCGCGCTGCGCATGAAGGGGCAACTGCGGCCCGGCGACACACTGGCCCGGTTGGGCGGCGATGAGTTCGCGGTAGTGGTCGCAGCCGTGCATAGCCGCTGCGACATCGAGGAAATTGCGAATCGCCTCGAACACTGCTTCGACGAGCCCTTCGCGGTTGGCGGGCACATTGTCCGCGGCGCAGCCAGCGTCGGCTTCGCTCTATATCCCGATGACGCTGTTTCCGCGGACAGCCTAATGAGAGCAGCCGACGCCGCAATGTACGCCGTCAAACAATCGCGCAAAAGCGGCCGGCCCGCATCGCCCGGCGCCACCTCTCCGGACATGGCTTCAAAACGATGTGCGTAACAAAGGCCCAGCTTACGCCAGGCCTTCGAGTTTAAAAGTTGTTGTGCGCCTACTCGGCCGCCATCTCCTCGGCCTCGCCTTCTTGCCGCATCAGTTCCAGCTCGCGCTCGGCGGCTTCGATCTCGGCGTGCACTTCCTGCTGCACGCGAGCCGCGGCCTCTTCAAGCTCTGGTGAGAGCTGCACATTGCGGTAGTACTCCAATCCCGTTCCCGCGGGAATCAGCCGTCCGACGATCACGTTCTCCTTCAACCCGCGCAAGTTGTCCACCGCGCCGTTGATACTGGCCTCGGTGAGTACGCGCGTTGTCTCCTGGAAGCTGGCCGCCGAGATGAAGCTGTCGGTGGAAAGCGACGCCTTGGTGATGCCCAGCAGCAGTGGGCGTCCGATTGCTGGTCGGCCCCCGTTCTGCAGCACGCGCTCGTTCTCTTCTGTGAAGCGGAAGCGGTCTACCTGCTGTTCGAGCAGGAAGGTTGTGTCACCCACTTCGTCGATCCGCACCCACCTGAGCATCTGGCGCACGATCACTTCAATATGCTTGTCGCTGATCGCCACGCCCTGCAGCCGGTAGACTTCCTGGATTTCGTTCACCAGGTAAGCCTGAAGCTCCTTCTCGCCCAGCACGGCCAGAATGTCGTGCGGGTTCAACGGGCCGTCCATGAGAGGATCGCCGGCGCGCAGCCGCTCGCCCTCCTGAACGTTCACGTGAATGCCCCGCGGCACCGAGTATTCCTTCTCGTCGCCGTTGTCCGCCGTCACGTAGATCTTGCGCTGGCCCTTCGACACCTCGCCGAAGCGGACCACGCCATCGATTTCGCTGATGATCGCAGTCTCGCGCGGCTTGCGCGCCTCAAACAGCTCCACCACGCGCGGCAAGCCGCCGGTGATGTCCTTGGTGCGCGTGCTCTCTTTGGGAATCTTCGCTAGCACGTCGCCCGGACCCACGTTGTCGCCGTCCTGCACCATAAGGTGCGCGCCGCGAGGCAGCAGATAGCGCTTGCTGCTCTTGGCACCCTTGATCGCAATGGCCGGCTGCCGCTTTTCGTCGGGCGAGTCGGCAACCACCCAGCGCGAAAGGCCGGTGACTTCATCCACCTCTTCGTTGAGCGTGATGCCTTCCTGCAGATCCTTGAACTGCACCGGGCCGCCAATCTCGGTAAGGATGGCGTATGTGTAAGGATCCCATTCGGCCAGCAACTCGCCCAGCTTGACTGCCGAGCCCTCGCGAACGCGGAGGCGCGCACCATACACCACCTGGTAGCGCTCCTTTTCACGGCCGCGCTCGTCCACGATGGCCAGCGAGCCGGAGCGGTTCATGGCCACCAGTTCGCCTTCCTTGCTTTCCACCGTGTTCAGGTTGATGAAGCGCACGAAACCGTTGTTCTTGGCGTCGAGGCGCGACTTGTCCTGCACGCGGCTGGCTGTGCCGCCCACGTGGAAGGTACGCATCGTCAGCTGCGTTCCCGGTTCGCCGATCGACTGCGCCGCAATCACGCCGCAGGTTTCGCCCAGCTCGACCATCCGGCCGGAACCCAGGTTACGCCCGTAGCACAGCGCGCAAACGCCGCGTCGCGACTCGCAGGTGAGCACCGAGCGGATCTTCACCCGCTCCACTCCCGCGCCCTGGATTGCCGACGCAATGTCCTCGTCGATGGGCTGGTTCACTTCCACCACAACGTTGCCGTCGTAGTCCTTGATCCGTTCCAGCGACACGCGGCCGATGATGCGGTCGCGCAGCGGCTCGATGATCTCGCCCGACTCCACGATGGAGCCGACGTAGATTCCTTCCAGCGTGCCGCAATCCGGCTCGGTCACGATCACGTCCTGCGCCACGTCCACAAGCCGCCGCGTCAGGTAGCCCGAGTCGGCGGTCTTCAGCGCCGTGTCGGCCAGCCCCTTGCGCGCTCCGTGCGTCGAGATGAAGTATTCAAGCACCGTCAGCCCTTCGCGGAAGTTCGCCGTGATCGGTGTCTCAATCACTTCGCCGGAAGGCTTGGCCATCAATCCGCGCATGCCGCTCAGCTGGCGAATCTGCTGCTTCGATCCGCGGGCGCCTGAATCGGCCATGATGTAGATAGGATTCATGGCCCCTTCGTCGTCCGCCTTCTTCATGTTCGAAAACATCTCGTCGGCAACCTGGTCCGTCACCGCAGACCACATCTGGATCACCTTGTTCGACCGCTCGCCGTTGGTGATGGCGCCGTCCATGTACTGCTTCTGGACCTCGATCACTTTCTTGTCGGCAGCGTCGACCGTGGTGTACTTGCTCGCCGGAATCACCATGTCGTCCAGGCCCACTGAAAGGCCGGAGCGCGTGGCAAAGTGGAAGCCCAGCGACTTGATGCGGTCAAGCATGCCCACCGTCACCTCGAGCCCGAGGTTCTGGTTGCAGTAGTTCACCAGTTGCCCGATGCCCTTCTTCTTCATCAGTCCGTTCACGAACGGCATGCCCGGCGGCAGAGCATCGTTCAGGATCACGCGGCCCACGGTGGTCACCAGGTACTCCTTGTCGAAGTCCACAGGTTCGGTGTGGGTCAGGTCCTGATCGTCGTAGGCGTTGGCCATGTCGAGTACTTTGCCCGTGTAGCGAACTCGGATGGGCGACAGTGTCTCCACTTCGCCGGCTTCGAGCGCCATCAGGATCTCGTCGGTGTTCGAAAAGACGCGGCCCTCGCCCTTGGCGCCCTTCTTGGCCTTGGTCAGGTAGTAAAGTCCCAACACCATATCCTGCGTGGGCACAGTGATTGGCTGGCCGCTGGCGGGCGACAGAATATTGTGCGAGGCCAACATTAGCACGCTGGCTTCAATCTGCGCCTCGGGCGACAACGGAATGTGCACGGCCATCTGGTCGCCGTCAAAGTCCGCGTTGAACGCCGTGCAGACCAGCGGGTGAATCTTGATGGCCTTGCCTTCAACCAGTACTGGCTCAAACGCCTGAATGCCCAACCGGTGCAGCGTCGGAGCGCGGTTCAGCAGCACAGGATGATCCTTGATGACTTCCTCAAGGATGTCCCACACCACTGGCTCCTGCATCTCCACCATTTCCTTAGCTTGCTTGATGGTGGTGCACTGCCCGGTTTGCTCCAGCCGGTGATAGATGAACGGCTTGAACAGTTCGAGCGCCATCTTCTTGGGCAGGCCGCACTGGTGCAGCTTCAGCTCCGGACCCACCACGATCACTGAACGGCCCGAGTAATCCACGCGCTTGCCCAGCAGATTCTGCCGGAAGCGGCCCTGCTTGCCCTTGAGCGTGTCAGAGAGCGACTTGAGCGGGCGGTTGTTGGCGCCACGTAGCACGCGGCCGCGGCGGCCGTTGTCAAACAGCGCGTCCACCGCTTCCTGCAGCATCCGCTTCTCGTTGCGCACAATCACTTCCGGCGCGTGCAGGTCCATCAGCTTCTTCAACCGGTTATTGCGGTTGATCACGCGGCGATAGAGGTCGTTCAGGTCCGACGTGGCGAACCGGCCGCCGTCCAGCGGCACCAGTGGGCGCAGCTCTGGGGGAATGACCGGTAGCACGTCCAGAATCATCCAGTGCGGCTTGTTGCTCGACTTGCGGAATGCCTCGACCACCTTCAGTCGCTTGGCAAACTTGATCTTCTTCTGCGCCGAGGTCTCAGTCTTCATCCGCTCGCGCAGTTCCACTCCCAGTTCGTCCACGCTCACGCGCTTCAGCAATTCCTTGATGGCTTCTGCGCCCATCATGGCCTTGAAACCGGAGGGCCGGAACTGCTGGTCGAGCTCGCGGAACTTGGTCTCGTCCTTGATGATCTCGCGCTCGCGCACCGGCGCGTCACCCGGATCGATCACAACATAGGACTCGAAGTAGAGAATGCCTTCCAGGTCGCGCAGCGAAATGTCCAGCAGATGGCCGATGCGCGAGGGCAGACCCTTGAAGAACCACACATGGGAACAGGGCGACGCCAGCTCAATGTGGCCCATCCTCTCGCGGCGCACCTTGCTCACCGTCACTTCAACGCCGCACTTGTCGCAGATCACGCCGCGGTGCTTCATGCGCTTGTACTTGCCGCACAGGCACTCCCAGTCCGTCACCGGGCCAAAGATGCGCGCGCAGAACAGGCCGTCGCGCTCCGGCTTGAAGGTGCGGTAGTTGATGGTCTCCGGCTTGGTGACTTCGCCATGCGACCAGCTGCGGATCTTTTCTGGGCTAGCCAACATGATGCGGATGGCGTCGAAGTCGGTAATGGGGCTGGTAAGCTCAAACGGGTTCGAACGGAACAAGGCGACCCTCCTTGGCAGGCTCTCTGTTGCCCGCCGCGGTTACTCCCGGGATTATCTTGGGATCCTTCCTTCCCGGGCAGCGGCGTTTACCGCTTTCAAGAAGGACCCTGAAAAACCAGCTATCAGCTTTCAGCCGTCGGCTCTCAGCCTCTTTTGTGCCTGAGCCGCTTTCACAACTTCCAGCTAACAACAAACTCCACTTTGCTCCGGCCGTCAGTTCAACCTCGATCAAGCTGAAGGCTGAGAGCTGACAGCTAGAGGCTGCTTTTAGTCCGCAACCGCTGCAACTTCCGGCGCGGGCAACTTCTTGATGAGGTCCGCGCGTTTGATCAATTCCACGTCCAGGCACAGCGATTGCAACTCGCGAATCAATACGTTGAACGACTCCGGCACGCCCGGCTCGATCGCCGCTTCGCCCTTGACGATGGCCTCGTAAAGCTTGGTGCGGCCATACACGTCGTCGGACTTTGCGGTGAGCAGTTCCTGCAGGATGTACGCGGCGCCATATGCTTCCAGCGCCCATACTTCCATCTCGCCAAAACGCTGCCCGCCGAATTGCGCCTTGCCGCCCAGCGGCTGTTGCGTGATCAGCGAGTACGGCCCGATCGACCGCGCGTGAATCTTGTCGTCGACCAGGTGCGACAGCTTGAGCATGTAAATGTAGCCCACCGTCACCGGCTGCTCGAACTGCTCGCCCGTCAGGCCATCGAAGAGCATGGTCTTGCCCGAAGAAGGCAGGCCGGCCGATGCCAGCAGCGCTTTGATTTCGCTTTCCTGCGCGCCGTCAAACACCGCCGTTCCGAACCAGATGCCCTTGCTCATGCCCTGCATGACGCGGATCAGCATCTCGTCGTCCAGCTCCAGAAGCTGCCGCAGCACCGCGGTACCGGCGAATTCCTTCTTCGCCATCTCGCGCGCATACTCGGCGCCGGAGTTGGCCTTCAACAGTTCTGCCACTTTCTTGCCCAGCTCGTGCGCTGCCCAGCCAAGATGCGTCTCCAGAATCTGCCCCACATTCATACGCGAGGGCACGCCCAGCGGGTTCAGCACAATCTCCACCGGCGTTCCATCGGGCAGATACGGCATGTCTTCCACGGGAAGAATGCGCGAAATCACGCCTTTGTTCCCGTGCCGGCCGGCCATCTTGTCGCCCACGCTCAGCTTGCGCTTCATAGCCACGTACACCTTCACCAGCTTGATCACGCCTGGAGGCAGCTCGTCGCCCTTTTGCAGCTTGGCCACCTTCTCATTGGTGATCTTGCGCAGCACTTCAATCTGCCGCGACGTCATCTCCTCGATCTCGTCGATCTGCTCGTTCACCCGCGGATCCTTGTCGGCATAGCGGATGCGCTTCAGATTCTTTGTCGAAATGCGCTCGATGGTGTCGCGGTCCAGGATCAGGCCCTTGGTCAGCAGGCGCTTGTTGGTCCGCTCGTCGTGCAGATCGGCCAGCACCTCCTTGGCGCCCAGAATGGCTTCAAGCCGCTTCAACCGCTCGTCGGTCAGAATGCGGATCTCGTCGCCCAGGTTCTTCTCCAGCTTGGCCACGTACTCGCCTTCGATCAACTTGGCGCGCTCGTCCTTCTCCTGGCCTTTGCGGCTGAAGATGCGCACGTCCACGACCGTGCCCTCGATTCCCGGAGGGCAGGTCAGGGAAGCATCGCGCACGTCGCCGGCCTTTTCGCCGAAGATCGCGCGCAGCAGCTTCTCTTCCGGCGTGAGCTGCGTCTCGCCCTTGGGCGTCACTTTACCCACCAGGATGTCGCCGTGCCCGATCTGCGCGCCGATGCGGATTACTCCGCTCTCGTCCAGATCGCGCAGCGCGTGCTCGCTCACGTTGGGAATGTCGCGCGTGATCTCTTCCGGACCCAGCTTGGTGTCGCGCGCCTCAATCTCGAACTCTTCGATGTGCACTGAAGTGTAGTAGTCTTCGCGCACCAGTTGCTCGCTGATCAGGATCGCGTCCTCGAAGTTGTATCCGCGCCACGGCATAAAGGCCACCAGCACATTGCGGCCCAGCGCCAGCTCTCCTTGTTCGGTGCACGGTCCGTCGGCGATTACCTGCCCTTTCAGCACCCGGTCGCCCTGCAGGACCACCGGCTTCTGATTGATGCAGGTGTTCTGGTTCGACCGCTTGAACTTGATGAGCTGATAAATGTCCGAACCCACCTCGCGCGAAAGCTGCATGGGATGGTGCTCGCCCTCGACGCGCACGATGATGCGCTCCGAGTCCACCGAGTCCACAATGCCGTTGCGCTTGGCCAGGATCACCGCGCCGGAGTCGCGAGCCGTCACGCCCTCCATGCCCGTTCCCACCAGCGGCGCCTCGGCTGCCAGCAGCGGCACGCTCTGTCGTTGCATGTTTGCGCCCATCAGTGCGCGGTTGGCGTCATCGTGCTCCAGGAACGGCACCAGCGACGCGGCCACCGACACCAATTGCTTGGGGCTTACATCGATGTAGTCGACATCCGTGCGGTTCACCAGCACGAAGTTCCCCTGCCGGCGCGCATTTACCAGGTCCTCGGTGATCTCTCCCTTGTCGTTGAATTCGATGTTGGCCTGCGCAATCGTGTGTTTGTCCTCTTCCCAAGCTGAAAGATAGAAGCTGAAAGGAATCGAGTCGATGGTCCGCTTGCCCGCTTTCTTCAACTGCGCGTTCAGTCGCTGCGCCTCGGCCTTCTCGATATGGTCGCCCACGCGCAAGCCGCTTTCGCCGGCGTTCACGATCTCCACGAAATCCAGAATCTTCGAATCCTTCACCTTGCGGTAAGGCGACTCGATGAATCCGTACTCATTGATGCGCGCAAAACAGCTAAGCGAGCTGATCAGCCCGATGTTCGGGCCTTCCGGCGTCTCGATCGGGCAGATGCGTCCGTAGTGCGTCGGGTGAACGTCGCGCACCTCGAACCCCGCGCGCTCGCGGCTCAGTCCGCCCGGCCCAAGGGCCGAAAGACGCCGCTTGTGCGTGATCTCCGACAGCGGATTGGTTTGGTCCATGAACTGCGAAAGCTGCGACGAACCGAAGAATTCGCGGATTGCCGCCATCACCGGCTTGGCGTTGATCAGGTCGTGCGGCATGGCCGTGTTCAGCTCCTGATACACGCTCATCTTTTCCTTGATGGCGCGCTCCATGCGGACCAGTCCGATGCGGAACTGGTTCTCCATCAATTCGCCCACCGCACGCACACGGCGGTTACCCAGGTGGTCGATGTCGTCCACCATCCCGATGTTTTTGCGCAGCTTCAAAAGGTAGCGGATGGTCGCGTAGAAATCCTCCGCAGTCAGTGTCCGGTGGTCGAGATGCGTAGCGTCCTGGTTCTCGTAGAGCTTGATGTTGAACTTCAGCCTGCCCACGCGCGAGAAATCGTACTTACGCGGATCGAAGAACATGCCCTCGAACAGCGCTGTCGCCGTGTCCAGCGTCGGCGGGTCGCCCGGCCGCAGCTTGCGGTAGATCTCGATCAGCGCCTCTTCCGGCTTGTGTACCGAGTCGCGCTTCAAAGTGTTGGAGATGATGTTGCCCACATCGTCGCGGTCGGGGAAGAAAACCTCGAAGGTTGACGCACCAGAGGCCATCACCTTGTGCAGCCGGTCGGCCGTCAGCTCTATGTTGGCTTCTACCACCACTTCGCCCGTATTGGTGTCCACCACATCGGAAGCTGTCAGCGCGCCATCCAGCTCGGCGGCTTCCACTTCCACCTTCTGGATGTTTCCGCTGCGCAGCGCTTTGAGCGCATGCGGCGTGATCTTGCGGCCTGCGTGCCCGATTTCTTCGCTGCCCTGCCTGATGGCATGCGCCGGCTTGGCGCCCACCAGGTGCGTGCCCTTGGTTGCGTCCTGCTGCACTTCCCACATCAGCTTGCCATCGGCAACGTGTAGCCTGTCGACGGTGTAGAAGGTCTTCAGAATCTCCTCGTTCGAGCGCAGGCCCAACGCGCGTAGGAAGATCGTTCCCAGGAACTTGCGCTTGCGGTCGATGCGAACATAGAGCGTGTTCTTTTGGTCGAACTCAAACTCCACCCACGATCCGCGATAGGGAATGATCTTGCCAAGGAAGTAGGTGCGATTGTTCGCTGTCTCGAAAAACACACCAGGCGACCGGTGCAACTGCGAAACGATCACTCTCTCCGTGCCGTTCACGATAAACGTGCCGTTCGGCGTCATCAGCGGAATGTCGCCGAAGAACACTTCTTGTTCTTTAATGTCGCGGATGGTCTTGTTGCCGGTCTCCGGGTCCTTGTCGTAGATGGTCAGGCGCACCGTCACCTTCAGCGGCGCCGAGAACGTCATTCCCCGCTCTTCGCACTCCTGCTGGTCGTACTTCAACTGCAAGCTCACCGGGTCGCCGCACTTGTTGCAGAAGTCCGGCGTGTTTTTGTTGTAGGTGCCGCACTTCTGGCAAAGCACGTCGCTGGACATGAACGGATCCGTGATCACCATGGCGCCGCAATGCACGCAGGCCGTGCGCAGGTGGTGCAGCCCCTTCAGGTGGCCGCACTTGCACTCCCAGTTGCCGATGGAGAAGTCGACGAAGTCCAGTTGCGAAATACCGCGAAAGTCCATGATCGGGAACACCGACACAAACACCGACTGCAGTCCCGAGTCGTCGCGCTCGTTGGGCAGCTTGTCCATCTGCAGGAACCGCTCATAGCTGCGGCGCTGCACTTCAATCAGGTTGGGAATCTGGGTGGCAGTTGGAATCTTTGAAAAATCGAGCCGGCTGCGAATCGCGCGCATCTCGTTGGGCATGTTCACTCCTGAGCCTCGACGCTCCGGCGCTGTACACGAGCCGGCCCGGCGCCCGAGTCTCATTGGCGCCGGCTTGTTACCGCAAGAAGTCGAAAATACGTAGGAGCAGGGCCATGATTCCCCGCTCGTCTGCTGGCGGCAAGCGGAAAACGAATTCCCGTTGCCGGAAAGAACCCGGATCAGGCGGGTTCTGTGAGAGCTCGGTCAAAAACGCTAGGTGAACCTTGCGTGCTTCGGGCAAGTGCGCTAGACTGCGCACAATTGGAAGATGCGAGCACAACGGCTGGACCCGAGATTACGGGAGAAACCGTAAAGGGAAGTTGTGCGCATAGGGCTGCCAGAGGTTAAAGAGTTCCCTGCGCAGCACCCCGGGAAGACACGAAAAGCCCGCAAGGACGCAATGCCTCACGAGCGCAGCTCAACGCCTGTGCTCCCGTCCGAATTCTCTTCCATTGTCCTCGCCGATCGCAATATCCGCTTCCGCCGCGAATTGCCCGCTGCCCGACCATCGTCAACGGCTACCCCGCCTGAACTCGGGAAAACCCCTGACCCAAAAGAACTTAAATGTCAACGTCCGCCACAGGGAACGCTGCCCTGAATCGCGGCCGCTTGCGTGAACGTCACGCTCTGCATTTCGCGCCACCCTGCCGCTTCGCCCTTTGGAGACAGTGGGCGAAACCGCCAAGACGCGCACCCTCTATCTTAGCGCGTCCCGGCGGCGCGCGCAAGTCCCATGCCGTTCCATTGACTTCGGCCCGTTTACTTGACTTCGACCGTGGCGACGCCCTCAAACTTCTTCTTGATGGCCTCGGCCTCGTCCTTGGTCGCGTTTTCCTTGATCGCCTTCGGAGCTCCGTCCACAAGGTCCTTGGCTTCCTTGAGACCGAGCGACGTGACTTCGCGTACCGCCTTGATAGTGTTGATCTTATTGGCGCCAGCATCCTTCAGAATGACCTGAAATTCGGTCTTCTCCTCGACCGCCGGAGCTGCTCCGCCAGCCGCCGCGCCGCCGGCAACCATCACCGGTGCTGCTGCCGCCGCCGAAACGCCAAGCCTCTCTTCCAGCTTTTTCACCAAAGCTGCCGCTTCCAGCAGGCTCAGGCTTACGATTTGTTCTTCCAACTGCGCGATATCCGCCATATTTCTCTCCATTCAAAACTGTTTGAATTCGTCTTTCCCCGGCCGTTCCTGCAAACTTGAGAGTTTCCGATGCGCCAGACCGCGCACTTTCATGTCTGCCCCGGCCAAAACTCTGGGAGCCCTGGACCCCCATCCTTTCCGCTGTTTCCTGCGAAAAGGGTGGGAAACGAAAATCTATGCCGCCGCTCCAGCCGCAAATTTTTCCTTCTCCACGCCCTGGCCAATCACCACCGCCAAATCCCTGCCGGTAGCGTTGATGACCATAGCAAGCCTTTGTGCCGGCGAATTGATCAGGAAGAGCAGCTTCGAGAAAATCTCTTCCTTGCCCGGCATAGTCGCCAGCGCCTTCACGTCGTCCACGCTCAGAAGCTTGCCATCCACGATGCCCAGTTTGAAATGGAACTCCGCCGAGTTCTCGCCCGCCCACTTGGCAAACACCTTGGCCAGCGCCACCGGGTCGCCCGCGGTAAACGCCACCGAGTTCACGCCCTTCAAGCCCTTCAGCGCCTCTTCAACCTGAGTGCCCGAGCCGGAAATCGCGGCCAGCTTGTTCTTCACCACGCGGTACTTGCCGCCGGCTTCGCGAATCACCTTGCGCAGCTCATAATCCTTGGCCACGGTCAGTTTGCTGAACGTGCCCACAATCGCGGTGGTCGACGAAGTCAGCTCCGTGGCCAGCACCTTTACCTTCTCCGCTTTTTTCGCTTTCGAAATCGCCATCGTTCTGCTCCCTGCCCTACTTCTTCACTGCCGCGTCCGCCACAGCCGAATCCAGCGGGACGCCCGGTCCCATGGTCGAGCTCAGCGTCACGCTCTTGATGTATCTGCCCTTCGCCGCCGAAGGCTTCGCGCGCACGATCGAGGTAATCACCGTGGTTGCGTTGTCGATCAGCTTTTGCGGTTCGAAGCTCAGCTTGCCCACGGGCACATGCACCAGGCTCGTCTTGTCTGCGCGAAACTCCACCTTGCCCGCCTTGATCTCTTTCACCGCCGCGCCCACATCCATGGTCACGGTCCCGGTCTTGGGATTCGGCATCAGACCCTTCGGTCCCAGCACCTTGCCCAGCCGGCCAACAACCTTCATCATGTCCGGTGTCGCAATCAGCGCGTCGAAGGCGGTCCAGTTTTCTTTCTGGATCTTCTCCACCATCTCCTCGCCGCCCACAAAATCTGCGCCCGCCTCTGTGGCTTCCTTTTGCCGATCGCCAGTCGCGATCACGGCAACGGTCTTGGTCTTCCCCAATCCATGCGGCAGCACAACTGTTCCGCGAACCATCTGGTCGGCATGGCGTGTATCCACGCCCAGACGCATCGTCAGATCGACGGTCTCGTCGAACTTCGCGTACTTCACTTGCTTCAGGAGATTCACTGCTTCAGGCAGCGGATACGCCGGCTTGTTCACAGCGGCGCGCGCCTTCGCAATATTCTTTCCAGCGGACATGCTTCCCTCGTCTCCCACCGCTCTTGCCAGCCCGCCCGTCGCGGAATCCTCTCGGCGCCAGCCCACGATGGCAAACCAAACTTTGCCTGTGCGGCCAGCACCCAGGACCAAAAGCCGTGGTGCTATTGACTGCGCAGGGATTCCCCTGCGCGTATCCATTTATGGTAGCGAATCGGCGGCGGAAATGCAAACGGCCCAAAAAACTTGGGACCGCCAACCTCCCCCAGGTCGGCGATCCCCAGGCGCTTCCCTATTGCTCTGAGCGCCCAACTTTACTTCAAAAGTCTTCACTTCAATCTTCGATTCGAGGCAACTGACGTCTCCAGCAGCCCCGCAAATGGCAACTCGCTGACGCTCAAATACAGCTTTGGCTGTAGCGACCGCGGAACGCCGCTAACAAAATCGGGCTGCGGCGTTGTTTTGCCGTCCTTTAACCGAAAAAATTCCGATGAGCTCTCGTTGAACACGCCGCCCAGCACGGTTCCTTGCTCGCGGTGCCCCCACCCCAGCGCAGTGCGAATTTCGAAGCTAACAGATTCCAGTTGGCCTCTTCCATCGAAGCAATACCTTGTGTCGATCTGAAAATCTTGTCCAGGCTCCTCGATAATCACGGAAGGCGTTCCGTGCTTGTGTTGCCAGAATTGCGCAGACATTCCGCTCGCTGGGCTCAGTTCGGGAATTGTGTCGAGACTCTGATACTCCCGCCAGTCGCTCTGATTGCCGGTTTTGGCAAACGTTCTGGCGTTCGTCGGCGCTTTCACTTTCAGGCTGCACACCGGCGCAGCGATCGCGAGCGGTGAAAATCCAATCGCCAGAACGGAGAGAACAAAGGTGAGAAGGGCTATGGGAAGCCGAATCGCTTTCATAAGTCGCATCTTGTCATGTGCTCTCAATGTGATAAATACAACCCGCGTTGCAACGCCCGCTCACCCACTAGTGCCTACCTGCCCACCCTTGGTCACCCATCTTCCGAACTTCCGGTAATGACCCCTGGTAATAGCCCCCAAAACATCTCTCCTGTATCCACTGTTTCTTCCAGTTGCTTTGGCCGCATTTCCCGCCGGTGCACGCGGCGGCCGCGTTCCTGCCGTGCCCCACGTCGCGACCGGCTTAATCTCTTCGGCGCCTTGAATCCCGCCTCATTAACCGCACGTCGCCCGAACGATACACTAGACTCAGGACCCTGTCCCCACAGGACGCACTCTTGCATCCCTTTCTCGCCCATCTCAATCCCGAGCAACGTTCTGCCGTCGAGGCCCCTGAGGGTCCCCTGCTCATCCTTGCCGGCGCCGGCTCCGGCAAAACCCGCGTCATCACACATCGCATCGCCTGGCTCATCCAGGAAAAGAACATCGCGCCCGACTCTATCCTCGCAGTCACCTTCACCAACAAGGCCGCCGGCGAAATGGCCGAGCGAGTCAATCAGTTGCTCGGCCACTCCACGCTCGCCAAGCCCTTGATCTCAACTTTCCACTCGTTCTGCGTGCGCATTCTTCGCCGCGACGTCGAAGCTCTCAAAGTTGGCGACAAAGGCCTCACTCGCGCCTTCACCATCTTCGACGAAAACGATCAGTCGGGGCTGGTCAAGCAAATCATGAAGCGCATGGGGCTCGACACCAAGCAGCTCACCCCGCGCACCGTCCTTAGCCGCATTTCCTGGGCCAAGAACCACATGGTCGATCCCCAGGATTACTTCCTCGGCTCCAAAGACCCCTCCAGCGAGCGCGTCGCACACATCTTCAAGGCTTACCAGGACGAACTGCGCAAGAACAACGCCATGGATTTCGACGACCTCCTGCTTGAAGCCGTACGTCTGCTCAAATCCTCAGCCGAGGTCCGCGAGCGCTATCAACGCCGCTATCAATATGTATTGGTCGACGAATACCAGGACACCAACCGCCCGCAGTACGAGCTAATGAAGCTTCTGGCCGGCGAGCGCAAGAACGTCTGCGCGGTAGGCGACGAGGATCAGAGCATCTATTCCTGGCGTGGCGCCGACATCCGCAACATCCTCGAGTTCGAGAAAGACTTTCCCAACGCCCGCATCGTCCGCCTCGAGCAGAACTATCGCTCCACGCAGATCATTCTTGAAGCCGCCGGCGCAGTCGTCGCCAACAATATTCGCCGCAAGGGCAAGAAGCTCTGGACGGAGCGCCAGGGCGGCTCGCTCATCGGCTACTACGAAGCTCCTGACGGCGAAAACGAGGCCCTCTTCATCGCCAACAAGATTCAGGCGTTCCTCCGCCAGGCTCAAGACTCTTCCGAGACGCAAAACCCCGGCGGGGCGGCCGCGGTTGCGCACTGTGCAGTCCTCTACCGCACCAACTCGCAATCGCGTCTCGTTGAGGAGGCCCTCCGACGCTACAACATCAGCTACACCATGGTCGGCGGCTTCAGCTTTTACGAGCGCGCCGAAATCAAAGACCTCCTCGGCTACCTGCGCCTCGTCCGCAATCCTCACGACTCGATGGCCCTGCAGCGCGTCATCAAAACACCGGCCCGCGGCATCGGCAAAACTACGCTTGAAACTTTGGAGCGGCTGGCTCTTGAAACCGGCAAGTCCACCTGGGACGCCGTCGCCGAGGCCATCGCCAATCGCCTCGTTCCCTCGCGCGCGCTCGCGGCCCTCGAATCTTTTCGCCAGCTTATCCTTGACGCGCAGGCCATGATGGACCCCGACTTCGCCGGCAAGCTCTCCGCCGACGTTGCCGAATCCGCCGCGGACGCTAACACCGGCTTCGATTTCGGCGAAGGCGCTCCTCAGGAAACCGCAGACGATCGGGCGCCCCAGGTCTCGAATTTGAGACCTGGGAATCAAGCCTCAATCGGCGACGAACCAAAATCGAAAGACGACTCTGGCTTCCGCTCTCCCGGCGACTCTGCCACGCTTCCCGAACTCATCCGCTTCATCATCGACCGCTCCGGCTACATCAAAGCGTTGGAAACTGAAGGCACACCCGAGGCTTTCAGCCGCATTGAGAACCTGAAGGAACTTGCCAACGCCGCACATGACGCGGAAGAGCGTAGCGAAACCCTTGCCGACTTCCTCGATCACGCCGCTCTCGCATCCGACACCGATCAGTTCGACCCCAACTCCCGCGTCACGCTTATGACTCTGCACGCCGCCAAGGGCCTCGAATTTCCGCTGGTCTTTCTCGCCGGACTTGAAGAGGGCCTCTTCCCGCATTCGCGCGCCCTGTCCAGCCCTGAAGAGCTGGAAGAAGAGCGCCGCCTCTGCTACGTCGGCATGACGCGCGCCATGAACACGCTCATCCTCACTCGCGCCCACTACCGCCGCCGCTACGGCGCCGATGTGCCCGAGGCCAGCGTCCCTTCGCGCTTTCTCGAAGAGGTTCCCCCAGAGCTCATCGAAAACCTCGGCAACCGCAACCCTGCCTGGTCCACCGCCCCCTATAGCGCGGGCCGCCGTCACGGCAGCGCGTCAGGCTCCTACGGCTCGCACTTCAACTACGAGGATGAGAGCCAGGAAACTCCTCACGCCTCCGCGCTGCCGGGCCTCTCGTCCAGCCGCAGATTCATTCCAAAAGGCCAAAGCGCGGGAGCGCAAAGAGATAAAAGCGTGCGAACGCCGGGGGCGCCACCGGGAGCGCCGGAGCGCAGCATCGACAATATCGCTCACTTCTTTGGTGGAAGATCTGGCGCAGCTCGCAGCGGTTCCTTCGCCCGTCCAACCATGGACATTCCCGCCCCTAACGGCGCATCAGGTCTGAAAAAAGGCCAGCGCGTAATGCACGCAAAGTATGGTGAGGGCACCGTGCTCCAGCGCGAAGGCGATGGCGAAGACGCCAAGCTGACCGTGCTTTTCGCCCGTCACGGCATGAAGAAATTGATGGAAAAGTTCGCAAATCTGCGCAAGCTTTGATCCGCGCCGCTCGTCCCGAACTTCCGAATTTCGATGTGAATCATCTGGAACGAGCCATGATTATCCTGGCGTCTTTTTCAGCTCGGCCATATCGAACAGCGCGTCCAGCGTCTCAGTCGTTTCCAGGCTCTCCAGAGTCGCGTCAAAATAGCTCTCACGCAATCCACGCCGCAGTTGTTCATGTTTCGAGTTGTTGCTGGCGAACCCCGGCGTAAAGAACATCTTGAATCCTTCCATCTCTCGCCCATACGTGATCGGTGTCTTGACCATGTAACAAAGAAACGCTGCCACAAAATGCAAAGCTTCCTGAGCCTTCGGCGTCTTCAGCTCACGCTCCAAATCTCTTTTGCCAAAAAATCCGGCTTTGATCACGATGTTCGACGTCGACCGGTTAATCCGCGCCTGCAACAGGGCCTGCACCAGGAAATCCTCGTCGGTCTCATCAAATCTGGGGTCGTGCATCACTTTGTTCTCTTTCAGGTAGTCACGGAAAAATGACATCGACTTCCCTCTTTCGTCGTTCGCAAGCTCATTCTACTCGGCGCTTCGCACCACCCGAGTGTCCCTGACGAATTGGCGACGCCCTCACTCCACGCGTGGCCCGGTCCTGCGCCGCTCCAGTAGACTGAAAGCGCAATGCATCCTGTCGGGAATCTGCGCGCTCGTCGGCGGCGCGCGTCGCTTTTTGGCGAATTCATCGCTTTATTGGCCGCCGCGTCAGCCCTCGCCGGCTGCGGCATGCCGGGCGCGCCATTGCCGCCCTCGTTAAACCTTCCCATTCCTGTCAACGATCTCTCGGCCGTGCGCACCGGCGGCCAGGTGGCCCTCAGCTGGACCATGCCGACAAGAACCACCGACAAAGTCTTGCTCAAGGGCAACATCGCCGTCCGCGTCTGCCACTATGAATTCCACCCCGGGCCGTGCGTGATGGCCGCCACGTTGCAACTCGCTCCCGGTGCCAGCGCAACTTTCACTGACACTGTGCCCGCGCCACTTGCCGCTGGTTCGCCCCGCGCGCTCACCTACTTTGTCGAGCTCGTTAATCGCAAATCGCGCTCCGCCGGACTTTCGAACCCCGCCGAAATTCTGGCCGGCGAAGCGCCCCCCGCAATCGAAAATCTTACTGCGGAGATGAGCAAAGAAGGCGTGCTGTTGCGCTGGGCGCCCGCTCCGCCCGAGTCATCGCCCGTCGCCATCCGTCTCGTGCGCAGGCTCCTTACGCCTCCCACAAAGAAATCGGATCAGGGTCCGTTGCCACAGCCCGCTGAGCCCCTCCAGCAATCCCTCCTCGTTGAGCCCGCCGATCACAGCGACCGCGCACTTGACTCCAGCATCCGATTCGGCGAGACCTACGAGTACCGCGCCCAGCGCGTCGCCCGCGCCATCGTCGGCAGCTCAACGCTCGAACTGGCCGGGCCGCTGTCGCCGCCTCTGCGCATCGATGCCATCAATGTGTTTCCTCCCAGCGCGCCCCGCGGCCTCGCCGCGGTGGCCACCGCGAGTGAAAACGGCGCCGGCCCCGCAATCGACCTGAGTTGGCTGCCCGGTGTCGAGTCCGATCTCGCCGGCTACATCGTCTATCGCCGAGATTCTGGCGCAACGGACTCCAACTGGCAGCGCATCTCTCCAGCGCAGCCCGTCGTCGGGCCCGGCTATCATGACCCCAATGTGCAGCCCGGACACATTTACGCTTACTCCGTTACTGCCATCGACCAGGACGGCCGTGAAAGCGCTCGCTCTGCCGAAGCATCCGACACCGTCCCTCGCCCCTAGTTGTCGAACCTTAAGTTCTCGAATTTCCAAGGAGTCACCCCATGAAGTATTGCCGCTTCCTAATCAATGGCCAAACTCACTACGGATCGGTAGAAAACCGCAACGGCGAGTTATGGATCGCGGAGGTTTCGCCCGCGCCGGCTGAGGACCTGGCCTACCGCCTGGCGCTTGAAGAGAGCGATGCAGGAAACTTCGACTTCGCGCCCATGCCCTTGAGCGCCGCCCATCTGCTTCCGCCCGTCACGCCATCCAAAATCGTTTGCGTCGGCCGCAACTATCGCGCCCACGTCCGCGAGCTGGGCAATGAGATGCCCACGGAACCCCTGATCTTTCTCAAGCCGCCATCGTCGCTGCTCGCACCCGGCGGCGTAATCCGCATGCCTGCCGTCTCCGAGCGCGTCGACTTCGAAGGCGAGCTGGCCGTCGTCATCGGCCGCCGCGCGCGCAACCTCGAGCCCGGCGCTAACTGGCGCGATGTCGTCCGGGGCTTCACGCTCGCCAACGACGTCACCGCTCGTGACCTGCAAAACAAGGACGATCAGTGGACGCGCGCCAAGGGTTTTGACACCTTCTGCCCCGTCGGCCCCATCGTCAGCGATGAACTCGACCTCGACACCGGTCTCGATATCGAGACGCGCCTCAACGACGAAATCCGCCAGCACGCTTCCACGCTCGACTTCATCTTTTCGCTCCCCGAGCTGCTCGTCTTCATCACTTCCGTCTTCACGCTCGAGCCCGGCGACCTGTTGCTCACAGGAACGCCTTCCGGCATTGCTCCGCTCTCTCCAGATGACCGCGTTGAAGTTTCGATCCCCGGCCTCGGCATCCTCGCAAATACCGTGGAAGCCGCGTAAACGCAAGCTGCACGCCACAACCAGTGCACCTACCCCCCTCTCAGCGCATCTTAAAGAAGAAGAGGTAAACTGGTGCCTTAGCAAGCCGGGAACCCCTGCCCGAGGAGGAATCATGCCCAATCTTTTGGAACAGTTGCGCAAGTTCACCGTCGTCGTGGCCGACACCGGCGACATGGAGGCCATGGAAAAATTCCATCCCCAGGACGCGACCACTAACCCTTCCCTGATCACTGCCGCCGCGCAGTTGCCGCAGTATCAGCCCATCGTGGACGGCGTGATTATGGACGCGCGCAAAGAGTTGGGCGAAGGTGCCACCGATCAGGCCGTCGCCAACCTCGCCTTCCAGCGCCTCGCCATTGCCTTCGGCAAGAAGATTCTCGCCATCGTCCCCGGCCGCGTCTCCACCGAAGTGGACGCGCGCCTCTCCTACGACACCGATGCCACCATCAAGCAGGCGCGCAGCATCATCGCGCAATACGACGCCGCCGGCATCGGCCGCAATCATGTGCTCATTAAGATCGCCTCCACATGGGAGGGCATTCGCGCCGCCGAAGTGCTCGAGAAAGATGGCATTCACTGCAATTTGACGCTGCTCTTCGGTATCCATCAGGCCATCGCCGCAGCGGACGCCTGCGTCACCCTCATCTCGCCCTTCGTCGGTCGCATCCTCGACTGGTACAAGAAGGACACGGGCAAGGACTACCAGGGCGCCGACGATCCCGGCGTGCAGTCGGTAACGCGCATCTATAACTACTTCAAGAAATTCGGCTACAAAACCGTCGTCATGGGCGCCAGCTTCCGCAACATCGGCGAAATCACCGAACTCGCCGGCTGTGACCTGCTCACCATCTCCCCGCAACTGCTCGCCGAGCTCGAGGCCACTGAGGGCGACTTGCCGCGCAAGCTCGATCCCGCGAACGCGAAATCGATGTCGATCAAGAAAATCGCCATGGACAAAGCCACCTTTGACCGCATGCACGCCGCCGATCACATGGCCAGCGATAAGCTCACCGAAGGCATCGACGGCTTCTCCGCCGCTCTGGTCAAGCTAGAATCCCTGCTTGCCAAGCGCCTCGCCGAACTGGAATCCCGCACCCCGACGGCAGTCTGACCGCCGACTCAACTTAACCTGGAACCATTCATGCATAGAACGGCAGCCCATCGCGGCTGCCCTTCCTTTTCCTGCGCGGTTCGCAATCGAGCCTCAACTCTGCCAACAAACTTGGTTCGCGCCTCTTGCCAAACGCAACTCTTCCGATAAGCTCAGTGTTACAACCATGTGAATTGGACCGCCGCTGGCACCTTCCCCGCGCAACACAAAGTGGAACAGCAGCGGCTCCAGGCAGCGAACCCGGCTGCTCGCGCACAGCCGCTTCGACTTACGGAGTCAATTGCTTTCAGGCTCCGCTCGGGAGGTGTGCATGCAGGCTCAGCCTCATCCGCTCGAACCCTTCTTCCAGCAGGTCGTCCGCAATAGCTATGAAGGCAAGCTCGGTTTGCACGATCCCGATCTGACCGCCTATGTTGCGCGCATCCTCTGCGAGTTCTCCCAGGCTGACAAGCTCTATAGCATCCGCGATGCGAACGGCCGCCCCATTGAGCAGCTCGAAGAGATGGAACGCGCCGCCGATCCTATTAACGGCTCCGCCGCGTCCTTCGATGTCGAGCGCGCGCTGCGCAAGTATATCGGTGATTATTCGCTCTTCGTGGCCGGTATGTATCCTGAGGCCACCGGTTCCAGCCGCCGTCACCGCCGCCGCTATCCCAGCCGCTATCCCAGCATTGACGAGCTCATTCGCGCCGGCAAACAGAGCTACTTCATCGTCAGCCAGTTCAATCTCTTCGAATACGAACTGGAAGCGCCGCTCTTCGCGCGCCTTTCCAATAGCTTTGAACACCTGCTCCTCGGACTCACGTTGGTGCGCGAGGATCTCGGCCCTCGCAAGCCGCTCCAGCTCCCGCCGCGCGTCAACTGAGAAATCTCGCTAACCGCAACTTGGCGCAGCCTCCGCCTCGGTTGATCCCTGTCCTCTCACCGTGGATACTGGAATCGCTTGAGGAGAACCACCCATGAGTGAATCTGTAACTCTGCGTGCCGCCGACGGCCACACCTTTAGCGTCTATGTCGCCCGCCCCGCAGCCGAACCAGTCGCCGGGCTAATCGTTGTGCAGGAAATCTTCGGCGTCAACTCCCATATCCGCTCTGTGGCCGATGGCTGGGCCAACGACGGATTTCTCGCTGTCGCGCCTGCGCTCTTCGACCGCATCGAGCCTGGCATCGAGCTGGGCTACGAAACTGCCGACATGCAGACCGCGATGAGCCTCATTCCAAAGCTCGATGCAGATAAGGCCGTCGTCGACGTCGCTGCAGCCGTCGACTTTGTCGCGGGCGCGACTGGCAAGAAGGTCGGCGTCATCGGCTACTGCTTCGGTGGCACGATCGCCTGGCTCTCCGCCACGCGCCTTCACCCGGCGGCGGCCGTCGGCTACTACGGTGGCCGCATCGGCAATTATGCCGGCGAAAAACCAACCTGCCCTGTCATGCTACACTTCGGCAGCCAGGACACGCACATTCCTGCCGTCGAAGTCGAGAAGATCCACTCCGCGCATCCTGAAGTCGAGATTTTCTGGTACGACGCCGGCCACGCCTTCAATTGCGATCCGCGCCCCAGTTACAACGCCGCCGCCGCCAAAGAAGCTCGCGAGCGCTCCCTCGAATTCCTCCAGAAGCACCTGGCCTGACCACCCGAAGGCCTTTCAGAGTTCAGGTTCCAGGAATCCCCTGGGACCAGCGCCCGCCTCTCGGCGAGCGCAAGCTGATCCCAGAAACCTGACCCCTGACCGCTGCCTTCTGTCACTCCGACCAAACTGCCAACACGTTCCCCACTCCGTCGGAGAAATGGAACCGTCGTCCGCCGGGGTATTCGAACGTCGGCACCACAATCGTCCCGCCTGCGGCCACAATCGCCTTCTCTGTAGCCTTCAAATCCGCGGAATAAAGCACGACCAGAGGCGCTGCATCGCCGCGAGTCTCCTCCGGCTTGGCTGTGCGAAACCCGCCGTGAACGCCGGCGTTCGACGCTTCGAAGCTGATGTAGTCTGGCCCCCAATCTTGGAAGCTCCAGCCAAAAACCGCCGCATAAAACTGCTTCGCGCGCGCCACATCTGTCGCCGCGAACTCAATGTAGTTGATTTTGTGATGATTCTCTGCTTGGCTCATAGCTCATCTCCTCCGCGTTAGAGTCAGTTGAGTCGAGGGAAGGTTATTGCGAACGCGAAGCGCAGGCACACCTTCCCGGTGTGCTCCTGAACGCCTCCATCCGCAGTCTCTCAAGAGCTGGAGAAAGCAGGTAGAGCCCGCTGGTTCGGTTTGTGACGCGGGCTGCCGAGGTACGCCATCAATTTAGCAGAATCGGGCCTGCGCGGTGCAAGAATATTCGTTCTGCGCGGCCGCTACCGCCCCAACTGCACTGCAACGCCGCCCATAATCGCCCGTGGTGGCATATTCACGCCGGTGATCTCCTGGTATCCGGTATTGCTCGCATTTGTAATTCGCAGATACGGTCGCACCTTCCACGCATCGCGCGTTAGTGTCGCGCCCCACACCGGATACACCGTTTGCTGATACCGTTGCGCAAGCTGCACGGCATTTGTCAGAACAATGTCGTGTCCCATCGCCCAGCTCCAGGATGCGTGAATGTTTTCGACTGGGTAATTGAAAACATATTCCGACTCAAGCCCGTGCAGCGCGGTCTGCGCCCCGTGCAAAACCGTCCACTCGATCCGCACCGACTGCGACTTGTTCGGAATCCACGCAAAATTCGCCTCAACCCCGGCAAAATGCAGTCCATTCAGGTTATCCGCACACCAAACACTCTCAGGACACCCCACAGGAAGATACGGATTCGGCGTCGCGCTCTTCACATAGTCGATCGTGTCGTGCTGCAGCGAATAAAAACCCGTCGCCGAAACCGTGACCTTCGCCGACGGCGTCCAATCCACTCCTCCATCCCCGGTCCATGCCGACTCCGCCTTCAAACTCGGATTGCCCTGCGTCGACGGATCGGAGTAGTAGAGATCGGTGTACGTCGGAATTCTGAATCCGTACCCACCGGTCGCGCGCAGCTTCAGGCTGCTCGCCACGCGCAGGCTCCCAGCCACTTCCGGAGAAAACACTGCCTGCGCGCCTCCCGAAAAAATCTCCTCGCGCGCCCCAACCGACAAGCTCCAGCGCTTCTTCGCGGGCCGCAAATCCACATCCACGTAGCCCGCGCCCCGATTCCGCGCATGAAGCCCCAAATTATTGCTGCGAATGCTATCCCCGTTCGCCTCCAATCCCATCAGCAGCAACGTTCCCGCAGGCAGATTCTCCGTCCGACGCAGCGATCCCTGCCATGACCCATCGATGTGGTTGTTCTCGTAAATCGCCGGATCGTCGCGGAACAGCACGAATTCATCCGTGTGCCGCCGGTAGGCGAACGCCGCCTGCGTCTGACTGCCCAACTCCTGCCGCACCCCGCTGAACCAACCCTTCGTTCTCTCCCACGAAGGGTAGTCGCCGTAAAACTGGTTCGCCCCAAATGATCGGTCGCTCCCGGCAAACATCAGGTCCGTCACGCCCAGACATGTTCCCAGCCAGGTTTCTTCAGATGAATCCTCATTGCGGTAATCACGGTCGGTCATGAATCCCGTGGAAAAGTTCCTCTCCGATGTCACGCGTCCGCTCCATCGCCCGCGTGTAGCCCCCGCCAGTAGCGTCTCCTCGTTCGACTCGAAGCTTCCTTCGCCGCCGCGGAGAAAAATTGAGTCGTGATCCGGCGCTGCCGTCAGAAAATCGACTACGCCGCTCAGCGCGTCCACACCGTGCAGGGTCGATCCTGCGCCTTCCAGCACCTGGATCGAGTCCATCGCTTCCAGCGGAACCGGCAAGTCGAGATTGTGGTGCGAGGTCTGCGCGTCGTTGATGCGGAATCCGTTCAGCAGCACCAGCGTCTGCTCAAAGCTGCCGCCGCGCAGCACCAGGTCCGCCTGCCCTCCGCCTGTGCCGCGCTCCTCAAGGAACACCGACGAATCCTCGCGCAGGAATTCCTGCGGCGACTCGGCAGCCAGCGATTTTCCCTTCACCGGAAGAATCTCCACCGATCGCTGCGACTCAGCCAGCGGCACCGGCGTCGCCGTGCCCAGCACAACCAAGGTTTCGGAATTGCCCTTCACCGGCGCTGCCGGCGGAGGGGTCGTATTCTGCGCGACACCAGCTTGCACGCCTGCCGCTAAAACTAAAAGTCCCGCACCGTGGATGATTTGTCTCAATTGCACTCGCCCCATTGAATCGCTCTGTTAGAGAATCGCCGTCGAAGACCGCGCTGCGCAATAACGATTTTGTATCATCGTGAATAGTTGAAGTGCTAAACTAACTCCCTTCGTCATGCGCATCGACGCCTTTCTCCGCGAAAGTCCCATGTTCGCCGTCAACCGCGCGGCGCGCCGCTTTGAGGCGCTGGCCTCGCGCGTCCTCGCGGCTGACAGTCTTGGCTTCCTTGAGGCTCTTGTGCTCGCAGCACTCTTCTTTGAGGCGCCGCGTCAGGTCAAGCCTTCGCAATTGGCCGAAACCTTCGCCACCACGCGCGGCAATCTCAGCCACTGCATCTCTTCGCTTGAGGCCAAAGGCCTTCTGCAGCGCAAAATCGATCCCCAGGATGCGCGTGCCTATCTGCTCACGCTCAAGCCGCAGGGCAAGCGATGCGCCCTGCGCGTCATTTCCGCCCTCGACCGCATGCAAAACGAATTCGAGCACGAGATCGGTAAATCCAACCTCGCCGAAATGCTCAAATCCATCCGCAAACTTGAGGCCCGCGCTGTGATTCGGTAGCCTACACGGCTTCCCAATTTACGGGCTCAACGCGCCGCACCAGCAATGCCCACGACAGCGCGCCAATCAGAGCCACTCCGCCCGTGACAACGAACGCCAGCCGCGCGCTCCCTCGCGTCTGCACAATCAGCCCGGCGAGCCACGGCGCTGCAATCCCCGCGAAGTTGGCCACGCCATTCTGCAGGCTCGACCATCGCCCGGCCATCGCCGGACCCGCAAGCGTCTGCGCAATCGCCCAGTGATTGGACGCGTATCCGCCGTGGCCCACGCACGCGATGGCCAGCAGTCCCAGCGCGACCAGTGGATGCCCGTGGACTAATGTAAGCGCAAGCAGGCTCGAAGCCATGGCCTGCCCACCCACCACCAGCCGGAGCCGCACCGTGGTCGCAGACATGCCTCGCGCGATGAGCCGGTCGGAGATCCACCCCGCCAGAAGCGTTGTGCAGGCAATCAACAGGAAAATCGCCGCCGTCAGCCTCGACATCGCTCGAATCGAGAGATGCTCCTCCTGCACAAGGTATGTTGGTAGCCATGCCAACAGGAAATAGTAAAAGTAATTCCCGCTGAAATGCCCAATCGTCGTTCCCCACGCGCATCGCAAACGTACCATCTTCGCGATAGATCCAGTCGCCCCAGTTGCCCCTGCCGTGCTCGATTCGCCGTCCCGTCTAGTTGCGCTCTGCTGTCCGCCTAGCCCCTCAACTCGCTGCTCGCTTCGCTCCTCTTCCACTCTCCGCCCGCCCCGCGGCATCGCGAAGTACCACGGCACCATCCATGCAAGCGCGCCAACTCCGAACACCACGAACAGCATGCGCCATCCCCAATGCACCAGCACCAGCCCGCCCACAAAAGCGCCCGCCGCCGGCCCAACTTTGGTCCCCGCGTCGATGAGCGCATTCGCCCGCCCACGATGCTCCTGCGGCATCGCAGAAAAAATGCGCGAATAACATGGATACGCAACGGATTCTCCCAGCCCCAGCACAAGTTGTAGCGCGAACAGTGCTGCATAGCTTGTACTCAGTCCCACGAAAGCTGTCGCCGTCGACCACAGCAGGTACCCAAGCATCAGCACCCAACCCACGGGAAATCGATCGGTCAACTCACCCGCCAGCCCAAACAACTGCACCAGAGCATAGGTCCAGAAAAATGCTGACAGCAGCTCTCCTGCCCGTAGCGACGAGAACGAAAACTGCCGCTCAAGCAGCGGCATTGCCAGCCCCAGGTTGCTGCGGTCAACGTAATTGATCACTACCGAGAGAACCAGGAGGAGAATGACGATCCATTCCCGGCGCGTAATCCCGACCCCCGGTGCATTTCGGACCCCAATGCGGGCATCGATCGGAGCAGCTTCCGGCATCAACTCCTCGCAGTCTCCGCAAATCCTACCATGTGACTTCGCACAAACCGCGAATACATTCGCTCATGTTCACAAGCGCAGCGGCTGCCCTCCCACTCGCCGGTAGACTTCAGCCCCCCTGCCGCCGTAACCACTTCAAGCTTTCGGCTAGAGCGGCTTGACGAAATCGCCGGTGAAGTATGTCTGAAACGCCTTAATTGGCTGCCAATAGTACCACCCCGCCGGGTCGTAGATATTCACGCCCGGCACATCCCCCACCGTTTCGAGCCCCTCGATCACCACGGCATGAAGCGGCGAGGCCGCGGAACCCGTCGTGTAGATCCCAGCGATAACGGGGTTTCCGGAGCGGACCTTGTTCATCATGTTCGTCATTCCTGATCCCACCTGGGCGTTGATGCCGATTTTTTGCAAGGCAGCCGCAATCTGCGGCGCAGTTAAGCCCTCAGGTCCGATCCCCACCGAAAGCATCCGAATCGTCGGAATGTTCTTCTGGAGCAGTTGCGCAACCCTGACACAACTCAGCACGCCGCAAATTGGCAGCTCACCCTGGCCAGGCGTGGCCGCCACGCCCTTCAACACCATGCCTGTCTGATAATTCGTTCCTCCGGTCGCCCCGGAAGGCATCGCCGTCCCCATCGGTGCTCCAGTCGGCGCTCCACCCGTTTTTCCCACTTGGCTGACAGTCTGCTCGGCCTGGCCCGCCAAGGTTCCCGATTCTGCGGCGGCTTCATCTGCGATTTGAAGAATCGGCGCCTTCTGCGCCGCTGCAATCGCGTTGGCCGCGGCAACCAGCTTGTATTCCTGCGCCACCATGCCCATCAGCTTGCCGGCGGCGCCGAAATAAGCGCCCACCGCTACCCCGATTCCCACGTTGTTGTGCGTCGTCACGTCCATCGCGTCCGTCATCTCTTTCGAGATTTTTCCAGCGTTCTGCAGGATCGTCTGAGCGTCGGCCAATAGCTGGTTATTGAAATTTGGCGCCGGCTGTGAAGGCGTGGGCTGAACCGATGCTGGCTTTTGCTGGCTGCATTCGCATCCCGCCGGCTGCGTGCCCGCGGGATTTGCGCAGTAATCGTATCCGCCCGGCCCAAACGGCAGGCAAGGATTGCTCGCACCCGCCACAGGCGACGGCCCTGGTTGCGGCGCGTAATTCGGCGGCGGACCTCCCTGCTTCGGGACCGGTGTCGGCGGCAATCCCGGGCCTCCGCCTTCGACCACCGTCCCCGGCGGTGGGCTGTACGTGTTCCCGCCGCTGCATATCGCCATACACGCGTCGGCTTGATCCACGCCGCATCGGAACCCTTGATTGTCGGCCGCGCCCACCTGGTCCATCGGAACGATGATCGTGTTGGGCGGCGAGCTGATCGGCGAGCAGTAGTAGCAGGTGTTGTCCACATGCTTCCATACCTGCATGCCGCCCAGGCTACATTCACCACGCGAGTCCGTCGGCGCCATCACGCCGTAGCAAGTCAGCGGGTCCATGCCCGTGTACGGGTTGTTCTCGTTCTGCTTCTCGCAGTTCTCTGAGGACTGGTCCTCATAGGTAACGCCGCCTTTAAGCGTCACCGACTTCTGCGTCGTCGATGGCTCCTCTTGCGCGCGCACTCCCGCCGTGGTTAACGCCAGCAGCGCCAACGCTCCCAGGACAGCCCAAACGCAAGTTCGTCTTTGCTCCGTCATAACAGGTTTCACCGGATTCAGGATTTTCGGGGGGAAGCGTGCTGTGCCGGATTTTACCCCAGTTTCCGCAGACTCTGCTCTTAGTCTTGTCGCGGCCGGGCACTCCGCCTTCCACCGTTCATCCTCGTGGGACACTGCCTGCGAACGCTTGGACGGAAATCGCACCGAAGGAAACTCCCAATGTCTTCTGAATTCACTGGAATAGCTGTTCTCGCTGCCGGCGGCACCGGCGGACTCGGTCGCGCGATCAGCCTTGTCTTTCTCGAGCGGGGCGCTCAAGTCGCGGTCACATTCCGTCACGAGAATGAACTCCAGACCCTCAAAGATGCGGCCTCGAATCTCTCCAGCAGCCTCTCTGGTTTCAATGTCGACGTCACCGACACGCGCCAGACCGCCGATCTCATTGGCACCGGCGTTCGCGCTAACTCCGTCCTGCCCAGCATCATTGACACCGAAGCCAACCGCAAAGCCATGCCCAACGCCGATTTCGCAAAATGGCCCAAGCCCGAAGACATCGCCGAAGCCGTGCTCTTCCTCTCCTGCGACCGCTCGCGCGTCATTCACAGTGCATCCATCCCAGTCTTTGCAACGCCTGAATTCGTTCAAGTCGCGCCGCGTATCGAGCTCCAGCGCCCGCCCCTTTGCAGCCCAGCGCAATTGCTCAAAACAGAAAGGCCAGAAGATCGTCTCCTGGCCTGAATCGTCCCCGCCTGTGGGTTTACGCATTCGTTGAAGTCGAATCCCCATGGAATTCAAACATCGACGCAGATTGCCGCTCTTGTCCTCTTCGGCATCAATTCTTCCATCGACAAAATTTCCTCTGGCATTTGGAGAGGTTGTCGAGGTTTGCAGACAATTCAGCGGTCGGACGCCATCTTGCAATCCACCTTTAGTTGACCTGAAGGTTGGTGACATCGGCACGCAAGAACTCTTGGTGATTTCTTGACCGCACCATGTGGCGCCACCACATGATTCCCGCACTCTGGCGCCAATTCGAATAGTTTTCCTCGAGTTCCGACCCATCGAGATTCATCCACATCATGGCTTGTGGCAGGTGCGTCGAGGGATCGACCTCGAGAAAGACTCTGTCGTTCCGCTTGTCGGTAATTAATAGTGTCGAGGGGCCGGCAAGGGTTACGGTTCGTTGTGGATTATCATCGCTGAGCAACAGAGCCGGCAGCTCACGAAACGGCATGCCCGCCGCAGTTGACGTCGGCAGTGAACTTCGAACTGGGCGGGTCGAAGACCATGTCCACCCTGCGACGCCATTGCTGACGTCGATGGTTGTGTTGCTGCCTTGCGACTCGATGCGAACATCGGATGGCGCGGCAAAGGTTGTCGTTTCGACCGTCGTCCCACGATTGATCTCCCACGTCACCCTCTCGGTACGCTGCCAGCCGTGGATCGCCCCCAGATTCCTCTTGCCGCCCATTGCGTTCTGAACGGCGGACAAAAGCTGCATCGCCTGAGAATCTCTTCCATAACGCGAGAATGGCATTTGATTCGGTCCCAAGCGAGCCGGCTGCTGCGGCTCATTTGGGTACGTCGCCGGCGCTGACGAAGAAGCCGCCATGCTGATGGGTACTGCGCCCGTTTTTGTGCCGCCCGGACCCGATGCGGTCAGGATGTATATAGTGTTGCCCAGCGGACGAACAATGGCGCTTCCGGTCGCTGCCACCGGCCCAATTCCAGGGTCAATGCGGACCTGCGAAGCTCCAAGAACGATCCAATGAAGCGTTGTCGCCTGGCCAAGCTGCAAGTGAGTCGCTTCAGCCGTAAAGCTCACAATCGTCACCGGCGGCGGCGGAACGACAACAATCACGATGCTTCTGGTCTGAGGGGACGATTCCCCGCTGTTGATGGCCGTCAGCGTGTATTGCTGCGTGGTCTCCGGACTCACTTCCCACGCACCAGCCGGCGGCACGGCCCCGATGCCTGGAAGCAGCGAGACAGTCGGATTGTCTCCTGTGACCTCCCAGTGAAGCGTAGTGCTCGAGCCTCGTTGGATGGTTTGCGCTGAAGCCGAAAACGAGGCGATGGCTGCAGGCGTGACAACCGGAGCGGGCGCCGGCACGACACCTGGGCCTGGCTGTTGACCAGGCTGCTCAGGCGGCGATTCAGGCACCTCGCCGGGAACCTGGGGCTCTGCACTGTGGCCAGGAGGGGGTTTCTGCTTACCCGGCGGTTCATCGATCGATCGCGAATTGGGCGATGGGCCCTTCGTCGGCTCAGACCATCGGTGAACAAGGGGCGCTCCGTATTTGTAGGCTGCCGCCGCGGCAACCGCTCCAACCACGCAAAGCGCTGCGATCTCTGCCAACCGCCGGAATGGAAAGGGCGGCTTCGAAGGAGGCGGTCCCGGCCTCTCCAATGCATGAAAGCAGTAAGGGCAAGCAATGAGCCCTGCTAGCATCTCCTCGCCGCCGTTGCTCAGGCAACTTGGGCAGCGATAACCGGAACCTTGTAACCGGCCGTTCGCGCACTCGCACGCGAGTTTTCCGTTCTTGCCTTCCATGCCGCAATTCGAGCAGCGGGTAATCTGGCAATTCTTGGGAAGGAACGGCTCATGGCAATGAATGCACAGGCGCGCCGCGTCTTGCTCTGTGAAGGACGCATTGTCCTGCGGACACGTGAGGGCGCGCACTACCATGGTCTGCTCAGATTCCATCATCGTACTACGGTTCTGGTTGGCCATTTCAGGCCTCTTCCGCTCGCCATGCTGAAGTGTAGGTTCTATACTGAAATTCCCCCGACAAGCCCTGCAAAGAGGGGCATTGCAATGGCATTCCTCAGCAAGCTGATCGAAATTCTCAAAAGGTCCTATGCGTGGGTGGTCAAAGAATCACCGCAGCAGGCCGACCCACGGATCTGCCCGCTCTGCTTTGACTCGATTACCGAGGAAACAAAGTTCATCAAGTATTGTCCGGTGTGCAGGAATTGGGAGATCATAAGGGGCAAGGCAAGGCGCAGTCTGTTTGCGCGATGCAAGAAGGTCGGCTGCAAAGCGAATGGCACTCTTGCCCAGCGCCCCTTTCTGGCCCATGAGAACTGCCGGCGGCTGAACCCTCTCATCCTCAACCTCAACGACGGCGCGAAGAACCGCGTCCAGTCGCTTGGTGAGACTTTTGCCTTGCGTTGGATCGACGTAAGCGCGGCGGGCGGCAGAAGCGCCCTTCGCGATGTCAAGCATTGGACGCTGCCAATTATTCATGGCGCGGCGGAAAACGTGGTCGCCGTCAAGGCCATGTGGTTTCCGTCAGAACTGCTCAGGCTGCTTTCCAGCGGCAAGGGCAAGCGGGTGCAACTCAGGGGGCCCGCCGACGTAGGAAAAAGCGTCCTGTGTTCCATTGCAGTCAACCCCGACAGCCTTCCGGGCCACCTTCAACTTGAAAACTTCGTCTACGCTTCCCCCTACATTGCCACCGACATGAACGCGCCCGAGGAGCAGCGCCAGCCATTCCGATTTTTTGCAAATGCCCTCCAGGCAATCCAGAGCCTCAGGGACTGGCAGCCTCTGGATATGCCGGCCACCGGCCCTGCCGAAGCACTGATTCGGGCCGGCTTCTATAGCAAAATCGTCAAGCGGGAGCGCCGCGCGCTGGTTTTCTACGATCTGGCCGGAGAGTTTTTCCAGGAAGGCGCAGGGGAAATCGTCACGCAGCATGCCGCGAATTCCGACTGCATCTACATTTTGATCGATATCTCGTGCATTTCCGTCTTCGAAGAATTCATTCCAGAGCACAAGAGGAAAGAACCGAGGAAGAAAGCGGACTTCAATGCAAAGTTAAGCGCGAGTCTGCGGCAAATTGAAGGAGACGAGACTCCCAAGGTCATCGTCGTCACTAAAGTTGACCTCGTCGAGATTCCGGACCTCGAAGAGGCGCTTTCCGCCGCGAAACAGGACAACGCGGCGTCAGAACAGGCAAATGCCGAACCGCCTCCTTCTGGTGCGGCGCAGCTCACCGGCTCCCGGAATGGCCAGCACTCCTTCGATAAAGGAACGGCCTTGAAGGATCTCTCCGAAATCAAGAAACGCGCGGAACAGCAGTCTGCAAAAACCGGCCAGAGCCTCCAAGAATTCGCACTCTTCAATCTTGAAAGATTAAGAAGCTTTTATGACCCGTCGGACCCCAGGCAAAGAATGATTCGCGAGCGGCTGGGTGGAGAGACCATTAAAGGCGCGTTCTTCGTGTGGACGACTGGACTCGCGTCCACTCTTCAGAGCAACCCTTCGCCCGCAGCGCAATCGGATCCAGGCCCTCAATCAGCCGCTTCTCACGACGTTGCCCCGGCGGCTGGCGCTCCACAGCCGAACGCGAGTAATGCAATTGCTGTTGCGTCGCCGCCCCAGCCGGCCGTTGTTGACAGCCAGCCGGCAATCAGTTGCGGAGTGCTGGAACTCGTGAAATTCACACTGGAGCTCGAGTAATGGCGTGGTTGCGCCTCTCAAACTGAGGGAGATCGAATGAAGATCCTGGCTTATGGCGGGAATGAGTACTCAACTCGCGCCATGATCGGCGAATGGCCCGGCATCTCGATCGAGCATCTTGGCGACCTCTACGGGATTCCCTCAGGAAGCCCGAGCTTCGGCCTTGTCTTTCCCGGAGGCGCCCCGACTCTCATCTATCGGGAGCGCATCAATCCTCAATACCGCGGCGGCTATCCATACACTGTTCTGCTCGATCTGGGGCCGTGGCAGGGAGCCGATACCGTCTGGGCAAGAGCGGGTTGGAACGCCGCCGGTCTTCTGGATTCCATGTTTGGCGCGCAGAGTCCCCTTCGCGCGATCTTCATGACTCCCGAGCAACTCAGCACAGCAGTACTGCACTCGGTGGTTGAGGAGATCCTCGCCAAACGCGAACTCGATCGCTATGCGCGGGAAACCAGCGAGCTGACGGCGTTCGAAAAAAAGTGGGCGAGCTTTTTGGCCGGATCGTTGAATTCATCGGTTCCCGTGGTTGCCCCGCCCCGGTCGCTGGGCGTCGAACAGCGTCCTACCATGCCCGAGTTGGCAAGCCTCGCGTTACGCCTGCCGCTCTGGCTCCGCACCGGCCGCGGATGGATGGTGGGCGGCTCGTATACGCAGGCCGTCGGGTTCGGCGCCGGCGCATTGCTCGACGATGAGCCATTTGGAGAAAAGATCGACCCGTCTTCTGTCATTCGCGACGGCGATCAATTGCAGGCGTTGCTCGAACAGCTCGGCGAATCCCCGTCGACTGCGGAGAGAGCCCGCAAGCTGATCAATGAGCCGGCATTCAATTGGCCCGACTCGAAACAATTGTTCGAACGCGCTCGATGGTGGCGCATGGCAGCGGTCGGAGATGACTCCGCCTTCCAGGAGAAGCTTCCGGAAGAAGGCATGTTTTCGGAACAGATCTTCGCCGCCGCTCTGGAGAACGCGAGAGAAAAGGCCCGCAGTCAAACAAAGATCGGTCCCGATCAAACACGCGCCATCCTCCAGTCGCGGCGTCGCTTCGGTCCAACGCGTATTCCGCGGGCAATGGTTCCTTATTTCGATGTCGATGCGCTCAACCGCCAACTTGATGTTGAGTTGGTCCCTCCGCACGTTCCCGAGTACCTGGACCTTCCTCCCGACCTCTGCCTGGCGCGTTGCAAGCGTCAATTGATCGCAAAGAAAGGCGACTTCAAGCCAGCGGACCTGGACAGCTGGAGACAATTCCTTCGCGATACGGATGCGGGTGACGCAGAAGGCGAATTCCTCGAGGAATTCGCGCGGCAGTTGCACTTCCTTGCGCCTTGGAAGAACAACGAGGATCGCAAGCTCAATCAGTTCCTCAAGCAGGAGGCTGCTTCGCGGCTTCGCAAGGGCTCCGACTGCCTCTTCCGCACCTGGCTCTACGACAGCGCGACCTTGCTTCCCGTTGAAGAAGTGAATGCGGAGTTGGAGAATTTCAAAGGCAATCTGGATGCGCCGCTGAAGGATCTCGCTGTCTTTCTAAAGGAAGAGCCGCGCCAATTGGGAACGGCGGTACGCGCCTGGCTCAAGCAGCTTGCTTCATCGGGTCTTCGGAATCACATTGGCGTGGAGGCGAAACTCGCCATCGCCTATGAAAGCCCGCAGGGCTGGGCGGATTTCTGGGCCCTCTCACAAGCGCTTAAAGAAGGCAAACCCTTTGCCGGTAAAGAGGTCCCGAAAGAGGAGCGAACATTCCTCGCGGAGGAATGCATGCACTTGTTGCGGCTCTACATAGGCAACAAGGAATTTCGAATTGCAGTCCCGGAGTTTGTACAGATCGCCAAAGCTCTCGAATTGCCGAAGAGATTTGGAAACGAGTTGAGTGATCTGGCCGCCGACTCCCAATTCCGCCGATACCACGAGGCTCTCCTGCCAGCCCGGAAAAAAGGGGCCATCGATACATTGAAGCCCGAGCCGGCACCGACTGCAAAATCTCAGCTGCTCAGAGAGGCAGGCGAACTGCGCGACGCGATTGACGGGATTGTGAAGGAAATCGCGGATTCCGATCTGATGATTCCGTCGAACTCAAAACAGGAAATCGATCCCCAACAATACGACGACCTGGCCGATCTTCTCCTGATCGATTGGGCCCGCGCCAAATCGCCTTCGCCCGATTCCCAGGAGCCGTATGCGTCGTTGCCGGTGAATCACGCGGAAGTTGCCACAGGAACCGCGGCGCTGCTCCTTGGGGCGGCTGCGTGGTTGCTGCGGTTTCATCCGGCGATTCCGTTTCTCGGCTTTGACGCAGCGCAACAACATCCCCTCTTACTAGAGCTGGGTGGCACGGTCATCGCCATCTGCGGACTCGTGCAGTTCATTCGCGGATTGTTCCCTCCCGCTTACACCGTGACCCTTTCCAAAAATACATGGAACCGTCTGCGCAAAGTCGTCGCAAATTTTCTCGAGAATAGTGACCTCTACACCAAGCGCCGCTGTGGGGAGCTGCTCGCGATCCTCGCGCAATCCGGCGCGCGGAGCCTCAGCGTCGTCAGCAGCTTTGATTGGCTTCTTCTGCTTTATCTCGGCTTCGAGGCAGAACCGATTGTGCAGTTGGAGAAGATCGGTTCCGGTCAACTCAAGCGCATCCGCCGCTCCATCGTGTTCGTCCTTAACAGAGCAGGGCTGATCAGGAAGAAAGGTCGGTTCAGAGGATGAACCTACTCTTTCTCACGTTTCCTGCTCTTGTCTTTGTTGCATTTGCCTGGCTGGCCTTCCGGAATCCCGAGCGAATTCGGATGGCGTTCGTTTGCCTGCTGGTTGCCGTGCTATCCGCGGTATCCGCCCTGCTTATGCTGCGCATGGTCGACAATCCTGGCCAATGGATCGATCACACGCAGATCGCCTGGGTGGGCGTTGCACCGGCTGATGGCAGTTCTCTTACCCTGGGCTCGCCCTCCGCCGGCGCCGTTCCCTCCTGGCCCGGCAATCACCTGTCTCCCACCGTCAGCTTCACCGCAGGCCCGAATGGCCAGATGATGTTGCAAAGCTCCGGCGGTGGCGGATTTGTTCTCGATAGCAATGACAACGTCCTCTACGGCACAAGCCTCGAACAGGATCAGGTCGTTACCGATCAGGATGGAGACTCCTACGCGTTGTCGGTGAAGAAGCTCGGCTGGCCCTTGAAAAAATGGCACATCGATGTCCTTCGCAATCGGCAAAGCCTGCTTCGGAACGGCGAAGGCGAAGTGGTTGCCTCTGAAACCTCGGTGGTGAACCTTGCCGGAGAATTGGACCGTACCATCCGGCGAATGCGCGCGCAATCGGACCCGGAAGCCGGGCCGCTCAGCAGGTGGGCTGCGCAGATTCAGTTGCTTTTGACCAGCAGCAATCACGCCTACTTCGTGATCGCCGGCCAGCCAGGCTCCAGAATCCAGCCGCAATCCTCGCAGGTCCCCGTGGGGTCGATGATCGCTCTCCGCTGGTCCCGCTTGCGGCTCAATGTTCGCGTCGAGGCAATCGATGGAACGCCACGCCTGATCTTCTTGCCACCGTTCCGCGAATCCAGCCCGCTGCCGCCCGAGGACGCGCCCGCTCCAGTCCCTACCAGGCTGGAGATTGAAGCAACTCCCGCACCGGGACACAAAGCATTCTTACTGCCCATCGGCGCCCTCACCGCGCCGCATGCTGAGGCGCTCCTGGTCAATGGTCGATTCCAAAACAAAGCGGGCAACCCTGGGCCCGATGCGGCCGAGATTCCCGGCGTAACTTCGTCGTTCGATGCAGTCATCGCAAATTACCATTTTTATCTGGATACGATTCACGATGTCCCCGCAGCTTGGTCCTTCGGACCCCCTGGAGCAGGCTTGCCGCTGTTCCTGCCATTGCTCGTCATCTGGCTCGGATACATGTGCTGCCTGCTCGAATTCGTTTTTCTCTACGACGACACAATCGAACCGCGCACCCTGATCACTCTGCTCGGCATTTCGCTCGTGGCCTGGGTCGTTCTCTGTGCGCGTGTGGGCCTCGCATTTCGTTACGCCGCAAATCCTGGCACCGTCGATGCTCTCGCTGTCAACGGTCTCACGCTTTCACTGGGCGCTATGGCATTTCTTCCGGCGTTCATCCTGGTGCTGGCGTTTCTGTGCGCTGTCACCAGACAGGAGGCTGCGGATTTGGGATGGCGTCGTTTGCTGCCCGCCGTCAACCTCTTCGTATTCCTTGCCATTCCGGCGCTTGTTTGGCACATGTGGCCCATTCTTCATTTGTCGCCAATTCCCGGCCGTGTCGACGGGTTCCTTTCTTCTTTCCGCGCAGCGTTCAGCGTCGAAAAATCGTGCGCCCTGTTTTTGGTTTTCTGGCTCTTTGGTTGCGTTTGGTTGTGGCGTAAGGCCAGACGAACTTCTCGTCAATCGCTCGAAGATCGGCTTGTAAATCTTGAAGAAACTCTAACCGTGATGTGGATCAAGCAGTGGCAGCGTCGCGATATCGCACTCGTCGTCACCGCCATTCTATTGGTTTTTTGTCTCGCCTTCATCACGCGCCCTTTGCCGTGGCTCAACGGCCCCGGCAAAGAGGCATTCGCGCCGCTATGCCAGTTGCTGGGCCTGGCTATTCTTCTCGTGCCGGGCAGAGGCCAGTTGCATTCCGCCGATCGAGTAGGCAAATGGAAAAAGGCGTCGATCGGATGCATCCTCATTCTCCTGCCTTGCCTTCTCCTGCCTGCATTTGGCTTCGGAGATTGGGGAGGCGCGGTTGGCGGGTTGGCACTCTTCCTTCCGTTCTTGTTTGTCGTTCTTCTTGGCAATCATCGTACCCTCGCCAAGTGGTTCGCGGCAGCTTTGATCGTCATCTGCGTATCGGGCATTCTGCTTTTCTTCTTCCCTGGATGGGCGATCCACTGGCCTCGCGTGTATACGCGCATCACAATTGCCGAACATACTTCAAAATGGGCGCAGGACCAGTGGCTCGCGCAACAGGCGTACAACAGCAACGGAGACTCGGTGGCACAGCAGTTTGCCTTTGGCGATGAGCATCGCTGGGCCAATCTCCGCATGATCCGGATCGGCGCCTATACCGGTGTTGGCTTCGGGAATTCCAGCCCGCAAAAGGCCGGAATCGCGCTCAATACCGTTCAGGCCGACAGCACTTACGCGTTTTATATTGCCAGCGAGCACGGCGCCTGGGGCGGAGTGTTCCTTCTGCTGCTCGCGGCGCTTCCCCTCGCTTTGGTTGCATGGCGTCATTGGCGCGCATCCGGCGCCTCCTGGCTTACCGAACTGCTCTACATCATCGCCGGCGCGTTCTTTCTTGAAACCCTGGCCCAGGTGCTGATGAACAGCATGCAGATCATTCCATTTACAGGCCGCAATCTGCCGCTGCTTTCCGTTTCCTCACTTTCCGATGTCCTGCGCTGGTCGGTTCTCTTTTCCTGCGCGGTTCTCATCATGATCGCGGACCGCGATCCTCAGGATGGGGCCCCGGCCCGGAGCTGGCATTGGCCCGCTAGGACCGTGGCGGCCGCGGTCTCCATCGTCTGCATTTCGCCCATCCTCATCCTCATCCAGGGACAATTGGCCGACCGGAGGCTCGAGAACCCAAAGCCGGGCCAGGAAATCGCGGCGGGCGCGGTTCCGCGCGTATACGATCGTGACGCCGAGGTGCGCGGCCAGGTGGAGCAGATCCGCAACGAGCTCAGATTCGATCCGGCCACGGATCGCATCGTGTTCACTTCTCCCGGAGAACAGGAAAGGAGCAGGGATACGCAGCTTGAGCAGGAAATCCAGCGCTTTAACGGGCTTCCCGACTCGTTGAAGATCGTGTCTCCGGGAGGAAACAGCCTCAGGAGCCCGGACGACACCGAAAAATACGTTAGAAATATCACGTCGCTCACCACCGTTGACGGCTATTTGAAGCTGATGGACAATTGGAAGAAAGAAGGAAATTCGGCGCAAGCCGCGGCGCTTCCTCCACTCTTTCGCGTTGAAGAGCGGCTTCCGGTTGCGGACGCGGACCAGTTCCCTGAGTCGGGAAAGACGAGCTTCGAGATTCAGGCAAATCCGGCCTATGACGCGGCCATCGATCTCGACACCCGGCTCACCCCTGACGGCTTGAAGACCATCGCCTGGCGCAACGGTTCGGGCGATAGTTGGCTGTTGCAGGGGCCCGGCGTTCAGGTCACAATCACCGCTGGTGCCGGAGCCAACGATCAGCGATCGAAGGTCATTTTGTCGCCGATGAAAGGCATGAACAACCAGGTCGACTGGTTTTCCGCTTCGACGCAACAAACCATCGGCAAGTCGAGAATTATTCTGAACTGTCCCAACGAGAGCTTCTGGAAGATTCCCTTCCTGCCAAAGCGCGCGCCCTCGCAAACTGTGCTGGTCGACTTTGACGCCTCGGGCAGCGGCATAACGATGAGCTCGGCAGACTTGAAGCTGGCATATCAGCCGGCGGGAAGTAGTGGTTTCAAGGATTTCAGCGGCAAAGTCACATTGAATAATGGCGCGCGCTTCAAGCCCCGCGACACTGTCTGCAAACTGCCCGCAGCCCCGGTCTTTACGCTCACGCATTCAAGCGCCGGAGCCCTGGTCGGCGCCGCCTGGGTGAATGGTGAGTGGGGTGCGGCTTACGACTCAAGCGCTCACCTCATCTGGCTGCAACAGCTCGCAAGGTTCTCGCAGTCCCAGCGCGACAGGCAATTCAAGTTCGACCGTGTCACGCTCGACCCTCGGCTGCAGGCTGCAGCCCAAACGTCAGTCGAAGATCACGGACGCGAATTGCAAAAGAAGTTGCTCGCAGCGGCGGTTTCCCTGTGCGCCGACGTCAACTGCGGCAGCACCGCCTCTGAAAACGGCGCGAAACCTCCATGGGAGCTCGCTTTGAAGCGCATGGAAGCGCGTCGGCTTTTTCTTCCGCCGCGCGCAGCCGTCTCCATCATGAATCTCGATGGAGAGGTTCTTGCCCTCGCCGGGTGGCCGCGCAGTTCCACGACCGGTGAATGGGAAACCGTAATGGATGTCGACGGCAAAACCCGAATCGATGTGCACCCGCCGGCGCAGTGGCTCGCCACAGAGGCCCCCGCCGCGATCAGGAACCGCTATCTCGGCGACAGAAACTTCGATCTTCTGGTTGCGGGTTCGTCCTCCAAACCCATCTGGGCCGCCGCGGCGCTCAGTGTGAACCCTCGCCTCGTCCATCTGGACGTGCGCGGCGTCAAGGTGGATCACACTCTCTTTGGCATCGACATTCCGGGCGCGCCCTGGAATGGAACACCGACCGGTGACCGTTGGATCGATTTCACCCACTACCTTTCCAATTCCAACAATAATTACCAGGTCCGCCTCAATTTCCTTGGCCTCGGGCACCCTGACCCCGGGTCGAATGTCGTTCAAGTAGAACGGAACCGGGACGGTTCTGAGTTCCGCACTACGTCACAGTTGGAAACATTTGCGACTCAGCCCTGGGAGCGCGCTCCCGATCTCGCTGCTAACGGCTTCAGCCATAAGACGCCTCAGACGCTGCAGGGATTGGCAGACAGCCAGCTCGCGCAAGCGATGCAAGCGCACTTCCCCGTCAATATTGTCGAGACGAATCGGGCCCGCCGTTCTTACGACATCTCGTTCTGGTCCGGAAACGAAATTGACAACCTCACCACCACGGAAGGTGTCGAGGAACAGTGGGGCCAGCTCAGCTCCATCAGTCCTGCTGCAACAAATTTTGAATTTGATACCACGAGTCCCGATCCTCGGCATCTTCCCGAATTCGGATCGCCACGGGCCTTTATCAGTGTGCTCCTCGGCGGGTCGACCAACACTTGGTCGAATCTCGACTTGCCATCGAGCATCTATACAGCGATTTCGGGAAGGCCCATTGTGCCGCACATCGGCATCTTGCCGCAGACCGCATCCACGCGCGATCCGCTCCCGCGCGAGGTTTCCGATCCCATTCGCGCCGGCTTGCAGGAAATGATCCAGTCGGGGACCGGAGCGCCCTTTCTGTCGGACAAATTTGGCGGCGCGCGGGCGCTCTCCCGATCGCTGGGACCTGAGTACAACTTCTACGCGAAGACTGGAACCCTTGAAACACTTGAAGAGACCAGGGAAAGTAGCGATCTCGCCCTGGCTCGCATCGTTCTCATCATTGTCCCGAAGGGAACGGATAAAGCGCGCGCGCGCAAGGGACTGATCCTGTCTTTCGTTTCAGAGTACGGCGGAATGAGTAACTCGGAATCAAATTCGGCAGTGGAGTGGTTGAGCGACTTCGTCCTTGAAAACCCCGACCTGCTCAAGGATGCGATGAAGTAGCTACAACCAGTCCCCCCTTGTTGGGGACGGATCCAATCCGTCATCTGCTGGTTGGTTATTCCGGTCAGTACCGCCCAGGCCGGGCATTGGATACCATTGCAGCTGGATCGAAGTCCCCGCGCTTTAGGGCGGCAATCGAAAGGAATCTCGGCTGTGTTGATCTTCGCTGCCATCGTCGCCATTTTCGTCTATGGAATGATTGCCGCTATGCTGGGCACCATCCTGCCCGACCTGTCCGACCGATTCCATCTCTCCCCTGCGCAGAATGGCACCATCGCATTTGCGCAGGCGCTGGGGCTCATCATCGCCTCGGTCGGGGTGGGTCCGCTGCTGGATAGCGAAGGCAAGAAGATTGGGCTCATTCTTGGCTTGGCCTTCATCGCCATCGCACTTTACGCCCTTCCCCGCTCGCAAGGTTTCCGCAGCATCGTGGTCCTCTTGTTCCTGCTCGGCGTCGGCGGAGGTATCGTGGTGACTGGCGCCAATGCGCTGGTCAGCGACGTAAGCGAAGCGCACCGCGGGATCGCGCTGAACCTCGTCAACCTCTTCTTCGGCCTCGGCGGACTGACAACGCCCTTCCTCTCGGCCAATCTGTTTGCGCGGAACTGGGTCCGCCTCTGCTACACCGTCGCCTCCCTGACTGTCGTCACGCTGCTGATTCAGGCTTTCACCAAAATGCCATCTCCCACGAGTGCCGGGAGCTTCGTTCTTGCGGATGCGGCCCCTGTTCTTGGCCGGCCACTGCTCTTCATGCTCGGTCTCTTCCTTTTCCTCTATGTGTCCTGCGAAGTTGGAATATGGAATTGGCTTCCTCGACATCTGATCGCCCAAGGTGTTCCGGAATCGCGTGCTCTTAATATCCTCTCGCTTGGATTTGCGCTCGGCCTGCTCATTGGCCGCGTCGGCGTCTCGCCCATTCTTATCCGCGTACAGCCAATCACAGTTACTCTGGCCGCATCCATTGCAATGGCTGTTACGACTTTCCTGATGCTGCGAACGATTCGGCCGGCAGCAGCATTCGCGCTTGTCTTTCTCGCCGGACTTTCCATGGCGCCTGTCTTCCCCACTACGCTGGCCATCGTCGGCGATGCCTTCCCGCGCATGACCGGCACTGCGCTCGGCTTCGTCATCACCTGCGGATGGATTGGCCTCGCAGTCAGCTCGCGCATTATCGGCGCCATCGCCGGCGGCGACCCGCTGCGGCTGAAGAAGGCCCTGTTGGTGATCCCCATCTCAGCTGTCTTGATGGTGGGCTTGAACCTGGCCATCCTATCCGAACTGCGTTAGAGCGCTACAATTGCCTGAAACCGTTTTCGAAAAGGACACTCCGGTGAAAACATCAGTACTAACGAGGCGGGATTTTGTGCGGCTCGGCGCGGGTGCGGCAGTAGCCGGGGCCGCAGCGAAGGCGACCATACTTCAACCTCCTGCGCTCGAAGCCCAGGCGATCCGGAGCGGGCGCAAGGTCCGTTTTGCTTCTATCGGGACCGGAATACGCGGATGCGACTTGCTGCGCTCGGCGCGCAAGGTGCCCACTTGCGAACTGGTGGCCACTGCCGACCTCTATGAAATGCACCGGAAGGCCGGTCTTGAAGCATACGGCGCAGACGTGCCTACCACCGGCGACTACCGCCCAATCCTCGATCGCAAAGATGTTGACGCCGTGATCGTCGCAGTCTCGGACCATCTGCACAGGGGCATCGTTGTCGACTGCCTCTCAGCCGGCAAGGATGTCTATTGCGAGAAACCGATGTCGCACAATGTGGCCGACGGCTTTGCCATGGTTGAAGCAGTGAAGGCAAACAAGCGCGTCTTTCAAGCGGGCAGTCAGCGCGTGAGCAATATCGTCTACAGGAAAGCGCAGGAGATTTACGCATCGGGCCGGCTGGGCCCCGTCACCTACATCGAAGGTCATTCCGACCGCAATTCGCCCTCAGGCGCATGGGTCTATCCCATTCCGCCTGACGCGAGCGAGCGGAATATCGATTGGAAGGCTTTCCTGCGAGATGCCCCGGAGCGTCCCTTCGACGCGGTGCGGTTCTTCCGCTGGCGGTGTTTCGCGGATTACGGCGAAGGCATGGCCGGTGATCTTTTTGTGCATTTGCTGTCGGGAATCCAGTGCGTAAGCGGGATCAACGTGGCGCCGAAGCGTGCGCAGTCAATCGGCAGCCTCACATATTTCAAGGACGGGCGCGACTTCCCCGATCTGCTGGCGACGCTCTACGAATACGACGGCGTGACCCTCAACCTGCATTGCAACCAGAACAGCGCGCAGGGCGAGCCGATCGTCTTCTACGGCAAGGAAGCCACCATGACCATCAACGGCAACACGCTTACCGTCGCGCCGCAGGATACGCGTCCCCAGCCGGAGGGCTATTCGTTGAACGGTTGGACCGCCGCGACGAAGAAACAGTATCTGGACGACTGGAACAACGCGCACCCGGCTCCGCCGCCCGCTCTCGCGGAGGTCGAAACATATTCGGCTACGCCGGGCTATGACGACACCGCTGACCATCTCGCAAACTTCTTCAGCGCCGTGGACACGCGCGAACCGGTAGTGGAAAATGAAATCTTCGGAAACCATGCAGCCATCTCCTGCCACATGGCCAACTACTCTTACTTCCATCGCAGCACGGCGTCCTGGGACGCTGACTCCAAAACCATCAAAGGCTGAGACTCGTTTCTCACGGGGAGACTGCACATGAGCACGTCACGCAGAAGTTTCCTGAAAGCAACTGGAGCGGTTGCGGCATGTGCCGCCGCCTCACGACTCGAGGCTGAGCGGCTGCACCTGCCCATCGGCCTGCAACTCTATAGCGTACGCGACCAACTGCCCAAGGATTTCGCCGGCACGTTGGCGCAGCTGCGCTCGGCAGGCTACACGGTGGTTGAGGCAGCAGGCTACTTCGATCGCCCGGCCGCGGATTTTCGCCATGCGATGGACGCAGCCGGCCTGCGCTGCGTCAGCACTCACCACCCGCTCAACATACTTGAGACGCAGCTCGACCAATGGCTTGACTACGGCCACATCATCGGGCTCGAGTACATGGTCTGCTCGTCGTCGGGAGGCATGCATCGTGATCCTGCAATGAAAGGGCCGCCGACGCTCGACGATTGGCGCTGGATTGCGAGCGAATTTAACCGTATCGGCGAAAAAGTGAAGTCGGCGGGAATAACTTTCGGCGTGCACAATCATGTGCCTGAGTTTGCCGTGATCGATGGCGTTCTGGTATACGACGAACTGCTGCGGCTTACCGATCCCAAGCTGGTCGCGTTCGAAATGGACTGTGGCTGGGTCTACGCGTCAGGGCACAATCCGGTCGACTACCTGAGCAAGACTCCCGAGCGTTTCCCGTTGATGCATGTGAAAGATATGATCCCGGGCGCCAACGGACAAATGCATTCCATTGAAATGGGGCGCGGCAAGATTGACTACCGACCTATCCTGCGGGCTGCCACAGGGCTCAAGCAGTACTTCATCGAACAGGAAGAGTTTGACATCGATCCCATGCAGGCGCTGCGGATCGACGCCGAGTATCTCCGCAAGCTTCGAGTGTGAACCGCTCCACTTTGCATCGCGCGACCCGTATACTGGCAGCGGCATGGATTCCTCCCGCCGCGAATACCTCCGTCTGCTGTCTGCGGCTACACTCTCCGCTACTTTCTCTCGCCGATTGCCGGCGCTCGATCCGGCGCCGCAGACTCCATCGCTTAAAGATGCCGCTGCGGCTGCCGGCCTCATCTATGGGTCGTGCAGCGACATGCCGTTTAGCAAGGCACCGTCGGAATATCTGGATCTCTTCCCTCGCCAATGCGCGCTCTTTGCCCCAATCCTGTCGTGGCAGGACGTTGCACCGACTCTGACGCAAGAAGACGACGCGCACGACCCGAATGCAGCCGTCGCCCTGAGCCATGGGCTCGGCATCACCGGTGCGCATCTGCTGTGGTACTTGCGCACGCCGCTGTGGCTCGCTAACCTTTCTCGCGCTGAGGCGGAGGCGGCGGTTGCCGCGCACATCAAAAACATCGTCACCTTTTACCTTGGGCACGTGTTTTCGTGGAACGTTGTCAATGAGGTCATTGAGCCTCCCCAGAATGGCCCCGACGGCCTGCGCATGGACAGCCCCCTCGTGCGTGCGCTGGGAACGGACTTTTTCGCGACGACTTTCCGCGAGGCCCGGGCGGCCGATCCGGGAACGCTGCTGCTCTACAACGAATACGATCTGGAGCTGGATAATGCGTGGCAGGCGGCGCGCCGCGACGGATTGTTTCGCCTGCTGGATCGTCTGCAGAAGGCCAATGCGCCCATTGACGGGGTGGGCCTGCAATCGCACCTCAAATACCGGCAGTTCGGCGATTTCCACGAGAAGGTTTACCGGCAGTTCTTGCGAGAGATCGCCGGCCGGGGACTGAAGATCGTGATCACCGAGCTAGATGTCGACGACCGCGGCAGCCTGGCGGACGTTCCGGCTCGCGACCATGCAATCGCGGATATCTATGCGCGCTTCCTGGCTGTTGCGCTCGACGAACCGGCGGTCTGCGCGCTGGTCACGTGGGGCCTCTGCGACCCATATAGCTGGTACAACAGCACCTGGTGGCACCAGTACGCGCGGCCTGACAATGTGCCGCAGCGGCCGCTGCTGCTTGATGCGGAGTTTCGGCCGAAGCCGTCGTTCCTGGCCGTCCTGAACGCCCTCGAGCAAGCGCCGAAGCGCGGCGGTACCAACTCAACGCAGTCACGCCCGGCAAATCCCGCCCGGTAACTCTTGAAGCGATGGAAACGGCGCTTGGCTACCAGCAGTGGTTAGGGTTTATCCTCGCTGACAAGTATCGCAACCGTGGCCACGATGCAGAATCTTCCATTGCGACTCTTTATCCGAGTCGCGGAGCTGCTGCGCCGCACCGGCACCTGAGGCATCCGTCAGTAGGAGGCAGGATATGGCAAAGAATGATTCCGCACGACATGCTTCGACATCCGATCTAGCCGAGTTGCGGATCGCTATAACGTGGCGCTTATTTCTCGCAGCCGTCGTGTTCACCTGCACGACTTGCGCCGCAACGGCGCAAACGCCCGACGCCCAACCCGTCAACCCCGATGCAACACCGGCCACACGAGCCCTCCTGCACGATTTGGACACAATCTCGGGCCACGCCACGATCGGTGGCCAGCATAACTATCCCAACACCGTCTCCCGCTACTCAGACCGTGTTTATGATTTGACCGGCGAATACCCCGGCATCTTCGGACAGGACTTCGGTTTCTCCGGCGCAGACGATAAGGACTCCACGCTCGGGCGTCCGTCGATGATCGAGGAAGTGATTCGTCAGTACCGCAACGGCGCCGTCATCGCACTTACATGGCACTCCGTGCGGCCTACGGAAGACGAGCCCGTCACCTTTCGCGACAGCGTGCAAGGGCACCTGACTGACTGGGAGTGGCGCCAGCTCCTTACGCCCGGCACGGATCTCAATATGCGCTGGCGCCGCCAGGTGGACCGCATCGCGGGCTACCTCAAAGAGCTGCAGGACGCAGGTGTGCCTGTGCTCTTCCGTCCCTACCACGAGATGAACGGCAACTGGTTCTGGTGGGGTGGCCGCCCCGGACCGGACGGCTCAGCGGCACTCTACCGCCAGATCTATGACCGATACGTGCACGTGCATCATCTCAACAATCTCGTTTGGGTTTGGAACGTGAACAGCCCCAGTGGGAACACCGGCTCTGTCGCCGACTACTTTCCAGGCTCCGCCTATGCTGACGTGCTCACGATGGATATCTACGGACCGTTCAGCCAGGAGTTCTATGACCAAATGGTCGCGCTTGCCGACCCTCTCCATAAGCCGATCGCTCTGGCCGAGGTCGGAGCCATGCCGTCGCTCACCACACTCGCAACACAGCCCCGGTGGGCATACTTCATGATGTGGAGCGGTTTCGCGGAAGGCGCCAATAGCCTCGACCAGTTGCAGACAGTTTTTCATGCGCCGAACATCGTCAATCGCGGCGACTCGCGACTTTCCGTGCCGATGGCGGCTCCAACTACGCCCCCGGCGCCGGGAGACGTGAATGCAGCTGCTGAGGTGCGCGCTCTGCTTGACAAATTAGCGGATGCCAAGGGAAAGGGAGTTCTCGGCGGACAAAGCGTCGTTGAATCCGCCGCGCCAACATTTCCCGAGGTGCAGGCGGTCTTCGGCGCAACAGGCAAGCAACCGGCGATCGTCGAAATCAATCTGACCGGAGCCACGGATCCGGCAATGCTTCTCGCGCAGGTGCAGGAGGCCACGCGTCAGGGCGAGCTGGTCGCAATCCGCTGGACGCCGCCTCGCCCAACCGACGGCGCCGCTTCCGGCGTGCTCACCAGTTTCGAATGGCAGCAATTGCTTGAGCCGGGCACAGACCTGAATCATCGTTGGGTTACGCAGGCAGACGCCGCAGCCGCGCTGTTACGCCCGCTCGCCGAGGCGCATCTCGCCGTGCTCTGGAGTCCATATCCTGCGCTGAACGCCGACGGCAATTGGTGGTCAGGTCATCCTGGGCCTGAAGGTTCCGAGGAGTTGTACCTGAAGCTCTATGAGCGCCTTACCGGCGACGCCAACCTGCACAACCTTGCGTGGGTCTGGGAAGCGGCGCCTCCCAGCTTCAATCCCGGCGCAAACAATGGGCCAGGAAGTTTGGATGAGTACTTTCCCGGGCCGCTGTACATCGACGCGATCACGCTGGATGCAGATACGCTTGGCAGAAGCCGCTTCCCCCTCGATCGCCTCGTGTCTCAGTTTGCCGGCGGCAAACCCTTCGGCGTTCGCATCGCCTCGGGCGTGCCGGCCGCGGACGTACTCGCGAGAGAGGTGAACTGGCGTTGGATGCTGCTGTCGCCCGCTGCTGTGTCTAGCGCCACTGCTGTCTCTGGCTCCGACGCGATCAAGGCCTTATACGCAGATCCGCACGTGCTGGCTGCGCCGCAGAAATAATTGCAGTGCGCACGACACACAATTTCCTTATCCAGCCTCAGGATTCCCTCGCTGCACCCACTCGTCGAACCGTTTCTCTATCCTCCAGTCGCGCTGGCGAAGATGAGGAAGGCGATTGCGATTCGTTTCATGTGAATTCCTTCAAATTTGCGATTGGGCGATTTTCGATTTGGGCGATTTTCGATTGCTTCAGGGATCAGCCAATTTTCAACGCGCTGGATCGAGAGAACGACACAAAACCGAAAACTCCAAGAGTGCGACTGTGAAACTGTGAAACTGTGGACAGAAGTCGTTGATTCTAAAGGCTCCACAGTTTCACAGTTTCACAGTTTCACACACTGGCATGGGGGGGTGGGGTCTGAAGTATGGGGGGGTGGGTCTGAATTGATGGGGGGGTGGGTCGGATTTGATGGGGGGGTGGGGTAAAAGCAGTGGTTAGTGGGTAGTGGTTAGTGGTTAGAAAAACCCCGACAGCAGAGGCAGGGGGGAGAGGTGGGGTAGAACGACAGGGGGGTGGGTGCGAAAGTAGGGGGGGTGGGTAAAAGCAGTGGTTAGTGGGTAGTGGTTAGTGGTTAGAAAAACCCCGACAGCAGAGGCAGGGGGGAGAGGTGGGGTAGAACGACAGGTGGGTGCGAAAGTAGGGGGGGTGAAAGAGCAGGGAACAAGGGACCAAGGGAACAAGGGGGCGAGGGAAGAAGTGAACGAATAAAGAAGTGGAGGAGTGAATCGTGGATCGCGAAGCGTGATTCGTGGACGGCGAACGGAGACCAAGGAACCAAGGGAAGAAGTGAATGAGTGAAGATGCGAATGGCGAGTTGTGAACCGGGAACAAGCGATCGAGGGAAGTGCGGGCGAGGACGCCGGCGTTGTTTGTGCATCGGCGGTTGGCGCAGAACGAAAGACAGAAGCAGGTTCCTCGGCTCCGCTGAGAAGCGCTTCGCTCGGGATGACACGTCGGATTTTCAATTCGTTGATCATGAAACTATTTTGCGCTATTGAGAGGTAATTATCGGCAAACTTGGGAGAGATCGTTTTACGAGCTTTTTCAGTGGGTTAGGGCGGCCTGTGACCGCGGCTCTCTTGACATAGATTTCGGGATCCTTCGACTTCGCTCAGGACAGGCTCCGGGACCAGAGAAAGAACGACTTACGGAAGGCAGGCCGATTTATTTTGGTAGCGGGGGCTTGACAAGAAAAGACAGGGGTCAGGGGTCAGGGGTCAGGGGTCAGGAAAAGCCGAGGGAACGTCCCGTCTGTATGAATGCATAAGTGAAATGAAGAAGGGTTCTCAGAGCGGTTACGATGCCGAGACCGGCGCAGAAAGCGCCGGCTCAGAAAACGCACTCGGAGAACCCCATGAACAATATTCACTTTATCGGATTCGACGTCCACAAGAAAAGCATCAGCTACTGCGTGAAAACGGCGGCGGGCGAGATCGTGGAAGAAGGCACGATCGCGGCCGCAGCGGAATGTGCTGCGGGCCTGGGCAGCGGCACGGAGGCAGCCTTGGCGAGGAGCGCTGGAAGCGACCTTGTTCAGCGGCTGGATCTACGACACGCTGAAGGCCTACAGCGAAGGTCTGGAGATGGCGCATCCGGCGAAGATGAAGGCCATCAGCTCGGGGAAGAAGAAGAGCGACACGATCGATGCGCGGACCATCGCCGACCTGTTGCGCTGCAACCTGCTGCCGGCCTGCTATGTGGCCCCGGCGCGGATCCGCGAACTGCGGCGGCTGTTGCGCTATCGCAGCCTGGTGGTGAGCGAAGCGGTGCGCATGAAGAACAAGATGGCGGGGCTGCTGATGGAAACGGGAGCGGAGTATGTGAAGGAGAAGCTGCATGGCAAGAAGTACTTCGCCACGCTGCTGGAGGAACTCAAAGAGGTGCCCGAATCGGTGATCGATCTGCTGCGCTTGAGCCGCGGCGCGCTGGAGATGTTCGAGAGCACGCAGCGAAGGTTGATCCAGGAGTTGTTGGCCGACGCCGAGCTGAGGGAACGCGTGGAGCGGTTGAGGAGCATTCCGGCGGTGGGAGAAATTACGGCCTTGACCTGGGCACTGGAGATCGGCGATCCCGAGCGCTTCGGTTCGGCTGGGGAGGCGATGAGTTACTGCGGGCTGACAGCGGCGCTGAAGTCGTCGGCGGGCAAGCAGCAGCGGGGACCCATCTCCAAGCAGCGCAACCACTGGCTGCAAACCACACTGATCGAGGCGGCCAAGCTGGCGCCGCGCTGGAACCCGCAACTGGCTGCGCTGCACGCGCGCGAACTGGAACGCGGACACCGCAACCGCGCCACCCTGGCCGTGGCCCGCAAACTCGTCAGCTATCTGCTGGCCGTCGACAAGAGCGGTCAGTCCTTCCAGGTGCGCGCGCCCTCGGAAGAGCCAACACAAAAAGCTGCCTGAGAAGGAAAAACTTTGCACCAAACGGCGATCGACCGGCCGTTCCTCGCCAACCTAGGGACTGGGCAGAGGAGCTACGGCTCCCGATGCTCCTTACCGTCTGTATCGAGGCCGGCCGGACAACCCTAACTCATACTTCGTGGACCGGGCTCGCGCTCGGTTCCCGCAAATGGATGTCTGGCCAAGCTGCCGCTTTGGCCGCCCTCGACGATCGCCGGCTGTTGGCTAACTCGACCGCATCGTCCTCGCTTCGAGGCCCTACCCCTCAAAGTGCAAGGAGACCTCCGTCTCCTCTTGACTTTTACTTATCATGGATGTCCCCAGGCTCCAGCCAACCTCACGCCCGTTCCACATAATATGACGGTCTCGTTCCATGGCCGCATTTCCGCGACCACGGCCCCAAATGGGGACAGGTTCGACGTGCAGAACAATTGGTCCTGCACTCACGAGAGCGATGGATTCGTTTGCAAGATCCCCACGGAGTAATCACGGCGGGTGGCCCTAATTTCAAGACGAATTCTGCCCAGTCGAGAGTGCCCCGGTCCTAATTTGGAGATTCCGCCGGGACCGGGGCCAGCCGCCCGATACGCACTCGATACACTACTTTTTCTTTGCCCACGAGTAATCCACCATTCGCAGAAGATAGCTGGCCACGAATAGAAGCTCCAAGGCTTCTTCAGGCTTCAAATCCGGTAGTTGATGTTTCTCATGCGCATATGCGTTCCGGATCCAACCCAAAGCGCCGCTCAATACGTTGGTCAATCCTTGCTGATACGCTTGCTTGCGCGCTCTATTGAGCTTCGGATATGGCAACTTCAATTTCCTCGCGTTGAAAAGCGCATATACAACGTCCTTGCCTTGCGTACTCCTTATTGCTGCTTTACGCGAGCTATCACGGATTTCATTTAATCGATTCTCGTAAAGCTCAAACGCTGCCGCAACGGCCTCTTTCAATCTGTTGTCGCGGAAATAGTGAGCATATCCGCGCAACGCTGGATCAAGCAGATCGAGGGCCGATAACACCTCCATATTTACCGCTGCAATATCCGAATTCCTTGCGGCATTCAGACCATCGTCAGTAACACAATAGAATCCTTGGCCGTTGTCTCGGATACATCCATGATTGACGAGATATTGCCACGGTGCGGATAAGAGATAGTCTCTCACAGTGATTGTTTCCATCATCGGGAATCCATCGGTGAGCATTCGGCTATATGCCAGCAGTTGAAAGTTCATCTTGCCGAATGTAGCTGGCGGGGGAAACTGCGTTGCTAGACGGCGAAGCAAAAGCAATGCTTGCTTTTGAATTGACATCGACTTTAGGCCGTCGAGTGTCCCCGCAATCCGGGCGATGCTCGTTAGCTTCCACTCTTCCATACGAAACACTCTCGGATTCTGGGGACATTGACACTATGGGGTTGCTTTGGCTGGCGCGTTCCTCGTTTTTCTTTGCTTGAATTCATATGGTTCGACGTAAACGAATCTCAGCAATTCAGCCGTATAGATCATCGTCTCCGCGATGTTTATAGGGCTCACATTTAGTGCCCTATAGGGGTGTGCGGCATCGTGACCGTCATCCTTGATAGCTGGAAGCCATTCGTCAAAAATCGTTGAAAGTCGCTCTGAAGTGATTAGCTGCTGCATTCCTTCGCGCAAAGGATGTTCCTTGCACTTCTTATCAAGGAGGACTCCATAGAGCACCCTACGGCACATAACCGCGGCAGCTTTTATCGCGCCTACTTCCATAGCCTTTTGCGCTTCGATCCAATCCTCCGCCACATTGGGGGGAACGCTCGGATGAGGCGGGTCGATTGACCTTGACGGGTGCATAAAGAACTCGTCATCAGGAACATGCTCAAGAGTCAGGGCACTGCACGAGGTCAAAACGTACGCGGCCTCTCGGCATTGAGCGGCATGGCAGACTAAGACCAAATGGGCTACGATCCTTGTCCCTTCCTCATAGATCAACTGCGCCTGAACTGAAAACGTCGAAGGTTTTCTACAGTGCGGACAGAACGCGCATGGACTATCAGCTCGATAGGTGAAGGGATAGCTGGCGCTCTTGGTATAGACAATCTCCCAATCTTCCGGTATCGCCATCGGATTGCCCTTTCTCTTGTGCTTGCGATAGATTCTACGCCGCGCAAAAGTAGATTTGTAGACATGAATAGGCGGGTGGCCTCGGTCTCGACGCCCCAAAAACCACACCGAGGGTGCCCCCGGTCCCTCGCTTGGAGACCGGGAAACTTCGGACCTCATTTGGCAGGCAGAAGCCCACGGCCTAGCAGGATCGGTCTCGGCAAATGCCGCTGTGTCCGGTCTCCGGCGGCGACATCACAGCAGAAAGGCCGGCCTGCCGAACTAGCGGTTTATATCTCGAAGACCAGTAAGGAGACGCAATAGCTTTATCCCGCTGTCAACCGCACTCGCAATCAAGGCATCTGTCACGGAGCCGCCGGAAGGATGGATCAGTTGATTTCTAACATCCCGGAATTCTACGAGCGCTTTGGCAATTTGCGGTGTGATAACTCCTCGATCAGCCAGACTGCCGACAGTACGGCTCCATACAATCGGCCGTTTGGAAGGAGAATCGCCGTGATCTAGCTGGACAAGGATCCGCTCGATCTCAATGCCGATCCTGACCAACATCATTTCCTTATCCGTATCGAACAGCGTTCGGTTACGCGGATCGGAAAAGAAGTCTCCCCAAGGTGAGCGCTGACCCTCGGCTTCGACCTGGCGTCCGGCCTCATTCGATGCGAGGCCAAGCGATGCTTTATCCTCTGGCTGATCTGCGTCGGCCTCCGAGTTCACAGCGCGCTCGACGCTCTCATCCAACTGCTTGACCTTGCGGAAGAGTATCTTGGCTTTACCGAATTCCAAGCTCTCGATGATAGCGCCAAGGTCTTCCAGAGGCACGAAAAGCAGGAGAACGCCAACCAGTATAAGCGCGATAGATGGCCAGTCTAAGGTCACCCAAGCTGGTTTGAAGGTATGAACTGCTCCAGCAAGGATGAGAAGCACCGCGACCAGACGACCTTGCCACGGCTTCAGGCGCCAGGCGCCAACATTGTCCGGCCTTTCATTTTCGTCCGCCACAATCGTCCCTGATTCGCAGCGACCTCAGTTTGTTAACTGCACCCGCTCGTTGACCCGCAGCTCATGCAGCGGTAGCAGCTTCCATTGCGCACCATGATCGCGCCGCAGGTGCCACAACTCGGAGCGTCGCCCATGTCATACATGCCACGCATCGCGTCCGCCGCGTGATACAGCCCGCGGTCCTGCAAGCTGGGCACGGACGAATGATCTGCCGGCCCCGAATGTGCCTGCGACTCCGCCATCCGCCGTGACGCACCGCCGCCCGGCTCGGCCTGTGGCTCAGGTGCAATGCCGCCACCCGAGTGCGCACCGGTTGCCGTCACCTGACTCAGCCGCTTGGCCACTTCCTCTACCAACCTCGCCATCTGGCTTTGCGGCTCCAACGGCTCATCCGTATCGAGGTCGCTCTCAGCCAGCAGGCTCGGCGACGCCGCCAGTTGCGGAGCCGCGGGGGCCAGGCCAGCGAACAGCGTGAGTTGCTGGCCGGAAAGGAAGCGCAGATTCAGCCAGCGGAACATGTAGTCCATCAGGCTCTTGGCGTAGCCGATCTGCTCGTTGCCTGTCCAGCCCGAAGGCTCAAACCGCGTGTGCGCGAACTTCTCGCACAGCACCTTCAGCGGAACGCCGTGCTGCAGCGCCAGCGAAACCGAGGTCGCGAACGCGTCCATCAGCCCGCTCACCGTCGATCCCTCCTTGGCCATGCGGATGAAGATCTCGCCCGGCTGGCCGTTGGGATACATGCCCACGGTGATGTAACCCTCGTGCCCGGCGATGGAGAACTTGTGCGTGAGTGATGCCCGCTCCTCCTGCAGCCGGTGACGGATGGCGCGCGGCGGCGCGTTCAGGTCCTGTGCTTCCCGCGGAATTTCGGTCGCAGCGTTCACCGCCGGTGTTGCCGTCAGCACCGGCACCGCCGCAGCTGCGGCAATCTCCTCCAGTGCTTTCTGGAATGCTTGCGAGGCGGCAAGCAGTTGCTTCGCGCTCACTTCCACTTTGTCGACGCCGTGCGCTGCGATGTGCGCGCCGATTTGCGCGCCGATGTGCGCTTCCAGCAGCTTCATGTCCGCTTCGGCCGCCGGTTGCGACGCCGCCAGGTTGGCGAGCAGCCGGCTGGCGGCCGCGTCGACAGGCGTTGGATCTTTTTTGGCGTCCATGCTGGTGTTCAGCGGCTGCGTGCCCTTCGATCCATCGCGGTAAATCGCCACCGCCTTGATGCCCTGCCGCCAGCTTTCCGCGTAGGCCTCGGCCACTTCTTCCACCGTCGCCTCGTGCGGCAGGTTCACCGTCTTTGAGATCGCGCCCGAAAGGAACGGCTGCGCCGCCGCCATCATCTTGATGTGCCCCATGTAATGAATCGATCGCGTCCCCTTCGACGGCTTGAAGCTGCAATCGAACACCGCCAGGTGCTCCGGCTTGATGCCAGGCGCGCCCTCGATCGTTCCCGTGGCATCAATGTAGCTGACGATCGCGTTCACTTCCTCGTTGTCGTAGCCCAGCTTGAACAGCGCCGCCGGCACTGTGTTGTTTACGATCTTGATCATGCCGCCGCCTACCAGCTTCTTGTACTTGACCAGCGCCAGGTCAGGCTCGATGCCCGTCGTGTCGCAATCCATCATGAAGCCGATGGTTCCCGTCGGCGCCAGCACCGTGGTCTGCGAATTGCGGTAGCCATAGCGCTCGCCGTACAGCAGCGCCATGTCCCAGCTCTCCCGGCTGGCGTCGATCAGCGCTTCAAGCTGCGGCACCATGAATGGTTCGCGGGTCGCCGCGGCGACTGACTTGCCGATGTTGTTCACCTCGGCCCGATGCATGCGCACTACATCCAGGAACGGCTCGCGGTTCACGTAGTAGCCGGGGCACGCTCCACCCTGGTGCTCCACGCTCGCGGTCAGCGGCGTCGCCGACGTGAGTGGCGGGCACTGCGCCGCAATGATCGCCGACTGCAGATACGCCTGGCCCGTCATGATCGCCGTCATGCTTGCTGCCAGATCGCGTCCCGCTTCGGAGTCATACGGCAGCCCAAACGACATCAGCAGCGCGCCCAGGTTGGCGTAGCCCAGTCCCAGCGGCCGGTAGTCGTGCGAGTTCCGCGCGATTGCCTCGGTGGGATAGCCCGAGTTGTCAACCAGAATCTCCATCGCCGTGATCAGCACGCTGATCGCGTGCCGGTACGCCGCGATGTCAAACGTGCCGGCCGGCGTGACAAACCGCATAAGATTCAGGCTCGCCAGATTGCACGCCGAGTTGTCCAGGAACATGTATTCACTGCATGGATTCGATGCGTTGATCCGTGCCGTGTTCTTGCTGGTGTGCCACTTGTTGATGGTGTCGTCGAACTGCATCCCCGGATCGCCGCACAGCCACGTTGACTCGGCGATCTTGCCCATGATCTCGCGAGCCTTGTACTCCTTCACCGGCTGGTGGCCCTTCACCGTATAGGTGGTGAAGTCCCCGTCGGCATCGTAGGCCCGCATAAACTCGTCACTGACCCGTACCGAATTGTTCGCGTTCTGGAAGAAAATAGAAGAAAATGCCTCTGAATCCGGCCCGCTTCCGTCGTAGCCCGCCTTGATCAGCGTGAAGGCCTTCGCCTCTTCCTTTGACTTGCACTCAATAAACTCCACGATGTCCGGGTGGTCGACGTTCAGGATCACCATCTTCGCCGCGCGCCGCGTCTTGCCGCCGCTCTTGATCACCCCGGCAAACGCGTCAAACCCGCGCATGAAGCTCAGCGGTCCGCTGGCCTGCCCTCCGCCGGAGAGCTGCTCGTTTGATCCGCGCAGCGACGACAGGTTCGTCCCGGTTCCCGATCCCCACTTGAACAGCATGCCTTCGGTCTTGGCCAGGGTCAGAATCGAATCCAGCGAGTCGTCGACCGCGTTGATGAAGCAGGCCGAACACTGCGGATTCCTGTAACCCGTCGCGGAGTACTGCACGCCGCCCGTCACCGGATCCCAATGCCAGTTCTGACCGTCGGCCTCCGGCTCCAGCCGGTCGCAGCCCACGTTGAACCACACCGGCGAGTTGAACGCCGCCTTCTGCGTCAGCAGCAGGTGCGCCAGCTCGTCGTGAAAGATCCCGGCGTCCACCGATGTGGCAAAGTACCCTCCGGTCATGCCCCAGTCGCGCACGGTCTCGGCCACGCGCGAAACCAGTTGCCGCACGCCCGTCTCGCGCTCTGGCGTGTCCATCTGCCCATGCAGGTACTTTGAAGCCACGATGTTCGTGGCCGTCATCGACCAGTCCACGGGAACTTCCACGTCCTTCTGCTCGAAGATCGTGTTCCCTTTCGTGTCCGTGATTGACGCCGTCCGGCGCTCCCACTGCATTTCGTCGTAAGGGGACACGCCCTCCTTTGAAAAACGACGGGAAAAAGTCAGGCCCTGCGTACCGGGGGTTGATTGGAAGGCAGCAGTCGAAGTCTGAAGGTGAGCCTCGTTCATCGGAATCCTCTCCATGGGTCAAAAATTAGTGATAAAAAGCCCTGTCTCCGGCCAAGGCACCGGATGGCGGGACAACCCGCAACTTTTTGGAAACAAACGGAAAACTGGGTCAAAAAATCCGCGAGCTAAAGTGCCGTCAGCGGCTCTCCGTCAAATCCAGCTCTTTCCTCGTTTTCGTACCCACATGGCCTTGGTTTCCGGCCCGTCCTCGCTGCCTGGGGACCCCTGCTGAGATCCCCCTCTTACGAGATGCTGGATGGAGCACCTGAACTCGGGAATTGCTCGGTTTGCGCCGGCTTTTTTTAACAGCCCTTTCACAGCCGCAGATGAAAACTTACCGCTCTCCATGGTGCGTGTCAAGAACAAACCACAACATATTGTATTTTGTTCACATTTCCCGCACCAGCTCTTTAAACACCGCCATTTGCCTGTGGAAACTTCGAATCAGCCTTGCCCCACGCGGGTTTGCCGAGGTCAAATTTGCCTCAAATTCAGGGCAGCAACAGGCCGGGTCCAATGTCTCAATCCCACAATTCGATCCATGCCCCAACCCTAGTCGCGCAGGGACCCCGGCACAAGGCGCAGAACCAGTGCACTTCGCCCGCACTTCTGTTCAAGTTGTGGACATTTGGACTAAGTTAAGTCGCTCTTGCCTCAAGGATCAAAGCGCGACTTGGCCGGGAGCATTCGCTGGTGGAGCACGCGGGAGACCCGAATTCCTCCGGTCACAATGCGGTAAAACACAACATGTCTCTCATGCTCGAACCGGCGTAAGCCTGGATTGACGGAATCGCAGGCACGACCGATCCCGGGGTTCCTGGCGAGGATCCGCATGCACTTCCTAAGCCCCGTAACGTATCGCAGCGCCTGCTCTCGACTCCATCGGGTGTTGGTGTACTGGATGATGCCACGCACATCGGAGCTCGCGGCATCGGATAGAGAGTATTTAGGCAATCTTCTTGCTCTTCTGTCTCGACGCCCCTTCGAGAGAAGCGAAAAGCTCGTCGAAAAACTCCTCCCCGTCGACTGCGCCGCCTGCGTCGCCCTCCTGGATCGCCGTCCTCAACGCCGCCATCTTCTCTTCAAATTCCCGCTCTTCTTTTTCCAGCAGGCGCAAGGCTGTCCGCATCACCTCACTGGCATTGGAATAGCTTCCCTTTTTCACGCTGGAAGCAACAAAACGGTCGAGCCCTTTGGGCAGGTTCACATTGCGCGTCGGCATAAAGGCTCCTTATCTCTATTTTAGATGAATTGGCATACTTTGCCAATCGACTTGTCCTCGATACCGATCTTCACAGCGCCCCAGAACCCTCCCACCCGACCCCGCCCCAATTCGGGGTTCATCGCCACACCTTCGGCTCCCTTGGCAGGGTCATCTCGCTCAGCGGGACGAACTCAAATCCCTGCGCGCGGTACCGGGTGATGATGCGATCTGTGGCTTCGACTGTTGCCCAGCGGTTGCCCCCGATGAGCTCCGATACGGGGTTCTCCGAATCGCCGTCGTGCAGCAGCACGATGGCGCTCTCACCCTCCAGGCCACCAATCTGGGTGTCGAGATAGGCCACAATCTCGTCCGCGGTTCTCAGTTTCCAGTCCAGCCCTTCCACATCCCACGTTGCGAGCTGGATGTCATGGTGCCGCAGGTAATTGAGCACCCCCTCGTCGTAGTGGCCACCCGGCGGGCGGAAATACTGTCCCCAGCGGTTAATCTCGAGGTCGAGGTCCGCCAAGGTTGCACCGCGGAGATTGCGATGCGATCTGGTATGGTTGCCGATCACGTGGCCCGCCTGCTCGACGCCTTTGACGGTGGACTCATGCGCCAGCATTCTCTCGCCGATCATGAAGAATGTGGCGGGGACGGAGTAATACGAGAGAACAGCGAGAAGTGCCTCCGTGCAGGGAGGAGAAGGTCCGTCGTCGAAGGTGAGGGAGAGTTTCTTCATCGCATGGTCGCAGGATACCTTCGCTATCGTGCAGATCACAATGCTTTTCTGCGCGCCTCGAGCCGCCCCGCCCAACCTGCCGCCACTTCGCTCGCTCAAGAACAAATCGGCCCCGTACGCCGTGGCGTGCGAGGCCGATTCAGGGGGAGGGCTACAAAAGTAAGTCAGGAAATCAGTTGTTTTCCTTCGTGTCAATCCTCATTCCATAAAACGACTTCCATACGAACGTCACTGACACCAGGAAGAACGCAACGGCCAGCAGGTGCGTCAGCAGCGGATTGTTCGCGGTGAGCGTCACTGCAAGCTCGACAGCAAGCAGTCCGAACAGGGTCGTGAACTTGATCACCGGGTTCAATGCAACCGACGAAGTGTCCTTGAACGGATCGCCGACAGTGTCTCCAATCACGGTTGCGTCATGCAGAGGCGTCCCTTTCTGCTTCATTTCGACCTCTACAATCTTCTTTGCGTTGTCCCATGCGCCGCCGGCGTTCGCCATGAAGATCGCCTGGTACAAGCCAAAGACCGCAATCGAGATCAGGTAGCCGATAAAGAAGAACGGCTCAACGAACGCGAACGAAAGCGTAGCGAAGAAGACAGCAAGAAAGATGTTGAACATTCCCTTCTGCGCGTACTTGGTGCAGATTTCCACCACCTTCTTGCTGTCTGCAACCGAAGCCTTCTCCGCGCTTTCCAGTTTGATGTGCTTCTTGATGAACTCGACTGCGCGGTAAGCGCCGGTGGTCACTGCTTGCGTTGAAGCACCCGTGAACCAATAGATCATTGCTCCACCGGTAATCAACCCCAGCAGGAATGGCGCGTGCAACAGCGAGAGGTTCTCAACGTCGTGCGTCAGTCCGCCGGTCAGGGCCATGATGATGGAGAAAATCATCGTCGTAGCGCCCACCACGGCAGTGCCGATCAGCACCGGCTTTGCCGAAGCCTTGAACGTGTTGCCGGCTCCATCGTTGGCTTCGAGCAGGTCTTTCGCCGCCTCAAACTTTACAGCGATGTTGTAGTCCTTCTTCAACTCGGCCTCGATGCCGGGAACGGACTCGATCATCGACAATTCGTAAATCGACTGCGCATTGTCGGTAACCGGCCCGTAGGAATCGACGGCGATCGTCACCGGGCCCATGCCCAGGAAGCCGAACGCAACCAACCCAAACGCGAACACCGCTGGAGCGAGCATCAGGCTTGCCATCGATGGGCCGGTGCTGAAGTAGTAGCCCATGCTCATGAGAGCCACCATGCTAAGTCCCAGCCAGTAAGCCGAGAAATTACCGGCTACGAATCCCGACAGGATCCCCAGTGAAGCTCCGCCTTCCTGCGCCGATTTCACGACTTCCTTCACGTGGCTTGACTTGGTTGAAGTGAAAACCTTCACCAGCTCGGGAATGATCGCACCGGCGAGGGTTCCGCACGAGATGATCGAAGCCAGCTTCCACCATAGCGTTCCGTCGCCCAGAGTGGGGACAATCAGGTACGAGACGATATAGGTCAGGACGATGGAAAGGATGGACGTGATCCATACCAGCGAAGTCAATGGCGCCTCAAAATCCATCTCGTCCGCATTTGCATACTTCGCATGGGCGATTAAGCCATTGAGGAAGTAAGCGCCGGAGCTCGAGACCAGCATGGCCACGCGCATGACGAAGATCCATACCAGAAGCTGCACTTGGGTGTGGCTCGCAGCGACCTTTGCTTGCGCGAGCAGATCGGAGGTTGCGTTCTGCAGGGTGACTCCAGCAGGCAAGAAAGTTGCCGGCGTCACCGCCAGCAGGATGAAGGTGATCAAGGCCACGCCGGTTACGCCATAGGTTTCAAAACCGTCGGCGCTCGGGCCAACGGAATCGCCCGCGTTGTCACCCGTGCAGTCCGCGATCACGCCAGGGTTGCGCGCGTCGTCTTCCTTGATCTTGAACACGATCTTCATCAGATCCGAGCCGATGTCGGCGATCTTGGTGAAGATGCCGCCGGCAATACGCAAGGCAGCCGCGCCCAGGCTCTCGCCAATCGCAAAGCCGATGAAGCATGGGCCCGCATAATCGCCCGGGATGAACAAAAGAATGAACAGCATGATCAGCAACTCGACCGAGATCAGCATCATGCCGATGCTCATGCCGGACTTCAGCGGAATTGCAAAAACCGGATACGGCTTCCCGCGCAATCCCGCGAATGCCGTCCGCGAGTTCGCGAATGTGTTCACGCGAATTCCGAACCAGGCCACGCCGTAGCTGCCTGCAATGCCGACCAGCGAGAACAACAGAATGATCGGCAGCGTAACCGCGATCGATTTTCCTGGCACCGGCGCCAGGTAGCCGAAGTACAGGGCGATAATCGCCGCGATGAAAACCCAGAGGAGAAGAATGAACTTGCCTTGCGTGATCAGATACGTTTTGCACGTCTCATAGATCAGTTCGGACATTTCGCGCATGGTGCGGTGAACCGGCAGGTTCTTCAACTGCACAAAGATCACCATGCCGAACAACAGGCCGCCGGCGCAGAACAACAGCCCGATGGAAAGAAGCGAATGCCCGTTCAGGCCAAGAAAAGACACTTGCGACAGATCGGGCACCTTTAAGCTGGCTTCTCCAGCTGCCTGTTCTGTCTGAGCGAAAGCGAATGTGGGGGCGAACGCGGGAAGCAGCAGGGCTAACATCGCCGCCGAGGTTCTGTACGGCCGCCGCAAAAATGCCACTGCCCGTTCCCTGATCGTCCCAGCGACCTTCTGCATATCCAGCGTGCCAATGTCGGACCCGATAACCTGCCGTCCAAAAATCACGGCCGCAAAGAGCGCAAGACCGCTTGCGCCCAGAAAGAATTCCACCCAATTTGTGACAGTCACAAATCCTCCCAACTCTAAGGTTTTGAAGCTGCTAGAACCACGACCCCGGATCCGACCTCTCGAATACACCGGGGGATTGCCACGGGAAGGCTATCATCCGGATACACGGCTGTCGAGTGATAGCTGTCACGGGGTCTTTGCGCCCATTCCCGGCTTGGTTCCGTCCCATTCCGGCCCTTCACGGTCTGATCCCACCATGCGGAATCTTCGCGGTCAGCCACACCCTCACCCCAGAATCCCGACTGTTTTCCATTGTCAGATGAAGGTGGTTTCTGATGAGTTGTCCGTTCCCTGTTCCCTGCCCTTGTTCCGTCGCTCTCTTGCCCCCGGCCTCTACTCCACCGGCACATCGATCCTGTCGCCCGGCAGCGGAGCCGTCATTCCCGGGCCGTCTTCGTCTCGTTCCTTCCCCTCCGGCAGTGGATGCAGCTTGAACAACACCAGCACATTGCGATATGGATCGTCGAGCGCGGGAAAGCTGGCGACTTGTTCCACCGATTCATGCGTGTGCAGCTCCGACAGAATCACCGGATCGATCCCATTCCACGATGCGTACCAGCCTGGCTGGTTCCGTTCCACCTTCTCCCCGAGGTCCTCGAAGCTGATTTCGTCGCAAAGCGTGGGCAGATGGGTCATCAGCGTAATATCGTCGCCGCTCACCGACACCAGTTCCCGCTTCCCGTTCGGATGCGTATCAATATACTGTGTCAATTGCGCCGCTGCGTTCACCCACGTGTACTGGGGATGCGTCGCGTACTCGATGGTTTTCGCCGCGTGAACCACGGCCGCGCACCCGGCCAACCCAATCACGCACCATCCAGCCTTTCGCGCCCATCCTCCCTGCTCTATAAGTGCGTTAGCCCCCAGCGCCACTACGCAGAAAATCAGGAACGACCCTGCCAGAATGTACCGCGGCTGGGGATGGTCCTGTACCGTCATAAACAGCACGATTCCCGCAACCCCCAACTGCGCGGCTCCGAAGACCGGATCGGTCCACAGTCTCTTGCTCCATTCCGCGCGCCGCGTCAGCGCGGCCACTAGCACCAGCGCTCCAGCCAGCAAAACCAGGCTGTGATCGATCCACAGCAGCCCGTGAAACGACCACCAGAATGACGCCAGCGGCCAGGTATATCCATCCGGCAAGGTAAAGTGACTCACCACCAGGAAGTACCGGTAGTCAGGCATCAAGCCCAGCCGGACATCGATTCCCAGCCACGCGCCATACACCAAAGCCGCGCTCGCTGCCGCCGCCAGCGCGCACTTGATCGCTTTCCCGCGTTCGCGCCAAAGAGGCATCAGCATCGCCCAGGCAACCGCCGGCGCCAGAAAAGCAGCCGTCGTCTTGGTCAGCACCGTCACCGCATACAGCAGCCCGATCCCAACCGATATCAGTACCGGCCGTTTCATTCGCGGCAGTCGCACCGCAATATTCAGCGTCGCCAGCAACAGCGTCGTTTGCAACGGCTCCAGAATCGCCAGCCGGCTGAAGCTATAGACATACGGGCTCGTCACCGCCAGCGTCACGGCCAGCAGCGCCGCCCAACGAGGAGGCTGGCCGCCTGCCCCATGCACCAAATCCTCCGCGCGCGGTCCGCGGCTGCGCAACAACAGGTAGCTCAGCGCCAGGCTTGCGAAAAAGCACACCACCGCCAGCCCACGCGCCGCCTGCACGCTCACACCCGTAAAGAAGTAGAGGAGCCACTCCGCAAATGGCCACACCGGAACGATCACAGCGGGATTGAAATCCCCCGCCAGATACCAGTTCCCAAACAGATGCGCGCGCACCGCGGCATTCCCGTACCAACCCTCATCGGTGTACTTTGCCCAGTCCATCGTCCACGGCGATCCGTTCGGAAAATCTGCCCTCAGGTGCCACGCGTGCAGCGCCGCGAATCCAACCATTGCGAGCACCCACGCCGCGGTGCCCCAGCGCAGCAGCCCTTCTGCCCGCCCCGTCCGCCTCCCATGGCCTTTCACGGCGCTCCCTTGCACATGAACGGCGTGCCGCAAACGCGTCCCGGCTGGAGACTCCCCTGGCATTGCTGTTCCCTCAGATTCTTCAAAAAATCAAAACTGTTTTTGGAAAAGTGGAACAAGCTGGTTTCGGAATTAGCTTCTGCGTGAATTCCCCTGAGTATATCGCGCTCCCACATGCGCTCCTGGCGAACGCAAGGAACTCCCGCTTCACGGCGAACTAAAGGCCAAAAGCCAAGAGCTGCTTTCCCTTTTCCCCCCTTCCCTTCCCTTGCCGTTATGAGCTTTTCCTAACTTCATGTTTTCCCCCACCTCGCCGATGAGACCTGTGATGGCTTGGCAGTTTACCTTTGCGTCCGAGGCGAGGCAAGTTGGGATCCATGCATAGCTCAGCTCCATTCCACGCGCAGCCCTCCGCCTCCGGACTTACCCTCGTGGAGCTGGACTCCGGCGCCTCCGTGCAGGTCGTCGGCGTCAGCGCCTTTTGGCGCAAACTTCTCATGCAGGCCGAAATGGTCGCGCCCCACCTGCAGATTGCCTCCATTGAGGGCGAGCACGGCACCGGCAAACACACGCTCGCCCGCTATCTCTTCAGCCGCTCGCCCCTCGCGGCAAGCGCCTTTCAGCGCCGCGACGCACGTGAGTGGTTGGCCACCGACGCCGATCCCTCCACCCTCGCCGGCTTCACCTATCTCGATCGCGTCGATCTTCTTGCCCCTCCCGGTCAGGGCCTGCTCCTCGGCGTCCTGAAAAACCTTCAGGACCGCCCGCCTGGTCGCGCCGTCGTGCTCGCCTCTTCGCAAACTTCGCTCCGGCAGATGGCCGGCCAGGGACTTCTTCTCCCCGACCTCGCTTTTCGTCTCACCGCCATTCGCTTCGCCATCCCCCCGCTGCGCCAGCGCCGTGAAGACATCGCCCCGCTCGCACAGTTTCTCCTCGACCGCATTTGCGCCCGCTACCAGCAGCGCCCCGTCGTCCTCGGGCCCGGCACGCTCGCCCGCCTCCTCCAGCACTCCTGGCCGGGCAATGTGCGCGAGCTCGCCGGCATCCTCGAGAACGCGCTCCTCCAGGCCGACAATGGCGTCATCCGCACCTCTGACCTCGCCCTCCCCGACGGTTTGCAGCCTTCCCCTGCCTCTCAATTCGACGCAACGTTTGCTGCCAACTCCCCGGCCAACTTTCTGGCTAATCCCTGGGCCAACGCCTTATCCGGCTCCGCCCCTCTGCTTGATCCGCAATCCTCCGCCCGCGCCGCCGATCTCTCACTCGACGCCGTCATCCGCCATCATGTCCAGTTCGTCCTCGACCTCAACCGCGGCAACAAGCTCCGCACCGCCCGCCAGCTCGCCATCAGCCGCTCCACTCTATACCGCATCCTCGCCAACGAAAACTTCCTCGCCCACTGAAGCATTTTTCTTAACTTCGCACCTGACAACAAGAAGCAATCGTTGGTGTCCCGGGTTCGTTCCGTCCGCAGTGCTCAGCCGGTGGAGGCAGACGCAGGTATATTGGGTCGTAGCCGGGAGGCTAAGGTATATGCCTGTCTCCCGCTGAGAAAGGGAGAAAATAACTGGCTATCGAGGCAGCCAAGGAGGGGCTCGCTCCCTTACAGGGTGAGGCCGATTTACGCCGTCGCCCCGCATCGGCATCCGGCGCGCCAGGCAAGATGCGCTCGCGCTGGCCTGAATGGTTTGCGCTATCCGCCTATTCCGCGCTGGTTGCGTTTGCCATCCCTTTTCACGAACCGTTCGCAGACGAGGCCCAGGGATGGCAGTTAGCCCGGAGCCTTTCTCTGGCCTCGCTTTTCAAAACTTATATTCGATACGAAGGAGCTCCGGGCCTCTGGCATTTCCTGCTCTGGATTCTGATTCGCGCCCATGTCAGCTATACCGGCCTCCACTGGATTTCGGGAGCCATCGCCGTAGCGGCCACTGCGCTGCTGCTCTTCAAGTCGCCTTTCCCTCTCTATCTCAAGCTAGCGTTTCCTTTTACAGTCTTTTTGGTCTATCAGTATGCCGTCGTGGCGCGTAACTATGTCCTTGCGCCGATTCTGCTCTACGCCATAGCGCTGTTCTGGAAGAGAAGTCCGCTCATTCTCGCGCTGTTGCTCGGCCTTCTAGCGAATGTCGCTCTCCATGCCTCCGTGATTTCCGGAGGCCTGGCCATCGTATATCTCGTCGAACAGGTCCGCCATGGAGATGCCAAAAACCCTCGCCGCCCGCGTCAACTCCTGCTAGGCGCGGTCATTCTTCTTGCTCTGTGGGCGTTTGCCATCTGGACAGCCTGGCCCCCGCACGACTTCTCCAACCACTTATCCGCTTGCCTGCGCACATCTCCGCTCTTGATCCTCCGCGGAGCTCTGGGATCGCTCGTCTTGGGAATGTTTTACCCTTGGATACTGTCCGTCGCATTCTGGATTGCTATCGTCTCCTGCCTTCGCGCGCGGCGCAGCCTTATCTACCTTTTGCCTGTTCTGTTTTTTGCCATCTTCGCCGGCATCGCGGGCCTTACTTGGTGGCATGTCGGCCTCCTCGTTCCCCTCGTCATCTGCCTTTTGTGGATCACGTGGCCGGCTCCAGCGGTCAAAATATCCCAGCCCGAAATCTATGGCCGAACCGCCCTCGTGGCCATGGCAATCATGCAGATTCTCTGGTCGGGCTATGCCATCGAGTTCGACCATTACAACGCGTTTTCTCCCGATCGCGCTACCGCCGAGTTTCTCCGTCCCTATGTAAGCCAGGGAGCCAGCATAGCAGTCACTTACTCTTATGACCCTGAAGGTCAAGGCTTTTTCGCGATTGGGATACTGCCTTATTTCGATCGCAATATCTTCATCAACCTGCCGGAACCGTTCTGGTTGTGGAGAAATGGCAATCTAAGTGAGGAAATGTTCGCGAAGATTCTGCCGGCCAGGCCCGATGTAGTGGTCGTCGACCAGAATTCAAATGATCCGGGAATGCCTATCGATATAGCGAATCCGAAGATTCAACTACTGGACCACGATGGCTATCGATTTACCCATATGTTTTGCGGCGTTATGCCGGTCGGCTTTCAGTTAGTGGGGAAAAGTTGTCACTTGATTTTTGAGCGCGTCACTTCTCCACCTTCTCTTCGTGATACTCCATCTCGGTATTGATCGCCCAGATATTGTCTTTGGCAGTCACGCCATTCACGATATTCTCAACAGCCGTCATCGCGGTCAGCATCGAGTGGTCCTGGTTGTTGTATTTGTGCATGCCGTTACGGCCCACCAGGAACAGGTTCTCAATGCGATCGGTATAACTGCGGATCACATTAAAACGGTCGTAACTTCCGAAATAAGCCGGATAAGTCTTGGGAACATGGACGACATGGAAGTCTTCCACGTCTTCGGCTCTGAGAACGCCGATCTTCGCCACCTCGGAGATTGCGAACTTAGCCATCTCTTCATCCGGCAGCTTCCACAACGGGTCTGTATCGTTGCAGAAATACTCCAATCCTATCCAGATCTTGTCTTTGCTACCCACCAGCCACGGGCTCCAGTTATTGAATACCTGCAGCCTGCCCACCATCACGTCCGGCTCCTGGATATAGATCCAGTTGTCTTTCAGAGGCGTGCCATCTTTCTCGGTTACGGTGAGCTTGCTGGCCAGCAAACCGACAGTGATGAAGTCGCGGTACATGAGTCCCTCACTCACCTCGACGACCTCTGCGGGAACAGCGACCGAGAACGCGCGAATCAGGTCGCGCACCGGCATGGTCGAAAAAAAATAGTCGCCGGCGAAGAGAACTCGCTCTCCAGCCGCATTCACGCCCCCGATTGCTATCACCTTGCTGCCTTCAACCTCGACCCTGTCGATCGCAATGCCCTGGTGGATTTCGCCCCCGGCTTGCACGACCAGCCGTGCCACATGTTCCCATAACTGGCCGGGGCCGAGCTTGGGGTAGAGAAACTTTTCAATGAGCGTTGTCTCCGTCTTTTTTTGCGAAATATCCCCGGTCTCCCTGGCGCGAAAAGTTTTTTTGAGGAAATGGGCCACCACGCCGATGAGCGACAGGCCCTTGATTCGCTGAGCGCCCCATTCCGCGCTGATCTCGTTGCAGGGCACGCCCCACACCTTTTCGGTATACGACTTGAAGAAGGTCAGGTAGAGCTGCTTGCCAAATCGGTTGATCAGGAAATCTTCCAGCGTTCGCTCTTCGCGCTTGGGGAGAATCGCCGAACGCATGTAACTCATGCCGCAGCGAATGGTGCGGACCAGCCCCATATTTCTGAACGTCGCCGCGCTCAGGCTGATCGGGTAGTCGAAAAAACGCCGCAAGAAATAGATGCGGCTTTTGCGCTGGCGCACAAGCATGACCCTGTCTTCGGTTGCGGGATCGGGAGCCGAAGCCGACGCAGGAACATCCCGTTCCTGGCCCTGATGACGCAGTTGGCCATCTTTGCCCGCGCCCACTTCAAGTGGGATCAGATCGAGCCACCAGCGCATCACGCGATCCGACTTCGAAAAGAAGCGATGCCCGCCGATATCCATGCGGTTGCCCTTGTAGCGCACGGTTCGCGAGATGCCGCCGATCTCCTTGCTGGCTTCGATCACGATCGGCTTGATCGCGGAATGACGCTGCAGCTCGATTGCCGCTGTTAGTCCCGCGGGACCTGCCCCGATGATGATCGCTGAGCCCGTTTTCATTCGGCGATGCTTATCCTTTTCCCCGCCTGGCGCGCAGCCATACGTTCCTGCTCGCTATCGCGCAGCTTTACCTTGCGCAGCCTTATCCCTTCTACTGGCTGGCGCACGGCCTTAACAGTATTTCAGCTTGCTAAGCCTGCTTGGGGAGACACGCGCTCAGCGGGATCACCGAAGGCAACCTCGCCGGTCGTTGCTTCATGCGTCCCACACCCACCACGAAAATGGGTGCCCCAGGCCGGGGTCCCCACGGACAGGTCCTCGTCCGTGGGGTGGAGATCCCTCGCATTTGGGGACCTGGAATACCACCATCCCATTTTTTCGCGATGTCATCCTGAATGGAGCGCGCTTGGAACCTTTGATCGTAACGCGATCATGTCACCGGGGCGCAGCCCGGTGCTGAGGGTGCCCCGGCGCCCACGCGCCGTGGGCCGCGCCCCCTACTGCTGCAGTACCACTTGCTCGCCTTCCTTCACGCCGCTCACGATCTCTGTCACCGATCCGTTCGACAGCCCGACCGTCACAGAAACCTTGCGGTAACCCTCTTTCTGATGGCTGTCTGGAACCTCGACCGACGCATTCTGCTTGTTGTCGTAAATCACGGCGTCTTCCGGCACCGTCAGAACGCCCTTGTGCTCGTCCAGCATAATCTCGGCGTTGGCCGTCATGTTGGCCTTCAGCTCGCCGCCCGGATTGTTGATTGAAACGCGGACCTCGAATGTCGTTACGTTGTCTTTTGCCACGCCCATCGGCGCAATCTTTGTCACCTTTCCGTAAAACATCCGGTCGTGAAAACTCTCCACCTTGATACGCGCGGGCTGCCCCATGTACACGTGCGCGATGTCCGCCTCGTCCACCTTGCCCTGCACGTACACTTCTGACGTATCGCCCTCAGTCATGATCAGCGTGGCCGTCGAGCCCAGTACCAGGATCGAGCTCACCGCGTCGCCGATCTCCACGTCACGCGACAGAATCACGCCGTCCATCGGCGCAACAATCGTCGTATAAGAGAGCTGCTCCTCGAGTTGCTGCAAACTGGCCTGGCTCTGCATCACCTGCGCCCGGGCCTGCTTCAACTTCGCGTTGTCCACGCCAATCTGCGCCTTCGCCGAATCGCGCTTCGTCAGCGCAGCCAGGTAATCGCGGTTCGCGTCGTCCAGCGTCTGCCGACTCACGATGCCGTCCTTATTCATCTCCAAATTCCGGTCCAGCGTCGCCTTGTACATCGGCAGGTCCGGCGCCGCGGCGTTCACCTTGTCCTGCTCAATATTCGCCTCGTACGTGGTCACGTTGGCCTGGGCGCTGGCCAGTTGGGCTCGTGCAGCGTCGACTTGTGCCGAAATCTCCTGCTGATCGAGCTGCGCCAGCTCCTGGCCCTTGTGCACTCGGTCGTTAATGTCCACAAAAAGTTTTTCCACAATCCCTGACGCCTTGCCCTTTACTTCCACCTTCGTGATGGGCTGGATGTCGCCCGTCGCCACGACTGACTTGGCCACGTCGCCACGCGTCACCTTGGCCAGCCGGTTCGGGTCAATCGGGTCCCCTTTTGCCATTCGGAAGAGCGCGAATCCCGCGATAAGCACCACTAGTGCGCCCAGCGTGCCCACAATAATCCACAGTTTCTTGTTCTTACGCGACGCTGCCACAATATCCTCCCCCAAAGCGCCGAGACAGCTCTGCTCTCCCAGCGGACGCTGGCTCAATAGAAAGAAAATGACCTACGAGTTGAGACGGTGACCAACCACCGTTGTAACCCGCTTGCCTGTACTACGCAAGTCGGTGCATCACGGTTCCACCGTGACACAAATCACCCCGCGCCGGGTCCAACCGAATCCCTCGCGGGATGAGAAGCCGTCCCGAGGACGCGGCCACCCCCGTTTCCGCGGAACCGCTTCCGTATCTTCGTCGTATTGTTCATATATAAGGAGCATTCAAAGCCGGCCTCGCGCCGTCTCATTATCATGCGCAGCTTTTCTGACACTCTCGGGCAGGTCTTCCGCGCCATCATGGCCAATAAGCTTCGCAGCTTTCTCACCATGTTTGGAATCGCCTGGGGGGTCGGCTCGCTGCTCGTCCTCGTCGGCCTCGGGGAAGGATTCCGCGAAGGCCAGCACAAGCAGATGGCGCAATTCGGCGACGACGTCGTCATGGTCATGAATGGCACCATCCCCGCGCTCGCCAATCAGCACACCGGCATGCGCCCCTATGAGCTCACGCTCGGCGACGAGGCCGCCATCGGCCGTCTTCCCGAGGTTCGTGCCGTCACCGGCGAGCTGGCGCGCTCCGACCTTTACGAAGTCAGCCAGTGGAGCAACACCTCCGCCCATCTAGGGGGAAATGAACCTAGCTACACCGTCGTACGCTACCTTCCCATCGCTGCCGGCCGCTTTCTCGATGACGACGACGTCCGGGATGCGCGCCGCGTGGTCTTTATCGCGCAAAAATCCGCCTCCATCCTCTTTCAGGGCCGTCCCATGGTCGGCCAGAGCATCTCCATCAACGGAGTCTCCTTTACCGTAATCGGCGTGGGCGCCAAAGTCGGCCGCGGCAACAACACCTACGATGACGAAAAAATGTACATTCCCATCACCACCATGCAGGAGTTCTTTCCCCTCAAGGGCGACAACATTCCCCAGGACGCGGTCAACTCCATCCAGTACAACCCCACGATAAAGAACGACAATACCGCGGCCGACATTGCCGTGCACCGCGTGATCGCCCAACGCCATGGCTTCGATCCTTCGCTCGCCGACGCATTCAACGAGTTTGACACCATCACGGAGTCCCATATCATCAGCACCATCTTCACCGCCATGGACGTCTTCCTCGGCAGTGTCGGCGTCGTCACGCTCGCCCTCGGAGCCGTCGGCATCATCAATATCATGCTGGTCTCCGTCACCGAGCGCACCCGCGAAATCGGCGTCATGAAAGCCGTTGGCGCCACCAAGCGCGCCATTATCGCCCAGTTCTTCTGGGAAGGCCTTCTCCTCACCGGCATCAGCGGCCTCATCGGCATCGGTGTGTCCTGGGCCTTCATGCATCTCCTCCAGGCCGTGCTCACTGACAAAATTCCTGGCTTCGATCCGCCGCGCATCGTGCCCTGGTCCGCGGCGCTGGCTCTTGGCTCTCTCACCCTCTGCGGCATCGCTGCTGGCCTCTATCCCGCCAGCAAAGCCGCCGCACTCGACCCTATCGAAGCCCTGCGCAAGGAGTGAACCATGCTCAAAGACATTCTCGCTCAAGCTTGGGAAGCGATGCTCTACAATCGCCGCCGCACCGCCATTACCACCATGGGCATGGCCTGGGGCATCGCCACGGTCGTGCTGCTTCTCGCCTACGGCAACGGCTTCTCGAACGCCATTGAGACCATCTTTGCCCAATGGGGCACCAATACCATCGGCTTCTTCCCCGGCAAGACCAGCCAGCAGGCCGGCGGCGATAAGGCCGGTGTCAAAGTCCGCCTCACCCTCGACGACGTCGATCGCGTTAGCGCCGTGGTTCCTGAAATCATTCACATCTCGCCCGCCGAATATCTCGACGCCACTGTGCAGAACGATCTCCATACCTACACCTGGACCGTCGTCGGCTCCCGCCCTTCCTACGCCGACATCGTCAAGCTCACTCCCGATCAGGGCCGCTTCTTCAATGGCGCTGAGGACGACCAACGCGCTCACGTCTGCGTCCTCGGCTCTGAAGCGAAAACCAAGCTCTACTCCGGCGTCTGGGCCGTTGGTGACACCATTCGCCTCAATGGCGTCATTTTCACCATTGTCGGCGTCCTCCAGCCCAAAATGCAGGAGACCAACGACGACATCAATCGCACCGTCTATGTCCCGTTCAACACCATGAGCGATTTAAAAGACACCACTTACCTCGACGGTGTCTGGATCGGCTATCACGGCGACTATCAGAAGATCGAGAAGACCATCCGCGAGACCCTCGGCGCCGCCCACCACTTCCGCCCCAGCGACCACGATGCCTTGCACGTCGCCAATCTGCGCACCCAGCTTCACCAGTTCCAGATTCTTTCCTTCGCCCTACAGGTCCTTCTCTCGCTCGTCGGTGCGCTCACCCTCGGCATCGCCGGCATCGGCCTCATGAACATCATGCTCGTCTCCGTGCAGCAGCGGACGCGCGAAATCGGCGTGGAGAAAGCTCTCGGCGCGCGCAAGCGCCACATCCTCATTCAATTCCTGGCTGAAGCGCTGGCCATCACTGGCGTCGGTGGCGTGGGCGGCATTGCCCTCGCCTGCCTCGTCTCCGTCATGGTCGGCCGCATCACCTTCTACAGCGCCATCGCCAAGAACGCCTCGTCCGCCGACATCCGCCTCATCATTACTCCCTCCGCTCTCATCGTTTCCACCGTGATCCTTGTCATCACCGGCTTGGTCAGCGGCATGATCCCCGCCATCCGCGCCGCCAACCTCGATCCCATTGAGGCCCTCCGCTACGAATAAACCGCCGCCCGTCTGGCCGTGCAACCTTCGCGCGAAAATCTCGTCTAACTTTCCGGACCAGAAACAATGTGAGACCTCTGTGCCCAGTTGGTCCCGACGCTTCCGCAGCGGTGTTTTTGCGGTTGTGTTGCTGATATAGTTGCACCATCGGGCCAACTTCTGACCTCATGCTCCTCGATCGGCTGCGCCTGCAGCCACTCGCGGAAGCAAGGCCGCCATGGTTTCTCGCAATAGGAGGACTCATGATACGCAATTCTTTGTCTTTCCTTTTCGCCTCCACATTATTGACTCTGTTGCTCTCGGGATGCGGCGGCTCTAACACAATCGGCACCTGCGCCTGCCCTGCTGGCCCGCGCGGAGCCGTCTCCCTCTCCATGACCGACGATCCGCCGGCCGGCGTGTCAGTTCTCTTTTTCCAGGTCAACCTGACCAATGCCACTCTCACGCCCACAACAGGCTCGCCCGTCTCGCTCCTCAGCAACAACACGCCCATTCAGATCGATGTCACGCAACTGCAGGCGCTCTCGGCGTTTCTCAACACGGCAAACGTGATCACCGGTACCTATAGCGGCCTGAGCCTGACCTTCGCAAATCCCCTGCTGGTCGTTTATAACCAGTCCGATGCGTCCCTTGGGAGCTCGTGCGCAGTGGGCAGTGTCTGCCAGCTCACGCCTGCATTTGACGGCACCTCCGCCACGCAGACGTTTACATCCTCGCCCTTTCCGGTCACGGTCAGCACGGCCTCGCCCCTGGGATTTCTGATCGATTTCCATCTCAACACCGTGATCCAATCCGATCTCTCGGTAAACCTGGCCGCCGCCAATGGCGTCACCGTCTCCGAGCTTTTAACTGCGCCGACGCCTGCGCAATTCGGTTTCGTCACCGGCACGGTGACTTATGTTGTTCCGAGTACCGGCGAGATCGAGCTCGCGCTTCCTTGGGGCGGGTCGCTGTTTGTTGACGCCACCAGCAGCACGACGTTTAATAACTTCCCGGCGAGCGCTTGCGCCACGCCGAGCATTCAATGCGTGGCTCAGGGCCAGATTGTCCAGGTGCAGTTATCGAGGAACGTCGCCGATGGCCTGCCGACGGTGAGCCAGGTCAACTATGTGCAGCAAGCCGGCACACAGACGGTCGAAGGCACCATTGTGGCCATTCCCCCTCTCCCGTTGCCTGCGGGCGAAACCGACATCGACGTCATCCTCCACCAGAACCCCACCGCCAGCGCCAGCCTGCCCATCGGCGGCATAGCCCGAGTCTCAGTTTGGGGGCCGGGAGCGGGCTCAATCACCCCAACCACTTTCTCCATCGACAGCAAGGGATTCACCATTCCCTCAGGGTTCACCTTTGCAGGAGGAGCAAACTTGGCCGTGGGTCAAACCGTTCAGCTCACCGTAACGCCCGGTACATTGAGCGATACGGGATCGACGCTGGGTCCGGGCGTCTGGGGACCTCCGGCATCGCTCTCATTCACCGCCTCGGCCATCGAACTCGAGCCGAGCCAGGTAACCGGAGCAATTACCGCGATCGATTCCGGCACGACTAGCTTCACCATCGGCGCCGCCGGTGGTCCGTTCTTTGTTCCCTGGCCAACGGCTGCTGCCAACGCCGTCTCGTTTAATGTGCTCACCACAGGCCAAACCGCTTTCACCGGCTTCAACCCCGACAATTTTGGTGGCCTCTCAACCAATGATTTCGTTTCCGTAGGCGGTTGGCTCTTCCCGCCCGCGACCACTGGACCGCCAACCATCGTTGCGCAGTCGGTGCTCCTGCGCCCGAGCCCCGTGTTTTAGCGTTTGTTCAAAAAACTGCGCGTTGGAAAGGGCACGGCTTCACTGCTGAATCGACAGCTTGAAGTCGTGCCTTCTTTGCGAGGGGATGACGATCGGTCAACTCCCGGGTTGGCAACAAACCAGGCGTTACCCTCGGCGCGCTTGAGTCTCTGGTCTTGCGACGGATGCAAATCAACGCGAGCGGAGGCAAGTGGGGGTATATTGGTTTGCAGTCAAAAGGCAAAACGGAAATCCCCGGTTAAACATCCGTGGGTGGTTCTTCGCAACGGCTGAACTTTGAATCGATAGGAGGCAGCGATGAACGGTCGCCGAAAAGCTGCGCGAGTCCTCGTCGCCATCGGAAGCGTGGTGCTGTTTGCCGGAGCGGCACTTCATTCGATGCTGGCATATCCGATGGTCTCCACCGCATTGGCCGCGTCGAACTTGAGCCATTCACTGCAATCCGCCTTGCGAGCAGTTTTTCTTCTGGTGGCATGGGACTGGATCGCGATCGCGATGATCGTGCTGGTTGCAGGCTTCACGGAAACCAGGCTGCGCAGGATAGTCATTCTGTTCTGTGGTGTGGCCCTTCTGGTCCAGACGGGAATTATGTTGCATTTCCTGGGCTGGTTTACGGGCAGTGAAATGATCGTCGCCGCCGGATTGTTGATTGTGAGCGCCGGCTTTGTCTTTCCGCCGAGTTCAAACCCATAGGGGGCCTGCGACCAGCGATTTCGACAATCACAGCCGGCTGACGCTGGCCCCTGGGACTCTGGAAATCGAAACGAATTGCATTCCGCTCAAATCACCGCCTATTCGTCGGTTACCTCTTCAACAACATTCCCTCACGCCTTTTCGGCGGCTTCGAGAACTCGCTCGGAGCATTCCTGAACAAGATCCGGACTCGTCTGTAAGACGAATAGCTTCTGGACAAAAAAAGGCGCTTCGGCAAATTTTAGGCAAAGCCTCTTGAAGAAAGATTTTCCAAAACTGACCCGCTCCATTGCTGCCTTGCTCCCGCTCTCCCTACGCCCAACTCCCTATTCCTTGTCTTTACGCGCTAACCTAATTGTGTACGCCATGCCTCCGCCGACTGACCTCAATTACGAATCCGTCAAAGTCTCCGCAGGTCCGCGCCTGCGCATCGCCATGATCGTGGCCATCGTCGCCGACGTCCTTCAGATCGCCGTTTTCCCCTGGGTCATCGAGGGCGCCGAATCTCCTGTCGACGACATCCTCGATCTCTCCGTCGGCGGCCTGCTCACTTTCCTTCTCGGCTGGCACTGGGAGTTCCTTCCCTCCTTCGCTGCCAAGCTTATCCCGGGTGTCGACCTCGTCCCTCTCTGGACTCTCGCCGTCGCCAACGTATATCGCAAGTCTCGCGCGCAGGTCTCCGTCAGCGCAGCCGCTCAGAATCAGCCCCCCGCCGGAAACAACGCACCTCATTCTTAGGAAGAAACTGGAATTCGCCTTACGCTACCCGCCCGCTTTCGCCGCCGCTCTCGCCTGCTTCTGCCACTTCTGCACATTCACCCCCATCGCCAGCAGCCACAGCATCAACGATCCCTCGGCCAGAATGCCAAGCACTTCAATGACCGGTCCCCATGCGCTTCGCGACTTGAGGCACGAGGAACAAAAGCCAGCCCAACCCCGCCAGCACCATCAACGCGCCCAGAATCCGCGGCAGAAATTTCGACCCCAGCATGAGAATTCCGAGCAGCAGGCAATACGGCCCGAAGAAGAACAGCGCATCCATGTGGTAGGTGGGTAGATGGAAGACGCCGAGCGACCCAACCACGCATCCCGCAAGGCTCACCAGCGCCGCCACAAGCGAGAGCCGCTTGTTTACAGGCTTGAACAGGTCGTAGAAGAGCAGCGAAGTGATCGCATAAAGCACAAACGCCAGCAGGTTGCCTGTTTTTCCGGCTGCTTCAGGTATGTGGCTCTGCACGATCGTCGTAATGATTGTCGTCGCAAAATAGGCAAGGTAGACGGCGCCGGTGAGCCGCGCCATCGGACTCCGCTCCGCCTCACGCGCCTGCTTCGTCACGGCACCCTATCCGGCAGCACCAACGCCTCGCGAGCGCGGCGAAACCTCGCCGCGCTGTCAGGCCGTATCGTCCCGCCGCACACCTCATTGAGCTGGGGTCACAGACACAATGCCGCAGTTTACCGTGTTCACGCCCTGCACGACCTGTCCCGCGTTGAATGAGGGGAAGGTAGCGTTGTTCCCTGCGACAAGGGGTGGGTTGCTCAGCGTCAAGTTGGTTTGATTCTGCGCCAGAACCGCTTGGTTCGTACCGTACTGGTCGCACTCCAGCACCGCCGTCTGAATGGAGACATTCGAACCGTTCACCCATTTCCCGTTCTGCACCTGGACGTAGCCATTGGCCGGCTGCTCCTGGCTGCTCCACTGCTGCGCTTGCACCAGCGCCGCGTTCGGTCCACCTGGGCCCGGACCTCCCGGCTGCGCCGGTGTTGCCGGTTGCGGCGGCGTGCCTGCCGGTTGTGTCGGAGCGGGCGCAGGCAGCGTCGGGTTGTTTGCCGGCGCTTGCGCCTGCTGCTGCTGGTTGTGGTAGTAATACCACCCACCGGCCGCCAGAGCGATCGCGATCACTACCCACAGCATGCTGTTTGACTTCTGCGGCGCCGCGGGTGGCACGCCCATCACCGGAACCGGGCCCGGCGCTCCATAGCCTGGAGGCGGCGGCGCTGCATAGCCTTGGGGAGGAGGCGCCGCATACCCCACGGGGGGTGGCGCCATCGGCTGAGCTACCCGAGGCGGCGGTGCCGCCGCAACCGGGGCCGGCGCTGCCGCAGGAGCTGCCGCTGTTAGATCGTTGCCGCACTTCACGCAGAAGCGCTCATTGCCTTCCAACTGCGTCCCACACTTGCTGCAGAATACCGCCATACGTTCTCTTCCTCCTCCAGTGTCGTTACCTGGTCCCTGTTTTTCTGAGCCCTGACACCCGAACCCTGAAACCTGCTTTTACCCCACCGGCACTGTGCCCACAGGCGCCGGAGCCATCGGTTGCCTGTACGTTCCCAGCCCCAGCGTAGCCTCTACCGTCGCCAGTGTGCTCTGCAAATGCACCACCTGCTCGTCCTTCACCTGCTTCAACCCCTGCTGCACCAGCCCGAACAGCACATACCACGTGATCAACCCCGTCACACCGGGCAGGATGAACGCCGCCAGAATCGTCGGCATGGTCGGGATAAGGATCGACAGGTCCCAGGTCGTATGCATCAGGACCGGAATGGCGAACGCCTTCAGGAAGCGCGTGTCCAGCAGCATCGCCGGGCTCGTCGGCTTGTCACCCTTCACCCGCCAGAACGCGCCCGCTGCGATCGCTGTCCACGCCACGTGGCCCAGCGGCGCCTCAACTCCGCGCAGCACCAGGTTTGCCGTCATGTTCTCGACCGCCAGAGCGATTCCCTGCGCCGTTGGAAATCCGCCGGCGACTTGCCCCGCCTGGATTACCTGCGTCAGAGTCGACAGGATCTGGTCAAATCCGTAGCCGCACGTTTCAAAGCACGCAAATCCCGCGCCAACTGTCGCCCCGAAAAGAATCCCGTTCAACTCGTATTTGTAGCGCACGCTTCGCACTACCAGCAGCACGGCAAGCAGCTTCGCCGATTCCTCCACGACTCCCGGAATGTTTCCGCAAATCGGGACCATGTAGGCCAACATCGCCGTGCATAATCCAGTCAACCCTCCCACGATAAACAGCTTCCCCACCATCACCATCGAAACATTTCGCGGCGTGTTCATTTCGAAAATCAGCACCAGCGTCGACAGCGGCACCGCGAAAGCTCCCAGAAACAGGATCGCCGGCACGGTTTTCTCGTTCATCGTGAAGTGGAACAAGACTGCCAGACCGATAAACGCGATCCCCAGGATGCCCAGCAAGCGGAAGAACATCCAGGGATTCGGCCACCCGGTCTCCACCTGATCCAGCGGCGGCGTGGTCCTGCTTGTCCCCACCATGATGTACTCTTCCACCACGTCGACACCGTGCCGCTTGAACACCTGCTTGAACATCTCCTTCAGGCTGAACCCTTCCAGCGCGTCCGTCGAAGAAAGCAACCGAATCTTCGACCGCAATCCATCCATAAATCCCGACTGTATGTGCTGCGGGTGCGCCTGCGCCGCCGGCACGTAATACACCTGCTGCGGCCCTCCAGGGTATGCCTGGTACACCATCGGCACCATCCCCGGCGGGGGTCCTTGCGGCGGCATCGCTCCCGGCTGCGGCGGCGGTGGGGCCGGCGCTTGCCACTGCGCGGCCTGCGGAGCCGCTGCTGCGGGCTGTGCGCCACTCGCTGCTCCCAGCGTCGTTCCGCAACTCTTGCAAAACTTATTTTCTGTTGTATTCTCTGCACCGCAGCTTGGACAAAACATAGTCGTTCTCCTATCTTTCGGGGGGCGGGGATGCTGATCAAATTAGCATCTATCCTCGCCTAAAGTAAAGCTTTCTATAAAGTTCGCACGCCGGTTTTCACCGCATTGGAATCGTTGTGCGCCCCATGCTTCAGCCGATCCACAAAAATCGGCGTCCATCCCGGCCCGCATTGCTCCCTTGCCGCCTGTCTTTCAATTCCCTATTCTCTGCTCTCTGCTCTTTCACTTCACCTTCGCCAAATGCCCTATCGTTTCCTGCGGCCCGTCCAACGACCCGTCGCTGTTCACCGTCAGGATTTCAGTCTGCCCTCCGCAAGTCAGGTTGACCTGCTTCCCGCTTTGCGTATAGGTGCACGTGACTGGGATCGGACCCATTGTCACGGCCGCAGTCCCGCCCGATTGAAACTGGATCGTCACAGATCCGTCGGCCGCCGCGTAGTTGTGCCCGTTCACGTTATTCCCGCACCCCGCCAAGCCCAGGCAAACCAGCGCTGCTACCGCCATCCATCCACTTCGTGCTCTCGTTTTCACCTTTCGACCTCCATTTGAAAATCCGCTCGTCCCTGGCTCCGCAAACCTCGCAAGCGCGCTGACCCGCTGTCCCGGTGGCATAACTAAACCACACCTGTCCGCTCGAAATCCGCTATCGATTCCAACGCCAGGAATTGGGGAGCCCGACCGCTTGCTTCGTTTCGCTCTTTCCGGTCCTAATTGTCCTCAGGGGGGATACCGCTCCACAAACTTTAACCACCCACAATCCCTTCAAGCAAGCTTTTTCTTTGCCCGCTTGCGGCCCCAATTCATTGTGTCGCTTAATGTGTCAGTTAATTTTGCCAGGAATACGCCGCGGTCTCTCAGCTAACGGACGAACCTCTTCGCTGAAAAGTTTTCCAGTCAGCGCTCAACTTGCGACCCCCATCCGGCAAAGTCGCGCTTCATCCCATCCCGCCGCTTCGCCCGCCCCACCCGGCTTGCTGACGGTCTGCTCACTGTCCACTGTCCACTACAATCCAAGCAACGGCCGCGTTCCCCGATCCACCGGTCGCCCTGCGCCCCACGGAGTCCCCATGCGCACCCTCGCTCTGGTTGCCGGCTTTTTCTGCATCTCGATCGTGCTCTTCGATGCCTTCCAGACCATCATCCTGCCCCGCCGCGCCACCGGCCGCTTCCGTCTTACCCGCCTGTTCTACATCGCCACCTGGTATCCCTGGCGCTTCTTCGCCCGCCGCTTTCACCATCTCCGCCGCCGCGAAATCCTTCTCGGCTACTACGGTCCTCTGTCGCTCATTTTTCTTCTCGTCGTATGGGCCGCCGGCATGGTCCTCGGCTTCGCGCTCATCTACTACGCCATCGGCAGTCCCTTCATCGACCCCTCGCAGCCCTCCAGTTTCCGCACCGACCTCTACGTCAGCGGAACCACCGTCTTCACCCTCGGCCTCGGCGACGTCACGCCGCACAGCCCGCTGGCGCGTGTCCTCCTCATTTTCGAAAGCGGCATGGGCTTCGGCTTCCTCGCCATTGTGATGGGATATTTCCCCGTCCTCTACAGCGCCTTCTCCCGCCGCGAAGTCTCGATCTCGCTTCTCGACGCCCGCGCCGGCTCACCTCCCACCGCCGCCGAACTCATGCGCCGCCACTCCTATGACGGCGCCGCGCAGTCGCTCTCGACTCTTTTTGTCGAATGGGAACGCTGGTCCGCCGAGCTCCTCGAGAGCCACATCTCCTACCCGCTGCTCTGCTACTTCCGTTCCCAGCACAACAGCCAAAGCTGGCTCAGCGCACTCACCGCCATCCTCGACACCTCATCGCTGCTCATCGCCGGCGTTCGCGGCCTTGAGGCGCGCCAGGCCCAGCTCACCTTCGCCATGGCCCGCCACGCGCTCGTCGACCTCTCGCAAATCTTCAATCTCCGCCCTGTCGCCGACGCACCGGATCGCCTCCCGCCCGCGCGCTGCCGCGAGCTTTACGACATGCTCACCGCCAGCGGCATTGAGCTCTGCTACGACGAATCTTCCCGCGAGCGCCTCCGCCAGATGCGCGCCCTCTACGAGCCCTACGCTGAAACTCTCAGCCGCTTCCTCCTCATGCCGCTGCCAGAGTGGTTCTCCCTTCAGCCGCGCAAAGACAACTGGCAAACCGTCGCCCGCCTTCGCGCCCAAACCGAAGCGACAGACTCCGCAGGCCCCAATCCAACTCCGCTCGTTTCCGACGCCTCCGTCCCCGCCCCCACGACGGCCGCCTCCGCCTTCATCGACCGTTCACACGACTTTTGAAACGCGCGCCATCGTCGATAGCCAGGCATTGACGCAGTTCCCGCAGAATTCATCAGGTATTTCATATTTATTCGTCAGCCGCTAAAGACTTATTCATATGCCAGGCAGACTGTAGGTTGGGCGCGGCTACGGGATCGTCTGTAACCGGCGCTTTCCAAACTCAAATTCGAGAGGTCTGCCTCAATGCTCAGAAAAGCAGCAGCATTCAGTCTCGTTGCCGGTGTGCTGGCAACGGCCGCATTCGCCGTTGATGCCAGCGCGCCGTTCTTCCTCTGAAGACTGGAGATCTCATACGACATCCGGCGCATCATGGCCTGGATTCCGGCCGGGCCGAGCAGCAGGGGCGACCCCTTGGGCAGCATGCTCACATTGATGGTTGCCGGGAGCGCGGGTAATTGGCCGTCGGCCGGCTGATAGATCACCAGATTGGTGGCGCCTGCAATCTCAATGCGCAGCCCGCCGCGCTGGGCTGCATCCTCCGACACATCCAGCCACGCCTGCCCTTTGGGATTGGTGACATCGCGCGCCTCGGTCACCAGCACGGAGCCGTCGAGATAGCTGAGCGAGATGCGCACCGTGGGCACGGGCTGTGTTGGATCGGTGTGCGCATCTGCGACGACGACGGCGACGGTGCGCTGGGCGGAGACTTTTTGCGCCACAGCGCCGCTCTGCGCAATACACAGCATAACAGCAAAACCGCCCATGAAACCTGAGCTTTCATGCGGACCTCCAGCGCAACGCGATCCGATTGGATGTGAGGAAAAGCCCGTTGACTAGGAATTCTATCTGAATTTCGGCCTGCGGATTCGGCTCTTGGCGGCCGCCCCGTCCCGCCCGAATCGACCGCTCGCACGATCTCTGAAAATCCGTACAAAGCTTCTCTGTTCTCTGTTCTCTGTTCTCTGTTCTCTGTTCTCTGTTCTCTGTTCTCTGTTCTCTGTTCTCTGTTCTCTGTTCTCTGTTCTCTGTTCTCTGTTCCCTGTTCCCTGTTCCCTGTTCCCTGCTCCCTGTTCCCTGTTCCTTTCCCACTGAAGCGTCATCCTGAGCGAAGCATTTTTCAGCGGAGCCGAAGGACCTGCTTCTGCTTTTCGTGACCTTCACCCTCCCACGAAAATGAGTGCCCCATCCTTCGCCTTCATTTCGGCGAAGGGTGGGATAGCACGAACCACGACTCACGGGTCCCGTATCGGGGCTTGGCTTTAGTCGTGCCGAAAAAGGCCAATAAAACAAACCCGGGCTCAGCCCCTGAGGCGATGCCTCTCCAAACCAACCCTCCAGCCCGCCGCAAATGCACCCGCGCCGGAACTCCCGAGCAGCCCCTAAACTCCTCTGTCCGACTCCAGAATCGTGCCTTTCTCTCCCACAGCCCACAGGTGCTTGCCATCCCTGGTCGCAAAGATCGAACCCAGATTATTCGCGGTCCCGCTGTCGCGTGCGGTCCAGCTCGAGCCGCTGTCGTCCGACTCCAGGATCGTGCCGCTTAACCCGACGGCCCACAGATGTTTGCCGTCGCTGGTCCCGATGATCGAGCCAAGAACATTCGTGGTGCCGTCGTTCCGCGCCGTCCAGGTGGCGCCACCGTCATCCGACTCCCACATCACGCCTGCAAAAGTCGCCCCGGTCTGAATGTCCATCCCCACAGCCCAAACGTGCCCGCCGTCACCGGCCGCGAAGATCGAAACGGGAATAAAAATCGAACTGGGAAGAGCTGCCTTATTCACGATGGCGCTGTTGCGCGCCGTCCAGGTCGCTCCCCCATCGTCCGATTCGAAACTCCTGCCCATCATTCCGACCACCCACAGGTGTTTGCCGTCATCGGTCGCAAAAAACGAATCAAGGTTCTGACCTGTGTCGATCTTTTCCTCCGTCCAACTCGAGCCCCAGTCGTCCGATTTCACAATCGAGTCTGCCCCGGTAAGGACACCCTTCCCCGAATCCAAAACCCACAAGTGCTTGCCGTCACTCGTCCCGAAGATCGGAGACAGCTCGTTCGAGGTGCCGCTGTTGCGTTCAGTCCAGCTTGTTCCGCCGTCGGCCGATTCCAGAATCATGCCCGAATCGCCAACAGCCCATAGCCGCCTGCCGTCGCCGGTCCCAAAGATCGAATTGAGATCGTTCGCTGTGCCGCTATTGCGCGCAGTCCAGGTGGCCCCTCGGTCGTCCGACTCCAGAATCGTGCCTTTCCCTCCCACGGCCCACACATGCCCGCCGTCGCTCGTCGCAAAGATCGAATTGAGATCTTGCCCGGTGCCGCTGCTGCGCACCACCCACTTCGTGCCCGCCACCCTCGATCGCAATCCGTGGTACACCGCAAAAACGACGCAACCCAGGACGACAGCTCCCAGTGCCACCACCACCCATCTACGGCGGATCCACGGTTTCCGCGCCGTGACCCCTGGCCCAGGCGCGCGAGCGCTTGGCGGGCCTTCGGCAGATTCGAATACAGCAGCCTCGGCTTCAACCGCCGCCCTCTTCGCCGGCGGCGGGCCTTCAACACCTGCCGAAGCCACTCGGGCCGCTGCGGAAAGCTGCTCAATGTGTGGCGCGGCAGCCTCCTCAAACTCGGCATCCGCCGTGTCCAGCTCTGAGTGCAACACCGCACTCCCATCCCGCGGCCCAATCTGCGCCAGCAATACCTTGATCGTCTTCGCGAGGTTCTTAAGATGTGCCTCCATCGGCGGCGTTAACGCGTCCAGCCAGTGCACATTGCCGATGAAGTATTCCAGCGACTCATCCGGCAGAACGTTCTCCACGCGGAACGGCAGAATCACCACGTCGTGATTGACTGCCCGCTCCACCTCCCGGCGAATCTGCGGCGAGGCATTGGCATTCGCCGTGAACACAAGCAGCATCACCCGAGCCTGTTTGATGGCATCGATAATGCACTTGCCCCATTCCATGCCGGGCGTCACGTCGCGCGGCGCGATCCAGCACCGTATCCCCTCCGACTCCAGCATTGCGCACACCGCGTCCGCAATCGTCTTGTCCTTCGCGGAATGGCTGATGAAGACGTCGTGCGCCATGGGTCTCTTGGTTTCGTTTGAGGGGGAAGCAGCTTCGCTTCAATATAACCCACCGCTCCCGAATGACCGCTAATCGCTGAATCCCCCTCCAGCCCGCTTCAGCGGGCGTAAAGACGGTAGCCCCAGGCGCAAGCCTGGGGGCCATTCCCGATTCTCGCCTCGCAGCCCGCTTCAGCGGGCGAAAGATCGATCCGCACCACGATCGCCCGCCCACACCTCTCCCTCGCTCCCACCGAGAACCAAAGCTAAAGGCCAGAAGCCAGCAGCTAAAAGCCTCCTTCCTAATCCGTGGTCCCTAATCCCTGTTCCGTGCCTTTCTCACGCCGCCTCCTCCAAATCTTCCCCATCAGGATCTTCATCCATACGATCAAGATCTTCGTTGATCCGGATAACATCTCCATCATCATTGACAAGCCGCCTCGACCTTGCGATCGGCCCCGCCAAAATCCTGTTTGGCGCTACTCGCCTCCACTCATGCCCATCCCACATCTGACCAACCTTCACCACCGAGCCAACCAGCAAATCGGCAAGCCCCGGCGCATCTTCCTCTCTTTCCTCCTCTCTCCGCGCCTTCTCTTCCTCCGCCAGCTTCAACAGAATCTTCACGCTTTCGAGCTTCCCCGCAATCGCCTTCGACATTAGCGATTCGGCCAGTTCCTCGCTGTTCTCCGCCATCCGCCGCTCCGCCGCCTTCCGCCCCACTCCCGTCCGCTCCGACATCTCTTTAAACGGAATCCGCAGTGCCTCCCTCACCGCCCGCAACAGCCCATTCGTCGGGTTCTTTTCCCTCGCCGCCAGACGGTAATTCCGCATCTCCTTGTCCAGCTTCCTCAACAACAACTTCCGCTCCATTGCCCTCATCTCCCACTCCCTTTCAACCCACGCAACACTGCTCCGGGTTTTAATCACTAACCCCTAATCACTAACCACCAATCGCAAACACCGTCCGCTATTCTCCGCCTTACCGCAATGCCAAGCCCGCTTTAGCGGGCAAAAGACGATAGCCCCAGGCGCAAGCCCGGGGGCAGTCGACGCAATCGAAATCGCCAGCCCGCGTCAGCGGGCGAAAGAACCCCAACGATCTGTCTCTTCCCTCTACCCGCCCTCCGCGCACACCCGTGCGAAGTGCTGGCAGCTGGCTGCCGACCACTGTTCACTGTCCACTGTTCACTGGCTTATGCATCCACCGTACCGCAAATGCGCATAATAATCGGCAAACTTCAGTGAAGAAATTTGCGCCAGATGCCATTTATTTTGGTCTGCAGTCCCATCGATGGATACATTTGTCCGTCATCTGTCCCCATGCGCCCACTCAATTCGGGAAAAATGTACCCATTGATGGGTACATTTCGTGCCTCTCAACGTTTTTTCGTCCAAATGTCCGCCTTTACGTCCACATTTTCCCTGCCATTTGTCCGCCTCCATGCCGACAATTCGCTCCCCGCCCCGTCAAAATCCGCTGACAACATCCCCGCTCCATTGCTCTAGAATTCGTCAGAAAAGTGATTTCCCCTAAAGGACTCCCCATTGAAACAATTTGGCTTCCGTACAATCGCTGTCTCCTCGCTCCTGCTGTTCTCGCTTGCACCCGCGCTCCGCGCCCAGGCTCCCGCCGCTTCGGCTTCGCCCGCTGCTCAGGGCTCGCTTGACGACCGCCGCAAGGCCCTCAACGACCTCTTCCACGACTACTGGGAAGATCAGCTCAAGCACGATCCCGAGTTCGCCTCGACCATCGGCGATCTGCGCTACAACGACCAGATCAAGGACTATTCCGTCGCGGCCATCAACGACGCGCTGGCCCGGGAGCAGCGTTTCCTGCTTCGCCTGGCCGCCATCGACCCGACCGGTTTTACGGATCAGGAAAAGACCAGCCAGGAGTTGCTGATTCGCGAGTTCGAGGAAGACCAGGAGGGCGCCGAGTTTAAGGGGTGGGAGATGCCCCTTACCCAGATGGATGGCATCCACGCCCACTACCCGCGGCTGGTGGCCCAGCTCAGCTTCACCACCGTGAAGGACTACGACGACTGGATCGCGCGGCTGCACGCGCTTCCCCACGCCTTCGACCAAGTCACTACGAATATGACGATCGGCATGGACGACCACCGCGTGCCGCCCAAGTTTCTGCTGGAAAAGGCTCTCGAGCAGGTGAAGCAACTGGCCAACCAGAAGCCCGAGGACTCGCCGCTGGCCATGCCGCTGAAGAACTTTCCGGCCTCGATTTCGGCCACGGAGCAGGCCCGGATCAAAGGCGAAATGCTCGACGCGATCGCGAAAGAGGTCCTGCCAGCCTACGCTCGTTTCGCGCGATTCATTGAGGTGAGCTACATCCCCGCGGGTCGCGATCAGCCGGGAATCTCAGCCCTGCCCGACGGCGCAAAGTACTACCAATTCCTCATCAAGCGAACCACCACGACGGACTTGACCGCCGCGCAGATTCACCAGATCGGACTCGACGAGGTGGGCAAGGACGAGGCTGCGATGCTGGCTATCGCGCAGAAGTTGGGTTTCAAGGATTTAGCCAGCTTCCGCGCCAGCCTCAAGACCAATCCCAAACTGCACCCGGTCTCGGCCGACGCGCTGGTAGCGGCCTACAAAAGCTACCTCGGGCCCATGCAGGCACGGCTGCCGCAGCTCTTCGGAACGCTGCCCAAGGCGCCCTTTGAAGTGGCCCAGGTTCCCGATTACGCCGCCAAAACTTCGGCGCCGGCGTACTACGAAGAGGGCACTCCCGACGGCTCCCGCCCCGGCCGTTTGTTTGTCGACACGTACGATGCGACCGACCGCAACCTCTACAGCGTGGAGTCGATCGCCTACCACGAGGGCATTCCCGGCCATCACCTGCAGATCTCCATTGCGCAGGAAATGACCGGCATCCCCGAGTTCCGCAAGTTCGAAGGTTTCACGGCCTACGTCGAGGGTTGGGCTTTCTACTCCGAACATTTGGGCAAGGACATCGGCCTCTACCAGGACCCGTACTCCGACTACGGCCGCCTGGAAAACGAAACCTGGCGCGCCATCCGCCTGGTCGTCGACACCGGCGTTCATTCTGAAGGCTGGACCCGCGATCAGATGGTCCAGTACTTCCGCGACCACTCGGCTATTGACGAGCCGAGCATGCAGGCCGAGGTTGACCGCTACATTGCGTGGCCCAGCCAGGCGCTGGCTTACAAAATCGGCCAGCTCAAGATTCTGGAACTGCGCGACCGCGCACAAAAGGCACTGGGAGACAAGTTCGACATTCGCGCTTTCCATGATCAGGTGATCGACGCCGGGGCGTTGCCGCTGGACGTGCTCGAGCACCGCATCGATGCGTGGATTGCGACGCAAAAGCCGGCCGCGGCGGGAAATTGAGTGCAGCTGGAGGAGCGGTTTCGCGCGACCCGCATGAATGACCGCATATATGCGGACAATTCGCGCCCCATTTCTGCGCTTATAGGCCAAGATTTCGCATCTCTTTTCACCACATATATGTGTAGGAATTTCGCAAGAAATGTTCATGACCCCAAAAACTATGCATAGAAGCATAGAGATTCCTGAGAACCTCTATCTACCCATGCGGAGAATGCGACCAAATCTACACATGTAAGCGGAGTACGCACACGTTAGGCGGCCACTGCACGCGCTTGAGCACGACTTTATTACCGACACAGTGATGGTGCTGTCGCGTCCGATACCTCCACGAGGAGCCAAATCTGTTCACATGGCTCGCGCGATCTGATCCAACTTCTCTATTTCCTTCAACCGGCGGCCGGCCCGCGAACTCCAATTAGGGTTGTTTCCCTTGCGCCGGGTGCCCACGATGTGGCTCGCGGCGGCGGTGACTTGCTTATCGCCGCCCCACTTGCTGATGATCTGGTAGTTACCGCCGTGTCCTGGCGCAGTTTGGAGCGGGCCAGGAGGCGCAACGGCACCGGCAATCTTTGCAAAAGTCATGTAGTCATACGGACCCGCCGCCCCAGGATCGAACCACGCTCGAAGCAGCCAATTTGAGACCTGAACGACGGTGCCGTCCTTGCACGTCTTGCCGTATGTCTGAACCTCTACGGCGTCGCACATCTCCACCGCGTGCAGCAAACCTTTGTTATCGTTTGCAAACTGGTTTGCGCCCTCATCACCTGCTGTTTCGAGAATCTCATGAGAGGCATCGACGCTGACACCGGTCGGACCCAGGAGACTATCGCAGGTTGTCACTGCGCACAGGGCAAAGGGAACCCCCTTTTTGTTGATGTCATGGTACGCACTGGCGCCGGGCGCATCTGGAAGCTTTGGCACAAAACCATAGGCCCACTCGCCAGGCTGAATGTCATTCCCGGTGCCCGCGCGAATGGCGGCTTTCGCACCCCACTCGGCAGCGAACTCCCGGTTGACCTGGTCCTGGACTGCCTCGGCAATATGCTTGAGGACGGCAGGCGAGAGCTTCGAGCCGTCGGTTGTGGTAGCACCCTTGGTGGAGTCAATAAGAACCCATTTGACTGCGTTCATTGATGCTCCTTTCTGAATAAAAGTCATTGTGCATTCATCGACAACCCAAGCAAATCCTGAGGAGAATCGATATCACCAACGCTCCGATACGGAACTCCTGTTCAGGCTGATCTAGAATGAGCGATCGCGGCCGGCACAATCACACGGGCCGATTACCAATTCACAGGCATTCACGTTGGGGAATTGCTGGGGACTTTTATCCGCAAAACTATAACTTACTTCCAAAGTCTGAGCAAGCCAAACCAGGGTCGTGGTGCGATTTCCTGATTTTCCGCCGTCCATTCGGAACCTCAGAAACGGGAGCCCGATGGGTTGGGTGAACTCATAGGTCTGTTAGCGTCAACCGGGAAACGTATGGAGGCGGATCAGCGGACACTGGCCGGCTTCAGGGCAGTAATCGATTTCGATGACGGACTCGGCGATTGACGACTGGTTGAGAACGGCCGCGGTGATGCCAAAGAATCCATAATGCAAGACCCTACTTGCCCATCACAGTTACGATCGACTGGTCTGGTCCATTCCAAACAGAGGCGCCTTGGTGCTTAAGCTGATGCGCAGCCTCATCCCATATCAGCCTCGTGATTGAGCCGCCGGACTTTTCATAGTCGTAGGTCTTGCCGTCGTCCTGAAAAATAGAAAAGCTCCCATTGGCTCCTGGGTACACCCGGACGGCCACAATCGTCTGCGGCTGATCCGCGCTCTGCACCTCGGAGCCCATCGGAACAATGCTTCCCGCGCGCACAAAGAGCGGTAGTGTATCAATTGGAGCATCCGCTGTAATCGTCTCTCCGCCGTGGAACCGCTTGTTCGTCCAGTAGTTGTACCAGTCACAACCTGCCGGCAGATAAACCGCTCGCTGAGTCGCACCCTGTTGGGTCACCGGCGCAACCAGGAAAGCCGGTCCATACATATACTCATCCGGTATATCTGCAGCCATGGGATCGTTCGGAAAATCCATGAACAGGGCCCTCATATACGGGGCGCCGGTCTGGTAGCTCTGATAAGCAACCGAGTAGGTGTAGGGCAAAAGCCGGTAACGCAGCTTCAGATACTTTGCGAGAATCGGCTCTGCCTGCTTGCCGTACGACCAGACCTCGTTGTGCGTCCTCTCGCCATGCGCGCGCATCACCGGCTGAAAGGCGCCCCACTCGAACCATCGCACAAACAGTTCTGGGTAGTCTTCGTAGTTCCCTATGTTTTCCCGCGCGTCCGATCCATCGATCAGCGGCTTATGCGGTGCATGATAATCGGCCGGAATTGAAGGCGAAAAGAAGCCGGCGATGTCTGTGTCCCAGTAGGGCAGCCCAGTCGCGGTGAAGTTCAGACCCGCGGGAATCGAGCGCTTGAGCATGTCCCATGTCGACCTGATATCGCTCGACCAGAACACCGTGCCGTTGCGCTGTGCTCCCAGGTACGCGGCTCGCGCCAGGATCATGACCCTGCGGCTGTCTCCAAAATCGCGCCGGAACCCTTCATACACCGAGGCGGTGTGGAAGAGCGGATAGACATTGTAGAAGCGGGTTCCCGAACCAATAGAGAAGACATCCCCGGCCGGGTCGACATCCGGTTCCGTTTCATCCAGCCAGAGGTAATCGAATCCATACGGTTTCACATACCGGTCGCGAATCTGCTCCCAGAACCACTTCGCCGCCTCGGGGTTCGTCGCGTCGAGATTCGGACCAATGGTCCGCGGATCCCATCCTGGATCCGGCTTTCCATCCGGCTTGTGGATCAGCCAGCCTTTGCTGACCAGCATGTCGTAGAACCTGGTCCCCGGGGCAAAGTGCGGCCAGACGCTCAGCAGCGTTTTGACATCCATCGCATGCAGTTCACGATTCATCGCAGCCGGATCGGGCCAGCGCTCCGGGTCGAGGTCAAGTTCGCCCTGCCGCGTCATGTTGAGGAAGTCCACCACAACAACATCCAGAGGCAGATTTTTGTCTCGATATCCTTTCGCCAGATCCAGAATCTGGTTCTGCGTTGGATAGATTGCCTTGCTCTGGATGTACCCGTACACGGCTCTGGGCAGCATGTGAGTAACGCCGGTGAGCGTCCGATAGCCCTCGTAAATCTCATCGCTGGAGCTTCCCGCGATGACGAAATACGAGACGCGGTCTCCAACTTCTGACGACCACACGTTCTGGCCGTTGAATCCCAGATCTACCGTTGTTTTGGATGGGTTGTCCCAGACCAGACCGTAGCCGCGGCTGGACACCATGAATGGCACGCAGACATCCTCGCCCCCAATCGCGGAGTATTCATGCCAGCAGTGAATCTCGCGATCCCGCAGATCCATCCAGCCCTTTTGTTGCTGACCGAGTCCGTAGTAATGCTCACCAGCGGGTGAGTCGAATTGGGCTGACACCTGGTACCCGTGATCGGTGGGGGCCTCCGCGGCTACTTCCGCGCTCACCGGCGCCATCGTCCAGCTGCGCATGTGCAGCAGCATCTTGCCATCCGCCGCCGTCACTGAAAGAGCATCGCTGCGCGGAGCACTTGGGTTTTCTTCCGGAGGGAAAAACTTGTTGCGCAACTGAAGGTTCAGGGCATCCAGCGGCATCGGCTGCGGCAGGTTGTCTTTCGCCAGATCGCCAGGCGCCACACGGACCACCATGTGCTGGGATCGGAATATATCGTCGCCTTGCGCATCCTGCTCGTGGGTCCATCCCTGCGCTGCGGGATTCGCGACGATCCCGTATCCCGGGCCGCCGATTGCAGCAGCCTTGCTCGTGCTCATCGTGATGCGCAGGATGTTCGGAGCATAGGGAACGAGCGAAATGACCCGTCCATTGCGCTCCAGCACCAAGCCTTCGGTCTGGGCGATCGCCAGTCCGGGACACAGCACGGCTAAAAGCAACGCACTCAGCCACCACGCGAGGGACTTCAGGAGAATTCTCTGGCTCATACGCCGCCCCCCAACGACAGGCCCCGAATCCATTGGACACGAGATATGCATCTTTCCTCCGCAAACACAACAGGATACTGCAAGCGACAGACCGAAGTTGAAGAGGCGTTTTCCGCGCATCTCATTCCGCCAGCGGGACCTGTCTGTCGGGGAAGGCGTTACGGGCTTAGCGACAACCGCTTATACGGAGACATCGAACCCAATGGATGACTTCAGGGCGCCACGCCCACTGACCACAGGTTACGGGCAATTCTCAGGATTGCTCGACGTAAACGCCGATGTCGCCTGGAGGGTTCTGGATTCTCGCTGAATCGCGGTGGACCGTGGACGGTGGACAGTGGGCCGCGAGCCGCGGACGGTGGGCCGTGAACCGTAATATCCCGGGATGATCCAGCCCCGTCGCCGCCGCGGTGCGATGATGGATACGCCCCATGAAGATGGCGATCTACGGGCGGATGGTCTTTGGCGCGTCGGCGGTGCTTTTCGGCGGCCTCGCACTCCTTTGGCACGACGCTGACACATGGCAAAACCTGCAACATATTTGGAAGCTGCCTTTTGGCGCAGTCCTCGGCGGCTGTCTGATGATTGCGCTGATTGCCGCTGGCATCGGCATTCAGTTCCCACGGACCGTGCGACCGGCTTCGCTCATCCTCGGCGTCGTCTACCTCTCTTTTTCGCTGGCTTGCATTCCTGACATCCTCGCCGCGACGAACATCTATGAGCGCTTCGGAGGCAGCTTCTTCCTGTTCTTTTCCATGTCTTGCGGCGCGATTGCGCTCTTCGCGGCGTCTGAGTCGAATGCTGCAAGAGCCAGGGCGTTCGGCCGCGTTGCGCGCATCGGACTCGGCGTCAGCACGATCTCCTTTACGCTGGGTCAGGCGCTGCTTCTTCGCGATACAGCCGGACTGGTTCCAAAATGGATCCCTCCCAGCCAAATGTTTTGGGCAACCCTCACCACCATCGCCTTCGCATTCGCCGCCATTGCCATCCTTATCCATCGCCAGGCACGTCTCGCGATACGTCTCATGACTGTTATGCTGGCACTCTTCGGGGTATTGGTCTGGATTCCGGCCGTGATCGCCCACCCGGAGGCACACTTCAACTGGTCTGAATGCCTTCTGGCTTTCCTCGTTACGGGAGCGTCCTGGATGGTGGCCGATTTGAAGTCTGACTGATCTCGCCTGCGGCGAACCGCGGTAAAACTGCAAGGGCCACAGCTTCTTTGTCCGAGCGTGATATTCTTTCGAGTTCGCGCTTAAGGCGGCTGATCCCGCCATGAATTATGGATGCCGTTGCGGACTGCAGCGGGTGGAGAGGGACTATGAAGAAGGGCTTGATTCTGGCTTGCGTGATTTCTTTTGGATTCGGTTGCGACGTGTATGCGCAGGTCGCGGCGCCCGTGGATACGACGGTGTGCGATGTGGTGAAGAAGCCGGAGTTGTTGAACGGCAAGATTGTGCGCATCAAGGGCACGGTGGTGGCCGGGTTTGACGAGTTTGTGATCAAGGACGCGACAGATCCCAATTGCGGATATCCCGTGAACGCGATCTGGCTGGCTTATCCACCGGGAACGAAGGGCAAAGCGGGCGCGGCGGCAATTCTGGAGATACAGCCTGCGAGGAACTTCACTGGAAAGGTGACGCCGCCGGCGAGAACCGCGGTGACGCTGGACAAGAGCAAGGACTTCAAGCAGTTCGATTCGCTTTTGGCGCAGAAGCACGAGAAGGGCGCGGACATGTGCCTGGGGTGCACGCGCTACGAGGTTACCGCGACGCTGGTGGGCAGGCTGGATAGCGTGGCCGATGCGACACTGCAGCGCGATGCCTCGGGCAAGATTGTGGGCTTTGGCGGTTTTGGGAACATGAACGCCTATCCCGCACGCCTGGTGCTTGAGTCGGTTTCAGATGTCACGCCGAAGGAAATCGATTTCTCGAAGAACGACGACGAGACCAAAGGGGGCGCCACGGGAGGGGGAAACGGAGTCGATCAGTATGGCGCCGGGGCCGGCTGCAGCGGCGGCGGATGCCAGGGAGGAGCAGGGGGGATCGGACTCGATCTGAGTGGCGCAATTGCCGCGGCGCAAAAAAATGCTGACAAGCTCGGAGCAGGCGCTCCCAAGGATGCCGCAGAAAAGGCTGCGGCCGTCTACGGGAAGGCGGGCGAACATACGACGGGCGTTTACGTGGCGTATGGAGCGACGAATGAGGCTTCGCCAAAGGATGAGGATTTAGGGAGCAAGGATTCCCCGGACGGCGTGCTGTTCAATTGCACGTTCAACTCGGATCGCCTGCAGGGAGATGCGCTGACGAGAGCCGTGATACACCTGGGAGAGCACGTGGCAGAATTGCGCAGTCCAGCACCAGGGAACGAAGGCGCACCGGCGTACATTCTTGAGTCCGACGCATGGGTGGTTACGGCGGTTTCGGCGGTGGTTGGCGGCCAGAAATTCCTTTCGCTGCCGGGCGGTTACGTGATTTGGGATGCCAATTGGCCGGTAGCCGACCGCAACGACAAGATGGCAGCGGTGCTCAAGGATTACCTATACAACGAAGCAATGCTGAGCCAGTAAGCGGCTGGGGCGCAAATTCGAGCGGCAACCGCGGCCGGGATTGGCGAGCTTAAGCCGAGCGCCTGGAAGCCGTTCGCCGTCGATACGCAGCATGGATTCCGTGACAGGATGGGAATGCCTGCGCATCAAGCGAGTATCCTTAGAAGCTGTACCCCGATTCGAGCATCAACATTCTGAATGAAGGGAAGAGCGACCATGGCCGAGATCGCCGTCGAGGCACCGCAAACTCCTGCGCAGCTACCCCAGGTCCGCGTGGCAGTTCTGGGCGCCGGCAAAATGGGCGGCATCCTGTTGCAGGCATTTTTGAAAGAGAACCTGTTTGCCGCCGATAAGATTCACGCCACCGTGGGGCACGCAGAGCGCGCGCTTGCGCTCAGCACGCAATGGGGCGTGGACGTAAGCACCAACAACCTTGAAGCAGTGCGCCAATCCGATCTGATCCTGGTCGGGGTGAAGCCGTTCCAGGTTCCGGACCTGATTGCGGAGATCAAGCCGGCGCTTACGCCGGCCAAAACGCTGGTCTCATTCGCAGCGTCAGTGAAAACGCGCGCCATTGAGGATGCAACGGGCATGGAGATTGCCGTGGTGCGCGCGATGCCGAACACTCCCTCGGCACTGGGCGCCGGTATGGCTGCGTTGTGCCGCGGGCGCTTTGTGTCAAAACAGCAGATGGACTTGGCGCAGCGCCTCTTTGAGACAGTCGGCCGCACGGTACTTGTGGATGAGAAGCACATGGATGCCGTGACCGGGTTATCGGGGTCCGGGCCCGCTTATCTCTACATCATCATTGAAGCTCTGGCTGAGGCGGGCGTGAAGGTAGGCCTGCCGCGCGAGATTGCCACACAACTTGCGGCGCAAACAGCATTCGGAGCGTCGAAGATGGTGCTCGAAACCGGCTATCACCCGGCCCTGCTCAAAGACGCCGTGACCACGCCCGCGGGATGCACGATCGACGGCATCCTGGAATTGGAGGAGGGCGGGTTGCGCGTGACGCTGATCAAAGCGGTGATGCGGGCGACTGAAAGGGCAAAGCAGTTGGCCGCGGGCTGAATTACGCGCCGATTCCATCGCTTTGCAGCGAAATACCTTGCCCATGCAACGCCCAACCTGGCTTCCCTCGTATCTGCCCGAACTTGACGGGCTACGCGGCCTGGCGATTCTGGCGGTGGTCCTGTATCATTGCCAACCGCGCCTGAAAGGAACCTGGATTTATTCCGCCAGTCTTTGGGGATGGGCGGGAGTCATTCTCTTTTTTGTTCTCAGCGGCTTCCTGATCACGTGCATTCTGCTGGGAACGCGGGACAAGCCGCATTACCTGCACAACTTTCATGGGCGCAGGGCGCTGCGTGTGTGGCCGGTGTATTTGCTTGTCCTGGTGGTTGTTTACCTGAACGCGCCATGGTTCGTGGGTGGCAGCGTTTGGCAGGCGGTCAAGGCCGCGCCCTGGCTGGCATACATTTTTTGCGTGCAGAACCTGTTTCACCTCTCGCTGCCACCAGCACTCGGACCCTCATGGGCGCTGGCAATTGAAGAACAGTACTACTTTGTGTGGGCGCCGGTCGTGCGCGCACTCCGCCGGCCCTGGATGCTGGCCGCGGTGCTGGTAATTGCGCTCGTCGCGTCGCCTGTGTTGCGTCACGCGAATCTGCACTGGATGACGCCGACCAACACACTGATCCACTTGGATGGGATCGCCCTGGGCAGTTTGATGGCGCTCGGGTTTTATACATTCAAGCTCAGCCGCCGGGCGTGGCTTGCGATCGGCCTCGGCGCGTTTGTGCTGGGCATCGCGGCGGCGGCGACCGTTGCGGGCGGAACGGCATATCTCGACTCTGCGCTGGCGGTTGGCTTTGCCGGCGCAACGCTGGCGGCGATTGCATCGACCGGGGCGCGCAATCCGCTTAACGTGCTGCTGCGGCGCGGACCGCTGCCTTTTTACGGCCGCATCAGCTACGGCCTCTATATGACGCACATTTCGGTCTTTATTTATTTCGGATGGTTCGATCTTCGGATGGATCCGAATGGCATCGCCGGGAATCTTGCGGTTGTTGCTTTCCGACTCGTCATGACCACGCTAGTGGCGACGGCGCTTTGGTACGGATTCGAATCGCAGATTTTGAAGTTGAAGCGTTACTTCTAGGCCTGCGAGATATTGGGGTGTGACACGAGTCACCCTTCGACAATTGAAGCGGCTGATAGGCTTGATCACAGACGATTCTTCGCGTTGCGCGGCGATTTTTCCGACTCGCAGACTTGATACCCTGAGAGGTTTTATACATGCCATCCTTGCCGATTTTGGTGTTGAATAGCGGTTCTTCTTCCATCAAATTTTCGTTATATGAAGCCGGGAACGGCGAGCGGGCGCGACTGCTTGAAGGCGCTGTCGATGGAATTGGAACCGATCTGGGGAAGTTCTGGATCAAAGACGCAGCGGACAAAAAACTGGTGGATCAAACCCCGGCAGTGCCCAGCCGGTCGGTCGCTTTCAATCTGGTTGTCGACGCGCTGAACTCCGGCGATTTCCCCGCTCCGGCGGCCATCGGCCATCGTACGGTTTGCGGAGGGCCCACAATTCGCGAGAACCAGCTCATCACGCCAGCTCTGATCGACGAGATTGAAAGCTACGCAGCTCTCGCGCCGTTGCACACGCCGATCGCGGTTTACATCATGCGCGAAGCGCTCGGCTGTTTCCGGGCATTCCCAATTTCGCAGTATTAGACACATACTTTCACCGGACGCTGCCGGAGGTGGCGACGCACATGCCCATCCCCGCGGAGTACGTTGCGATGGGGGTGCGGCGCTACGGGTATCACGGCATCTCGTACGAGTCGATCATCTATCAGTTGCAACCGGACGTTCCGGAGAAGCTGATCGTTGCGCACCTTGGGAACGGCGCGTCGATCTCCGCGATCCGCAACGGAAAGTGCCTGGACACTTCAATGGGCCTGACGCCGTCGGGCGGCATTATCAGCGGCACGCGAACCGGCGACATCGACCCCGGCGTCTTGATTTTCATCCTGAAGAAGATTGCCGAGACGACCCCCAATACAGCGGAGGCGGCCGAGAAGCTTGAGACCGTTGTCAGCAAGAAGTCCGGGTTGCTTGGCGTGAGCGAGCTCTCGAACGACATGCGCGACCTGCGGGAGGCGATCGAGGCCGGCAACACGAAGGCGCGGCTCGCGGTGGACAAGTTCTGCTGGACGATCGCGCGATGGATCGGGAGTTATGTGGCGGAGTTGAATGGCCTCGACATGCTGGTGTTTACCGGCGGCATCGGCGAAAACGACATTGCGTCGCGCGCGGAGATTTGCGCAGGGCTCGGCGCGCTGGGAATTGTGCTGGACGCAAAGCGGAACAATGTGCGCGGCACGGCGGTGATCTCGGCGGCAAATTCTCCGGTGACGGTGCGCGTGATTCCGCCACTCGAAGACCTGATGATTGTGAATCACGTGGTGAGGCTGCTGAACGAATAGTTTCCCTGCATTTGGTTTTTTAGCGCTACGGCGTCTTTCAACTTCGCGGTGCAGCGGGTCAACATTGCGCGGCGAGCTTGGTCTAAACTAGTGTGTTCGGAGTCGTCAATGGCTGTCGCATCCGCACCGGCGCAAACTCAACGACTTGCCTCCCTTGCATTGCGGCGATTTGCGTGGGCCGTGCTCACGTATTTCATCGCGGTGATTTTGTGGGGCGGGCTGGTGCGCGCCACGGGCTCGGGAGCGGGTTGCGGCGACCACTGGCCGCTGTGCAACGGCACGGTGATTCAACATTCAGCGCGAATCGACACGATGATCGAGTTCACGCATCGCATCACGAGCGGGCTTTCATTCTTCTTGGTGGTGGCGTTGCTGGCCTGGACTTTCGCACGGACTGCACGCGGCCACCTGGCGCGCGTCGCGGCGATCGCCGCTGTGGCGTTTACCGTGATTGAAGCGGCGTTGGGAGCATTCCTGGTCAAGCTGGGACTGACTGCGCAGAGCCGGTCGCCCTTGCGCGCGCCGTACCTGGCATTGCATCTAACGAACACGATGCTTCTGCTGGCTGCGCTTACCCTCACCGCGCACCTGCTCAGCCGTCGAACAGGATATTTGCGCGGAAACATCCGCATTGCCGCGCCATTCGGCGCGATCGCATCCATTATCGTTGTGCTCATCGTTGGCGTGACGGGATCGCTGGCCGCGCTGGGCGACACACTTTACCCGGCAAGCTCGTTGGGCGCGGCACTGACACAAGACTTCGCAGCGACGAGTGGATGGCTGGTGCGCTGGCGCTGGACGCACCCGATGGTCGCGTTCGCGGCCAGCTTCCTTCTCATCTGGCTGCTGGTTCGCGCCGCGCAGCGGACGACTCACTGGGACAATCGAGGGCTCTCCGCAATCGTTCTGATTCTTTTAGCGGCGCAGTACGCCCTGGGTGTTCTCGATGTGGCATTTCTCGCGCCGGTATGGCTGCAGATTGCGCATCTGCTCGGCGCGGATCTGTTGTGGGTTGCGCTTGTGGTTCTGACGGCGCGGCTAACGCTGGAGCCGGTGGAGGAGAGATAGCAAGTCAGCGAGTCAGCGGGTCAGCAAGGCAGCGGTTGGGCGTCGTGCTATCCCACCCTAAACGCAAAATGCGCGTTTAGGATGGGGCACCCAATTTTGTGGTGAGTTGAAAGAACCGGGTTTGGGTTCGTGCTATCCCCGGTCCCCAAATGCGAGGGACCGGGGGCGCCCGCAGAATTTTTGAGTCAACGAAAAGGCCCCTCGCGGGGCCTCTTCTGTTTGGCAGGTTCGCGGTCGCTGATTCGCCTAGTCCTCGAGCGCGGGGTGATAGTGGCTCTCCCAGCCGAGGTAGCGAGCGGCCTCGTGAATGGACTTCGACACGTCACTGAAGTTGGCGGCAACGTGGTGCTCGAATCCTTCGCGGCAGATGTACTTGAGCAGCTTCTGCAACTGCGGAATCTCGGCCACGCCTGCGCCGCCGAAGGTCTCGAGCGGATCGTCGGTGAAGCGGCCGGCTCCAGTGTAGCCACGGACGACGCCACGCCGATCGTCGGTGGAGTAGCGCGCGAAGCACATCGCGCCGGGCTTGATGACGCCCTCGCACGTGCCGTAGCTGCTCTCCTTGCCCACGGTGCCGGCGATGATCTGCTGGAAGTCCATCTTGACTTCCTTGAAGAAGTGCTTGGGCAGGTTGGAACAGTGGAAGCAGACGCACTTGTTGGGATCGCTGCCGTAGTTGTTATTCCAATCGAGCAGGGCCGAAGGGGTGCCCGAGGCCAGCGCCAGCATGTACATGCTGAGGGTGCCGGGGACATCGACCTCGCAGGCGGAGGGGATGAGCTCGTTCGACATCATGCTCATGATGGTGCAGGGCACGACGCCGAAGAACTCTTCCATCGAAGTCCAGCACTGGACGGCGCTGATGGTGCAGTGTGTCTGCTTCATCCAGCCGTCGATGACAGCGCCCAACTTGGCCATCTTGACGAGTGACGCTTCGGGAACTCCGGAGGTGGTGACGTATTTCTTGATGGCCGCGAGCTTGGCCTGCGCCGCGTCGTCATTGTCTTTCATGCGGTTTATGCGGCCGAAGACCTCCGACAGATCGAGTGTCTCAATCGAGATTCCCGAGGTCTCGAAGATGCGCTCGGAGTAGCGAACCGTGTTGAAGGCAGTGGGACGCGCGCCGATGGCGCCGATTTTGAGGTTCTTGAGGCCTTTGACGACGCGGCAAACCTGCGAGAACCACTCGAGGTCGGCCTTGAATTCGGGCGAGTTCACAGTCTCGGTGTGCAGCGTGGTGAGCGAGTAGTCGATGCCGTACTGCATCATGTTGTTGCAGGCGCTCATTTTGCCACAGAAGCTGTCGCGCCGCACGGCGATGGTCATGTTGTCTGAGCGGTCGGGCGTGGCCTGAACCAGCACCGGAACTTTCAGGCCGGAGAGCCGGATGGCATCGACGATGCCGCGTTCTTCGCCGAAGTTGGGCAGAGTGACGATGATGCCGTCAATCTCCTCGGCGTGTTTTTTGAAGAGCTCGGCGCATCGGAGCGATTCGTCGTAGGTCTCGACCGCACCATGTCTCGACTCCTCCGGGCTCAGCACGATGGCCTGAGCGCCTGCTGCTTCCAAAACGGCCATGATTTCTTCCCGGCCCGTCTTGGCCAAATGGCCAGGGAAAAAGCCGCGATTACCCACCACGATTCCAAACGTCATTTTGCGTTGCGCTGCCATTTTCGTGCTCCTTTAGCCGTTATTAATGCGAAAGACCAGACTACGGCGAAACTTCTCTACTTGCTCGAATTGCCGGGGCGAAACCTGACGACGTAGAAGAAGCCGAGCGCCGCCAGGATGCCACCCCACCAAACCGGCGTGTGCAGGCTAGTCAACTGTACGCCTAGCGCGTAATTTCCAGTCGTCCATTCAAAGACACCATAGCCGAGGATCATGGCGCCGTAGATGACGAGCAGGACGCCAATGAAAAACCAGATCGGAATTCCTGAGTCATGCATAACCCTTAATCGCCTCCAACTCCTCAATCAAACGGATCTTTCGTGCCGTGACGAATTCCCTCTTGCTACCAAAAAATGATATTGAGCGCGGCAAAGATGATCACCGCGAGGGTTGCCCAAACCCACTCCTTCTTGTAGAACGGCGCCGGTTCTTCTTCCGGCAATCGAGTGGCGCCGTAGACCAGACCGTCCAATTCCGCAACTGGCCGCGGCTTGGTCAGCAGGCTCACTACGATGATGACAATGGCGGCGAAGACAAATGCCCAGAGCGCGCGAAAGACATTCTCGGCCATTGGCTTGGCATCGGGCGAAAGCGCAACGTCTGCCAAAGCAGCGGGAACCAGTTTGACCCACATGAACAGGCCGGCGGAGAAAACAATGCCGAGCAACAGGCCCAGAAAGCCAGCCAGCTTTGTAGCGCGCTTCCAGAACATGCCGAAAAGAATGGCGGCCAGCAGCGGGGCGACGAAGATGCTGAAGAGCGCCTGTACATAGTCCATAATGCCGTGCGCGTGCATCACCAGGTAGGCCGCGCCAATGGACACGGCAACGCCGATGAGGATGGAGAGACGCCCTACCAGCACATAGTGGCTGTCGGAGCCTTTCTTGTTGATGAGCGGCTTGTAGATGTCGTAAGTCCAGACGGTGGAGAAGGCGCTGACGTTGCCGGCCATTCCGCTCATAAATCCGGCGATGAGAGCGGTGATGCCGAGACCGAGAAGGCCGGGCCCGAGATAGCGGACCATCATCAGAGGCAGGGCCTGGTTGTAGCTGTGCAGTTCCGAGCCGGGCGCTCCACTGAGGACTTTCTGCTGGTAGGCGGGCGGCAGGGTGGTCTTGGCCATTGCCGCAGAGCAAGCCGGCGCATCTTCGACCTGTCCGGATGAAGAGGAAATCGTGCAGGCTGCCACTACATCTTCGCCGACAAGCTGGCGGCGGCTGCCATCGGGATTCTGCAACAGGACCAAGCCAAGCAGGCCGGGCAAGATGACGATGAACGGAACAGCCATTTTGAAGAACGAACCGATGATCGGGGCCATGCGCGCAGCGCGCAGGTTATGGGCCGCAAGCACGCGCTGGACGACGAGGAAGTCGGTGGTCCAATAGCCGAAGCTGATGACAAAGCCGAGGCCAAAGACGATGCCGGTCCAGTGAACGCCCATGGGGTTGGCGGCAAAACTGCCCGTGTCGCGCCACAGATGGAAGTAGCTGTCACTACGCACGCCGGTCATCGACTGCATGTTGACCATGATCTGCGACTTCAGGCCAGCAACGCCGCCAGCCTGAACCAGGCCGAGGATGGGCACCAGAAGCGCGCCGCCCCAAATAAGGACGAATTGCAGAACCTCATTGAAGATGGCCGAGCGCAGGCCACCGAGGCCGACGTAGATGGCAACCGCGATGGAGGAGACGAAGATGCTGAAGGTAATGTCCCAACCAAGGACGACCTTCATAACGACGGCCATGGCAAACATGTTCACGCCGCTCATGAGGATCATCTCGGTGGCGAAGGAGATGGCGGCCACGCTGCGGGCGCCGCCGCCGTAGCGCAGGTCGAGATAGCCGGGGACGGAGTGGGTTTTGCACACATAGTAGAAGGGCATCATGACCAGGCCGAGGAAGAGCATGGCGGGAATGGCGCCTATCCAGTACCAGTGGGTGGCCAAAATGCCGTATTGGTAGGCTGACCCGGCCCAGCCCATTAATTCCAACGAACCCAGATTCGCGCTGACAAAGCTCAGCCCGGCGATCCATGCGGTCATTTCGCGGCCGGCCATGAAAAACTCTTCGCCGGTGTTGGAACGGCCCTTGAGGTAGAAGCCGATCCAGAGCACCATGGCGAAGTAAATTGCGATGATGAGGATATCGAGCGTGCGGAGATGCGCCAGCGGCTCCGCGCCGAAGACAAGGAGGGCGGACAAAGAGCTGAGAGGCAGCGGGGCGACGGTGGATGGTAACCATATCAAAATGGACATCACCTTAGACGACGAGAAAGCGCCGGCAAATGTTGTTAGACGGTCGCACTTAAGTAAATTGCTTTACTCGGACACTTGTCAAGCAGAGTGCGCTTTTGCCAGGAGTACCGCGATGTACCGGGCGCTTCGGCGGCAAGGAGGAGCGGGCAAGGATCCGCATGAGTGGTTCGAGTAAGCGTTTACAACAGGGAGTTTAGCACAACGGCCTCGGTGGGTAACAACTCGCGCGCCAGTTATTTACCACGCGATTCCGGCGAAGCAAATGGGCAGATCAGTCGTTGCCGACCGCAATTTCATGCAGCCAATTGGGGGCTTTGAGGAGCTCGCGAGGACGGGGACCATCCGCAGCGCCGACGAGGCCGTCACGTTCCATCAGATCGATCAAATGCGCGGCGCGTCCGTAGCCGACGCGCAGCCGCCGCTGCAAGAGCGACGTGGAGGCCTTGCCGAACTCGAAGACAAGACGAACGGCGTCGTCAAACATGGGATCGTCATCATTGGCATCTTCACTGCCGCCTTCCATGGCGGCGCGCTCGTCCTTGGGCGATTCGAGGAAGCCTTCGACGTACTCGGCCTGTCCTTGAGATTTCCAAAAATCGACCACGGCCGCGGTCTCCTTCTCACTGACGTAAGGAGCGTGCAGGCGCATCAGGCGGCTGGTTCCCGGCGGCAGAAAGAGCATGTCGCCGCGACCGAGGAGCGCTTCTGCGCCATTGGTATCGAGGATGGTGCGTGAATCAACCTTGGTGGCGAGGCGGAAGCTGATGCGCGTGGGAATGTTGGCCTTGATAAGGCCGGTGATGACGTCGACGCTGGGCCTCTGCGTCGCGAGGATCAGATGAATGCCCACGGCGCGAGCCATTTGCGCGAGACGCGTGACCGATTCTTCGACGTTGGCACGGTCGAGCATCATTAAATCGGCCAGCTCGTCAATGATGATGATGATGTAAGGCAGCGGCTGCTCCTGCTCACCCTCATCAAAGAGCGAAGGCATGGAGCCCTCGAAGAGCTTGTTGTATTGGTCGATATGACGCACGCTGCGGCTGGCCAACAGCTTGAGGCGGCGCTCCATTTCGCGGACCGCGTTGCGCAGAGCGTTCGCGGCCAATTTGGGCTCGGTGATGATGGGCGTGAAGAGATGGGGAACGCCCTCGTACATGCCCAGCTCCACACGCTTGGGATCGACGAGGATGAGCCGAACCTGTTGCGGCGTGGTGCGATAAAGCAGGCTCATGATCATGGCGTTGATGGCCACGGACTTTCCCGAGCCTGTGGATCCCGCAATGAGAATATGTGGCATGGAGGCCAGATCGGCGGTGACGATGCGGCCGTTGATGTCTTTGCCCATCGAGAGCGTGAGGCGCGAGCGCGCCTTGATGAAGGTCTCGCTTTCGATCACATCGCGCAGGTGAATGGTTTCGCGCTCGTGGTTGGGCACCTGAATGCCCACCGTGCTTTTACCTGCCATGCGCTCGATGAGAATGCTCTCGGCGCGCATGGCCAGGCACAAGTCGTCGGCGAGGCCTGTAACGCGCGAGTATTTGACGCCGGCCTCGGGCTTGAACTCAAAGGTGGTGACCATAGGCCCGGGATTGATCTGCACCACCTGGCCGCGCACGTCGAACTCCGCACATTTTTCGACGAGGACTTTGGCTTCTTCGCGAAGCTCGTCCTCGCGGACGGATTGCGGAGCTTCGCCCGCGCTCAACAACGAGCTTGGGGGCAGCTTGAAGCCGCTCACATTCTTGGGGGCGATGGTGACGGTGCGCAGTTGCGCGTCGGCGCGATCGTGAATGGCGATTGCGTCCGAATGCAGTTGCGGCGCTTCATGAATCGGTTCCGGTTTCGCGATGGGCCAGGGGTTCACTGTGCGTGCGGCTGCTGGTTCCACCTGCATGGGCCGGAGCGGCGCAGCCGCCGCCGCTGGAACTGTTGCGGGAGCGGCCATCGCCGTTTCCGGCTCGCGGCGCTCCCAGATGCTCGGCCTGCGCTGCGTAATGGGGATCGCAGCTTCGGCTGGTTCTTCAGACTCCCGCCTCAGATCCTTGCGCTGATAAGCGGGGATTTCATCCAGCGGGTCCTGTTGTGTTGCGCGGCGACGCGTGAAGAACGCGAGGAAGCGATTCGGGCGGCGGGCAGGCGGCTCAGACTCCTCATCAAGTTCGTCTCTCGTAACGAGCTTCGGGAAAGGCACGGGCGGGTTCTGTCCCACTTGCAGAGCTTCGCGTTCCGCGCGCTGTTCCGCGCGGACTTCCCTGCGGGCTTCGTTGCGTTCCAGGCGACGGTTGCGCCAATTTTCGAGCCAGGCGGAAAGCTGAGCCCACCGTTCCGCAAAGCTTTCGCGGATGACCCAGAAGCTGATGGCGGATGCAAAGTAAAGGCCGCACGCGGCCAGGGCAGCGGCGACCAGCCAGGCTCCCTGGATGTTCAAATAGACCACCAGTAGCCCGGCCACCAGCCGTCCAACCACGCCTTCCACTGGAACGATGTGGAGCCAGCGCCAATGCCAGGGGAGCAGACCAAAGACTGCCGGCAGGAAAACCAAAGTGAGGATGGACCCCATCCAGCGCAGGATGGGCGACCCACCGGGCCGCGAGCGCATCCATGTCCAACCCACGCCGCCGAGCCAGAGCGGGAGCAAGAATGCAGTCAGGCCGAGAGATTGCATCAAGACGTCGCTGAGGTATGCGCCGAAAAGGCCTACCCAGTTGCGGGCCACTGCGGAATCGGTGGCCGTGTTGAGCGAGGGGTCGGAGGCGTGAAAGGTCGCCAGGGCGAGGAAAAGGAGGAGCGCGACCAGCATCAGAACCAACCCCAGGAACATGTTGACGGGGCGGCTGCGCGTAGGCGACAGAACAATGCGGATGGGCTTCATGACGAGGGCGGTGCCCGCCTCTGCCTGCCGCACAGAGTTTTATTGGCAGGGGAGAGGATGCAGGCGAAATCGTCCCAGAGCAACTTCCATTATCGGCGTGTGTGGGGGTGAATTTGGGCGGTGGGGCGACAGGGGGAACCAGCGGCATTACCAGCGAGCCTGTGGACGGTTGACCCTATCGGACTACCGTAAAAGCGCGGCTGCGCTGAGGGCCGAAGCGAAATACGGCGAAGTGATCATCCAGCGAAGCGGCGCGCTCGATGCCCAAGCGACGCATCACTGCAAAACTTGTTCTATCTACAATAGAAAAGTCCTGATCCTGCCAGGACTGACCGATCTGCCACGCCGCTTCAATATCTGCCGGACCCACGGTCTCGACAGCAGCGATCCCGCCGCGGAGGCCGTCCCAGAATCGTTCGGCGACGCTGCGCCCCAACCTGCGACTGAAAAGCATCCACGCCTCGACCAGGATATGGTCGGTGATCACCAGCGGCTCGCCAGATTTGAGAATCGCTTGGGCGCGGCCATTGTCGCGGTCGGAGGCATCCACTGCCGCGTACAAAATCGACGTGTCGACGAAAAGACTCATCTGGGAGAAGGCTCATCTTGCGGTTGAGAATTCCTGCGCCGGGAAGCGCTCGCTTCGAAATCAAACGCCTCCTCGATCATGGAGTGCTTGTGTTTGGCGATATTCGAGCCTCCAGAACTGCCGAGGTCGAAGATCGACTCGATTCCGGCAACCGCTTTAGGATGAGACAGATCCCGGGCAATTAGACCTCGGATGTATGCCGCGAATGAGACACCGAGATCGCTGGCGCGCTGGCGGGCGCGGCGCTGAGATTCGGGTTCGAGGGTGATCTGGGTTCGTGCCATCATGATGGCACCATCATAGCACAATGGAGCGGCGAATGCATCCATGAAGTCATCCAGGATGACGAAGGTCCGCATTGGACTTGAGTTTGCTCGGCGCTAGCGGGCGATCAACCGCGCACCCCAAATGAGCAGGGCACCGCCCAGCAAAATGCGGTAGATGGCGAACATGGTGAAGCCGTGTTTGCGGACCCAGTGGAGAAACCACTCAACAACCCCAAGCGCGACGATGAACGAGACGACTGTGCCGATGATCAGCACGATCCAGCGTTGCCCGTTCATGACTACATGGGCGGTGGCAACAGCGCCATCGACAGACTTGGAGGGATGAACCTCCTTGATCAGATCCCAGCCGGTTGCGGCAATCATCGTAGGAATGGAGAGCAGAAAGCTGAATTCGAGCGCCGAGGGGCGGTCGAGACCGGCAAGCTGGCCAGCAGCAATCGTCGACATCGAACGCGAGGTGCCGGGAAAGATCGCAGAAAGCGCCTGGCAAAGGCCGATCCAGACAGCTTGCGGCAGGGTCATCTCCTCCACGTGCGTGGTGCTGGCCTCATGGCGCTCGCTCCATGCGTCGATGACCCACATGACAATGCCGCCCGCGAGCAGCGCGATGGCGATTGCATTCAGGCTGTCAAGGTTCTTCTCGCTCCATTTGCGCAGCAGGAGAGCCGGGACTGAGGTACATGCAAAGGCAATGAGCGTGAGTGAGATGGGATGGTTGAGCCATGTACGGTCGCCGGTATCGCCGCGGGGAAAGGTGCGGAGAAAGTTGATGATTCTTTCCAGGAAGAGAAGGCATAGCGCCATAATGGCGCCAACCTGGATGACGATTGTGTACATATTCCAGTAGGCGACATCCTGAAGGCAAGCCGTGTTGCCAATGGAGCAGGCTGAGGCCCCCAGCGGAATCTTCATCAAGGCTTCGGCAATGCGCAGATGCGCCGTCGAACTGACCGGCAGGAACTCGGTCAAACCTTCCACAATTCCCAAAAGGATGGACAGAATGTACGGGCTCAAGAAGCCTCCTGGTTTTCTCTCTGATGCGTGTCGTACCGCGTCCGGGAATTCATGAGCCTCTCACTCCCGTTCAATGCCGTAGACAGGAACCCCTTCATCCAATTTGTACACCAGCGCGCCAGCCTCCAAGGCATAATCAGAGTCGGCGAAGTGAGCTTTCAGCTGGGCGGCGACGGTGCGCGCCTGGCTGTGGGCGTTCTCGCTTTTCTTATCGTCGCCGCTGGCGTCGTACATATCCTTAAGGACGGCGAAACGGTAGACAGCCTCGTAGAGGGCTCGCGCCGTGCGGGGACCGTCTGGGTATTCATCGGCGTACTTGAGGTAGAAGTCAGCCTCTTTCTCTGGGCATTGCGTCGTGCCTTGCCAGTCGCCGCATAGCTTGTTGTCAATCAGGTCGAAGGCGGCAAAGGCCGCCCAGCGGGTGCGTGGATAGTACTTAATTACCTTGTGCAAGGCATCCTCATCCATCGCCATGCGGTATACCGGGTCCCGCTCATGCGCAGAGGGCATGCTTGAGGAGTCGGCTTTTTCGAGTTGCCATTGGATGTCGGCTGCACGCCACGCGGCTTCCGGCGTGAGCGGGGAGTTGGGAAACATCTCGACGACGCGACGATACAGGGAGCGAGCGCTCTGGGCAGCGTTGGCCGGGCCGCGGGGATTCGAGGCCAGCGCCTCCTGGTTGGCGGCTGCGCCCATCAGAATCTGGTCGCCGTTGGGCGTGGTTTCTTCGACGATTCCCTTGGCTTCCAACCACCCGGAGATCGGCGGCGGTGCCGTGTCTTCGCCGACCATCGGCGTGTCCTTATCGCTGTGCTGCTCTTCGATGTCGGTGTTGGCGAAAACGCGCATCCAGGCGCCGTTCTTTTCCGCTACGACCATTTCGCGGCCAACTTGCACCTTTTCGACCTTTTGAGAGCCGGTGTCGGGCGAAATGTAGAGCCAGGTAACGCGCAGGACCGTAGCGCGAGGGCCAGCCATGGGTTTCACATCCTGCTGCGGCTTCTTGTCGGCGTGGGCGGGCCACGTTGCGCAGACGAGCGCGGTCCCCAATACGAGAGCACGAAGCGTATGAAGTCGCGGATTCATTGTATGCAAAATCATAGTTGAACGACGCTACGATGTGGATTCAGTGAGCACATCGGCGAGCATCACGGGATCGACGTTGCCGCCGCTCACCACAGCTACAGCCTTCCAGTAGGCGGGCAGTTGATCGCCGTGAAAGAGCAATGCAGCCGTCGATACCGCGCCGCTGGGCTCAGGAACCAGTCGCGTTGCCGCCACTATGGCGCGCATGGCAGCGCGAATCTCCGCTTCGGTTACGGTAATAATGCCATCGACAAAGGCCTGAATATGAGCGAAGTTGCGCACGCCGACGCTCTGCGTGCGCAGGCCGTCCGCAATGGTCCGGCTGGTGGCCTCGGCAGGCCAGGTGACGATTTCGCCGGTGCGAAAACTCTCGGCCGTGTCGCCGGCCAGCTCCGGTTCAATGCCGAAGACCTTGGCGTTGGGGCGGAGCCGCTTGACGGCCGTCGCGACTCCACTGAGCAGGCCGCCTCCCGAGACGGGCGAGACGACGAGGTCCACGTCTGGCAGCTCTTCCACGATCTCCAAACCGCACGTTCCCTGCCCGGCGATGATCTGCTCGTCGTCGTACGGCGGAATCACGACATAGCCATGTTTTCGTACGAGTTCCTCAGCAACGGCCAGGCGCTCGCTCGAGGCAAGACCCACGTCGACGACCTCGGCGCCAAGGGCCAGCGTGGCTGCGCGTTTGATGGCCGGCGCATTCGACGGCATAACGATGACTGCCTTGGCGCCGACCTCACGCGCCGCGTAAGCCACGCCCTGGGCATGGTTGCCGCTGGAATAGGTGATGACCCCGCGCGCGATTTGCTCAGGTGTGAGCTGAAGAATCTTGTTTGCCGCGCCGCGGATTTTGAAGGCCCCGATGGGCTGCAGGCTTTCTGCCTTGAGCCAAATCTCCCTGCCCGTCCCATGGCCCGACAGGCCAGGAAACGCGGCGCGGACCAGCGGCGTCTTCATGGCAATCGGCGCAATGCGCGCGGCAGCGGCGCGGATGGCGTCGAGCGAGACGAGATTTGGCGTTTGAGTCATCACAATACACTCAGTGGGTCCGCATGGCGCGACGCTGCGGAGCTCCGGCTTCAAGTATCGCCGATTGCTGCGGGAGAATCGTAATTGCCCGTGCGTGCCCTACTCGTAAGCGAGCGCATCAATCGGATCCTTGCCGGCGGCCATCCAGGCAGGATAAAGCGCGCCGCAGACCGATCCGACGAAGGCAATCGTAGCGCCGAGCCCCAGCCACAATCCGGAGATTTCGAAAGCCATGGTGGGGAAGAAGTGGGACATGACAATGCGAATGGCATATGTGCCAGAAACGCCGACGACTACACCGAATGCCGCCAGGACTGCGCACTCGCGCAACACCACACCGACGATCATTGTTTTGGATGCACCCATCGACTTGAGGATGCCGATCTCGCGCGTGCGTTCGAGGACCGCCGTGTACATGGATTGAAAAATGACGAGGAACCCGATGATGACCGCAATGCCGGTGATGACTTCGAGAGCCAGATTGAAGCCGGGGATTTTGCTCGGCGTCATCTGATCGAGCCAGCTATCCACGGTGGTCAATGTGTTGTTTTCAAAGCCGCGGGTGGAGCGGATCTCCTCCATCACCTGATCGTCGTTCGCTGGGCTGTCGCATTTGACGAAGAAGACTGACGCCTTGCTGTCGGCGTCCATAAGTTGAGCCAGCGTGTCCAGCGGGATGAGCTTGCGCCCTCCCTTGCCCGGCTCCACAATCCCGGAGATTCGAAAAGGCTGGTTCAGAATCTTCAATGTGTCGCCCACAGCGTACGGCTTCGCCGTCGCAGGGTTTTTGCTCTCGGCGAACACATCATCAATGATGGCGTCGTACGGCCCCTTGAACGGGCCGCCGCTGAGAAAGACGAACGGTTTGAGGGCGTCGAAGCTGTCGTAGTCGATCCCGTAGAGGATCTCCACGCTGCCGCTTGTGGTGATCTTCTCGATGGCCGGCGAAACCACCGTGACATGAGGCAGCTTCAGCAACACATCCTCGTCCCTGACGGGCATTGACGGGCTTCCCAACCCGTTGAACATGCTGGCATTTGACGGCAACAACATCAGATCGGCGCCGATGCCGTTGGTGCGCTCTTTCTGGCTGTCGAGCATGCCCATGAAGATGCCAACAACGGACAGAATCATGATGACTTCAATGGCCACGGCCAGCACGCTGATGACCGAGCGCATGGGACGGTGCAGAAGGTTGGCAAAGATGAGCTTATTCATGTTCGAGCGTGGATTCAGGACGCAAACAGCGCCAAAATGCCTGCCTTAAGGGTAACAGCCGTGAGCGGACGGGATGGAGCAGCAGGGGGGAACGACAGTTCCAATTTGGCCCTATTACAAAAGTGTGTTCCAACCCTTAAAAAGAGAGGCGTTTGGGAAGGAATCGTTTTGACCCGAGGTCAAAGCCGGTTTATTGTGAAGGTGAAATTCCCGCATGGGTCTTCGACCCGCGCCTGGTCGCCGATGGGAAATTTTGGAGAAGACCTGCGCAAGGAACGCTTAACACGCGGCTTTGCGCTGGAAGACATTTCGGCGGTCACCAAGATCAGCCAACGTCATTTGATTGCGCTGGAGCAGGAGAAGTTTCGCCTGCTTCCGGGGGGCATCCTGAGCAAAGGGATCGTCCGCGGATACGCCGGCGCCATCGGTCTTGACCCGCAGGAATGGACCGAGCGTTTTCTCCAGGCCCACAATACTGCGGGACAGATGGCGGACGATGACAGCGGTTGGACGACCTTCGCCTCGAATGTGGGCAAGGCGCGGATCCTGCGCCGTGAAGCCATCGAGGTCCGTCTGCGCTGGATCGGCGCCGGCCTGCTGCTTTTGGCGGTCGCTGCGGCCACGTTCATCACAGTCCGCTACTATGGAGTGCGCGAGGGATGGTGGCGAAGTCTCCTCCCCCTTCACGGAGTTTCCACGGCGTTCCGCGGCGCTTTGACTTCGACCCGCGGTTTGGTTGAGTACGTCGTCTCGAGGATCTAGGGCCGCTTCCATCTACCCGGCTCAGGGGCTCCAATCCGCCGTTGGGCGCTTATTGCTTGCCGTACGCTGCATGTCTTTACCGTCGACCGCCCCTGACAATTAAAATGGGTAGGATGCGACCTTGGGCCTGAGCCGGCACGTACAGGCAGACCGAAATCAAAGGGCTGCATAATGGGCTCTGAAGAGAAAGTGACCCGGCGGCTCGCTGAGCGCGTCAAAACCGGGCCGAGCAGCCGAGTTGAACAGCCGAGCCGGACGGCCCAGCGACAGCCACCAAGTTGAATCCTGACCTGAAAAGGAGTTTGAAGTTGAGCGACCGTTTCTTGTTTACCTCTGAGTCCGTCACCGAAGGCCACCCCGACAAAATTGCCGACCAGGTCTCCGACGCTATTCTCGACGCCTGCCTGGAGCAGGATCCATACAGCCGCGTTGCGGCAGAAACGCTCACGGCCACCGGCCTTGTCGTGATTGCAGGCGAAATCACGACCAAGGCCTACGTTGATTTTCAGAGCCTGGTCCGCGGGGTGATTGCTTCCATCGGGTACGACAACGCACTCTACGGTTTCGATTCCAATACGTGCGCTGTAATCTCGAGCATCAACAAGCAGTCGGGCGACATTGCGCAGGGCGTTGACACCGGCGGCGCCGGCGACCAGGGCATGATGTTCGGCTATGCTTCCGACGAAACTCCCGAGTTGATGCCTGCGGCCATCTCGCTGGCGCACAAGCTGTGCCGACAATTGAGCGCAGTACGCAAGAGCGGCAAGCTGCCCTATCTTCGTCCCGACGGGAAGAGCCAGGTCACGGTGGAGTACGGGGAGGACGGAAAGCCGGCGCGCATCGACGCGGTCGTCATCAGCAGCCAGCACTCCGAAGCAGTGAGTAACGAAGAGCTGCATTCCGATGTCCTCAAGCACGTGATCCAGGCGGTACTGCCTGCAAAGTGGCTCGACGAGCATACGAAGTACCACATCAATCCCACAGGCCGATTTGTGATTGGCGGCCCGATGGGCGACACCGGACTTACCGGCCGCAAGATTATCGTGGACACCTATGGCGGCATGGGCCGTCACGGTGGAGGCGCTTTCAGCGGCAAGGATCCGACGAAGGTCGACCGGTCTGCTGCCTACATGGCGCGCTACATTGCCAAGAACATTGTTGCGGCGGGGCTGGCAAGCCGCGCTGAGGTGCAACTGGCTTACGCCATTGGCGTGGCCGATCCGGTGAGCGTGCTGGTGGAGACGTTCGGCACCGGCAAGCTGAGCGAAACGAAGCTGACTGAGCTGATCCGCAAGAACTTCCCGCTCACGCCCAAAGCCATCATCGAGCACTTGAACCTGCGACGCCCCATCTACCAGAAGACTGCGGCCTACGGCCACTTTGGCCGTACGGAGCCGGAATTCACGTGGGAAGCCACAGGCAAGGCCGCTCAATTGGCTGAACAAGCAGGACCGGGTGCGACAGCGAAGGCAAGGTAGGGACGCACCGGAAGTCAGCCAATGCGAGCTTTTGAAGAATGGGATCCGCTGCTTGCGGGTCCCGTTTCTTTTTCGCCTGCCGCATCGATGCCTTAGAATTCTCCGGGGCGCTTACGCCCGAGTTCCAGCGGAGATCATCATGCGTCTTTCTATGATTGTTGCCCTCGTGTTCGGACTTGCCGCGGTTTCAGCCGCGCAAACCGGAGCCAATTGGACCTACGAAGGAAAGACTGGTCCAGTGGTTTGGGGAAGGCTCGACCCGGCGTACGAAGCCTGCACCAAAGGCCACGAGCAATCGCCCATCGACATTCACGGCGCGCATCTGAACAAGGCGCTTGAGCCTCTCGAGTTCCACTTCATCGCCGGACCCATGACACTCGAGAACACGGGGCACGGCATCATCGCGCACGTGGATCCCGGCAGTGAAATGGCCGCTGGTGGGATGCGCTACCACCTCATCGAGCTGGACTTCCATCATCCCAGCGAGCACCCGGTGAAGGGCAAGCTCAGCGACATGGAGGTGGACATGGTGTACCACGGCGAGGACGGCAAGACGGCGATTGTTGCGGTGCGGCTGAATCAGGATCGCGGCTTTCCCAATGCGTTGCTGGCGACGCTGTGGGCGCACTTGCCCGCAATGGCCGGGCACAACCGAGAAGATCACCGATATGGTGAGCGCAGGCGGCCTGTTGCCCGCCGACCGCGGCTACTGGACCTATTCCGGCTCTAAGGTCACGCCGCCCTGCACCGAGGGAGTTCGCTGGTTCGTGTTCGAGCAAGACCTGAGCATGAGCCGTGAGCAGATGCGCGCCTTTGCGAATCTATTCAAACTGAACACGCGCCCCATTCAGGATCCGCACGGGCGGAAGATTGAGGCGAATGAGTGAGGCAGGTTTCAGGTTTCAGGTTTCAGGTTTCAGGTTTCAGGTTTCAGGTTTCAGGTTTTCGATGCCGGTGCGGCCAGCGGCGTGAGGTTTAAAACGATTTGATCGGCCGCGCTCTCAACGCGAATGCCGGTCAGGTCACGCAGCAAGTAGTGCGCTGCATCAAGGAACTCCGCAGAAAGAGAGAACGCGGTGGCTACGACGGTGCAGCCCGCCGCGCGGCCTGCTTTCGCTCCCGAAGGTGAATCCTCGAAGACCACACATTCTTTCGGCGAGACGCCGAGCAAAGCAGCCCCGGTGAGAAATGGCTCGGGATGCGGCTTTCCGCGCGTGACATGTTCGGCGGTGACGAGTCGGTCCGGCACGGGAATGCCGCCTGCGGCCAAGCGAATCCGCGCCAGCCGTTCTGTGGCGCTGGTGACCACGGTCCATCGATTCGCTGGTAGCGCCGCGAGCAAATCCAGAACGCCCGGCAGGACAGTCAGACCGTCGTTGTCCGCGACCTCGATGTCTTCAATGACCTTGAGTTCCTTCTCACTGTCGAGGTCGGGCCGAAGTTTGGCGATCGTCTCAATGGCGCGCCGGCCGTGAGCGGTTTTACGCGTTAGCGCAGGATCGACGCCGCGCAGGAGAGCCCATTTTGTCCAACTGCGGTCGACAGAGGTAATAGACGAAATGAGAATCCCATCCATATCGAAGAGGATGCCTTTGCAACGGATCAGGACGGGGGAAGGCGAGATGGATGAAGGCATGAATCCATCCTAGTGTGGTGTCTTAGAAGTACGTGAAATTGGCTTCAAGAAGCAACCGCAGGTCTTTCGGCTCCGTTTGGCCACAAGCTGCCAAACTCCGCTCAACATGACAGCGCAATTACGATGCGAATTTGAGAGACAGGACGCTGGTTTGGAGCGGATTCATTTATGTTTTTCCGCTTGCGTTTCTTTTTGCGCCGGGAAGCTGATTTTCGGAGGGTCGCCGAAGGTGATGGCCGCTGAGACAGAGCGCTTGCTGGACCCTGAAATGACCTGGTTCACGCCGAGGTCCAAGGCGCCATTGGCGATGGAAGCGTCCGCGGTCCAGCGATCGAAGCGGGCCAGCGCAGCGGGAATTGGCGGAGGCTTGGTGGCGCCGGCGGCAGCCGGGGTTCTTGCATTCGCGATGCTTCCTTGCCGGCACTCGAAGTGCAGAGTCCCTTTGGCTGACGCGGCCAAATCGCTGCCGGTGTAACCGGTGAGCTCCAGATTTCCATTGCCGCTCAGAGCCCCGCCGGTCCAACGCAGGCCAAGCAACTTGCCCAGGTCGGAGGCGTTGAGCTTTTGGAAATCGCCTTCGATGGCGTATGCGGGTTTGTCCTGGTCAGTCGCAGGCTTGGTGAGAGTTCCGCCTAGATGCACAGTGCCGCCGAGCAGGCCGGCATCGAGACTCCGGATTTCAGCGCCAGTGGGCACGATTTCGAGAGAGACCGACACTCCCTCAAGCGTAACCGGACCAAGGACGAGCGAATCCGCGGTTATGGCGCCATCAAGATGCGGCCACGGCGGCGCAGTGGAGGGATGGAGCCGGTTGATGAGGCTGGAGAGCAACGTGGTCTTGGCCCGTGCGCCAAGCAGCGCGCTCTCGAATTCCGCTGCGTCCAGATCGTCAAAGTGAATTTGGAACTGAGCCGGGCAGGGCTGTTGAGGAGCTTGCTCCGAAGCGCAGCCGGCCGGAAGGGTCAGGTTCATTGTTCCCTTCAGAGGACCGTAGGTGAAGTCCACCGGGTCCCAACGGAGATTGCCGTTCTCAAGATGAAGCGTGGCATCGTTGACGACAATGTGGCTGGCCAGATAATCGGCCCGCCAGTTGGCGTTATGCACGGACACGGTTCCAGTCAGGGTGTCGCGATCGGAGGGCAAGGGTGCGACGGCAGCGGACGGCGCCGAAGCTGAAGACTCGGGTCCGGTCACCGGTGCAACTTCGGCGGGAGAAAGGTCGTTGAGTTGGATCACTTCAGCCGGCAGCCATGGGCCTTCGGCGGTCAGATCCGCTGTGATGGGCTCGCCTGCGAGGGCCCCTAGCGCCTCTGAAATCGGAATGCCGGATGCGTGGGCGAGTTCCCTGGCGCGCGCGAAACTTGCTTGACCACGCACGGCGATTTGATAGCCCGAGCGCGAGAAGCGCAGGTTGAAGGTGAGCGGAACGGTTCCGCCTGCTGGAACCGCCACGGATCCGGTCAGCGCCTGTGCTGTGCTCCCAGCGCCTGTCTGGCTCCCATCGGCCGGCGCTTGAGCCGTCGCCAATGCGATTCGAGTCGGCTCCAGCGTGAATTTCGGCGCCTGAATCGGACGAGTGAGGCCTGCGCCTGTCAGGACTAGACCTTCGACGGTTAAATTTCCGGTAAGCGGCCCTACTTGTTCATCACCGGTTTTTGCAATAGGTCTCCGGTCGACCAGCGAGGCCGGCGCAATTTTGGCGGTTTCAGCGTTTCCTTCGGAGCGAGCGTCGTAAACGATCTTTCCGCTCACCGTGCCTTTGGCTTCGAGATCCGGCACAAGACCGCTGCGGAGGGTGCGCAAGGCATCGAGGCCGGCAGCCACGGGAATGCGATCAAGTTCAACAGAAAAGCTCGGCGGGCTGTCTTGACCTGGCTTTTCCCCGGTGACGTTTACGTGGCCATCACCCAGCGGGGAGTCGCAGGCAAGACTCTCAATGCTGCGATTAGCGTAGTGGTAGACAAACCCGCAGCGAGCGTCGAAATCGAGGGGCGATACGGGAGTAAATTCCGCTCGGTGCACGCCGGCGGCGCGGAGTCGCGTGGAAATCTGCGCAGCATCGGCGGTACCGTCGAGGTGCAGCTCGCCGGTGAGGTCGCCGCGCCAGCCAGGATCAGAACCGGTGATGAGGCGGGCGAGCTGGCCGAGCTGCGCCTCGCGCCAGTCGATGTCAAGGTGCAAGGGCATCTGGCGGAGCGAGGGCGAACGTCGCATACTGGCCTCCACGCGGACCACGCCGGTCTCTTCCTGGTGCAAACTTACGTCGGTTCGGGCGGGCTGGCCGCGGAGGCGAATGTGCCACTCGCCGGGATCCTCCTGCCACAACGAGAGATCGGCGTTGACCAGAGAAAATGGAAGCTTCTCCGCTCCGTTCTTGAAGTTGATGCGGGAGTCAGTGGCTTCGAGGTAAGGGAGCGGAGTTACGCGGCGCGCGCCCGGCGCCGAAGCCGTCTGTGCGGCAGTACGAAAAATCGAGTCCAGGTTCCATCGACCGGGTCCGGAGCGCACGAGATTCAGACTGGCCTCATCCACGTCGATCTTGCCAATCTCAAGACGGCCGCGGAATAAGGCGAGCAAGCGAATGGAAGCGGTGACCTTATTTGCGTGGAGCACAGGTTCGGCGCCGTAGGCTGGATCTTCCGCAACGCTCAGATCCGAAACCTCGAATCCCGGCCAAGGGAGAATTTGCGCCTGGACCGACGAAAGGCGCACCGGCCTGCCCAGCGATTGCGAGATAAGTTGGGTGATCTGGGTCTTGAAGCGATTGACGCTGATGAGCGGAGGCACTACGAGCAGAAGCACCAGAACTGCGACGGTTGCGAGGGCGATTCGCAGACCCTTCCGCAATCGTTCCTTGCCTCCAGCGCTGACTGTCATTACCTATAGATTTTAGAGCCTGCTACCGCGTCAGGTGGAATGTGCGGCTCCAGCGCGTTTCCGTGAAGAAGTGCAGCACAACGTGGCCCATCCAGGCCAAGCGCGGGCCGATTCCAGTCTGGTTGCCCACAGAATCGGGCGTGACGAACGACCAGTAATTGAAGAGCGTGCGTCCCTCAATATTCTGCCGCGGCACAAATCCCCAGAAGCGCGAATCCAAACTGTCATGGCGATTGTCACCCATCATGAAGTACATGCCGGGTGGAACCACCAGATCGCCATCGACAACGTGGTTGGGAAAATCGACGGCCCAAGCCTCGGTGGCGCCGCCTGGCTGCGGGTAGGGCGGCACAGAGGGAAATTCGTCGAGAAACTCCTGATCATTATCGGCGGTTGTGGGTTGAGCGTATGGCTGCGGCTGCGCGACGCCGTTGAGGATCACGATGCCGTTGTGCAGATGGATGTGGTCGCCGGGCACACCGATGAGGCGCTTGACGAGGGTTGTGTATATGGGCTTGCCGTCGCCATCCAACTGATCGAGGCCGGGCTGAAAGACCGGCTTGAAGAAGACCACAATGTCGCCGCGCCTGGGCTCGCGGTAGTGAACCAGCGGCATCCAATTGGCGGGCGGGGCCAAATTCATGTGGTCGACGACGAGATGATCGCCGATGAGGAGAGTGTTCTCCATCGATCCCGAGGGGATGACGTAGTTTTGCGCAATAAAGGTGAGAATGAACAGACCGACAACCAGCACCGAACAAATGCTGGCGACGGCTTCAAAGGGCGTTTCTTCTACCCTGGTTTTCGCGGGTTCAGGCGCGGGCGGTTTTTCTGGCGACTTTTTCTTCTTCGTCATGGATAGCGAGTCAACTCAGAGTGAACCGGTATACGAGCGGTTCTGAAGCAACAGGCTCACCGCGTCAAGTGGAAGGTGCGGCTCCAACGCGTTTGCGTGAAGAAGTGAATCACCACGTGGCCCATCCAGGACAAACGAGGGCCAAGGCCTGTTTGCTCGTACACCGATTCCGGCGTGATGAACGACCAGTAGTTAAAGAGCGGGCGGCCGACGATGTTTTGCCGGGGCACGAATCCCCAAAAACGCGAATCCAGGCTGTTATGGCGGTTGTCGCCCATCATGAAGTACATGCCGGGAGGGACCACGAGATCACCGTCAACGACGTGATTCGGAAAATCGACAGCCCAACTCTCCGTGGCGCCGCCGGGCTGTGGGTAGGGCGGCACAGAGGGAAATTCGTCGAGAAACTCCTGATAATCATCGGCGGTTGTGGGTTGAGCGTAGGGCTGCGGCTGCGCGACGCCGTTGAGAATCACGATGCCGTCGTGCAGATGGATGTGGTCGCCAGGCACGCCGACGAGACGCTTGACCAAAAAGAAATATTGAGGCTTGCCATCGGCGTCCGGTTCCGGCTCGGGACTGGGCTTGATGAAGACTATGATGTCGCCGCGCCTGGGCTCACGGTAATGGACGAGCGGCATCCACGTCGCGGGCGGGGCCAAATTAATGCGGTCAACAACGAGGTGATCGCCTACCAGGAGAGTCTTCTCCATCGATCCGGAAGGGATGACGAAGTTCTGCGCGATAAAGGTGAGAATGAAGAGACCCACCACCAACACCGAGCAGATGCTGGCGACGGCTTCAAACGGCGTCTCTTCAACTTTGGCAGGCTCCTGAACCGGCTCCTGACGTTTCTGGGAGGGCTCGTTGGCTGCTCTCGTCCTTTTCTTGGTCATTTGGTCGCTCTTGGCGGGAAGCACTCCGGCGATTTGAGGTTGTTCGCGAACCAAATCAATGCACTACGCGGAAGATGCGCCGCCAGCGGGCAAATGCCGCGAGACGTTCGGCAAAGTCTGGTTCGTGTCCGAGTTTATCATCCGCGACCTGTTGCGCAGTAAGGGGATCGACTGGCTCGACGTCGGTGGAAGATGGACGCGAAAGGGAGAAGTAAATCACCAGTGGGCGAGCGATGATGGCCTGTCTCGGCACAAAGCCCCAGTAGCGGGAATCCTTGCTGTGATTGCGGTTGTCGCCGAGAACGAAGTATTCGTCCTGGGGCACCACCAACTCACCGTTTCGAGTGAGGCTTTGCATCTGGCGCCACCACTCGGGATCGACCTCCGGATCGGAGTAGATCCGGGCGGGAAAATTGTCCCGCGCAAAGTTGGGCGGAGCAGGTTCGAAGGCCGCATAAGGCTCTTCAAGAGTCTCGCCATTCAAAATCACACGCCCATTGGAGATGCGTAGACGGTCACCGGGTATGCCGACCACCCGCTTGATCAGCATGGGCGGCTGCGAGTGGTGGAAAACGATGATGTCGCCACGCCGAATGGGCCGATAGGGCAAAAGCCAGCGGCTTATCCATCCGGGTGGCGCATAGACCTGCTTGTTGAAGAGCAGAAAGTCTCCAACCAACAGCGTGCGCTCCATGCTCTCGGAAGGAATGAGAAGCGGCTGCAGAACAAAAGTGAGCACGAACAGCGCCACCACCACGGTTTGCAGAAGCGAAGCCAGGACCTGCGGCAACGTGGGAAGATGAGCGCGCACATGCGCCCACCGTTCGAGAAACGGAGTGGGTGCTGGAGCGGGGCCGTTCATTGCGCGCGCCGGCTCCCTTTGCTGGAAGGCAATGCGATGTCGGCGCCAGGAATTCGAAGGTCGCCCGCTGTTTCCGGGTCAGAATGCGACGGGTCGTCATTCGCGAGAAGGTTGAGCGCCCGACGCGCCGCATCCTGCTCGGCGTGCTTTTTGGTACGCCCCATGCCGCGGGCCAACGGCTTCCCTTTCTGTCCGGCTTCACTCTTCAGCCGCACCTCGACCAAAAAGCGCTTGTGATGGTCGGGACCGCTCTCGGTCTTCACGCGATAGACCGGTGTTCCTGCGCCCGCAGCCTGGAGCCGCTCCTGCAGCGCGGACTTGTAGTTGCCCAGTGCCTCTCCAGAACGCAATTCGAGGGCAAGACGCTCGGCAGCTTCGGCCATTACGCGGTCGCGGACAAAGACCCGCACAGGATCCAGACCTCCATCGAGAAAGAGTGCGCCCATCACAGCTTCCATCGTATTCGAAAGCACGGTGCTTCTGCGACGCAGGCCGCTGCTCTCCTCTCCGCGGCTAAGACGCAAATGTTTGCCCAGGCCAATCTCTTCGGCGACTTGCGCCATGTGTAGCCGGCTAACGAGCCCGGAGCGAATGCGCGTCATTTCGCCTTCGCGCCACTCCGGATGCAGGGTGAACAGCGCCTCCGCCACAACGAGACCCAAGACAGCGTCGCCGAGGAATTCAAGGCGCTCGTTGTCGGCATGGCGCAGACTTTTTGCCCGCGTCCGCTTGCGCAAGCTGATGGGCAAGAGAACGGTGTGTGAGCGCGCGCACCAGCAGCTCCGGGCTCGAGAATTCGTGCCCCAGTGCAGCTTCAAGCTCTTTGAGATCCGCTTTCACTCCTACCTCGCTGTCGATTCTACCCACGGATTTAAACGCATTGAACGCGCCACATGCGCGCCGAAGATGAATTGGGCAACTTTCGAGATTCGGCACATTCCTTCAGCTTCGTGCCCTCAACGGATGCGCGCCGGGTGAACAATTATTGCGGTTTCGATGTGCTGTCCTGCGCTTGCGGTTGCGGCTGGGTCGCGGCCGAGCCGCTGGGACCGCCGGCCGCCGGCGACGCGCCAGGCTGAGTTTGCTGAGGCGGAGGACCGGACTCGTTGCCGTGGGGCTCGTTGTCACCGGTCTCATCATCGCAGTCGTGCTCATGGCCGCGCTGCACATAGGCAGCCTTCACACCGCGCTCAGCGGCCAGGCGCGTATCGAGTTGACCGTCGCGGGCAGCCAAAGCCTCTTTGTACTCGGCCAGGGCCTCGTCGCGCTTACATTCCAGATCGAGCATTCGGCCAAGGTAAATGTGCGACCAGGCGAGCAGCCGCTGTTCTTTGCTCGTGGCCAGGGTCTTCTGGAAGTCTTCGACTGCCTCGTCGGGATGGCCAGTCATCAGATCCACCCGGGCCAGAATGAAATGGGCGCGAGCGGCATCGGCCGTCGACGCGATGCTGTCGTCCTGGCTGGCGAGCACCTTTTGCGCCATGGCAGTGGCCGCAGGGACATCTCCGCCGGCCAGCTTGGCCTCGGCGAGATCGAGTCCGGTCAGGGGGTGAGGCTTACTCTGCTGCAAAACGTCTTCGTCGCCTTCCTTGTCGAACTCGGTCTGGCGCGCACGGTGCACCTGCTGATCGACATCCATGCTGTACACCATTTCACCCATGGTGTCCTTGAGGCTGACGGGGTCCTTTTCAAACTGCAACAACTGGTCATAAAAGTACTGCGTGAGCACATAACCCTGGCGCATATCATGCCCGACCGCAGCCAACTTCACCGCGTCCACTCGTTGCAGGTAAAGTTCGCGTTCATGCTCGTATCGCGGCAACTGCGAGCGATCCACACCGGCCGGAATTTTGTACTCGGGAATGCCCGTATCCATGGTGCGCGCTTCAATGGCCTTGATCAGGCATTCGATGGTCAACGACACGGTATCGGAGCGGAATCGAAAATCGAGCGGAGCATCGTGGATTTCCTTGAGTATCGGCTGCTCGCGGTCGATGGCGTTGGACCGCTCATACAGCAGGGGATCGATGACGTAGTGGAGGTAAGTGTGTCGCACGTCGCCCATGGGGACTTTCCCATTGGACGGCGAGACGACTACCACATAATCGGTACCGTAGATGCGAGCGTTGACCATGGCCGGCGAGAGCTGCGGCTCGATGACCACGATGAACCTGCGGCCGTCGTAAGTGGAGGCCGGCATCTTGAGGTAGAGATTCACGCTGACAATCATGCTGCGACAGCGGATCGTGCAGATTGTCAATTTCATCGTCGTAGAGATGATGCGAAGTGAGCCAAATCCCGTGCAGGTCGACCGCCGCAGCAAATGCGCGAAGCAAGGGAACAACCTCGGCCACCTGGGTGGAATCAGGCGGCATTTCGGTAAGGTCGGCGGTGACTTCGAGTTCCGGGGGAGGCGTGAGGTAGAGAGCCAGCGAGATGTATTGGGAAATGTCGCGCTCCGAGCCTGTCATGCGGTGCTGAGCAATATACAGGCAGAGCGCATCGCGCTTGGTGCGGGCGTCCTCGCTTTGAGTGAGGGCCTGATTCATCTCGTCGCGAACATGCTTGCGAATGAGCGCGCTTTCCTCCAGGCCCTCGTCGTAACCGCAGGCGTTCAGCGCGGCTGCCATGATGAACACGGGCTCGGCGCTGATGAGCGAGATGGTCGGTCCTGCCGGATCGATCAGCGAAGGGGCTTTTTCCCGCGCATACATCGGACCTGAGGACGAGCTTTGGTTGGAGGAGGAACTACTGGAGGATTGAGCTTGCGCGGACTTTGAGGCCAACCCGGCCAACAAACACAGAATCGCGACAGGAAAGAAAGCGGAAGAATAGAACCTACGCGTCATGAGGAAACCCTGTCTGCAAGTCTATTTAGACGCAACGGCAGGGTCAAACGGGAGGGTAGAACTCGATTCGGGCGGCCAACTGCTCTTACCCCCGCACCGAAACGCCGGAAAACGACAGTACCGCGAGACCGCGGACGGGCTGACCAAAGAAACGGGCAGGCTCAAAGCGGCTGAACAAGAGCAGATTCTCGACCTGAGAGCGCGTCACGGCGTCAGTGGGGCCGGAAACGATGCGATAGTCGTAGACCTCGCCTTGGCCGTTCACGTACGCCTCGACCGTAACCGGGCTGGAGATGGCGTCCGATTCATCGTTGCCCTGAGCGTTGGAGAAGTAGAGCAGATGAGGAGCAGTTGCATTGCCCAAAGGCTCGTCGGGCGTAGCCTGGGCAGCCTGCGGCTGGGCCAGCACGGTCACCAGCACGACGATGGTTCCCAACAGAACGACCGCGCTGGCAAATCCCGCGCCCGCCTGCAACAGAAACGGTCCAACTGTGTTCTTCCACGCGAGTTCCCACGCAGTGAAGATGCTGCGGCGGCTGTGCGCTCGCTCCTGGCTTACTGCTACACGAATCCGCAACGGCAGATCAAGCGGCTCCGGCACGGGGCCCAGGGCGGCGAGCGAAGCCTGCAATTCGCGGAGAGATTTCCCCTCCCGCGCGCAATCGCCGCACCGCTGAAAATGGGCATCGATCTCCTGCATCTCGCGTCCGCTCAACCGGCCATCCAGATAATCCATCAAGCAAGCTTGCACTCGATCGCAGCCGCTATTAAGTTCGTTCATGGCGCCCCCTCTCCCAGGGAAATCTTCATCCCTGTCTGCGCGGTGTGCCGCGAGCCCGACCGCTCAACGGTCAACAAGGCCTTCAGGCAAGAGCGCCCGCGCACCAGCCGTGATTTGACTGTTCCGAGATTGATCCCCTGCATAGCCGCCACTTCCTCGTAAACGAATCCCTCGATATCGCGCAGGACGAGCGTGGTGCGGAATGGCTCCGGTACCTGGCGCAGCGCCTGCTCCACGCGCGCCCGGTTCTCCTCGTGCAGGGCCGCGTCATAGGGCGACTCGGCAGGGTCCACGAGCATGTCCTTCAGTTGCATTGGTTGGCCGCAATCTCTCTGCGCCATCTCCTGCTCCATTGGGATCTCCTGCTGTTGATGCCTCTTCCACCAGCGACGCTGATTCGACGCTTCGCGCAATGCGATGCGGTAAATCCAGGTACGTAAGGAAGACTCACCGTGAAATCCACGAATTCCGCGAAAGACCTTGACGAAAACTTCCTGGGTCAGATCGGCAGCGTCAGCTGGATTGCGCACCGTGCGCGCAAGCAATGAGTAGATTGGCTGGTGGTAGCGAGCAATGAGCCAGGCAAACGCCTCCTCGGAGCCGGCTCGCAATTCCTCAACGAGCACCGCCTCATTGGATTGGAGCGTCGATGCTCCGGCAAGATTGGCGCTGGCAAGATTGCCCATGGTGAGGTCCGCCTGCAATTCCGTGTCCTCCCACGTTACCTCAAAACAGCCGTCGCCTGCATGTGCGCCCATCACACCCAGCAATGGGTTTCCTACCTGAACCGATCATTCAAAGCCACTTGCTGACGCCTCCAGCGGCCGGTTAACCACCAGAAGCGCTTTACTGACCCTGAGCGCATGGGCGCGGACGTACCGCAATATGACCCATGCGCCTACCCTAGTTAGACACCAAGGACCGTTGAAGTGTTCCCACTCACTTTCGGGTTAGGTTTCCGTGGCAGCAAAACTTTGTTGATGGGTTCAACGGGAAGACGATCCTGCGGCATTTCTCGACGCGATTCCAGGCGGTCTCAACTTCGGCAAGCGGGACCGGTTCGGCGGCGCATAGGATGAGAGGCGGAGGCGTCTGATCATGTTTTCCGCCCATCCGATCGGCTTCATTCATAGCCCATACCGTGAGTCCTCGGCGATTCCCAAAGGTCTTGGCGCCAAGCACGATGCCGAAGGCGTCATCGAGCTCCTGCGCGAGTTCGAGCCGGGACTGAATGACATCGATGGCTTCTCGCACCTGTTCGTACTCTGGCAGTTCGACCGCGCCGATGGCTTCGATCTGATCGCTCATCCGCCGACCGATGCGGGCCGGCCTCACGGCGTTTTCGCCACGCGATCGCCGCGCAGGCCGAACCCGATTGGCCTCACAGTTGTCGAGTTGCTGCATCGCGAAGGCTCGGCGCTCCATGTGCGCGGCGTGGACATGCTCGACGGGACGCCGGTTCTCGACATCAAGCCGTATCTGTCGGGCATTCCGGCCGAAAAGCTGCAGCGCGGATGGCTTGCCGAAGCGGAGAAAAACAGGGACCAAGGGACCAAGGGAACAAGGGAACAAGAAAACGGGGCCTGAGCGATCAGGACTACACCGCAGACCCGCCGACTCGCTCATCAGCCCGGCTCTACGGAATTCCAAGCAGCTTATGGGTCTGCAGGCTTAGCCGCCAACGCGGATGTTCCAGGCAATAAGCCAACGCGAGGGTAGTGTTGAGTTCGCGGCTGGGACCATCCATGGGCTGCAGGAAGAAATGCCGGAACTGCAGTAACTCAAACTGTTCCGGCTCCGCTCCCGGCTGCGGATAGATCAGCTTCAGTTCATCTCCGCTGCGCTGCTTGAAACTCGGCGCCCGCCTTCGGGCTGACGCAGATCCAATCCAGTCCCGCCGGAGCCGCAATGGTTCCGTTTGTCTCGACGGCAATCTCAAAATTGCAGGCGTGGAGAGCGTCGATCAGCTCCTTGTCGAGCTGCAGAAGAGGCTCGCCGCCAGTGCAAACTACAAATCGATTGCCGGACGCTGCGGTTGCGGGCCACGTGTGGTTGATGGCCGCAGCCAGGGTCTCGGCAGTGACGAAGTTTCCGCCGCCACGGCCATTGGTATCGGCAAAATCGGTGTCGCAGAATTTGCAGACCGCGGATGCGCGGTCCCGTTCGCGTCCCGACCAGAGATTGCATCCGGCAAATCGGCAAAAGACCGCCGGCCGGCCAGTCTGCGCGCCCTCGCCCTGGAGGGTGTAGAAGATTTCCTTGACCGCGTAGCTCATAAAGCAACTTCTAGCTGCTAGCTCCTAGCTTCCAGCTCATCTCGCAACTGGCAAGGTCGCCAACTCCGCCCTGAAAAGGCCAGGGGCTAGAAGCTAGCGGCTGTTTTTCAGCAGCGGATCTTCGATCCCGTTTTCGCGGAAGCCTTTTTGCCTCAGGAGGCAAGAGTCGCACTGGCCGCACGGCACGCCCATGGGGGAGGGATCGTAGCAACTGCTGGTCAAACTGTAGTCGACGCCCAGGCCGCGCCCCAGGCGGATGATCTCCGCTTTGGTGAGCGCGATGAGCGGCGTGTGAATTTTGAGCGACTGGCCACCTTCCACACCAGCCTTGGTCGCCAGGTTGGCCATTTTTTCGAAGGCAGCAATATATTCAGGACGGCAATCGGGGTAGCCGGAGTAATCGAGCGCGTTCACGCCCAAAAAGATATCGCTCGCGCCCAGCACCTCAGCCCAAGCCAACGCAAAGGCAAGGAAGATGGTATTGCGCGCAGGAACATATGTAATTGGGATGCTGCCGCTCATCTCCTGGGTTGTGCGGCTCTTGGGAACCGCGATGTCGGCCGTGAGCGCCGAGCCGCCAAAGGCGCGCAGATCAATGGGCAACGTGCGGTGTTCCGCCACGCCGATGGAAGCGGCAACCTGTTTGGCCGCATTCAGCTCCCATACGTGCCGTTGACCATAGGAAAACGAGAGCGCGTAGAGCTCGTAGCCTTCGCTCTTTGCAACAGCCAGCACGGTGGCCGAGTCGAGACCGCCGCTCAAAAGGACGATTGCGCGTTTGGGTTTGTTTTCCATGGCAAGAGAAGAGGCTACTTGAGATCGCCACCGCGGCCGATATCCATCGACGGCGAGATCGGATTGCGCTCATCGATGTAGGCCTCGATGCACTGGTCCAGAACGCCCTTGGCGTCGAGAATGAATTCGACCGCGTCGCGCGCTCCGCCGTAGCCGCCGCCATTCGGCGTTACGTAATGCGCCTCGGCTTTGACCCGCTCGCGCGCGTTGGCCACGGCCACGGCAAACCCGACCTCGCGCATGGCCGGCAGATCGATCACGTCATCGCCGACGTAGCAGATTTCGTCCAGCGCCACGCCTTCCTTGGCAACAATCTCGCGGATCGCCTGCATTTTGAAGGCGCATCCCTGGTAAATGAATTCGAGCTTCAGATCGCGGGCGCGCGTGGCCACGGTTTCGCTGATGCGCTTGGTGATGACGCCACACTTCAGGCCGCCCAGCCGTGCCAACGAAATCGATGTGCCGTCGTGCGCGCTGTAGCCTTTGGCCTCGACCATGGTGGTGGACTGGACACCGAAACCGATGCTCTCTTTTCCACGAAGCTCATCCAGAACCCCGCTTTGCGCAACACCTGGGACGAGCCAGATGGTGCCGTCGGTGAATACGCCATCCACGTCGAAAAGAATGATCTTGATCTTGCGGGCGCGGTCTTGCGCGGTAAGTCCCATGGTCTGATTTTACCGGCCATGCCCAATCATTCGCTTACGAAATACAGCGGATTCACGAGAGAATACGAGCGTGGATCGAGATTCTCCCAAGACCGTGCCGCAGCCTCCGCCGGGACTCGAGCCCGAAGATTATTACCTCGAAGGGCCGAATTTGGTTTTCACCGCCGCGTATCACCTCAAGCGCGGGACGTGCTGCGGGTCGGGGTGCCGTCATTGCCCCTATCAAGAGAGCCCTGCCTCGAAAGCCGACGCGATGAAACCGGAGTAGCGGCTGGCGGGGGAGTGCGAATTTCTCGCTGGCTGATTGTGCCCCCGCAATGCTATAAATCCAGACTTGCGAACTCGGAAAGCCTGACCTTCGCGCTTTGAAGGTTTTCCCGCTCCCGATGCCGCGAAAGCGAACAAATTCACTAGATTGAGGAGGGGAAGAATGGGAATTCTCATGTGGATTCTGGCCGGCCTGATTGCAGGCTGGCTAACGGGCAAGATCATGAAGGGCTCGGGTTATGGGTTCTTCGTCGATATTCTATTGGGCATCGCTGGAGCGTTGGTGGGTGGGTTTATCGCGAACCACCTTGGATTGGATGCGCGCGGCGGATTCATTTACAGCACTCTGATTGCGGTGGGCGGCGCCATCATCCTGGTGGCTATCCTCCGACTGCTCAAAAGGGCTTGACGGCGCGCGTGACGGCTGCCCGCCCTTTCCGCAGCGACACCGCGGAAGGGGCGGGGCCGAAGGGGATCTTATTCGGAGCCGCCGCTTGACGGTGATGGCGCGGCCGGCGGCGCGGAGACTGGCGCGGCTGCCGGGACAGAGGGCGGCGCTGGGGGCGGCGTCACGGGCGGCTCGCGAACGAGCACCGCAAAGCGCGGAAACGCGAAGCTGCCCGCCGAGTCGTCGATCACATTCAATTGGCAAATGTACGACCCCGGCTTGAGCCCGCTCAACGGCACGTCTAACTCAATAGAGACCGCGTCGCGCCCGTCTACGTTGATCGCCCTGGCCTGCACGATGGGCGTTTCGTAGACCTTCGTCGATCCCTGAATCAGCTCGAGGCTACTCAGCAGATCGACCGCGGATTTGGATTCTTTCGGCGCTCCTTCGGCCGCCTTTGCGTGCGCCGGATCGTAGATCTCATAGAGCAGATACATGTGCTGATCCTGCCGAAAGACGTGGCTGATGTTGGGCACGTATTCCTCGCCGTTGCGCACCAATGGGTCGTCCTTCTTGCTGGGCTCGCGCTGCGACGCCAGGACGATGGAACTCATCTTGAGGGGAGCCTTCTTGAGATCGGGCAGCGTAACGTCGGCAATGAACGAGCCCATGCGACCCGTCTGGTTTTCTCGCACCACGAACTTGAGCTGATACTTGCCCGGCGGCAAGTTGAAACTCGTGGTGTACTGGATGTTCTTTTGCCGCGCCTGCAGCGATGGATCGAGATTGAGCTTGACCGTATCGCGCACGCGACCCACCGGCCGCTGAGTCTGGTCGATCACCGCGCCGATGATGTCGAGCGTGGCTTTATCCTTGTCGCCTCCGTTTACGAACGGAATCTGCGAGCCGGGAACAACGAGCGAAACCGGCATGAAGAATCGGTTTTCGTCGAGACGGAAGTACATGGCGTCCATGTAGACGGCCATGTCAGTGGCCGGCAAGTCGCTGGCCAACTGATCCTGGAGCTCCTGCTCGCGGTCTTCCTTGCCGGAGTGCTTGAAATCAGCCGGGGCGTAGTATCCGGGCCGGTATTCAAGCTTGACGCCGGGACGATCGATTCTGACTGTAAGCTTGCGGTACTTGCCATCGCGCGCGGGGTTCGTGGAGTGAAAACCGATTGCGTAATAGGCCGAGTTGTCCTTCTGGACTTGCGCAAATGCCGGCGCGAAATCATTTGAGTCGAAAAACGCCTTACCGCCGGTATCGCTGGAGAGCGTGGCCATTACCTCCTGCGTGGCGAGGTTCTGGTTCATGCTGTTGGTGAGCGCGCTGCCGTTAAATGCGCCCTGCCCGCGCAAGCTGCCGGTGGAGGCGTCGCCCAAAGGCGCAACTGCCTGAAGACCGCGCGTGTCGACGCTGTAGATGGCCAGATCGGCGCGCACCGCCGCGTTAATCGCCGAGCGCAGCGAAGCTTCGTTTTCGATTCCGTCGCGCGAAATGCCGCCGGAGAAATAGAGCAGCGATTTCTTTTCATTGATTTTGGCGAGCGATTGCGAAATCGAGCGTAGCGCGAAGAGCTCGCGGTCGGTGTTGAGGTCGTTGTACTCGCTCTCGTCGGGCGTGTAGGCGGTGGTGTCTTCAGTCTGGTTGGTGTTGGCGTTGGCGCCCTGAGCAAATCCCTGGCCCTCGGTGCCGTTGTATGCGCCGACTTCGTTGATGAGCGCGTTCTTGTCGGCGGTAAAGTCCTGGTCGACGTTGAGCGTGTCGCCAAGCGAGACCAGGGCGACAAGATCGGCAGGTTGCATTTTGGTCCGCAGAAAAGCCTGCGCCGCGTCGACACTGCGCTCCAGATCTTCGGGCTGCATGGAGGTGAGGTCGAAGAACATGACGATCAGCCGGTGGTTGCGCAGCTCTTCGGGCTTGGCGACGACAACAGCCTTCGATCCGGTGGGGCCGGCAGCGAGCCCGCTCACAGTGGCTTCTTTGAGAGGCGTGGCCATGTCCACGCTCTCGAAGTCGAAACTGTCGATCTGCTGTTCCTTACCGTTTTCGTAGATTTTGAAGTCGCTCTGCTTCAGGCCTGTGATCAACTCGCCGGTCTTGGCGTCGCGCGCGACGACGTTGGTGAGCACAAGTTCAGCGTTTGCTCTGAGAGTGAATCCGCCTTGAGGCGTGGACGAGATCGGGGTCCCTCTCTGCGGATTTTGTGCCGCTGAGGTGCTGGGAATCTGGCCGGCATCTTGCGCAGGGATCGGCGGCGCGCCAGGGGCTCCCAGCGCTAGCAGCGCAATCACCGAGCCCGTCCTGTGCAGAATCCCTTTCATTCCTCTCCTACGCCCACAAATGGCCCGCCAACCTGCTAGCTCCGCTGTTCTTCAGAACCTGAAACTTGCCCGAAACTGAAATTGCCGCATCTGGCCCACTGAACTGACCTGGCCGAATTGCGGCGTGCCATAGGTCGTGTTTATGCCCGCGTACTGCACGGTGTTAAAGACATTGGTGATGTTGGCACGAATTTCCATGCTGCGCGTCTCGCCGAGGTCCATGGTCTTGGACAGCGACATATTGTTTGAGACCGTGCCCGGCCCTTCGATTGAATTGCGGGGAGCGCTGCCGAAGTAGTCGCAAAAGCCCGGAGTGATTGCCTGGCGCCGAATAGGCCGCGGTGTTGAACCAGTGCAGCAGCGAGCTGCCGCCGGCGGTCACCGATTGTCCAGTCAGGTTGGGCCGCAGGGCGCTTGTGTTGCCGCACTCATCGCTCTGCGATGTTGGTTCAAAACCCGGCGAGAGCCAAGATCCCGTGGCGAAGTTGAAGCTGCCCGAAACGGAAATGCCCTCAAGAATGTGCGATCCGACGCCGGAGGTGACCCAGAATTTGTCCGGCCCGAAAGGCAGCTCGAAAAGATACGTGCCGCTCACCTGGTGGCGGACGTCGAGAACCGAGTGGCCCTCCTCCGCCGCAGGGTTCTGCCAGTCCTGAACAAGGGAGCCGCCGCTTCCGTTGACCGAGGTCGCGTCGTCGATGGCGTGGCCGTACTGGTAGTTGGCACCCATCGAGATGCCCTTGGAGAGGCGCTTGTTCACGCGCACCGTTCCCGCGTTCATCTTGTAATACGCCGCAGCCTCGTCGTAAGTGAACTGGATCGGCTGGTTCGTTACGGGATTGAGGGGATCGGTTCCGGGGCTACCGGGCAGAGCGCGCGGCGCGAGCTTGACGTCGAGGTGATTCGATCGCGATCCGTTGTAACCGACATTCATTACGATGCCCCAGGGAAGCGTCTTCTGAATATCGAGATTCCACGCCATCACGTAGGGCAGCCCGTAGTGCGGGTCCAGCGCGTAGTTGCCTATCGTGGCGGGAGCGGGAAATCCGTTGGCCAGCGTGAAGCAAGTCCCGGCCTTTGCGCACGCCGACGAAGCCGTGTTGCCAACAGCTTCCTGGTTGGTCTGCTCGTCGGTAAACGGCGGCTGGTGCGCCATGGTGTTGGCAAAGCCGGCGTACTCGCCAACCGTGTAGTTGGTGCCGAAACCGGCGCGCACAACAGTCTGCTTGATCTTCGGCACGCGCCAAGCAAGGCCGACGCGCGGCTGGAAGGCCTTGTGCCAGGGAAAGACGAGCGAATTCGGCAGCCCGTTCATTCCGGCCGTTTGCTCCGTCTCGCTTGTGAATCCGCCGTCGGGATTGGTAGCCACGTCGGCCAGGTGCCCGTATTTCTCTGTGTAGGGCGCGAAGAACTCCCAGCGCACGCCGTAATTGAGCGTAAGCGATGGCAACATTCGCCAATCGTCCATGGCGTAAGCGTCAACGACGTTGTCGCGCAGATAACTCTTCGCCTCAGAGGAGTTGAGCGTTGTGGACTGGGGCAGTCCGAGCAGAAAATCAGCAATGGAAGAACCGGTGGTCAGATCTCCTGCGGCGTCCTGGGTAAACAATCCGGTGAAGGCGAAGTTTCCGGTGGCGTTGGAGCCGGCAAGAAAATCCCGATGGACGCGGCGGTAGTCGCCGCCGAAACGCAAGTTGTGCTTGCCGCGAATCCAGCTCAGGACTTCGCTGAACGAGATAGTCTGCGAGATGGAGAAGCTGGGCTGCGTTTCACTCAGTCCCTGGATGCCGTTGCTGAGCGAGATATCGGGCACGCCGAAGTTGAGCGGAACGTTGTTGGGCACAGTCACACCGACTGTCGCAGCGGGATTGTCTGTCGTGTTAGTGAAGAAGTTGATGGTGTGGCTGTTGCTGCGATTCCAATTGAGGTTCGAGATGCTGGTGAAGCGGTGGTAGCCCACGGTGTAGCCGGCCTGAACGGAATCGGAGTCTGAAGCGCGCTTGCCGCCCAGCTGCGGAAACAAATTCACGAGGTCGGAGGCCGAGTGAGACCAGTTGTAGTTGAGGTTGATGCTCTGGCGCAGGCCCTGAGTCTGCGAGCCGCCGCGTCTGCCCCCGCCGGATCCGCCGCGGGCACCGGGCTGCGTGGCATTTGCGCCGAGGCTGCGGTTGTAACGTATGCCGGCCTGCGTGGAGTTGGATTGGGCGGTGGTCAGCAGGTGGTAGTTGTACCCGTTGATGGTGAAGCCCGCCGGCAGATTCGGCTGGGGGAAATAGTTCAGGAGCGCCGTCGCCTGCGGAGAGATCGACTCGCCGGCCGATCCCGAGGGTGGAATCACATTGGGCGCGCCGTTGTAGATAAATTGTTGTCCGGTTACGGGATCGTAGATTGGCGGCAACCCGGCGGCGGAGAAATCGCCTCCCCGCTCCGCGATCGAGGGAACGGTGGCATAAAAATCATCGGGGGTAGACGAGCGAGAGCCGGAAAGAGTGAGGAAGACGGTGTCCTTGCCGCTGGGCTTGGTCAGTTTTGGAATATACGGCGCACTCATAAACGAGAGCGTGAAGTGATTGGTCCCATTGGAGGGCTGGTTCTGCTGCTGGCCCAGCAAAGCGAATGGCTGGGCGTTGAAGATCGAGTTTGTTCCGTTCCATGCAATGGAGCCATGTGGCTGGCCGGGATTGAAGTTGCGGAAGTTTCCGCGGCCTCCGCCTCCGCCACCTCCTCTTCCACCGAAGCCACCGCCGCCCCCACCGCCACCGCCGCCAAATCCACCGCCGCCAAAGGCTCCGCCGAAACCACCGCCGCCACCATATCCGCCGAATAGTCCGCCTTGGCCGCCCTGGCCAGCGTCCCCGCCTTGCCCATTCAAGCCGCCCTGCACCTGGATCGATTGGATCGCATCGCGGACCCGGTCGGCGTCAATCCCCGCCAGCGCGCTCACTTGTCCAGCCTGCCCGGTAATTGCCACGGATTCGTCGCTGAAATCCGAGTTGCCGGCAATCGACGGCAGAGCGGCGCCGCTGGCGCCCGCCGTGCCAGCTCCCGTGTCGGTGTCGGCTGTCAGCGTGTTAAGCAGGTTCAGGTTTTCCGGCGAATTGCCCACCAGTTGACGAACCGCCGCTGCAACATTGCCTTGCTGGTTGGCTTGTTGCTGATCGAGCGCCGCCTGCCGCGAGGACAGAATCAACTCGAAGTTCACAGTTTGATCGTGGCTGGTTGCATTTAAGACGGCTTCCTGCGAACCCAGCGCGAAAGCCGCAAATTGGGTTCGAATGACATAGCGGCCATTGAGCGGAATCTTCATTTGCCATGCGCCGGTAATGTCGCTGGTGGTTGAATAGCGTTTGCCGGTCAGAGTGTTTTGCGCGGTGATGGAAACGCCAGGCAGCGGGATAGTTCCGCTCTTGACCACGCCGTGCAATGTGCCACCAGTCACGGAGACCGGCGACGACGGCGCGTCGGGCGCGGCCGGCGATGAAGGAGCCTGACTTGGCGGGGTTTGCGTTGCGGGAGCCTGCGGCCACGCAGCAAGACAGGCGGCCAAAACAATCCCCGCCGCACCTGCACGCCTCACTGCTGCCTGCCGCATTGCGCTACCCGACCTCTCTTGCCAGTATTCAGTCTGACGAGCCATGCGGGGTGAAGGTTTACCGGCGAAGCTGCGCGGCTAATGCAGCGCCCCGCGACCGGCGCGGTTGACAAGTTGGAACCGGAACAAGGATTTGCGCTTGCAATCCCGGCCGAGGCATGTTAACTCTAAAGTTAATAGTTTTCTTATTGCTACCGGGTAAGTAAACCATGGTACGCATCGGACAGGACTTGAAATGAGCATAAAGATCGGGACCACGATTCGGGCTTACCGCCTGCAAAAAGGATTGTCGCAGGGGGACATCGAAAAAAAGACAGGCCTATTGCGCTGTTATCTGTCTCGCGTGGAGAACGGCCACACCGTGCCATCGCTGGACACGCTGGCCAAGATTGCTCACGCGCTCGACCTGCCGATCGCGCAGTTTTTCGCCAGTGACACGCTTTCGCGCCAGATGAATACACAGAATCTCTCCGACGACGAATTGCGGTTCCTCACCCAGCTCAGGCGCTATTCCACAAACCTGAACGAGAGCGATCGCAAGCTGCTTCTGGCGATGGTGAAGAAGTTCTCCGCGACAGCTACGCGGTAGGTACGTCGGGGTCAACCTCGCGGCGGCAGCTGCGCCAGGAAGAAGCCGAACAACACCAGCAGTAGCACAACCATCGCGACGCTCAGCCGCAGCTTGAACTGAAAATCTTTGCGCGGCGAGCCAATACGAGGCACCATCGGAGCTGCCATGAGCAGTCCGCACAGGAGTCCTCCGACATGCGCAGAATTGTCGACCTCCACGCCGGTGAATCCCTTGGCAAAATTGACGCAATAAAGGATCGCAAGATTGAACACGGCAAAATAAATAACTGACTTGCGGAGCTTCCGGACTTCTTCCGGCGGCACAGGCAACACTTTCGACTTCAGCAGAATGATGAGCGCACCGGCAATGCCGAAGACCGCGCCCGAGGCCCCCGCGCTCGCCTGGAAATAAGGTGTCCCCGAAGCATCGTGGATCGGCCGCATCCAGTTCCAGAACGTGGAGAGCAAGTTCCCGGCGGCGCCAGTGAGGATGTACGCCGCGAACAAGCCAAACGATCCCATCAACGGCTCGGCAAGCAGTCCCAGGTTCCACAGGCACCACATATTCGTTGCGATATGGAGAATTCCCACGTGGACGAACATCGCAGTGACAATGCGCCACCATTGGCCGTAGAGGAGCACGTTGTCAGGCCTGTCTGCACCCCACTGCATGATTTGGTCGAGGGTTGGCATCCAAATACTGGCGCCGCGCGCCACCATGGCCACAAACACGGCGCAATTGATCCCCAGAAGCACATGGGTGGCAGGAGCTGCCGCCCACGCACTACGCCGTCGCCGCGGCGGCGGAACAGAATCGCCGACAGGAGGAAGAATCTCCGGTTGGGGGGGCGAGGGATAACTTCCCATATCACAACTCTAAAGCATTCCCGGCTGCTCGCGGCAGAGGGTTGAGGCAGCGGTAGAGGGAGATGATTTGGGTCTTCGAGTTGGCCGTGGGCTTCACATCGAGGCGAGTCTCGCGATGTAGTCTGGAATTTGGCCGGCGCGCAATTGCAGATGGCGGCGATGCGAGCCCGCGCGGATTCTTAACCCAGGAGCGGAATCGTGAGTTCGGCAACGAATGGAAATGGAACGGGCGCGAAGACCATTCGGCGCGCGCTTTTGAGTGTGACCGACAAGGCCGGGCTGGTGGAATTCGCAAGGGCACTCCAGGGCTTCGGGGTCGAGCTGATTTCGACGGGCGGGACGGCGAAGGCACTGCGCGAGGCCGGGCTGGCGGTGAAGGACATCAGCGAACTCACTGGCTTCCCTGAGATGCTCGACGGCCGCGTGAAAACGCTGCACCCGCGCGTGCATGGCGGCCTGCTCTACATTCGCGGCAATGCGGAACACGAGGCGGCCGTGGCGGCTCATGGAATCCAGCCGATCGACATGGTGGTCGTGAATCTCTACGCTTTCGAGAAGACAGCCGCCCAGCCCGGCGTCGCCTTCGGCCATCTCATTGAAAACATCGACATCGGCGGGCCGTCGATGGTGCGCTCCGCGGCGAAGAATTTCGAAGATGTGGCGATCGTGACTCGCGTGGCGGACTACCCGGCTCTGATCGAGGAGATGAAAGGCGCCCACGGCGCGGCACTCACTCGCGCAACGCGCTGGCGGTTGGCGAAGCAGGGATTCGCGCTCACCGCCGCATACGATTCGGCGATTGCGAATACCCTTGAGCGAATCGCAGATGCTCCCGCGCCCGGAGCGCCAGCCTCGCCCGACACAACGCAACTACCCGCCACACTGCGCATCAATCTTCCGCTGGCCCAGGCGTTACGCTACGGCGAGAATCCGCATCAGCGCGCGGCGCTTTACTCCGACGGCTCCGGCCGGGGCATTGCCGGCGCAACGCAATTGCAGGGCAAGGAGCTGAGCTTCAACAACCTTGTCGACCTGGACGCCTGCTGGGAGCTCGCGCAGGAATTTGAGGAACCGGCCGTCATCATCGTCAAGCACACGAATCCCTGCGGGGCAGCAACCGGCACGAGCCTCCTCGACGCCTATCAAAAGGCTTTGGCCAGCGATCCGGTATCGGCATTCGGCGGGGTCATCGGCATCAATCGCGAAGTGGATGGAGCCGCTGCCGAGGAGATTGCCAAGCTGTTTGTGGAGGCCATTGCCGCACCGGCCTTTTCTGCCGAGGCGCGCGCACGCTTTGCCGCGAAGAAGAACCTGCGCCTGGTGGAGGTTCGCGCCGCTGAAACGCGCCCGGTGGTCAAGCACGTCTCGGGTGGGCTGCTGTTGCAAGACGCCGATACCGGCCGCGTGACGGAGTCGGAGCTCAAAGTGGTCACGTGGCGCCCGCCGTCGGCCGAAGAGCTGCGTAGTCTGCTCTTTGCGTGGCGCGTGTCGAAGCATGTGAAATCGAACGCGATCGTCTACGCGCGCGACGGACAGACACTGGGCGTGGGAGCAGGTCAGATGAGCCGCGTTGACGCCGCTAAATTCGGCGCCATGAAAGCCGTACTGCCGCTCAAGGGCTGCGTCGCTGCTTCCGACGCGTTCTTCCCCTTCCCTGACGGCCTCGAAGCCGTTGCCCAGGCCGGCGCTACCGCGGTGATTCAGCCCGGTGGCTCGGTTCGGGACGACGAAGTCATTGCTGCCGCTGACAAGTTAGGTCTGGCCATGGTCTTTACCGGGATCCGGCACTTTCGGCACTGAGCAACCCGGAGACGCCCACACAGTTTCGGCTGGCCGGAATCTCGGCCTCGCGTCCCACTTTAGTCTCACGAAAATCCCTCAATCTGCCGAGCAGGAGCGACTAATGACGGGTAAAATCGTCTGTAACAGTAGGCAGGCTCGCTCAGTTCTACTGCCGAGCCGCTTTTCCTGAGCTTTGCGGCTGAGAACTTAGGAAAACCCCGGGATGATGAAAAGAAACTTCAATATGTCGACATTTGCGCCCCAGTTTGCAGCCGCCATTCTCTTGTTGCTGCCCGTCGCTCCTGCATGCGGCCAAAACTCACCTGCCAGCAGCCCCTCGGCCAGCCCGGCGAAGGACCAACAAACCCTGCCAAGCCTGGCCCCCGCGCAGGTTGCTCCCGTAGAGACGGCGAAGGCAGATTCAGGGACAAAACCCGCAATAACGGCGCCTGACGCTACCCTTCCAGAACCGAATCGAGCTCAGTCGTACTACCACCTGGCCCTTGCCAGTGTGTATGAGGATGATGCGGTTTCAGAGGGACGCTCGGATGAGGTGAATCAGGCCATCGAGCAGTATAAGCTGGCGCTCAATGCCGATCCCGATTCTGCCGAGCTAAGCGACGATTTGGCGGATCTCTATTTTCGCGCCGACCGCGTGCACGACGCCGAGACCACGGCGCATTTGGTGCTGAAAACTCATCCCGACGACATCGACGCCCATCGGCTTTTGGGGCGGATCTATCTGCGCCAACTGGGCGAGGGTCAAAACGGCGGTGCGTCAACCGCGAACTCCGCCAACGTGCTTGATCAGGCCATAGGGGAATTCGAAAAGATTGTGGCCCTGCAGCCCAAGAGCGTGGAAGATCACATGGTGTTGGGCCAGCTCTACACTGTGAAGCACCAGTCGGAGAAGGCGGAAGCTGAATTCAAGACTGCCCAGGCCATTGAACCCGAGTCTGAAGAGGTTGTGCTGAACCTGGCGCGCCTCTACGCCGAGAGCGGGGACGTGCAACACGCCGCGAAAGCGATCGAGGCTGTTCCCGTGGACGGGCGCACCCCCAAAATGGAATTTACGCTGGGAGCGCTATACGACCAACTGAAGCAGCCCAAGGACGCCATCGCCGCTTACAAGCGCGCTGACGATCTGGAACCCGATGACTTGCAGACCATGGATGCGTTAGCCTCGGCGCTGCTCACGGACGACCAGCTCGACGAGGCGCTCAAACAGTATCAGGCGCTCGCCGAAGCCGACCCAGAAAACACCGAGGCGCTGGTCCATATTGGCGAAATCGAGCGCCGCCAGGGCAAATACGAAGATGCGCTGGCCACCATCCGCAAGGCGCGCAAAATCGATCCGACCTCGCTGGAGGCAGGCTTCAATGAAGGACTGCTCCTCGACATTCTGGGCCGCTTCGACGACGCCATCCAGACTTATCAGGAAATGGTTGACGCGACTTCGCATGCCAACGGCGCTTACAAGGACGATGAGAAGACCAACCGCGCTATCTTCCTGGAGCGCCTTGGAGCGGTCTACCTCGAGGAGAACAAGGCGGATCCCGCGATCGCCGCGTACCAGAAAATGATCGATATGGATGGAAGCTTTGCTGCGCGCGGCTACCAGGGACAAGTGGACGCGTACCGCAACGCCCACGAATTTGACAAGGCCATAGCCGTTTCCCGCAAGGCTGTAGCCGCCGATCCCAAGAATCGCGATTTGAAGCTGATGCTCGCAGGAGAGCTGGCGGACCAGGATCATCCTGATGAAGGCCTGGCCATGGCGAAGAGCCTGCTCGACGGCGCCACCCCGGATGAACAGCGTGGCGTGTGGTTCGCTATCGCGCAAATGAACATCCGGCTGCGCCGCTGGAAGGAAGCCGAGGATGCGCTCGACCAAGCCGAACCCCTGGCGACCAAGAAGGATGACCGCACTTACTTACTCTTCCTCCGCGGCGAATGGGCTGAGCGACAGAAGCGTACGGATCAGGGCGAGCAGTTTTTCCGCCAGGCATTGAATCTGGATCCGGAAAACGCCATGACCCTGAACTATCTGGGTTACATGTGGGCCGACAAGGGGATCAAGCTACCCGATGCGCTCAAAATGATCCACAAAGCGGTCGAACTTGAACCAGGAAATGGCGCGTATCTCGATTCTCTCGGCTGGGTCTACTTCAAGATGGGCGAATATGAACTGGCCGAGGACAACCTGCGGCAGGCCGTGAATCGCGACCAGACCGATCCCACCGTGCACATGCACCTGGGCGATCTTTACGAGAAGACGGGCCGCATCCGGTTGGCAGCAGCGCAATGGCAGCTTTCGCTGGACGAATTCGCCAAGTCATCCGCTGCCGATATCGAGCCCGGCGACGTAGAAAAGGTCCAGAAAAAGCTTGAGGGCGCGCGCGTGAGGCTCGCCAAAGAGGACAGCTCTACCGGCCAGGCGAAGCCGGAGTGACACGCGGTCTCCCGGCTGGGTTGTGTTGAGTTTTCTCGTCGGATCCAACCGCATTCCGGGATAGGCTTCGGACAATGGCTTCCGATTTTGAACTTGCGTTTGACCAGTTAAAGCGTGTCTTTGCGAGCCACTTGCGCCAGTTGGCGATCCGTGAAGATACTGCCTCCGTCTACTCCGTAACATGCCGGGCGCCCTCGCCCTTCCCGCAACACAAGGGTCATCCGATGTGGTTCGGCTCGGTGCGCATGGGCAAAGCGTACGTTAGTTTCCACCTCATGCCGCTCTATATGAATCCGCCCCTGCTCAAAGCCGTCTCGCCGGGCCTGAAGAAGCGGATGCAGGGCAAGACCTGCTTCAACTTCAGGGCCGCCCCTGAGCCCCAGTTGCTGAAAGAGCTCAGGCAACTCGTCAACGCGGCCATGAAGGATTGGGCCTCCAAGGGGCATCTGTAATTCTGGGGCGGGCCTATTCGCGAAAACCCTACTGCGCGTGCGCTGCCGCCGCAGCCAGGTAAACATCCACGTTGCTCTTGTCCACCAGCGATGTGCCCGTATCGACGAATGTCGGGTAGGGCGCGAAGGCGTCGACGCTATAGTCCTTGTTGAGCTGCGGGGGCGGATCGTGGTAGATCTCGTCGAGCGCCTTCAGACCTACGTAGCCCATGGTGAACGGCTTTTGCACGACGGCCGCATCGATGACTCCGTCCTTAATGCTCTGCAGCGTATCGGGATTCACGTCCCACGCCACCAGTTCGCGGCTGGTGTCGCCTGTCCGTTTGATCGCGTCAGCGGCCAACTTGCCTGACGCTGAGTCGAGGCACACAAAGGCGTCGATCTTCTTGGCGCCGGTTTGAGCCAGCAACGCCTGGGTCCGATCGAAGGCAATGCTCGCGTCGCCCTTGATGTCGATCACTTCAGCGATGTTGATGCCCGATTGCATCGCGAAGGCGTCCTTGAATCCCTTCAGCCGTTCTTCCGTATTGGGCTGGCCGGCAAGCGTGAAGAAGACTACGTTGCCTTTCCCGCCCAGCTTCGCGATGACCCTCCGCCCGCCCAAACGCCCTGCTTCAAGGTTGTTGGTGCCGATGAAGTAGAGCCTGTGGCTGGCCGCGGCGTCGGAGTCGATGGTAATCACCGGAATGCCGGCGCTTACGGCCGCGTCGATCCCCGGCTGCATCACGGCAGCGTCGGAGACCGAAACCAGAATGCCTGCCGGTTTGGCCGCAACCACCTTTTGAAACTCCGCCAGTTCACCCTGAGGATCGTACGTGTCAGGTCCAGCTACCTTCGCCGTCACATTGTATTGCGCCGCGGCCGCCTTGAATCCGGCGATCGCTGTCTCCCAGTAGGGCAGCGAAACGTTGGTTGCAACCAGGTAATAAACCTCTTTTTGCGAGTGTCTTGCACCGCAACCCGAAATCGACATTATTGCCAGCGCAGCCAGCGCCGGCGCCATCTGTCTGATCAACTTCATTGCTACCTCCCCTTGAGGCTTGGAAAGTTACTTTGGCTCGCTTCCGCCGTTCCGCGATGGACAAGCCCTCAAAGAATTCCGGCAGGATGGTACTCCAGAAAAATTGCGGTTGTCCATCTTTCAGCGCGCGAAAGCATTTATAGCAGCCCGTGGTCCAGGGTCAACGTGATTCCGGGCACATAGAGGTGTTTGGCTGCCCCACGCCGCACCCTTTGGTATAACCAGACCTGAGCTTCGAGAATTAAATTCGTGCCGCCAAGACTTGGCCCAATGATGGCTCACAACCCTTCAATCGCCGCACCGCTGCCCGCTGGAATTGGCGTGAACGGAGGTGCGGACAGTCCTCTATCGCGCAGAGTCCATCCGGAGCCGCCGCACGCCTATCGCACTCCGTTTGCGCGCGACGCCGCCCGAGTGCTGCACGCACGGGCTTTTCGCCGCCTCGCGGGGAAAACACAAGTTTTTACGCGGCTGCCCACTGAAGGGCTATCTGATCATTTCCGCAGCCGCCTGACGCATACGCTCGAAGTGACTCAAATCTCGCGCACAGCGGCGGCAGCTCTGGGACTCAATGTGGAACTGGCGGAAGCGCTGGCTCTGGCGCACGACATCGGGCATCCGCCCTTTGGCCACGCCGGCGAAAAAGCGCTCGACCGCGCGCTCCGCATTCATGGCCTCAGCTTCGACCACAATCTCCACGCGCTACGCATTGTTACCTGGTTTGAAGAGCGCTATCCGGCTTTTCGCGGGCTCAATTTAACGCTCGCCGTCCGCGAGGGCATCGTGAAACACTCGCGCGACTACTCCGAGAAAGACCATCCCGAGCTGGCAGAGTATTTTCTTGATCGATTTCCACCGCTTGAGGCCCAGCTGATCGATCTGGCGGACGAAATTGCCTATTTGACTGCGGACCTCGACGACGGGCTGGACTCCGGCGTCCTTGCGCTCGATCAGGTTTGCGCTGCCGCGCCACTCTTCCGCGGCTTTCACGACGCCGCGCTCCAGAGCTTTCCCAAAGCTCCGCCGCGGCTGGCCGTGTATGAGGCCCTGCGGCGTCAGTTGAACGCGTGGGTCACCGATCTGATTGAGGAAGTACACAAGCGCGTGAATGAGCTTGGCGCCACTACACTCGATGACATCCGGAATGCTCCGCAAAGGCTCGCGACGCTCAGTGCGCAAATGGAGTCCGAGCGCGTAGCGGTCAAGGAGTTCCTATACGCGAATCTCTACAACACGCCGGCCCAGGAACAAGAGCACGCGCACGCTGAAGAGGTGGTCATCGAATTTTCGGACAGCTCATGGCCGAACCCGGCTTGATGCCGCGGGACCACCAGGCGCAGATTCCCACAGAGGGACTGGCCCGCACCGCGGCCGACTACATTGCCGGGATGACTGACAGCTACATTGTGCAGTTGTGGTCGCGGCGCTGAGGGAGGGTAGCTGTTACCCGATTGACAGACTATTTCGCCGGAAGAAACTCAATTTGGGCAAGGTTATCTACAGTCTTGAATCCGAAATCCGCAGTCACCAGCACGTGATCCGGCGTTTCCATCGCGAGCTCTAGAGCGAAGCAGTCAGCATAGGCGAGCTTGTGATCGACGCGGAGTTCAGCTGCACGCACCGCCCGTTCGCCGTTCACGGGGATGATTCTGACCTCGCTCGGCAAGAGGCGGCTCAGGACGCGCTCTTCTTCCTGGGCGCCGAATCGCTTACGCAAGTTCCCGGCGACCTCTCCCCATTGCACGGCGGAGATGTGTAACTCAGCCTGTCCTTTAACGCAGGCTTTGAGGATTGTTTCCACGCGGTCACCGCCAGCCTCTTTGTCGAGGTAGCGGATCAATGCAGATGAGTCCAGAACGTATACCGTCATGGGATGGTCTTACCAGCCCTCTTCCCGCAACTCCCGCTCGCGCTCGATGCGCCTGTCTTCGAGCAGCATGTCCGTGCCCGACCCACCACCCGCGGTGCATCCGTGCATTTTTTCGATGAGACTCAACTTGGCCGCCAGCGTTTCGGGCCTGAGAACGACCACCGCCCCCTCCTGGCGGACGGCGACGCGCGTTCCCGGTTCGATCCCAAGAGCTTCCCGGATGGCTGCGGGAATGACCATTTGTCCCTTGGTACTCACAACCGCGAAAAGCTCTTCTTTAGCCTGCACCATGGCTTACATTCTAGCACAAGTAAGATAAATATCAAGAGTAAGGCATTACTTGATTGTAAGGCAACTAACTATTGTCTTACCAATGATGTTTTAACCTACTGCACTTTGCCTTGCGGACGGATTCGCCGGAGGTCGAGCGCGCATAGCATGGCGTTCTGCGCATGCATGCGCAGATTATCGGCCGCGACCCAAAGCCACAGTCGCGAAGCCAGATTGGAGTTGCGGCCGGCGGACTCCGGCCGCAGCCGAACCAGGATGTCATTCTGCCCAGTGGCGGCGAGGTTCGACGGCGAATCCGTATCTTCGAGCACCAGATCGACGTGCTCGCCGGTCAATGCATCTTCAAGGGCGCCAATCTCGACCGCCCGTTCCAGTTCTACGGCAATGGAGAATGTGTGACCGTGGAAGACGGGGGCATGGATCACCTGCACGGCCAGCGATGGGCCACGCCCGCCGGTTATCACCTGGTAGTGGCGGCGAATGCGCGCTTCCACATCCGGCAGACTCACAGTCGAGCTTTCACCCATGCCGCTTAGCAGGTTGTACGCCACCTGCGCGTCGTAAATTGCGCGAGGCAAAGACTGGAAACTGAGCAAGCTCACCGTCTGTTGGTGCAACTCATCCATGGCTGCGCGGCCGAAATCGCTGGCAGGCTCAAGCACCGTGGCGGCGGCAAAGCGAATCGGCGCGGCCTGTTGCAACCGTTGCAGCAGCAATGCAAGGGTGACGACGGCAGGATGGGCAGGCACCACGGCCGGCGTGAAGAGATCGACGCCGGCCGCGTTCGTCTCCAGCCACGGTGCGCGAACCACCACACCAGCCTCCCGGTCCAGAGCCGCTGAAAGATCCAGGACTGTCGATCCAGCTCGCAAGGCGTGCTGCCAGTGACGGCGCGTCAGGCTCTCGGTGCCGCAGAAGAATGTGAAGTCCACGTGGAGGAAGGCGTCGGCGTGAATTGCCTGGATGAACGTGACCTCATCGCCCACCTGGTCTAGCTGGCCCTGCGCATCTTCCTCGTCGAGCAGGACAAAGCTGGCCGAGGCCAACGGCGACTCTGACAGAATCTCCTTCAACTCCCGGCCCACGAGGCTTGAAGCGCCGGCAATAGCAATTTTGTACACAGGCGTCCTTTGGCTTGCTTTGACTTATGGCTAGGTTCGTCCGGCGCCGGGTTCGGCTGCGACGGGCGAGTGGGTGGGCGGATCAAGCGGTTTTCTGCGTCGCCGCCTCGACCAGCCATATGCCGCGCGCGCCCAAATCCCCGAAAACATGTATACCAATGCGACCGGGAACATGACCACATTCGAGTAGCGGAGTGCGATGTAGGCGATCAACGCGAGCAGAACCAACAACTGGAAGGGATGGCGGCGGGAAAAGTTGATTTCTTTTGCCGACCAGAACCGCCAGGTGCTGACCATCAAGAATGCCGCCAGCCCGACAAGAATGAGCCAGGGAACGGCGACCCACCACTCCTCGACAGGATAGGCGTTGAAGAAGTGAACGGTGGCCGCCAGCAGGCCAGCCGCAGCGGGAATCGGCATGCCCACAAAATATTTTCTATCGGCGCGCCCAGGATTTCGCGGCTGAGCATCGGGACTGATGTTGAAACGCGCCAGGCGCGAAGCTCCGCTGAGAAGAAAGAGAAAGCAGATGAATGTGCCCGCCTGCATCAAGTGAAGCCGCATTTGCGCATTCATCGAATCGGGGAGGAAACGGAATCCCCAGACGAAAGCCAGCAGGCTGGGCGCCACGCCAAAGGTGATCACATCGGCCAGCGAGTCCAGCTCTCTGCCGAAGTCGCTGGTAGTGTTGGTCAAGCGGGCGATACGGCCATCGAGCGCGTCGAAGGGAATGGCAAACAGAATGGCGATCGCTGCCCAGTCCAGGTGCGTGTGCGCCTGGCCGCTTCCATCCAGCGCGCCGATGGTTTGGGTGATGGAGAAGTAGCCGGCCCCCAAGCTGCCTGCGGTGAACAGCGAGGGGAGCAAGTACATGCCTCGCCGCAGGCGCGGATGAGGCTTTCCTTTTGCTCGTTGAAAATCAAAGGAATTCACGAGCTTTCTCCCTGCGGCATTGAGGCCAGCACACTAGCGCCGCCCTTGACGCGCTCTCCCACCTTCACCTGCAGCACTGCGCTCGATGGAATGACAACATCGACTCTGGAACCGAACTTGATGAGCCCCACGCGCTGCCCCCGCTCCACCGACTGCCCCTGATCGCAGCGAAAGACGATGCGTCTCGCCAGCAGCCCAGCAATCTGCTTGAAGGTGACCTCGAAACCCGCATCTGCGCCCTGGCCGCGCACCGTAACCGTGTTCTGCTCGTTGCGCTCGGCCGAGGCTGGATTCATGGCGTTCAGAAACTGGCCCTTTTGATAGAGCACCTGGCTGAGGACGCCGCCAATGGGCGCGCGGTTCACATGGACATCAAAGACACTCAAAAAAATGCTGATCCGCTGGCGAGCCCCTTCAGGCGTCTTGATGGTGGTTGTTTCGGTCACCAGGCCGTCGCCGGGCGATACGATCAGGCCTTCGCCGACAGGAATAGTGCGTTGAGGATCACGGAAAAACCACAGAAAGAACGCCGCGAGCAGGATCGGCACTATGCCCCAAACCCAATATCCTGTAAGCCCTTTGAGCGCTGCGGCAACCGCCAACAGACTGATGCCGTAAATGTAACCGTCGCGAACCATCGTTCCCAACGATTATACGGTTATACGGTGATTGGCTATTGAAACAGGGTGGCGAGGGACACGCTGAAACACCTCACACTGCCCAGCGCTGACGCTCGACAAGTGAGCCACAAAAGCCTAATGCCTCAGAACTTACGCGACGGCGGGAACACGGCGCTCCAGCGCGAAGATCAGGTCCTTGGCGTGCAGCTTGAGCTTCTTCAAGCGCACTTCTTCCAGTTGTTCATCTTCGGATAGGTATGGTTTTTGAAGCAACTCTTCCAAACGCTGAGCGTAGCGGCGATGTTCTGCGTGCAGGCGATCGATCTCTTCGCTCAGCATGGAACCTTGTACTTCGTCCATCAAGCACCCCCGGTTCGGCGGTTTGTTTAGGCGATACCTAGCCGCCGTTTTTATTAGAACATTTACATATATCGCCGTTTCGGGTGAATCGGCAAGCGAGAAATCCGCTGAAGGTAATATCACCCTGTGAATATCAAGCGGAATGTTGGTTGGAGGCCCTGCCAGCGAGAGCTCAGGTGAAATGAGTCCGCATGAGCACCGCATCTTCAACAGGATCAACGTAGTACGCCCTGCGAATGCCAGTTTGGCCGAAGCCGGCTGAACGGTAAAAGGCCAGCGCCGGGCGGTTCGATGCCCGCACTTCGAGAATAATTTCAAGGACACCTGCGGCGCGCAGATCAATTGCGAGGGCCTCGAAGAGCATGCGGCCGAGTCCGCGCTGTTGGCTCCCGGCGGCCACGGCAATCGATTCCAGTTCCGCCTGTGGAGGCAATAAGCTGGCCAGGGCGAAGCCCTGGATGCTCTCGGAGCAAGGCGCGAGGGCGACCATTGCGACGCGGCGAGGCGTCGATTCGGGGTTCACTGCGGTCAAGTAGGCCGCCTCCGGCCACTGGGGCGCCTCCGGCAGGCTTGCGGCAATCTCCATCACTTGAGTCAGGTCGGCCGCGGTCATGGGCCGGATCTGCACGTTCTCGGCTGGCGGCTTCATAAACGCTATGAAGCCGTAACTGCGGGTTTCCCCGAAGGTTCAGCGCCGAAGATCTCGGCACCAAAAATCTCCGCATCCGATCGCCGCAGGTAATGGCCGTCGAGCAGAGCCAGATCGGTGAAAACACCGGCAGTAAGGCGCGCCTCGCCGAGGCGGAGCGCATCTGCCGCAACCGGCGCCGGCACGGGTATTAGTTGCGCGCCCGGCCACGCCGCCGCCAGCACCGCCGCTGCGCCGTCGCCGCACACGGCCACGCGTACCGGCGCGGGATGGATCGCCGCAAGTTCTGAGGGGCCGGCAAGAATCTCGCTTGGGTTGCCGCCCATGCGCTCCAGCCTAAGGAACACCTCGCCCCGATGCGCATCGAGTGCCGACGACGGCACCCCGGACAACCGCGAAAGGACCTCGAGCCGTGAGAGTGCAACCACTGGAATCTCCGTGCCCTCGGCCAGGCCTTTTACGGCGCTCAGCCCAACGCGGACACCCGTAAAGCTCCCCGGCCCATTGACGACAACAATCCCGCCCAGTTCCCGGAGTTCCGTAGCCGCCGATTGCAGCAACTCGCCGACCGCGGCCACCAGCGTCGTCGAGTAGGTGCGCCCGGCCAGCTCGATTTGCCCGAGAATCTCGAGGTCGCGGCCGGGTAGGCGGCCGAGCGCGACCGAACCGGATGGCCCGCAAGTGTCAATGGCGAGAATCAGCTGTCCAAAGGACACAACGCACCCTCAGACTGCGGCCAGCGCCTGATCGAGGTCAGCGATCAGGTCATCCTTGTCCTCAATCCCAATCGAGAGCCGAATCCGCCCCTCGTTGATCCCCATCGAGCGGCGCACTTCCTCGCTCACCGAGCCGTGCGTGGTGGTGGCCGAGTGCGACGCCAGCGACTCGACCCCGCCCAGCGACTCCGCGTTCAGGAAGATCTTGATCGTCGAGAGGAACCGCGCTGCTTCCTCGCGTGACTTAAGCTCGAAGCTCATCATCGACCCGAAGCCCTTCTGCTGTTTCACCGCCAGATCGTACTGCGGGTGACTTTTCAGACCCGGATAGGCCAGCTTGGTCACCTTCTTGTGCGTGGAAAGAAACTCCGCCACCGCGCGGCCATTCGCCTCATGCTGCTGGATACGCACGGGCAATGTCTTGATGCCGCGCAGCACAAGGAAACATTCGAAAGGAGACATGACGCCGCCCGCTGCCTTTTGGACGAAACTGAAGCGTTCCTTGTGCTCGGGCGTTGATCCGATCAGCGCTCCGCCCAGGCCGTCGGAGTGGCCATTCAGATATTTCGTGGTCGAATGCATCACGATGTCGGCGCCGAGCTCGAGCGGGCGTTGCAGCGCGGGCGACAGAAAGGTGTTGTCCACGCTCACTTCAACGCCGTGAGCGTGAGCGATCTTGGCGACGGCCGCAATGTCGGTAAGCACCATGAGCGGATTGCTCGGCGTCTCAATATGCACTAGCTTCGTGTGGGGCTTGATCGCCGCTTCCAGGGCGGCCAGGTCGCTCGTGTCAACATACTCGATCTCGATGCCGTAGCCGCTCACGATCTGATCGAAGAGGCGCACTGTGCCGGCATACACGTCGCGCGAGCAGACGACATGATCGCCCGCGTGCAGCATCGCCACCAGCGCGGAAATGGCGGCCATTCCGGTTGTGAACGCGTGGCCGCTTGTGCCGCCTTCGAGCGTGGCCAGCGCCGTCTCGAGGCGGTCGCGCGTTGGGTTGCCGGCGCGCGAGTAATCCCAGCCGCGGTCGCTGCCGATTCCGGTGAGCTCAAATGTCGAGGAAAGGTAGAGGGGCACATTCACCGCTCCGGTGAGGGGGTCGGGGTGCTGCCCGGCATGGACGGCGAGGGTTGAGTACTTGTATGGCGACATGTAGCTGCCAGCTCCTAGCTTTTAGCTATTAGCTTATCGTGGGGAGCACTGGTGCCGGCCAGCGAAACCATCGGATGACGATTTGCGCACGCTGAAATGCATTAACGGCCTTCGGACTGCAACCGACCGGGCGATTCTCGAGGCGATTCTCGAATCGGGGTCCGCTAGGTAAACTGGCTGCGGAAGACGGCTTTGATATGCGCCAGGCAAGCGCTGAGCGCGTCGGATTCTTCCTTGAGGCCAAGCCGGTTGGCCAGACCGATGGCGTCGTAGTAGCATTCCTTGGCGTCGCTGTAGCAAGCCGTCGCGCCGCTCGGCGAGCGCGCCTCGTACATGTCGTCGTACGCCTTCTCTCCCATCGACTTGAGATGCGCGAGTTGCTCCAGGCCAGCCTTCAATTCCGCTTCATCGGGCATGTCGATAGTTTTCTCGGCCTCTATTGCTTCGAGGTTCTACTTTTCAATTGCCGCGGTCTGCTTTGCTGTGCGCACGACCGGGTAATAGCCGGTGCGGGTGCGGACGGTGAGCTTGCCCGTTCCCTTGGACTCGGCGGTGACTTCCACGCGCCTGAAGCCGGGCACCGTGGTCGGCTTGGTCGAGTGATAGCCCAGCGTGTATTGGCTGCGGATATCGCGCGCCACCTCAGCGGCGATCTGATCGATCTGGTCGATGGATTTGGGAAAGAAAGCCATGCCGCCGGTCTCGGTGGAGAGCAATTCCAGGGCATGGCGCGCATGGCGCACCTCGGAGCGGCTCATCTCGTCGCCAAAGAGCAGGCCGATCGAGTAGATCACCGGACCGGAGAGCTGCTGCACCTTGTAGATGGTCTGCTCCAGGTCCGAGCTCGATGCGTTATCTTCTCCGTCGGTGATCAGGATAAGAACTTGCTTGGGCCTTTTGGCGTCGGCCACCAGCTTGTCTGCCGAGGCCACCACGGCGTCGTAGAGCGCGGTGCCGCCGCGGGAGTCGATGTGCGCCAGCCCGTCGCGCAGCTTGTTAATACTCGATGTGAAGTCGCAATCGATAAAGGCTTCATCGGAGAAGTTCACGACGAAGGCCTCGTCTTGCGGATTCGAAGCCTCGACCAAGTCGAGTGCGGACTTGTTCACCGAGGGCCGCTTGCGGTACATCGAACCGGAGTTGTCGATCACCAGTCCCATGGAAACGGGCAGATCGGTGTGCTGGAAGCTGATCAGAGTCTGTTTCACTCCGTCTTCGTAGACAGCGAAATTATCCCTGGTGAGGTTCTCGACGAGGCTGGTGCCATTGATCACGGTGGCGTTAAGCACCACCTCTTCGACGTCGGTGTGGAGCAGGTAACCCTCACCCTCTTTTTTCAGCGGTCCCGATGAGGGAGCAGGGGCCACTACGTCAGGGGAGCGGACTGGATCTGTATCGACAGCGGGCGGCGACGGCAGAGTTGCCTGCGCTCCGGCTTGCGGGGCAGGCGCCTGCTGCGCGGACAAAGCGAGCCCCGCGGCGGCAAAAAAGGCGGCCAGAATCGCGTTATTGCAGAGGCGCATAGTAGCCGGTGCGAGCATAGACCGTAAGTGGAGGAAGACCCGGAGGCGGGTTCACCTTCACTTTCACTTTACGCCACTTGCCATCGCGGGTCAGATCCCTGGGCTTGTAGCCAATCACATACTGGTTGCGCAGCTCGGTGGATATTTTTTCCGCGATGTCGCTCATCTCGTCAACGTCGTCGACGCGAAAAAGCCGCCCGCCGGTCGCGGAACTGATGTCGTCGAGAAGCTGCGGGCCAGTGCGCTCTTCAGGGGTGGGCGCGTAGGGATCGAAGATGCCGATCGAGTAGATCTCCACGTCGGCTTCGCGCACGGCGGCCCGGACTTCGCCCTCGGTGAAGCGGGAGCGGTTGTCGCCGCCGTCGGAAACCACCAGCAAGGCCTTCCGCTCGTGATGTGCGTCCTTCATCTTGGCGATGCCGTAGTAGATCGCATCCAGCAACGCGGTGCGGTGGCCCGCGTGAACCGTCGCCAGCCGCGCCTGAATGTCGTCAACAGAGCTGGTGAAGTCCTCAATCAGTTCCGGCCGGTCGTTGAAACCGATGACGAAGAATTCGTCCTGCGGGTTTGCCGTCTTGATGAACTGCAGAATCGCTTCGCGGGCGCGGACCAGCTTGGACGTCATGGAGCCGGAGAGGTCAAAAATGATTCCGATTGAAACTGGGGCGTCCTCGGAGGCGAAACTGGCGATCCTTTCCTCGCCGTTGTTTTCGTAGACCTGGAAATCTTCTCTTTCCAAACCTGTCACCAGCCGGTTCAAGGGGTCGGTGACCGTGACCGGGACCAGCACCATGTCCACATTCATCCGGATGAATGAACCGGGATGGATGCGGAGCGACGCTGTTCCGGTTTCGGGAGCCGCCTCAGTCCCCTTTGGCTCGCTCGCCGGTGGCGAGGCGGCCGCTGGCGGGTCGACGTGCACCTTATTCAGTTGATCTTCCTGAGCGCGCGCCTGGGCCAGGCAAAGAACCACGGCCAACGCACCAAGCGAGACGGAGCGGCAAAGCGAGGCGAGGTTGCCCACCCCGTTTGGAATCGCGTGCTGGGGAAGCTTCCTCATGAGGCACCACGGAGGGTTGAAGGCGATATTACCACTATCGGCGCGCCTCTGCTGTCAGCAGATTGTCACAGCGGCTTCGCACAGACCGGAATCCAGAGAAGCGGTGCACGTCAAGCGCTGCGATACAATCGAGATTGGGCCTACCCTTCGATCTCCAGCAGGCATCGCGGCGTAAGTGGGGCTCAAATTCCACCGTATTTTCGGGGGAGCAAGACCTTTCTCATGGCTCGTATCTATCCTTTTCGCGCCTGGCGCTATAACCCCTCGACAGTTCGCCTGGAAGACGTGGTCACGCAGCCATACGACAAGATCACGCCAGCCATGCAACAGGCGTACTACCAGCGCAGCCCCTTTAACCTTGTGCGGATCATCCTGGGACTGCCTGAGTTATTTGACGCAGAGGAGGGTGAAAACGTCTATACGCGCGCGGCACATGATTTCACAGCCTGGCGCGAACAGGGCGTGCTGCTCCAGGAAAATGAGCCTTGCGTCTTTGCGTACGCGCAGCGGTTCAAGGTGCCCGGCACCGAAGTCGAGAAGGAACGGCGTGGATTCATAGCCCTGGGCAAACTCCAGGACTACAGCGACCAAGTCGTCTTCCGGCACGAACAAACACTGTCCAAGCCCAAGAGCGACCGGCTGAACCTGTTAAGAGCCACGCGTGCGCACTTCGGCCAGATCTTCATGCTCTACTCCGACCCCGCAGGAAGCGTAGAAAAAAATCTCTACGAGGGCCACGGCGTCGCCGACGCCGAAATAACCGACGAGTACGGCGTCCTGCACCGGCTCTGGCGCGTGAATAATCCGGCGGCAATCCGCCTGCTGATCACTGCGATGGACGACAAGAAGCTGATCATCGCCGACGGGCATCACCGCTATGAAACCGCACTGAAATACTCCAAAGATCATACGAGTGGAGCACACGCAAAAAGCGGCTCCAGCACGCAGCAGTTGCCGCAGCCTGAATTCCCCGAGGCCGCCGCCATGATGACTTTCGTCAACATGGACTCGGATGAACTGGTGATTCTGCCCACGCATCGCGTCGTTCACGGTCTCAACGACTTCTTCGCCACGGCATTCTTCAAGGCGGCCGAGGCGTACTTCACCGTTCAACCGCTGCCGCCCTTCGATGCCGCTTTATTCTTGGATGAATTGGCGCGCGAGACAGAAACAGCATTCGTCGCCGTCACCTGCACCGGAGCGTTCCTTCTGCGCGCCAAGCCCGATGCCATGGCTGGAGCCCTGGCCGACCTGCCCGAGCGCCAGCGTCAGCTCGACCTGACGCAATTGCACTCCGTTGTTTTCGAGCGCCTGATGGGCCTCGATGCCGAAAAGGTGCGCGAGCAGACCAACCTGCGCTATCTGCGCGATGCCCAGGAAGCAGTGGAGCAGGTGCGCAAAGGCGCAGCCGATATCGCCTTCCTCACCAAACCCGTGACCATGGAGCAGCTGAAAGAAGTCGCCTTCGCGGGCGAGGTGATGCCGCAAAAGTCGACCGACTTTTTCCCCAAGCTGCTGAGCGGCCTGGCCATCTATGCGCTCGATTGAAGACATGCGGCGGGAACTGACGGACTTTGGAGCACCATCTTCTCTCATGCGGCACGCAGACCATTTCGCGCTGGGTACAGCCAGCCAAATGACCATGGGAAGTCCCAATCGCCGCGGGTGGTTTCGGGCGATGGCCGCCCTCCTCGCGATTACGGCATCCGGGCCAATCCATGCGCAAGCCCCACCCGCCGCTCCGCGCTTTGTGGTCGTGCTCGACGCGGCTCATGGCGGCGACGACGCCGGCGCACATCTCGGCAGTGAGGCTGAGAAGGCGTACACACTGGCTTTCAGCATCAGGCTGCGCTCACTCCTGATGGCCCGCGGTTTCGGGGTCGTGACCACGCGCGAATCCGACGCCACCTTGGAGCCCGATTTCCGAGCCCAGATTGCCAACCACGCCAACGCGCAAGCCTGCATCAGCCTGCACGCAACAGAAAGCGGTTCCGGAGTGCACCTCTTCGTCTCTTCACTGGCACCGGTCCAGGACGCACGATTTCTGCCGTGGAAGACTGCACAGGCAGCGTGGATCATGCGCAGCCTGTCTTTTGCCGGAATGGTCAACTCGGCGCTGTCCCACGCCACCGTGCCAGTCACACTGGGGCGGACTGCACTGCCTGGGATCGACAGCATGAGCTGTCCAGCCGTGGCCATTGAGGTCGCGCCAGAGAGATCGACGGATGCGCAGGGGCTAGCCAGCCTCGACGATGCGGACTACCAGGCGCGCGTGGCGGATGCGCTGGCCGCAGCCCTGGTCGAATGGCGATCGCAAGCAAGGGAGGACCGCGAGCAGTGATCCCTCGGCACCAGACCGTTCTTTTCATTTTCTTGCTCGCCGTCTCCGCCATCATGGGCGTACTGCTGTGGAACCAATTGCGCCGCGCTCACGATCGGCTTCTCCGCGGCGAGGATTCTGCTCCCACGCAGGCGCCCCAGGTGGCTCCAGCCGAGCAAGCCACGCTGATGGTGGCCAATGATGCTGATAACACTGTGCAGTCCCGCGTTCTCTCTCTGCCCTTGCCGCAGAATCCCGAGGCCCGTGCTCGCGCCATCCTGGGGAAGTTGCTCGACCTCTATGCCACTCCCGATGCCGCGCACCCCGTGCCCGGCGGTGCAAGCTCCATCGAGCAGCTTTTTCTTGTTCCTATCCCGGATTCGAAAGGAAGCGCCGCCCCCGACGGCTCAGAGCTCGCGGTCGTCAACCTGACCGGCGCATTTGTCGCCGGCCATCCTTCCGGCCTGGAGACCGAGTCGCTCACTGTGCTCTCGATCTGTTCCACGCTTAACGCCAATCTCCCTCATGTGACTCAGGTGCGATTCCTGGTCGATGGCCAACCGCGCGCAACTCTCGCCGGCCACGCTGACTTGACGCGGACCTATTTGACCAACGAGAACACTTCGACGACCGGAGGCAATCTGCCGTGACGCGCAAGAAAACGATCTCTGCCTGGGCCGCGCTGCTCAGTTTCGCGTTTGCGCTGCGGATTGGGCTTGCGGTGGGTTCGCCCAACATCTTCTTCCCCGATGAGGTTTTCCAGACCCTCGAACAAGCGCATCGGCTGGTGTTCGGCTATGGCGTCGTCTCCTGGGAGTGGAGACTGGGCATGCGCTCCTGGGTCTTCCCCACGTTTCTAGCCGGAGTGATGCGCGCGACGGCATGGATGGGCCCGGCGTCGACGGGATACATCATCGGAACGGAGATCGTTCTTTCGCTGATTTCGCTGGTCACAATCTGGTTCGGTTATTCCTGGGCGAAACGCGCCAGTGGCAAGCCCGCGGCCATGGTCGCCGCTCTGGCTTGCTCTTTCTACTTCGGCCTGGTTTTTTTTGCGCCTAAAGCGCTCAATGAAGTAGCCGCCGCCTACGTCTTGCTGCCCGGACTCTATCTGGGCCTCTACGGCGATAAGCTGGGCGAACGAAAGCGGCTCTTTCTCGCCGGACTGCTTTGCGCATTGGCTGCGTGCCTGCGCATTCAGCTGCTGCCTGCAATGGTCTTTGCCATGATCTACTTCTGCTATCCGCGCTGGCGAGTGAGAGTTCCGGCCATCATTGCCGGCGCCTCGCTGCCAGTGCTTCTGTTTGGCATGGCCGATTGGATGACCGGGTCCTTTCCATGGCAATCGTATATCCGCTACTACGAGTACAACATCTTGCGGGGACCGGGCAAAGAACTCACTCTGACGCAACCGTGGTACTGGTATGTGCTAGTACTTCTTGTTTTGCTTGGTCCAGCGGTCCTGCTCCTCTTTCATGGCGCCCGGCGAAGCCCCTTCCTCGCCATTTTCTGCGCCATTGTGGTCGTTTCGCACAGCGTAATCCCGCACAAGGAGATCCGCTTCCTCATTCCTATCCTCGCCCCCGCCATCACTCTTGCCGCGATGGGGATTGTCGATCTTTTGGCGGAGATTAAGCGGGGATTGGAATTCCTCGAGAACCCCAAGTGGGTTGTGACCATCAGTGTGGCGTTCCTCTTCGTCTCCTCTACGCTGCTAGCGGCGCACTGCACTCACTGGTGCGAGACCCGATGGGGTGAAGGTGCTTTCGATCGTCTCAGCCGTGAGCCGGGCTTATGTGGAGTGGGGATTTATCAGTTGGAATGGTGGGAGTCGGCAGGGTACACGCATCTTCATCGCGACGTGCCGATTATTCCGCTGGAAAGCGCTGCGCAACTCGCCAAGGACGCACCCTCTATCAACGCCCTGATCGCTCAGGATAATTCACCCGGCATTCCCTCAGGATTTGTGCAATCGCAGTGCTGGCAGGGAGTCTGCCTGTATGAGCGCCCGGGAACGTGCACATCGCCGGCCGCGGGAGAAGACCTGAACGCGTATCTGGTGAGGATTGGGCAGTAATCGGGCGCTCAGGCATCACGTCCGGGGCGCCGCGACGCACATTGCTCATAGAGGCTACTCTGAAAGATATGGCCCCAACCATCGGCGTCTTCGATTCCGGATTCGGCGGATTGACAGTCCTCCGCGCCTTGATTGATCGGCTTCCGCGCGCACGCTTCGCCTTCCTCGGCGATACGGCGCGTTTGCCCTACGGCTCAAAATCGCGGCGCACCATTGCGCGCTATGCCGCGCAGAGCGCGCAGTTTCTGGTCAACGAGCAGGGTGCGGAGTTCCTGGTGATCGCCTGCAATACCGCCAGCGCGCTGGCGCTCGACGCCATACAGGATGCGGTTTCAGTTCCCGTGCTGGGGGTCATCGAGCCTGGCGCTGCCGCCGCGCGCGCCGCATCGCGCACCGGCGACGTACTCGTCATCGCTACCGAAGCGACAGTGCAGAGCCACTCTTACGCGGCCGCATGTACCGCTCACGGTTTACGAGCCATTGAGAAAGCCTGCCCGTTGCTGGTGCCGCTGGTCGAGGAAGGATGGATCGATCATCCCGTTACTGCCGGAGTGATTGAGATTTATCTGAACGAGCTTCGCGCCGAGGCTGAATCGCGCGGCATGAATCCAGACACGCTGGTGCTGGGTTGCACGCACTACCCGCTGTTGCGGCCGCTCTTCGAAGGGGCCGTGCGGCCAGGTGCCAAAGTCATCGATTCGGCGGAGTCGGTGGCGCAGGCTGCCGTTCAGCTGCTCAACGGGAGTGCCGCTCCGGCCGCATCGAGTGCCGCACCAGAGACCAACGTTCGCTGCTTCGCTACCGACTCGGTGGAGAAGTTTGAGCGGCTGGGCTCGAGGTTCCTGGGGCGCCCGGTGGGCCATGTCGAATTGATCGATCTGGGCGGATAAACCTGGCTTGGCGGGTGAACGAGGCTCAGCGGCTGAACCACACTTCCCATCTCGAAGTGAAAATTGCTCTGGTATTCTGAATGGCGGCGGCGGCGCTCCGCGCTTCCCTCTTTTGGAGCGGCCTCCTGGAGGAACCAACATCGCATGATTAATCTGGCGGGCAAGACAGCCGTGGTCTTCGGGTTGGCCAACAAGCGCTCCATCGCATGGGGCATCGCCCAGAAACTCCACGAGGCCGGCGCCACTTTGGCCATTTGCTACCAAAATGAACGCATGAAAGCCGAGGCCGAAGACCTGATCAACGATCTCTCCGGCGCCAGCGGTTTCCAGTGCGACGTCTCCAACGACCAGGAGATCGAGTCCCTTTTCGCCGGGCTAAAAGAGAAGTACGGCAAGATCGACATCCTCGTCCACGCCATTGCCTACGCGCCCGCCGAAGAATTGAAAGGCGAGTTCATCAACACCAGCCGCGAGGGCTTTCGCATCGCGCACGACGTGAGCGTCTATTCGCTCATCGCCGTCAGCCGCGGCGCGGTACCCCTGATGACCGAAGGCGGCAGCATTATCACTCTCACGTATTACGCTGCCGAGAAGGTTGTGCCCCACTACAACGTCATGGCCCTCGCCAAGGCTTCGCTCGAATCGGCGGTCCGTTACCTCGCCTTCGAGCTTGGCGCTAAGAACATTCGCGTTAACGCCATCTCTGCCGGCCCCATTAAAACGCTGGCGGCGCGGGGCGTGGGCGCGTTGGGCGATATGCTCAAATCCCATGCCGAGCGTTCTCCCTTGCACCGCAACGTCGATCAGCTCGAAGTCGGCGGCACTGCGCTCTATCTGGCTAGCGACCTGGCCAGCGCCGTCACCGGCGAGACGCTCTACGTCGATTGCGGCTACAACATCATGGGGTACTGAGGCTGGCTGACGTTCCATTTGGAAACGGTCGAGCGGCCCAAATCTCCAGGCCACGCAATTCGCTCGATTGTTCCCTTGGTCCCTTGGTCCCTGCCTTTTCACATCGCCAGAATCTCTGCCCACACTGCCGGCTCGACCGGCAGGCCAAGCCGCGCGTTTTCTTCCCGAATTTGCAGCGTCTGTTCGCCTGGATAGCGAACTTTGCCGCCTGGCTTCGCCGGCGGGCAGTTGTGCAAGGACGCTATGACCGCGTCGGCAATCTTGCCGGCCTCCGGCGCAGGCCCAAATGCCGCGGGGTTCAGTGTGAGGAACATCTGAGAGATTCCAGTCTCGAGCACTGGGTCCGAGGAGATGTGGCAGGTCGCCAGGCCCAGCGTCATCATGGCAGCGATCATGTCCAGCACAATGGCAAGTCCTGATCCCTTCCAGTACCCGGCCGGAAGCGGCCGCCACGATTCCTCAATGGCACCAGGGTCGCGCGTCAGGTTGCCACTCGCGTCAAAGCCGCCATCCACTGGAAGCATTTCGCCGCGCTTGCGGTAGCTCTCGAGAGCGCCATAGGAGAACTGCGACATGGCCATATCAAGCACCACCGGTCCGTTCGCGCGCGGAACGGCGATGATCAGCGGATTGTTCCCAATGACGCGCTCCGCTCCGCCCCATGGAGGCAAATTGGGCATGGTGTTGGTCCAGCAGATGCCAATCATCCCAGCCTCGGCCGCCTGCCAGCCGTAGGTCCCGCCGCGCATCCAGTGGTTGGTATTTGCCATTGCCACGCATCCCACGCCGTGCTCGCGCCCCAGAGCGATTGCACGTTCCATTGCGGCCAGCGCAGCCAGGTTGCCCGGGCCGCGGTGCCCATCCCAACGCTCCAGCGCGTCGAGTCTCGATGTGATTTCAGGCTCGGCGGTGGGATTCACGCGGCCGTTACGAATCGTGACCACGAAGCGTGCAAAGCGGTTGACGCCGTGCGTGTACACTCCGTCGCGCGTGGTTTCGGCAAACAAGCGCGCGCAGGTCTCGGCGCGATCGGGAGCGAATCCGAGCTTGCGCAGCACCTTCGCGAGTGTCTTTTGAACTTCTTCGAACGGAATACGATTCATACAACTCGGGCGCTTAGATTCAACTCAGTCAAGCTGCGGGCTAAGAGACGGTGCATTCAGGGACGACATGTGTCCGCGCTCAAACCGGGCATCGGCTGTTTCAATTTATGGTACACTCGCGCACATCCTCCATAACCACCGCGGGCGCCCGCGGCTCCGTCTTCCTCTGGTTTCGAAAAAAAGTTGATTGTTATCCCTTTTGGAGAATGATTCGATGTCAGGAGAATTGCAGGCCATGGCCGAGCTGCAAAAAAGGCCAACGGGGGTGTGGTCTCAAACCAGGCTTATCGGGTTTCGCTTCTTCTTCATTTATTTCATCCTGTATTCGCTTTTGAATCAGATCGTCAATTCGATCTTCTTCGCCCAATTGATCGATGTGCCGGATTACGCCACTTTGTGGCCGGTTCGGCAGGGCATTATCTGGGTTGCCGAACGCATCCTTCATGCCAAAACCGAGATCGTCTATGCAGATACCGGAAGCGGCGACAAGATTTTCGATTGGGCGCTTGCCTTTTGTGTGTTCGTGATTGCGCTCCTGGCCAGCGGAATCTGGTCCGTCGTCGACCGAAGACGTTCCAGTTATCCCGTGCTTTCCACGTGGTTTCTGCTTTTTTTGCGCGTGGCGCTCGTCAGCCAGATGTTCGTCTATGGATTTGCGAAGGTCGTTCCGCTGCAAATCTATTTTCCATTCCCTTTCAAATTTCTCGAGCCGCTCAGAGATTTTTCTCCGATGGGCCTTCTCTGGAGCTCAATCGGTATTTCTCCTGCGTACGAGATGTTTACCGGCTGCGCGGAACTGGTTGGAGGATTTCTTCTGATCTTTCCACGGACGGTTACACTGGGCGCCCTCATTTGTCTCGCCGACATGATCCAGGTCTTCGTGCTGAACATGACTTATGACGTCTGCGTCAAGCTGCTCTCCCTTCAGCTCATTGTCATGTCGCTGCTCTTGCTTTCACCGGATATAGGCCAGCTCTTCAAGCTTTTCTTTCGCAACCAACCTGCTGCCTTAACTCGGGCGCAACCCCTTTTTCGCTCGGTTCGCACAAATCGGATTGCTGGCATTGCTTTGACAGTGCTGTGGTGCTGGATGATCACCGCCAATCTTTGGGATGTGCGAAGGGGCTGGTATGAAGTTGGAGGCGGACGCCCAGCGTCGGCACTGGCAGGCATCTGGGCCATCGAAGAAATGACAGTTGATGGTCAACCACAGCCGCTCCTTGCCGCAAATACTGGCCTATGGCGGCGCATCACGTTTGATTATCCCAACTGGGTTCACGTGCAGCGCATGGATGACAGCCTGGCCGGATATTCTGCGGCGCTCGATGTGCAAGGCAGAACCCTCGCACTCACAACCGGCAGCGATAAGAGGTGGCACGCCGATTTCTCTTACAGCCGACCTGCCGAAGGCATATTGATACTCGAAGGAGCCGTAAATGGGCACAGGCAGCACATTGAGCTAAAGCGAATGGACGAAACGCAATTCCCTGTCACGAATCGTGGGTTCCATTGGGTCCAGGATTACCCGTTCAATCACTGAGGGAACAGCGATTGAATGCGCTTAAGTGTGATGAACGGCCGAGCAAGAACCGAAGCCAATGCGGAGCTATTCCTTCAGCGTCACCGTGATCTTCCGCGCGTCGCCGCCCTCTGGGGCGATGACGATCTCTCCCGTTGCGCGTTTCTTGATGCTCTTGAATTTCTCGCCCCACTCGACGACAACGAGCGCATCCGGCGTGAGCAGATCGTCCAGGCCCAGGGTCTCCAGTTGCCGCTCGCTCTCCAGCCGATAGACATCCAGGTGATAGAGCTTCACCGGCTTGCCCTCGCGCGAGCCGTCGAATTCGTGGATCAGCGTGAAAGTGGGGCTGGTAACCTCGTCGGGTTCGGCCGCGTCCAGGGCCTGCGCAATGCCTTTCACCAGAGTCGTCTTGCCCGTACCGAGCTCGCCGCGCAACAGCAGGAATTGCGGGGGCTTGAGCAATCCGGCGAGCTTGCGGCCCACGGCCACAGTGTCCGCGCCGCTTTGCGTGGTGAACTCGTACGTTTTGCCTTCTGCCAGAGCTGCGGCTTCGGTCATGACTAAACCTCAAGCAGGACCGCGCGATGCGCTTTCAGGCTGCTGCATCGAACGCCCCTGCAACCAAACATACCCGTTTTTGCCGTCCTCATCAAAATCATGCGCATGGGATTGAAACGCCCGCGCCAGATGTGCAAGAGAATCCGTGGGCAGCAGCGTGTGTTCATCGCTGTCGCGCACAGCCAAATCGGCTGCCAGCCCGTGCAGATAAACCGCAGCTTCCACGGCTTGGGCCGGATCGTGAGGGAATTGCGCCAGCAGGCCCGCAATGAGTCCGGTGAGCAGGTCGCCGCTGCCGCCTTTGGCCATGCCCGGATTACCTGAAGTGTTCACTGCGACCCGGCCATCGGGATGCGCGATGATCGTCCGCGCGCCTTTGAGGACCAGAGTTACACCCATGCGCTGCGCAAAGTCGCGTGCCGTCTCCAGCCGACCAGCCTGAACCGTGGCGACGGTGGTTCCCGCGAGCCGTGCCATCTCTCCCGGGTGGGGCGTCAATACCAGCGTGCGTTCCCTGGCCAGTTTCTTGATCAGCGCCGGCTTCGCGGCAAGAATATTCAATGCATCTGCGTCGACGACCGCCGGAATCTTCGTCGCGCCAATAAGTCCCGTGACGAATTTGGCCGTTTCCGTGCCCTGGCCTAGGCCCGGCCCAATGGCAAGGACGGATTTTCCAGCGGTCAGCTCGGCGATATGCTTTTTCTCGAGATTCTTTGCCGCGAGCTGCCCCTTTCCCGTCGCTGCCAAGGGCCAAGTCATGAGTTCCGGCGCAAACGATGCCACCACCTGCAACGCCGGAGCCGGAACCGCCACGGTCACCAGCCCTGCACCGGCGCGCATCGCGGCGAGAGCGGTCATTGCCGGCGCTCCCGCTTTCCCTCCCGAGCTGCCAAACGTGCCCCCTACCACCAGCACGTGACCGAAACTGCCTTTGTTAGCCGCCGCCGCGCGCGGAGCCTGCGCCAGGGTCAGCGACGACCCGGCCCAATCGAAGTTGAGCGCGGAGACAATTGCGGCATCCGGTGAGCCGATGGGCGCAACGACAACCGGTTGATTCCATCGCCTGGTCAGTTGTCCAAAGACGTGCGCCGGCTTGGGCGCTGTAAAGGTGATGACTGCGTCGGCGGGAAAGACGGGCCCCGCCACTGTCGGGCTCGTCTCATCGGCAGGCCAGCCGGAGGGCAAGTCAATAGCGAGAATGGGTGCGTGAATCGGCGCGCGCCCGCGTTGCATCCATTTGAGCGCATCGAGCGCCAGGCCTTTCAGGGGCGGTTTGAACCCTGTGCCGAGTACGGCGTCCACAATCAGATCCGCTTCGAACGCATTTATGTGCTGTTCCAGGGCCTCGACGTTCGCAACAATATGGACTTTCCCGCGCTTCGGATTGTTCAGTTCGGACCACGCCACAGCAGCGTCGCCCGCCAGTTGCTCTGGGGCCCCCAGCAACAGCGTGGTCACCGCCAATCCAGCGTCGGCAAGCAACCGCGCTACCATCATGCCGTCGCCGCCGTTGTTGCCCTTGCCGCACAAGACTGTCGCACGCCGCGCATGCGGGAACTGCTGACGGGCAAAGGCCGCGACCGCCGAAGACGCCACCCGCATCAATTGAATCGACGGAATTCCAAACCGCTCCGTGGTGGCGCGATCGCAGGCCTGCATCTCGGCTGCGGACAGGACGTGCATCGCATTCATGGTACTACGGCATTTCTCCTTCAATGGTCGCCATTTAAAGCAGCGTGCAAGGTTCCGATTTCTTGAGGAATACGGAACTCAAAATTCGAGGCTTCGGGACATACCTGAAGGAGAAATGCTTTCGAGAATCATGCGGCGCGCGCCTTGGATGGTGAACAAAAGGTAGGCGGCTTACTGCCCTCTACCTGATCAGCCGCGCCAGCAGGGTGGTGCGCGAATTGACGCGGGTTAGGACGCAGGTTCCGGTCCTTTCGCAGCGGAAATGGACGGCAGCGGGAAACACCTGCCATTCAGCGGTACGATTCCGTAGCCCGGTGACTCCGACAAGAAAAACGTGGCCGCCCTGGGTGTCAACGGTTCCGCGGAGAGGATTGTCGCCAACGATCACGTCATCGTCGTCGATTGCTGCGGGCAGGTGCTGAATCCTCGGAGAATACCCCGAACCATCGACAGCGGAACCGGATTTTCGGGCATTTGCGACCGCGTCGAGTTTTTGATGTTTAAGCCAGGCATCCTGTTCGTCGAGAGTGGGAAAATTGGTGAAAAACTGCCAGGTCGTAAGGCTCTGATACTGCTTCAGCGAACAGGGGAGGCCGCCCGTAGCGGTGACCTCTGCGATTTGTCCGTCGGGGCCGGCAATATTCTGCACAGTGTCTCCGCCGGCTGTCTGCATCGGCAGCAGCGCCTGCGAAGGGTCCGTAGAGGCGGTAAGTGGCGCGGGGGTGGGCAGCACAATTTCCTTTTGGCATGCGACAGCACCGGTAGCATCAAGCAGCCGGATGACGAGAGAGACCGGGTGAGGCGGGTTCACGATCACGGCTTGAAAGCCGGCGGCCTGCTGTGGATCGTCCGGATCGATGTATAGGTGGTAAGCCGCGGCCCCTTCCCAACGTGCGACGAGCCGTGCTCCCAGCCCGGCCGAATCGAACCTGCGGGTTCCCAAATCGATGTAGAGAGGCGGCGCATTTGACTTGGTCAGTTTGGGGACGACGAGGATGGCCAGCGCTCCGAGCACCAGGATAAAGAGGATTGGCAGGACGGCGAGCGCCCGTTTGGACTTGGCCTCTTTTGCTTGCGCTGCCGGATCCTCGACGGGCGCGGGCTCATTCATGGTCGCTCGGAAGCCGTAGAGATCCTCATGGCTCGCACCCCCGGTGGGAGCCACGACCTTATAGACCCTATCCGGCACGTCTGCTTGAGTTTGCGGGCCGGCAGAAGTGGCCGTTTCACTTGCCTCGAGTTGGACGACATCGCCCATTGAGCAGGTCCCAATCCTTTGATTTGAGAGACCAGGCCGAAAGAAGTACTGCCAATTTGAGCACGGTCCAGGAAGGCCTGCAATAACCACTCCGTGTGATAGGTCACAGGGCAGCCCAAAGCGGTATTGGCCCCCAAAAGGGCATTCTCGCCGGGTCTGCGAGTCGTTTGCTGGAAAGCCCCTGCCGCCACCACCGTCAGAATTCGATCCGCCCTTCAAACGCGATCATGCGCGGCGAAGTGTCTCCTCCAAGCCCCACGCCAAGCAGACCGGTCGGCGGCGAGGTCATGCTCTGGAGCGTTCCGAAACTTGCCGGGACCGAACCGGGCACGCCGGCCTGCACCGTGCTGGGCAGCGCGAAGTTGGGGTGGTTGAACGCATTGAACAACTGGGCGTCGAGGCGCAGCTTGATCCCCTCCCGGATCGGAATGGACTTCGTAATGTACATGTCCGAATACGTGAAGTGCGGCCCGCGCACCGAATTGCGACCGGAGTTGCCGAACTGGCAGGCGGTTGGATTGTCGTTCTGCACGCCCAGTATGCCGGTATAACATCCGCCCGTCGTAGGATCGACTGCCGAGATGAACGCACCGGGGTTGAGCCATTGCCTGGTTCCAGCCACGGTAACGCCGGGATAGGGGGTCTTGCGATAAAGCGGCTCTCCGGGAACCCGGTTGGCATATTCCGGCGCGGCGAACTGGACGGTCTGCGCTGGATCGGATGCCTGAAGCACGCCGTTTCCATTGGCGCTATATTGCTGGCTCAGGACGCTGAATGGCAGTCCGGAGTGAAGGAACCCCGTCTCCGAAAAAGACCATCCACCAAAGACTTGGCGCAGGAGCGGATTGCCGGAGTGAAACGGTACCTGATACACCCCGAACGCGGAGATGTCATTCCGCACATCGTAGTCGCAACTTGCATATTGCCGGCTCAATTCTCCGGGCAACGGAGACTCCAGCCCCTGCGTGGAGAAAGCCAGCAGGCCTCCGTTCGATACTTCGTCCAGACAGTGGCTGAAGGTATAGTTGCCGCGCAGCGTCAAGCCGCTCCATTGCTGCATGTAGACGATCTGCAATCCGTTGTAGATACTTTTGGCGCCGGTTTGGAACTCGGTGACGTTCCCAAAGCGCTGATCGAGCGGCTGCCGATAGGGAAACGGAGCGAAGCATCCGTCGCAGACGTTCTGGTAGCCGTTGAGCTGCACCTGGTAGGGTTCGTGCAGTCCGCGCGTACCTACAAAGTCGGCGCGCAGGTTGCCGCTCGGGCCGATCTGCTGCTCGAGACCGATGTTGTACTGGTAGTAGTACGGGGTCTTGAGGGTTCCAGTGGGGAAGGTATTCAGGCCGACGGCCAGCGGACAAGTCGCCTCGCCCGGCTGGATGCCCAGGCATGGTGCGCCGCCGGACCTGAATGTTGTCTGAAACAGCATATTGGCGTTGGCGGCCGCGTCCACGGCGCTGCCGGGAACGCCGGGCGCTATTCCCCGTCCTCCCACCGGCCCCGCGATGCCTCCGGTAAAGGATGGATCGTTGGGAGCGTTCATCAGTCCGCTGTCGGCAATCTGCTGCGGGATGATGTCGTTGAAGACGCCGAACCCCATATGGAGGGCGGCGCGCGGAAGAAGGTGGTACGCGAACGAGGCGCGCGGCTGGTACACGAACAGCGGCGTCGCCGCGAACAGGTTGTCACGCGCTCAAGAACGACCTGGTTCAGCGGCTGATCCGTTTCGTGCGAGGCATCCAGAAAAGAGCCGGCCATGCGTCCAAACAGGCCTTGCGGACTGGCGACATTGGTATTCCGGGTCACGCGCATGCCGTAAGTCACGGTCGCCTTCGCGGAAGGCTTGTAGGTATCCATCCCGTAGTATTCGAAGTTGCCCGCCGCCGCTCTATCCTTCAGAGAGGCGGGGAAGTTCTGCTGCGAGGTATATGCGACTCCATAAGTGAACTCCGCCAGGTCGTTGTAGGCAACAGTCGGCACAATGCCTTCTCCGAGGTCGTAGTCGCTGGTGTCGACGCGGCGGGTGTTGACGCCGAAGTGCAGAGTGTGCCGCCCGCGCGTCCAGGTCAGGTTGTCGTTGATCTGCCACTGCGTGACCTTGCGCCCCTGCGGAAACGTATCGTCCAGGCCACCGATGGTGGTGAAGGGCACGCTGTCGCTGCCCGCGATGAGCACGATGGGGAAGATCCGCAGCGCCTGGGTGTAGTTGCTCGGCTCGAAGATGCTGGAGTACCAGTCCGCTCCCGGATTGAATTGATTCACCAGAGCCGGACTGAACAGATGCGTGTAACCGATGACCAGGGTGCGCTGCGGTTGCGGCGAGTAGGAGTTGAAGATCGAGTTGATCGGATCTGTCCATTCCGCCTGCAGGCCCGTATCCTGCTGGAAGCGATACCAGATGCTGTCTTTGGCATTGATCGTGTGATCGATCTTCAGCACGATGAGGTTCTCAGTATCGCTGTTGTGCAGAGACCGCTGCTGCAGGCTCGCGCAGCCGCTGCCATCGAGCAGTGCGCCGGTTGGCGGAGCCGGCAAAGGGTTCCCGGATGCATCCAGCGGGCAGGCCGTGATCGCCACCGGCGACCCGCCCGGAGCGGGCAGCAGCGAAAACATGTTTTTGTAGAATGGAATCTCCGCGGGCTGCGCCGGAAAGTTGGCTCCTGTGACCGGATCATATCCACCTATTGCCAGTTGCCCCAGTACATATTGCTGATAGGCGGGGGTTGGCAGGGTAATGGGCGTGACCAGCGGCAACGCGATGCGAATGCCCTCGAAGTGAGCGAAGAAAAAGAGCTTGTCCTTGGCGATCGGCCCTCCTACGCTGACGCCGAATTCATTCACCACGGAACGCGGCTTTTTCCCGATGTTTCCCGGCGTGTCGTTGGCATGGAGAAAATAATCCTCCGCATTCAACAGCGAGCCGTTCCATATCTCGTAGAGATCGCCGTGATACTTATTGGTTCCCGACTTGGTAAAGTAGTTGACCTGCGCCACGGCATAGCGTCCCTGATCGACTGAGAACGAGTTCGTGTTCACCGTCGACTGATCCACCGCGTCAAGGCCGATAACGAGATTCGTCGAGAGACCGATATTCAGGCCGAGCCAGGGATCGTTCGAGTCGTAGCCGTCGAGAATGTAGCCGTTGGAAGTCGCGGGCAGGCCGTTAAACTCCACGTTGCCGTAGCCGCCGGGAGCCTTGGCATCGCTCGACGAGCCGGCCGTATTCATCAAAGCGCCCTGCGAGAATTGCGTGAGAAACGTCAGATCCTGCCCAGGGTTTGGCAGGTTTTCAATGGTCTTCGCTTCGATAGTAGTGGTGGAGTTGGGATTATCGAGCGTCAGCAGGCCCTGCTGCGCGGTCACCTCGACGGTCTGCGCCGCGGAACTGACCTGAAGCGTGAAATTCAGCGCCACGACGCGTCCCACGCCCACCAGCGTCGGCTGCGACGTCGCGTCGGCAAAGCCCACTGCCTGCACTGCCACCCGATACGTCCCAGGAGTTACCTGGGAGAAGAGATAATGTCCTGCGGCATCCGTCCGGCCTGTCCGCTCCGCTTTGGTGTCCACTTGCGTCGCCGTCACGGAAGCGCCGGAAACCATTGCGCCGCTGGCATCGGTCACCGCGCCGGAGAGCGCGCTCGATGTGCCGCTCTGCGCAGCCAGCCCGCCGCAATTAACCAAAGTTAAGAAGAGCGAAAAGGCTAGAGCGCACCGGCTTGTTTTTCCGTGCATTGCTTTGAACCTCCAGGGAAGTACGGGGATGCCCTCGGAAAACTAGCCGCCTCCACGCCAACAGACGAATCAGTCCACATGGGGAACGCTGTTGCGCAGCAGCCGCGCCGTTTTCAAGCTACGGCCTCTTACCGCACAGCCGTCCACGCCTGCCAAAAGACGACGGCCATCATAAAGATCAGGTAGATACGCAGAGCCCATACGAGCACCAACTCACCGCCGCGCAGTTGGCGGCGCGGAACGGGCGCGGATTTCTCCTGGACGAGTTGATCCCGTTCCAGGTTCGTGAGAACCCAGTCCACTTCCTCTTCCGTGATGTGTTTTGTTTTCTCCATTCGCTCCTCTTAACTCCCCAACCACGCGAAAGCCTGCGGGAAGATCACGCTGATTCCGAAGAGGACGCCAGCGGCTGTGAGCAATACGACAACTCCGGCCGCCAGCACATTGGCCCACCGCGGGCTGCGCACGTCGCCCATGATTTGCGGGTCGTTGACGAGCAAATAAAGGAACACCAGCGCCGGCGGCATGGCGAGAACCGCAACTACATTCACTACCAGCACCACGAAGGTGAGGGGCAGGTTCGGAATGAGAACGATTGCCGCCGCGACCGCGGCACAAAGGCAAAGCACGGCGTAAAACGACTTGCCCTGATTCACCGGAAGATTCAAGCTGTGCGGGCGGCGCGCAACTTCGCCGAATGCGTAGGCCGACGACGTGGAGATGGTGATTGAGGCAACGATGCCGGCCTCGATCATCCCGAGCGCAAACAGCGACGCCCCGATGTGCCCGACGACCGGCTCCAGCGCCTGCGCGAACTGCGCCGCTTCAAAATTGGCCGCCCCAATATGGCCAAAGAGCGGCGCGGTGGCAATGATTGCGCCGAGCGCAGCCAGTGCGGCCAGCCCTGCGCCCAGCACTGTGTCGATGCGGCCGAATCGAATGTCTTTCGTCGTCAGGCCCTTGTCCACGGTGGCGCTCTGCTGGAAAAAGAGCATCCACGGCGTGACGGTGGCGCCGATGTCAGAGAGCAGGATCAGCAAAGTCTCCTGGTTGGCATGAGGCAAAGGCGTCCAGGTCAGCATGGCGTGGCCGATTGCCCCCCACTGCGGGTGAGCCATCAGGGCTACGGGCACGAAAACCAGGTTGCATGCGGCGGCAGCCATCGTCACGCGCTCCCAGGTCCAGTAGCGGTGGCTTAGCAGCGCGGAAAAGAGCACCACGAGCGCTACCAGAACCGCGGCCCACGGCGGCACGCCGAAGTAGCCGAACCCGGCGCGGATCGCAATGAACTCGGTGACGAGCGTGAGAAAGTTCCCGAGGCTGAGGTCGATCACCGAGAACCAGCCCCAGAAGGGCCCGAACCGCTCGAAGATCAGCTCTGCGTGACCGCGATGAGTGGCCGCGCCCAGCCGCACCGTCATCTCCTGAACCACCAGCGCCATCACAAAAGTGAGCACCACAAACGGCAGGAAGAAGCCAATGCCGAACTTGGCTCCCGTTGCGGCATAGGAAAGCATGCTCGGGCCGTCGTTCTCGCCCAGCATCACCAGGATGCCCGGCCCCACCAGCAGCCAAAGGAGCGACACGTGCGCGCGCAGCCCCAGCGAGCGCCGCGCCGCGCTCACGCGCGAGCGGTCGTATGCGCGATCGATGTCCTCATGCGTGACGACAACTTCGTCGACTGCGATGGGGTGATCTGGACCGATTTTTGTGCTGGCATTCATCGGCCTGGCATTCCTCGGCAACGCTGGGTGCGGAATTCTTTTCGGTTTACGTGAACATTTGCAGAACGGGCCAACGCGAACACGGTGCACGCTCCATTGGCTCCGCCGGAAAGAATTCGGGCAGCGCGCAACCGTCACAATGCGGCATTCGCTTGAGAGACCGCGATCTCCCTCAACCTGAGTATGCCACAGTTTGTTAAGCAAGGTTAATGATTTATTTTAGATTAAATTACGAAGACCGTTCCGGACGCAGCCAAACGGCCTCAGCGGCGGGGCGGCCGAGGATTGTATTCCCCGTAGGTAGATCAATCAAAACGGTTTGGTCGTAATTCTGGCTCAGGACGCGCAGGCTCTTGCCGGGGCCGATGCCTGCGGCATGCAGGAACTCGAGCAGCTTGGGATCGCGCTCGTGGAGGCTGATGACGGTGTAGCGCTTGCCGGGGGCGGCCTGGGAGAGTTGCATTTCGCCCCTCCTTTTCCTTTCGGCCGGGTTGAGTGGAAGAACGGAGTTCCCGTGCGGGCAGGCGCCGCCTTCGCCGAGCTTCTCCTTGAGCTTGGCCTCGAAGGCGGGCGAAACCGCATGCTCCAGCCGCTCGGCTTCCTCGTGGATTTCGTGCCACTCCATTCCGAAGACTTCGCTCAGCATGCGCTCGATGAGGTGGTGGCGCAGAGCCGTGTGGTAGGCCATTTCGCGGCCTGCCGCGGTGAGGCGAACAATGCCGTCGTCGCCCACCTTGACGCAGCCGTCGCGCTTGAGCCGCTTGACCGCCATGGTGACGGCAGGCGCGGAAACTTCAAGCCAGTGCGCGAGCATCGCCGGGATTACCTGACGGCCTTCGGCCTCGGCCTCAAGAATGGCCTTGAGGTAGTTCTCCTTCGAAACGTGGATTGCGTCTTTCATGGCGGTGCTGGGTTCAGTCTAAATCGGAGGGGTCAGGTGTCAGGGTTCAGGGGTCAAGGGGCAAAAAGACTCCAGGTTTAAGCGGAGACTTGGGCGGAAAAAAGATTCTTGGCGCGAAAACTACGCTTATAAGCGAAGGGATTTCAGAAATTCAGCGCTTTGGGGCGTAGGAAACTCGGTCAAGACTCTGCATTGAAGCGAGGATCGCAGCAAAATAAACGACATTTGGCCAAAATTTCTTTTCTGA
>CAWIFE010000003.1:0-35037 GCA_963835355.1 uncultured Acidobacteriaceae bacterium | reverse complement strand
TTAGTCGTGCCGTACATGGGCCATTAAACACCGGGCTTCAGCCTCTGAGTTTCTTCCGCCGGAGCAGCACAGCCGCCTTCGCCGGGCTTGGTCGGCTCCATCTTGAGGGCGTTGTTGAAGCGGTTGAAGTAGTTGAACAGGCCGATGGCGCAGAGCAGCTCCACAATCTCGCCTTCGGAGTAGAAGCTGCGCAGCTCGGCAAACTGCTCGTCGCTGACGGCGTTGGCGTCGCGGGTGACGGTCTCGGCCAGCCGCAGCGCGGCCTTTTCGGCGGGGGTAAAGTCCTCGCGCTGCGGCCACTCGGCCAGGTGGGCGAGCTGATCGTCGCTCCAGCCCAGCCCCTTGGCCAGGATGGTGTGGCTGGCCAGGCAATAGGGCGTCTCGTTCACCTGGCTGGTGCGGACGATGATCAGCTCCTTCAGCTTGGTGGGAACCGTGCCGGTATTGAGCACCGCGGCAAAATGCGCCTGCATGGTGGAAAAGATCTCCGGCCGGTGGGCCATCACCCGGAACATATTGGGCACGTTGCCGCGCTGGGCAAAGACTTTGTCGTAGAGCGCGGCCATTTCAGGGGTCACTTCGCTGCGGTCGAGCCGGGAAATCCGGGACATTAGCGCCTCCTCATGATTTCAGCCTATCGTATCGCCCCCGCTTGCGATACTGTCGAGGCCGATTGCCCCGCGCGCGCCTCAAATAAGCCCAGCCCGCGCGCTAGATGACTTTTGACGCACTCGCGCGCTCTCTGCTAACTTAGTAAAGGACAATTCAGCGCCAAACACACTCCTCAGTAGCTCAATGGCAGAGCATTCGGCTGTTAACCGAAGGGTTGTAGGTTCGAGTCCTACCTGAGGAGCCAATAAATCAATAACTTACAGCCTCCCCTCCTCCAGTGCTTGGTCCAAGTTGGTCCAATTGAGTTTCGACCTTGACGGTTCTCCTCTTCGGAACCGATTCGTTGATCACGGTCACCTTCCCATCAAGAATGGCGGGTTTCCAGTCCGTGAGGATCTCCATCGTGCGGGAGTTCATCGCGTTGAGAACGCTCGCCTCGATCGTCTGCACATAAACATCGCCCGTTGTCCTGATGCTCGCGTGGCGCAGTGCCCCTTGAGCATCCTTGAGCGTGCCGTGGTGCTGCAGATTGGTTCCCAGCGTTCGTCTCATGACTTGGAACGTGATGAGCCTCTCCGGGATCTCCAACTTCCTGGCGATCGGGCGGACCCGGCACCGGAGGAAGTTCTTTCCCCAGCGCGGCACCGCCTGTCCTTTCCGCTCTCCGCGCCCGAAGGTTGGGAACATCAGAGCTTCTGGTGACGGATCGGGGCTTATTCTCTGCCAGGCTTCGATAATCGGGCGAACCTGTTCCGGAACGCCGATTGGCGCCCGACTGGACTGATTCTTGAGCCGACCCGGGTAAAATCGCCCTTCGAATGCCGTCCCGTGCGGAACCAGCGTTGTTCCCGTCCAGGACTTCCACTGCAGGCCGAGAACCTCGCTTGCACGTGGGCCGCAGAATATACCGACGTACATCAGACACAGATCGTGCAGATCCTGAATGCCGCCAATGAGCTTCAGAATCTGCTCCTGGGTCATCACCGGCTTCTCAACTGGTTTGGTCTGTGGCATGTTCACGTCTTCCGCAGGATCGGTTGCAAGGAATTTCAGCTTTTTCGCCATCTGCAGGATGGATCGAATGTTGATGTAGCAGTGGCGAACCACCGATTGGGAGTATTTCGTTGCGAGCTTGTTGAGCCACACTTGGATTTCAAAGGCGCCCAGTTGGTTCAGCGGAATTCTCCCGAAATGCTCCACCAGGTAATGCTTGATCTCGAAAGTGTTGATTTTCCGGTATGCCGGGCTCCACGTTCCCTCCCGCATCGGCAAATAACGTTCCGCGACAAACCACTGAAAAGTCACGGTTTCGTCGGGAACGATACCGGGCGAGGTCTTGGCCGGAACCCCAGTGTCCTGGAGAATCAGCGCGTGCAGCATCTCCTCTGCTTTCCACTTCGGCGTACCGGCTTTGGGACAGAGCGGGACGTTGCGACGCTTTCCAACCTCCTTTCCTTCCTCGTTTCGCAAGTACACGGTGTACTTGCCGTACCACATCTTCACTTTCCGCCCTCGCGGGTAGACGGTGCCCTTCTGATACTTCATTGCCATGGCTGTTCTCCTGTAGCCCGGCGTCTTTCCCTGATCGTGGAGAACAATTCCTTCATACACGATACAGAGACCGATGGGAAGAGGTCTGGTTGTGGAGTTCCGAGATAAATAGATCGACGTCGGCGACCCGGTAACGGATCAGCTTTCCGAGCCTTACGCCGGGGATTCTTGGCAGGCGCCGCGTTGTGTGGTCACGAATGAAACGCTCGGAGACGCCAAGTCTCTCGGCAACCTCGCGGGCATTCAGTAACCGTTCGGGGAATTGGGTTCCTTGGACCAGAACTGTTGCTGGGGTGGCGAGCTGGCGAGTCGATTTCCTTGCTCGGTATCTGTGACATGCACTCGTTTCCTCCATCTGAAAGTCCGGTCTCAAGAACCGGCAACTGGCGGCATCATGGTGGAGTTCTTCTACTCGGTCAAATCCGATCCGCCGACTGCTCGTTTCTACAGGTCAGACAAATATCAAGTTGCCGGATTTGACCGAGTTCCGGTTCTGGATGATCCTCCGACTGCGGTTTACGAAGGAGGTCTCTGGGTGTTCGAGTCCTGCGAGGAATTGACGGCCCGGCTTACAGCGACCGGCTATTTCATTGATCCGGTGATGATCAAGGTTGTCTATTTGGCGGCCAGGATGCAGAAACCGCTTCTGCTCGAAGGGCCGGCTGGATCGGGCAAAACCCAGTTAGCCGTCTCGGTCGCGAAAGCCGCCGGGACGCATATCGAGCGGTTGCAGTGCTACCGGGGCGTGACCGAGGACCAGGCCATCGGGCGGTTCGACGAGGGACTGCAACGGCTCTACATGGAGTTCGCGCGGGGCGAGCACGCGGACTGGCAAAGCGTGCAGGCGAGCCTCAAAGGGCGCGACTTCTTCCGCGCGGGTCCTCTGATGCGGGCGCTTGAATGTGAGCGGCCGTGCGTTCTCTTGATTGACGAGCTGGACAAGGTGGACGAGGGTTTTGAGGCCATGCTGCTGGAGATTCTCTCCGCTTGGCAGTTGTCGATCCCGGAGTTCGGCACGGTCGAGGCGAAGAGCATTCCCTTTGTCGTTCTGACGAGCAACGAGGAGCGCCGGTTGGGCGATCCCATCCGCCGTCGCAGCTTGTATGTGCGCGTGGAACACCCGACGCCAAGCCGAGAAGCGGAGATCATCGCCAGCCGCACGCCCGATGCAGACGAGAAGTTCCACCGGGAGATGGCGGGCATCGCGCTCTCGTTCCGCAATTATTCCCTTGAAAAGCCGCCGTCGGTCTCGGAGATGATCGACTTCGCCAATGCGCTTCGCCTGCTCGGCGCCAATCACGTGACCGAAGACCTGCGCGATGTGCTGCTGCCGTTCCTGGCAAAGACGGAAAAGGACCGGCGTCACCTGCTTTTGCGCGAAGGGTTCAAGAGCCTGCTCGTCGACGGTACACGTTTCGCCGCCCAGCTCACGGTTCCGGAGGCGACGGAATGATGAGGATTATCGTTTCGCTCACTCTTCTACTATTTGCCACGCTGCCCTGCGCTCGCGCGCAGACGGACGCAGCCCAAGCAGAACGATCCGTACAGCGGTATGCAGCCCATTATGGTGTGCCGCCGGAGCTGATCGCCGCTTTGATCGATGTCGAATCGCACTGGAATCCAAGCGCTGTTTCAGGCAAGGGCGCGATGGGGCTAATGCAGCTGATGCCAGCGACGGCGCGGCGCTTCGGGGCCGTTCATCCCTTCGAAGTGGAAGAAAACATCGCGGCGGGCACGCGCTACGTGACCGCGCTGATGTGGGAGTTTCATGGCGACTTGAGACTGGTGTCGGCCGCCTATTACGCGGGCGATCACTGGATTGCCAAAGAGCGATTGAGCTACAACAACCCGGACGTCGTGGCCTACGTTGAGGCCGTCCGGTTGAGATATACCACGCGGAAACACGCATCGACAGGTGCGCGAAGGAGGTAGAAGCAATGAGGCATTTCGAAGTGTTCCTGGCGATGATGCTGTTTCCACTGTCAGCGTTGGCAGCGGATCACGCTGTGCCGGCGCGAGTTGCCACTCTGACGATCGATTCAAGAGAGGTGACGATCTTGCATCTGCGGCCGGATTTCGAATCGTCGATTCATATGCCCGAGGATGTCACTTCCGTGATTTTGGGCAGTCCTGGCACATTCAAGGCTGAACATAACGAGGGCGAGCCGCAGTACGTCTACGTCAAGCCCATCACCAAGGAACCGGCGCAGTCGAATCTGCTGATCGCGACCAAATCAGGTCAGCACGTCACCATTGAGCTAATCAGCGCTGGCGCGAGCGCCGCAAACGACACGCCACCTGTTGACTTCCTGATCGAGTACCGCGCGGCTCGCAGTTTCCTGATCGCTGGCGACATGCCTGGACCAGCAGCACCGGCAGCAACGGGCAAAGCCCAGGAACGGAAGACGAGTGCGCGCCCTTCCGGGCAGACACCCAATTCCGGCGATGCGCCCAGATCGGCTCTCGACGAGGTGTTCGCCCAACAGGCGCAGATCAACGCTCCTGAGTGGACGAAGTGGGAGGGCCGGAAGATCGAGACTTCTGTCGGCCAAGTCCGGCAGTGGAAGAACGAGACGGTCGTTGCTTACTCGATCTTCAACAACTCAGATGCCTCGGTCGAGATTGTCCCTCCGCAGATTCAGATCACCGGACGCAAGCCAGATAAGAAGAAGTCGAAGAAGAGCAAAGGCATTTCCTCCGATCAGATGGAGATACGCGATTACAAGCTCAGTACTACGTGCCTCGAACCGGGAGCGCGCGCAGACGGTGTAGTCGTCTTCGACCGACCCAACTTCAAAGAGTCCACCGAACAGCTATTTCTCCAGATCGCGCAAGCGGATCAGGTCGACCGGCCGATTCTGATCCGGCTTCCGTTCACTCCGCCGAATCAATCCGACAACCAGTAGAAAGGGGCAATCGACTATGAGCATCATCGACAACACCGGAAGCAGCATTAATGGCTCGACTGCTCCAGCAGGAGGCGCTGCGGAGCCGGGCGTATCGCAGGGGGGCGGGATCACTCAAGAACAGCCTGCGAAAGGCTCGTCAGCATTTGCGACGCGGGCAGACAAAAGCAGCTCGGAAGGATTGAGCAAAGGAAAACTGCTTCTTCTTGGCGGCGGGCTTGCAATTGCAATTCTCTTCTTCATCTTTACGGCAATTGCGGGCAAAACGCCCAAGAAACAGATTGCTGCAAAGCCACAGGCACAGCAACAGAAACAAGCCGAAACGAAGCCGGCCAAAGGCAGCGTCACGCCTGTTATGGACACCGTGCGGACTGCCGCGCCGGACAATGCGGCCGGCCAACTTGGCCCGGGCGACATCCGGCGGACGCGTGCACTGACAGGTCAAGCGCCGCCAAAATCGAATTTAGATGCCACCGAGAAGCCTGCTACGGCAAAACCGCTAGCCGGGCGCACGCTGGCCAGCGTGCCAACATTCGAAGAGACGCAACAGAAGTGGGAAGATCCGGTACCCTATGGCAACACATCGAGCCAACCCACGTCGCAGAGCCAGCAGCAAAACGCTTTGAAGGAGCCATCGCTTGTCTTTGTGCGGAGTGTGACGCAGAGTTCAGCCGGAACGCTTTCAACGGCGAGCGCGGATAGGGACGCAACGCCTCAACTGGACATCACGCCCGGAACGCGGATCGAGGCGAAACTCGAAACGCAAATCTCAAGCGCGGTACAGACGCCGATTGTGGCCGTGGTCGAGTACACCTACGCGATCGGTGACAAGATCGTCATACCTGCCGGTGCTCGCGTCTATGGATCGCTTCAGCAGGCCGATCGTAGCGGACTGGTCAGCGTAAAGTTCGACGAGATCGAATTGCTCGACGGCGCCAGGGAGAATATCGAAGCCGTAGGCACGGGGCTCGATCTCGGACCGATCAAAGGCGACGTCTATGGAAAGAACACCGGCAAGAATTTCCTGGTTCGTGCCGCGTCCGGGATTGGCTCCGTGCTTGCCGAGGTGGCCGGAAACAACTCAAGCGCCGCGTTCTCTGAAGACGATATGCTGCGGGAGCGGCTGGCCGAGAATATCGGGACAGCCGGCGACACCGAGGTCATGAGCCTGAGCGCCAACAGCCGTGTAGTGGTATCGGTGCCTGCCGATACGAAGATCTACATCGTATTCACCAAGCACACCGAGAACAGCACAGAACTGCACAAGGTTGCGTCGGCCGTCCAATAGAGATCCCGGAGGTCGCTGCGAGCCCTGGCTTCGGCCAGGGCATTTTTATGGCTGGAAGAAGACGATGAGAGGCGAGGATAGTTTCGGTTGTGCGTTGCCTAATTGAGGAAAGATCGTTCCCGTTGCCTCATTGTGCGTTTGAGGCAAATCGCTCCAAATTCCTCATTGCGCATTTGAGGAATTGTCGATCCTGATGCCTCGTTGTGCGTTTGAGGCAATATGCCTTCATTTGCTCATTGCGCACTTGAGGAATAATCGTTCCCGTTGCCTCATTGTGCGCTTGAGGCAAATCGCTTCAAATTCCTCATTGCGCATTTGAGGAATTATCGATCCCGATTCCTCGTTGTGCGTTTGAGGCAAATTCGCGGAGTGATCTTGTTCCAGCGATTATAGGCAAATCAGAGAGTACTTTCCGCACCGACGGCACATGAAGGTGTGCGCCCAGTCCGAATGGAGATGCGGATAGACCTCGCGGTTGTAGCGGGCAATTCTGCGGAAATGGAAAAGCATGCCCAAGAAAAGCATGAAGCCCAAACAAAACAGGAATGTAACTGCGCCTTCAAGGGATTCTGTCTTTTGCGGATGTTGCAATATCCCACGAAAGCCAGCGATCCCCCAAAAGACACAAAAGAAGATTGCAAATCCCCAACCAAAGAATGCTCGTCCGTAACTGCGGGGAGACGGTGGCGAGGCGGTCTTCGCAGTGAAGGATTGGCTGACCCCGGAGGTGAAGCGTCCGGAGAAGCTGCGGGTCCCCTGCTCGTAAAGCAGGGACAGAGCGACCAACTCAGGGCTACCGCACTGGTCGCACCGATATGCGATCTGTTGCCCAGTGGCCGCCATCGTTCTCCTCCTGATCTGGCCGCGGCAGTTCAGGAATCCCTTCCATCAAGGATTCTAGCGCTGTCACGAATACAGAGCTATAGAAAACGTGCGCTTCCTATCACTTATAGCGATTGCCCATACGCGAATCGAGATTAGAACGTTTGTTGATGGGTAATCAGGCGGCAATTTGACGGAATTTGCTTTCGCACGCATTCTCTCGTTCGACACGGATGCCAAGAGCAGACGCGTTTAGGAGACAAAGCGTATGAGAGACTTTCTCGGTATCTCGCGGCGCGCACCGGCGTCCGCGTCGTCCACCACACTCGTTCTCCACCGCCCGGCGGAGATCAACTGGCTGCACATCGCGCTGAAAATTGCTTTGAGCTTCATGCTCCTTGGCAATCTCATAGCGCCCTTCGCGGCCAGGGCTCAGAACCTCGGAACAAGCCCGCAGTTCGGCCAGGCCGTTCAGGGACAGCAGGCGACCACGGTCGAGGGCACCGTCCTCAATATCGTCAATTGGGGCTGCAATGTCATCGCTCCGGTCATCGCCGTAGCCTGCCTTGGCGTCGCCGGCTGGCACTTCAAGAGCGGCCGCGGTTATCTCGGCTGGGGAGTCACCGGCGTTGCCCTGATGGTGATCTCCGGACTCGGGCGCATGGCCGAGGGCTTCATTACACAAGCGCAAGGCATTCAGTAAGGAGAGCCGGATGCCTGTGCCGCAATTCCTTCTCGACCTGTTGCAAGTGCTGTTCGATCTGGCGGTTCCCGCGGCGTTCTGCACTCTGGCCGCCGCGGGCGTCAGCCTGCGGCAGGAAGGCGGAATTCACTTCCACATCAACGGCCGGGCGGGCAAGTGGATTCTGTGGACGGTTGTTCTTCTTACAATCCCACAGCTTCTCTCATGGATTGCAGCGCAGGGCATTCAGGTTCCTTCAGCCAGCGGATCGGTTGGAACAAGCTGGCTCGCTAGCATGGAAACGGTCTTCAAGAACTTCGTGAACCAGATTGTTGTTGCACGGCTGGTTCCGGTAGTCGCGGCGTACTTCGTGCTGAAAGCGACGCTGGACGTGGCCGGAGGCGAGAATCCGCTTTCCTCAATTATCGCCGCGCTATTTCTGATGTCGATCTCGGCGACGATGCAGTTGCTCGAAGGCTGGAACTCCGGCGGCGAATACGCGACGACGGACATGCTCACCTCGCTCTGGAACTACATCGCTGGCCAGATCATGCCGGCCGCTGCGGGGCTGGCTTGCGTAGGCGCCGTCATCAACTATGTGCGGCACAGGCCGTGGGTAAGGCTGATCTTTGCCGCGATCGGTTTCTTGAGTCTGAGCGGACTTCTGGCGCTGTTCCAGGCTATGGCGGCATGAGGAGATGCAAATGAGTCTCGATGGAGCAATCACGAACCTTGCATCCTGGGCCGGCAACGTGATGATGCCGACGATGGCTGGAGGATTCTTTGCAGCGGCGGTTTATCGCTACAGCAAGGGAGGCCAGTTCGAGCAGTTGCTCTACGGCGGCTTCGCATCTCTTATGTGCTCGGGAATGCTCCGCGCGTTGGAGGGGTTTGTCCAGCACGCCGGGCCGACCAGCGCTGACGGCTTCTGGATGGCGACGATGAGCCTGGTGAACTGGGTCGCCAACGTAATTCTTCCTGTCTTCGCACTGACTCAGTTGGCCGCAATGGCCTTTCACATGGGCGGCGTTGTTTCGGAGATCTATCCGGGCTCGACCTGGATCAGGAAGTTCATCGCCGCAATGGGAGCACTGATGGTTTCAGGAATGGTGCGATTGGCCGAATCGATGGTCACGCACGCGCATGGAATTTAAGGAGCCTGGGATGAGCCTCGATCTGACGCCTGTTCATCGCAATCTGCATACCAAGGTGACGTTTCTCGGTCTCGAGTTCGAGGACCTGATTTTGGTGCTGGCGCTGGCCGCGATGATGAATCTGCTCGCTCACTTTGTCAGCGGAAATGCGCACGTCTTTGGAATGCCGCTCAACATCTTCATGGAGTTTGTCGTGCCCGCGCTGGCGGTTCCGTTTCTGATCCTCTTCAAATACGGGCGGCCTCGCGGGTATCTCACAGACCTGTTGCGTTCGTTTTTCTCTCCAAAGGCGTGGTGCGCGCTTGAGCGAGATTCCGTTTTGACGGAGTCTTATCTCGTCGATGAGGAGGACTAGCCGATGCAGGCCGCGATCAAAAAGTTGACCGACGGATCAGTCGCTCTGAAACTCGACGCCGATGCGGCACGGGCGGTCTTTGCGAGCGTTCTCTTTGCCGCGCGTTACCACGAGGGGATCCTGCCGCTCGCCCGGATGGCCAAAGAAGAGTTGGAGCGCGGCCCCAAAAAGCCAGGGAGGTGAGGTGAATCATGCCGATGACCTATGCCGAGCACGAAAAAAGGAAGAAGTCGCCGGCAGTTTGCGAACTGTTTTCCCTGCGGGACCTTCCTGAAGGTGAGAACATCATGGTCCGCACCAACGGGGCCTTCGTTGCGGGATACGAGTTGCGTGGCATCCTGGGGTACTTCGCCACGGATGGTGATCGCAACCAGACCAAGGCGATGCTGGAGGCGCTCTTTCGCAGCGTGCCCGACGTCAGTATGCGCGTCCAGTTCCGCTACGAGATCTCCGAACGCTTGGGCGACCTGCTGGACAACTACGTCCACGAGCAGCGCGCCAGCCAATCGGAAGTGATGGCGCTCGATGCGCACCGCCTGCGAATGTGGCGCGAGAAGGAGCAAGCCGGCTATTTCTTCGAGAACCGGTTACAGGTCTATTACATCTGGGATCCGCGCATTCATGCCAAGCTCTATCACTCAGCCGAGCAGAATCGCAAATTGAGTGGTTTCACGCTGAGCCAGGCCAAAGCCATCCAGCGAGCCTGCAAGGAACATGAGACCTATCGGGCGGAATTCGAGTCGATCCTGCGCGGCGTCGAGGGATCGATGGAGGCGGCCAATCTTGGCTCGCGCCGGCTCACGACTCAGGAACTGTTCGAAGCACTCAAGACAGCACAGCACCCGATACGACGCGACCACCGGCCCTACGTGCCTCCAGCGCAGATGATCGAGTACCGCAGCGCGCGCGATCAGGCAGCGGAAGCGAGCATCCTCAATGAGACCGAGACTTACCTCAACATCGACGGCTACCTCTACGGCGTGGTGAGTCTGAAAGAGCTGCCCGATGCGACATTCCCTGGGATGCTCCAGAACTTCTCGACCCTTGGGTTTCCGATCGTGATCAGCGGACAGGTCGTGATCCCAGACCAGGTGAAGGTGCTTAAGAGCTACAAGAAGCGGCTGCAGAAGATGACCGCTGCCCAGAAAGACGCGAACGGCAACTTCAAATCGAATCCCGAGGCTGAGGTCGCGCAGGCGCAGTTGATGCAAGTTCAGCGCGACATCATCTCGTCGTCGCTCAAGACGGCGAAGTTGAGTCTTTCGGTGGTCGTGCGGACCTCGCATCCGGCGGTGACGATGCGGGATCTCGAACAATCGGAGCGCGAGTTGGCCAACCGCACGCAGGAGGTTTTGAACGCCTTTACACATATGAACGGCGCCAAGGCCGTAGCGGAGACAATCGCCAAGCGTCGCATCTTACTGGGAACCTTGCCGGGGATGGGAGACGCTGACAAACGAGACCAGGACATGCTGACCTCGAATGTCGCCGATCTAGTTCCTGTCGAGATGCCGTGGATGGGAACCCGGCGGAGCCCGCTCATTCTCTTTGAGACTCCCTACCGTCAGCTCATCCCGTTTTCGATGTTCGATCCGGATCTTTCGGATGCGAACGGTCTGCTGATGGCGAAAAGCGGCGGCGGCAAGACTCTGGCCGCACAGCAGATGCTTCTGATGGCGGCGCGGGCAAACCCGTTGATCTCGATTCTGGAGCGTGGGGACTCCTACCAGCCGCTCGTAGAGTTGATGGGCGGCGAGATGATCGAAATGTCGCTCGATTCGGACCAGACAATCAACCCCTGGGACCTGCCGAAGGGCGAAGACCGGCCCTCGAACGATCAGATTTCGTTTCTCAAAAATCTGACCCGGCACATGCTGGGTGAGAACACGCCGCCGGATCTGGACATCGACCTGCTCGATAGCGTCCTGCTCGAAGCAATCGGATCAACCTACAAGCGTTGCAGCGCGAAGACCTCGAATCCGATTCCGTTGTTTGGCGACTTGGCGGCGGAACTGGCTCACTGGCAGGACCGGGACCGCAACCAGAAGATCAACGCGATGGCCCAGATGGCCTCGACCAAGCTGCGGGCCTGGGTGGATGAGGGGCCGTATGCCCGACTCTTTGATAGACCGACAACCGTCGAATTGAATAATCCCTGGCTCTACTTCAACGTGGAGAAGTTGAAGGACGATCCGCGGTTGGAACGCGCGATGAGCCTGCTCATTGCTCATACCGCGACCTACCGGGCCTCCGGCATGACCGGCCGGCCAAGCATCGTCCTGCTCGATGAATGCTGGGCTTTGCTTGAATCTCCCATCCTGGCCAGCGTCGTCGTTCAACTCTTCCGCACGGCGCGCAAGCGCAATGCCAGCGTCTGGGGGATCAGCCAGACGCCGGAGGATTTCGTCGGAACGCCGGACAAGCCCAACGAGCATGGCGCCGGCATCGTCAAGAACGCTACGACGAAGATCATCGGCAAGCAGCCAGGCGACATGACCGCGCTTCGTGAGCACGTTCATCTGAACGAGACGGCGCTCAACCAGATCAAGACCTTTGCCCACCCGAAGAAGGGCCACAGCGCCGAGTTCCTAATTGCGATTGGCGAGAAGGCTGAATCCACGCATTCGATCCGCATCGTGCCGAGTCCGGTGGACTACTGGATCACGACGACCTACGCCCGCGAGCGTATCTACCGCAAATGGTGGATGAGGAAGAACTCGTCGATGGCGCGAATTGAGGCTTACGAGAAACTCGCCGAGCGCTTCCCTCGTGGTTTGGCGGATCTTGCGCCCTTGACGGAAGAACTTTCAGGAGAGGTTCAGGAGGTACTTGCACCATGAGACAAGACGTTCGCAAACCACAAGAAGAGCCGTTGTTGAACGGTGTTCCATACGTAGAACGCGGAGCTACACCAAGCGCAGTGAAAAATCGGCGCCGCCGATGGAAATGGGTGATGGCAGCATCTGTCCTTTGTATTGCAATGCTGCTGCCCGTAAGCGCGCACGCCGGCATATTCGATATCTTCAGTGAGATTTTCGGTACGATTCAGAGCGACATCGGTAGCTCGCTCAAATCGATCAACCAGCTTACGCAGCAGGTGCAACAGCTCTACCAGACGACGATGTGGCCGCTGGCTGCGCTCAATCAGGCTCGCGGATTCGTTGCGAACTCGATTTCGAGTTTTCGCAACCAGATGAACCAGATCTTCAGCACTCCCACAACGAGCGCTGTAACAGCAGGTCCGCAGCAATTCGAGTCGATCCTGCATAGCCGTCTGTCGTCGCAGATTCCGGCGCTCGGCACGAGCTTCACGGCCAACTACGGGGCGATTCCGCAGCAGAACAGCGCCGCGCCCCAGGACCTCCTGATGATGGACATGGACGACGCGCTGGGCCAGGAGAACCTGAAAACGACGCTTATCGCCGACCAGGGCGCGGACACCATCCTCCAGACCGCAAACCAGATGGAGAACCAGGTTGCCGTTACGACGCCGGGCTCCAATCCATATCTCACGGCGCAGGCGCAGGTCTCGAATCTCCGTTGCCAGGCTTATCTGCAGAAGATGCTTGCCGCCCAGTTGCGGCAGGAGGCCGGCCGCATCGCTCACGACAACGCGCTGTTGAAGCGCAGAACGACCATCACGGGCGGGATCAACAGCCTAATCACCGGGGCGCTTACGGCGCACTAAGGAGAGTGTCATGTCCGACTCAAAGAAATCAACAAACAAAGTGCGTAAGCCATTTCCGTGGCGGCGCAAGCAGGAACCAACGTCCGAGATTCCGGTATTCGGCGAGGGCTACGAAGCAGCGCAATCCGAGCGTTCCTGGCGCAGGCCGGTGCTGCTCAAGGCCGCTGCCGTCGTTCTGGCAGTTCTGACGATTATGCCGATGCGGGCGCATGGGCAATTTGGCATCGATCTGGCAGCGATTCTTGCCGCTCTTCAGAAGATGCAGTCGCTGATGTCCACCTACATCTCCGCGCCGCTTAACACCATCAACCAGTACGAGCAGAGCGTGGCGAAGTACGAGCAGCAGGTCATGTATCCGCTTTCGGCGATCAACCAGGCCAAGAACTCCGTGACGCAGTTTGAGAACCAGTTCAGCCAGGTCTCAAACCTCTTTCATGTGAATGTCTCAAGCGCCACCCTGCCGCAGTCGAGCAACCTTGAGTCCCTCTTGCTTTCGCGCAACGCCGGCAACGTGGGCAGTATTTCGACCCAGTTCCAGTCGGTCTACGGAGGTGTGATGCAGCAGAACGCCGCCTCGCCGGCCGTGCGAACAATGACCGATATGACCGATGCACAGGCTCAAGACGCAATGAAACGAGCAATCGAAATCGATGCTCTGGCGGATGCGGAACTCAAGGAAGCGGACCAGATGGGCCAGCAGATCACGGCCGCCGCGCCGGGCAGCGCGCCGATTCTCGAAGCAGAGGCGGACGTTTGGGTCGTGCGGGCAAACGCCTACACGCAGGCCGCGCTGGCGGAGTTGATGCGCACGCGCGGAATCGATCTCGCCAATCAGAGCGCCATCACAAAACTGGCGACCACGAACAATACCAGCAACAACGGCCTCATTAATGGGGCACTGACGAACAGGTAATGCACGATGAACCTCCCGATTCCCAACCCGCACGTCGCCGTCACAATGCTTGCGTTCTTTCAGTCAACGCAGTTGAATCTCTTCGAGCGTTTTCTGACGCAGGCGGTGGCCGGGATCGACTCGACCAGCATCACGAGCGGGATGCAGACCGTTGCATACGTCGTCCTGCTCGTGGGCTTTCTCTGGCAGGTCTATCAATCGGCCATGCACGGCGGTGACGTGCGTGGGTTGGGAACGAATCTGATCAAGTACGTCGTCACCGCGGTTGTGGTTATGAATTACGGAACCATCTTCACAACCATCAATCAGGGATTTGTAAACGCCGGGAACTGGATCGGTAACGCGTCCGGTTCCGTGAACCTTTTCGATAATTGGAAGAACGATATTAGCACGCAGTTCAGTCAGATCGGCTTTCAGAATCTGTGGGGGCTGATTACCGGATCAGTTGCCGGCGTCATCGATGGAATCCTTATTCTTGTTGCGTACATTCTTTATCCCGTTGTCATCGTCATCTTCGGGTTCTTCTATATCTTCTATGGCAGTGTTCTTTACATCTTTGGCCCGATTGTGATCGCTCTGATGCCTCTAGGAGCAACGAACCGCATTGCCAAGTCGTATATCGAGAATGTTTTCATTTGGAATTCGTGGCCGATCCTCTACGGAGGATTCGGCGCTTTGCTGAGTGCAGTCCAGATGGGGCAGGTCGGTCAGATGCTCAACCAAAATAATTTTCTAGGTGGGTTGGGAAATCTTGAAGGAGCATTCCTCATCGGTATCGCCAGCATCATCTATTCGCTGGCGATTGCAGTGATTCCGTTCATTGCCAAGCGAATTGTCTCGGGCGACGTTGGGGCTACCGCGGTCGCGTTGGTGGGAGCAGCGGCCACAGTGGTAACAGCTGGAATTGCGGCGGGCGAAGGCGCAGCAGCAGGATTTGCCGCTGCTGGGGCAGGCGGCGCGCAAGGAGCCGGTGCTAGCAGTTCCACAAGCACGGCAGCGAGCGCGGGTCGGCTAACGGCCGCTTCAGCCGGATCGAATCAACCGGCTGCACCTCAAATGCTTCCAGCAACAGCTTCGAATTCCCTCTCTGGAGGCCCAACGATCGAAGGCCATGCCGATCAGATTCGCGGCTCATTCAGCGATGTAATGGGACAGAGTTCGAGCGACGTGCCGGCCGAAAGCGAAACCTCGGAAGCCGCGACTCCCGCGCAGGCTACAAGCAGGGTTTCAGGAGGTAGCAGTAGCCCTCCGAGAACATCCGCTCCGGCAAGGCGTGGGCCGACTGTTCACCGTTACAACATCGGAACATGGGGCGCGTACCATGCCGCCCGAATCGCGGCTCAGGGCCTGGCAAGTGTATCCAGGCGAGCTACCGAAAAGGAGTAGAAGGCAAATGATGAATGCAAAGGCAGATCGAATGGACGAGGCCTCCCAGGCGAGGCCGAAGTACTACGAGGTGGATGGGGCTTTGCGCGCGAATGCGAACCGCGCCTGGCTGCTGGCGTTTCTGACAATCCCGATTGCACTTGCTGCGATTGGCTTTGCCGTCTTCGTGCGCGTGCAGCCGCCGACAGTGATCCGCATCGGCCCCAATGGCGACGCTTCGGTTGTAGGCAGGCCCACCAAAGGCGGGGTGACAGATCTTGCCGCAGCCGGCACGGACCAGTTTCTCGACGAGGCCTTCGTCAAACGGTTCCTGACGAGCTATCTCAACTACTCGCCGTCGGATGTGGACGACCACTGGGCGGCAAGCCTCAATATGATGACCCGCAACCTGCGTGGGTACACGTTGAAGGCGATGGCCGACGACAATACACGCGGCAAAATCGACGACGGGCAAATTCAGTCGGTCTTTCATCTGCGAGAACTCGACGCCGTATCGGGAGAGCCGCTCACGTATCTGGTCTACGGAGTCAAGGACGTTCACCATCTCTCGAACGGAACCGAGGTCACCGACCACTTTGTGAACGAATACCGCATCCGGGTAATCGCGGACAAAAGGTCGGACGCCAATCCCGATGGATTGTGGATTGCCGAGTACAGCGAGCGACCCATCGACGGCGAACGCCGCAATCAGATTCTGAACGCGCCGGACACAATAACCGGCAGCGTGACCGCGGCAAATCAAGGAGGCCAGTGATGGCGACAGCAGCAGTGAGCATACCTCGAAACGAGCAACCGCAGGCGCCGGCCGCCGAGCCGAACCGGAGACGCAAACGCGGCCATGAGGAGGATCAACAGGCCCGATACTTCCTGGCCAAAGAAGGTTCGTCTCCCGAAAAGCCCGAGCTTGGCGCCGAGGCTGCAAACGAAGGCGAGGCCCTGATCAAGGCATTTCAAACGAAGAGCGGCCTGCTCTACTCCATCGTGGTCTACAAGGCGGAGGCGGAGATCCAGGGCGGCTCTCCGACATTGGTTAAGCGGCCTGTGCGCAAGTAGCAGGCACTTCGGTCAACGGATTCAAAGAGGATACAACCCTGAAATATGGCTATTGTCATCCTCCTTTGATGCCTTATCGCGTGCGCGATGAGGAATTCCGCTGACCCGGTTTGAAGTCTCGAACCTGGTTGGATCATCACCCACCCCTAACGCGGGCGGCCAGGCGAAGAGATTCATGACCGGGATCGGCAGATCTCTTGTCACTTCGTCTCGAAGCGCCAGACAAGTGAGGAGAAAATGACAGCGACGAGGACACAGAAGACGGCGATCGATCAGCAGCTCATTCTAGAGCTGAGCATCGATGCGCAAGGAGAAGTGACCCGCAAGCCTAGCCAACTGGGCCGCAAGGATACGCTCGAGGGCAAATTGCTTGCCGAACTCTATCCCGGCATCCAGGTAGCGCGCATCAATGTGCCGCATGAGTTGACGCCGTATGAGCAGTCAGTGGTCGAAAACCGCATGGCCAAGCTCGTTTACGGCGGGGTCGAATATCGTTTGGTGGGCGCGAGCAACTCTGCGAAGGACGGCAAGTTCTACTTCGTCGATCTCGCGCACTCGAAACAGATTGCTGAGCGCTTTCAGCATTGGCCCGAGGCGGCAATGGTGTACTTCGCCATTCTCGTCTCCGACTGCAGGCTGATGGTGGACGAACCCAACTTCCGCGTGGCCGTGGTCCAGGAGCACGCTCTTGGCACCAACGACTGCCGTGGATGGGTACGCGAGTCCGTCTACCGCAAGCTCAAGATCGGCACAAACAGGTTCTGCCAGTTCCGGCTGGCATTCGATGCGCAAGAACCGAAGCAGGCAAAAGGTGCGTTAAAGGCGATGAGCGATCGCGTGGCTGACAGGCTCGGGGTCGATATCATTCTGCCTGATAGCGCCGCGAAACCGGCATTGAGAGGAGGCTTGCGCTTCCTTCCACAGCTGGGCACATCGGGCCGGCTGTATACGGGTCCAGCGGTTCTCGGGATTAAGGAGATCTCCCGGGTATTGGAGTTTGGATCGAGCTATACGCTGGTCGAGCACGCTTCGGAAGACAGCCTTCAACTTGAGATCATGCCTCGGGCCATCGAGCAGATTCGCAAGGTGAGAAAGGCTTGGGACGAGGGCAATTACGATGCTTTGCTCGAACTACTGGGCAAATCGTCCGACGTTGCCGCATTCGAGGATGAGGATGCAAGTTTTGATCCTGAAGCGTTGGAGCAGGGTGCAAGCACTGTCTCCGAAGAGTGGGAACCGGCTGAAGCAGTGCTTCTGGCCGATCATAGCGGAACCAGCATCAAGTTCCCCTACGTGTCGAACCAGATCAACCGTAAGCTGGCCCGCTGGGCATTTCGCATCTGCACAGGTGGAGGTTTCCGGCTGCCTGCATTCGCTTTGGCGGATGATGGCGTCCTGATCGAGTACCGGGGAAAGGTTCTCTCGGCCTCCGACTGGATGCCGCTGGACACATCCATCACATCGTTAACGGCGGAGAAGGGACTTTGCATCCGGTATCCCATTCGGATGCAGGAGGATTTGCTTCCCATCCGCCATCTCACCAACGACGAACTCGTGCCAGTTCTCAATCGTGCTCTCGGCGTAGATCTTGACGAATCAGTGGTTGCCACTATTCTTGAACGCCAGCTTCGCATGGAAGGAACCTACATCCTCCACTCGGAGACGGCGAAACGGAATGGCGGCGACTTCGATTTCGACACCATCTGCGTCATGCCATCCGATCAATTTCCGCGCTTTGTTGCGGGACGGATTGCGTACGGAGAGCAGTTCCGCCAAGTCAAGACCAAGCTAAAAAAGGCTAAGTCTCCCTGGTGGAACGTCTGTCTGGTCGCCATGAAGGCGCGCGGAAACAGGATCGGCTCTATTACCGATCTGAAGACCTCGTGCCTGGCTGCTGGACGGCCGGACCTGGCATACAAGCTCGTCGAGCAACTGCAGAACGCTCTCGACTCGCTCAAACACCGGGTTGAGATCGATGAGTCGGTGATCAGCGAAATCCGCAAAGAGGTAACTCCGGCGCCCTGGCTCAAGTACAAACGCGAGCGCAGAGTGTCGGATCTGCCGGCTCATCTGGATGTAGCGGACACCGACAAGGTCGGAAGGCTCTACAACGTGTTGCGCAAAGAGCTTGGCTTTCTGCCCAACGAATCCGGCACCGGATTCGAAGATCGGATGTCGATCGAGGACTTCCGCGGACTCTTCTCTGGCGAAACCGTCACCAAGGGAATGTTCGAGGAATGCCAACTGATCAACTCCATCTACGCCGATGTTGCCAGCCGGATCGTCGAACGCGAGGAGGAGATTAAACTCCAACTCGCAAACGCACAGGCGCTGTGGGATGCCATGCGCAAGTGCGAGGACAAGGAACAACGCCGTTCGGCTGTGCTTGCGCGCAACAAAGCGCAATCTGCGCTTTGGGAACATGAACAGGAGGCGCGGGATCAATTCAGCTCGCTCCACCTGTTTGTGCACTACTGGGCGCAGGGCAAGCAGGAGAATCGCAGGGCTTGGGCGCAGGCGATGAACACCATCGTCTCGAATGGCACAGGCTCCGGAGCGGTTCTCTTCCAGTCCTTCCCGCAGGAGATCGTCGATGCCTTTGCTGAGGCGACCGGCGGCCAGCGGGTGAGGGTTCGGCTACCGAAAACCATTAATGGGTACGTCTGGTTTGACGATCAACAACGCGCGTTTCTCGTCGAGCGGATCGCCAATCCCGACGGACCGGAAGGCGTGAAGCGGGTATTCCTCTTCCACTACAAGGGAAAGCGGAACCTGACATTTGAGGACACGAGTGTTCCAGCCGCGCTGGGATGCTCTTAACCGGAAGGAGAAGTCTCGGCGTATGCTGCGGCTTCTCCTTTTGTTTCTTGCGCCGAGGAGGCCGCTATGAAGACGCTCATGTCATTGCTTTTTGTTGTTGTAGTAGCCGCAGCGGAGGCGCAGACGACCGGCCAAGGCCAGATCCGTCACGTTGAAACCTCGATAAACCATCTCACCGTTCTCGAATTTGGTGAGCAGGTGACGACGCTCGCTGTTGGCGATGCCGACAGCTTTCAGATCGAACGCCACGAAGACAAGGTCTTCATTAAGCCTCTCCAGCCGGGCGTTTCGACCAATCTTTTCGTGTGGACGGTGTCTCGAGAGCTGAGTTATGAACTCGATCCGTCTGGGTCGCTCTCTTCCATGGACGTGCTGATTCGCACCGATCCCGCACCGACTCCTCGCACCGACGCGCACTCCGAAGCCCAACCGTCTGAGCAGGAGATTCGCAAGATTGCGACGCTCGCTCTCACGCAGACGCTGGCAGGGGCGGAAGACATCGTACAGGAATCGACCAAGGTTGAGAGCAACCGTGTGCAGGTTGCGCTTGATCAGGTGTACCGCACCGGCGACCAAATCTATATCCGGTATTCGATAACGAATCGCACCGAGGCGCCGTATCGCGTGACAATTCCGGCTGTCTATGCGCAGACGCCGGGCAAGAATGTGGTTTCGCTCGTGAGCCTTCGCAATCACCAACTTAAGCGCAAGACCTACGCATCTTTCAAAACGCATCGTGGGGTTGCGCTCGATGTTGCACAGGCAGAGTTCACTCCACGCGATCTTGCTCCGGGCGAAATGGCGACCGGCGTTATCGGCATCAAATGCACGGATGGCAATCAATCGCGGCTCTATCAGTTGAGCTTTGGCGTCGACCGGAACCGGCCGGTCACAGCCGAAGCGGTGCTCTAGCCATGGAATCGGCAGGCCACGTCACGCGGGAAGAGGTGCGCCGGGCGCTTCGAAAGCTTCACTCCGAAGACACGGAGACGAATCCAGAGAAGGCATTGCGCGCCGCGCTGACCGACGATCTGAGACCAGTTGATGGGCGGGGGCGCTGGAAGCCAAGCCCGCTGGTGGTTCTGGTAGGCGTCATTGTCTTCGCATTGCTCGGCGTATTCCTTTACTTCTCACTGGGTCGAAACCTATGAGCGCTTACTATGATCAGCCGGGTTACAGGCGGACAGGACCGGAGGATGTCGCGGGTGTCGTTGTACTGCTTGGCTGCGCCGTGTTCGGATTCTTTTGGTACATCGCCGTATCCCGACTCCACTTGCGCAACGATCAGTGTCTCGAAATTTTCCTCGACTGCGCCATCCTGTTCTTCGGTGGCGGCCTGATCGTCGCCCACTTTGCCGGCAGAAAAACGAAGCGCGAGGAAAACTGGCCGCATCCGCCCATTGCAATCCAGACCATAAAGGAATCCCGAATCCTGAGCAATGCGCACGAGGATGCGGCAACACTGCTCGGATACAACGTGCATAAAGAGCCCTGGCTTTGGCCGGATGCCGTGCGGATCAAGCACGGCGTGATCGTCGGCGGCACTGGCGCCGGCAAATCGACCTTCCTTGAAAACATCATCGCCCAGGACCTGACGCGCCGATTCGGCGCGCGAAAGATGCCGATGATTATCTTCGACGGCAAGGGCGAAAGGGAGTTTCTGGACCATCTTCTACCGCATATCGCCGCGGCCGGGCGTCTGCAGGATCTGCGGATTCTCGACCCAACTCACCCTGCGGAATCCTGCCGCTACAACCCTTTCTATTCGCTCGACGACGCCTATCAGGAGCATGTGAACTTCATCTTCCGCTCCTTCGGACTGCGCGAAGACTTCTTCAAAGGCCACCAGGAGGCCTACCTCTCCGACCTTGTCCGTGTCCTGCAGTACACCGGCAAGCTCTTCAATGTCTACGACGTTCTGGTCATGGCGCTCGACGAAGACGTGCTTCAGGAGCAGATCAAAGCGGCCAAGGCGCGCATCGCGACGTTGACAGGTCTCTCAATGCAGAAGCGTCTGAACTTCGAGATGTCGGTCAAAATGCTCGTGCGGTCGCTCCAGGATCGCGAGCGCGTAGAGAAGATTCAGGGACTTCTGAACGAGTTGCTGAGCTTTCTCGAAGACGAGTTGTCGGTCGTTACGGGCTCCTATCAGGACCTGCTGACGCTCGACGACGTACTCGAAAATGACCTGATCCTGTTTGTCTCGTTGAATTCGAATCGCAACCAGCGTGCCGTAGAAGCCTTGGGAAAGATCCTTCTCCAGAACATTCAGTTGATGGTTGGCAAGCGGTATTCCGAGGCAACCGCCGCAAAATCCAAGGATGAGCCAATGCTTTCGGTGATCCTGGACGAGTTTGCGCCGTTCGCCTATCCGGGATTCACGCAGGTTTTGCAGACGGCGCGCGGCGCAAAAGTGTCGTTCCTGTTCTCCTTCCAGAGCCTGCCGCAGTTGCAGCGCGTCAGCCGGGAATTCGCCGACGAGGTCTCCTCGGCGCCCGGGACCAAGATGATTATGAATGTTTCAGAGGAGAATACGGCGCAGTGGTTTCTGAAGGCGTCGGCGAAGATCGCAACGAAACGGCGCAATCTTTCCGTGCGCCGAACCGGCATCTTCACACCGAAATACACCGAAACCGGCCTGGGGAGCGAGAGCGAAGCGAAAGAAACCAGAGCCCGCGAGGACCATATTAAGAACCTTCCTGTGGGACAGATGGAGATTCTGATGGTCGATAGCCGCGAGGGTACGCTCCACTCCCACCTCCATGTTCGCCGCGCACCCAGCTACCGCTTGGACGGAATCGACCAGTATCTCTATCCCAAGATGAACAGCCGATTGAAGCCCGAGGTTGGCGTCAATCTCCGTTTCAAGGATGCCGCGAATCGCCGCCAGCGGCGCAGGCGGATCGCCGGAATCTCGCTCGATACACCCTACGGAGGTTGATGATGCGACGCCTTTCAGCCATTCAATTGTCGGCCGTCTTCCTGCTTTTTAGTGCCATCGCGCCGGCCATGGTCGCCCAGACGCATTCCCCGCAGCCGGAAAAGACCGGGCAAGCCGCACGCCAGCGTCAGGGATTCTTCGATTACGCTTTGGGCAAAATCAATCCCGCGAACACCGACTATGGCGCGGCGATGGCAGACGGACGGAGCGATCTTGTCGGCCACACCATCGATGATCTCTACTTCTGGTCGAACGCTGTGACGCTCTGCCTGCTCGTTTGCGTCGCCGGAATCGTCTATTTCGAGTGGCGCTCTGCGGCAAAGAAGGAGATCGTCGCCGCCACCATCATCGCGGAACTTTGGAACGGCCGCGTCAGCGACAGAATCGAAATTGTGCGCCGTACCGAGCAATTCAACCAACTCGTTGAACTGCACAATCAGGAAACCGAGCGTCTGCTGTCTGCTGCGTCGAAGGCGCCAGAACAGGAACAGGATGTCGCCGGAAGGATCACAAAGAACGCCAGTTCGAACGGATATTCGGGTTCACCGGTTGCAGGTTCCGCGGCAAAGATTACGTTCCCGTCTCCGCGCGCAACCGAATCGGCAGCAGTGGAGAACGCGAATGATGGTACGGCGCGCTTGCAACAGAGCAACCTTTTGTTGCAACGCAGGGTTGAGGCGCTCGAAAACAGCGAGAAAAACCTCAAGCAAAGATTGAACCAGACGACGCTCCTGCTGGACGAGGAACGCCGCCGCAACGCAACGCTCAAGGGCGCATAGAGGGGGACAAGATGCAACGGAAATCCAGAGCCAGCTTCGCAAGTCATGATGAATGGCTCGCCTATGTCCGCCGCGAATTGTCCCGTGATGAGCAACCAACTGCGCTCGCCTACGGCCGCATGGAACTCTTCCTGCGCTTCTTGGAACTGCGCGGTCAGTCGCTTCCGGCAGAGCTTAAGGCAGAGTTGGATCTCATCCTGGGGCTTCCCAATCCAGATCGCGCGGACCGACTCGACACACTCAATGATCGAATCATGGCGCACCTGATCAAAGTGCTGTTTGCCGAAGCCGGGCCAACTCTGGACCAGGAAAAGCATACAAGGCGACTTACCCCAAAACAGCAGGCACAGGAACTCCTCAACCATCTGACAAGCAGAAATCCGTACTTCCGCCTTTGGATCGACTACAAAGTACGCGCTGGCGGCGAATTCAATGAGCGCGCGTGGAACGAATTCCTCCGTCGTCAGTTGGGCGAGAATGACGCAGATAGCCTCGATTTCGCTAGAGCCATGGCGGAGTTGGATTGGCTTCTTGTCTGGTCCCATGACCACAACACTCCGCTGCCGCGCTATTTCTTCGAGCGCACTTGGTTTCTTCATTTCCTGCGTGAGCCGGAAAGAATGATCCAGACGCGCGCCCTTCTGAGCACCTTCGTAGCGGAGATCCCGCCATGCATGTCCGCGTAGTCAGCTTCGGATCGAACTGGTGGGAGATGCACCCACGCACTCTGAACGATTCGTTGTGCTTCAGGCGGAATGCAGCCTGGTTCAACTCCGCAGCCCTTCGGTGTGGCCGTCGCATCCGATATTTTGCAGCCTATCCCGGCCAAATCCGTTTTAACCTGACGAGCGGTTTCAACCCGGAGTTTCCAACACGCGCTTTGGGAAGGACATTTCTTTGCTCGGGACCGAGCCAATATGGAGGAAAGGCGCACCTGCTTTTCGTCCGATTGGTAGCGCGAGCGGCGCCGGATGCCTGGCTGGTGACGTTGAGTTCTGGCGTTCACGGGGCGATCGAGTTCGCAAAACCGGGTTGGCGATCGGCCGGGGTGCAGCCGATCTCGATCAGTTTGCGCGGCGCAAGATACGAAGCGATGCTGCTCTTTGGCTCCGCAGACTGGGTCCAGAGCGACCTGGGACGCTGGATAATCGGCAGCGATGGACGGCGTCTTGTGCTCGCTGAAGGCGCGAACGGAGGATGGCAATGAGATATGCGCGGGGCTACATTGCGCTTTCAGATGCAGGCGACGTGCCGGTTCTCCTGCACATTCGCAATGCACGCGCCATCTGTTTCGACCAACTCAGCGATCTGATTCTCTTCGACGGCGCTGGCGTGGCCGTCAGTTCGCTCCGCTGGCGTGTCGCCCGAATGGAGAAGGCCGGCGTCATTCAGCGGTTCCAGGACGTTCGATATTTTGGCAAACCCGTGTATGGAATTACGCCGTCTGGTTTGTCTTTTCTCGAATCCCGCGGCCACATGCTGCTCTCTCTGCCCAGCACAACGGAAAAGAAGATCATCCACTCTCTGCAGATTCCTCATGCGCTGGAACTCGTCAATATCCGGCTTGCCCTGTTGCGCGCCGGCATCCTTCTTGGATGGAAATGCGAACTGGAGATCGCCTCCCGGAATCTGGTTCTCGACGGCCCCCCGGCCAAGGATTACGACGCAATCGCTGAAATTGAGGTCGATGGCGTGGCCCATTCGATCGCCATCGAGTACGAGCGAAGTTTGAAAAAGATCGCTCGCTATCGCGAAATCCGGGAGATTCTCAACCAGGATCAAACCGCGGGAACGATTCTGTACCTTGCAGTCAACGGCCAACTCCTTTACACGTTGGCCTGCGAACTGAGAGCCGTGCATAAGCACATTGGATTCGCTCTCAGCAGTTCCTTCCGCCAATCGCCCCTCAACTCGCACATGGCTGTGAACAATGGAACAGGTGATCATGTTTTGCTGAGGGAGTTCCTTGCAGAGGACGAGGATCATTCTGCAGGCGTGTTTTGACATTGTATTGAAATTGTTACGGCTGCCGATTGCCTCTCTATTGACCTTCTTTGCCTATCATTTGACTTCATTCGGTCCCGTCCAAGCAGAGCGTCATCTACAACATATAACTGACTACCCCCTTGTGTTTGTGGTTTTGGATGGTGGTTGGAATGAGTTGTCGGAAGAAGGATAAAGATGGTCAGCTGAAACGCATGTGAGCAGATGAGTGGCCCAGAATTCATCCTCATTTTCGGCAACGCTGAAAGCCGCGTCTGAACTGCACCGAAAGCCATCGGAGGCCGGTCTGTAGTCACAGCCCAAACGCCGATTCATCCCGCCCTGGTTCCCAGAAGCCCACCCACAATTCATCCCACCCATCGAAGGCAAGTCCCTTCGGAAAGGATCACTATGCCCGAATCCCTGTCGATTGCCTCTTCATCTGTCTCAGTCGAACGTGCTTTGGTCTCACGCAACACGGCGCGCGTGGCGATCAGCATTCTGCTCACAGTGCTCGATTCCTGGGCCGTTGTCGCCTTCGGTGGCACGCTCTATCGCTTCTCCGCCCACCACACAATCTGGCTTACCGGGATCGTCCTGCTCTTCGTGTCCCTGTTCGCTTCACTGGTAAGAACCTGGTATCTGGCGCTGGCTGTTCGGTAGCGCTAACCCCCAACCCACCCAACCAATTCTCAAAGAGAGGAGAGTTCCAATGCCCCGCAGCCTGGGAAAGATGTCCGTCTACAAGCTGTTCAACTGGCGCGACCGCGCCGCCAACACGATCCTTGAGACCGTCCAAGCCTTCCTCGAAGTCGGCGAAGCGGTCGCCACCCGCTGGATTCAGACCCGCAAGGGCGTCATGCTCCTGCAGATGGTCCCCAACGACAGCGCATCCGGAGCGATCTACGTCTTCGACCGGCAGCGTGACGACTGGTACATGCTCTCCTTTGAGGGCTGTGAGGACCGGTTCACCTCTGACCTGTTCGACCGGGTCTTCTCCGAGTACAAGCTGTTCAGCTACGTCGAGCAACCCGGCCTGCTGCTCTCCCAGATGCAGTTGGCTCAATCCTGATCAATTCACCTTGTCCCACCGCTCCACTCGATCCAAATCCAACTTCCAACCAGGAGGAATCCCATGCGCCTATCCGCTGGCCGCATCCGCTCGCTCGCAACTCGTTACGCTTTGGCCGAGGCCGCCGCCTTTCCCGGCCTCCGCACGGAACCGAACGGCTTCGCCGTCAACCGCAAACCCGCGCCTGTCGTCAAACACAGCCGGCTGCGCTTGGCCCACCAGTTCTGAAGATCCTCGTCCTGCCCAACCTCGTCGCTGCTTCGATGGCCCGGTGAACGCTTCGGGCCATCCTTTTTCTCAGCCGCCAACAACCATTCATCCGGCACGCTGCGGATTTGACCGAGTTTTGGAACCGGGGTACAAACACAGGACTTCAGGAAGGAGCGCGATCCATGTATACGACCTTCTGTGTAAGCCGCGAAACGGCCGATCGGTTCATTCAACTCTTCGTCAACCGGCGCGCTTACGGACTGCAGGCTGCCCGTCCCTTGCCCAACGGCTCGGTTCCGTACTACCTGGCGCGGGACTGGCAGACCAAAAAGCCGAAGCCTCTCGACGCCGACGTGGTGCGGATGCACCTTAACGGCGACATCACCATCAACATTTACGCCATCGATCCGGAGACGCAGCGCTCGAAGTGGGTCGCCATTGACGCCGACTTCGATGGCGCCGTAGAAGCGCTCTTCCAGTTGCAATGGGAGCTGAGACAGGATGGCGTCGAAGCCGCGCTCGAACAATCGCGCCGCGGAGGCCATCTGTGGATCTTCGCCGATGCGCCGCTGCTCGCCGCTGAGTGCCGCATCTATATATACAATCTCGCCCTGCGGCTCGGCGTGCCGGTCAAAGGCGGCGGCCTCAAGGACGGCATCGAGATCTTTCCGCGCCAGGACCGGATCGAGGACGCCGAATACGGCAACGCCATCCGCGCGCCGCTAGGAGTACATCGGAAAACGAACCAGAGATACTGGTTTTACGAAGCCGCCCTTACACCGGAGGCTCAACTCGATTATCTTGACGGCCTGAAGAAACTCACCGAGGAGGAACTGAAAACCTTCATCGGTGGCATGACGCTGCCCGAAGCCTACCGCCCAGTCGTGGCCCCTCCTTATATACAGCCGACATCCCCGACGCTGCGCACCGAGTTCCGGATTCTCGACTACGTGCGCGCCACGCGCAAGGACAGCCGCAACTGGTGGGCGCGTTGCCCATCGTGCGCTCAGGCCGGGCGTGACCGCTCCGGCGACAACCTCGCCATCCAGATCAAGAATCCGCGCCTCTACAAGTGCTGGGCCGGATGCACGAAAGAAGAGATTCGCGCGGCGTTGGGCCAGCCGATCCGCCGCAAGGTTGCGGTTTGAGGAGGCGATGCCGATGACTCCCACAGCAAAGATCGTCGCTAACAACGCCAATCGATATGCGCGATATGGTCTGTCATTGCCGCCACAGACGCTTCGCGCCTTGGAGAAGCGCGGCATCTACTGCCAGCCTAGCGTCTCAATCGAGCATCAGCATCTGGCGCGGCGGTATGTTCTACGCGGCGTCGAGGCCGGCGGCGCGGTCGCTGACATGGGCCGTTACTGCGCCTATCTCGACACCAACGGAACTCCGCTGCCGTGGCTGCAACAAATCGATTCAATATCCGGCAACGGCCGCCACGCCATCGTGATCGCGCCGGAACTGGTGCGGATCGAGATGCTGCGCATCGGCCATACCTATGAACTGGCCATCACGCGGATTTGGCTGAAGTCCGAAGAAGGCCACACGCGCCCGGCGATTGCCACGGCGCCCATCTTCCGGGGCCGTCAGGGAACGCTTGCCGTTGAACTCTGGAATGCGGAGAACAAGTCCCTGCGTGGTACGGTTGCGCCAGTCTTCTATACCGCGGCCGGCGAAGTGCTTGACCTGCCGGAGCGCTTCGACGAGGCGATTCGTAAGATCAACGGCGCAGTCGCCTGCCTGGGATGCAAGCACACGCACATCGCCGTGGCTCCTGCCCCGAACAAAGGTGGTGCGCTATGACCTGCTCCATCGAAGTGGGCAAACCCGACTGGCGGCCTCTCGAGAACGCGATGCCGCCCGAGTTCTGCGAAGACTTCATGTTCATGGGTAAGGCCGGCGACATCGTTCTCTACAAGCACCGCCTGACGCGGCGCTATCTGAACATCGACGCGGTGACCGGGAAGTTCTACCGCTATGCCAATGACGAGTACATCGAGATCGACCGGCGACAGGCGCTCGATTCTGTCTACGGCCACGACCAATAAAGGAGAGAAGCATGGGACGGAGTGTAAACAAGGTCATTCTTTTGGGCCGCGCCGGCAAAGACCCGTCGGTCCACATCCTGCGTACGGGCACGATCGTCAACCTGTCGCTCGCCACCAGCGAGCGCTACCGGGATATCCACGGTGACTGGCAGGAGCACACCGAGTGGCACAATCTGGTCGGCTTCCAGCGAACGGCCGAGATCCTGCGCGACTATGTCCGCAAGGGGTCGCGGCTCTATGTCGAGGGCTCGCTGCGGACTCGCTCCTGGGACGACCGGCAGACCGGCCAGCGCCGGTATCGCTCCGAGATTGTCGTCAACGAGATCAGCCTCCTGTCTCCTCCTCCCGACGGCGGCACCGATGACGTGGAGCACTACGTCAGCGGGCAGGGCTTTGCGCAGCCTGAGTTCAATGATGAACCGGAGATCACGCAGGAAGAAGTGCCGTATTGACACAAGCGCAGAATTCGCTTGTGATCAAGAGCAACCCATTTTTCGGTCACCTCAGGGAATATTGGAGGCAATGGACGCCAGGCGTCCTTTAATGAGTGGAACCCGCCCGTCGTCGAGGACAAATCCAGGAAGAACGTCAAGAAATCTGGATTCGGCAAGCAGCATCTTCGCTGCATCCGCAAGATACCGCCGAAGCGGTTGCGGAGACGCGGCGATCTCCTGTAGCAGCGTCTCCCGTCCCTCGATGACAGCAACAAAGTCTTCGAGATCGTGGCTGACCTGAAAGTCCATCTTGCCTCGTCCCCGGAATGCTTCCATCTTTGTTCCCAGGAAGAACGGTGCAGTGATCACCCGGATCGATTGTCCGCTCGGCAGAGTAACCGTGAACGCATGTTTGAGCGCAGGCTCATACCAGATGTTCGTGAACCCGAGCACCTCTTCGTTGAGCGCCAGCACATCTAACGTCAAGCCGCTATTGTGCCATCGGCACGTAAGAGGGTTTTCCCCTGAGTCCTCAGTGAAATGGGCCTTGCGAAGACGTTCTGAGAACGCGATGTAATCGGCATACGTAACAATTTCAGCGATTACATCGACATCGTTTGTTCCTCGAATCGGAGCGGCGGCCTTGTCGGTAATCAACAGCCCGAGCGTCACTCCACCGACGAAAACGATCTCATCCAGAAATGGAGCGAGTTTGCGGACTGCATCTTCCAACAGAGGCAGATTCGGATCAGGCATTGATCTCCTTTCCGAGAAGTTCGACCGCAAGGTTTCGTTCCCGCGTTCTTCCGCTGCGAATTGCATCGCAGAGAGCGAGAACGCCATAGAACTTTGGATCGAGCAACGCGGCTTTGGGCGCCCCCTTGTAAAGCGGGGCAAGCGACATTCCTCGAACCTTTCCTGCTGCATACGGCCAAACTGCGGGAGGCTCACCATCCTCCAGTAAGCGCGATTTGAGCGGTTCCGCCGCGGCGGCCGTGGGAACCCCTCGAACGAGAGGTCCCTTGGCAGGCGGAAAGACGTACTTCAATCCATGCGCCAGAAACTCCATGAGCGCAGATCGGTTTACCCGTTTCTCTCCACTGGACAGGTAGAGCAAGCCTGAATCCGCACAGCGCTTCAGAGCCTTCGATACCTCGGAAGGAGAGATGAATAGGCTCTCCGCCAGGTTTTTCGAGGGTACCTGCGGCCCATTCTGGATGGCGAGTTTGAGGAGAAGCGCAACGTCTTGTCCTTGCATATGTCCATTGTAGCCCCATATTTCCAATTTGGAAATTGGAAATATGATCCAAGCGCGGAATATACAGCGAACATCCGCACAAAAATCTATGGCCTGAATCATAGGGAGCGCCCGCTGGAGCACTCTCAATCACTTTGGCCTGAAAACGTAGGCCCCTAGCCCGAGGAGGTGAGGTATGGCCGCAACAAAGTTTACGGAAGCCGAGCGCGAGAAGCTCTTCGCGCAGCTCGAAGCGCCGTTCGATCCGGCGCTGATCAAGTGGCGCGTGATGCGCACCTTCGACAATGGCCGGAGCGGCGTCATCCTGCCCTTTGCCGATCCGCGCGCCTACACGGACCGGCTCAACGAACTCTTCACGCCGTCGGGCTGGACGCGCGAGTACACGATCTCGACCGTGCCGTCGCTCTGCCGCATGGAGCGGGGCAAGGCGATCGTGACCAGCAAGGTGCTGGTGGCGACCGCAGTAACGATCAATCGGCTGGGCAGCCACACCGGCACCGGTGAGGAGTGGGCCGACCGCGAAAACGCCGTCACGGCGGCCGACGCCCAGGCCTTCAAGCGGGCCTGTAGCTGTTTCGGGCTGGGCCGCTACCTCTACCGTTTCGGGGAGACCCGCGTGCGGCTGAATTCCCGTGGGGAGCCGGTTGCGATTCCCACCCTGCCCGAGTGGGCGCTGCCGCCGGGCATGACCATGGCTCAGGCGAACGGCCTGGCCGGCGACACGCGCGGACCGGTCGATCAACGTCTGACGGCCGAGATCGAGAGCTTTCGCGGGACGCTGGGTGAGCCGATCTATGCGGAGATTCTGCGCCGGGCCGGACACAGCGCCGACGCGCGGACCATCCCGAACGCGGAGCGGCAGAAGCAGACCATCGAGAAGATGCAGGCCGCGGCGCGCGGTTTCGAGCGGCTGCGCCAACTGGCCGAGATGGCGGGCGACGCGCAGTTCTTCGCCGTAGCGGAGCGCTTCAAGATCGCATCGGTCACGGAACTGCCGAGCCTGGGGGCGTTGAAGCAACTGGTCGATGAACTCGAATCCATGGCCAATCAGCAGGTCGCCTAGCGAGCGCTTGAGAGCCCGGAGGAAATCATGGGAGAAATCAGCATTCTGCGTCCGCGTCGCAGCCTCGTCAGCATTCCGGTTGTCGAAGCCGTCTACTGCGAGAGTTGCGCCACAGTCTCGAACTCAAGCGGTGGATGTTGCGGCGTGTGCGGCAACATCTCCGTTTGGCCGCTGGCCGAGTTGGTGCCGCAGCCACCGAAGAGCCCGAACCCCGGAGTTGCATCGGCAGGGCGACTGTTTCCAGCCTGGTGCGACAGATTGGAAAGGGCGGCGTGATGGATACAGCAGAAACAACCGCATCCCTACCCAAACCCGCCGTTTTCGCCCACCGGGAAGCTTTGCGGCTTCCCGCTTCGAAGGTCGTCGAGAAGCTGGTTGAGATCGTCGGGCGGAAACTGACCGCTTATATCGGCGGCGTCAAGGACGCTCGTGCTGTCGATCGCTGGATCGCCGGCGGCGAGATCTACGGCGATGCTGAGAGCCGGTTGCGGTTCGCCTTTCAGGTGGCGCGGACCTTGAGCGAGCACGATTCGCCCGCCGTCGTGCAGGCTTGGCTGACAGGCGTGAACCCGGAACTGAGAGACAAAGTGCCGCTGCGCCTGATGCGCGAGAATGAGATAGATGCGGTGGCGCCAGCCATCCTGAGCGCCGCCAGAGCATACCTCAGCGACAAGTAGATGGGAATTTTCGTTAAATGATATGGTCAATATATTGCCTTTTTTGTCGTATAATGGGGACAAAGAGGCAGCCTATTGACTGTATATCTCAGGACCGTGCAAGAGGTACAGACAGGGATTGCAGGGCGGTTCAAGGCCCGGCGTCTTGCCATGAACTTAACACAGAGAGAACTGGCGGCGCGCTCGGGCGTGACCTTCAGTTCTCTGAAGCGATTTGAGCGCGAAGGATTGATCGCGCTGGATTCGCTTCTGAATCTGGCCTTGGTGCTCAATTGCCTTGACGATTTCGACAAGCTGGCCATGGAAAGCCAGCCCATCTCAGTCACCCAATCGCTCGATGCCCTTCTGGCCACTCCGGCGTTGCGGCGCGGAGCAACGGGAAGAAAAGGACGCAGCCATGGCGTATAAGCCGACAGAGTTGCTGACCGTCTATCTTGACGCGCGAAACCAGCGCCGCAAGGTTGGGCGCCTCGCGTTCAAGGACAGGCAGATCCTTTTCGAGTATGACGCCTCCTTCCTTGCTTCGGGCATCGAGATTTCGCCGATCAAACTTCCTCTCAGGCCCGGCGTCTCCATTGCCGACACCACGATCTTCGACGGCCTGCATGGCGTATTCAATGACAGTCTGCCGGACGGATGGGGCCGCCTTTTGCTCGACCGCACAGTGGAAAAACACGGTGTCCATCGTGGCCAACTGAATCCGCTCGACCGGCTGGCCTATGTGGGACGGCACGGCATGGGCGCTCTCAGCTACGAGCCCGAGCTGAGCCAGCAAACCGCCGACGATGCTCCGCTGGCTCTCGACAAACTTGCTGAGGAATCAGCCGTCGTACTGGTCGGAGAGAACGAAGAGGTCTTCGAAGATTTGCTGCGGCTCAATGGCTCCTCTTCAGGCGCCCGCCCCAAGATCGTGGCGCAAGTGAGCACGGACAAGAAAAGGATCATTCACGGCCAGCAGGAATTGCAACCCGGCTTCGCGCACTGGATGATCAAGTTTCCGTCTTCCCAGGACGCGCGAGATGCGGGAGCTATCGAATACGCCTATAGCCTGATGGCAAAGGATGCGGGCGTGGAGATGCCTGAGACTCATCTTTTCCGCACGAAAAGGAACAAATACTTCGGCACGAAGCGCTTCGACCGGGACATTGATGCCCGCATCCACATGCACAGTCTTGGCGGCCTGATCCATGCCGATCATCGCACTCCCAGCCTCGACTACGATATGGTTCTGCGCGTGACCCTGGCGTTGACCAGGAATATCCAGGATGCCGAAAAGGCCTATGCGCTGGCCTGCTTCAACGTTCTTGCCCATAACCGCGACGATCACGTGAAGAATTTTTCGTTCCTGTTGAACGCAAGAAACGAATGGATTTTTGCGCCAGCCTACGACCTCACCTTTTCCTATGGTCCGGGCGGTGAGCAAAGCATGCTCGTGATGGGAGAGGGACGGAATCCCGGCGCAGCCCAACTTCAGGCATTGGGCAAGCAGCATGGGATAAAGAACGCGCAGGAGATTCTGGCAAAAGTTAAAACGGCCGTGGCCAACTGGCGCCGCTATGCTGAACAGGCTGGCGTATCGCGAAAATCCACCCAAGAGATCGCAGACAAGATCAAGATGCCGTAATTGTCTTCATCTTCGAATTCAGGCTGCGACCTAGTCGGGAAACCGTTCATCCCGGACACAACGCGGTTCATTCAATCAAGCAGCTTTCGCGGCCGTCTTCTTCGGAACATCTACAGAAATCACCTCTGCTGGCCGGCCAGGCTTACGCTTGGCGACCACTGCGCCCAATGCGCTCAATAGCGCCTTGGCGTGTTCGAGGCAAGCGATCTCGGCGTCGATTGCGGAAAGAATGTCTTTCACCATGGTGCGCGATGCACCTCCCATCGAGAAATACACGTCCCGATTCAAAACCCAGAGTTCATCGTCCAAGGAGGAACCATGGCGCGCAACGCGGCGCGGTTGAAGATGGGCTATTACCCGCTTCCTGTAAGCGAGGCCGCGCGGCTTCGCGGATTGCTCAACTTTACCGGCCCGGCGTCGGTCGTCGATCCCTGCGTTGGGCAAGGAACGGCGCTCGAAATCATCACGCAGGGCGCGGAGGTACGCCGTTACGGCGTCGAACTTGATGCCGAGCGGGCGCTGATTGCTCAAGCAAAGAGCATCGAGATCATCCAAGGCAACGCCTTCGATGCCGTCGCCAAACCGGAGTCCTTTTCGCTGCTCTATCTGAATCCGCCCTACGACTCCGAGATCGGCCAGGTAGCGAACAATCGCATGGAGCGGTTGTTTCTCGATCAGACCTATCACTGGCTCGCGATGGACGGCGTGCTGGCGATGGTGATTCCCTTCGAGCGGTTGATGGACTGCGCAGGCCTGCTGAGTTCCCACTTCGCACAACTCAATGTCTTCCGTATGACCGACGAGGAATCCGTGCGCTTCCGGCAGATCGCCGTACTCGGCGTGCGCTCGAACGTGCGCGGAGCAGCGGTCGATGCGAACAAGCGTCTGTTGCAGCGCATCAGCCTCTACGGCAGCTTTCTGGAGTTGCCGGAACTCGCGCCCGATGCCTGCGAGCCATATCGTGTGCCACGCACAAGCGAAACGGCTCTCAGCTACCGTGGTCTCCCCTACGACCTGCTCGAAGACCTGTTGCCGCACTCCGGCGCCTGGAAGCAGGTCATGCCGTTTCTCGCTCCGCACGAAGACGTGGCTACCGGGCGGCCGATCACCCCTCTGCATGGAGGCCATGTCGGGCTGCTCTGCACCGCGGGCCTATTGAATGGTGTCTTCGGCCAGGGTGACGACCGGCACATTGCACGCTGGCGATCGGTCAAGCACGTCACCACCTTTGTCGAGCACGACGAGGAAAACGAGATTGTCCATCACCGTGAGCGATGGGCCAACGAATTGCGGCTGGTCTACGCCGATGGGAGGACGCTGAAGCTGACTGAAACGCCGATCCGGCAGGAGGAAGATGCCGATGCAGAATGCGCACCTGCGGCTCGGGCTGCTTGAGTACCACCGCATCACGGAAAAGACGTCAACCAGGATTCGGGTAAGGGTTTCCTCCTATATAGGAGAGGATGAACAGGCGCATCTGATCGGCGTCTTCGGAAACGACTCCGACATCGGCGCGATCAAAGCGGCTGTTCACGAGAAGACGCACTTTACGCTGACCTTTCCCGATGGAGCAATCAAGGAGATTACGCTCGGCGAGCATGCTTCCTGCTATCGAGGTTCGGTGAGTTTGCCGGGCCGGAAGCATCCCGTGCGGCATCTGGTGACCATCTCCGAGCAGTTGCACGCGAATGGCAGCGTGGGCCGGACAATCC
>CAWIFE010000002.1:0-542143 GCA_963835355.1 uncultured Acidobacteriaceae bacterium | reverse complement strand
CTGGCTGGTGCGGACGATGATCAGCTCTTTGAGCCTCGTGGGAACTGTGCCGGAATTCAGCACCGCGGCGAAATGCGCCTGCATGGTGGCGAAGATCTCAGGCCGGTGGGCCATCACGCGGAACATGTTGGGCACGTTGCCGCGAAGGGCAAAAGCCTTGTCATAGAGGGCGGCGATATCGGGCGCCACCTGGCTGCGGTCAAGGCGGGAGATCCGGGACATTGCGCCTCCTTTTGGTTCTTCCTCATGGTACCGTTCCGGACCCTTTATGGTAGCGGTTCCAAAATGGGGACATGGCCCGGCCGGCGGCGCGAGCGGGGCTTTTGACGCACTTTGCAAGCTCTGCTAACGTAGTGAATGGACAACCCAACGCCATACACTCCTCAGTAGCTCAATGGCAGAGCATTCGGCTGTTAACCGAAGGGTTGTAGGTTCGAGTCCTACCTGAGGAGCCAATTCCCATCAGCAATCCAGAGAAATTGGCCACTAGCATCCTCGTGTGACTTTGGGGTGTGTGTTGGGAACCTCCAAGATTTACCGCACCGCTTCGAGCGTCTCTGACTTTTCCTTCTCGCAACATCGTTCGTGCCATTTCAATGCGGAAGTCAAGCATCTCCACACCTCATTGCAGCGCTGTGCCTTTGGCGGCTGCGATGCTATTTGGTAACTTTCGTTATTCGGCCGTTGGTAGGAGACAGGGTGTCGAAGGTGCCTCCATGCGGGATGCGAGTAGGATTGCGGTCTTCGTTCGGCCCCGGGTGATACCCCTTTCCGCTCGATAAATGCATAGGGTTGTTCTCGCCAATCGAAACTGTCTGATTCGCACAAGGATGACGGCAACCAGACATATCACTACCGATCCTTTCAAACTCCGGCGTGCGCCCAATGGTCTGGATGTGGAGTCTCAACAGGCTGTTCCAATTGAGGCCTGCTCTGTCAGCGCTCGGCGGGTTCAGCTTCCGGTTCAAGTCCACGGCTTGCGAGAATGCAGGATTCAGCATTAACTTGTTTGTTGCGCGATTATCTCGAATGATTGGAACTCCTATGAAATCAGGGCAAACGCAATTCGGCTCGCATCTGGATGCGTCAAAAAATGAAATTCCCGGCCAACCCATGAATCGCCGCAGCTTTTTCCGGTGCGCCGCAGGCGTAGGAGTGATGGCCGGTCTCGGTCGAAGCGTCTTCGGCCGAGCTCAGACTGATGCCGCCACGGGCACAGCCCAATCCGATCACATGGCTGCGTCGACGGATGCGCGCTTGCCCGACGGCACCCAGTTTGTCTCCTGGGAACAGCCTCTGCAATTCTCAAAGACCTACTACGTGGACAACAATACCGCCAAAGCCGACGACAACGGACCTGGCACCAGGGCGCGGCCCTTCCGCACGGTTAGCAAGGCCGCCCAGGTCCTCCAGCCGGGCGAGCGCGTGGTCATTGCCTCCGGCACCTACCGCGAGTGTGTCCGCCCCGTGCGCGGCGGCACGGGTCCGGCGCAGATGATCAGCTACGAGGCCGCTCGCGGGGCAAAGGTCTTCATCAAGGGCTCTGAAATCCTCAAAGACGGCTGGCAGCAGGAGTCGGTTTCGATGCGTCGTTTCGGCCCAGCCGGCCAAAGTGCCAGCCAAATCACCTCATGGCAACACGACCTCACCGGCACGATGTTCCCCGATGCATACAACCCCTTCGCCCTGGACAGCGCACCGGGTGATCGGGCTTGGCTCGATACCAAAGCGGTCGATATGGGTCCGTATTTCCGCCGGCGTGGACTCGTCTTCGTGGACGGCATGCCGCTGGAGCCGATGGAACAGCTTCGCGAGCTGGCAAGCGCCCAATTGCCCGGCCCCCCGCCTCCAGGTACACCGGTGCCTCTCACCGGCTTACCCCCTCGCACGCGCGACGGACCGATCATGCAGGAAATCGGCGGCTCGCAGGAGGGCAGGTTCTGGGTGGAAAACTCGGGGGAGGCCATTCACGTCCGTCTGCCCGAAGGCACTCCCGCCGAGCACATGATCGAAGTGACCGCCCGAGAACAGGCATTCGCACCCTTGCAGAGGGGTCTTGCCTACATCCGGGTCAAGGGAATCACCTTCCAGCACGCCGGCAATGGTTACCCGGTCCCGCAACGCGGCCTGGTTTCTACCGCCGGCGGCAATCATTGGATCATCGAAGGCAACACCATCGAATGGGCCAACGGCGTTGGCCTCGACATCGCCAACGGCGATTGGAATGCCGCTCCCACGCAGCAGGCCGGAGCATCGCAGATCGTCCGCGGAAATACGATTCGTTACTGCGGTGTCGAAGGCATCGGCGGCATGCGAACCCAGGATGCCCTCATCGAGGACAATCTCATTGAGTGGTGCGGCTGGGCCCATGCCGAGCGAGCCTGGGAAGCCGCCGCAGCCAAATTCCACAGCGCTCACAACCTCCTATTCCGCCGCAACGTGGTCCGCCATATCCGCCATGCCAACGCGGTCTGGCTCGACAGCGGCAATGCCAACTGCCGCATCACCAGCAGCGTGTTCGCCGACGTCCTCACCGTCAGCGCCGCTATTCACATGGAAATGAACCTCCAGCAGAACCAGATCGACAACAATGTCATTTGGAATGTTCGCAACGCCGAGCCGGGAACGCCCGGCCAGAGAGGATGCGCGGGATCTGGCGTGTTCATCAATGCCAGCGATCGTCTGATCATCGCCCAGAATCTGATCGGCCGCTGTGACAACTCTGGCGTTTTTGCTATTACCCGCCCCGACCGTGCCGGCAGCGGAACCGCCACCGGAAACAGTATCTCGAACAACATTTTTGCCAGTTGCGGCAAATCAGCCATCGTGTTCCTCAACCAAAACAACCAGGCCGACGGCAACCTCTATGTCTCCATGCCGAATGGGTTTCTGGGGTTTTTCGCGGGTGACTCGAAGCAGTGGCTCGACCTCCCGGCTTGGCGGGACGCGCACGGCTGGGACAAGAACGGAGCTTTGGGCGACATGCAAGCAGACTTTGATTCTGACCGCCTGGAGCTAACGATCGGCAGCAGCCGGCCGTTCCCACAGGTGAATGCAGTCAATCACATTGAAAACGATATGCTCGGCAAAGTCACCGGAGAAGCTAGAGTTCCCGGTCCCTTGGGCGACCCCGGCTCCAGGCGCGTCTGGCATCTGGACCCCCGCTCGGTAGCCTGACTAGAACCCGGGCCCAGGCAAAGTGAGGGATCGTATGTCGAATCGACGCGATCCATTCCATGCCGGCGCTGCAACTGGCTGCTTCACTCACAACTGAAGTTTTGCGCGTCGTTCGTGTCTCCATTCCCCGAGTATTGGGCGTGTTTGGGATAGGCGCACAATGGCCGGCTTCGACCAGGAAAAGCCTTCCCCGTGGCAATCACGGATTTCGGCGCAATCCCTTTCTCGACCCAGTTCATCACTGCGCCCAGCATGTCGAATTGGTCGAGCGCAGGTCCTCCTCCACAGTGGCGCATCCCCGGCACAAGGAACATTTCGCTCCATTCGGCCACCGTGTCTGCACCTCCGTTCGTTGCCGCAAGGGATTGATAGTACCCGAGGGTGTCCAGTGCCGAGAACCAGGGATCGCTGTCTCCATGAAAGAAGATGATCTTGCCACCATTCGCTGAGAAGGTCGACAAATTGGTCGATGCGGGCTCAACCAGCGGATCAGAGGCATGCAGAGCCTCTTTGTCGACATCGATCTCCGTCGCCGTTGGATACGGGCCAAACAGGCCGTGGGTGCCCAGAGCAAGCAGTCCCGGAAGCGGGCCCGTATCCGCGATGTCTGCGTCATAAAGAAATCCCGGATACACCTGCGTGCCATACGAGTTTTTGGGTCCGGCAAAAGCCTTCTTGATGGCTGCAATCTTTTCCGACGCAATGCAGTCTTCGCTCTGGCCGCCCTTGCAAGCCACCACCGCGGGATCGAAATCGCATCCCATCGGATCGGAGATCATCCCGTCAGCCACTCCATCCCTTGCGTCGCAGCGATTCATCAACGCATCCATAAAGACCTTGCGTTCGCCATCGCTGAGAAACTTGTCAAGCTCCGGTTTTCCCGAAGCGTCCCTGGGCGCCGCCTGGTTGTAAGCCACCGGGATCCATTGGCCGATGGCCAGATTCGAAAATCCGGTGCGCATCGCCGGATCACCGGAGACAATGCCATTGAAAGCCGTGGGATAGCGCTGCGACAGAATCATTCCTTCGCGCCCACCCGTCGAACAGCCGACGAAGTAGGAATACGCCGCATCTTTGGCGTAGTACTGCGCGATGATCTTCTTTGCCACTCCCGCCACTTCCGCGTTGGCTTGGTACGCAAAATCGAGATACGCTTGCTGATCGCGCATGAAGGAGAAATCGAAATCGCCGTTTCTGGCCTTGTGCCCCGTATCTGTGCTGGCCACGGCAAACCCGCGCGCCAGAGCTGGTTTGCCGCCTGCGAACGATGCTCCCGCCGGGTAGGCCACTATGCCATTACCGCCCCCGCCTCCCTGCATCATGAAGTCGCCGTTCCATGCTGCCGCATCCGGTAGCGCCAATGAGAAACCGATACCGAACTCTTCGCCACCCGCGCCTTTGCGCCGGTTGATTACACCATCCACAAGGCAGTGCGCAGGCAACGGGCCGACACTCGGAGCACCGGGATATGCGGGCGGGAGAACAGTGCCGGCCGGAATCATGGCTGTCTTTGTGATCTCGACGCTATCAATACTGAGGTGGCCCAGATCCGCACACGAGTTTGCCGCTTGTGCCCTAACGGCACCTGAAGCACACGCGACCGCCAAGAACAGAAGCAAGAGCCTGACGCGAATCAAGACTGGCCTTCTTTCTCACCGAGGGCGGTTGATACACCACACCGACAAACACCGCGCCGGAGATCCAAGCCTGCCGAGTGGTTGAAACCACTCGGGCTAGCAGGGATCTCCGGCAAGGAGAAGTCAAACTCAATTCATCAATCAACAACCTAACTTCTGTCGCGAACTAGAACTGGTACTTCGCCGCGAGTTGCAACTGGCGCAAACCGGAGTTGTTGCCAGGGCCCGCGGTGCTGGTGATGCGGCCGAATGTGGAAGAGCTGAGGCTCAAAGTAGGATTGTTCCAATTCGGGTGATTTAGTGAGTTGAATGCCTCGAAGCGGATCGCCAATTGGTGCTTCTCGTTGTACGGCATATTGAACGACTTGTGTAACGAAGCGTCAAGATCCGTAAAGCCGGGCCCTGTGAAGCTGCCGCGCTGCAAGCTGCCGAAGAAACCTGCAGTTGGCGTTTGGTAGGCAGCCTTGTTCACCCAGTCGTTAAGGGTTCTAGCGCTGCCGCTGAGGTAGGGACTCTGTCCGGTTGGATTGGGTCGATCGAAGGCGCCGAAGGGAGACGCGATACTAGAATTGTCAACGCCGAGGAGTGGAGTTCCAACCAAACCGGTTTGGTGGGTAAAGATACCTCCGATTTGCCAGCCGCCGATCACGGCATTCAAGGCTCCCTTCACCGGCACTAATTTGCCGGGTCCGATGGGTAGCTCGTAAAGCGCCGAGGCGACGATGCGATTCTTCACATCGAACGCGGATCGGCCATATTCGCAGGAAATGCACTCGCTGTTCTGGGGATACAGATTGTCGTTTCCCTGGTTACGAATTCCGCTGGTATCGTCGAGCGACTTACCCCAGGTGTAGGAGCCGATGACGCTTAGGCCTCTGCTAAACCTGCGCGTGGCCTTCAAATCAAACGCGTTGTAACTGCCAGTGCCCTGGTCGTGCTGAAATTGGAGACCGTATTGTGCAGGGAGGCCGTTTGAGCCCAGCCCCACATAGAACGGAAGCCGCGATGCGACTGACGTTGCAGCGCCGCTGCCGAGGTATCCATATGGCGTCGGCTGATTTGCATTCTTGAACCCATAAAGATGGCGGCTCAAAGCACCCTGGTATCCCACCTCGAACGACCACTCCTGCCCAACCTGCTGCTGGATATTGAGCAGAAACTGCTGGGTGTAGCTGGTCTTATGGCTCGGCGCGTTCGCGTACTCAACGGTGGTTGGGCCGAGAGTCACGGTTGTGCCGCCGCTGGCGCCCGGCGCTGCGTTGGCCCAGGTCAGGTTGGAGTTACCGTAGATCCCAGTGGTCGTGTCCACGTTGACCGCTGTCGCGCGGCCGGCGATGTTACGCGCCATGTCGAAGTAGGCGTTGCCAATATCCTGCGTGTAGAAAATGCCGTAGCCGGTGCGAATCACCGTGCTCGAAGTCGGTGAGTACGAGATGCCCAGGCGTGGCGCAAAATTCAGGTTCTGGGTATCCATCAGTGGACCATTGGGCAACAGGCCGTTGCTGCACTGCGGCGCCGGACCATAGGTGGACGTCCATCGGATGTTGAGACCCTGATACACATTTGCAGGTGTACAACTGCCCTGTCGGAGCTCGACCGGCCATCCGCTCTGCGGGTACGTGGCGCTCGTGTCGCCCATCTTCGGCATATTCGGAACATATGCGTTGAAGTCATTCCCAAAAGTATCGTTCCAGGGAGGAGTCAGTTCATACCTCAGGCCCACTGAGACGGTGAGCTTGGGCAGAGCCTTGTATGTGTCGTCGGCGTAAAAGGCCTCTACGTTGCGCACATAATTTGCATTCGCAACGGCCACCGCGACGGTTGCCTGGCTTAGATCGCCGAGCAGGAAGTCAGCGAGCGAATCGCCGCCAGAAAGGGTAACGACTCCAGTCGAAGGATTCTTCGTTTCCAGCGAAGTAGAAATGGGCTGCGCGAAGAACTGCCCGCGCGAAAACTGATTGCCTAGCTGGTTGAAGGTCTGTCGGTTGTACTCAAAACCGAAGCGGAACGAGTGTTTACTCCGGACCCATGAGAGGTTGTCTACAATCTGCCATGTGGGATCGGTCACAACATACGGGCCATCCCCGCCGATATCCCCAATCTCCTGCCAGATGGGCGGTGTAGTGCCTGTCGGGCCCGCACTGAAAGCCATATCTGGGATGCCCCACGTTGAGGCGGCGCCGCCTTTCAGTCCGGGAATTCCGATCGCGTCCACCACGTCGTTTGTGTATGCCGACAACAGGCCGAGAGAGTTAAAGAAATGGCTATAGCCGAACCGCGCCTCGTTCACGACCGTAGGCGAAAAGGTCCACGTGTTCGATCCCATGTACTGGTAGTACTGGGTAAAGATCTTGCTGCCCGCTCCCATGAATGCTGTCGATAAGATGTCTTCGTTCCCTGAGCTGTACCGGAAGGCATACTGCGACTTCTGCGACTGAATGTAATCTCCGCGGACTGCCAGGCCCTGGCGATCTTGCGGTCCCGAGGTAGTGTATGCGTAGTTCGCGACCACCTTCCCACCGGAGTAGAACGGAGTCGTACTTGTTCCGAGGTATTTCAGGAGTGCCTTAGACTGCGAGGTGATCTCGCCTGAGGGAATCATGTTGTTCAGAAAGGGCGTCTTGCCCAGGCCATTGGCGTCTCCGGTTGACGGATCGTAGATGGTGACAGGATTTCCGTTCTTGTCAGTAAAACCCTGGAAATTGCCGCTCGCTATATCCGGCGAGGGAATGGTTGCAGAGCCCTGACCGATGGTGCGGATCTTTCTCCATTCGTCGTCGACCATGAAGAAGAACTTGTCTCGTCCATCGTAGAGTCTGGGAATTCTGATGGCCCCATCGAGCTCGAATCCGTAGTCGTTCCACTTGTAGGGGAATACTTTGGGAGGGGCGGCGTTGTAAGGGAAATAATACGGATTTGCATCCGCGATGTTGTTGCGGATGAAATCGTACATCGAGCCGTGATAGGTGTTGGTGCCGCTCTTGCTGACCACGTTGACCTGCGTTGCCTCGTGACCGAACTCGGCCGGATAGACGCCCGTCTGCACCTTGAACTCCTGGATGCCGTCAAGGGAAGGCAGGCCGACATAGGTATTGAAGTCAGGATCGGTGTTGTTCACGCCGTCCAGCGTGTAGTAGTCGAACATGATTCGCTGGCCGCCGATCGAGATCGATTGGCTGGCACGATCGCCGCCGAGGCGGCTTCCTGCCTGGCCTGATGCCGTTGAAAGCGTGTTGGCATTGGACGAAAGGGCTACGAGTGACAGGTAGTTTCTGCCGTTCAGGGGCATCTCGTTGATCGCTGCGTTCTCAACGACGGTACCGAGCGTGGCGTTTTCAACCTGAAGCAAGTCGCCCGTCGCTGCAACCGTGACGGTTTGCGTGACTTGCCCTATCGACAGCGTAAAGTCCTGGCGCAACGATTGCTGCACCTGCACTTCAACGTTCTTGCTCTCGGCGGCCTTGAAGCCCTGGTGCGTAGCTTGAATGTCATAGACTCCCGGCGGAACGTCGGGAAAAAGGTAGTCGCCTGTGCCGGTGGTGACCGTCGAGCGTTCCGCGCCAGTCCCCACATTCGTCAGTGCGACGTTCGCGTCAGGAATCACCGCGCCCGTCGCATCGGCGACGTGTCCTGAAATCGACCCGGAGGTCTGCGCGGCCAATCTCGCAGACGATGACATCGCGAGGAACAATACCAAGATACAGCAAGCTATGGAAGCACTGCATCGTCCGAGCAAGGTCAAAGTTCTCTGCGCGATCTGTGTGCGACCGAGCGGTTCCTCGGCGACCTGGGAATTTGAGATGAGAAATGGCGCAACGCGGCCATTTCCTGATGCATCACTGGCATGATTGTCAAACATGGTCGACCTTACCCTCCTGCTGCTTTGAGCAGCCTCATTCGAATTCGTTAACGACTTAACCCACACCACTCAACTGGGGAAGCAAATTCGCGTGGGCATACGGCTCCTTTCATTGATGGGGAGCAATTTAGGGGCCCGTAGATCTTCCGGGACCGGCGTCGAGCGATCCTCACGGGGCCGGCCCTGAGGTTCTATGCGATCCTTTGAATCCTTTGAATCTCATCGGGCTTTGCCACCCCTTCTCTTTCGCGGATAGAAACTCGATCCCCGTCACGCTTGCGCTTCAATCTCCGGATTGTGCGCTCGATATGCTCCTCCATGAGGGTTTCCGCCAGCGGTACGTCCCGGTTGATGATGGCATCCAGGATCTTCCGGTGGTAGTACAGTCCGTCCTTGGGGCCGAGCGATTCCACAATGTCATACATCGAGATCTTCAGAATGTCTGCGATGACGGCGTTCACCTTCATGACGATGGGGTTTCGCGTCGCCTTTGCCACAAGGAGATGGAAACTCAGGTCCGCTTCAGCGAAAGCGCGCGGATTGTTCTCGCGTTCCTCCATGGCTCGGAAGGCGCACTCCAATTCCTCTATCTCCGCACTTCCAGCTCGCTTTACCGCAAGAGACACATTTCCTTTCTCCGCGATCTTCCTGTATTCGAGGACGTGGAGGATGTCCAGCTTATCGAGTGCGAGCAAAGGAAGAAGGGGATTGAGGAAGATCTCCCCGGTGTATTCGCGCACGTATGTGCCCCCGCCGTGCCTTGTATCCAAAAGCCCTAGGGACGCAAGCATGTGCAGGGCCTCCCTGATCGAGACGCGGCTCACTCCAAGCACCTTGGCAAGGGCGTTCTCCGAGGGAATCCTCGCGCCGGGCGCCCACGTGCGATCAATGATCCGGTCCCGGAGCTGCTTAAAGACCTGATTCTTTACGCCGGGGCGCCGCACACGGGTTGGGTAAACCTTTTCCATAAAGTTGTAGGACATCCTACTTATCCAAATAAAAAACTGGCAAGCCCTATTTTTCGAACAATATTTATCGAAATTTTCGATGCTCACTGCAGGGTTCTGTCGATTGTGGCACGGAGAAGGAACCCTCCAAGGAGGTTCCCCAAAAACCCTTAATCCGGCGAATTGCTCCCTCTTAGAATCGCTTCGATCGTCGACTTCGGAGCTGGCAGGTGATCCTCATTCTCTTTCAGCCACTGGTGATAATCCTGTTCGATTTCCGGTGTCCATTTGGCATCGATCTGTCCGGCGGTGTATTTCTTCTCTCTCAAACGCTGGTGTCCAAACATGTCTTCAAGGTGAGTGCGTTCGGAGTAGTCGACAACTTGCTCAGCCAGTTGGGGCGGGATGAAGATCACACCGCCATTCCGTCCCAGGACCACATCTCCCGGCATTACCAGCACCTGGCCGATGCGCGTCGGCCCGTTGATGCTGACCATGGTTGAGTTGAGCAGTTTTCCGCTGGCGAGACTTCCGAAATGATGGGAAGGATCGTAATAGCGAACAAATGATGTGAAGTTCGGCAACTCTTCCAGGCCGTTGATATCGCGAACGGCACCATCGTAGACGATGCCATTGCCTGATCTTGCATAGATAGCGTTGCCTACGTTGTCACCTATAGAGGGTCCATCCTGCTTGAGCCCGAAATGATCGCCAACGTAGACGTCCCGCGGCTCCAGCATATCGACTGGCCATGCGTTCGTGCCTCCTTGTCGATGATCCTCGACCCCCTGCTCCTCGATCTCTTTTTCAACATCAGGTCTCCCGGGCATCCACACGGCCGTCAGCGCCCTGCCCACGAGTACCTGATCGGGGTGGATCGAGAACCAGCCATCTTCGTACTGGTGCATAAAGCCGTTCGCGCGCAGGGTTGCCCATGCTTCTTCCAGAGTTACAGTCTTCATGCGGTCGAGAATGTCATCGGGCACCTTGGGCCGGCCATCGGGAAATCTTTCTCCATTCCAGTAGGGGGTGTATTTGATGACCTGCGCGGGCGTGAAGAATTCCCCGTGAAACTCGGGCGTGGAATGAACAACTCCACCCTGCACGGGAGGGTTCTGCTGCGCGACCAAGCGCAAATTCATTCCCGAGGCCAGCAAGGCAGTGCCGGCCAAAACCGCTCCAATGACCTTCGACATTTTTTCTCCGCTCCCGTCGATATGCGCTGTTCTTGCGGTTCTTAACTCTCGGCCTCGAACCACGTAGTTCCAAGAATCTGAGCTTTTCTTGCTACGTCCTCGTTCATCTCCACTCCAATCCCTGGCTTGTCTGGCGGGGTGACGTAACCGTTTACGATGATCTCGCCTTCCTTCACCCAATTCGTCCAAAGGTCCATGTGATTTATCCAGTGCCACTCACAGCACAAGAAGTTTGGAAACGTTGCGCATGCGTGAGCGGTAGCCATCACCCCAATAGGCGAAACCACGCAGTGCGGAGCGACCGGGATGTAGTATGCCTGTGCCATGTTGGCAACCTTCTGAGCTTCGGCCAGCCCCCCGACCTTTTCAAAGTCGGGCTGGATGATGTCGACAGCCTGCTTCTCAAACAGCTCTCTATATCCCCATCGCATGTACAGGTTTTCGCCGCATGCGATGGGTGTGGACGTGCAATGCCGGATGTCGGCCATGGCGTCAATGTCTTCCGGCGGAACGGGCTCCTCAAGCCACATCAAGCGGAAGGGCTCGAGGGCTTTCGCCACTTTCTTTCCGGTCGTGGCATCATAACGGCCGTGCATATCGCAGGCAAGAGCCATGTCGGGCGGGATTCTCTCATGCACGCTCGAAACCCACTTGACCATGCGATCGATCTCGCCGTTGGTTGCAGTCCAGTTATTTGAATCCCAGCGCGCGGAGTCCGTGGCGTCATCAAGGTCGATCTTCATGGCTTTAAAGCCCTGATTCTTGATCCATGGAAGCTTCCGGTCCGACTCTTCGCCGATTGGAACATCCATATCTGAGTCGCAGTAGATCTGAACTTTGTCGCGAAACTTTCCGCCCAAGAGCTGGTAAATCGGTAATCCGAGGGCCTTTCCTGCAAGATCCCACAGCGCAATCTCTACACCCGACAAGGCGCAGACGTACTGCCCGGCCTGCGCTCCAGAGAATATCCCTGTGGTGCGAATCCTTTCCCAGATCGCTTCAACATTAAGCGGATCGCGTCCGATGAGCATGCGCCGCCAACCACGAATGAGCGAGGCCGCGCCGACTGCGGCATCGGTACACTCGCCCTGGCCGTAGATGCCTTGATCTGTGTAGATCCTTACGTGGGTCTGGGGCCCATGCACGAGCACCTGCGCAGTGCGCACATCGGTAATCTTGAGTTTGGGCCTCTGGTAAGGCGAGCTGCTGGTTTGAACAGCCCGCCCCAAGGCGGGAAGTGAAAAAGGAGAGAGTGATCCCAATGCCGTAAGGGCTGTGCCCTTCAGCATTGACCTTCTTGAGACTTGAGCCATAATCTTCAGGACCTTTCGCTCGTATGCCTTGGGCTCGCCGCGGAGGAAACGTATACCGGAGAACACATGCTCGCCGGCAAATGGGGGATGTTTCGGGACAAATGTCCCGGAGGTTCCAAAGGCTACTAAGCTTGTTAAGGAACTGTCAAGAGCCTATTCCGTTGGCGAAGTTGAGCTTGGCCGGATCAGAATTCAGACACACGATCAACCCAATCAAGGGGCTTGTGCCGGCCAAGTGCCAGGTGTAACCGAATCGGCTCGCCTTTCGGCAGATGCAAATCGCACGAGATCGCGCCTGGCTCGGGCATCTTTACCAAAACTCCTGCCGGCGCCGAAACCTTTTCGATTCCGTACCGGACAATCAGCGTGATGTCTTGGTCTTTGAGCGAAGTGAGCGATACATCTGCGCTCCTTGCCTCCAGGTCCCAGGTCAGTGTGTCGACCTTGGCAAAGGTGCGCGCCAGCACACCGTTGACGGCCCCCTTTCCCAGCGAGTCGGGAAGAGCAGGCAGCAACTCGATTACGCCCGGCCGCGAATAGACGAGCATTTCCATCATGATCGTGGTCAGCGCGCCCTGCGCATCGGGCATCGGCGGCAGGTACGGGTTATGCGAAGTCCGAATCGTCGCAGCAACGTAGCCCTGTTCGAGCAACTGCTTTATTTGGGACTGCACCAGGTAGCTGTCTTTGAGCCGGGCCCCGACAAGGGCGCGATGGCAGAGACCGTGCGCGGCCAGAGTCTCCGGCGTGCGCTTGCGATCCGCCAGCAACGCCGCCTTGGCGAGCTTCGGTGTGCGGTCGGGATCGATCTCGTCGCCCGGCCACACTCCATAGAGGTGTGAGACGTGGCGATGGTCGCAGTTGTCTTGAAGGCTGGCCCATGTCCATTCCTTCAACATGCCGTCCGGGTCGAGCAGGTAGGGCGGCAGCTTGGCCAGCATGGCCTTCCACTTGGGCACTTCGTCAAGATCGGTACCCAGAATCTCCGAGGCCTCAATCAGGTGCGACAGCACTTCCCGGCACATCGCGATATCCATAGTTGCGTTCACGACCAGAGTCGTCGGCGGGCGCACGGGTGAATCCCTGTTGCTGAGCCCCGGCCATTGAGGCAACGGCAGCGGTTCGGAATTCAGCGGCGCGTTCTCCGGTGAAAACGATGGAACAAAAATGTAATTGCCGCGTTCGTCGGTCACCGTTAGGAAGTCCTCGTAGAAGAGCGCCAACTCCTTGAGGCCTGGCACGATGCGTTTGCGAAGAAATTCCTGATCCCCGCTCACCAGGTATTGATCCCAGAACGGGCTGTAACACCAACCTCCGCCGGAGATCCAGTAAGGGTGGGGCCAGATGCCGTAACCCTGAGAGACCGCATAATGGTAGCTGACCCCAAGTCCCCAACTGGGCAAAATGGGAAATACCGCCCCACGAGCCCCGAAGATATTCTCCGCGTTCTTGCGGCAATCCGGAAGCGCACTCTCGACCCAATCGAAGAAAGTGCCCATGGCCTCCGGCATGTTGCCGATTACGCCAGGGGCAACTTGCAGATTGATATTGATATTGATTTCGGCAAAGTAATTGCCGGCAGTAACGATAAGCCAATAGCGGCCCATGTCGAAGAGCTTCTCGAGCAAGGCGGGCGAGAAGCCGGTCCGCGTCCTCTGGTCGTCAATGAGTTCTTCGCCCGCCAAGGCCAGTTGCGAACCACCACCGAAATCGACCGAGACTCTGTTGAAGATCGGAGCCTGGAACTGCCGGTGGCGTGCGAGCAGCGAGACATAGACCGGGTCGACCTGGTCCACCGCCTTGGCCAGCGCGTCAACCTGATCCTGCGTAAAGTCCGCGTACCACTCGATGCGCGTAAGAAGCGTGACCGACTGTGCGCCCTCTACGACCAGCGTTCCATCCGCCATGTGCGTCGCACCGCCCGTGCAAATTACGCGAGTCACTCCCGCATACCCGTTGTTGTTGACGGCTGGGTCAAAGTGGCCCTTGAAAATGATCCGATGTTCATTTGCATCCTGCTCGAATGTGATGGGACCGCCGTCTGCCCTGGGGCCGAACGGGGGGTTGACGATCGCGATCTTGACGCTCACCAACTGGTCTTTGGGAGCGGTGATGCGCTGGGCGATGACTTTGTCGGGGCCGGAAGCGAAGGTCTGCCGCACCCACTCTCCACGCTGGTCGGTCCAGTACACCTTTATTTCGCCGCTTTCGAAGTCCGTGGTGCGAAGATAATCTTCCGCAACGCCTGTTTCCGGAAAATCGAGGCGCATCACGAATGCCGCGAGAGTCGCGTGCGGATATTCATTGACCGGGAGCCCGGCTAGATTCATGGCATTGAACGCCGTGTCTACGGCCTCGCGGTATTTACCGTCGAGGATGAGTTTTCGCAAATCGGGGAGAATCGACGCAACCTTGGGAGCCTCGAACGGTCTCTTCCATGGCAACATCAGTCTGTCGTGGTGGAAAAGAACCTGCTCAGAGAATGGATCGCACGCTACCTCGACATAGACGGGTCCATTGCCGGAAACAAGACCATCGCGGGTCGACCTGCCGGGATTCACGCTGCACATGCCTCGCTTCGGAACGACTCCGCGGCGAATCCTTTCGTCAAGCGGCATCGGACGGGTTCTTTGCTTTGCCGGGAGAAGCGACTGCGCCGGCAGCGGCGGCTTGGGCAGGAAGGAGCTTTCTGGAGTACTGCCGACATGGGCAACTAAAGAACCCTGGTCAGAAACAACTGCTGTTCTTGCTGCAGGCGGAACTGAATTCCGCGATGAGTCTTGCTGGCCATGGACGCCAGCAGTGGACGCCTGGAGCATTTGTTGAGAACCGGCCAAAGCAATTGCTGCCGCAGAACTCTTCTTCAAAAAATCACGCCGCCTCATGCAACACCTCTCTACGCGATCAGTTCCTTCAAGCGTTTGCGTTAACTGAGCTGCTCGACCCGCTTACCCATTACGTTTAGTTCCTAAAGATGAACGGCGACAGTTCCCGTCCTAAACGGAGTCGCAGTTGGAAGAACAACAACGGTGACTCATTCTTATGCAATATCGAATTCGTAGAGGCTAACGCTAACGGGCGGGACTTGTACGGTCTCCGGAAGTCCATCTTGCACCGTCTCAACGATCTTGACGGCGGGCTCTTTGCCCGCTTCATTGGTTGAGCTCGCGCTGGGCGGCGCAATCTGATACAGCTTGCCGTGACTGCGCAGCTTGACGCCGCTAATCTTCGGCGTGAGCCTGTGGCCCTCTTCTGTGGGGTTGACCACGGAAATCAGGAAGTTCTTACGATCGCCGGAGATCGCCGCAAGAACATCCAACGGATAGGTCGGGCTTCCAGTGGGCTTTGTACCCCTATCGACAAACGGTGTGCCGGGCACCAACTGCTGGGGAGAATCCCCATCGACCGCAACTGGAAGAGCGTTGATAAAGTGAGTCTGCATCAGTTTCATCACCACTCCCTCAGCCGCAAAGCCCACAGCCTCGCCGGTGTGATCGGTCAACAAGCGCAGTCCTCCCGTCGCACAGCTGGCCGCAATCATATCGGAGTGACGGAACATTTCGTGCAGGCAAAGTGCGTACGAGAGTGGCATCAGCATTCCGGATTGCTGCATAAAGCCTCCGCGTCCATTGCCCGACGCCGACCGGAGACGATTGCCCCATTCATCGAAGATGAATTTGATGTTCTTTTCTTTCAACCACGGCATCTTCTCGACGTATTTGTCCCATGCCTCAAAGGCTTCGCCGATGCGGTTAGCCAGCCTCCGGACTCTGAACTGCAGCGGATCGTGGACATCCACAAAGAGCTGCTTCTCAGCGTCGAATGCCAGGTCAGGATAGGCGTAGGTATGCTCGGAGAGAAAATCGATGTTGCCGGCGCACTTTTCCAGCAGCCAGCCGTCCCAGTCATACACACTGCCGAACTCATAAGGTAGCGTTTCTGTAATTTGTGGCTCCCAGATGCTCGGGAAGAAATTGTTCTTCTTCTCCGCGCCGCCTACTGATTTCTCGCAGATGCTCGCCCCGGACACCGTCACCTTGATGCTCGAGTCCACTTTCTTCATGGCCTCGACAATGTAGTTGTGCTTCACCCAATACTGGTCGAGCGACATGTGGCCGAACTGCCACGGACCGTACATCTCGTTGCCGATGGTCCAGAGACGAATGTTGAAGGGCTCGGGGTGGCCGTTCTCCGCCCGCATTCTGCCCATGCGCGTCTCCACGGAACCATTGCAGTACTCCACTTCCTCGGCCGCCTCGCGTGCCGAACCGAACCCGCTGTCGATCGCCAAATCGGGCTCGGCCCCGACTAGCCGGCAGAGGGCGACGAATTCGTGAAGGCCAACATCGTTCGACTCCACCCTGTCTGACCACATCGGTTGCGACCGCGGCGGGCGCTTATCCCGATCGCCAACACCATCACGCCAGTCGTAAGCAGAGACGAAGTTGCCACCGGGCCACTTGAACATCTTGAATCCTGCCTCCTTGTAGAGCCGTATCATGCCGGTGTGAAATCCTTGTACGTTATCGCCAGGCATCAGCGAAGCGGCCCCGATGTGAAAAGTGCCGCTGCCAGTACCAAGGATCTCCAGGTGCGCATCGTCAGTGTCGGCCGTCGGAGCGAACTTTAACGGGAATTTCCGGTATTCGCGCAACAGCGATGGGATCGTGATGGTTTGAGAGTCGCCGGCACCTGTCCCCCAGACCAGACGGACCACAATCTTTGCGCCGGGATCGCCGGCAAGATAGATGCGGCCTTCGTAAGACTTGCCGCTGCCCAGGCGCAATTTGGACTGCCGAATGCCGCGGGGCTCGGAGCCGTCAAGTTTGACGCGCGGGCTGTGCTGTCCGACAAACGGCCGCACGGTGTCCATCTCGACAGTTCCTTCCGGTCCTACTGGCTTGAACGGCTCGCCTAGAAACCGGCGGAAGAAGGAATTCGTCGGCGTTGCCGCAACTGCACTTGTAATCGGGTTGACGAACTTCCTGTCGGTCAGTATCTCGGCCCACACTTGTGTGGTCGCCGGTTCCATGTAGCCTCCAAAAATCATCGGGTCCACCGGGCCGGCGCTCTTGGACGCGTCAATTGCGACTTGGAGATCTCCTGCCCTAGCGGCGAAGGCCGTCACCCTTTGCTGCAACACAGCAGCGCCTGCAACCGAAGCCGCCAAAAACTCACGTCGATTCATGGGCATTTCACATCTCCTTTTGTCTGGCTTGATTCGAACGACCAGAAGGATCCAATTTTGACCAGAACAATTTCAACAAAGAAAGTAGCACATAGGCTCGGAGGAACTGAGTTGTTTTTTCTCCGGATGCGTCTTAATTTGGCGGCGTGAGGTTACGAGACAAGCATTTCTCGGTGTGGCGTAAGGGAGTTGAATCGTCCGGCACGCGGGCGGAGTCATTTCGGCGGACTGATGAAATCACCGAGTTTTTGAATGTGTCGTCATCGAGTTTGTGCCAGCTTCGCCGCAGGGCTTCATCGGATCGATGATCAACCATCCCGCTGCGCCGAGCGATGCGATGGCGGCGGCAGTGACGAAAGACATCTCCCAACCGATGTGGGCGGCAATCAGGGGAGTGAGAGAAGCCGTGCAAGCTCCGCCGAGCTGGCCGCCCATATTCATGATTGCAGAAACCACGCCGACGTTTTCTCCGGCGATATCAGCCGAGACTGCCCAGAAGCCGCTCTGAGAGATGTACAAGACGCCCGCGCCGCAAGCAAGAGTCACTCCGGCCGCAGTCGCGCTCTGAGAGCGCGATCCCGTCACCAGGAGAATCGCCGTAAGTCCGAGCGATAGTGCTGGCAATAGGCATCGGCCCGCGCGCAGACCAAATCGCGCCGCGATCCAATCGCTCACAGCACCTCCCCCGAGGCAACCGATCGTCATGGCGATGAACGGCAACATGGAGAAGACGGCGCTGGCCTTGAGGTTGAGCCCGCGCACTTGCGCCATATAGATGTAAAACCATGCAAAGAAGATCCAGGCAACATAGACGAACGCAAAATAGCTCACAGTCAGGGCGAAGACTTCCTTGCTCGTGAAGATCTTCGTCCAGGGAATCGATCGCTTGGTGTCGCGCGTGGGTTCGACTCGAACGACGGACGGACTGGACCGACTCTGTTCTCCGCCGATGCGGGTCTTTTCCGCTTCCCCGACAAGCGGGTGTTCCGCGGGGTTGTCGCGAGCCGCAAGGTACCACACCAGGCTGACCGCTACATCGATGACGGCGCTAAACCAGAAGGCCGCTCGCCATCCGTGGCGCAGGATGATCGCAGTGACGAGCGGAGGCGTAAGTCCTGCGCCAATGCCGACTCCGGCGAAGATGAACCCATTTGCCTTGCCGCGCTCGCCAACAGGAAACCAGCGCTCGACAAACTGACTGGCAGCAGGGTACATCGTCGCCTCGCCAATGCCCAGGCCAAAGCGCACCAGCGCCAAGACCAGCAGCGCGCCGCGCAGCTTTGGAGGAATGAGCGCCGTTAAGGCAGCGAAGACGGTGCACCACGCGATGCCGAGACTCAGAACACGGCGCGGGCCAATCCGTCTGGCGAGCAGGCCCGCGGGGACTTGAAAGATGGCGTAACCAATGAGGAACGCACTGAAGACCCAGCCCAGATGCGTATTGTCGATCGCAAACTCGTGGCTGATATGAACGCCTGCGATGGATATATTCGTTCGGTCAAGAAATGCTACTGCGCTCATAACAAATAGCCAGAGCACCAGTAAGTAGCGTATGGGTGGAAAATTCCGATAACCGTGGTTCGAATTCACATGCATCCGTTGCCCATTTCCAACTATGAACTACCCGTCACATGACTCCCGCAGGAACCCATGAGCATCCAGATGTTTACCATTGAGATGCGCATCCCACACGTTGATCACGCGGGACAATCCTACTGCACCAGTGCCGATTGTCTTGAATCGAGGGCGGGAGCCACCACAGCGGATCAACGCCACAGCGTGCCGCGCTAACGGCACCAGCCGTTCGGAACTCTTCTTCCGCAGAGCTATTTGAAAAGTCTTGGAGCAAAGTCAGCCAGGGCTCGCCGCCACGACAGCCACTCATGGGCGGTTCCGGGAGACTCGAAGTACACATTTTGGATGCCAGCTTGGGTCAGCGCATCACTGAATTGCTTGACGCGCGACCCTTCCACGGAGCCAGTGGACAAGAACAGCACCTTAACCTTCGCATTGAAAGCCGCTGGATCTGCAAATGCGCCGTCGCAGCTCGTTTTCGGGTCGAACGGGCCGCCGAAGGAGCCGCAGTTGCCGCTCAATCCGCCCAGATAGGCAAATTTGTCGAGATTCTGAAGCCCAGTAGTGAAGGTCTGCATTCCGCCCATCGACAGGCCGGCCATCGCCCGGTTTTCGCGACCCGACGCAACCCTGTAGTTCTTTTCGACCATCGGAATCAGATCGGTGAACATCATCTCAGTGAACGTGGTGCTCAGTCGAAACGGCGGACGAGCCGGCGCCGCAGCCCCGGCAGGCCGCGGTCCGCCTTGACCCGCTCCCGGAGCTCCGGGTGCTCCGCCCATCGGCGCCTGAGGCTGAGGCACTGCCTGCGTCAGCACACCGCGCGCGTTGTAAAGTGTCCCATCCTCGCCTGGCTTCACCGCATTCAGATTGTCCATCACAATCAGCATTGGCTTGGCCTTGCCCGCGACAATCAGGTTATCCATGATCTGGTCGACGTGTCCCTGGAAAGTCCAGCCCAGCTCGTTCTCTCCCCAACCATGCAGAAGGTAGAGAACCGGATACGTTGCCTTTACATTGGTGTCGTAACCGGGAGGGGTGTAGATGAGGCAACGGCGCCACTGTTGCGTCACCGTGGAGAAGTACCACTGAGTCCGCACGACGCCGTGGGGAACGTTTTTGTGGCTGTAGAAATCGGCGTCGGCCGCGGGTATCTCGATTGCACTGCTCCACTCTCCGCCGCCGAAGAATGTCTGGGTCGCCGGATCGGAAACAGAGGCGCCGTCAATGTTGATCATGTAGTAATGAAACCCTTCGACGAGCGGCGTAGTTGTGGCGTACCACAGTCCGTCGTCTTCTTTCGTCATATCGAATCCGGTACCGACACGGACCCGCACCTTCTGGGCATCGGGCGCCGACACGCGGAACATGGCGCGATGATCAGGAAAAACGCAGGGGTATGGAGCTCCCGGAATGTCCAACTCGGACGGCATGCAGTTGGCTGGGGGTTGTGCCCAGCAAATTCCTGAAGCGAGGAACGTTAAAATGATCGCGATCTTTTTCATGGATCTCCTTATGAAGCGAGGGCTTTTCGTGCGAACACGGATTTACAGTTGGTTTTCAGCAAACGCTTTCTCGATGCGGAACTTTTACAGGGTCTCTCTGCCGGTGTCAACGGATGACCGAAGACCCGCGGTATATTCTCTGTAGGGACCTCGCAGCCGAGCATGTTGGCGCCGAAAATGACGCACGCGCCGCCTGTCTCATCTGGTCGTGATGCCGCTGCTCATGGCAATGCCGGCGACGTGAGAATGAGACAAAACACCGGCACGGCGCAGCATCGCGACGCACATCAATCCCCTTTGGCCAGCGTTCGATAGAGGGCAGGATCGAGCTCTTCCAGTCCGGTGATGCTTTGCAGATGGTTGACTGAAACCCATGGCAGCCAACTGCGGTGGGTTCCAAAACCTCTATTCATCGCCATCCCCCAGTGTTCCTGTTGCCAGCCGGGTCCCTTCAGGTCATATGTGCGCCCCGGCAGAGCCAGCATGCTCTTGGTGTCGAGCAGAAGGATCCGCGTGACATCCAGGTAGTGCGGGTCCTTCGTGTCCTCATACAACCGGGCATAGGCAGGCGCGGCCCAATCCAGGTACTCATCCACGCCACCAGGCCCGCGCGCTGTAATTCCCTGTACGCCTACGGTAGGCACGCCGCGTTTCCAGTTCAGATCGGAGTCGATAGCGCCCAACGGCATAGGTACATTCCAGATCCAGATCCAGCTTTCGGTGTAATTACCAGCCGCCTTGGCGCGTTCCAGCCATTTAGCCTCCCTGGTGGCATCGTAGAGATCCAGGAAAGCCTCCAGGGACAACATGCCGGCTTCCTTGTCGGTGATGTTCGGATTGTCGGTTGTGCCGCCGACGAATACGCCGCGGCTTCCGTAGTTGTCCCACACGTAGTCAGCAGCGCGGATTGCCGCGTCGAGGTAACGTTTTTGCCCGGTCTCCTGACTCAATTTCACCAACATCGGGACGGGATTGTATGTGCTGGTTCCGGAGACTTCGAGCACTATTCCCGTGCCACCGTGCCAACTCCTTGGGAAGGAGCCATCTTCCCGCTGCTGCGTGAGCAGCCAATCGCCAAACTGCTGGCACCAGAGCAGCCAGTCTGGATGTTCGTGTCCCTGCCGCTTCTCGCGGCGATACGCGTCCAGAAGAGTGCGCATGCCCTCCGACGGCCCCCTGAGAGTCATGGTGTCGCCAGCCCAGGAATCCGCCTTGCCCGTCCACAGGTTGAAGCCTTCCCCCGCGGGCGGTGACATGGGCACCAAACGAATGAAACTGTCGATGATTGCGAGCCCGTCCTTCCGCATTCTCTGCCCGCGCGCACTTGGATCGCGATCTGCCTCGATCAGCAATTGATCTGCCGCCTCGATGCCCTTGGAAACGAAACCCATGATCACCTTCGGCCATTGCTCTAATTCATTTGCCTTCGGGTCAACATCAACACCTACGTTGCGGGCCCACGCCGCTAACTCCGCACTCTTCTGCGGGTTCAGTTCATGGGCCGTAACAGGCATATTGGCCGGGAGGCGGGGTGGCGTCGGGAAGGAATTGCGATAGCGGCTCCAATTGCGGTAGGAACCGGGATTCCCGGTGACGGCATCGAAGAGGAAAGGAACGCCGGCGCGGTCATCGACGGTGAGGACATGGGCGTCAAGATGGTCGGTCAGCACGCGGCGGACGACTTCGAGGTCCAACCGCATTGCCGGCGGCTTCAGGGTGTCCCATGCCCAGCGCCACGCATCGCGTTCCATGCCCGGGAAAGATGCGCCCTGCCCGAAGCGGAATCCCACCTCGTAACTCTGCGTGAATCCCGCCATCACAGGATGATAGCGGCGCCGCACAATAGGAGCGGGCGGCGTTTGATTCCCTCGAGTGAATTCGCTGGTCGTGCCTGGGAACCAGAAGCCGAACTCGACTCCGCCATCGGGAACCTCACGTGCGCCTAGAGCTCCAAACTGAATGCGCTCGTCGATCATGGGTGAAGTGGCAGGGGCGGTGGTCTCCGCCCAGGTGGTGTCGCCACGCGGCGCCAGGTCCATCACCGCCGCCCACCGGCCATCGCGAAATGAGAGGGCGAAGAGCGGCGCGGACAATTCGTCTTCCCGCAGCGCAAAACGCTTGGCGCGGTAATTCAAAACACCTCCAGGAGAGTTGTCGCCGTCGTAGGTTGGATCGCCGTAAAGAACGCCCGGAGCAAAATAATCCGCGTCCGGCCAGGTGATTTCAGGCGTGGTTGCGAGCCGGATCGCTGAATAGAACCCGGCGTTCTCCTCAGTGCCAGTCACGGTCACGGTCCGGTTGAGCTGTAACACGTTACCCGAAATCTCCCATCGATCGTCGATGGCAAATGAGGCCTCTCCCCCGCCTTCCACCTTTGCCCTTGCGACAACTACACCGGCTTCCTTTCGAGCTGACCGGTAGCCGGCGGCAATTTGACGCACGTCCTCGCCGCCGCGATAGACCTCGATCTGCGCGGGCTTCGGTTGCGTCAGGCGCGGGACAGCGTCGCCGGAGATTTCGATGCCCCAGCCGCCGGATCCTGAGCGGACAAACGCGACTACTGCGCCATTGGTAAGCCGGCCGAGTTCCATGCGATTTGCCGTGTTCGTGAGCGCCTGCTTCTGCTGCGCAGGCGTCGAAGGGGCTGTTAACAGCGACGCGACCGCGCCAAGCAGTATGGATCGAACCACGAAGGTTGCGGAACGAATCATGATGAGAATTCCTCGTTGACGACGCCCAATTGTAGCTCTCGCGCGCGTTCGTCCTTTCGTCGGCAGCAAAGACAGGAAGATTGCAGGCGATTGCAATAGAGACCACCGGCGAGCTGATCCGTGCCTGGATCGGTTCCAGGTGCTTTTGTCATCATGGGAGTCTTCTTTCTTAATGGATCGCTTTACAGATTCGATTACACGAGATAACCTGTTTGATTGGTAAACGTATTCTCACGCGCCTCGGCCCTTGAGCCTGCAGCGGGACACATTCATGGTTCGTCGCACACGCTGCAAATTTCTCAAACCCAGCGCGGGCGCTGCAGGTCTGACAATGATCAGTTCGTCGGCTTTCAACAAACTCCGGCGTGCAGTTATGCCTTTGCATTGCTTCGATGATTGGAGTTTGAGCAGGAGTCTTTTCGTGTTGGGCTCTCCAGTGAGAAGGTCTCTGCCGCTGAGTTTGTTCTCCCGCGCGCTCGACAAACTTGACCTGGGTATGGACCAGCAGGCGTGCAATTGAATTGGCGTTGATTCCATGCGCATCTCTTCCTGTGACCGGCAGAAAAAAGGAGGTTCGATTTCATGAAGTCAAGGTACGTTCTTCTCGTGGCCGCAGCGGCCGGTCTCCTTTTTTCGCAGGATTACAGTGCTTTTGCACAAGTTCCTTTTCCCGCACCTCCCGCCCTCAAGCCCTTCCCGTTTGTAAGCCCGCTCTTTGGTGATGACATGGTTCTGCAACGCGGCAAGATGGATGCCATTTGGGGTTGGTCGGAACCGGGCGACCGTGTCCGCGTGCAAATCGGAAACAAGACCGCATCCGGCGTTGCAGATGCCGACCGCCGCTGGGAGGTGAGGATTCAACCGCCTGCAACCGGTGGTCCCTACACTGTCAAGATCACCGGCCGCGAATCCGTGGAGTTTCACAACGTAATGGTGGGCGACGTATGGCTGTGCGCCGGCCAGTCCAATATGCTGGTCCCTCTCGGGGGTGCGCTCAACGGCGCCGACGAAGTAAAGGCGGCGAACTACCCTGATATTCGCTTCTTCGATGTGTTTGGGCATTCTGCTTACAATCACACCGGCTGGATTGCGGGAAGCTGGAAGGTCATCTCGCCGGAAACGGCAGCACGGGTTTCGGCGGTCGCGTATTACTTTGCCCGCCAGGTCCAGAAGGATGCCCACATTCCGATCGGCCTGATCGTGGATGCCGTTGGCGGAACGCCGGCGGAGGCCTGGACCAGCGCCACTGCCCTCCGTCCGCTTCACGACTTCGATGTTACGCTTGACCTAGTTGACCGCCTGGCCGCCGAAAGCGCGCCGGAATACGGCGACTACATCCAAAATTGGTACGATCAGTACGACATTGGGCTCAAGGGGAATTGGGCCGCACCGGACTTTGACGATTCCACCTGGAAGCCGGTCACTCTTCCCGGCGGCTTCGCCGAACTGGGTGTGCCGGACACGCCTGCTCTGGCTTGGTTCCGCAAAGAGATCGATCTTCCGGATCCACTTCCGGCAGGCCGGGCCATGATGTTCCTCGGAATCATTGAACGGATGGATACAGTTTGGGTCAACGGGATGGAAGCCGGCGGCAGCGCCTGGGTTGAGAACCCGCGCGTCTATTTCATGCGCCCCGGTGTGCTCAAGCCCGGGCGCAATGTCATCGCCATTCGCGTTATGAAGACCAAGCCCGATGGCGGATTCATGAGCAAGCCTGAAGGCCTGCACCTCGCCCTCGGCGACAATACAAACATTCCGCTGGCCGGCGCCTGGAAGGGCCAGATGAGCGTGGATGCCCGCCCGCCGCATCCGCTGCCCATCGGCTATCAGAACTGGCCGGTGATGTCGACGGTTCTCTACGAGGGAATGTTGAAGCCACTCGCTCCGCTCTCCATCACCGGCACCATCTGGTACCAGGGCGAAGAGAATTCGACGCGTGCCTACGAGTACCGCAAGGTTCTTCCCGCGATGATCGCCGACTGGCGCAGCCTCTTCGGGCAAGGCGATTCTCCTTTCTACATTGTCAGCCTGCCCAGGTTTAGGCAGCACAGCGCGACGCCGGTCGACGGCGACGAGTGGGCCGAGACGAGAGAGTCGCAGGCAATCACAGCCGCCAGTGTTCCCAACACATGCCTGGCGGTCACGATTGATACAGGCGACCCTGACAACATTCATGCAAAGGACAAGCTCCCCGTAGGCGAGCGACTTGCGTATTGCGCGCTGGCCAAGTACTACCACAAGCATGTTGTGTATTCGGGGCCAACCCTTAAATCCGTCAACAGGCTCCCAGGCTCCATACGGTTGCACTTTGCGCATACCGACGGCGGGCTGGTCGTGAAAGGTCAGAAGCTCGAGGAGTTCTCCATCGCCGGGGAAGACCGGAGATGGTATTGGGCCGACGCCCGCATCGAAGGCCATACGGTAGTCGTTTCATCGCCATCGGTGTCCAATCCAATAGAGGTCCGCTATGCCTGGCAATCCAATCCAGCGGCGACACTATTCAATCGAGCTGGACTGCCGGCCGCTCCCTTTCGGACGGACACTTGGCCCGGCATTACGCAGAACGTGCGGCCCTATTGATGGGGAAACCAAATGCCAACTTCCAAAGGTCGGATCGCACAGAATTCATCCGATGAACACAGTTTCTTAGAACGATGCGGAGGACCCATGCGAACTTATCGCTGTGCAATTGCAGCGCTCATTGCCACTGTCGCCCTGCCAATGGCTGCCCAGCGCCGCGTGCCCAAGGACCTGAGCGATACCAGAGGATTCAATTATCAGTCTGGCGAAACCATCGGCCACGTTGAATTCTGGCTTCAATATAACCCTGCGGTCACGGAACGCGACCTGGACTACGCTAAGCGGCTTCAGTTGAATCAGGTTAGAGTCTTCGTCCCGTACGCGGCCTGGGAAAAGGACAAAGAAGGTCTCAGAAAGAATCTCCTCGATTTTGTGCGGGCCGCGCATGAGCGCGGAATCGGCGTGATGCCGACCATGCAGTACAAATTTGGTGAATGGAAGGACAAGACTGCGTGGCCCAACTCTCGAGAGTTTGTCGCCGACTTGGTGGCCACGATAGGGAAGGAACCTGGACTGGCGATCTGGGACGTGGAGAATGAGCCCGAGTGTTGCTTCCTGCCTCCCACACCGGAAAATCGGCTGCACATGGAACATGCCATGTACATGGCCAAGGTGTTCCACGAACTTGATCCCGTGACCCCGGTAACGATCGGCGCGACGTTCGCGGAAAACATGATCGCCATGGGTGACGCCGTGGATGTACTTTCGTTTCACAACTACAGCCCGACGCGAGCACAGATTCGCGCCAGCATTGCGAAAGCGAAAGAGTACGCGGAACAAGTGAACAAGCCGCTCATCAATACCGAGATCGGATGCATCGCGCGTGCGAATCCGTATGACGTCACGCTGCAGGAGCACATGCAAGCCCATGTCGGATGGTACATATGGGAGCTGATGATCACCGGCAACTGGGGTACGGTGCACGGCGTGTTTTATCCGGATGGCACGGTCCGCGATCCTTCCATCGTCGCCGCGCTCCTCGGCTTCTTCCGCAACCGTGGAGACAATGTTGTGGAGGATGTTCCTGACCGCGAGAACCATCTTACGGAGGCAGTGACGAAAAACAGGGCGTGGATAGCGGACTCAAACCCGGATTGGGAGACTGGATTGGATCTGGCAGAAGTCTCGGGGAATCTTCTCGAGGCTGCCCAATTGGTGCCCATGCACATTCTCCCTTCCAGGCAGGTGATCCTCCTGCGCAATGGTCAATCCGACATGCCCGCCTTGCGCGCACTGCTTGAGAAGTTCACCTCAATACTTGAGCTGTACCAGCTTCCCCCTGGTGATCCACGGCGGTCGCGACCGCCAGGCTTCATTCGATGAAGTACCACTTCACGGAAATGTTATGAGGCAAATTGCGAAGTTGACTTACCGAAGCTTCTTTAACGAGATCTTCCCAAAACTGCAACCCGTGTTTCCGGCAGGCGTCAAGCGCGATCAAGCTGCCCCCGGCCGGCGCCAGCGCGAATGAATTCGCGGTGATGCAGTAGCAGGCGAACATGAGTGGCCCGCTTGCCGGTTAGCCAGGGCAGGGAATCGGGCAAAACACGGAATCGAAATCGAGACCGGAGCTGCCTGGCATCTCGCCTTGAAAGCTTTTTGAATACCAAACGGAAGTGGAGAATTGGATACCTTGTTGACTTCTAAATTCATTCGTTCGATGCTGGCTGCGGGGTTCTGTCGAATGCGGAGACAAGTCGGTGCGCTCCTGGGGTGAAGGATGAATACGACGCTTGACCAATGGGAAGTGCTGGAAGCTGTTGTTCAGACGGGAAGTTTTGCGGCTGCCGCAGCGAAGATGAACCGCTCGCAATCGACAATCAGTTACGCAGTTTCCCGCCTGCAGGAGCAATTCAAGATTCCTCTTCTTGAACTGAAAGGCCGCAAGGCGCATCTTACCGAGGCAGGAAAGGCTTTGCTGGCAGATGTGGAACCTATTCTTGCCGGGTTCCGGGCACTTGAACAACGAGCAGCGGCGCTGGGTGCCGGCGGCGAAACAGAGATACGCCTTTCGGTGGACAGCGTTTTCCCGGATAGCAGGCTGTTCGCGGCTCTTGCGGAACTGACCCGTTTGTACCCCCATGTGCGTCCGCAACTGCGCCAGACCATGTTTCTTTCATCGGTTCACGAGTTCGCGTCGTCTGGCGCCGATTTGTGCATCTCAGGGCTGCCCACGCGTGAGTATTTTGCCCAGCCGATTCTCGACATCAGGATGCGTGCAGTTGCCCGCGCAGATCATCCCTTGGCCAGTGGTAACCGGCAACTCACCCGCCTGGATCTGATTCAGAATCTTGCGGTGATCATCGAGGGGACAGTTGGACCGATCCCTAAGAAGCAGCCGCACAGCCCATTGCAGCGCTATCTGGCGGTGAACACGATTGATGCCGCGATTGAAGCCGTTCGCAGCGGAATCTGCTTTGGCTGGCTGCCGGTTCATAGAATTGGACCCAACATCGACTCGGGAGAATTGATTGGCCTGCGGCTTGCAATGGGAGGCGAAAGGGTAGTGCGGTTCTTCCTGATTTGTAAAGACGTAGATTCGGCCAGCGCTGAAAGAAGTTGCCTTGCGGAACTTTTGGGAGCGAACCGCGAGGTAGAAATACTTTAGGTGCTGGCGGTGGACCCTCTTGGATTCCGCTCAAATGTTCTTGTGTTTTCGCGAACTCTCCTCAACTCAGCAAAATCTTCCGCACCTCGCTCTCAGGATCATCGACCATGCGACACTCGTTGTCCCAGACCATGGTTTTGTTGCTATCCGGGTCAGTCGCTGACCAGGTCAATCCCGCCTGGCTGGGGTTTCCGGTCCTCGCGAAGTTGGCCCATGCCGAGGCCATCTTCTTTGCCAGCGCCTGCGCCTCGGGCGTATTGCCCGTGCCCTGTTCGCAGCGTTTGGTGTTGTCGAAGCAGAATTGCAGTTCAGCGGTGTGCCACGCGCCCGCATCTTCAAGCATCGGCGATTGCCAAGTGAAGTAGTACGCATACGCAGGCGCAGCCTTCTGCTCATGCTTCAGCTTGGCCATTTTCACTATGTTGTTGCGCATCGCGAGGCTGTTCAGACCGAAGCTGCCGCTGCACATATACGACAAAGTGCGAATGCCCTTTTCCGGATGCGCCTTCTTCAATCCGGCGACCAGGGCGGTCGCCTTGTCTTCGCCGTAAGCTTTTACAAGGTTGGCATGCCACTCTTCCTCGGTTGGCCGCGAATGCATTTGATTGCCTTCTTCGCTCACGGAACCGAGCAGCATCGGCATGTTCTTCGAACCGTCCGGAGCCACATCGAAGAACGACCGGACATTGATGATCTTGTCGTCGAGGCACGGCGACCAGCCTGCGCGCGGCGGTCCGGGAGCGAACGGCCCTCCGGCGCCCCGCATCGGCGGATTAACCTTGGCTACAGCCGCATTCCCGGCAGCCACGAGCTTCGACCATTCCATCTTCTGCAGCGACGCAAGATCGTTCGGTTGCAACCCGAGATCTTTCATCATCTGCTGGGCGACTTCTCTTTGCTGTTCTTTGGTCGGGATGTTGCCGCCGCCGCCCGATTGCACTGAGGCGCGATGGAAGAGTCCCACTGCCGATGGCATGCCCATCAACGTGGTCACCTTCGATCCTCCGCCGGACTGGCCGTAGATCATCACCCGGTCGGGATCGCCGCCGAAGTTCGCGATGTTCTCGCGAACCCACTGAAGTGAAGCTACAAGGTCGGTCATCCCCACGTTGACTGAGTCCTCGTAGGCAGAGCCGCCGATTTCGGAAACGTCGAAGAACCCGAGAATATTCAGGCGGTGATTCACAGTTACCGACACGACGTCGTGGTAGCGCGCCATTTGCGCGCCTTCCTGCGACGGCAGCTCATACGACGATCCGAAACTGTATCCTCCACCATGGAAATAAACCAATACGGCGCGCTTGCCCGTCAGGCTCGGCGTCCATACGTTCAGCTTGAGCATGTCTTCGTTCTGGTAGCCGTCGTCCCAATCCTGAAGAAACGTCTGCTCGATCGCGGTCCACGGGTGCAGATTTTGCGGGCAGTTTGCCCCATAGATCAGAGCCGGATATTCGTCTTTCCACGGGGCAGGAGGCTTCGCCGGAAGCCAGCGGTTCTCACCGCCCGTGTCCTGCCCATAGGGAATGCCCTTAAACGTGAACACCCCGCCATCCAGAAAACCGCGTACCTTGCCGTACTGCGTGTTCGCAATGGCGGAGCGAGGCGTCGAGCAGTTTCCGGGTTCCTGATGAGTGCCGGTCTTTGTGCTATCCGACGCGCGGGCCGGCTGACCGAGGACGACACTCACCCCGGCCGTAGCGGAAAGGAGCATCACCTCACGACGGTTCAGAAGGATGGCATCTTTGGAATTTGGTTTCATTATGTTTCCCTTCATCGGTTGTTTCTCTCTTCTGGCTTTCGACAGTTAATAGCCAGCAAATCGGTTCTTGAACAGCCTTCGCAGGCGGGTCTATTCGCTCCCGGATAAGAAAACGTATTCCGGTGGTGCACATTAAAGTACGCAAAGTATCTCTGTCAAACGAAGAATCAGCCCCGCGACCCGACTATTCGTTGTCTTAATTCTGCATCTCCATGCACAACAGCCGATATTCAGTGTGCGAGTGAGAGAGCGAGCATTCAATTCGATGCCGCCGCTGGTCGCGCGCCTGACACAAGGCACGATATATCTAGATTTTCGATCACCTATATTCTAAAAAGGCTACTTTTCATCGGAATGTATAAGCCGGTACTATGCCGCTGTCTCACGACGTCTTAGTTCGCTTCAGCACTAGTATGCGCTTTCTTGACCATCAGCAACGACACTGGGCAGGCAGTGGCCCAGAAATCGAACTGGAGTGCCACATATCGAACTGCACGACTTTTCCATCGACAAAAATAAAGGGAGATCAAAATTACGAGAAGCTCTGTTCTTCACCTGGACGAATTCTGCATCAAGGATTGTTTCATGAAGACTGCGGGGCAGTTACAGCGCTGGTTTGTGTGAACGCCACCGGATTACGGCAGCAACTTCAGTGCGCGCTACACAGTGCTCTACTTTCAGCACAGCATGGGCGAGGATGTCGCCACTGGGCCGTCCAGGGACACGCTTCTAATCCTCGACAACATCATTGCCGGGAAAAGGCCAGTGCTTACGAACATCGGCGTGGATAACGGTCGCGCTTCACGGAAAAGCCACGCCAACGCGCGGCTTGGGTTGTTGCTCGCCGTTCAGGGGTCGCTCTTCAGAATTTAGGGTGTGGTGCAATCAATCGATGACTCAGAATTGACGGTTCAGTCAAATGGAGAAACAAAATGGGCAAAAGGTTGTCTCTTAGAACGTCTTTCGGGAAGTGTGGAGGCGTAGTCCTTGCCGTCTGGTCGTTGCTTGGAGTCTATGTCTATGCCGTCAGTGCACAAGAAGCGGCCGTCGCCGACACTCATCCGACGATCACAGCCAGCATCGACGCCAATCAGACCGCGCCGCCGGTCTCGAAGTACGAATATGGCATGTTCATCGAGCACATTGGCGGCACGATGTACAGCAGTCTTTGGGCTGAAATGATCGATGACCGGAAATTCTACTTCCCCATTACGTCGAAGGAGCCCGAAGTGCCGGCTCGCGCGCAGGGAAATCCTTTTCGCTTTCAATGGCGCAAGTGGCATCCAGTGGGACCTGACGAAGCTGTCGTGATGGACAAGGACAAGCCCTTCGTCGGTGACCAGAGTCCACGCATCGCGCTCGATCCCGCCGCTCCGCATGGCGTTCGCCAATCAGGCCTTGCTCTGGTCAAGGGTAAGCCGTACACCGGCCGCATTTACCTTCGCGGCACGCCCGGTGCGAAAGTCAAGATTTCGCTTATATGGGACACCGGCGGCAACGACCGGCAAACCATCTCCGTGGGCGCCCTCACCGAGGGATACAGGAAAATCCTGCTCAGCTTCATTGCGAAAGGCGACACAACAGACGGTGCCATCGAGATCACGGGTGTGGGATCGGGCAGTTTTCACATCGGCACGATCTCGCTGATGCCTGCCGACAATATCGAAGGCTTCCGCGCCGATACAATTCCGCTCATTCGGCAGATCAAGTCGGGTTTCTGGCGTTACGGCGGCAACTACACTTCCAACATGATCTGGTACCACACCATTGGTGACAGGGACACGCGCCCGCCGGACTGGGACAACGCGTGGAATGCCATGCAGACCAACGATCTCGGAATGGATGAGTTCATGACGCTGTGCCGGCTAATTGATGTAGAGCCCTATATCAGCGTAAATGCAGGCTTCGGCGACTCCCACTCGGCTGCCGAGGAAGTTGAGTACATGAACGGATCGGCCACCACGTACATGGGGGCGCAGCGCGCAAAGAACGGCCATCCCGATCCCTATCATGTCAAGTTCTGGAACATCGGCAACGAACCATGGGGCTCCTGGCAGCTAGGCCGCACCGATCTAAAGTATTTCGTCCTTAAACACAATGAGTTTGCGAAAGCGATGCGCGCGGTCGATCCGTCCATCACCCTGATTGCCTCGGGCCTGATGCTGGAGGATTGGTTTCTGCCGCCAGACAAGCGGGCCAAATACACGGGGAATCTTGGGCCGCTCTACGGGTCGGATCTCGATTGGACAGGCGGCTTTCTAAAGAATTGCTGGGGGAACTTCGACGGCATCGCCCAGCACTGGTATGCGCAACCGGGCAGGCATTACGACATCGATCGAGCGAAGAGTCTTCCGTTGGATGCGCCAAACGACGACTCATACGTGAAGGTCAACCAGACGACCCTAGAATTCGCGCGCTACCCTGCGGATATTGTGCACGGGCAGGCAGAAGAATGGCAGAGTTACCAGCAGCGGTTCCCGGAGATGGTCAACAAGAAAATCTTCCTATCGATCGATGAGTACGCCTATTTCGGCGGAGGCTTCGGCCGGGCCATGACTCTGAAGCAGTCGCTTGCTTACGGCATGATCTTCAACGAAATGCTCAGGCACACCGATGGTCTCACGATGGCAGCGCACACGACAGGTGTTTCGACGATCGACTTTAACCGCACCTCCGCGACGATGAATTCTCTCGGGTTGACCTTCAAGTTGTATGCCGATCACTTTGTCGGTGCGATCCCAGTGGCGCTGACTGGAAATTCGCCGCAGCCGGCGCCCAAGTACCCGACGGGTGGCGATCAGCCGAGGACTAGCTCCGGCAGCCCCACGTATCCGCTCGACATGTTTGCTGCATTAAGTTCCGACCGCAGATTCCTGATCCTTTCCGTCGTCAACGCCACGGATTCGGAGCAGAAATTCGGTCTGAGTGTGAGCGGTAAGCGGCTCGAAGGACCTCCGAAGCTTTGGCAGCTGACAGGAAGCAGTCTCGATGCCGCGAACCGCGCTGGCCAGCCGCCACAGGTCGAAGTGAAGGAGATTTCGACGGGCGACGCTACGGGGACGATCATGGTAGCGCCCATCAGCGTCAACATTTATCGCTTTCCCGTGGTGCCGACGCAGCAATAACGCACCACCGCTAGCCGTTAACCGGGCCCTGGAAAACTCAAGCCTGGACGACTGAAGCTATCTCGTAATTTGCTGGCAGGGACGGTCTCTATTAAAGTAAACAGGTTTTTCCAATGTACGCCGCCGCACTTATACTTGGCAGCGTTCTCATTGACGAAGGCGCTGATTCGCTGGAGAGAAGACGCGCAATTTTCTGTATCGAAGTCACAGAACTCATTTCAATCCGGAGCGGGGTAGCTATGAATTGTGTGGGAACTTACTTAACAGCCGTCACTCTAATGTGCTGCAGTTGGCCGATCCACGCTCAACAGAAGCCTGGATATCTGGACCCGAGTCTGCCGCCCGAGCAGCGCGCGGTCGATCTGGTGCAGCGTATGACGCTCGAGGAAAAGGCCTCGCAATTGGTGAATGGTGCCCGCGCCATTCCGAGGCTTGGCGTTCCGGCCTACAACTGGTGGAGCGAGGCACTTCACGGGGTGATCGACACCGGCGTAACCGAATTCCCCGAACCGATCGGCTTGGCCGCGACTTTTGACGTGCCGGGGATTCATGCCATGGCGACGGACATCGGCATCGAGGGGCGCATCAAGCATGTACAAGATGTTCGCGACGGGCACGTCGGCATTATGGGTGGCCTCGACTTCTGGGCTCCGAATCTAAATCTCTTTCGCGACCCGCGCTGGGGCCGCGGCCAGGAGACCTACGGGGAGGACCCGTTCCTGATAGGCCGCTTGGGTGTGGCATTTGTCACCGGCATGCAGGGCGACGACCCGAAGTATTATCGCGTGATCGCAACCCCCAAACACTACGCCGTGCACAGCGGTCCGGAGCCGACGCGCCACTTTGCAGATGTGGATGTGAGCAAGCACGACGAGCTCGACACCTATGAACCAGGTTTCCGCGCTGCCGTTGTCGAAGGCAAAGCCGGATCGGTAATGTGTGCTTACAACGCGATTAATGGCGAACCCGCTTGCGCCAACCAATACCTGCTTCAGGATCAGCTTCGCGGCAAGTGGGGCTTTCAGGGATATGTAGTCTCCGACTGTGGCGCGGTCCGTGATATTTTCACCGGCCACCATTACCGGCCGACGCAAGCCCAGGCCGTGGCCATTTCGGTCTTGCGCGGTATGGACAACGAATGCTTCGGATCCCAGACCGACTTGAACGAGTATGATTACAAACCTTATGTCGAGGCCGTGCAGCAGGGTTATCTGCCCGAGAGTGCGGTGGACACCGCGCTCATTCGCCTCTTCACGGCCAGGATGAAGCTGGGCATGTTTGACCCGCCGGGCACTGACCCTTACTCGAACATCGACGAAAAGGAACTCGACAGCCCCGAGCACCGCGCCCTTGCCCGCAAATTGGCCGACGAGTCGATGGTCCTGCTCAAGAATGACGGCACGCTGCCCCTAAAGCCGGGGATCCGGAATATCGCGGTGGTGGGCCCGCTGGCGGATCAAACCGACGTGTTGCTCGGCAATTATGCCGGTAGGCCCACCCACACTGTCTCCCTCCTCGAAGGACTCAAGGCGGAGTTTCCGAACGCAAACATTACCTATATTCCGGGAACGCAATTCCTGCGCAATGAAGGCGAGCCGGTGCCGAACGGGCTGCTCACCACTCCCGATGGCAAACCCGGGCTCAAAGCGGACTACAGCGAGCGGGAGGGATCGCCATTCCGCTCGAACACGAATGCAAAGCCGTTCACGAGCCGGGTTGAGCCGAATATCGACATAAGCAACGGCAATTTGCCTGCTGAGGCGGCTGGTAAGAAATCCATCGGCGTCCAGTGGACGGGCTTCCTGACTCCGCCGGATTCCGGGGATTACCTGATCGGAATTCGCGCCAGCGGCTTTGCGATGGTGACGGTCAATGGAAATCAGGTAGCGCTTGTCTTCGGCAGGAACGGGATTGATGCGCGGCTCGGACGCGTGCACCTCGAGAAGGGCCAGAAGGTAGCGTTGAGCGTGCAGTACGGATCGGCGGACGGAGACCACCGTGCCGCCCAGCTCATCTGGACGCGGTACAGCGATGCGCCGTCGCCTGAAGCCATTGCCTCGGCCAAAAAGGCCGACCTGGTTATCACCGCCGTCGGCATCACTAGCCGATTGGAGGGTGAAGAGATGCGGGTCAACCTACCGGGATTCCTCGGTGGAGACCGCACCAGCATCGATCTGCCTGAGCCTGAGGAAAATCTGGTTGAAGGTGTTGCCGCGACTGGCAAGCCCGTGGTCGTCGTGCTGATGAACGGCAGCGCGCTCGCCGTCAACTGGATCAATGAACACGCTAACGCGGTTCTTGAAGCGTGGTATTCCGGCGAAGAAGGCGGCACCGCCATCGCGGAAACGCTGAGCGGACGCAGCAACCCGGCCGGACGCCTCCCCGTAACGTTCTATAAGAGCGACAGCCAACTGCCCAACTTCGAGAATTACTCCATGGAAGGCCGCACTTACCGCTACTTCAACGGCACACCACTCTACCCCTTCGGCTACGGTCTCAGCTACACAACCTTCACGTATAGCGATCTCACGCTCCCCGCCGCGGTCGCTGCGGGCCAGCCCATGGCTGCCGAGGTCAACGTTTCCAACACGGGCAAGCTTGCCGGCGACGAAGTGGTGCAGCTCTACCTCAGTTTTCCAAGTGTGCCTGGCGCGCCTATCCGCGCGCTGCGCGCGTTTCAACGCATACACCTCGATCCCGGCCAATCGCAGAAGGTGCGCTTCGGCCTCAAGCCACGCGACCTGAGCATGGTCACCGACAACGGCACTGTCGATATCCCTGAGGGCAAGTATTCAGTCTCGGTCGGCGGCGGGCAGCCGAACACCGGCGCCCCTACTGTCGCCGGAACATTCGAGGTAAATGGCAGTATTGTGCTGCCTGAGTAATCGCCACGATCAATTCGCGATGGCGGGGGTGGTCGCTCACCTTTGCAGTGATCGGCGCTGGGAATTCTTTACCGGCGTGACGGTGACGCGACCCTGTGGATTCGTCCATTTTCGAATACGATTTGGACGAAGGAAAGCAGAAAAGCGGATGAGCAAGAGCAGGCACACGGAAGCGCAGATCATTGCTCTGCTGAAGCGGGTTGATGTGGGCCGCACGACGGAAGACGTGGCTCTGAATCAGTCGGAATATGAGATCTTAAGCCCCCAGGAGTAGTCACAAGGTCGATTGGATGGATGTTGGATTTCGTCGGGAATGGTAACAACCAAACCGCGCGCCAGGTCCCGTCGATATTCAAACTTCTTGTGGCATCCCAGCATTTCGACCGAACATATCTGCCTTGACTCGAGCGATTTAATTTCCAGCACCTTCCCGGGCCACGTGAGGGAAAAGCAATAGACCACACGGTTGTCTTTGCTGCGCGTAAAACGAAGATAGTCTCGTTCGCTCCAAAGAGTACCCGGCCGCGGGCGGGTCGCGTAGATGCCCTCTCCATTGATCCGCAACCACTTTCCGGTCTCCTTGAGTTGACTGACGGCGGTTGGATGGAAGCTTCCCTGAGCATTTGGCCCAACCCCGACCATGAAATTGCCGCCTTTCGCGCACGTATCGACAAGGTTATCGATGATCCATTTTGCGCCCTTGTATTTTCCTGAGTCACTTTCATAAGAAAAAGATGACCCCAGCGGATAAATGACAAACCATGGCATCTTCGTACTTTCTTTTGTGGCCGGGACAAACCCTTCCGGTGTGAAATAGTCACCGTAGTTCCCGATTCCACGAGCGCGCAGCATCACATCGGGCTGGAGCTCTCGAATCTTCAGAACAGTCTCGCGCATTTGTGGCCACACGGATGGACCCCAGAAAATGTCGAGACACATCATGTCGATCTTTCCGTATTGCGTGAGCAGTTCTGCAAGCTGGGTTCTATGGCGCTCCACCATCCGTTTCACTTCCACTGTGGTTGGATCAGTGACAACCAAAAGACGATCTGCCGTTCGTTTTTTCATCTGGCTCCAGAATTCCTCCTCGGAGCCTTGCCAACCCCATAACTTCGGTGACGATGGAACCTGGAGTGGATGCCAGCCATAGGGCCGAAAATCTGCGTCATACCAGTCTGAATGAGAGTAGTAGAGATCGATTTTGATGTTGCGCCTTTGCGCAGCAGAGGTAAGTTCGCGCACGACGTCGCGGCGGAAAGGGGTTTCCATGATGCTGTAGGCCAGGTTGCAGTCCTCGATTGTTGGCCCTCTTGCTGCCGTCCAGTTAGCTCGATTTCGGACTCGTGTTTTGGTGTCGAACATCGAGAAGCCCTCGTGGTGCTTCGTCGTGAACGCAAACATCTTGAGTCCCGATTCCTCGCAAAGATTCATCCATGAGTCGGCATCGAATTCGCTGGGGTTCCACGTCGTGTAGGCCTGGTTGTAGTTCTGACGCTCTTCAAATGGCAGTGTCAGGAAGGGCCAGGATTCGCCCGGTCGTCCGAACAGGGAGTAGATGCCCCAATGAATCCGCAGGCCGAATTTCAAATCTTTAAAGGCCTCAACAGCGCGGTCAGGAGCCCAATGGTATTGGTGAATCGGGACCTCTTCGGTATAGGACCTGGAGCGAAGATAATCAGCATCGCTGTCCGGCAGGCGATGCTCGCGGGGCGGTTCTGGCCGCTGCGCCAAATCACGGCGACATATCGCCGCCCCCAACGCTGCTGCTCCAACTCTCGATACAAATCCTCTGCGATTCATCTACCGCTCCAGGACGATCGTAAGCGCCTGTCCGGATCTTCCACTGCGATAACTACGCATCGGTCCTGATCGCATGGTCACGGCTTACGGCTTGCCAAGGAGCAGGAAGCTGCGGCGAGTCTGATCCACTCGTTGTTCTTAGCGCAGAGAATTGGAAGACCTATTACAAAACGCAGAGGCCTGACTCGTCGCTAAGGTAACTGCCGTCGGCGCCATAGCAAATTCATACACCAGGAGCTCCACTAATTCCCGCCACTGGTTCTCTGCTCAGGAAGAGATCTCCCAAGCCGCTTACAGGACTGATCCATCAAGTTTCTTACTGTGTATTCGGACGCCACTGACTTTCTACTCACCTGCAGTATGGCACGCGATACAGAGTTCGCCAGTGATCCCCTTTCCTTCCTCAACGGTGAAGATTCGATCGAAAGCAGGTAGCTTGATACCTTCTTTAGCGCCTGACGGCCAGTGAATTTCCGCGGTTCCTGTATCCGTGGTGTCTCCCAGGCCAAAGTGGATGCGCATGTCGTTCGAAGAAAGATAACTGCCGCCGCTCAGGACGTCGCCTCGTTGGCGGATTCCGTCGGCGTTGAGGTATACAGTCGCTCCAACCGCATCGCGGGGGCTCTTGGAGCCCCCGATCAGCTTCAGCTCGACCCAGTGGTGGTGATCGGGGTTCACGTTGCGCAGCAGCACCGGCACTCCGTCCATATTGTTGATGATTACGTCGATCTTGCCATCATTGAAGATGTCGCCAAACGCAGCACCGCGGCCCACCATTACCTCCGCAAGGCCGGTGCCCTCCACGGCTGGGACCAGTTCGAACTTGCCGTTCTTCAGGTTGTGATAAAGCAGTGGGCGCTGGGCATAGCTTTGGCCCCAATCCGGGTGCTGGTCCGCCTGCGGATAAACGTGGCCATTGATGATGAGCAGATCCTTCCAGCCGTCGTTGTCGTAATCGAGGAATCCATCTCCAAATCCAACAAACGGAATGCTTGGCTGTGCGATTCCGGACTGATAGCTGACATCGTCGAAGTGGCCAGTTCCATCATTCCGGAAGAGCACATCGAAATCGTCGGCAAAGGTCGTATTTACGACCGATAGGTGCCCGTTGTTTTCATAGTCCCCGACCGCGATGCCCATATTGGCGACTTCGCGCCCGTCCCCATTCAGCGCATAGCCGTTCAGGTAAGCGTCGTCTTCGAATGTTCCATTGCCTTTGTTGATGTAAAGATAGTTTGGCGTGGAGTCATTGGCTACCAGCAGGTCCGGCTTACCGTCGTTGTTGACGTCTACGAAGAGGGCGCCCAGCCCGTAATAGCCATTGGGATCGTCGACGCCCAACTTTTTGCTCACATCGGTAAAAGTGCCGTCTCCATTGTTGTGAAACAAATGGTCATGCTCGCCTTTCAGCCCGCGCGGGCCGCACATCACAGGCACTCCGCGAAATCTGCAGACCAGGGAGCCCGGCTTTCCTCCCGATTCAATCGCATTGGCAAGATCCTGTTGCAGATAGCCGGCTACAAACAGGTCAAGATGGCCGTCGCCGTCGTAGTCGCCAAAGGTGGCGCCGGTTGACCATGTTCCGAGCGCGACCCCTGCCTGCTCGGCAACATCGGTAAAAGTTCCGTCGTGATTGTTGCGGTAAAGCCGGTTCTTTCCGTAGTTGGTCACGTAGAGATCGGGCCAGCCATCGTTGTCGTAGTCTGCGACGGCGCATCCGAATCCCCAGCGGTCGTTGGCCACGCCCGCTTTTTGCGTCACATCGGTAAAAGTTCCGTCATGATTGTTGTGAAAGAGAGCAGCATGCGGAGGAGTGGCCTTCCCAGCGAGAGCGTCGTAGGTCGAGCCATTTACAAGGTAGATGTCGAGCCAGCCATCGTTGTCATAATCCAGCAGGCAAACGCCGGGGCCCTTGGCCTCCACGATCAATCGTTTTTCGGGGGTGCCGGCCGTATGATACCACTTTGTCAGACCGGCTGCTGCCGCGACATCCTGGAATACGATTGGGCCGCTCGTGACGAATCCGCCCCCAGTGATGGGACGGTGCTGACTATCGAAGATGGCCTCATGTGGACTTCCAGTCGCCATCCCGCCCTTCTCGGAGCTTCCCGCGGTCGATTGAGCGGTTGGCTTGCCCGCAGGTTGCAATTCTTGCGCGGATGATCCGGATGCCCAAATCAAGAAGAGAGCGACAACAAGAAGAAGGCTCAGGCGGATACCGTCGGACGCCCGTAAGGGAACGGAAAAGCGCATTCTCATAAAATCCACGGGCTCGCGCTCTCGACTCATCTCGCAATCCATTAGGGGAAGGGAACGGCGCGAACAGGATCAGAGCTTTGTTTGGTCAGGCAGCTCGCGCATTTGAAAGTCTTGATTTTCGGAGCGGTTGACATCCTGGTCAAACCGATTATACGCTGCACGTTAAAGTTAGCGATTGCCTTCGGCGTGCCGAGCAGGCCGTTGGCGAAATGATCCGTTCAATTGAATTCAAGGATGGCATTATGGACCGACGCAAATTTTTGCACGCGAGCGGAGTCATGCTGGGCACGTTGTTGCCTGGCATGAGCAGTATTGCAGGCGCTGCCAGCCTCTCCCAAGACACTCCATTTGACTGGTCAACGGAGTTCCTGAAGTTCTCATTTGTTTTGTCGGGAGGCCGGCTACGCCAAGGGCATTGCGTGCCGGCGGGCACTCCCCCTGGGGCGGATGCGAGCGAGTCGAACGGGGTTGAAGTCGCACTTCAATGCACGGGGGAGAATTCTCCTGACCAAGGAATGAAGTCGGGCATGGGAATGCCCGGCGCACGGTTGCAATTCGCAGGCAAACGGGAAGAGAGCACACCAGGCGGTCAGCGTTTAACTCTTACGCATAGGGACTCCGCGCTCTCTCTCCATGTGGAGTCGATATACGAAGCATTTGCAAACGCGCCGATGGTGAGGCGCCACACGAAGATTTCCAACGAGGGAAGTGCTCCCGTCGGCATTGACTTCTTGAGCTCGGCGATGTTGCACGGGCTTGCGAAGCCTCAGCAATTCGATAACGAGTTAAGAATCCATCTTGCAGTGAACAGTTGGATGGCCGAGGGGCAGTGGCATACGTTGAGGCCGTCCGAACTGGGCTTTGTTGAGAACGAGCGGACGAGTTGGTCTGAAGCGTCTGCGGGCAGCATTGGATCCTGGTCGACGGAAAAGTACTTGCCCATGGCCATCGTTGAAAACACGCGTCTCGGACTGGCCTGGTTTTGGCAGATCGAGCATAACGGGTCATGGTATTGGGAGATCTCGAATGTGGCGGCACGCGGCAATGGCGCCGATGATGTGTACGCGTATCTCAGCGGCCCCGACGACTTGCATGCAGAGGCCTGGAAGAACCTGCAACCCGGGGAGAGCTATGAAACTATACCGGTTGCCGTTGGATGCCTGAAGGGGGGCTTCGCGGATGCGGTGCAAGCGCTCACACGTTATCGCAGGCTTGTCTGCAAGCGGTCTCGCCAGGACGGTGACCACTGTCCCGCCATCTTCAACGACTACATGAATTGCCTTTGGGGCGATCCGACTGAAGCCAAAGAACTGCCGATGATCGCGGCGGCAGCCTCGGCGGGCTGCGAGTACTACGTCATCGACGCAGGCTGGTACGCCGAGATCAATGAGGACTGGAGCCAGACAATTGGCGCCTGGCAACCGTCACAAACGCGCTGGCCGCATGGGTTCAAGTATGTACTCGATAAGATCAGGGACTCCGGAATGACTCCGGGGCTCTGGCTGGAACCTGAAGTCGCGGGGCCTCGCTCAACCCTGGCGGCAAAACCAGATGACTGGTTTTTCATGCGACATAGCAAAAGAGTCTTGAAGAACTCACGGTACCTGCTCGATTTTCGTAATCCGGATGTTCGAGCCTACCTCGATCAGGTCATTGATCGAGTGGTGCGCGACTACGGCGTGGGTTACATCAAGATGGATTACAACGTTGACTCGCTCCTGGGAACCGACCTTCACGCGGATAGCGCCGGGCAGGGATTGCTGGCGCATAGTCGAGCCTATCTGGCATGGATCGATCAGATACTGAAGAGATTTCCGGAACTGGTTCTGGAGAATTGCGGGAGCGGCGGGGGCCGTTTGGACTACGCTCAGCTTTCTCATTTTCAGATTCAGTCCGTTACCGATCAGGAAGACTATCTTAAGATGCCTGCAATTCTGACCGGAGCATCAGCGGGCATCTTGCCGGAGCAGGCGGCCATCTGGTCATACCCGACAGCGCACGGCGATGCCGACAGCGCGAGCTTCAATATGGTCACCGGGATGGTGTGCCGAATCCACCAAAGCGGGAGATTGGACCAGCTTTCGAGTGACGCATTCCGGCAGGTTCGCACGGGAATCGAACTGTACAAGGAGGTTATACGCAAGCATGTTCCTCAAGCCGTGCCCTTCTATCCACTAGGAATGCCGGATGTTACGGATTCGAACTCGCCCGTTGCGCTGGGAATGAAGGCTCCTGATTTGACCTGGATTGCGGTGTGGCGGCTGGATGGACCCTCGCGGATAACAATCCCGATAGTGTCGAAGCGCCCGCGAATCCTGTTCCCGACGGATCTTGGGATCAGAGTGGCGCCAGACGAAGATCAACTCGTTGTCGATTTTCCCCGAACCAGGATGGGCTGCCTGCTTCTAACTTAGTCCGAGCGGAACAAGACTTATACAGCTTCTTACCGCCTGCTCCTGGAACGCCGGACCGATGGCTCCGTGGCGCTCCCGATCCGACCCAAAGGCGGGTCATGCCGTCGCCGAGCGTCGGCGGCTTCACGGTCATGTTGCAGCGGAAGCCCGACTCCAGCTCCCGCATTCCCGGTACTGTATTCCAACGAACGGCTGGTGACAAACTCAACATTTCGTTGGAGAACGCTCTCGAACAGTACCGTACTGTACCTTGCGAATAACCATAAAGTTAGCGCTTACTTTCAGCGTGCTTGAAAAGGGATTCCGTGGGGGTCTATTCGGACGGGATCACCCGATCAATCGGTCTGCGGAGGCTCCGAGTCCTCCTTTATGGGCGTAGGGCTAATCGGAAGCGATATCAAAACAGAAGAATCTTAGGAGGCAAAATGACCAGGTTCCGTTTCGTAGTTCTGGCTGTCATCATGACGGCCATCGGACTGTCGTTCGTTTCGAAACTCAACGCGCAGGGAAAGAGTATTACAGCCTCGCTTTCGGGCACCGTCACCGACCCGTCCGGGGCCAGGGTGCCCAAAGCGACATTAAAACTCACCGACGCAGACCTTGGAATCGTCCGGCTCGATAGGGCCGGCGCTGAGGGTGACTTCACCTTCGCCTTGCTTCCGTCGGGCACCTACGTTCTCGAGGTGAGCGCGCCGGGATTCAAGACGACCCGGCAAGACGGAATCGTTCTCGCTCCGGGAGACTCGGTGACCACTTCGGTGAGCCTGACCATCGGTTCCACAGAGCAAGTCACCGTCAACACGACGGGGCCGCTTCTTCAAACAGAGGACGCGAGCATGAGCACCGAGCTCACGAACCAGCAAATTGAGGAGCTTCCTCTGAACCTCCGCAACGACCTCTCCTTTGTGACATTGGACTCTGCCGTGAACACCCAGGGCTACAGGCAGTTATTGGCATCGGGCGGCAGTGAAGACACCGCGGACCAGGATTATTCGTTCCTGAATTTCGGTGGCGGCTATTTCGGAACCAACCTGTTCCTTCTGGAGGGCGGATACGACGTCGCCCAGGGCTGGGGAGGAAGCCAATATGTGCCGGCTCCTGAGGACACGGACCAGGTGAAAGTAACCAGCTACGAGTTTTCAGCCGAATACGGATTCAGCACCGGCAATGCGATCAGCATCACGACCAAGGCCGGCACCAGCAGCTACCATTTCCTGGCCGACGAATACTTGCGCAACCAGGACTTGGACGCCAACCTTTATTTCAACAAGCTTGCCAACGAGCCCAGGATTGCAGATCACCGGAACCAGTTCGGAATCGCCGGTGGCGGTCCGTTGTATATCCCGGGCATCTATAAACAGCGGGACAAAACCTTCTTTTTCGCCAACTATGAGGGCCTGCGGCTCAACGGCGGCCTCACCTTCGGCGGCAATGTGCCGAATACTGCCGAGTTGGGTGGTAACTTCTCATCGGAACTCACGACCACTCAGGTCGGGACCGATGCGCTGTGCCGGCCGATCTACCAGGGGGCGATCTACAACGCTTACACCTCCAGATCAGTCACGGCTACCTGTGCCACAGCCAATAACACCGTCGGACAAACCGTTTCAATCCGCGACCCGTATTCCGGAAACATCATACCGACAACCGGCGTGGGCGCAATCGACGCACTGGCGAATAAATTCGCCACCGGAAATTATTGGCCGGCGCCAAAGAACCCGGGCGGAGGCTACAACTTCAACACCGTGGTGAGTGCGCCGACCTCCTCCAACGAGTGGGGAATCCGCATTGACGAAAACATCAATGCAAATAACAAGATCTACGGGCAATACTCGAATAAGCACGAGGCAAAAGTCCAAACAGGAGCCTTTTACGGGAACGATATCGCGGGGCCCTACGTAGACGACCCGAACAACCGGTTGTTTGGGGTTCTGGGCTATTCACACGTGTTTACGCCAACCCTTGTCCTCTCCACCGACTTGTTTTTCACGCGCTTTGCCGCGGGAAACATCGTCCAGGGCTATCCGTTCAAACCTTCGTCGCTGGGGTTGCCTGGGACTCTTGACTCATGGACTCCGCAGTTTCCACAAATTTCATTTGGAAACACCTTTAGCGGCCAGGGATCCTATGCTCCGCTGGGAGCGACGCAAAACTCGGGCGAAGCCACGTTCCCTGAGAACAATGCCAGCTTGAACGCCGACCTGAACAAGAGCTACAAAGCTCACTCCATTTCGGTGGGGTACCTGGGCATTTGGCAAACCACGGACGGCGGCAGGTTGACGCCAACTGTATTGAATTTCTCGTCTGGCATGACGGCAGGTCCCGATCCGTCGAACCCCGCAACAGCAACAAACGGAGATGGGCTTGCATCCTTCCTGGCGGGCGCCGGCAACCCCGGAATCGCGACCCCAACCGGCAGCGTTGGCGGCCACACAGGGTTCACCGCATTTGCGGCGACGACCAATTACCTGCACGGAATGTACGTGCAAGACGACTGGAAGGCCAACCAGAAGCTGACGTTGAACCTCGGCCTCCGCTATGAAATCCAAATGCCGGCAACTGCCCGGCATGACCAGCAGGCGTATTTCGATTTCCACGCCCTCAACCCGATCAGCGCGACAACGGGAATTCCGGTCTACGGCGAAATCGTCTACAACAATCCGGGGAACCGCGGCCTCTATGAGAAGAACCTCGTTGACCTGGAGCCCCGCATTGGCTTTACGTACGCCATCATCCCGAAGCTGGTGATGCGCGGCGGCTTCGGTTTGTATTATGCGAGAAACTGGTATGGCGGCTCCGGACCTGATCCGGGGTATTCGACGTCTGGGACATGGACTTCTTCGCCCGACGGGATCACGGTGACGACGCCCCTAGCGCAGGCATTCCAAACGGGACTCGTGCCGGTGACGGGGAACGCGTTGGGAGGCCTGACGAGCGTAGGCCAGGGCCCCAGCGCGGTGAATCCGTTCCGACCCGATCCTCGAACCAAGGAGTTCAGCTATGGGTTCCAATACGCCTTCACGAACAACGACGTGCTGGATGTGGCCTACGTCGGGGGCCGTGGAACGCGCATTACCCTCGGCGGCATGAACTACGGCCAATTGGATCCAAAGTATCTTTCCATGGGGGCGGCGCTGAATGGCTCGGCGGGCACCAATCCGTATGCCGCCGCGTTGAGCTCCCTTGGACTGACTGCTATGTCTTGCCCGTGGACTGTGGCGCAATCGCTAGAGCCGTATCCGGAGTTCTGCGGAGGCGTCTCAGCGACAGACGAGCCGGTTGGAACCAACAACTACAACGCCTTGCAGGCAAACTTCAAGCATCGTTTCGGGGCGGGCCTGATCTTCACGGCCTCTTACACCTACTCGAAGTTTCTGTCCGACGTCGCCGGACCGGAGGAGTGGGGATCGGTCAACGGGGATACCGGTGGCTCTGGCATCCGCAATTACTACGACCTGAAAGCCGATTGGACAGTAGACGGCGAGGATATTCCTCACTCCCTGGTCTTGAACTATGTGTATGAGCTGCCGTTTGGAAAGGGCAAGAGGTTTGGCAGCAGCATGAACAAGGCCGAGGATGCAATCGTAGGCGGCTGGCAGGTGAATGGAATTACTACCGCACAGAGCGGATTCCCGATGTCGATCGGCCCCAACGGGAACAGCTCAACCGTCTTTGGCGGCAGTCAACATGCAAACCTGACCGGGCAGCCGTTCAGGACTGGTCGCTGCGGCAACGGGAAGCCCGGTAACCCAATCATTCCCGTGGGAACGAAGTATTGCTTTTTCAACCCGGCGGCCTTTACACCGCCGCCCGCATTCACCTTCGGCACCGGACCCCGCTACTATTCCAATCTGCGGGCACCGGGATACGTGGACGAAGACTTAACGCTGGGCAAGTGGTTCAATTTCACGGAGAGGTTCAGGTTACAGTTCGCCGTCCAGATGTTCAACGCTTTCAATCACCCCAATTTTGGCATACCGGACTCCGGCGTCGGCGATGGAACTATGGGTGAGAGTTCCTCCACGCAGGGAGCAAGAGAGATGCAAGGGGTGCTGAAGATAACTTATTAGAACTAGCATCGATGCATAGGACAGTAGGTGCTCTCTAACTGACGATCGCGCTCATATACTTAAGAATGAACGCGATCGTCTTTGGGAAGCGCCAAAGAAAATGACTTAATCCCTCCGGCCTGAGGTTTGTGTGGCTCAGTCCGGGGGGATTATTGCTTCTTGACGGACAAACGCAGAAAGCAAATCAGTTTTTCAGACATTTTCGAAACGCCGTGCCGGGGATTCGAAGGATGGGCATCCAGTTTATGGAAGGATTGAAACGATGAACCGCAGGCTGTTTCTAACGAGCGGAATAAGTATGATCGCGCTTTCGCGGATGGCGAGGGCGTTTGGAAACTCGCCGTTTTTTCAGGGAGCTATTCCGAACGGTCCGTTCCTTCCGTATTGGGAGTCTTTAAAGTCCTATCGTTGCCCGGAGTGGTTTCGGGACGCGAAATTCGGAATATGGGCTCATTGGAGTCCCCAGTGCGTACCGGAGCAGGGAGATTGGTACGCACGAAACATGTATATCCAGGGATCAGCTCAATATGAGTACCATGTAAAAACCTATGGACACCCATCGCAGTTCGGATACAAAGATATTTGCCATCTTTGGAGAGCAGAAAAATGGGACCCAGGAGCGCTTATCAAGTTCTACAAGCGCGCGGGAGCAGAGTACCTCGTAGCCTTAGCGACTCATCACGATAATTTCGATTGTTGGAATTCAAAACATCAGCCATGGAACTGCGTAAACATTGGCCCAAAGAAGGATATCGTGGGCACCTGGGCCAGAGCCGCACGCTCCAATGGATTGCGATTTGGCGTGAGCTACCATGGTACCCCGCACCGAGTATGGGATGAGTTTCTTCCTGTTCGCTACAAGAGCGACACGACCGGACCGCTCGCGGGAGTGTCTTACGATGGCATGCAGACGATCGTCGACGGAAAAGGCAAATGGTGGCAAGGCAGAGATCCCCAGATGATCAACGGTAGGCCCCATGCAAAGAACTCCCCGTGCCCGGAGTTCGTTGAGCAGTTTCTCCGGCGCGTACAGGATGTTATTGACAGCTATGTTCCCGACATTCTGACCTTTGACGATGGGGCGCAGTTCAACTTCGATCGCGGCGGACCCGGAGCCCCGGATTTAGGTGTTTGGCTCGGAATCCCAGACCTGGCGCCGCAAATCATGGCCTATTACTACAACAAGAATGCGCAGGCGCATGGAGGCCGCCTTGATGGAGTTCTCGACTTGAAAGAAGTTCCTGAGCCAGTGTGGGGAGCACTTACCCGCGACTTTGAAATGACTTTGGCGGATACGCTGCAGGAGAAGCCCTGGCAAACTGAAGCCTGTATCGGGCATTGGCACTACGATCGAAAAGTCTTTGAGAACCACACCTACCAGAAGGCTTCATTAATGATTCCTCTGATGGTTGACGTCGTCAGCAAGAATGGCAATCTGCTTCTCAGCATTCCCTTGCCGGGCAATGGGGAACCTGATAGCGACGAGCTCGCATTCTTGGGGGAACTTGCTGATTGGCAACAGGTCAATTCTGAGGCGATTAAGGGGACGCGTCCCTGGACCATCTACGGAGAAGGTCCCGCCACAGAGGCAGCCAGGGAGTTGCCCATGTATCAATTGAATAGGCTCAAGTTTCAGCCGACAGACATACGATTCACGACAAAGGGCGACACTCTCTATGCGGTCGCCCTGGGTTGGCCGTCTAATGGAAAGTTGGTGATCAAGTCGCTCGCTGAAAACTCCGCAAACTACCCCCGCCAGATCCGAAAAGTAGAACTGCTTGGCGTGAATTCCGAATTGAAATGGACGCGAACAACGCAGGGGCTCGAGATTCAGTTGCCCGATGAGCGGCCATGCCAGTATGCATTTTCATTCCGAATCCTGAGTTAACTCTGGGAGCACGGCCGCGCGCCTACCAATAGCGAACCGCCACTACAGTGGGAGTGGTGGGAATGTCGTTGACGACCTTTGTCTGGAGGACAAATTCCACGTTCTTACTAGCCCAGGTCTTTGGCGCAGATTTAATCAATTCTTTAACCTCTTGCGGATTGGTTATGAACTCAGCAGCCGCACGAGTCCCGCTTTGAGTGATTCCGGCAATGGCCAAAAGAGGTTCGCCGGTTTTCGAGTGAGGAAGCCGCGCAACAATAGCATAATCGATCGCGACTTTGCCATCGAGGGAATACAGCGTCGCCCAGCTACGACTTGCGTCGGATCGATCTCGGATCGTTAACCCAGGGCCGAGGACAAATCCGAGATCGCCGGTCATTTGCATTGTCCATCCGTTATTGAATGCGCCGATCAATATGGATGGAGATTGGATAAGATCTCCAAATACAACGTCCTCTCCAGAGCGAAGATCGAAGCTCCTTTTGTAATGTGCCAGGAAGGTAGCCACAGCGACGTTTGCTGAAATGTCACCGAGGGTCACATAAGTGTTTTTAATGGCTGCGAGATCGCCCGGTCCGAATACTTGATCGGGAGTAAGCGGAATCAGAAATTCATGCCCCTGAGCGTCCAATTCATCAAGCTTGTGGGTGGCTTTGTACTTCTCAAGGAGTTCCTCGGTCGGCAGGTAGACTGGGTTTGATCCGGTGTAAATCAACACCGGTTTCGCTGTCGTTAATAGAGGCGCCCAAAACTGGTCGATTGGACTCTTGGGCAGGAACAGAAATAAAAACGATGCCAGAACGAGAGCGGAAAATATAGAGACAATCCAGAATGGCCAATTCCGCCGAGGCTTGATGCCTAAACCGGCTGCTGCAGCGATGGGCGCAACGACCTGCAGGGACTCAGGCTCTGGCACCCAGTGAAGGACGGTTTCGGCGCTCCCGCTCTCGGATGCGGGAGCCAGCGGCCGGGATGAGGCCGAAAATGAAGCGTGATACGAACCGGGACTGATTTCGATTCGGACCGCGCAATTGACACCCGGTCCGACGTAAAATTGAGCAAGCCTTTTTCTGAGTTCCGCAGCCCGTGCCCGGACGATCGGGTCGGAATTCGTATCGTAGTCCGGACGCCTGCCGAAAACGTCTGCCCCGATCACTCTTTCCTTCAAGAGCTGGCCATGCCCGGACAGCGTCTGGTCAACAATGTATCGCAAAAGTTGCTGGGACTGCTTACTTGCGCGAAAGGGAACACTGATCAGGATTTCTGCAAGCACCTCTTGAATTTGTGAGGCGGGGATTTCGTGAGGAGAAGGTCCTTGCTGCCGGGTGTCGTTGAATCCAACTGCGTGTTCCATCTGGCCCCCGGCGGAAGTCTCCCATCTGCGCGGTACTGTACTCCAGCGGATTGGCGATGACAAGATCCATATTTGTTCGAGAACGCTCTCGAACAGTACCGTGCTGTACCTTGCCAGTAACCATAAAGTTATCGCTTACTCTCAAAGTATGTCAACTATGCGTTCTGGAGCTGCTCGCAGCCCGGAAGCCGCATCTCAGAGCGCCGGCGACCTAGAGTCTTACCGTCGCGGCATAAGGCATCAACGTAACGACCAAGGAAAACATTGTTCAACGAGCAGGAGACTCGTTTATATACAACGTCATGCTGAAGGTAGCCCCAACATTCGAGCAAGACTGGGTTCCATCTGCAGCGGCACTTCTTCGGACTGACAAGTTTGAAGTAAGCACAACTCGGTGGAATTGGCGTTCACAATCCATATCTATCGGTAGTGCCCACATGAATTGGGCCGTTCTGGCACTGTGCCTGGCCATCCCGTTCACGAATTTTAACCTGACCGCAATGGCTCTTGCGCAAGATAACGAGCAAGTCCTCCAATCTCTCCTGGCTGATGCCACTGCCGCACAGTCGAGGGGAGATTTCAGTGCCGCGGCCGAGTTGTATCGCAAGGCTACCGAACTCGAACCCGCCGTTCCGGAGTTCTGGGCCAATATGGGGCTCATGTATTACCAAGCAGGAAGATCTGCCGACGCCATTCAGAGCTTTAAACAGGCGATACGCCTGAACGCCGGTCTTTATGTTCCCCAATTATTTTTGGGCATCGAATACCTTAAGACTCAAAAACCAGATTCGGCCCTGCCATTGCTCGAAACTGCCGCGAGGCTAAATCCCAAGGATCCGCTCGCTGAACTGTCTTTGGGAAAGGCTTACGCGACGCTGAACCGTTGCGACCGCGCCGCTGATGCCTTTTGGAGAGCAATACGATTGGCCCCGAATGATGGAGACGCCTGGCTCGGTATCGGGACTGTCTATCTGCAGCAGGTCGACAACGATGCGCGTCTCATAACCTCGACGTACAACCATTCACCGTACGCCAGCCTGCGGGCCGCCGAGACATTTGCCGAGGAGGGCAAGCTGGTTGAAGCTGAAGACGCGTACAAGAGTGCAACGGCTTCTCCTTCATCTGCGCCCTGTGCTCACGCTGAGTTCGGGATTACGCTGCTTCGCGAGAAGAAGTTCGCTGAGGCGCGTGAACAATTCGAAACAGAGACCCGGACCGAGAGCCACTGCGGATTGACGCCCCTTGGTTTTGCGATTGCGAAGGCTGCTGAAGGACATCCGGACGATGCAATGAAAGCGCTCGCCGTGATTGCGGCAGACGATTCCGGATTCCTTCGGTCGAGCCTGTATCTCTTCCGCGGTGCTCTATCGGCCGACCAAGCGAAATCGCTGGCCGACCTGGCACAAGAGCACCAGGGCGCTGGGGACCTTTCGGTCGATCTTGGCTCCATCATTGAAGAAGCGTTTCTTTCCGACACACTCCCCGCGACAGAAATTGATGAGGCTAGAACGTCTCAAGCGTCGCGAGGACCGATGCCAGCAGCAGCTGAAGCGCTCTATGCGGCTGGTAAGTATGCCGCATGCAATCAAGTTCTGAAGCCGGCGCTGGAAGCGCTGAACAGCGCTCAACAGCAGCTCCTTGCTTCCTGCTCGTTCTACACAGGCGATTTCCTCACCACTTCCAGGATCGCGGAGCGCCAAAAAACGAATCCCACAACTTTAGTGCGTGGTTTGTACTGGAAAACCAAGGCCGATCAAAAACTCGCGATTGCCGCGCTGGCGCGGGCCGACGAGATCGATCCCAACTCTTCCCGGATGCATATCCTGACCGGCGATGTGTTTCGTCAAAAACGGCGCTGGAGCGAGGCAGAGACAGAGTACCGTAAGGCGCTCGCCATCGACCCGTCGAGCCGCGGAGCACGTCTCAGCCTGGCGATTGTTTTGTTTACCGAACTGAAAATAGATGAATCACTCGCGATCACCAAATCTCTCCTGGCGGAGACGCCGGAAGACCCTGAAGCGAATCTGCTGGCGGGCGAGATCCTAGTGCAGGGACATCAATTTGAAGAGGCCGAGCCGTATCTCTCCAGGTGCCAGAAACTCGATCCAGACATGATGCCCCGACTTCACGTTCTTCTCGGACAGGTTTATGCGGCGACGAACCGAATTCCAGCGGCCATCGCGGAGTACAAACGGGGATTGGCAAGCGATGGGGATGGCAGTATTCACTATCAACTGGCCCGGCTGTATGAAAAGTCCGGCGACAAGGACGATGCTGCAGAAGCGATTCGAATATCGCAGCAGCTGCGCAAGCGCTGGGATGATCAAGCGCATACGGCCATTGAACAACTTTCCACAGACACGAGTCGGCAGTAAACCATTGCATGAGCCCCACGAAATCCAAGCCGCATGAGCAATTTGCATTCGCGTTGAGGCGCGATGGGGCAACTCAACAAATGCTTTCAAACCGAGATTCATTGGGTTCCTTTACATCTTTTGGCAACGATTCAAGGAGCGACACCTCATGTCTTCTTCCACCTTGCGAGCCTTTCTTGTTCTTTTCAGCGTGGCTGCGTTTATTGCTGCCCTCACTTTGCCATCGCTTTCCGACGCACAGGCAATCGAACGAAGTAAAGATGGCGTTGTGCTTCACTCTTCGCGCGAGACTCTGCATGTAGCTGTCTGCTCCGAGCGGGTTATCCATATCGTAGCGAGCGCGACCGATGAGATTTCGAAACCTATCGTGCCTATCGTGATTCGTCCGTGTGGGGGAGCCCAGTTTACAGTTTCCTCCGACGCCAGGACTATGTCGATCAAGACAAGTGTGTTGAGGGTCGAGATTGACCGCGCGACAGATTCCGTGCGATTTATGACAGCTGCCGGGCTGCCCGTGCTGAGCGAGCAACCCAATGGTGGTCGAACGATTACGCCCGTCAATGTCGACGGAACGCAGACCCATGAGATTCGTCAGGACTTTCTCCTGTCGCCCAATGAAGCTCTCTACGGTTTGGGACAGCATCAGGAGGGATTTTTCAATGTGCGCGACATACCGATCCGGCTGGCGCAGGCCAATACAAATATCTCGATCCCCTTTCTCATATCGACAAACGGTTATGGCTTGCTTTGGAACAATGCGGCGCTGACGGATTTCAATCCGGCGACAGAAGTGATCCATCTGGACGAAAGCGGCGCGGGCAAGTTCCAGACTGGGCGGGAAGGGGAATACGGATTCTTGCTGAGCGGTAATGGAAGGGCCAAGCTCGGGCTCATCGTCAATGACGACAAGCTCATTGACCTCAAAAACATGTGGCTTCCAGGATTCGTCGGCGTAAAGACGCATCTGGAGGCGAACACAACTTACAAAGTGAACGCCGAATCGGGAGGTAACACTGAACTCTCGGCGCGTGCTCCGTCAGACACGATGGCCTTTCGGTCGCAAGTGGGCGGAACAGTTGATTATTACTTCATCTATGGTCCAGAGCCTAGCCGGGTGATTGCCGAATACAGAGAATTCACGGGCGCTGCTCCTCTGCTTCCGCTGTGGGCTTACGGATTTTGGCAGTGCAGGGAGCGGTATTCAAGCCAACAGCAGATTTTGGATACGGCCGCGGAATTCCGTGAGCGCAAGATTCCGGTCGATGTGATTGTCCAGGATTGGCAGTACTGGGGCAAATACGGCTGGAATGCCATGCGTTTCGATGAACGCTACTATCCTGATCCGGCGCAAATGATGATGCAATTGCACCACAAGGATCTTCATTTAGTGGCATCGGTGTGGGCGAAGTTTGGAATAGAGACAGCCGTCGACCAGGATATGAAGAGAGATCACCTGCTCTTGACCTCTGAAGCGGACCATCGGGAACCGGGAGAGACACAGGCAAAAGAGGACTGGGCTGATCTTTTCAATCCAAAGGCGCAAGAGCTGTTTTGGTCGGAGATGAATCGCGGGATGTTCCACGACGGCCTTGACGGGTGGTGGTTGGATGCCTCAGAGCCCGAAGGCGATGCGCTCAAAGGTGTGATGACGAATCTCGGCCCGGGAGAATTCGTGCGCAATGCCTATCCGCTTTATGAAACCACAGCCGTTTACCAGGGACAACGCCATACGACTCAACAAAAGCGCGTCGTGATTTTGACCAGGTCTGCGTTTGCTGGTCAGCAGCGCGACGCGACCATCTCATGGTCGGGCGACATTTCCGCGAATTGGGAAACCCTGCGCAGGCAGATTCCAGCTGGCCTCAGCTTTGCAATGACCGGCTTTCCCTACTGGACGACGGATGTTGGCGGCTTCTTCCGTTCACCTGACCAATATGCATCGACGGACTACCACGAACTGCTGATTCGATGGTTCGAGTTCGGTACCTTCTGCCCCATTTTCCGGGTTCACGGATATCAATCCAAAACTGAGATGTGGAACTACGGTGCTGAAGTAGAGAAGATCCTGACTCAATACGATGAGCTTCGTTATCGCCTCATGCCTTACATCTACTCCGCCGCCTGGGGCGTCACCAATCGCGGAGAAACGATCATGCAGGCGTTGCCATTTGTTTATCCGAATGACCTTGCACTGAGAGATATCGATGACGAGTTTCTGTTTGGCAATTCACTGCTGGTTAATCCAGTGACGAAGCCGAATGCAACAAGTCGCAGTGTGGTCTTGCCGGGGGGGAGCGATTGGGTAGACTTCTGGTCTGGAAAAACCTATCACGGCGGGCAGACGATTGTGGCTGATGCCCCATTGGACCAGATTCCAATTCTCATAAAGGAAGGCAGCATTGTCCCCATGGGGCCCGTTGTGCAATCCACCGCGGAGGCACAAGACCCACTTGAAATTCGAGTCTATGGTGGAAAAGATGCCGACTTCCAGCTTTACCAAGACAGCGGGGATAGCTATGCATACGAGCATGGTGCCAGAGCAACGATTCACCTGCACTGGGATGATCGTCGCAATATGCTCTCGATTGGGGATCGCGCAGGTGCGTTCCCGGGAATGCCAAGCAAGCAAACGTTCCATATTGTGCTGGTGAAAGAGGCGCACGGTATTGGAATGGGTTCGGAGTCAGCACCGGATCGTACTGCAACATACACTGGACATCAGATTACAATTCGACTGGGCAATGCGGACTAAGCGAGGGGTTACTGGCTTCAGCGAGGAAACCATGAAATGTTTCAGGATGCATTTGGGAATTGCCGCGATGTTGTGCTGCAGCTGGAGTGTTCAAGCTCAGCAGAAACCGGCGTATCTCGATCCAAGCCTGCCGCCTGAGCAACGCGCAGCAGACCTTGTGGGCCGCATGACGCTTGAAGAAAAGGCTTCGCAATTGGTGAATGGCGCCCGCGCCATTCCGCGGCTTAATATTCAGGCCTACAACTGGTGGAGCGAGGCGCTTCACGGAGTGATCGACAACGGCGTAACCGAGTTTCCTGAGCCGATCGGTTTGGCCGCGACTTTTGACGTGCCGGGGATTCATGCTATGGCGACGGACATCGGCATCGAGGGGCGCATCAAGCATGTACAAGATGTACGCGCTGGGCATACCGGCATCATGGGAGGCCTCGACTTCTGGGCTCCAAATCTAAACCTCTTTCGCGACCCACGCTGGGGCCGCGGCCAGGAGACCTACGGGGAGGACCCGTTTCTGATAGGCCGTATGGGTGTGGCTTTTGTCACCGGCATGCAGGGCGACGATCCAAAGTATTATCGCGTGATCTCCACGCCCAAACACTTCGTTGTGCACAGCGGTCCGGAGCCGACGCGCCACTTTGCGGACGTGGACGTGAGCAAGCATGACGAGTTCGACACGTATTTGCCGGGCTTCCACGCCGCAGTCGTCGAAGGCAAAGCTGGATCGGTGATGTGCGCATACAACTCGATCAACGGGCAACCAGCGTGCGCCAATGAATTCCTGCTGCAGGATCAGTTGCGGGGCAAGTGGGGATTCCAGGGGTACGTCGTCTCCGACTGCGGCGCGGTCCGCGATATTTTCTCGGGCCACCATTACCGGCCCACGCTGCCCCAAGCTGCGGCGATCTCGGTCATCCGCGGTATGGACAACGAATGTTTCGGCGCCAGCACCAACCTCAACGATTACGACTACAAACCATATCTCGAGGCCGTGCAGGAAGGCTATCTCCCCGAAAGCGCGATGGACACCGCGCTCATTCGCCTCTTCACAGCCAGAATCAAGCTGGGTATGTTTGGCCCGCCCGATACGTTTCCTTACGCCAAAATCGACGAGAAGGAACTCAGTAGCCCCGCACACCGCGATCTGGCCCGCAAGCTGGCTGATGAGTCCATGGTGCTCTTGAAGAATGATGGCACGCTTCCGCTCAAGACCAGCGGCATCAAGATCGCCGTCATCGGGCCTCTCGCAAATCAGACCAGAGTTTTGCTCGGCAACTACAACGGTAGTCCGACGCATACCGTCTCCGTTCTCGAAGGCCTTCGCAAGGAGTTTGCGGGCGCCACCATTCAGTACGTGCCGGGAACGCAATTCATGAGCCAAGACGCGGACCCCGTTCCCGCCTCCGCGCTAACGTTCGACGGAAAGCCGGGCATCAAGGTCAGCTACTCCAAACTCGACTTCAGCGACATTAACCACCCTGAGGCCATGAAGCTGCTGGCAGAGCATACGGAACCCACGCTCAATGCCTCTGATCAGCCATTGCCCGCCGAAGTTGCCAACGTTCACCCGCTCAGTATCCGCTGGGAGGGCGAGATTACCGCGCCGAAGACGGGCGACTACAATCTTGGCCTCAAGGCCAGCGGCTTTTTCCGCTTGCAACTGAATGGCAAAGGCGTCGCCTCCGCTTTCGGCGGCAATCCCAACGAAGCCAAGCTGGGACGTGTGCATCTCGAAGCCGGCAAGCCCGCTGTTCTGCGCGTGCAGTACTCCCCCATGGGAGACGCAGTTCCCAAGGCCACGCTGGTCTGGTCGAAACTCGATTTGAAGCCGCAGCCCGAGGCCATTGCCGCCACCAGGGGCGCCGACGTGGTGATTGCCGTTCTTGGCATCACCAGCGAGCTGGAAGGCGAGGAGATGCAAGTGAACGAGCCCGGCTTCCAGGGCGGCGACCGCACCAGCCTCGATTTGCCCGAGCCGGAAGAGGATCTGCTCGAGGCGGTTGCGGCCACCGGCAAGCCTGTTGTTCTCGTGCTGAGCAACGGCAGTGCGCTCGCAGTCAACTGGGCCAACGATCACGTTAACGCCATCGTCGATGCATGGTATCCCGGCGAAGAGGGTGGGACCGCAGTGGCGGAAACGCTCTCTGGAAGAAACAATCCTGCAGGCCGCCTTCCAGTAACCTTCTACACTGGCGTCGATCAGCTTCCTTCCTTTGAAGACTACTCGATGAAGAACCGCACCTATCGCTACTTCGGAGGCAAGCCGCTCTACCCCTTCGGCTACGGTCTCAGCTATACGACCTTCTCGTACAGCGACCTCGCGCTGCCCACAAACGCGGTGACTGCCGGCCAGCCCATCACCGCAGAAGTTACTGTAACCAACACGGGCAAGGTGGCCGGCGACGAGGTGGCGCAGCTCTATCTCAGCTTCCCGAATGTCGAAGGCGCGCCGATCCGCGCACTTCGCGGCTTCCAGCGCCTGCACCTCGATCCTGGCCAGTCGGAAAAGGTTCACTTCGATCTGAAGCCACGCGATTTGAGCATGGTTACCGAAGTGGGCGAGCGGATCATCCCGGAAGGCAAATATTCTTTGTCGATCGGCGGCGGACAGCCGACTACCGGCGCTCCAACGATGGAAGGGACGTTCCAGATGGAAGGCTCTGTCGTGTTGCCTGATTAGCTGTCCCGAATCTGTCGTCGGGAAAGCCGCGAGCAGTGTTTGGGGCCAGATCATCCCTGATCTGAAAAGCATCCGTGTCTAAGCGAATGACTCGCCGCGAGCTCCTTAGCGACGTCGGTGCAGCGGGGGCTACGACTCGATTGGCCGTTAGTCCAAAGAAGGCAACACCCCCCTGTGGATCTCGTGTTCGTTGAAGCCCAAAATTTGGAAAAAGTTATCGATACAGTTATCGCATACTTTAAAGCATTTATGGTATAAGGGGTTGTGCCAACAACAATGAAAGATATCGCGCGTGACCTCGGGGTTTCCGTGGTCACGGTTTCGAAGGTGCTCCGCAACCACGAGGACATCAGCGAAGCCACCCGAAAGCGAGTTCTGGATCGTGTTAAGGAGCTTGACTACACTCCGAATCTCGCGGCGCGTGGGTTGGTGACAGGTAAGACCTATCTGGTTGGCCTGGTGGTCCCCGACCTGCTGCACCCATTCTTTGCCCAAGTGGCGAAATCACTTTCAAGGGCGCTTCTGAAGAAGGGTTACTGCCTCACCATTTCGACCTCGGAAGAGGATGCCGAGCTGGAGAAGCATGAGATCAGCCGGCTTCTGGGCCGCAGGCTGGATGCACTGGTCATCGCATCCTCATCCACCGACCCATCTGTGTTCGAGCGGATCCAAAAGCAGGGGCTGCCATTGGTTTTGATAGACCGCAATCTCACGGGATTGGATGCCAACTACGTTGGCACTGACGACGAGGCAATCGGGGTATTGGCTACAGAACACCTCATTGAGGTCGGGTGCAAGAGGATTGCTCACTTACGCGGTCCTGACAATAGCCCCGGCGCCGGACGTCTGAAGGGCTATCAAAATGCTCTGGCCAAACACGACTTGAAGTCCCCTTCAGGTTACGTGTCCAAGCCGCGGCTGGTGGACGTACAGAGCAGGGAAAGCGGCGCCGAATTGATGCGGCAGCTGCTGGCCTTGAATCCTCGTCCCGATGGAGTGTTTTGCTATAACGATCCGATGGCCATTGGCGCCATTCATGCCATTCTCGATGCAGGGTTAAGAGTGCCGGAGGACATCGCAGTCATAGGATCCGGGAACCTCCATTACGATACTGAACTCCGCATCCCTCTATCGAGCATCGACCAGCAGACCGACCTGATCGGCGAGCGCGCCGGGCGTTTGACTTTGTCGTTACTGGAATCAAAGACTCATCCGCGCAACAAGACCATCATTATTCAGCCGCAGCTTGTGGTTCGGGCCTCCACAGATAAGAAAGCGGTGATCGAACAGGTAGCCGTGCCTTTGAATGCGGCACCGGGTACGAACAGACATCCATGAACTTCGGCCCCTGCCGGCCATCGCCACACTGCCTGGGCTGCCGTCGACGTATCGCGCTGTAGATTGGACCTGCAGCGAAAGCCGGAGCCGGCATATTGTTCTTTGGGCCAATGCAAGAGCGCACATGATCATCGGGCTGGATGCGTGGCCCACTGCGAGAACACCGGGCGAAAAATGACTTCGGGAGATTGCACTGCATGGTGAAATCAGGAATCCTGAACCCGAGAATCAACTCGTTGTTGAGCCTTGTCAGGCATACCAATACTCTGGTCATTGCAGACCGTGGATTTCCCTTTTGGAAGGAAGTCGAGACGGTCGATATTTCCCTGGTGGATGACATACCTCGAGTTCTCGATGTATTGGCCGCCATTCGCGGCAACTTCAGTGTCGCCCGGGCTTTCATGGCTGAGGAGTTTAACGAGGCAAACGGCCCTGAGACGATCCTCGAATTCAAGCGCGCCCTGAATGGCATTGCTCTCGAATTCGAACCTCACAAACAGCTCAAGAAACGAGTGCCACATGCCATCGGGATCATTCGGACCGGTGACACGATTCAGTATGCGAACCTTGTTCTGGAGTCCGGCTAGATTTCTCTGAGAATACCCTAAAATGCATTTACAATAACGATACCTTTAGCGTATACTCCCGATACAAAGGGTTGGAAAACGCAATTCGATCTCGCAGAGACCGGAGTCCGAATTGCGCCCCATCCAGTATGTTTCCTGTTTTTTGCTTGCTTCGCAGGAGTGGCGGCCAAGAGGAGTAAGAAATGAAACAGCAAGTCGGTCTTGAGATCTCGGCGGGAGATTCTGTTCTTCCAACTCTGGTGCCTCAAAGAACTCTTTACAGCGGGGCTGTAATGCCCGCTATTGGACTGGGTACGTTCGGTTCCGACCATGTCTCCGCGGCCGAGGTCGCCGAGGTGGTGAAGGGCGCTGCAGCGGCAGGCTACCGTCACTTCGATTGCGCTTCGGTTTACGGCAACGAGGCGGAGATCGGCACCGCGTTTGAGAAGATTCTCCGCGGCGGAATCCGGCGCGAAGATCTTTGGATAACCTCGAAGCTATGGAACGACAAGCATGGCGAGGACGACGTGATCGCCTCCTGCCGCCAGTCGCTTTCCGATCTGCGTCTCAACTATCTTGATCTTTACCTGGTGCATTGGCCGTTCCCGAATTTTCATCCGCCAGGCTGCGACGTTACCTCGCGCTCTCCCGACGCCAAGCCCTACATCCACGCGAACTACATGAAGACCTGGCGCAAGATGGAAGAACTAGTGGACATGGGCCTGGTGCGGCATATTGGCACCTCGAACATGACCATCCCCAAACTGAAGCTGGTTCTGCGCGATGCCCGCATCAAGCCCGCGGTGAACGAAATGGAACTGCACCCGCATTTTCAGCAACCGAAGTTGTTCAAATTCGTGGTCGAGAACGGCATGAAGCCCGTCGGCTACTGTCCAATCGGCTCACCGGGTCGGCCGGAGCGTGACCGCACCCCCACGGACACGGCGCCCACCGAGGATCCAGTGATCGTGCGCATCGCTGAGAGCCACGGGATTCACCCCGCGGTGGTATGCATAAAGTGGGCGGTGCAGCGCGGGCAAACACCCATCCCGTTCTCGGTCCATCATTACCGTGCCAACCTCGAGGGCGTCGTGGGAGATCGACTCACCGACGAAGAGATGCGCTCCATCGCCGCCCTCGATCGCAACTGCCGTTTGATCAAGGGCCAGGTCTTCCTGTGGAAAGAGGGTCAGACCTGGGAAGATCTTTGGGATATGAACGGGGAGATTACGCCGCCGTAAACCGATTGCGGCCAAAGTGGGGACGAAAGTAACTCGTGCCTCGATTCACGAGTGAGCTCGTTGGAGAGCAAAGAAATGAAAGCGACGATGACCGCAGCGTTTCTGCCGGGCAACTCGACCGTTGAGATGCGCACGGTGCCTGTGCCGGAGCCGGGCCATGGTGAAGTTTTGTTGCGCGTGAAGGCGTCGACGATTTGCGGCTCCGATATCCGATGCATTTACCACGAGCACCTGGGTAAGGGCCCTGAAGGCTATCAGGGCGTGATTGCCGGGCACGAGCCCGCAGGCGAAATCGTTGCAACCGGCCCGGGCTGCCGCCGCTTCAAATCCGGCGAACGTGTGATTGTCTATCACATCTCGGGATGCGGCGTGTGCAACGACTGCCGGCGCGGCTATATGATCTCCTGCACCAGCGAGAAATATCGCCGGGCTTACGGCTGGCAACGCGACGGCGGCATGGCCGAGTACATGCTGGCCGAAGAGAAAGACCTCATCGCGCTGCCCGATGAACTCTCATATGGCGATGGCGCGCAGGTTGCATGCGGATTCGGGACTGTGTACGAGGGCCTGGAAAAGATCGGAATCAACGGCAATCATGCAGTCCTCATCACTGGCCTCGGCCCCGTAGGCCTGGCTACCGGCGCGCTTTGCCGCAAGCTCGGCGCGCAGAAAATCATCGGCATTGACGTGGTGCCGGAGCGCATAAACATCGCTCTGGATCTCGGCCTCTGCGACGCCGTTCTCGCTTCCGGACCCAACAACGTTGCCGAAGTCAGGCAGCTCACGGGCGGCATGGGCGTGGAGCGCGCCGTCGACTGCTCGGCCAACGACGCAGCACGGGCCACGGCAATTCGCGCCACCCGCAAGTGGGGCCGGATTGTTTTTCTCGGCGAAGGCGGGCGTGCCGAATTCAATCCCTCTCCCGACATGATTCATGACCAAAAGACGCTCTACGGCTCGTGGGTTACATCCACCTGGCTCATGGAAGAGCTTGTGGAACGGCTAGTGCGCTGGAAGCTGCATCCGGCTGAAATCATCACCGACCGGTTCCCACTGGAGCGAGCCGCCGAGGCTTATGCACTGATGGCTTCAGGAAAGTGTGGCAAGGTGGCTGTGTGCGCTGACGAAGAACTGATATGAGCGGGGTTCGAGGAGAGAAGCCATGACCGTGGCGCTGGGGATCACGAAGCCGGACTGGAAACGCGAACTGAAGGCTTTGTTGTCGCTGTTCGGTCATCGCAATTGGGTTGTGATTGCGGACTCCGCTTATCCGGCGCAGTCCAGGCCCGGCATCGAGACGATCGCCTCCGGCGCCGGCCAGATCGAGGTCGCTCGCACCGTGTCCGGCGCCATTGCGGCCAGCAAACACGTTCGCGCCAACGTGTATCTCGACCAGGAATTGCAATTCGTCGCGGAAAGGGACGCGCCGGGCGTTTCCCGCTACCGCACTCAACTCGCAGAGCTGCTCAAGTCCGCAAAGACAGCCACTCTGCCCCACGAGCAGATCATAGCCAAGCTCGATCAGACCGCTCAGACTTTCCGCGTTCTCATCATCAAGACCGAACTCACGATTCCCTACACTTCAATCTTTTTCGAACTCGACTGCAGCTATTGGAGTGCCGACGCGGAACAACGACTCCGGCAATCGATGGCTGCTTCCGCCACAAAGTAGAGAGGTCAGTCGTGGCCATCGCCGGTACGGACCTCATTTTGCATGCTTGAACCATCACAGGAAAGGAAAGCTTCCTCATGAAAATGAATCGCAGAGAAATGCTCCAATCGTTGGGCGGCGCGTGTTCCGCTCTGGCTCTGTCGAAGTTTGCGCGCTCACAACAGGCCGCGCAGAGCGGACCGTTCCTTCCAACCAGGGAATCGCTGCAAGCCTACAAGATTCCTGACTGGTTTCGCGATGCCAAGTTCGGTATTTGGGCGCATTGGGGACCGCAGTCTGCTATTGAGGACGGCGACTGGTACGCTCGCAACATGTACGTGCAGGGCCAGCCGCAATACTTGTACCACTGCGAGACGTACGGCCATCCATCCAAGGTGGGCTATAAGGACCTCGTCAATCTCTGGAAAGCGGAGAAATGGGATCCGGATCATCTGATGAGCCTCTACAAAAAGGCCGGCGCCAAGTACTTCTTCTCGATGGGCGTTCATCACGACAACTTCGACCTGTGGAACTCGAAGTACACGCGCTGGAACGCGGTGAACATGGGGCCGAAAAAGGACATCGTGGGCCTATGGCAGAAAGCTGCGCGCAATCACGGCGTGCGCTTCGGCGTTAGCGAGCACTTGTGGATCAGCTACAAATGGTTTTCCGTGAGCCATGGCGCCGACAAGACCGGGCCAATGGCGGGCGTTAAGTACGACGGCATCGATCCGCACTACGCCGATCTCTATCACGACGCAGGCTGCGAACCGTTCATTGACAAGCTTACTTGGGACGACGACGGCATTCCCGATTCCTGGCGGCAGCACTATCTCAACCGCATGACCGACCTCATCGACAAGTATCACCCCGACATTCTCTACACCGACGGCCACCTTCCATTCGAGGAATACGGCCTGAAGATGGTATCGCACCTTTACAACGAAAGCGCTCGGTTGAATGGCGGGGAAGTCGAAGCGGTCTACACCAGCAAGGAGGCTTCGGATTGCGCAGTCGGCACCTGCCTCCTCGACCATGAGCGCGGCGTTGCAGATGGCATAGCTGAAAACCCCTGGCAAACCGATACGTGCATCGGTCAGTGGCACTATAAGCGCGGCCAGAAATACAAGACCGCGAAAAAAGTCATCGATTTGCTCACTGACATCGTGAGCAAAAACGGTAATCTGCTGATGAATTTCCCGCTGCCCAACTCGGGCCAACTGGACTTCGAGGAGATGGAAGTGCTCGAGGGCATTACCGAGTGGATGCAGATTAACAGCGAAGGCATCTACGCGACGCGTCCCTGGAAGATCTACGGCGAAGGCCCCTCCACGCGAGTCAAACTCGTCACCGGAAACTTCAACGAAGACAAGCAGAACGACCTCACCGCCCAGGATGTGCGCTTTACTAGGAAGAGCAGCATGCTTTACGCGTTCGTCATGGGATGGCCCGAGAAAGAGGCCGCGGTAAAGGCTCTTGGACTGGCCAGCCCGCAGCAGCCGGGCAAGATCCTCAAAGTGGAGTTGCTGGGATGCAAAGGCGACCTGAATTGGAAGCAGGACGACATTGCGTTAAGGGTCCAGATGCCTGCAGAAAAGATTTCCGATATCGGCATCACACTGAAGGTTTATCTGGCGTAGAAGGAACATCAATTCCGGCGTCTCGTTCCAATTCTTGCACCAGGAGGAGAAATTCACCTTGAGCCACTCCGTCGGGCCGGCCGGGCAAGACAAACCGGCCGCGCCGAACAAGAACGAAGACATTGAAGCCCCTTTGATTCCCGCGGGGCGGCTGTTGCCATTCCTCGTCGTCACGGTGCTTTTTTTCCTGTGGGCCATTCCGAACAACCTGAACGACATTCTGATCCGGCAATTCATGAAGTCGTTCAACATCAATCGGTCGAGCGCAGCGGGAGTGCAGATCTGGTTTTACCTCGGCTACTTTTTGTTGGCCATTCCAGCGGGGCAGTTGATGCGGCGGTTCGGCTACAAGATGGGCATTGTGACCGGGCTTTGCCTTCTGGGCAGTGGATGCCTCTTGTTCTATCCGGCGGCGCAGGCGGGGCTGTATGCGTTCTTTCTTGTGGCGCAGTTTGTTATCGCCAGCGGATTGTCGTTTCTTGAGACAGGGTCGAATTCGTTCATTGCGCAGCTCGGGCCGGCAGGATCGAGCGAACGGCGGCTGAACCTGTCGCAGGCGTTCAATCCGTTGGGGTCGATTAGCGCGGGGCTGATCGGAACAGTGTTTATCTTCTCCGGGGTTAAGCTTAGCGATGCGCAAGTGGCAGCCATGCAGGCGGCTGGAACCTATCAGGCATATCTCCACTCCGAAACGTTGCGCGTGGTGACGCCGTATGTGGTACTGGGATGCATCGCGTTTCTCTGGGCCTTACTGGTTTTGATGACCAAGTTTCCTGACCTGGGAAGCGAAGATGTATCGGAGAGCGCGACTTCAGGCGGGATGCATGTGCGGCTCTGGCAGCCGCATTTTGTCTTTGCAGTGCTGGCTCAATTTCTTTACGTCGGTGCGCAAGTTGGCACTTGGAGTTATTTTATTCCCTACGTGGAATCGGCGACGGGCGTTGGCGACAAGGCGGCTGGCTACATGCTGACGGGCACATTGGCGGCGTTTGCGGTGGGGCGATTCAGTTCGGCGTGGCTCATGAGGCATTTTCACGCGCGACTCATGCTGGTGGTCTATTCCGTGATCAATGTCGCATTATGCTTGGTTGCCGTGGTGCATCCGAGTTGGGTCGGCGTGGGCTGCTTGCTTACGACCAGTCTGTTCATGTCGATTATGTTCCCGACCATCTTTGCGCTCGGCTTAAAGGGCATGGGCGAGAAGACCAAGACCGCCGGATCGTTCCTGGTGATGGCGATCCTGGGCGGTGCCGCGTTGACGAAGCTGATGGGTATGCTTCCGCTTCAGACTGCCTACCTTGTTCCGGTGGTCTGTTACATCGGTGTTGCTCTGTATGCATGGCTGTTCGCCGAAGCGAAGGTGGGCGAGGCGTTGGGATAAGCGATAGCGAGCCAGCAATCCAGCAAGTCTGCAGTTTAGCGAGTTGGCGAACAGGTCTTGCCGATGTTTTGTACCTGTGGCTGTGAAAGAGACTAGAATGGTCGGCTCCAGGGTAGGTGTTGTGCTCGGCCCCTTCCCAGCCAGAAACCGGGTAACCATCATTGCCGATAAGGTCCGAGTGCACCAATTGCCCGGGCTGAAGATGCTCTTGTTGACTAATGCCCGCTGTCCCTAAAACTGTCCTAAGAAAATGCGAAACAGGTGAAACCTGCGAAATAGGCGAAATCTTCCCATCCTCATTTTCAACTACTTGCGTGTTTTCAACATGTTACGAAAGTGCTTCGGAGAACGAGTCCTACCTGAGGAGCCAATAAAATCAATTCGTTCGAAGGGTTTCCCTTAGAAATCTCATCCAACTAACGGGGAATTACCAAGGATCCCGCATCAATTCCGCTTCCGGTGATGCTCCACCGCTCCCTCTAATTCATTCAGAGAAAAATTGGCCACGGCGCGACGCCATGCGTGTTCTCACTGCAACTAACATCGGTGCATTGCGGACTCTCATAAGCCGTCTTTGTAAGCCCGCCGGAATTATGGGATCAGCTTTGTTGTTGGGTCGAATACTTGCACACCATGCAGCAGGCGCATTTATGAGAACAGCTGTGTCAGTTGTAACTTGCCTGGACTTGTAAAGGATAGGTCGGATGGGGCTGGTTTTCAGTTTCGCCGGCGGCAAGCGAAGCCGCACCAGACATTTCGCTGCCGGGGAGGAAGACTCTGAAACAGGTGATGCATCTTCCCGCGGAGCGATAGCTTCTGAACCCAATTCGACCGTCATACTTCTGCACAATTCCTTTGCTAATCCATAGCCCCAGGCCGGTTCCTTTCGTCGATTTGGTACTGAAAAACGGCTGAAAGATCCTCCGCGCGTCCTGAGGCCGGATGCCGGTTCCGGTGTCGACGATGGAAACAAGGACTCCGCGCCTTTGCCTTGTCCAATCGGTGGCCAAACGTACGCGAACAGCGAGAACGCCTCCGTTGGGCATGGCCTGGATGGAATTGCCGATCAGGTTCAGGAAGATCTGCCGAAGCTCGACCGGAAACCCTTGCACAAAACACGAAGAAAAGGCGGGCTTGTGAAGTTTGATTCGATTGCCCTGTAAAGCGTGCTGCTGCAGGGTGAGCACGCTCTGCAGTAATTCAGAAATGGAAACGGAGATGGGTTGCTTCGATTCCCGATAGAAACTGAGTGTTTGCCGGGTAATGTGGCTGACGCGCTGCAATTCCTCCTCGGCCAGAGTTGCACAATTCCTGGCATCGTCGTCCAGGGAGGGGTGATTGCGAAGAATATAAATGAGATTGGTAATAGCCTCGAGGGGATTATTGATTTCGTGCGCGATGATGCCGGCGACGCGCCCCATCGCCGCGAGCTTTTCAGTCTCCCGCAGCGCTTCCTCGGCGCGCATCTGGTTGGTAATGTCGCGTCCAACCTCGAGAATCTGCTCGGACTCGCGATTCAGGGTCTTGCGGTAGGCAACAACAATCTCCGAGCCATCCTTCGTTGTCTGGCTCAGATTGCCTTCCCACCATCCGCGGTCGCGCAAATCGGCTTCAACAACTTCTCGTGGACAAGGGAACACGGTCTTCAACGCACTGTGAAGGTCTGTTTCCAGGATTTCGTCCTTGCGCCATCCAAAGAGGTTTTCAGCGCCCGAGTTCCAGAACTTGACGGCGCCGTTCCAATCTCGAACCATAATTGCCTCGGATGCAAGTTCCACCAGCTCGGCGCGCTCGCGAAACTGTTCCTGACTCTTCTCGAGCTCTGCTGTCCGCTCCGATACGCGCTGCTCCAGGCCGCGATTTAGCGATTCGAGCATGCGGGTCTTGCGGTGGAGCTCGGCAAAAATGCTGATTTTGGCGCGCAAAACATCGGGAACGACGGGCACCGAAATGTAATCGACAGCGCCGCTGCGATAGCCCTGAATCTTGTCGGAATCGGTGAGGTGAATGCCGGAGATGAAGATGATCGCGGTTTTCTGGAAGCGGGGATGCTGCCTGATGACGTCCGCGAGTTCAAAGCCGTCCACATCCGGCATGCTGACGTCCATGAGAACCACGGCGATATCGGTTTTCAATAAGATATTCAGCGCGTCGCTGGCGGACGTTGCCTTGATGAGATTCTCGCCCAATTCCGCAAGAATCACTTCGTAGCTGAGAAGTTTGGACGGTTGATCGTCGACCATCAGGATGTTAACTTTATCGTCCGGCGTCATTCATTCGTCTCCCAACTTCTGGATGACTGGGTGCCAACGCAATCAGCGATGAAGCCACACACGCAATGCCGACAAGAGCTGGTCAGTGTTAACCGGCTTGGCGAGATATTCCGACGCGCCCGCTTCAAGGCATCTCTCCCGGTCTCCTTTCATCGCCTTGGCCGTAAGAGCGATGATGGGCAGGCGCCGCAGAGTAGAGTTCTGGCGAATGACCTGCATGGTTTCGTATCCGTCCATCTCGGGCATCATGATATCCATCAAAACGATGGCCAGGTCCGGCGTGGATTCGATCGTTTCGATCGCTTCGCGGCCGGTTCCCGCCGAGAGCACAGTCATGCCGCGCCGCTCAAGAACGCTGCTAAGGGCGAAGATATTGCGCACGTCGTCATCGACAACGAGTACCTTGCGACCGGCCAAGGCATCGTCGGAGCGGTGCAGGCGGTCGAGCATTTGCTGTTTTTCAAGAGGCAAATCGGCAATCACGCGATGAAGGAATAACGCGGTCTCGTCAAGAAGCCGCTCGGGCGATTCGACGTCCTTGACGACAACGCTGCGCGCCAGGGTATGAAGTTGAGCATCCTCATCAGGAGTCAGCTCTCTGCCCGTAAATACGACAACAGGAAGGTCCTTGAGTTTGGGCGTGTCGCGGAGTTGCTCAAGAACCTCGAATCCGCTCATATCGGGGAGACGAAGATCGAGAACAACGCAATCGTAATTGCCAGTGTCCAGCGACTGGAGAGCGAGGGAACCAGAATCGGCCATATCGATATCGATATCGTCATACCAAAGCAACTCGCGGACGCTAAGTTGCTCGGCCGGATTGTCCTCGACCACCAGAAGTCGTTTGCGGCGCGGCAACGAGTATTCGCGAATTCGGGTGAGCGCCGAATCGAGATCTTCAGTAGACGAAGGCTTAGTGACAAATGCAAACGCGCCGCGCGAGAGACCGTGATGGCGATCTTCGTCGAGAGTAAGCATCTGCACCGGAATGTGCCGGGTGGAGGAATCCTGCTTGAGATGATTCAGGACCGTCCAGCCGAGCATATCGGGCAGAAAAACATCGAGCGAGATTGCGGTTGGCTTGTACTCGCGCGCCAGCGATAAGGCCTCGCCTCCGGTGGAGGCGACCAGGACTTTGAACCCCTTGTCGCGAGAGAGATCGCAGAGAACGCGAGCATAATGGGGATCATCTTCAACGATTAATAGCCTGGCATCCCCCTCGGCAATCGTGTCGCGATCGTCCTCAATCGCCGCCTCCTGCTCGACAGCAGTGACTGTAGTTAGGAAAACCGGCGTGGCTGCCGAGGAACTGTGCTTTTCGTTTTTGGAAAGATTGGGAGCGGCGGGACCCACATAAGTTTGCGGGAGATAGAGCCTGAAAGTACTTCCTTGTCCGGGCGCGCTCGTAAGTTGGATTTCGCCACCGAGTAAGTTGGCCAATTCGCGACTAATAGCCAACCCCAGCCCGGTGCCGCCAAACTTGCGGCTAGTGCCTGCATCTGCCTGCTGGAAGGCCTCGAAAATGATGCGCTGTTTTTCCGGCGGGATCCCGATGCCGGTGTCGCTAACTTCGAACGCAATGACTGAACCAGCGCCACTAAGGATGGGATGCCCCTGACTCCAGCCGCCGGATACGCTCGAGACGGCGAGGTGCACTTTGCCATGCTCAGTGAATTTGAAGGCATTCGACAGCAGATTCTTGAGCACCTGTTGCAGACGCTTCGAATCGGTAACCAGGCTCCGCCCCATTTGGGGATCGACCGTGACTTCGAAGTGAAGCCTGCGGTTTTCCGCTTCATGCCTGAAGGGCCGCGAGACCGCCTCAAGCAATGCGCCGAAGAAGACTTCCTCAGCCTCAACCGAAACAGTTCCCGATTCGATTTTGGAGAGATCGAGAATGTCGCTGATGAGGTTAAGCAGGTCAGTGCCGGCGCCATGGATGGTGCGGGCAAACTCGACCTGCTTTGAGGTGAGGCTGCCGTCGGGGTTGTCGGCAAGCTGTTGACCGAGCACAAGAATACTGTTGAGTGGCGTGCGAAGCTCGTGTGACATATTGGCGAGGAACTCCGATTTGTACTTGGATGTCAGCGCAAGTTCTCTTGCCTTTTCTTCGAGCGCGCGCCGTGCCTGTTCGATCTCCTGGTTCTTGCGCTCCACCTCATAGTTCTGTTCGGCGAGCTGCTGAGCCTTCTGGGCCAACTGCTCGTTGGTCTGTTGCAACTCCTTCTGCTGCGTCTGAAGTTCTGTAGCGAGTTGCTGCGACTGCTTCAACAAGCCTTCAGTCTGCATGGTGGCTTCAATGGAGTTGAGAACGATGCCAATGCTGGCGGTGAGCTGCTCAAGAAATGCAAGGTGCGACGCGGTAAAACCGCTCAGGCTTGCCAATTCGATAACCGCTTTTACGCGGTCCTCAAAAAGCACTGGAAGCACGATGACATTCTTGGGAGTCGCCTTGAACAAGCCGGAACGGATGGGCGCGGTCCGCTTGGGAAACTCGGTGATGAGCAGCCTGCGTTTCTCCGATGCACACTGGCCAACCAGGCCCTCACCGATTCTGACTTCTGCGATGTAGCCCTCCGGCGTGTCGGCGTATGTGGAAAGTAGCATCAGCATTCCTTCGCCAGACACAGGCTCGCCGCCCATTCGATAGATCACGCCCTGCTGGGCATTTACGAGAGGAGCCAACTCGGAAAGTAACATTCTGCCAACAGTTACAAGGTCGCGCTGTCCCTGTAACATTCCGGTGAACCGGGCAAGGTTGGTCTTGAGCCAGTCCTGCTCGGTGTTTCGGTCGGTGGTCAGGCGCAAGTTATCGATCATCGTGTTGATGTTGTCTTTCAGCTCGGCAACTTCGCCGCGGGCTTCCACCTGGATAGAGCGAGTGAGATCGCCCTTGGTGACGGCCGTGGCCACTTCGGCGATGGCACGCACCTGGTTAGTGAGGTTATCGGCGAGTAAGTTGACGTTGCCGGTAAGGTCCTTCCAGGTTCCTGCTGCGCCGGGCACGTTGGCCTGGCCGCCGAGCCGGCCTTCCACGCCGACCTCCCGGGCAACCGTTGTGACCTGATCGGCAAATGTCGCAAGGGTGTCGGTCATGTTATTGATCGTCTCTGCCAGCGCCGCAACTTCGCCCTTGGCGTTCACCGTAAGTTTTTGCGTAAGCGCACCGTTGGCCACGGCGGTGACGACCTTCACAATGCCGCGGACCTGTTCGGTGAGGTTTACGGCCATCACGTTGACGTTGTCAGTTAGATCTTTCCACGTGCCGGCAACGCCGGGCACTACCGCCTGACCGCCGAGTTTTCCGTCAGTTCCGACTTCGCGGGCGACGCGCGTCACTTCCGCGGCGAAGGCGTTGAGCTGATCGACCATGGTATTGATCGTGTCTTTCAACTCGAGAATTTCGCCTTTCACGTCGACGGTAATCTTGCGCGAGAGGTCGCCGCGGGCGACGGCGGTCGTAACTTCGGCAATGTTTCTGACCTGCGCAGTGAGGTTGCCGGCCATCGCGTTCACCGAGTCTGTAAGGTCTTTCCATGTTCCGGCGACGCCGGGCACGTTGGCCTGGCCGCCCAAACGCCCTTCAGAACCGACTTCGCGCGCCACGCGGGTAACTTCAGCAGCAAACGAACGGAGCTGCTCGACCATGGTGTTGAGCGTCTCTTTAAGCTGCAGAATCTCACCGTGAACATCCACCGTGATTTTGCGCGAGAGATCGCCGTTGGCGATCGCCGTTGCGACTTCGGCAATATTTCTGACCTGCGCCGTGAGGTTGCCGGCCATGAAGTTGACCGAGTCGGTGAGATCCTTCCATGTTCCCGCGACACCCGGCACCTGAGCCTGTCCGCCGAGTTTGCCGTCGGTGCCCACTTCGCGGGCCACGCGCGTGACTTCTCCGGCGAACGCGTTCAACTGGTCCACCATTGTATTGATGGTGTTCTTCAGCTCGAGAATTTCGCCTTTTACGTCGACCGTAATCTTGCGTGACAAATCGCCGCGGGCGACGGCCGTCGTAACTTCGGCAATGTTTCTGACTTGAGCGGTGAGGTTACCGGCCATCGAGTTGACTGAGTCAGTTAGATCCTTCCAGGTTCCCGCGACACCGGGCACGTTAGCCTGACCGCCGAGCCGGCCCTCGGTACCCACTTCGCGAGCCACGCGCGTTACTTCGCCTGCGAAGCGATTGAGCTGGTCCACCATGGTGTTAATGGTTTCTTTGAGCAGCAAGATCTCGCCGCTGACGTTCACCGTGATTTTTTTCGATAAGTCGCCGGTTGCAATGGCTGTCGAAACTTCCGCGATGTTACGGACCTGGCCGGTTAGATTGCTGGCCATTGAGTTAACCGAGTCAGTAAGGTCCTTCCAGGTTCCGGCCACGCCGGAGACCTGTGCCTGGCCGCCCAGTTTGCCGTCGGTACCCACTTCACGGGCTACGCGTGTCACTTCTCCGGCAAACGCGTTGAGCTGATCGACCATGGTGTTGATCGTGTCTTTCAGCTCGAGGATTTCGCCTTTTACGTCGACCGTGATCTTGCGCGACAAATCGCCGCGAGCGACTGCGGTAGCCACCTCGGCGATGTTTCTCACCTGGCCTGTGAGGTTGCTGGCCATGAAGTTCACGTTGTCGGTCAAATCCTTCCAGGTTCCGGCAACGCCCGGCACTACAGCCTGCACGCCGAGTTTTCCGTCGGTTCCTACCTCGCCGGCCACGCGCGTGACTTCGCCCGCGAACCCGTTGAGCTGGTCGACCATTGTATTAATGGTGTTTTTCAACTCGAGGATTTCGCCCTTCACGTCGACGGTGATTTTGCGCGACAAATCGCCACGTGCGACGGCGGTTGTGACTTCGGCAATGTTTCTGACTTGAGCGGTGAGGTTACCGGCCATCGAGTTGACCGAATCGGTTAGATCCTTCCAGGTTCCCGCGACACCAGGCACATTGGCTTGGCCGCCGAGCCGGCCCTCGGTGCCTACTTCGCGCGCCACGCGCGTAACTTCGCCGGCGAACCGGTTGAGCTGGTCCACCATGGTGTTGAGTGTTTCTTTGAGTTGAAGAATCTCGCCGCGCACGTCGACTGTAATCTTGCGTGAAAGATCTCCGTTGGCAATAGCTGTAGCTACTTCCGCGATGTTGCGCACCTGGCCGGTGAGGTTGCCGGCCATAAAGTTCACATTGTCCGTGAGATCTTTCCAGGTGCCAGCGACGCCCGGCACATTTGCCTGACCGCCAAGCTTGCCCTCAGTGCCCACCTCGCGAGCGACGCGCGTCACCTCACCGGCAAATGCGTTGAGCTGATCCACCATGGTGTTAATGGTGTCCTTCAATTCCAGGATTTCGCCCTTAACGTCGACGGTGATCTTTCTGGAAAGATCGCCCCGGGCTACGGCGGTTGTAACTTCGGCGATGTTTCTGACCTGAGCAGTGAGGTTACCGGCCATCGCATTAACAGAGTCAGTGAGATCTTTCCAGGTTCCGGCGACGCCAGGCACCACCGCCTGACCGCCAAGCTTGCCATCGGTGCCGACTTCGCGCGCGACGCGGGTGACTTCCGAAGCAAATGAGCGCAACTGATCGACCATGGTGTTGATGGCCTCTTTCAGTTGCAGAATCTCTCCGCGGACATCCACGGTGATTTTGCGGGAAAGGTCGCCGCTGGCGACAGCGGTTGCAACTTCGGCGATATTTCTGACCTGGCCAGTGAGGTTGCTGGCCATGGAGTTCACCGAGTCAGTCAAGTCCTTCCAGGTGCCAGCCACGCCCGGCACCAGGGCCTGGCCGCCTAGTTTGCCGTCGGTGCCAACTTCGCGGGCTACGCGCGTTACCTCGGCGGTGAAAACTCCGAGCTGTTGAATCATCGTGTTGACGATTCTCGCGGAGCGAAGGAATTCGCCTTCGAGAGGCCGGCCATCCACGTCGAGCCGGACTGTCTGGGTAAGATTGCCCTGGGCGACGGCGGCAATTGCGCGCGTAACCTCCGCGGTGGGGCGCAGCAGGTCCTCTACCAGAGTGTTGACCGACACTTCCATGTCGTCCCATGCGCCTCGGCGCTTCTCCACACGAATGCGCTCCCGGGTTTTGCCTTCTTTTCCGACTGCCTGGCCAACGCGCTTTAGCTCGAATGCCATCTGTTCATTGGCGATCACAATCTCGTTAAAGTTGTCGGCAATCTTTCCGGGCAGGCCGGTCCAGGAAACGGGCAGGCGAACGCTGAAATCGCCATTCTTCATGGTTTGAAGGCACTGAAGAATGATGGCCAGATGCTCAGATTCGGCGTGCTGCCCATTGGCAACCGGCAGAAAGTCCTGTCCGGCTTTCCCATGGCTGGGTTGCTTCACGGAGATTTCCAAAGTAATGACTCCTGTCGGAGGGGAATTTCGTATCGACCATAGGCATCGACCCGCGCATTGGCATCGGCGCGCGACACACTTCTGGGGATGTGAAGGAGATGCGCTCTTCTGTGCAAAGGTTGTTTTGAGGGGCGGCCTCGCCGTGGCCAACGGGCAAAAAATGGCGGGTCATTCCATTTCGAGCGCAAATGGCCTCGATGACCAACCCCTTTACCTCTTTTTGCATCCATTTTGATTTGGTGAAATGAAATTTCATGCGTTCCGGATTGTTGGGGGAACGGATTCAACTTCCGGTTGCAGTTGGCATCCGTCTTTGGCTTTGAGCGTTGATTCGGCGAGGATTGCATCTTTGCCTCGCCCCTTTTCCGGCGATTCCCCCGCACGAATGTTTATGTAAAACAGAGACAAAGGGAGCCCGCTACCAAATGCAAAACATCAGAGGAGTTGTTTTCGTCGTAGACGACGAGAAATTGATCGCTAAGACGCTGGCGATGATCCTCACGCAAACGGGCTTTACCGCGGCCGCGTTCGAAGATCCCTTTCGGGCCCTGGAAGCTGCAGCCGACGGTCCGGCACCCGACCTGCTGATCTCGGATGTAGTCATGCCGGGGATGTCCGGAATCGAGCTGGCCGTGCGGTTCCGCAAGGAATATCCCGAATGCAAGGTCCTGCTTTTTTCCGGGCAGGCGGCCACCGCAGACATGCTCGCAGATGCCAAGCGTCATGGACATGATTTCGAGGTTCTTGCGAAACCGGTGCATCCTTCGGATCTCCTTGCCAAACTCCGCACCCTTACTCAGGCTGACGAAGTTCGGGAGACTTGAATTGACCGCGAGCCCCCCTAGACCTAATCGGCCGGACGGCTTGATTGCCTGGATGCAGGCGAGTCATGTTGCCTTCGCTGCGCGTGTTTGATCGTTTTCCGATTTTCGCAGGATTTTTCCTTCGTTCACTACGAACTGTGCTGAAAGCTCACAGCCGTTCACTGTTCTGCTGTTCTTCTTATCTCTGCTGTTCTAAAAATGCCTGATTTGGCGGCTCGCAGCCGGGACTTCCTCGGGAATGTGTGTCTGCTCGCCGCTGTGCTCGACGTGGCTTTCGAGAGAACGGCTGACGAGGTCGCGCGAGCCGAGGCCGACCGCAAGAGCAAGGGTAAGAACGATTCCGCCGAACAGGATTCCAAACGCCAACTCGACGATATTACCGCCTACCTGCAAATGGTCGAGCACCATCGCCGCCGTCAGAACAAGAACCAGCCACTTTACGCCCAGGGAAAGAATCCTCGCATATTGCAACTGAGCGTTCACGGCGCTGATCAGGACTGAGCGGGCAAGAAATCTCGCGACGACGACGCCCGCGATCAGCAGTAGCGCGGCGCCGACGGCATGAGTCAGATACGGCAGCAACGAAATGGGCAATGGAGCGCCGGTTGCGTATGACGTGTCGAACGCCGAAACGCCGATGACCAGACCGAGCAGAACGCAGATCCAGAATGAGGCGCGGGCCACGATCTCGGTTGGCGAACTGGCCGGAGCCCAATCAGTGCCGCTCTTCTGGGCGATTCGCTGGTCGAACTTCACCCACGAGAGACAGCGGCGCAGTACCCACGAAATCAGCACGCCGGCGGTAGTGAACACCAGCAGCGCAACAAAGAACGCAAGAATTCCGGGCAGCACGGCGATGAGCAAAGTGAGCACCCGATAAAGCGACTGGTGCAAAGCTTCAGACATGTGATGCCAGATCGATACGTCCTCGCTGTAACCCGGTAATGCCGTAATGTTCTGGGTCGTCGCTTGCATCGAATTGTTGAGCGTATTTTGCATTGCATTCCCTCCTCACCGGCACGCCGGATTGATTTCCAGCCCAGGCGCGCACGGCGATTACGAGTTGAACCGGTCTGGCCAGCGCCATCGCGCCACCAAATACGGTTTGTCTGCTTCGAACGCGGAGGCAACGGCTTCAATGTGCCGCTCTGCCGGGGTCCCCGACGCCATTAAATTGATATGGCCGGCGACCCACGCCAGATACAGTGGGATCAGTGCTCCCAAAAGGTGGCCCCGGTTGATCGTGCGCAGCCGGTGAGCAATAAGAAAGTCATACACAATCCGCGCCCACAGACCGTCGGGCAAACTGAAGGCGGCGGGATCGAGCGTCGAGCAACGCCGGAGCGAAAGCATCGAATTAGGGGGCAGGACAAGCGACCAAATCTCCTGCAGATTCGCATTGGCCAGTTGGAATGCCGCAACCATGCGCGCAACATCCGCGGTTCCGTCGCTCAGGTCAACTTCAACCATCGGACGGCGAACTACGGGGGGCCTGCGAGGCCGCTGCCAAAGAGCCGCTTTCGCCTCGATATCGGCAAATAGTGATCCAGTCACCAAGGCGAGGATTGAGTTGACGTCGGGATCGGAGGGTTGAGGCATCGCGCGGGAACCCACATCGACTTCATCCGTTACAAAACCCGCGGCAACCGCTTCATTGACCGGCCACAGAAGAGCTTCGGTCTGGTTGGCTGCGGAAATTCGTTCCGCCGCGCCGGCAAGGCGCTCTGCCATCCTCGCCGACATAGCAAGATCGATTGACAATGGAAACCGAACACGCGAAGCAAAGGCCGCGCGCGTCAGCGGATACAGAATGGCCGAGTTGATGAGACCGGCATGCGGGGAAAGAGAATAGTGCGGAACAGCCAGATCGATCGACGCACTTTGAACGGCATCGGCAAGGCTGCGCAGTGCAAGCGAGCTGAGCGAATCGGCCTCGGGACCGAGAATCAGAAATGCCTTTGCTCCATGCTCGCGCCCGTATTGCGCTGCATTCGCGAAGTCGATTGGCTTAAGGGGCCATCCCGCGCTTGATTGCGGTGTTGCGACAATGCGCACACTCGAGGGAACATCTGCGGGCAATTCGTTCTGCGTCGCAACAACGAAGCTGCCGGGAGAAAATGCGGACCCGAGGTTCGCCAGAACTCCCTTGAAATGCTCAGGCGCCATAGCCGTGACGAGCACGAGCAGATCCGCCACCGTGTTTTCCACGGTGTGGGTGTTCTCGGAAACTGGATTCGCTGTTGCCATCGTTCTCCGGAAAAACCCTCAAGAGATCAAGCTCTTTCGCCAGCTGGAATTCTTCTCCGACGAATCCTATTCCGCAGGCATCTCTTCAACCGCACCGGCGGCCTGCAGTTCAAGCCAGATAAACGAATACGGAGCCAGAGTGAGCACATAGGGATCGCGCGTGACGGCGGGAAACCGAACGTACCCCAGCATCTCCACGGGTTCGCAGCCCGCATAGTTTGCCAGATCGAGCGTAACCGGCTGCGCAAATCGGCTTAGATTGGCGACACAGAGCACCGTTTCACGGAATCCGTCGCCTTGGTCCAGTTCGCGAAGGTAAGCGAGTATCTTGCGGTTCGATGGGTTGAGAAATGTGAGCGTTCCGCGACCAAATACCAGAAACAGTTTTCTGAGCGCAATCATGTTGCGCGTCCAGTGCAGAAGGCTCGATTGATCGCTTAGCTGCGCTTCGACATTGACGACCTGGTAGCCATAAATGGGGTCCATCACTACCGGCAGATACAGTCGCGCGGGATCGCATTTTGAGAAGCCCGCATTTCGATCCGACGTCCATTGCATCGGCGTGCGAACACCATTGCGGTCGCCGAGATAGATGTTATCGCCCATCCCGATCTCATCGCCGTAGTAGAGAATCGGCGTGCCGGGGAAACTGAGCAGCAAGGAATTCAACAGCTCAATGCGGCGGCGATTGTTGTCGACCAGCGGAGCCAGCCTGCGCCGGATGCCGACATTGATACGCATGCGCGGATCGGCCGAATAGGCGAAATACATGTAGTCGCGCTCGTCGTCGGTCACCATCTCCAGCGTCAGCTCGTCGTGATTGCGCAGGAAAAGCCCCCACTGGCAGTTGTCGGGAATCGGCGGTGTCTGCGCCATGATGTCGGTGATCGGAAGCCGGTCTTCCTGGCGAAGCGCCATGTAGACGCGCGGCATCAGCGGAAAATGGAATGCCATCTGGCACTCGTCGCCGTCGCCAAAATAAGGACGCACGTCGGCAGGCCACTGATTGGCTTCAGCAAGAATCAGGCGATTGGCGTAGCCCGCATCGATTGCTGAACGCAACGTCTTTACCACCGCATGAGTTTCAGGCAGGTTTTCGCATGAGGTTCCATCCCGCTCGCAAAGGTATGGGATCGCGTCCAGGCGAAGCGCGTCGACGCCCATATCCAGCCAGAACCGCATCGCCTTCAGCACCTCTTCCATCACGAGCGGGCTGTCGTAATTAAGGTCCGGCTGGTGCGAAAAAAATCGATGCCAGTAATAGGCTTTCGCAGTATCGTCCCAGGTCCAGTTCGATTTTTCCGTGTCAGTAAAGATGATGCGTGCGTCTTTATATTTTTCATCGCTGTCTGACCAAACGTACATATTGCGTTCGGCCGAACCCTTAGGAGCCTGGCGCGCTGCTCGAAACCAAGGATGTTGATCGCTCGTGTGATTCACCACCAATTCGATCATCACCTGCAGGCCGCGGAGATGAGCAGCATCGAGGAACGCCTTGAAGTCGCTCAGTGTTCCATAGGCCGGATGAACGTCGGTGTAATTGGAGATGTCGTATCCATCGTCGCGTAATGGCGATGGGAAGAACGGCAGAAGCCAGATGCAGGTGATTCCCAGGTCCTTCAGATATTCGAGGCGCGACAGCAGGCCAGGGAAATCACCGATGCCGTCGTTATTCGAATCTGCAAATGCGCGAACATGGAGTTCGTAGATAATCGCGTCTTTGTACCAGAAGGGATCCGATGCGCTTGCGATCTTCTTCACGCTTTCACTCTCCCGGAACGAAAGGTGAAGCGCCGGCCACCTGTCGCCGCTATGACGACAACTTGATTGCCGGCATCACGGCAGCTGGGATGACGGGCTGCTTCAATCTGAGGGCAAACTTCTTCAATGGCAACGCGCTTGCGGCCATTGAGAGCAAGCAATGGCATGCGGGACCCTCAACAGAAAGCACTGCTGCCAGGGATTGGCCGAAGGACCGCTTAAGCCAGGCCGCACATCGAACGCCGGGAGTCCGCCAATGCCGCAGCAGTGTCTGTATCTATTAGAGATGCGCGAAAACGCGGCCGGGTTTTCTTCGGGCCGCGGACTAAAGCGCCCGTAAATACCGCATCTTCTGAGGTTTCGCGCAAGGCGATCCATGAACTTACGCTGACAGCACTTGAACTTTCGCCCGGCGCCGGGTGCCAATGGAATTGGCGTAGTGAATTTCGGGCCGAGTGGGGCCCCACTATCAACTAAAGCCATCGTGCCAATCCCGACCACAGACGGATCACGCAGCCGGTCTAGGCAGGTCCGGTATGGAATCTATGCCTGCGTAGGCTGCAAGAGCGCCACAACTCGTGACAACTAAAGTTGAGCCATGCAGCCTCACCAGGTCGCGGGCTCTAAAGTCAGCCAGGGCGCGGGTGACCGTTTCGCGCGATGCTCCGATGCACTCGCCGATTTCCCGGTGAGTCAACGCGCAGCGGATCTGGACACCATCCCGTATTCGCTGGCCCATTTTGCACCACTCCAGCAATAGATGGGCAACTCTCGCCATTGCGGACGATGTGAGGCCGAGGATTCGCAATCTTTCGCGGGCTCGCGTGAGTTCCACACATAATTCGCGTGCCACATTTTGACTGGCGATCGGATGGCGCGAGAGAAACCTGAGAAAATCCCGGCGTCGCATCGATGCGATTCTGCATGGGTACATGGCTTGCACCCGAATCTCAGAGAAGTCGCCGGAAATCGCAGAGGTGAGCCCCAGAATGTCTCCTGCGCCCGCAACCCCAAGCAGAAATCGCCTGCCATCGGAGGAATTCATGGAGATATTTACTTCCCCTTCCAACAGGAAAAGGATGCTGGACGGCTGGTCTGCCTCGTTGATGAGAACGGTCAAGCCCGAGCAGCGAAAATCCGTCGCGAGTGACTGGAATTCGCTCTGCGCTTCGGCTGACAGATCCTGAAAGAATCCTTCTGCAGCACGAGGCCCGCAGGCATCATCCCGCATCGCTCGAAAGGGGCGCGGAATCGGGAACTCGGTCAGGATGGGCATTTCACCAGCTTCAGCCGTTCTTCGGGCGAAATGACCCTCGTTGCGATCGGCCTGAAATTCAGTTCTGGCCTGGCGATGAATCAATTGCAAGGCTCGCATCGATCTTCCTCCGACCTGTCAATTTGCTTCCGCCGGTAGCTTCCGCCGGATTGACCTTTTCGAACACGCCCGCAGGATTGAAGGCGCCGTGCCGATGCCTCTCATGCTGCAACGCCCGGCATGGCTCGACTTGGCGCGGTGATTTCGCTCGTTCGGCCATTAGTTCTCCAATACTTTGCAGCAGGCTGGACGGCTCATTCCCGATTGTTGCGTCCGCAAAGCTGTCGCAGCAGGTTGAGGAGTCCGTAATCGAAATTACAGGCGTCCGTGAACCGATCGCACGGATCAGAAACGTCAATCTCTCGCGGCTATGTGTTGGGATGGAATGGCCCAGGAGGACGAGATCGAAATCACCATCCCTGATGTGGCCGATCGCTTCGCTGATCGACCCTGTGGACGTGACGATGAACCCAGCAGATCGCCAGACTGAGCTTTGGCCTGCCAGAAGCGACGAATCCAAGCCGACGGCCAGGACAACCGTTAGGGGCATAAAGGTCTCCAGAATGGGGATACAAAGTCCGACCGGTCAGGCAGAATACGCCGAGTATTGGATTCATATCGGTTTCCAGGCGAGGAGTCTGGTCAATTCTGCACACTTCCCCGTTTTCATCGCACTTTCACCGGTTGAATTGCGCGGCGACCCACCCTCCTGATCGATGCAACGCTCGGCCCGGCACCCTGATTCAATCGGGTTCGAGTTCTACTGGGAGCCAATCACTCAACAACATAGAGCCATTAGCACTCCCGAAGCGTGGACGCGATCGAGAATCGAGGAATTCGTTTTTGCGCCGCCAGTTTTCCGCCCCGCATCCACCAAATCGGGATTCAATTTTTAACGATTCTTACGGTGACAACGGGAGTCGCCTGTCTGCCGAGGCGTGTTTCATCTTGCTGTTTTGGCTTGTCATCCCGTATAAATGATTCAAAAGCCCTGCAGAATTCCCAGTTTTCGAAAGCTGTCCGGTTCAATCTTCGTGCGGACAGGCTGAAAGTGAATGTGTATCGTTTAGAGCGGTTCCACAATTCAGGCGCCCTTTCCGACGGCTTGCAAGGTGGCTTTTACTTCCACCCCACAGACGAGGATCTGTCTGTGGGTACCCCGGTTGGTGAAGACGCCACTTGGCGGTTGCGGACCTGTGTATGACAATTGTGGAACCGCTGTATCCCATCGATTTTTTTATCGCGCCACCGACGGCTGAAGATGAGGAAGATCTATGAAACCGGGGAAATCAAGCATTGCCAAGCCGCTGACGACGAACAAGCACCTGATTCGCTGGGTGGAGAAGATGGCGGAGCTGACGCAGCCGGCTGCCATCCACTGGGTGGACGGAAGCCAGCAGGAGTACGACTGGATGTGCGATGAGCTGGTAGCGGCGGGGACATTCATCCGCTTGAACCAGGAGAAGTGGCCGGGTTGCTTTTACGCACGCTCCGACCAGCGCGACGTAGCCCGCATTGAGGACCGGACGTTTATTTGCTCTTTTTCGAAAGACAATGCGGGGCCGACTAACAATTGGGTTGAGCCGTACGAGATGCGCAAGAAGCTCAAGGAGCTATTCAACGGCTGCATGCGCGGACGGACAATGTATGTGCTGGCCTTCAGCATGGGGCCGGTGGGCTCGCCGATGTCGCGCATCGGAGTGGAGTTAACGGATTCGCCCTACGTGGTGGTGAACATGCGCATCATGACGCGGGTCGGCCTGCCCGTGCTCCAGGAGATCGACAAGGGGGCAGTGCGCGTGGTTCCGTGTATGCACTCGGTAGGTGCGCCGCTCGCTGCCGGGCAAAAGGATGTGCCCTGGCCATGCAACGACGCGAAGTACATTGTCCATTTTCCTGAGACTCGCGAAATCTGGAGCTACGGATCGGGCTATGGCGGCAATGCGCTGCTGGGCAAGAAGTGCTTCGCGCTACGCATCGCCTCGAACCTTGCACGTGATGAAGGCTGGATGGCCGAGCACATGCTCATTCTGGGCGTGGAGTCGCCGCAGGGAGAAAAGACGTATGTGGCGGCGGCTTTTCCGTCGGCGTGCGGCAAGACCAACTTTGCCATGATGGTGCCGCCGAAGGCGCTGGGCGACTGGAAGGTGACGACAGTTGGCGACGACATTGCGTGGATCAAGCCCGACGCCAACGGCCAACTGCGCGCGATCAATCCGGAAGCGGGATTCTTCGGCGTGGCTCCGGGCACAAGCGAGAAGACGAATCACAATGCGATGATGACGCTGCGCCGGAACACGATTTTTACCAACGTGGCGTTGACCGCGGATGGCGGCGTGTGGTGGGAGGGGATGACCGGCGAGCCGCCGGCTGAATGTACTGACTGGCGCGGCGAGCGCTGGACGCCGGAGATTCAAAAACAGACCGGGGCCAAGGCGGCGCATCCCAACGGCCGGTTCACCGCGCCGGCCTCGCAGTGCCCGTCGATCGATGAAGCCTGGGAAGATCCGGAGGGAGTGCCGATCGGCGCATTCGTCTTTGGCGGCCGGCGGTCGACGACGATGCCGCTCGTCTACCAGGCCTTCAATTGGAGCGCGGGCGTTTATGTGGGCGCCACGATGGGCTCGGAGACAACGGCGGCAGCGAGCGGCGCGGTGGGCGTGGTGAGACGCGATCCCATGGCAATGCTGCCGTTCTGCGGCTATCACATGGGCGACTACTTCCGCCACTGGATCAGGATGCAACGATCGCTCAGCTCCACGCCGCGGATCTTCAACGTGAACTGGTTCCGCAAGGGCGAGGACGGGCAATTCCTGTGGCCGGGATTCAGTGAGAACATGCGGGTGCTGAAGTGGATCGTGGACCGCGTGCACGGGCGCGCCCAGGGCAAGGAAACGCCGATCGGCTGGACGCCCTACTACGACGATATGGAGTGGGCCGGGTTGGACATTTCTCGCGCGCAGTTCGACCAGATACAGGAGGTGAACCGAGCCGCCTGGCGCAAGGAGCTGATTGGGCATGAAGAGCTCTTCATCGACGTGCACGACCATCTGCCGCCGGAGATGATCTACGAGCGCGAGTTACTGATCTGCAGAATGTGAGCGCGGCCTGGCAGCGAGCGATTGGCGCGGAATGCGCCTCTCAGGCTGTGGTGCGTTCGACCACAGGACGAAACCCGAGCCGGCTAAAGAAATTGACGAGTAGAGCTACGGTTTCGTCGCTTGTGAACGACGCGGCGCGAAGCAGGAGATCGCTGCCCGTACCCGCTGTTAACTCTTCAGGTGCTGCGGCGATGGCGATGCATTTTTCCCGCCGGTTGGTGCAACTGGCCAGGTCGGCGATGGATTGATGGATGGTTGGGGTGGCGATCACTGTCCTGGGCGGCGCCATGCGGTCCGCCAGCCAGAGAATCTCCAGCTTGGATTCAAGCTCGTCGGGGACGCAGTCGATTACGAGGTCGGCGTCGCGCACAGCGTCTTCAATCGAGGAGACGAATGCGACCGCAGGCAGAGCCTGGGGACTGAGCTCCTGTCGGATCGATTCCTTCGCATGATGCAGATTGCCGGGCATGACGTCCTCAAGCAGGACGCGATAGCCTGCGCGGGCCGCTCCCAATGCGAGGCGACGGCCGAGGGGCCCAGCCCCGATGATGGCAACGGTGAGCACAAGCTTCAGAGGGTCGAGAAACTCACTTGATGGCAAGGGCCGCGGCCACTTCCTCGACGCTGGGGCGGGCGCGTAGCAGGTGCTCGGCGACCTTGGCGCGCTCGTCGGCGGAGAGCGTAGGGACTAAAGCAAGCACCCGGCGCAGGGTCACGGCGACATCGTCAATGTAGTTCATCAGGCGGATTGCTTCTCCAGAAAGGGGCATGTTGTTCCTCTAGGGTGAGTTCCATCTCTATTGTAGGACGCGGCGGCGAAGTGGCGTGAAACGGGCAAGGGATCAGTGGGCGGCCACCAGGGAGAAGGATTCGATATCGATCACCTGCCACCGGCGCTACGGGCTCTGCTCGACGGCGATGTTGACAGTAGCCGTGGAGCCCGACGCGGCAACGCCGAGAAGGTTCGTGGCCACTCCGGGCAGCGAGACGGGGAGAAACGTGACCGAGCCGTCAATGGCTGAAGTAGCTGTGGCGGATTGCGTGGCCAGAAGCGCGCCTTCGGTGCAAATGGTATGCGGCGCGCAGGGCGGCGACCAGGCATAAAGCGCCTGAAAGAGCGCGACTGTGCCGCCAGCCATGGGGGTGCCGTCCATGTCGAGGAGGCGCAGCGCGATCTGGCTGGGCGTGCCCGAGGCGGCGAGGGTCTGGCTGGCGCCAGAGATGGGTTCGAGCAGCGCGTACTCCGGACGCGCGCCATAGGCCGTAAAAGCGACACATTGGCTGGTTCCGTTAAGGCAGGCGTTGATGCTAACGACCTGGCCTTCAGCGAGCGGGCCCACAGTGAGGTTTTTCGAGGCGATGCCTGCGGAGTTGGTGAGTGCAGCAGCGGAGCCTTGTGGACTGATTCCGCCACCGGACGAAGTTTGCCAGGCGACCGACTGGCCAGGTAGAGGAACGCCGTCCGAGAGGACAAGAGCCTGGACGGTCCAGGTAAAGGTGGCCCCGGCGGCAAGCGCGAGACGAGGAGAGAGCGAGGCCAGGGTCGGCGGAGTTCCACCGGCGAATTGCGCCTGCAGGCTGGAGCCGTTGGTGAGCGAGGCGGTGACGATGGACCACGCGCCATCGATGGCGGTGACGTTCATGGTGGCGCGGCCATCGCCTGTGGCCGTCACCGAGCAGACGGGCAGTCCGCAGCCGAGCGTTGCAGTGCCGGCGGTGACGGTGTAAATGACAGTAACGCCGCCAACTGGGGCGAGCGAGGGATTGAGAGCCGTGACGGTGAAGGAAAGAGGCACGCCGACCGGCACAGTGCCGGAGGGCGCGGTGACGAGGGTGAGCGCATCGCCCGCGCCGGAGTCGTAGCTGATGCCGCCGGGGATGACTGCTGCCGCGTATAGTGTCGGCAGGTCGTCGACTTCAACGTCGACCGAGCCGGTGACGCCGGAGGCCGCTGGCGGCGCGATCGCGGTGATCTGGTTCGGCGAGATGCTGGTGACGAGCGCAGGCTGGCCCCCGACTAGAACTGTGTCGGCGAAGCGAAAGCCGGTACCCTGAATTGTGATCGGACCGCCCGAGGCGGGCAAATGCGCGGGCGAAACCGTGTCCGCGTAAAGCAGCCATCCGTCATACGCGTAGTCGGGGCGGCCGTCGCCTCGTAAGTCGGCAATACCGATGCGAACGATGTCGTCGGCATTGCTGGACGCGCGGAGCCAGGTTTCGCCTGGAGCCAGTCCGTTGAGGCCGGGTGCAGCGCCAACGGGCGTTGCGCCAGTGGCATCGAATCCATCCCAGACGCCGATCGAGGGCATGGCCTTCAAGTTCGAGGGCGCGCCGGTCTCGTCGAGAGCCTGGGTGACGACGGTAAAAATGCGATTGCCGCGCACTGGGAAGGTGAACCAGTCTGTCTGGCCGATTTGGCTCAACCGCCCGCACCACATTCCGCCTGTGGGCATTGGGCGCGGCGCGGATTCGGAGCCGATGGCGTCGTTGAAGCCGGCGACGGGAGAGCCGGCAACGGTTACGGTGAGCGTCTGCGCGGTTCCCGGCGACAGGTTGGATAGGGTGATGGTGTTCAACGGGCCGTAGGGCGAAACCTGGCCTTGCGTGTAGGGGCCGACTGAATTTTCGAGGATATAGAGCGGATCGATCGCCTCAAAGGTGACCTGGTAGCTGGCGGTGGTTACACCGGGTGGAAGTGGGATGCCGCTGAGGTCAAATGAGCCTTGCAGCGAGGGATCATTCGAGCCCCACATCGAAAGCGGATTGCCGCCCGCATCGGAGAATCCGGTGACGGGGTTGCCGTGATTGCCGCTGAAGCTCGCGCCTGTCACGGCTGTCACCGTGTACTGGAAGAGGGGATTGCCGTTCAAGTCGAGCGGGCGCGCCACCACATTGACACCCTGCATCCCGTAGCCGGTGCGGAAAGTGACCTCGCCCTGGATGGAGATGGTGTTGGGCGCGGTGAGCTGCTTGCCGGGGAAGTTTGCCAGATTGGCGGCGGTGACGGGGTAGATGCGGTTGAGCGCGGCGATGTCATCGTAGCGGAGAGCTGTGGGGTCGGGGACGCATGCGCCGCCGCTTGCGCCGCAAGCGCCGCTCAGCGGTTGCATGATCGGCCAGCCCTGCGTGCCGCCGGCTTCGCCGTTCAAGATTGCGCCGGGATTGACTTGCGCGTAGTCGAGGCCGAGAACGCGACCGAAGGCGCGCTCAAGCTCGAAGGTCATCATCTCCAACATGCCGGAGTTGGTGGCACACAGGCCGTTGAGGATGATGACTGCATGCGCGATCGTAGCGTCGAGGTTCAGATTGTCCATCCAGACGTACACGCCGTTGTTCTGGCAAGCATCGGGCTGGCTCGCGGTGGCGCCGAACATCGCGTTAATGACGGAGCCGTCGGCGTCGTAGATCACGGCCAGCGGATAGTTGGTGGCCGCGGGTGAGACGTCGGCAGGTGCGGCGATCGCGCCGGAGGAGTTCACCAAAATGTTTGTGCCGCTCACGTCTTCGTTGAGCGGGCCATTGTTTGAAAGCGTGACCCCGGCAGTGGGAACGGCACTCCACAAACCGGCTGCGGCGTCGACCATCGCCGTGGCCTGCTGATTGGAAACGGAACTCGAAAGCGGGCCCTGGTCGACGTAGTAGTTGATCTGGCCGCCGGCCCAGTGGACGGGCTGGCCAATGACGGCGGGATTGAAGAAGCTGGTTCCGGCGACGTACTTTGGGCCGCCGGCGATCGCACATGCGGGAACGAGGAAAAGCATGGCGAGGGGGAAGACCGTTCGGGTGTGAGGCCAGGCGGCGGAAGCAGAAGCGGCGTGCGCGGGCGTGGATGCAGCGATGGGCACGAGATCCCCCAAGTGAGCTGAATGTGGGCATGCGCAACTCCAGTGGCTTTTAGCGAAAGTTAAGAGGCTCTAATGTTGCTGAGCTGCATTGCAGATGAGAACATTCAGAGCAACTCCCGCAGTATGAGAGGTTCTTGAGCGGCGCGCGGTTCAGAGTTGCCGCAGAACTGGGTTGGAAGGGGGAAGGCCGGCGGGAACGATTAGAGATCGCTCATGAACACGCGGAAACCATTAGAAATCTCTCATCTAGCGTGTCGATTCCTGCACCGCCGAGATTCGTCCAGTCGAGTCCAATCTGGCTTGTGTGTCATCTTATCTGGAGCGGAGCGTGGGGCTGGAGCGCTCGGTACACAAAGGCAAGCCGGTCCTTCCGTCTACAATCGACTCGGGTAAACCCATGGCAGAGATACGCGACACCGTGATTCTTGGCTCCGGCTGCGCCGGATTGACGGCAGCGCTCTATACCGCGCGCGCCGGGCTCAAACCGCTGGTTTTGGAGGGCCACGAGCCTGGCGGCCAGCTCTCGATTACGACGCTGGTGGAGAACTTTCCCGGTTGGCCGGATGGGATTCAGGGGCCGGAGCTGATCGGCAACATGAAGAAGCAGGCCGCGCGGTTTGGCGCGGAGTACCAGCACGCGCATCTGGAATCGGTCGAGTTGGGCGCGCATCCGATTCGGCTGCGCACGTCTGCCGGTGAGCTGCACGCAAGAACGCTGATCGTGGCCTCAGGCGCAAGCGCGCGCTGGTTGGGGCTGCCCAGCGAGCAGGCGCTCATTGGCCATGGGGTGTCGAGTTGCGCAACGTGCGATGGGTTCTTTTTCCGCGACAAGGACATTGCGGTAGTTGGTGGTGGCGACTCAGCGATGGAGGAGGCGATTTTTCTTACTCGCTTTGCCTCGAAGGTAACTTTGCTGCACCGGCGCGACGCCTTCCGCGCCTCGAAGATCATGCTGGAGCGCGCTGTTGCGCATCCCAAGATTGAACTGCGAACGAACACGATTGTGGACGAAGTGCTGGGCGTGGATGAGAAAGAAGTGAAGGGTCTGCGGCTACGCGACGTGAGGAGCGGCGAGCAGGACGAGCTGAAAGTGAGCGGGATGTTTCTGGGCATCGGACACGAGCCGAATACAAAGATGTTTGCCGGACAGATCGATCTCGACGGCGAGGGATACATCAAGACGACGAACAACGTATTCACAACACGCAACGGCGCTATTGTTCCGGGTGTTTATGCGTGCGGAGATGTGCAGGACCGGCGCTACCGCCAGGCGATTACAGCGGCTGGCTCGGGCTGCATGGCGGCGCTGGAGGCGGAGAAGTATCTCGAGGAGCACGGGCACTGAGCGCGCCGATAGGCGCCCGCTACCAAGTGTGAAAGGCGAAGAAAACAGCGCCGACCAGGAAAATCGCGGAGACCGCGTGGTTCCAGCGCAGATGCTCCCCGAAATAGTAGGTGACGAAGACGCCGAAGACCACGAGCGTGATCACCTCCTGAATGACTTTGAGTTGAACGGGGCTGAAATGGTTCGCGCCGATGCGGTTTGCGGGAACCTGAAAGCAATACTCGAAGAAGGCAATTCCCCAGCTGACTAAAATGACCTTCCACAGAGCTTCGTGGCGGAATCTAAGGTGCCCGTACCAGGCAAAGGTCATGAAGATGTTGGAAATGGTGAGAAGAACGATTGTCCACATAGTTCCATTTGATGCGCGCCAAACGGCTGGAGATTTGGAATTCGCGGGGATTTGCAAGGACTTGCGGACGAGGTCGCGGTGACAGCACTGAGGGAGAATCTCGAACGGCTGGAAGAGGCGATTGGCGCGGCTTGCCGGACAGCCGGGCGCGCGCGCAGCGAAGTCGAGCTGATGGCAGTGTCGAAAACATTTCCGGCGGAAGCGATCGCGGACGCCGCCGTGCTGGGGCTCACGCTGTTTGGCGAGAATCGCGTTCAGGAGTTTGGCTCGAAAGCATTGCATGCTGCGGAGACAGGAACGTGGGCAGTGCGCGAGAGACTCCGCTTTCATCTCATCGGGCATTTGCAATCGAACAAGGCGGCGCGAGCGGCAGAACTGTTCGACGGAGTGGACTCGCTGGATTCGATGAAACTTGCGGAGCGATTGAACGAAGCGGCGGGACGATTGGAGAAGCGTCGACCTGTGCTCATCGAGGTGAAACTCAGTCCCGAAGCGACGAAGAACGGAGTCGAGCCGGAGTCGGATGATGCTGCACGGCTGTTGGAGCGGCTGCCCGACCTTCTGGACCTTGAAGTGCGCGGACTGATGACGATCGCTCCGTGGGGCGCGGCTGAGGATGTGACGCGGGCGTGCTTCCGCAGTTTGCGTGTCTGGCGGGACCGGTGGGCCGCTGCACATCCGAACTTGCATCTGGACATGCTGTCGATGGGTATGAGTGGAGACTTTGCGTTGGCGATCCAGGAAGGCGCGACGCGCATTCGCATCGGTACGGCGCTGTTTGGCGCGCGCAAGCCGCTGGCGAACGGGGCAAGCCAAGAATCGGAGCTTGACTGATGCTGCGCGCCGCGGCGGATGGAGTGACGCTCGCCGTGCGCGCACAGCCAGGCGCAAAGAAGACGGCGATCGCGGGGATTTACGGCGACGGAGCCAAGGCGCAGCTGAAGATCGCCGTGCAGGCGCCGCCGGTCGAGGGCCGCGCGAATGAAGCGCTGATTGCGTTTCTCGCAGCGACTTTCGGCCTGCCGAAGAGCGCGGTCACTCTGGTTTCCGGCGAGCTTTCGCGCAACAAAATCTTCTTACTGCGTGGCATGACAATGGCGAGGGCGACAACGGCGCTGGCGAAGCGGATGGTCGATTAAGTCAGGGCTTCGCCGCGGACTGCCGTTGAAGTTCCTTCTCAAATGCCTGCTCGCGATCGGCGATGTAGGCCCTGTATCCCTCGGGGTCGATGAATGCGTTCTTGTCGCCGTTCTTCCAGCGCGGGTATTTCCCGGTGAGATCGAAGTAGGAGCCGTGCGCGCCGAGAAACACGTCGCACGGCAGCGCATCGAGCACTCGAAATTCGTGCTTGTAGTCCTGGGCGATTTGCGGGTAGGCCTTGTTGCCCACCAGCTTGTAGCCCGGGTTCACGTTTGGACTGCCGACGATCACAACGTGAAGGAATCGACTGCCCTCCGGTTCGTCAAGGGTCCAGGTGGTGGTTCCCCGCGTGTGACCGGCCGTGAGATGCGCAGTCAGGACGGTGCCGCCGAGCGAGACCGTGTCACTGTCGTGGAGAATGCGATCGACATGGGCGGGCGGATATCGCTGGGACTTCCGGGCGCCGTATTGAAAGTCTGTCCTGCCGCCCGACTCGACGACTCCGGCGTCGCCAGCCATCACATCGTATTTTGCGCCGGTGAGATGAATGATTTGCGCGCTGCCCGCGCAGTGATCACCATGTGCGTGGCTGATGAGGAGAATCTTGATGTCTTTGAAGCGAAAGCCGAGGTCCTCGACACTCTTCTGGATCAGCGGCACCGAAACTTCGAAACTGGAATTGATCAGGATAAGCCCGCTCGGCGTCGCGATGAGGTAAGAGGCTAGGTCCTGGCTGCCGACGTAATAGAGATTGCCGGCGATGCGGAAGGGCGGAAATGGGGTGGTCCATGCAGGATTGTTCTGGGCGGCGATCGGGGCGGCGGAAACGAGAAACGTGACTAGCGCCAGGCGGAGAGTGGATTTTGCAGCCTTCATTGAGCTTCCCGATTTTCGATTGTTTGATCAGCGCATCGATAGCACGCTCCAGATGAACGCCACGAGAGCCTTTTATGAGGACGACGTCGCCAGGCCGCAGATTTTCTACCAGCCATTGGCCGGCGGCATCGGCGTCGCGAAGGAAGACCGCGGGCACTCCGCCGGCACAGGCGGCAGTGGCCAGGTGCTCGGCATTGCCCTGAACTGCGACCACGAGATCGAGGCCGGCCTCGGCGGCGGCGCGACCGCAGGCGATGTGCAGAGCAGTTCCGTGCTCGCCCAACTCCAGCATCTCGCCGGCTACGAGAATACGGCGGCCAGCGGCGGGGCGCGTGGCGAGGGTGCGGATCATGGAGCGCAAAGCTTCGGGGTTGGAGTTGTAGCTGTCGTTCAGAATCGTGGCCCCAGCGATTTCCATGACCTGGCCGCGCTTGTCACCCGCAGTGAGTGCGGCGACCGCAGTGGCGGCCGCGTCTAGGTCCACACCAGCTTCAAGCGCTACCGCCAATCCTGCGACGGCATTCAGGGCGTTGTGGGCGCCCAGCAGATGGAGCGTAAAGCCCCCCTCAGAGTCGCGGGCGCGAAATCGGACGTGCAGGCCATCGGAGTCTTCGGCGCTGGAGAGAATTTGCGGATCAGCACAGGGACCGCTGCCGAAGTAAACGACGCGGCCGGAAAAATCGCGCCCAAACTGCGCGGCGTAGGCATCGTCGCAGTTCAGGAACACGATCCCATTTGCTGGAAGCGCCTCGACGAGTTCGAACTTTGCGCGCGCAATGCCTGCCTGGCCGTCGGCAAAATTCTCAATGTGCGCGGAGCCGATGTTGGTGATGACGCCCCAGTCGGGCGCGGCGATGCGCGCCAATGCGGCAATCTCGCCAGAGTGGTTCATGCCCATCTCGACCACGGCGACTTCATGCTCCGGCATCAGGCGCAGCAGTTGCAGGGGCAGGCCGAAGTTGTTGTTCAGGTTACCTTGGGATTTGAAGACGCGAAATTTTGCGCCGAGCGCCGCAGCAACGGCTTCCTTTGTGGTGGTTTTTCCTGCTGAGCCAGTGATGGCAACGACGCGGCGTCCCCATTGGCGGCGCACATGGTGGGCCAGCATTTGCATTGCGGCGAGCGGGTCTTCCGCGATCAGCAGCGGATGCGCCAACACGGCATCGGGCAGGGAAGCGGCACGCGCGCGCGAAACGACAGCACCAACAGCGCCGCGTTCGAACGACGCGGCCAAAAAGTCGTGCCCATCGAGACGCTCGCCGCGAACAGCAAAAAAGAGCTCGCCGGACACGATGGTGCGCGAGTCGATCGAATAGCTGGAGGCAACCAACGCTCCTGCATTCTGCACGCTGGTCGGCGCCTCAAGTACCGCTCCTGCGCCCATCGCCGCTTCTGCAAGCGTGAGATTCATTGCCCTTCACGATAGCCCAATTGGGCAAGGATGGAAAGCGCCACCTCGGCATCGTCGAAGGGGATCGTGCGCCCCGCGAGGATCTGTTCTTTCTCGTGACCCTTGCCGGCGAGAAGAACAACGTCACCGGGCTTGGCGGCCTCGAGCGCGAAACGAATGGCGGAGGTGCGATCGACTTCGATGGTGTACGCAATCCCGGCGGCCTGCAACCCCGGCTCGATCTCGGCGACAATCGACGCCGGATCCTCCGAGCGCGGATTGTCGCTCGTGACCACGACAAAATCGCTGCCATCAGCCGCGGCCTGGCCCATCTTCGGTCGCTTGGTGCGATCGCGATCGCCGCCACAGCCGAACATTGTTATCACACGCGCGCCGGAAGCTGCGGTCATCTGGCGTGCAAGCGCCGTCAGATTGCGTAGCGCGTCGTCGGTGTGCGCGTAGTCCACGATCACGGTGAAGGGCTGGCCTGCAACGACCGGTTGAAAGCGGCCGGGAACGGGCTTGAGCATTGGAATGGCGGCGGCGAGTTGGGAAAAGGAAACGCCGCGCGCGTGGGCGGCAGTGAACGCCGCAAGCAAGTTGAGGATGTTTACTTCCCCAGCAAGACGCGAACTGACGCAAGCCGATCCGGACGGAGTTTCGAGTTGAATGGTCGCGCCTGAAGGCGTGAGAACGGAGCTGGCCGCACGCCAATCGCCCATGCCGATTCCGTAGGTGCGAATCTCAGCGCCCGCGGCGCGTGCTGCCGTGGCCAGCGCCTCGGAGTGCGGATCGTGCGCATTGATCACGGCGACGCGCGGAGCGGGATAGACTGTCCCGTCGAAGAGCAGGCGCTTGGCGGCGAAGTAGTTGTCCATTGTCTGGTGATAATCGAGATGGTCGCGCGTCAGGTTGGTGAAGACGGCCACGTCAAAAGGGATTCCAATCATGCGGCCCTGGTCGAGCGCGTGGCTCGAAACCTCCGTGACAAGCTCTTCCGCACCACGCGCAACGCCTTCGGCCATCAATTCGAAGAGATCGCGCGACTCGGGCGTGGTGTGAATGGACGGGCGCACCTCGCCTGCAACGTGATACTCAATGGTGCCGATCAGGATGCTCGAACGCGCAGCAGCGTTGAGAAGGGATTCAATTAGAAATGCGGTGGTCGTCTTTCCGTTGGTGCCAGTGATTCCAGTCGCGGCCAGTGAGCGCTCTGGATGGCCGAAGAATGCGGCAGAAGCTTGAGCAAGCGCGCGGCGTCCGTGCTCGACATGAAGGAGCGGAAGGCCCGGCTGGTAGACAGTCAGGTGATCGAAGGTCTGCGCGGAGTCAGTAATGATGCCGAGCGCTCCTGCGGCGATGGCCTTCTCGACAAATCGATTGCCATCGGTCGAGCCGCCTTTCATCGCGACAAAAACGGCGCCGGGACGCACACGGCGCGAGTCGTACTCAACGCCAGTGATGGGCGCGGCAGAGGTGCTGACTGAACCAACGGATGCGACTTCGGTAATGAGATCGTTCCAATTCATCCGATGTTCATTGTAGATTGGGTTGACGATGTGAGCTTACCGCCGTCAGCGTTCGCAGCGGACAACAATCTTTGTGCCGGGAAGGACCATGGTGCCGGGCGCGGGGGCCTGCTCCCGAGCGATGCCGTTGCCCGCGATTTCCACTTCAAGGCCGGCGCTTCCAGCCTGCTCGATAATCTCGCGCATGGGCAGTCCGATCAGCGAGGGCACACGTATTCGCTCGGCGTCGGCGATTACGACCGTGTTCGCGGGCGGCGACGAGGCTGGTTTCAATGGCTGTGGAGATGAACCGGCGGATGCGGTGGGAAAGGGCTGAGTAGGAGCACCTGTTTTCGCGGGTGCAGGTGAATTCACGGCCTGCGTCGATTCCGGTGGAGTTGGTGCAGTCACTTTGGCAGTCGCGGCAGGCGGAGCGCGAAGCGGGTCGTCGCTGGGCAAGTCGTTGGCGGCCTCGTAGAGAGCCTCGACACTTTCGCCTTGCGCGGGGGAATCGTCTTCCTTGACCGGTGCGTCTTTCTTTGATGCCAGATCGACCGGACGCACGTCGATGTCATGCTGCACACCGAGATATTCGAGCACCTGCTGCGCCACTTCGGCAAAGACCGGCGCGGAGACGTCGGCGCCGTAGTATGCGCCTTTGGGGGAATCGATGACGATCGCAACTGAGATTGCCGGGTCGTTTACCGGCGCAAAGCCCGCAAAGGAAGCGATGTGCATGGTCTTCGAATAGGTGTGCGTGACCGGGTCGATCTTTTGCGCAGTGCCTGTTTTGCCGCCAGAGGAGTAGCCGTTTAGCTGCGCCGACCTTCCAGTTCCAAACAGGACGACGCCTTCCATCATCTTGCGCATTTGTGCGGCGGCCAGCGTGCTGATCACACGATGCGCACCCGACGGGAGGGGATCGGGTAGATCTTCACCGGTTCTGACCGGGCTGGCCACAAGCTGGGGGGGCGCCAGCGCCCCCTGTGCCTCCTGTGGGGGGGCGGACTTTTGGACAGGTGCAGTGGTTGTGACAGATTGGTCCTGCATGAGAATGTGTGGCGGCAGGTAGGTGCCGCCGTTGGCGATGGTGGAAACCATTGTGACCAGTTGCAGCGGCGTGACGGCGATCTCCTGGCCGATGGCAATGGATCCGATGGAGGAACTTTGCCATTTAGCGGGGGGACGCAATAGTCCGCGCGTCTCGCCGGGCAGCTCGACGTTCGATCGTGTGCCGAAACCAAAGCTCCTGATGTATTGGTAGAAGTGGTCGGGGCCGATCTTGAGAGCAAGCTTGATGGCGGCGACGTCGCTCGATTCCTCGAGCGCTCTGTGTACAGGAACTACACCGAGATGTTCGCCTTGATTGTCGTGAATGGTGCGGCCGGCAATGGTGATTTTGCCGCCCTGGCAGTCGATCGGGTCGTCGGGTGTGGCCACTTGCTGATCCATCGCAGCGGAGTACGTGACCAGCTTGAAAGTGGACCCCGGCTCGTATACATCGCTGACGGCGTGGTCGCGCAACTGGTCGAGCGTGGTGTGGCGAAACTGATTGGGATTGAAGGTGGGGCGAATGGCGAGGGCCAGAATCTGCCCGGTGTGGGCATCCTGCACGACTACGGTGCCGTTCAGTGCCTGCGTTTTCGCCATCTCGTGATCGAGCGCGCGTTCGGCCATGAACTGAATGTTTTCGTCGATGGTAAGAACAAAGTTTCGACCGGGCTCGGGATCGTGCTCGCTTGAGCCAAGGACTTTGCGGCGCGCGTCCATGGCCGTGTACATGAGACCCGGACGCCCGTGCAGATCGCTGTCAAACTTTTCTTCAAGGCCGCCAAGGCCGTCGTCGTCGGTTCCAACGTACCCCAGAATCTGCGCGGCGAGCTGATTGTCGGGGTAAAAGCGCGCAAATTCCTGCTGGAAAAAAATGCCCTTCAAGTTGAGGGCTTTGACGCTGGCTGCAACCTGAGGCGTGACGCGGCGCGCGATCCAGGCAAAGTTATGGCCATCATTGAGCCGCGCAACGATCTGCGCCTCGGTGGTGAGGGCGTCTTCGGGGTCAGTGTGGACTAAAGAAGCCAGAGTGCGCGCGGTGGCCTGCTTGTCGGTAATCTGCGAGGGATCGGCATAGATCGACGGCACCAGGACGGTCATGGCCAGCTCGCGCAGATTGCGGTCATACAGGACACCGCGGCGGGGAGCCACTTCAAAAGTGCGCTGCTGCTGCTTGGCAGCGCGCTCCACGAAGTCCTGATGACGCACGATTTGCAACCAGAAGAGCCGGCCGGCGATGGCGCAGACCCATACGGCGAAGAAGAGGCAGATCAAGAGGAAGCGTGCTCGCTTGAGCGGCACGCCTCTGGATGTTTGGGTACGGCTGCGAATGGATGGGACGGCTGCCGTCATGTCGAGTGGGTCCGAGTGCTTGATTTACTGCGCCGGTGGCGCTGTAGAAGTGACCTGAGCAAGCGTGGGACCGGCTGAGGCAGGCCGGGCATCGGAGTAAATCACCTGGCCCGGTTGCGGCTCGGCCAGGCCGAGCTGGCGCGCCATTTGATCGATGCGGCCGGGCTGCGTGAGCTCGGCTTTATTAAGACTCAATTGGCGATTCTGCTCACGCAACTGGTCGAGCGTTTGCTTTTCGCTCTCCACACTGTAGCTGCTTTCGATGGCGTAAAAGTGCTGCAGACCGTAGATCATGACGAGAGAGAAGAGCACGGCCACGGCGGCGGAAAAGACACGCATCTCACGGACGCGGACCGGATCGGAAGCCTTGACGAGCCGGGTGTTGTCGAAATGCTTCACGAAATAGAATTCCGGCGTGCGCACGCGGCGGCGGCGTTGAGCCTGCTGCGCCATCATCTCCGCGTTATGCTCGTTGATCCGCGCGCTCCAGGCGCGACCTGTCTCGAAATAGGTTGTTGCACATGCCGCCATCTTCGTTCTCCTCGCTCTGCCGGCCTATTGCCGTTCCGCTGCTCTCAGCTTGGCGCTGCGCGAGCGCGGGTTGCGGTTGATCTCTTCTTCCTTCGCAGTGACGGGCTTTCTGGTCAAGATTTTCCAGATTCCCTTCTGCGCGCCTTCCCGGAAACTGTCTTTTGCGATGCGATCTTCCAATGAATGAAAGCTAATAACGACGAGCCGTGCGGAGGGCTTAAGCAAACCTGGTGCGGCCTCAAGCAAAGCCCGGATTTCGTGCAATTCCTGATTAACGAAGATTCGCAACGCCTGAAAGGTCCTGGTAGCCGGGTGAATGTGTTTCATTGGCGGGACGGCTGAGGCTACGATTTTGGCTAACTGCGCCGTTGACGTAACCGGCCGCCCCCGCACAATGGCTCTGGCGACTGTCCGCGACCTCCTTTCCTCACCGTATTCGTAAATGAGATTTGCCAGCTCGCGCTCGCCCATCTCATTCACCACTTGTTCGGCGGTTTCGCCGGATCGCGTATCCATTCGCATATCCAGCGGTCCATCCGCCTGAAAACTAAATCCTCTGCGCGCCTCATCAAAATGCAGGCTGCTTGCGCCAAAGTCGGCCAGCAATCCATCGACCGAGGCCGGCTTCACGTGCTCGGCGATGGTGCTGAATGCTTCGCCGATCAAACTCACTTGCGGCGCCCGGCTGCCAAGCTCATCGGAAACTTGCGCCAGCCTTACTTTTGCCAACTCAAGCGCCTCGGGATCGCGGTCGAATCCAATGAAATGCCCCGCAGATCCCAGTTGCCTGACGATGCCTTCGGCATGTCCCGCCAGGCCCAGCGTGCAATCGACGTATGTACCGCCGGGCCGCACGCGGATAAACTCCATCACTTCTTCAAAAAGAACCGGCACATGGCGTGCTTTTTGCTGCGTCATGCGCGCCCCCTAAGGGCGTCAACCATTCGTTTGCGGCTTCATAATGCTGGCCAACTTCTCGAAATCCTCGTCGGTCATCGGGCTTGCCGCCAATTGCTGCTCGAAGTTTGTCTGGTTCACGACTTCGAGGTAATTCCCCTTGCCCAGGACAACAACTTCGGCATCCAGAATTGCCTTGCCGCGCAGGATCTGCGGCAGGAGCACGCGCCCCTGGTTGTCCATCTCGGCCTGCTGGCCGTAGTAGCTGGTCTGGTTGATGTACTTGTTCACTGCGCCGTTCAAAGTGCCGAATTCCATCAGCCGAGCCTCGCGCTTTTCCCATTCGGGCAGCGGCCAAATCTCGGCGCTCTTCCCATTGGCGCTGGTGATGTAGAACTGGGCGACATTCTGGGCGTCCAGGAGCTGCTTGAAAGCAGCCGGGAGCTTGAGCCGTCCCTTCTCATCGACCTTTGCCGGATGGTTGCCGCGAAACATCTCTCTGCCTCACTTGCCATTCGCGGTCCCATTTCCAGCCGTACCGCGTACCGAACTCCCCGTAGAACCATCCCCGGTTAGCCAAGCTGGTACCCCTGCCTGATTGGTTCCCAAAGACCCGATCCGGAAGGAAGGAACGGGAGTAAACTCAAGGAGATCAATCAGAGCGGCTGAGTGGTCCAAATATGGCCACTCGGCTCCAGAATGTTCCACTTCGGTCGATAGTACCCCTGAATTTCTTCTCCGCCAAGCAAAAAATCGGTGGAAACCCGAGGAAAATCGGGCTCTCTGCGGAAACGCCGACTAATAGAGCAAAATTTGAGAGGCACCACAAGATGTGGGGTTTACTGGTGTGATTCCCCGTCTGGACGCCCTTCTGCGGTTGTGGTAGGGGAACAAAAAGCGAAGAGGCGGAAAATATATTGGAACGGCGCGTGCGGGTGGAGGAAATTGGAGCGGTTTACCTGGAGGATTTCTTGCGGGATTTGGCACGGTGCCGTGCGCGAGCCACGACGAGATTCAACAGATAGAGGAAGACGAGAATGTTGATAGCGAACAGACCGACGCGAATCCAAGTGATGTGGCGAACGATCTCGAAGAGTTCCCAGGGAAGGAACGAAGCAGTAATGGCGAGAGTCAGGAACTCGCCCCAGGCCTTCTCGAGATAAAGGCCGATGCCTTCGATCATGGTGATCGCGGCGTAGCAATAGGCGAATAAGCCAATGCGGCGCAGAACCGGGTCGTTGATGAGGGAAGCTTTCTCCAGGACAAAGTTGACCAGGCGCGACTCGGGATTGAAGCGAAGGTGGCGGGCGAAGAGGTCAATTTGATCGGCGATGTCTTTATGGAGGAGTCGATGGGCGCCTATACCGATGCCGATGAAGAACAGGGCGTGGAGAAACTTATAGATCGCGATGAGGAGCAGCAGGCGATTGTGGCGCTGGCCGCCAGTGCGGGTTAGGAACGAAGAGCGAGGCATTTTGGCGGGGATGAGTGCTTGACTCAAGGATAAATGATCGGGGGCAGGGGAGTCGGCGGGGCTGGCGGTATGAGCGGAGGTGGCGCTTGCCGGTAGCAGGCTCTCCCGTCTCACCTGATCGGCGCGCAGAAGCACAGGCCGTTACCGTCCGGATCAGTTACGGCGAATTCACGCAAGCCCCAGGTTTGAATGACGGGCGCGGTGTGAATTGGAGATTCCGGCCGCTCAGTCGTACTCAGGCCCCGCGCGCGAAAGGTCGCGTAACGCTCGTCCACGTCATCCACGAAGACGCGATTCACCGAACCGAAAACACCGTCTCCTGCGTGGCGCGAGAGCAGCAGCTCGGCTCCGTCTTTCATCAAATGAGCCACTCCGTTGGCGTTCTCGTGATCTTCGTGCCCGGGCCATTTCCGCTCGAAATCCAGCACTTCTGTGTAGAAACGCAAGGACCGCTCCAAGTTACTCGATTTGATTACGGGAACGATTCTCATGACAGCCTCTCCGCACGGTACGACATCAGGATACCGAAATGGTCAATCGATTCGAGACGGGTATCAGTTGCTCCACTCATCTTCCAAGGTGAAGCAGAGAGCTGCGGTCGAGCTGTTGACCGTCGAGGATGATGGCGGAGATCCGGCGTGCGTTCCAGATGTTGACGGTGGGGTCGGCGTCGACGACGAGGATGTCGGCGCGGCGGCCGGGCGCGATGAGGCCCAGCTCATTCCAGCCAAACTGCAAGGAGTAGTTGTTGGTGGCTGCAGCCAGCGCCTCGCGCGGCGAAAGGCCGAGGCGGACAAGCAGCTCAAGCTCCGTGTGAAGCGAGATGCCGGGCATGGTGCCCATGGCGTCAGCGCCAGAGCCGGCGAGGTAGTGAGGGAAGGCGGAGAAGACGGTCTGGTTGATGTGCCAGAGTCGAAGAGCGGACTGCCCGGCCTTCTTTTGCAAATCTGCCTCCATCCATCGCAGGGCGGGGTTGGGAAGATGGCGCGTCCAGGAGGAGAGCGGAAAGATCATTTCGCCGGTGGAGGGGTCTGTGGGATGGAACATGCGGCCGGGATCGAGAAGCGCCGCGGCAGGCTCGTGCCAGAGATCGCGATGACCGGGGAGCTCGACGTAATAGAGGCTGAAGGCGGGCATGAGCGCGGCATGGTGCGTGGCAAGGAAGTGCGCGTAGTCGCGCAGACGGGCGTCAGTGGGCGGGATGCGCTCTGAATAGTCATACGCGGTATCGGCGGAAGAGCCGTCGGGGTCGTCGACAAGAGGGCGCTGCAGCTCGTCGGGAATCACGCCAAGATCGTAGTGGTCCATTCGAACGAGCGCGTCAACGCCGGCCTCATCGCCGACGCGGTAGGGCGTGGAGACGAACTCGCCGTAGGTGACCAGACCCATCTCGTGGGCGCGCGCGATGATCCATTGCGAGTTGGCGGCGGTGAGGTGGGCGGTGAGGACAAGCACTCGCGTGCCATTGCGGGCCGTGTCGACCATCTGGCGAGCCGTATCCTGGGGGCCGAGCTCGACAGGATGTTCGCCCTCACGCAGTTTGGCAACCCACTCGGGATGGCGGGCCAGCAGGCTCCAGTTGTCGGTGACTCCAATCGTGTCGATGGGATAGATGTGTGGTGTTGGCTGAGCGCCGGTATCGATAAAGCCGTGCTCCGGGTCAGCGCGGGCAACGACGGTGGTCACACCCATGTAGAGGTTGGCGTTTGCCTGGGCCTGGGAGTTCATGCCGGCATAACCGTCGATGAGCCCGGGGATGAGGAATTTACCCGTGCAGTCGATGATGCGGGCGTCTTTGGGGATGGAAACCTGGTCAGGCAAGCCAACGTCAGTAATGCGGCCGTCGCGGATGACGATAATGCTGCCCGTGATGTCGCGCGCTGAGTTGCCCCAGGAAGTGACGTCGACGAGAGTGCCGCCGGCGAGAACCAACGGAACGGAGGGAGGCACGGGCTCGGGTTGAGATTCGGCCGGAACCGCGGCCAGAGCGCAACCGATCACGAGCAGACCCGGGAAAAAGTGAAGCAATCGCATGAAAGAGACAGTCTGATGAGGATTGTCGCACAAGAAGCAGGGAGCAAGGGGGCGAGGGAACAGACGCAGGCGGGCGAGCAAGTCAGCGAGTCGGCAAGTTAGCGGGTCGGGGAAGGTGTGTCGAGGGATGCGGCGGAGATCGCGCGGGAATATGTAAGCGCGGCTGCTGCGGCGACGATAAAGATGGGGAAGCACTCGATGGTGTATCGCGGTTCAGGACTCTCAATGGCGCCGAGGACGATGAATCGCAGAATCAGATACGAGCCAAACATCCATGCCCAGGGGACTCGGCGGCGGAGGAAAGCCCAGGCGGCAGCGGCAACATAAAGGAGATTGATGAGGCCGAGGAAGATTGCCCAGGCGGATTGGGCCGGGTGGTCGCTCCAGCGCCACCAGAAGACATCGAGGTCGTATTCAATGGTTCTGGGGCGGAACAGCATGTCGGCGTCGCGCAGCAGGGGCAGAACGACGTAATAGCGGAACGGATGGTCGTGAATGCGCTGATCGGCCAGTGCCGCGAAGCGGTCGTTGAGCCAGGGCGGGAGGTTGGTGTTCTGGTTGTACTCGGCGATGAGCGCAAGGGTTTGCTCGCGCTGCTGCGGTGAGTCGAAGGCGCGCGCGGGAATGTCGGCGAGATCGATGGTGTCTCCGGGAAAGTTCCAGCAGACGTTGGCTGTGGAGACGAACTCCACGGTCCAGGTGCGGAGCCATCGGCGTGCGCCGGCGAGCGACGGTTCGCCGGGATCGGCGTAGCGCGGCGCGAGGGGCTGAAAGACATGGAAGTCCACCCAGTTGCGCACGGTCCAGGGGACGAGTGGCAGCAGCGCGGCGGCGCAGAAGACGGAGATGGCAGCGAAATTGCGCCTAATCGCGAAACTCGGAAAGGCGAGGCTTCCAGGTTGCGCGGCGGGGCGCCTGCGGATTCCGTAGAGGAACAGGGCGAATCCGATGGACGCGAAAAGGAGAATTCCGTCGGGACGCAGGAGCGCGGCGAAAGCCGATGCGAGGCCGGCAAGGATCAGCGCGGGGAAGTCGCGGGTTCCGGAGGCTTGAGCGGCGAGGGCACGGCCGGCCGCGTAAAGACCGAGGGCAATCGCGAAGACGGAAAAGCACTCGGTCATGGCGATGCCTGCATAGGCCGCTGTAAATGGGCAAAGCATGGCCAGCGCGAGAGCAACTTCAGCAGCACGATTGGAGAGATGGCGCCGGGCGAATGCCGCGAGGAAAAGGCCGGAGGCGAGATCGGCGAGGGTCTGGAAGAGAAAAACGGCATTGAGCCATGTGTTGGGCCAGAAGCGCGCGAAAAGAAACTCGAACGTGGCGAGGAAGATGGGATAGGCGGGCAGGCGATAGGTGGTGGGAGAAAGATCGGAACCGGAGCCCATGCCGTAGATGCCGTAATGCAGCAGATTGTGGCCTAGCTGGAGGTAGTCGAGAGTATCGTCGTCGCCGGGGCGCGGGAACCAGATGAAGAGGAGGCGAAGTGCGATGCCCGCGGCGATCCAAACAAACCAACGGCGAGGCCAGCGTGAAGAGTGGATGGGAGCGGACATATTGAGGAGGATAAACGGCGGGGCACAGGAACCAGAGACTAGTAGGTGACAGAAACTGTAATCGTGTCGGTGTAACTCCCCGGCGTCACATATTCTCCCGCCGGAACCTGGCCGTAGACGGTGAGGGCCTGAGCAGACCCGCTGCCCGTCCCGCTTACCCAGTTCGTGGCGGAGGTGTTGCCCCAGTTGGTTGTGTACCCAGAGTTACTGAAAAGACCGTAGTGCAGCAAAGCGGAGCCGGGACCCGTCATGCTGCGGTTGGTCACGGCGGCGCCTGCCGCTGTTCCGGCATTCAGGCCGACGGTGTAGGTGGTGCTGCTGGTGCAGGTGGCCGTGATCGTCGATGTGGATCTGACCTGCGCGCCCGTGTAATTGCCGAAGGCGAGATTGGTGGCCGTAACGGCGCAGTCTTTGACCACTGTCGCGGTGACGGAAAAATTCGTTGTGTCGGTAGAAAGCGTATCGGTGTACGTGCCAGGAACGACGTATTGCCCCGCCAGGATCTGGCCGTAGAAGGTGATATTCGTGTTGCCGGTTCCGGTCAGCTCCGCGCCGGTGGTGTTGCCCCAATTGATGGTCCGCGCAGCATCCTGAAATACTTCGTAGCTCAACTCGGCGCCGCCCGGGCCTGTCATCTTTCGGATGGTTTCGGAGGCACCCGCGCCCAATCCGGCATTGAGCGGAATGTTCCATGTGCCGGCGCACGTGACTTTTCCGGTAGAGGTGCCGTCGAGCAGCGCGCCGGTGTAAGTGCCGAAGCTCATGGACGTGTCGGTTAGCGTGCAGGTCTGGGCCGCCGCCGGCCGGGCGACAAGCGCGAGGAGGAGGAGCACCCCGAAGGTGAATTTTCGCTTCAAGGCTTCTTCTCCAGGCAGCGAAGCGGTCCGATCAAAGGAATTTCTCCGGTCACCGGTTTGTAGTCGAAGGCGGCGGTGCAACGGCTCCCGTCGGGGAATTCGATCGAAAGTTCGTTGTGGGAACTGAGTTCCTCAACGTAGGCGTCGCCATCGTAGCCGACCGGGACAACGGTTCCGGTGGCCCGCAAGGTAGCCGCGCTGCCCAGCGGGACCGCTACGCCTGCCGCATCGACCAATTTGAGCAACGCTCCATGACTGAATTTGATGGGAAACTTGACGACAACGCCGGAGCGGTCCTGGGGACGCAACTCGCGCGTGGCGGTGTTGATTGTTGCCTCCGGTGGAATATCGGTGGGCTCAATGGCAATGCGGTTCAAATCAAAGGATCGCATGTCCGGCACCAGGAGCCGCCCTGAGGAGTTGGTCGTACCGACGTCGCGGTTTTCCTGCAAAACGTGGACATGCGCCACAGGATTGGTGTCTACGATCGCGAAGCTGTCATAAATGGTGTTGGAAGGAAACAGGCCATGGTCAACGAGCGAGAGTGCGCCTTGGGATTCCAGGCGCACAGTCGTCACACCGTTGTCGCTGTCGACGCCGGCCGTAAACAAGCCTACGGGCGACTTGTGCTGCCCTTGTGCGAATACGTGGGTCGTACCGTCAACTGAGAGATAGGCCTGGTAACCCCAATCGCCGATCATGGGCGCCGGCTGTTGCACCTGAATCTGCGCCGAGCCATTCGACGCCCCACTGGCGGTGATCGAGTTGCGTTTGCCGAAGGGGATGGTCAGTCCAACTTGCAGCCCGCTGGCGCCTTTGTTCACGAGGTCGCGAAACTCCGTTGCATAGATATATGCGTGGTGGATCTGGAGCGAGTAGTTGGCGGAGACGACCTGGGAATGCTGGGCCGGAGTAGTGTTTTGCAGCAGAGGGACGGGTGAAGCATCCTGGTCGACGGCCGCGTAGGCCAAGCCGCCGGAGCCAAACCGCCGGAGAGACAAGCCAGTGAAGGCGCTGAGCTGCTTCCGCGGTACCCCGCTTCCGTTCATTGATGCCACGTCTCTGTAGTTACGGTCCGCCATGATGGCCGCGGCGCCCAAACTGAAGACTCTGCCGATGCGCTGAGCCCCTGCGGAGAACTGTATGCCGGCTTGCCCGGAACCGAAGCTGGGCGCCACGGCGAAGTTGACCACGCCAAGACTGCCGATCTGCGTCACCGCGCCCGCGCCCGCCATGAACGCGCCCGGAGTGCCCTCAGCACTGCCTTCGATCGTGAATTTGGGGGTGAGCCCGCGGCGATAGATGGCGGCGCCGGCCAGCTTTCCGTAATCGCTGCTTAATGAGCCCCAGTCGCGGCGCACCAGGCCAGATTGTACGGCGAAGGTCTGGAGCCCAGGCGCCAGCATCGTGGAACTCGCGTAGAAGGGTTGCGTCACGGTTACCTGTTGTCCCATGGCATCTGTCAGCGTCATCGAGATGGTGCCAGCTCCCCCGACCACCGGAAGTTGTGGGATCTCGAAGGGGCCGGCGGAGACTTGGCTGGAAACGGTAAGGTTGCCGTCCGCGAGCACGTTCACGGTGGAGGGAACTGCGGCCGAGCCGGCGATCGAAGGCATTGGGAACGTCACAAGATCGGGACGCATGCTGAAATCTGAATAGATTTGTGCTCCCTCGAGGTGAACCGGACGTGTCCATGCAAGACCGCCATTGATGAAATCGCCCAGGCTGTAACGGCGCAGCGTGTTGACGTCGGCGAACGTATAGGCTGAATCAAGGCGTATCGCTGTATTTGAGCCGGTGGGGCCGGTAGTTGCGCCCGCATAGGCGAGCCATTCCGAACTCAGGATGCCTCGAGGCGAGAAGGCTGTCATCTCCATGGAGCCACTGCCGCCTCTCTGCCCGCCGGAGAACGTGCCAACGGTGTCGTAGTTGAGCGTCACGCCGGTGCCGCTCTCGATCACGCGACGGCTTCCAGCCGGTTCTCTTCCGATGGGCTGCAGCAGGTTTGGCAGCAAGGCACTGTCGCCGGCCGTCACTTGCAGCACCTGGTTTTTCGCATCGAGAATCCAATTGAGTCCCGGCAAGTCAGACAAGGCAACGAGACCGCCGGTTGCAGAAGCGCGAGATACGGGAACTCGGAAGCCGAGATCGCGGAGTTCGTCCGGCCGCGCCATCAGCATGCCGTGCCGCAAGGTGAATTCGCCGATCTTCCCGATAAAATGACCATTGAGCTCAACGTCCAGATACAAAGTCTCGTCGCTGGCTGAGCCGACAGACGAGGCGGAAGTTGCGGTGGTGGATGAGGACACAACTGGGCCGGAGGCTGCAGCCAGTTGTGGCATGACGGCCATCACAACAAAAACGATCTCAGCACAGCCAAGCCACCTGGCCATTGCACCTCGACGATCATGGCGCCGTGACGAAGCCGACCTGCTCCTGGATGACGCCGGCGTCCGAGTGGGCTGTCAACTGCAGGGTTTCGCCAGGCAGCGGCAGCGGGCCTTGCGCGGCGATGGGCCAACGCCGTGTGGCGCCGGCAAGAATATAGGGCGATGCGCTGGTCTCTTCCTTGAGCTTTCTCCCGTCACTAGAGGACAGCACAATGTCGTGGATCACTTCGTGGCTGAGTCCATCGTTGATTCCCACGAGGAAGAGCTTTCCGGAATCGATCTCCAAGTGGAACTGCACATGCGCAACCGCGCGCGTTGGCGGCTGGGCAAAGATAGGAATCGACAGGCGCAGCACCATATGCACAACCCCCGGCTCAGCAGGAGGTGGAATCTGGTCGACGAGAATGCGGTAGGTTGCCTCACGGCCCTGCGGCGCTTGACGGAGAATGAGGCGGATTACCTGAGAGGCCCCGGGAGCGATTCTGGCGATGGGAGGACTCAGCACCACTTCGTCCGAATCCGCCAGTTGATCGTCGCCATCCTTCTGATTCCAGGCGTAAGCGCGAATCTGAATTGCGGTTTCGCTGGTCCCCGTGTTGGCCACCGTGAGGGACGAAGCCTTCTGCCCGGGCGAAAAGAGAATATTGACGGGCAGAACGGATAACGACTGCGCCGTTGCTGCCGGAACTGGCAAAAGAAGAATGACGGCTGCGCTGGCGAGCGCCAATGCCGCCGCCATTCGACGGAATGAGTTTCGCAAAGTCATGGGGATCCCGACTGCAAATGTTCAAAAACAACAGTTAATAGGTGACGGAAACAGTGATCGTATCGGCGTAAGAACCGGGCGTTACATACTGTCCCGCCGGAATCTGGCCGTAGACCGTGAGCGGCTGTGCCGCCCCATTGCCCGTCCCGGTGACCCAGTTGGTTGTGGAGGAGTTACCCCAGTTGGTTGTCCATGCGGCGTCTGAGAACAGCCCATAGTTGAGCTTGACCGTGCCATTTTTCATTTGCCGCGTGGTTACGGTGCCGCCGCCATTCGCTCCAGCATCAAGCGCGACCTGGTACGCCGTGGTGTTGGTGCAAGTGACCGTGACGGTGGAAGTGTTGGTGTTGACCGCTCCAGTGTAATTTCCGAATGTCAGAGCGGTAGCAGAGACGATGCAGTCTTTGAGTACCGTTGCGGAGACGCCAAACGTTGTGGTTGCCGGGTTGGCTTGAGCAACAGCCGATGTAGAAGTCAGACCGAGCACTACGAGTCCCAAAATGGCGGAAAGCAGTGCGGTCTTCAAGGGGTTTGAGAACTTCATGACACTTACTCCTGAACCATAAATTGTTTGAGATTGAGGTCTACGGCCGATCGAGGAGGAGTCGAACGGGATCAGTTTATGTCTGAATCAGGCAAATCTGAATGAGAGCGGATGAATTACCAGCGAGGCTCTAAAACCAAATGCCGCCGAGTATCGAACACAGTTTTGCTGCGTTCGTTGCACACGTGCTCGCAAGAACAATGAATGTACAGGCGCGAGTAGCTCTTCAACGATGCCCTCGCCGGACAATTTGTCATTGAGCGTTATTGGGACATTAACGATTCCAAAAACCGGCTTCAATAATACCTTTGGGTCATCGGGCAATATGTACCAAAGTAATAAACAGGCAGTTGAATCAATGCCGGCGACGACGATCGGATGGAGTGATGCTGCTGCTTGTGCGCGGGCGATTCATCGAGGTATTGGCAATGATCCGCATGGCGCATCCAGCGCAGACGCGATTGCCTAATACGTCACGACGACAATCACCGTATCGATGTATGCGTCGGACGCAGCGCATTGCGCGGAGAGTCTTCGAGGGAAGCCAAGTTCGGTTACGGAACCGACGCCGAAGCCGGTGGCCGCAATGGTACTCAGATCTTGACGTTCATTGGTGGTTCGCCTGAGATTTGGTCCCTGCGCATAGCCCAGGAGGGCGAAACCAGAACCACTTATCGGCCGAAGCGCCACAGCGGCGTCGTGCACCAGTCCTGAATCGAAGCTAACGCTGTACGGTGCGGAGTTGCTGCAAGCGACTGAAACGGCGGATGGCGCATTCGTCGCCGCTGCGTAGGCTCCGGTCGCAGGTGCGGAGACCGTGGCAAGGCAGGAAGCTTGGACCGTCGCGGAAACACCGAATGAAGCGCTGGCGGTCGCCGCATGGATGGATCCGATGGCGAGGCCAGGCGCAAGAATGGCCAAAGCGAAGACCGGCGCTGGGAATCTCACCGACACTGCGTTTCTCCCGACCGAGAAGGACTCATGATATTTCTCTCATCGGCGGGTGTTAGAGAATCCTTAAAGATTCTGGTGGAAATCTCGCTTTGAATTCATGCTGCAAACCGGGTGGGAGGGCCGCGTGTGGGCGTGAAGCCATCTTCGGCCGGCGCGACGAGGCGATGGCGGGAGCGTGAAATGCTGATCCTGCGACCTCGTCAGGCGCGGCGGACCTCGCTCAGGAGGCGACGAGGGTAGGGCGGCGGCGGCGCGCGAGAAGCGGGAGAACCTGGGCGAGGGCCGCTTCAACAGAAAGGCCGTAGCGGGCGCGGAGTTCATCGATCTTGCCGTGTTCAATGAACTGATCGGGCCAGCCGATGCGAACGACGGGAACGGAGAGACCCATCTCGTCGAGAGCTTCGATAACGGCGGAGCCGAAGCCGCCCATTTTCACATGATCCTCGAAGGTGACGAATGCGGCCACGCGCGAGGCATAGCGCGCGAGAACTTCGCGGTCGAGCGGCTTGATGAATCGGGGATTGATGACGGCGGCGGAATAGCCGTCTCGCTCAAGAGAAGAGGCGAGTTCGCGCGCCAGAGCGATCATGGGGCCAAGACCGATTACGGCCACATCGGAGCCGTCGGAGAGCACCTCGGCCTTGCCGATGGGGAGCGATTGCGGCTCTGACTTGCGGGCCACTCCGGCGACGGCTCCGCGCGGATAGCGGATCGCGCTGGGACCGGGCAAGTCGATCGCGGTCTTGATCATGTCGGCCAGCTCGTCTTCGTCTTTCGGCGCCATCAGGACGATCTCGGGAATGCCGCGCAGGTAAGCGATGTCGAAGAGGCCGTGATGCGTGGGTCCGTCGTCGCCGGAAAGTCCGGCGCGGTCCATGCAAAAAAGGACCGGCAGCTTCTGCAAACACACGTCGTGGACGACGGGATCGAAAGCGCGTTGCAGGAAGGTAGAGTAAATCGCGCAGACCGGGCGATAACCGCGCGTAGCCATGCCCGCAGCGAAGACGACAGCGTGCTCCTCGGCGATGCCCACGTCGAAATAGCGTTTGGGATGGCGCGGCCGAAAGTGATCGAGGCCGGTGCCGTTGGGCATGGCCGCGGTAATGGCGACGATGCGCGGGTCTTTCGCAGCCAGATCGGCAAGGGTGTTGGCGAAGACCTCAGCGTAGGTGGCCGAGCCGTCGGGAGTCTTGCCGGTCTCCGGATCGTAGGGCCCGAGGCCGTGAAACTTCTTCTGGCCGTCAAGAGCGGGCTGAAAACCGCGGCCTTTCTGCGTGAGGATGTGCAGCAGAACAGGGTGGTCGATTGACTTGAGGAATTTGAAAGTTTCGACCAGCAGCGGCAGGTTGTGTCCGTCGATGGGGCCGAAATACTCGAGGCCGAACTCCTCAAAAAGGATCGAGGGCCACAACATGCTTTTGGCGGCTTCCTCGGCGCGGCGGACGACCTTGATCGCGGTCTTGCCGCCGAAGCGCTCAATGAGACGAGTGGCGCGCTCATGCATATGTTGATAGTGCTCGTTGGTCACGATGCGATGGAAGTAGCGGGCCACGGCGCCGACGTTGCGGTCGATGGACCACTCGTTGTCATTGAGGACGACGATCATGCGCCGGGTTTGGACGGCGATGTTGTTGAGCGCCTCAAAGGTGATTCCGTTCGTGAATGCGGCGTCGCCTGCGACGGCGATCACGTTCTCGTGACCACCGGCGAGGTCGCGAGCCACGGCCATTCCCAGAGCGGCGGAAAGCGCGGTTCCGGCGTGGCCTGCGCCATAGCAATCGTGCTCGCTTTCGGTGCGCAGCATGAAGCCGTTGAGGCCGCCCGGCTGGCGGATGGTCTCAAAGCGGTCGTGGCGGCCGGTGAGAATCTTGTGAATATAGGCCTGGTGGCTGACGTCGAAGAGGATCTTGTCTTCAGGCGTAGAGAAGACGGCGTGCAGCGCGAGGGTAAGCTCGACGACACCGAGATTGGGGCCGAGATGGCCGCCGGTTTTCGAAAGTGTCTGGATGAGGAAGGTGCGGATCTCCTCGGCAAGCGAGGTCATTTGCGCAAAGTCGAGGCGTTTGAGGTCGGCGGGAGAATGAATGGATTCCAGCAGTGTTCCCATGCACTTCCTTCCCCCGGGAGAAATCAAATGAGACCGGGAATCCAGGGAAAAGTAAACGGCTCGAAAGCGCCCCTGAAACGGGGTCTGTGGTTCCGGGGAAAAAACCCGGGGATCGTCTGTGTTCAGTATACCTGCGCGGCAAAACGCGACTTTAGTGGATTAGACGGCGGGATTGCTGTGGGGTTTGGTGTGAGGGTGCCCGAGGAGCAATTCGAAAGCGTCTATACTTATGCCTCGGCGGGAAGGAAAAGGCCTGGATGCGGAAATGCGCCATACTGCTGCTTCTTTGGGGAATTGCGTTTCCTGCAATGGCAGCCAAGATCCTGTCCATCGATCAGATGGAGCAGTTTCTGATCAAGCTCCATGGCAAGCCGGATGGGAAAGCGGCCGGAGAGCTCGAAGACACACAGCTGACGGAACGGGTAAGCCTGGCGCGGTTGACGCGCTGGGAAACGGACCTCCCTGGGAGCCGAACGCGCGAGACGCTGATGAAGCTGGCCGATACGTCGGCCTTTCTGAATCCACCTGCAAGCGATGTCCTACGCGATCCGCCGCCGGACGAAGACACACAACGGCAGATGCTGGAACACGCCGTCGAGTACATCAAAACGACGATAAGGCGGCTGCCGAATTTCTATGCGACGCGGGAAACGACGCACTTTGAGGACACCCCCTCGCAAGAAGCGGTCTCTAGAATCGGCAATAATAACCCGACGGGAACGGGGATGAGGGCGATGCGGGCGCAGGGAATTGCCGTCGCGATGACCGATTACAAGTCTCTTCGCAGCACCGGAACGTACAGCGCGATGGTGAGATATCAAGACGGCTACGAAGTGAATGAGTCGGAAGCAGGAAACGGCAAGAAAGAAGATCAAACGGCGATGGGATTGACCACCGGCGGCGAGTTTGGCCCGATTCTCGAAGTAGTAATGGGAGACGCCATGCGTGGCCAGGTGAAGTGGAACCATTGGGACCAGGACGCGAGCGAGCCAGTGGCTGTGTTCAGCTATTCCGTGGCGGCGGATCAGTCGAATTACCCGGTGGGTATACCGGCGGGACCCAAGATCGATCAAATCTATCCCGGCTACCACGGCGAGATCGCAATCGATCCGGCCACGGGCGAGATTCTTCGCGTGAGCGTGACTGCGGATCTGCCGCCTCCATTCGAAATGTTGCAGACCGCGATCCTGGTGGAATACGGGGCGGTGATGATCGGGGATCGAACCTATGTCTGTCCGACACACGGCGTCGCGTACTCGACGTTTCCGGTTGCGGGCACCGCAGCAGAGCCCCAGGGATCGACGGTGACCGTACAAACGCGGTTGAACGATATAGCGTTTACGCAATATCACCTGTTGAACGCGGGGGAGCACATCGTTTCCGGCGGGAGTGGGCCGGGTGGCGCCAATCCGTCCGCCTCGGGCGCCGTACCGAGCCCTCAGCAACCCAACCGTTAAGTCACCCCTAATGGCATTTTGGCGAGCGGGCTTGAGTGGGTGCAAGGGCGTGACGCAAATCGATGCGGCCGTAAAGTTCGGCGTTATAGGATGGGCGCATGGATTTCAAGTTCATTGGAGGACAGAACGTGGCTGCAATGCGGAATCTTCTTTCATCGTTCATTTTGATTGCGGGGTTGGCGGGGGCAGGTTCGAACGCGGCGTGGGCACAGTTGCTAGAGCCTGGGACGCAATCGCAGACGCCCAATCCTCTGGCTGATTCGACGGTAAAGCCGGGCAAGATGATTCTCTACGATCTGGAGGCACGCTTTGCCAAGGATGTGGCGGAGCGCGGCGGCGCGGCTTTCGTTTCGTGGTTTGCCGACGATGGCGTAGCGCTGGGAAACGGAGCGGCGCCGCTGATCGGAAAGGTCGCGATCGCCAAGTCTGCGAACTGGTCGCCCAAGGACTATCAACTGATCTGGACGCCTACCGACGCAATGATGGGGCCTTCGGGAGATATGGGCTACACTTGGGGCCATTTTGAGGGACACAGCAAGGACGCGAACGGAAATCCCGTGGTCACGAGCGGACGGTACGTCACCATGTGGCGCAAAGAGCCCGACGGGAGCTGGAAAGTGGTTCTGGATGCGGGCGCAAATGAGCCGCCCGCGGCGGGCGACTGCTGCAAACTTCCCAATCAGTGAATAGCGGAAAGCTGTCAGCGAGGCTTTCGGTGCAGTTCCTGACGAATGCAGCCGGGTAACTATCTAGAAGTATCCATAGTAATCGCAAATTGAATCGAGTAGCGCGAGGAATAGCGGGTACTTCAGTTGTACAGCTTTTTCCTCCCATTCACCTGATAGTGGAAGAGTCAAGTTAGTCAATCTCTTCGATACTTGCAGCAAGGCAAGTGTATCTATATGAGCGCTATGGTTGGTTCGCATGGGGGAGAGAACCAGGAAGCGGTAGTGCGCCCGGAGATCGGCATCTTCGATCGTAACCCGGATCCTGCGCTGGACGAGCTCGTCGAGCTCGCAGCGGTCCTGTGCGACGCGGAATTCGGCTACATCGGCTGGATGGACTTCAACCGGCTATGGTTCAAGGCGCGGTTCGGGTTCAAGGCGACAGACCAGCCGCGCGCCAGCACCGCATGCCAATGGATGCTGGAGAAGAGTGAGCCGCTGCTGATCGCGGACGCGAGCCAGGATCAGCGCTTTCCTCCCGAAGGCATTCCGCTCGCCGGCGCGGTTTCCTGCCTCTCTTATGCGGCCGTTCCGCTTTTCAGCGGCGACGAGCACCTGATCGGCACGATGGCGGTCCTGTCGCGGAGGCCGGACCAGTTCAAGCTGGAACATCTGACCTTGCTGGAGATTCTGGGGCGCCAGGCGGTAACGCGGCTGGAGCTCTACAACCGAATCCGGCTGCAGGAGCAGGCGCAGCGGCAGCGTCAGCGGACCGAACGCGCGCTGGCGGTCGAGCGTTGCTTTGTGGCCGCCACGCTGGACTCGATTCCCGCGCTGGTGGCCGTGTTGGATACGGCGGGCCGCGTGGTGCGAATGAACTATCCCTGCGCGCAACTGACCGGATTGAGCCTTGCGCATGCCGTGGGCCGGCCGTTTGTTGAGGAGTTTCTGGACACCGACGACCGCGGATGGGCAGCGGGCAAACTGCGTGAAGCGGCGACCGGGCAGGCCTCAGGGCCGCATGAGACGTTTTGGCGGGCGGCCGGCGGCGAGGGCCGGCGCGTGAGCTGGACCCTGCGTCCGCTGCTGGGCCCGAACGGAGAGATCCAGTATTTGATTGTGAGCGGGCAGGACGTGACTGACCAGCGCGAGATGGAGAAGACGCTGCTCAAGAGCGAGGCCCGCTATCGCGAGGTGGTCGAAAACAGCCTCGGATTTGTCTTCACATGCTCGATGGAAGGGCGGCTGACCTCGCTGAACGCGTTCACCGCCGAGACGCTCGGATACCGCGCAGAGGCCTTGATGGGCCGCTTTGTGACGGAGTTGTCCGACGCCGAGGGCGCAGCGGCGTTCCAGGATTGCCTGAATACGCTGGAGAGCGCGGAAGAGTGGCAGGGTGCATTGCCGTTGCGGCGGAGCGATGGCGTGTACCGGCGCATCGCCGTGCGCAGCCGGCGCATGCAACTGCCCGGTGAACGGCCATTCGTGTTGAACCACGGCATGGATGTGACCGAACAGTACGAGGCTGAAGAAGCGCTGCATATGGCTACGCGGCAGCGCGAATTGATCCTGGAAGCGGTGGACGACGGCATTTTCGGCATGGACCTTGACGGCAAGGTGACCTTTATTAACGAGGCCGGCGCCCGAATGCTGGGATACACGGCCGAGGAGCTTGTCGGCCGCGATCTGCACGAACTCATCCACCACAGCCACGCCGACGGGACTCCGTATTCGCGGTCGACGAGCCCGATCCTGCAGGCACTGCGGCGCTGCGAGCCGGTCCGCATGCGCGACGAGGTGTTCTGGCGCCAGGACGGGACCGCAGTCCCCGTCGAGTACAGCGCCACGCCTTTGCTTGAGGAGGGCCAGGTACGCGGAATGGTGGTGGCCTTCCAGGACGTGAGCGAGCGGCGTCGCCTGGAGAAGATGAAGGACGAGTTCATCTCCACGGTAAGCCACGAGTTGAAGACACCGCTGACCTCGCTGCGCGCGTCGCTCGGATTGATTCAGTCCGGCACGCTGGACAAGCGGCCGGAGAAACAGCACCAGATGATCGAATTGGCGATCGGGAACTGCGACCGGCTGGTCCGGCTGGTGAACGACATTCTGGACTTCGACCGCGGAGAAAAGGGCGGGCTGCCGCTGAATCGCGAGGCCGTGGATCCAATGACGCTGCTGCGGCGGGCGGCCGACATCGCACACAACGCGGCAACGCAGGCTCGCATCGAGTTCCGCTTCGAGGTGAATGCCGCGACGGTTTTTGCGGATGAGGAGCGCGTGTTGCAGGTGCTGAACGAACTTGTGGGCAATGCCATCAAGTTCTCGCCGCCGGGTACGGCCATCCAGCTAGCCGCGTGGAATGTGGATGGAGTTGCACCGGGCGCCGATGCTTCAGATGTGGGCGCGGTGTGCTTCATGGTCGAAGACCAGGGGCGCGGCATCGCTCCGGAGAAGCTGGAACGCATCTTCGATCGATTCGAGCAGGGCGATGCCTCGGACTCGCGCGCGCTGGGCGGGACAGGGCTGGGATTGGCGCTGTGCCGCAGCATTGTGGAGCAGCACGGCGGGCGCATCTGGGCCGAAAGCGAAGTGGGCAAGGGAAGCAGATTCCTGTTTACGCTGCCCGCGGCGGCCGCGGCAGAGACACGATAAGACAAGACTGCGCAAAACGGTGAATACCTATCTCGTTGGGCGCACCGGCGGCATGCGACCGTTGCTTGCTCGCGCCGTGAGACACTGGCATCGGCGGCGTTCCCCGCGTTGAAACCACTGCCGCCCGGCAATCCTTCATGGGCGTATATACAAGCGTCTCAAATTTGCTGTTTGGGCGGCCACTGGCCACTAGCGAGGAGCGCGCCGAGCACATCGGGCCGCTCGCAGGGATCCCGGTCTTCGGACTGGACGCACTGAGTTCGGCGGCTTACGGACCTGAGGCGGCGCTGACGCTGCTGATTCCGCTCGGCCTGATGGGCGTGAAGTACATCGTGCCCGTGAGCACGGCAATCGTGATCCTGCTGCTGATTGTGTATTTCAGTTATCGGCAGACGATCGAGGCGTATCCGCATGGCGGTGGCTCCTACACCGTGGCCAGCCAGAACCTGGGCGAGGGCGCGGGGCTGCTGGCGGCGGCGGCGCTGATGATCGACTACGTGCTGACCGCGTCGGTGGGCATTTCGGCGGGCGTGGGCGCGCTGATCTCGGCCATTCCCAGCTTGCAGCCACACACGCTGGAGATCTGCCTGATTGTGCTAGCGATTTTGACCATCGTGAACATGCGCGGCGTGCACGACACCGGCGTGGTGTTCATGATCCCGACGTATCTATTCACAGGAACGCTGCTCATCGTGATTGCAGTGGGCGGATGGCAGGTGGTGCATGCAGCCGGGCATCCGTTGCCGGCAACGCCGCTGCCTGCAATTCCGGTGGCGACCCAAATGTTTGGCTGGTGGCTGATCCTGAAAGTTTTCTCTTCAGGATGCACGGCGATGACGGGCGTGGAGGCGGTGAGCAACGGCGTGATGGCTTTTCGCGAGCCGACGCGCAAGAACGCAAAGACGACGCTGACGATAATCATCGCGTTGCTGGCCATTCTACTGGCGGGCATCGCGCTGTTGTGCCGCGCCTACGGCATCGCGGCCACCGATCCCGGGAAGGCGGGGTATGAAAGCGTGCTCTCCATGCTGACCCGCGCGGTGATGGGGCATGGGTGGTTCTACGACCTGACCATCGGTTCTGTGCTGCTGGTGCTGGCGTTGAGTGCGAACACCGCATTCGCCGATTTTCCGCGGCTGACCCGGGCCATCGCGCTTGACAATTTCATGCCGCACATTTTTCTCATTCGTGGAAGACGGCTGCTGTATTCGTGGGGTATTTACGTCCTGGTTGCGTTGACGGCTCTCCTGCTCACCCTGTTTGGCGGCGTGACTGACCGGCTGATCCCGCTGTTCGCCATCGGCGCATTCATGGCCTTCACGCTGTCGCAGGCGGGAATGGTGATGCACTGGAAGCGCAAGGGCGACGCACATGGACGCATGATCGTGAACGGCGTGGGCGCTGTTGCAACCGGCATCACGACGCTGGTGGTGCTGGTGGCGAAATTCGCTGAAGGCGCGTGGATCACGGCGCTGCTAGTGATGGTGATGATCCTGTTCATGCGCGCCGTCAATCGCCACTACGTGCGCGTGAACCGTGAGATCGATCTTGACCGGCCCTTCATCCCCGCCGAGGTGAGCGAGCCCATCGTCGTAGTGCCCGTAGATCGATGGAGCCGCATCAGCGAGAAGGCGCTCTCGTTCGCGCTCTCGATGTCGTGCGATATTCATTGCGTGCACGTGCGGACGAGCGACGATCCCGATCCCTTTTGCGATGCCTGGGAGAAAGACATTGTGGCGCCGTTGCAGGCGGCCGGCCGTTGCATTCCCAAACTTGTCACGCTCAAATCACCCTACCGGTATGTGCTTTATCCGATCGTGGACTATGTGCTGAGAGTGGAGCGCGAGCGCGAGAACTGCAAGGTGTGCGTGCTGGTGCCGGAACTGGTGGTGCATCACTGGTGGGAGGGTTTGCTGCACAACCGGCGCTCGGATCTGCTGAAGGTGATCCTGCTGATGCGCGGCAACCGCAGGATCGTGGTGATTAATATTCCGTGGTATCTGGAGAGCGGATGAACTCGACGCCTGACGTCCGGCCAGCGCACCTTTTCGCGTGAATTTCAGTCCAAGGTTCTAGCGCGTCGAGTGGCGATGGGCTTCGTGAAAGGCGGGGGGAGAGGATAGTCTAGAGAGGTACCGGAAACCAGCCACAATGCCTGTTCGGGAAGGAACCCTGGACGCCGTAGGGTTTGCTTGTGCGCAGTGCCGATTGAGGAGAGTTTCAAGTTGAAGAGGACGTTGTTGTTCTTGCTTTTTGCCGTGGTTCCAGCCGCCCTGGCGCCCGAGAGTGCCTTGGCCCAAGTGAACCCGGAGGCGGCGCCCGGCCCGGCGCAGGCCGCACCCTACAAGTACGAGGTATTCGCGGGCGTCGCCTACAGCCGCCTCAGGCAGGTGCCCGTTTCGTTCAGCGGATTGGTGGGCGGAAAGGTTTCAGTGGCCCGCGATTTTGGAAAATATTTTCAACTCATGGGATCGGCGGACTACTACAAGAAGGGGACCGGCCACGCCGGACTGCCCAATCCCGGCGACCCGTCGATTTACACATTTCTGGTTGGGCCGGCACTCCACGCTACGCTCTATGAGAACCTCAGCGGAGTGGTTTTCGGCGAAGTGGGCGGGGAGCATACCGGGGGCGAGCACATGACGCCCAGTATCTCCTTTGCCGGTGGCTTTGGCGGAGGGTTGGCCTATACCTTGGGCCGCAATTGGGCTTTGCAACTTACCGGCGACCGCGTCGCCGCGTCGTTCTCACTGCCCAACAACACTCCTCAGTTGAGCAACTCAACGAGTCGCACCTGGAACGCGCGCGGGACGTTCGGAGTGGTCTACCGGTTCTAGCTCTGCGCGGACGAATCTGAGCGCCGAGGCATTTGCGCGTCAGTTGAACCCAGCGCACTCGATCATTTTGACCGGAAAAGCGGGGGGATGCTTGCGCATCCCCTTTTGCTTTGCCCGCCGCATGGTTCAAAAACAGGCTTCTTCGCCAGAACGAAACGTGCGCATCATGTACGAGCCGGGTCGAGGACCGAACTGCCAGCCGAGGCGGCAGCTGAATTCTCCGAGAGGACGAGTTTGCCCTCGGCCATCCGCACTGCCAGACGCATTGCGGCTTTCATATTCGTGGCGTCGGCCTGGTTACGCCCGGCAATATCGAAGGCTGTGCCGTGGTCGACTGAGGTACGGATGATGGGCAGCCCAAGCGAGACGTTGACGCCGCCTTCGAAGTCGATCAGCTTCATGGGAATGTGGCCCTGGTCGTGATACATGGCCACGATGAGATCGAATTCGCCACGCAGCGCGCGGACGAAAATCGTATCCGGCGAGTGTGGGCCGGAGCAATCGATACTCAGGGCGCGGGCTTCCGCAATCGCGGGAGCGATGATTTCAGCGTCTTGCCGGCCAAAAAGGCCGTGTTCGCCGGCGTGCGGGTTGAGGCCGCAGACTGCGATGCGCGGCGCGCGGCGGCGCATCCAAAGCAGCGCATCGTTGCCAAGCTGGATGGTGCGAACGATGTGGGCCCGGTCAAGGCGGCACGCCTGCTCAAGAGAGATGTGCGTGCTCACGTGCACCGTCGCCAGCTTTTCTGAGTAAAGCAGCATCCGCGGCTCGGGCGCGCCGGTCAGTTCGGCGATGTACTCAGTGTGACCGGAGAAAGCCTGGCCGGAAAGCGTGACTGCCTCCTTGTTGAGGGGCGCGGTGACCATGGCGTCGGCCTCGGCCTTCATACAAAGCTCGACGGCGCGCTTCACATGGGCGATCGCCGCAAGACCGTATGCTGCGCGAAGCTGGCCGAATTCGATGACATGATCGGCGGCGAGTGCGCCGGTGTTGACAATCGTGCAAGGCAACGATGCGGGGTCAATGCCGCATACACGGCGAGCGGCGTTCAACGCGGCCGAATCGGCGATGAGAATCCATTGCGCGAGCGAGGCGATACTTTCATCCTGGAGAGCCTTGAGGGCGATTTCGGCGCCGATGCCGGCCGGGTCTCCAATGCTGATGGCGATGCGTGCTTGCGCGCTCATGCTCGACCTCGCAGCGCGGCAAGGATGTCATTGAGCGCGTTCGGCGAGCCAAAGCCACCGGACTTGGTGACAACGGTGCATCCATGTGCATCACCGCCCTGCACAACGCCCCAAGGAATACCCGGCGCGAACTCACCCTGGAGGATAAAGGAGTGGGCATCGAGAGCGCGAACAGCAAGCTCCGCGGTCTCGCCACCGGTGAGGATGAGTGCTTGAGGAGAATAGGAACGAAAACCGGAGCGAATGCGCGCAGCCGCGCCGAATGAGAGATGGAGGCGGAGAATCCGGACACTATCGGCGTGGCCTGGATCGAGTTCCTGAAGCTGGAGCTTGGTGACGGGATGCGGAGTTCCGGCGATGAGCAAGGTGCGCGCTGCATAGGGGACGAGCGCTGCCATCAGGCGCGCAGGAACGAGCCCGGCGAAGGCCTGCGCCAGTCCAGCTGAGCCCGCGTAAAGCAGGCCGGGAAGATCCTGAGCGGCGCGGGCCAGAGCATCGAGATCCGCTTGGGTTGAACTGTCGCAGATCAGCACGGTCATGCCGGCGTCCAGAGCAGGCGCGAGCTCGCGAGCATAGGAGATGTGGTTGATGCGGCCCCTGGCCGTGATCGGAAAAAGACGATCGAGGTGGATCGTCGAATGTTTTCCCGTTGCATCCTCGATCTCCAGGATGCCGTCGCTCACGGTGCGGCCGGCAGCGGGAAATGCGGGAGCAAAAAGAATGGCTCGTGTTCCGAGCGCTCGATGCGCGGCGAGCAGCTCAGCGCCGAGTGGACCGCGCGCGGCGGAGTCAACCTTCTTGAAGAAGAGCGAATTCGGACTGCCGGCAAGAGCGGCGCAGGCGAGGGAGACAGCGCGGGCGGCGCGGCGGGGTGAAAGCGCGCGTGAACTGGTGTTGAAGGCCTGCACGGACTCCGGGGTGGAAAACTCAACGCTCGAGCCGAACCAGACGCGAACCGCGCGCCCGGTGCGGAGAAAGGCCGCGCCGGCATCGCAGGCGCCAGTGAGATCGTCGGCGAGAAGAACGATGCGGCCGGAGTTCGGATCAGCGAATGAGGGTGGAACGAAGTCCAGGCCGCGGGCTTCGGTCTGCATGGGGAGCCTCGCTCTGTTTCAAGAGTATAGGACTGCCTTCCTTTTTGGGGAGTGCGGATTTCCCCTGAAAAGTTACCTTCGATAGCGACTGGACAAATATCGGGCCATTCCGCGAAGGTGAATAGGATGGATCGCCGGAGCTTTTGCCTTTCTGCCGCCGCTACCCTGGCCGCCACCCGGAGCGGAGCGCTCGACGCGCTCGCCGCTCCAGCGCCGGCCGACGGCCCACTCATTACCCTCAGCGAGATTGAAGCGATCGACCGCGAGCGGATTCTGCGCGCCGCCAACGAGTACCTGCCGGAGCCGCCGATCACGATCACCGCGTCATCTTCGACCCGCAGCAAAGGCGGCAAGCACGACTACTTTTCCGAGGCGGATTACTGGTGGCCGGACCCCAAGAATCCCAACGGCCCGTATATCGAGCGCGATGGCTATTCCGATCCGCAGAACTTCAACGACCATCGCCTGGCGCTGATCCGGCTTAGCTTGATCGTGCCTGCACTGACGGCGGCGTGGATCATCACGCAGGACAAGCGCTACGCGGAGCGTGCGGCCGTGCATCTGCGCGCCTGGTTTCTCTTGGCGGATACACGCATGAACCCGTCGCTCGAGTACGCGCAGGCGGTGTGGGGACATTCGCCCGGCCGGAGCTACGGCATCATCGACACGCTGCACCTGGTGGAAGTGACGCGCGCCGCGCGGCATCTCGAGGCGGCGCAGGCCATGACGCAGGCCGAGTCCGCAGGCGTTCGCGAATGGTTCACCGAGTATCTGCTGTGGATGCGCGCTTCGGACAACGGCCAGGCCGAAGAGGCGGCCAAAAATAACCACGGAACCTGCTGGACTGTGCAGGCAGCGGCATTCGCGGCCTACATCGGCAATGAAAACGCAATGTCGCTATGCCGCGAGCGATTCCGCGACCATCTTCTGCCGGAGCAGATGGCGGATGACGGAAGCTTTCCGCTTGAACTCAAGCGTTCCAAACCCTACAACTACTCGCTCTTCGATCTCGACATGCTGGCGATGGTGTGCGTGATTGCGTCGGCATCCGGCACATCGCCGAGCGGCGCGACGAACAACCTGTGGCAATTCGCGCTGCCGAACGGCAACTTCTACAAGAAGGCCGTCGACTTCATGTATCCCTACATCGAAGACAAGAGCAAATGGCCCTACCCGCACGACGTTGAAAATTTTGACGACCTGCCCAACCGGCAACCCAGCCTGCTGTTTGCGGGACTGGCGTATCGCGAGCCGAAGTACATCGCTCTGTGGCGCAAGCTGCCGCCAGATCCAAAGACTCCCGAAATCATCCGAAATTTTCCCATACGGCAGCCGGTGCTTTGGTTTCGTTCGGCGTAGGATTCAAGGCTGCTCCCGGCTCAAAAGTTGGGAACCGCCCAGTTCAATCCGCCAGGAATGTCTTAAATTCAATGTGCCATGTTCGTCCCCGATCCGTACCGTGTTGATTGGGGTGCCCTTCCCCCGGTATGCCGTACCTCCATATTTGATAACAAAGGGCTTACGGGACTTTCATACCTCTTTCCATACCTATTTGAACCCTCCATACCTGATAACAAAGGGTTAATGGGCTGGATCTTTCCATAAGACCCTGAATTTGCCGCACTTCGCGGCGTTCTTGACGTCGCTGCGCCGAGCACTGCCGCTTCGCGCAGGTCCTCCGGATCCCCATTCCAGACCATTGTGCATTAAAGGCACGAAATGATCGGCAAACTTCACAGCGATCAGAGATCAGGGTTCAGGGGTCAGAAAAGGAACGACTTAGGGAAAACTCGATCTATTTTGCCGAACGGCGGGGGCTTGACAGCGAGGCAGGGAGTCAAAAACCCAAGCGAAAAAGTTCGGGCCCTTCCCGAGGGAAGGGCCCGCATTGCGCCGATTCAAAGAATCAGTTCACTGAAACGGTAAACGTGCTGCTCGGAGCCGGGGTCACAGCGGGATTACCCGAGCCGGTCACGGTAAACGTATAGGTTCCGGCGGTCGTTCCGGGATTCGTCGGACCCGTTCCGCCGCCTCCTCCACCACCGCCGTTGCTGCCGCCGCAACTGGAGAGCGTACCAATTATGGCCATCGCAACCATAATGCAGAGCAGTTTGCGCCAACTCCGGCGCCGGGCGGGGATTCCGAAGAAGAGGAGCACGGCGAGAACCGCGCCAGAACCGGTGCCGAGCCAGCCTTTGCCAAGGCCGAGATTCAGGCGAATCAGGTCCGCTGTAGCCGCCGTGGTGGTGACGGTCGCGGTGGCATTGCCGCTTGTAGTGCCCACGGAGAGCGCAACCGGCGAGCCGGTGGTGATGGTGCAGCCGGGCAGATCGGATGCTCCGGTCGGAGATGATGTGAGCGAGCAGCTAAGGGTGACGCTACCCGTGTACCCGCCGCTGCCCGCTACGGTGATGGTCGAGGTGGCAGGGCTGCCGCCGGGCGAGATTGAGCCCGAAGGAGAGGTCGCAGTCACCGTGTATGTCGATGCCGCTGGGGCGTTCACCGTGACGTTGACTGTGGTGGTGTGCGTGTCGGTGCCATTCATTCCCGTCACGGTGATGACGTAAGCGCCGGTTGTCGTCGTGGGCGTCGTGCCGGCAGTGAGCACTGAAGTTGTCGTTGCGGGCGGGGTCACCGATGTTGGGTTCAAGTTGGATGCGCCGCAAGTGAGGGGATTGGCCGCGCCTGCCGGAGCTGTCGTGACCGCACACGTTAAGTTCACAGTGTTGCTGAACCCTCCTGACGGAGTGACGGTGATGGTGGAAGTGTTACCCGTGTTTGCTCCTGCTGGTACTGTGATCGCGCCGCTATTGGTCAGCGCGAAGTCCTGGGGCAGGTTGACGTTGACGGTGACGTCGGTTGCGGAGGTGACGCTGCCGGAAGTTCCGATGACCGTGATGACGTAGGTGCCTTCAGTGGTGGTCGCCGTAGTATTGACGGTCAGCGTGGAGGTCAACGGTCCCGTGCCGGGGATGATGTCAACGAACGATGGCGGGTTCAGATTGGTGGCGCCACAGGTGATGGGATTGGCTGCGCCCGCGGGAGAAGATGTGACAGCGCAGGTGAGATCGATGGTTCCAGCCAGTCCACCTGAGGGCGTAACCGTGATGGTGGAAGTGTTGCCAGTCGTCGCACCCTGAACGACGGTGATGTTGCCACTGTTGGTGAGGGTGATGGCGGGACTGCCGCCGCTGACAGCCGCAGTGATGGCCAGAGTGTGGATGAATTCGCCGGTCGCCGCGTCCGCTCCAGTGACAAGAACGTTATAGTTTTTGCTGGCTGCGCCAGAGGGGACGTTGACCGTGAGGGTTGCGGTTGTGCTGCTCTGGTTGCTCAGCGCGATGGGGCTCGAGACGGAACAGGTGACGGGCGTGGTGGCCGCGCAGGTCAGGTTTACGTTGCCGTTAAAGCCGTTGACCGAGGCAACGTTGATGGTGTCGGTGCCGCTGCCGGCCCCAGCGCTGACGCTGACGGGGACGATGGTGGTATCGGGTACCAGCGTGAAGTCGGACTTGGGATTTGCGATCGAACTGCCGCCGTTCAATGTGTACTCAGAGGGCGCGTAGTTCGCATCGCCCGTGTATTGGAGGGTGATGAAGTTGGCTCCCTGGGGGAGATCCTGGCTGCTAAGCACCGCCGTGAAGGTGGAGACGTCTCCCGCGCCGGCCGTGAGGGCGACCTCGCCGAGTCCCTCGCCGGAGGAGAAGAAGATGACACCGCCGGTGGGCGCGGGGTGCCCGGACTGTCCGGTGACTGTGCCGGTGACGGTGACGGTGGAGTTCGGCGAAATGACGCCGGCAGTGCTGGCGTTCGTTGTGGAGGTAAGGCCGGTATTCGCAACGACCGGGATCACGGTCGTTGCCGCGGGGCTGCAGCAACTGTTGTAATTCCCGTCTCCGCTGTAGGTGAAGGTCACGGTGTAGTTGCCCGCCGCCAGGCTTGGAGAAAGAGTCACGGTGCCGATGCCGGCTTGCGCCAAGTCGGAGGGATCGACTCCGGCGCTCAGGATGATGGTCCCGGAGATACCGGAGGGTACGCTTGAGAGCGTGACCGTACCAGTGGGCGGCAAAACCGGGACGGGAGCGATTGAGCCGGTTGAAGCAACGACGTTGTACTGCGCGTTGTTCTCGGCGATGACGTTGAAGACTGTCGGCTGGCCGCTGATGATGTCGCCGCCGCCGTTGATGTTGGAAGCGTTGTAGAAGAAGTCCGGATTGTCCTTGATGACGGTGAAGTTAATGGGGGCCGTGGCCGTGACCTTGTTGTAGCTCTGGTCGCCGTTGTAAGTTGCGCTGACGGAGTGGGCGCCCACGCCGAAGGCCGCGTTGTACTCGGCGTCGTCTTCGGCATTCATGACCGCGGTATTGATGGTGCTTCCGTTGTCGGTGAATGTGACGGTGCCGGTAGGCGTGGTGAAGTTGGGCAGGCTCGAATTCGTGCAGGACGTCGCAGCTCGGGAAAGTTGCGAGCTGGGGCGCGACCTGAGGCGCTGAGATCAGCTGGGTGCCATAGTCCATGGCCGTGCTGGCCGATTGAGGAGCGGTAAGGTGCCGCTCGGCGAGAACGCATTGAAGAAGATGCCCGCTATTCTCCGCGGTGACAGTGATTTCAATGGGCGGCGTGGAGGTGCTCATAGCGTTTTTGGAGTCGCCGCCGTATTGGCCCCAGATGTGGTAAGTGCCGCCGGGCAGGGTAATTGACAGTCGCTGTTGGTGTGAGGACCCGCTGCTGAGCGGGAAGACGCCCTGGCCCTGGTTGACCGGCTCGGTGCTATCGGTCATCAGCGCCACGTTGCCGGTGGGTGTGCCGGTCCCGGTGACGGCGCCGCCGATGGTGATAGCAGTTCCGTGGGCGAAGCTGGTCTGGGGGCGGTCATCGTTGTGGCCGATGGCAGCCAGGTTCTTCGCGACCAGGTTCCAATCGTTGACCAGATTATTGGCGTCGATGGTGCCAAGTCCCGTGGCCAGGTTGTAACCGGCGGCGGCGTTGTATTCGGGGGTTGTGCCGGTGCCGATTTTGCCTTCGGTGATGCCGTCCAAAACGATAGCGCCGGCGCCTGCTGAAATGCAATTCGGCGTGACGGTTGGCGCGAACTCGCAGGGCATGGAGTTTGTTCCGGCGGTGACATCGTGGAAGGCGGCTGGATACTGCGTCTTCAATGCATAGAGAATGTTGTCGGCCTGGCCCTGCCGGCCCCATTTCTCAACCACGAGCGCCATCATGCCGGCGAACGCGGGTGAAGAGGCGGATGTGCCGCCTACGCCGAAGATCTGGACCAGGTTGCTGCCCAGTCCCGCGGTCTGGCAGTCTCCGTCGGTTGCGCAAATGGGGTAGAAGCTATAGTTGTCGCCGTTGGCGGCAAAGAGCGAGACGTCGGGCAGGTCGCGGACGGTGTCGTTGGTCGCTCCGGCACCGGTTTGCCATGAGGGCTTGGGGTAGCCGGTCTCGGTGCTTGTGCACAGGCCCGTGGTGGTGCTGTAACTGTTGTTGCTGCAGACGGCGGCGTTGCTTGCGCCGCCGCTGCCGCCGCCTATAGACGTGCTGCCATCCGTGGTGAACTGGTTGAAGATGTCCAGACCGTACGGGCCGTCGTTCCAGGGCTGCTCGGGAACGTAGCCCTTGATGGAAACGGCCGGCAACTGGCTGGTGGTCTTGTTCCAGTAATTCGCGATGCTGGCGCCGCCAGTGGCGTAGTCAGTGTAGTAGAAGTCGGTTCCGCCGACGGCGACGTTGTAGGGCGTGGAGGCGAAGCCATTGACTGCCTGGCCCAGAGTGGCGTATTCCTCCGAGTTGTCGTTGTCGCAGCCCGCAGAGCCATTGTCGCCGGACGAGACCATGGCGGTTTGGCCTTGCGCGGCTGCCTGTTCCCACAGCCCGTTGAGGAACGAGTTGGTGGCCCCGAGGTTGAGTTCGCACTCGCCGAAGCTGAGGCTGATGACGGGCGCGACATTGCCGTAGACGGCGTGCTCCATGGCCAGGATCAGACCGCTTTCAAGAGACGTGTCCGCGGCCACGACCAGATCGATGGTGGCGTCGGGAGCCACTGCGCCCGACCACTCGACATCGAGATAAGCTTCGACGGAGTCGCCGTTGGGGCCGCCGGGGTTGTTGACGCCGTCCACGCCCGGATCGTTGCCGTCGATGATGACCTGGGGCGGATTTGCGGGCAGGCTGAAGAGCGTGCGGAACTGATTGACGAGATCGACGTTGATGTTGGAGTCGTTGATGATGGCGATGGTCTGGCCAGCGCCGTTGACATTGGCGTTATAGAGCGGCTGAAGATCGTATTGGATGGCGAAGTCGCCGGGTGCAAGGACGAAGTCCTCGCCGGAGCTGGTGCCCCAGGTCCAGCTTGGCGTGACCTGATGCGTGGCGGGATTGAGGGAGGCTTGGCCGAGCTTCTTGACGTAACTTTTGGGGTGGAAGTTGTTGAGCGAGGCAAACCCGCCGATGACGGGCGCGAGTGCCGCGGGAATCTGGGGATCGTTGGCGTTGGCATAATGGGTTTCGCCGTCGACCGCATATTTGTGAATCTGGGTGTGGAAGGCATCGCGCAATTGAGCCACGCTGCCGGAGAACTCGAGGGTTGCCTTGCCGGGATTCACCCTGGAGACGGCGAAACCGTGGCTGCCAAGCCAGGATTCGATGGTGGCGATGTCCTGGTCGGAGGATCCGAACTGTGCGCCGAATTGCTCGGGGGTAAGCCATTGGTGGTAGTTGGGCGAACCCGGCGTGTGCATCTGCGCGACGAGCTGGCGGAGCGCTGTTTCCTGGTCCGGGCTTCGCTGGAGGACGAGCTGCATTCGATCAAGCTGCATGCCGTCGGGCGCGGCGCCACGGTCGTTCGCAGCATTCGCTAGCGGACTCACAGTGTGGCTGAGCGTGACCCGTTGGCTTTCGTCGATTGCGTTGACGATGCGGACGGCTGGGCCGGCATGTTGCGCCTGGGAGGCAATTGAAAAGCAGAAGACACTGGCCAACACGCACAGGGGGAGCGAGCGTGAATTGATCATAAGGGAAGATCCTGGACCCTTTCTTGAGTGAGACCCTCGAAAAGCCGAAGAGTTGCCGCGGACGGCAGAAATAGAGTTGCTGTTAAGAGCAAGAAAGCCCAGCGAAACGCCTGAACCGTTCGATGAATCCGGCCGAATTGGTTGACAAGCTCATCATAATAGGACGGATGGCCCTGGGGACCTGGGTGAGTGCCGGCGACGTGTACCTTTCAACTGCGCGTTCCGGTCGTGAAAACGGCATGGCCAATTTGCTGGTCTGCCAACGCCGCAAAGAGGCAGTTGGTCCATCGTGGCCGTTGAACTCTGAATGAGGAATAAAAAAAAGGCTTCTGCGGCAGATAAAACCCCGAATCTCGAAGAGTTAGACGCGACTGAGCGAGGAAGGTTGAAAGACTGGGGCCGGGAGGGACCGAAAATCGGAGCATCCGATGCAATGGGGGAGCGGTTAGGCGTGCGAATTCCGTGAGCCTGGCTTCGCCGGTCCGCTCGGGGTGTTCTGCCGGGGCGAGGCGGGTGAAAGCAGCGGCAAAGCGACGCAATTGCAATAGACAATTGGTTTCTCAAGTTATATCATTCGGTTTCTTGATTGAAACATAGGCATTTTGTTGAGTGGCGGCATGCGCGCTTCGCTTTTCATAACCTGTTATAACGATACGTTGTTTCCCGAGACCGGACGCGCGGTAGTGCGCTTGCTGGAGCGTCTCGGCGTTGCGGTGGAGTTCCGGCGCAGCCAGACGTGTTGCGGCCAGATGCATGCCAACACGGGGTTCCGGGGCGAGGCATTCAGCCAGGCGAAGCGCCTGGTGAAGCTGTACGCCGATGCGGAGGCCGTCGTGATTCCATCATCGTCGTGCGTGGCGATGATCCGGGATCAGTATTCCGGGCTTTTTGAGGAGCTTGGAGACGAGGCCCTCCGCAAGGGGTTCGCTGCGCTCGCGCCGAGAATCTACGAGCTGAGCGAGTTTCTTGTGGACAAGCTGGGCGTGGAGGATGTGGGCGCGTACTTTCCCCATCGCGTGACCTACCATGCGAGCTGCCATGGGTTGCGAGCCTTGCAACTCGGCGAACGGCCATTCCGGCTGCTGAACAAGGTGCGTGGGCTGGACTTCGTTCCGCTCGAGAATCTGGATCGCTGCTGCGGATTTGGCGGGACGTTCAGCGTGAAGAATGCCGAGGTTTCGTCGGCGATGTTGGCGGTCAAGCTCGAGGATGTGCTGCGGACGGGAACAGAGTTCTGCACGGCACTGGACAATAGCTGCCTGATGCACCTGGGCGGAGCGCTGCACCGCCAGAACGCGGGAATGAAGACGATCCACATGGCGCAGATTCTGGCCAGCACCGAGGACACCCCCGTGGAGTTGATGGGATGAGTGCAGTGACGGAGCACGAGGTCGTTGCGGCGCACGAAGTCGTCGATCGTCCGATTCTCGATCCAGCGCTTGCGCCACCCTTTCCCGTCGCGGCGCTCCCCGTGCTTCGCAATTTGCAGTTGCGCAAGAATGTGGCTCACGCGATCGACGTGATTCAAGCCAAGCGCGCGCGGTTGGTAGCGGAGAAGCCGGATTGGCAGGCGCTCCGCGCAGCAGCCTCTCGGATTAAGGATGGGGCACTAGAAAATCTCGGCGTGTACCTCGAGCAGTTCGAAGCGCGATGCACCGCTGCCGGCGGCACGGTGCACTGGGCGTCGGATGCGGCCGATGCGCGGAAGATCATTCTGGAAATTCTGCGCGAAGAGAAGGCCGATGAGGTCATCAAGATCAAGACGATGACCTCGGCTGAGATTCAACTCAATCCGTATCTCGAGACCAACGGCGTTCGCGCCTACGAGACGGATCTGGCAGAAATCATTCTGCAACTCGGCGAGGGAGAGCCCTCGCATATCGTGGTTCCCGCGCTGCACGTCAATCGCAGCCAGGTGCGGGAGATCTTCGCCCGGCGCATGGGGATTGAGAATCTCTCCGATGAGCCGGAGGCGCTCACGGCGGCGGCGCGGAATTATCTGCGGCAGAAATTTCTCTCAGTTCCGACGGCAATCAGCGGAGCGAATTTCCTGATCGCCGAGACGGGCTCGGTGGCAGTGGTGGAGTCAGAGGGCAATGGGCGCATGTGCCTTACGCTGCCGCGGACGATGATCACGCTGGCCGGAATCGAAAAAGTGCTGCCGCGATTCGCCGATCTCGAAGTGATGCTGCAACTGCTGGCGCGCTCGGCAACGGGCGAACGGATGAATCCCTACACGTCGCTCTGGACCGGCGTGACGCCGGGCGATGGACCGCAGACGTTTCACGTCGTTCTGCTCGACAACGGCCGCTCTTCGATTCTCGCCCGCAAGAAGGAGCGGCAGACGCTGCGCTGCATTCGCTGCGCTGCGTGCATGAACGCCTGCCCCGTGTACCGGCAGACCGGAGGCCACGCGTATGGATCGGTGTATCCGGGGCCGATCGGCGCCATTTTGACGCCCCAGCTTGAGCAGATGCGGCACGCGCAATCGCTGCCCTACGCGTCGTCTCTTTGCGGCGCTTGCTTCGAGGTGTGCCCGGTCAAAATCAATATCCCCGAGGTTCTGCTGGAACTTCGCGCGCGCGTTACCGATCAGGAGCGCAAGCAGGTATTGCGGTTCTTTGATCCGCTATATCTCGGGTTGCGCGTGGCGAACCTGGTCTTTTCGCGGGCGTGGCTCTTTCATTCGGCCCAATGGGCAGGCGGGATCGGGCTTGGTTTCTTCACGCGCAAGGACGGTTGGATCCACGCGCTGCCGGGCATCGGAGCGAAGTGGACCCAGACGCGCGACCTGCGCGGGCTGCCGGAGCAGACCTTTCACGAGTGGTGGGAGAAAAGCAGGGACCAAGCCGCCCCAGCGGGCATGAGTCGCCCGCCGGGGGCCCCGGCAGGGAACAAGGGACCAAGCCACCCCGGCAGGGAACCAGGGAACCACGGGACGGAGGGACAATGAGCACATCTTCCTCCCGCGAAGCTATCCTTGGGCGCATTCGCGCCGCAACGCGGAGTTCCGCCACAGCGGCGGAGCGGTCTTCTGGGGCAGTTGCGATGCTGCCGCGCGACTATCAAATGCGCGGCGAGTTGACCGTCAGGGCCTGTCTGGAACTGTTCATGGAGCGCCTTCGCGAATACGATGCCAAGGTGGTGGAGTGTGCGCCCGACGAACTGCCGGCCACGATTGCCGCGCAAATCGAGGCCAGCGGCAAACGCAGATTTGTTGCGCCGTCCGGAATTCCGAGCGCCTGGCTGGTTACCGCTGCGTGGCAGATCAGCGGATTCGAATGCGATATAGACCACGGTCTGACAGCTGCAGAGATTGAGAAGGCCGAAGGCGTGATGACAGCCTGTTTTTGCGGCGTTGCAGATTCAGGCACGATAGTCTTGCATCATTCCGCGACGGAGGGCCGGCGCGTGATCACCCTGCTTCCGGACTGGCACTTGTGCATTGTGCTGGCCAGCCAGATTGTGGAGACGCTGCCCGAGTATTTTGATCGCTGCGGGAATGCAGGGACCGAGGGACCAAGGGACCAAGGGAACGAGAAGGCAGAGACCAAGGGACCAAGAAATGACGGCGAAAAGGCCCTGCCGCCGCTGGTTACCTGGATCTCCGGGCCGAGCGCAACGGCAGACATTGAGATGACGCGCATCAAGGGCGTGCATGGGCCAAGATTCCTGAACGTGATTGTGGTGAACGATAGAGAACAGGGAAAAGGGACCAGGGACTAGGGACATTGGGGTCGGGGACTCATCGGAAGGCGAGAAAGGGAGGGACATGAAGATTTCGGGTTCGAACGTTCAGGAAGTTGCATTCAAGGCATTGGATTCTTTTCGGATCGAGATTCCCTCGTGGGGATTTGCCAACACCGGCACGCGCTTCGGCAAGTTTGTGCAGGCTGCGGCTGCAAGCACCATCGAGGAGAAGTTTGCCGACGCCGCCGAAGTGAACCGGCTGACCGGCGCAACACCCACCCTGGCGCTCCATGTACTTTGGGATCTGCCCGACGGGCTCAAAGATGTACCAGCGGTGAAGCAGTTGGAGCGCCGCTTCGGCATCCTCTCAGGATCGATCAATCCCAATCTCTTCCAGGACCAGGAATACAAATTTGGTTCGCTGTGCAATCCATCGCGCGCGATCCGCGAGCGGGCAGTCGAGCATTTGCTGGACTCGATCGAGATCGGCAAGGCGCTGGGCTCGCGCGACATCTCACTGTGGATGGCCGATGGATCGAATTATCCGGGCACGCAAAGCATGCGCAAGCGCATCGGGTGGCTTGAAGAAGCGTTGCGGGTTGCGCACAGCCATCTGGCACCCGACCAGCGATTGCTGGTGGAATACAAGCCCTTTGAGCCTGCGTTCTATCACACCGATATCGCCGATTGGGGCATGTCAAGCCACCTTGCACGCCACGCGGGGCCGCAAGCGTGCGTGCTGGTCGATACCGGCCACCATTACAGCGCGCAGAACATCGAGCAGATTGTGGCGTGGCTGCTGCACACGGAGATGCTGGGCGGGTTTCACTTCAACGACCGGCGCTACGCTGACGACGACCTGACGCTGGGCTCGATCGATCCCTACCAGGTCTTCCGCATCTTCCACGAGATCCATGCGGCGATGCGACGACGGCCTCAAGATCGACATCGCCTACATGATTGACCAAAGCCACAACCTGAAGGGCAAGATGGAGGCGATGGTGCAGACCGTGGTGACGGCGCAAGAACTCTACCTGAAAGCCGCGCTCATCGATCGCGAGAAACTGGCGGAGTTGCAACAGAGTTGTGATCTGGTGGCCGCCGAAGAGCTCTATCGCGGCGCATTCTGGTGCGATGTGCGTCCGTTGACGCGCGCCTGGCGCGAGGCGCATGGGCTGCCCGCCGACCCGCTGGAAGCGTTGCGCGCAAGCGGCTATGTGGAACGCGCGGCAAAGGAGCGGGGAAGCCGCAGCTCGGACGTAAGCAGCTACGCGTGAGAATTGTGATTTGTCTGACTGCCGGTGAGCCTGTGTTTCAATAGGGGTAAAGGGGGAAGGGGTCGTTGGCCAAGGCGAAAATCAAGCGGTTGTATCTGATTCCGATTCTTTCCAAGGCGCTCGACGTCATCGAGCTGCTGGAGCAGGACAATGCTTCTCTGACGCTCGAGGACGTTTACCAGCGCACCAACATCTCCAAGACCAGCGTCTACCGCATTCTCAAAACACTCGTTCATCGCGGCTATCTGGCACAGACGCCGGCTGGCCAGTACCGATTGGTTTCGCGGCCGCGGCGATTGCGCTTCGGTTTTGCCGTGCAAAGTGCGGAGATGCCATTCAGCGAGGCGGTGGCGCAAAGCGTGGCAGCGGCTGCGGCGGCCTCGGGGGTGGAGCTGATCGTTCTCGACAACCGCTACGATCCCGCCGTGGCCGTGCGCAACGCCGAAGAGTTCGTGGCCAAGCGCGTGGACCTGGTGCTCGAATTCCAAGTGGAAGAAGCGGCAGCACCGCGAATCGCGCACATCTTCAAGAAGGCCGATATTCCCCTGGTGGCCATCGACGTGCCTCACCCCAATGCAACGTACTTCGGCGTGGACAACTTCGAAGTTGGGTACGAGGCTGCATCCATTCTGGCGCAGTTCGCGCAGAGGCAATGGAAAAGCAAGGTGGACCGCGTGGTGGGCGTTGGCTTCAGAGAGGCGGGCAGCTTTGTGCAGAACCGCATTGCGGGCGCCTTCGACGGAATCCGGGAGCGGTTCAAGGATCTGACGCCCGGCCAGTTCGTTCAGATCGAGGGGCGAGGCATGCGCGAAGCAAGCCAGAGGGCAATGAACGAGTATCTTCGCGTGAGAAACCCCGGGGAGCACACGCTGGTTGCCGCCGCCACCGATAGCAGCGCGCTGGGCGTTCTGGACGCAGTGCGCAAAGCAGGGCAGGAAGCCAACTTCGCCATCGTGGGCCAGGACTGCATCCCTGAAGTGCTGGAGGAGATGCGCAGGAGTTCGAGCGCGATTGTTGGCTCCATCTCGCACGAGCCGGAGACTTACGGACCGCGGCTGATCCAGCTTGGCATTTCGATCTTGCGCGGGTACACCGTGCCTCCTTATAACTATGCCCATCACCGCGTGGTAACGCCGGATACTTTGAGCGCCGAGGAGAAAGCGCACAAGACCCAGAGCCTCGCACATACCATCGCAGTCGCGGATTAGAGAGAAAACCGGAAGTTTGTTGGCTATTGCGCTACATCGAAAGCCGGCGCGCTCGCTGCGGCTGCGGTGCTTTGCGCTCGGACCCGGCGCCCCCTCGCGCCTGCATCGGTTCGAGGCTCATGTTCAGCCTGGGCTGCGAACCTCTGCTTCGCCTTGCCGTCTGCCTCTCGATCGGTACAATTTCTCCAAATCAGAGTCGATATGAGAGATACCGGCTATAATCCCCTCAATTCTCCAGGAGGCCGTGATGCTCGCAACCGATCGAAACGCGCTCCTTGCCGCACCACTCGCTTCGTTCGTCAGGAGTTCCCCGAGAGCGGGCGCTACGTGTGCTGCTGCCATTCTCTTCATTAACATTCTTCTGGCCGGTCCCCTGGCCGCGCAGGACCAACCCCCAAAGCCGGTCGAGGACATTGTTGCTGTGGCAGCGCAGGACGCGCTCACCAAGACCATCGCCGATCGCGTTCGCCAGTCCTGGGGGGCTTGGAAGAAAGGCGATGCCGCCGCATTCGACGCGCTGACCACGGATGACTATCGCGAGGTGGCGGCCACCGGCACTCTGCATTTCTACCGGTTCACATCGCAGGAACTTGCCGCGCTGCCCATCTCACAATTCACCATCAGCCAGTTGCAAGCCCTGCCCATCGGGCAAGACGGCGCTCTTGTGACCTATGTAGGGCTCATTACGTTTCAGAATGGAGGCCCGCTGAAGTTCGCCTTCGGCGAAGTGTGGGTGAGGGAAGGAGACGAGTGGAAGTGCAAATACTCTCAAGCAACCACGATGTTTGTGCCGTAGGGAAGATCGGGCCAGGCAGATGGGAAGGAATAAGGATCAGCGGGCTGGTCCCGCTTTTGGGGCATCGCGCGCCCGGGGCTCTGACTCGGAAAACATGGACGAAACGTTTTCCTGCGGCCGCGGGCTGTATCATATGAAGTTGAGTTCGAATCATTCCCCATCAGAGTGCTTTCTATGACATCGGCGACGACTGCATCTCCTGTACTCCAATTCCTCGAGGACCGCTGGGATCCCACCGTGGCGGATGGTCTCGATGCGCCTGAGCTTCTCCGCTACCGCTCGAATCTGCTCGGTTCAGACCTGCGCATCACCAACTTTGCCGGCGGAAACACCAGCTCCAAGGTTGTCGAGACGGACCCGCTGACCGGCAATCCTGTTGACGTGCTGTGGGTGAAGGGCTCCGGCGGCGACCTGGGCAGCATCAAGCGCACCGGCTTCGCCACGCTCTACCAGGAAAAGCTGCTGGCGCTGGAGCGCATCTACAAGGGCGCGGAATTCGAAGACGAGATGGCGGAGATGTATCCGCTTTGCGCCTTCCGCAACAATCCGGTCGCCGCATCCATTGACACGCCGCTGCACGGATTCCTGCCCTTCCCGCACGTCGATCACTTGCACCCCGACTGGGGGATCGCGCTGGCGGCGAGCGCCAACGGCAAAACCCGGATGGACGAGTTCAACCGCGAATTCAACCACTCGCTGGTGTGGCTGCCGTGGCAGCGCCCCGGCTTCGAGCTGGCCATGATGATGAAGCGGATCGTCAACGAGAACCCCGGTTGCGACGGCATCGTGCTGGGCGGGCACGGGCTCTTTACATGGGGCCAGTCGCAGCGCGAGTGCTATCTGAACACGCTGCAGACGATCGACAGCATTGGGCAGTTCATTGAGCGGCATGGACGCAGCAAGGGCAAGATCCGATTTGGCGGTGAGGCCCTGCCGGCGCGCTCTGACCGCCGTGACCTCGCGATCCAGATCGCTCCGTTTCTCCGTGGGCGCATCAGCGCCCGGCAGCGGTACATCAGCAGTTTCTGCGATGCGCCCGACGTGCTGCAGTTCGTGGATTCCGCTTATGGCAAGGATCTCGCCTTCCTCGGCACCAGTTGTCCCGATCACTTTATCCGCACCAAGATCCGTCCCATGTTTGTGCCGTGGGGCGGGAACGACGATCTAGAGGCGCTGAAAACGCAGATCGATTGTGCGCTGGCCGAGTATCGTGACCAGTACCGCGCCTACTACCGCACGTTTGCCAAGCCCGATTCGCCGGCAATTCGCGACGCCAGTCCCTCTGTCGTGCTGATTCAAGGGATGGGGATGTTCAGCTTTGGGAAAGACAAGACCGAGGCGCGCATCACCGGCGAGTTTTACAGCAATGCGATTCATGTGATGGAAGGCGCGAGTTTGCTGGGCGAGGGCAAAGTGAGCGGCACCGTACCTCAGTGCCCGCCGGGAATGGACCCGGCAAGCTTCAAAGTCTTTGACAACTACGTGGCATTGCCGGCTGCCGAAGCGTTCCGCATCGAGTACTGGGCGCTGGAAGAGGCAAAGATTCGCCGCCGGCCACCGGAGAAGGAGCTGAGCCGTCGCGTAGCGCTTGTGGTGGGCGGCGCGAGCGGCATCGGGCGCGAAGTGGCGCAGCTGGCTGCATCGCGAGGCGCGCATGTGTTTGTCGCCGATCGCAACGAAGAAGGCGTGGCGCGCGTGGCCAGCGAGATTGCGGCTATCGCTTCGCCCGAGTTTACTGGGTACGGCGGCGTCGACATTCGCAATCGCGAGTCGATTCGCAAAGTCATGGGCGAGGCAGCGCTGGCCTTCGGCGGCATCGACATCCTTATCAACACCGCGGCGCTGTTTCCGTCCACGTCGGAGGGCGAGATCGCCGACGAGATGTGGTCCGACACGCTGGCCGTAAACGTGACCGCGAACTACCTGCTCGCCGATGAGGCTGCCAAGTTGTTTGAGGAACAGGGTCTGCACGGGAACATCGTTTTTACCAGCTCGGCCAACGCTGTGGTGGCTAAACGCGGCAGCGAGGCTTACGACGTGAGCAAGGCCGCGCTTTCGCACCTGATTCGCGAGCTGGCGGTGAGCATGGCCCCCAACGTGCGCGTGAACGGCATTGGACCCGCCACCGTGGTGAAGGGTTCAATGATGTTTCCCCGCGACCGGGTGCGCGCTTCGCTGCGCAAATACAATATTCCTTTTCAGGAATCGTTCAGCGATGAGGAGCTTCGCAGCCGCCTGGCATCGTTTTATGCCGAGCGCACTTTGACGCACAAGGCAATCGGCGGTTCCGACTGCGCGGAAGCCATCCTCTTCCTGGCCAGCCCCCGAGCGCGTTGCACCACGGGCCACGTGATTCCCGTGGACGGCGGTTTGACCGAAGCATTCGTGCGATAGGGTGTGAGCAGACCCTAGAGAAACCGGAGTTTTGCTGCCGCCATGCAAGAAGGTGCGCGTGTTGCTATCGATTTAGGCGCAGAAAGCTGCCGCGTTTCTCTGCTTCGTTGGATTAGCAACAAGCCCACCGTCGAAGTCATTCATCGCATTTCCAACGGCCCTGTGCGTGACGGCGATTCATTGTGCTGGCCGCTCACGCGCATTCTCGCCGGTCTCGAGGAGGGTTTGCGCAAAGCCGCGGCGGCCGCCCCTGAAGGCATTGCTTCGATCGGCGTCGACGGTTGGTCAGTGGACTATGTGCGTCTTGCGCCCGATGGCAAGATGCTGCGGGAACCGTTCTGCTACCGCGACGAGCGCACGACCGCGACCAAGGAAGCAGCGGACCGCGTCATCCCCTCCTTTGACTTGTACCAGCGAACCGGAACCTACCCACTCAAGATCAATACCGTCTACCAGCTTCTTGCCGATCCTGCCGCGGGCCCCGAACAGCAAAATCAGAGACCCGAAAGAAAGAATCAGGGAATCGACGCGGGCGCGCCATGGGTCATGTTTCCGGAATTTGTTCTTTACTGGTTGAGCGGCCATCGAGTGGCCGAGTACACCAACGCCACCCACACGGGCCTCGTAAATTTGAAAACGGGAGATTGGGACGCGGAGCTCTTCAGACTGCTCGGGCTGCCGCTCGAAGCCGCGCCGCTGCTCGTTCCGTCGGGGACGGTTTTGGGACCGCTGATCGGGCCGCTGGCGCAGCTTGACGCCTTTCGCGCTACAAAGATCATTGCGCCCGCCACGCACGACACGGCCAGCGCCATCGCCGGCATTCCTACTGACCTGAGCGCGGCTGCGTACATCAGCTCCGGCACATGGTCGCTGGTGGGCACCATTACGCGGGACCCGGTCACGACGAAACACGCCTTCGACGCAGGCTATACGAACATTGGCGCGGCCGCCGGCGGACTTCTGTTTCACTCGCTCATCAACAGCATGTGGGTGCTCAAGCAGTGCATGGATGCGTGGGCGGCGAACGGGCGCAGCTGGAAGATCGAGGAGCTTGTCCAAAAGGCTGCTGAATGTAATTCTGCATCGGGCGTGCTTGACATGGATGCCGAAACGCTGATGCTCGACACTGAAATGCCGCGGCGCATCAATAATGAGCTAACCCGCCTCGGCTTCGACGCCATTCCCGATGTGGCCGGCAACGAGCCGCTGTTCGCGCGGACCATCTTTGAAAGCCTGGCGCTCAGGTACGCTTCGGCGACGGCGAATCTTGAAAAGATGCTGGGCCGGAAGCTCGAACGCATTCACATGATCGGCGGGGCGACCCGCAATCAACTGCTCGTTGAACTGACCGAGCAGCGGACGGGCCTGAAAGTCGAGATCGGCGAAACGGAGAGCTCGACCATCGGCAATCTGGCTGTCCAATTGGCTGCGAGTGAGGCGGCGGGAGACCGCGTTACGCCCGCGGCTGTGCGCGAGTGGGCGAAGCGGGTATGCCAGGATCGACGCTGCTGACAGGAGAAGACGCGAATTTGATGGCTAGCTCAAAACAAAAAGTTGCGGGTTTTCATCGTGCGGTGCGAGCGTCACTTGTGCCGCTGGCCGATCCGAAGCGAGCCGCGGGGATGCGCGCCTACATGCGAGATCAGTTTGAGTATCTGGGCGTCTCGATGCCGGATCACCGCGCTGCCGTTTCGCCGCTGTTCAAGAGCTTTTCGCCGACCGGCCCGGATGAATTGCGCATGGCCGCGGAAGGATTGTGGCGAATGCGCAAACGCGAATACCAGTATGTTGCGACTGGCCTGCTCGGGCGCTACCACGAGGCACTGAGCCTGGATGACCTTCCATGGCTGCTTGATCTGGTGCAGAAGAAGTCATGGTGGGATACGGTCGACTCACTGCTTAAGGCGATTGGCCCGGTCGTGCGGCGGGCGGGCCTTAAAGGCAAACGTGCCATGGACGCGGCCGTGAAGCACGACAGCCTCTGGGTGAGACGAATCGCCATGCTGCACCAGCTCGGGTTGCGCGACGAGGTCGACACGGCGCGGCTCTTTCGCTACGCCGAGCTGCTCGCGGCAGAAAAGGAGTTCTTCATCCGCAAGGCGATCGGCTGGGCGCTGAGAGATTACGCGTGGCACGACTGGCGCGCCGTGGACAAGTTCCTGAAGTCCGCGCGCGATTGGCTCTCAGGGCTGACGGTTCGCGAGGCAAGCAAGAACTTTGCTGCGCTTTCCCGGCGCGGCCCAGACAAGCGGCCCTTGACGCGGCGGCGGCGCAAGTCGTAGCTTGTCCTTACACGGGAAAGGAGGTTGATCCAGCCTATGAGCAAAGATTGTTCGAGTTGTAGATTACGTGAGGTGACTGAGGCCTAGGGCATCGCGCCCAAGACTCAGGTAAGTCCAGACGGAGGTTTTTCCGTCATGGCTCTGGCACTCGCGGCAGCGCGATGGCCTTAGTCCAATCCCAACAGTCCACCGGCAGCGGCCTGGGAGGTTCACTTCTCAGGCCGTTGTTGTCTAAATGCAGGGAACAAGGGAACAGGGATCAGAAAGACAGGGCGCAAGGCGGCGGGACGAAGAGAATAGAGGCACGGGGGATTTGGATGGAACACGAACTGCAAAATACGATCGCACTGCTTGAGCGGACGCCGGCGGCTCTGGACGCGCTGTTGCGCGGATTGCCGGAGATGTGGACGGAGAACAACGAGGGCGAGAACACATGGAGCGTGCGTGCGGTGTTGGCGCACTTGATCCACGGTGAGGAAGAGGACTGGATTCCACGGGCGCGAATGATTCTGGAATCCGGCGAAGGAGGGGCCTTTGCGCCATTCGATCGGGAGGGACACGTGCGCTATGGCCAGGGCAAGGCGTTGGAGCAATTGCTCGACGAATTCGCGCAAACGCGGGCGAAGGGGCTTAGCGACCTGCGCGCCCTCAAGTTGACAGCGGAGGATCTGCAGCGGCGCGGACGGCATCCAGCGCTGGGAACCGTAACACTGTCGGAATTGCTGGCGACATGGGCTATGCATGACCTGACGCATCTGCACCAGATTTCGCGAATCATGGCCTACCAATATAGACAGGCGGTAGGACCATGGGTGCGATTCCTGGGCGTGATGCAGTGCGCAGGTCACAGCGCCAGCGCGTAAAACCAGCGTCGATGCCGTAGAATCGCTCCTAGAATGAAGTGTCCATATTGCGGCTTCGGGCAGGATCGCGTGGTGGATTCGCGCGAGAGCAAGGAAGCCGACTCGATTCGACGGCGGCGGGAGTGCGAGAGCTGCAACCGGCGCTTCACTACCTACGAGCGCATCGACGAGATTCCCTACATGGTGGTGAAGAAGGACGGCCGCCGCGAGCGCTTCGACCGGCAGAAAATTCTCAGCGGCCTGCTGCGCGCGTGCGAAAAGCGGCCGGTCTCGTCGAGCCAACTGGAAAAAGTTGTGGACGCCGCGGAGAGTTTCCTCATCGATGCTCCCGAGCGCGAACGCACCACGGCCGAGGTCGGCGAGCTCATCATGCAGCACCTCAAGGGCCTTGATACGGTCGCCTACATCCGCTTCGCCTCGGTCTATCGCGACTTCAAAGACGTGCGCGAATTCAAGGAAGAGCTTGAGGGGCTGCTTGCGAGCCATGGAAGGAAGAAGAGCTCTTAGAAAGACAAGCGAGAATATGCCAGAACAGAAGACCCACAAGGTCACCCTGATCCCCGGCGACGGCATCGGCCCCGAAGTCACGCAGGCGGTGGTGCGCATTCTTGAGGCCACGGGCGCCAAGTTCGAGTGGGAGCGGTTTGCCGCCGGCGCCGAGGCGTTCGAGATTCATGGCGAGTACATTCCCGCGGCGCTTTATGCGTCAATCGAACGCAACCGCGTGGCGCTGAAAGGGCCGGTGACGACCCCCATCGGCGGCGGCTTCAAAAGCATCAACGTTACGCTGCGCAAGAGGTTCGATCTCTTCGCCAATCTGCGGCCCATTCGCAATCTGCCCGGCCTCGATACAAAATATCCTGGCGTCGATCTCGTAATCGTCCGTGAAAACACCGAAGGCGAGTACGTCGGCCTGGAACATGAAGTGGTTCCGGGCGTGGTCGAAAGCATCAAGGTGATTACCGAGAAGGGATCGACGCGGATAGCGCTGTTTGCTTTCGAATACGCGCGAAAGCATGGGCGCAAGAAGGTCCACTCCATTCACAAGGCGAACATCATGAAGCTGTCGGACGGGCTTTTTCTGCGCTGCGCGCGGCAAGTCGCTGAAGGGTTTCCCGACATCATCTATGGCGAGCACCTGATCGACAACACCTGTATGCAGCTGGTGATGAATCCGTATCAATATGACACGCTGCTGCTTGAAAATCTCTATGGCGACATTGTGAGCGACCTCTGCGCGGGCCTTGTGGGCGGGTTGGGGCTCGCTCCGGGAGCGAATCTCGGCGTGGAGTGCGCAATCTTCGAGGCGGTGCACGGCTCGGCGCCCGACATCGCGGGCAAGGACGTGGCCAATCCAACGGCGCTATTGCAGTCGGCGATCCTGATGCTGCGGCACCTGGATGAAACGGCCGCAGCCGACAAGGCGCAGAAAGCCCTCGAGACGGTGTACTCTGAGCACAAGATGCTGACCCGCGACGTGGGCGGAACTGCTGGAACGACGCAGTTTACCGACGCGATCCTCGCGGCGATGGCTTCATGATTAGCCCTGCGGCCAAACTCATCCTCTTGTACACTGGATAGAGTCAAGGCCATGAAAAACAAGTACCCAATTGGCATTCTGGGCGCGACCGGCATGGTCGGCCAGCGCTACATTCAACTGCTCGCGGATCACCCGTGGTTCGAGATCGCGTGGCTGGCAGCCAGCGACCGCTCCAGTGGGAAGATTTACGGCGAGGCTGCCAAGTGGCGGCTGGATACGCCCCTGCCTGCGCGCATCGCGAAGATGATTGTCGCGCCGGCCGAGCCGGAAGGCGCGCCAAAGGTCATCTTCGCCAGCGTCGACGCCGCCATCGCGCGCGAGATGGAGCCGAAGTTTGCCGCGGCGGGTTGCGCCGTGATCTCGAATTCGAGCGCCTTCCGCATGGCTCCCAATGTGCCGCTGGTCATTCCGGAAGTGAACGCCGATCATCTGCACCTGATCGAAGAGCAGCCATCGCGCAAGGAAAGCGGTGGCTACATCGTCACCAATCCGAACTGCTCCACAATCGGCCTGGTGATGGGCCTGAAGCCAATTGAGGAACGCTTCGGCATCGAACAGATTTTTGTGACCACCATGCAGGCGGTTTCGGGCGCGGGTTATCCCGGCGTGGCGTCGATGGACATTCTCGATAACGTGGTTCCATTCATCGGCAGTGAAGAAGAAAAGATGGAGACTGAGACGCTCAAGCTGCTGGGTAAACTCGAAGACCATGGCGTAGCACCGCTCGCCGCGAAGATGACCGCGCACTGCAATCGCGTGCCGGTCGTCGACGGGCATACGGAGTGCGTGTCGATCAAGTTGGGGAGCAAGCTGGGAAAGAAGATGGGCCGCGAAGTTCGCCGCGAAGACATTCTGGCCGCGTGGGCAGAGTTCCAGCCGCTCGCCGGCCTCGGATTGCCGTTCGCTCCTGAGCAGCCCGTTGAGTGGGCGGAGCAAAAGGATCGCCCGCAGCCGCGCCTCGACCGCAACCGCGGCAACGGAATGACTGTGACTGTTGGCCGGCTGCGACCGTGCAACGTATTGGACTGGAAATTTGTGCTGCTCTCGCACAACACGGTGCGCGGCGCGGCTGGAGCGACGATTCTGAATGCCGAGATGCTGGCGAGCCTGGGCAAACTGGAGCCTGCAGCGGTGGCTGCGGCGCGCGCGTAGGTGAGAAAGAAGGCCGCGATGCCGGCGGTCAATACGCGGGCAAAAATGGGAAGCATGAAATGAAACTGGTCGTGATGAAGTTTGGCGGCACGTCGGTCGAGGATGCGGCCGCCATTGGACGCACCGCCGCCATTGTGGCCGGGCGAGTGGCCAGCGGCAACAACCCCGTAGTGGTGGTCAGCGCCATGGCCAAAGTGACCGACCAGTTGCTGCGCGCTGCGGCGGCAGCGGCGGAGGGCGACCGAACCGGCGCGCTGGCCATCAGCTCGCGGCTCAGATCACGGCATCGCGACACCGCTGCTGAGCTGGTGAAGGACAAAGCCGCAGGCGCATCGCTCATTCAGCTCATCGACGAAAAATTCGACGCGCTGGACGAAGTGTTGCGCGGATTGTCCGCGATTCTCGAGCTAACGCCGCGCATCTCCGACCTGATTGTGAGTTTTGGTGAGCGCCTTTCCAGCCGCATCGTGGCCGCAGCCTTTTGCGAGCGCGGCGTGGCGGCGGTGCACATCGATGCGCGCGAGATCATCGTCACCGATTCCGAATTCCAGAAGGCCGCGCCGCTTGACGACGTGATTGAGAAGCGCGCGACGGCGAAGATCAAACCATTGCTCGCGCAAGACAAGGTACCGGTGATGGGTGGATTCATCGCGTCGAGCGAGGAGGGATTGACAACCACGCTTGGCCGCGGCGGTTCCGACTATACCGGCGCGCTGGTGGGGGGCGCCCTTGACGCGGAGACCATCGAAATCTGGACCGACGTGGACGGCATCATGACTGCTGATCCGCGCGTGTGTCCCGATGCGCTCCGGGTGAGGGTGATCAGCTTTGAGGAGGCCGCCGAGTTGGCCTACTTCGGCGCCAAAGTTCTGCACCCGGCCACCATTCTGCCGGCGGTGAAAAAGAACATTCCCGTGCTGGTGCTGAACAGCCGCAACGCAGGCTCCGAGGGCACGCGGATCATCTCCGTGGCGCCGCATTGCCAGAGCCCTTTCAAGTCGATCGCGGTCAAGAGGAAATTGACCATTATCGACATCGTGGCCAGCCGGATGCTGATGACGCACGGCTACCTGAGCAAGATGTTCGCTGTATTCGATAAGCACAAATGCCCGGTGGACATGGTTTCGACCAGCGAAGTGAGCATCTCACTCACTGTGGATTCGAATTCGAGCCTGCCCGAGATCGCCGCCGACCTGAGCAAGATGGCGGATGTGAAGTACGAGGGCAAAAAGGCGCTTGTCTGCATGGTGGGCGAGGACATTCGCGGGCAGAACGGCATTGCCGCGCAGGTGTTCAACGCCATTCGCCACATCAACGTGCGCATGATCTCGCAGGGCGCGAGCGAGATCAACATGAGCTTCATGATCGATGAGGATGACGCTGACGAGGCAGTGCGATCGCTGCACGCGGCGTTCTTCAAAGAGCCTGACCCGGCGATCTTCGACGTGGAAGCGAGAAATACGGTTCACAGTTCGTAGTTCACAGTTCCGATTAAGAACCATGCCTCAACTGAGAACTAGGAACTGGGAACTGCGCGCTGAGAACTGCGAACCATGAACTCTGAGTTGTTCCGAAGGAACCTATGCTGATTCTCGTGCTGGGCAAGGGAAAAACCGGTTCGCTCGTGGCTGAGGTGGCGCGGGAGCGGGGCCACGGCGTGCGCGCGCTCGACATCGACGAGAACGCACGTGCTTCGGCGCTGACGGCGCCAAACCTGGCCGGCGTGGACGTGGTTGTGGACTTCACAACGCCCGAGGCTGCCGTGGAGAACATGCGCGCGGTACTCGCCATCGGCGGCCGTATCGTGGTGGGCACAACCGGCTGGTACGCCAAGCTTGCCGAGATGAAGGCGCTGGCAATCGAGCGCGGCGGCGGCCTCTTGTACGGAACGAACTTTTCCATCGGCGTGCAGAAACTCTTCCAACTGACTGCAGAGTTGGCGAAGCTCGAGGGCTACCAGTTCTCGATCGACGAAACGCACCACACGTCGAAGCTCGATGCGCCCTCAGGAACGGCTCTTACGCTGAAAGAAATTATTTTGTCGACGCAGCCTGGAATCAACGTTTCCATCGAGTCGCACCGCGTGGGCGACGCCAAAGGCGAACATATTGTGCGCGCCGTGAGCGACTACGACACATTGGAGCTGCGCCATGACGCGCACTCGCGGCGCGGCTTTGCGCTGGGAGCGGTGCGTGGCGCCGAGTGGCTCTGCGGCAAAAAGGGCGCCTGGGAGTTCCGCGAAATCTTCGAACAACTGTAGCTTCGAATCGAGAGAGTTCCCGGCTCTTCGCTTCGCTCCGCTACTGGCCGCCAACGCGCGGCTTGATCAGGTCGCCGAGGTAGTCCGGTTTGATATCGTCGCGGACCAGATGCGGATAGCGCTCGCCGCTGTGAACCTGAATCGTCGCGGTGCGGTAATAGTCGTCATCCACGACCAGAAGCGAAATCGGCGCCGTGTCGTCTTTGGCGGCGGTGATCGCGTCTTCGAGCAGGTCGTGCGTGTAGACGCGCCCATTCACTCCAACAACCTTCATCCCCGGAGAGATTCCCGCCGCGAACGCGGGGCTGTCCACAACCGAGTCGCCGACCGTGCCGTCGGCGTCGAGTTGCAAGCCGATGGAGTAAACGTCACTTGGGACGCCGCGGCGGCCGGGAAGATTCGGGGGCTTGCTCGTGAATTCGACCTTCCATCCGGCATTCTCCAGGCCCACCGCGGGCATATCGGGCGATGTGGAGTCGAGATGGTGATGAAAGAACGTTGCCCAATCGTAGGGAGCGACCTGATTCAGCGCGTCGACCACGTCATCGAGGGTGTAGGTCTTGAGCTCGGGGCCGTTGTTGGCTCCGCCGTGGAAGAGGTGGCAGAAGTCGTCGATGGACTTCTGGCCGTTGGTCACGTTGTGAATGATCGTGGCGGCTTCAAGCCACATCAAATCGCCTTCCTCGTAGTAGTCGACGGAGCGGCGCCAGTTCGTCCAGCCGCGACCACGAACGTTGAAGCCCGGCACGGCGACCGCGGTGTCGAGCAAAGGACGCCATGTACGCCCAGGTCGGCCAGGGCCGAGCATGGCGGCTGCACCGGCCAGATACTCGCGATACTGCTCGGGAGTGAACAAGCCGCTACGCGCGCCGAGCAGTGGGCCGAGATACTCGGTGAGGCCTTCATAGACCCAGAGCAGATCGTCCTGCATCGGTTTTTCGAAGTCCGGCGTGGCCAGGCCGGCAGGGCGGCGGAATTTTCCGTTCCATGAATGAACGAACTCGTGGGGCAGAAGCGAGCCTACGAGCACGCCTGCGCCGGGGGAAAGGAGAGTGCGCTCGGGAAGGCGGCTGTCGTTCGATTCGTGGTGTTCCAGGCCGAAGTGCGCCACGTGATCGCTGAGCGTGAACAGGAAGTGGTAGTCGCGGTAGTGGCGCGCGCCGAACAACTTGCCCGACTCGGCAACGAGGTTGGTCATTCCCTTTTGAATCTCGGGGCTCATGGCGAGAGCGGCTTCGCTGTCGGCGACCATGTCGATCTCGTGATGGATGGGCTCGCCCGGCGGCGTGAGGTCGATGGCGCGATAGAACTGTCCCGTGATGACCGGTGAATCGACCAGCAGGTCGAGCGAAATGGGCTTGAACGAAACCTGGCTGCCGGATTCACCGGCCACAGGCAGCGCGGTGCCATACTTCCAGCCGTCGGGAAGAATCAAGCTGGCCTCGTAGGTTAGCTGTGCGGCCGGTATGCCTGCGGGGTAGAGGACTACTTCATTCCATTCCAGGACCAGAAGCTTGTCCGTCGCGGAAACGCCCTCGGGCATAATGATGTCGTACGCGGCATCGAGTCGCGTTGCGCCGGCGGGAACCTCGAGGTGGAAAGTGAAGGCGTCGAGAGTGTCGCGTTGCCAGGAAATGGGTTTTCCGCCCGCCTCGAATTTGAGTCCGGTGAGGTCGGAGATCGGGCCGCCGGGCTCGTGCTCGCCAGGAATCCACTTGGGATAATAGAGGGTGAGCGGGCCAGGCTGTACAGGCAGCGTCAGGCGTGCGTGCAGAAGCTTCCGCGGGGACTGCGAAGCATCGACGGTGAGTGAAATGGTCTGAGCGGATTGCGCGAACATTGCGGGCGCGGCCAGCACGGCCAGCACAGCCAGAAAACCACGAAAACTCGAGCGGGATGCGACCATGGGAAGGCTCCGAATGAGAAGGAATCGTTCGTGTCTCTTCCGCGCATCATAACAGTCCGCTTTGGGTTCGGACATGTCCTGGAGTGCGCCTGAGCGGTCGGCCGCGCGAGTCTTTTCTTCCACCGCGGAGCCGCGCGCAGCCGTTATAAACTTGACCTGTCATGGAAACGATTGGCTGTGGTACCGCAATTGTGACGCCGTTCAGGGCGGATGGATCGGTGGATGAGCCGGCGCTGTGGTCGTTGGTGAACTGGCAAATCGAGTCGGGCATTGACTTCATTGTTGCCTGCGGATCGACCGGCGAAGCAGCGACGCTCGACGAGGAAGAATGGCTCCGCGCTGTGCGTCTCGTGATCGACGCTGCAGCCGGCCGGGTTCCTGTGTGGGCTGGATGCACGCACAATTCAACGCGCGTACTGATTCGACTGGCCGGCCACCTGCGACGCATCCCCGGCGTGGCGGCAGTGCTCTCGGCCAATCCCTACTACAACAAGCCCACGCAGGAGGGGCAATTTCAGCACTTTCTCGCATTGGCGCGCGAGGTCGATCCGCTCCCGGTTTGCGTCTATAACGTGCCGGGACGCACGGCGGCGAACCTGGAGCCGGAGACCGTTGCGCAATTGGCCGCGGCGGCGAAAAATATCGAGGCCATCAAGGAGGCGAGCGGAAAGCTGCCGCAATTTGCCGAACTGGTACACATCATGCCGCGGGGATTCAAGATCTTCTCCGGCGACGACAACCTTGCGCTTGCGGCCATCGCAGTCGGCGCGCACGGCCTCATCAGCGTGGCGTCGAACGAAGTGCCGGCCGAAGTTTCGCGCATGATCCGCGCGGCTCTCGAAAATAACTGGGGCGAGGCGCGCGAGCTGGAGCGCCGTTTCTCGCGGCTCTTCGAGGCCAACTTCTGGGAGTCGAATCCGGCGCCCGTGAAAACCGTCCTAAGCTTGATGGGAAAGTGCGGCGATCATCTGCGGCTGCCGCTGGTGCCGCCCACCGCAGCCACGCGCGCCAAGCTGGAGCGGCTGGCCGGCGAGCTGGGCCTGCTGAAGCACGCGCCGATTCCCGAGGGCGTGCGCTCAGAAGTCTTCTGAAGGAAACCATGCGAAGGTCTTTAATCATCCAGTCGGCATCGGCCCGGTGCACGCTGCCGGTGATGGCGTTTGCGCTCGCCGCGATGCCAGGCTCGATAGCCCAGAGCCCATCGAGCAGCGCGCAAACGCAAACGACCGGCGCGCAGCCGCCGACCCAGATTCAGGACCAGACCGGCATCTGGAACGTGAAACCGGACATCTCCGGAAAGCGGAATGGCGTCTTCCCCGAACCGGAGGCAATCGACTTCGCGGACTACGCGGGCTACGTTTCGCTCTTTGACGGCAAAACGCTTGACGGCTGGAATGGCCGGCCTGGCGTGTGGAGCGTGGAAGACGGCGCCATCGTCGGCGTTTCAACCAGAGACAAAGTCGCAGGCAACACATTTCTCGTCTACCACGGCATCGCTGCGAAGGACTTCGACCTGAAGCTCGAGATCAAGGTGGAGTGGGGCGGCGGCAGCGGCGTGCAGTACCGCAGCAGTACGGGCATTCCTCCGGGGCGCACCGCCGGCAAGGGAGAGCCGGCGCTCGATCCGCGCTGGGTGATGATAGGGCCACAGGCCGACTTCTGGTACCCGGTCAGCGAAAATGCGAAACAGTACAGCGGGCAGCTCTACTCGCAGAATACTTCGCTTGGCATTGTGGCTTGGCGCGGGCAGGTCGTGGAATCCGAATTCGGCAAGCCTCCGGGCCTGGTGGGCACCATCGGTGACCGCGCGCAATTGGGGACCTATGTGAAGGACGGCGAGTGGAACCAGTACACGATCATCGCGCGCGGCGGAGTGATCCTGCACATTTTGAATGGCAGGTTAATGGCCGTGCTGGTGGACGACGATCCCAATTCCACGACAAACGTCTCCGGGCTGTTCGGGCTGCAGATCGAAGGCACGCCCTGCAAGGTCTCTTTCCGCAATCTATGGCTGAAAAAGATTGACTAAGCTCGACCTGACAGGGGGTTGTTACCGTGGTAACCCGACAAAAGCCCTATCCCGAGGGCTGTTGAAACTTTTCTTGAATCCTCGCACAACTTACTCGAATCGTTTGGTGTCTACCTATCCGACGGCAGATGACGACTCGGTCGATGAGTCGCAGCTGGGCGCCAATTTTGGCGATGGCTCCGTAGAGGAGCGCGCCTTGGAACGAATTATTTTTTCCCGCCTAGGGGTCGAGAGTCCTGGCAGGTTTAGATCTTTAGATCCTTTGATCTATTTCGGCAAAGGCTCGCGGTCTGGCGGCGTTCCTTGGAGTGAGGCCAGTGAATAGTGCTCGCTCAGCGCGCGTTCAAATTTAGCTGCGGCAGCTCGCAGAAAGCGAAGTATCCAATATGTCCCCCAAAACACGCGGAAAGTTGTTGAGGTTTGCGCTCCTTCCACTCGCTGCTGCGGCGCTGGCAATTGCGGGCTGCACCAGCTCCATGACCACCGGAACCCAATCCAACGTGCCGACAGGCTCGGCCTTTTTGGTTGGCACTGACGCGCCGTTAGCTGCCGTCGTTTCATTTCAAGTGCAGCTTATGGATGTCGAATTGACCAATGGCACCACGACGACGACGACCCTGGTCAAAGGTACGCCGATGGTAGACTTTGCTCGCTTTAACGGCCTGCAGACCCTGGTGGACATGAACCAGGTTCCCGCAGGAACCTACACCGGCGTCACGTTCGTTCTGGGCGCCGGAACCGTGGGCTATCTGAACTTCCCCTCCGGTGGAGGCGCGCCGACCATTGCAACAGCGCCGGCTGCCTTCGCAAACTCTACCTTGACCTTCAATCTGCCAAAATCCCTGACCATCGGGACGAATATGCCGCCAGTCGGTCTCCGCATGGATTTCGATCTGGCCCAATCGATTCCCGTGGATTCAAGCGGGAATATTGAACTCAACTCCAGCGGCGACGTCACAGTGAATCCAACAATTGACGTCTCCACGGTGACCCGCTCGGACACGTTCGCGCACATCGACTTGCTTTATGGATCGGTCGTAACTGCGCCGACAAGCACCACGGAACCGAGCTCGTTCACGATTCAGGGTCCGCACGGCGAGCAGTTCACCATCAACACCAGCTCAACGACCGAGTGGGACGGCGGCGCCGGCCTGAGCTCGTTGAATACCAGCAGCGTCGTGGAGATCGCCGGATCTCTGGATCCAGCCGATCAGACTCTGGACGCCGACGAGGTGGCGCTGGTTACCGACAGCAAGTTCTACGCAAGAGGATTAGTCACTTACGTGACTCCGGCATCGGGCCAGGCCACCAACCTTGACTTCTATGTGCGCGCGGTCGAGCCGTCTTCACTGGCTGATGTTCCGCTGGGCGGCATTGCTCAGGTGGATATCACAGGGAAAGAAAACTACGGCATCTACTGGATGCACAATGCATTCACGCAGCTCCTCTTTAACTCGTATGCCTTGACGCCGGGCCAGGAGATCGCGGTTGGCGGCACGGATGCCGAAGCGACACCGGCAACTGGCACGGCAATCACGGTCAATCGCATCCATCTGGAAAACTGGGGCTATGAAGGTACGGTTGTGAATGGCAGTCAGAGCTCAGCGCAGGGGCTATTCCAGATGCAGATCAACGGGTTTGCGGGACAGGTTGTCCCGTCAACCGTGACGGTGTACCTTGGGCCATCCTGCGACTTCCGCTATGGTTTCGGGGCGTTCAACGACCTGAGCAACGGTGCAAAGGTTCGCGTGGTGGGATTGTTGCTAAAGAACTCCACCAACGGCAACCTGGTGCTGCTGGCGCGCCACATTGACGGCTTGAGCTTTACCGACACGACGACGGCAGCCTGGCAGTAAGTCGAAACCAGAACCACTCACGCGCCGGGGCTGGCCATGTGCTGGCCCCGGCATTTTCTTGCGCGGCCCATTTCTTAGAACAGGTCGGCGAGCGGCGGGAAAGTCAGCAGCAAGCTCAGGAAGAGCAGGATGAACGCTGCAACTGTCACGCGCCCCACTTCGACACTCCGCCACGACCAGCGCCAATGGAGCAGTGCCCAGGCAGCGAGCCAGACCACGATCGCGCACGTCGTGACTCCCGAGAGCGGTCCGGTCGGCTTGTAGAAGTTCATCATGCTCTTGATTGGCGCAACTTTGTCGGCCAGGATGGCGAAAACCGCAACCAGGAACGAACCAATACCGGCCGCGAGCACGGCCGCTGCTCCGGCGCCGTTAGGATTCATTTTCGCTTGTGGGACAGAAGACGCGCTTTGATCGCTCATTTCTGTTCTCCCTGCACAATATGAATGGTTGGTCCACCCGCGACCGGTGCGTTCTTATTGAGCATGGCGCCGAAGAAACCGGCAATTCCTGCAGCGAGAAGTGAGGCCCAGACGAAACCCAGAACCGCGGCGCGAAGCTCGGGATGGATTCTGAGGCTGCGGCGATATTGAGAAAAGACTACCGCCGCCATGGTGATGGAGATGGGCACGAGCCATGCAACGTGCTCTTTCCACTCCATGCCTACGGAGTGCCACGCGACGGTCGAGGGGCTCGACATCAGCAGGCGCTGCGGAAACGCAGCCAGGTCTGTGGTTCCCGGCGGCGGCACAGCGCGATACCACGGATAAATAATGTAGGCGCCGGTGAGCACAGTGAGCCATGCAAGCACGGCCATCGCAGTCAGATAGACCCGCAGGAACCTTTCGTCCTCCTCCTTGATCTCCGGCCCGAGTGGCGACCTGTACCGGCGATACAACTCGACGAGCGCGCCGGAACAGGCCATCAGATACAGCGCGCCGAATCCCATGCCATGGATCATCGTCCAGAGGCCGCGTACGGTGATTTCCATTCGCCCTATTCCTTTCTGCGCCGGGTCCCCAGGCCTTTCCGCCGCGGCGGATGAGATCTGCGATCGATTCGCGCTATCAGAGCCCGTTTCTGTTCGGCGGCGCCGGGAAGAGCAGATTGTCCGCGGCCGTTTTCTTGTCGTCGGGCGAGCCGTTCTTTGCGTCCTTGCCCCAGGTCCAGTACATCCCCACATACGCGTAATTCTCGGTCTGCCCGGCCACCGAGTGGCCGTAACAGAACAGGAACTGTTCGTTGGCGTTGTGCTTGAAGTGATAGTACCCACCAACATCGATCATCGTGGAAGCTTGCGTCTGCGCCGGAGCGGATCCTTCTGCGCCGTGCGCAAAAACTTCGGCGCCCAGTTCCCACTGCTCGCTCAGCTCGCGCTTGATCAGCCAGCCGGTATAGGGAAAGTCGCGGAAGCCGGTCTGCGGAACCACCTGATAGCCTGCGCCCCCGTCAAACAGCCATTTGCCGCTATTCTTCTGCATCCAGATGGGCAGCTTGTACCAGACCTTTCCCACGCCGAGGCCCTTGTCTGAATTTCCGGCGGGCATCTCGAACATGGTGAAGCTGCCGATCTGCGGAAAGTGCTTGCTCTCTTTGATAAAGGCAATCTTGGCGCCGAGCTCCATATCGGAAAGGCCGAATTCATCGGGGCCTGCGCCGGATGGTGCATAGACCGGGTGATTCAACGGCGCTACGACGCCCCAGGGCAGAATCGCGTGCAACTGCACCCGTGGCAGAGCGCCCCAGTTGAATTCAAAGGCCGGCCCGGTCGAATCCAACTCAACCGGAGTGCCGTCGACTCCGCCGAAAATATAGAACTCGTAGTGATGCAGATCGACTGGAACCGGATCGTCTGTTTGATAAGGCGGGCCTTGCGCGCCGGCTCGCGGAGCAGTGAGAGCGCACAATAGGCCGAGGGCCAGAATTCTTGGGGTGATGGGGAAATTCATCGACAAACCATGAAAGGGCCCGTAAATGACCTTACAGAGAGTCGATGCTAGAGCCTGAGGGCCGCTTCGGTCTATGCGGTCAAGAGGAATTCATCGCGCTTTCATTTTGTGCTTAGTGAAATCTGGAACTTAGCGGCGGTGGTTTCCGCCGCCACCTCCGCCGCTGGAGTGGCTCATCTTGGGCGCGCTCATGTGCCCGCCACCGAAGCTCTGGTGTCCGCCCCCAAAGCTCTTCGGCGCCTTGTAGGAGTACGACGGCGCGTGCTGGCTGCCGAAGGACTTGGGCTGCCCACCGCCGAAAAGATGGAATCCGCCCGAGCGCTCGTTCCGCGCCGTCGTGTTGCCGTAGTTCTCATACGAGCGGTTCGAATATCCGCGCGACGAAAACCCGTGTGAATTGTCCGGCTGCGGTGCTGCGCGATACGAACTGGACGGGTTCGAATACGTGAAGCCAGGGCGAGTAGCATAGGCCTGCGGCGCGGAATAGCTGTTCCGGGAGTAGCCGCTCCCTGGGTAGGAATTTGTTGTCTGCCCTGTGTAGCCGTACCGATAGCCCGGGTTGCTGTAGGTCTGCGGCCTGCTGGAATAGCCCGGATTGGTGTAGGTCGGCGCGCGGTTCGGGTAGGTCTGCGGACGATAGCCGTAGTTCTGCTGCGGAGCAACACGCTCATACGGCTGTTGGCCAGAGCGGTTATTCATCTGCTGACCGGGCATGGCGGAACGCGTATATCCGTTGCCCGGTTGCTGCGATCCGCGGTTGGAGTACCCTCGGTTGGAATAATCGAGCCGCCCCGGCTCCGGGAATCCCTGCGCAGGCCGAACGTAGGACTGTGCCCCACCATTCCCATAGTGGTCGCCGCTGCCGCCGCGATCATTCTGCCACCCACCACGTTGGCCGCCGCCCTGGTTGTAGCCCTGCCGCTCGCTATAACCTTGATTGGCGCCGTCGCGCATGCCTCCGTTTCCGCCGTGGCCATAGAAGGCGCGCGGGCCACCGCGCGGCAGGCCCCAATCGGCCACCTGGTTGCTGCGGGTGTAGTAGCCGGAGTGGTCGAACAGCAGCGCATGGCCCAGCCAGTCACAGCCCCATGCCAGCCAGCCGAACGGCATACGATCGAAGGCTCCGAGAGCGAAGCTGAGCCCGTACTGAATAGGAACGTCGCCGAAAAAGTTGCCCAGCGCGCCGAATAACGAGAAGCCCGGATAGGGCGCAATGGGCGCTCCATAGACATCCCATGGATTGTAGGTGGGCACATACACCACCTCCGGGTTCGTGGGTTCCAGTTCAACGTAGCCCTGGTCGTTGTTCACTTCTTCCTGCGGAGTGGTTTGCAAATTCCCGGCCTGCTCAGCGCGGTCGCGCAGTACTTGCACGGTCTGCATCACGTCTTGCGGCTGGTTGTAGTAAGCATTCCCAAGGTTTGCGGTCCACTCCAGATCGTGGTTCATCATGTCCAGCACGTCGGGGAATGCCGTGAGCGCTTTGATGCTCGGGTCCCAACTACTCTGCGCGTTGGCGCCGGCAGCGATCTGATCGGGCGAGCTATACCCTTGTGCGCGCATCTGCTGCAGCCACTGATCCGCGACGGCCACTTGCGCGGGATACGTTGAAGCGGCAAGTACCTGCGCCAGCAGCGAGTCCGGATAAAGCGCGATCGGCGCGAGCAGCTGCTCGAGATCCTCGGCGCTGAGCGCCTGAGCTGGCGGTGGCTGCTGGCTCTGATCCGGCTGCGCGTACTGTGGCGCAGGCGCGCTGTACGGCTGCTGATCCGCATCGGGTTGCTGCTGAGGGGCGTATTGGGGCGCGTACTGCGGCTGCTGGTCTTGCGGAGGCTGCGGCCGCGCATACTGGCCGCCCGGATACGGGGCGCCGGAATTGTCGTACGGTGCTCCCGGATATGGCTGCTGGGCGTTCATGTCCGCAGCAAAGGCGAGTGCGAGCACGGTAAGCGCCGCGCCGAAAATCCATCTCGTTGCGCCCGGTCTTTGCTGCGCGGAAAACTCGCAGGAAAGCGATTGGCGGGGCGTTTGGTTGATCTGATGGGCAAGCCGCTCTAAGGACGAAACACGCAGAATCGTTCGGGGATTCATGGTCCCTCTCAGTCCATTCCAAGCCCTGCAACTGCCGGATTCCGTCCGTCCGAAGGAAACGAAGCCGAAGCAAACGGAGTTCCGGCAGCCCGGGGGGAGGGCTTAACTCGTGAGACCCCAAAAGGGGGGATTAGTTTTGTTTGCGGGAAGAATAGTTCTGGGATTGCCGGGGGCAGCGTGCGCCGCCCAAAGCCTGTTTTCGCAATGGTCAGCCTCTAACCCGCTAACTCCTTCTTGACCAACTCGCTCACCGCGCGGCCATCGGCACGCAGGCCCGCCGCCTGCAGCTTGCCCTGGACGGCTTTCATCGCCGCGCCCATCTCCTTCACCGTCGGCTTGTGCCCCAGCGTCCCGGCCAGCTCGCCGATCGCCTCCGCCACTAGCTTTGCCAGCCCCGCCTCGTCCAGTGCCTTGGGCAAGAACTCCTCGATGACCACAATCTCTCCCTGCTCCTTGGCCACCAGATCGGGCCGATTGCCCTTTGCGAACTGCTCGATCGAGTCACGCCGCTGCTTGATCATCGTGGCCAGCGCCTGCTCGCTTTCGGCCTGCGTGAGGGGCTCGCGCTTGTCAATTGCTCGGTTTTTGAGGGCGTTCTTGATCAGCCGCAGCGTTCCGGTCCGCTCGGCGTCGTGCGCCTTCATGGCGGTTACAATCTGTTGACTTACAAGGGCTTCGAGTTCGCCTGCGTCGGTCATTTCCTTCGCTCCTGAATTCCTGGTTCAACCCCGCGCCGTCTGATCCGAGGAAAAAGCAGCACCAAAATAGACCCGGACCAACAAGAATTGTACAGAGTCGGGGAACCTGAGGGCCAAATGGGGACCATTTTGCCCAAATTCCGGCCCGTTCGCTGATTTTTTCACAATAATTGACCACAAAAACCACAAAATTGTGTATTATGTGGTTGCTGTCTTACTTCGAGAGCCAATCCAAAGCGAGGGAAAAAATGATCCGCAAGACTCGTCTTTTTACTCCCGGCCCAACGCCTCTTCTTCCCGCCGCTCAATTCGCCATGGCGGCGGCCGACATGCATCACCGCACCGCAGAGTTCCGCGCCCTCTTCCAGAAGGTGCTCGCCCAGCTCAAGGTTTTTGTGGGCACCAAGAAACGATGTCCTGCTCCTTGCGTGCTCCGGTACAGGCGCCATGGAAGCTTCGGTCTCGAACCTGACCTCGCCCGGCGACAAGGTGCTGGTGCTGACAGCCGGCAAATTTGGCGAGCGCTGGACCGGCCTGGCGAAGGCATTCGGCTGCGAGCCTGACGTGCTGACCGCACCCTACGGCCAGACCTTTGACATGGCAGCCGTCCGCGCCGCGATCAAGCCGGAACACAAAGTCATTTACACGCAGGCCACCGAGACCTCGACTGCCGTTCGCCACGACGTCGAAGCGATCGCAAAATTGCGCGATCAAGTCGCGCCGAACACGCTGTTGGTCGTTGACGGCATTACCGGCCTCGGCACCACGCACTTCGACGTCGATGGTTGGGGAATCGACGTGCTCATCGGCGGCTCGCAGAAAGCCGTCATGATTCCTCCCGGCCTCGCCTACCTGAGCGTGAGCGATCGCGCCTGGGCGGCCATGGAGACAACCAAGAATCCGCGCTACTACTTTGATCTGCGCAAGGAACGCAAAAACGCGGTCAAGGGTGAGAGCGCTTACACTCCGGCCGTTGCGCTGGTGGCGGCGTTAGGCGCGGCACTCGACTACATTGCTGGGCAGGCGGGCGGCGATCTCGAAAAAGGCCGCATCGCGCTGATCGACAACGCGCAGGTGAACGCTGCGGCCACGCGCGCGGGCCTTGTGGCGCTGGGTTTCACGCTCTTCGCGCCGACTGCTCCGGCTGCCGCGGCCACGGCGGTTGCCGTGCCTGAAGGCATGGACTCCGGTGTGGTGGTCAAAGCGCTCAAGGCAAAATTTGCGCTGGTCGCGGCCAACGGCCAGGGCGAGATGCAGGGCAAAATCTTCCGCGTCGCGCACCTCGGCTTCTTCGACTATCTCGACACTGTTGCGCTGCTCGGCGCAATGGAGCACATCGCCAAGGACAACCTCGGGCTGCCCGTCAAATTCGGCCAGGCCGTGGCCGCGGCGCAGGAAGTGTACGCAAAGGCAGCTTCTAGCTCCTAGCTTCTAGCCGCTGGTTAATTCACGGTGATTCACAATGATTTCGGAATTCCGCGAGATTCACCCGGCTGTGAAGTGTGGGAAAACGCGGGTTCTAGCAGCATTTAGCGAAGAGCTAGAAGCTAGAGGCTAGGAGCTGAATTTCAATGCCTGACCTAACCTTCGGAGAAAAGCTGCTCATCGCGCGCAAGCAGCTCGATCTCTATCAATACGAAATGGCGGAGCGGCTGGGAGTGCATCCCAACTCGCTCACCAAATACGAGCGCGGCGAAGGCAAGCCGCATGCGGCGGTAGTGCGCATGTTCGATTTGCTGTGCGAACAGCAGGGCATTCGCTTTGACGAGTACACAAGCGGGTCCGCCGCGGCGGACAAGGGAGCAGCCATGAAGATCGTACTGGCGGAAAAAGTTTCTCCAGCCACTTTGGCCGTGTTTGCAGGCGAGCCGGGTTGGGAAGTCAAAACGCACGACCAGCTGCCTGAAGGATTGCCTGCCGCGTTGGCCGATGCCGACGCGCTCGTCGTCCGTAGCGCGGTGCAGGTGGACGACGCACTTCTTGAGCACGCTCCCAAGCTTCGCGTGATTGGCCGCGCCGGCGTTGGCGTGGACAACATTGACGCCGAGGCAGCCACGCGCCGCGGCATCGTCGTGATGAACACGCCCGGCGCAAACGCCGTTGCCGTCGCCGAGCTCACCATCGGCCTGATGATCGCGCTGGCGCGAAAAGTGCCTGCCGCCAATGCCACCATGCATGCCGGAAAGTGGGAGAAGAAGAATTTGCAGGGCACCGAGCTGCGCGCCAAAACGCTCGGCATTCTGGGCCTCGGCCGCATCGGCCTTGAAGTGGCCAGGCGCGCGCGCGGGTTTGGCATGGAGATTGTGGGCACCGATCCCTTTGTCTCCCCGGCCCTGGCGCGCGAGAATGGAATCGCCCTCGTTCCAATCGAAGAGCTCTTTTTGAAATCCGACTACCTCACGCTACACGTCGGGCTCACGCCGCAGACCACGGGCATTATCAATGCAAAAACCATCGCCACCATGAAGAAGGGCGCGCGCATCGTTAACTGCGCACGTGGCGAGCTGGTTTGCGATGGGGACCTTGCTGCCGCACTCAAAAACGGCCAGGTGGCCGGTGCGGCGCTGGATGTTTTTTCCATCGAGCCGCCAAAGGACTCGCCGTATCTCGACCTCGACAACGTGATACTCTCGCCGCACGTCGCCGGCTCCACGGCCGAAGCGCAGGAGGCCGTTGGCATCCAGATTGCGCACCAGGTGTGCGAGTACCTCAAGTCAGGTGTGGTGCAGAATGCGGTGAACGTACCATCGTTGAGCCGCGAGGAATACGTGCAGCTCGCTCCCTACATCGATCTCGCCGGGCGCCTTGGATCTTTTCTCACCCAGGCGGGCAAGGGCGGCGGAAAGTCCGGCATTGACGCCATTCACATCGTCTACGGCGGCACGCTCACTGAGGCCAAGACCGAACTGGTACGCAACGCGGCCATCGCCGGTCTGCTGCAGGGTTCTGAAAACGTGAACCGTATCAACGCGGCCGCGGTGGCTGCGGAACGCGGGATTCGCGTGCACGAGCAGAAGGAAGAAAGTTATCGCGGCGGGGCGGCCACGGTGCTCACGCTGGTGCTGCACACCGCGCAGGGCGACAGCCGCGCCAGCGCCACCGTCATTCACGGTGAGCAGCCGCGCCTGCTCGCCTTCGACGGCATCGATGTGGAAGCTCCGCTTGAGGGAACCTTGGTGGTGTGCCGCAACCTCGACGTTCCCGGCGTCATTGGCCGCATCGGCACAATCCTGGGCGAGCAGGGAGTGAACATCGCCAACTTCGCCCTGGGTCGCGAGCGGGGCGCGGCTATTCCAGGCAAGCTCGTCAAGGCGCTGGCCGTTGTTCAGGTCGATGAGCCGGTCGCGGAGTCGGCGCTTGAAGCGCTCAAAGTGATTGACGCGCTGCTCGAAGCGCGCTTGGTAAAGCTGCCGGACGGCAAATAACTTTCAGAATCTTCCGCATTAACCAGCGCCATCACTTACGCGGCGGCGGCTCTATTTTGCCGGGTCGGTCACACGCCCCAGAAACAGAATCGCGCCCGAATTTGTGTCGCGAATCAGAAACAGGAACGGATGGTCGGCGTTGAAGACGATCGGCGGTGGCTCGGGGAAAGGCATGCGAGCCGCCGTCGCCACCATAATGATTGCCGTTGCCGCAGCCGCTTCCGTTCCCTGTTCGTTCACGTCGATGTAGGCCTTGTGGATCGCTGCCGAGATGGCGAAATCGGGCTTGCCTGTCATTCCCGAGAAGTCCGCTGCGCTGCTGAAGGCCTGCGGCATGCCCATCTTTGTGAGCGTGCCGCTCAGTTCGAACTGCTGCGTCATCGTGAACCGCGGCAGGCTAAGGATGATCTTCTCCGCCGGCGCAAGTTTCTTGATCCATTTGGTTGCGTTCTCGGCCGTGAACGCCTTCTCCAGCGCGGGGAGTCCGGCGATCTCCTTGGGCAGCAACACAACCATCGAGAGATCGCCCTTATAAGGCAGCTCAAGCTCCTGAAATGAACCACCGTCGTAGTAGCTGTAGCCGCCGTTGCGATTCATCATCGACACCTTGGCGGACTGCTTTGCCGTGAGGTGAAAATCCTGGTCCTCCGTGGATGTCGGATCGAACTGACCGAGCCAGGTGCCTTTGAAGTAGATGGCGTTGGTCAGCACCAGCCGCGTGGCCGCTGTCACCGAACCCGGCCCCAGCAGGTTTTGGATCTTGTTGTTCGTCTGGTCCGCGATCCATTGATTGATTGTGGCCCGCACAACATCGGGAGAGGTCTTGAAGTCGACGGGGCGGAACCCCGCGCCATAATCGGTTTGAACCAGCTTCAGGTAATCCGGCAGGAAGATCGCGTCCTGTTGCGCCCACAGCGCGTTGGCCACGCTCAGCTCATAGTCTTTGTGCTGCGCGTTCATCTCGGCGAGCAGTGCGCCCATTGCCGGGTGCAGCCGGTCCGGCGGCAACGTGAAATGGAATACATGCTCCATCTGCGTTCCCGTCTGGCCGCGCGCACCCGCGTAGGCCATGCCAAACGCAGTGGAGATGCTCTCCGGCGAGAAAAACAGATTGCCCGGTTGCTTGGAGATCTGCGCGTAGAGGTCGACAGCGAAAGCGTTGCTGCCATTCACCGCCTCGGCTTGGTCGGCTGCATTGGAAGTGGGCGGCGCGGCTGCCTGCGGAGGCGTGGCCAGTGCCGCACGGCTGCCGAACACGGCAAGAATTGCGCAAAGCAGTGACTTCTTCATTCGAGCTCCCTATGCGGCGAGCGCGAGCGACATGCATTCTTGAATTGCTGGCTTGAGCGCCCGGGCTGCACAACTCGCAATCATAGGCTCTTTCCACGCTTCCGGTTCGATTCGGGCAGAGCCAGTTAGCCCATCAGGCCCTTGTGGCCCATCCAACTGCGCAGATACGATGCCTGGCCCAGGTGGTAGGTCTCATGGATGGCGAGGAAGTTAACCACACCGCTAATCTTGCCGTCGGCGCTGGGAGGGCCCTGCGTGGAAGGCTGCGACAGCACATCGTCCGACGCGCCGTCGAGTGCCGTGGCCAGCACTTGCGACACTTCGCGCCAGTTGTCCTTCAGAGTTTCCGGCGACGGGAAGGTCGCCACATCGTTGCATTTCACTCCGCGCGCGAACGAGCTCAACCACGGCTGCGACCAATCCGTTCCCAGCCGGGTGAGGACTGACCTCCGCGCCCAGATCACGTGGCCTACGATCCACGCGATGTGGTTCAATTTCTCGTCGGGACGCCGCAGCCACTCCTCGGGCGACAGGTCCTCGACCGTTCTGGCTAGAAAATCGGAGTTGAAGCGGTAGTTTTCAGCGGCGGTGGCGATGACTGCGGGAACGGGCATGGGACCTCCTGACGTTTGCTGACTTCGGGGAATTCTACGCGCGGCTCAAATACGCGCCTTCGCTCGTGTCCACGCGAATCTTTTCGCCCGCGTTGATGAACGGCGGCACCTGGACAACGAGCCCGGTCTCCAGCTTGGCCGGTTTTGTGACGCTGGAGGCAGTTGCCGACTTCAGCCCCGGCTCGGTTTCCACGACCTCCAGGTCTACGGTCTGCGGCAGCTCAATCCCCACCGGCTGCCCATCGAAGTAACTCACCTTGATTTGCTGGTTGGCGGTGAGGTATTCGACCGCGTCGCCTAGTGTCGAGCTCTTGAGAACGGTCTGCTCATAGTCGAGCGGATTCATGAAGTAATAATCATCGCCGTCGGCATACAAGAAATCCATGGCAATTTCGTCCACAACCACCTTCTCAATCGCGTCGGCGGAGCGGAAACGGTGCTCGAACATGGCGCCCGATTTGAGGTTGCGTAATTTGGCCTGAATGAAGGCGCGTAGATTGCCGGGCGTACGGTGCTCGACTTTGAAAACCACGTGAAGCTGGTCGTTGTGCTTGATGATCATGCCCGGACGTAGTTGCGTGGCGGGAATCGCCATAGAGGTTGCAGCTCCTTGCAGGAATTGCGCGCAATGCGCAAAGAATATGACCTTTTGGCCTGTATCCAATTGTAGCCGAGAGGAGCATTCGCATCGGGCCGGCGGCCGCGATTCAACTTGGATTCGAGGGGACGGCCAGCATGCCTTTGTGCGCAACGCGGTGATTGGGAAGATGCGCCTGAAAGCGGGGCCTCACAGACCAACGATGAGCAGCAATATAGAATGTCGATGTGGCGGCGAGTGGCTGCGACGATCCATGAATTGCCGAATTCGCAGCATCCATCGGAAAGGGAATTGCCCGGCACCACCAACTCGCTCATAGATTGGCCCAGAAAGGAACTCGCCAACGCATGTCAAATTCGGTATCAATTTGCGTGATCGGCTCCGGATATGTCGGGCTGGTGGCAGCTGCTTGTTTTGCCGACATGGGCCACCAGGTCGTCTGCGTCGATAATGACGAAGCTCGCGTGAAGCATCTCTGCGAGGGCGGTGTGCCCATCTTTGAGAAGCATCTGCCCGAGCTGCTGGCCAGGCACCGCGGCGGCAGGGTAGCGTTCACCACGCATCTGGCCGAGGCCGTCGAGCGGAGCGAGGCGGTCTTCATCGCCGTTGGAACTCCGCAGGGGGATGGCGGCGCAGCAGACCTGTCGTATGTCGAGGCCGTCGTGGCCGAAATTGCGCGCGCCATCAAGAGCTACAAGGTGATTGTGGAAAAAAGCACAGTGCCGGTCTACACCAACGACTGGATTCGGCGCGTGCTGCACCGCCGCGGCGTTGATGCAGACCTGTTCGACGTCGTATCGAATCCGGAATTCCTTCGCGAAGGCACGGCGGTGGTCGATTTTCTGCACCCCGATCGCATCGTTGTGGGCGCAACCAACGACCGCTCGGCGGAGATTCTGCGGCGAATCTATGAGCCATTAACCGCCGGCAGTTACTACGCGCAGCCTGGAGCAGTGCCTGGAACGTGCAGCACGGACAGGCCGGCGCGGCTGATTATCACTTCAACGCAAAGCGCGGAGATCATCAAACACGCCTCGAATGCGTTCCTGGCGATGAAGATCTCGTTCATCAACGCCGTGGCCAACCTGGCCGAAGCCGTGGATGCGGACATCGAAGACATTGCTGCCGGGATCGGGCTCGACAACCGCATCGGACCCGGATTTCTTCGCGCGGGACTCGGATACGGAGGCTCGTGCTTTCCCAAGGACGTCGCCGCATTTCATTGGGTGGCGCAGGAGCGCGGAGTCAACCTTCAGTTGCTCGAAGAAGTCCGCAAAATCAACGATACTCAGAGAGAAGTCTTCTTCAACAAGATTCGTTCAGCGCTTTGGACTCTCCGCGGCAAGCGGCTGGCGGCGCTGGGCCTGGCCTTCAAGGGCGACACGGACGACATCCGCGATTCACCCGCGATCGAGATCGTCAAACAACTGCTGCAGGCGGGCGCCATTGTCTCGGCATACGATCCGGCGGCGATGGGGCGCGCGAAGGAAGTACTGCCGCCTGCCGCGAACATGCAATACGCCGGAGATCCTTACCAGGCAGCGAAGGATGCCGATGCGTTGCTGATCCTCACCGACTGGAAGGAGTTTGCCTCGATCGATTTGGCGCGGTTGAACCGGGCCTTGCGTTTCCCCATCATCATCGACGGTCGCAATCTGTATAAGCCGCTGGAGATGCAGAGCCACGGCTTTACCTATGTGAGCGTCGGCAGGCAGGCCAGCTACCATGCTCAGGAAGGCAAGCCGCGCAAATTGCCGGTTTGAACGCGCTTCCTCGGTGCCGCTCGGCGCGATTGGGCGCAGGCGCGGGCGCTAAGGGTGAGTTCCTCATTTTCATTTTAAGTTTTCAGTTCCGGAGTATTGAACTTTGCCAAAGTCCGCACTTGTAACCGGCGCTGCCGGTTTCCTTGGTTCTCATCTCACCGACCGCCTGCTTGGCGAGGGCTATTCCGTTTTCGGCGTCGACAACCTGTCCACGGGCGACTCCGCCAACCTTGCCCATCTTGCCAATGATTCCCGCTTCAGTTTTGAAGAGCGCGATATCTGCACGGACTTCGATCCGGGCCGCGTCGATACCGTCTTCAATCTCGCTTCGCCGGCCAGTCCGCCGGAGTATCTTCGCCTGGGAATTGAAACGCTCCGCGTGGGTTCCGTAGGCGTTGAGAACACGCTGCAAATTGCCGCCAAGTATGGCGCGAGGTATCTCCAAGCCTCCACGTCAGAGTGCTACGGTGACCCGCTGGAGCATCCTCAGCCGGAAACCTACTGGGGCAATGTGAATCCGGTGGGCCCTCGCTCGGTCTACGACGAAGCCAAGCGGTTCGGCGAAGCCATGGTGATGGCCTACCATCGTTCGCGCGCCGTCGATACGCGCATTGCGCGCATCTTCAACACCTATGGTCCGCGCCTCCACCCCGGCGACGGACGCGTCATTTCCAACTTCATCATGCAGGCCCTGCGCGGCGAGGCACTCACCGTCTACGGCGACGGCAGCCAGACCCGCAGCTTTTGCTATGTCGACGATCTCATCGAAGGAATCGTGCTCCTTTCGCGCAGTCCGGAACATTTTCCAGTCAATATCGGCAACCCCGAGGAGTTCACCATCCTTGATTGCGCCAAAGCCGTACTCGAAGTAACTGGCTCAGAAAGCGAGTTGAGCTACATCGATCTACCCGTGGACGATCCCGCGCGGCGACGGCCCGACATCACCAAGGCGCGAGCTCTGCTCGGTTGGGAGCCGCGCGTCGGCCTCATGGAAGGATTGAAAAAATCCCTCCCCTTCTTCAGAAGCAAGCTGGCGTAACCCGGCGGCGAAAATCCTCGTCACAGCGAGACCAGAGTCGGTGCATCCCGAAAGCGCTGAGTTCAAGTCGACGCGACCATCAAGGAGCGGCGACACTGCGCAAAACTCAACAGGACACGGTTGCTTTGGTTCCGCTCTAGCGAGGCGGCTCGTAGGGTTCGGCGCGCAGAAGATTGGTCAGGATGTCGCGCTCATCCGGGCTGAACTGGTTCTGATAGCGTGCCGAGTTCAGCACCGTCGCGCGTTGATCGAGCGGAACCGAGCGCAGATCCTGAAAGGCGCGCTTGACGGTCGCTTGGCGATCCGGCGGCAACGCCATGAAACTGCGCCCCGCCTGGCGAACTTGCACCTGGTCCTGCGGAGACATGTGCTCCAGCATCTCGCTGCGCGCCAGGCGGCGCTGGCGCTGTTCCTCGGGCAGTTGATTCAGCTGGTGCAACTGCTGCGTCAGGCGTTGCTGTGTCGCGGCCGGTAGCCGATTGAAGCTGGGATCGTTGCGCAGCAAGCGCTCCTGATCCTCGACAGGGAGGCCCTGGTGCTGGTTCAGCCAGTCGCCTAAATGCCCGGGAGGCGCTGCGCCCGGATAAACGCCGCCGGGACGATTTCCGTTGGGATAAGCCGGGCGCGTGTAGCTCGGCGCCGGAGTGCCGGGGCGGGCTCCAAGAGCCGGATATGCGGTCGTCGGTCGTTGCGCGCCGTTATTTTGCGGGATTGGCTGATATGGCCTCTGCTGATTCTGGTTCGGCCGCTGTTGCGTCTGGTACGGCCTCTGCTGGTTTTGGTTCGGCCGCTGTTGCGGTGTGTACGGCCTTTGCTGCGGCTGATACGGCCGCTGCTGATTCCGGTTCTGCCGCTGATTCTGCGCTCCGTTTTGCCGATTCTGGAGCTGCGCATAACGGAATTGCCTGAGCGGTGCTCGGCGCTCATAGCCGCGCTGCCCGGCCGCCGCAATCGCGGTCAAACAGAGGAACAGGACCGCTGCGGCCATCGCCGCCGGACGCTTTCTTTCCGCGTTTGAAGTCCAGTTCACAAGTCTTTCTCCCGGCAAGCGGCCGAAATGTGAAAAACGTCAATCTCCGTTCTGGTTGCCGGTCAGCGCTTCCATTTGATCCAGCACCTGCGCATTGCTGTCCAGCGTTTGCAGGTCGCTTACCACAGCAGCGTTCTGGCCAGTCTGTTGCGCGGGCTGCATCCAGTCGGTCACGCCCAGATACGTGCCCCCGCCTACCAGCAGCACCACTGTAAGCGCTACGGCCGCCAGCGGACGCACATGCAATCCCGAACCGTACTTGACGGTTGCGCGCAGCCGAGCGATGGCGCCAGCCAGCCATCCGGCCGGCACAGCCTCGCGCTCTTCCCGCATCCTGGCGCCAAGCCGCGTCAGGAAATAAGGGCTCGGCGCGGGAGCCTTCCAGGCATCCAGAGCCTGCACGGTCGTCTTCAGATCCGCGAGCTCATCCTGGCAGCGCTTACACTCGGCAACATGCGCCTGAACCTTGGCAGAAGCCGGGCTCGGATCGAGCAGCAATCCCGCCAGCTCAGCATCCATTCCCGGGCAATTTGTCTTCATCCTTTTCATGATTCCCACCCCACAGTTTCCGCCGGCCAATTTCCGTTTTCTATGGTTTCCTTTTCTATGGCTCCGGCTTCTTTTCACTCATGCCTTCAAACAAAATCCTTCAATTTGTCCCGGAGCGTCTGGTAAGCGCGAAACAGCAGCGACTTCGTCGCCGACTCGCTCAACTTGAGCACTTCACCGATCTGCCGGTAATCCATCCCCTGGTACTTGTGCATCAACACAGCCATCCGCTGCCTTTCCGGCAGCGCCATCACGTGACGCCGGATGGCGGCCATGCGTTCATCCTGCAGCAACTGCTGCTCCGCCGTCGGCTCACCGTCAGCCACATCGGGAGTCGTGCCCGTCTCCTCGTCCGGCTGATCCAGGTACACCGTTTGCGCGGATCGTTCGTGCCGCGTGTCGCGCGCGTGGTTCACGGCCAGGTTGGTCGCGATCCGGTAAAGCCACGTCGTAAATCTGGCTTCGGCCCGATAGCTGCCCCTGGCACGATAGACGCGAAGAAATACTTCCTGCGCTAACTCTTCGGCAACTGCCTGGTTTCCAACCATCCGGTAGAGGAAATGAATCATCGGCCGGTGGTACTTGGTCGCCAGGTAATTAAAACCGGCCTCGTCGCCCTCGGCTACCCGCAGCATGATGGCTGCGTCGCTTTTGGGGTCCAAATCGGCCCTCACGCCCACACCCGGCTCCGGGGTCGCGTCTGGCCGAAATGCCGAACCCGCTCCCAACGCCGGACCGTTGAGGACCATCGTTGCCATATCCTCTGGAACCCCATCCAAGCCGGAAGGTTGCGCCTCGTAAGCGGTTTCTTCGCCTGAATTTCCGTCTTCTGAGGCTCCTTCGCCCGCGCCCGGCTGCGCGGCCTGCGCCAGGGCGTCGGCCCGGGCCAATCCGGAGGGTAAACGGGGGTTCCCAACGCCGGAAACAGGCCCCAGCGCCGCTTCCCCGTCCAATGGGAGCTCGCTCTCCTGGCGAATTGAACTTACTCTCCGGAGCATGGTTCGCTTGGCTCCCGACCCCCGTGCTTCCCGCGCCGAAAAACCGTCGCGATGAGCGGCCGATGGCAATCACGGTTTGGCCGTAAAGCCCTGCTGGTGTTACTCTACCCCAAGGGATGTCCTTTGTGGCGCCTGTCCAGCAGAAGCGGAACCGGACCTACCGGCGGGACGCGGAACCGGAGTCGCTCGGCGGATGGAATTTGGCGCGAAAAGGGCCTCTCGGCTGCGGCAATTCGGCTCCCCAAATCCTGGGGCGCTGAAATGCGCGACGCAGCCCCTCCAATGCCTTTTCTGGGCGCTTAACTCAGCGGTAGAGTGCCATCTTCACACGGTGGAAGTCGCAGGTTCGAATCCTGCAGCGCCCACCAAATCAACAACTTAGACGATAATTGACGGCCCTGATTCCGCACCGCTAAGCACTCGGGCAGGGTCGCCTGCGTCGGCGCTCATTCCCTCTGCGCTGCCAATGATCGTCTCTGCGGCAATTCCGGACGCGGACCCACCAGAGCTACAACTCATGCTGATCCGTGCCTGAACGGCACGCCCGAAAACGAACGCGTGTTCTTCGCTCTGCGGGGCCGTTGCTGTGCCCTCTGACAACCCCCTCCGGCAATACAGGCATCCTGGATAGCCGGTGGGAGTACGATGGGTTAACCTGCCGCTTCAGCTATAGTTGCGAGGGAGCGTTTTCGCGCTGCGATCGCGGTCCGAATCCGGCGAGCACTAGACTGCGCCGGACAACCGCGATTTGGCCTTGGCGCGGGCGCGTGAAGGTAAAGAGGTAAATTGTGAAACGAGTGACTCAGGTTCTTGCATTCATCATGGCTGTGGCAATGGCGATTCCGGCCGTTGCAAAGGGAGAGACGAAGATGTCGATTTTCGGTAAAACCGCGGACGGGGTTCCGGTTCCGATCTACACGCTGACCAGCGGGCAAATTGAAGTAAGAGTCATGGCGTATGGAGCGCATCTGGTGAGCGTGAAAGCCCCGGATCGCAATGGCAAGATGGCGGATGTCGTGCTCGGCTACGACGACCTGAGCACGTATTTGAAAACGCCCAACCCGTATATCGGGGCCATTGTCGGGCGCTACGGCAATCGCATCGCCGCGGGCAAGTTCACGATTGACGGAAATTCCTACCAGATTCCCTTGAACGATGGGCCCAACGCCCTGCACGGCGGCCCCAAGGGATTCGATCAATACGTTTGGCAGGCGCACGAGGTGCCCGGCGGCGTCGAGTTCACCCTCGTCAGCCCCGGCGGCGACATGGGATTCCCGGGAACGCTCACCGCGAAGGTGCGCTATACCCTCAGTGGCGCCACGCTGCGCATCGACTACTCCGCCACCACCGACAAGCCAACGGTTCTGAATTTGACCAACCATGCGTATTACAACCTGCATGGCGACGAACAGGGCAACATTCTCGACCAGAAAATCGAGATCAACGCCGACCGCTACACGCCCGTGAATACAACGCTGATTCCAACCGGCGAACTGGCCCCGGTGGCCGGCACGCCGCTCGATTTCACCAAGCCCGAAGTGATCGGCGCGCGCATCGGCGCCGACAACCAGCAGCTCAAAATCGCCGGTGGCTACGACCACAATTGGGTGGTGAATGGTAAACGCGGCACACTGCGCTTAGCGGCCATCGTCACCGACCCGGTGAGTGGGCGCAAGCTCACGGTGGAAACAACCGAGCCTGGTGTGCAGTTCTATTCTGGCAACTTCCTTGATGGAGCCTTCACCGGCCGCCATGGCGTGAAGTATGTAAAGCATTCCGGCCTCTGCCTGGAAACGCAGCACTTTCCCGATTCGCCGAACCATCCGGATTTCCCGAGCACACTTCTGCGTCCCGGCGAGACAATGCACTCCACCACCACGCTCACCTTTGGTGTTGTGAAGTAAGCCAGACGATCGAAGAATCAAGGCGCCGCCGCGAGTGCTCTATTTCGCGGCGGTTTCCTTTTTGAACCAGCCCAGGCCTGCTGAAGTCCCCGCGGCAGGAATGTATTCGCACCCAATCCAGCCTTCGTATCCCAGCTCGTCAATCACATTAAAGAGATAGCCGTAGTTCACCTCGCCGGTGTCCGGCTCATGGCGCTCCGGCACCCCCGCAATCTGGAAGTGGCCTACGCTGGTCTTCTTCGGGTCCGCGAGATACTTGCGGATCTTCACCGCCAAATCGCCTTCTTCCACCTGGCAATGAAAGAGGTCCATCAGAATTTTCAGATTCGGAGCGCCGATTTCCGCCACGATCGCGTGAGCCTCTTCCTGGCGATTGAGGAAGAATCCCGGAATGTTTCGCTTCGCAATCGGCTCAATCAACAAGTCGATGCCCGCCGCGTGCGCCCGCTCCGCTGCCCACGCCAGATTAGCCGTATACACGCCGAGCGAGTGCGCGCGGCCGGCTCCCTGCGGCGCAATCCCGGCCATCGCGTGAATCCGTGGACATTCCAGTACCTGTGCGTACTCCAAAGCCAGTAAGAAACCGTCGCGAAACTCCCGCTCGCGCCCAGGCAATGCCGTGATGCCGCGTTCGCCGGCCTTCCAATCGCCGGGAGGAGAGTTGAACAGTACCTGCCGCAGCTTGTGCTCTTTGAGCTGCGCAGCCAGCGTTGCCGCCGGATACTCATACGGAAAAAGGTACTCGACGGCTTTGAAGCCATCGCGCGCGGCGGCGCCAAAGCGGTCAAGAAAGTTGTGCTCCGCGTACATCATCGTCAGGTTGGCGGCAAAGCGAGGCATCGCATTCCTTCTGTCGATCTGTTGATGGATCTTCTCTAGTGCATTTTATCGCCGTGTGCGTCACACCGCAGCGGCCGAAATCGCGCGCCCAAGCAGCCCGCTCTCGCGCCCTCACGCAGATATAAAGCGCCGCGACTTCGTAATCCGTGATCGACGGAATCGTGAACTCGACCGAATCGCCCGTCGCGTGGAACGGAATGTCGCGCTCGGCGCGCAGCAATTCGACGCGCGTGACGCGCCGGCCCGCTGGCAGCTTGAAGCGGACTTTCTGCGCCCCAATCGGATAAAACTCGCTGAACCATCCGTGATGAGCGTTCGGGTTGGTGTAGTTCAGCACATGAACTGCGAATCCCGGCTCCGTCTCCCACGCAAAAATCTCCACCAGCCCTTTGCCCTCGACACTCACCGGAGCTGGCGCACCTGCCACCCAGCGAATCGCATTCACGAGAAGCCTGTTGAGATCCGTGTGTCCTGAGAGCCACATCGTCGGCTCAATATCGCCCGGAAAATACGCCAGTCGGCTCGCGCCGCGCTCGCGCAACACAACAGCGGGCTCATCGGTGTGTGGAACCGGCGGGTACGAAAGCTCCGGCGGGTACGCTGTGTAGCTCGGCACCACGGTCAGCACGGGATTGTCCACAGGCTTCAGCGGCACCCGAAACTCCGCGCCCGGAATCCAGTGAGTATCGCTGAATCCATCGAGAATCGGATGCGCCCGTTCGATCCGCGCGAGATAAGGATTCGCATTTCCCAGACGGCCGATCACCGGGCCCGCTGCATGAATCCCGAAGACCTCGGCAAGCCCAAAGTCCTCGCGACGCTCGTTCCGCTCGTTGTACATGCTGGTCTCGAACGTAGCCAGCAGTGAGCCGCCCTGGTTCACATACTCGCGCAACTGCCTGCACTGCTCATCGCTGAGCAGCGCGGTATTGGGCAGAATCAGAGCCGAGTATTTCTTGATCCGCTCCAACTGCAGCCGGTCTTCATGTACATAGTCGAAGAGAAATCTCCCATCGAGCAGCGCTGAATACACCGCATCCATATACTGTTGCATCGAAAAGTCGCGCGGCGGCTGGTAGAAAAGTTGCGTGCGCTGTCCCATCACCACGCCGATATTGGCGATGGTGGCTTTGTTCACCCAGTGCGCGTCGTGCCGCGCGGTCCACAAGAGATAATCGCGACCGGTTTTCTCCCAGCGCAAATCTTCGCCAAGGCCGTTCTCGCCCCCAACAACGTGAAAGTAGGGAACCATTCCGCTGGCCAGAGACTGGCTAACCCAGATCACGGATTCGGCGGGCGATTTTGTGACTTCGCGCCAACGAATCGGTCCGGTCGTATACGCCCCTGTCACGTTAGTGGCCATCTTGCCATCGAGCACGGCATTGCACACACGTCCCTGTTGCGCCGCGCCCCACACCGGCGCATCTGCTCTGTTGCGGCCCTGGTTGTCGCTCTGGAACCACTGACAGAACTCGCCCAATTGCGCAAGATTCGGCGTGGCGTGAAAGCCTCCGCCCATATTGTTGATGTAGAAGCTCGTCGGCTTCTTGTCCTTCGCGATCGAATCGTACAGCTTCCACAGGCTCGTGAACCGCTCGTTGAACTTGTCCCAGTAAGCGGGCGTCTTTGCCGGCGGCAACTGGCGGCATTGGTCGCAGTAACACTCCTGCAATGCAAACGAGGGCCATCCGTTGGTGTAGTGCGCGTCTACGTCGTAGCGGGAATTCACTTCGCGCATCACCGCCGGAAAATAATCGGTCATGTACGTCGAAAACATGCACGTCTGGTAGAGCTCGGGCGCTTCGGCCGACACGAGCGGTTGCCCGTGTTCGTCTCGCATGAACCACTCTGGATGCGCGGCCAGAGCGTCGCCCCAGTTCAGGTCAGGGCTGTAGCGCGCAACCGTGCGCAGTCCGCGCTTCTTCGCCGCTTCGTTCAATTCGCCTGTGAAATCGCGCCCATTCAGGAATTTTGCGGGTCGATGAAACGGAACCTTGCTCGGATAAAACGCAACGATCCCGGTGACGCTGACAAAGACCGCGCCAACCTTGACGCTCGCCCAATAGTCCGCCCAGGCTTCCACGTCGAGCACCGCCGGATCGTGCTCCGTAATGTTGGTCTGGCCAATGCGGCGCAGCTTCTTCTGCCACGGCACCTCCGTCGTATCGCCTGGACCCGCCGCGGCAGACACGCCAGCCGAGTTCAGGCCAAGAGAATCTCCCATTCGGACCAACGGCACAGTTGCCGCTGCTGTCTTCATAAATCTGCGCCGATCAATAGTGAACATGGGGCGACCATGACCTCCGTTGCAATGCAAAAGGTGAACGAAGCTGGAAAATTGCCAGCCGGGCCGATCTATTTTCCGTGAGAGTTTAACTCGCCGAGCACTTTCTTCAGATCGTCGAGCTTCTGTCCGGCGTCGGCCAACTTGCCTTCCGAAGTCAGGCGCTGATAGTCCGCGAAGTCTTGGCTGGCCTGGCTGATGAGCGCACCCTGGCTCTCATTGGGCTGCGTCGTTCCCGCCGGCACTGTCGCTCCCGTTCCATTCCCGGCCCCTGTCGTGGTCGGTGGCGCTTCGCCATTTGCAAGCGACGGCGCCTCCGCTCCGAAGAGCGAGCTCAACGCGGCCTCGAAGGTTGGGCCATAGGCCAGACGATCCTGAAGCGCCAGCACGACGAGCCGCAACTCCGGCATCGGGCTTCGCTGTGCCTGCAGGTAGATTGGTTCTGCGTAAAGCAGCGCCTGCCCGCACGGAATCACGAGAAGACTGCCGCGGATTACATGCGAGCCTTGCTGATTCCAGAGCGTGAGCTGGCCGGAGAGCTGTGCGTTCTGATCGATGCGCGCTTCAATCTGCTGCGGGCCATCCACGAGCCGCGTCTTGGGGAAATCGAAGACTACCGCTTTGCCGTAGTTCGCGCCGTCGCTGCGTGCCGCAATCCAGCCAATCAGGTTGTTGCGATTGGTCGGCGTGAAGGGCAGAATCTCAACGAATTCCAGGCCGCCCGATTCGCCAGGCAAGGTCATCAGCACAAAGTTCGGTTGCATCTCCTGCGTCGATTGGTCGCCCTGGCTCGAACCCGTTTGCGTGGCCACGCTCCACTGGTCCTCGCGGTTATAAAACACCTCCGGATCGGTCATATGGTAAAGCGCATACACATCGGCCTGCAGGCTCAACAGCATCTCCGGATAACGCACGTGCGCGCGCAGCCACGCGGGCATCGCCGACTCATCCTTGAACAGTCCCGGAAAAATCCCGCGCCACGCGGCCAGGATCGGATCCTGGTTGTCGAACACGTAGAACGTTACGGTTCCGTCGTACGCGTCCACTACCGCCTTCACGCTGTTGCGAATGTAGTTGACGGGTTCGTTTTCGAGAGTCGATGGCGCCGAGTAAGGATAGCTCGCCGAAGAAGTGTAGCCATCAATGATCCATGAAAGACGTCCATCTGCACCGACCACAATATACGGATCGTGATCGAAGGTCAGGAACGGCGCCAGCGTTGAAACGCGCGCCACCACGTTGCGCCGCATCAGCAGGCGGCTGTCTGCCGTTATGTCGTCGCTAAACGGAACCTTGGTCAGATCGCCAAGATCGAAGGCCAGCAGCGCACGGCGCAGGAAGCCTCCCATCTCAATCCCGCCTGTGCCCTCATACGAAGAAAGATTGTTGCTCTGCCCCTGCGGATAATTGAACTCTTGCTGGTGCGTCTTCACGTACACATCGCTGTCGGTCAGCTCGCCGAAGTAAATCTCCGGCCGCGTAACGCTCAGGCTGGGCACTGTGCTTTGCACCGGCATGTTGCTCAGGTAAAGAATCGGCAGCCCCTCCGGCGAGAAGCCGTTTACCGGGTTCATCGTGATGCCGTAGCCATGGGTGTAGATGAGCTTGTCGTTGATCCAGTTGCGGCTGCTCTCGGGCAGCTTGTCCACATTCAATTCGCGCACCGCCAGCATCACCTGCCGCAGCGATCCGTTGATCTGGTAGCGGTCGATGTCGATGCCGGGAAAATCGTAATAGGTGCGAATCTCCTGCACCTGCCGCAGTGTGTCTTGCAGCGCATTCACGTCCCACAGCCGGATGTTTTCGAGCGTGGCCTGGTTGTGTTCCGCATCGACGGCGGCGACGGTTGTATCCGCGGGAAACTCGCGCTGCGCAAAGCTGTCAAGCCCGTAAGCCTGCCGCGTCATCGCGATATTATCGGCGATGTAAGGCCGCTCCTTGTCGAGCTGGTTGGGCTTCACGATGAACGTGCTCACATACCATCCCGCGACCGCGGCCACCACGTAACAGGCCACCGCCGGAGCCAGTGCGGCAAGCAACCAGCGTGCTCGCGGCCGCATCACGCCGCTGGCGATCGCGATTGCCGCGCCCACGGCCAGCGCCACCGCGATAAACAACATCCCGATCAGCGTGACGTGCGCGTCGGTGTAGGTCACACCGTCGAAAATCGTGTGCTCCTGGAAGAGCAAATCGAAGCGGCCGACATACTCCCGGATGGCCAGCGCAAACAGCACGAATCCGGCTGCGATTGAAACGCCGCGCCAGGGCAGGGAAGCGGCTCCGCCAAAGCGTCCTCCCAGTGCGCGTCCTCCGCCCGCCGCGATCAGGAACAGCACAGCCAGAACGCAGACGATTACCGCCAGCGTCAGCAGCCATCCCGCGATCATTTCCCATGCCGGCAGCGTGAAGAGATAAAAGCCGAGCGGCCGTCCGAAAATCGGATCGGTAACGCTTCCGGCGCGCGGTGCGTACCAGTAGAGAGCCAACGTTTGCCACTGACCCGACATGGCGAAGCCGGTGGCCAGCGAGATCAGCAGCGTTGCGACCAGAGCGATCGTCCGCAGGAATTTCTTGAGCGGCAGCTCGATCGGCCTGCCGCCGAAAAAAATGGTGTGCGTGTCGGGCAAATCCGCGGCATGGCTGTGGCGCAGCACCAGAAACGCCGCGAACAAGATCAGAAACGTGAGCCCCGCAAACACTGCGAAGGTGCCCCATTCGAGGCCAAAGCTTTTCCAGAAGACGCTTGCAAAGCCGAGCGAGCGGAACCAGAGCAGGTCAACCCAGTAGGAAATCGCGGTGCGGCTGCCGATGAAGATCAAAATGACGGCGGCGAGGAAGAGATAAATCACCAGGCGCGGGCGCTGCCGTTTTCCGCGCGCCGGCCAATCGATGGTTTCGGGCATTTTCCACCCCACTCAGGCGAAAAGTGCGCGCTGAGTTACCCAAGAATTGTACAGCGGTGGAGCAGGGTGGTTCCGGCGAGCGGCAGCAAGCGATTCGAATCTAGATCAGTTCGCTTCGCCCCGTGATGCTCAGCTCTTTCACAATCTTGCCTACGTCCTGGGAGTGATCACGGTGGGCAATCAGCAGCGCGTCTTCGGTGTCCACGATCACCAGGTTCTCCACGCCGACCAGCGCGACAAACTTCCGCGGGCTGAAGATGTAGTTGTCGCTGGCTTCAATCGAGATGTGCCCGCCAGTATCGGCCACGTTGCCTTCCGCGTCGCCGCGCAGCCGCGTCTCTACCTGGTATTCGTAGAGCGATGCCCACGAGCCGAGATCGTTCCAGTTGAACTCCGCGGGAATGCAATACAAATGGGAAAGATGCTCTCCCTTGGCCGATCGCGGCTCAAGCACGGCATAGTCAACAGAAATGTTCTCGCACTTGGGATATGTGGTGCGGAACACCTCGTCGAACGCCGGCGTGCCCCACGCGGCGGCAATCGCCTCCAGCAGTGGAGCCGTCTCCGGCACATGCTCGCGCACGGCGTTGGCCAGCGTCCGCGCCGACCAAAGAAACATCCCCGAATTCCAGTAGTAGTTTCCTGCCGCCACAAACTCATCGGCGCGATTCTGGTTCGGCTTCTCGATAAACCGCCGCACATGGAGCGCCGAATCGTCCTTCGTCAGGTCGCCGGTCTCGATGTATCCATAACCGGTTTCGGGGCGGAACGGCTCAATGCCCAGCACCACGATATTCTCGCCCGCCGCGGCCACGGCGATCCCTCTTTGCAGCGCCTTCAAAAAACGCGGTTCGTCGGCAATCACGTGGTCCGACGGGAACACGCCCAGCACCGCGTCGGGGTTTTCACGCTCGATCAGGAATGCCGCCAGTCCGCAGGCCGGGGCCGTGTTGCGCGCCACCGGCTCCTGCACAATCTGCGTGGCCGGCAGGCCCGGCAACTGGTCGGCAATCTCATGCGCCAGGTACTCGTTGGTAATGATCCAGGTCTTCTCCAGACCCGCCAGCGGCTTCAGCCGCTCCACGGTCTGCTGGATCATGGAACGCTCGCCATCCAGCGCCAGAACCTGCTTGGCGTGCGCGCGCCGCGAGCGCGGCCAGAACCGCGTGCCACTGCCTCCGGCCAGAATCACGGGACGAAAATCGATCTTGTCTATCATTCGAAGGACCATCCTACTCGACAAACATAACGTTTGCACAGAGAGGAACGAATAAATTTGGCCGACTCCCTCCTGCGGCGGCCTCATTTGCCACATTGAGGGAAGCATTCGTCCCGTGCGCCCCTTCCCGGCCTCCCGCGCACCATCCGTTCGTCCCCGCCGACCCCGCAACTGGCGTAAGCTATCTGCAATGCCAGGGCTGCGTCAGGGCGCCATCCATCTCGGCCGCGTTGCGGGAATCGATCTCTACCTGCACTGGTCCTGGTTTGTCGTCGCCGTCATCGAGATAGGCAGTCGCCAGGGCCGCTACACCTCCCTGGTCTGGAGCGCTCTCGAGTACCTGGCCCTCTTTGCCATCGTGCTTCTGCACGAGTTCGGCCACGCACTGGCCTGCCGTCAGGTCGGCGGCACGGTCGACCGCATCATGCTCTGGCCGCTGGGCGGCGTCGCCTATGTCAATCCGCCCCAGCGCCCCGCCGCCACGCTCTGGAGCCTCGCCGCCGGGCCCCTGGTCAATGTGGCTCTTCTGCCCGTCTTTGGCGGCGCCTTTCTCGCGGCACGCTCTCTCGGTTGGGCCGCTTCCATGCCCAACGTCTACACCTTGCTCGGCTGGATTCTGTGGATCGACGTCATCCTGTTCGTCTTCAACATTCTGCCCATCTATCCGCTCGATGGCGGCCAGATTCTTCGCTCCCTGCTTTGGTTTTTCATGGGGCGTGCTCGCAGCCTTTACGTCGCCACGATTCTTGGATTTGTCGGCGCGGCGGGCCTCGTCTGCCTGGCCTTGTGGATGCACTCCACCTGGTCATTGCTCATCGCCGCCTACATACTGCTCAGTTGCTGGAGCGGATTCAAAAGCGCACAAGCCTTGATCCGCATGGAAAAGCTTCCGCGCCGCGAGGGCTTTGCCTGCCCTGACTGCGGAGCCCAACCGCCGGCGGGCGCGCTTTGGAAATGCGCCAAGTGCCAACAGAACTTCGACACATTCCAATCCATGGCCGTCTGCCCGCACTGCGGCTCTCAGTTTTCCAACACCATGTGCGGTGAGTGCCAGCAGATGCATCCCATCAACGAGTGGGCGGCCGCAAACTCGAAGCCCACCGCCGCAAGCAGTGCCTCACTCGCGAGTCGCTAAGTCCATCTGATTCGGTTGGTTTCTGACGAGCGCAGCTACCGTGAGGCCGCCCGCGCCCGATCCCTGACCCCAGAAACCTGCTTATTTCAGCCCTGTCAGGAACTCGCCCATCCGCCGCGTGCCCTCGTCGATGTTTTCCCTCGTCACGGGATAGGAAATGCGGACGTGTTCAGCGGTCCCGAACGCCTCGCCCGGCACAGTCACCACATGTCCCTCGTGCAGCAGCCGTGTCGCCAGTTCCGTTGCCGTGCGAATGCCGCCCTTGCCCAAGTACGCCGAAATGTTCGGATACACATAGAACGCGCCCTCCGGCCTGGTGCACGTCACGCCGGGAATCTTTTTGAGCGCGGCCAGCATATAGTCGCGCAGCTCGATAAACTCCGCGCGAAACTCCGCCACGCACTCCTGCGAGCCGCTCAGCGCCGCAATCGCCGCCTTCTGCACAAAGCTTGTCGCGTTCGACGTTGACTGCGACTGCAGCTTGCTCAGGTTCGCTGCCACCGGCTTTGCTGCCAGCGCATATCCCGCGCGCCACCCGGTCATCGAGTACGTTTTCGACAGCGAGCCCAGAATCACAATGTGCTCCTTGGCCCATGTGAACGATCCGCCCGACACCGGCTTCCCCGCATAGTTCAGGTACACGTAACACTCGTCCAGAAGCAAAAAAATCCCGCGATCGTGCGCCAGGTGAACGATCCGCTCAAGATCCCCAGCCGAAACCACCGACCCCGCCGGATTCGACGGCGAATTCAGAATGATCGCCTTCGTCCGCGGCGTAATTGCCTGCTCAATCGCGTCGGCCGTAATGCGGAAGCTCTCCGCCTCGCTGGTCTCGAGGAACACTACTTTCCCGCCCGCGTATTGAATGATGTCCTTGAAGCTCACCCAGTAAGGAACCGGCAGAATCACCTCGTCGTCGTGGTCCACCAGCACCTGGATCGTGTTAAACAGCGCCAGCTTGCCACCGGTGGTAAACACGGCCTCATCGATCGTGTAGTCCGAGCCGAAGTCGCACGCGTGCCGCTCCACAATCGCCTTGCGCACGTCGGGAATCCCCGGCACCACGGTATAGCGCGTGAAGTTCGCCTCAATTGCGGCAATCGCGGCGTCCTTGATGTGCCGCGGAGTGGCAAAGTGAGGCTCGCCGGCCCCAAAATCTACAAGGTTCGCGCCCTGTGCGCGCAGTTTAGCCGCCTCGGCGGCCACAGCCATCGTCGCGGAAACCTCGATCCGGCCAATGCGGTCGGCAAATACCTTTGTGGGAGCTGTAACAGTCATATCTCTTCCATCTTGACAGATTTCGCATTGAGCGCAAAGTTCAGGCTGTGGACGGCGTGCTCTCGGTCGCCACTCGGTCACCCGCCGTTCTTGATCCGCGCGTGCAGCTTCTTCACCACGTTGGGCGGCACCAGCCCGCTGATGTCGCCGCCAAAGCTGAAAACTTCCTTCACCATCCGCGAGCTCACAAAGGAGTAGCGCCCCGCCGGCTGCAAGAAAACCGTCTCCACGTCCGGCGCCAGCCGCCGGTTCATCAGCGCCATCTGGAACTCATGCTCGTAATCGGAGATGGCGCGAATTCCGCGCAGCACCGCCGCCGCGCCAACCTTCCGCGCGAACTCCACCATCAGCCCGTCAAACGTGGCCACCGAAACGTTGCCCAGCGGCCCGGTTACCTCTTCGAGCATCTCCACGCGCTCCTCAACGGTGAACAGCGGATTCTTCACCGGATTCACAAGGATCGCCACCGTCAGGTGGTCAAAGAGCTTCGATCCGCGCTGAATCAGGTCCACATGGCCGTTGGTCGGCGGGTCAAACGTCCCGGGATAGAGAGCTTTCACTGGCATTTGGGCTCCAAGTGGATTCTACGGCAGACCCCTCCCGCACAGAACCAGCTTCCGGGACTCGGAAAGCCACAGGGCCCGCCCCGCCAAAGAGGCCGCCGCCCGCCGCTGCGAAATCACTCCTCCTTTACCCGCGCCCGCCACGCGCCTATGATGTTGGCAATTCATCATGCCCGACATTGAATCCCTGCTAACCCGATGGCAATCCGCTGGCGTCCTCGACGCCGCGACCGCCGCCCGCATCCGCGCCCACGAGGCGCAATCCGCCTCGAAAGACAGCCCTGGCCTCAAATGGCAAGGCGTCACCGCCCTCATTCTCGGCGCAATCCTGCTTGCCGGCGGCGTCGTGCTCTTCGTCTCCGCCCACTGGGACCAGCTCAGCCCCGGCGCGCGCTTCACGCTGGTCATCGCCATGGTCGCCGTCTTCCACACCGCCGGGGCCCTGGCGCGGCCCGGCTTCCACGGCGTCGCTACCGCGCTGCACGCCGTCGGCACAGTGGCCACCGGCGCAGCTATCGCTCTGGTCGGCCAGATCTTCAACGTTCAGGAACACTGGCCGGCCGCTGTGCTCCTCTGGGCGCTGGCCGCTCTCGCCGGTTGGTTGCTGCTCCGCGATCAGGCGCAGCAGACGCTCGCTCTTCTCCTTGTCCCTGCGTGGATCTTCTGCGAGTTAGGCTTCCGCATGAGCGGGCACATCGGCGAAGACGTCTACCTTGGCCGCCTCTATTTCATGTGGGCCGTTCTTTACATCACGTTCTTCGTTGGCTCCAAACGCATGGCCGTCCAGGGGATCCTCTTTGCTGTGAGCGTCATCGGCGTGGTCTACGGTGCCGTGATGATGCTCTCCTGCTGGGTCTCGTTCTCGGCCGATCAGAGCTTCATTCCTTTCGGCACGCGCGTGTGGGCGTGGGTCGCAATCGCCGCCATCCCACTCGTCGTCGCTGCGTTCCACGGCCACAAGGGCCTCGCTCCCATTACTGCCGCGATTGCATTCTGCCTCGCGCTGCCCTGGTGCTGTCGCACCTGGACCGAGAGCTACAAATACGGCAATGGGTTTCAGGCGACCTATGTCCGCACCGATCCCAATCTTTGGGCCCATGTGCTCGTGGCCGCCTTCGCAGTTCTGCTTTGCTGGTGGGGCGTGCGCCTCCTCTCGCGCGCGCTGGTCAACCTCGGCATTGTTGGCTTCGCTGCCGCCGTCATTTGGTTCTACTCGAGCGACATCATGAGCAAGTTCAACCGCTCGCTGGGCCTCATCGGGCTCGGCATTCTCTTCCTCGCCGGCGGGTGGGCGCTCGAAAAGATGCGCCGTCGCATCCTCGCGCGCATGGCCCCGTCGAAATCGCCTGCGTCGGCTGGTGCTGCAGCCGACGTTACCCCGAGAAACGTGACCCCGGAGAACCAGACCGGGGGTGCGCAATGAAAATCGGCCGCTTCACGCTCTCCGGCGTTTCAATTGCGCTGCTCGTCATCCAGTTGCTCATCGTCTCGTCCGTCGCTGGCAAATATCTCTGGGAGCGCAGGCGCTGCCCGCGCGTCTGGACCCGCGCCGCGGCCATCGATCCAGAGCTGCCCATGCGCGGCCGCTACCTCAGCCTGCAGCTCACCGTCGACGGCTGCCAAAGCACGCTGCCTTCGGCCAAGCTCGCTACCTTCCCGCGCGACGTAAACGGCGCCATCAGGCCAGGACCGTACTTCACTGCGCGGCCGAGGGTAGATTTTCGCGCGTACCTGAGGGTTATCGACAACAAGCTTGCAGCAGTGAGAGTTGAAGGAGAAGAAGATCCCGCGCTAGGCGAGTCGATTTCGGCTGAAGCCGGGGAGTCATGCAACCAGTTGCAACTCACCGACCCCGTCGACTTCTATATCGCCGACACCGCAAGGAGTCCGCTGCCGCTTCGGCCCTGCCAGGAGCTCTGGATCGAAGTGACCGTCCCGCCGACAGGCCCGCCGCGCCCCATCCAACTCGCCCTGAAGGAAAACGGGGTCTGGAAGCCGCTGGCGTTTCAATAGACTGTCCGAAATTTGAGCGCCGCTCGAAATTGCCGGCGGTCCCGCGCGGCCTCACGCCTCTTCCGCCTTGCTCAAATCGACCAACCCTTCCGGCAGCGCCATCTCCACGCGCTTCGCTTCCAGGTCGATCTTGCGCAGATAGCTCTTTGCAAACGGAACCAGCACTTCGCCCTTTGCGCCGCGCACTACCAGCAGCGGTGCAGCTCCCCCACTTCGGTCCACGTTCTCGATCGTGCCCACACGAACAGCCTCCGCACCAGCCACATCCACAAGCGTGCATCCGACAAGGTCGCTGATGTAAACCGCGTCCTCGCTCAGCTCCGCCCGCTCCGTGCGCGGAATCGCAACAACTACTCCGGCCAGCGTCTCTGCCGCCGAGATCGAGTCCACTCCTGCGAAGTGCAGCACGACGCCGCCTTTGTGCAGCCAATGATTCTTGAGTTCCACCTGCCGCGGCGCCTGCGAAGCCGGCCGCGTGCCCGCTGCCGCAGACACATCCGCAGCCAGCAGCCACAGCTGCCGCCGCTCCGCAAACTTGTCGGGAAAGTCAGTCAGAATCTCGGCGAAGACCTCGCCTTTGCGGCCTTGCGGACGGCGAATCCGCGCCAGCCAAACCCACGCTTCGGGCGGTTCCGGCACGGCTATGGCAATTCCTGAGTTTGTGTGCTTCGTTGTGCTCTTGTGCATGGTCGCCGCTCCCTGGTGGTCGCGTCGACTTGGGCGCAGTCGCTCCGGCATACAGCTACTCAGGAATTGCGATCCCTCTGGCCACGGAATCGGGCGGCGCGGACAAAAAACACCCTAATCCTCGTCGTCCTCTTCCAGAATGTCGAGCGTGTAACGATGGTGGAGCTTCATGCTCACCGCGCCAAGGATGGTGCGCACCGAGCGCGCTGTGCGTCCCTGCTTGCCGATCACCTTGCCCACGTCCTGCGCCGCCACGCGGAGCCTGAGAACAGTGTTCTCATCCCGGTTCACGGCCTCTACTTCCACGGCGGTCGGCTCATCCACCAGGGCCCGCGCAATCTCGCGGACCAGCTCGTCTACTTGCACTAGTTCGACTTGGGTCATGATCGTGCCTTTGACCTCTTGCGTTCGAGTTTTCGTGACATTGGATCTGTGGGCGAATAGTAACACGCAAACCTGCTGCGAGCAAAGACTTGCAGCCAGGCTTGCCGCGCCCCGTCCCGGGTCTTGTCCCCTTCAGGCGGGCAAATCAGGCTGCGGCCGGGTCCGTAACCTGCGTCGTGGCCTCGACCGCGGGCTCTGCCGCCGCAGTCACGGGGTGTTTGGCAACCAGCTTTGCCAAAGTTGGTGAGAGCGTCGCGCCCTTGCTGCGCCAGTACGCGATCCGCTCGTGCTTCAGGTCGACGCTGGCCGGGTTGGTGCGAGGATTGTATGTGCCGACAACTTCGATGGAGCGGCCATTGCGGGCGCGGTCCTTCTCAATCACGACAATGCGGTAGTAGGGCTGTTTACGGGCGCCGAAACGCGCCAAACGGATCATAACCACGATGAATCGATTCCTTTCGGCTTCCTGAGCTTGAGTGAAGTGGTCCGGGGACTTTCCCAGCCGGTTTCCAATCCCGAATTCGCCTGGCGAGCAGGCAAACCGCAGGTGGTCCGGAGCAACAACGGCCAGGCAGATGCGCCCGGCCGCACACATCACAACATCTAAGTATCGCCGAAACAGGGCAATTGAGGCAAATCCACGCTCCCTGGCCTGCAATGCGCTCAACCGTCGCAAGTTTCGCTTTCGTGCGCCCGGCCAATCCGCGGCGCTCGCTTATGATGGCAGAACCAGCCTCCGGTTTCACCCAACGTCGGATTCGGAATCGGAGCCCTGGAACCGAAATCATGAATCGCGAGTATCACAAATGCCGTTCCAGCCGGTTGGGCCGCGAGATGGAACTGCTCGTCTTTGGCCATGCGGGCTTGCCCGTGCTGGTCTTTCCCACCTCCGGCGGGCGCTTTTACGAGTTTGAAGACCATGGCATGATCGCGGCTTTCGCGGCCAAGCTCGATGAAGGTCGGCTGCAGTTCTTTTGCGTCGACACGGTGAATGACGAAAGCTGGTACAACCGCAAGGCTCCGCCGCGCCAGCGCATCGCACGCCACATGCAATATGAGCAGCACGTTCTAGATGAAGTTGTCCCCTTCGTCCGCCAAAAGAACCCCGACGTGCGCCTCGTTGCGTTCGGGTGCAGTCTCGGCGGCTATCACGCGGTCAACATCGCCCTGCGTCACCCGGCGATTTTCAGCGGATTTGTTTCGCTGTCGGGCACATTCGATCTCACCGGCTTTCTCGGCGGCTATTACGACAACGATTGCTACTTCCATTTGCCCACTCACTATCTGCCCCGCCTCACCGATCCTTGGTTTCTCGATCGCTTCCGGCGAAACAAGTATGTGCTCGCCACCGGTTGGGACGACCAATGCCTGGGCCAGAATCAGGAACTCGACCGCATCCTGAATGACAAAGGGATCCCGCACCAGATTGACATCTGGGATTCGCCGCATTCTCATGACTGGCCGGCTTGGCAGCGGATGGCGCAGCAATACTTGTGATGGTCGGCCGTGAGTTCCGATGGATGATTTTCGCGAAGACTTTTTTGGGGAAGGATCTGCGATGAGCCAACTCAACCCGTACGACAGCTTCCTTGACGGACGGCCGGTCGTTTCGATTCTGGCCTCAACCGCGGATGCCATCGCCGAGTGTCTCAAGACGATCGGCCCAAACCGGATCAACCTGCCGCCTGCTCCCGGTAAATGGAGCGCGGCAGAAATCGTGTGCCACCTAGCCGACTGCGAGATCGTTTTTGCATTCCGTTTCCGTCAAACTCTTGCCGAGGATGGGCCGACCATCCAGCCCTTTGACCAGGACAAGTGGGCCGCGCGCTACTCCCGCATTCCGGCTGACGAGGCGCTCGCGGCCTTCTCTGCCTTGCGCAAATGGAATTTGCGACTGATTCGCGATACCCTCCCCGGCGCAGCGGCCCGACCCATGACGCATCCCGAGCGGGGAACCATGACCTTTCAAACCGTCGTCGAAACCATGGCCGGCCACGACCTGAATCACCTCGGCCAGTTGCGCCGCATCGCGAGCCAAGGTTCGTGACCGGCGAAAGGCCGCCTACGCCCTGACGTACACTGTTGCCGGGCGCGCGAGCCGGACGATTTCCGGCGGCCACGCGACGTGGGGGCCACTGCATGAAGAGGATCGGCGTGCTGTTCGGCGTGGAGAACAGTTTCCCCAGCGCGCTGGTCGAGCGGATCAATGCGCGAAATCCGTCCGGCATTCAGGCCGAATTCGTTCAAACGGGCGCGGTCGATTTCCTTCACAAGTCGCGCTATGCCGTGATTCTTGACCGCATCTCCCACGAGATTCCGTTCTATCGCGCGTTTCTCAAGCACGCGGCGCTCGAGGGAACCGCGGTCATCAACAATCCCTTCTGGTGCGCGGCCGACGACAAGTTCTTCAACTATGCGCTGGCCGCGCGGCTGGGCGTAGCCGTGCCTCCCACTGTGCTGCTGCCGCACAAGCAGTATCCCAACGGAACCACCGCGAAATCGCTGCGTAATCTGGAATTCCCGCTCGATTGGGACAGCGTGTTTGCCGCCATCGGCGAGCATGGTTTCTTGAAGCCGATTCACGGCGGCGGCTGGCGGGACGTGTATGAGGTGCGCGGGCGCGACGAGTTCTTTCGCGCTTACGACCAGTCGCGCGACTTGTGCATGGTGGTGCAGAAGGCGATCGAGTACACAGAGTATTTTCGTTGCTTTGTCGCGGGGCCGAAGAAAGTCCGCATCATGCCTTACGACCCACGGCGGCCGCACGCCGAACGTTACCTGCAAGGCGCCACGCGCGCCAGAACGCTCCGCGCCAAACGGCTCTTCCGCCGCATGGAAGAAGATGCCCTCAAGCTCTGCAGCGCGCTCGGCTACGATTTGAACTCGGTGGAATTCGCTGTCGAAAACGGAATCCCCTACGCCATCGACTTCCTTAATCCAGTGCCCGACGCCGATGTGCATTCGGTGGGAGCGGCCAACTTTGAGTGGATTGTCGATCATGTCGCCGATCTCGCGATCACCAGGGCCAACGCGTCACCGCGCTCTCTTGCGCTGAGCTGGCCGGAGTTTCCGCGTGCCGCAAAGCCCCCGAATCGCCGTGTTGCGAAAGCGCGAACCTCGACCACGCCGAAGCGAAACACGCGTCGCCCAGCGACACCGCGCCTCGACGCGACCTTAAAATAGCCGAGCGAACGGAATTGAAAGCGGGCGCGAAATGCTACGCGTCTGCCGAAATGCTACGCGTTAGCGCGGACCAGAAGGCAAGTAATGTTGTCGTGGCCACCGGCCTGATTGGCGGCTGCGACGAGGCGCGAACAAAGACCTTCAAGCGGCAGGTCGAGGCGGAGCAGGGATTCGAGCAGCGAGTCGGAGATCTCGCGGGTCAGGCCGTCGGAACAGAGCAGAAAAAGGTCGCCGGGCTCGGTCTCGAGCTCGAAAACGTCGGGCGTGACGAAGCTTTGCGTGCCCAGGGCGCGGGTGATGACGTTCTTGAGCGGGGAGCGAAGAGCTTCCTCCTCGCTCATCTGGCCCAGGCGCATCTGCTCCTCGACTAACGAGTGATCGAGGGTGATTTGCTCCAGCTTTGAGTTGCGCAGGCGATAACCGCGACTGTCGCCGACATTGAGCATCCATGCGTGCCGCTCTTCCGCCAGCAGTGCCACCAGAGTCGTGCCCATGCCGTTGAGCTTCTCGCTGCGCTGCGAGCGGGAGAAGATGGCTTCATTGGCGGCGGCGACGGCTTGCTCGGCGTCGGCCGGCAGGGGATTCGCGCCGGGGCGGTTGGTCAGCAACTGCATCACTTCGGCAACGGCCACGGAGCTGGCAACCTCACCTGCGGCAGCGCCGCCCATTCCATCGCACACCACATACACGCCGTGCTCGATGGAATAACCGAATGCATCCTCGTTGGAAGGGCGCTTGCGGCCGCGGTCGGTAAGCGCCGCAGCCGTGTAGTGGACGACAGCCGTTGCCAAGAAAGAAACCCCCGTCGCTCAGTGTACCTAAAAACCGCGCCGCAGTGACGGATCGACAGTGGAAGACTGGGTACATGGGTCATCGTTCGCTGAGTCAGCCTGGCGCGAACAAAGAAATGAAGCGTGCGCGGGCCTGGAATCGGCGAGATGAAAGGCGCGCGCTTTCATGGCTTCTTCACATTTCACGGCTCCATTATTGACCGGATGCGGCAGCCGGCAGCGCCGTGGCCGGAGGAAGGTCGAAGACCTGGATCGCGCCAGCGTTGAGCAGCGCGACGCGGCGGCCCGAGGGTGAGATGGCGACGTTGCCGCCGGCGTCGAGGATAGGGCTGACCGGCGAGACCAGGGCGATTTCTCCGTCGGCGGCGTCGAAAACGGTCACAGACTGCTCCTTCACATCGCCGGCGTCCAGGGGCGCGTAAGCGTAGATGGAGTGCGTGGCGTCAAGAGTTTCCCACGCAAGGCGCGAGCCATTGGCCGCGAGGGCAAGTTGCGGCCACACCTCGGTGGGCGGCGCTTGCGACTCCCAGAGGACTCGCCCGCCGGTGGTCATGGCCACAAGATTGCTCTCTCCGGATGGGCCGCAACCGGTAGCGAGAATCTCCTGCTCCGTTAGAAATTGGTCGTCCGGTTCGCAGGTGGATTCAACGTGGCCGAGCATCTTGCTACCGCCGGTGAAGTAGCTGAGATTCAGCACCCACTCTGTTCCGCGGCTGCGCAGATTCTCCAGGTAGCCCACCGAGTTGATGGGCAAATGAACGGCGGTCCGGACGCGGCTTACCAGCATCACCTCACCGGAGTCCCGGCGCAGAATGCGGACCACCAGATCGGGATGGTCACTTTCGGTGGTGGAGTCCAGGTCGGATGTGACGGTGGCTGACGCGGTCAGTGGGCTGAAGACTTCCCCGGAATCGGCAGCCTTGGTCGCCGGCTCGCGGGAATTCGTGACGAGAAAATGCTGGCCGGGATCGACTTCAAGCCAGAGCAGTGAACCGGGGAAGTCCAGGTACGGCTTCAGCGTGAGCGTGGCGTCGCCCTCGAAGAGATTGTTGCGGTCGCGCAGCAGAAAATGTCCGCCCTTGAGCGGCCACAGGTAGCGGACGCGATCGTGCACAGTCCACCCCGCCTCTGCCTCCACCGTGCCCTGGGGCAGCGTGAGCACTACGGCGCGAATCTGGCGTTCGACGCCCTCCTCGCTGCTATCCACATCGCGATGCAGCAAGCCAGGCACCCGGAAGGTGAAGAGCAGCCGGTTCTCGTCGAGGAAATCGAGCGAGGCCATTGAATTCCGCGCGCCCATATAGCCGGGGCTGGGCGCAGTGAAGCCCAGCGGCTCAATAGGAAGGCTGAGCGTGGGCGGCATCGACGGTTTATCGGGAAACCGGCCGATGAGGAATCGCTCTTTGACCGCAACCGAAGCGTGGGGCTCGGGCGCGGTTACGGGCTGCTCCGGAGCGGTTGAGTTTGGCGTCGGCGCGGTTGGGATCTGTTGCGGGGCGGCGGATCGGTTCAGTGCGAACGCGGCGACCAGCGCAAATGTTAGCGCGGCGCGGGCGAAAAAAGCGCTTCGCCCATGGCTAAACCGCACGTTTCCGATTCCGCCCACCATCCATGTGTATTCTCGCCGATGCGGCCATTGAGGTGGAAGTGCGCGGAACCGAAGCGTTCTTCCATTCATGTGCCGCGCGATGGCTGACCAGCTGCAGCCAGCCGGCGAGCGGAACTCAACTCCCGCTGCGTGTGCGACAGTAAATGAGAGATGGCAGAGCGCACCACGGCCCGGCGAAACTCCACCGCGGGAACAAGCGGCGGCAGCTTCAGAATTCTCGGATATGGCGCGTGTGCCCTGGCCGGAACTCTTTGGGGCACCGGGTTCTACTGGGGCAGGCTTGCGCTGGATGAGATGAATGTGGAGCACATGGTGCTCTACCGCTTTCTGTTTGCCTGTTTGGGCATGGCGCCGGTCATGATCACGCAACGCGTGCGCCTCACGGCCAGTGAAACGAAAACTCTCCTGCTGGCTGCGCTGTTCGGCATTCCCATCCAATTCGTGCTGCAGTTTCATGGCCTGGCGCTGACCACGGTAAGCCACGCTTCGCTGATGATTGGCGCGATGCCGGTGTTTCTTGCGGTGTCGGCAGTCTTGTTTGCAGGCGAGCATCTGGATGGGTTGAGTTGGCTGGCCCTTTGCGGGTCCACCGCCGGCGCGGCGATGGTGGTTTTGGGAGGCACCCACGCCACCACCGGCCGCGAGACGCCAACGCTTGCCGGCGACCTGCTGGTGCTTGTCTCTCTCGTTACGGCGCTGGCCTGGATTTTGCTCAGCAAGAAACTGATGCAGACGCACAGTCCTCCCGTGGTGACCGCGTACACCATTTATTCAGGAACCGTCATGATGGTGATCTGGATGGCCGGTACGCGGCTGCTCGCTTTTGTGTTGCATGAGAATGTGGAGCCGATGCCGTTCGCGCACGTGAGCACGACGGCGTGGATGGCGCTCGGGATCAGTGGGCTCCTGTGCACGGCGACGACCACGCTGCTATGGAACTGGGGTATTCACCACGTGCCCGCCTCGCGCGCTGGTGTCTTCCTGAACATCGAGCCGGCGCTGGGATCGATTCTGGGCGTTGAGCTGCTGGGCGAGAAGCTGGGTCCGTATGCGTGGCTCGGCGGCGCGCTGATTCTTGTCGGCGCCATCACGCTCACCACCCGCGGGCACGAGCCGCCGGTCATCCTGGAATAGCGGCGTGGCTTGCGCTAGCATCGGGGTCATGGATGAGGCCGGAGCTTCGTCGCCCGCGCCGGGCAAACCTGACACCGCACGGAGCAAGCAGCGCGACTGGACGGAGATCGGCGTTGCCTATGCGCTGATCCTGGCAGTCGAGTGGACACCGCGCCCCTGGCAGCGATTGCTCTGGGTTGTTGCCGCAGTTGTGATTGCACTCATTCTTTCGAGGTCGTTTGATGGATCGCCCGCGCTCGGGTTGCGGGTAGCGAACTTCCGCCGCTCACTGTGGATTGTAGGTGCTGCGCTAGCGCTTGCCGGTGTCGCGATCGCCGCTGCGGCGTCGAAGCACACGCTCCTGCTGCCCGATGGACCCCTCGCTTTTGTCGGGACGTATATCGCGTATGCCGTATGGACCGGCGTCCAGCAATTCCTGCTCCAGGGCTTCTTTCTTTTACGGCTGCAGCGCGTGTTTTCCGGCCAACGGCAGGCAGCGCTGGCGGCGGCAGTGATGTTCTCGGCCGCGCATGTGCCCAATCCTTTCCTCATGCCGGTGACCTTGATCTGGGGCGTCGTTGCGTGCCTCTTGTTTTTGCGGTATCGCAACCTTTATCCGCTCATGATGGCGCACGCGATCCTGGGGATCACTGTGGCCATTACCATTCCCGGGCCCGCGGTTCACAACATGCGCGTCGGGTTGGGGTACGTGACCTATCGCTCGCACATGCATGCGACTCACATGCATCTGCTATCGCAGCCATAGTGACCAGATGGCGTCGACCGTGGCGTGGGTAACGGCCGATGCGCCGACTCGGCGCTGCTGACGCCATGCGCGGCCGTAGAAGATGCCGGCGAGCGCTGCCAGAAGTACGTAGCGCCAGTTGAAGCTCGTGGTGCGCTTGTTGAAGTGAGCCAGGCCGAAGAGGCAGGCGGTAGCGAACAGCGCGCCGTAGCGGCCGATGCGTTTTTCAAGCAGGTTCTGCAGCCAGCCGCGGAAAAACAGCTCCTCGGGAACCGCAACAAAGAAGAATGTGAAGAGCCATGCGCTCGCGATGGCCCAAAGTCCCGGCCAGACCCAGTGAATGTGCAGGAAGCCAAGGGCCAGACCAAGCGCCAGAGCAATTGGCGTGTAAACGCCGGCCTCGCGCAATCCGATTCCAAGGTCGCTTAGCCGAAGGCGCAGATCGAAGCCGCTTCCATCAAGGTGCCGTATCAGGACGAAGCCGTAGATTCCCGCATCGAGAAGAAGAATCTTGTTGAAGATCGCCAGATGCGCCGGCCACGCGCCCTCAAACCACCGCAGATCGACAGACAAGCCCAGCGCGGCAAGAACCAGGAAGTCGCGCCAGTTGCCGTGTTGATCGGGATCGGTGCGCGTCGCCTGCCACAGTAATGTTGCTGCGGCGACAGGGAACAAGGCGTACAAGGCGAACCACTGCGCGCGAAAAATGCCCGCGCCACAAGCGACCAGCAGATAGGGGACGCACAAGACGATGGGAAGCGCGAGCTGCGCCCAGACCGGGAGCCTGCGTATGAAGGCGCCGAGGGCTTTTTGAAAAAACGCTGCTGCCAAATATGGGGCCAGCGCGAGCAGCGCGGCAATCAGGTTGGCGAGAGTGAGCATCTACGGTACATCCATTGTGCTCCTGAGCACTGACCCACAGCAGCGCGCAAAACCTTGGTCACCGATCAGATCGTTTCAGTGGTCATGGCGCGGTGCGCTTTGCCGATACCTCCTATGGTCATTCGTGGAGGCTCATTTGGCTCTTCTCACCTGGAACCATACCTGCTCGGTCGGCGTTCGCGCCATGGACGAGCAGCACGGCGTCCTGATGGACGCCATTAACGAGCTCCGTCTGGCGCTGGTGCGCGGCTCCAGCCACGAAAGGATCTGCGAACTGCTCGACCAGTTCATCGAATTCACGCGCATGCACTTCTGGAGCGAGGAACAGTTGATGGCGCAGACCGGTTTTGCTGGCTTGGAAGAGCACCGCGCGGAACATCATCGAATGTTGGCCGAGATCCTGCAAGCCTCGCACCGGCTGCAATACGGCGAGGCGATTCATCTGCGCCCCTTGTTGTGCCAATTGCACGATGGGTTTCTCGAGCACATCGAACGTCTGGATCAGGAGTACGGTCCGTGGCTCCGCGAGCGCGGCATCTGCTGATTGCTCCTGAGGGTCTCCAAATTACCGATCAGAAGCGGAGCCAGCCGGAATTGCGGATTCGCCTCAGGTTGGTTGATTTCCTGCCGATAATCTTCCAGCTGGCACTTGCCGGCTGGAGGATGCGCATGGCGCTTCTAGCGTGGGACAGTGAGAAGTACTCTGTAGGGGTCAAATCCATCGACGGCCAGCACGGCGTCCTTTTTGGGCTGATCAACGATCTCTATGAAGCAATGAGGAAGGGACAAGCGCAAAAGCTGACCGGCGCGCTGCTGAAGAAACTGGTGGACTATACGCAAACCCATTTCGCCGCGGAAGAAAAGATGATGGCGGATGCTAAATACCCCGGGCTGGCGGAGCACCAGATCAAGCACCGCGACCTCATCAAACAGGTCGGGGACTTCGCCTCCCGGTTCGAGAAGGGCGAAATCGCGCTGAATCTCGACTTGATGAATTTCCTGCGCGACTGGCTCACGAACCACATTCAGAAGGTGGACAGGGAGTATAGCCCCTGGATGAACCAGCACGGCGTGCAATAAACACGGTTGGGCGACGCTCCAGGGAGGTTGGCGTTGGATGGGGCCCCAGCCGGCGTCAGCTCTCGAACGATAGCTGCGCTGTCGCCCACACAGGTGCGGCGGGTTTCGGCTCGGAAGCAAGCTCGTAGACAAGACGCTCAAGCACCAGACGTTTGTCGGGCGGCGAGGAGCGCAATTCGAGATCGGCGCGGGCTACAAGGCGGAGCGCGCGCGTAAGCTCGCGGCGGCTTTTGTAACGGCGCGCCTGGCGGATAAGGTCGTCGGCGGCGAATGGCGGCATGCGAAATCCCTGCCACAGCGCCTGCCAGATGGCGCGCGAGTCGCGCACGTTTTTTTCGAGAATCACCAGCATCTGGCGGAAGGTGCGGGCCAGCATGTAGAGATGGCCGATCGCGGCGTCCTCGCCGGCGTCGGAGCTGTTGAGCAGCCCTTCGAGCAAGCGCCAGCGCGCGCACGCGGTCGCGTGCGCTGATGGCGTCGGTCAGCTCGTATAGCGTGCGCTGCTTCGCGCTCAGCACCATGGTCTCAACATCGCCGAGGGTAATTCGCCCGCGCCCCGAGGTGTAGAGCAGCAGCTTCTCCAGCTCCGACGACACCAGCATCATGTCCGCGCCCAGCGCGTCCACCAGCTCTCTCGCGGCATCGGCTTCCAGGCGGAGTCCGCCACTCTCTTGCGCCTTGGCCGTAGCCCATCGCATCGCGTCTTCCTCGCTCACCCGAGCCAGCTCCACCATGCCGCAATGCGCGCCCAGTGTCTCCGTTAGTCGCTCAAATCGATTCTTGTCGTCGAGCTCCATGCGGCGCGTGTCCGCGGGGATACGCAAAAAGTCGGCGATGAACAGCAGTACCGCTTGGGGGTTCGGGGATTTGAAGTATCGGTCGAGCGCGGCAAACTCATCTTTCTTGGCGCCCCGCGTATAGAACTGGCGCACGTTGCGAACGAAGATCACCTGGAAAGGCGCCATCAACGACGGCGTTTGCGCGCGGTCCAGCACTTCGAAGATCGAGGTTGACGTCAGATCGAAATCGGAGAGGCAGAAGTCGCGCAGGTCGGGCGGGACGAAAGCTTTGAGCACGGCAGCTCGGCACCGGTCGAGGAGAAAGATCTCGTCGCCGGCCAGCACGTAGCCGGGCCGCAACTTGCCCGTGTCCGCCTGGGCACTTTCAATCTCCGCGATAAATCGCGCCACGGAGCTGAATCCCGCACCCCAGCGTAAGCCGCTCAAAGCTCACGCTCCATTTCCGCGCGCTTGCACGCCGCATCCGTCATGCGGCTACAGAATACAGACCTTTGGGGCCTGTTACCAGCGCGGAAATCACGTCCGGAATCAAGAAAATGAGCGGTTTGGGGATGCCACTCAGAATCCTTCCAGCACGTCGGCCACAAGCTGGCGCGCAAACTGGCTGGAAAGCCGCTGAATCGCAGCCGGGTCTTCCTGGATAAATGTGGGCAGGTTGGTGGAGGATTGATACTGCTCGCGGAAGACATAGTTGGTGTTCTGATAGAGAATTCTGCCGTCATGCGCGGTCAGCGTGACAGACGCCACGATGGTGATGACAAAGCTCGAAGACTGCTGCGTGGCGGCGTTGTAGGTCAGCGGTGTTGTGGTTTGTTTCAGGATCGTGCCTTGCAGCACCGCGTCGGCGTCGTCGCCATCGCCCGGCGTGACGCGGAAGCGGGTGCGCGTGGCGAACTCGCGGATCACGGCCTCGGTCAACGCCTGTTCGGTGCCGCTGGCCTCAGTCCGCGTGGCAAAAACCGGCACCGCAAGCGTTTTGATGTCGGGAGGGAGATGCGTTGCTGCGCCCAGCGTGTGATAGCCGCATCCGCTCAAGTAGAGCAGGGAAAACGTGGCCGAGAGAGCGGCGATGGGCAGCAATGTGGACGGACGCATGAGGCCATTCTATCTCGCGGCCATTCTACTCAAAAATCGGCAGCACCTGCCGAGCAGCTACACCCACGCAGTCGCCAGCCTGCCCAGGCCGGGCGTGGGCAGCTTCAGTCCGTCCGCGCGATGGGCGAAGTAGACTCCGTTCAGTTCTCCTGCGCCCAGCTGCTCGAACCGCCGGAATCCTGCGCGAACGAATTCAGCGTCGAGCTCTTCGGGGGTGAAGAGGAGCCGGAAGGGCTCGCCGGCTCTCGCCACGCGATTGGCCAAAGCGTGGAAGGCCATGCGGTGCAGGATGCTCATCGCGTGGGGGGAGATGCCGTAGTCGAAGCTGACGGCCGTGCCGGCGGGCAGCGCGGCGATGGTTTCGAGCGTTGCGCGAAAGGCTTGCAGCGTGAGATAAGGGACGACGCCGAGCCAGCCGAAGAACGCCGGCCTGGTGGCGTCGAATCCTGCGCCCGCTAAACCCGCAGCCAGGGTCTTGTGCTCGAAATCGAGCGGTACGAATGTGAGATTCTCGGGCGGGACCATGGAGGCTGCCGCGAGGAGCGAGTGCTTCCACTCCTGCGTGGCAGGGAAGTCGACCTCGAAAACGCGCAGTTGCGGAAAGGGATTGCGATAGGCAAAGGTGTCGAGCCCGGCGCCAAGAATGACATATTGCTCGACGCCCCCGGCAACGGAGGCGGCCAGACGATCTTCGGCGTAGCGGCTGCGCACAGCCATAAATGCGCGAAAAGCGCGCGCGACGGCGTGCATCTCGCGTGCTCGATCGTAGCGGAACTCACGGCCGAGCAGAGGAATGGCGATGGGATCCGTGAGGACGCACGGCTGGTCGAGAACCTGGTGAACGGCGCGCCGAAGGGCCACGCGGAGTGCAGTTTTGCTGGCGCGGCCGGTCTCCATGTTCCGGAGTGTATATGAGTGACGGCCCGCCGCAACTGCACCTTAGGGCACGCGCGTAAAGGTGATTGTCTCTTTCGCCTGCTCGTTGTTCAGTGTCATCGAATTCGGCCCGTTGAACACATACGCGTACTTGGATCCGGGCGGCTTGGGAATGTTGTCCACCCGCTGCACATTGCAAACTGGCTGGTTCGGAATTCCGCAGGGGACGAGGTCTATCCTCGTTTTGGGCGACCAGTCGGTGACTGCAAAAACGATGGTATTGGGTGCGATGAGCTGGTATGGGCCACCTTGCGCCATCGGCGTGCCTCCATTTGGCGGCACTCCCAGTTGCGTGTATTGGCCGTTCGCCAGGATCGTAAGGGTCAGGGTCCCGCTCTGAAGGATGGTGCGCCACTGGCCGACGAGACTGGTTTGTGGCGCTTGTTGCCATTGCTGCGCTTGTGCCGTTTGTAGCCCGCAACCTATCGCCAGGCCGCCCGCGAGCATTGCCGGAAGAACCAGGCGCAGAGCTGCGTTGCTGGTCCCTGTGGGAATAAGGGAGCTTTTCACACACACCTCCTGAGTTTTGGTTGGAGGGGATGAACGCATCATAGCACCGGAGATTTTGGACTGAAAGACGATTTTTCCATTCAACGGAATTCGGAGGCTGAATTCGCGCCGGGCCCCTACGGCAGAATCCGAGTAGACGTAACGGAAGCCACTTGTTGCCAGTGGCTTTTTCATCAGGAAAATGCCACCCCGCACACTTTGAATGTGGGCACTCTTACTCGGATTCTGCTCTGAGCGGCGCGTATCAAGTCCGACGCGTACTGAGGGCTGCGCGTATGCTGATTGCCATGAGCTGGACGACGAATTGGATGGGAAGTTGGATTGGATGGGCGCTGCTTTCGGCTGCATTTGCCGCGGCCACCGCGCTGCTGGCCAAAGTGGGCGTGGCGCACGTTGACTCGAACCTGGCCACTGCGCTGCGCACCAGCGTGGTCCTGGTTTTTGCGTGGGGCATCGTGCTGGCGCTGGGCAAGCACGGAGAAATGCGGTCGCTCGACCGGCGAACGATGCTGTTCCTCGCGCTCTCAGGATTGGCGACCGGATTGTCGTGGCTGTGCTACTTCCGTGCGCTGCAACTTGGACCCGCTTCGCGCGTGGCGCCGCTGGACAAGTTGAGCGTGCCGCTGGTGATGGTGTTTGCGTGGCTGCTGCTGGGAGAAAAGCTGAATGCAGCGGCGCTGATCGGCGGAGCGCTGATTACGGCGGGAGCGATGGTGATGGTGTTTGGATAGCAGGCGTCAGGTTTCGCCAACCACTGACCACTAACCACTAACCACTGACCACTAACCACCAACCACTATCTTTATACTTGAACGAATGAAAGCGCCAGACAAAGCTGAAGACGCGCTTAACGTCGAACCGCGATCCGTCGCGCCGCGCCGCATCGTACTGACCGGATTCATGGGTTCGGGAAAGACGACTGTCGGTCCGCTGGTCGCCGAGCGGCTGGGCTGGAGATTCGTCGACGTGGACGATGTGATCGCGGCCGAGGCCGGAGCAACAATTCCTGAGATTTTCAAGCGCGAGGGCGAGACCGAGTTCCGCAGACGAGAGCGGGCGGCGATTTCGAGCCTGGCACGCGGCGATAGACTCGTGCTCGCTCTCGGAGGCGGAGCCATCGAGGATGCGGCGACTCGCGAGCTGCTGCTGAGCGCGGTCGAGACGATGATGGTTCACCTTGAGATCGAGCTCGCAACGGCGCTCGAGCGCTGCCGCGACACGGAGCTTCTGCGGCCTGTTCTTGCCGATCGGTCCAACCTGGCCATCCGCTACGGGCGCCGCCTGCCGCTCTATCGCTTGGCGCAGGTCTCCCTCCATGTCGATACGCTGACTCCGGAGCAGGTTGCGGAAGCGATTGTGCGCGCCGCCGCTCGCATCTGATCATGAACCACGCCCGTCTGAGCCGATCTCGTCGCCTCAGATGCGATGCTCTTGCCCAGTGGAAATCCAAATTATTCCTCAACTTACCCTTCTTGACGCCTGCATGCTGGGTATATAATCTCCAAAATCCCCCCGGGGTCCCCCGAACAAATCTGAGAAACACCCTCACCCTAGCTTCGGAGTCGACTACTGTGATGAATCAAGAAGAATGCATTCGCAGGCAACAACCAACGCCCACTTCTCTCACCTTGATCACCGCATTGTTTGCGGTACTCACGCTGCTGCTACCCCTCGAGTTGAGCGCGCAGGGCAGCCAATTCAAAGTGGGTATATTGCCATTCGCTGACAACACTGGCTCCAACTCTGGAGATGTTGCCGACTCTGTATCGCACGCAGTACAAACTCAAATGGTTCAGTCAACCAAGCTGATGGGTGTGGTTCTCGCGCTCGATGCCGGTCTGAGCCCGAACGGCCTGGATCCTGGGAAAGCCATCTCGATCGGTCAGGCCCAGGGCGTGGACGTCGTGCTGATCGGCACAATCGTTGAAGCAGACTCTCAGCAGTCCTCTAGCTCCGCGAATCTCCCTTCTTTTGGCGGCATCAGCCTCGGCGGCAGCAAGACAACCGTCAAAGCCACTGTGACTCTTCAGGCCGACCTTTACAGTACTTCGACTGGCCAAAAAATTGACAGCATCCAGCAGACGGGAAACGCCTCACAGAGCAAGATTGGCAGCGATGTCAGTACGGGCCTGGGAGGCATCAGCACCGGCGGCGCAGACTTTGACAACTCCGCCATCGGCAAGGCCTTTCACTCCGCGGTCACTGCGCTGGTCAAGCAGATCAACAGCGAACAAGGGCAGATGACCCGCTTTACGCCGGGCGGCACGCCAACCGCCGCTGCAGCTACGCCGCCTCCAGGTGCTGCGCCTGCTGCTGCACCGAGTCAGGCGAGTCCCGCTGCTCCCGGCTCGAGCGCGACGCCTTCGGCCGCGCCAGCTGCCGACTCAACCGCAATCAAGGCTTATCAGAACTATGACTTCACACCCGGGGATACGATCCTCTTTGCTGACGATTTTTCAACCACGCAGGAAGGCGAGTTTCCGGATCGTTGGGAGCTGATCAGCGGTCAAGGCGTGATGAATACCACCAAGGGCTTCCCCTCGTTTCTGCTCACCGATGGGAACTATGCCAAGGTGAGCCCGCGCATCACCAACAAGAGCTATCTCGGCGATCAATACACCGTGGAATTTGACATGTTGCCCGTGCCCGGAGCTTACGGACTCACACTCTTCCTCGAGACCGATGGCGATGAAGCCTATATCAACTTCACGACAGGCGAAGTGGATTATAAGGGCGTCGACGCCGGGTACAGTCTCAGCGCGAACCTTCCTTCAGCCATAGCGGGCGATCCATTTGCGAACCAATGGCATCACATTGCCATTGCGGTCAAGAAACCTCAAATGAAGGTATACGTGGATCAGTATCGCGTTCTTGTGGTTCCCGACATGCACGCTGTTCCCGTTTCCCTGCTGCTTGGCGGCATCGCGAGTCAGGATGGCCCGCTGGTCTTTACCAATGTTCGTATTGCAAATGGTGGCGGCATGAACATGATCGGGCAGACCTTTACCGATGCCAAGATCGTCACCCACGGAATCAATTTTGACGTGGACAAGGCCACTATCCAACCCGAAAGCATGGGCACGCTCAATCAGATCGTGCGCATCCTTAAGCAGAATCCGGGCCTCAAGTTTGAGATCGACGGGCACACGGACAATTCGGGAACAGCCGCGCACAACCTCACGCTGTCACAGCAGCGTGCCGACGCGGTCAAGGCGCAGTTGGTGCAGATGGGAATTGACGCCTCGCGGCTCACCACCAAGGGCTTTGGCGATACCAAGCCAATTGCCGACAATTCAACACCTGACGGCAAAGCCAATAACCGCCGCGTAGAGTTTGTGCGCATCAACTAAATGGGTATGGCGTCGCAAGGAGCAGCGCACGATCTGTGCGCTGCTCCACCTGCCCGCTGGCGTCGACTGGTTGCCCATAGAGCACACGACTTTTCGCTGCTTCCTCGCGTATGTCTCCTCCAACCAAATTCTTACCGATTCCTCCGATAAACTCCCCAGCTCGGAGCGGGCGACGCCAAATCATGGAGGGTTGAATTTATGAAAAGTGCTGCCATCCCCGAGGAGTGAGCGTGACCGCGCCCTTCGATGTGATGAGTGTGATGGGTGCTCTGGAGCGTTTCGACGGAACGATGCGGCCGATCCTGGTGACGGGAACGCCTTCAATGCTCGCGGGCACGCGGGCGGCGGGCGGAGCGGTGAAAAGGAGCTCGTAGTCCTCTCCGCCGTTGAGGGCCTGGGCGGGGCTTGCGCCGGGAGCGAATGGGAGGGCGGCCGCGTCAAGCTCGGCGGCCACGCCAGACTCCGCGCAGAGGTGGGCGAGATCAGTGGAGAGACCGTCGCTCAAGTCGATCGCGGCGCTGGCCATGGCGTTGCGCGCGAGCCAGAGTCCCTGCGCAACGCGCGGTGTGGGGTAGAGGTGCGGGGTAAGCAGCGCCATGAAGCGCGGAGGAATGCTGGGAATCGCTGACGACTTCGAGCGCGTGCGCGGGCGTTCGAGGGCGGACGCGAGTTTGTTGAGCTGGTGAAGGCCAACGGCGGCGGCGCCCAGGTTGCCCGTGACGTAGATGAGGTCACCGGCGCGAGCTCCGGAGCGCAGCAGAGCTTCTCCCTGCGGGACCGCGCCGGTAAGGACGACATCGGCGACAGTGAGGGTGGACTCGGCAAGATCGCCGCCGGCGAGCGTCGTTTGATGTTTTTGCGCGAGGGCGAGAAAGCCGTCGAAAAATCGATCGATCCAAGGGGTCTGCGCGGGCGCCGCAGTCTTGGACGCGCTGCGCGCTTTCTGCTTTTTAACGAGGTCGCGGGGCAGCGCCAGAGACAGAAACGCAGCCACGGGACGTGCGCCCATGGCGGCCAGGTCGCTGAGTCCGCGAGCCAGGGCCCGGTGGCCGACGGACTCTGCAGGGTGCCAGTCCAGGCGGAAGTGGCGGCCGGCGATTGAGAGATCGGTGGTGATGGCGAACTCTTCTCCGGGGCCGGGGCGAAGGATGGCGCAGTCGTCGCCGATGCCCAGACGCAGTTCGGGAGCTGGGGTTCGGGTGGCGCGGAGGCGAATCTTGTGGAGCAGGCCCAGCTCGCCGATCCCGTTGCCCATCCTGGAGGGGTTCGATTCTTTCGTCGTGCGCGGCATCCTATGAGGATAGGATACGGCGCGGTAATACGGAGCCGGAGCCCGGAATCGATACACAATCCGGGATGTCTTCAACCGAACCGATGGGCGGCCGATAGTACCGTCAAGGGCCGCCGCGAGCCGCGGATTCCGGCGCGTAAGTAGCTTTCGGTTCAATGAGAAAGCACGCTGAGGATCGTTACAAAGCCCCTGGGGCGCCGGGGGTGCCTAACGTAATGATTCGGCCCGCTTTTTATTGACCCGGGAAAGGCGGTCTGCTACGCTCTAGGAACGTTCTCGTATCTGCTCCGATGGAGCGCGAAGGTTCTCTTGCGGGTTGTAAAGGTCCGCAGCTGATCGACTTTCCCCGATCTGGGATCTTGTTGACTGGCGGGTCGCCGGGGATTGTAGGCAAAAATGCTACGCAGGCGATATTACATACTTTTTGTAGCGCGCGATGAGGACGGCCAACTACGGAAGATTCCGCTTCCGCTGAAGTATGTGTACGGATTTGTGGCAGCGGCAATCGTGGGAGCGTTCACGATTGTGGGCCTGGCCGGATCCTACACGCGCATGCTTCTCAAAACCGAGAGCTACAACCAGGTAAGGGCAGATCGCGAGACGTTGCGCCAGAATTACCAGCGCATGGCAGAGGTCGCGCACAATCGCAGCGTGCAGGTGGCGAGCCTGGGCGCGCTGGCCAATGAAGTGTCTGCGCTGTACGGGCTGAGGCAGAACAGGTTGCAGGCGGCCCCTGGACCGAAACCCGCGACTACGGCCGGCAAGGCAACTCCGGCTCCGGCGGCGCAGGCCGATGACGTGAACCAGCAACAGGTTGCCAACTCCATTGATATGTTCTATGCGCTGCGCGCCGAGGCGATGTCGGGCCAGGTTTCGCGCGCGCTCGAGGGCGGGCTGACTTCCAACTTTACCGGCGACTGGACCGAGCTCGCCGATGCGCCCTCGATGTGGCCCGTCGAGGGCCGCGTGGCCTCCAGCTTCGGCGAACGCGAAGATCCCATCAACGGCGAAGGCGCGTTCCATACCGGAGTCGACATCGACGCGCCCTACGGAACGCCGGTGCGAGCGGCAGGCGATGGCGACGTGACCGGAGCGCAGATGGGCACCGGCTACGGGCGCGAGGTGACTTTGGATCACGGGCACGACGTGATCACGCTCTATGGGCATCTTTCCGCGGTCGCGGTCTATCCGGGGCAGCACGTGACGCGCGGCGAAATCATCGGCTATGTGGGCGAGTCGGGACGCGCAACGGGTCCCCATCTGCACTACGAGGTGCGTCTGCACAATGTGCCTGTGAATCCATATCGGTATTTGCGCGTAACCTACGAGCAGGCTACGAACCTGTACGGCGATTCGTCACCAGGCCAATAAGCGAGATTGAGGGGAAGGAACAAACGGCTCCCGCAACCGGGAGCCGTTTTGTTTTGTAGAGGACCGCGACGATCCTGTGTACCTTTGCGTGGTATCGTTAACGCGTTGCTTTTTTGAGGGGAGATTGTCATGCGTTTTCGATTCAGCTTCCTGGTCCTTGCTCTTGCCTTCGCGATTCCCGCCACAGCCCAGAGCGCGCAGGACCATGCCGCCGACGTGCAAACGGCGTTTGCGCGCGCGCAGCACCTGAAGCACGGAATCAACGCTTCGAGCTGGTTCGCGCAGTCGGGCGATTATTCGGCCAAGCAAATCGGCAGCTTCACTGACGACGCGGACATTGCGCTGATCGCGAAGATGGGATTCGATCACGTGCGGCTGAGCATCGATCCCATGCCGCTGGCGGCGGCGATGTACGGGTTTAGAGGACCCAATGCGAATGCCGACTTCCTCGCAGAATTGGATCATGCCGTAGACACAATGCTGGCCGACGGGCTGGCTGTGATCATTGATCTCCATCCCAGCGACGACTACAAGCAACGCATGCGCACCGACGATCAGGCCGTCGAGCGGTTCACGACCATCTGGCGCAGGCTCGCCGCGCATTATGCCGATCGCGATCCCAACCGGGTTTTCTTCGAGATCCTGAATGAGCCGGAGATCTACGATGCGTACCGGTGGGCCGGAATCCAGACGCGCGTGGCCGCGGCCATTCGCGAGGAGGCGCCGCACCACACCATCATTGCTGCTGGCGCGGTTTGGTCCGACATCTGGGATCTGCTGGCCATCGAGCCGCTGGCCGACGGCAACGTGATCTACAACTTCCATTTCTACGAGCCGCACGAGTTCACGCACCAGGGCGCAACGTGGAGCACGCCGTGGTACAGCTACGAACATGGCATTCCATACCCGCCAACGGAGAGCTCGATGCCGGAGCTGCTGAAGGAGGTTCCGGATGCGGTGAGCCGGTATTCCATGGAAAAGTATTGGCTGGACGGGTGGAATGCGCATCGCATCCAATTGATGATCGACGACGCGGCGGCGTGGGGGCGCGAGCATCATGTGCCGCTGACCTGCAACGAATTCGGCGTCTTCCGCGATCACAGCGACCCGGTGTCGCGCGCCAACTGGATCCGCGACGTCCGAACCGCGCTCGAAACCGACGGCATCGGTTGGGCGATGTGGGATTATCGCGGCGGGTTTGGCGTTGTGACCAAGCAGAATGGCCAGCCCGCGCAGGTGGATGACTCGGTGGTCAAGGCGCTGGGCCTGCAAGGTCACTGATTCCGCGCGGCCACGGAGGGCCCTCACTCTTCTCACCGCTTGTCCGGCTTGTCGAGGAACTGCTCCAATCGATCGAGCTTGCGATCCCACTCGGGACGCCGCGCGCGCAACCATTCTTCGGCCGCCCGCAGGCCTGAAGCCTCAACGCGGCAACTGCGCACACGGCCCACTTTCTCGGTCTTCACGAGACCGGCGTTCTGCAAGACCTGCAGGTGCTGCACCACCGCGGCGAGCGACATATCGAACGGCTCAGCCAGAAGCGAGACCGACATCGGCCCGGAGCTGAGCCGCTCGAGCATGGCGCGTCGCGTAGGGTCGCCGAGCGCATGGAAGACGCGGGCGATCTTCGGATTGTGTTTCATCTCCGCGCCTTCCTCCTTTTGGGCGAATCACGCACCAAGCTCGCTTGATCGGATCGATTACTCGCCAAGCTCTTTCGTCAGCTTGTTCAGCAGCTTCTCCCATCCATCCTTGCGCATCTCAGGCCCGTCGGCATTTTCAAAGTACGCGCCCTGGTGCGTAAAAAGCAGATCGGTGCCAGAACCATCGGGCAGCAGTTCGATCGTTGCGAGCGAAGCGGAGAATGGTATTCCGTCCATGGTCATCCTGTAGGCCATGACGATGCGCCGCGCGGGGACGATGTCCTGATAGACGCCTTCATTGACCAGCGTTTTTCCCGCCACCGGCGTCCCCTCGCCCATTTTCATCTGCGCGTGCTCCTTGCCGCCGACCTTGAATTCGAGTGAGTGTTGCTCAAGCGCGTGAGTGCCGCCCTCATAGAACCAGCGGCGCTTGGTGGCTTCGTCGGCAAATGCAGCGAAGACTCGCTCCGGTGAAGCCTTGAGCTTGCGTTCAAGTTGGAAAGTGCTGTGAATGACTCTTGAGTTGGCCATGGAAATTGATCTCCTAAGGGCAATAGTAAAGTTGTAGCTTAAGTATTGTTCAGCTTCATCTGATTGTCAAGTGAAAACTTAAGTGTTTTCGGGGGACCCCGCGCAACGGCTTTTTCGTGGGCTGAAGATCGTATCCTTCTCGGCCCTGCCTCAACGGCCTTGCGTAAGACTCAGGATGCGCTCGGAGACGGACTCGATGATCTGCTCGTGGACTTCATCGATGCTGAGGTCGCCTTCGATGAGGATGACGCGCCCGGGCTCGCGAGCGGCGATTTCGCGGTACTTTTCCCACACGCGGCGATAGAAAGCGTCGCGTTCGGTTTCGAAGCGGTTCTCGTTGCGGCCGGTTTCGGCTTCGGCGCGCTGGTTGCGGTTGCGCGCGCGGGCCAGCGACGACTCGAAGCCAGGCAGAAGCAGGAGCGTGAGGTCGGGCTGTAAATCGCGGCAGAGTCGGCGATGGAGATCGAGAACCACCTCGGAGCCAAGCCGGCGGCCTCCGCCCTGGTAGGCCTCCGTTGAGTCGGTGAACCGGTCGCAGACGACGACTTTGCCGGCATCGAGGGCCGGCTGGATCACCTCGGCGATGGCCTGTGCGCGATCACCGAACATGAGGGCCATCTCGGTCATGGCGTCGAGGCCGCGCGAGCTTGAGTCAAGCAGGATCTCGCGGATGCGGTCGCCGATGGCGGTGCCGCCGGGCTGGCGGAGCACGATCGGCTCCTGGCCGCGGCGGGTGAGCCATGCTGCCAAGCGCTTCATTTGCGTGGTTTTGCCCGAGCCATCGAGGCCCTCGAGGGTGATGAAAACACCGCGCGGCATGGGCTGAGTCTATATCGGGCCACCGGCTACAGACAATCGAGTTCATTCTGTGTTACAAGTAGTTTGAATTCTCCAAAAAATCTGCCGTGGGCGGGCCCGGCGAGGGCCGCGCTTCATTGGAGTGGAATATGCATTGTCGCAACGCGTTCAAGCTCGCATTTTTTCTTTTGCTTCTGGCGGCGCTGCCGGTGAGCCGGCTGGCCGCACAACACCTGACGCTTGAGGGGCAGACCGGCGGGTTCCTGACGCCGACCGCCTATGTTGTCGACACCGAAAAGGGGCATTTCTTCTCGCACCCAGCGGTCGGCTATCACTTTATTGACGCGAACTCAGTGATCGGCGACTTTCAGACGTTCAGCGTTGAAGAGGGTTTCGCCAACCGCGCGGAAGCCGGTTACACACGCAGCGTTCACTGGACGGGCGATAGCGAGGCGTTCAGCAGCCTGTGGAACTACTCGGGGATGAACCTCATCAATGGCAAGGTCGTAGCCCTGAAGGAGAACACTGGCGGGGAGTGGGTTCCGGGCATCGCTGTGGGCGGAGTGCTGCGCTGGGACGACCACTTTGTCTCGGGCGCAGCCAACAAGGCGCTGACGGGCACAGACAAGTCCTACACCAACGGCGACGTGTACGTTGCTGTCACCAAGACCTGGGCGAAACCTCCAGTGCCGTTCCTGTTGAATCTGGGCTGGAAGGCCACCAATGCCACAATCTTCGGCATTGGCGGCCAGAGCACGCGCTTTGGAGGGCGGTTCTTCGGCGGTTTGGGCATTCCGCTGCCCATCGGCCATGGAATCGTCGCGGTGCCATCGGCGGGATTCACGCAGGAGCCCAAGACTTCAGTGAATCTGAATACTCTGTTGAATGCCGCACTCTTCCAATGCGAGCAAGTGGGTTACTGCCGGCCAGCGTCGTATCCGCTGATGAGCGCCCATCTACCCACAACGCTGGACTACGCCGTGCGCGTCACCCAGCGGGAGCATCCGCATTTTTCGTTTGATATTGGGGTGGGACAGGTGGCGGGGAACATCGGATCCATCTACGTCCCGAACCCGTTGTTCGACCCAGTGAACAACGTGTTTGAGCCGCCGGTTGTGACCACGCCGGTAAACCTTGAAGCGCGGCATGTGGTGGGAATGGGGCTTAGCTACAGGTATTAAAGCAGTTACAAGTTGCGAAAAACTCGCCCTTCGGTGCAACTTCTCCGCGCCGGAAGGGTTCCAATTGCCATAGACTGGATGCGCTGTTGCCCCGCGGAATCGGGGCCGTTCCAGAGGCGTAATCCGATCAAGATCCAAGGAGGCTCCCCCCATGCGCAATCTCGGTTTAATGCGAGTGATTCTGCTCGCTCTGCTCGTTTGTCTGATCCCCGCGACCTCAAGCGCGGCAGTTTTTATTAGCGTAGGATTCGCGCCGCCAGTGCTGCCGGTTTATGTGCAGCCGCCCTGCCCGGAAGAGGGCTTGATGTGGACGCCGGGCTTCTGGGCCTACGGCGATGAAGGCTACTACTGGGTTCCCGGAACCTGGGTTCCGGCGCCTTACGTGGGCGCCCTGTGGACACCCGGGTATTGGGGCTGGGGTAGCGGGCTGTATGTATGGCACGCTGGCTATTGGGGACCGCACGTTGGCTACTACGGCGGCGTGAATTACGGATTCGGCTACATGGGCATCGGCTTTGCGGGCGGCGTGTGGGCCGGCGGAGCCTTCCGCTACAACACGGCTGTAGTGCGGGTGAACACTACGGTCATTCACAACACCTATGTGGACAATACCATCGTTCGCAACAACACGATTGTGAATGATCGGCACGTGGCCTACAGCGGCGGCCCTGGTGGAATCAATCACCAGCCGACGGCAGAGGAGAACCAGTACTCGCACGAGCAGCACACGGCGCCGACGTCGATGCAGACGCAGCATGAAACCGCGGCCAGGACCAATGTGAACAACTACGCCAGCCACAATGGCGGGCATCCGGCGGATGTGGCGACGACGAGGCCGATCGGCGGCGGTGCGCACGGTCCGGCTTCAGGGGGAAACCACTACAACTCGCCGAATACGGGTACAGGAAACCACAACACGGGACCGGGGAGTCAAGGCGCTCCTGAAAGCAAGACCTACAACGCTTCCCATTCAAATACGGCGAACAAGACCTACAACTCGTCCCATTCGAATACAGGAAATCAACCGGCTCCGCAGCCGCATCCACAGGCGCAGCCGCGTAACAACCCGCCACCGCAGCCGCATAATCCGCCGCCATCGCATGGCGGAGGGGGAGGCGGAAACCAGGGCCACGAGCACGGCCACTAAACAGATCCTTCCCTCAGAACGCGAAAGGCCCACGACAAAACCGTGGGCCTTTTTGCATGTGGCGGGAACTGAGGCAACCCTGATTTGTGTGCCCTGGACTGTTGTTCGCGATCATTGAATGGCGAACCTTGGATTGTAGGCAGCGGTCAGCGGCGTCTCGTTCATTTGTCGGACGAGGGCGGATAGTAGCCTTCGCGCGTGATCACAGTCAGGTCGGCATTGCCGGTCTTCAGGACAATTTTGTGGAAGTCACCCTCGGTGTCGACTTGATCCGGGGTGTAGGTCAGCAGGTACTGCTGGCGGAGCGCGCCGGCGATGAGGCCGTAAATGTCCTCCAGATTGTCTTTCTTTTTAGCTTCGAAGAACTGGCCGCCGGTGCGCGAGGCGATCTCCTCCATGATTTTCTTGCCGTCGAGCTGGGGCGCATTGGGACTGGCGCCGCCGTGGTGCCCGCCCCCACCACCGGGCCAACCGCCTCCTCCGCCGGGATAGCCACCGCCGGGGTAGCCGCCGCCACCGTGATGACCACCGCCGGGGAAGCCGTTCTCGCCGCGCTCCTCTCCACCCTTGAAGTAGATGGTGAAGACCTCAACGCCCGCGCGGTCGGCCGCATCGATAGCGTCGTTGAGCGTCTCCTTGCTGCCGCTATCGACACCGTCAGAGAAAACGACAAGGGCTTTCCGGCCATCCTTCGGCTTCATCAGCTCGTCCGAGGCGAGATAGATGGCGTCGTAGAGCTGCGTTCCGCCCCCGTGGCCGCCGCCATGATCTCCGTAGCCGTGGTCGTCACTGCTGCTTTCGGGGCCCTGGGTGTTGTGCTCCCGCGAAGTCGGGGTCATGGCATCGATCTCGTGATCCAGTTTGTCGCGGGAGCTGGTGAAGTCCTCGAGCAGTTCAACCTCGCGGTCAAAATGAATGAGAAAAGCCTGGTCCCCGGGGGCGCCCGCCTTTGGATCGGCCGGCAGCATCTGCGCGACGAATTTCTCGGCGGCCTTTCGCTCGCTGTCTATCGCCGGGTAGACGCCGCGGCTGGTATCGACGAGCAGGCCGAGCCGGAAGGGCAGGTTGCTCTGAGTAGTGAAGCTCTTGATCACTTGCGGACGTCCGTCCTCGGTAAGGGTGAAGTCCTTGGCGGTCAGACTTGTGACGAGTGCGCCTTTCTTGTCGATGACCGTCACCGGAAGCAGGACTTCGCGCGCCTCGACCTTAATGGTGGTCATCGGTTGCGTCGTGGAAGGCTGCTGGGCCGTAAGGGAATCGCGCAGGCAGGGAAGGGCGACTAGCTGAAGGGCGAGGAAGAGCGAGGTTCGGATTTTCATAGAATCGTCAGACGATGCACTTTCCACGGGTTTAGACGCGCCAAAGGCCGGTCCGTTGACTGATTGTGGCGCAATTGAGGCCTGGCGTTTGCCGTGCGAGGGCCTCTTTATCGCAAAAGGTCTTCGAGCGCGGTGCTGAGGTCGGTCTTGTCGTCGCGGTACTTGACGATGGCGGGGGCGTAGAGGCTCAGGCCCCATTCCTGACCCTTGCCTTTGTTCACGGTGCGAGCGCCAGGCACGACGACGGCAGTCTCCGGGACGACAAGCGGAAGATCTGCGGAGGCGCGAATCACTGTGCCCTTGACCAGATCGAAGAGTGGAGTGCCGCGGGTGAGAATCACGCCGGCAGCGAGCACCGCGCCCTTGCGCACAATGGTTCCTTCGTAGACGCCGCAGTTGCCGCCGACAAGAACGTCATCCTCGATGACGACCGGGCTGGCGTTGACGGGCTCGAGCACGCCGCCGATCTGCGCGGCTGCGCTCAAGTGAACGCGCTTGCCGATTTGAGCGCACGAGCCGACGAGCGCGTGCGAGTCGACCAGCGCACCCTCTTCGACGTAGGCGCCAACGTTGATGTACATGGGCGGCATGCAGACGACGCTGCGAGCGACGAAGGCTCCGGCTCGGACCGAAGAGCCGCCGGGAACCACGCGCACACCGTCTGCGGCGGTGAAGCGGCGGGCGGGGTAGGTGTGCTTGTCGACGAAAGAAAGACCAGCGGAGGGCATCTCTTCGAGCGCGCCCAGGCGAAAGCCAAGCAGGATGCCGCGCTTCACCCAGGCATTCACGCGCCACCGTGAAGGCGAAGCGGCGTCAGGTTCAGCGGCGCGAACTTCGCCTGCCTCCAGCGCGGAACGCAAGGCGATGAAGGCGGTCATGGCCGCTGCGTCACCGATGGCGACCGGTCCGGCGGCGAAACGCCGCTCGATCTCCTGCTCCAGTTGGCTGAGATTCATTGCAAGTCGAGTGTACCAATGCGCAGGGACGTTGGGACATAGGGCCTGGGGACTCTTTGACTTCTCTGGGGAGAAATTCCGGAACAGTTCTTATCAGGCGGGGTGGATGGGGTCGAGAGTTGGCTTGTTGCGCAAGCGATGGTTGGCGGCGATGGGCTGCAGCCGGAAGCAGTTCTTCCCCGAGGGAATCATGGCGAGGGGAATTGGGGCCTCGCCCGGCCGGCCATTGAAGTTCTTTGATTCGAGCCAGGCGCAGAGCCGGGGGTCGCAAATCTCCGTCTGGCCCAGCCAGAAATCGGGACTCAAGCCGCACTGGATGAGCAGGTGGTCAAGGTGCAATTCGATCACGTCGAGGTCTGGGGAGAAATAGCGGCGGACGTTGCCGGCCCCCACTTCGACGCCGATGTACGCGTGACCCTTGCATTGCGTTTTGACGACCATAAGTCCCTGCTGTGCGATTCCGCTGAAGTGTGACCAATGTGGTGCGGTGAAGCCGTGCGAATTGAGCCGGATGAAGCAAGTCTATGAAGCGAAGATGCCTTGCGCCTGGTGCAGCCAAGGAAAAGCGCGCGGGCGTTCCTCATTTGAGACACGCGTTTCATATGGGGCCGAATCGGGAAGCCAACATCTGACTTCGATGCGGGATACCGACGCAAGGTTGGAAGCACAACCCGCCGTGCGTGTGCGATACTCGAAAACGATATGTACAAAAGAGTGGTGCTGAAGCTTTCGGGAGAGGCGCTTTCCGGCGAGCGCGGCTTTGGTCTGGATGCGGACAAAGTGGCGGAGATTACGGGCGAGATTGCGGACGTGCACGCGTTGGGCGTGGAGATCGCGATCGTGGTGGGAGGCGGGAACTTCTTCCGCGGCGTTGAGGAGCAAGCCAAGGAGATGGACCGGGTCAGCGCGGACAACATGGGCATGCTGTCCACAGTGATCAATGCGATCGCCCTGCAGGATGCCCTGGAGCAACTTGGGGTGCAGTGCCGGGTGATGACTGCCGTTCTTATGAATCAGATTGCGGAGCCCTACATCAGGCGGCGCGCGGTGCGGCATCTTGAAAAAGGGCGCGTCGTCGTTTTCGCTGCCGGCACGGGGAATCCGTTCTTTTCCACGGACACCGCGGCCAGTTTGCGCGCCATGGAGATCAAGGCCGATGTGCTGCTGAAGGGCACCAAAGTGGAGGGCGTCTACAACGCCGACCCGGTGCGCGTGAAGGACGCCGTCAAGTACGACCAGATCACCTACATGCAGATTCTGCAACAAGGCTTGAAGGTGATGGACCTGACCGCAGTGAGCATGTGCAAGGACAATAACCTGCCCATGATCATCTTCAACATGAATCAGCCGGGAAATATCCGGCGCGTGGTGATGGGCGAGAAGGTGGGATCGCTGGTGACGGCGTAAGGGCAGTGAGTGGGGAGTGGAAAAACAGCACCAGAGCCCCAATCGGTTGACCTCGATTTGCGTTGCCATCTTCTGACCTCCGGTCCCTGATTCCTGTTCCCTGTTCCCTACTCCCTATTTCCTGCCCTTCGGAGACGTCTAACAGTTCGTGGAGACTCTCAAGCCAGCACCGCTGAAAGCACTTACAGGCTTGCGCTGCTTCGCGGCCCTCAATATTGTCTTTTTCCACTTCTCCAATCCCCAGTGGTTCGGTTTTCTGGCGCCGGTGGTCAATGCCGGGTTTATCTCGGTTAGCTACTTCATTCTGCTGTCGGGATTCGTGCTGGCCTACAACTACGCGGAGCGGGCGCGCAACGGAGAACTGGATCGCAAGCGATTCTGGGAGGCGCGATTCACGCGCATTTACCCCATTTACTTCCTCAGCCTGCTGCTGAGTCTGAACCTGCTGCGCTCGGAGTACGAGTCGCATACGCACGCGATGTTCTGGACCGGTGTGGTGCTGACGCCGCTGCTGCTGCAGGGTTTCGTGCCGGCGGTGGCGACGTTCCTGAATACGCCGGCCTGGACGATGTCGGCCGAAGCCGCCTACTACGTGATTTTTCCGTGGGTGGCGAAGTGGAAGCGGCCCGAGCGCATGGCGCCGCTCCTGATCAAGATGGCCGGAGTCTGGGCGCTGGGCCTTGTCCCGGGCGCTCTCTACATCGCATTCAATCCCGATGGAATCGCGCACCCCGACCGGTGGAGCTTCGGTCCATGGCTTTGGGCGCTCAAGTACACGCCCTACACGCACGTCTTCAGCTTTGTTTTCGGCGTGATGCTGGCTGATCTGGACCGGATGATCGCGCGCACTGCTCAATTGCGCCTGTGGCTCGGGATCGTCGGATTTGCCGGAATCTATGCCCTTCTTAGCCTGGGGCCGCTGATGCCCTACGCGATCATGCACGACGGGGTACTCATGCCTCTGTTTGGTTGCATCATTCTGGGACTGGCCGGCAAGAATCCCCTGGCGTACGCGCTGGGAATCCGTCCGCTGGTTTTTGTGGGCGAGGCCAGCTACTGCCTTTACCTGCTGCACTTCAATCTATGGAATCTGGTTCACGGCTCGCACGTGCTGGATGCTCTGGGGTTGAGCCGATTCGATCCGTGGCTGAGTTATGCATTGATGATTGGGCTGGCCATTCTCGCGCTGCACTTCGTCGAGAAGCCGGCGCAAAGGAAATTGCGCGAGTGGATGCATGCGACGACGGTGGTGAAAAGTAGACGGGCAGCCAATAACGAGTAGGGGCATCGGCCGGTGACTGACATTGGATCGGGGCCGGATTCGCTGCGTGGCGTTTAATTCGGCGAGCGTCAACCAAAAAGCCCAGCCGCGATGGCTGGGCTCTTCTAGTTCCAAATATTCGGCGCTGCTACTCGGGAGTTGAAAGGGCGTGGTTGCCGTGCGGGACGGCGATCAAAACGGTTGGGTTCGCGCCGGTGGGATAAGGAGTGGCCTGCGTCTGCTTAATGGTTCCGTCGCTTGGATTGAGCTTGAAGCCGGAGACGGAGTTGCCAAGATAGTTGGCGGTGTAAACAAAAACGCCCTCAGCCGGATCCACGATGATCGACACGGGGTCGGTATCGGTGGTGGATGCGCCGACGCCGCCGAGGCCGACGTCGGCCGAAGGCGTCCCGGTGGGCAGGGCGATGGAGTAGGCCGAGACCGTCTCATCGAGCGAGTTGGTGAGATAGACAAAGATGCCGCGCGGATCGATCACAATGGACGTCGGCTGGTTGCCGGTTCTGAAAGGGCCGTTGATCATGAACTGCAGGGCGTCACTGGACAGCACCGTGTACCCGATGAGCTGATTGGACGCGAAGTCGGTGACGTAAACGAATCGACTGATGGGGTCAGTGGTCACGGCGGATGGCTTGACGCCGGCTTGATACGGGCTGCCCGAATCCGCAGTCATTGCGCCGCCCGAACCGACAGCATAACCAAAGAGCCAGCCTGGATTGGCGCTGCTGGTGGTGGTGCCGCCGGGATTATAAGCTGACTTGTCATAAGCGGCGACGTAGACGGCCTTGCTGTTGGCGAGCACGGTGACGGCCGTCGGCACAATGGTGTCGGTCGAGAATCCGGGGACGGTAAGAGAGAGTGTTACGGTGGCGGAGCCGATGACGCCAGAACTAAGCGCGTACTCAGTGAGCGTGGCAGAGGAGGTTCCGGAGACGACATATAAATAGGTGCCGGCGGCGTTCACGGCAATAGAGACGGGGACATTGACGAGGGTGATGGAATCCTTCTTGGTGAGATTGCCGTGGCCATCGAGGGCGAAGTGGACAACGGAGCTGTTTCCCTTGTTGGCTACGTAGAGATTGCTAAAGTCGGAGGTGGTGGCCAGGGAGATGGGGCCGGAGCCGCCAGAGTCAACGGGCGATGCAGCGGTGCGCAGAGCGCCAGATTGGGCATCGACGGCGTAGGTGTAGATTTGGCCATTGCTGCCTGGCGAACTGCCCTGGGAGCAGGCTACGAAAACGTAGTCAATGGTGACCAGATTGCAGGCAGTCAAGAACGAGGCCAGGATCAGGCCGATTGCAGAGACCAGAAAAAGCTGGCTCAATTTACTGAACTTCATGCGCTTCCTTCGTCATGGGCCCGTGAAGAGGAGCCCCAAGAAAACTCGTTAATGTTGCCCCCATGGTCATTGTAAAAGCCGGATCGGGGGAATTGCCACCAACTCCGTTGCCGCAGCGAGGCGACTGCAGCCTCTCACGGCTGAATGCCGCCTCCCGTGCCGTTGTGCGGGATTGCTGCCACCGCGGTTGGTTGGACGTTGGTCAGGAAAGGAGACAACTGCGAATCGAGAAGTGTTCCGTTTGTGGTGCTCAACTCAAAGCCGGAAACGGTGTTGTCGAGAAAGTTGATCGTGTAAAGAAAATGCTCCGTCGAGGGATCGATTCCAATGGCTACCGGCTGCAGGCCAGTCGCGTATGTGCCGATGCGGGTAAGCTTGCCGGTGCTGATGGAGTAGGCTGTGACATTGCTGTCCTGCGAGTTGGTCACATAGGCGTATGGATAGGAAGGATCGACAACGATGGCCGTGGGCTGATTGCCGGCGGGGAAGGGGCTGCCGGCGATCGGCGTCAAGTTGCCTGTGTTTACGGTGTACCCCCGAACATTGGCGCTGCTGAAGTCGGTGACGTACACATAGGCGCTTGAGGCATCGCTGGCAACGGCGGAAGGCTTGACGCCGGCCGCAAAAGGAGAGCCGCTCAGCGGGGTGAGAACTCCGGCCGAGCTGACTGCGAATCCGAAGACGTAGCCGACGGTGGGTGTGACCGAAGAATCATAGGCCGTCACGTAGACATAAGCGCCTGAAGAAAGGACGTTGACGGCGGTGGGGACGATGACGTCGTTTGCGCTGGCGCCGGTGAGTGTCAAGGGCCAATAATTCCCGCTGACTGCGGGATTGGCGACGGGCGAGCCGATGGTCACTGGGCTACTGCTGCCGTTTGGTGTCCCGAGCGGAAAGACGCCGATCGAGCCGGAGCACGGTTCTGCGTCAGAGCAGATGGGAAGCGGCTGGTAAAGATCGACGATAAACAGACTCGTCTTGTTCGCGGCGATGGCCAGAGGAAAAATTCCCGGCGTATTGACCGTGTTATAGGGGTAGAGTTTGCCGTCGGTCCCGATGCCGAATTGCACAATCGTGTTGTCGTCCTCGTTGACCACAAAGAGGCTGCCGTAGTCGACGGAGACGGCCTCTGCCACAGGTTTGCGCCCCTGTGAAGGGAAGGGCGAGGTGGGAATCTGGCGCATGCGGCCCGACTCGGAGTTGATCTCGAACACATTGATCTCGCCGTAGTTGTCGGCGCCGGCCGCCTTGGCGCAGGCAACGTAAACGAAGTCGACGGTCAAGGTTTGCGTCAACTGGGAACAGGCAGTGACGAGCGAGGCGGCCAGCAGGCTGGCCGCTCCGACCAGCAAAAGCTGGCTCGATTTATTGAACTTCATGCGCATCTTTCACGAACACAGCCTGCACGCAGGCCCTTCAAAAAAGCCGATCAAAAAAATCGAATCCGGTGAATCGAATTCCGGAGCCGATGGCAAGCAACGGCACCGCTATTCAGCAATGGTCTGGTGACAGACCGTCAATTCGCGCAGGTTTCGAACGGATCCGAACCTGGCATCAGGGCCGGTCCGCAAGAGCTTGCCTGCTCGCGGCCGGCTGAGGCGGCGCGGCACTAGCTTGTGCGCCCATCAACCAGGCACCACGACGCCGGGCCCTGGAGGTTGTAGGTACTGGTAACTCGCAAATCGTTCAGGTCGCCGGTGTCCGGTTCGACCTCCCGCCCCGTAACCGTCGAGTCGTATTGGTTGGCCTCGTAGATGAATTGGTTGGAAGGGTCCTCGACAATGCACTGCGGGCCCGATCCGGAACCGGTAATGATTGTCGCCTCATCAGCAAGGAAGCTTAGCTGAAAGGCCGGTACGGTGGTGAGAAAGTATCCGGCGATCCCGCTATTCGGATTCGGCCCGGTGACGTTGTTCCCCTGGTTGGCGACATAGACAAACTTGCCCTTGTTCTCGAGCAGGATATAGATGGGGTTGGCAAGATTGGGGTCATCGGGAACCGCGCCGCTCGGTTCCGCCTGAAGTGCGCCGCCCGCAGCCAGCGTGTAAGGCAGAATCCGGCTTTGCGAGGTGATTGTCGCGCCGTTAAACGTCACGGTGATGGGCTCGTTATCCAGGACGTAAATCACCCCCCCAGCCTGAACAATGGCTGTGCCTTGATGAATACCGAGCGGCTGCGAACTGTTCTGGCTGAGCGTTAATTGTCCTGAAGAGCTCGAGTAGTTATATGGGGAGGCGAGACTGCCACCGGTGTATGGATAACTGGTTGGATTGGGCGCGCCGGCGAGAGTGAGAACGGTTCCGCTGGACAACACAAAATCGACCGGATTGGCTGGAACCGGAAAATAGGTGATCGGCTGGCCGCTGGTCGTGGCCGTCACCTGGGCATTCACAACTAGCGACAGACGGCCGGTGTTCTGGTCGATCTTGAAGACGGTAATGTCGCCGCAGGTTGTCACCGAGGTCCCCAGGGCGAGCGCGCAATTGTCTGTACTCGACGGGCTCGCATTGTCGGGTGCGTCGTGATCCAGCACAAATAGGTAGGCGCCCGATGCATCCGCAAACATACGGAACGGGTTGATGCCCTGGGTATAGAAGGTCTCTTGGGGAGTGAGAGTCCCATTTCCGCCAACCGCATACTGCGTGATGTTGGAGTTGAGGCAGGCGTTAGCGCCGGTGCCGTAGCAATTGCCGCTGCCCGAGGCAGTTACTCCGCGGTTGAGGACATAAAGGAATCGGCTGCCCAGCGTCAACACGGCGCGGACCGGGTTGGCTCCGCCGGAGGCAACAGGCAGCGTGTTGATTGGCGTCAACCGGCCCGTGTTGTGATCGATCTTGAAGCCGGAAATAATGCCGTTATTGCCGGTGGAGGCGGTGACGGTTCCCGTCACATACAAGAAGCCAACCGTATAACTCTCAACGCAAGACGTTACGCCAAATACGATAGCCGCCGAGAGAGCGCCAATCGCAAGCGCCTTGCCGAATTTCGTGAACTTCATGCTATTCCTTCATCCTGGTCAGGTATCAGCCGCCAAGTTTCATTGTTCCCGAGCAGAGCTGGGTTGGGATGGAGTCCCTGATGAATTGTAAAAGGCGAGGGCGGGTTGTGCCTAGTTTACCCCTCGGACTGGTAAATACTTTGATTTCCCGCTGCTGCGGACCATTGCACGCGCCCGGCCCGCGATTCGGTCGGCGACGCCGTCAATCTTGAGGCAACTTGCGGCATTTGGACGCGCAGAGGGTTGAAAGGTCAACGTCGGAGGACGATCAGGCGGGGCTGTGTGCGGAAGAACGGAATGGGCCGGGAGGCGAGAGAATAAGAGAATGAGGCGACGATTATTGGCGGTTCTAGCTGTTTTGGGTGGGCTGCACGCGGCTGGCTTTTCCCCGGCATGCGGGCAGGACGTCCACGTACGCGTCTCGTCTGATGTTAAGACGGGGATCGAGGGCACCACGGAATTTCCCACGATTCAGATGGCAATGGACCATCATCCCTTTGCGGGCCTGAAGCCGAATGGTAAGCCGGGGCGCGTTTACATCGAAATTGCGCCCGGCGTTTATCACGAGCGGGTGATCGTGACGCAGAACCATTCGAATATTACGCTCGTTGGGATGGGTAAGACTCCAGGGGACGTGGTGATCACCAACAGCCTGAATGCCAAGCAGGCGGGCGGGACGTTCTTTACAGAAACCGTGGAGATCAATGGGGCCGGCTTCGAGGCCGACAACATCACCTTTGAAAATACGGCCGGCAATACCGGACAGGCGGTTGCGGCGGCGGTGCGAGCGGACAAAGCAGTCTTCAAGCATTGCCGCTTTCTGGGCCACCAGGACACGCTGTTCGCGGACTACGGGCGCCAGTATTATGTCGACTCCTATATCGAGGGCGGCGTGGATTTCATCTTCGGCAACGCGACGGCCGTGTTTGACCATTCAGAGATTCATGCAAACGGGCCCGGCTATCTGACCGCGCAGTCGCGCACCTCGCTAAAGCAAACCACGGGTTACGCGATCATCGACAGCAAAGTGACGAGCGGGATCGAGCCGCCCACGGGATCGAGTATGCCTGCCCCGGTGCACGACACGATCAGTCTGGGGCGGTTTTGGCGACCGTATTCGCGCGTGGTCTACATCAACACAGAGCTGCCCCAGGATGTGGTTCCCGAAGGATGGAATGTATGGGGCAAGACGGACAGCGTGCCGCAGGCCTATTACGCGGAATTTCACTCGACTGGGCCTGGTGCGAACCCAGCCGCGCGCGTGTCGTGGTCGCATCAACTAACCGCGCGCCAGGCGGCTCAGTTCCAGCCAAGAGTGTTTCTGGCCGGCGCGGACCACTGGGATCCTGTGGCAGCCGCTGCGAAGCTGCCGTAGGAGCAATCCAGGCTCCGGTTCTTTACAGGCCGGCGGCGGGGCTGACAAACTGGAGCGTGGACACCCAGACAATTGTCATCCTCGATTTTGGGTCGCAGTATACGCAGCTCATCGCGCGGCGCATTCGCGAACAGAATGTGTTTTCGGTGGTCCTGCCCTGCACTGCGCCTTTGGCAGAGATTCGCGCGCTCAAGCCGATCGGATTGATTCTTTCCGGCGGGCCGTCGTCGGTGTACGACGACGATGCTCCAGCAGCCGACCCGCAGATTCTCTCGCTCGGCATGCCCGTGCTGGGCGTTTGCTACGGACTTCATTTCATCGTGCATCACCTCGGCGGCAAGGTGCTCTCTGCGCCGAAGCGCGAGTACGGTCACGCGGAAGTCACTCTGGAGGACCTGTCGACTCCGCTGTTCGCGGGCCTGCCCACGACGATTCAAGTGTGGATGAGCCACGGCGACGAGGCAGCTATGCTGCCCACGGGCTTTCGCCGCATCGCCTCCACGCAGAACGCATTGGCGGGCATTGCCAACGAGGGGCGCGGTATCTGGGCGGTGCAATTCCATCCCGAAGTGCACCACACGCCGCTCGGGCCGCAACTCATCCGGAACTTCCTCACGATCTGCGGAGCGCGCGGCGATTGGACGGCGGCGCACTTTATTGAGAGCACGGTCGCCTCGATCCGCGAGAAGGTGGGTGAGGGTCACGTGATCTGCGGGCTTTCAGGCGGCGTGGATTCGTCGGTGGCGGCAGTGTTGGTGCACAAGGCAATCGGCAACCACCTGACCTGCATCTTTGTGAACAACGGCGTGCTGCGCAAGAACGAATTTGTGAGTGTGCAGGAGAATCTGCGCGGCAAGTTGGGCCTGAATATCGTGGGGGTGAACGCGAGTGCGCGGTTTCTTGAGCGGCTGGCGGGAGTCACCGATCCCGAGGTCAAGCGCAAACGCATCGGCGCAGAGTTTATCGCGGTCTTTGAGGATGAGGCCAATCGCATTGCGCAGGAAACGGGCGGAGTGGAGTGGTTAGTGCAAGGAACGCTCTATCCCGATGTGATCGAATCGTCGAGCGTGAAAGGGCCGAGCCAGACCATCAAGAGCCACCACAACGTGGGCGGCCTGCCCGAACGGATGAAGCTGAAACTGATCGAGCCGCTGCGCGACCTGTTCAAGGATGAAGTCCGGCGCATCGGGCGCGACCTTGGCATGCCCGAAGAAATTCTGAGCCGCCAGCCGTTCCCGGGGCCGGGACTTGCCGTACGCATCCTCGGCGAGGTCACGCCGGAGCGTGTTGCCCTCTTGCAGGAAGCCGACGAAATCGTCGTGGCCGAAATCAAGGCCGCCGGGTTGTACACCAAGATCTGGCAGAGCTTTGCGGTGCTCTTGCCGGTGATGAGCGTCGGCGTGATGGGCGACCAGCGCACCTACGCATTCACGTGCGCTATCCGCGCCGTACATTCTGAAGACGGCATGACCGCCGACTGGACACCGCTGCCCTACGAGCTGCTGAAGCGCATGTCGAATCGAATCGTCAACGAGGTGCGCGGCATCAACCGCGTGGTGTACGACATAACTTCGAAGCCGCCCGGCACGATTGAGTGGGAGTAATTTGCCACTAGGGCAGCCGCGCGGTTCGCGCGCCGTTCGTGCAATCAATTTAGTGAATCGGCTTTGCACTCCCTGCTCAAGGGAACAGGCCTTCACGCGCCCCTATCGCCCGCCTTGCGCGGCCTTGGCAAAGTGGAAGATGCAGTTGACCTGATGCGTGTTCGGGTCGGCCTTCACATCGAACGTCGTGACGACGGATTGCATCCACTTTGACAGCGTGTGGTCCTGCTTTTCCGCGTGGGCCGCGAAGCCTGAGACGTAGCTTTCATCGAATGTGTCGCCGTGCGCCATCTTCCAGAGGCGCGTGAGCTTGGCGGCCATCGGAGCCGGCGCGCCATCGAACTGAACTGCGCCCATTTTATAAAGCGGTCCGGGATCGATCTCGACGTTGTAATTCACAATGTGTGTGGCTTCGCTGAACGAAGCATGAGAGACAACCGAGCAATCGAGATAGCCCCGCGCATGATAGGCGTCGTGGACGGCCAGGAGAAACAAATCGAGCGGCCTGCCGGAACCGGCTTGATCCTTGGACAGGAGCTTCTCAACCTCCGCGCGCGAAGCCAGTGCATCTGCCGGATAACTGATTGTGCCGAGCTTGTAGACTCCACCTTCCCTAACCGTGACCGAGAAGGGTATTTCGATGGCCAGATCTGAAGATTGGCCCGAAACGATAGGAGGATCGATCTGCGCCACATCGACATCGACGGCCGCGTAGCCCAGATCCTGGTAGAGATCCTCAAAGGAGCGTTTAAGTCCGATCGCGGTGTTCTCCGTATCGAACTCGTTTCCAGTCTGGCCTTCGACGAGAGTATTCACTTTGGCCTGCATGGCGGGCGAAACGCTGGCGAGCTGGATTGGGCCGATGTGCACTGGCGGCGAGGCGATCGTGAAGTTCATCGCGGTAACTTTCTTGGGACCGAGGCCGCTGGTGAGAGCAGCCTTTACCGTCGCCTTCACGCCTTCCCCTGCCAGCATTTCTTCAAACGTTTGGCGGATTCCCTCGACCGTGGAGCCGGCGGCGGGCAGCAGACCGTGATAAAGCGGGAAACCCGCATGGAGTTTGTCGTCGAGATCTTTACCCGGCTTGAGCGGAAGATTGTCGAGATGCAAGGGGAAGAGTTGGCTGGCGGGCGTCAATGTGAAAAGAAGTCCCTTGCTGTCGTTGCTGAACCTGACGACCGCAAAGAAGCCCGTATCGTTGAGCTGCTTGGCGTGCGCTTTTACGTCGTTTGCGTTCAGGCGCGCGCCCGGTTTCAGGCCGGAGGCCGTGAGCAGCTCCTCCTGCGAATATTGGGGCGCGCCTTGAAAACGGATCGCCCTGGGCGGAGCCTTCTTTTGCGCGAGCAAAGGAAGCGAGCAGAGAAGTAGAACGGCTGTAATCGGTCGAGCCTGTCTGATCATGTTCCGCCAAGATTAGCAAACCGCGCGCCGGCTGCAACAGAACAAGGCAATCAATCGCCCGCAGCCTGCGGACGCAGCGCGGCAACCTGGCTTTGCAGCGCTTCCAGCTTGGCAAGCAACTCGGCATGCTGCTGATCGGCTACTGAAGGCTCAAAGGCCTCCACATAAAACGTTCCGTTCGGCTCCAGCTCGCACTGCTGCACCTTGTGGATGCTTTCGAATCCCTGCCGGTGAATCACGTCGAGAAGCTCCTGGTCGGTGAGCTGCTCGCGCTGCAATGCTTTGCGGTCGACCTGGCCATTGCGGATGAGGATCGTGGAGCGGCCCTCGAACGCGCGCGTGAGCTTCGGCGAGCTGAAGAGTGCGCGGACTACCAGCCAGTTGACGGCCAGCAAAGCCACGGCCCCGATGATTCCCCCGGAAAGAGAATTGTCGTTGCCGATGATGGCGTTCTGCACGGTGTTCGAGAGCGAGAGCAGAACCACAAGGTCGAACGGGTTGAGCTGCGCCAGCTCGCGCTTGCCGAAGATGCGCAGCAGCACCACCAGCGCCAGGTAGACGATGGCGGGACGAAGCAGCTTCTCTAGGAGAGGAAGCTGCATTTGAAACATGTCGTTGAAAATCACGGAGTGCAGCATGGAATCAGGATAGACGCTGTCTTCCTGTACGCGGGCGGATTTTTTCTGTACAAAATGCGATTCGAGGTGAGCGTGCTTGAGGCTGCCGATTCGTCTGCTAGAGTGAGGATGGCAAGAGAGCCGGGGCAGCATTCTGAGGAAATTCCAGTGACAGAAATCGCGCCGTTTCGCATCGAGCCCGTGTTTACCGCGCGCGTTTGGGGATTCCGCGATCTCCGGCCATGGTATGACCGCGTGGCCGAAGGCGAACCCATCGGCGAAGTGTGGCTCACGGGCGACGATTGCCTGGTGGCGACCGGCCCCCACGCGGGCAAACGGCTTGGCTCGCTGTTCAGCGAAGAGCACGATGCGCTGCTCGGCCCCGATTCGCCGGGTCCGGATGCGCCTGTGACAGACTCGCCGTTCCCGCCGCAGGCGGAATCCCCACTATTGATCAAGACCATTTTCGCGAAGGAAAAACTAAGCGTACAGGTGCATCCCGACGACAGGATGGCGCGAAAATACGGCGAGCCGCGCGGCAAAACCGAGTGCTGGTACGCGCTCGCAGCCGAGCCAGGAGCAGAGGTCGCGGTTGGAGTCAAGCCCGGTACGACACTGGACGAAATTCGGGAAGGCATCCGTGCGGGAACGCTCGAGGCAAGGCTGAATATGCTGCCGGTGGCAGCCGGAGACATGATCTTTGTCGATGCCGGAACCGTGCACTCGATCTGGCCGGGATCGATCTTGCTGGAGACACAGCAGAACTGCGACCTGACTTACCGCATGTACGACTACGGACGGCCGCGCGAACTGCACATTGAGAAATCCCTCGAAGCGACGAAGCTCGCGACTCGTGCGGGCAAAGTAGCTCCTCTCGAGCTCGCCGACCGCACCGTGCTGCTCGATGTGGAGTACTTTCGCATCGAGCGAATTCCTGTGAGCGGTAGCCGGACGAGCGAAAGCCTGCGCGGCGAAGGCGGCAAACGCGGGCTGGCCTATTTGTTTGCGGCCTCAGGCAAGGCGCGGCTGACAGGCGCTGATCTCGACCTGCCGCCGCGCGGGATTGTGGCCGTGCCTGCAGCTTCACCCGAGTTCGTGCTTGAAGACGCGAGCGAGGCGGGTGAGCGGCTCGAAGTGATCCGCATCACCCCAAACTGGCCCGCGACAACTGCGTAACAGGAGTAACGCGGCGTGTCGAGAGCCATGGCGTCACGAACTTTTGCACATTCTTTAGCTTTGCAACCGTGCCTTTCAGGCAGAATCTAAGGTGATATGAGCTTTCGACTGGCAGTTTCCTCCGATCTTCGCGGCGCCGTGGACGCGGCCGCTGCCGACTGGCAAGCCAACAAGAAAATCGAGCGCTTCTGGCAAAAGGATCCCGGCCTTTGGACTCGCGACGGCGAGCAGCAGTGGATGGGCTGGATCGACATTGTCGAGCGGCAGCAAAAGGATCTGGGGACCTTTGCGGAGCTGGGCGGAGATATTGAAAGCTCCGACTTCCGGTCCGTGCTTTTGTTGGGGATGGGCGGCTCAAGCCTTTGCCCCGAGGTGCTGGCGAAGACCTTCGGACAGAGGCCGGGCTTTCCGGAACTGCACATCGTCGACTCCACTGACCCGGCGCAGGTGAAGGCTGCCTGTGACGCGGTTGACCTGGCCGAAACGCTGGTCATAGTCGCCAGTAAGTCCGGATCGACACTCGAGCCAAACATCCTGAAGCAGTTTTTCTTTTCCGAGATGCGGCGTGCGGTGAACGACGAAGACGAGGTGGGCAGCCACTTCATGGCCATTACGGACCCCGGTTCAAAGATGGAGCAGGTCGCGAAGGCTGACGGCTTTCGGAGCATCTTCTATGGTGATCCGCAGATTGGCGGACGCTACTCCGCGCTCTCGAACTTCGGCGTTGTAGCGGCGACCGTCACCGGCCTGAACGTAGAAACGTTGTTGGCTGAAGCCGCCAAGGCAGTGGCCGCCGCCAAGCTTCCCGTGGCGGACAATCAGGGCGTGCAGCTTGGCCTGCTGCTGGGAACGGCGGCGAACGCCGGGCGCGACAAGATCACCATCTTCACTTCGCCTGAGATAGCCGACCTAGGCGCTTGGCTGGAGCAACTGATCGCTGAGTCGACGGGCAAGCAAGGGAAGGGAATTACGCCGGTGGACCGCGAGGCAATCGGCGACCCAGGCGTCTATGGCAAGGACCGCGTGTTTGCTTACGTACGGCTGCATGGCACCGCCGACGCGAGTCAGGACGCCAAGGTTGCGGCTCTCGAAGCCGCGGGCCATCCCGTGGTCTATTTTGAAATCTCAGATCTCTACGAAATCTTCGGGCAATTCTTCACATGGGAGATTGCGACCGCCGTGGCGGGCTCGGTGATCGGCATCAATCCCTTCAACCAGCCGGACGTTGAAGCGGCAAAGATAGAGACGCGCGCGCTCACCACCGAATACGAGAAGAGCGGCAAGCTGCCGCAGCGCACGCCGTTCCTGGTCGATGGCGGCATTGCGCTCTACGCGACAGACGCATACGCCGCGAAGCTCAAGGGTGCCGCGCCGAGCGTGACTCTAACTGGAATTCTGCGCGCGCATCTCGATCAACTGGTCGCAGGCGACTACTTTGCCACGGTTGCGTTCCTGCCCATGTTTGAGGAGAACGAGGCAGCCATCCAGAGTTTCCGGCACAAGGTGCGCGACAAAAAGCACGTTGCCACGTGCCTCGGCTTCGGTCCCCGCTTTCTGCACTCCACCGGACAGGACTACAAGGGTGGCCCGAATACGGGGGTCTTTCTGCAAATCACTGCTGACCACGCCGACGACGTGGACATTCCCGGCCAGAAGTACAGCTTTGGCGTGGTGATCGATGCGCAGGCGGCGGGCGATCTGGCGGTGCTGGAATCGCGCGGGCGCCGGGCTCTCCGGGTGCATTTGGGCGCCGACGTGGCCGCGGGTCTAAAGGCTTTGGGCGTGGCCGTCAGCGAAGCGCTGGCCTAGGAAACTTTTTCACACGGGCGGGGTTTAACCGGTTAACAGGCTCTGGCGAGTCTCGTCTAATGGATTGAGCCGTTTGTGGATTAAGAAAGATGACCTCCGGCGTGGTTTTGGTCCGCCGGAAAGGGTGGGAAGGACACAGGAGATGACGATGAACCGATCCTTGATGAGGAAGGTGAGCACACAGCTCATGGCATTGGGTGCGATGGCTGTGCTGTGCGCCGTGGTCGCGCCGGCGCAGGACGCTGGCGCGCCCGGGCAGCCTCAAAGTCAGCCGGCGGCGCAGCAGGGGCAGCGTACCGACGGGCAGATTGAGATGGACGTGGTGCACGCCCTCGACGCTTCGGCGGCACTGAAAAACGATTTGATTACAGCGGCCACCATTCAGGGCGAGGTCACTCTTTCGGGAACCGCTTCGAGCGATGCGTCAAAGCAGTTGGCCGAGTCGATTGTCGCGCATGTGGATGGCGTGACCAAGGTGCATAACAACCTGCAGATCGGCAATCCGGGCGCGGATGCGCAAAACCCGCAGCCGGCTCCCGGCACGAGTGATATGCCTGATCCAGACCAGTCGCAGGCACAAAGGAATATGGCCAACCTGCCGCCGCCGGGCCCTGCTCCCGACGCGAATCCGCAGGATCAAGGACCACCGCCGGGTCCGGCGAACAACCCGCAGCAGCCGCAGGTTCCGCAGCAAGGCGGCTATCCGCAACAGCCGAACTATCCGCAGCAAGGCGGCTATCCGCCGCCGCCGCCGGCGCGGCCGCAGTACCAGCGTCCGCAGACTTCGCAATATCCGCAGTACCAGCAGCCCGCACCTCAGGCGCCTGCATATCAGCCTGCCAGTGGACCTGTGACCATTCCCGCGGGAACCCTGTTGCAGGTTCGGACCAGCGAACCGGTCGATAGCAAGCGGGCCAGGAACGGCGAGCCGGTTCAGTTCACGGTGATTCAGGATGTGATTGCCGGCGGCGTTTTGGCGATTCCGCGCGGCGCCATCGTGCACGGCGTAGTGACTGAAGCGAAGAATGAGGGCTCGGGCCATTTGGCGGGCAGCTCCGTGCTGGCGCTCGCGCTCACGTCGCTCGATCTGGGCGGACAAAGCTACCCATTGAATACGGATCAGTTCAGAGTGAAGGGCCCGAATAAAGCCGGCCAGACGGTGAGCAACGCGGCGGGCGGGGCCCTGATCGGTGCGCTCATTGGCTGTGCGGTGGGACGCGGCGCTGGCTGCGCCATCGGAGCCGGGGTCGGTGCGGCCGCGGGAACGACCGCTTCTGCTGCTTCGCCCGGACCACGCGTGTGGATTCCAGCCGAGGCCCTGGTCACCTTCCACGTCAATGCGCCAATCACGGTCAACCCGGTAGGCCCGCAAGAGGCTGCGCGGCTGGCCGAGGGACTGTATCCCGGCGGGCCGAGCCTCTACCGGCGCTCGCCTTACGGGCCGCGCTACTACGCGGGCTACGGCTACCCAGCCTATCCATACGGTTATCCGCCAGTTTACTACCGGCCGTACTATTTGGTCGGCGGAGTGTACTACTGGCGGTAAGTCAGAAAGCGGGCAATAGAGGAGATGGGCATCCCGCCTGGGCGGGATGCCCGTTTTGCGTTGGGAGACAGCAACGATCCGCGCGCGGCGGGCGATCCACTATAATTGCAGAGTCGTATCGAGCGAAAATTGCGCATACGCAGGCGCGCCGTGCACACAGCAGATTCTGTGCTGCCGCCCGCCGGCTCGCCCTGCCAGCGCTCAGAGAGTTGAAGGTTCAAGTCCATCCATGATTCGTTTCCTGCAAACAGATAATCGCATGGTCAAGGCGCTGATCGTGGTCGTCATCGGCGCAGCTTCGGTCACCATGGTGCTGTACCTGATTCCCGGCCTGGGTGGAGTGGGGTCCTCTTCGCCCGACACGTACGCCGTTGTTTATCCGCACTGGTATAGCCGCATCTTGTCCTCGGGCGACCCCATCAGCCAGGCCCACGTGGAGCAGATCACCGAGAACCAGCTGCGGCAGCGCAATCCGGAGTACGCCAGCAATCCAATGATCGTGCAGATGTTTGAGCAGCAGGTGGGCCAGCAACTCGTCCAGCAGCAGGTGATGCTCGAAGAATCGCACAAGCTGGGGATTTCTGCGACCGACGACGACGTGCGTAAGTATTTGCGCACCGGCCCCACGGGCCAGGTTCTCTACCCCAACGGAACTTATATCGGCGACGATGCCTACAAGCAATTGATCGACGACCGGCTGCACGAGTCCGTAACGGATTTCGAAGACGAGATTAAGAGCGAAATTACGATCCAGCGGCTGCAGGCGTTCATCACCGGCGGGGTCACGGTCAGCGATCAGGAAGTCCGCGATACCTATCGCAAATCGAACATCAAAATCAAGTTCGATTACGCGGTGATCTCGGCCGAAGATCTGGGCAAGACCATCAACCCCTCCGACAGCGAACTGCAGGCGTTCTTCAAGACGAACGCGGCGCGCTACGCGCAGGCAGTGCCGGAGGAGCGCAAGATCACTTACTTCGCGTTCAGCGAAAGTCAGATTCCGGGCGGCGTTCAACCGCCGAACCAGCAGGCCGTTCAGCAGTACTACAACGAACACGTCGCCGACTATTCCGTACCGGAGCAGGCCAAGTCGCGGCACATTCTCATCAGCGTGCCGCCGAACGCCGATGCCAAGACCGATGCCGCGGCCAAAGCCAAGGCGGAGATGGTTCTCAAGCAGCTTCAGGCGGGCGGTGACTGGAGCAAACTGGCCAAGCAATATTCTGACGACCCGGGAAGCAAGGACATCGGCGGCGAGTTGGGCTTTGCGCAGCGGGGCAAGATGGTGCCCGCATTCGACAATGCGATCTTTACTCAGAAAATTGGCGACATTGCCATGGTCAAAACCAATTTCGGCTACCACATTGTGCAGGTGGAGGAGCGGCAGCAGGCGCACACTCAGCCTCTGACCGAAGTGCAGGCCACTATTGTCGCCGCACTGACGCGCCAGACCGAAACCGCGGCGCAGGACAATTATGCGCAGCAACTGACCAGCGAATCGATCAAGAGCGGTTTGGAAAAGACGGCCGCCGCGCATCATCTGGATCTAGTGACCACCAATCCGGTGGCGCACGACGGCGTGATTGCCGCGCTGCCCGACAGTTCGCAGATTCTCGCCAAGGCCTTTGAGGCCAAGCAGGGCGATCCGCCGCAATCGGCGCCCACTGGCGAGGGTTATGCAATCTTTCAGGTGACCGGCATCGTCCCGGCGCACGCGCCGGAGTTTGCCGACTGGAAAAGCCATGTCCTCGACGACTACCGTCAGGAACAGCTTCCTGTGCTTCTGAGCCAGAAGACGAAGGCATTGGCCGATCAAGCGAAGGCAACGAACGATCTGGCCAAGGCGGCCAAGGCCGTGGGCGCGACGGTGAAGACCAGCGACATGGTGGGAGAAAGCGGGCAGGTGCCTGATTTTGGCGAAGTGGGCCAGGTGGCGCCGCAACTGTTCGACATGAGCGTGGGCGCGATCAGCGGACCGATCGATGCCGGCCGCACCGGCGTTGTGGTGAAAATCGACGCCAAGCAGGAACCGGGCGCCGACGAGATTGCGAAGGGCCTCGACCAGATGCGGGATCAACTCCTTGACCAGCGCCGTAATGAGGCTTTCAGCGTGTTCGTGAGCAACACCTGGAACGACTACAAGAAGCACAAGCTGGTCGTCATCAACGCCAAGCCGAAAGGGCAGCAGACGCCGGGCATGTAGTCGCAAGATCTTCTTGAGACAAAAGGCCCGCAGCCATCGGTTGCGGGCCTTCTTATTTGTGGACGCAGCGGTAGTCAGCGCAGGCCGGTTGTTGCGACGGGCAATCCGGTTGCTGGCCAACGATCGGGTTGGGCGTCGAGGTTCGGAGCAATCGATCCACCAGGAAACGAAGCTAGCGCGACGGTCACATTCCATCCGTCGACGACGATCAGTGAGGCTTCGCCCTTGAATTCGCTCGCCGCGGCCTCGACCTCGATGGTCTTCGTTTCGCCCGGAACCAGCGAGACGTAATTGTCGCTGTAGAAGACGGGCAACACGCGTTCGCCGGATTTGCGCCGCAATTGCACATGCGCCATAAGGGCGATGTTCTTTGTCGGGTTGTGTAGCAAGACCCGCAATCTGCGTTGGCCCGCTGCAATTTCTTTCGGCATTTCCACGTTCGCAGTCAGCTTGACCATGGGCATTTGATTGAGAGCTGCGAAGTTGTCGGGATCGGCAGCCTGAGCGCGCCAATAGAAGTTGGTCGAAAGCAATTTGCCCGAAGCGTCGCGCAAATCGAGTTTGATGAAATGAACGGCCGAGACCGAAGCCGGAAAATCGATCGGCCCGAGATCGGTGGCAACATCGGGAGCAGCGGTGAGCTTGGTCTCGTGCTCGTACGCAAGCGAGCCGTCGAGGCCGTAGACGGCGACATGCGCGAGCAGATCGTTCGCAGGCTCAGGCTTGTTGTTGATCACTTGCACCTCGCCGGTAGCTTCGTTGAACTGGATGTGAACCGGCTCCGACGCGTGCATGACGGCGAAATAAGAAGACATCGGCTCCAGATCGTAGTCGTAGATCTGCCACACGAAGCTGGGCTGCGCCGGATTGCTCATCCATGTGATGACTGCCGTGGTGGGGTGGAAGAGCATCGCGTTGCGGCCTTCGTACATGGCGCGGAACGCCTCGAAGTTCGCCATCTGCGCCTTGCGCACAAAGTCGGCGAGGTTGCGGAGGGCGCCATAGCGTCCGGCAAGGATCAGCGGATACAGATCGCCGTGCTGGTTTCCCTTGGCAAGGTCGTGCGCCGCCCAATCGTCGTTGATCGTCTCCCAATCCTTTTTGGGCATCATGCCGTGGATGGATTCGAGCGTAGGGATTGAGGTGCTGCCCGTCTCAGTCTTGAAGAAATCGTCGGCCACGGTGTAGAACTCGCGCGGCGCGCGCCAATAGTACGGCCCGTGCGAGCGCACGCCCGGGCCATCGGTCGAATTCGGCCAATAGAGTCGTGTGGGATCGGTCTCGGCGAGAAGCACGCGGAGCGCGGCGTCAATCTCCGGCGGAGGGTCGCCCTCGTTGCGCGCGCACCACAAGACGATTGACGGATGGTTGCGGTAGCGCAGAACCTTGTCGCGCACATTGGCGATGTAGGTGGGAATATCGGTGGGGTCGGGACCGTCGAGCGGATTGGGCTGGAAAAACTCGTCCCACACCAGGAGGCCGTACTTGTCGCAAAGCTCGTAGAAGTCCTCGCCGGTACTCTGGCCTACCCAGTTGCGAATTAGATTCAGGTTGGCCAGCTTGTGCAGCCGGATCTCGGCGTCGAGCCTTGCGCGCGGGATGCGCTTCAACGCTTCGTCGAGGCCCCAATCGCCGCCGCGAATGAAGATTTCCACGCCGTTGACCGAGATGGTCAGCGTATCGGTGCCGGGAACGGAGTAGCTGATCTTTCGCACGCCGAATTCCACATCCTGTGCGTCGGAGACGGCGGCGCCAACTCTGAATTCAAGATGCAGTTTGTACATCGACTGCGCGCCATATCCATTTGGCCACCACAGGCGCGGATGGTCCATGTGGAGCGCCGGCGTGTTCGTCGCGTCGAAGGCGATCTGTTGCGAGCTGTGCGGCGCGAGCGTCACCTCACGCTCGAAGACGATGTTCTCGATGGCGCCACGCACCACGCCCGCGACCGGCTCATCGCTTACGTTCTCAACGGCTGTCTGCACGGTGACGTCGGATGAGTCGGTTTTTGGCAGCGGCAGATCCGTGGTGACGAGCGGGTCTTTCACGACCACCGGACCAGTGGCAGTGAGAAAAACCTTTTGCCAGATGCCCGTGTCGCGATCGCGAACGGCATTCAGCCAGTCCCAGCCGAGGGTCGACAGAAACGTGGGGCCGTCGAGCGCCGTGATGCCCCCGTTCTGGCCGACGCCGTCGCGCAAAGTGTGTTCGTGGGGAACGCCGGGATTCGGTTCTGGCGTAACCAGCACAGCCACGACGGCAGGCTGGCCGGGTTTCACTTGCGCAGTGATGTCAAAAACGCCGCGAATGAAAGCGCCGTGCATAGTGCCCACCTGCGCGCCGTTCACCCAGACTTCGGCAGAATAGTTGATGCCGTCGAAGTTCAGCCAGACGTGGCGATTCGCGTATGCGCTGGGGATTCGAACAACGGTTCTGTACCAATAAGAGGTGTGGACGAGGCTCTCGGGAATGATCTCGGGGCGCTCGTTTTCGCCGTAGAGCGGCTCGGGATACACATGATCGTTGACCAGCGAAGTGAGTACAGTCCCCGGGACCGTGGCCACGTACCAGCCGCCGGAGTCGAAACCGGAAGACGAGACCTGCGCGCCGGACTGCGGGACCTTCGCAACGTCCTGCAATCGCCAGCCGGCGGCGAGCGTTACAGGCTGCGGGGTCGTGGCGGGCGCAGCGGCCGCGGCAGGAATCGCCGAAATGGCGAGGATGGAGACGAAAGAGAAAACGGAAAGGCAAACAGGCGATAGACAGGCTTTCAAAGGCAAGCTCCCTTAACGATTGAGTCGCGCTACAGCCCTGCTCGGGGACACGCCCAATAGTGTCTCAAATGCGGCTGCCTTCGAGGACACCGATCCATCCGGTAAGATCGGCTTCATGGACTTCCAGCGATCCTCAGGGGTTTTGTTGCACGTAAGCTCGCTGCCATCGTATGGCGGCATTGGCGACCTGGGCCCCGCGGCGCACGAGTTTGTTGCATTTCTGGCGCGCGCCAAACAGCACGTCTGGCAGGTTCTGCCGCTGTGCCCCACAGGATATGGCAATTCGCCGTACGCAGGGTCATCGGCGTTCGCCGGAAATCCATCGCTCATCAGCCTGGAGTTTCTCGCCGACTGGGGCTGGATTGACGGTGCGCGCATTGCTGGCCTGGCCGGGCGTTCCGGCGCTGTCGATTTCGGCGAGGTTGAGGCGCGGAAGTTGCCGCTCCTGAAGGAGGCCGCCGGGAATTTTCTCGATCGCGGGCTGGACTCGCCAGCACTTGAAGATCAGTGGGCCGATTTTGAGCAGTTCTGTCGCGATGAGGCAGCCTGGCTCAATGACTACGCTCTTTACGCCGTGCTGCGCCGAAAATTCAAAACCGGCGCATGGACCGAGTGGCCGGAACCGCTGCGCCGGCGCGATCCGCAGGCACTGGCGCATGCTGAAACGGAACACGTCCGCGCTGTAGCCATCGAACGAGTGCTGCAATTCGCCTTCGCCGAACAATGGGATCAACTGAAAGACGCGGCCGAGGAGAACGCAATCCGAATCCTGGGCGACGTGGCCATCTTCGTCAACATGGATTCTGCCGACGTGTGGGTTCATCCCGGAATCTTCGAGCTCAACGACGACCTGAAGCCCATCCGTATCGCTGGCGTGCCGCCCGATTACTTTTCGCCCACCGGCCAGCGCTGGGGCAACCCGCTTTATCGCTGGGATGTTCTGGCCGCGCCCGACCCCAACGGAATTCGATTCGGCTGGTGGATCGATCGCATTCGCCGCGCGGTGGATCTCTACGACATTGTGCGCCTCGATCACTTCCGCGGCTTCGAGGCCTATTGGGCGATTCCCGCTGAGGAGGAGACCGCGATCAACGGCGAGTGGATCAAGGCGCCGGGGCTGGAACTGTTTCACGCGCTCGAAGCAGCTCTTGGGCCGATGCCGCTGGTTGCCGAGGACCTTGGCCTCATTACTCCGGAAGTCGACGCTCTGCGCAAGGAGCTGGGAATGCCGGGCATGAAGGTCCTGCAATTCGGATTCAGCGACAAAGGCGCGCACACGCACCTGCCACAGCAATTCACGACCAGCACGGTGGCCTACACCGGCACGCACGACAACGACACGACGCAGGGATGGTGGAAATCAGCCGGTAAAGCGGAGCGCGCGGCTGTCGAGGCGCTCATTGGCCCAGTGCGCGACCGGCCCGTGTGGCCGCTGATCCGCGCAGCCGAGGCGAGCGTGGCCGAGATGGCGATCGTGCCCGCGCAGGATTTGCTGGAGCTGGGTTCGGAGGCGCGCATGAATACGCCCGCAGTGCCAGTTGGGAATTGGAGCTGGCGTGCGCCCGAAAAGTGCTGGACCGGCGAGTTGGCCGCGCGACTCGCAGCGATCGCTGAGGTCGCCGACCGGGACAACGATCCGCTGGGTGAACCTGCAAAGGAGTCGTCCGCGTAGGCGGCGGCTACCGGTAGCTCGAATCGTCGAAGCGGCTCATGTCGATCGAGTCGTCGAGAACGCCCAGAGTAACAACGGCAAAAGTGAAGACAGTGGTCTCCGGCTCCAGATGGCCTCCGAAGGCCTTGTCGCCGTTGGCCAGCGTGATGTGCGGATGAATGCGGCCGTTCATCACCATGCCGCTCATGCCGATGATGTCGGCGGGCGCGGTCGGGTTCTTGACGAAGAGATCTTTTGACGGCAAGTCGCGATTCGAAACCTGGTGGACCTGAAAGCCGCGCACTGACCCGAAGGCCGAGAGGATCACGGCATTCTTGATGTGCTCCTGCGCAATCATCTTTTGCAGGCCGGCGAGCAGATCGGTTCCAAATTTGAAGCGAAGCACGACGATCCGCTCCAGATGGCCGCTGACCGCAAAGACATCGGGGACATCGGGGCTGTTTGGCTTCGAATCGACGGCCGGATTACCGGTGGCGTGGCTGGCTTCGCGGCGCGTCTCCTGCGCCGGCAGCCCCATGCACGAAGCTAACAGTGCAACAACGAATAGTTTTTTCATTCAGATTCTCCCGGACCGCGAACACCGGCCATGCGGCGAAGCGAGACTCGCCATTCATCGAGCGATCGGAGGCATTCTCAGCAACTGGCCGGTCGCTCGTTCCCTTGTTCCCCTGTTTGCTTGCCCTCTGCCTCTAAAACGGAATGTCGTCGTCGGAGATTTCGGCGGACTGCGCGAAGTCGTCCTGGCCGGCGGGCTGGCGCTGGTCCTCGTTTACGGCGGCATTTTGAGAACTGGACGACCGGCTGTACCCGCCCCCGCCCGACGCGTCATCACGCGCCGAAAGCAGCGAGAGATCGTTGACGATGATTTCGGTGCGGTAGCGCTTGGCTTTGGTGTCCTTGTCTTCCCAACTGCGCGTCTGAATCTTGCCTTCGATAAACAGCTTGGAGCCCTTCTTCACATAATCGCGGACGATTTCGGCAGTGCGTTTGAAGGCGACCAGGTTGTGCCACTCGGTACGGTCCTGCCAGTTGCCCTGCGCGTCCTGAAAGCGGTCGCTGGTGGCCAGCGAAAAAGTGGCCACCTGGGTGCCGCTCGGCGTGGCGCGAAACTCAGGGTCCTTGCCTACGTTGCCTAGAAGAAAAACTTTGTTCACGCTCTTGGCCATGTTCTTGCTCTCCTCGTGTCCCATTGCCGGTGCGGCAAGACTGCCGCAAATCCGGGCTGTTCTTGAAAATATCGCTTCGGCGTCCGCGGGATTCTGCTCGGCCGCTGGCGCAATCCAGGCAAAATCTTAATATACCCCCTGAATTCGCATCGTGCTCCGCGGCGAATCATTCCGCCAGGCGCAGTGCGCCTACGAGCTGGTTCCGCTCAATTCATCCGCCCCAGCTCGCGGAATTGATGCGCGACGGCTTCGAGAAATGTCTCCACGCTTGTGTCCTGCGGAATCGTGAGACCCGACTTGGCGCAAAGAGCCGAGGCGATGCGGCCGGCCAGCGCGGCGCGCGTAGTCAGGTCCATGTCGAGACGCCGCGCAAAGAAGCCTTCCAGTACCTCGAGATCCGATGCGGAAAGCCGTGCCAGCGCCGGCGCCGGCAACATAACGCGCAGGTGCGGCGGCGGAATCGGCGACCCCACCGCAAGCGTCGGCTCAGTAAAGGTGCGCGCGGCGCTCTCCCCCCAGTGCGGCGAATCGACTTCGCGGTCGCGAACCACCAGCGTTCCTGCAACCATGTCGCCAAGCCGCTGATTGCGACGGCTGAGGAAGATGGCGACAATGCCCACTGCGTAAAGGCCCGGAAGATAGTCGACGAAGCGAACCAGGTTGCGGGCCAGCGCCTCCACAAAATTGATGCCGCGCCCTGACTGGTGGATCACGCGAATCCGGGCCACTCGTTTGCCCGGTGTGCGCCCGTTGCCAAAAGCCTCAAACAGCGCGAAGTAGCCCCACTGCAGCAGGAAGACGATGAGCACGAGGATGCCGACGGCCCAATTGGCAGAAACCCCGCCGAAAAAATGCAGCGCAGGAATGATGATCGCGGCCACGATGCCGAGGATGAGAAAGACAAATCCCCAGATCAAATAGTCGACGAGGATCGCGATGAAGCGGCTCCCGATGCCGGCCAGTGGCAATTCGATGGCCACCAGCTCCGGGGTGTCGATGTTAAGCTGATCTCCAATCGGCTCCATGGCGACTATTCTCTCCAATCAGTGGCTCGCGAAGCGCCGGCCTTACTGGGACCGTCTGGCCGCGCTGCTGGGCGAGGCCGGGGCGGGTGGCGTGCGGCAGCTTTCGCGCGCCGAGTTACGCGAAACAGCGCTGCTCTACCGGCAGGCGGCCAGCGACCTGTCCACGTTGCGCCAGGACTCCACGGCGCGGGCCTACGCCGAGCACGTCAACCAGTTATTGGCTCGCGCCCACCATATCATCTATTCCAGCCGGCGCAAAGGCTTCCTCAAAATCTTCTATTTTCTGCGCGACGAGTACCCGGCCATCGTGCAGCGCCAGATTCGCTATGTGCTGCTGGCCCTGGTGATCACACTGTCTGGTGCGTCGCTCGGCTCGGTACTCACGCTGGCGCGTCCGCAGTTCATGCGCCACATGCTGGGTCCGGCGATGGTCGAAACCATCGAGCGCCACGAGATGTGGACGCATTCAATTGTCGGCATTGAGCCCGTGGCCTCGAGCGCCATCATGACCAACAATCTGAGCGTCTGTTTTATCGCCTTCGCCGGCGGCATCGTCTTCGGCCTGGGGCCGGTCTACTCCATGTTTTTCAATGGACTTTTGCTCGGCGTCATCGGCGTGGCTTGCGCGCAACACGGCATGTCGATTGACCTGTGGAGCTTCGTTGCGCCGCACGGCTCTCTGGAGCTGCCTTCGATCGTTCTTGCCGGGGGCGCAGGGTTGCGCCTCGCTCACGGCGTGCTGTTTCCTGGGCTTTATCGCCGTCGCGACTCCATTGCGCTGGCCGGCGTCGAAGCCACCCGCCTCGTCTCCGGCGTCATTCCGCTGCTCATCATCGCGGGCACGCTTGAAGGATTCTTCTCGCCCTCGAACGCGGCTGTCTGGCTCAAATTCACCGTGGGCGGCTTGCTGCTCACGCTGCTGCTGGTGTGGCTGTTCCGGCCGCTAAAGGCGGCGAGCGAAATCGCGCGATAGCCGCGCGGTCAAGCCCTACACCATCGCCCGTTCCTTCACCCTCAAATACTGATTCAACACGGCCGAAGTGAGCCGAGCGGGATCGAGGTCGAGTGTAAGCGCACCCTGATCGCGCAGGCGTGCCAGCAGCAGCTCGCGGCGGGTGGTCAGCTCCTGCGCGGCGGAGGCGCGGAACATTTCTTCCACGTTCTTGGGCCGCGTGTTGGCGATGGCTGCGACGTCGGGCTGGGCCATGGCGACAAAAAGCAGCACGTGGCGCCGAAGCAACTGCATGGCGCCGTCGATGACCTCCGGCCGCATGGCGGTTTCGGCCAGGTCGGTGATCCATAGGACAAGCGCCCGTCGCGGCTGCCAGCGATTCAGCGTGGCCGTGGCGCGCAGGTGATCGGCCTCGCTCGATTCGGCGCGCGCCTGTGCCAGCGCTTCGACAATTTGTCGCAAATGCGCGTGGCCGCGGCCGGGAAGAACCCGCTGCTGCACATGCTGTCCGTAGACAAGCAGGCCCACGCGATCGCCTGAAAACAGAGCGAGCTGCGCAAGAGCCACGGCGGTCGAGCACGCGTAGTCGAGTTTGGAGTGGCCGCGGCGATCCTGATTCCCGGCGCCGTCGAGGATTCGGCCGCGCAGAAGCCTGCCGGCGTCCAGAACAATCCAGACCGCCTGGCTCCGCTCGGTCTGATAGCGGCGCGTGATCAGTTGGCCGCGCCGCGCGGTCGCCGTCCAGCAGACGTCGCGCAGATCGTCGCCATCGAGATACTCGCGGAGGCTCTCAAAGTCGCGGCCCAATCCGCGTTCGCGCGCCCGGCGAAGCTGCAGTTCAATCTGGCGGCCGCGCGCAAGAAAAATCTCCTGATCCTCGCCCTGGCGCAGCGCCGGGTACACGCGCACTGGCTGCTCGAGAGTCGCCATCGCCCAACGCTCCACCAGCCCGAGCGGCGACGCATAACGAATGTAAACCGCTCCGGCTTGCACATCGCCGCGTTCGCGCGGCTCGATTTTGTAGCGCAGCGTCGCGCGGACGCGGGGAAAGACGCGCAGATCGCGCGTGCCAGGCGCAACGACCAGCGCGTCCGGCAAGTCGTCGACCAGGTGGCATTCGAGAATCGTTTCGCCGCTTTGCTCAACGGCCAGCTGAATCTCCGTCTCGCTGTCGAGTGCGGGTGCGTTGCTCCAGGAGCGCTCGATGGTGATCTCGTGCGCCGCCGGTAATCGCAGTCCGTCGAGGATGACCGCAAGGATTACCAGTGCGTCCCACACGAGCATTCCATATCCCCAAGTGGCGCGAAAGAATCCCGGCAGCGCAAACAGGAGCCCCGCAGCCAACATCCAAATGGCTCGCGGCATCAAGCCAAATGCGAATCGGCCGCGCCGCCGGCAAGCTGCTCGAATCGGCCCGGGATGGAGCGAAGACGAGGTCATCCTCGCGGCACCGGAACCGCCGCGACGACGTCGCTGAGCACGCGGTCGGAGTCGAAGCCCTCGAGCTCAGCTTCTGGCTTGAGCAGAATGCGATGTCGCAATGCGGGCAAAACGGCGCGCTTCACATCGTCGGGAATAATGTAGTCGCGGTCTTCGAAGGCGGCGAAGGCCTGCGCCACGCGCAGCAGGCAGATAGCCGCGCGCGGGCTGGCGCCAAGCGCCAGCATGGGCCACTCGCGGGTGCGCCGGACAAGATCGAGAATGTAGCCGTAAAGATCCCCCTCGACGCGGATGGCGCGAATCTCGTTGCGCGCGGCGGCCAGAAGCTGAGGAGAGAGCGGCTGAATCTTCGCTTCTTCCAGTAGGTTCGAGCCGCTTCCATGATGCCGCTCGAGCATCTGGCGTTCTTCTTCAGGAGCGGGATAGCTCACTTTGATTTTGAGCAGAAAACGATCGAGCTGCGCCTCGGGCAGCGGATACGTGCCTTCAAAGTCGATCGGATTCTCGGTGGCGAAGACAGTGAACCAGGGCGGAAGCGGCCGCTGAATGCCGTCGCTCGTCACCTGGCGCTCTTCCATGCATTCGAGCAGCGCGGCCTGCGTGCGCGGAGGCATGCGATTGATCTCGTCGACGAGGAGCAGATCGGTAAACACCGGCCCGGCGTGAAAAGTGAATGTGTCCGTGCCAGGTCGGAACATCGTGGTGCCAAGAATGTCGGCGGGCATCAGGTCCGGCGTTCCCTGCACGCGCTGGAAGCCGAGACCAAGCAGGCGGCCAACCGACTTCACGATGAGGGTCTTGGCGATTCCCGGCACGCCTTCTAGCAGCGCGTGGCCCTGCGTCAGCACCGCGACCAGAACCTCGCCGATCACCTCGCTCTGTCCCGCGATCACGCGTCCCAACTCCGAGCGAGATGCGGCAAGCAGTTGCTGCGTCGCCGGCAAAGACGCCGCCTGAGGCGCAGCGCCCTGTTCAATGTTGCTTTCCTCGGTCATTCCGCTCTCCTTGCTTTCAGTTCCCTTGCTTTCAGTTCTCTCGATCGTATCGCTCGGGGCCCACGCCATCCTTATCGATGCGCCGGACCGGCCCGTGCCACCGCAGCCAGCAAATCGCTGTGCCGGCTGAGCGCCTGCACCAGCGCCAACGCGCTTTTTGGCGGCAGCTTGTCGTTGCTCACGGCCACTTCGCAGTCCGCCAAATCCTTTTCGAGTTCCGGTGAAGCCTGTGGGAAGCGGCGCCGCAGCGCGCGGCTCAGTTCCTCTGCGCTCATCTTGGCGCCTTTCAGCCCGCACAGGTCGCCCATTTTGCGGCGGAAGCGCTCATAGGCGAGTTCGACCGCTGTTGCCGACGCCTTAGCCTCCGCGTAAAGCGAGCCCAGCGCCTCAAGGAACTCGACGGGTGTAGCGCGCACGGGAGCGGGAAGGTCGCGCACCGGCCCGCTCCGCCTGCTGAAGCTGAAAAGAATCAGCAGTGCGATGGCGAGCAGACCGGCCTTCAGCATCCACATCGCCGGCCCGCTCGCGTAAAACCACTCCGTGCGCGTCTCGCCGTGGAGCGATTCGTCCCAATAAATGTGGTGGCCTTCGCGAGAGCCAAGTACATTCAGAAAGAGATTCAGATTATTGGCGCGTCCAATGGAGCCATTTTCGAGCGGCATGGAGCTTGCCCACCAAATCACCTCGCCTTTGCCGTTGGCGTACTCCACGACCGCAGGTGTACCCGAGCAGTTGTATTGCACGCGATCGAGCGGGTGCTCGAATCCCCATCCCGCTTCGGGAACAATCCACACTTCGCCGGAGTTGGCCAGCGGATCAAGGCCCTGCGGCGTGAGTTTGCAGGCTACGTCAAACTGCTCCGGCGGCTGAACATTTCCATCAGGCGCCAGACTGCCTCCCACCCACCCTGTGACCAGCACACGGCCTCCGCGCGCAACGATATCGCGCACCGCCTTCAAATCTTCCGCCGCGATGTCACCCTGATCGGGCTCGGCAAAGATCACCACGGTCTGCTCGTCGGCGCGTTGTGCCAAATCACTCAGCGGCTGCTCCCACCGTTCGACGTTGTAGCCGCTCCCCTGCAGCAACTCATAAGCGGCGCGCGCGCCATGTCTGCCGGTCAAGTAGGAGCTGGGCACGGGATCGTCGTCATTATTTTCATTGCGCGACAAAAGTGCAGTCACAAATGCGAGCACGAGAACCGCGACCAGGCAGCCGATGAGCAGCCTGCGATCCCTGGCGTCGAGCGAGGCGAAGAGCTTCATTCCGCCGCCACCCCCAGCGCTGCAGCCTGCTCCAAAGCGGCATTGAAGTCCGAGGCCTGCGCAGCGCGGCCACCGTACCACGTACGCTCAAAATTCCGGGTGAGCGCCGAAAGGCTCGGCTTGCGCGGATCGGTTCCAGACAATAGCGCCAGATATTCGCGCGGAGTGCGTGCGCGATCGGCCGGCCACAACCGCTTCGACTCCAGCCGGGCGATGGACGCCCAATAAAGGAAGTGAATTGCCTCGCGCCACTCGCCTTGCGCCGCCATCGCTTGCGCGTCGCGGAGCCACAACTGCCATTCGCGCGCCGAGGGGGCTCCAGTCGCAAGCTCGATTTCGGGAATCAGGCGAATGTGCGAGCGGCGCTCGATGCGCAAGAGAAACCAGATCAGCGCGGTGCAAAGGCCAACGAGCAACAGAATGCGCAGCAGCCACACGATCCACGGCGCGTTTGAGCCGAAGCGCACAAGACCGGAAAGGAATTTGCCGAGCAGATTTGCGAGCCATTCTTGAAAGCGTCCAATTGCCGATTCCTCGGTGACTCCGCGATAGGCGCGCTGAGCCAGAATGGAATTCAGGGTCTTTCGCTCGTCGCTGTAGTTGGGGCTGGCCGCCACCGGGTTTTCCGCTTGTGCTGCGTCGTCCTCGAGCCGCTGGCGCGCGGCGGCCAACAGTGTGTCCACCGAAACGGGCTTTTTGTTTGCGTGGGAAATCACGCCGAAGATGTCCTTCTGCGCCGCGCCGGTTTTGTTCTCTGCGCGCGCCAGCACAGATCGCAGCCAGTCGTACCGGACTTCGCGCGTCTGCGAGCCCACGGCGGAGAGCCCCTGCACGCGGCTGTTGGGTCCAATTTGCGCGGGATCGCAGGCGGAGAAACTTGTCTTTGTCCCTCCTGCCCCAGATTGTTGCGACCGCTGGTTTTGGCAGGCGGCGACCAGCGCATCGAGATCCTTGAGATGCTGCTGGTATTGCGCCAGCGTCACATCGCGCCAGCCGGGGTCGGACGGGAGATCCTGAGAACTCGCCAAGGCGGGGCCGGAAGCGCTGAGCACAAGCACTGCGGCGGCCGCAACGAGATGCGCCGCAGCGCGCCGCCAACCGGAACCCGGCCACCCCAATTTCATGGTTCTTCTACGGTATCAGGAGGCGCAACCGGCCCGGAAACGCTTGCGCCCTCAGCGGGCAGCGCATTGGATGCGGGTTCCGTGAGCCCCGCCTGTTGCATCATCCACTCGATGTCGAAGCCTTCCTTGCGAATGCGCTGATCGTAATAAAAAAGCACCAGCGCGATCCAGGAGACGGGCGCAAGCAGCACCTGCACGGTGAAGTCCACAACGAGGTAGAGGACTGCAGCGACAATCGCCGCTGCTGCCACATACTCCGAACCTTGGCCCACCGCTCCGGCCACCGCGCCAACGATTCCACTCACAATGTATCCGACCATCGATCCGGCCATGGCCAGCGCAAAGATCAGCAGGTACAGAACGAAAATGCGGCCGCGCGTACCCTGGCTCAACTTCCATGCGCGCTGCAGGGACTCCCATGCAGGCTTTTTCTCAACAACGCAGACGGAAAGGCCGATCGAGTAGCCGAGCGCGCGCCAAATGATGACGCCGAAGGCTCCGAAACCAATAAAGAACGTTAAGAAACCGATCGCCACGCCGGTGGCAGTGCTTCCTCCTCCAACAAGCGTCACCGAAAACAACAGAAAACCGATGGCCACGCCGGCGATTGCGCCCGGCACCAGGGCTATGACAACGGCCTGCAAAATTCCGAACCACAGATAGCGCCAGAACCATGGCCGAACAGCGTTAAACACTCCACGGATGCTGATCTTTTCGCCGCGGTGCACCTTGGCCGCGGCCTCGGTCAGCCCTGCGTAGGAGAAGACCGCCGCCGCGACATAGATTGGGAAGACCACGATGGCACACAACGCAATCAGTAAAGCCATGGCAGGGCTGAACGCCGAGTCGCCGGCGTTCCTTAGGCCTGGGACCGCAAAAATCGCTGCAAAAACGATCGTGGAAACCGCAATGATGATGGCGATCGGCAAAGCCGCAACTCCGGCGAACATCCAGAAGTTGCGGCGGTAGAGCTGCGCCGTGCGGTCGAGAATCTCCCCGAGTGTAGACGGCCGTAGTGTCTCGCTCATGGTTGTGCTCGCATGTTCAGGAATTCTGTGGCGCCGGCAACTCAGGTTGCGGCGCGAGCCCCGCGGCCTGCATCATCCACTCAATATCGAAACCTTCCTTGCGGATGCGCTGGTCGTAATAGAAGAGCGTGAGGCCGGTGGAATAGATGGGACCGATCAACGTAGTAATTAGAAAGCCAGCGACTTGCTGTGTCGACAGAATCCACAAAGGCAGTGGCTTTCCCAGGTGTTTGAAGGCGTAGAAGATAAAAGGAAAGCCGAAGATTAAAGACAGGATGTACTCGATTGCAGTCACCAGAAGGCCCAGGACGAAGATGCGGCCCCACGTCCCATTGGCGAGCGCGATGCTGCGTCGGATCGCATCGTTGGCCGGCAGATTCTCCACCACGCACGCGGCCATGGCCAGCGAGTAACGTAGCGACATCAGTGAACCATAAATCACGGCGGCAATCAGCAGCGGCAATACAATGAGAAATCCGACTCCCGCGGCGAGAAGCGTAGAAGGGTTTGCCGAAGAATGTTGCGCCGCTTGCGGATTGAACAGGAAATCGCTTGGAAGAACACTGAAGAGAATGGCGAACAGCGCCACATAGAGCACTGCAAGCGGTGCCCAGGCGCGAAAACTGATGATTGTCATCAGCCAAAGGTATCGCCGCACGCGCAGGAAGATGCTGCTTACTGCGGCGCTGATTGTGGCCCTCTCGCCCAGGTAGATCCAGGCAACGACTCGATTGAAGGCGGCAACCGAAAGTCCGGCCACCAGCAGCACCGCCAGCAGCTGCACGACGAGCGATACGGCGTACGCCCATTGCAGGTGCGCGGGGATGTGGGGATAACCCAGAAGCGCAAGCAGGCCTAGGTGCAGGATCTCCATGAGCAGAATCACCCCGGCGAAGATGGCCGAGATTCCGGCAAAAAGCAGAAAATGAGTGCGATAGAGTTCAGCGGTCCGGTCAAGGATTTCGCCGAGGGCCATTGGCCTGAGTTGGTTGTTCATTTCTTCCCCTGTCGACCCATGGCGCGCGAACCCTGGCGCGCAATTGTCACGCGCACCCATCGCGCCGGGGCCGCGTCATTGGCGGGTGCCCCCGGTCCCTCGCTTTTGAAGACCGGGGCAGAAAGTTCGCGCAGCAAAAACTGCCGGCGCTGGCAACTGAATTTAGGTGCAAAAAAACGATTGCGTGAACGCTTGCACGGATCGTAGCACAGGGTTGATGTTTGCGGCGGCGGTTTCTGCGGCGGCCGAATCGGCGGGCCCGGGTCGGCTTTGCCTGAAAAGTGCCTGAAACAGCCTTCTTGCCGCAAAAGTAGGCAACCTGCCAAACAAGTCGGATTCCGCCAGGAATTTCCTCCTCGCGCATCGACTGCGACCAACCAGAATGTTACGGCATCGATTGGAGCCACCCTGCTAGTCTGGCAGCGATGGAAAATCCTGCAATTCAGACCAATGGGCTCACGCGACTCTTCGGAGCTCTTGCTGCGGTGGAGGATGTCACCCTCAGCGTAGCTCCAGGGCAGTTCTTTGGTTTTCTGGGGCCAAACGGTGCGGGGAAATCTACCACGATCAAGATGCTAACCGGGTTATTGGAGCCAAGCGCTGGGACGATTGACATTCTGGGCCAGCGGTTTGGTCCCGAAGCCCGCGAATTGAAACGGCAGATCGGCGTTGTGCCGGAGGGGATGGCCTTATTAGGACGGTTGACTGCACCCGAGTATCTGCACTTTGTCGGCCGCATGTATGGCCTGGATGCGGCGACGACCAATCAGCGAACGGAAGAACTACTTGAATTCATGCAACTGGCCGGCGAAGGCCGGAAGCTTGTGACCGACTTCTCGCACGGAATGCAAAAGAAGCTGGCCATGGCCGCCGCCGTGATTCATGGACCAAAGGTGCTGTTTCTCGACGAGCCATTTGAGGGCGTCGACGCGATTGCTGCGGGGATGCTGAAGAACATGCTGACCAGGATGATCAACCGCGGGGCAACTGTTTTTCTAACCACTCATGTCCTGGAAATTGTGGAGCGGCTCTGCAGTCATGTGGCAATCATCTCGAAAGGGCGACTTGTGGCCGTTGGATCGCTCGATGAGTTGAGGGTTGGCGTGGCTAGCGCACTGCCCGGTGTCGAACAGGGGCAGCGATTCACGTTGGAGGAGATTTTTCTGGCAATTTTGGGCGCAGACGGTCACCAGGAGTCGACGCAGGAACTTTCATGGCTGGCGTAATAAGAGTTGACGCAAACGGAGCAGTTGGAGGAGTGCTCGGCCGGGAAGCCCGGGCGCAGTACGCGTCCATGGCTCGAATGCGTTGGCTGATGTTCAGGAACGGTCTTCGCTCGATTCACGGCCTGCTTGATCTGGGCGCCACTGGGATTGCGTGGATGCTCTATTCCGTCTTTGGGCTGGGGTTGGGAGTTGGCCTTTGTGCTGCCGCATACTCGTTAGCGTCACGCGCATCATGGCAGTATTTGCCAATTCTGTTTTGGGCGATAACCTTTCTCTGGCTGATGTTTCCCATTGCTATCGCCTCATTTCAAGAGCAGTCCGACCTGGGAATTCTGCTGCGTTTTCCTGTGCATTTCGGGTCGTACTTCCTTCTCTATTTGATCTCCGGCCTGATGGATGCTTCCACCTTCGTTGGTGCGCTTTGCTCTTTGGGTGTCTGGCTTGGAATCGTCATGGCACGGCCGGATTTGTATTTGTGGGCAGCGCTGTGTCTGTCGGTATTCGCGGTCTTCAACATTCTGTTGGTGCGCGCCGTCTTTGCTTGGATTGACCGCTGGCTGGCGCAGCGGAAGACCCGGGAGATTCTAGGCGCGATAATCATGGTTCTTTTCGTGAGCCTGCTGGTCATCAATTCAATATGGAACCAGAAGCGCAATGAGGGCTCGAAGAACCGCAACGAAGGGGCTGCGCCCTTGCGCGAGGCAATGGACAAATATGCGCCGCTGCTGAAAATTGCGAACGAAGTGCAGCAAGGTTTGCCGCCCGGTCTGAGTGCGCGCACGTTGCAGCAGGCCCTGAAGCAAAAACCTGGGTCGGGCTTTGCGTCACTGAGTATAGTCGGGCTTTGGGTGGTTCTTGCGGGAGGTGTGTTGGCAGGCCGTCTCAAGGCCCAGTATCGGGGAGAAAACTTGAGTTGGGCTTCGCGCCGCGACCAAGGCATCAGACATGGGGGCGGGTGGACATTGGGCGGCTCTCGACCCTTTGCCGCAATTGTGGAAAAGGAGTTGCGGAGTCTTATGCGTTCGGTGCCATTACTCTGGGCGATCAGTGTGCCTCTGCTGTTCGTGCTTGTGATTGCAGGCGTCTTTCATCGCAGCCCCTCCAGTGATACGAATGTGTTTCCGTTTGCGATTCCTTTGTGCGTGGCTTACGCGCTCCTTGGATTTACGGGATTGTTTTACAACAATCTGGGTGCTGAAGGAGCCGGAATTCAGTTGTTATTCATTTCTCCTACACCGATCAGGACAGTTTTGTTGGCCAAGAATCTGCTCCACTCCATCTTGTTTGTCCTCGTAGGGTTCGCTGCCGGTCTCTTGAGCTGTCTTCGCTTGGGAGTTCCGCCGTTAGTGGTGCTGGCTGATACCGGAGCGTGGCTTATTTTTGCGCTGCCGTGCAATTTGGCCGCGGGAATCATCTTTTCTCTCACAATGCCGTACCGCATTAATCCGGGCCGAATTACCCGGCCCGCTGGAGCGCAGGCGAACACCTTGCCAGCCGCGTTAATTCAGTTGGGAGTGCTCGGTGTCGGGGTGTTTGTGTTTGGGCTCTGCTGGTCTTTGAAGAACCGGTGGCTACCCGTGCCCATATTTTTCGCGCTGGCCGTGGGCGCATTGTTCGTCTGGATGCGCATATTGCACTACTCGGACGACAACGCTAACCAACACAGGGATTCACTGATTGCGACGCTGATGAAGGCGGAGTAGACGTTAGCCTCTTGAAAAATCTTTGCGTTTCTGGTAACTAATCCTTTAGTTGTTCGTCTATAGAAATGTCGAAGCAGTGCTGTCTACCTATTTTCTCTATTAGGATCAACAAGTTAGCCATGCCACCAAGAAAGTCCAACACGCTGACCGAAGCCGAGCTGAGGCTGATGAAGATCCTCTGGCGGCGTGGCGAGTCGGCCGTTACCGATCTGGTGGGAGCCCTGCCCGATGGCGAGCAACTCGCCTACAATTCTGTGCTCACCACCATCCGAATCCTCGAGCAGAAGGGCTACGTCGAGCACCGCCAGGAAGGACGCGCGTTCGTTTACCGGCCCTGCATCGCTGAAAACGAGGCGAGCCGTTCAGAAGTGCGCAATGTGCTCAACCGCTTCTTTGGCAACTCGAGCGAGAAGCTGGTGTTAAGCCTGTTGGGCGACGAAAGGATTTCGGCCGACGAGCTGGACCGGCTGCGCGACGCGATCCGCAGCGCATCGCCAGATAAAGATGCGATCCGCAACGCGGCGCACGACAAGGAAAATCCCGGCCGGAAAAGCGGGAAATGGAAGGGCGGGAGATAGGAATGCCCTTGGTGCACATGGCCGATCCGATTCTTGCTGCATTTGCGCAGAGTGTTGCGCCGGCATTCGTCGCATCGCTGTGGCAGGGCGCAACGGTTGCTGTCGCCTTGGTTCTCTGCTTGCGATTTGCTCCGCGCGTTTCGGCGGCGCACCGCTTTGCCGCGTGGGCCGCGGGATTCGCGGTTGTGGCGAGCTTGCCGTTTCTACCGCTGCTCGCACATTCCGGCGAATTGACCGCAAGTGCACCGCTCGGCGCCGCTTCGGCAAGACCGTGGCTCGCGCTGGATAGCCGCTGGGGATTCGCCATCGCCGCGCTATGGCTTGCTGCCTCCGCATTTCGCGCTGCTGAGCTCGTCTTCCACTCTTTACGTCTGCGCAGATTGTGGCGGGCCGCCACTCCAGTCAAAGCCGAAGGAACCTTTCGCACTTTACTTGCCGTCGCATCGCCGGCGCGCCCTATTGAAATTTGCACTACGCGCGATCTCGACCGGCCGGGCGTGATCGGGTTCCTCAAGCCGCGAATTCTGATTCCGGAGTGGCTCTTCTCGCGCCTGACGCCGGACGAGCTTGAGCAAGTCGTTCTGCATGAGGCCGAGCATCTGCGCCGCCGCGACGACTGGACGAATCTGCTGCAGAAACTTTCGTTGATCGTGTTCCCATTGAATCCAGCGCTCGCCTGGATGGAGCGGCGCCTTTGCCGTGAACGCGAGATGGCCTGCGACGAGGGCGTGGTTCGGCGCACGCAGGCTCCGCGCGCTTACGCGGCCTGCCTTACCGCTCTCGCAGAGCGTGGGCTCGAACAGCGGGAATTGCTGCGGCGCGCACAGGCGCTTTCATTGGGGATTTTGGGCCGCCGGCCGGAGCTGGTTCACCGCGTCGACAGCATTCTGCGGCGCAAACGCGTGTTGCATCCCATGGCGGCTGGTGCGCTGCTTAGCGTGCTCATTTGCGCCCTGGTCGCCGCGTCGGTTGAGCTGGCGCGGAGCCCGCAGTTAATCGCGTTTGTTGCAGCGCCGCCACCCGATGCGCAATCGGCCCTCCTGCCGCCGCCGCAGTCAGGAACTGCAGGCATCGCGCGTGCTTCCTATGCGCGGACTGGTGAACCGGGCCCGGCGGCCACCGACGCAGTGTTCCACCCGTCAACACAATTCCGCGAAATTGAAGCCAAGGCCATTGTGCCTGCACCCCGCAAAGCATCGGTGGCGCCTGCTGCCGCTCGACCGCGCCGCAGTGACGACTCATCGGCCGGCAGTCCGGAAGAGGCGAGCGCCGACGCCAACGCACTCCGAGAGGAACTCGTGAAGGCCATTGTGCCGACCTCGGCGGAGGCTCCGACGCAGGGCCGGCAATTCATTGTTCTCGCCGCCTGGGAAGAGGTCGAAACCACTGGGCCGAGAACAAGAACAATCGCAGACTATGACACCGGCGCGAGCACATCGGAGCAGACCGGCGACACAACCCGCCAGCCTGCTGCAACTCCGGCCGCTGAGATCACCGTCACACGAATCATCCTTCTCGTTTATTCGGCGACGGCTGCGCAACCTGCGCCGACAACAGTTTTCCATTCTCACCGGCCGGCCACGCCGTCTGCTGATACCGGCCGGATGGGCCTTCAACTCTAACCATGAACCTCAACACCAATGGAGATACACCAATGTCAATGACAACTAATTCATTAGTAGCTGGAGCGAAAAAGCTCGCAGTCCCCGCGGGCATCCTCGCGACGATCCTGTTTTCGCTCGCGTTCTTCTTCGACCACAGCAGAGCCCAGGCCGCCGCCGCTGCCGGCCCGCTCGACGACAGCAGCGTGTCGTCGCTCGTCGCACTCGACAACGCGGTGGAAGCCGTGGCCTCGCGCGTCACCCCTGCGGTGGTCAACGTCACAGTCACTTCGCGCGTCTCCGAGGACGATCAGAACTCCGAGGACGGCGGCCATAGCTTTAACTTCGGCGGCATCAACCCGCAGGATCTGCCTCCCGGCTTCCGGCAGTTCTTCTTCGGCCCCGGCGGCAAGCAGATGAATCCGCAACCCCAGTTTGAGCACGGGGTGGGCAGTGGAGTGATTCTTTCGCCGGATGGTTACATCGTGACCAACGACCACGTGGTCGACGGTGCCACGCAGATACGCGTCACGTTAAATGATCGCCGGGTCTTTACCGCGAAGCTGATCGGTGTGGACAAACTAAACGACCTGGCGGTCATAAAGATCGACGCTCACGACTTGACCAGCGTGCCGTGGGGCGACTCCAGCAAGGTGAAGCCGGGCCAAACCGTCCTGGCGTTTGGCAACCCCTTCGGCTCCTTCCCCTTTACCGTCACGCGCGGCATTATCAGCGGCCTCGATCGCCCCAATCCTTACCGCGACGATCCGCGCAAGCCCGGTGATTTCATCCAGACCGATGCGGCCATCAATCCCGGCAACTCCGGCGGGCCGCTCGTAAATGCGCACGGCGAGGTCATCGGCATCAACACCTTCATCATCTCGGGCAGCGGATCGTTTGCCGGGGCGGGCTTCGCCATTCCCTCTCAGATCGCCGAAGCAACGGCGCAGGCAATCATCAAGAACGGCAGCGTGCATCACGGGTATCTCGGCATCAGCATGAACGACGTGACGCCCGACAACGCCGGCTTCTTCAATCTGCCTGACGCAACCGGCGCCATCGTCAGCCAGGTCACGCCCGACTCTCCGGCGAGCCGCGCGGGCCTCGTGAGCGGCGACGTGCTGCGCGATCTCGACGGCAAGAAGATCCCCAATGGCAGCATGTTGCAGGTTGCGGTGAGCGAAATGACGCCGGGCACTGCAATCGAGCTGGGAATCCTGCGCGACGGCAAGCCGCAAACACTGCACGTCACCGTGGGCGAGTTCCATAAAGATGCCAGTGAGGAAGCGAGCAACGACGGCCAGGGCCACGAGCAGCGCGGCCGTCTCGGCCTTACCGTGGCCAACCTCACTCCCGATCTGCGCCAGCAATTCAGCGTGCCCGATCAAGTGAAGGGTGCCGTGATTCAATCGGTGCGCCCGGGCAGCCCGGCTGAAGATGCGGGCCTCGCTCCCGGCGCGGTCATTCTCGGAGTCGATCGGCATCCCGTAGAGGATGCGGACAGCTTCGTGAACCAGCTTCATTCCGAGCCGGCAGGAAAAGACGTCCTGCTTCTGGTCTGGGCCAACGGGGGCGCAAGCTACCTGGTGGTGCACCCCGACGAGAATTCCCAAAACGGCGAGTAACGTTTGCAATTCAGGAGACGCTGCCGTTCTTTGGTGTTCGGCTTTGCAACAAAGCTTCGCCTTGCATCGTCTCTTGAAATGCACCGGCGAAGGAACTCGAAGTTCGGCGGGAAAATGCCGGGACCGTTGTCCCGATGCTTCACGGGCAGGTAGCACGAAGAACCGATTTCGTGAGGCAAAGGTAAGAGTCGTCGCTGTCGGGCGGCTCGAAAATACCGGGGTCCCCAGCGACAGCTCTTCGTCGCTGGGGTGGTAGAGTCGGGGTCTGCTCGGGGGGGGAGATTCCGATTCAGAGACCTGGGACAACAAAGTGCCTCACCCGGGAGTCGGGGGACATACCGGGTGGGGCACTTGTGTGTTGAAGAGCAGGGAACTGCCGCCGCTACCAACCCAGTGCGCCGGCGCGCATGCTCACTGGGCCTGCGTCACTCCCACAATCCCGCAATTCACTTTGGTCAGGCCTTGCACGGCCGGTCCTATATCCAGGTTGCCGAATTCTTCCGTCTCTCCGCCTTTAACCGCTGCGCCAGTTTGGTCCGTTAGCTGCACGTGCTTTTGCGCCAAATCGGAGCCGCTCTGGTCATATTGGTCGCACTCCAGATCCGCCGATTGTATGGACACGTTCGAATTGTTGACCCATTTCTGGTTGGTGAGCTGCACATCTCCATTCACCACGCTCCATTGCGTGGTGTAGTTCTGCTGCGCGAGCAGCGCGGCATTCGGTCCCGCTGGCGGTGCGCCCCCAGGCGCCGGCGTCGGGTTTGGATTATCGTGTGTGCCGATCCACCAAAACCCGAAGAGCGCAGCAGCAATGATGATCACCCACCAGGCTCCCCCATGGTGCTTGGGCACCTCCTGCTGCATGGGCATGATCGGGATCTGTCCCGGCGCGGGATAGTACGGGGGATAGGGCGTCCCGGGCGGTGCCGCCGGAGGAGGCGCAAACGGAGGAGGCGCAAATGCGGGAGCCGCCGCCACTGGCGGTGCATACGGAGCAGCCGCTTGAACCGGAGGCGCCGCAACCGGAGCAGCCGCCGCAACCGGCGCGCTCACATCGTGCCCGCAGCTTACGCAGAATCGCTCATTGCCTGCCAACTGTGCGCCACATTTTCCGCAAAATGCCATATTCGCCTCTTCTCCCCGCGATGCTCGCGCATGCTGCTCTAGCCTGGAGCGGTTCCAGGGTCCATGTACCTTCCCTGGCGCCGTTCAAGCCGGAATCTCCTCTTTGAGGACTGCTTATCACGAATTGTACGGCTCGTCCGCGCCTCCGGGAAGAATTTGATTTGTATCTGTGGCCGAAAAGCATGGGGCTAGCCGCGCTTGTCCGCTGCGCCCGAGTCGCGCTTGTGCCTGAGCCATTTGGCTATGCCCAGCGCCAGAAGCATGAGCCCGAAGGGAATGCACATGAGGGCGACGATGAGCGCGAACCATCCCGTGTTGCTGCTGGCGCCCAGGCGCGTGTAGCCGCCAAGCACCGTCACCAAAAGAAGCAAGCAAAGCACACCCGTTCCGACCATCGACCCGCCCCATTGAAGAAGCTGTCGCGTGCCATCGTCAGGTTGCGCGGGCTGGTTGTGGTCGGGAATGGGCAGGTTTGAGTGCATGGCTTTCGCGTGAAGCAAATCTAACCTCCCAGCGCGAGGCGCAGCATGACGTATGTGATGACGCCAGTCACGGAGACATAGAGCCAGATGGGAAACGTCCAGCGCGCGACGCGTCGGTGCTGCGGAATGCGCCCCGAGAGCGAGAAGAAGAACGTGGCGAGCACAAGGGGCAGCGCGATAACGGCGAGAACGATGTGACTGGCGAGCAGCCAGAGATAAAAGGTGCGGAACGCGGCATGGACCGGATAGCGCACGTCACCGTGGAGCGCGTGGTGTGCGATGTAGCCGAGCAAAAACAGAGTGGAGAAGACAAACGCCGTGATCATGGACGCGCGATGCTGCTTGATCTTGTGCGCGCGAATAAAGGTGAAGCCGATGAGGAGTGCAGTAGCGGCGAGTCCGTTGAAGACCGCGTTCATGGCTGGCAGAAATGCGTATTGCGCGCTTGTGGCCGCGGCAGGATGAATATAGATAAGCCAGAAGAGGAAGAGCGAGGCTGCGGCGCTGATGACCAGGATGGCGGCGATGGCCGGAGCCGCGCCTGAGCGTGGAACGGAGGTTGGGACGGTTACGGTCATGCTCGCTAACCTTTCGCGCGGGCGCAGAGCATCAGCGTGGTGAAGAGCAGCGGCAGGTAGAGGACGCTCACTTTGAGGAGGTCGCGGGCCAGCCGGCGGCTCTCGTCCTCCGTCTTTGCGCGGAGGATGCGCGCGAAGCGGATGGTGTATGCGAGATAGACGAGGCCGAGCGGAACAGCAGCGAATGCGTAGGCGACGCCGGTGAGACCGAGGCGCCACGGCGCCAGGCTGACGGGGATCATCAGTACGGCATAGAACAGTGCTTCGACGACGGTAGACCATCCATCGGGCTGCACAACGGGAAGCATGCGAATGCCGGCGCGGGCGTAGTCGTCGCGGTAGAGCCAGGCAATGGACATGAAGTGAGGGAACTGCCAGACGAAGAGGATGGCGAAGAGCGCGACGGCCGGCCACTCGATGCGGCCGCGCGCGGCAGTCCAGCCGAGCATTGGGCCCATCGCCCCGGGAAATGCGCCGATGAACGTTGCCATCGTGGTGACCCGTTTGAGCGGCGTGTAGATGGCCACGTAGGTGAAGGCAGTGAGGAGCGCGAGCGAGACGGTGAGCAGGTTGGTACGCAGCGCGAGCCACACAGCGCCGAGTGCGACCGCGCCGAGGCCGGCCAGAATGCCGATGAAAAGGGGCCAGCGGCCCGATGCAAGCGGGCGATCGGCAGTGCGCTTCATGCGCGCGTCTGTGGTGCGCTCGAGAGCCTGGTTAAGAGCGCCGGCGCCGGCAGAAATCAGCCCGATACCGAACAGCGTATCGAGCAGGCCGCGCTGCAAAGTAGAGATGCCGGACTGCATCGATCCCAGGTAGAAGCCGCCCCAGCCGGTGACGAGGACCAAGCCCACCACTTTGACTTTGAAAAGCTCGCGCAGATCGTGGATGAGCGTGGCCGTGGCGCCCGGCGCAGGGGCATGAATCGAGTGCGGCGCGGAGTTGACGGCGAGGTCCGAAGTCGCAGCGGCTTGGGATGCGGGAGTCATGGGGTCAAAAAGATATGTGGCGGCGCGAGCCAAAACGCGGCCTTTAAAAAGACGCCGCCTTTGTTTTGATCATAGCAAGCGGGGTGTGATCGCGAACCGCCGCCGGCTACTTTCCGAAAATTGTTTTGACTGCGCGCGCTTGTGTCGTGTAATTTCCGGGCATCGGCGCCCACCCACCCTTATGTCGATACACCCTGGGGTAATTCCGAGCGCCCGGAGGTAGCAAGATGCGGATGATGATGCATGTTGAATTCCCCCTTGAACCATTCAACACAGTAGTTCGCAATGGAACGGCGGGATCCATCATGAAAAAGATTCTCGATGACGCGAAGCCTGAAGCTGCGTACTTTGGAGAGCAAGACGGCAAGCGCGGTGGGATTCTAGTTGTCGACGTGGCCAAGCCATCTGACGTTCCCCGCCTGGCCGAGCCGTGGTTCTTGAATTTCAACGCTGAGGTGAAGTTCAGGGTCGTGATGACGCCACAGGATCTCGCCGAGTCAAACCTCGAAGCACTGGGCAAAAAGTGGGGCTGAGTCGCGGAGACGCGCGGTTGTAAAACGGATCATGCAACGAGGCGGGGGCCGGAACGATTGGCTCCCGTTTCGTGTGTTTGGGCGAATTTCCAGGCATTGAATTGGGCGGCAAGCGCCCAAGCCAGGTCCTGGGGTAACTCTCCGGCGTGGCATCCTTGGTGCTCCTTCGATGCCCGGTTTGGGGGATGTGCCCCGGGCGGCTGCAGTCCTGTAAAATAAGGAGCAACCGGATGATGCAAAACCCTTCAGCGGCTGCTCCCTTGGCATCCCGCGCCGCGCGGGAGCCGGAGTCGCGAGCGTCCGGAAACCCTTCAACCCCATCACCAGTGATTCAGGTTCAGGGCCTCGGCAAGACCTACCAGACGGCACGTGGCGCGCTGCATCTCTTCGAAGATCTCAATCTCGAAGTTAGGACCGGCGAAATGGTGGCGATTGTGGGCCAGTCGGGCGCGGGAAAGAGCACTCTTTTGCACATTCTGGGAGCGCTTGATGCTCCTTCCGCGGGAACGGTATACTGCGCCTCAACCAATGTGGCAAAGTTGAGCGCGAGAGAGGCTGCAGCCTTTCGAAATCGTGAAATTGGCTACGTCTGGCAGTTCCATTATTTGCTGCCCGAGTTCACGGCGCTGGAGAACGTGGCGATGCCCCTGCTGGCGCGAGGCACTAGGAGGAGCGAGGCCCTGCAAACGGCGCAGAAGTGGCTGAGCGAGGTGGATTTGGAAGATCGCGGCGACCATCGGCCGGGGGAACTTTCAGGGGGCGAGCAGCAACGCGTGGCGTTGGCACGTGCGCTGGTTTGCAGCCCCAGGCTGTTGCTGGCTGACGAGCCGACCGGGGATCTGGACAACGCGACGGCTGGGCGCGTGTTTGATTTGATTGAGCGCCTGCACCGAAGTCATGGGCTGACGTCGATTTTGGTAACGCATAATTTGGACTTGGCCGCCCGATGCCGGCGAGTTTTAAGGCTCGGAACCGGTAGACTGACGGAGATCACAGACGCTGGGTCCAAGCCGTTGCAAGCTGGAAACTTAGGATAGAAAAAGCAGCGGATTTGCCGATTCTTGAGTCTTATTCAGTAGGGCCTGATAAGGAGCTTCCTCCGATGCGGGCTTTTGAGGGGTCGGGGTGGTAGTCGGCGGCAGAATTTGGGCCGGTTGACGACGGGTTGTAAGCGGATTCAAGACCATCCAAAAGAGCTGTTCGGGGCGCGGGTCATTTGTCTCTAGTGCCGCCGGCGGCGAAGCAACAGAAGGGCGAACGCGGGTTGGGCCGAGGCCGGGAAAACAGCCGGACGGCTACTTCAAGAGGACGCCTGGATCAGGGAGTACATCATGTTCGAGCGGTATACGGAAAAGGCGCGGCGCGTCATCTTCTTCGCGCGGTACGAGGCCAGCCAGTTCGGCTCGCCTTATATCGAAACCGAGCACTTGTTGCTTGGGCTGCTGCGCGAAGACAAAGCGTTAACCAACCGATTCCTTCGCTCGCACGCCTCGGTGGAGTCGATCCGCAAGCAAATTGAAGCGCATACCACCATCCGCGAGAAGGTCTCGACAAGCGTCGACCTGCCGCTTTCGAACGAGTGCAAGCGGGTGCTGGCGTATGCCGCCGAAGAAGCCGAGCGGCTGGGCCACAAACACATTGGGACAGAACACCTGCTGCTGGGCCTGCTTAGGGAAGAGAAGTGCTTCGCATCAGAAATCTTGCAGGAGCGCGGCCTGAAGCTGGCGCAGATTCGCGATGAGCTGGCCCGCGTGACGCAGGAGAAAGCTCCGCCGCAACAACGGCAGCGCGAGTCCAGCCTGCTTGCCGAGTTCAGCCGCGATCTCACCCAAGCAGCAATGGATGGGCAACTCGATCCGCTCGTAGGGCGCGAAGGCGAACTGGAGCGCTCGGTGCAGATCCTATGCCGGCGCACGAAGAACAATCCGGTGCTGATTGGCGAGCCAGGCGTAGGCAAGACGGCGATTGTCGAAGGGCTGGCGCAGCGCATCGCCGACGGCGAAGTGCCGAGCTTTCTCGCCGACAAGCGCGTGCTGGCGCTCGACCTTTCGCTGATCGTGGCCGGAACCAAATACCGCGGCCAGTTCGAAGAGCGGCTCAAGACCATCATGAAAGAACTGATGGAAAGCCAGAACTCGATCGTCTTCATCGACGAGCTGCACACGCTGGTTGGTGCGGGATCGGCCGAGGGGTCGCTGGATGCCGCGAACATTCTCAAACCGGCACTATCGCGCGGCGAGATTCAGTGCATCGGCGCAACCACGCCGGCCGAGTATCGCAAATCGATCGAGAAAGACCGCTCGCTGGAGCGGCGCTTCCAGGCTGTGAAAGTGCCGCCGCCTAACGAGGCAGAGGCCATCAAGATCATCATGGGCATCAAGGACCGCTACGAGAAGTTCCACGCGGTCAGCTACACCGATGCCGCGGTGGAATTCGCTGTCTCGCACTCCAGTCGCTATATTCCCGACCGGTTCCTGCCCGACAAGGCTATCGATTTGATCGACGAAGCGGGAGCGCGCGTGAAGCTGCGCCAGACCTCGCTGCCGGAAGAGATCACCGAGGTGCAGAAGCGGATCAAGTTCATCGTGCACCGCATGGATTCGGCGATTGCGAACCACGAGTTCGAGAAGGCGCGTTTCTATTCCGACGAAGAACGCAAAGAGCGCGAAAACCTGCGCGCACTTCGCGACAAGTACCACCTCGACGATTCGGCGGCAGGCATTGTGGGCCGCGAGGACATTGAGGACGTCGTGAGCCGCTGGACCGGCGTGCCTGTGACCAGCATCAAGGAAGAAGAGACGCAGAAGCTGCTGCGCGTGGAAGAAGAGCTGCACAAGCGCGTGATCTCGCAGGACAAGGCGATCAGCGCGCTGGCTCGCGCAATCCGGCGTTCGAGAGCGGGATTAAAGTCTCCGCACAGGCCGATCGGAAGCTTCCTGTTCCTGGGACCAACAGGCGTCGGCAAAACAGAAATGGCCCGCACCCTTGCCAACTTCCTCTTCGGGTCAGACAAAGCGCTCATCCGCTTCGATATGTCGGAGTTCATGGAGAAGCACTCGGTTTCGAAGCTGATCGGCTCGCCTCCGGGCTACGTCGGCTACGAGGAGGGCGGCCAGTTGACCGAGCGTGTCAAGCGCTCGCCATATTCGGTCGTGCTGCTCGACGAAATCGAGAAAGCACACCCGGATGTGTTCAACATTCTGTTGCAGGTGTTTGAGGATGGGCAATTGACCGACGGGCTCGGCAACACCGTCGATTTCAAGAACACCATTGTCATCATGACCTCGAACATCGGCGCGCGCCACCTGCAGAAGAAGCAGGGACTCGGCTTCCAGAGCGAGCGCGAAGACATCGTTAGCGAGAAAGTCGAAGAGCTGGTAAGGAACGAGGTGAAGAAAACCTTCAACCCCGAGTTCCTCAACCGTCTCGACGAAGTGATTCTCTTCCAGTCGCTAAACGATGCCGACCTGATCCAGATTGTCGAGCTGCTGGTCCAGCTGTTGAATGCCAATCTGGCGCAGAAGTCGATCACAATCTCGGTGAACGACGATGCCAAGAAATGGATTCTCGACAAGACTCTGGTCGACCGCAGCTACGGCGCGCGCCCGTTGCGCCGCGCATTGCAGCGGTACATTGAAGATCCGCTTTCTGAAGCGCTGATCGCCGGGCAGATTCAGGAGCGGCCGGCGTTCCTCGAGGTTTATCTCGATGCGAATCAGCTCTTCTACCGGCCGGTAAGCGCCGACGAAACCGCAACCGAAGAGAAGGCGGCTGGGGTGCTGCTGTTCTCGAACTAATCGCGTCCAAAGCCAGAAGAAAACCCTCGGCGAAATTGCCGGGGGTTTGCTTTTTTGGGGGAGTCCATTTATCGAGGCTGTTATACTACCCACCACGACGGGCAGGCGATGACTCAAGGCTGGCATCGGCGGGGATGGGCTCTGGTTGCGTTGATTGCAATCATGGCAGCTCTTGCCGTGCTGCTGATCCCTCACGGTCATTCCGGTGACGCCGGTGCGTGGTTAGCAATACTAGCCATTCTTCCGCTTGTCGGGGTGATCTCCCCGCTGAGTCTGCTCTCGCCGATGGCCTACATGTATCTGGGCCGTACTCCCGACTCCCCTTTCCTTCCCGCATCCTTCCAACGCCCACCTCCTATCCGGCTCGGTTAAATCTCTGAGAAATTGAACGGTCTCGCACAGCAGCTTTCGCTGCTTTGCGCCGTTTTCTATCCCCTCATGAAGTTTTGACTGTCAGGAGAGCTGTGAATGAGCGTCAATCTTTTCTATCTGTGTTCTATCGCGGCGAGCCTCCCGTATTTGGCGATTGCCGCGATCTTTATCCACTACTGTCTGCGCCGTGCTGCCTGGAAGCGCAGAAAACGCCGCGGGGAAAAGAATCCTGGCTTTTGTCCTTCTACCACGGCACTCGGAATGATGCTGTTATTCATGCAGGTATTTGTCCGGCCAAGCTTGCAACATGTATTGGAGGAGAGGCAAGAGCAGGATGCGGACGAGGACGATCAGGGCGATCCTGAGGGCGTGACGAAACAACTGAACCGCCAGCTCAAGAAGATCCGGCGGGGCGAACAGGTTGGGGATCTCGTTTTGCGGCTGTGACGCGCGTTCGAAGACCGCGGAATGCCCGCATTTCAACGGGAGCGCTGAAAGGCTCCCATTAACCCCAGCCATTTACACTAGAAAGCGGAGATCCCAGTGTTTTTCGATAAGATTCTGACGAAAATCTTCGGCACAGCAAATGAGCGGCTGCTCAAGCGGCTCAGGCCTATCGTGATTACAATCAGCGCGATGGAGCCGGAGATCAAGAAACTTTCAGACGAAGAGCTGAGGACGAAGACCGCCGAGTTCAAGGCGCGAATCGCAACTCGGCTCGAGGGAATTACCGATCCGGAAGAAATCAAAACAGCCGAGCGGGAAGTTCTCGATGACATTCTGCCCGAGGCATTCGCAGTGGTGCGCGAGGCCGGCTGGCGCGCCGTGCAGATGCGGCACTTCGACGTGCAGTTGATCGGCGGCATGGTGCTGCACCAGGGCAGGATTTCCGAGATGAAGACCGGCGAAGGCAAGACGCTGGTGGCGACCCTCGCCTGCTACCTGAATGCCCTGGCCGGTCACGGCGTGCACGTGGTCACGGTGAACGACTACCTGGCCAAGCGCGACGCCGAATGGATGGGCAAGATCTACGAATTCCTCGGCCTCACCGTCGGCGTCATCGTTCACGATCTCGACGACAACGAGCGCCGCGCCGCCTACGCCGCCGACATCACCTACGGCACCAATAACGAGTTCGGCTTTGACTACCTGCGCGACAACATGAAGTTTGAGATCAAGGATTGCGTGCAGCGCGGGCACTACTACGCCATCGTGGACGAAGTGGACTCGATTTTGATCGACGAGGCGCGGACCCCGCTCATCATCTCCGGCCCCACCGAACAGACGACGGACAAATACGCGCGCGTCCGCCGCATCATTCCGCAGTTGGAAATGGGCGAAGAGGTGGAATGGAGCGACACTCTGCGCCAGCAACAGTTGGGCATCCGGCTTGGCGAAGGCGAAAAGTTCATGAGCGGCGATTATTTCGTCGACGAGAAACAGCGGACGATCGGCGTCACCGACTCCGGATGGGAAACGATCGAGAAGGCGCTGGGCATCGGCAACATCGCGGACGCTGAAAACTGGGAACTGAAACATTACGTCGAGACCGGGATCAAGGCGCATGCGCTTTACAAGCGCGATGTGGACTACGTGGTGAAGGATGGCGAGGTCATCATTGTGGACACGTTCACGGGCCGCCTGATGCCCGGACGCCGCTGGAGCGACGGACTGCACCAGTCGATTGAAGCCAAGGAAGGCGTGAACATCCGCAAGGAAGACCAGACTCTGGCCACGATCACATTCCAGAATTACTTCCGGCTCTATAAGAAGTTGAGCGGCATGACGGGAACGGCGGAGACCGAGGCGGCCGAGTTCGAGAAGATTTACAAGCTCGAGATCGTCGTGATTCCGACAAACATGCCGATGCGGCGGCTGGAAAATCCAGATGTCGTCTTCCGCACGGAAAAGGAAAAGTACAAGGCGGTAGCGGAGAATATCGAAGAGCTGCACGCCAAGGGGCAGCCCGCGCTGGTGGGCACCGTGTCCATCGAAAAATCGGAGCGGCTTTCGGCAATCCTGCAGCGCAAGGGCGTCAAGCACGTCGTGCTGAACGCCAAGTTCCACGAGCGCGAAGCGGAAATCGTCGCGCAGGCGGGCCGCCAGGGGATGGTCACCATCGCCACCAACATGGCCGGCCGCGGCACGGATATTCTCCTGGGCGGCAACGCGGACTTTATGACGCGCAAGGAGTTGGTGGACAAGAAAAAGGCGCGTGCCATCAGCGTGGCCGAGGGCGCCATCAATCCCATGGCGCCGGCAGGATTCCAGCGATTCTACTATCAGGGCCAGGAGTTCGAAATCTCCGACGCGGACTGGAAGGAGAGCAATGGGGTGCACGCCGCGGCCGCGCAGACAGAGCACGAGGCGGTGATCGCGGCGGGTGGGTTGTTCATCCTCGGCACCGAGCGGCACGAATCGCGGCGCATCGACAACCAGTTGCGCGGTCGCGCCGGACGCCAGGGCGATCCCGGCGAGTCCCGATTCTATCTCTCGCTCGAGGACGATCTGGTCCGCATTTTTGCGCGCGGATTTGCCAACACCGTAATGCAAAAAGTGATGGTCGAAGACGAGGCCATCGAGTCGAAGATGATTTCCAGGCGCATCGAGGGCGCGCAGAAGGCGGTTGAAGCGCAGAACTTCGAGTCGCGCAAACACCTGCTGGAATACGACGACGTGATGAACAAGCAGCGTGAGGCCGTTTATGGCCTGCGTCGGCAACTGCTGGAAGGCGTCGAGCAGCGCGAGCTGATTCTGGAAGATTATGTGGGCGGAATTCTTTCCCACCTCCTCGACGAGTTCGCCGGCGAGCGCGTTCGGCAGGATCAGTGGGACTTCAAGGGCCTTGGTGAGAAACTCGTCGATCATTTTGGATTCAATCTCGCCGCTTCCGGCCTCAAGCCTGAAACTCTGAGCCGCCACGAGCTGGGCGAGGAGATCTTTGCCAAGCTGACCGAAGCCTACGAGGCCAAGGAGAAGATTCTGGGCGCGGCCACCATGCGCTACCACGAGCGGATGGTAATGCTCAGCGTGATCGATGGCCTGTGGAAGGATCACCTGCTCTCGATGGACCACCTGAAGGAGGGAATCAATCTGCGCGGCTATGCGCAACGCGATCCCCTGGTGGAATACAAGCGCGAATCGTTCGACATGTTCGAAGCGATGATGATGAAGTTCCAGGAAGACACGGTGCGGTTCCTCTTCCGGATGCAGATTCTGGGGCCCGATGGGCAGCCGTTGGATGGCGCAGTGCCGCAGCCGCGGCGGCCCGTTCCGCCCGCTCCGCCCGTAGCCAGCGCAGCGCACCCGATTGCCGGCGACGGTGCGCCGCGCGAAATCGAAATCCATACGCGCAAACCCTCGACGACCATCGACGAACTGGAGAAGGAGTTCCACCGCAAAAAGGAGAAGGAGCTTGCCGCTGCCAGCCGGCAGGGTGGCGGAGATTCAAGCGAGTCTTCACAGCGGCGGACGGGCGAAAAGGTGGGCCGCAACGATCCTTGCCCGTGCGGCAGCGGTAAGAAATACAAGAAATGTCACGGGGCGTAGATGCAGAGATTGGCGACCAGGGATTAGACCCTTTCGCGAATCGGCAATCGAGCAGGACGGCAGGTTAGCGCAGAAAGCTGAAGAAGCCCTTCTTTCCGTTCTTCTCGGGCAGCAGGCCGGCGGCCGTCTTTGCCATCAGGCGGATGGTCTGCGAGATGGTAGAGTCGACCATCACCATCGGAGTTGCGGTCTCGCGCGTTCTGCGCGCCGCTGCATAATCATCGGGAATCTTCCACTGCGCGGGCCGGGTCAAGGCCTTGGCAATCTGCGTTTCGTCAAAGAGCGCGCCGCTGGACTTGTCGCGATTGATCACAATCTGCAGGGTCTCGTCGCGCTGGGCAAAATACTTCGCAATCATGCGGTTGGCAGTGCGCATTTCCGAGATGCCCACCTGCGTGATGAGAAAAATTGTGGCGTACTCTTCAAACAAGTCGGAATCCATCAGATCGATTCTCGATCCGGCATCGACCACGACAAAATCGTAGATATCGCGCGTGACCGCAAGCAGCCTGTCAACAGCCTCCTTGGTGGCCTGCACGTCGGTCAAATCAGTCGGCGCGGGAAGAACTGAAAGCCCAGAGCTATGCTTGGAGACCAGCGTGGAGAGCAGATTCGCATCCACGCGGTTTGGATTCTCGAGAGCCGTGGCGACGGAGTATTCGGTCTTAATGCCGAGGTTGATGGCCACGTCGCCCAGCGGCAGGCCGAGATCGATGAGGAGAGTGGTGCTGTCGCTCTCCTGAGCCAGGGCCAGGGCAAAATTCGACGCTAGCGTGGTCACGCCGCATCCACCCTTTGAGCCGAGGAAGACGAATAATTTGCCCGTTTTCTTATCTTCGCGGGTCGGCATCTGCGCCCGGGGTGTGGAGGCGCGCATAAGAGCGGCGGAAACTTCGTTCGGATCAAGCGGTAGAGTAAAGAACTCGCGCACTCCGGCGCGCATAAATTGGACCGCCCGCTTCATGTCGGCGTTGGCCGAGTAGGCCATCACGTAAGTGCGGCCGCTGGCGCACAAGCTCTCGACAAGAGCGAAGGCGTACTCCGGTTCGCTGTCCACGTCGATGATGACCACTTCATAGGTTTGGGCCAGCATCTGCGGCAGATCCTCAAGCCTTGGGGGGAATGAGGAGAACTCGTGGATCTTGAGCCCAGCACGCCTGGAGATAGCGCTTGCGACAACCTTACGGCGCTGTTCGTCGGGTCCGAGAATCGCGACCGTTAAAGTAGTCTCATTCGGGATGACGGAATCCCTCGCTGCTTGGGACATGATCGAAGAACCTACTCCCCGTTGTCTATTTTATTCGATCTCGTTGCTGATATGGGACTTGCTATGACTCTTTCGGGGGAGTTCGAAAAGATGGACGCGGGAGAACAGCCAAGCATCTGATAGGGATGGGGGTTATCGGATAGGCGTGTCCCGCCGGCCGGGGCAGAGCGATGGCGGCGGCGAATGGCTATCCAAAGAGCCCCAGGAGACTCTTCTTTTTTCTTTCCTGGGGCAGGCCGGAGATCTCCCTGGCCATTTTGCGAATCACGCGCGCGATGGGCGAGTTGGCCAGGGCCAGCGGTTCGGCTCGGTTCTGCATCTCCCGCACGGCAAAGTAGTCGTTCGGAATGCGCCACTGCGGCGCCATCGTGAGCGCGCTTTCGATAGCGCCGTCGTCGATGCCCATGGCTTTGGGGGCATAGCGATTGAGCACGATTTCAAGCTTGGAGCCGTAGGCCGGAATGGAGCCGGTGATCATGCGATTGGCATTGCGCAGTTCCGGAACGCCGATCTGCGTGACCAGGTAGATTCGCGATGCCAGATCGAAGAGATGCGTGCGCGTCCAATCCAGGCGGGACCCGGCATCGATTACCACGCAATCGAACCCGTTGCAGGCCACCGTCAGCAGCTTGTTGGCGGCCACATTGTCGATCGGAATGTGAGGAAACCGTCCCGGAGCCGCGAGCAGGGAGAGGCCCGAGCTGTGGCGGACGATCAAACGGGAGAGATAAGCGAAGTCGAGACGCTCGGCCTCGCGCAACGCGTCGGCGGTTGAGTATTCCGAGGTCAATCCCAAATCGAGAGCCGCGTCGCCTAGAGGAAGGTCGAAGTCAATCAGGAGGGTATTCTTTTTGGAGTCCTGCGCGAGCGCAACCGCGTAGTTGCAGGCGACGGTGGTTACACCGGCTCCTCCTTTTGCGCCGACAAAGGCGAGAATTTTTCCGGCTGTCTTTTGGAGACTTGGAGCAGCCTGGATGCGTGCGGCGACTCGCGCAACCGCATCCTCCGCCGCGCCGGGAGCGAAGGGAAAGGTGAGGAACTCACGTGCGCCCGAGCGCATGGCCTCGAGCAGCAGATCCTGGCTGGAGCGTTGCGAGTACACGACCACTGGGGCCTGGCTCAGAGTGCACAGGCTCTCCACGGTGCGCAGCGCGTCGCGGGTATTACCGTCCAGGCCGACAAGAATCATGTCGAATCCCTGCTCGGTGAGCCAGGGCGCATCCTGGACGGTGGGAAGATAGCCGGGCACAACGCGGACAGTGCCTGTTCTGGCCACTACCATCGTTCCGTTGACGGCCTTGCTTCGCTCGCGGTCGGGATCGACGATCGCAATCGAGATCTTGGGCAGCCCGACCGAGTCGGGAAGATCGAATCGCAGTGAACTCTCGCTTTCCGCAATCTCGAAGGTAGGGGGCATGGGGACCTCGGAGGCCCAAATTCATTAGTTTTTTTGCAAGCTCTGGCCGAGGACGGTTAAGAGCCGCTTATGAGACCTATCGGCATAAGCGGCTCGGGCTTGAGTGCGACCTGATTCCTGTAGGTAATCAAGGGAGTAAGTCGGCCACGGCTCGGGTTTCATGCGAGAAGTGCTATCGCCTGGACGCGCCGACGGCGGCAAACGTCAGGTCTTCGGCGGCGCTGCGGTGCTCCATGCGCCACTGTTCGAAGAGCCGGCCGTAACTGAGCGTGATGTAATCTACGGGATCGACGCCGAGACGGAGAGCTGTGCGGTCGATCCATGCGGGTGAGCCTTCGAGTTCCGCGTAGTTGCCGATGGGTGTTTCATCGATGACGCAGTGGCCCTCGCCGTCGCTCCACTCGGTGCGCCACTTCTCATAACGAAACGCCGCGACTAATCCAAGCGAGAGAAAAAACTCGGCCAGCGCGGCCCCATGCTCGATTCCGGTCTCGGTTTCGACGCGGTGCTTGTGACGGTCTTCGCCGGGCATTCCGGCGCCGGGGAGCCGTTTGTGCGTGAGTGTCCAGTGGCCCGCGTAGCTGCGGATGCGCAGAATCTCAGTGCGAGCGCGCATCTGGCGATCGAGAGTGTCGTAGAGGACGTTGCTCTCAAAGCTGCGCGGAGTTTCCAGGCGGAAGCCCGAGGATTCGAGCCGTTCGGCAAGGGCGGAAAGATCAGCGGCACGGAATTTGATCTCGGTTTCCAGGGCCATGGGTTGGAGCGAGTATAACGCCGGTGGCGCGAGGTCGCCGCTGAAAGCGACAATGGAAGTGAGAACACGGGAGAGAAAATCGGAGTGAAGACGCTGCGGCTCACAATCGACGCGAAGAACCTGTGGTCGCCCGGAGCGGATGAGGCGCTCGACCGCGCGGCTGCGATTCTGCGCGCCGGGGGACTGGTGGCGCTCCCAACGGAGACGGTCTATGGCCTGGGAGCGAATGCCCTTGACCGGGCCGCGGTGGAGCGAATCTTCGCAGCCAAGTCCAGGCCCGCCTGGGACCCGGTCATTGTGCATGTCGCGTCGCACGAAATGCTCACTGGCTTGGTTGAAGAAGTGCCCGACGCGGCTCGCAAGTTCATGGCCGCATTCTGGCCGGGGCCGCTGACGCTGCTGCTCAAGCGGACGCGCGCCGTGCCCGACGTCGTGACGGCGGGGCGACCGCTGGTGGGCGTGCGTATGCCGTCGCACCCGGTGGCGCTGGAGCTGATCCGGCGCGCGGGCGTTCCGGTGGCCGCGCCCAGCGCCAACCGCTTCGGCCACGTGAGCCCGACGACGGCCGATCATGTGCTCGACGATCTGGATGGGCGCATCGATGCAGTGCTCGACGCGGGGCCGACGCCGCGCGGCGTGGAATCGACGGTGCTCGATCCGTCGACAAGCCCGATGATGATTTACAGGCCGGGTGCGGTGACAGCGGAGCAGCTCCGGGAGATCGCGGGGCCGGTGGAGATGTTCCGCAGCAGCGAACCGTTGCGGGAGATGCCGCCCGATGCGCCTGTTGCTGCGCTGCCTTCCCCGGGCGTGGGATTGCGGCACTACGCGCCGCGGGCGCGGCTTGTGCTGATCGATGCGCCGATCGGCGATTTGAGCGCGTGCCTGGCCGACGCGGCGCGCCTTGAGCGAGGCGAACGGCTTGGCCTCATGCTTCCCGAAGGGTTCAAGCCAACGACAGACATTGCGGCGGCGATTGAGATTGCGGCGCAAATTTATCCGTGGGGCTGTTGGGATGCGCCGGAGACGCTTGCGCGGGAGCTATACGCCGGGCTGCGTGCACTCGATGCTGCGGGATGCACGGTGATTCTGTGCCCGCTCCCGCCGGCGGAGGGAATCGGCGCGGCAATCCGCGATAGGCTCATAAAGGCAGGGACGAGAAAGGCAGCTCTTAGCTCTTAGCTTCTCGCTCCTAGCCCATTGAGCATGAAGGAAATTCTTCGGGTTTGCTGGGAGCGTGATGGATCAGGGGCAGAAGCACAACGGGCATGAATCAGGGCGCGAGGCTAAAAGCTAAATGCCAAGAGCTAAAAGCTAAAGGCTGGAAGCTAGAAGCTAGAAGCTGTCTTTACCCGTTGTCCCCAAGCTTGTACATGTACTTGATGGCGGATTTGTAGACGAGTGTTTTGTTGCGGCCGCGAACCTTGAGCGAGTTGCGATCGTACCACTCGATGCAGCCATCCACGCGCTCGCCATCTTCAAGCACAATCACCATCGGCGTCTGCGACTGAATCTGTTTCTGCAGATAGAAGAGTTCAGCGTGACGATTGGGCGCATCCCTCTCGGCGGTTTGCGCCGGAAAACGGAAGGGAAGCGGGGTGGCGAGGTTCTTTCTCCTGCGCGCCGGAGCCTGACCCGGTTCGACCACACTCGATGCGGGGAGAATCGATGGCATGCTCATGGGGAAGAACCCTCCGCAAAAAAGTGAAGTCCGATGCCCAAAACACGACAGGCGCGCCGCAAGAGTCTGGGGAAACTCAACCGTACAGTTTCGAGATGCGGTCCTGGCCGCATTCTGGATGAAATCTAGAGGCTCCCGTCGCCAACCCAAGTGAAACAAAAGACAGTCCCGCGTTGTCGGGATATGCGTTTCCGGCGTCCCTGGGCTCGATGGGAGTACTCGTATTAAAAAGATGCCTGGGTCCGATTGGGGGTTGCTCTTTTATTCTGCGGCCATTTGTGCACAGCGTCAAGCGTGAGAGCAGCCGGCAGCGAACTGCTGGCATTGAACAGCGGACATTGACCATCGGACGGCGGGCAACAAAAGCAATTAGAGGCTGCTGTTTGCGGCGATGCTGACCGCCATCGCGTCAAGTGAGAGCGAACGCAGCAGGTTGCGGCGCATGCCCTGTTCCACCTGGACGAGGGCTCGGGCGGCGGAGTCGATCCAATCAACAGTGAGGCCTTCCGACAAACGAGTCAACTCGGCGGCGATGTCGATATTGCGAATGAGCAACGGCGTGCCGGCCACGATCAACAGCAGATCTTCGATCAGGCTTGAGAGGGCGCGGAGCAGGTTGACAGTCTTCTCCTGGCCGTCGGCGCCGGCGCGGTAGCTCTCGGTGGCGTGGAAAAGTGCGGAATAGTCCGGCTCGCGAATTGCCGTGCGCAGAATGACCAGCGCGTCTTCGCGGCTGGCGAGATACGTCCCCAGATCGAGCGAGAGCGCGCGCCCGACCGCGCCCATTGCCAAACGGGCGACAAGCAACCGGTCCTGCGGCTTGAGCTCGGGCCGCCGCCGGGCCAGCAGCGTTTCAAGCTCGGCGGCCGGCAGCGCGCCGAGACGATGAATCACCGCGCGGGAACGGATGGTGGGCAGAAGCTCCTGCGGATTCTCCGTCAGCAGAATCAGCGAAGTGTGATCGGGCGGCTCCTCGAGCAGCTTGAGCAGGCTGTTGGCCGCCTCCTTCATAAATGCGGACGAAGTGAAAACCGTGAAGGCGCGTTGTGCTTCGGCTGGCGGCCGGTAGAAAGCCACGTGGATGGCCTGCCGGACCTGGCCCAGCTTGATCATGAGCTGCGGCGGGTCGGGCGGAATCACCAGCACGTCGGGGTGCGTCTGGATGAGGATGCGCGTCTCGCGCTTGTCGGTCTCGCGCAGGTCATCACGGGCGGCTACGGCTTCTTCCACCAGCGTTTCTAGATTCGCCGACGCGGCGATCCGCACACAGTTCGAGCAAACGCCGCAAAAGTCGGGCAGCCCGTCGGATTCGCTCGGCTTCAGGCAATTGACCGCCTGCGCCAGCATCAGCGAGAGCGTGTATTTGCCCGCGCCTCGTGGCCCCGCCAGGATCATCGAGTGAGGAAACCGGCCCGAACGGACGCTCTCGCGCAGGTGCGTGATGGTGGCCGCGTTGCCCAAAAAATCCTGGAATCCCATGCAACGAGAGTAGCAGCGGAGGGCAAGCGGGGCAGTGGAAGCTCCCTCTGATTCGGGAGTGTGAAACCCGTCTGTTTTGTCTAACTTGGCAGAAATTGAAGAAAAGCTGTCAAACACACTTGACAGCCACCCCAATTAGATGTAATGTTTCCTTGTCATATTGTAAAGGAGACCAATCATGGAATGTCCAACCGGAAATCAGGCCATGCGGCGATTCAAGCTCCGCTGCTATGCCAGCGGCGCTCTTGTCGTTCTCTTCGCTTTCATTGCTGGCGCATCTTTTCGCCTGCTGCACCTGCACGGATTCCTGGCCTATTTCGTGGCTGTTTTGCCGGCACTGCCCATTCTGTGGGCGCTGGTTGCGGTGGGGCAGTACCTCGCTGAAGAGACGGACGAGTTTCAGCGGGCGCTGCACGTGCAATACCTGCTTTGGGGCATCGGCGGCACTCTGGCGGTGACCACGGTCTGGGGATACCTTGAGGACTTTGCCCAGGTTCCGCGTCTCGACCTCGTTTATGTTTACCCCATCTTCTGGCTCTTCGTTGCCATCGCCATGCCCGTGGTGAAACGGAGGTACAGATGAACAACCGCCTGAAAGTTCTGCGCGCCGAACGCGACTGGTCGCAGGGCGATCTGGCCCAGCGGCTTCAGGTGTCGCGGCAATCCGTCAACGCCATCGAGACGGGGAAGTTCGATCCCAGCTTGCCGCTCGCATTCAAACTGGCGCGGCTGTTCGAGAGGCCGATCGAGCAGATCTTCACGGACGAAGAGGAGCGGAGCAGCGAGTCAGGAGACCGAGAAGTCAGCGAGCCGGCGAGTTAGCAAGTCAGCAAGTCGGCGAAAAGGCCCCGTGAAGGGGCCTTTTCAGTTGATGTGTAGTGAATGCACTGTCTTTCGCTTAAAGCGGACTCACCCCTGGCCCGGCCGCGTTTGGAGGCGGATCGATTTTGAAGATCCTCCAATTGCCGTTTTCCTGCCGCAGAGAAAACGTTGTTGTCCTTGCCATGTAGGTGCCGCCTCCGTGAAAAACCACCGCCGCTGCCACGGTTGCCGCGTTTCCGTCCATGGTGACGCTGTCTGGCGTGAGGAACTCGGCTGTATTCGACGACGCGAAGCTCCAGCCTGATTTTTGGTTGGCTTGGAATTCGACGACTAAGTCGCAGTTACACCCGGGAGTCAGGAAATCCTGTGTTGCGGAAGGATCCAATGTGGCGGCCGCCGAAAGGTAATCCCTCACGGCTCCGCGCACGGCTGCAGTCTTCTGCTCCTCGAGTGCGCGGGCTTGAGTCACTTTTGCCAGCAGCACCGGATCCGTGACGCGTTGCGCACCTGCCTTGCGGATGGCCGGATTCTTGTCTTCTAAAGCCAATTTCGCGAGGAGCGGTTGATCGGTGACCTTGCTAATAGCCGCCTGGCGGACGTCGTCGTCGGCGTCTGTTGCGGCAATCTTCTCGAGAGTCGGTTGGTCGGTGAGTCGAATTATCGCGGCCACCCTGACCATGACTGAGTTGTCCTGCGTGGCAATGTTCGCCAGCGCGGCTTGATCGTTCAATTGTTCGGTGGCCTGCTCGCGGGTGTAGGGATCCTTGTCGGTTGATGCAAGCTTGACAAGTTCACGACACGCGCCGGCCTTGCCGAGCGAATTGCACTGGTTCGCAAGTTCAGGGATGTTGGTTTTCCCGTAGGCCGAAACCGCGCCGATCAGCAACGCAGTCAAGACCATGGAGGTCTTGCTCAAAGTCGTCATGAGTGCTCCTGTTTACCGGTGAATGCGGATCATCTTAGCAGGTCCGTCAAGCATCGGGCTTAGCAAGTCAATTGGCAGCGGATCAGCTTGTCAGCCGGTTGCTGGTAGCCAAAAGCCAGGAGCGGAAGAGGAGCGCGAAGAATTCACAGTTGCGTTCCGTTGCGGCTGCTGTAGACTTGCCGTGGTCAGGCATTCCCCGGAGCATCGCTGACTATAGCATTTTCGGAATTGCTGTAAACCGAAAGCATTGACTCAAGTGGCTTTTTCATCAGGAAAAGCCGCCTTTCAATGCTTTCAGGAAATCTACGCGTATTCCGAGAATGCTCAAATCACGACAGGAGAAAGCACATGAACGCAAGAAATTGGACTGTCTTCACAGGTCTATGTGGGGTCGCGGTGTTCGCCCTGAGCGCAGTTCCATCGCACGCGCAGGCGACAGAGGTTAAAGAGAAACCGGCCATGTACTCGTACGTGGCCGATTGGCAGTTTCCGCGGGAGCGTTGGGGCGACGTGGCCAGGATCAACGCGGTTGACAACTCGATTTTCCAGGCCGCGCTGGGCGATGGAACCCTCGTGGGCTATGGCAACGATGTGAATCAGGTTCATACGCCGGATGGTGAGTCGCATGACACCTGGTGGTCCTCGAATTCGATCGCGGGGCTGATGAAAGTGCTGGATAAGTTGAGAGCGCTGCCCCCTGCCGATACGCCGATTTCGCTCAATCCAACCAAGCACTGGGACCTCGTCCTCGTGAGCCACTATTACAACTGGAAGCCCGGCGCCTACACCGGCGCATATGTCAACGTGGCGATGTATCAACTCAAGCCGACCGCGGACGATGATGCGGTGAGCACACTCAGCAAGGCCGTGGTTGTGCCGATTCTGGAAAAGATGCTCGCCGACGGCACCATTCTCGAATACGAAGTTGATACCGAAGCCATCCACACCGATGCGCCGGGGATGTTTGCGATTGTCTACGTGACACCGCAGCCGGAAGGCATCGATACGGTTCGCGCAGCGATCAGGGGCTCAGGGAGAGACAATCCGCTCATCGGCGCGGCATTCGATTCCTACGTCGACTACACCCAGCATCGCGACGAGCTCCTGAAAGGCAACGGCGCGTACAAGTAGGACGCGGCCACAACCCGGTCTCACCTTGGGCGCAACAATAAGGACGCGCCCAGGTGAGCACCTGGAAATTTTCCCCGGTTAAGCGTTGCGGCTGCAACGATTGCCGCTGCTCCACACAAATCAGCGCCTCCCCCTGAAAGCAAGGAGGACACATGAAATTCATTGTGAGTTGGAGTTTGCCTCAGGCCACCTATCAAGTCGCCACTGAGAGGTTCCTGAAGGCGGGCGGCCTGCCGCCGGCGGGCGTCAAGATGATTGGACGCTGGCATGGGATGAGCGGCAAAGGATTCGCGGTCGTGGAGACCACCGATCCTAAGGCGCTCTACGCGTGGTGCGCGGAATGGTCGGAATTTCTGCCGATCGAGACCACTCCGTGTCTTGAGGACGCGGATGCCGGCGCGGTGCTGGCGACGCTCAAGAAAAAGTAACAACAAACCGAGCCCCCGGACATCGGGCTCGCTCGCAGCCCCTTACTTGGCCGCCATTGCGAAGGTCGCAGCGGTGCGGGGAGTGGTGTGCGCGATCCAGCGGAGTCAGTCGAACTGGGAAGGAACCCCACCCTGGCCGGAAGAACAAGAAACCGGCGAGGGTGGAGCACCCGCACACACTAACCACTAACCACTAACCACTAACCACTAACCACTAACCACTAACCACTAACCACTAACCACTAACCACTAACCACTAACCACTAACCACTAACCACTAACCACTAACCACTAACCACTAACCACTAACCACTAACCCCTGTTCACTTCCCCGTATAGATCACATGCCAGATCGACCTCGACCCGTCGTCCGTGACGAAGAGTGATCCATCCGGCGCGACAGCAACGCCCACAGGCCGGCCCCACACATCGCCGTCGCCGTTGCCGACGGTAAAGCCGGTGAGGAAGTCTTCATACTCGCCGGTCGCGTGGCCGTCGTGCATGGGCAGGCGAACCACTTCGTAGCCGGCGCGCTGCGCGCGATTCCAGGAGCCGTGCTCGCAAGCGAAGCCGTCACCCTTGAATTCCGCGGGGAACTGCGAGCCTTCATAAAACGTCAACTCGAGCGAGGCGAAGTGTGGCTCGAGCAAAATGTCCGGTGTAATGACTTTTGACTTCAGCTCGGGGTGCTTGCCCTCATGACGCGGATCCTGGTGGCCGCCGCTCGGCCCGCCCATATAGAACCATGGCCAGCCGTAAAAACCGTGCTCCTCGACGTGCGTGATGTAGTCGGGTACCAGATTATTGCCCAGCGCGTCGCGCTCGTTGGTGGAGCACCACAGCTGGCCGGTCGTGGGGTTGATGGCTTCGCCCACGCAGTTGCGAATGCCCGAAGCGTACACCTCGTCGAATTTGCCATCGGGCGTGAACTCGAGCACGTCGGCGCGATGAAATTCTTCAGGATGAGTGTCGGCGTCGTCAACATTGGAGTGCGATCCGACAGAGGCGAGCAGCTTCGAGCCGTCGAGAGTAAAGGCGAGATCGCGGGTCCAGTGGCCGCCGCCGCGCAGGCGTCCGCCGCCGGGTAAATCGGTGAGCTGCTCCACCGCGCCGGTCGCTGTCAGGTCGCCGTTGTGATACGGGAAGCGCACGATGGCGTCGGTGTCGCCGATATAAATCCACTTTGGGTTGGGGCCGAGGGGATAGAAGGCGATACCGAAGGGCTGATGGAGATCGGTGGCGAAGACCGAGACTTGCTTTGGTTTGCCGTCGGCATCGACGCCGCGAAACACCTCGATTTTCCCGGTAGCGCTCTCCGCCAGGAAGAGATCGCCGTTGGGCGCGAAGCGAATGAGGCGCGGGTTGTCGAGACCGGTGGCGTAAAGCTCCACCTTGAATCCTTTGGGCGCGATCGGCCAGGCGTCGGCGGGGCGGGGAACGACGTTGGCGCCATTGTCGACGGATTGCTCGGGCGTGGGCTCGGGCAGGTCGGCGACGGTGAGATGGCGACGCGTGCCGGGAGCCTCGTGAGCCGCGTCAGTGAATGCGGCCTGGCCGGTAAGGACGACGTGCTTGGGCATCGATTTGGCGGCGTCCGCTCCCGTTGGCGAAGAACCGCCGCCCGCTGCGCCGGAGGCGGCGGAAGCGGTGTGCGCGGAGACGAAAACGGCAGCGCCAACGAAAAGGGAAGCGGCGAGGAGATGGTGCGCTTGTTTCATGAGACCTCTCGATGAGATGGAATTCAACGGGTTGAAGCGGAGCCGGGGAGCCCGTAACTATTCTTTCAGATGCGCCCGCAAGGGCGGCGGGTTCAAGCGGTAGGCAGCCAATCTTCGGCAATCGGTTGCAGGCCCTGTCGCGAAGCTATTGCGAGTCTTAGTCTTCGTGTTTGGCGTCAGGGGCGTGGTCTTCGTTTTTGGCGTCAGGAGCCTTTGTTGCCGATCGCGAGGACGGCCAGCGGCGGACTGAAGGCCAGTGTGCCTCGGGAACCCAGCGGCCCCTGTCCAGGCGCGCGCCAACCTGTTGCCCGCAACGCTCACACGGATGGAGATGCCATTGTGCCCGGCCCACATTGGCCACCAGTAACTTGGTTGTCTCCTCGCTAAACGAGCCGTCGCACGGTTTCACCGGAATTGGCATGCAGAGTTCTTCCTCGCCTTTCGCTTCAATCAGTCTATGCGCCGGGGGCAAGTGAACTCTGTTCGATGGCGAACAAAGGGGGGCAGCCAGTAGCTGATCGCTGTAACCGGTGCCGAAAGACGAGCCTGCCGGCGAGCTCCTGGATCACCACATCAATGGATCATGAGGCTGCCGGTAAGGGGCGTGTTGCTGGAGGACGGTCCGACAAGCACTCCATAATCGCCCGTCGCGAGGTTCCAGCGCGCCGCCGATTCGTCGAAAGTCTGCAACACTCGCGGATCGATGGACACTGTGACGATTTGCGATTTGCCCGGATCGAGCGTGATGCGCGCGAATCCAGCGAGTCGTTGAAATGTTTCGTCGGATCCTTTGGGGAGCGTCACGTAGACTTCCGCGATTTCAGCGCCTGCGCGTGTGCCGGTATTCCTGACGGTGAAACGCGCGGTTCTTGCCGCTGAATCGACGCTTAGAGCGGAGTAGGCGAAGGTGGTGTAGGACAAGCCGAAGCCGAAGGGAAGCAGGGGCGTCTTGTGCTCCGCTTCGAACCATTTGTAACCAAGTTCAGCGCCTTCGTCATAGTGAACGGCGTAGTTTGACGGTGGCGCGCCTGCATTGACGGGCGCTGATCCTTGCCCGCGAAGATGCGGCGGCGGTTGCGGAATCGCCGGATGGGGAAGGTCCTGCTCGCTCTTGGGGAAAGTAATGGCCAGCTTGCCGGATGGATTGACGTCGCCGACGAGCACGTTGGCGAGAGCCTTGTGTCCCGAACTGCCCGCATACCAGGCTTCGACGACGCCGGCGACCTTGTCGAGCCACGGCATGGTCACCGCGCTCCCGGATTCAAGCACGACGACGGTTCGCGGATTGGCCGCTGCAACCTTCTCGATCAAAGCGTCCTGATTGTCGGGGAGCGACAGATTGGCGAGGTCCATGCCTTCCGATTCCCATTGATACGCAAAGACGATTGCCAGATCGGAACTCCGGGCGAGTTTTGCGGCCGATTCCAGATCTGTGCCGGGATCGAAATCGATTTTCGTATGCGGCAGTTTCGCGCGCAGGGCCAGGAGCGGAGAGGTGGGGAACCACATGTGTTCCTGCCATTTGGTTGCACCCTTGCCTGGCGGCAGGATGGCGTTGCCGCCGGGCGGATCAACCTGCGCCGATCCTCCGCCGGAGATCATTCCGGCGTCAGCGTGGCCGCCGATGATGGCGATGCTGTGGACGCGGGATGAAACGATGGGCAGCACGGACTGGCGATTCTTCAAGAGAACGATGCTCTTCTCTTCCACGTGCTGGGCAACTTCAAAGCCCCTTTCGACATCGACTACGCTCTTCTGCAGCGGATCGTCCACGACCCCTGACAGAAACTCGCCGTACAGGATTCTTCGCGCATGGTCGTCAATTTCTGCGAGCGGCACGCGCCCGGCATCCACGGCTTCTCGCAGCTTCGGGCCGAAGTAGTTGGCCATGGGCTGCTCCTGATCTAGACCGGCCGCGGACGCCTTCTCCGTGGAGTGAGTCCCGCCCCAATCCGAGAGGACAAAACCTTTGAAGCCCCAATCATTCTTCAGCACGTCGCGCAGCAAATAAGAGTTCTCGCAGGAGTAGTCGCCGTTGACCCGGTTATAGGAGCACATGACCGCAGCGGGATTGGCGATAGAGACGGCGATGTGAAACGCCAGCAGATCGGACTCCTGCATGCCCCGTTTGGAGATGATGGCGTTGACGATATTGCGGCCTGTTTCCTGGTCGTTCATCGCGTAGTGCTTGATGTCGCCGATCACATGCTGGGCCTGTTCGCACTTCATCAGATTGCCCACGATCGTTCCCGCGAGGAGCGGGTCTTCGCCCGCGTATTCAAAGGTGCGGCCGTCTCTGGGCTCACGGGCAAGGTCCACTCCGCCGCCGAGAGTCATGTTGAAGCCCTGCGCGCGCAGCTCGCTGCCGATGACGGTGCCGTAGTCGCAGGCCGACTCGGTGTCCCAGCTTGATGCGGCTCCCAGGCTGGAAGGCAACGCGGTCGAATATCTACCGTTGGGGCCGCTATCCCTGACTCCATAGGCCGCGTCGGACATCACGATCCCGGGAATGTCGAGGCGCTTGACGCCCTCAACGTAACCGCCGCCGCCGTTGGTGAGATCGGTGAGCGGCATTGTCCAATTGGGAGAGCGAGCCATTCCGTTCCCATGCAGCAGGGCGATTTTCTCGTCCAGCGTGAGTTGTTTGAGGACCAGGTCGGCGCGTTCTTCGGGAGATAACTTGGGATTCATCCACGGCCGGTCGGCTTGCTGGGCACTTGCAGCCGGGGCGGCGTTCTGTGCGGCGGCAACGCCTGGTCCGAGAGTGGTTGCGAGGGCGATGACGAAAAGAAGAATGGAGCAGGGATTTAGCGGACGAATTTGCATGGGTCTCCGGGCACGTTCCATGCTACAACGGCGAGCTAGGTGGAGTCAGCGGAGGCATCGGAGATTTCCGAGATGCCGGGGAGCGAGAACTCCATTCGTTAGCAGCGGGCAGCGGGAGCCTTGTTGGTTCCAGGGGTAATTGTCAGCGGGGTTTGAATCTACTTGCTGGCAACTGTGGTTCGTCCTGTCAGATTGGCAATGGTCTTGCTCGCGCGGTGGTGCTATTGTGCTGTCAGATAAGCATCCCATTTTCGACCACCGTTCGCAGTCGCGCGGCTTCGGCGCGGATTCTGGCGTTCCGATGCCATCAAGCGATTGCGGCGGTTGCATTGAGGCAGGAGACTTATCGCGATGTCTCGGCTGAGCAATTTGAGACGTGCGCTGCAGAGGTTGGGCGAGCCGGAGCAGCCACGCGCTGAACGATGGCCGGCAACAGGCCTTTCGGCTCTTTATGGCATCGACTCTGCCTCGAAACCAGCCGGCATCAAGGACGTGAGCGCCTCCGGCGTCTACCTGTTGACCGACGAGCGTTTTCCTGCCAATCAGACCGTCGCGCTCATCCTCCGTTTGGTTGGCCAGCCGGAGAACAACTCAGAGCTGCAGATATCCGTTCAAACTCGCGCCGCATGGCAGGGGGAGGATGGCGTCGCGCTCGAGTTTATTCTGCCTTCAGGCATGAATCCCGATCTGTGCGCAGCGCTGTTGCACGACATCGTCAGTCTCACGGATCGCGATCAAGTGGCGGATGTGTTTCGTCACCTCCGGACGGTTCTTTTTCTATACCGTCTCTGCGAATACCAGGCCGACGAAGCGATTCTTCTGCTGGATGGTCGATTCGACGCGGGCCGCACCGCAACGCTGTTTAGAATCGTTTTCGCTGCGGAGGAGCTGCTTGCCGCGAAGCCTGACGCCAGCCGCATGCGCGCCCATCCAAAGCTGCTGGCAAACATCCTGCGTGAAGGCTCCTGGGCTCCGGATGAACTGACCCTGAAGCTATGGGTGGGCCTTCTCGCGTCTTCCTGCTCGGTTGACGCGCCGGACGACTCCAATCAGATCTTTGTCGACATGCTCATCCACATCACACCCACAGAGGCCATGATCTTCCTCCACGCATGCGAACGGGCCTTAAGCTCGAGGCCATGGCCTGAGAGTTCTGCTTCCGTGTCCGTCGTTGTCAGCCCGCCAGAAATGGTGCAATTAACCGGCGTCCACGACCATGGCAGGAATGCTGCCGATCTCGCCTATTTATTCAACCTGGGGTTGATCGAGAACCTTTTCGACTTCACCTCTTATCGCGACATTGAAAGCTTCGACATCACGCCCAGTCGCCTTGGCCTCGAACTCTACAGCCACTGCCACAGTCACTCGCAGATAATAGATCCGCAACTTGTTGCAGCGGCCAGAGAGCACTTGGCCGTCTTCTTCCCCCCGCCGATGCCAAGCGCCTTCGAAAACTTCATCCCTCTGGCGCCTCATACCCCTCACGAAAAGTAGGGCCCTGGAGACTGAGGGACTAAAGAACCAGAGATTATGCACTAGAGGAGCAAGCGGCGAGATCTACAGGTGTGCGAGGGAGCTGGCGGGGAGGGTGGCTGTTACGATGACGCGCTCTCCGTGCTGGGTGACCTCGGCGGTCTTCAACAGCTCTCTGAATGCGTCGTTGGCGGTCGACTCGCCGAGGGGCTGAGCGAGGCCACGCACGAGAGTGACGAGCGTGGCGAGATCGGCGGCCTGGCTGGTGGCTTTGTCCTGGCTCGGAGCGATCTCCTCGACCTTGAAGCGCAGCGCGCCAAGCGAGCCGGGAACGGGGAGTGCCGGAGCGACGCTGGCGATGATGGTCGAGTCGGGTTCGAGCGGCAGGGCAAGGCCGAAGACATGAATCGAGCCGCTCTCGGAGAAGGGAAGGCCGATTTGCCCGACACCCCAGGCCAGCGAGAGCAGAGGCACGTCTTGAAAGTGGCGCTCGAGGAGCGAGGAGCCGGAAAAGGGCAGTGCGGCGGCGCGATGGCGGTCGAGCATGGAGTGGATCTGCTCGGTGGTGGGGGTGTTGGAGACGGCCACCATGTCATACCCGATTTGCGCGACGCGGACGGTGCGGTTGTCTGAAGGGATGCTGTAGATGGTATGGCCGACGTAGGTTTCGCGCGAGGCTGGCGTGAGCTTCGAGCCATCGCGTTCAGGCGAGGCCCGGTGATTTTGCCGACCAGGACCATGGAGTAGGCGACGGGGCCGTTGGGGCCGTTGGGATCGGGCATGCGGTGCAGTGCGATGGCCACCTGGTCGATATCGCGCTCGGGGTCGATGCCGATGGCGTCAATGAACTGCTGGTACTCAGGAACGCGGTCGGGCGGCCTGAAGTCCTTGTGGGCGAGGGTGCGGATGGCCTTCAGGTTGAAATAGACGATGCCGTCGGACTCGGGGAGCAGGCGCGCGGCCTCAGGCGGGGCCTTGGAGCGCAGAAAGATGGCCAGGGCCAGCAAAAGCAGGACCGCGGCAACGATGAGGAGCGTTCTTCGGGTGCGTCGGCTCATTCAGTTGGGCGTGCAGGAACCGTCAGGAATGAGCGTAACACTTGCGGGCTGTGCGGGCCGGGAGGACGGCCCGCGGAGGTGCGCGATGGACTACTCGGGAATGCTGATCGAGTAGATTTTGCCGCCGCTGGCCATGTTTGAACTGCTGACGGCGCCGGGCGGCAGGAGCCCGTATTCGCCCTTTCCAAGCGACTGGTCGAGGGTGATCTGGTAAACGCGCGGCGCAATCTTGATGGATTGGAATTGCACGCTATCGCGGGCTGCGCCGCCGGAGGAATGAATGACGCCGCCGGTAACGGAGCGGAACTCGCGAGCATCGCCGCTTTCGCGCAGGCGCAGCAACTGGTACTCGGCGATGTCGACACCCTCGGCAACGTAGACCGCGAGAACGACGGGGAACGTAAGAACGTTTTTGGAAGTTTTGCCCGGAATGTGCCCGTTGATGTCGCCTTTGACAATGCCGTCGGTGGCAATGCTCTTGAGGAAGCCGCCGGTCTTGAAGTTCACGATTTCAGGTTCAAGATTGGTCCACGCGCCGTTGCGGTCGCGGAAGTAGACACCCACGTCATCGATGCCCGCGGGCCTGGTTGGGGCCGCGGCAGCCGGCGGAGGTGGCGCGGCCGGCGCGGCAGGAGCAGCGGCCTTGGCGACGATGGCCGCGATGACCTTATCGCTGGCGCCTGCGGTCTTGAGGGCGATGATCCCATCCGCGGAGGTGTCGTAGGCACCCGCTGACGAGTTGATGGTGGTGACGATGAGATCGTCAGAGAGGCCGGCTTTGACCAGCTTGATGACGGAATCGTTGTTCATGACCTGCTGCGCAGCGAGGAGCGAGCAGGTTGCCAGGAACAGAATTGCCAGGACGCTTTTGCGCATGAAATTTCTCCTTAAGTTTCAGAACGAGAAAACCTAGCGAGGGGCTGCAACAGAATCATCTAACGAAGCGCCGGTTTACGCAAGAGAAAGGTGAAGTGCGCGATAGGGAAGCGCAACGGCCCGCTACGCCGGGAGGCGTAGCGGGCCGGGGAGAGCCGGATCGTGCGTGATGACTACTGTGGCGCGGGCACCGGCGAAGAGGCTGGCGCGGGCGAAGAGGCCGGCGCCGGTCCAGGTGTTACGACGGGCGCAGGCGCATATGCCGCGGCAGGGGCTTCTATTGGCGCTGTTGCAGGATCCAGGTCAGCAATCAGATGAATGCTGCCGCCAGTGACATTCAGTTTGCGAGTCCAATCCGCGAATCCCTTTTTCCTGACCGCAATCTCGTGGCTTCCGGGCGCGATGGGGATGGTGGAAGGCGTGTTGCCAACAAATGCGCTGTCGATCTCGATGTCCGCGCCGGGCGGGGAGGAATCGATGACGAGTGAGGCCTGGGTGACGGCGGGCGGGGGCGGTGCAAAAGGGGCCGGCGCTACTCCGAAGTTGGCCATGTTGAGGTGCATGTCGCCTTCAACAAAGGCGGTGATCTCGGTCCCCTGCGCGATGGTGATGTCTTTGCCCTTTATAAAGAGGAATAGCGGCGCGGCTGGAAAGAAAACGATCGAGGTCGCGACCATGGCCCCGGTCATTGCGCCGACGTGGCCGCCACCCTTGTTGTCCTGAGTTGCCCGCAGCGCGACCTTTTCCTGGTCGGCAAGCCGGGCGTAGCTGATATTGAGATTCAGCTTGCCGGCCCTGCCCATGCTTTTCTTGGCGTTGCACTCGGTGACGGTTCCGATCGCCGTAGCTCCCTTGGGGAGTACAACAACGTCGTCGACCTTGATCTCGTCCACGACCTCGAAGGGGATTTCTTGGCCAACTTTGGCGTCGGCCGAGGAGATCGTCTGGCTAAGGCGCAACTTGACAGGTGTCCCATCGAGCAGGGTGTGCGGCTGCGGAGGGCCTGTTGGGGCTGCTGCCGCTGGGGCGGGAGATTCTGAGGGTGAGTTGGCAGCGACCGGCGCTTGTTGAGCCGAAAGCAGAGAGCAAACTACCAGGGATAAAAGCGAAAGAATGTACTTATGCATGCAGCTTCTCCTCGTCTTTCAAAACGACAGGACTTGTTCAAGGGAAGCACCTGAATCATGTACCGAAACTCAGATTTAAGCAATAGACCTTTTGTGTCGGATCGGGCGGCGAGGTGCGAGCCTGGCAGGGATTGCGCGGGCGTACCCCCAAGCGGAGCTTGAACGGGGCACGCCGCGGCGCGGCAGTGGCTACGGAACTTGCCTAGTTGACGATGGCGAAGGTAAAGACTTGCCCAGAGCTGGCAGGGGTTTTTGGCGAGGTCGTGTCCTGCGGCGCAAGAAATCCGAACTCGCCGTTGCCTAGCCCGTTATTGAGCACGATCTGGTAGGCCGAGGGTCCGATCTGGGTGCTCGAGAAATCGATCTCGTCGCGAAGCGAGCTGGAAGACTCGTGGATGAGGCCGCCGGCGACAGATTGGAATTGCCGGTTGTTGCCGACAACGTGAAGACGAACCAGCTCGTAGTCGCTGGCGGTGCGACCCTGCGGCACGTGGACGATGAACGTAATGGGCGTGCTGACCACGAGGCGGCTGCGCATGCCGCCGACCAGGCCGTTCAGGTCTTGCTTCATGAGGCCGGCGGAGGCAAGATGCTTGATCACCCCGCCTGACTGGAAGATGACGACTTCGGAAGGGAGCGGTTGCCAGTTGCCGCCGCTGTCTTTGTAGTAAGCGCCGATATTGTCGACGCCCGAAGGAAGCGGCGAAGAGGGCGCGGATGCATCGGGGGTGGATGGTGCTGCGGAGTCTGGAGCGGCGCCTTCGCCTTTGGCCGCAACGGCCGTAATCACTTTGTCGCTGACGCCGGCCTGCTTCAGCGCGATGAGGGCGTCAGGCGAAGTATCGTAGGCGCCCGGCGAGGCATTGATGGTGGTGATGATGACTTTTTCCGAGAGCTGAGCGTTGACCATCTTGATGATGGAGTCATTGTTCAGCGCCTGCTCCTGCTGGGCGAGGAGGAACGGAACCTGCTGGGCGACGAGGAACGGGCAAATCCCCAGAAATAGACCCGCGCATATAACCTTGCGCATAGAAGCAACCTCCAGTCGTCAATCCGGACCGAGAAATGTGTTGCAAGATACCAGGAAAATGATCCCTTGAGGCGGGGGATATTCGCAATACAACTCTGGAGGGAATGGCGCGCAGAGCACCCGGATTTGAATTGCCTCGCGGCTGCGCTGGCGGTCATCAGGATTGCGTTGTTTTCCGGGTTCCTCGGCCCGTTCCTTCGGGCTTTTCGGCGTTTGCTCGCGGTGCAGCGGTGTGTTAACCTTGATTCCTGTGCCGTGTACGCGGAAAGCTGGAGTGTGTCCGCGAACAAGTCGGCCTCCGGGAAGGGTTTTCCGGGTGGGTAAAGAGCTGGCGTAGCTCAGCTGGTAGAGCATCTGATTTGTAATCAGAGGGTCGGGGGTTCAAATCCCTTCGCCAGCTCCACAAGACGGAAGCCGGAACGGGAGACGAAAGCGGCAAGAGTTGACCGGCGGGCGCAGGTTTTTATGAACGCCGGAACTCAACTCCTCGGAGATTCCACTTCAGGCGAAAAGTCGAGAATTTCCGGAGGTTCTCCGGAGGTTGCGGCGTGCGCGGAAGGTGGATGAACAGAGAGTTGGGCAAGTATTTTAGGGCGTCGCGGATGGATTCTTGGTCCTCGGGGCTTTTGGGCACAGGTGGCCGAGCGGTTAATGGCAGCAGACTGTAAATCTGCCGCTCCTTGGAGCTACGGAGGTTCGAATCCTCCCCTGTGCACCACGACAGTGATTAGCGGTTCGTGATCAGTGGTAAGTGGGCAATGGACTGTGAAGAGTGCCGATGCGGAATTAGACCGGAAGTTTTGGGCGGCTCTCGGAATGTTTGCGGTTTTGGCAGTGCTGGTTTGGCTGACGATGGGCAATGGTTCGGTGCTCGTGTTCGGCAGGCCGGTGGAGTTGAAGCTGATTCCATTGATTGTGATTGGCGGGATGGCTTTGAGAACAGTTTTAGCCCGGCATGCGGAGAAGATTCGTAGGGCTGGGGAGAAAAACAGCTCGTAGCTGCTAGCTCTTAGCTTGAACTTGCGGGTTCGGGCCGTGGCTCACACCGGCAAGATGAGGCTAGAGGCTAGAAGCTAGCGGCTCGGGTTCAGAGGGCTGATGTAGCTCAGTTGGTAGAGCACTCCCTTGGTAAGGGAGAGGTCACCGGTTCAAACCCGGTCATCAGCTCCAGAAGAACAGTGGACAGTGGTCAGTGGTCAGTGGTCAGTTAGGGCAGCAGGAGATGGACCGATGTGGCTTCCATTTGCAGGATGAAACTGATCACTGAACACTGACATCTGATCACTGATTTGGGCGGGAGTAACTCAGTGGTAGAGTCACAGCCTTCCAAGCTGTTGGTCGCGGGTTCGAACCCCGTCTCCCGCTCCAGAGTTGTGGTTGGGCTGAAAAGCTAGTCCAAAGGCAAAAGAAAAATGTTTGAGCAGACGGCGATTGCGGTTACGGATGAGCAGGGATATGCGAAGCTCCACGCGCTGATCGATGCAGCGTTTGATGCGCGCGATGTGGAAGTTTTCCTGAACCGGGTGAAAAAGTCGAAGCTGCGGGTCAGGGATTATGAAGGGATCCTGGAGCGCGGGCTGCTGGGCAAGGAAGCGATCGGGCTCTACAAGGGATTGCCGGTATCAGACCAGGCGCTGACGCGCGAACGGTATTTGCGGCTAGTGGAGAAAGTGCCGCTGGAGTTAAGGCAAAGGTATTTGAAGGTGTACGCGTACTACTGAGAAAGACAGTGAACAGTGTGCAATGAGCAGTGGTCAGTTAGAGCGTTGCTGGGTTGAGAGGTTGTGGTAAGCGCAAGCAAAGTGGAACTGAAAACTGACGACTGACAACTGACAACTGAGGGACGATTTGAAAGTTTTGGGGCTGGAGCCGGACCGCCGGCGCCCCGAGTGGCAACAGGCAGTACATAGCGATGAAAGGGATTTGGGAGCTTTATGGCGAAGGAAAAGTTTGATCGCTCGAAGCCGCACGTCAATGTTGGAACGATTGGTCACATCGATCACGGCAAGACGACCCTGACGGCGGCCATCACCAAGGTATTGCAGAAGCACAACCCGAAGAACGTGTATCGCTCGTTCGACTCGATTGATAACGCGCCGGAAGAGCGGGAGCGCGGCATCACGATCGCGACGGCGCACGTGGAGTACGAGACGGCGAACCGTCACTACGCGCACGTGGATTGCCCGGGCCACGCCGACTACATCAAGAACATGATCACCGGCGCGGCGCAGATGGACGGCGCGATCCTGGTGGTTGCGGCGACCGACGGGCCGATGCCGCAGACCAAGGAGCACGTGTTGCTGGCGCGGCAGGTGGGCGTGCCCTGCATCGTGGTGTTCCTGAACAAGTGCGACGCGGTCGAGGACGAAGAGCTGACCGACCTGGTGGAGATGGAAGTTCGCGAGCTGTTGTCGAAGTACCAGTTCCCGGGCGACGACGTGCCAGTGGTACGCGGGTCTGCCCTGGGCGCGTTGAACGGCGAAGCGAAGTGGGAAGCGAAGATCGACGAGCTGATGGAGGCGGTGGACAAGTACGTACCGCGGCCTGATCGCGCGGTCGACCTGCCTTTCCTGATGCCGATCGAAGATATCTTCTCGATCTCTGGGCGTGGCACTGTTGTCACCGGAAGGATCGAGCGCGGCAAGGTGAAGGTGGGCGAGGACGTGGAGATCGTCGGTTTCCGCGAGACGCGCAAAACCGTCTGCACCGGTGTCGAGATGTTCAAGAAGCAGTTGGACGAAGGTCTGGCGGGCGACAACGCGGGCATCCTGCTGCGCGGCACGCCGAAGGAAGACGTGGAGCGGGGAATGGTGCTGGCCAAGCCGGCGTCGATTACGCCGCACACGCACTTCAAGAGCACGGTGTACGTGCTGTCGAAGGAAGAGGGCGGGCGTCACACGCCGTTCTTCAAGGGCTACCGGCCGCAGTTCTACTTCCGCACGACGGACGTGACGGGAGTGGCGGAGTTGCCGGAGGGCGTGGAGATGGTGATGCCGGGCGACAACGTGGAGTTGACCATCGACCTGATTACTCCGGTGGCCATGGAGAAGGGCCTGCGCTTCGCGATTCGCGAAGGCGGCAGGACCGTGGGCGCGGGGACGATCAGCGAAATTATCAAGTAGCAGTTCGCAGTTCGTAGTTCACAGCGCCTGCGGCTGAACGAACCATGGGGCTGAGAACTACGAACTAAGAACTACGAACTACGAACTGAGGAACTGAAGGGATTTGGAGATGCGGGAAATCATTACGATGGAATGCACCGAGTGCAAGGAGCGGAACTACTCGACGACGAAGAACAAGAAGACCGTTACGGGCCGTCTTGAGTTGAAGAAGTTTTGCAAGCGCTGCCGCAAGCACCAGGTGCATAAGGAAACGAAGTAGGGCAGCTGCTAGCTTCTAGCTCCGGTATCGAGAGGTTGAGACTTCGCTTATCCCTCGGCCAAGCTAGAAGCTGGAGGCTAGAAGCTAGAAGCTGCATTTAGGGGCGTAAGCTCAACGGCTAAACTGCCGGTCTCCAAAACCGGACTTGGGGGTTCGAATCCCTCCGCCCCTGCCAGTTTGAAAGACAGCGATTAGCTCTCAGCTTGGGCAGCGGTGGATCGAGTTGTTGTGGCGAGCGTAAGCAGGATGAAGCTGGAAGCTGACGGCTGAAAGCTGAAGGCTGGAGAAGGGTTGGAAGCATGGCGACGAAGACGGCAATGGAAAAAGGTGACGAGCGGTCGGCCAAACGGCAGCAGCCGGGAGCGCTGGCTGAGTTTGGAGGCGGCGTGTTGAGCAAGTGGACCGAATTTACCAGCTTTCTGCGCGACGTGCGCGCGGAGATGCGCAAGGTGGTGACGCCCTCGCCGAAGGAAGTGCGGGTGACGACGGGCGTTGTGATCGTCGCGGTCTTCCTGTTTGGGCTGTTCTTCTTTATCGTCGACGGCATTTTCAGAGTTGCGGTGTATGGTCTGCTCGGCAAGCTGGGCGGATTGCAGTAGCCGGTGCGGCACAGAATCGAGAGTGGAATGAAGGAAGACCTGGAACAATCCGCAGAGACGGTGGCCGCAGAGGCGCCGGCCGAAGCCGCGGCCGAGACAAAGACAGAGTCGCCGGCAGCAGAAGTGAAAACAATCTTGCCAGAGGCTAGTGCGGCGGAACCGGAGAAAGCAACGGCGGCAGCGCAAGAAACAGAAGCGGCAGCGCCGGCAGCAGCCGCAGCGGAGCCGCAGCCGGTGCGCAACGAGAATTTCCGTTGGTACATTCTGCATGCCTATTCGGGCTTCGAGCGCAAGGTGCGCGAATCCATTGAGAGCCGCGTGCAGGCGTTTGGATTGAAGGAGCGCGTAGGGCGCGTGATGATCCCCACCGAGCCGGTGACGGAGATCATCAACGGCAAGAAGCGCACCGTGGAACGCGTGTTCTTGCCCGGCTACGTGCTGGTGGAGATGGAACTGGACAATGAGTTGTGGCATGTGCTCAAGGACACGCCCAAAGTGACGGGGTTCCTGGGCACCGGCGACAAGCCCGTGGCTCTAAGCGAAGAAGAGGTGAGTTCGATACTCTTCCGCAGCGAGACGGCCAAAGACAAGCCGCGGATGAAGATCAAGTTTGAAAAGAGCGAACAGGTGCGCATCACTGATGGGCCGTTCGCCAACTTTAACGGCGTAGTGGACGAAGTCAACGAGGATCGCGAGACGCTGAAGGTAATGGTGACGATCTTTGGGCGGTCAACGCCGGTCGAACTCGAATTCGGCAAAGTGGAAAAGATTGAGTAAATCGAAGCTTCAATGAGTTCTGCTTTCAGCTTCTAACTGGTCTGGCGCTTCTAGCAGCCGCCAGTTGCGAGCGAACACGAAGGATGTCGGCACCAAAATTTGTATGAGGAACATGACGACCAGCTGGTAGCTCAGCAGCTAGAAGCTAGAAGCTGGTTGCGAAGGAATAGAGACATGGCAACTCAGAAAAAAATTAACGGCTACGTGAAGCTGCAGATCGAAGCCGGCAAAGCAACGCCCGCGCCGCCAGTCGGCCCCGCGCTGGGCCAGGCGCAGGTCAACATCATGGAGTTCTGCAAACAGTTCAACGCCAAGACGCAGAACAAGGAGATGGCCGGGCTGATCATTCCGGTCGTCATCACGGTTTATGGCGACCGCACCTTCAGCTTTATCACCAAGACGCCGCCGGCGGCGGTGCTGCTGAAGAAGGCGGCGGGGATCGAGAAGGGATCGGGCACGCCCAACAAGGAAAAGAAGGGCAAAGTAACCGAGAAGCAGGTGCGCGAGATCGCCACGCAGAAGATGCCGGATTTGAATGCGGCATCTGTCGACGCGGCGGTGAAGAGCATCAAGGGAACGGCACGATCGATGGGGATTGAAGTGGTGGGATAAGATCGTAATTCACTGAATTGGAACGAGAAGGCCCTCCGCAATGCGGAGGGCTCTTTGTTTGTGCAGAGATTGATTCCGGACGGGAATGCCCGCGGTTCCCGGCCGCGCGCTTTACGACTCCACCGGTCGCATCCCCATGATTTCAATTTCGAGGCCGCCGAAGTCGGGGTGGTCGTTCTCGCGGATGCGGTAGGCGAGGTCGATGAGCGAGCCCTGAACGAGTTGAAGCTCGTCGGCGCGCTCGGCCAGGTTCCAACCGACGGCGCGGATCACAGCGACTGGTGCGGCGGAAGCGGGCAGACTTGTGGGCGAAGTGTTCGGTAACGTTGTTGGCGACGAGCCAGTCACCGCGGCGACCTGTGCGAGCTCAAGGCGAAGGTGCTGAGCCTTCATGATGCGCGGCGCTGCGAGCAGGCGCGCGGAACGGGCGATAAAGATCGGCTCGGAGTTGCCGTGGCCGAAGGGTTCGAGCTTGCGCAGCCATCCGGCGAGGACGGGAGTAATGCGGTCGAGCGGCAGTTCGGCGTGAATGTGGAGGAGCCGCTCGGGCTCGCGTGCGGCGAGATGCGCGTTGGCGTAGTCGCGCAGGCGGCGCTTGAGGTCGTGAAGTTTTTCAGCTGGCAGAGCAAAGCCAACGGCGAAGGCGTGGCCGCCGAAGCGAGTGAAGAGGTCGGCGCAGGATTCAATGGCGGCGAGGAGCGCGAAACCGTCGACGGAGCGGCCGGAACCGTAGGCGACTTTGCCGTCTTCAATGCTGACGACGATGGCGGGCTTTGCGGTGCGCTCGACCACGCGCGAGGCGAGAATGCCGATGACGCCTCGATGCCAACCGTCGCCGTCGATGACGACCAAGCGGTCCGAGGCAATTTCTGAGTCAGTGGCGAGGCGGGCTTCAATGACGGTGAGCGCGGCAGCCTCGACGTCGCGGCGCTCGCGATTGAGGCGCTCAAGTTTGGCAGCCAGCTCGGCGGCGCGGTGCGAATCGCGCGTGGTGAAGAGTTCGATGACGTCGGAGGCGACGTCCATGCGGCCCGCGGCGTTGATGCGTGGGGCGAGGCGGAAAGCGACGTCGAAGCCGGTGATCTGCTTGCTGGCTGGATCGAGCGCGGCAGCGGCAAAGAGCGCGCGCAGCCCGGCGCCCACGGGGCGGCGCAGCTCGCGCAGGCCAAGAGCCGCGATCGTGCGATTCTCGCCGTGGAGGGGAACGGCGTCGGCGATGGTGGCGATGGCCGCCATCTTGAGAAAGCTGGGAAGAGTTTTTTCGCGCAGGCGAGCGGGATCACGGCGAACTCGTTCGGGCTTGTCGAGACAGGACTTCTCAAGCAGCGCCTGCGCTAGCTTGAGCGCAATCGCCGCGCCGCAAAGGGATTTCTCGGGATACGTGCAGCCAGGCTGGTTGGGATTCAGGATGGCGAGCGCGGCTGGAAGTTTGTCGTGAGCGTCAGGAAGATGATGATCCGTGATGATGAGGTCGAGGCCGAGACGACGCGCGGTTTCAGCCTCAGCGAAGGCGCGCATGCCGGTGTCGACGGTGACGACAACACGAACGCCATCGGCGTGAGCCGATTCGAGCACGCTCGATTGCATGCCGTAGCCATCGCGCAGGCGATGGGGAACGTGAAAGCGGACTTCACCGCCCAGCATTTCGATGGCGGTCTTGAGCAGGACGACGGCGACGGTGCCGTCGACGTCGTAGTCGCCATAGAGAAGGATGGGCTCGTGTGCCGCGATGGCGCGTTCGAGGCGCTCGACCGAAACGGACATTCCGAGCATGAGGAAGGGATCGTGAAGATGCGCAGGCTCGGGGTTGAGGAAGGTGAAGGCCTCGGCGACAGTGGTGATGCCGCGTGCGACCAGCAGCTCCGCGAGTACGATTGGCAGGCGCGCTTCGCGCGCAAGAGACGCAGACTGGCCGGGGTGCGGGTCGGCGAGGAGCCACCGCTGGGGCGGCAGAGTGCGAGTTGAAGGGTTTTGGTTCCGGGCCCCGGTAGCGCCGGCTTGGGCGTTGGCTGGGGCGCTGGTTGGATCGGGCACTGAGGCTTACTCGTCCTCGTCGTCGCGGGAGCGAGCGTCATCGATGACGATATCGTGGAAACTTTCGACGTTTTCGAGGAGCGACTGATAGCGCTCGTACCACTCAGTGGTGGTTTCGTGCAGAAATACGATGCCCTCGTAGATGAAACCGAGCTGAATGTAGCCCAACATGCCGGAGTACTTGCGCAGCCACTTGGCCTCGACCATCTCCGCGGCTTCTTCATCGGGGAAGTTCATCTCGCCGACCTCCTCGATGAGAGCGTCGAGTTCATCGTGGTCCAACGTCATTTCGCTGAAGGTGACGAAGGGAGAGCCGACGTGCTTGGCCATCTCCACAAAGTCTTTCCACGCGTCGGGGTTGCCTCGGCCTTCCCAGAGGACGGAGGGGATGTCGTCGGTGACGTAGCCGGGGAGGCGATGAAGGCCATGGCCCTCAATGAAGGCCACCATGTCGTCTTTTAGCGAGAGAAGGTTGTCGGTACTCATTGTCAAACACCCATTCTCGCAGATGGGGGTAGGGCGGGGATCAGGAAAACTTTTTCGGTTGGACGCCGGTGGGAGTGATTGGCGGGATTGGAGCGGGGGCGAGGCGCGGGATGGGGACCGGCGCAAAGTTGTTAGAGCGGCCCCACGGTTGCCATAGCCGTGGCCGGCCTTGGTGCAGGGTGGATTTTTCTTAAGAAAAAATCCGCTCGGTTTCAACGACTTCAGGAAACGGCAACCGCGGAACCGCTGTACTCTGGAATGAACTGAGGAGGATTGCCGCTTGCCCGCTTTTGAACGCCATGTCTTTGTCTGCCACAATGTCCGCCCCGCCGATGCACCACGGCCCTCGTGCACACGCGATGGAACAAGCGAATTGCACGCTCGGCTGCAACAACTGTCGCGCGAGGCCGGGCTGGCAGGCAAGGTTAGGATTAACAAATCCGGCTGCCTGGACCAGTGCGAGCACGGGCCCACGGTGGTGGTGTATCCAGAAGCCGTGTGGTACGGAAACGTGAGACCGGAGGATGCGGCGGAGATTGTGACGGAGCACCTGGTGGGCGGACGGCCGGTGGAGCGGCTGCGGATTGCCGAGGAGTGCATCAACTCGAAGACCTGCCCGCACCGGAGCTAAAGGCAGGAATTAGGGACCAGGGACAGACATGCGATGAAGCGCAGAGAGTTTCTCAAGGTGGCAGGAGCGGCTTCGGCGGCGACGATGGCGCGCGGGGCGATGGCTCAGTCGGGCCGCGGCTGTTCGATCATCATCGATGGGAACGATCCTGTAGCCGGAGCACCGCCGGTTCGGTGGGCAGCGGAACAATTGCGCGGGGCGCTGGCGGCAAAAGGCGCGCTCTGCCGGATTCTTGCTTCCGGCGAGCGGGTCCGCGGAGCCGCATTTTACGTGTTGGTGAACTCAGCGGGACCGGCGGCGCCTTCGAGCGCTCCGCATCTTCCTGCGTGGCATCCCGGTCAGGAGTCGTTTGCTTTGACGCCCGGAAAGTTCGCCGGAACGCCTGCGACATTTGTTTCCGGCAGCGATGCGCTCGGCTACGTTTACGGTTTGCTGGAGATGGCGGAGCGAGTGCGGTTTGCCGCGGACGCCAGAACCGCGCTGCACTTGTCGCAGCCAATTCTGGAGCGGCCGGCCAATGAAGTGCGGAGTGTCGGGCGCTATTTTTGCAGCGAAGTAGAGGACAAAGCGTGGCTCTGGGATAAGGATTTCTGGCTGGGTTATCTGGATTTGCTGGTAGCGTGCCGATTCAACCGGTTTTGCCTCGCGTTCGGGCTCGAGTACGACTTTCCCAGGGGCGTAACGAGCGATTACCTGCACTTTCCCTATCCATATCTGGTCGACGTTCCGGGGTACAGCGTAAGCGTGATGCAGCGAGCTTCCGCGGACGGAACGCTGCTGCCCGCGCCGGTTCCGCTCAGCGATCGCGAACGGCAGATGAATCTGGACGCGCTGAAATTCATTGCCGCGCAGACCGCCGCGCGAGGGCTGCACTTCCAGCTGGGACTCTGGACGCATGCTTACGAGTGGACCGACAGCCCGCACGCGTATCACAGTATCGAAGGGCTGACCAAGGAGACGCACGCGGCGTATTGTCGCGATGCACTCGCGATTTTGCTGAAGCAGTGCCCGGAAATCCAGGGGCTGACCATGCGCGTGCATGGCGAAAGCGGGATTCCGGAGGGCAGCTATGACTTCTGGAGGACATTGTTTCAAGCGGTCAAAGACTGCGGGCGTACGGTCGAGATCGACATGCACGCTAAAGGCGTCGACCAGACAATGATCGACATCGCGACAGCAACTGGAATGCCGGTGAAGCTGGGAGCGAAGTATTCCGCGGAGCACCAGAGCCTTGGCTATCAACAGGCAGACATTCGCCCGCTGGAGATTCCGAAGCCCGACGTCGAAGGGGAGGGACCTTTCAGCGTGAGCTCCGGGGCGCGCTCCTTCACGCGCTACGGATACGCGGATTTTCTGAAAGCGGATAGCCGCTATAAAGTGCTATTTCGGCTGTGGCCGGGCACGCAGCGGCATTTGCTGAGCGCCGATCCGGAGATGGCGGCGGCTTACGGAAGGACCGCGCATTTTTGCGGGGCGGTTGGACTGGATTTAATGGAGCCGCTGACATTCAAGGGAAGGGAAGGTTCGGGGCATGCGGGCGGACGTTGCGCGTATGCGGACGCGAGCCTGAACCCGAAGGCCGACTGGGAGAAATTCGAGCTTTACTACAGAGTGTGGGGGCGGCGCCTTTACGATCCGGAAGCGAATCCGGAGGCGTGGCTTCGGTGGCTTCGCAGCCAGTTTGGGGCTGGCGCGATCGCGGTGCAGACGGCCGTCGCGAATGCAAGCCGGATCTTGCCGCTGCTGACATCGGCGCATCTGCCATCGGCCTCGAATCACTCGTTCTGGCCGGAGATGTACACCAACATGCCGATCGTGCGCGGAACCGGGTTCACGCCGTATAGCGATACGCCGGTGCCGAGATGCTTTGCGACGGTAAGCCCGCTCGATCCGGTTTTGTTTGCGACGATTGAAACCCACGCCGCGGACGAAATGGGGCGCGCGGCGAACCCGAAGTATTCGCCGATCGAGGTAGCGCAGTGGATAGAGGATTGCGCGACCGCATCGAGCGACGCGCTGGACGAGGCACGTCGTAAGACGATCTCTCGGCGGTCGGCTGCCTTTCGCCGGATGGAAGCGGACGTGGAAATTCAGGTGGCACTGGGGTGGTTTTTTGCGTCGAAGCTGCGCGGTGGCGTGTCCTACGCCGTCTTTGAACAATCGGAGGATGCGGCTGCGGGCCGGAAGGCCATCGATGAATACAGGATGGCACGCGAAGCGTGGGCAGGAATGGCAACGGGAGCCGCGGCAGCCTACCGGGCCGACGTTTCTTACGGAAGCACGCCGATGCGCCGCGGACACTGGAGCGACCGGCTGAGCGCGATCGACAACGATATTGAGGCGATGACTGACAGGGTAAGGGCCGTGGGGCGGCCGGACATGTCATCGCAAGACACCCGGCACGCGATTGCAGAAGCGGCGGGCAGGCCGGAGCGGCCTCTTGCAGCGTGTAGTCACGAACCTCCGGCAAGCTTTGAGGCTGGCGTGCCACTGACGCTGGCGGTCACGGTTCTTGTGCCGGAGGAGGTGAGCTCGATACGACTTCGTTTCCGGCACGTGGACCAGGCGGAGCGGTGGACACGGGTGGAGATGCAGGGAGATGGAGGGACATTTGCCGTGGCGATCCCCGCGGACTACACGCAGTCCGATTTCCCATTGGAGTACTTCTTCGAACTTGTGGGAAAGAGCGGGGCGGCGCGACTGGAACCGGCGTTCAATGCGACCTTTTCGAATCAGCCGTATTACACGGTGATGCCAAGAGGCGCTTAAAGACGGCTGGGGCAGCCTCAGACATGAGCGCCAGCCTGCGGTGAACCGCAAATCGACGCCTGTGATGTCGGTTAGCTGGTGTACAGGCGCAGGTGCGGTGCGGTATCCTGACTTTTAACCCATGATTTTTTCTCGCGACTACATTGGGTATCTCACCCGCCGTACGGTCAAGCACTTGATCGACGCCAAGATGATCACCACCAGCGACTTGAAGGTGACGGAAGCGCGCGTGAATACCGCTCTGCTCGAGGAGCTCTCGCTCGAGGACCGCATCAACGAAGAGGTGCGCGTAATTCTTGACGCGTACTCCGAGGAGATGCGCAAGAGCGGCGCGCAATACGCAGAGATGTTCAAAAAGGTGAAGACCGAGCTGACCAAGAAGTACAAGGCGGTGCTATGAGGATCAACCGCGACAAGCTGAATAAGCTGGCCCACACCGTGGCAGATGCTCTGGCAGAGATCGACCAGGTGGGGTTCCTCGAGGATCGCAATACGATCCGGCAGGAGGCGCGGAAGGAGCTGGAGCTGCTGCTTCTCGAAGAGGCAAAGATCGATACGATGGCGCGGCAGAAGATTGCCAACCAGCGCAAGATTATTCTCGAGGGCTCGCAGGAGTGGGACATTCTGTACCGCAAGTACTACAACGACGAAGTGCGCAAACTGGGGATTTAGAGCGGCACTCCTGCTTTCCTTGCGCCATTGGATTGATGCGGTATTTTTGCTAAGGTAAAGGAGTAGCCCGCGTCCGCGGGCCGCCTCCACACAATAAGTGGCGCTATCGTCTAGGGGTTAGGACGTGAGATTCTCAATCTTAAAACCCGGGTTCGATTCCCGGTAGCGCTACCAGTCAAGATTTACGCTAAAGCCCGCTATATCAGCGGGCTTTTCGCTTGCCCGGAAAACCTCTAACTCTCGCTGGCCACAATTCACGCATTCCGTGGTACACATTTTGGTACACAGTCCATCCGGGGCACGCTGAGCCATCTGCTTGCCCGGGCCGCGCACTCATGATCGACATACGATTCCCTGGCTGGCGTCAACATTGTTGCGGCATGTGCTTGGGTGCGGTACGCTTTCCGCATCGCTCTGTCATGCTCACTTACTCACAGCTTGTGGATTACATGCGCGCTCGTCATCAGCGCGAGCCGTGGTGCGCGATCGCGGCGAGCTTGGGAGTATCCCGTCAGGCTGCGGATGGATGGCTTACCGGGGCGCGGCGTCCGTCCCGTACAGTGCTGATCCTGGCCGCGATGCTGGCGCGTGGCGAGACCGGAGAGTGGCCGCTGACCGGATCAGGCGACTTGTCCGGCAGAGCGGGGTGAGGCGGCTTTGCCGTGTTTTCTCCCTTCCCCGCTCAAATCGCGGCAACGCTACAAAAGGTGTACACCAAAGGTGCATACTTTCAGTGCATACTCTTCACATGGAAATCAAACATTGCGAGCGTTGCGGGGGCGACTGGTGTTACCGGGGAACCGGCAGGCCGCTGCGCTGCGGGAAGTGCAAGAGTCCCTACTGGGACCGGCCACGCACCGGGGGCAAGCGCCAGCGGGTGAGGAAGTCCTGAAATCCCTCATCCACCCTTCAACCATGAGACCTGCTAAATTCAAGCCGAAGCGCCGGCGAAACAGAAGAGCTGAAGCCCTCGCTCGTTTGCACGCTGGGAACAGAACCATGAAGATTCCAACTCAATGAATGAGCGAGCTATGATCCATCCCTACTCCCCCTACCGTCTGCGCGCCCTCCGCCAGCGCGCGCTGCTGAGTCAGCGCGAGGTGGAGAGGCTGACTGGCATCTCGGACTCGACTATCGCTTATCTCGAAAGCGGGCAGCACAAGCCGCAATCAGTAACGCTCAACAAGCTGCTCCTGTTGTACGGCATCAACATTAGGAGGCTTGAGAACCAGGAGCGGGCCTGGGGGATTCCCGATCCGATCGAAGCGCCCCGGCCCATCCGGGCCAGCGAAATCCCCTCGGACCTTTGGCGTCGCTGCGGAGGGTGACTCCGGGCGGAGGGGGTGACGGGCGGGTGTTTTCGTGCCAAAATGCCCCTACTTTGCCCTTATAGTGGGACTTTCCAAATCCAATTTTCGCGGCAGGGCGCGGCCTTCAGACGCGCTCAAACAGGCCCGGCAGAGTTGTTTTCAGGCCCTTGCTGATCCGTTCAATATTCACCAGCGAAACATTCCGCACGCCGCGCTCGATTCCACTGCAGTTCGTCCTGTGCAGGCCGCACCGCTCCGCCGCCTCTTCCTGATTGATTCCCTGTTCCTCGCGGATGCGACGAATGGCGCGGCCAAACCGGATGCGAATATCGACGGGCATTCGTTGCCATGATCGAATCGGGCAGCCGATGCGTACACAGCCGACGGGTCACATTAAAGTTGCAGCTTCATGCCTCAATCGCGTCATCCTTTGACGACTAGAGCTGGCTGAGAATATAGGCTCCGGTACTCCTGTCATTCCGAGAGGGTCTTTACGCGGTCGCTGCCTCTCGCCATTCGCGCAATTGGAGGATGGAAGCAGGCTTCGTCCCTGGCTCGAAGTAGCCGGTGGTGAGGCTAGGGGCTGAGCAGCCGGAGCGAGGTAGAAACATGAGAACGCGATTCTATTGTCTGTGCGCAGTCCTGGCGCTCGTGTTGTGCGTTTCCGTGTCGCAGGCACAGGCCACCTCTCCGGCGACAGCCCAGAACAAAGGTATTGACCTGGCCGTGCTCGCCAAAGCGAATGTTGGAGATGCAGAGGCGCAGCACGAGCTTGGCGATATGTATTACTTCGGCCAAGGGGTGCGGCGGGACTATGCTCAAGCCGCGATCTGGTATCGAAAGGCAGCGGAGCAAGGCAACCATGATTCGCAATACAGAATTGGCGTACTGTATCAATTCGGTTGGGGTGTTCCAAAAGATGACGCACAGGCTTTCGTTTGGATCAAGAAGGGTGCTGAACAAGAGGACGCAAATGCCGAGCGCCTCCTTTCCGTGTGCTACGCCAAAGGACTGGGTGTTCCAAAAGATGACGCGCACGAGATTTTCTGGCTTTTCAGAGCAGCAGAGGACGGAGATCCCAATTCGCAATACATCATCGGTTGGGTGTACGAAGACGGCTTGCAGGGGTATCGTCAGGACTACGCGGAAGCCTATTTCTGGTTGAACCTTGCTGCTTCGGGACCGGCCGCACCCAAATATCGAAAAGAGGCTGTAAAGAGGCGAGACAAAGTCGCCTCACATTTGACTCAAGCCGAGCTGTCCCGCGTACAGGAGCGGGCGGATGAATGGCGCAAGAATCACCCCGCGCAATCGCAATGAAAGCGCGATTCTCTTTTCGTGTTTCGAGATTCGCAAGCGACTATTTCCAACAAATGGATTTGTTGCCGGACCTGAGTTGGCTCAGAGTCTCTTCAGCAGTATTCGGATAGAAGGGCTTCTTTCTGGGAAAGGATCGGTCGATATGGGGATTAAACTCGCGGTACTTGCACTCTGCTTATTCATCTCACAGTTCGCAATGGGACAAGCCGCCCGCCGAAATCACAAACTCCGATGTAATCAGCATGACCAAAGCCGGGATCGGTGAGCAGACGATCATACTCACGATCCAGCGCGGACCAGTCAAATTCGACACGTCGCCACAGGCTTTGATCGATCTGAAAGGAGGCAGCTGTATCGGACCAGGTGCTCAACGCAATCTTGGCATCTGCGAACATTGATGGCCAGACAAGTCCGGAGGCTCAGAGTACCGCTGCTCAAGCTCTATTCGAATTGCGATCCCAGCAATTGGCCCACATGAGACGCTGATGGAGGCTCAATCCTACAGTCTGAAAGCAAATGTCACGGTGAGTGGTCAAGGGAAGTCTCTCTCGTTCGTGCGGGAAGAGATGAGGGTTTTTCCTGATGAGGATTACACGACTTCGCAATCGTCCACCGGGCCATTGCAAAAGCGAGTCATTACGGCTGACTTCAACTATACAAGCAACGGAACATCAACCTCTGCTGTTTCCCCTGCCGACCTTGAAACTGCTCGCGAACTCAGTGAGTTCGAAATAATGCAAGTCGCGCAACGGGCAGACGATTATATGATCAGCTCTGCGGGAAGGGAGCAGAGAGGAGCGTCACATTTGAAAAGCTGAAGATCAGCAAAGAAGGCAAGTACATTATTTGGGACGTTGACCCGCAGACGGGACGAGTATTGTCTTCGAGCCAAGAAACAGCGAAGGGCAATATTGCAACGGAGTTCTCTGATTATCGGCTAATGCAGGGCATCTATGTGCCGTTCAAACGCGTAACAACTGAATTCGGGTACACAGTAGAATCGGCCAACACAGAATATGAGCTTAACCCAGCCCTTGATCCAACGCTCTTTCAGCGTCCAACTCAAGCCCCTACCCAGGCAGCAAGCCAAGGACTCACACTGAAGGTTCTGCAAGAGCAGTCCGTGCCCTACACTCAGGAGTCGGGAGGGGGGATCTCGACAAGCTGCAACATTGTTGGAACAGCAAATACGTCAGCACACGTCAGCGCCTATGGCAATAATGCCTATGGAAACGCAACGACAAACTCAAACCAGCAGATGACCTGCAATTCCTACGACACAACCATCCGATGGCCTCACGTTCTCAATGTGATGTTAGCTCAAGCGTCCGATGGGAATTCATACATCATCGCTTGTGATAGAGCATGGCGCTGGTCCAAGTGCGTTCCCCTGCGAGCCGGAGATGTGTTCAAAGCGCACTTAGCCGACAAAGGCATAGAAGTTGAGGCAATCAGCGGAAAAGGGAAAGAGGAAAGTCCCACGTACCATATTCTTCAATCTAGGGCTTCGCGATAGACGCAGGAGGGAATCTGTAGCAAGAACCGGAGGCGCTATGTTTCGCACGTTTAGGGTTGCATTCCTATTTCTATTCATGGCTGCCCCTGCGTTGGCCCAAACCAAAGGCATCGACCCCGCGCTGTCGGCGAAGGCGCAGGAGGGAAAACAGCAGCCGTACCTTGAATTTGGCGGTGCGCGAGTTTCTGCTTGGAATGACGGTCCGGCAAGTGGAGGGGAACTTGGCAGCAACCGGAAGGCATCTCAAATTCCTGTACGACGGGCGAACTGCCTCTGGAATTACGGAGCAAAATGCATCAGTGAACCTGAACAACGTTTCGGAACCAAACGGATTCGAGGGGCAGGTTACATTTTCAACGGGCGAGTAGGATACGCGGCATTTCAGTTTACAGGGACACGCGGAGCCGTTGTCTGGCTCAGGAGCTTGCGGGTGCTATCGCAAACGTAGACGCACGGAAGTGTTCGCTTGAAAACTTCACCGCTCACGGGATTGGTTGTAGGCATACGGATTTGATCTTCACTTGCGTCGAAAAACTATCCGGGTTACGACCATTGAGCCGTTAGGAGATGATCGGGCCACAAACATTGAAGTTGAGATTGGCACTACGGTCCCCGGTTCACCGTAGCGACAGCCCATTGACGATCTAGCGTTTTCAAACCCTTTCGAAGGTTTGCCTATCAACTGAAAATTTCCCATTGATACTGATTTTCGAAAATGGATCATCCGGCTCCAAGCTCTTTGGCCTGCGTTAACCAGCTCACGTTAATTATTCCTCCTGAATATTGGGGATCTCCACAGTTTAGACACTCAGCCCCATTAAACTGGTGAGCACCGCGGTTTTTGGCTGCAATGAACTCCATGCGATGATTCGCTTGGAGCATCGAACCGAAGGGCCGGGGCTGGCGACCCGGCTTTTCTATTTGCTCGATTCTACCGGAACGCAGAGCCTCGGCCCGACGGGCATCGCTCGTCCCTTGTCTTTGTAAAAAGCGTGACTGGACCCTGGAACTGCCAAAACCTCGCCGCTCTCCGTGTCCAGCAAAAAACACCTCATAGACCGGAACGCGCTGCCTCCTTTTCCCTCAGCCCAGCACCCTCAGCAAAGCTTCTCAGGACACTCTCTTCGCCACAGAGCATGTCGCCGATGGCTCGCGCTTCATCGGCTCATCCGCCGTGTCAGGTTCCAACGTGAGATAACATCATTGTGAATCGGCTAGGGTCGCTCCCGAATGGGCAGGCTCTCCCGGCTTGCCCCGCCGATCTCTTCAAGACCGGGATGCCACTCGGGAGGTGGCAAGTGCACGAACGATCCTGAAAAGCAGCTTGAGGAATTTCTCGCGTCGATCCCGGAATGGATGCGGCGCCCTTTTCAGAATGGCTACGATGCGCTCAGTGAGAGCGAACTAGCTGAATGCACTTTCGACAGCGGCGTTCGCCGCTCAGAGAAAAGTACGAGGCGATTCTGCAAAGGATGCCCGCCAGATGGAAGGAATACTGCCGGAGAGTTGATCGAGAGTTAGTGGCGAATTTCTCGCCCATGGTTCTGATCGAGAGGTAAGCCGGGGCGCAAGCCAAACGACGAATTGGCCGAGCGGATCTGGTCTCTGTCCGATGCTGGCAATACGAGCCGGGAGATTCAAGCGGCATTGAAGAATGACGGGATAAACCTCACAGTAGAGGGGATCGAATCCTACAGGAAAACGCGGAGACGACCGCGCAAACAGTAATCCCTTTCGAGGCGTGGGAAATGCCCTTTCCGAATTTCCCACGTGTGAAGAATCGCTAAGGCGATTATCCACGTTGAAGCTGAAGCGAGTGCAAGCGATCATGCGTAGCAAAGGGAGATGAAACGCATGATTGAGATAGGCAACGAAAACGCACTCAACGAACGGCAAGCCTCGCGGTACCTCGGCGTATCCGCTGGCACACTCCGCTTATGGCGCTCACAGGGCCGTTCGCCGGTTTACTTTCGAGCAGGCAAACTCATTCGCTTTCGCGTCCGCGATCTAAATGAGTGGATCGAACAAAGACTGAGCACCCCATCCATGAAGGAAGGCGAGTAAGCGGGGTGCGATCATGGCAGACGAGCAAAAGAACACTCCCGCGCTCGTGTGGGAAGGTGCGGAGCGACCGCGCATCCGACCGGGAGAATACACAGCGCGTTGCACGGGCTACCAAGGGCCGCAATGGGTACGAGCGTTTGGCCGCTGGGGATTGCGGCTGGATTTTGTGCTGGACCCGGAGGAGCAAGCCGTCAGCGCTCTTTTACTCGTTCGGCGAAGACCGCAATGCGTTCAGGTTCGGCACCCGGTCGAAATACTTCAAGGACTGGGTTCGGGCAAACGGCGGGCCGCCAAAACGCGGCCAGGAGATGAGTCCGGCGGTGCTTGTGAATCCAGAAATCGGATATACCGTTCATGTGGGCGATGCGGTGAAGGACAGTGAGGGCGCAGTGAAGGACGATGCGCTTGGTTTACAGCCGGATAGACAAAATCCTTACAGTGAAGCGCCCAAGCGCCCAAGAGGGCACGCAGGCAATCTGGCAAGCAGGTTCACCTTTCGACCTTCGAAGCCTTTAACCCTTCAAGCTGTGAAGCCTGTACGCCGCGATGCATCTATGCTGGCAAGCAGGTTTCACCTTCCCGGTGGAGCCTTTAGGCAGTCAAGCACCTACCCAGGCAAGCAGGTTCTACGTTCGCCTCGAAACCTTGAAGCAGTGAAGCTAAGTATCAGGCAAGCGCCGAAGCAGATAAGCAGGTTCGTCCAGACACAGACTTTACCAGTTGATTAACAGGCGAGTGAAACAGGCGAGTGAAATGCCCGCGACGGATTGAAATTCTCTTGCAATAACCTATCACGTTAGGTATTATGTTTGCATGAAGTGTCCGATTCACAAAGTCGAGCTTATCTGCTACTGCCCCGCTTGCCGGGGAGCGGTGACCAGCAAGCGCAAGGCGGCAACGTCCCGCGATAACGGCAAGCTGGGCGGACGGCCAAAGGGCAGCAAGAACAAACCGAAGTCCAAACCGCAGGAAAGAGAGGCGCTGAGATGATCTACAAACGCGGCAAAGTCTACTGGTACAACTTCCGATGGTCCATCAAAAGGCGAGGACGGGACGGTGGAGAGTTTCCGCATTCGGCAGTCCGCCAAGACGCGCAAGCGGAAAGACGCTGAGGATGCGGAGAACGAGCATCGGCGGGCGCTGAGGCTTGGCGAGATTCACCCGAACGATCCCTGGCCGAAACCCGCCGCGAGCGCCCCGCCCGTCTTCCGCGCCTTCGCCAAGGAATTCCTGCAATACGCCAAGACGCACACAAAGCCGGGAACGCACACGTTCTACAGCGTGTGCCTGGAGAGGCTGCTGACGTTCGCCGCCATCGCAGATGCCCCGCTGGACGCGATTACAGGCGAGACAGTGAGCCGGTACGCCCGGCACAGGCAAGAGGTGCCGGAGAATTCCGTTGTGACCGTGAACGGCGATCTGCGCACGTTGCGGCGGATTCTGCATCTTGCCGTGGAGTGGGGCAGATTGGACCGCGCGCCCGCCATCCACGAATTGCCGCAGCCCAAAGGCCGGGACCGCGTTCTGAGCTTTGCGGAAGAGGCAAAGTATCTGGCGAAGGCTTCCGAGAATCTCCGGGACGCTGCGATTCTGGCGGTCGATACCGGGTTGCGCCCCAACAGCGAACTGTTCCCGCTGAAATGGGCCGATGTGGACTTGACGGAGCGCACAGAATGCCCGCATGGAGTGATCCACGTTCGCCAAGGCAAGACGGACAGCGCACAGCGAAGCCTTCCCCTCACTCCGCGCGCTGCGGAGGTTCTACAGCGGCGGAAGAAGGCGGCAGAGGCGAAGGCGAAGCAATCCGCGTTTGTGTTTCCGGGCGCGGGCATTTCGGGGCACATCACGTCTCGATGCAGCACCCGCACGAAGCCGCGATTGAGGACGCGGGACTGGAGAGCTTTGAATTCTACTGCTGGCGGCACACGTTCGGAACCCGCGCCGCGCAGTCCGGCATGGACCGTTTCACCCTGGCCCGCCTCATGGGGCATAGCTCGCCGTCAGTGGCCGCCCGGTATTACATCCACGTCACAGAGACGCACGTTGCCGCCGGATTCGGGAAGTTTGTCGAGTACCAGACGCGCAACGTAGCAGAGGGATTGGCCGCCGCGTTCCCGCAAGCAAGCGAAGCGGTCCAATGAGCGGTTTTTGCAATTCGTGGTACACACTGTGGTACACAGTATGGTCACAAATGCGCTGTAAGTGATTGAATCCACTTGCTAGGCTGCTAGATTCTCAATCTTAAAACCCGGGTTCGATTCCCGGTAGCGCTACCAGTCTTTTCAATCCCGCTAATTGCAGAGTTTGGCCCGTCGTCTCTTCCCGTCATCGCTATCGATCGTTACCCAATCTGGCCGAAATAAGCGTTGCTTCAGCGGGCGACGTACGCGGTCGCGCTTCCCATCGGCTGTCTGTCAAACGACTCCTCGAAGCCAAATGCCGTCTCAACGCCTCCCAGCAACAGCCATCCGCCGCGAAACAGGGTGCCATGGAGTTCCTTCATGATCTTTTTCTTGGTTTCGGCATCGAAATAGATCATGACGTTGCGGCAGAAGACGAGGTCGAATGGCCCGAGTGCGCGCAGGCTCGCGCGCAGATCAATCGATTCAAATCTGACCATCTTGCGCACTGCTTCGCTTAGCTGCCATTGTGAGTCGAGGCGGCGAAAATACTTGACTAGGAGAGCAGCCGGCAAGCCTCGGTTCACTTCGATCTGCTGGTAGTTGCCCGATCGGGCACGATCCAACACTTTCGAGGAAAAGTCGGTGCCGAAGATTTGAATGTCCCAGCCGCTCAAGCCCGCCTCAATAAGAAGCATGGCAAGGCTATAGGCTTCCTGCCCGGTGGATGCTGCAGCAGACCAGAAACGTAACTTCCTCGTATCTCGCCGCTCCTCCATCAAACGGGGCAGCAGGACGTTTCGAATGGCGTCATATTGGGCTGGATCGCGGAAGAAGTAGGTTTCATTGGTCGTCATGGCCTCCACAACCTGATGGCCGACATCGACCCTGCAATTTGTCTGGATAAATTCGCACAGTTCGTTAATCGTGCCCAGGCCGAGCTGCCTGACGATGGGCGCGAGGCGGGTTTCAAAGAGGTAGTCTTTGTCTTCTTCGAGCACGATGCCCGCTTGCGAATAGACATGACGCTGAAGAAACCGGTAGTTCTCCGGAAGGATTTGCGCGATTGAGGTGTTTCCCGACATCCATTCCCTCTTAGATTCGCTGAGTCCTGCGCAAAATCTCGGGCACGATTTGATCGAGCGGCAGCACGCTGTCGGCGAGGCCGGCGGTGACCACGGCGCCGGGCATACCCCATACGACGCTCGAAGCCTCATCCTGAGCGAGGATGCTTGCCCCTTGTGCTTTAAGGATCTCCACTCCGCGCAACCCGTCATGCCCCATGCCAGTCAAAATGGCGGCGATGACCGCGCCGCCATATACCTCGGCGATCGAGGAGAAAAGCGCGTCAACCGCTGGACGACAGAAGTTCTGAAGCGGCGACTGATCCAACTGGACACGCACTTCGCCGCTGCGCGCAGCCACCTTGAGATGAAAGTCTCCGGGGGCGATCAGTATCTTGCCGGCGATCACCGGATCGCCCTGGCTTGCCTCTTCGACCGAAAGCGGGCACGTGGTGTGAAGACGCTCGGCGAGGAAACGCGTGAAGAGCGGCGGCATGTGCTGCACTAATAGAACCGGCAAGGGGAATTCAGCCGGCAGATGCGGCAGAATGGCGCCAAGAGCGGACGGGCCGCCGGTGGAAACTCCAATAACCACAACTTTGGGCTGCTGCTTTGCGCTGAGCGCGAAGGATCGGATACGCTCTCCCGGCGGCGTTGCGAGAGTCTGCAGCGCCTGCGGCCGCGGAGGTGCGCTCGACTTTGCCGGCAGCAGGAAAAACTGCTTGATCTTCGGGATCAACTCCTCTTGCAAGCGGATCATCGACTGATCGAGCGAACCTTCATTCGAAGCCTTGGTCACATAATCGTCGGCGCCCAGGGTGAGTGCTTCGAGTGTCACCTCCGCGCCGCGCTCGGTGAGTGTGCTGAACATGATTACGCGGAGCTGGGAATGCTCGCGCCGCAGCCGGCGGAGCGTTTCCAGGCCATCCATCTCCGGCATCTCGATATCCAGCGTTAGCAGGTCGGGATTGAGCTGCGGGATGAGCCGGAGCGCAATCGAGCCGTTGGCCGCTGCGCCGACAACTTCGAGTTCCGGATCCCGCTCCAGGGCATGCGTGACCAGGCGGCGGATAACCACGGAGTCGTCCACGACCAGAACACGTATCCGCTCCCCAGCCTGGAGAGTCCGCCTGTTCAGCACGGCCATTTCATGCCCCGCACACCTGGATCCCAGCGAGCTGGAGCTTTCCTACGATGATGTCTTTCGTGAAAGGCTTCATCACATACTCGTTGGCGCCTGCCTCCAGTGCCTCCGCAATATGGTCCATCTCGGTTTCCGCGGTAACCATAACCACTACAAGCGAAGAGAATTCCGGGTTCTGGCGCAGCCGCTTGAGAAATTCCAGCCCGTCCATCTCCGGCATATTCCAATCGAGAAGAATCAGCGCCAGCGCCCTCTTCTCGGCCTGAATCACTTCCAGTGCTTCTTTTCCGTTTGCCGCCTCGCAAACCTCGAATCCGAGCTCTCTCAAGGTCTTGGATAGGATGGTGCGAATGGCTCTTGAATCGTCGACTACCAACACCGTGGCCATCGTTTCCCCCGCAATCGCCGCTAAAGCCGAGTGAATGCGGCCTGCCGAATGGTTCGCACTCGACAGGCCGCAGTCATGACAGCCGCCTCGATCAGAACGTGAATCTCGAGACGACTTTTTGCAACTGCGCCGCCATGTGGCTCAGCTCGGCAGACGCCTTCTGCGTATCGTTCGCGCCCTGCGTGGTGTTCTTTGCCGCCACAGCCACACCGCCAATGTTCTTGGCGATGTCGCCGACTCCCTTGGCCGCTTCGGTGACGCTATGCCCGATTTCGTTGGTCGTCACCGTTTGTTCTTCCACCGCCGAGGCAATGCTGTTGGAGATGTCGTTCACCTGGTTGATGATGTTGCTGATCTCCTCGATCGCCGTCACCGCTCCCTTGGTGTCGCCCTGAATCGCCTCGATCTTCTGGCCGATGTCTTCAGTGGCCTTCGCGGTCTGCTTGGCCAGCTCCTTCACCTCGTTGGCCACCACCGCGAAACCCTTGCCCGCTTCACCGGCGCGCGCAGCCTCGATGGTGGCGTTCAGAGCCAGCAGGTTGGTTTGTTGCGCGATCGAGGTAATCACCTTGATCACGTTGCCAATCTCCTGGCTGGACTCGCCCAGCTTTTTCACGGTCTCGTTGGTGGTGTGTGCCACGTTCACGGCATTCTTGGCCACTCGCGCCGATTCGTTTGCATTTTTGGCGATCTCGCGGATCGAGGCCTGCATCTCCTCGGAAGCCGATGCAACCGAGGCGACATTTCTCGAGACCTCTTCGCTGGCCGCCGAAACCACGTTGGCCTGCGTTGCCGTCTCTTCTGCATTCCCCGCCATCTGCTGGCTCACGGCCGTAAGCTCCTCTGAAGACGACGCCAGCGTCGAGGCGTTCTGCGCTGTCACCTTCAAGGGCTCGACAACGATTTCCAGCGTCCTGTTGATCCCCTCGACGATCTTGCGGTAGTCGCCCTTGTGCTTGCCGGCATCGGCGCGCGTGCCCAGCTTGCCTTCGGCTGCAGCTTTCGCCAGCTCGTCGGTGTCGTCAATCAAGTTGCTGATGTTGGTCTTGAGCAGTACCAGCCACTCGTGAATCTGGTCCTGCTCGGAGGCTTTCGCCATGGCTGCCGACATATCGCCGTTCGCCACCTTGCTGACGAAGGCGATCAATTCGGTGAGCCAGGCGTGCACGCCGTTGATCGAATCCTTCATCTTGGCGTGATCGCCCTTGCAGGCAAGGTCCACCTTCTCGCGCAGGTTGCCGCCGCGTATCAGAGAGAGCACGCGGTTGCCTTCGCCGATGGGCAGCAGGATTTCGTCGAGCATCTGGTTGACGCCCTCGACGATCCTGCGGTATTCGCCCTGGTGCTTGCTCGCGTCGGCGCGCTTGCTAAGCTGGCCATCTGCCGATGCCTTGATCAACACGCCGGTCTCTGCCACCAGAGCCATGATGTTATCGATGCAATTGTTCAGGTTGTTCTTGATCTCGTTGAAGTCGCCGTTGTAGTTGTCGGTGATCCGGGGCGGAATGTCGCCCTTCGAGATCCGGTCCACATATTCGGCCGACACGTTCAGCGGGCCGATCACAGCGTCCAGCGTGCCGTTCACGCCCTCCACGATCTTGCGGAAGTCGCCCTGATGTTTGGTTGCATCGGCGCGCGTGGCCAGCTTGCCCTCGACCGCAGCCTTGGACAACACACCGGCGTCAGCGACCAGAGCGTTCACAGCATCGATGCAGGTGTTCAGGTTGTTCTTGATCTCGTTGAAGTCGCCGTTGTAGTTGTCGGTGATCCGCGGCGGAATGTCGCCCTTGGAGATGCGGTCCACATACTCGGCCGACACGTTCAGCGGGCCGATCACCGCGTCCAGCGTGCCGTTCACGCCCTCCACGATCTTGCGGAAGTCGCCCTGATGTTTGGTTGCATCGGCGCGCGTGGCCAGCTTGCCCTCGACCGCAGCCTTGGACAACACACCGGCGTCAGCGACCAAAGCGTTCACAGCATCGATGCAGGTGTTCAGGTTGTTCTTGATCTCGTTGAAGTCGCCGTTGTAGTTGTCGGTGATCCGGGGCGGAATGTCGCCCTTCGAAATCCGGTCCACGTACTCCGCCGACACGTTCAGCGGGCCGATCACCGCGTCCAGCGTGCCGTTCACGCCCTCCACGATCTTGCGGAAGTCGCCCTGATGTTTGGTTGCATCGGCGCGCGTGGCCAGCTTGCCCTCGACCGCAGCCTTGGACAACACACCGGCGTCAGCGACCAAAGCGTTCACAGCATCGATGCAGGTGTTCAGGTTGTTCTTGATCTCGTTGAAGTCGCCGTTGTAGTTGTCGGTGATCCGGGGCGGAATGTCGCCCTTGGAGATCCGGTCCACGTACTCGGCCGACACGTTCAGCGGGCCGATGACCGCGTCCAGGGTGCCGTTCACGCCCTCGACGACCTTGCGGAAGTCGCCCTGATGCTTGGTTGCATCGGCGCGCGTGGCCAGCTTGCCTTCGACGGCTGCCTTGGACAACAGAACGGCGTCGGCGACCAGTGCGTTCACGGCATCGATGCAGGTGTTCAGGTTGTTCTTGATCTCGTTGAAGTCGCCGTTGTAGTTGTCGGTGATCCGGGGCGGAATGTCGCCCTTGGAGATCCGGTCCACATATTCGGCCGACACATTCAGCGGGCCGATCACCGCGTCCAGGGTGCCGTTCACGCCCTCGACGACCTTGCGGAAGTCGCCCTGATGTTTGGTTGCATCGGCGCGCGTGGCCAGCTTGCCCTCGACCGCAGCCTTGGACAACACACCGGCGTCAGCGACCAAAGCGTTCACAGCATCGATGCAGGTGTTCAGGTTGTTCTTGATCTCGTTGAAGTCGCCGTTGTAGTTGTCGGTGATCCGCGGCGGAATGTCGCCCTTTGAGATCCGGTCCACGTATTCAGCCGAAACATTCAGCGGGCCGATGACCGCGTCCAGCGTGGCATTCACGCCCTCGACGACCTTGCGGAAGTCGCCCTGGTGCTTCGTGGCGTCGGCGCGCGTCGCCAGCTTGCCTTCGACCGCAGCCTTGGTCAGCAGGGCAGCGTCCGCCAGCATGGCATTCAGCGCCTGCTTCTGCGCGGTGATATCTGTGGCGTATTTAACCACTTTGAAGGGCTTGCCGTTGAGATCCATGATCGGGTTGTAGGAAGCCTGAATCCAGACCTCCTTGCCGCCCTTGCCGATGCGCTTATATTCGGCGGCCTGGTACTCGCCGCGGTTCAAGGCCGCCCAGAACTCCTTGTATTCGGGGCTCTGCCGGAAGGCCTCGTCCACAAACATGCTGTGATGCCGGCCCTTGATCTCATCGAGCGTATAACCCAGAGCTTTGAGGAAATTATCGTTGGCCGTAACCACGGTGCCGTCCATCTTGAATTCGATCGTCGCTTGCGATTTGTTGACCGCCGCGATCTGTCCCACAAAGTCCGAGTTCTGAATCTTCTGCGCAGTTACGTCGGTGGCAAACTTGACCACCTTGAACGGCTTGCCATCGGCATCGAGGATCGGGTTGTAGGAAGCCTGAATCCAGACCTCCTTGCCGCCCTTGCCAATGCGCTTGTACTCGGCCGCCTGGTACTCGCCGCGATTCAAGGCCGCCCAGAACTCCTTGTATTCGAAGCTCTGCCGGAAGGCCTCGTCGACAAACATGCTGTGGTGCCGGCCTTTGATCTCATCGAGCGTATAGCCCAGAGCTTTGAGGAAGTTCTCGTTGGCATCGAGGACTGTACCATCCATCGCGAACGCAATCACCGCCTGCGATTTGCGGATTGCCGCAACCTGCCCGGCGTAATCGGCGAACAGCTCCTGGTCAACAGCGCCACGCCCGGCGCCGTTGCCATTCTTGGTTGTGGGTCGATCATGCTCCGGGCGTTCCAACACTGCTGCGCCGGCAGACGAACTGCGGCCGGGGCGATCTCCCCGGCTGAAACTCGATTGTCTTTCCATTGTCCTTGCTCCTTTGCGTTCCTGTTTGGTTAATTCGCCGCCACCGGCAGTTGAATTGTCTTGGGTTCTGGCCTTCCCTTGTCCGGCGCGCATAATGCCGCGAGTCGTTCGGACTCGCGCAGCCGCTGATTGCAGCGTTCTGTGAGCGGAGGGCCGTGTCCAAAATAGATGGTCCGGACATCCAGGGCGCACAGCTTCTCGAGCGCAGCCTGAAATCCGGCCTCGTAGCTTCCTTCGGGCGACGTGATGATGAGCGGCGAGTCGCCGGCAAACAACACGCCTTCGTCCTGGTTGAAGAGGCAGATGGAGTCGCTGCTGTGTCCCGGCGTGTGAATCACCTCGAACACTCGATCGCCCATTCGGATCGTTTCCCCGTCGTGCACGGTGCGATCGACGCCGGCCAGGCTCGGCGAAAAAGCCAGCACTCGAGGGTGGTACGCGGCACGGATCTCGGGCAAGAGCGCACAGTGATCGGAGTGGCTGTGCGTCACGACCACCTGTTCCACGGCCCACTTGCCGACGCCGGTAGGCGCCTTTTCAATACTGGCAAGGATGGCCGGATCGGCGCCCACATCGACGAGCGTGTTTACATCCTCCAACTGGCTCGCGTCGCCGAGCACAAGGTAGGCCAGGGAGGTATACATCAAGCCGCTGTTTTCGAGGGTCACGATCCGCATGCTTGAGCCTCCACCTTGCGGAACAGTTGTCCGTCGGGGATCACGCGCTCGAACAGCGGCCCCAGTTCCGGCGGCATCTCCTGCGTCTGCTCCGTGACGAACAGGCCGCCCGGCGCCAGGGCTCGATGAAACATCTTCAGCACTTCGACCCTTTCACTCGGACGAAAGTGGAGCAGCACGTTCTTGCACACGACCAGCGAGTAATCGTGGCCGATTTCCTTGAAAGAAAGCAGATCGTGGCACTGAAAGACCACCCGCTCGCGGACCTTGTCGACCACGCGAAAGCAGCCCGGCTTGCCGTTGGCTTCGAAATACTTTTCCAGAATGCCCTCGGGCAACCGCGACAACTCATCCCCTGGATAAACGCCCGCTGCAATGATCTGGGCAAACTGGCCCGTGTCTTCAACGTCCGTGGCATCGACGCGAAGATTGTTGAAGGCGAAGTGCCCCATCCGCTCGGCAAACAGGATCGACACCGTATAAGGCTCTTGCCCCATGGCCGCGCCCGCGTCCCAGACTCGGGGGTGGTTTCGGCCCGCGATGACGGGCAGGCAATGTTCTACGGCCTTCTCCAATACTTGCTGGTCACGAAAAAAGAACGTGAAAGCCAATCCGGTTCCCTCTCTGCTTCCTTCGCTACAACCATTCGCTCCAATGCCGCACCCTGCCCAAGCTCGTGCTTCAGTTGCACACCGCGACTCTTCCGATCGCAATGTCCACCGTCCGCTCCGTATCGAGAACCAGCAGCAGCCGGTCTTTCAGCTTGTAGACGCCGCGGATGATCTCCCTCGCCGCGGGGTCGAGATTCTCCGGCGGCCGCTCGTAAGTCGCGGCATCCACGTCCAGCACGTCTCCAATCTCGTCCACCAGCAAGCTCACGGCTCCGTCGTCGGTCCGGATCACCATGTTGGTCGGTGTTTGCCCTCCCGTTCGAGGCGGCAACTTGAGCCGCCGCCGCAGATCGATGGCGGTGACAATCTGCCCGCGCAGGTTGATCAAGCCCTCGATGACATCCGGGGCCTGAGGCACATGGGTCATCTGCTGGAAGCGCAACACTTCCTGCACGCGGAGAACATCCACACCGAAAAACAGGTCAGACACAAAAAATGTGGAGAGCTGCCCGCTGTTCTGGGTCACTTCGGACTTCACGATCGCAGGTTCGGTCGCCATCGGTTACTTCTCCTCTCCGGCGCACGCCGGCGCGGTTTCATGGGAAGACTTGGCCGAAGCCAGTCGCGCCACCGACTCGAGAATGGCGTTGCCGTCGAACTTCGCCTGGCAATCCTCAAACCCAGCCGCCCGGGCGTCGGATGACTGGAGCTGGCCGGCTGAATCAGTCAAACCGAGGAGTGGAATCCGTTCCCATTCAGGTTTGGCGCGCATGGCAGCCAGCAATGCGGAACTGCCCCTGGGCGGAAGGTCCATCGCCGCCACGACGACGTCGGCAGGCTGCTCCTCCATTCCACGAATCGCCTCGTCGAGATTCGCCGCCTCCTGGACCCGGTAGCCCGCCATGTCAAGGCCGCTGCGAACGAGACCTCGCGAGAACGCGGAACTTTCCGCGACCAGGACGGCCTTGCCGTTCCCGGCTCCGCCCGCACCCTGAAACCAGCTTTCACTGGCCGCGTGAATGACCTCGTTGAGATCCAGCAGATCGGTGACACGTTTGCCCACGACCGCCGAGCCAAGCAGGCCCTTGCGAGTCGACTTCTGGCGCACCATGACGGTTTCTTCCATAACGTCCAGGATCTGATCCACCACGACTCCCACGCTGCGGTCGCCGTCGTTGAAAACAATCACCTGCACCGGATCGGCCGCCTCCTCCCGATCGGGCGCGCCGGATTCCAAAACGTCGCAGAGGGGCACCAGGGGGAGAATGCGGTTGCGGTACTGCACCACCTGGCATCCGCCCGCGAACTCGATCGAGCTGCGGGGAAACTCCTCGAGCCTGGCGACGAGCGACAGCGGTACGGCCAGCCGCTCGAAGGAGCCGGCACGGAACAGGAGCAGCCGCTGTTGCTCGATGCCCCCTTGCGTTTTCTTTTCGGCCGCCGTGCGCGCCTGCTCCCGGCTTTCCGCCAGCACTCCGGAGCGCTGGCCGATGCCGAGCACATCGAGGATAAGGGCCACGCGGCCGTCGCCCATGATGGTGGCGCCGGCATATTCGGTGAGCCCCTTCAACTGCTTGCCTAGCGGCTTGACCACGATCTCCTGCGTGTCGTTGATGCCGTCAACAACCAGGCCAAACTGCCGGTCTTCCGCCTGCAGAACCACGATGCTGACGGCCTCGGCTTGCTCGGCCGAATGCAATTTCAGCACTTGGTTCAGGTACGCGATCGGCAACAAGCTGCCGCGCCGGCGATAGACCGGCGTTCCGTGCACCTGCTCGATGTGCTTTTCAGACGAATCTCCCTCGAGGCGGATCAGCTCCAGCAGGCTGACCTGGGGAATGACAAACCTTTCGCCTCCGCTGGTGATGACCAGGCCCGGAATAATGGCCAGCGTGAGCGGAATCTTCAGCTTGACGGTGGATCCTTCGCCGGGCCGGTTGGAAATATCGACCACGCCGCCGATCTTCTCGATGTTGGACTTCACGACGTCCATGCCGACGCCGCGCCCGGAAACGTTGGTGACCTTTTGTGCCGTTGAGAAGCCGGGCAGGAAGATCAGGTTCAGCGCCTCGCGGTCGCTCAGCTTCTCTGCCTGCTCGGGCCGCAGCAGGCCTTTCTCGACGGCCTTTTGTTTGACCTTTGCGACGTCGATCCCGGCGCCGTCATCGCCGATTTCGATGTTGACCTGCCCGCCCTCGTGATAGGCGCGAAGGGTCAGTCGTCCGTAAGGCGGCTTTCCCGCGCCGATCCTCGCTTCGCAAGCCTCGATCCCGTGGTCGCACGAATTGCGAACCAGGTGCACCAGCGGGTCCTTGATGGCTTCGATGATCGTCCGGTCGAGTTCCGTGTCGGCTCCGTCCATCTCCAGCCGGATTTGCTTGCCCATCGCAACGGCCATGTCGCGAACTACGCGCGGCAGCTTGTTCCACACCATGCCGATGGGTTGCATGCGCGTCTTCATCACCCCTTCCTGCAACTCGGTGGTGATCAGATTCAGGCGCTGCGATGTGGCATTAAGAGCCGCGTCCTCCCGCTCCGTGTTGAATTGCAGAATCTGGTTGCGCGTCAGCACCAGTTCCCCAACCAGGTCCATCAATTTGTCCAGAAGGCCCACGCCCACTCGGATATTCGCGTCGGCCACGGCGGATTTCGGTCCGGTCTCTTCGCCTTTCGCGGCTTCGCTGCTTTCCGGTGGAGCAGTTTCGTCGTCATGGTCCGGCCCCGGGGCAGCCGTTAAGCCGGAACCCGGCTCGCAATCGGCGTCCGGCGGCATTTGGGCCGCAATGCGGAGGCGTTCGGCAATTCCTTCAAACCGTTCCGGGCCTTCTTCTCCGCTGGCTTCAATCGACGCCAGCACCTGGCGCGTGGCGTCGACCGTGTCCAGGATGAGCGATATCAACGAGGGTGTCAGCTTTCGCTTGCCGTCCCGCAGCTGGCTCAGAAGGCTTTCGGCTTGATGGGTAATTCGCTCCAGCGTCGAAAATGCGAGAAAGCCGCACGTACCCTTGATGGTGTGAATCGTGCGGAAGATGCTGGCCAGCAACTGCGCGTCCTTCGGGCGCTTCTCAAGTTCAACAAGTTCCTGATCCAGGCGCGAGAGGTTTTCATGACTCTCGACGAGGAATTCACGAATCACATCCTGATCTTGCATTCGAGTGTTCTCCGCATTGCCCAAAGCGATTGCCCGCTGTTTCTTCGCCGTCCCCTTGCGATGCCGATCGGCGGAGCATGGTGTTGGCTCGTTCGCACGCTTCGATCGCCGAGGCGAGCGCCCACGGGGTTCCAGGTCTCTTGGTTCTCATCGGATTATGGACGCGATTCGACGATCCGACCGGCGCGGAATGAAAGATGGAAGGGGAGAGTTTTTTTATTTCGGGAATTTCCTAGAGTGGGATCAGCCGGAAATGTAGAGATCGATCCCAAGCGAATCGGAGGTTCGAGCGACACCGCAGACCAAGAGTCCCGCGGCCGCAGCTGGCAGCAAGGCGCTCAGGGTGCGTGCTCTTCGATGCGCATTTCTCGCGTTGGCCGTGCTTCGAATTCGCCGCGCTTCAACCGATTTCGTATGGGTGCCGCTGGTGTCGCGAAAGCAGGCTGGCGGCAATGTCATCGCCCTCAATCGTCTCTGTCTTCGGATCCCAATAGACATGGTGCTCAGTCTTCATGGCAATCCAATGCAGCAGGCAAGTGGAACAGGCGCGATGGCCGATCTCTGCCGGCGCCACCGGCGCTTTTCTCGAGTGAATGCAGTCCAGCCAGTTTCCATGCTGATCGTCGGATGTGTAGACGTGATACTCCGCGGGGCCAATCACAGAGTCGAGAATTGCCGGGTCGCTCGCGCGCAGCGGAACAATCGTCGCCGCCGGAGCACCGAGCGTAGCGGTCGGCGTGGTTCCGGTGTCTCTGCACACGAAGATCCAGCCCTTGTTGCCGATCCACTTGATGCCGTTTTCAAAATCGCCCGAGATGGTCATCACCACGCCGTTGGCATACCGGCCGTACGTCTTGAACGGGCCGTGGACATTCCAGAGGCCCTCGCTGGGAAACTGCGCCTGGCCCCAGATTTCCACGGGCCCCGTAAGCTCCGTGTCCATTCCCCAGTGCGCCGTGTCGACATGATGCGCGCCCCAGCCAGTGATCATGCCCGCGCCGAACTGTTCCATGCGCAGCCATCCGGGGCGGTCGAAGCCTTTTTGCGGCATGACGCGATCGACGGTGTAAGGCACTTCTGGCGTTGAGCCGAGCCATGCATCGTAGTTGAATCCCGCGGGAACCGGCATGGGCTGCGGATTGCCGCCGGCGGGATCGCCAGGAAGGCCGACCTCCACCCGCTGCACAGTGCCAATGCGGCCGTTGCGCACCAGCTCCACGGCGCGCGCAAACTGCTTCCACGAGCGCTGCTGCGATCCCACCTGCAGAATCTGCCTGCTGGCCTTGACGTGATCGACCATGATCCGTCCTTCGCTGATGGTCAGCGACGCCGGCTTCTGCAGATAAACATCCTTGCCGGCTGCCACGGCGGCAACCGCCAGCCTCGCGTGCTGATGATCGGGAGTTGAGATCAGGACAGCATCAATCTCCTTGTTGGCAAGGAGTTCTCTATAGTCGGAGTATCCTCGTGTGCCGGTGTACGCCGAGCCCAGCTTCTTCGTATACGCGTCGTTCACAAACTGCTTTCCGAGCTCGACGCGTTCCGCGCTCAAATCGCAGACGGCCACGATGCGATTGTCGCGGCCTGCGACGCCCGTGAACTGCAGCACGCCCGGCATGTCGTGGCCGCGCGAGATGCGTCCCGCGCCGATGGCGCCGATGTTGATCCGGTTAGAGGGCGCGGTGGCGCCGAAAACCGAGCTGGGAACGATGGCAGGAAATCCGGCGGCAACCGCCCCGGCGAATGAACTTTGGATGAACTTGCGTCTCGTGGCAATCATGAATCTCTCTCCTGAGCCGTGAAAACGTAACGGACCCAATCTACACCCGCCGGGCGAGGGCCGTCATCAGCGGCATGAGATGCGTCGCGGCAGTCAACGTCCCATTCCCGCAACGCCCTCAGTGTTAGCATCAAAGATGAGCGATGCAAACAAAAAAACTGCAAATCATTCCCCTGGGCGGCCTTGGCGAGTTCGGCATGAACTGCATGGCCGTGCGCTGGGAAGACGACATTATTGTTATTGACGCGGGCCTCATGTTTCCCGAGACGGAGCTGTTGGGCGTCGATATCGTAGTCCCCGACATCTCTTACCTGATTGAGAACAAGAAGTGCGTGCGGGCCATCGTGCTCACCCACGGGCACGAGGATCACATCGGCGGGCTACCCTGGATCCTGAACGAGCTGAAAGTGCCGGTATATGCCACCGAGTTCACGCTGGCCTATGTTGAAGACAAGCTGGAAGAACACCAGCTCCTCGACGATATCGAGCTGATCGAGATTGAGCCGAAGCGGAAGTTCACCATCGGCCCGTTCACCATTGAGCCCATCCGCGTCACGCACTCGCTGGTGGATTGCGTGGCGCTCGCGATTGATACGCCTGTGGGCGTCATCATTCACACCGGCGACTTCAAGATCGATCTGGCCCCGCTCGACGAGAAGTCCTTCGACCTGCATACCTTTGCCGAATACGGCAAGCGCGGCGTGCTGGCGCTGTTTCAGGATTCAACCAACGTGGAGCGGCCGGGCTACACGCCCAGCGAGCGCGCGGTCATTCCCCGGCTCGACGAAATTCTGACGCAGACCAAGAGGAAGCTCTTTTTCAGTTGCTTCTCGTCGTCCATCTATCGCATCCGCATCGCCATGGAGCTGGCGCGCAAGCACGGTCGCAAAGTCGCCGTCGTGGGCCGCTCGATGGTCGAGAGCACTGAGATCGCGCAGGATCTCGGCTATATCGAAATCCCGCCGGGCCTGATGATCAATCCCGGGCAGATCCGCGACTTCCCGCCGGAACAGATGATGATTCTGATCAGCGGCACGCAGGGCGAACCGCTCAGCGCGTTGAGCCGCGCGGCGGTGGACAATCACAAGCACGCGCACATCGAGCCGGGCGACACCGTCGTGCTCAGCTCCAGAATCATTCCCGGCAACGAGAGCGGAATCTTCCGCGTGATCGACCACCTCAGCCGGCGCGAAGCCAACGTCATCTACGACGATGGGCAGCATGGATTGATCCACGTCAGCGGTCACGGAAGCCAGGAAGAAATGCGGCTGATGATCAACCTGGTGCGGCCCAAGTTCTTCATTCCGATTCACGGCGACTACCGTTTTCTGCGGCAACACGCCAAGCTCGCCATGGAAACCGGCGCGGTCGATCATGCCATTGTGATTGAAGATGGCGACGTGCTCGAGCTCGACAAGGATGACGCCCGCAAGAAGGACAAAGTCACTGCGGGGCGCATCCTCATTGACTCCGGTTCGTCGATCGACGTGGTGGAGGATCTCGTGATTCGCGACCGGCGCATCTTGTCGGAAGATGGCGTGGTGCTGGCGGTGATGGCCATCAACAAAAAGACGGGCAAAGTGGAGCGCGAGCCTGAAGTGCTGATGCGCGGCTTCGGCGGCGCCGACATTACGGATCAGGCGCGCCTGGCCGTGCTCAAGACGCTCGATGGTTTAAGCGCGGAGCAAAAGTCAGACTACGGCATGGTCACCGAGCGTGTGCGCGTCGAGCTCAAGCGGCTCATCCAGAAGAGCACCGGCCGCCGGCCCATGATTATGCCGGTCATTCTGGAAATCTGAGAAGCAGCGGCGGGGATACCTCGAATCCCAACCCGGCTCTCTCAACTCACCACGAATTTGGGTGCCCCATCCTAAACGCGGATTTCAGTGGCGGCTTGGCCGCTCTCTTTTTTGCGGTGCGCGCAGCCGCACCGTCTCGCGCCGATCGCCGCCTCCTGCCATTCGGCCACCGATCGGCTCAATGGCAATACGCTTCATGTAGAGAGCGGGGAGAACATCGTAGGATGAATCGCATGACGCAAGAGTTGGAACTAGACTGCCTCGGCCAGTTGGAAGCGACCCCCGCGATCCTGCGCGGACTGATGTGCGACCTGTCGGTCGAAGATACCGAATGGAAGCCCGCGCCCGACCGCTTTTCGGTAGCGGAAGTGCTCGCGCATCTTTCCCATTCCGAGGGCCACTGCTATCGAACACGCGTGGACCGGTTCGTGAGTGAGGAACTGCCGGAGTTCGAGCCGGATGATGCGCAAATGTACCTGGAGTTGTACCGCAATGCCAATGCGGATGATTCCTTCGACCATTTTGAAGAGCAGCGCGAGAGTAACGTGGAGTATCTGCGGACCTTGCCGCGAAGCGCCGGTGAACGACGCGCGAAGCATCAGGAGGCCGGCGAAATCACCCTGCAACAAATGCTGCATGAGTGGGTCATGCACGATCTGGGACATATCCGGCAGATCGCTGAGCTGGTGAGAGCGCGAAAGCACCTGCAGGCAGCGGGAAGACTGGGTGAAAGCTACAGCCTGAAACCGTAAAGCCGCCGAAGCTGCCTGAGACCTCACGATTTGGTCCGCAGTTTGGCCGCGCTTTTTGTTTTTCAAATTCGACAGGCGGGCAGTATCGGAGGAACCGCCGGAGATGCAGCCGCTCGAAAGGCCATCAGACCCGAAAGGCCCTCAGACCCGAAAGGCCCTCAGAATTGAGGGGCCGCGGCCGGCAACGCCGCGGATTGGATGCCTTCACACAGCGAGTTGTTGACGGTCAGGTTCCCTTGGCCGTCGAGCGTCACCGTCCACACCGTGTCGTAGTCGTTGTCGGGCCAGGCGAGCGCTGCCGGCGCGCCGCCCTGCGGAAAATAGCTTGAGATCAGCGCATTCACCGTCAGCGGGATTCGATCGTGCTCCCACGCCAGCAAGATGCTCGAATTGGAGAGCCTGCCACCATTGAAGAAAAAGTTGCTGGTTGATTGGCCCGAGTTCCAATCGAAGCCCTCGGCCAGCAAAAAGGGCAGGTTATAGGCGATTGCGTAGGGTTCAACGGTCAGCGAAGGCCTGACATACGACCAGGTGGAAACTCCCGAGGCGCTCTGTGAGCCCTGGATAGGCGTAGCGGGGTCGACCGAATAGACCTGGGTGGGATGAATCTTGCCTTCGAGCGCGAACGGAAGAGCCAACGCACGCCATTGCCCCGCGCCCACATAGTTGCCGTCGTCAAAATCACCTTGCGGATGCGCCTCTGCGTGCCGAATGATGTACAACGTTTCGTTCGTGTTGGTTCCCGCCGGAATTTGGGCTCCGCCAACCCCGCCGGTCAACGCGACGTTGAAGGGCGTCTGCTGCGTGCATGCGCTGGTCGGAACCTGCGGCAGCGTTGGATAGGTTGAAGACGGGTTCGCATTGTTGTTATACGTCACCAGGCTGGCGCTTCCCGACGGCGCGATCGAAAGAACGTAAATCGCATTGGCGCCCTGATAACTCGTCGGCAAAGTCAGGTTATAACCCTTGAGTTTACTAATCCGTGACAACAGGCTGTAGGTCGTCTCCCACGGCGCTGAGAAGACATACGAGCCTGAGACGCTTGCGGCAAGAATGCCGCTTACCAGGGCTTCGTTGTCGCCACCCTGGTTTAGGAAATCCAGGCCTTGGCAATTCGCGCAGGAATTCGATTGTGGAGAGGCATTGAGCGGGTAGCCGGTGGTCGTATAGGGACTGCCGTACCCAGGATAGATGGTGGACATGGTGACCGGTGTGAGAAGCGCGAATTGCTGAACGGTCTCCGCAGCCGCCATATCGGGGTAACTGTTCGCGGTTTGCAAATGGCTCGTCGGTGTCAGCACATAGATTCCGTTTACGCTGGTCCTCCCCACGAGCTGATGCAGGTACGTGCCCATGAGCAGCGACCGCTCGAAACCCTGGCTGGTGAGGTTTGCCGTTTGGGGATTCACATCTCCGGGAGATTGGTAAGCCAAATCCTCACTGACCACGAAGACCAGGTTGATCGGCCCGCTCTGCTTTTGCTGTTGCGGCCCCAAAAAGTGATACAGCGCAAACAACACTGCCGCGCCAACGACCACGGCCCAGATCTTGTTCTGCGTTTGCATTCCCGCGGGTGGCGCAGCCGCTAAAGGAACAGGCCCCGCCTGAGGAGAATATTGTGGAAAATATTGCGGAGGCGTCACCGCCGAGCCCGCTCCAGGATTCGCTGCCGGTGTCGTTGCTGCTGTCGTTGCCGGAGCCGCTGCTGGCGCGCCGCCTGCTTTCGCCGTCTGGTCGGCTCCGCATTTCGTGCAAAAGCGCTCGTCGTCCGCTAACTGGTTCCCGCAACTGCCGCAAAATGCCATCCCCGTACCTTGTTCGCTCCTTATCGAACACTTTACGGGAAGACACCGCTTACGCAAATCAAATACGGGGTGTTGTCAGGGGGCGCCGCTCTCAAGTCTGGTAAAGCAACGGTGTTGATGCCATGGCCGCCGCAGTTGACGCCGAGCCAAGCAAAGAGTGCCAGCCGCTCAGACGGATGGGGCCTCACTGCACTTCATAGACACTGATCGACGCCGCCGGCTCCTCGATATGTAGCTTTCCGCCGCTGGCAACCGGCGCGGTTCCCGTGGCCGGAGCGATGGCCTCGAACTCCGTACACCCAGCAAGCGCCGTATCCTCAACCGGCAGATCCAGCGATTTGCTCTTTGCCGCCTTGTTCAACACAATCAGGAGCCGTTTCACTCCCAAATTGTGCTTGTTGCTCGGCGAACAACCTGCTGCATCCGGCGCGCGAACAAATGCAAACACATCGTTGTCGGCGAATAAATCTTGTTCGAGGCCGGTTTTGAGCGCCGCATGCGACGCCCTCAGCGCCAGCATCCCCGAGGTCCAGGCAAAGATCTCCTGCTCGGCGCTTGTGCGGCCCGCACTGGTAAAGGCGTTGTGCGTGTCCCCCGGAAAGCCTCCGGGAAAGTCGCGCCGGTTATCGGGATCATTGCCTCCCTCCATGCCAATCTCGTCTCCGGAATAAAGCTCCGGCATTCCGCGCAACGTGACCAACAGGCCCAGCGCCAATTTGAGCTTGGGCACTGAACCGCCAGCCTCCGTAAGAAAGCGCGAGGTATCGTGATTGCCGATAAACGGGACCAGCCGCTCCGGGTGGGGATAGAGCGCGTCCTGACGCAGAACGGCGGTCAGTTCGGTCATCGGTTTGTCATGGGCCAGAACGTCGCGCAGCGCGAAGTAGACGGGGAAATCGAAGGGGGTGTCGAGTCCAGTGTCAACGGTTCCGTCAGGGCCACTACGTGCGACGCCTCCGGCGAAGAACGAGACGACCCCCGGATCGCGATCGTATACCTCGCCTACAGTGGTGAGGTGCGGATAGACGCTGTGCAGGACGGCGTGAAAATGCTGCCAGTAAGTGCGGCCGACGTAAGGAAACGTGTCCAGGCGAATACCATCGAGGTTCGCCGTTTCAACCCACCACAGCGCATTTTGAATCAGGTAGCTCGCGACCAGCGGATTTTCCTGGTTCAGGTCAGGCATGTCGTCCGTGAACCAGCCATCGGTGATGTCGCGCCACGCCTGGGGCGGGGCGTGCGGGTCCAGCAACTGATAAAAGTCGCTCTTCACGGCGCTATGATGCTCGAGCGTGCCGTGCAACCAGTCGGGCGTGGGAGGATCGAGCACCCACGGATGCTTGACCCCGATGTGGTTGGGCACCAGGTCGATCACCAGCTTCATGCCACGAGCATGCAGTGCATCGGATAGATGCCGGTAGTCCGCGAGCGTGCCAAAGTGCGGGTCTACCGCGTAAAGGTCGGTAGCGGCATAGCCGTGATAGGCCACTGGCATTGCGCCGTTGGAAGCGACGGGCGTGGTCCACACCGCTGTTACGCCCAGTTGCTTCAGGTAATCCAGATGTTGCTCGATGCCGGAAAGATCTCCGCCATGCCAGCCACGCGCGGCGGCGCGATCGTCACCGGGCGGATCGTTGGCCGTGTTTCCTTCGGCGAAGCGATCGGTCATGATCAGGTAAAGCACGTCGGCGGAAGAGAAGCCGCGGTGGCCGCCGGCCTGGTGTGAGCGCTTAGCCAGGACATAGGAAACGCGCGCCTTGCCATGGTCGTTGCTTGCCGTAATCCATATGGTTTGTGGCGCGGCAGATTTGGTTCCAAGCCACAGAAACGCCCAGTGGCCGTTTTCAGAAGCCTGTGTACGGTTCAGAGTCACGCCGGTACCGCTCAATGCGAATCGCGCATGGCTCAGTCCCGTGCCATGAACGAGGAGCATGGGGTCGGGCAGCCCGGCCCACCAACCTGGCGGATCGATCTTGTCGATCATCGGGCCGCCGGCGCTGCACGGGCCGCCGGCGCTACGCGGACCGCTCGCGCTTTGCACCGGGGAACACGCCGGCGACTCTTGCCCTGAAGCCCAAAGACCACAGACGAGCATAAAGACAGGAATGGCGAGTAGCCGCCTGGAGGGCTTCATTGCATCACCTTTCGTTCATTCAAAGATATCGGCGTCGCGCTGCGCGCATACCCGTGAAGCGGAAAGGATTCTCTGCGCCACAGCGGCATGGAGCCGCCATGGCGCGTCGAATCCAACAGCGCGATCAGAAGGTGAATCGAGCCGCCAACTGAATCTCACGGTTGCTGTAGACCTGAATGCCCTCAATCTGGCCGAAGTTTCCACCGGTCAGGTTGGAATTCGGGTTAGTGAATTCCGCGGTGTTGAAGAGGTTGAAAGCATCCCCGTGCAATTCCAGCGTGTACCTCTCAGTGATGTGGAGGTTCTTCTGCAGACTGAAATTCACCACACGGTATCCGGGCCCGTAGACCTGGTTGCGGCGCAGAGTTCCCAGGCGTGTATAGGTAGTGGCGCCAGAGACGCTGCCGGTTACCACGGGGGGATTGGCGAACGACGTCGGATCGAACCAATGGCCCGAGATGCTCTTGGGATATTTTATCGACGACATCAGGTCCGGGCGGTTTCCGGGTGCGTCCGTTCCCGTTTCGAGGTCGGTCGGTGAGCCCGACTGAACCAACGCGGTCAGGCTGGTCTGCCAGCCGCCAATCAGCCAGTCCATAGGGACCGAAGCACTGCCGCCAAACTGCTGTCCCCGGCCGAAAGGCAGGAGATAGAGGATGGATGAACTGAACACCTGGCGCTGGTCCTGGCTGGAGTTGCCATAGCCCGCCATCGGATCGTAATAGAGAGCCGCGCTTTGGCCCTGGAATGCTCCCGGCGAGTCGTCCAGAGTATGCGACCAGGCGTAGGAGCCGGTTGCGGTCAGGCCAGTGGTCATGCGGTGTTCCACATGCAACTGCAGGCCGTTGTAGTTCGAGATGCCGTTGTAGTTGTTGTAGTTGATGCTTCCCAGCGTCGGGAAGTTCTGAATGCCCGAGACGAACTGGTTAATGTTGTACGGGTAGTAGGTCGACAGGTTGGTGCCCGTCGTTCCGACGTAAGCGATGTTCACAACGTTGTTCGCTCCGAACTGGTGCTCCAACTGCAGGTTCCACTCCTCCACTGTGCTGGTCCGGTTACGCGTGTTCACGGCGATCATGCTGGTCCCGGCCGGCGGTTTCGCCGGATTGAATCCGACATAGCCGCGTGCAGGAAGAGCGATCCCGGTGTCGCCGGTAGCGCCATAAGCGACCGTGCTCGGGGCGGTATAGCCCTTGCAGTTGTAGCCGCCATCCGACGCCATCGGTGTCGGCGATGTGGAGAGCTGGCCGGTGAACGTGGTGCAGTAACCGTTGGTGGCCAGGTAGTCGTTGCTGCCGCCGAAGGGAGGCTGCTCACCGAGTTGATTGTCGATGCCGCCGTAATCGAGGAAGTAAAAGATCCCGAATCCGCCGCGGAGCACGGTCTTGCCATCACCAGTCAGGTCATAGGCAAAGCCTGCGCGCGGGCCGAAGTTGTGATAATCCTGCGCGATGATGCTGCGTGAAACGCCGTTCTGGCCCGCGATCATGATCGTACCGGTGTCTACGTTGAAGGCTGCTTGCTGGTTGTGCGCCTCGTACGGACGCGAGAGATAGTCCCAGCGCATGCCGTAGTTCAGCGTCAGGTTACGGTTCACGCGCCATTCGTCCTGCACGAACAGACCGTCTTCCTGGCCGATGTTGGCGAAGTACCCTGCCTGCGAGCCGATCTCGTACTGATCCATACCGCCGGCCAGCAGTTCTGAAACCTCATAACCGGTGAAGTCCACCGTGCCTTCGTCGATCCAGAAATAGCCCTTGCCCTCCTGCGGGTTGAAGAACTCCACTTGGCGGCGGAGGAATGTCCCGCCGTATTTGAGGGTGTGGGCTCCGTGCTCCATGCTCATCGAGTCGGTTACCTCATAAGTATTCTGAGGAACCGCGTAGAGACCATAGTCGCCCGTGTACTCCAGATTGCCTTTCCACCCTCCGATGAGGGCGCCGCCGGTGGTTTCCTGGTTGATGTTGGCGTTCACGATGCCCAGGTCCTTCGACACATAAGCGCCGTAAAACGGCGGTGTGTAGCCGTAGTTGTCGCGGTTATAAGCGATGTGCGCTTCATTCACGATCGCCGGCGAAAAGATGTGGGTATAGCCCAGGTCATAGCCGCGCGCATGGGTGGGGTTGGTGCCGGTTCCGCCGCCCGCGGGGAGTTTCGCGAACTCCGATGTCTTGGAATTGACGGAGTTGTCATAACTGAAGCGGGCAAACAATATGTCGTTGCTCGTGGCGTTCCAATCGATCCTGCCGTCGAAGGTGTTGTACTTGTTGTTCTCTGTTTGCTGATCGAGGTAATTGTTGATGTAGCGATCCGTGCGTGTTGGCGCGGGAAACGCATTGAGGTAGTTGACGGCAGCCGGATTCAGACGGGCTGATGGAATCATGTTCGCGCCGCCAGAGTTGAACTGCGTGGGCGGCGGACCGGTAGCAGTGGTGGGGCAGGTAGTGGGATCGAAGATCAAACCAGGGCTGGTCTCGCCGGCATACGGGTTGTGCGTGGCGGGGTCCGTGCCCGGATAACAGCGTGGATACTGGGTTTCAAAACCGTTCCCGCCGGAATTTGCTGCTGTCAGCAGCTCGCTGAAGTTGCCGGTACGCATGAGCGTGGTGGGAACCGTCAGGTAGTGCGCCGACACGCCAAGAACTTCGCGGTACGCCTGGTAGTCGCCGAAGGCGAACAGCTTGTTCTTGAAGATCGGGCCGCCGAGGGAGAAGCCGGGCTGGTTGCGCAGGAAACCTGGGGCCGGAGTGGCCGGAGCACCGTTGAACCGGTAATTCGGGTTGGCATCGAAGCTTCGGTCGCGGTAAAACCAGAAGGCCGAACCGTGGTAATCGTTGGTCCCGCTCTTGATGGAAGTCACCACGATGGCCCCGCCCGCGCGGCCGTATTCGGCTGGCGCTACGCTGGTATTCACCTTGAATTCCTGCGTGGCGTCGATGTTGGGGAAGAACAGAATCGAGTTCACCAGGCCGTCGTTGTTGTCCACGCCGTCGAGGATGTAGTTGTCCGCCTGCGGGCGAAGGCCGTTGACGGAGAGCGCGGCGCTGCCGCTCTCGTTATTGCGGATGGTCTCGGTCATGTTGCTGCTGCCGCCGCCGCTGGCCACATCGCCATAGGCGCCACGGGTGACACCGGGAGTCAACAGGGCAAGCTGGCTGAAGTTGCGGCCATTCAACGGCAGGTCCGTCACTTGTTTGCCCTCGATCGTTGCTCCAACGGTTGCGTCAGAGGTGTCGAGCAGCGGAGCCGCCCCGGTTACCTGCACGGTCGTGGATGTCCCTGCCGCGCTCAGTTGGAAGGACACGGTCTGGGTCGAGGTTACGATGACCGTTACCGTTGCCGATTGGTTCTTGAAACCCTGGGCTGAGGCGGTTACCGTGTAGTCGCCGCGCGGTACGGCCAGGATGTTGAAACCGCCTGTGCCATTCGAAACAGCGCTAAGCTTGAGCCCGTTATCCTTACTCGTGGCCAAAATGTTTGCGCCGGGGACCACCGCGCCGGTGGTGTCCGTTACAGTACCGGCAATGCTGCCGGTATCTGTCTGTGCGAAAAGGCCGGACGCGCCCAGAGACATCAGGAACAACGCAAGCGCCATGAGCGTCAGGTGCATGGGGCGATGCCGGTTGGGGAGTGAGCTGCTTCGATTCAACATCAGAATGTCCTCCAAAAGACTACGTTGACGAGCGTTGACTGTTTCGAGAGAGATTCGGCTGCGTTCAACATCTCTCCTCTTACCACGGATGAGGAAACGCCCGCCTGCAGGCTTGGTCAATCCACAAGTCGCCAATTCGCCGTCAATTGAGCATCATCAAATAAGACATTTATTCTAAGCAGCTTGTCATGCCACATCTCCCGGTGACTCGACTGGTTTGAAGCTCTCCACTTGCCGTTTGTGCCCTTTTGGTGCTTTCCTCGTAGACTGATCCAGTACCTTTGGGTTGCTGGAACGCGTATGAACACGGGAGCACAGAGAAACGGCGCAACGCGGATGCAGTTCGGCATCTTTGAAGCCGATCTGGAAGCAGGGGAGTTGCGGCGCTCCGGGACTCGAGTCCGCCTGCAGAGCCAACCCTTCAAGCTGCTGGCAGCGTTGCTGGAACACCCCGGCGAAGTTGTCTCCCGCGAGACTTTGCAACGGGAGCTTTGGGGCGCGGACACAACCGTCGATTTCGACCACAGCCTCGGGATCGCCGTAAACAAACTGCGCGAGGCCCTGAACGACTCCGCCGAGAACCCGCGCTTTGTTGAAACACTGGCCAAGCGCGGCTACCGCTTCATCGCTCCAGTCAAAGTGGTCGATCCGCACGCTCCTGCGGCAGTTGCGGATACTTCCGCATCGCAGGCTCGAGCAGGTCGCGCCCTTGGGTGGTGGCTGGCAGGGTCTCTGGCTCTTGTTTGCCTGCTGCTCGGTTTGTTTCTCCTCGTGCGCCAGCCGGTTCGCCGGCCTTACCGCGTGGTTCAAGTCACTTTCTCGGGCCATGTGCTCACCAACGATTTAGATGTCGAGAGTTTCTCCAGCTCTGCCAGTGATGGCACGCGCATTTACTTTTCGCACATGGACAACGGCAACCCCGTGCTTGCTGTCGCATTGGCCGCGAACGGCGAAATCAGCAACTTTCCCTTGCCCTCTGAAATTGGCGCGCCCCTCATCGGTTCACTCTCGCCCGATGGTTCAAAGCTCGTTGTGCGCAGCCATCTGCAAGCCGAGCCAGAGCAACCCTTGTGGATTGTGCCGACCTTGGGTGGAGATGCCGACCGCGTTCCCAATGTTCTGGCTCACGACGCCACCTGGATGCCGGATGGGCGCCGCTTGCTCGTCGCCAGTGGCAATGACCTCACCATCGTTGGAGCCGACGGCAGTGACCCGCACCGCCTGTTGACCGTCCAGGGTCTGGCCTTCTGGCTGCGCTGGTCGCCCAACGGCAATCGGCTTCGCTTCACAGTGCGCGACTCCAAGCGCCAGACCGCGGAGCTGTGGGAAGTCATGGCCGACGGTTCCAACCCTCATCCGCTTTTTCCCGGCTGGAGCCAGCCTGCCTCGGAGTGTTGTGGAAACTGGACCCCCGACGGCCAGTACTTCGTCTTTCAGTCCTCACACAGCGACAGTGCCCGTAGCGAGATTTGGGTTCGGCGCGAGCAGCCCTGGTACCTGGCCGATCGCGAGCCGCGGCAGATCACCAACGGTCCGCTCAATTATCAGGCTCCCAGCACCGCGCCAGGCGGCGATCATGTCTATTTCATCGGCGCTACCTCGCAATTCGAGCTGCTCCGCGCCATGGCCCAATCCTCCACGTTCACCACCCTCGACCAGAACCTGAGCGCGGCCTCGCTGGCGCAATACTCTCCCGACGGAAAATGGATTGCATGGCTCAACGCCTCAGACAATTCGCTCTGGCGGAGTCGCGTGGATGGCACCGAGCGTATCGAACTCACCACCCCGCTGCGGAGCATCTTCACCATGAAATGGTCGCCCGACGACAGCCGCCTGGCCGTCATGGGCCTCGAGCCGGGCAAGCCATGGAAGATCTATCTCATCGACGCCGAGGGCGGAAAGCTTACGCCGGTGCTGAACGAAGATCGGAACGAGGCTGATCCGGCGTGGTCGCCCGATGGCCAATCGATCGTCTTTGGACGCCTGCCGGATCGCATGGACAACGGCCAGCCGAAAGCGATCTATCTCCTCAATCTTCAAACTCACAAAGTCGCTGAGATCCCTGGCTCGGCCGGCCTGTTCAGTCCACGCCTTTCACCCGACGGCCGCTTCATTGCTGCCATGCCGCTTGATCAGCGTGCGTTGCTTCTTTTCGACCGGAGTACGCAGCGTTGGACCAACCTTACTGTCCAGGGTGTCGGCGACCCAACCTGGACGCACGATAGCCGATCGATCTATTTCCAGGACTTCCTCGCCACAGGCAAGCCGATCTACCGTGTCGCAGTGCCAGCCGGCAAGCCGCAACTGGTCGCGACTATCGGCAATCTGCGCCCCATCGCCGCCACCGACTACCGCCTGATCGGTCTTGCACCCGGCGATCTTCTCGTCGTTACAGCCCGCACGCCTGCAGTCAACCTCTATCAAGTTGACCTGAACGAGCGCTGACAGAATTCGGAGCTGTGTGCGGGCTCCGCACTGAGCTTGACCCGGCAACTGCGGCCCGCGTATGGTTGCGGCGTGGAACTCCCCCGAATCAGCGGAATTCTGTTGCATTGCACTTCTTTGCCTGGCCGCTTTGGCATCGGCGATTTCGGACCATGTGCTTACGAATTCGCTGACTTCCTGCACGCTGCCGGACAGAAGTTGTGGCAGGTGCTGCCGCTGAATCCCACTGGATACGGCGATTCTCCGTACCAATGCTTCTCCGCGTTTGCCGGCAACCCGCTTTTGCTGAGTCTTGAGCGCCTGCGCGATCAGGGACTGCTCCAGGAATCGGATCTGGCTCAGGCGCCGCCCTTTCCAGAAAACTCAATCGACTTTGGAGCGACGATTCAGTTCAAGAGACCGGTGTTGCGCCGTGCAGCAGAGACTTTCCTTGCTGATGTGTCTCGCGCGGATCGTGCGGCCTTCGACCGCTTTTGTGAAAGTGCCAGTTCCTGGCTCGACGATTTCGCGCTCTTCATGGCCCTGAAGGACGCGCACAACGGAACCGCCTGGACCACCTGGGACCAGGAGATTCGCCGCCGCGATCCGCGCGCCATCGGCGAGTGGACGCTTCGGCTTGCGCGCGAATTGAATGTCATCAAGTATTGGCAATTCGAATTTTTCCGCCAGTGGAATGACCTCAAGACTTATTGCCGCGAGCGCGACATCCGTTTGATGGGCGACATTCCCATCTACGTCGCGCACGACAGTGCGGACGTTTGGGCTCGCCCCGAACTCTTCTATCTCGACGATCGGGGCAATCCGACCGTGGTTTCCGGCGTGCCCCCCGACTACTTCAGCGCCACCGGGCAGCTTTGGGGCAACCCGATCTATCGCTGGGATGTGCTCGAGGCCGACGGATTCCGGTGGTGGATTGATCGCTTCCGCGCCTCGCTCGCCCTCTTCGATCTGGTGCGGCTCGATCATTTCCGCGGTTTTGAATCCTACTGGGAGGTTCCGGCCAGCCAGACGACCGCCATCAACGGTCGCTGGGTCAAGGCGCCCGGAAACAGGCTTCTCTCAGCGCTGCGAAGCGAATTTGGCGAACTGCCGATTGTGGCCGAGAACCTGGGCGTGATCACGCCGCCGGTGGAGCAACTGCGAGAAGAGTTCGGCCTCCCGGGGATGAGCATCTTGCAGTTTGCGTTTGGTACCGATCCGCAGGCGCCGTCCTTCCGTCCCCATCATTACCGCCGCGATCTGGTCGCCTACACCGGAGGTCACGACAACGATACGGTGCTCGGCTGGTGGTCGAGTTCGGGTGCGGCCGACAGCACGCGTTCCTCGGAGGATGTTCGCCAGGAGCATGAATTCGCCCGCGCCTATCTCAACTTTCATGACGACACGGAGATCAACTGGATCATGATTCGCGCGGTGGAAGCCTCCGTCGCCTCCGTCGTCATTGTTCCGCTGCAGGATGTGCTCGGACTGGGCAGTGAAGCGCGCATGAATCTTCCCGGCACGGTGAGCGGAAACTGGAAATGGCGTTATCGTCCAGGTGCATTGAGCGGCGAATTGAGCGCCAGGCTGCGATCCCTGACCGCGCTCTACGATCGCTAGAAGAACCCTCTAAAGGAAAGCTGGAGAGCCGAATTCATGGATAAACCACCACGCACGTTCTGGCAGATCTGGAACCTGAGCTTCGGCTTTTTCGGCATCCAGTTTGGTTGGGGATTGCAGATGGCGAACATGAGCGCCATCTACGAATACCTGGGCGCGCGGGCCGACCAGATTCCGATTCTGTGGCTGGCCGCGCCGCTCACTGGATTGCTGATCCAGCCGATTGTCGGCCAGGCCAGCGACAGCACCTGGGGGCCCCTGGGCCGGCGCAGGCCTTACTTCCTGGCCGGCGCGATTCTCAGCTCAACGGCCCTCATCCTCATGCCGCGATGTTCCGCTTTGTGGATGGCAGCGGGGCTGCTCTGGATTCTCGATGCCAGCATCAACATCGGCATGCAGCCCTTTCGCGCGTTTGTCGCCGACCTGCTGCCCGAATCCCAGTGCACTCAAGGCTTCGCCATGCAGAGCCTTCTCATTGGCCTCAGTACTGTGATTGCCTCGGCGCTGCCTTTCCTGCTGACCAATGTTTTTCACATGGCCCAGACTCGGGTCGCAGGCACGATTCCCTTCACGGTGCGCTTTTCGTTTTATATTGGCGCCGCGGCCTTTTTGTGCGCCGTGCTGTGGACTGTTTTCACAACCAAAGAGTATCCACCGGAAAACATGGCGGAGTTTCGCAAACAAAAGGCGGAGCGAGCGGGCATCGCGGCTGGGGCTCGCGAAATCCTGGTTTCGATCCGCAAGATGCCGCGCACGATGCGGCAACTGGCCTGGGTCCAGATCTCCACCTGGCTGGGATTGTTCTGCATGTGGCTCTACTTTCCCGTCGCCGTGCCGCGCAACGTCTTCGGCGCATCCGACACAAACTCTCCACTTTATTCCGCGGGAGCGGAGTGGGCGGGCGTCTGCTTCGGAATGTATTCGCTGGTGTGTTTCGCGTTCTCCTTTGCGCTGCCCGCGATTGCGCTCAAATTCGGCCGCAAGGCAACGCATAGCTTGTGTTTGATATGCGGCGGCCTCGGACTGTTGTCCGTATTCGTGATTCGCAGCAAATATCCCCTCTTGCTCTCCATGACCGGCGTCGGGATTGCCTGGGCCAGTACGCTCTCCATGCCCTACTCCATTCTTTCCGGATCACTGCCTCCGGGAAAAACGGGTGTCTACATGGGAATCTTCAACTCCTTCGTGGTGATTCCGGAGATCGTCGCATCGCTTGGGTTCGGCTGGGTGATGAACCATTTGCTGAACAACAATCGCCTTGCCGCGGTGGTTGCGGGTGGTGTCTTCTTCATGCTGGCGGCGTTGCTGACTCAAAAAGTTGAAGACCTTGACGACCCGCATTTTCTCCGGAAATCCGCACCGGTTGACGCCGGCGCAGCGCGCCTGTCCGCATAGCGACAAACACACAAGGGTGAATTCGCCGCGTTGCCGCTCCTGCCGGCGATGCGCAAGGCCGCTTCACCGGAACGGCCGGCCTTTTACTTGCCCCGCGCCTTCGCGCAAGGTGAGCAATTGGTTGGCAGCCGCGCCGTGGATGTGCTCAACCAGTCCCGACGGCCAGCGGACTTCAATGTCCGCTGTGGTTGCCAAACCCAGGCCAAAGTGCAGGCGTGGATCGTTGGACGAGAGGAAGCTGCACCCACTCACGACCTCCTGGACCTGCAACTTGCCCGCGTAGCGCACCACCACGCGCGCGCCGATGGCACTGCGGTTGCTCTTGGTGCCTTCCAGGCGAACCTTGATCCAATGGTTGCCGGAGGGAGCGTCGTTTCGCAGCAGCGTGGGCGGCTCGTCGACGTTCATGATCAGCACATCGATGTCGCCGTCGTTGTCGAAATCGCCAAACGCTGCGCCGCGGCTGCAATGGGGTGTGTTGATGCCCGGGCCGGCATCGGCGCCCATCTCAACAAAGCTGCCATTGCCCTGATTGCGAAAGAGAATGCGCGGACTGCGCTCCGGAAATCGCGGTGAAATGCGCGCAACCTCCGGGTAGACCGTGCCGGACGTGAGCAGAATGTCGGGATAGCCGTCGTTGTCGAAGTCCACGATGCCCGCGCCAAAGCAGACAAAGCGGGTTTCCTTATTCAGGCCCGCCGCCACCGTGACGTCGTCGAAGTTGCCTTTGCCGTCGTTGCGGTAAAGGCCGTTGGCCTGGTTGTAATAATGCGTTTTGACAATGTCGGTATGGCCGTCGAGGTTGTAGTCGCCCACGCTCGCGCCCATGCCGCCCATCTCGCGGCCTTCGCCGCTGAGAGCGATACCCCGGATCAGCGCTTCCTCGCGAAAGGTGCCGTCGTGATTGTTCATCAGCAGCAGCGAGGGGGTCATGTCGCAGGCCACGAAGATGTCGGGCCAGCCGTCCTCGTCGGCATCGATGCTGACCGCCGTCAGGCCGTAGGAGCCGCGCAGTGCCGCGATGCCGGACTCGCGCGAAACATCGGTAAAGGTGCCGTCGCCGTTGTTGCGATAGAGGTAGTGCTGCGCCTTCGGCAGGCCCAGCGGGCCGCACATGGTGGCCACGCCCTCGTAATTGCAGTTGGGCACATCCAGCGAGGGCTTGGGCGCAGTGGCCAGATCGATCTCAAGATAGTTGGAGACGAAGAGATCCAGATGCCCGTCGCGGTTGTAATCCAAGAAAGTGCAGCCGGTGCTGTAGCGGGTTTTGGGATACCGGAGGCCGGCCTTGTTGGTCACGTCAGTGAAGGTGCCGTCGCCGTTGTTGCGATACAGGCGATTCTGTCCGTAGTAAGTGAGGAAAAGATCCTCCCATCCGTCGTTGTTATAGTCGCCTACGCAGACGCCTTGGGCCCATCCCGGATCGGCCAATCCGGATTTGGCGGTCACATCGGTGAAGGTGCCGTCGCGATTGTTGTGATAGAGCCGGTTGCCTGAACCGGGAGGAGTTCCGGCGAGCGTGCGTCCGCCGAGGATGAAGATATCCATCCAGCCATCGTTGTCAAAGTCGAAAAAAGCGCAGCCTGTCGCCATCGATTCGATGATGTAAGTGAAACTGTCGGGCTCGCCGTAGAGGATGGGCTCAGTAAGTCCGGCATCCTTGGCTACATCGACAAAGCGGGAGAAGGTCGCGGCAGATTGTTGTGCGGGGATGACCGCACGCAGTCCGCCGGGAACGAACGCTGGAGCCAGGGCCACGGGTGCGGCGCGCAACACGCGGCGGCGTGTCCATAGACCGGTCTTTCTCTCGCTCGTCACGCCCTGCTTCTCCTCGCACGAAAACTTTTGCGTGCTTCATTGCTGGTTCTGGCTGGCGGCAAGCTTTCCGCTGAGACCGAGAGCGGCCGCATTTTTCGGATCGAGCTTCAGAGCGTGGGCCACGGCCTCCTGCGCTTCGTCAAAGCGCGATTGGGCGCCCAGTGCTGCGGCCAACGAAATCCACGCCTGGACGTTGTCCGGAACTTCTTCGACCGTGAGCCGGAACTGCCGCTCGGCTCCGGCGTTGTCGCCGGCCTGGAAATCCATGTAGCCGAGTTGGTACTGCGCCGGCACAAAATGGGGATTGGCCTGAATGGCCTGCTGCAGCGCGGCGCGCTCCTCTTTCGCCTCGCCCAGATTATCCAGGACGAGTGCCAACTGGTACGCCATCGCGGGATCGTTCGGCTGCGCAGCGCAGGCCTGGCGGTAGAGATCAGCGGCTTTCTGATTGTCTCCAGCCTTCGCCGCCAGCGCGGCCTCGGCGGCCTTTGAAACGGCAAATGTCCGGTCCGACTCCTGCTTCAGCTTCTGCTGGTAGAGCGTGAGTTGCTGCTCTGACCCGGCTGTGTCACCCAGCTGGCGCAGCACCTTGGCCAGTGCGAAGTGAACCTGCGGCTCGTCGGTGCCAAGCGCGAGCGCTTTTTCCAGCTGTATCTTTGCCCCGGCGGCATCATCCAGCGCCGCCAGTACCACTCCAAGATTCACGCGTGGGTTATAGTCGTTGGGGCTTAAGTCTACGGCCTCCTCAAGATGCTTGCGTGCAGTCTGATAGTCTCCAGCCTTTTTCTCCAGAAGACCGTTCAGATTCAGAAGATCGGCATCGTGCGGTGCTAGAGCCAGCAGCTTTCGGCCGAGGGCGGTGGCACGGTCGTTGTCGCCAGTGATCACGAGGGTCCGAAAGTAAATCCGTTGCGCCTCCAGGTCGCTGGGCTTCGTGCGGGCGATCTCTTCCGCGAGCGACGTAGCAGCCTCATAGTGTGATTCGTCGACCTGAAGAGACACCAAAGCTGCGGTAAGCGCGTCGGAACCAGGATCGGCGCGCAGACCTTCATTCAGAGTCTGCGCAGCTTCGTCGAGCATGCCCGTTTTTCTATAGGCAAGGGCCAGATCGATGGTCATGCTTTCATCGCGCGCGGTGCTGCGCAGGCTGCGGATCAAGGTTTCGTAATCCCCTGCAGCCATCAGGCTTTTGGCCTGACCGTCGAGGGCAGCCTTCGAAGAAGAGTCAATATGAAGTGCGGCCTTCCACTCGATGAGGGCCTCCTGGTTGCGGTCGAGCTGGGCCAGCGCTGCGCCAAGCAGCAAGTGCGTCTTCAACTGATCGGGATCGAGCTTGGCCGATTGCTGCAAAGGCGCTACGGCCTCCTGCGGGCGGCCAGCCGCGAACAGGCTCCGACCCAACAAATAGTTGAGCTGCGCAGAGTCCGGGGCCCACTTCAGCCCTGAGCGGTAGGCCTCTACCTGCGCACTCCGTCTGGTGCTCTTGGTCGAACCAGCTTCCCAGAGCGGCATAAGCATCCGCATCAGGATGAGCGCGAATCCCCGCTTCAAGCGAGGCCGGGCCGGTGCACGTCGCTTGAGCTTCGGCGCATATGCTCAGACGACCCGCTCCCACACAGGCAGAAACGATGAATCCGATTCTAATGAGATCCCGATGCCTGGACATGCTTCCGGCCGCACTCCTTAAACCAGCATGATGCATGGTTCGCCGCTGCACTTGCAACTCTGTGCGGTTCCAGGACCGTGCGCTGCAGAGGCGCTACTCTTGAGGAAAGTGTCGTTACGCGCGAGCTTTATCAGCGGCGCGAAAGAAACTGCGGCTGACACCTTGCCATGCTATAGAGCCAGCGCCGGCGGCAGCGGGGCGCCATGCATTTACAGTTCCTTGATCCTGATGTTCCGAAACCAGATCTTCACTCCCGGATCACCTTTCGGCTCGGTGCCCTGCAGCGAGATGTGTCCGGTGTGGTACTTGCTATATCCGGGCATCTTGGCGAATTTCGTTCCAGCGATCAACTTGTTCCAGTTGTCGTCCCACAATTGCGTGTCGATGACCTCGTGGCCGTTCTGAAAAAGTTGCGAGTGACCGTGGTCCGCAATGATCTCAAACTGGTTCCACTCCCCTGCGGGATTCACCCACTCAACCTTGTCCGAGATCATGTCGAAGATATCGCCCGAGCGCTCCATCAGGACGCGGCTGTCCGGAACTGTGCAGGCCAGATCCGCGATCTGCATTTCGATGCCCGTCTCCCAGGTGTCGTGGTACTCGGGTGATTCGTGCACGTAAAACATCACTCCGCTGTCAATGCAGGGTTGCGCTTTCCATTCGAGCTTGAGATCGAAGTTGGCGTACTCGGCGTCGGTCACAATGTCTGCAAAGTCAGCTCGCGGGTCCTGGTTGGTCTTTTTCAGTTGAATGGAACCGTCAACCACGGACCAGTCGCTGCCTGTTCCTTTCTCGCCGTATGAGTGCCACCCCTTTAGATCTTGCCCGTCAAATAGCAACCGCCATCCGTCCTGCTTCTCCTGGGTTGTAAGTGCGTTCGGTTCCTGCGCCCACGCCATGCCAGTGAACAAAATGCAGACAGCCGCGGCCATCGATAACTTCCTACGGTCCATCATGACCCTCCTACAAAGAAGTACGTCTATGCAACGCCGAGATGCGACGCTGTGAGCTGCTCCGAGACTCACTGTGCATCGTCCGTCGTAATCCTGTCGAGGAGCAAAGTCGTGAAGCCAACTTCATCGGACTTAAGGCAGACCTGGGCATTCGGCGCGCCTTCCACCGGTCTCGTAAAGCCCATGTCATCGACTTCAAGCCGCATCGGCGTTGCTGGGCATAGTTCGGGACGAATAGCGTAAGTAACGGCTACGGGATCGAAGAGCGTAGGCGTGCGCCATTCGCTTGCGCCTGTCCACTCGTGATAAAGCAACGTCAACTGATCGGTGAGGGGGGAGCCGTGAGAAAAGATCGCTCCTTGCGCCGGAGTTTTCAAGGGAATCTGGGTCGAATCGAGCGGCATCACAAAGACCGGGATTCCGGCAGAAAGCAGGGCCCGCGCTCCTGCCGGATCACACCTGATGTTCCACTCGGGCTCCGGAGGCCGCGGAGCTCCGTTCTTATCTTCGCCGTAGCCCCGGTAGATGCTGCCGCCCATGATGACCACTCGCTTGAGCTGACGAAACGTAGCCGGATCGCGTTCAATTGCCGCCTGAACGTTGAACAGCGGGCCGATGGCAATCAGCGTGATCTGGCCAGGATGGGCGCGAATCTGGTCAAGCAGAAACGCAACCGCATCCGGGTGCTTGCGCGCGGGCGCCTGATGCGCATAGGCCGCCTGAGTGAAGACATTGCTATGAGGAGTGGCGACTCCGGCAGCCACTGGGATATCGGCACGGCCTATGGCGCCAAGGTATCGATCGAGCAGTTGCGCACGCAGCTCCGTATCGCCATAAGCCGTGGTAACCCCTAGAATGTGCAACTCCGGGCTGCGCAGCGCAAGAGCAACCGCAAACGCATCGTCGATGTCGTCGCCAATATCGGTGTCGATGATTGCAAGTTGCGGGCCGGCGTCAGTCTTCGCTGTCTGGCCATGCGCGAATGGCGCTGCGGCAACCGCCAGAAGGACTGTGCCCAACAGCGAATAAAATCTCCGATTTTTCACAGACGGTAGTATAGACGGGACCAAGCACAGGCTGCCGAATCGTGCGCGGACACGTCGAGCAGAGCAACAGGTAGAGCCCCCAACCGCTGCAGAGCCTTGGTTTGTCGCTTACTCGTCAGGCGGGGACTGCGGCTATCGGTTGCTTGCGGGAGAACCTGGGCAGGCCATCCGGAAAAATCGGATCCGCGACAGAGCGGGCAGCCGATTTGCTTGACGCTGCGGACCTAGGAGTTGCCGCTTCGCGAGGCAGCGAGCGCATGACGATGAAGGAATCGCCGACAGTCAGGCGGGCGTTGCCTTCGAGATCGAGAAAGCCGATGTGGCTCTGCTTGCAGATCGCCTGCGCTTCAGGCGAAAGACTGGGCGCGATGAGAACAGGCGTCGCATCGGGGGCGAGAGACGTAGCGTTGCTTTGCCATTTGCGAAGCATCGTGCGAAGCCGGTCGGGCTCGCCAATGGGGTCCACTTCGCAGGCCAGTATGTGGCTGTGACCGAAGACCTCAATGTGCGCCAGGATGGCGGTAAAGCGGATTCGAGACTGCGACCCGTACTGCAATTGCCGGAGTTTGATCGCGGAGACGCGTCCGAGCAGCGCCTTTAGAGCTTCGCTGGCGAGAGTCTCGAATTCAGTCGACACTGTGCCCGTGTTCATTCGGATCTCCAATCTCGTTGAGCATTGGTTCTGCCGCTTCCTTGCTCGCGGGGCTAAGGATGAAGGAGTTGGTCCCTGAAGGGATCAAGGCCATGCGGACCGGCAGATGCCCGTTTCCGTTGCGTTGTTTCGATTCCAGCCAGAGGCACAACCTGGGGTCTTGAATCTCCGGCTGATCGTGCCAGAAATTTGGAGCGAGCCCGCATTCGATTAGAAGATGATCGAGCCGCAGTTCGATCTTTGTCATGTGCTTTGAAAAGTAGCGGCGCACGTTGCTGGGGCCGACGTAGAGCCCTGTGACTCGGTGACCAATGCATTGTGAAGTGACGACCATCGAACTCCTCCACCCGGTCCAATGCCAGTTGAATCCGCTTACCAAGAGAAACCTACACTTCAGGCTTCGGAAAGAACCCGCGACTTGCGGCATCAACCAGCGAAGAACCCGCGGCGACGGGAAGGCCAACTGAATGATGCAGCATCAGCGGATGCTAAGTGTCTTGCTGATAGAGACTTGCCACGAACTTAATCGGCGAGCAGAATCGAGGAGACTTTGATGCCACGGCGCAACGAACAGCGCACTCTGCGACGGCGCGAGAAATCGCCGATCGGGAAGGGAATTGATGGAAGGCCAGGATGAAACCCGACGTGCGCTGAACGGCCACCTTGACCGCCTGCGTCTCTTCCCTCACATTCTGTGGAAATCTTGTACCACTTCCGGATCATTGTCAAGGCGATTTGATGAATGTCGAGAAAAGATTGCGCACTTCGCTGTGGAAAAACACGGACGCAAAAATGCAATCGCGGCGACTGCAGATTTCCTTTGAGTCTCGACGATTAGCGGGCTCTCGAAGACGGCTCGTCCGAGAAGATCTGTCCATCGCGAATGTGAACGACGCGATGAGCAAACTGCGCGATATCGGCCTCGTGGGTGACAAGGACAATGGTGTTGCCGCGAGCGTGGAGCTGGTCGAACAGAGCCATGATCTCGAGGCCAGTCTTGGAGTCGAGGTTGCCGGTGGGCTCATCGGCGAGGATGATCGACGGGTTGTTGACCAGGGCGCGGGCAACGGCGACGCGCTGGCGTTGGCCGCCGGATAGCTCATTCGGTTTGTGCATCATGCGCGATTCCAGGCCCACATCGGCCAGGGTTTTTCGGGCGCGCGCAAGGCGCTCCGCCGCTGGAGTGCCGTTGTAAATCAGGGGCAGCTCCACGTTATGCAGCGAGGTTGCGCGGGCCAGAAGATTGAAGGTCTGGAAGACGAAGCCAATCTCCTTGTTGCGAATGCGCGCCAGTTGGTCGTCGTCGAGATCGCTGACCAACTGGCCGTTGAGCCAATAGCGGCCCTTGGAGGGCGTGTCGAGGCAGCCAATCAAGTTCATCAGGGTCGACTTGCCCGAGCCGGAAGGTCCCATGATGGCCACATACTCGTTGTGGCGAATGCGCAGCGAGACTCCGCGCAGCGCCTGGACCTGCTGCTCCGAACCCATGTCGTAGGTGCGCCAAAGATCCTCGACGACAATGACGTCGTTCGCATTGACGACCGTTGTCTGCGGAAGTTCTTCGATGCCGATGCTGTTCAAAGCCATCTGAAACATACCCCTCTCAAAATTCAAATGCCGTGCGAAGTTGCATCAACTCGAGCTGCCGGTGGAAACCGTCGGTATGGACTTATCGCGCTTCAGCAATGTCCCACCTTTGAGGTCGCGCAGAGTCTTGTACGGGCCGGTCACGATTTCCTCGCCGTCGTTCAGACCGGAAAGCACTTCGATGTCGGTCGCCCCGGTGATGCCCGTCGTCACGGCTACGAATTTGGAACGAAGCCTGCCGCTCGGATCCTTCTGCATCACGAAGACGCCCTGCACGGGATTGGACTTCGTGGTGTTGGAAGCCGCCTGAACGCCTCCGCCAGGCTTGGTTGTATCTTTGGCCGGATCGTACATGGTCAGCGCCTGGATGGGCAGGGCAAGCACATTGGTCTTGTGCGCGGTCGTAATCTTGGCGGTGCAGGAAAGCCCCGGACGAAGATCATTGGACGGATTGTCGAGGGTAACCACGACTTTGAAATCCTTGGCTTCTTCAGTGCCGGAGGTGGATTGCGAGGTGGCAACACCCGTCGAGCGCAACAAGGCCTGATCGCCAACCAGTGTGACGTGCCCCTTGAAGACCTTGTTGGGCAAAGCATCCACGGTGATTTCGGCTGGCTGGCCGAGCTGGACATTGACGATGTCCGTCTCGTCCACCTTCACCTCGGCGGTGACGACGCTCATGTCGGCGAGAGTCATCAGAGTGGAGCCTTCTGCATTCTGAATGCCTACGACCACCGTTTCGCCTTCGCGGACGGGCAAATTCGTGACGATGCCGTCGAAAGGCGCCGTGGAGACTGTCTTGCTGAGAGCGTCCTGGTCAAAGCGCAAAGTGGCGACTTGGGTCCCCATGTGCCCGCGCGCCGAGTCGGTGTTGGCCTTGGCCTGGTTGAGACTAGCCTCGGCCTGCGCCACTGAGGCGACATCGAGATCGTATGCGGCTTTCTTGGCGTCGTAGTCCTGCTTGGCCATGATGCCGTCTTTGTAAAGCGCCTGCGCTCGATCCCAGTCCAGCTTCTTCTGTTCGAGATCGGCCCGGGCGTGATCAACATTGGCCTGAGCGGTTTTTTCGGCAGCAACGTCGGCGAGGATGTCGGTTTTGGCGGCGCCGATGGCCGCCTTCTGGGCATCGACATTGGCCTCAGGCTGCACGTTCTCAACGGTGGCCAGGACTTGGCCCTTGGTGACGTGATCGCCCTCCTTAACGTAAAGGTGCGTGACGCGGCCAAAGGCGGTGGCGCCAACGTTTACGTAGTTGGTGGGCTTAATCTGCCCAGTCCCGCTGATGACGGTGGAGAGATCCTCCCGCGTCAGAGTTGCGGTGTAAACCTTGGTATAGCCGGACTGCTGCCTGATCACCATGAAAGCCACGAGTCCGGCAGCGACGAGCACAGCAAGAGCGATAAGAAGGATTTTCTTCATGAGTGCATGGAATCCTTGTTTTTTTTCTACATTCTAGTGTACGCGATGGAACGGCCAAAGGTTCCCAGGCGGCTGAGGCAGGCCCCCGGTTGCAAAAGCTTCTTGATTGCTGCCAGTAGCGGTGAACACCGTGAGGGCCCGTCGGCTCGCCGGGCGCTTGAAGCGCCAGAGACGAAAGACTGAGAGTTGGACGGCGGAAGGCCGATCGAGCGAGCCTCATGGGCGCCAAATCTCGTAATTTTTCGCTCTCGGGCCCGCTGAACCAGTGACTTTAGCGGCGTTGCAGCGTCCAATGGGCGCATGATTGCGCACACAACCTTGCCCGGCGATTAAAGTAGCTGTAAAATGAAGAGATTGCAGGAGTATCGAAGGCAATGATGTTGAACAGCCGCCATCTTCTTTTTACCGCTCTTGGTTGCTCTCTTGTCTGGGTGCCCACAGCCGCGCTCATAGCGCAACAAAACGACGCGCCTCCCGCCACCAGTCAACCCCAGGCGACACCCCCAGCCGGCCAGGGCCCGGAGGCCGATCCGCTGAATCGCCAACTTTCCGATAAGGAGCGGTATAAGGCGCAGCGGGAACTGCGACAGGAGTTGAAGGGGCCGTACAAGACCTGGTTGAACGAGGAAGTGCCCTACATCATCTCCGACGATGAACGCAAAGCGTTCATGAGTCTGGCCAACGACGAGGAACGCGAGGCGTTCATCGAGAATTTCTGGCAGCGGCGCAACCCCAATCCCGATTCTCCTGAGAATGAGTTCCGCGAAGAGCACTACCGGCGCATCCAATACGCCAACGACCACTATGCGGCAGGCAAGCCGGGCTGGAAGACGGATCGCGGCCGCATCTACATCATGTGGGGTCCGGCGGATTCGATCGACTCTCATCCTTCGGGTGGCATGTACGAGCGGCCCATGGAAGAGGGCGGCGGCGAGACGTCGACGTTCCCGTTCGAGACCTGGCACTATCGCTATCTCGAGGGCATCGGCGAAAACGTCGACATCGAGTTCGTGGATACCTGCCAGTGCGGCGACTATCACTTCACCATCGACCGCAGCGAGAAAGACGCGCTGAAAAACGTGCCCGGCGCCGGCCTTACCCAGTATGAGGAGATGAGCCACAAGGGCAAGGAAGACCGGTTTAAGGGGAGTGGGCTCGAAGAGCTCGGCAACGGACCGATGGGCACCGGCGAACAAGGCAAGGAGTTTGATCGCATTGAGTTGGCTTCAAAGCTTTTCGCTCCGCCTCCAATCAAGTTCAGCGATCTTGACGCGGCCCTCGATGCCTTTAGCTCTACGCATAAGCTGATGAGTGGCCCGCCGTTCCCATTCGATGTGCGCACGGATTTCGTGAAGGTCACCGACAGCATGGATCTAGTCCCGATCACCATCCAATTGCGCAATCGCGACATCACGTTCGTGACCAAGGACGGCGTGTCGAAGGGAGTGGTGAACATTTTGGGCAAGGTGACTACGATCATGCACAAGACGGTGCAGACCTTTGAGGACACGGTCGAGGTCGAAGAACCGTCTGAATTGCTGGAAAAAAGTCTTGATCACAAGTCGCTCTATTGGAAGTCGCTTCCGCTTCAGCCCGGTCTCTACCGCTTGGATATCGCGATCAAGGATGTAAATAATCCGGATCATATTGGCATCTTCGGAAGAGCGCTGGATGTTCCGACATATGAGGACGACAAAATCGGAGCGTCGTCGTTGATCCTGGCCGACGAGATGAACACCGTCTCCTCCCGACAGATCGGAAGCGGCAACTTCATCATCAGCAACATGTTTATTCGGCCACGCGTGGCCACAGGCCTGACTGCGCCGGTCAGCTTCAAGCGCAGCCAGGAGCTGAATTTCTGGATGCAATTCTATAACTTGGGTATCGACGATGCGACCAAGAGTAACTCAGCCACGGTTACCTACGAGATCACCGATGCCACTGGGACCGTGATCCTCCAGAAACAACTGGAATCAAAGGATTTAGATGCCCACAGCGACCAGTTAACGGTGGAAAGATCCATGTCCATTGCTGGCCTCGAGCCTGGCAAGTACAAGGTGACCGTTACGATTAATGATGCGATCTCGAAACAAGAGATTGCGCAATCGGCTCCTTTTGTCGTCGAATAGGTATCAACCCGTGCAGTCGCCAGCTGAACTTGAGAATTCAGGAGCTTGCACGGTTTGTGTTTTGAGGAACAGAGCCAGGGACGCGGTGGGGTTTCAGATCTGCTGATGACGCGAATTGCCCATCTCACCGGTTTGGCCGTGTTGATCGTCTTTGGTGCCGCTCCAGCCTTCGGAGCAGCATCGGCGTCGGTGTCCGGCTTGGTCCGCGATTCGGCTGGCGTGCCGCAGATCGGTGCGGAAGTCCAGCTTCTGCGCGCCGACCAGAGCGTAGTGACCCGCGTCTACACCGACAGTGCAGGCCGTTTCGCCATCTCGGCTCTTGCGCCGGGCCGCTATGCCCTCAAGGCAATGGGCCCCTACTTCCTTCCATCCCTCAGGGAAAACGTCAAGGTTCAGGGTGCTGTGGTCGTCAATCTCACGCTGAATACTTTGTATGAAGTCATCCAATGGCTTCCGGCGCAACCGCGCGCGGGCGACACGCAGAGGGACGACTGGGCCTGGACGTTGCGCTCCGCAGCCAACCGGCCGCTCCTGCGCTGGCTTCAAGACGGGCCGCTGGTTGTGGTTTCAGACGGCTCCGGCACCAGGCCGAAGCTGAAAGCCCGCCTGATGGCGACCGGCCAGGCCGGAACCTTCGGCGAGAGCGGCGAGCGCTTTTCAACGTCTGTGGAAGACACACCGGCGGACAGCCGGGAGTTGCTGGCGCGCGTTGATTTTGCGCCCGGCACCAATGGCAGCATGGAATCGATGCTGGGTTTTCGGCAGGATCTGGGCATGGCCGGATCGGTGCAGTCGGTTGCCGCAGTCACCGTGGCGCCCGAGATAGAGGGCGCAGGCGATCAAGGTCTGGACGAGGCTGCGCTGCACAGCTTTGAGGAGATGCATTTCGGAGAGGCCATCGAAGCGGAGGTCGGTTCGACCGCGGTTTTGGGCCGGCTTGGTGGAGACAGCCCAAGCACGACGACAGCGATGCTGCCGTTTGCCAAAGTGGAGTGGCGTCATGGCGCCAACACGCTCCGCTACCGGTTGGCCACAATGACCATGGATCATGCCTCCGGCGAGGATGAATCAGAGGCAACGTCCTGGCTGCCGGCAATGGCGCTCCGCGACGGCAGCCTTGCCATCGAGCATGGAGTTCACCAGGAGATCGGCTGGGAACGGCAGACTGATGCATCCGGTGTGGCCGTGCTGGTTTACTCCGATCACGTCGACAATCCTGTACTTGAGGCGCTCGATCACTTTGCTGAGGGCGGGTCTCCCGCGGCGGGAATGCTCTTCGACCCGGCCAGCAGCTTGCTGCGCGCCGCCGGGCCGTCGTTCTCATCCGCAGGCGTCGAGGCCAGCGTGGAGCGCCGGTTGACCACCAACAATCGAATGCGCGTCAGCTATGCGAGCGGGGCTGCGCTGGTGATGCCCGTATTGCCGCATGCAGCTCCACTGGCCGAGGTGCTCGCCTCTGCCCATCCACGGCACGCCCAGACATATTCGATTTCGCTCTCGGGAACCCTGGAGGGCACTGGGACCCACTGGAAGGCGAGCTATCGCTGGCAGCCTGACCGCACTGTGACTGACATCGCGCCCTTCGCGGAGGATGCCGCATTGCCGTTCCTCAACGCCCGGCTCAGGCAGCCTATTCACGTCACGCGCGACGGATCTGGAGGCCTGGAGGCTTTGCTCGAGGTAAGGAATCTGCTCGCCCAAGGCTATCGCCCCTATATTCTGAGCGACGGTTCGCTGCTTCTGTTTGCGGACGATCAGCGCAGCCTGCGCGCCGGCCTCGCATTCACGTTCTAAGGTCTTCGCGGAACCTCCCATCCAGCTCAATCGGTTTGTGCTCGCCGCATTCGCGGTGCGTATTTTCCTTCCCGGCCAGAAAAGAATCTACAATGATTCCTTATGAAAAGCTACCGGTCGATTCTTGCTATTGCCGTCTGCGCTGCCTGCTCACTGAATTGCTTGGTTCGGGCGCAAGCTCCCGCTGATCCGCAAGCGAAGTCGTCTTCTCACGACGATCCGCTGCTGCGGGGATTCCTCGATCCGCCCAATGGAGCGCGGCCGCGCGTGTGGTGGCACTGGATGAACGGCAATATCTCGGACCAGGGAATCAAGCTCGATCTCGAATGGATGCACCGCGTGGGCCTGGGCGGCGTGACCATCTTCGAAGGCGCCATCAATACGCCGCAGGTGGTTCCGCAGCGGCTGATATACATGACACCGGAATGGAAGCAGGCGTTCAAGACCGCGGTGACGACAGCACGGGGCATGGGCATGGAAGTCGCCATCGCCAGTTCGCCAGGTTGGAGCGAGACCGGCGGGCCGTGGGTGCCTGCGGCGCAAGGGATGAAGAAGATGGTGTGGACCGCAACGCGCGTTGAAGGCGGACGGCCCTTCAGCGGCAAGCTGCCTCACCCGCCTGAGGTCGACGGAACCTTTCAGAATTTCGAAGTCTCCGGTAGGCGCGCCGCGGACGGAACCATTGTGACTCCTCCGCAGTTTTATACCGACTCCACCGTGATCGCGTACAAGATTCCCGAAGGAGACGAGCCGCAGGCGGTGCTGAATCCCGGGGTCACTTCGAGCGGCGGAACGGTGAACGTGGCCGCGCTTTCCGATGGCGACGTGAATACGGTGGCGCTCGATCTGCCTGGCGGCACTCCGGCCAGCGCAGCGTGGGTGCAGTTCGATTATGGCCATCCGCAGGCGATTCAGGCAGTGACGCTGGCCGGCTTGGGCGAATCGAACAGCGTCTTCGATCATGGCAATAACGCTCTCCCGCCACAAATCGAAGCAAGCGACGACGGCGTGAACTTCAAGAACGTCGCCGACATCCCCTTCAGCACCCTGGTGCAGCGGACGGTTTCCTTTGATCCGGTGACGGCGCGGTATTTCCGAGTTGTCTTTCCCGCGCAGCCCGCTGGTGTGCCTGACCATGACCACAGAATCACAGAACTGGTCCTGGAAAGCGGCGCGCGAACCAACGAGTGGGAGCAGCGCGCAGGGTACGCCAATGCGCGAGACTTCTACGCCATTCGCGATCCGCATGTCGAGCCTCGATTCGTCGTCCCGCAGGGCGACGTAATTGATCTAACCGGAAAGATGACCGCCGATGGAACGCTCGATTGGACCCCGCCGCCTGGAAACTGGATGGTCCTGCGTATTGGTTCCTCGCTCACCGGCCATGAGAATGGCCCGGCTCCAGCGGAGGCTACGGGCCTGGAAGTCGACAAGCTCAATCGCGACTATGTGAAGAGTTATGTTGATGGCTATCTCAAAATGTATGCAGACACCGTCGGCCCGGAAAACATGGGCCAGGATGGAATTTCGTACGTACTCACCGACAGCATTGAAGTAGGACCCCAGAATTGGACGGATAACATCCTGCTGGAATTCAAGCAGCGGCGCGGATACGATGCACGTCCCTGGTTGCCTGCACTTACAGGCGTGGTCATCAAAAGCACGGAAGATACCGACCGCTTTCTTTGGGATTATCGACGCACGCTCGGCCAACTTCTCGCGGAAAACCACTACGGTGAAATTGCAGATGACTTGCATTCTCACGGGATGAGTTACTACGGTGAAGCACTGGAATATCATCGCCCGTCTCTGGGCGACGACATGGAGATGCGCAGCAAGACCGATGTTCCCATGGGGGCCATGTGGACCTGGGCAGACAGTCCGGGACCGGACATCGATTACATCTCCGACCTGCGCGGGGCCGCATCCGTGGCTCATATCTATGGACAGAATCTGGTGGGCGCGGAGTCCATGACCTCGCGCGGTCCGGCGTGGGCCTTCTCGCCCAATAACCTCAAGAATGTCGCCGACCTGGAGTTTGCGCTGGGCGTGAACCGCTTCGAGATTCACGAGTCGACGCACCAGCCGGTTCCTGAAATGGCGCCAGGGCTTACGCTCGGCCCCTTCGGACTGTGGTTCAATCGCAACGACACCTGGGCTGAAGAGGCCAAGCCGTGGGTCACTTATCTTGCGCGTTGCTCTTACATGCTGCAGCAGGGACATTACTCCGCTGACGTCGCCTACTTCTACGGCGAGGAGGGCCCACTTACGGCGGTCTTCGGATGGAAGGCGATCGACGACGCGCCGGATGGATACGGCTTTGACTTTGTGAACAGCGATGTGGTGCTTCACGAATTGTCTTTCAAGGATGGCCGGCTTGTAACTCCCGGTGGCACGAGTTACAAGCTCCTCTATCTGGGCGGGCGAAGTCAGCGCATGACGTTGCCAGTGCTACGCCAGATCAAAAGTCTGGTTACGCAAGGCGCGGTTCTGGTGGGCGACAGACCAACGGATTCGCCCAGCCTCGCCGACGATGAGCAGGAGTTTCAGCGCGTAGCGGATCAGCTATGGGGAACACGGCCTGCGTCTGAGAAGCAGGCGCGCAAAGTGGGGAAGGGTAGCGTCTACACGGGCATGAGCGCAAACGATGTTCTGGCGGCCCTCGGCATGGCGCGGGACTGGCAGTACACGAAATCGGAGTCCGATTCCGAGTTGATGTTTGTCCATCGCAAGCTCGACGACGGCGACGTTTACTTCGTCGACAACCGCCAGGATCGCGCCGAGAATGTCGACACATCTTTCCGCATGGCAGGGAAAGTGCCGGAGTTATGGAACCCTGCGACCGGCGAAACACAGCCGGCGTCGTATCGCATTGCTGACGGCCGCACGACGGTTCCACTGCATCTCGACCCGTATGGGACAACCTTCGTTGTTTTTCGCGCAGCGACAACGCAAAACACACTCCAGCTACCTGCGGCGCTCGAATCCACGATCGACGGCCTGAGTGAGGCTCTCAATCGCGATTGGAGCGTCAGCTTCCAGCAGGGCAGAGGCGTTCCCGAGGGCGTTGGCTTCCATGGTCTCGTCTCCTGGACCGAGTTACCGCTTCCAACCTCGGACGACGCCGTCAAGTATTTCTCCGGCACGGCCACTTACTCGAAGACGATCCAGGTGCCGGCGGACGATCTGGCTCAGGGAGCGCATCTCTGGCTCGATCTTGGCGATGTGCGTGATGTTGCCGAGGTGAAGGTGAACGGCGCGAATCTCGGGATTTTGTGGAAGACTCCGTTCAGGGTGGATGTTACTGGCGAAATCAGGCCGGGAGAGAATCGCATTGAGATTAAGGTGACCAACCTCTGGGTGAATCGCATGATCGGCGACCAGCAGCCGTGGGCTTTGAAGAAATATGCGTTCGCCGGTTTCACGCCTTACAAGGCTGATTCGCCGCTATTGCCATCGGGACTTCTCGGGCCGGTGCGCCTGATTTCGACGACCGCCCCTTAGCAACACGGCTCGAGAGGCACCAGTTACCCCGACGCCGGCGCAGCGGTTGTTTCGATGGGGAAGCTTATTCAACGGTCAGGTTGACGGGCGTGGTAACGCTCGTCGATCCCGATGTTGCTGTCACTGTGATGACGTAGGCGCCGCTTGTGGTCCCGGAGTTGCCGCCGCCCCCGCCAATCGTGTTGCTCCCGCCGCTGCAAGCCAGCAGCCCGCCTCCAAGCGCGACGAACAGGACGATCATCGTCATCATGAAACGCAACCCGCGCCGGCGCGAGGGAATCCAGAAAAGCACGACGCAGGCGAGCACCGCTCCGCTTGTGCCATACCAGCGTGACGCGGGATTTTCCGGCCGTTGAATGGCGCCTACAGTCGAGGGCGTCGTGGCAATCGTCAGCGTCGCGCTGGAGGGGTTTGAACCGGAGAGTGCGACCTGCGCATTGGAAGGAGTCCAGGTAAAGGTAGGCAGATACTGCGCGCCGGCCGGGCTGTTCGTGACAGCTGCACTTAGCGCCACTGAGCCCGAGAACCCGCCTGACGGCGTGATCGTGATCGTGGATGAATCGCCGGTGCTGGAGCCCTTGGCAAGCGTGACGGCAGAGCCGCTGACTGTAAATCCACCCGCCCCGCTGGTCACGAAACTCTGGATGCTCCCTGAAGTCGTGGCGACGCTATTCTGTGCGAACGCCTGAAAGTAATAGGTGGTATTCGCGCTGAGGCCCGACACGGCGGCACTGATATTCACAGCCGTGGATCCGGAACCAAGGTCCTGCGAAGCCGTCTGGCTTGCTCCGCTTAGCGTGCTGCTGGTTCCGTAGACGAACCATCCGTGGGTGTCAGAGCTATTCGGCGTCACCACGCCATTCAAGGTAGCTGAGTTGACCGTGACCGAAGTAGCGCCGTTGGTTGTAACGCTTGACGTCTCCGATGCCGGTACCACCGTGAGTGTGACCGCGGCGCTGGCCGGGGCGTAGTCAGTGGAATCAACGGGAGCAAACGAAACAGAGAGCCCGAAGCTCCCTGGCGACGAGAAGTAAGTTCCGGAGGCAGGGGTGTAGGTGAATGTGCCGAGTACATTGGCCGTAGCATTCAATTGCGTCGCGCCGATTACGGTTCCTGTGGGGACTGTGGCCGGCGTGGGCCAGGTGACGACGGGCGTAGCGCGGTTGACCGTTAGCATGACAGACGCGACAGCGCTGCTGTAGTCGGTCGAATCGGTGGGCGTGAAGACGAGCGAAAGTGTGTGCTGGCCGGCCGTGAGAACTGCGCCCGCCGCGGGAGAATAGCTAAATGTACCGGCGACGCTGGCTGTGGCGTCGAGTTGCGTTGCGCCCAGCGCCGTACCGTACACGATTGCTGCTGGCGTGGCCCAGGTGATCGTGGGCGCTGGTTTTGTCGTGGTCACAAGGATCGTCGTCGAACCGGATGCGTTGCCGTAATCCAAAGAATTCGAAGTGTAGGATGCGGTGAGCGTATCGGTTCCAAGTGCCAGCGCGCCGCTCGGAATCACAATGTAGACGCTGTTGCTGTTGGGTCCGGGGATGTCGAGCGTGGTGACCGCCGAAGCATAGGTACCGCTGGAGAGCGTGACCGTCCCAGTAGGAGGAGTGCCGCCACTACCGGTTACGGTGATCAGGATCGATGCCGATTGAGCCGTGGTGACCGTGGGCTGGGCTAACAGCGTGACGGTGGGCGTGGGCTTGGTAGAACCAACGCTGGTGTAGCCGTCAATGAATTGGGTGACGTCGAGCGAGCCAAGCCCAGTGACGAGGCTGTAGCCCCCGGTTTGCCCCAATTGATAGCCCGCTTGACCGCCTGTGAGTCCGGCTGGCCCGGGAATGCTGTTATTGCACATGCTCGGCGTGGCAGTAGAGCAGTTCGACACGCCGCTTGAGGCAACGGACACCTGATGAAATGCCGCCGGAGTTCCGGCCGCCATGGAGTAAAGCGAAGGATTCAGGTTGCCCTGCGCCGAGCCCGATTGCTGGTCGAGCAGCGCGGCCACGCCTGCCATCCCAGGAGCAGCCGCCGATGTGCCTGAAAAGATAGTGAACGGGGTTCCGCCTGCACCGCTCACGCAACTGCCATTCCCCGCTGCGAAACACGCGAAGTAGCCGTCGTGCCCAGAGGCGGAAAAGGAGACATCGGGTGTATAGCGCCCTGAGCGTGCCGAGGGCACGCCCGTACCGGTTTGCCAGCTTGGCGTGAGAATATACTCGCTCACGCCTCCGCCCGTCGCTGCCACCTCTGAAGTCGAACTCGAAGTGAGCGGCTCGTTCCACGCGCCTTCGGCAATATACCTGATGGCCGACGCAAGGTTGGTGCCGTTATTCGAATTCCAATAGTTCGACGGGTTCGCGGAGTCATTAAACTCGGTTCCGCCCACGCAGGTCGCGAAGCTGGAGGAGCAAATGTAGTTTGGGCTGTTTGGATAGGGGCTTGCCGGAGGAGTATCGAACGCGCTGTCGCACCCCGAGGCGCCAGAGTCTCCGGAGGAGACGAAAACGGAGATTCCTTCAGCGGCAGCCTGCTGAAACAAACCGTCCCAGAAAGTTACGCCCGATGGTCCGCCTGCAAGCTCGCAGGCGCCGAAGCTGATGGTCATCACCTGAACGGGGACGGGATTGGATTGGATCAGGTACTGTGCGTCCACTTCGATGCCGCCGCTCGCGGCGGAAGCGGTAACCAGAAGCAGCGACGCGCCGGGGGCAACACTGCCCGCGCGCAACACGTCGAGTGTCGCTTCTCCCTGGTAGTCCATCAAAGTGCAATTGCTGCCGCAGCTCGGCGGCGTCGTATATGCCGGTCCGGGATCGACCCCGCCCAATGCCGTGGGGACGATCTCGGTGGGGTTTGGGAAAGTCGAACCCGTGAGGCTTTTGAAGTTGTTGAAGTCCGCCGCATTGGTGCGCGCTTCAGCCACGATTCCGATTTTTGTTCCGGCTCCAGTGACGCCCGCCGGCAGATCGTAGATGGTCGCAAAATCGCCCGGCGCAATAAAGTGGTAGGTCGTGCCACCGCTGGGGATTGTTAAATTGGGCCGGCTGGATTGCATGGGCGTGGCGAAGTGGAGTGGGCGCTCGTCAATCGCATAAAGGCCGCGGACGGACCGGATGGCTGGCGCCAGCGCCGCGGGAATCGTGGGATCGGACGACACGGAGACGAGTTCCCTGCCATTCACCTTGTAGTAGCGAAGTTCGGTGCCGAAAGCCAGGCCGACGTTCGCCGCCGTTCCGGTCACCCCGACGAAGAGGCGGCTCGGCGACACCCAACTGACCTGCAACCCTTGAGACTGGAGCCAGCCGGTGATGACGGCGATATCGCTGTCAGAGAGGCCGAAACGCTCGCCGATTTCGTCCGGCGTCAGCCAGTGATGATACTCAGGCGAAGTTGAGTCTTGCTGATCCCGCAGCAATTGCTCGAACGCCTGTTGCTGTTGAGAAGAGCGAGCAAGAGCCAGGGTGATGTCGTTGATTGAGAGCTGGGCGGGAACGGCGCCGGCATCGTTGGCAGCGGTTGCCCACTGAGGATGATGATTCGCCAGGGTCTGGACTTTGCCAGAATCAATTGCGCGCGAAAGCAGATCGGGCGCCTGCGCGCCTGACTCGCTTCCGGCGACGACTGCGATTGCCAGCGAAAGGAGAATTGCGAGTTGCAACCCTTTGCGCGGAGTCATCTTCTTTGACGCCTCCTCGGCCGGGAACGGACGAAAAAGTGGTCAATCCGGATGCGCGCTGAACAACGAACAGCCGCGCGCGGATTTTCGATCGAGGGCCTTGACTATTGTCGGTTGGGTGTCCCGGGCGTTCAATAACAAATCAGTGTTATATCGAGGCTTGGAGCCTGAAGATTCGAAAACCACTTGCACTTTGCAGGGGAAATTGGGAACAATGGCAAAACGGCGGTCCTCTGAGAGCAGTCTCAGCCCCCGAAACGCCGCCGGACAATGCGGAAAGGCTGCGGTAAGCAGGAGGTCAAGATGAGTGGTGTGCGAGTTCTTGTCGGGACGCACAAGGGCGCGTTCGTTCTGAACTCCGACGGCAAGCGAAAAGACTGGACGGTGAGCGGGCCATTCTTCGCCGGATGGGAGATCTACCACATGAAAGGCTCGCCGGTGGATTCCGACCGGATTTACGTGTCTCAGACGAGCGGGTGGTTTGGACAGCTCATCCAGCGTTCGGATGACGGCGGAAAGACGTGGCATCAGCCCGGATTGCCCAATGAAGCGATTCCCCCTCCGGGGCCGCCGACGGCGGTGCCGAATCGGTTTGTGTACGATTCGTCGCCGGAGACGGGTAAGCCCCTGACCACGCACCAGTGGTACGACGGCACGCAGCATCCCTGGGAGTTCAAGCGCGTGTGGCACATTGAGCCCTCGCTCACCGATGCGGACGCCGTCTATGCGGGCGTGGAGGACGCGGCGCTGTTTCGCTCGACGGACGGCGGCGAGAATTGGCACGAGCTCTCGGGCCTGCGCGGGCATGGCACCGGTCCCCAATGGGGGCCGGGCGCGGGCGGGATGGGATTGCACACCATCATTCTTGATCCCAGCGATCCCAGGCGAATGTACATTGCCATCTCGGCCGCCGGAGCGTTCCGCACCAACGATGGCGGCGAGACCTGGAAGGCGATTAACAAAGGACTGCGCTCGCAATACATTCCCGATCCCGATGCCGAGGTCGGCCATTGCGTGCATCACGTGGCCATGCACCGCTCGCGTCCCGATGTTCTCTTCATGCAGAAGCACTGGGACGTGATGCGCACCGACGACGCCGGCGAGAACTGGCGCGAAGTCAGCGGCAACCTTCCTACGGACTTCGGATTCGCGATCGACGTGCACGCGCACGAGCCCGAGACGCTCTACGTCGTGCCGATCAAGAGCGACTCGGAGCATTTTCCGCTCGGCGGCAAGTTGCGCGTCTACCGCAGCCGCACCGGCGGCAACGAGTGGGAGCCGCTGGCCAAAGGCCTGCCGGAAAAGGACTGCTATGTGAACGTGCTGCGCGATGCAATGGCCGTAGACACTCTCGACGATTGTGGCGTTTACTTCGGCACTACGGGTGGTCAGGTTTACGCCTCCGCGAATGCGGGCGATAGCTGGGCGCCGATCGCGCGCGATCTGCCTGCCGTGCTGTCGGTTGAAGTCCAAACGCTCAACTAGTACCGTGTCCGCATGATTTCATAACTGCCGCAATGTAGCGCCGGTCTCCAGACCGGCTGTCGTGCGGGTCTCCAGACCCGCACTCATCAAAGGACCTTTAAGAAATCACGCGGTCAAGGCACTAGAGAACAGAGAACAGAGAACAGGGAAGAGGGAACTGGGAATGGTGATCGCCGGACTGCGGAGGGCGACTTGGGCAGCACTACAGGCGTGAGCGAGGCGACGGTGCGGGTCGGGTTGCCCTATCATCTGCGCAACCTGGCGCACATCGAGGGCGATGTGCTGCTTGAGGTTTCCGCGCCGGTCACGATTCGCTCTGTTCTCGACGCGCTCGAAGCGCGCTATCCCATGCTGCGAGGGACGATACGTGAATACGAGACGGGCCAGCGTCGCGCGTTTCTGCGCTTCTTCGCCTGCCAGGAAGACTGGTCGCTGGAGTCACCGGACAAAGCGTTGCCCGACGCGGTGGCCGCGGGAAAAGAGCCGCTGCTGATCCTTGGCGCGATCGCCGGCGGGTGAAAAGAGAAGGGACGGAGGGAACAGAGACAAGAGACCAGGGAACTGGCAACAAGGAGCTCGGGACGCTCCAACGCTCGTTCTTGCCGGGGCTCCTATAGATGAGCCGCCAGGTACTTTTTGAGCGGATCCCAATAGCGCATGGTCCATCCGGGGTCGAGGTGGTCGAATTCGCCTTCGGGAAAGCCTGTGTGGTCGAGCACGAGCGTGGTTCCGCCGCTCGACGCCTTCAGCTCAAAATGGACGACTGTGTAAACGCCCGGGGTCCAGTAAGACGGGCGCCAGGCCTGGACGATGCGGCTGCTCGGAATGATTTCGATGTTGCGGCCCTCGATCAATCCGCCAAATGTATTGAACGCGCCGCCTGCGCTGGGGTCGATGGTCGCCGCCATACCCGCGAATGCGGCGAATTCCTTGGAATCCAGCAGCACGTGGAAGATGCGCTCCGGCGCGGCATTCAGCTCGATTTCCTGATGGAGAGAGGTACGAGCCTGGTTGGGGGACGTCGGGGGTTTCTGGTCCGTCGACGGCTGCTGCGCGGGCGCGGATGGTTGCTGCGCGGGCATGGCGGGTTGCTGTGCGATGGCGCGCAGCCGTAATGCAGAGAGTGCGATTCCCGCCCCGGCCCCGGCCAGCGCCCGCCGCCGCGTGATTTGGAAGTTGATGCCGTTCATTCCGACCTCACTGATCCATTGCTTCAACTCGAAATCATGGGAACACGGCGGCACGTTATGTTCAAGAACATATTTTGATGGACTTGTGAAAGGCGGCTCGAAGATACTCGGGAGACAATACCCGTCGGGTCAGGGAGGATTTCATGCCGTATCCGGAAGGGCACCATACCGAAGTGAGGAACAAGATCGTGGAAAGCGCCCGCAGGTTGTTTAACCGCCATGGCTTCGAGCAGGTTTCGCTCGACCAGATCATGTCGGGCGCGGGGCTGACGCACGGCGGATTCTACAGCTACTTCAAGAGCAAGAGCGATCTTTATGTCGAAGCGCTGAATTGCTTTTTCACTGACCCGGAATGGAAGAACTGCTGGGAAGGCGTGGAGATCAATCCGAATTCGGCAGACTTTGGGCCGCAAGTCATTCGCGCATATCTCTCGCGGCAGCATTTTGAGGACGTGGAGAACTCCTGCCCGATGGTCGCGCTCCCAACCGACGTGTCGCGCGGCGATGCGCGGCTGAAGCGCGCGTTTGAAACCGTGTTCGCGGCGATGGTGAGCATCCTCGAGCGGAGCATGAACGGCCGAGGGCGGGATGCGCGTCCTCGAGCGCAGGCTACAGCCGCATTGTGCATTGGGGGCATGGTCGTCGCACGAGCGATGCAGAATCGCGCGGCGGCCGACGATCTGCGCGATGCATGCATGAAAGTCGCGCTGGAACTCGGCGAGTTGCGAGGGAAGGCCGTCAAGAGCAGAAGCAGGTTGCCGTCGAGGCGGCGCGTGTCACTCGTCCGAGGCTAGTTCGGCGATCGCGGCTGGTGAGAGGACCGGGCTTTTTTCGCCGAGGTAACCGTCGGCGAAGATGATGTTGCGGGCGAGGCCCACTTTGCTCAGGCCCATGATGATGATGCCGTTCAGGTCCAGCTCGCCCTTGCGCATTCCGTGGAAGGCGCTGCGCGGAAAGCGATGATGGTTGTTGTGGTACCCGTCGCCGAAGGTGAGCGCAGCAAGAAAAGAATTGTTCTTGCTGTTGTTTCTCATGTTGAAGTTCTCGTAGCCGAAGGTGTGGCCGAACGAATTGACCGCCCAGACGGAGTTTTGAAAGAGCGCTGTACGCACGAAAGCCGCGAAGACGCAGCCCCACGCATCGGTCAACCCGCCAAAAGCATAGCCAATGAGCCAGGGAATGGCGATTGAAACCACGGGCCAGATGTAGTGGGTGCGGGCATAAAACTGGATGACGGGATCGCGCGCCAGATCGCGGCCGTAGACGCTGATGTCGGTCGTCGTGTCGTCGAACATCCAGCCGATGTGCGAATGGAACAGGCCCTTGAGCGACCCTTCATGGCCGCAGTGACCGTCGACGAAGGGACTGTGGTTGTCACCGCAGTGGTCGGTCTGGGAGTGATGGCGGCGGTGGTCGGTAACCCAGGTGAGCACCGAGCTCTGAAACGACATGGAGCCGAATGCGCCCAAAAGGTACGCGACCCAGGGCTCGGTCTCAAAGCTCTTGTGCGAGAAATAGCGATGGAAGCCGACGCCCGTACCCATTCCAACGATGAAGTAGCCGACGATAAAAGTGACGACCTCCACGACGTGAATGGGGTGCGCGCGAAACCAGAAGATACTGGCCACCGACCCGGCGAGGGGCAAGCCGATCAGGAAGGTGTTGTCGAGCCGCTTCTTGAGAGCGGCACGGCCCGCAATCATGCCGAGGGGTTGGCTAACAGCGGCGGGTTGGCTGGTTCGGGAAAGGGCCAATTCGAACGCTCCAAGTCACTCTGGTTTCTTAAGACTACATTCTCTGGGGGCAGCCGGGCTACGGTCTTTTCGATGCATGAGACGGCCGCTGCGACGCAAAGGCGAGCAAGTCAGTCCCTGGAACTGGATGCATCAATGGTTTTGTATCAGGGCATGACTTCAGTCGTGCCGCATAAGGCGCGCAAACAGCGGGGCTTTAGCCCCTGAGGGGAGTCTTGAAGCCAACCTAAGGGATTTGTGCAACCAGTTCTTGGGACTGAGGCAATGGAAAGGCTGAAAGCAGCTTTCAGCTCCCAGCTTTCGGTTCTTCGTGCCGAGGCTGCTTTTCCCGGTCCCTTGTTCCCCCGCTCTCTCGTTTCCTTGGTCCCTGCCTTTCGATCGGCAAACCCGGGCAGGGAACTTAGCCAGTGTTTTGTGCGGGTTGCGGGGAAAATGGGCGACGATGGGCTTACGAAGTCAGTGGGCGGGGTTTGCGAGGGGGCCTTTTGTGGCGACAATGGCATTTTTCGGGAATTATTCCTTGAATGCTTTCAACTGGCGTGAAGTTGGGGGCCTGCGATCCAGCTCTTACAGAAGAACTAGACGTGAACGAATTGGAGGAATTGCGAGCTTGATTAGCGAACCTCGAAGACCTTAGGCCGACTGCGGCTGCCCGTTTACGATCACATTTTCAAACTTGAGGCCTTTGACGCCGGTGGCCGCGAGCTTTTCCTGCTGCAGCACCACATCGAAATCCTTGAAGGAAATGTTGCTGATCTCCGTTTGACCAGGGTTTGGCCTGATGGTGCCGAAGGCGGTGTAATGACCCTTGATGCCGATGAAGCTCAGGTTGCGAACCACGGACTGCGGCGGCGCTTCACCCTGCAGATTCGCATACTGCGACCATGGCTGCACGGAAACGATCGCGGAGGCCGTGGCTTCAGAGGTGATGTTGCGGAAGGTGATGTCCTCATAATGCTGGGGCGTGTCGGGCCGCAGCTTCACGGTTGCGATCCTGACATTGCCGGTGATCCTGCAATTCTCGGCGACCACGTCGCGAACAATCGTGGCTTCAGATCCAAGCGTGAGCACGCCGCCGCCACGCTTGTAGACGCAGTTCCGGATGCGGATGTGCTCGACCGGCGGACTGCTAGTGTCCTCCATGGCGTGGGGTCCCTTGGAACCCTTGGCCGCGATGCAATCGTCGGTGACGGAGAAAAAGCAGCCGTCGATCGTGACGTTCCGGGAACTGTCCAGGTCGATCCCGTCGGTGCTGGGAGCCTGCTTGTAGTCGTCCGGCACCTTGAAACTTACGTTGCTCACGGTAACACCGTCGCAGTCGTAGATGTGGAGATTCCAGAACTGCGAATCCTTGAAAGTAATGCCCTCGATCTTCACGTTGCGCGAACTTTCGATGAGCGCCAGACGTGCGCGGGGAACACCCACGTTGGGGAAGTTCCCGCGATCGGGTGAGGCGTTACGCAGTTTCCAGAACAAGTCCCATATGGGCCGGCCGGCTCCATCGAGCGTCCCCCTGCCGGTGAGCTGGAAGCCATCGCAGTTCGATGCGTTGATCAGAGCCGGATTGAACTTCTCCTCGAAGTGGCCCTCAATCCGGGTGCGCTGGGCGGGGAAGTTGGCCATATCGGTCGAGCATTGCAGCACCGCTCCCGCCCGCAGATGAAGATTCACCCGCGGCTTGAAAAACAGGGCGCCGCTCACGAACGTGCCCTGCGGGATGACGACCGTTCCTCCGCGGCGCGATGCCAGATGATCGATCGCAGCCTGGATGGCCTTGGTGTTGATGGTGGCGCCATCAGGCCGCGCGCCGAAGTCCGTAATCAGGGCTTCGGCAGAAGACCCGGCATCGGCCGGCAATGCAGACGCCCAGGCAGCGCCCCAGCCAGACCTCCAGGCAGACCCCCAGAAGGGAGCTGCAAGCATCAACGACATGAAGTGCCGGCGGTCAACCGGATGAAGGGACACAACTCACCTCTTTGCGACAGATAAAGATGCTATGGCAAGGCTCTTTTTCATGGAGTCGAAGTGGTGCCGCGCCAACGAATCGCCGCGTCCGTGGCGGTCGAACGACCTTTCGACTTCAACATAACTTGCCGCGAAAGCAAGTGTCAACGACTCCGTACCCGCGCAGTAGGAACTTGGCGAAGCGCGCCGGTGTGGCGTACGACAGTCCGGCTTTGGGAGATCAAATCCACCTGAGGAGAACGGCCTAGAGCTCTTCTTTGCCGGGCCGCAGCATGAGGTCGCGGATGGCTTCGCGCGGATCCTTGCCTTCGTTGAGAATCAGCTCCATTTGCTCGGTGATGGGCATCTCGATGGAATGTTTGCGGGCCAGGCCGAGAGCGGCGTGGGTTGTGAGCACGCCTTCAGCCACTTTTCCGCCAAGCGACGAGAGAATCTCCGGCAGCTTGCGGCCCTGGCCGAGCTGCTCCCCCACAGTGCGGTTGCGGCTGAGCGAGCCGGTGCAGGTGAGCACCAGGTCGCCAACGCCGGAGAGCCCGGCGAGTGTATCGCGGCGCGCGCCGCAGGCAACGGCGAGGCGAGTGATCTCCGCAATGCCGCGGGTGATGAGCGCGGCGGTGGAGTTGTGGCCGAGACCGACACCGACGGCGATGCCGGCAGCGATGGCGATGACGTTTTTGAGCGCGCCGCCGAGCTCGACGCCGATCACGTCGGTCGAAGTATAGAGGCGAAGGGTCTCCGACGAGAACTCCTGCTGGATGAGAGCGGCGACTTCCGGGTCGCTGAAGGCTACGGTGAGGGCGGTGGGCTGGCCGAGCGCCACTTCCTGGGCGAAGCTCGGGCCTGACAGCGCGCCGATGGAGAGCAGAAGCCCGGCAGGCTCGAGGGTTTCAGAGAGAACCTGAGTCATGCGGAAGTGGGTGCGATCCTCAAGGCCTTTGGTGGCGCTGACGACGAACTGGCCGATGCGCAGGTGCGAGCGGATGCGAAGCAGGGTGGTGCGCAGGAACTCGGATGGGATCACGGAGACCACGATATCGGCGGCGGTGACGTTGGCCCAGTCGGAGGTAACCGTAACGGAAGCGGGGATCGCGAATCCGGGAAGGAATTGCCTGTTTTCTTTCGCGTCGACAATCTCGCGAGCGAGTTCCGGGGTGTGCGCCCAGAGCGCGACCTGGTGGCCGCCGCGGCGGTGGAGCGAGAGCGCGAGAGCCGTTCCCCAGGCGCCGGAACCTAAGATGGCGATGCGACTCATGCTGGCTTGCCGGCTCCGAAGCGGTATTCCGTGCCGGTAAACAAGCGCCGGATGTTTTGGTGGTGCTTGACGATGATAAGCAACGAAACTCCGATGGCGGCGGCGAAGAAAAAGGGTGGGCGTGCGCCGGTGACAAGGAACCAGGCGAAGACGGGAAAAGCAGCCGCTCCAATAATGGATGCAACGGCGACATAACGGGTGATGCCGAAGACTACAACAAAAGTTGCAATGGAGGCGAGCGCGGCCCAGGGCGAGATGATGAGGAAGACTCCAAAGCCGGTGGCGACGCCTTTGCCGCCGCGAAACTTGAGCCAGATGGGGAACATGTGGCCGAGTACGGCGCAAAGTGCAGCGAAGGCCTCGGCGGTGCGCAAGGGGACGGCGGGCATCCAGAGCGAAGCGAGGTAGCCGCCCAGCCAGACGGCTGTGCAGCCCTTGAGGACGTCGAGCACAAAGGTAGCGACGCCGAGCCCAGCGCCTCCTGTGCGAAACACATTGGTGGCGCCGATGTTGCCGCTGCCCAGGGATCGGATGTCCTGGCGGCGGAAAATGCGATAGAGCAGGTATCCCGTGGGGATGGATCCCAGCAGATATGCGGCGACGGCGATAGCGACAAAAGGCAGCAGCACAACGTGTGAGTTTAGCAGGTGAGGGTGAACGACGGGGACGCGCTGCCGCGGCGCATGAGCCGCTCGCGAGCCGGGCATTCCCGTGATGTAGGGTGCGACGGCCAAGGCAAGCACATGATCAGCTTAATCGGGCGGCTCAATAGAGCGCTTTGCGGGCGCTGCGGACTTCGGCGGCGAGGACCTGGAGCATTCTGATCGACATCGCCGGGTCCGCGTGCATCAGCGCGGTGAGATCGTCGCGGCTGACGAAGCATACCTGCGCCCCGGGTCCGGCGGTTGCGGTCAGCGTATACGGCTCATTGCTGATGACGCCGGGGAGGCCGAGGATGGAACCGGGCCTGGCCTGTGCGGCGAGGAGGGAGTGACCATCCTGCGACATCATGCTGAGAGTGACGACACCCTCGTGGAGGATAAAGATTCCCACTGCGGGCTCCCCCTGGCGGAAGAGCGGGCGATCGGACTCGCACGGGACGATGGTGGATAACGCGTCGAGAGCGCGAACCAGTTGGGGATCGGCAATGAACGCAGCGGGGTCAAGTTGAACATAGTGACTTGCCAGGGGAGACGGGTTCTTCATGTGCGCTCTCCAGGGGGAACATCGAAGTCATCATTTCATCAACTTGGGCCCCGACTTGGTGATCAGCGTCACGTACGCTTGGTTAACAGGGTAGCGCAAAAAGCGGATCGGCGCTCCTGGCCGGTGAGCGGCTGCGCCTGTGTCGGTTGAAGAGCCTTGGGCGGCGCGAGCGCGATCGGCGCTTTTCGCTAGACTGGGAAATAGGAATTCACGCGATGGCCGGCATTTTGAACAAGATCGGCACCACGCTCGAGATGATCAAGTGGGAGCACTCGATCTTCGCGCTGCCGTTTGCGCTGACGGCCATGCTGCTGGCTGCGGAAGGGCTGCCGGGCTGGCGAACGGTGGCATGGATCGTCGTGGCCATGGTGGCGGCGCGGTCGGCGGCGATGGCCTTTAACCGCTGGGCCGACGCGGACCTGGACGCCGAGAACCCGCGTACGCGGACGCGGGCGATTCCGGGAGGGTTGCTGAGCCGGCAGTTTGTGCTGGGGTTTACGTTCGTGGCCGTGGCAGTGTTTCTGGCGGCTGCGGCCGAACTCAACCGCCTGGCGCTGGAGCTGGCGCCGGTGGCGCTGGTCGTGTTGCTGGGCTATAGCTACCTGAAGCGGGTGACTCAGTGGTCGCACCTGGGACTGGGGCTGGCGCTTGGCCTGGCTCCCGCAGCGGCGTGGATTGCCGTTCGCGGCAGCCTGGACCCGCGCATCCTTGTCCTGGCCGCGGCGGTCACGTTATGGGCGGGTGGATTTGACGTGCTGTACGCCTGCCAGGACTACGAACACGACCGCGCGGCGGGGCTGCACAGCCTGCCGCAGGCAAACGGGGTGGCGGCGGCGTTCTGGACGGCGCGCGCCATGCACCTGGCTATGTTGGGATTGCTGGTTTGGTTCGGGCGGTTGTTCAGCTTTGGCGTAGTCGGGTGGATTGGCATCGCTGCCGTGGGGTTGCTGCTTGCGTACGAGCACTCGATCGTGTCGCCGCGCGACCTGCGCCGTTTGAATGCTGCGTTCTTCACTATGAATGGAGTGATTGCCATGGTGTTTCTGGGATTTGTGACGGCGGATCTGTGGATGCGGAGGTGAGACAGCCGAGCCACGTTTCAGCAAGGCGTTGCCGGGAGTGTCGAAAGGGGGAAGACTTTGCGTCCACGCGCTTCGTCTTTTCTGATGGAGGCCTGCGGTTGATCGCTATGATGGCAAACATGAAAGCATATCCGGTTCTTGTTGCGAATCTTGCTTTGCTTGTCGCGGCGGCGGCGGGACCGACAGTATTTGCCCAGTCCGGGTCCGCCGCCAAGCCCGCACCGCCTGTCGCGGTCACGGTCCCGTTTGTTGGTTGCGCGTCTGACGGCCAGGTTGGGCCGCTGAAAGCGCCACGCGGCAAGAGCCTGGCGGTCGCGATTCCTGCGGCAATTGCACAAAGGCTCGCCTACTACAAAGCGGAAAACAGTCCCGGCGTTCTTGCGCCGCGAGGCTGGAATTGTTTTTCAACGTATGGCTCGAACGGTGCGAGCATTTTTGTGAGCCCCGATCCTATCAACCCGAAAGCCTTCTTCTCGGAGGATTGGAAGGGTTTCCCAGGAGAGGTAATCCAACTCTCGTATGACAGTGGCGGCACTTCAGGAAGATTCGAAGTGGCAAACGTCATCGCGCACGTGTTTCCGGCATACAAGGCGTTTGCGCAGAAAGTGATTGCCGAGGGGCTGGAACCGGCCAGCGATTTTCCCTTCGGCCCTTATCCAAGTGACAAGCTGACCTATCGTGGCAAGAATATCGTGGAGTTCAGGACTCCGGCCAACGCGCATGGAATGGGAACGGATTCTCTCTTGCTGATGAATGCGAGCCCGATCGACGGAGTTGCGATCATAAGCGGTGTGGATACGGACTTGACGCGGCTCTCGGCGCGGGTCCCGGCAACTGACAGTGATCTGATTCCGGCGATAGTGAGACAGACCGAGAAGGAAGCCGCCGCCGATTCTTCTCAATGAGGCGCGCCCAATTTGCAGCCGATCGCCTATGGTATGGTGCGAGAGGGACGCGCGGATGAGCTTTGGATGCTCATCGTGCGCAGCCGGGAGCAGGAAGAAACAGCATGAAGATCGCCATTCAGGGAGAGCCGGGTTCGTTCAGCCACGAGGCGGCGCTCAAGCTCGTGCCGGACGCGGAGATTCTGCCCTGCGCACTCTCGGCGGAGGTGTTCGCGGCGCTCGATTCAGGCGCAGCCGATGCCGCGGTAATTCCCATTGAGAACAGTCTCGCGGGCTCAGTCCTCGAGCATTTCGACTTGCTGCTCCATCACGACGTGAAGGTGGTGCAGGAGACGCTGATTCGCATCCGGCACAACCTGATCGCGGTCGCCGGCGCAAAGATGGATAAGATTGACCGCGTGTATTCCCATGCCGTGGCGCTGGCGCAGTGCCGGCGATTCCTGGCCGCGCATCCGCAGATGAAGGCCGTTGCCTTTTACGACACCGCGGGAAGCGTAAAGCAGCTGGTCAGTTTGAACGACAAGCATGCGGCGGCCATTGCGAGCCGGCAGGCGGCCGCCTATTACGGCGCGGAGATTCTTGCCCGCGACATCGAGGACGATGCAGAGAACTACACGCGGTTCTTTCTGGTGCGGCCCAAAAACGAGAATTGCGGAGAAGCCGAGACCGACCCCGCGGCAAACAAGATGAGCGTGGCCTTTACGCTGGAGCATCAAGCCCGGCTCGCTGGTGGCGGCGCTGAGCGCGCTGAGCGCGATGGGCACCAACCTGACCAAGATTGAGTCGCGGCCCGTGCAGGGCAAGCCGTGGGAGTACATCTTCTACGTGGATTGCAAGATTGGCTCAAGCGACGATGGAACACGCGCCCTTGATGCGTTGCGCGCGCATTGCGGCATGGTGAAGGAACTGGGGCACTATCGCGAGGCGCTCGGTGTTGAGAACGCCGGCGCTCCGTAGAAACAATGCCGCCCGAACAGCAAAAAGGGGATCGGCTAAGGCCGGTCCCCTTTCGATTGAAGCTCGCGATTCGCGCCGTCAGAAGTGATAGGCCACGCCAATCGTAGGCACGGAAATGTTGTACCAGCGATTGGTGCTGAAGTTGTAAGTGCTGGTTCCGACGCCGAAGGTCGGCACCTTGGTCACCAGGCCGCGATATTCAACGCGGACGTCGAAGCTGGGGCTGACCTCGTACGCAAACCCTGCGCCATACATGGCGCCGATTTCCGTCTGCTGGTGCGCATCGAGGGTTTTGGTGCCGGAGTTGTAGATGGGCAGGAAGATGATTCCCGACGGCCCGGCCTCGACAAAGGGATTGAAGTTCTTGAAGACGAAGGAGCGCACGTAAGCTCCCGAAATCTCCTGGGTGCGAGTCAGAATGCCGATGCCGTTCTGGAACTGGGGCCCATAGTACGTGATCTTGTTCTGGTAAGTGATGCCGTAGTTGGCCTCAAGCGCGCTGGTGGGCGTGAGCATGAAACGGTAGCTGACCAATCCACCGTAGGCAGTGGTGGAGTGGACTTGAACGTCGGTGGAAGAAGCCTTGTACGGCTCGATCAGCGCTGTACCGCTCAGGCTGATGTCCTGGCGGCTTTCCTGAGCGCGTACTGCGGACCCGCACACGGCCAGCAGACAGACTAAAAAAGCAATCCTCTTCATTCGATCCTGATCCTCGCGACTGCACAACCGTGCGGGTGGCAAAAAACGTCATTTCCCGGGCACTGGTCCGGCGCACCGGAAAGCCCCGTGCCCCGCTCTCAGAATTGTAAATGGCCGAGGCGGGTTGGGGCCTCCGGTCCGAGTCCGAATGCCGTGGCGAAAACGTCTGAAGCTATAGACGCGCGAAAATGAAAGAGGAAAGACGGATCGGGGAATCGTTGTGAGGCATCGACACGCCCCTCCTAACCCGCTCGCTCGACGTGGTAGAAGAACGGCGGTCCCTGCTCTTTGGCCATGGTTTTGAGCGTCTGCAGGAAGGCCTTGCCGGCGTAGGAGAGCGCGGCCCGACGGCGGTGAGCGAGACGTAGCACGCGGCGCACGTCCAGCTCGTCTACCTTTACGCGGACGAGGTCCCGGGTTTCCAGTTCGCGCGCCACGGTGAGGTGGGGCACCAGCGCCACCCCGTTGCCCATGGCCACAAAACGCTTGATGGCCTCAATGGTGGGCAATTCGATGCCCATATTGAGCGGGGTGCGGTAGCGCTGAAAAGCCTCAATCACTTTGCGCCTGAGCGGCGAGGCCACATTGTGAGCGATAAAGTTTTCGTTGCCCAGGTCGCGGATGGAGACTCGCTCCGCGCGGGCCAGCGGGTGATGCGGGCCGACAATGAGGTCCAGGCTGTCACCGTAGACGGCGATGGTGCGGATCTGCACCGGATCGGGCCGGAATGAAATGACGCCGAGTTCGAAGGTGCGCAGGTTCAGCTCCTCGGGAATGTGCGAGGCCAGCATGCGCTGCACGGTGACGCCGACATGAGGAAACTCGCGGCGAAAGGCGTCGACGGCCGGCAGCAGGTACATGCAGGTGTACTCGTTGGCCGCCAGCTGTAGGTGGCCGCGCTCCAGGCTCTTCAGCTCGTCGAGAGCGCTCGTGGCCTCGCGGCGCAGGGCCAGCAGGCGCACCGCGTACTCGCGAAGCAGTCCGCCGGCGGCGGTGAGCGAGCCATCGCGCGCCGCGCGGTCGAAGAGCGTTTCGCCTACTGCGCCCTCCAGCTTGCGAATGACCTGGCTGACGGCGGGCTGGGTGCGGTGCAGCCGCACCGCCGCGCGGGAGAAGCTGCGCTCCTCGGCGACTGCGAGAAAGGTTTCGAGTTGGCTGAGTTCCATATCAGTTGTCGGTTTTCAGTTCTCAGTGATCAGCAACAAGCAGCTTTGCAGTGCGCTAATCGAGTCGATGCTTCCGATGTCTGAGAATAGACGCCGCATTGCGGAGCCGATTCTGACAACTGAGAACTGAATACTGACAACTGTATCATAAGCAATTCTAATCGATTCTAAAAGAATTATAACTTTGCCTTATAATGGGCGGATGGGCAACAATGGAAGAGCTGGACGAGGTCGGTCTTCCCCGGCAATCACACGGCAGGCACACACATGAGCAGCGAAGCTGTAGTTTTCTTTGACACCACCCTGCGCGACGGCGAGCAGTCGCCGGGTTGCAGCATGACCACGCAGGAAAAGCTCACTATGGCCCACGCCCTCGAGGATCTGGGAGTGGACATCATCGAGGCCGGCTTTGCCATGGCTTCGGAGGGCGACTTTGCCGCTATTGCGACGATTACGCAGGCCATTCGCAAGCCGCGCATTGCGTCGCTGGCTCGGGCAAAAACCGAGGACATCGAGATGGCGGCGCGGGCGTTGCAGTTTGCCGACCGAGCGCGCATCCATGTTTTCCTGGCGTCGAGCGATCTGCATCTTGAATACAAATTGAAAATGAGCCGCGCGGAGGCGCTGGAACAATGCGGCGAGAGCGTGCGGCTGGCGCGGTCGCTCGCCGACGACGTGGAATTCTCGCCCGAAGATGCAACGCGCTCGGATCGCGACTTTTTGGTGGAAATGGTGCGCATTGCTGTCGAAGCCGGCGCCAACACGATCAATATGCCCGACACCGTGGGCTACGTTACACCCGAAGAATACGGCGCGATGTTTCACGAGGTGCGCGAGCGCGTTCCCGCGATCAACGAGAAGGGCGTTGTGCTTTCGGCTCACTGCCACGACGATCTGGGACTGGCGGTTGCCAACTCGCTGGCGGCTGTGCAGGCGGGCGCGCGACAGGTGGAGTGCACCATCAACGGGATCGGCGAACGGGCCGGCAACGCGGCGCTCGAGGAGATTGCCGCGGCGTTCTTCGTGCGCGGCGATCACTTCGGCGTGTCGACGTCGATCAAATTGGACCAGCTTTATCCGACCAGCGAAGTGCTGGGCCAGCTCATCACCTTCAGGCCATCGCCAAACAAGGCGGTGGTGGGCGCCAACGCATTTGCGCACGAGTCGGGCATCCACCAGCACGGCATGCTGGCCAACCCGCTGTGCTACGAGATCATGACGCCGCAACTTGTCGGAGTTGCCAAGACGCATCTCGTGCTCGGCAAGCACTCCGGCCGCGCTGCGCTGCGGCACAGGCTGGAACAGCTTGGCTTCACGGTTAGCCGCGATGAGCTGCAGCACATCTACTATCGGTTTGTGGCGCTGGCTGACCGCAAGAAGAACATTTACGATCAGGATTTGGTCGGATTGCTGCCGGACAACATTCGCGAGCGGCGCACCGAGCCGGTGAGCGAGCTGGATTGAAGAAGACAGGGACCAAGGGAACGAGGGACCGAGTGACCGGGATCGCCGCCTCTGACCTATGGGAACTGAAAACTGCGAACTAAGAACTGAGAACTGAAAGAAATGAAGCTGAAGATCCTAGTGACGGCCGGCGACGGCATCGGCCCCGAAGTGACCAGCGAAGCAGTCGCTGCGTTGAAGGAGATTGCCGCGCTCGGCGGCCACGATTTCGCATTCATGGAAAAGCGCATCGGTGGCGTGGCCATAGTGCAGGACGGCACGCCTCTGCCTGCGGACACGCTCGAAGCGGCGCTTGCATCGGATGCGGTTTTGCTGGGCGCAGTGGGCGGCAACGAGTTCAATTCGCTTCCGCCGGACAAGCGGCCCGAGGCTGGGTTGTTGCAGATTCGCGCGGCGCTGGGAGGATTTGCCAATCTGCGGCCCGCGTTTGCCTTCAAGGAGCTGGCGGTGAACAGCCCGCTGCGGCCCGAGATTGTGGACGGGGCCGATGTGTTGTTTGTTCGCGAGCTGCTGGGCGGGCTTTACTTCGGCAAACCGCGCGAGTGGAACCACACTTCAGGAGAAGCATGGAACACGATGCGTTACACGCGCGACGAAGTGGCTCGTGTGGCGCGGATCGCATTCGAGCTCGCTACAAAGCGCCGCAAGAAGCTGACCAGCGTGGACAAGGCCAATGTGCTGGAAGTCTCGCAGCTTTGGCGCGCGACGGTGAACGAGGTTGCGAAGGAGTTTCCTGGCGTGGCGGTGGAACACCAATATGTGGACGCGATGGCGATGCACCTGATGAACCGGCCGCGCGACTTCGATGTGGTGCTCACGGAGAATTTGTTCGGCGACATTTTGAGTGATGAATCGGCAGTGATCACCGGTTCGCTGGGCATGTTGCCCTCGGCGACGATCGGCGGCAAGGTCAATTTGTACGAACCCGTCCACGGCTCGGCACCGGACATTGCAGGCAAGGGACTGGCAAATCCGCTGGGAGCGATTCTTACCGGAGCGTTGATTCTGCGCCACTCCGGCGGGCTCGAGGCCGAAGCCGCGGCGATCGAGTCTGCGGTACGCAAGGTGCTGGAGCAGGGTTTCCGCACACCGGACCTGGCGCGCGGCGGCAATCAGGGGTTGACGGTGCTCTCGACGAAGGAAATGGGAGCGAAAGTTAGAGAGACGGTCAAGCAACAGCTTGTTCACGCGTAAGAGTCGGTTTTCAGGAGCTTTACTTCAATGAGTAGCGAAGCGAAAACATTATTCGAGAAGGTATGGGAGCAGCATGTGGTGGTTGAGCCAAAGGGCGAGCCCACGCTGCTTTACATCGACCTGCAGTTGGTACACGAGGTGACCTCGCCGCAGGCGTTCGAGGGATTGCGGCTTGCCGGGCGCAAAGTGCGCCGGCCCGACCGCACCATCGCGACGGTCGATCACAACGTACCGACGACCATCGAGGGCCGGCTGAACATCGTGGACCAGATTTCGGCGAAGCAGATTGAAACGCTGCGCAAAAATTGCGCTGACTTCGGCGTCGAGCTTTACGACGTGAACTCGCGCGAGCAGGGAATTGTGCACGTGATCGGGCCGGAGCTTGGACTGACCAAGCCGGGGATGACGATCGTGTGCGGCGACTCGCATACATCGACGCACGGCGCGTTCGGGGCTCTTGCGTTCGGCATCGGCACCAGCGAAGTGGAGCACGTGCTGGCCACAGAAACGCTGCCGCAATCGAAGCCGCAAACCTTCCGCATCGCTGTCGAGGGCAAGCTGCCGCTGGGCGTCACGGCAAAGGACGTGATCCTGGCCATCATCGGCAAGATCGGAACGGACGGCGCGACGGGCAGCGTGATCGAATACGCGGGCTCGGCGATTCGATCGCTCTCGATGGAAGGCCGCATGACCATTTGCAACATGAGCATCGAAGCGGGAGCGCGCGCGGGCATGATCGCGCCGGATGAAACGACCTACGCCTACTTGAAGGGACGCCAATTTTCGCCGAAGGGCGCCGACTGGGAAAAAGCAGTGGCCGAGTGGCGCAAGCTGCCGTCCGATCCCGGCGCGAAGTTTGACCGCGAGCTGGTGATCGATGCGGCTACGCTGGTTCCGTATGTGAGTTGGGGAACGAGCCCCGGCATGGTGGCTCCGGTGGTTTCCAATGTGCCCGATCCCGCAAACGCGACAAGCGAGGTCGATCGCAAATCGTTTGAGCGGGCGCTCGAATACATGGACCTGAAAGCGGGAACGCCGTTTGAAGAAATCTCAATCGATCGCGTCTTCATTGGGTCGTGCACCAACGGCCGCATCGAGGACCTGCGCGCGGCGGCGAAGATTGCCGCGGGCCACAAGGTTTCCACGCATGTGAGCGCGATGGTGGTTCCAGGCTCACAACAGGTGAAGGCGCAGGCGGAAAAAGAAGGCCTCGACCGCATCTTCCGCGACGCCGGATTCGATTGGCGCGAGCCGGGATGCTCCATGTGTCTGGGCATGAACCCCGACATTCTTTCGCCGGGCGAGCGCTGCGCTTCGACCAGCAATCGCAACTTCGAAGGACGGCAGGGACGCGGCGGACGCACGCACCTGGTCTCGCCGGAGATGGCCGCTGCAGCCGCAATCGCCGGGCACTTTGTGGATATTCGGATGTGGCGCGTAAACGAGGGGCGCATAAACGAGGCGCACGTTCACGAGGAGGTAAAAGCCTGATGGAACCCTTTCGCACATTGACCGCGCTGGCCGCGCCGCTTGACCGCGCCAACGTCGACACAGACCAGATCATTCCCAAGCAGTTCTTGAAGCGCATCGAGCGCACCGGCTACGGTGATTTTCTATTCTTTGACTGGCGGCAGACTCCCGATGGCGAGCCGATTGCAGGATTCGTTTTGAACGACCCGCGCTATAAGGGCGCGAAGATTCTTATCGCGGGCAAGAATTTTGCCTGCGGATCGAGCCGCGAGCACGCCGCGTGGGCGCTCAGCGATTATGGCTTTCGCGTCGTGATTGCGCCGACTTTTGCCGACATCTTCTTTTCAAATGCGGGCAAGAATGGGATCGTGCTGGCGCGGCTGTCCGAGAGTGAGGTTGATACACTCCTCCAAAATGCACAAAAGATTCCGAATTATCAGCTCACCGTCTCGCTTGAAGCGCAGACGGTGACGGATGGCCGCGGATTCAGCGGCGAAGTTCGAGATCGATCCCTTCAGGAAGTTTTGCCTGCTCGAAGGGCTGGACGATATCGGCCTGACGCTGCGGCACGTTGCGGCGCTGGACACATTTGAGACGAAGCACGACGAAGCCGGCTGGTTGAAAGCGAAGTGAAGAGCACATGACGATCGAAGGCAAGCGACAAAGCATTCCGTTGACCGAGGGGCCGAGCCGGGCTGCGGCGCGGTCGTATCTGCGCGGGGCAGGATTCAAGAAAGACGATCTGCACAAGCCGATCATCGGCGTCGCGAATACGTGGACCGAGATCGGCACCTGCAACGTCCACTTGCGCGAAATTGCCGAGGCGCTCAAGGAAGGCATTCGCGAGGCGGGCGGCACGCCGATGGAGTTCAACACCGTCACCATCTCCGACGGCATCACCATGGGCACGCAGGGAATGAAGGCGTCGCTGGTGAGCCGCGAGGTGATCGCCGACTCCATTGAACTGGTTGCGCGCGGTAATCTTTTCGACGGCCTCGTCGGCATTGGCGGATGCGACAAGAATATGCCGGGCATCATTATGGCGCTGTGCCGGCTCGATATTCCGGGCATGATGGTTTACGGCGGATCGATCGCGCCGGGCAAGCTGAACGGTCCCGACGGCAAGAAAATCGACATCACGATCCAGAACGTATTTGAGGGCATCGGCTCGCACGCGGCGGGGCGCATTGACGACGCGGGATTGGAAGCTCTCGAAGCCAACGCTTGTCCCGGCGCAGGCGCCTGCGGCGGGCAATTCACGGCCAACACCATGGCCATGAGCGCCGAAATTCTGGGCATCGCGCCGATCGAGCTTTCGGGCGTTCCCGCCACTGCTCCCAACAAACTCGAGGCCACGCGCGAGGCCGGCCGCATTTTGATGGACGCTGTCCGCGCGAATCGCAAACCCTCCCAAATCATCACTCGCAAATCTCTTGAAAACACGATTGCCAGCGTGGCCGCAAGCGGGGGCTCGACGAACGCCGTGCTGCACCTGCTTGCCATCGCGCGCGAAATGGGAATCAAGCTGAGCATCGACGATTTTGACACCATCTCAGCGCGCACGCCGTACATCTGCTCTCTCACGCCGGCAGGAAAATATGTGGCATCGGATTACCAGGCCGCGGGCGGCTCGCGGCTGCTGGCCAAGCGAATGATCGATGCGGGCCACGCCGATGGATCTGCGCTGACCATTAGCGGCAAAACGCTGGCCGAAGAAGCCGCGCTCGCCAAAGAGACTCCGGGACAGGACGTGATCGCCACTTTCGAAAAGCCCATCAAGCCCAATGGCGGGCTGGTGATTTTGAAAGGCAATCTTGCGCCCGAAGGTTGCGTGATGAAGATTGCGGCAGCGGGTAAATATGAGCATCGCGGGCCGGCACGCGTGTTTGACTCTGAAGAAGATTGCTTCAAGGTTGTGCAGGCTGGCGGCATCAAGCCCGGCGACGTGGTGGTGATTCGCTACGAAGGGCCGAAGGGCGGGCCGGGAATGCGCGAGATGCTGCAGGTAACGGCAGCGATCAGTTCGAATGCGGAGTTGAGCGCGCAGGTGGCGCTGCTTACCGACGGGCGATTCAGCGGCGCCACGCGCGGATTCACCGCCGGCCATGTTGCGCCTGAGGCGTTTGTCGGAGGCCCGATTGCGGCCGTGCGCGAGGGAGACATCATTCATTTTGATGTTGCCAAGCGGACGCTCGACGTCGAAATCAGCAAAGAAGAGATGGTCGCGAGGCTCAAAGATTTCAAGCCGCCGGCGCTGCGCTGGCCGAAGGGCGTGTTTCGGAAATACGTCGATCGTGTGAACTCGGCGTCTGAAGGGGCAACGACGTAAAGACAGAGATCAGGGATCAGAAGGACCAGTTGAATCGGCTTTCAAGGAGTTGTGATGGGACACAAGGAAAACGCGAAGACAAAAGCGCACGACGCGAACGGGAACGCCGCAGGGCCTGCCGCAAACGCAGCAGATGCGAACGCGCATCTGACCACGCCGACGCGGCTGACGGGCTCGGAAATTCTGTGGGCCACGCTTCTGGGCGAGGGTGTGAAGGATGTCTTCGGCTATCCGGGCGGCGCCATTCTGCCCGCCTACGACGCGCTGACGCAAGTTTCCCATCCGGCACGTTCTGGTGCGTCACGAGCAGGGCGCGGCGCACATGGCCGACGGCTACGCGCGCGCTTCGGGCAAGGTGGGTGTGGCCATTGCCACCAGCGGACCCGGCGCGACCAACCTCGTCACTGGCATCGCCACTGCGATGCTCGATTCGATTCCCATCGTCTGCATTACTGGCAACGTTTCGAGCAAGGTGCTGGGCACAGACGCATTCCAGGAAGTGGACATTACCGGCATTACGCTGCCGGTGACAAAACATAACATTCTCGTGAACAAGGCGGAGGATCTGGCGCACGCATTGCGCTATGCATTCCAGATCGCGCGGTCGGGGCGCCCCGGGCCGGTGCTGGTCGACATCACAAAGGACGCGCAGCAGGCGACAGCGGAGTTTGACTTTGAAGCTGCCAAGCCGCGCCCCTACCGCCCGCACCCCATGTTGCACGTCGACGATTCAGGATTGGCGCAGGCCGCCGAGTTGATTCGCAATTCAAAACGGCCCGTGATTCTGGCTGGTCACGGCGTGATGGAATCGGGCGCAATGGAGCAGGTGCGCACGCTGGCCGAGCGCGCAGAGATCCCCGTGGGCCTCACGCTGCTGGGGCTGGGCGGATTTCCCGCATCGCACCCGTTGAGCCTGGGCATGATGGGCATGCACGGCGAGGCGTGGGTGAATCATGCCATCCAGGAAGCCGATCTGCTGATCGCATGCGGCATGCGCTTCGACGATCGCGTGACGGGCACGCTTTCCACCTATGCCACCAAGGCGAAGAAGATTCACATTGAAGTGGATCCGGCTGAAATCAACAAGAACGTGAAAGTGGACGTGGCGCTGGTGGGCGATCTGCGCGAGGTGCTGGAGCAATTGCTGCCGCGCATCTCAGGCCGCGATGGCTCGACATGGCTCAAGACGATTGAGGCCAGCAAAGGCGCCGTCGCGGTGCGCGACATCAACAACCTGCCCGACTCCGGGCACCTTTACGCGGCGCACGTGATGCACGATCTGTGGCGTATGACCGGCGGCAACGCAGTGGTCGTCACTGACGTTGGCCAGCACCAGATGTGGGAGGCGCAGTACTTCCACCACGAACAGCCGCGCACGCTCATTACGAGCGGCGGGCTGGGCACCATGGGATTCGCGCTGCCCGCGGCAATCGGCGCCAAGTTCGCCTGTCCCGAAAAGGAAGTGTGGGTGGTTGCCGGTGACGGCGGCTTCCAGATGACGGCGGCGGAGCTGGCCACCATTGTGCAGGAAAAAATCAAGATCAACATCGCCGTCATTAATAACGGCTACCTGGGTATGGTGCGGCAGTGGCAGGAATTCTTCTACGAGCGCAACTACGAAGCCACGCCGCTGGTGAGCCCGGACTTTGTGAAACTGGCCGATGCGCACGGCATTCCGGGACGCGCGGTGCGGAAACGCTCTGAAGTGGATGCTGCCGTGAAGGCGGCGCGCTCGGCTTCGGGCGCGTATCTGCTCAACTTCATGGTGGAGAAGGAAGACTCGGTGTACCCGATGATCCCGGCGGGCAGCGCGCTGCACGAGATGATTCGCCGGCCCGATCACGATCCGCTGGAAGAGTCTTAAGAAAGTGAAAAAGTGAATTCGCTCCTTCACGTGATTCGCCCTTTCACCTGTCCACTGTTCCATGAGAAAGGTTCGTTATGCTTCATACTTTCGTCGCTTACGTTGAAGACCGCCCGGGCGTGCTGACGCGCGTGGCGTCGCTGTTCCGGCGCCTGAACATCAACATCAATTCGCTCACTGTGGGTCGCAGCGAGCGGCCGGGCCTGTCGCGGCTTACGCTGGTCTGCGAGGCGTCAGCGGAGGCCGGAGACCGCATTCGCGCCAGCCTGTTTAAATTGGAGAATGTCGTCGATGTGGACGACATCGCTCAGGCGCCGTCGGTCACGCGCGAGCTGGCGCTGATCAAAGTCGCGGCATCACCACGCAACCGCGCGCAGATTTTCGATTTGGCCGAGGTCTTCCGCGCGCGCATTGTCGATCTCACCTCGGAGTCGCTGATGATCGAGATGACCGGCGTGGAGAGCAAAATTGAAGGGCTCATCGAAGTGCTGCGCGAAGACGACGGGCGCATTCTCGAAATCTGCCGCAGCGGCAAGATGACCATGCGGCGCGGCCATCACGTCAGCAGCGTGGTCAGGGCGATGGGCGTCGTCGAGGGCGATGCCGCGGAGACGGAAGAGGAGCCTGCTGCAGACAGCGTTGCGGGCGAAGCCGAGTAAGCGAGGGCCCTCGCGTTCTGCCGAAACGGGCGAGGGCATAGGTTATGATTCTGGCTTGAGAGGAAAGATGGATGGACGCTGACGAGAAAGCCTGCCCTGTCTGCGGCGAGACCATCAAGGCCGTCGCAATCAAGTGCCGTTTCTGTAATACGGACCTGACTGCATATGCTGCAAGCAAGGATCTCGAAACCGAGAAGGATCTGTTCGTCGGGCACCCGGCAATCATCTATACGGTAGGTCAGCTAACGCCGTTCGTCGTAGTGATCGCCGTGACAATTCTTGTTGGATACCTGATGGAGGCCGGGTACATTGGGAGCTCCGGGTCCGACATTACTTATCTGGTTCTGTTTTTTCTGGTTGCGTGCGCAGCGATCTGTATCCATTACTACCTCAGGAGCCGAAGCATTCACTACGAGATCACCACGCAGCGGATCAAGCTAGAACACGGCCTGCTTTCGAAGGTCCAGGAGTCTCTTGAACTGTTTCGCATCGACCATTTTGAGTTGCGCAAGCCGCTCGGGAAGCGGTTGCTCGGCCAGGCATCCTTGCATCTATTTTCATCCGATGCGGAACTTGAGAATTTTTCAATCTATGGAGTACCTAACCTGGAATCTCTCGCGGATGAGATGCGGAACTGCCAGCTTCGCGAGCGTACCCGCCGGGGGTTAACGACCTTTGTGAAAGCTTAAGCTCCCGCCCGTTCAATCCAGAACAGAGTTTCACGGATTTTTCGATCTTTTCGCGGCCTGCGGTTTGGAATCGGTGGCATTGCACCACCGGCAGCCAAACCAGCCCGATGCAAAAAAACTCAACCCCGAATGCAAAGGAAAACCAGGAAAATCATGGCAAAAACTTATTACGACAACAATGCCGACCTCAGCTTGATTCAGGCAAAAAAGGTGGCCATCATCGGCTACGGCTCGCAGGGACATGCGCATGCCCTCAACCTCAAGGATTCGGGCGTGCAAGTGAAGGTGGGCCTGGCGGCGAACTCCAAATCGATTGCCAAGGCGCAGAAGGCGGGCCTCGAAGTGACCACCGTCGCCGAAGCCACAAAATGGGCCGACGTCGTGATGGTGCTGGTTCCCGATCAAACTGCGGCCAAATTGTATGCCGAGGAGATCGGGCCCAACCTCAGCGCAGGCAAGCTGGTGATGTTTGCGCACGGCTTCAACATTCACTTCAAGACCATCGTGCCGGCCTTGGGGCTAGACGTGGGCATGGCCGCGCCCAAGGCGCCCGGCCATCGCGTGCGCGAAGTGTTCATTGAAGGCGGCGGCGTCCCCGGCCTCATCGCCGTGCACCAGGATGCGACAGGCAACGCGCACGCTCTCTCGCTCAGCTATCTCAAAGGCATTGGCTGCACGCGCGCCGGGGCGCTTGAGACCACCTTCAAGGAAGAGACCGAGACCGATCTTTTCGGCGAGCAGGCGGTCTTGTGTGGCGGCGTGAGCGCGCTCATCAAAGCTGGGTACGAAACGCTGGTCGAAGCCGGCTACCAGCCCGAAAGCGCCTACTTCGAGTGCCTGCACGAGCTCAAGCTCATCGTCGACCTGATTTATCGCGGCGGCCTGGCCTACATGCGCTACTCGATCTCCGACACCGCCGAATATGGAGATTACGTTTCCGGCCCGCGCGTCATCGGCCCCGAAAGCAAGAAAGCGATGAAGCAAATTCTCGCCGAGATTCAGGATGGGACGTTCGCGAAGAAGTTTCTCGCCGACCAGAGCTCCGGCAAAAAGGAATTTCTGGCCTTCCGCGAAGCCGAGGCGAAGCATCCGGTCGAAATTGTCGGCAAGAAACTGCGCGCGGCGATGCCGTTCCTCGATCCGGTCACCGTCGAGGAAGTGGCGAAGACGCGGTAAAAGGGAAGCCTTCAGCTATTAGCTCTTCGCTGAAGGCTCGTCGCTCGCCTCGCCTTTCGCTTGGATTGGGGTTCGCATTTCGTTCCGTTGCACGCACTAATTTTTCTGGAGTTTCAGCAAAATCGATAGAAAGTGGGTGTAAGCCCAACAAAATAGTGCGCAAAAATCATGTTGCATGAAACATCGATTCGGTGTAACATGTTTCATGTAACAGGGGATTCAAGGTGGGCTCTGCAATCACGCAACGCGTTCGCAAGCACCGCGAGCAGCTTCGCGCCGCCGGGTTGAGGCCAGTGCAGATTTGGCTGCCGGACACTTCCTCGGAGAGCTTCCGCAAGAAGTGCGAGCGCGAGTCCCTTTCGCTGGCCAACGATCCGCTCGAGGCCGAAACCCTCGCCTGGATCGACGAAGTGGCTGACACGGACGGCTGGGTGTGAAGCGCGGAGACCTGATTCCGGTCGTTCTCGCGGGAGCGTACGGCAAGCCACGGCCTGCGCTCGTCATCCAGTCGGATCTCTTCGCTCAACTTCCGTCGGTAACGATTCTCCCCGTCACAACCGAAATTCGTCCGGTCACGACATTCCGAATCGCTGTTGATCCTTCACAAAAAAACGGCCTCCACACCTCCTCGCAGATCATGGTTGACAAGGCGCACACGATCCCGCGTGACAAAGCCGGCGTTCCTTTTGGCGAACTGGATTCACGAACGCTCAAGGCCGTCGACCGATCGCTCGCTGTCTTCCTCGGACTTGGATAGCACTTTTCGGATACGACCTCACGTGTCGACTCTTCTTCTGTCACCTCTGCCTTGTAGAATCAAGCTGAATTCCGCGTCATTTCTCCCTTGGAGACTCGTTTAGACAATTGGTTGTTTTTTCAGGTGCGATGATTCGTCCGTGCACGAGCGTAACCGGACTCCTGCTGCGGCGTGCGCTGCTCGGTGATTTTCGCCGGCGAAGGTTCGTGATGAACGTAATCAAGGCTGTGTTGTGGATGAGCCTGGTGCTCTTGCCGGCGGCTGGAATGTCTGGGCAATCGAGTGCGAGTGTTTCGCGCGCTGGCTTTTTGGCGCGATACAAGGGAATGCCCTATGTGGACAGCCAGCATCGCGGCGGAGCGCAGACCATTCCGGGCAAGGTCTATTGCGCTTATTACGATCGCGGCGGCGAGGGCGTTGCCTACCACGATTCGGATGCGAAGAACAACGGGAGCGGTGTGCTCAACCCGCCGGATGGTTCGTATCTGAACGAATTCAGGATGGACGAAGGGGTTGATACATCGTATACGAAGTTCGGTCGCGATCCGAAGATCGACGATACGGAATATGACAAGGTGTCGCCGCCGCCGGACATGCTCTATGTCGGATGGACCGTGCCGGGTGAATGGTTCAACATAACCGTGGATGTGAAGCAAGCGGGATGGTATGCGGCCGATCTGCTTTACACCTCGAACCGCGGTGGGACAATCTCGCTTGATGCGAACGGAGAGGCTGTCACCGGGCCGCTCACCATTGCATCCACATTCGACGCCGCCGATCCGGTTGCGTGGCGGCAGTGGCACCACTGGAATCTGGCGGCCCACTTCGTCCGGGTGAACCTCGCTCGCGGCAGGAACGTGCTGACTGTTCACATTCTCACCGAGGGCCAGATGAACCTCGCCTATCTCGACTTCACGAGAGCGAACTAGGGTCTGTCTCCTGCGGGCTCACGCGCGTGGCGCCTTGCCGCGCGAACCTTCGCGGAAGATGAGTGTTGTGCCGGGTGGTACATCGCAGTGGCAACAGGTCTCCGGCAATCGGGTACCGAGTCGCTTCCTTGTAGAATCAAGCTGAAACCCCGCCTCAATCCGGCTTGGGAGGCTCCTTGCTTTACTGGCTGCTCTACGAAAAGCTGTTTCCGTTCTTCCACCCGTTCCGGATCTTCCGCTACCTGACTTTTCGTACCGCGTTTGCCTCGCTTACGGCGCTTCTCATTGCGCTTTTCATCGGGCCCTACGTGATTCAAAAGCTCAGGGAGTTCCAGATCGGCCAGTTTGTGCGCGAAGACGGCCCCCAGTCGCACATGAAGAAAACTGGAACGCCGACCATGGGCGGCGTGCTCATCTGCATCGCCATACTGCTGCCCACGGTACTGTGGTCGGACCCGGCAAATCCGTTTGTGTGGGTCGTGGTTTTCTCTACGCTTGCGTACGGCGCAATCGGGTTCGCCGATGACTACATCAAGGTAGTGCAGCGGCGCAGCCTGGGATTGACGGTGCGCGCCAAGCTGCTTTGGCAGGGGCTGGTTGGCGTGTCGGTTGCCGTGGCGCTGATCGTGCTCGAACAATTCGATGTGTTTTCCACGCGGCTTTCCGTGCCCTTCATCAAGAGCCTGCGACCCGATCTCCTGTGGCATGGCTGGCCGGTGACGCTTCCGCACATGGCCCTCTTCGCGTTTGTGCCATTCGTATTGTGGGTAGTGCTGTGGCTGGTGGGTACGTCGAACGCAGTAAACCTGACCGACGGCCTCGACGGGCTGGCCATCGGCTGCACCATCATCGCCGCGGGGGCGCTGGCGGTGCTCACCTACATCAGCGGCCACGTGGTCTTTGCCGACTACTTGGAGCTGCAGCGCATGCCCATGGTGGGCGAGCTGACGGTCTTCTGCGGGTCGATGGTGGGCGCGTCGATCGGATTTCTCTGGTACAACGCGCATCCGGCCGAAATTTTTATGGGCGACGTGGGCTCCCTGGCGTTGGGCGGCGCCATCGGCACCGTGGCCATCGTGATCCGGCAGGAGTTGCTGCTGCCGTTCATCGGCGGCATCTTTATTCTCGAAGCAGTCTCGGTGATCTTGCAGGTGGGCAGCTACAAATTGCGCAAGAAACGAATTTTCAAAATGGCGCCGCTGCACCATCACTTCGAACAGTTGGGCTGGAGCGAGTCGAAGGTGATCGTGCGCTTCTGGATTGGCGCCCTGGTGTTTGCATTGTTTGCACTCACCACGCTGAAATTGCGCTAGCAGCGCCCGCGGCGCACGCCGCGCGGTGCACAATGAAGTTGTCGCGGCAGCGTTAGGAACAAACGATGGAATTGAAGGGCAAAAAGGTTCTGGTTGTTGGCCTGGGAAAGTCGGGACTGGCGGCGGCGCTGTTTTTGCGCCACAAAGGCGCGCAGGTGACGGTCTCCGACATCCGCTCGGCCGAGTCCCTCGCGAAGGAGATTCCGGCGCTGCTTGACGAGGGGATCATGGTGGAGGCTGGCGGGCATGGATTGTTGACCTTTCGCCGTCAGGACCTGATTGTCGTAAGCCCCGGCGTGCCGCTGAATACACCGGAACTGGTGCAGGCGCGGAACTTCGGTCGCCCGGTCATCGGTGAACTGGAGCTGGCGGCACGATTCCTGAAAGGCAGCATTCTGGCCATCACGGGGTCGAATGGAAAGACGACCACGACTGCGCTGGCGGGCGAGATTCTGAAGGAAGCCGGCTATCCCACGCTGGTTGCCGGCAACATCGGGGTGCCGGTCGTCGGCGTAATCGAAGAAAGCACAGACGACACCTGGTCAGTGCTGGAGGTTTCGAGCTTCCAACTGGAAAGTACGGAAGAATTCCATCCCAGGATTGCGGTCATTCTCAACATCACGCCCGATCACCTGGACCGGCACGGAACCTTTGAGAACTATGCGCTGGCCAAGGAGCGCATCTTCGCAGTGCAGAACACAAATGACAGCGTCGTGCTGAACGCCGACAATCCCCGCACCGCCGAGGCCGAGGCCCGCTCGCACGCGCCAGTCTACTGGTTCTCGGCCAAACACGAGGTGAGCCGGGGCGCGTGGGCGCAAAACGGGACCGTAGTCTTCCGCTCAGCGCCGGAGGCGGCGATCGAGACCATCCTGCCGCTCGCGAAAATTTCGCTCAAGGGCGAGCACAACGTGGAAAACGTGCTGGCAGCAGTGTGCGCGGCGCGGCTGGCCGGCGTGCCTTCCGCATTGATCGCCCGCGCCATCGAGAAGTTTCATGCGGTGGAGCATCGCCTGGAGTATGTCGCCACCATCAATGGCGTTGAGTTCTACAACGACTCGAAGGCCACCAATGTGGATGCAACCGCCAAGGCTGTGGCTTCGTTTCCGGGCGGGATTCATTTGATTCTGGGCGGCAAGGACAAAGGCTCGGACTACACCACGCTCTCGCCGTTGCTGCGCGAGCGGGTTCGCGCCGTTTACACCATCGGCGCGGCGGCGGCCAAGATCGAATCGCATCTGCGCGGCGTCTTGCCAATCCATTCGTGCGAGACGCTGGCCAACGCGGTAAGCACCGCGGTTGCTGCCGCAAGACCCGGCGAGGTGGTGCTGCTGGCGCCGGCCTGCTCCAGCTTCGACCAGTTTGAGAACTACGAGCACCGCGGACGAGTCTTCAAGCAACTTGTCGCGGACCAAAAAGATTGGAAAGCAAGGCAGAACGCATAAGGAACTATGGCGAAGCGAGTTGGCGTGGACAAATGGCTGTTCTTCACGACCCTGGTGCTGGTGGTCACCGGGTTGGTGATGGTCTTCTCGGCTTCAGCCGTCGTCGATCAGGAAAAGTACCACTCGGCCTACACCTTCATCTTTACGCAAGCCGTTTGGGCGGCAATTGGTGTGGTGGCAATGCTTGTCCTGATGCACGTGGACGTAAGCCGCTACAACTCGCCGCGCTTTATTTATCCCGCCCTCTCCATCACGACCATATTGCTGGTGCTGGTCTTCCTCATGCCCGGCTCGCACCACACGCATCGCTGGATCCGTTTCGGCGATTTTTTCACTCTCCAGCCCTCCGAAATCGCCAAGCCGATCTTGGTGCTGTTTCTGGCATGGTTTTTGCAGACGCGCCTCGGCGTCATGCGCGACTGGAAGGGGACGCTGCTGCCCGCGGCCTTAATTCCCGGCCTGTTTATCGTGCTTGTTGCGGCGCAGCCTGACCTGGGAACGGCGCTGGTGCTGGCCGGCGTGGCGGCAATGATTCTGGTGCTGGCGGGGATGGAATGGAAAGTTCTTCTGGGCGCTGTCGCCGCTGCGTTACCCGCGCTGGCCGCGTTGCTTCTCATGGTTCCATGGCGGCGGGCGCGCATGCTCGTCTTTCTCAATCCCGAATCCGATCCGCAGGGCGCCGGCTATCACATTTATCAGTCGCTCATCGCCGTGGGCACAGGCGGGCTAACCGGCCACGGCTATATGGAAGGGATGCAGAAATTGTTTTTCCTGCCTGAGGCTGCCACCGACTTCATCTTCGCCAACATCGCCGAGGAGCTGGGCTTCGTTGGGGCCATGTTCATCGTGTTGCTGTTTGGCTTGTTTGGAGTCCGCGGATTGCGCACGGCCTTCCGCTGCAGCGATCCCTTCGCGCGGCTGGCCGCCTTCGGCATCACCGTATCGATTCTGCTGCAGGCCTTCTTCAACATCAGCGTGGTGCTTTCCCTGGTTCCCAACAAAGGCATTCCCTTGCCGCTGATCTCGCATGGAGGCACTTCGCTGTTTTGTACGCTGGCCAGCATCGGAATCCTGCTCAACATCAGCCGGCGGGCGGAGTGAGAAAAGCAGGGAACAAGGGATAGGGAATACAGCCCTCGCGCTCCGGCCCCCAGATGCGCCCAAGGTAAACTCCCGGTATGCAGTTCGCAAAAAAACTCCGCGAGCGGGTTCGCAGCGGAGAAATCACATCGAGCGTCCGCATCTGGACGCGCCCGCATGTCCGCGCCGGCGGGCGTTACCGCATGGAGGATGGAGAGATCGAGATCGACTCCATTGAGCCCATCGGTTTCCCAGACATCACTCCCGAACTCGCCCGCGAGTCGGGATTTCTCGGCGTGCTCGACCTGCTCAAGACCGCAAAGCACGGGCGCGGCGAGAAGATTTACCTGGTCCGATTCCACTACCTGCCGCCCCGCCGCACAAAAGGCTCGGGAAGGCCATCTCGCAATGAGACCCCGCAGGCCAGCCGCTGACCGCGCTGGACGAGTGATCGTGGCACGCGGACCCAGCCGGGAGGAGGGCGATACACTGGCCACAGACAACTGCGAACTGTGAACTCTCCATTGCGCATTCTGATTGCCGGCGGCGGCACGGGCGGCCACATCATTCCCGCGCTGGCCGTGGCGCGCGCGCTGGTCGAGCGGCACGGGGCTCGAAGTCCTCATGGTTGGCACTGCCCGGGGCCTGGAGTCGCGTCTCGTGCCGGAGGCGGGATTCTCGCTCAAACTGATTGATGTGGGCCCGCTCAAAAGCGTCTCGCTCGTCACCCGGCTTCGAACCCTCGCCCAATTGCCGCGCAGCATTGGCGACTGCAAGCGCCTGATGCGCGAGTTCCGCCCCGGCGCCGTGCTGGGCGTCGGCGGTTATGCCTCCGGCCCGGCGATGGTCGCCGCGCTTCGCCTCAAGATTCCCGCCATGGCCTTTGAGCCGAACGCGATGCCCGGCCTGGCCAACCGGCTCGTTGGCAAGCGGGTGCAGGCTGCGGCCATCAACTTTCCCGCCGCGTCCAAATGGTTCCGCAACGCCGAAGTCACCGGGGTTCCGGTTCGGCAGGAATTCTTTTCGCTTGAAGCGCCGTCAGGCGCGCCGCACCTGCTTGTCTTCGGGGGCTCCCAGGGCGCGCGGATATTCAACATGAATCTGCCGCACATCATCAAGTCCCTGCTTGAAGCGGTGCCCGATCTCACGGTTCTGCACCAGAGCGGACTGCATAATTTTGAAGCCACCCATGCCGCTTACGCGGCCAGCGGGGCCGACCCCGCGCGCTGGCTGGTGCGGCCGTTCCTCGATAAAATGGCGGCGGAGTTTGCCCGGGCGCACTTGATCATGTCGCGCAGCGGCGCATCGACTGTGGCCGAGGAAGCGGCGGCCGCCAAGCCCGCGCTGCTGGTGCCGTTTGCCGCCGCAACCGACCAGCACCAACGACGCAACGCCGAAGCCATGGTCGACGCCGGGGCTGCTGTGATGCTGAAGGAAAGCGATCTGGACATTCCCGACAAGTTGCTCTGGATCCTCGCCGGCCTGGTCACCGATCCCGGCCGCCTGGCAACGATGGCCGCGGCTGCGCGCACGCAAGCGCATCCGGGGGCGGCTGAGCGCATCGCCGACAAACTGGCGGAATTGGCGGAGAGACAGCAAGTCAGCAAGGCAGCGAGTTAGCGAGTCGGCCTCCGGCTGCCACGCACAACAAAAAGCCCGCTTGCCGAAGCAAGCGGGCCTTTTCATGAATCAGCGGAATTCAATCATCCGCCGTAAGCCGGTATTACCGGTGTCCACCACCGCCGTGGCCGCCGCCGCCTCCGCCATGGAAGCCGCCGCCGCCGCCTCCGCCATGGAAGCCGCCGCCACCGCCACCGCCGTGATAGCCACCGCCACCGCCACTGAAGCCGCCGCGTGCGCCACCGCTATAACCGTGCGCAACGCCGCCACCGGTGTAGCCGCGTGCACCGCCGCCTACGTAGCCACGTCCGCCGCCGGTATATCCGCGACCAGCATATCCGCCGCGTCCGCCGTAAGCGTATCCGCCACGGTAGCCGTATCCGCCTCTATAGCCGAGGCCGCCGCGCAGATAGTAGCCCGGGTGTCCATAGAAGCCCCAGTGGTACCAGGGGCCGACGCCGATAAACAAGCCGCTGTAGAACCAGCTAGGACCGTAATACCCGTAAGGGGCGCATGTGTACGGGTAATAAGAGTAATAGCCCCATTCGCAATCCGGGGGACCGTAATAGCCGGCATATCCCGGATCAACCATTGCGGGGCCGACTCCGATTCCAACTCCGACCTGGGCGCTCGCTCGAACAGTAGCGAACGGCAGAACCACAAGCGTTGCCAACAAAACCAACCAGAGTTTCCTCATGACTTCCTCCTTGTGCTGTCCGTCTTCGCCTTGCTCGGACTGGAACCCGGAGTCGCCTCCGGTCTCAGCACCACCCGGCCTCTCTTATTTCATCTTCTGGCCGGCCTTCAATTGCTTAAACGCCATTCCCGCCCATTTGTTGCGGTCTTATTCAATCATCCATCGCCGCCCCACGATAGGCAACAAACCTTTTGGACTGCAGTGCTTCCGCCGTCACTTCCGATAAATTCGCATCCGTCAGCAACCGCGGTGACGTCCCACTCTAAAAGACGCTTGAAACCGCGAAACGACCTAAGAAAAAACGGCCCCTCCAGTTTGGAGAGGCCGCATGGTGCAGGCAGCAGAAGGCGGAGCTACCTGCGAAAACGTCCTGGGGCGAAATGCCGGTCAAAGTCGCGGTGATAGAACCCCGGCCCGCGGTCCACGACGATGCCGCCGCGGAAGATCGGGCCGCCAACGCGAACACCTACGAAATTCCAGGAACCGGGTACCCAGTAACCGTCAGACCAGTAGCCGCCGACCCATGCGTATCCCGGTCCAGGGCACGGCGGAACGGCGAACCCGCGCGCACCAACGTAAAAGCCGATTCGAGCTGCCTGTGCGGGAGCCGCGCTCAATCCCAGGGCTCCGGCTGCCAATGCCGCTCCCAACATCCACTTCTTCATGCTGCCCATGATCCCTCCATTCCGTGCGGACTCGTTGTCCAAGTCCGGCCCGGTTCGCCACCACCTTGGGGCTTGGTTCTTGCTGCCCCTTGGGCTCGCCGGTTCTGTCCTGTGAAAACACCAGAGCGCCAGAAGGTTGCGGCGCCGCGCGAAAATAAAAAGACGCAACTTTTCGGTCGATTCGTGTTCACTGCGCGAGTTTATTCGACTGATTGACGCTCTTTTCGCGCCGCCGCGATATCCTGAGAAACGCGCCGCGCTATTCTGGGAAACGATACCGCTGATCGCTGCTGCACGGCCGGCGCAACTTGCGCCGCAGGCCACCGTCTGGCCAAAGGAGATCCCAATGCACCACGCCCAAGGCACCTTCACTGTCGACATTCATCCGCTTGCCCCGGCTCCCGCTGAAGGAATCGGGCGCTTCTCCATTAACAAGACAATCCACGGCGACCTGGAAGCGACGACGAAGGGAGAGATGTTTACCGGCGGCGATCCCAAGGTTGGCGCGGCGGGATACGTGGCGATCGAGCTCGTCACCGGCGCGCTCAACGGCAAGCACGGCAGCTTTGCGTTGCAGCACTTTGCCACTATGGATGGCAACGGCCCCAGCATGCAGGTGATCGCGGTGCCGGGATCGGGAACGGGCGAGCTCAAGGGCATCGAGGGCGCCTTCACCATTCGCGTCGAAAACGGGCACCACTTCTACGAATTCGACTACGCGCTGGGCGAGTAAACTGCGCCACAAAACGATTCTGAGGAAGAAGAATGCTGCGAAGGGCGCGAATCATCGCAACTGGATGCATTCTGGTGACAGGCGCGAGTTTTGCACTCGCGCAGCCACCGGCGCCAGCGCCCGGCCCAACTTTGGCCTTCGAGGTCGCAACGGTTAAACCAAGCGATGCCACAAGCACGAGCGCGATCAGGTATTTGCCCGGCGGACGATTCGTTACGACGAACACTTCTCTCCGGCTGCTTGTTACCTGGGCCTACGACATTACCGACGAGCGCCTGGTGGGTGCCCCCGGGTGGCTGGACTCCGCCAGATACGACATCGTTGCCAAAGCGCCGAGTGAACATCTGGCCCACGGCCAACTGCAGCTGATGGTTCAGGCACTTCTGGCAGAGCGCTTCAACTTGCGTGTCCATTGGGACCACAAGGAACTTCCCCTTTACCGATTGGAAATGGACGTGGCCGGTCCGAGGGTCCATGTTCTGGATGCGGGAACGGTGGTCAGCCAGGACCCGTTCCAAATGGCGGGGTATGGCCGTCTAACCGGCACGCGCGTGACCACAGCGATGTTGGCCAAGGTTCTGTCGGGGCAGCTTGGCCGCTATGTGGAAGACGACACCGGATTCAATTCGGTCTTCGATTTCGCTCTGGTATGGAGACCCGATGACGCCCCGGCAGCAGAGGCTCCGGGGGACGACGATGTCCGTCCGTCGATCTTCACCGCGATCCGCGAGCAGCTCGGATTTAAGCTCGTTCCAGCGAAGGGTTCCGTCGAGGTGATCGCGGTAGACCAAATCGACCGGCGTCCGTCAGCAAATTAAATTCGCGGCGGACCACTGAAAACCGACAGACTACTCCCTATTCCCTACTCCCTGTTACCCTGATCCTTCAACCCCATGTTTGCCACCTCGCAGCACGCGCACTTCATCGGAATTGGCGGCATCGGCATGAGCGGCATCGCCGAGATCATGCTCAACCTCGGCATCAAGGTCTCGGGCTCCGATCTGAAGCGTAGCGCAGTCACTGACCGCCTGGCGCAACTTGGCGCCACCGTATATGAGGGACATTTTGCGGCCAACGTGGCCGGCGCAACCGTGGTAATCACGAGCTCTGCCGTCAACGCAAGCAATCCCGAGGTATGCGAGGCGCACGCGCGCAAGATTCCCGTGATCCAGCGCGCGGAGATGCTGGCCGAGCTGATGCGGCTCAAGTACGGCATCGCCATCGCCGGCATGCACGGCAAGACGACGACCACGTCGATGGTGGCCGCAGTGCTCTCGGCAGGCGGCCTCGATCCCACGGTTGTCGTGGGCGGGCGCGTGGATGCGCTGGGTTCGAACGCGCGTCTCGGCACAACGCAATACCTCGTCGCCGAGGCCGACGAAAGCGATCGCACATTTCTCAAGCTTTCGCCCATCCTCGCGGTCGTCACCAATCTCGATCGTGAGCACATGGACTGCTACCACGACATGGCTGACGTGGAGCGAGCCTTTGTCGACTTCATGGATCGCGTGCCGTTCTACGGCGCGGTTACGGCCTGCATCGACAATGCGCTGCTCAAGGGAATTCTGCCGCGTGTGCGGCGGCGCGTCTTCACCTACGGCATGGCCGCCGAGGCCGACTACCGGCTCGAGCTTCTCGATGCGCGATCCGCGCTGGGGCGGTGGACTGACACGGGCGCAGGGCAGGGAAGCGGCTTTTCGCGCTTTCAGGTCCACGCCTCCTCGGGGTCTCTCGGCCCGTTCGAACTTCACGTGCCTGGGCGGCACAATGTGTTGAACGCCACGGCCGCCGTGGCCATTGCACGGCAGCTTGAAGTCCATCCCGGAAAGATTGCCGAGGGGCTCGCCAACTTTCGCGGCGTGGACCGGCGCTTTCAAAAACGGGGTGAAGCGTGCGGCGTCACAGTCGTCGACGACTACGGCCACCATCCCACCGAGATTCGCGCCACCCTTGCCGCGGCGCGGGAGTGCGCGCGCGGCCGCATCCACGTGGTCTTCCAGCCGCACCGGTTCTCCCGAACCCTTGACCTCTTGGAGGAGTTTTCGGGCGCATTCAAAGACGCCGACACCGTGATCGTGCTTCCCATCTATGCCGCCAGCGAAGAGCCCATTCCCGGCGTGACCGCGGAGCGGCTTGCCGAACGCATCAAATCCGAGAAAAGCGGGACCGGGAAAGGCGCACCACGCGTCGAGTTTGCGCCCGACTTTGCCGCCGCGGTGTGCGCGGCGGCGGCAGCCGCGCGTGAGGGCGACATGATCCTGACCCTCGGCGCAGGCAGCGTGAGCCAGCTCGCCCCGCAGATTCTGGCCGCGCTCGAAGCAAAGCCCTGATTTCCGCGCTCCGAACTCGGTTCTACCGTTGCCTCTCTCGATGTTTTCGCTGTTCACCCCGTAACCCCACGGATACCCCCGTCCATCTCACGGAAAACTCGCATCTCAGCCCGGGCTATAGTGAAATCTGGCGACTCTCACGACTCGGCTCGGCCGTGGCGAATCACTTGGCGAATCAGGGAAATACGACAAATCGGCCCACTTTGTGGGAAGACGAACCGCCCGCGGAGATTCGTTCGCGACGAACGCGGGACGATTCTCCCTTGGCAGGGCTTTTCCGCCCCGGCGCGGCGGGAAGGCGCGGACCCGGAATGCCGCTGGAGTTTGACGACCTGGACGGCGACGGGAACCTGCGCCCGGCGACGGATCGCTTTGGGGATCGCTTCGGCAAATCCAAACGGCCATGGTGGCGGCCGGCAAGCACGGTAGGCCGCGTGCTTCTCGCAACAGCCGCGCTGCTCGCGCTCGGTGCTTTCACCACTGCCATCCTTTTAGTGCGCCACTCTCTCGAGCGCGATGCTCGCTTCCGCATTGCAGGCACCGAGGACATTCAAGCCACCGGACTTACTGAAGTCAGCCGCCCGGAGATGATGCCCGTTTTCGGCGAAGACATCGGCCGCAATGTCTTCTTTGTTCCCATCGACCAGCGGCGTCGCGCGCTCGAGCAGATTCCCTGGATTGAGCGGGCGACGGTGATGCGCGTGTTGCCGAACCAGATTCGCGTCGCGGTTGTGGAGCGCCAGCCGGTTGCATTCACGCGTCACGGCGAGCAAATCGGGCTCGTAGACGCAAACGGTGTTCTGCTCGGCATGGCGCCGGCAACCATGGCCAAGCACCACTACTCGTTCCCTGTATTGACGGGAATCGATGCCGGCGATCCTGCCGACTCGCGCAAGGCGCGCATCGACGTCTACCTGCGCATGATGGCGGAGCTCGACGCAGACGGCAAGCACAGCTCCGAGCAGATCTCCGAGATTGACCTCACCGATCCCGAAGACGCGCGCGTGCTGATGCCGGAACAGGGCGCTGACGTTTTGGCGCACTTTGGCGAAGATCATTTCCTTGAGCGCTACCAACGCTACCAGGCGCACATTGCGGGGTGGCGTCAGCAGTATCCGCACCTCGCGGCCGTGGATCTTCGCTACGACAACCAGGTGGTGCTGGAAATGGCCTCCGGCAAAGAGACTGCCGAAACTTCAAGCGGCGACGCATTCGTGCCGCCGGCGGCGCCGAGCCCTGTCGCCAAGCCCGTGTCGGGCGCAAAAGCGTCGGGCACGAAAACATTGGCCGCAAAGGCGCCGGGCGCGAAAACGTCGGACGCATCGGCTGCCAAGAAGAGCAAGCCCGCTCAGGACAAAAAGCACGCGGCGTCAGCGAAGCGGGCGGACGCGCAGAGCACAACCAAGCGGAACTCCGTTTCCACAACGCGTCCGGCGCCGACCAACCCGGGAAGCAACAGCCGCCCCGCGCGGGCCTCGGCTGCGATCGTCACGCAGGGCGGGTAAACGAATATGGGCCAGAAGCAGGACAACCTGATTGTGGTGCTCGACATTGGCAGCGCGTGGACGCGCGTTCTGGCGGCAGATGTGAACGAAAGTGTGTTGCGCTATCGCGGCCACGGCTTGGTGCCGTCGGCGGGAATGCGCAAGGGGCTGATTGCCGAGCTTGGGCCCGCGGCCAAAGCGGTGCGCTCCGCCAACGAGCAGGCCGAGCGCGTAGCCCGCGCCAATATTGACGAGTGCGTGGTCGGCATCGGCGGTCCCCACGTTCGCGGCGTCAACACCAACGGCGGATTTCAATTAAGCCGCGGCATGCGCGAGATTACCGGCGAGGACGTGCGCGCCGCCATTGGCCGCGCCCGCGCCATCGAGCTCCCCGCCGACCGCGAAATTCTTCATCTGCTGCCTCGACAGTTCATCCTTGACGAGCAGCCCGGCATCTTCGATCCGGTAGGCATGGTGGGCGCGCGGCTTGAAGTCGAGCTGCACATTGCCACCTGTGGCGGCAGCGCGCTGCAAAGCACGGTCACTTGCGCCAATCGCGCCGGGCTTGAGGTGTCGGAGGCGGTGCTGGAGTCGATCGCGGCCGCCGAGTGCACGCTCTCGGCAGACGAGCGGGAGTTGGGAGTGTCCGTGATCGAAATCGGCGCTCACTCCACCGATCTCGCAGTTTTTTTCGAGGGCGCAGTCGCTTACACCGCGTCGGTCCCCATTGGCGGAGCGCACTTCACAAACGATCTCGCCATTGGATTGCAATTGCCGATGGCGCAGGCCGAGGATCTGAAGCGGCAGTATGGCAACGCGGTGGTCACGGCGGTTCCGCAACTGGCGGAAGTGGAGATCACCACGCCGCAGGGCGCGCCCGCCTCGTTGTCAATCCGCACCATGGCCGAAATTATCGAGCCGCGCGCGCGCGAGCTCATGCACTACGTGAAAGAAAGCCTCCGCTATGGCGGCGTGGTCGATGCGCTGGGCGCGGGCTGCGTGCTCACCGGCGGTGGCGCCATGCTGCCCGGCATGCTCGACGTGGCCGAAAGCCAGTTGCGCGTTCCGGCGCGCATCGGCTTGCCCGTGCGTTTGTCGCATATGCCTCAGGAGCTGAATCATCCCGCCTGGGCCGTGGGCATCGGGATGGTCCTTTACGCGCATCGCACCCGGATGACGCGCGAGGCCGAGGACAGCACCGGCAGCTTGCGCGACAGATTACGCGCCATGTTTGCAGCGAGCTTCTAAAGGCAGGGAACAGGAACTGGAGATCAGGCGGAGCGAGGTCGAAAACGGTGAGGAAACAGATAAAAATCGAGGAGAGCGGAGTCCGAATGGAACAGCCAATCAGCGAAGCCGGTGAGATGCGCATTCAGTTTCACGATGAAAACGTGCGCGGAGCGCGCATCAAGGTGGTCGGCGTGGGTGGCGGCGGCAGCAATGCCGTCAATCGCATGATCCAGGCCCACATGGAAGGCGTCGAGTTTGTCGCCGCCAACACCGATGTGCAGGCCCTCAAGTTGTCGGAGGCCTCAGTCAAGCTGCAACTGGGCGTTCGTCTCACCTCGGGTCTTGGCGCAGGCTCCAATCCCGACGTCGGCCGCCGCGCCGCGCTTGAAGACTCGGAAAAAATCATCGAGGCGCTCGAAGGCGCCGACATGGTGTTTGTCACCGCGGGCCTGGGCGGCGGAACGGGCACGGGCGCTGCGCCGGTGATCGCATCTCTGGCCAGCGAGATGGGCATCCTTACCGTTGCCGTAGTCACCAAGCCATTCGCCTTCGAGGGCAAGCGCCGCCTGATGCAGGCCGAGCGCGGTCTCAGCGAACTGCTCGACAGCGTGGACACGATGATCGTGATTCCCAACGAGAAGTTGCTCGCGGTAGCCAAGGACGCCGGCTTCTTCGAGAGCTTCCGCATCGCCGACGACGTGCTGCGCCAGGGCGTGCAGGGCATCAGCGACATCATCACCATTCCCGGCATCATCAATCGCGACTTTGCCGACGTGAAGACCACCATGGCGGGCATGGGTCACGCCGTGATGGGCACAGCCGTGCGCTCGGGCTCGAACCGCGCCGTGGAAGCGGCACAGGCGGCCATGGCGTCGCCGCTGCTTGACGCGGGCGCAATCGACGGCGCGCGCGGAATCCTCATCAACATCACCGGGTCAAGCTCGCTCAAGCTTTCTGAGGTCAACGAAGCTTCGTCGCTCATCGAGTCGGCCGCGCACGAGGACGCCAACATCATTTTCGGCGCCGTGCTCGACGAGAAGATGGGCGAAGAGGTGAAGATCACCGTCATCGCTACCGGTTTCCGCGATCAAATGCCGGAGCGGCGCGCGCGCATGCTGAGTGTCGAAGAGGCGCCGGTGCTCTCGGTTCCTGTTGTGTCAACCGGTAACTGGATGCGCGAGCGCTCACCGGAGCCCGCTCCCGTTCCGGCGCGCTTCATGAGCGAAGAAGATGATGCGGCGATAGAGAACGCGGACGATGGTTTCTTTTTTGCCGCGGCTGCGCCGGGAGTGGCCACCACGGTTACGGTTTCTTCGCCCGCGAAGCAGGTTGCCGGCCACGCAACGGAATTTGCGACGAACGGTGGGAGCGCGCCGTCGGCTGGGCAGCAATCCGAGGGCAACGCATCGGAGTCTGACAACCAGCCCCGGGACTATGCCTCGGAGTTCGCCGCAACGCCGCGCGACGGAGCAGAGACCGGCGCTGAAACCGGAACGTCGCTTTTTGCCGGCCCGGCAGAGCAACCCGAACGAGATCTGGATGTACCTACATTTCTGCGCCGTCTGAAGTTCTAAATATCGATTGCATCGAGTGGACTTGGCCCCCATGCCGAGTCGGGAAAGGTTCCAAAACGGGCGTAAAACGGGTATAGTAAACAGAACGCCCCCAAAAGTTGTATGGGTTGCGATGTCCGATCGAGGGACACTACTGTCTCTGGGGTTATTTTCAAATCTGAAAGACCTGGTTGGCGGTGAATCTCACGATCGCGAAGCTGGACTGTCGCATTTTTCTGGGGCCGGCAAGAGCATTTCGCCCGACGCACGAGAGAAACTGGAAGGGCGTCAAAGGTTTATAGAACGAAGTGCGGAGCCCGGGGGCGAGCGCGCGGCATGAGATCCAAAAACTGAGAGGTTGTTGACTGGATGAAGAAGTTGCGCGTTGGGCCTATTTATTTTTTTGTTTTCATCTTTGGCTTGAGCGCCGCCTGCGCTGCGGCGCTGGATGCTCCGCAACCTCTGCATCACTCGAAATCCAAAACTGAATCGCACGTCGCCACGACGCATCACACAACCGCGCATCGTTCCGCCACGCAGACGGGCACGACTCACTCCGGCGCTTCCCGCGCAACGGCGCCCGGAACTTCGGCGGCGCGAACTACGGCCACGCGCTCCTCTTCCACGCACAGGCATTCTGCTCGCGTCTCCGCCAGAACAACCACGTCCAGCCACATCGCTGCCACAACGGGAGCCCAGTTGCGCAGCGCTTCCTATCACCGCCGCCATCATTATTACGAGCGCTTCACGGCCAGTTCATTCATTCATGGGGATGTCGGTGCAGGCGACAACACCGCCGGCGAGGATCCAGTCGTGCGCCAGGCGGCAATCGATGCCCTGGGCGACATGAACGGGACCGCCGTCGTGATCAATCCCGCCAACGGCCGCATTCTTGCCATGGTCAACCAGAAACTAGCGCTCTCGCCGGGCGCTGAGCCCTGCTCCACCATCAAGCTGACTGTGGCGTTGGCTGCGCTTTCTGAATCGCTCGTCACCAGCGACACCATGGTGCAGCTCCCCGGCTTCCGCATGGACATGACCCAGGCGCTGGCCAAAAGTAACAATCTCTACTTTGAGGAACTGGGCCGCGAGCTGGGCTTCGAACGCGTGCGCCACTACGCCACGCAGTTTGGCCTCGGCGAGCTGGCCGGCTACAACATCTCCGGCGAGCAGTTGGGTGTCTATCCCGATCAGGCGATTCCCGAAGCCGAGGGCGGTGTGGCCCGGATGTGCAGCTTCGGACAGGGTGTCTCGCTTACTCCACTGCAATTGGGCGCCTTTGTTGCCGCCATCGCCAACGGTGGAACGCTCTACTACCTGCAGCACCCCACCACCTCGGAAGATGTCGCTTCGTTCCAGCCCAGGATCAAGCGCACTCTCGATATCGCCCGCTACCTTCCCGACCTGGAAGACGGCATGGCCGGTGCGGTAGAGTATGGAACCGCGCGGCGTCTGCGTGCCAACTTCCGCGAGCTGCCCATCTTCGGCAAGACCGGAACCTGCTCCGACAACGGAACGCGCTACGGCTGGTTTGCTGCCTACTCTGAGTCGCCGCAAGGCGGCCTGGTCACTGTCTTCTTCCTCGAGGGCGGCAGGGCCACATTTGGACCGCGCGCCGCCGAGCTCACTGGCGCGTTTTATGCGGATCTCTGGGATCACGACTACTTTGGGGAAAAGAACCAGGATGCGCAATCCGCGCCCGCCCGGGTTTCCGCGCCAGGCACTGCGTTACCGGCGTCCGATTCAGGGGCCCCCGAGCAATAACTACGCGGCCCTCCCACCTCAAGATCGCGATCAAGCCGCCTGTTGGCGGCTTTTTTGCGCTGATTGCGACCTTCGGATCTATTCCGGCCTGAATTAAAATGGCTTGGACATGAGTATCGTGAACTGGGTCGTCGCCGGCATCGGCGACATTGCGCGCAAGCGCGTTATTCCTGCCATTCAAGCTGAGCCGCGCAGCAGGCTCTACGGCTTTGTCACGCGCACTCCGGCCAAAGCCGCGGCGTATCCTGGCGCGCGATCGTGGGCGAGCCTCGAGGAAGCCGTCGCCGACCCGGCTGTCAACGCTGTTTACATCGCATTGCCGGTGGCCCTCCACGCCGGGACTGCGATCGCTGCGCTTCGCGCCGGCAAGCATGTCCTCTGCGAGAAGCCCATGGCAATGAACTTCGCCGAGGCGGAGCGCATGGCCGCAGAAGGCCGCGCGGCGAGCCTCGCTTCGGGCAGCCTGTTCGGCGTTTCGTATTACCGCAGACTCTATCCGAAGCTTCTCCGTGCAAAGCACCTCATCGCTGACGGCGCCATCGGCCGGCCACTTCTGGCCGAGGCGAATTGCCACAGCTGGCTGGAGATCGAAGGCCGCGAATGGCTCGCCGATCCCGCGCTCTCTGGCGGCGGCCCGCTCTATGACATCGCCTCGCATCGCATTGACGCTATGAACTTCCTCTTCGGCAAACCAGACCGCGCCTGCGGCCTGCTGTCGAATGCCGTACATCGCATCGGCGTCGAAGATTCCGCGACCGTCTTAATGGGTTTTTCCGGCGGTGTCCACGCCGTCGTCGACGTGCGCTGGAATTCTCGCTTGGCGCGCGACCAGTTCCGCATCATCGGCGAGTCGGGCGAGATCAACCTTGATCCGCTCAACGGGCCGGAGCTGCGCATCGACACGGGCGCCGGACGCCGCACAGAAATGCTGCCAACCCATACAAACATTCACTTTCCCATCGTCGAGAACTTTGTCGATGCCGTGTTAGCCAACGATCCCGGCCGCCTGGCCTGTCCGGCAGAGCAGGCCGCCTGGGTCGACTGGACCATCGAACAGGTGATTTCGGCCGACACCCGGTCTTCCTGAGCCGCCCCCGCTGCTTTTCCTTTGCACCGAACTTCGTTTAGATTCATCTCATAAGGTGAGGCCGCTTTTCCTCGTGGAATCCAGTCCACAAGGCCATGCGGCCTGATTCCCCAACACGCCTTAGCTTGGATCAATTCATGGCGCTACCCACCGACATTCTGTTGATGTATGGCTACCTGCTGATCTTTGCCTGGGTGCTGGTGGAGCAGCTTGGCATTCCCCTGCCGGCGGTACCGGTGCTGCTTGCCGCCGGAGCGCTCTCCGCCCAAAGACAAATCAGCTTTCCCCTGGCCCTTGCAGTAGCGGTCGCCGCATCGCTCACGGCAGATAGCATTTGGTTCTTTGTTGGGCGCACGCAGGGCCATCGCGTTCTGCGCCTGCTCTGCAAGCTTTCTCTCGAGCCGACCACCTGCGTCCGTCGCACGCAGGACTCGTTTGGCCGCCGCCGCGGCACCATGCTCATGTTCGCCAAGTTCGTTCCTGGCCTGTCAACGCTGGCGCCGCCCGTTGCCGGACAGAATGGAATGGGCTTTGCAGCGTTCCTGCTTTACGACGGCATCGGTTCCGCGTTCTGGGTCGGCGTCACCATGGCCTGCGGCCGGTTCTTCGGTGACCTGCTCAAGCGCAATCCCAGCCTGCTTGACTGGGTGGGCCGCTTCTCCGGCGCCTTGCTGATTCTGGGCGTCGTAGCATTCTTCATTGGACGTCTTGTTCGCCGCCGCATGGTACTCAGAAGCCTCGTTGCCTCGCGCCTTGAGCCCGAAGAGTTAAAACGGCAGCTTGATGCAGGCGAACAGGTCTACATCGTCGACCTGCGCCATCCCCTCGAACTGGTGCCCGATCCGTTCACCCTGCCGGGTGCGGTGCATTTCTCGCCCGATGCCATCGCCGCGCGCCACCTTGAGATTCCCCGCGATCGCGATGTGGTGCTCTACTGCACCTGCCCCAGCGAAGCCACGGCGGCCAAGACCGCCATGCAGCTGCACAAGCTCGGCATCGAGCGTGTGCGTCCGCTGCGCGGCGGCTTCGACGAGTGGAAGCGTCTCGGCTACCCGATGGACGCGATACCGCCGTTCAGCACGCTCGTTCCCGCCATCCAGCCCGCCGGCTAACCACCGACAACCCCACTTACCCGCCCGCCAAACAACGCCGCGACGCTATAAGCTAAAGTGTTGACGGCGGCCTGCACCGCCCAGGAGCAAGACCTTGGCCTACGACGATCTGCGCGACTGGATCAAAACGCTCGAAAAGCACGGCGAGCTTCGCCGCATCCACGAGGAAGTTTCGCCGGAGCTCGAAATCACCGAGATTACCGATCGCGTGTCGAAAATTGGTTCGCGTGGTGGGATCGGTTCGCGCGGCGAAGCCGGGTCGACCGCAGCCGCTCCGCAAAGCGCGACGAAAGAGAAATACGCGCCCGGCGGTCCGGCCCTGCTCTTCGAAAACATAAAAGGCCATCCCGGCCACAAGGTTCTCATCAACCAGTTCGGCAGCGAACGCCGCATGGCTCTCGCGCTTGGCGTCGATCGTCTCGATGAAATTGCCGAGCGCATCAGTGGCCTGATGAACGTCAAAGCTCCCGATGGCCTGTTCGACAAGTTGAAGATGCTGCCGCAGCTCGGCGCGCTCACCAGTGCCTTTCCCAAAGTTGTGAGCGCCAAGGACGCGCCGTGCAAGGAGATGATTCGGCGCGAGAAGTTTAACCTCAACTATTTTCCGATTCTCAAGTGCTGGCCGCACGACGGCGGCCGTTTCATCACCTTGCCTTGCGTGCACACGCGCGATCCCCGCAACGGCAAGCGCAACATCGGAATGTATCGCATGCAGGTTTACGACGGCCAGACCACCGGCATGCACTGGCAGCGGCAGAAAGTTGCCGCCGAGCACTACCGCGAGGCCCTGCGCAACGCGGCGGCACTGCACTCGTCCGAAAATCCGCTCCATGCAATGGTTGCAATCATGGCCGAGACCGCCGGCGGCGCGGTTAGCATCCCCGACGCCCCTCTCGCCGGCACGCCGCAAGTTTCGCTTGGAAAGTTGAAAGGTTCGCGGCTCGAAGTGGCCGTGGCCATCGGCACCGATCCTGCGACGACGTTCGCCGCCATCGTTCCCGCGCCGCCTGAGGTCGAGGAGTTTTTGATCGCGGGATTTTTGCGCGGCAAGCCGGTCGAGATCGTTAAATGCGAGACCGTCGACCTCGAAGTGCCGGCCAATGCGGAAATTATTCTCGAGGGCTATGTCGAGCTGGGCGAGTTGCGCGCCGAGGGCCCTTTCGGCGACCATACCGGCTTCTACACGCTTGAAGACGAGTATCCGGTCTTCCATCTAACCTGTATCACCCATCGCAAAGATCCCATCTATGCCGCGACCATCGTGGGCAAACCTCCCATGGAGGACGCGTGGATGGGCAAGGCTGTCGAACGGATTTTTCTGCCCGCGATGAAGATGAGCATCCCCGAACTGGTCGACATTCATCTGCCCGTCGAGGCCGTCTTCCACAATCTGATGATCGTTTCCATCAGGAAAAGCTATCCCGGCCAGGCGCGCAAAGTGATGAACGCCATCTGGTCGCTGGGCCAGGCCATGTTCACCAAGTGCATCATCGTGGTCGACGAGGACTGCGACGTGCAGAACATCGGCGAAGTCGTGCTGCGCGTGGCCAACAACATTGATCCCGAGCGCGACATTCAGTTCACTCTTGGCCCCGTGGATTCGCTCGATCACGCCAGCCGCCTGCCCAACTACGGATCGAAAATGGGAGTGGACGCCACGCGCAAGTGGAAGGCCGAGGGCTTCAACCGCCCGTGGCCGGCAATGATCGAGATGGACCGAGCGACAAAGGCCAAGGTCGATGCGATGTGGGCGAAACTGGGGCTGTGACGCGGAGCCGCGTGGGCCGAAGCGGCTTCAACTTCTATCGCATGAGATAACAAAAGATGAAGAACCCGACCCAACCCCTCATCCTGACTGACCGCTTTACCCGCGCCGTTGACTATGCACGTGTGCTCCACACGGAATTCCGCAAGGGAACGCAAATCCCCTACATGGCGCACTTGCTCGGAGTGGCATCGCTGGTGATGAGCGAAGCGGGCGGGCCGGTTCCCGTCACCGAAGACATGGTCATCGCGGCGATCCTGCACGATACCGCCGAGGACCACGGCGGCCAGCGCACGCTCGACGATGTGAAAAAGAGATTCGGCCCCAACGTCGCGCGCATGGTCGAAGGCCTCTCCGACACACTCGCCGAGGATCACGACAAGAAGGAAGGCTGGGAAGAGCGCAAGAACGCCTATCTCGCGCGCCTGCGCACGGAGCCCGAAGACGTCCTCGTCATCTCCGCCGCCGACAAGCTCTACAACGCGAAAGCCATCCTCGACGACCTCAAGGAGATCGGCCCTGCGGTCTGGGACCGCTTCAAGCGCGGCCCGAAAGAACAGCTCTGGTATTTCCATGCGCTGCTTGAGGTGTTCGAAGCTCGCCTGAACAACCGCACGGCTGGCGAACTGAAGCGCGTCGTCGACGAGATTTCATTCTTGGTCGCAACCGAGTGGCCCGGAGAGCAAGGCGCGACGCCGCCCGAAAAAAGCTGAATCAAAAGCTGAACCAAAATCGGCACGAATCGACTCAATTTGGAATGGCCAGCAAGCCTCCTCGCCTGTGCTACGCTTCCTTTGTGCATCGCCTGCGCTTACCTCAGACCATCCTCACGCTTTGCGCGCTCAGCCTGCCTTTTGCGTTGGCGGCCGCAAGCGCGCAGCAGCCGCCCTCCGGACAGAAGGTCATTCAGGATCCAGCCGAATACAACGCCTACACCGCCGCCGTAAGCACGGCAGACGCGACATCGCGCGCCGAAGCGCTTGAGGCCTTCATCCAGCAATACCCTAAGAGCGTGGTCTTGATCGATGCGCTGGAGCAGGAGATGGCGGCCTGGCAAACCGTGGGCGATTCGAAACAGGTGATGAAAGTGGCCAAGCGCCTGCTGGCGGCGGACTCCGGCAATATTCGCGCGCTGGGCATTGTGGTCGCGCTCGACCGCGTGAACGCGGCCGCTGGCGACAACGCAGCGCTCAACGAAATGTGCGTCGACGCGTCCGGGGGAATGCTCGCCGTACCCATGTGGCGGCAACCCGCAAATATGTCGGAAGGCGACTTCGTGACGCTGAGCAAGCTTCTCAACGATATCTTTGTCGGCGCGGAAGGCTACTGCGCTGTCCAGCAGAAAAATTATTCGCAGGCCGGGGAATGGCTGACCCGGGCCTACGGAATGGACCCGACGAATGTGCAGGACACTTACCAGCTCGCAGTTGCGGACCTGGAATCAACGCCGCTCGATGTAAGTGGCTTTTGGTATTGCGCCCGGGCCATCCATCTGGCTCAGAGTGCCACCATCCCGCAGGACACAAGCAGCATGGTGGCGTATTGCAAAGCCAAATACACCAAGTTCCACGGCGCCGACGACGGCTGGGACGCTCTGCTTACGAGCATTGCAGATCAGGACACACCGCCGCCAAACTTTGCGAAGCAGATCAAGCCCGCCCCCGCCGCGCAAAAATAGCTCCCTCCGCTCCCTTGTTCCCTGCCGGGGTCCCCAGCGTCAGGTCCTCGTCGCTGGGGTGGCTTGGTCCCTTGGTCCCTTGTTCCCTCGGTCCCTGTCTCTCCGCTCTGCTATATCTAAATTCATGCGGGTTCACCTCCCCAGGCGCCTCACCGCTGTCGCCGCAGCGTTGGCCTTTGCTCTTCCTCTTGGCGCGCAGCAAACGTCGGGCACCTTTCGCTGGATCGACTTTCACGATCCGAAAGATCAAAACATCGTCGCCTGGGTCACACGCTCGCTGGCAGTCGAGAAGTGGACAGCCATCCGCGAGATCGGCCTCGTCTACGATGCGGCGCTGGTCGTCACCGCCGATCGACCCGGCCCGCAATCGGCGCCCGGCGATGACTCCTTCACCATCTGGAACGTATCGCTCACCAGCCATGTGGTGGCGCCGCTGATCAGCGGTGTCAACCTGCGTTGGTTCGATTGGGAACACTTTCAAACCGATGCGCCCGAGGAGCTGACCGTTCTCTACGACAACTGCCACGACTGTGCGGCCAGCACGTACTTTACTGCGCTTCATTACGACATTTCGTACCACATGTGGACCGCGCGATGGGTGCGCGGCGGCCAGGGAGTGCTCGTCTGGAACGCGACCGGACCCGGCCCGGGCAGCGGCATTGACTGGACGCAAATCTACGCCGTGATGGCGGAGCCCGATGGCCGCGCCTTTCTCTGCACCTGGAACCACTTCGAATACGGCAAGCAGAAGCCGCCCAGCGACACGCTCTTTCGCTTTGACGTAGATCCATTCAGCGGCCTCGAGCGCACGACGGATCTGACCCGAGACGACGCCGACGCCATGAAGCTTCGCCTTTGCCGCGGCCAGAATACAGTGCAGGGCCTGCAGCGCGGGCAGGACTCGGCGGTTTGCCAGCAGATGTTGAACGCGCAACCGCAACGCAAGCCCATCACCACGCCCCCGGCAAACAACCGCGGCAAGTCGGCCCCGCCCGCCGTGCGCCACTAATTGCGCGTTTTGGTGTTTTTAAACCCAGGGGGAGATAGCCGCCGGTCCATTCGGAGCGTTAGACTGAGTGACCATGGGCTAAACCCACCCATAGGAGGTAGATATGAAACACCTCTCTCGATTTGCTTTTGCGATGTCATTCGCTGTTGCGGCCGCTCTTTGCTTGGCCGCATTCCACCAATCCACAATTCCCACGGCCTTTGCTGCCGTCGCAGTTGCGCAGGACCAGGCCCCGCCCGACCAGGGCGCGCCAGATCAGGGTCCAGATCCGGCAGCAGGCAACATGGCGCCCAGTGGGCCGTCCTACACAACTCAAGCTCCCCCACCCGACCAGTCGGCAGCGCCGGGTCAAGCTCCCGACGACTCAGGCTATGCTGAGATGCCGACACAACAGGCAACTGAAGCTCCGCCCGCGCTGCCCGACTACGATCAGCCTCCAGCGCCTGGCGACGGCTACATCTGGACTCCCGGCTATTGGGCCTGGGGCCCGGGCGGCTATTACTGGGTGCCCGGCGCGTGGGTCGAACCGCCCTACGACGCCGCGCTCTGGACGCCGGGCTATTGGGGGTTTTACGGCGGCCGCTATCTCTTTTATCCCGGCCACTGGGGCCTGCACATCGGCTTCTATGGCGGCATCAACTACGGCTTTGGCTACATCGGCCTCGGCTACGAGGGCGGCTATTGGAACGGCGGCCACTTCTTCTATAACCGCGCGTACAACAACATCAACGTGCGCGTGGTCCACAACACGTACAACTACAACGCCGGTAATCGCGGAAACTACAATCGCGGAAACAACTACAACAACAACAATTCGCGCCCCAGCTACCGCGGCGGAGCCGGCGTGCAGACCCGGCCTCAGCCATCGGAGAGGGAAGCGGCACACGAGCCGACTGCTCCGCGCATGAACACGCAGGTGCAGCATGAGCAGACCTATGGCGGGGTTCGCGGACAGTTTGCCAATCAGAATCACGGGCGGCCCGCAACTCCGGCCGTCAGCAGGCCAATTCCGGCAGATCACAGCTCGAAACCCGCATCATCGAATCAGAGTCACGGGAACAGCGGCGGCGGCAACAGCGGGCACCACCGCTAAGCTGCGTCGCTCGCGTAGCAAGCCATCGCATCGGCTCGCGCGCCTCAGGCCATCAATCTCCTGGGGTGCGCGGCCGTAGCGGCTTCTTTTTGTTTGCTGCGTGTAAAGTTGCGGCTCGCCGCCGCCGCTCGCATTCACTCCGCCGCCCGCACCTCAATCGCCACCAGGTTGCGCACCCAGCGCGCCGGGCGTTTGTCCCCTGTGCCGATCAGCTTCAGCGGGCCGTCGGCAGAAAGCGGCTTTCCGTTTTCGGTGTCAGCCACGATGATCGTGCTCGCTCCCACGTCCGGCGTCACTTCGCCGATCGCGTAGACCGCTTCATACCCGTCCGATCCCACAGCCACTACATACAGGCGCAGATCCTTGCCGTGTGGCTTGTCGGTCACACCCAGCGGCGTGAGCAGCGCAATGATCGGCACGCCGGAGTAAGTCTCATCGGCCTTGGTATGCACGTTGTGAACGGTGACCGTCACATGCGGCAACGCGGCCAGCGTCGTTGCGGTCCAGGTGGCAGATTTGTCGCCGAATTTGATTTCGAGCGGCCCGGCCGGTGGCGCGGGCTTGTGCATCTCGTCCATTCCGCCCATGGGAATCGACGGCTGCTGTTGTGCTTGAGCAACGATGGCCCCCAAGCCTAACGTCGTCAAAATGATGGCGGTACATACGATCGCGCGCTTCATAAACTCCTCACTGGCTCCATCGTATACTGGACGCATGTCGATCGTGCGCAACGTCGCCGGCATCGCCAAGGGAATGAGCATTACCCTGCGCGAGATGTTTGCGCCAACCGAGGTCGAAAACTACCCCGATGGCCCCGGCCCCACCCGCGGCGCAGTCTTCGAGCAGCGCTTCCGCGGCGCGCACGTCCTGGAGCGAGACGAGAACGGCATGGAGAAGTGCGTCGCCTGCTTTCTCTGCGCAGCGGCTTGCCCGGCCAATTGCATCTATATCGAGGCCGCCGAAAACACCGCCGAAAACCGCATCTCCTCTTCGGAGCGTTACGCCAAGGTCTACAACATCGACTACAACCGCTGCATCTTCTGCGGCTATTGTGTTGAGGCCTGCCCGACCGACGCGATTACCCACGGCCACGGCTTCGAACTCGCCACGCTCAACGCCACCAATCTCGTCATGCGCAAGGAAGACATGCTGGTGCCGGTGGCTGCGCTCACGGCAAAGTAAGCCAGCTCTATCTGCGTTCTTTTCATTGGGCCTGGTTCGATTCCGGCTTGAAATTCCTTTTTTGCGCCTCTCGGACAAGTTCTGCCACTTTAGTTCGCATTGCTCAGGTAACCTGCCCTTTCCTCATGCTAAGGAGCATAATGGTCGATGACATTCTTGGCCATGACGCTATTGCTGTCGTTTAGCGGGCGGATTGGTGCGCGTTTCTTGCGGGGCCAAGTGAGATGGTTCCGGGGGGGGAATCGAATGCAGGTCCAGCGCGTGTTTGTGCTGTGGGTCGCGCTCGCTGCGTTTTGCCTGACGGCTGGCGCTCAGCATTGGCCTGCCTCCCAGCGAACCCCGCCCATCATGGCCACGGCGCGTGGGGTGCACGACCTCTCTCCCGAAATCGCTGCCCGCAACCTTCCCGTCCATCTGCGCGCAGTCGTCACCTATTACGATCCCTATATCGACGCCAGGCACGGCGCCATCTTCGTTCATGACGCCTCGGGCAGCGTCTTCGTCTCCGTTCCCCCGCGGCCCATCCTCTCGATCAAGGCCGGCACGCTGGTGGAAATCACCGGAGTGACCAATGCGGGTGACTACGCGCCTGTCGTTTCCAGCAACCAGGTGCGGCCGATCGGCCAGTCCAGCCTACCCGCAAATCCCGCCAAAGCATCCTTGACCCAAATGCTCACCGGCTCATTGGATGGCCAATGGGTTGAAGTTGAAGGCCGCGTCCGAAGTGCGCACGTGGGGCCGAATAATATCATTCTCAGCGTCGCCGCCGACGGTGGAATGTTCACCGCCGTCACCGTGCGCCAGCCGGGAGTGGACTATGATTCGCTGGTCGATTCCCTCGTCCGCATCGACGGCAACTCAGCTCCGCTCTTCAATCAGCGTCGCCAGATGGTTGGCGTCCACCTGTTCTTCCCCACGCTTCGACAGGTCACCGTCATCCAGCCGGCGCCGCGCGATCCCTTCGCGGTGCCTGCTGTTCCGGTCGCTGAGTTGTTCCGCTTTTCGCCCGATCCCGGTCTTCTCCACCGCGTTCACGTCCAGGGCACGGTTACCCTCAACTGGCCGGGACAATTGCTATGCATTCAGGACTCGAAGGACGGCATCTGCATGCAGACTACGCAGCAGAACAGCGTCCCTGTGGGTTCCTTTGTCGACGTCGTGGGCTTTCCCGCCATCAGCCTGTTCAAGCCCTCCCTTGAAGACGCAATCTTTCGCGTTGCCGCAGGAACCGGCTCGCCTCCGCCTCCCTTGGCCATCACGCCCGATCAGGCGGTCAAGGGCGATCTCGACGGCAAGCTGGTGCAGATCGATGCCGAGCTGATTGGTCGCGATGATGCCGCTGCTGATCCCACGGTCATGCTGCGTGCCGGCGGCGTGCTCATTCCCGCAATTCTGCCCGCAAGTATTTCTCTTGGCGCTGTGCTCCCATGGAAGGACGGGAGTCTCGTGCGCATCACTGGCGTCAGCAACGTGCAGGTTGATTCCCTCAGCACCAATCTGAGTGAGGGCGCGGTGCGGGCGGAGTCGGTGCACATTCTGCTGCGCTCGATCGACGACATTTCTGTTCTTCAGGCGCCGACCTGGTGGACCTCAGAGCATGCGCTGGAGTGCTTTTCCGTCGTCGGCCTGATGGTTCTCGCCTCCCTCGCCTGGATCGTCATCCTCCGCCACCGCGTAGCCTTGCAGACGCGCGCCCTCCGTGGCAGCGAAGAGCGCCTGCGTCACCTGTCGGAGCACGACGCGCTCACCGGCCTGCCCAATCGCATTCTCTTGAACGACCGGTGTCAGACTTCGCTCAAGCGCGCCGTTCGCTTTCAAACCTGCTTTGGCTTGCTCATGGTCGATGCCGACGAATTCAAGATTGTCAACGACGCACTCGGCCATCAGGCCGGCGACCAATTGCTGTGCCAATTAGCCGAACGCCTTTGCGACTGCGTCCGCTCGACCGACACCGTGGCTCGCATCGGCGGGGATGAGTTCATCGTCCTGCTTCCCGACCTGCGCATTCCCGCTGAAGCCGAATCCATCGCCGCCAAAATCGTTGCTGCCGTCGCCCTTCCTTATAAGATCGATCACTCGCAGGCAGTCATCACGGTCAGCGTCGGCGTCGTCACCTACCCTGAAGCGGGCAGCGATCTGGAGACATTGATGTACTGTGCCGACGAAGCCATGTACGCGGCCAAAGAAAAGGGCAAGAATAGCTTTGAGGTGTTCCGGCGAACATCAACGCAGGTCGGCGGCGGCGGTGGCAATCCTCTGCTACATACCCCTCATGTCCCGCTCACCACCGGCGGCGCATGATTCTGCTTTCTGTCGCTTCAAGCTAACCAACTCCCGTCAGCAGCCCGCGTTTGCGCATCTCTGTCATCACCCGCTCCACCTTCCAGTCCAGCGCTCCCGTGCCGTCGACCACCAGGTCGGCGTTCGCCGCCGAAGGCCTCACGTACGCCACGCTGGTGGGCCGCACCGTCCGGTCGTACTGCTCGCGCACCAATTCCGGCGTGCGTCCGCGCTCTTCGATGTCGCGCTTGAGCCGCCGCTCGAAGCACAGAGAGTCGGGCGTGTCCACATACACGCGCAGGTGGTAGTAGGGGAACAGTTCCTTGTAGTAGAGCGCGAAGAGCCCCTCGACAATGAGGAACGGACCGGCCGTTACGCGTTGGCTGCGGCCCTGCACGCGCGTGTAGGTGCCGAAGTCGTAGATGGGGCGATCGATGTTTTCTCCGCGCGCCAGCGCCGCGATGTGGCGCGCAAGCAGCGGAACCTCGATCAGCGCCGGGTCGTCGAAGTTTTTCTTTACCCGCTCGTCCAGCGGCAGCTCCGAGAGGTCGAGATAGTAGTCGTCGAGATGAAAACGCAGGCCGCGCAGCGTGCGGGCCAATTCGTTGGCCAGGGTCGTCTTCCCCGAGCCCGAGCAGCCTGCGATCCCCAGGACTGTGGGCGGGAATGGCAGCCGCGCTTCCTCTTGAACGCCCAGCGCCGCCGCGCTCGGGCCGGGCAGACTGCTGAGCGTCCCTGCCGTTTGATTGCCCTGCGCTCGAGTCCCCACCGCCTCACTCCCCAAGGCCTCACTTATGGCCGCGTTCACTCCTCGACCTCGGCCCGCTCGGCGATTCTTGGCGCTAACCGTTTCAGCAGATCCGCGAGCCGTTTTTCCACCCATTTTCCCGTCTCACTAACCTCTTCGTGGCTCAGCGGCTTTGTCCCCAGGCCCGCGGCCAGGTTGGTCACGCACGAAATGCCCAGCACCTCAATTCCCATGTGCCGCGCCACAATGGTCTCGGGCACGGTGGACATTCCCACCAGCGTCGCGCCCAGCGCGCGGAAAGCGTGAATTTCCGCCGGCGTCTCGAAGCTCGGTCCCGGGGTGGCCAGATACACGCCTTCCTCCAGCGCGAATCCCTCTTCGCGAGCCTCCTCTCTCGCCAGCGTCCGCAGCGGTCTGCTGTAGGCCTCGGTCATGTCGATGAAGCGCTGGCCCGCGCCGGCACGAATCGCAAAGCGCGGCTCATTGGGACCGTTGAGCGGGTTCCAGCCCATCTGGTTGATGTGGTCGCTTAACAGCACCAGTTCGCCCACATGCAGGCCCGAGTGAATGCCGCCGGCCGCATTGGTCAGCACCACTGCACGCACGCCAAGCATGCCAAGCACGCGCATGGGAAACGTGACCTCGAGCGGCGAGTAGCCCTCGTAGAAATGGACGCGCCCCTGCAGGATGATTACCGGTGCGCCGCCGAGCAGCCCCGCTGCGATGCGGCCTGAATGGCCCTCAACGGTGGATTGCGGAAAGTGAGGAATCTCGCTGTAGGGGACGATGACCGGGTTCTCGACTGCATCGGCGGCTGCGCCCAGCCCCGAGCCCAGCACGATGCCCACCCGAGGGGCCAGCGAGCCCAGCCGCTCCTTTAAGAAACCAGCAGCTTCTGCGACTTGGTCGTAGTAATTCATTCGCGAGGACTTGTGATGCGCTTGCAGAACATTCTACTCACAAAGCAGCACGGCTGCGCCTGTGCAAAGGCGGCTTTCGCCGATTCTCGAGGAGGGCGACGACCGTCACATTTTGCCGGTTTTACCGGCGGTATAATGCCATCCGGCCGGGGTCCGGGCAGCTCATTGACTGACCTCGTCGCGCCCGGCTCAGGCAGGTGATTGGAGCACTCGCAATGACAATGCAGCTGGTCGAACATGAGTTGATTTTGGCGCGCCGCATGGAGCGCCTGGGTACGGAGACTGCCTTTGAAGTCCTCAGCAAAGCCAAGGCGCTCGAGCGCCAGGGCAGGAACATTGTGCATCTGGAGATTGGCGAGCCCGACTTCGACACCCCGCAGCACATCGTGGAAGCGGCCGTGGACGCGCTACGCGGCGGATGGACGCATTACGTCCCCTCGGCCGGCCTGCCCGAGCTGCGCGAGGCCATCGCCGCATCTGTCACCCGAACGCACGGCGTCGCTATCCAGCCCGAGGAGGTGGTCGTTGTCCCCGGCGGCAAGCCCATCATCTTCTATGTCATGCTGGCCCTCATCGACGAGGGCGACGAGGTCCTTTACCCCAACCCGGGCTTTCCCATCTACGAATCGATGATCCGTTACGCCGGCGGCACGGCGGTTCCCATTCCCTTGCGCGAAGAGCACGACTTCGCCATGGACGTGGACGAAATGGCGCGTCTGATCACGCCCCGCACCAAACTCGTTATCCTCAACTCACCGCAAAATCCCACCGGCAGCGTGCTGAGCCGCCGCGACATCGAGCGCGCCGCCGCGGTTATCGGCGATCGCAACATCATGATCCTCAGCGACGAAATCTACAACCGCTTGCAATTCGAGGGCCAGCCTTTCTCCATCATGAGCGTGTCCGGCATGCGCGAGCGCACCATCCTGCTCGACGGCTTCTCCAAGACCTATGCCATGACCGGTTGGCGCATCGGATACGGCGTCATGCGCGCGGATCTCGCTGCCCAAATCGCGCGCCTGGCGACGAATTCGAACTCCTGTACTGCCGCCTTCACGCAGCGCGCCGCGCTGGCCGCGCTCGCCGGCGATCAATCCGCTGTCGACGCCATGCGCGACGAATTCGAGCGCCGCAGCCGCGCGTTTGTCGAAGGCCTCAACCACATCAAGGGCTTCAGCGCGCGCATGCCCAAAGGCGCGTTCTACGTCTTCGCCAACACCGCCGGCACCGGGTGGCCCTCCAAGCGCATTGCCGATGCGTTGCTTGAACAGGCCGGCGTTGCAGCTCTCTCAGGCACGGCATTTGGATCATTCGGCGAAGGCTATCTGCGCTTCAGCGTGGCCAACTCCATGGAGAACCTGATGGAAGCGCTTAAACGCATCGACGCCTGGACGAAGGCAAATCTGTAACGGCGGGAACGGCGGGCAATTTTGGGGCGCAAAGGAGAACGGGAATGGCGCTGAGGGATTCAAAGACCGGCATGGTCACCAGGGAATACTCCATCGAGGAACTGCGCGATGCTGCGCGCCTCATGCGCGGCTACAATCTGGTCGCACTCTGCGCGGCAGGCTCCGGCCATGCGGGCGGCACGCTCTCCATCATGGACCTCGCAGCCGCACTTTACCTGCGCGTGGCCGATCACGACCCGCAAAATTCCGCATGGGACCATCGCGATCGCATTCTCTGGTCGGCCGGCCACAAAGCTCCTGCGCTGTACGTCTCGCTCGGCATGGCAGGCTTCTGCCCGCTCGACGACGTGGTCACCCTACGCAAGCTCGGCTCGCCTTTTCAGGGCCACCCCAACTGGCTCAAGTTGCCCGGCGTCGAAATCTCCACCGGCTCCCTGGGCCAGGGGCTCAGCATTGCCGTCGGCATGGCTCTGGCCGCGCGTATCGACGGGAAAAATCACAAAATCTTCTGCCTCATGGGCGACGGTGAACAGCAGGAGGGTCAGGTTTGGGAGGCGGCGATGGAAGCCGGCCACTACCGCCTGGACAACATCATCGCCATTGTCGACTGCAACCGCCTGCAGATCGATGGCTGGGTCGAGGACGTGATGCAGGTCGAGCCGCTCGCCGCCAAGTACGCGGCCTTCGGCTGGGACGTGCTGCGCATTGACGGCCACAACATGAGCCAGATCGTCGACGCTCTGGACCAGGCGCGAGAGGTCAAAGGCAGACCCGTCATGATCCTTGCCGACACCATCAAGGGCAAAGGCGTCAGCTTCATGGAGAATCAACCCGGCTGGCATGGCAAAGCGCCGAATCGCGAAGAACTCGCCAGGGCGCTCGACGAACTCGGCCTCGCCGGGCGCATTCCCGCGGAAGAGTTGCTGGCCAAGGCAAGCAGTTGGCAAGCCGAGGCAACGCGCAATCTCGAACGCAAAATGCCGCGCTTCTCCCGCGATTACTGGTGGAACGCCGATCCCGCCGCAATGCATGTCGCGATGGAGCCCACGCGCAAGGGCTTTGGCCGAGCGCTTGCCGAATGTGGTGACGACGAGCGTGTCGTCTGCATCGGTCTCGACATCTCCGGCTCCATCACCATCGCCGATTTCCACGCTGGCAAGCCGGAGCGCGCCCGCCGCTGGATCTCGATGGGCATCGCGGAGCAATCGGCCACTGCGGCCGCCGCCGGCCTGGCCCGCGAGGGCAAGCTGCCCGTCCTCGGCTCCTATGCCACATTTTCCGCCGCGCGCAACCTTGACCAGCTCCGTGTCTCGGTCTGCTACTCCAACCTCAATGTCTTCGTCGCCGGTGCGCATGCGGGCGTCTCCGTCGGCGCCGATGGCGCAACCCATCAGGCGCTTGAAGACCTCTTCGCCATGCTCGGCCTGCCCAACATGTCGGTTGTCGTGCCCTGCGACGCCATTGAAACGCGAAAGGCCGCGCGCTATTTTCTTCTCGAACACGTGGGGCCCAAGTACATCCGCTTTGCGCGCGAGGCCACGCCCGTCGTCACCAGCGAATCCGCGCCCTTCGTCTTCGGCAAAGCAAACCTGATCCGCCTGCGCGGAGTGAAAGCGGAATTCGCCGCTGCCTTTGAGACGCGCCTCGCCGAAGACTGCCTCGACGAGCACGAAGATCTGAGCATCATCGCCTGCGGGCCAATGGTGCCCGAGGCGATGCGCGCGGCATGGATCCTCAAGCGCGAATTCGGCTATGAGACCCGCATCCTCAATATGCACACGCTCAAGCCCATCGATTCTCCTGCGATCATTCGCGCCGCGCGCGAAACCGGCGCGGTCGTCACCGCTGAGGAGCATCAGATTGGCGCACTTGCCGGACGCGTCAGCTCCATTCTCACCGCCAGCCACGAGCTTTACGGCGTCCCCTTCATCACCGCTGCCATTGGCGTCAAAGACCGATTCGGTGACTCCGGCGCGCCCTGGGAGCTGGTCAAGGAACTCGAAGTCAGCGCCGAGCACATTGTCGAGTCGGCACTGGAACTGATGGCCGTCAAGCACCTGGGTGCCGCGCATCTCGTATCCGCATAGGCGCGCCATATCCGGCCCCCATCGCTGTCCCCGCTCTGTAACATCCACTCGTCAGGGCGTGTGGTAATTTTCTTGTGTGTCCACCATCAATCCTCTGGCCCCCGGCCAAATTGAGCCTGCGCAGTCAGGTTCAAAGCGGTTTACCGCCTGGCACGCTGGGACCGCCCTGCTCCTGGCACTGGGCTATTCCGGCTATTATTTCTGCCGCTCCGATCTGTCGGTGGTGTTGCCGGTTCTGATCCGCGATCTGGCGCAGCACGGCATCACGCCCAACGAGGCGCAGATCAAGCTCGGGTTCATGGCCTCGGTGGGCACCGTGGCGTATGCGTTCGGCAAGTTCTTCTCGGGAGCACTGGCCGACACCGGCGGCGGGCGGCGAAGCTTTCTCGGCGGAATGGCCGGCTCCATCTTCTTCACCGTCATCTTTGCCATGAGCGGAGGATTTCCCCTCTTCACGTTGGCGTGGATCGGGAACCGGCTCTTCCAGTCGCTAGGCTGGGCAGCCCTGGTGCGGGTTTCGTCGCGCTGGTTCTCCTACTCCACTTACGGCAGCGTGATGGCCGTGGTGAGTCTGAGCTTTCTGTTTGGCGATGCAGGCTGCCGCTGGATGATGAGCCAGCTCATGGCGCACGGCGTCGGTTGGCGCGGCGTGTTCTTCTTTGCATCCGCGGCGCTCGCGGTTCTGCTGTTGACGTGTCTGTTGCTGCTGCGCGAAGCGCCCGAGGAGCGGGGATTGCCCGCGCCGGAAGTCAACCCGCGCAATGTGTACGCGGACAAAGAAGAAGTCGGCGAGCAGCGAACGCGTCGGACTCGCCGCCATCCTTCGGCCATTGCTCTCGAGCTTTCCCTTCTGGATGGTCTGCGTGCTCGCGTTTGGAACCACGATGCTGCGCGAGACGTTCAACCTGTGGACGCCCACTTACTTTGTCCAATTCGCCGGGCTCACGGCGAGCGCAGCGGCCAGCCGCAGCGCGCTTTTTCCCCTCTGCGGCGGCATCTCCGTGTTGCTGGGCGGATTCCTGAGCGACAGGCTCGGCCCCAACGGGCGCAACATTCTGGTCGTGATCGGAATGTCGGCGTGCACGGTTTGCCTCGTGCTCATGGGCCGCATTCCCGACCGCTCCGGACAATGGGCGCCAACGATCCTTGTTGCGCTGGTCGGCTTCATGTTGCTGGGGCCGTACTCGTATCTCGCGGGCGCCATGTCGCTCGATTTCGGGGGAAAGCATGGCAGCGCTACAGCCGCTGGAATCATTGACGGCTTCGGCTACATGGCCGGTTGGCTCTCGGGCGATACGATCGCGCGGATCGCGGTTGCTTTCGGCTGGCGTCGCGCGTTTCTGAGTCTTGCGGTGGTTTCGCTGCTTACTGCTCTGGTCGCGACGGTGCTGGCGGCCCACCAGCGAAACCAGAAAGTGCAGCGCGCCTAGGTCGCAGTTCGTGAGTCGTGGGCGGGACGTTCAGGTGTCAACAGCCGGCGGGCGGCCCAGGCAGGCAGCCGGTCCTGAACCCACCAAGAACGCCGAGTGCCCCATTCATCCACAGTTTCATCGTGGATGAGTGGGAGACCACCAACCCCAGGGCGCGTCGCCCGGCCAAGTCTTTCACCCCTGTTTCTCCCTCGATGGATCGTGCCCCATCCAAGCAGCGCCTTTTGGCGGGTGGCCCAGGCGGGCGGCCGGTCTTGAACCCACCAAGAACGCCGAGTGCCCCATTCATCCACAGTTTCATCGTGGATGAGTGGGAGACCACCACCCCCAGGCGGGCACCCCGGCCAAGTCTTTCACCCCTGTTTCTCCCTCGATGGATCGTGCCCCATCCAAGCAGCGCCTTTTGCGGCTTGGGTGGGAAAGCCCGAACGTTCGCCCTCCCTCAAGCGCACCCCTTCCGGTAACTGGTTCCCGCGTCGCGCCGCTGTCCACTGCGACTCGATCTCGACCGTACCCCTCACCCCGGCCGCGTAATGCCGGAAGCTCGACCATAGCCAGTCCTCCGGCTTGGCAACCAGTCCGCGCTTGACCGGATTGCGATGGATATAGCGGATCACTTCGGAGCCAGCCTGCTCTCCGTGGACATTGCTGTCGTAATAGCGGTCTTGCCAGAACTTTTCGCGCGCTCCTCGCAGCTTGCGCGAAGTCATCTGCTTAACGGCTTTGAGAAACTGTGCCAGTACAATCTGCTGCGGTTCATTGACGAGCAGATGTATATGTTCGGGCATCAGAACGTAGGCGTAAACTCGCGCATGATGCCTCGCGCGCGTCTGTTCCAGCACGGCTTCGACCGTCTCCCTGGCGCCTGCCGCTTCAAGCAGCGGTAGACGGTGAAAACAACTGAACGTGATGAAGTGCAGAGACTCCGCCTTTTGAAACCGCTTCAGGCCGCTCGGCATGGCTCCATCCTCGTCCAGCCCCGATCTTATCCGAACGCCCGCTCATCGCAAAGAACGAGGTGAACGGGACACAGCTTTTACGGCTCTCCGCCATTCTCATGACCGGGCCGAGTGCCCCATTCATCCACAGTTTCATCGTGGATGAGTGGGAGACCACCAACCCCAGGGCGGGTGGCCCAGGGCGGGTGGCCCAGGCAGGCAGCCGGTCCTGAACCCACCAAGAATGCCGAGTGCCCCATTCATCCACAGTTTCATCGTGGATGAGTGGGAGACCACCAGCCTGACAACTGACCACTGTTCACTCACCCCTGTTTTTCCAGCGCACAATGGTCACATGATCGACGAGGCGGGTGGCCCAGGCGGGCGGCCGGTCCTGAACCCACCAGGAACGCCGAGTGCCCCATTCATCCACAGTTTCATCGTGGATGAGTGGGAGACCACCAGCCTGACAACTGACCACTGTTCACTCACCCCTGTTTTTCCAGCGCACAATGGTCACATGATCGACGAGCAGAAAATCGACGACCAGACGATCGACGACGAGACCAGAACGGCCCCACCACCGTCCCTGGCGCTCTGCGCAACAAGCTCTTATTCGCTCGCAAGGTCTACGGCATGGTACAGTTCCGGAACGAATACATTTCCCTCGGGGCGAAAGGATGAAATTCCCTATGCAGGTGAAACATGGTTCCGAATTCCTGAAATTCACAATCCTCGCGGCAAGCTTTATTGCCGGCACTTCGCTGGCCACCGCGCAACAATCAGCACCTGTTCCGTCCACTCCCTTGCAAACCTACACAGCGTCCGATCAGAGCGCGTCCGTCGGCGTCCCTGCCGGGTGGAACGTGACCAAAGCCGGATACGCCTTGATCCAAATGTCCGGTCCGAAAGGCGAGTCCGTCTCCCTGGGAAACACGCTATTGATCCATAACGGTCCATACAGGCCTGGTCAAAACCCGATGACGATTCCCAATCAGGCCACGCTCACTCAAAAGGTCGAGGCAGTCTGGCAGGAAGCGGCCGCCGCCTCAGGTTTTCAAGGTGCGCGCGTCAGCGTGTCCTCAGCAAAACCCGTGCCGCTCGGCAACATTGCCCAGTGCGGCATCTTCCTGGGAACCTTGACGAACGCGCAAGGCCCACAAAATTTCGAGACGCGATTCTGTTCTTTGCCGATGGACTCCAACGGCGTCTACAAGCTTTTCTTTATGAACGCTACGATTCCGGCCGCTCTCGCCGCTCAGGAGCGCGCCACGGCCGAGGCCATACTCTCCAGTTACAAGCCGTCGCTGCCTTCGCTCAAGGCCATTCTCATGCCCTCGACGCCACCGCTGCCCCCGATGGGCTGGCTTGCTCCGGCCGGCTACCCGGGTGGTTCCAGCGCAGCGTACGCGGAACAAATGGCTCAGGAAAGCAGTGACTGCATGGACGAAGGCGTGATCCGCGAGGAGCCGGAGGAGGATCTACCGCCTTACTGCCGATGAGATAGCCTGTGAGGCTGGCACCGGCCGAGACGTTCGTTCCCTCGTGCCAACAGAGGCGCCTTTCATATCGATCGGGTGGCACATCCAAACGTTTTTTAGCTGTCAATTCAGCACGCCATGGGGTGCCGAGTGCCCCATTCATCCACAGTTTCATCGTGGGGAACCTGGGGACAGTCGGGACGTTCCCCCGCTTTTGTCAAGCGCTCCTTCGCCTCCCCGCCTCGCAACCCACTGAAAACAGGCGCAAATTCCTGCCGCCAAGTCTGCCGATTATTTCCCCCTTCCGGCGCATACTCGTTCCATGATCGACGAACGGGCAACCACTGCTACTTGTTACCGGCTCCCGGCTATTGGCTACTGGCCATTGGCTACTGGCTACTGGCTGCCTTTCTGTTCCCTCGTTCCCTTGTTCTCTGTCTTCCTAACCACTGATCACTGTTCACTGACCACTGTCTTTCCGGTCTTTTTAACCACGAACCACTACCCGCTAACCACTGCACTTCTGACCACCGACCACTGTTCACTGACCACTGTTTTTACCCCACCCCCCCATGCCGCAGACCCCACCCCCCCATACCAGCGGACCCACCCCCCCATCAAATCCGACCCACCCCCCCATGCCAGTGTGTGAAACTGTGAAACTGTGAAACTGTGGAGCCTTTAGAATCAACAACTTCTGTCCACAGTTTCACAGTTTCACAGTCGCATAGTTTTGTTTTTGCATTTGAGGACTTTTTTGATTCCGACTTTCGCTTTTTTCGTTCACGCATCGCGTTTTTTTTCATCGCAGTTCTGCTGAACGCTGATTCGCTGTTTTGCTCATTGACTGACTCGCTGACTCGCTGACTCGCCGACTCGCCGACTCGCTGACTCGCTGACTTGCTGACTCGCCGACTTGCTGATTCCGTGTTTGCGCGCGGCTCCTCAAGCGATTTAAGGTTATCTCGCTCCAGGAATCGTGAGGGAAGGTCAATGCAAATCAGAACTCTTCTTGTTGCACTCGTGGCGGCTTCAATTGTGACCGCTGCCGCAGCACAATACGGGCCGAAGTCGGCGCCGGTTCGGCCGAAGATTACAGGCATTTCGCACTTGGCCGTCTATACTTCCGACGCCGCGGCGACCGAACACTTTTACACCGTTTCAGTGGGCGCGGTGAAGGAGGCTGATCCTGAGAATCCGCTGGGCGTGCGCTATGCGCTGAGCGCGACGCAGTTTATTGAAGTGCTGCCGCTGCCTGCGGGCGCAGGCATCAACCGGCTGGATCACGCAGCGTTCAATACGGAGAGCGCCGAGGGGATGCGCAAGTATCTCGCGGCCAAGGGATGGACGACGCCGGCGAAGGTCGAGCGCGGCAAGGACGGCAGCCGTTGGTTCGACGTGCTCGATGCGGAGGGCAATACCATCCAGTTTGTGCAGCCGCCGGCGAACCCGAAACCGGTGGACGCGCCGAATGCCATTGGCCATCACATCATCCACGTAGGCCTGCTGGTACACGACCGCGCCACAGAGGACAAATTTTATCGCGATCTGCTGGGGTTCAAGCCGTATTGGTGGGGCGGCCGCGAGGGCAAAGTGGAGTGGGTCAGCCAGCAGGTTCCTGACGCGCACGACTGGATCGAGTACATGCTTGCGGCGGGGCCGGGCAAAGGGATTCCGGCGGACATGACGCAGCAGACGCTGGGCGTGCTGGACCATTTCTCGATCGGCGTGGCTTCAGTTCCCGACGCCTACAAGGTGCTTGTGAGCGCGAACCGGCTGAGCGGGCGTCACGACCAGGCGCCGAAGATCGGGCTCGACGGCAAGTACCAGTTCAATCTCTACGATCCGGATGGGACGCGCGTCGAGACGATGAACTTCCACGCGACGGAGAAGCCGTGCTGCTCGGATTTCACGGCGGAAGATCCGGCGGAGTGAGAGAAGCAGGGAATCAGCGAGTCAGCGGGTCAGCAAGTTAGCGGGTTGGAGGAGTAGCGGCTACCCTTCTTCCTCCAATTGCATGCTGAGGTAGCGCTCGTAGCCGAGTTCCTTGATCTGGTGCAGCTGCGCTTCAAGCCAGTCGACATGTCCTTCTTCGTCCTTCAAGAGGGCGATAAAGACGTCGCGGGAGCCGTTGTCGCGATTCTCAACGCAGATGCGGATCGACTCGTTGTAAGAGGCCACGGCGCCGAGCTCGAGCTTGAGATCGGATTGGATCATCTCGCTCACGTTCTTGCCGATCGTGAGCGACATGGGCTCCATGCTGGGCGTGGCGTCGAGGAAGAGGATGCGCTCCATCAATTTCTCGGCGTGGCGCATCTCGTCGATGGACTGTTTCTTGATGAGTTTGCCGAGGCGCTCGTAACGCCAGTTTTCGTACATCTCCGCGTGCAGGAAGTACTGGTTGATGGCGGTGAGCTCGTCGCGCAGGGCCTGGTTGAGGCGTTCGATAACCTTGGGGTTTCCCTTCATGGGGAACAATTGTATACTGAGTGAGGCCTGAAGTGGCGGGGGAATCCCTGTCTCTGAGGCCCTCGGCGAGCGATCCGCCTGCCGAAATCGAGCAAAACCGAGAAGAAAATGCCAAAGTTGAAGACCCATACGGGCGCGAAGAAGCGCTTCAGCAAGACCGGCACCGGCAAGATCAAGCGGGGCCAGACGAAGACGCGGCACATCCTTACGTCGAAGCCGCAAAAGAGCAAGCGGAAGCTGGGCAAGCAGAAGCTGGTTTCCGACGGCGACTACTTCAAGGTCGCGCGCATGATTCCCTACGCCTGACCATTGCATGGAGCAGCCCTTTGGATGAGGGGTGTGCGGATGCGATTGGGCCGGAGCATTGGCCCCCGCCGACAAGCGAAATCGTTCGCAGCCGGCGAGAGATCAGGCTTGATGAGAGCGAGTGAAGAGGTTGACAGCCATCGCAAATGTGATGGCCTCCTGCCTCCAGCCGCGAAAAACAGCCGCTAGCTATTAGCTTTTAGCTCTTAGCTCGATGTGCTTGAACCGGATTCTGCGATGCTCCGCGCCATGCGGAGATGAATCGGCGGAATTCAAAAAAGGAGAACCAAATGCCCCGCGTAAAACGCAGTACGAAGCGAAACGACCGCCGCAAGAAGATCCTGAAGCGAGCGAGCGGCTATTTCCTGACCAAATCAAAGCTCTACCAGGCGGCCCAGGAGGCCGTGGAGCGCGGCCTGAAGTTTGCGTACGTGGGCCGGCGGCTGAAGAAGCGCCAATATAGGTCACTCTGGATTGTGCGCATTGCCGCGGCCTGCAAGCTGAACGGGACGAGCTATTCGCAGTTCATCAGCGGATTGAAGAAGGCCGGCGTCGAGCTGGACCGCAAGATTCTGGCCGACATCGCCGTACACGACGCGGCGGGATTTACCAAGCTGGCGGAGCAGGCGAAGGCAGCGCAGCCTCCGAAGGCCAAGGCAGCCAAGCCGGCAAAGGCCAAGGCTGCGTAACAACGACATATGACTGGCGGAAAATGCGGCCCGGGGTTCGAAAGGACTCCGGGCTGCGGTGCGTTTGAGGGGATCGTCACGCACGGTTGGCGAAGCCGATGCTTCCAGGCTTGCTTTGGTGCGCATCTGCTGCATGCAATGCTTTATCCTGCTGTTTACACATGACGAACGAAGCGATACCGAATCTGACAGCGCCCACATTAACGGGATTTGACGAAGCGGCGCTCGAGAAGGCGTTTGCTGCGCTTGAGGCACAAGCGCGCAATGCGGCGGCCGCGCTCGACGGCGAGGCGGCTGTGGAAGCTTTTCGCCTGGAATGGCTCGGGCGCAAGCAGGGACGGCTCAACGAAGTTTCCGGCCGGTGGATCAAATCAGCTCCTGCCGACGCGAAAAAGGCGCTGGGCATGCGTTTCAACGCGCTGAAGGAAGTGGTGGAGGGGCTGCTGGATGCGGCTCTGGGCGGCGGTCCAAGTGATGCGGCGCTGAAGGCCGAGGCCATCGACATCACGCTGCCGGGAACGCGGCGGCTGACTGGGGCTGAACATCCGATTACGCGTACGATGAATGAGATTGTTCAGGTGTTCGCCGCGCTGGGCTATTCGGTGGGCGTGGGGCCTGAGGTCGAAACCGACTACTACAACTTCGAGTGCATGAATTTTCCGCCCGGCCATCCTGCGCGCGACACGCAGGACACGCTGGTGGTTGCGGGGCAGGAGCGAAAGCCGCTCCGTGACCGTTTGCTGCTGCGCACACACACGTCGCCGGTGCAGATGCGAACGATGGAGCAGCAGCCGCCGCCGGTGCGCATCGTAATTCCGGGCAAGGTGCATCGCAACGACGCGGCCGACGCGACGCACTCGCCGATCTTTCACCAGGTCGAGGGGCTGTGCGTGGACGCGAACATTACCTTCAGCGACCTGAAGGGCACGCTCGACCACGCGATGAAGGCGCTGTTCGGATCGGCGGTAAAGACGCGATTCTTTCCGTCGTTCTTTCCGTTTACGGAGCCGAGCGCCGACGTGCAGATCAGTTGCATCTTTTGCGGCGGCAAGGGCTGCCGTAAGTGCAAGCAGTCGGGATGGATCGAGCTGCTGGGCTGCGGCATGGTGGACCCTGCGGTGTTCGCGTTCGCCGCGGAGAAGCAGCCGGCCTACGACGCGAAGCAGATTTCGGGATTCGCCTTTGGCATGGGCGTGGAGCGCATCGCGATGATGAAGTACGGCATCAGCGAGATCGGGAGCTTCTTTGCGGGGGATATGCGGTTTCTGGGGCAGTTCGCATGAAGATTCTGACCAAATGGCTTCGAGCGTATTTGCCGGGACTCGCAGTCGATGACGCGCAGCTGGCCGAAGACCTCACGCTGCGCGGGATTGCCGTGGAGGGGATTTATTCGCTCGGCGAGCGGAACGGCTCGATCGACAATGGTTCGGTTTACGAGATGGATATCACCACCAACCGCGTGGACGCGATGAACCACTACGGAATTGCGCGCGAGGCGGCGGCGATTTATGGGCTGAAGCTGGCGGAATTGCACTATACCCTTCCAAAGCCCCGCCTGGACGGCCAGTCCTTTTCGGTGCGGATTGAGGCAGAGGACGCGTGCGGGCGATTCACGGCGCGGGTACTGCGCGATGTAACGATCGGCGAGTCGCGCGACTGGTTCGCAGGCGCGGAGGTGGCGACGTACTTCACGCTGCTCGAACAGAAGATGATCTTGAACGCCGTGGATGCAACGAACTTTGCGTGGTTGGCGATGGGCCAGCCGACGCATGCCTTCGACTTGGACAAGATTGAGGGAGGAATCGTGGTGCGGCGGGCGCGCAAGGGCGAGCGGCTGAAGACGCTGGATGGAATCGATCGCGTGCTCGATGCGGACGATCTGGTCGTGGCCGATCATAAGAAGGCGGTGGGCCTGGCCGGGGTGATGGGTGGCTGGGACACGATGATCACGCCAGAAACTAAGAATGTGCTGGTCGAGGCGGCATGGTTTGATCCCATGGCGGTTCGGCAAACAGCGCGACGGCATGGGCTGCACACCGATGCGAGCCATCGCTTTGAGCGTGGCGCGGACTTCAACGCTGGACCGGTGGCTTCGTCGCTGGTGAGCGCGATTCTGTTGGCTAACGGTGGATGGGCCGAGGGCGAGCTGGTGGATGCGCGTGTGGCGGCAGCGGAAGAGCGAACAGCGCGGCGCAAGCCCATCCAGCTCAAGCTGAGCGAAGTGTGGAGAATACTGGGCGCAACCGAAGATGAAGAGGGAATTACCGCGACAACTGTCGAAGGTGTTCTGACTGCTCTCGGTTGCGGACTCGCTTCTGCGGTGCGGCCGGCCTCTGGAGAAGTTTCGTGGAGTGTCACGCTGCCCAGCTGGCGGCTGGACCTGGAGCGCGAGATCGACCTGATCGAAGAAGTCGCGCGGGTTTACGGATACAACCGGTTCGCCAACACGTTGCCGGCCTTTGGCGAGGGCGTGCGGGCGTTGCCGTGGGCGGAAAACGAGGCGGCGGTACGCGGGGCGCTGCTGGCCGCCGGATTTCATGAGGCGATCGGGAGCTCGTTCTGCTCGGCGGCTGAAGGAGCGTTGACCGCGCAGCAACCGGGGCAGGTGGTTCCGTTGGGCAATCCGCTGAGTGAAGAAGCGGGCGTGCTGCGGCCATCGCTGGTGCCGGGGATGCTGGCGATGATTGCCGGCAACCTGAACCGCGACGTGAGCGATGTGCGGCTGTTTGAATTGGGAAATACATTTGGCGGAACGACGGACAAGGTGGAGGAGCGGCCGGCGCTGGCGTTTGGAGTTGTGGGAAGTTTGCCCGAGGAGAGTGCGCTCCATGCAAGCCGCGCGTTCGAGTTCCTCGATGTAAAGGGCGTCGTGGAACAGTTGCTCGCAAGGTTCGAGATGCGCGCAGTGTATTTCGACGGCTTTCCGGCAGAGGCGGGAATCACGCCGGATTGGCTGCATCCGCATCGCGCGGCGCGCGCGGTGGCTGACGGCGTGACGGTTGGATGGTTTGGGCAACTCCATCCGCGCGAGGCAGCGGCGCGAAAGATCAAGGATGCGGTGCTAATCGGCGAGTTGTACCTCGACCGGCTCTACAAGCTGCCGCTGCGCAGGCCAGTGGCGCGGGAAATTTCGCGCTATCAGCCGGTTCGTCGCGACTTTTCTTTGGTCTTGGACGAGAGCATTGCATGGGGGACGATTGACCGCGCGATAGCGGAGTTAAAGATTCCAGAGCTCGTGGAGTGGCGGGTGCGCGAAGTGTTCCGCGATGCGCGACTGGGCAAGGGCGAATATGCGCTGCTGCTGGGCACCACCTTTCAGGCGCAGGATCGGACGCTGCGCGATGAAGAGTTGCAGAGCTTTCAGGCGCGCGTGGTGGAAGCCGTTGGCAAGACGGGAGCGCGGCTGCGGGTTTGAACGCGGGGTTGGCGCCGGCCGGCGCTATACTCGAACGCAAACGGGGTTTGTCTGGGGGGATCGATGTCGGATTCGGAGGCCGCAATGGAGACTCAGAGCGAAGAGCAGCAGGCGCACGAAGAACCGGTCGCGCTGGCCGTGAGCGTGGACGATTTTTCGGCGCTCGAGGAGCGGGTACGGCGCGCCGTTGAAATGGTGAAGCGGGAACGGCAGGCGCGGGCGGCGGCCGAGGCGCGCGTGGCGGAATTGGAATCTCGCGCAACGGATTCCGAAGCGCGCGCAACGCTTGCCGAGGCGCAATTCCACACGCAATCGCCTGTGGTGGAGCAGCTCAAAAGCGAATTGAGCACGCTGCGCGCCGAGCGCGACCAAGTAAGACAACGCGTAGAACGGCTGCTTGCGCAGCTCGACGCGCTGGAGCTGTGAGGCAATGATGGTCGAACAAAAACGGAACAATCCGGTCGAATACGTGACAGTGGAAATCTACGACCAGGTCTACCATCTTTCGGGGCAGGACCCGGAGCACATTCGCGAGCTGGCGGCGATTGTGGACGCCAAGATGCGCGCCGTGGCCGCGCATGGACGAACCGCCGATTCGCTGCGCGTTGCCGTGCTGGCCGCGCTGAATCTCGCCGATGAAGTTTCCCAAGCTACTTCGGCCGATCTGCAACTGGGCCACGCCCGCGCGATCAGCCTGCGCATGCTGCTGGACGAAGTGCTGGAAGAGCAGGGAGCAAGGGACCAGGTGAAGAAGTGAATGAGTGAGTAAGTGAAGAATCGAAACAGGGAACCGGGAACAGAGAGCAGCTGGTGAGAACGGATCGCGGCTGGAACGGCTCTACGGTAGCTTCACTATATCGGTCTTGAATTCCTTGTTGGCCGGCACGACCGCTTCATCCCGTTCGTAGCCATCTTTGCGCAGGAAAATGTGAACGGTCGCTGGCTGCGGTTGCGGGAGTTGGAGGGTGCACGTGCCGTCGCTGCCGGTGAAGCATGTGTTCATCTTGCCATGACCGATCTGAACATCGATCTCTACGCCCGGGACAGGTACTGCAGAGACGCGGTCGGTGACCTCAGCGCTGAATTGCCACGGCGGCGGAGGGCGCAAGGCGAACCAGAGTGCTACGCCGGCGAGGCCGGCAGCGAGCACGCCAAGCGCGGCCAGCCACTTGTGCCTGCGCGCGACCGTCCAGCCCAGCGCGAGACTAAGCTGTGCGACAGCTTGCGCGGGATCGGTCGCGGTGATTCCCTGAACCTCGAGCATGGCCGGTAGAGGCGTCTGGTCCAGAAGCCACGGCAGGATGGGCTTGCGCAGCGCCTCGGCGCGCGAATACTCGAAGGTGATGTAGTCGGAGCCGCGCGTATTCTGCGACCAGCAAAGCACCAGCGTGCGCGAAGCGCTGATGGAACGCTCCAACCTGCGCTTCCACTGCTCGCCGGGGTCAATCGACTGCACATCGAAAAAGACGCGATATCCCATCCGGCGGAGTTCGTCGCGCAGCGGCGCAACCCGCTCCGTGTCGGTGCGCGAGTAGCTCAGGAACACGTCGTATTTGGCCATCAACATAAGAGCTATTGTTGCAAGAGCGGCTCAAGTTGGTGCAGCGCCGCCGTCATGCCCGCGCTGTCGCCGTTCTGGGCGGCGGTGAACAGCGCGATCCAGGAAGAGCGGCCCTTTTCGAAAGCAGGGGACGCAGAAAGGAAGTGCATCGTTCCTACAAAGCTCCAGCCGCTCTGGCTGTAGGACGGGTCGGCCTGTACCCTGGCAAGAATCCGCTGATCGGCGGCAAGTGCTGCCGCGTTTTCTCCGGCGCCCCTTAGGCAGGCGAAGCCGATAACATCTCGTACCGGCATATAGACCTTCTGCTGAGCGAGCGCCTGGTCATCGAGTTTTGCCGCCTGCCGAATGCACTCCTGGAAATCTGCTGCTGTCAGTTCCGCCTCCAGGAGGTTCATGCGGTTGTCGACGCTGGGATTGAAATCCGCCACTTCCTTACCGATATTGAGCGCATCAGCAAACTGAAAAGTCCCGTCGTGGTAGAGCCCCATGAGGTTCTGCTCGGTAATGACCCAGTTCTGGGGCAGGTCAGCTTTGGTGAAGACCTCGAGCGCGCTGTGATATGCCTGCACCGCCTGGTCGACCAGGGCGGCACCCTTGTCTCCACCAGCCCGTTGTCCCTCAGCCGCGAGCGCAATCCCCAGATCGTATTGCGTCTCGGCCCATACCTGGGGAAGGTCGCTTTTGGTGCGGACCTCGAGCGCATTGCGATACGCCTGCGCCGCCTGGTCGAGCAGGGCGACACCCTTGTCTCCTCCAACCTGTTGTCCCTCAGCCGCCAGCGCAATGCCCAGATTGTAATGCGTCGCGGCCCACTCCTGAGGCAGATCGCCCCTGGTGCGCACCTCAAGCGCCTTGCGATACGCCTGTACCGCCTGGTCGAACAGGGCAGCAGCCTTGTCTCCACCAGCTCGTTGTCCCTGAGCCACTAGCACAATCCCCAGATTGCATTGCGCCCTGGCCCAGTCCTGGGGCAGGGCGGCCTTGGTGTAGACCTCGAGCGCACCGCGAAACGCCTCCTCCGCCTGACCGAACAAAGAGATGGCCTTGTCTCCGCTGGCCCGTTCCCCTTCGTCCATCAGTGCGTATCCGAGGTTATTCTCGGTCCTGGCCCAATCCTGGGGCAGATCGGTCTTGGTTTCGACTTCGAGCGCTTGTTTAAAGGCCTGCACCGCTTGGTCGAGCAGGTCCATGGCCTTTTCGCCACCAGCGCGATCGCCCTCGTACACCAGCACGACCCCGAGATTCTGCTCCGTCCATGCCCAGCCCTGGGGCAGATCGGCTTTGGTGTAAACCTCGAGCGCGCTGCGGTACGCCTGCACCGCCTGATTCAGCAGAGTCATGGCCTTGTCGCTCGTGGCGCGCTCTCCTTCATCCATCAGCCCGTTCCCGAGATTCATTTGCGTCTGGGCCCATTCCTGGGGCAGATCGGCTTTGGTGCGGACCTCGAGGGCGTGCCGGAAAGCCTGCACGGATTGATCGAGCAGGGCCATCGCCTGGTCGCCGCTGGAGCGTGTACCTTCGTCCCAGAGCGCCAAGCCCAGGGCGTTTTGCGTCCAAGCCCAGTCCTGCGGAAGAGCGGCCTTGGTGCGCACCTCGAGCGCACTGCGCAATGCCTGTACCCCCTGATCGAGCAGGGCCATCGCCTTGGCGCCGCCCGCGCGTTCGCCTTCGCGCACCAGCGCCATACCCAGGCCGCTCTGTGCCGCCGCAATCTCCGGGCGGTCGCCTAAAGCGGAGTATTCACTTGCCAGTGATTGAAACTCATCGGCCGCCTGAGCCAGCATAGGAAGACTCTGATCCGCCGGCGCGACCTCGCCCTCCTTGCGACGAGCATTGGCCGTATCGGATAGGGCACGCAGCCACAGTTCGTGGAATCCTTTATCGCCGGGATGCTTCTCGTATTCCCCCTGTGCCGTGGCTGCAGCCGTCTCCAGCGCCTGCGTCGCCTCGTGGTGCTTCAGGTTCAACTGATCCGCTCCCGCCGCCTGCTCGCTATCGTCAAGCAGTTGCCGCAGCGAACTCCGTCGTTTGTCGAGAAGCGCTTGCTGGGCTGCTTGCAGCGCCTTCATCTGCGCCTGCAACGCCTGCTCTTCCGCATCCTCCGCGCCGATCTCCTGCCGGTCCGCATCGCTGGCTTGATTGAATAGTTGTGCGGCGGCGGCATAGTGCTTCAGTGCCAGTTCCGCCAGTGCCTTCTGCTCCGCCGTGGCGTGTCCCGATTGCTTCTGAATCGTTTCTGCCCACTGCTGCACCTGCTCATCGGCTTTGGCAGATGAAAAGCCGTTGGCCTGTGCCCATCCCGCGATTGCCGCCCCCAGATCAGGCTGCGGTGCCTGCGCGGCTCCTGCCTTCAGCGCGCTCACCTGCTTCTGCAAGCTGTTCACTTGCAAGAGCGTGCGATGGAGCATGGCTTCAATCTGCGCCGGCCCCAACAGCGCTGGAGATCCCTTGGGCAGCATGCTTATGTTGAGGGTTGCCGGCAGCGCCGGCAATTGGCCGTCGGCGGGCTGATAGATCACCAGATTGCTGGTGCCGGTGATCTCAACGCGCAGGCCCCCGCGTTGGGCCGCATCCTCCGACACCTCCAACCACGCCTGGCCTTTAGGGTTGGTCACATCGCGTGATTCGGTGACTTGCACCGAGCCGTCGAGGAAACCGAGAGAGACGCGCACCGTGGGAACGGGCTGGGCGGGCTGCACGTCTGCATTGAAGACGACGACTGCTACGGTGTGCTGGGCCGGAGTTTTTTGCGCCACAGCCAGACTGTGAGCATAGCTAAGGCAAAGCAGCAATACCGCCGATGAAGCCCGAGCTTTCATGCGGACCTCCGACCTGACGGGTCCGATTGCTTGCGGATGAAAAGGTCTGTTGACTGGGAATTATATCTGAATGTCGGTCTGCGGAGTCTGCCTTCCTGCAATCCGCAGGGTACGACCGGTGCTGCGGCGCAGGGGATTGACACGAATAGGAGCGGAACGCCGATGCCAGGTTTCAGCCGAACTTAAGGATATGCGAGGCACCGAATGATAATTAAGGAACGATGTCTCTTGACTGGAGTTGCGGTGCACTGGCGGAAGGGCTGCGATGCTACAAGGACGGCGAATTCTTTCTTGCGCATGAACATTGGGAGGGCGTCTGGTTGAAGTGCGAGGAGCCGGAGAAGACTTTCCTGCAGGCGCTGATTCAGATTACGGCAGCGTTTCACCATTTACAGAGGAAGAACATCAAAGGCGCCGCATCGCTGCTCCGCGCATCGTTGCGCCGGCTTGATTCGTTTCCTGCAGCCTACGGAGGGATTGAAGTTGAGGCCGTTCGCGAGAACGTGCGCGAGTGGCTGCGGGCGCTTGATCGCGGAGAACCGTCACCCGAACTTCCGATGCCGGGGATTCGGTGAGGGCCGAAATTCGAGAGCGAATTCGGTGGTGAAGCAGGCACTCGGGGGTATATTCTCTCGTGGCCGGGCAGGTAAGGAGTGGTCCCCGACTCCGAGAATCCGAAATTGGGACGAGCAACCGCAAAGCAAGCAAGGAAAATCAATCAAGAAAACCTGGAGGGAACCAATGAGATTTCGCGAAGCACTGTCGTACCTCACTGGTGTTGCAATGGTGGCGCTGGCCGCGGCTGCGATGAGCGCGCAGGGCTCGGGCGCAGGTGGTGACAATCCCGATGTGACCGAGGTTCGCAACTATACGCTCACGCTCGACAAGGCGCAAAAAGCGGCCGCGGCGATGCAGAGCATCAACCAGCTGATTGCGGCGAACCCCGGCTTGAATGCCGCGCTGGATGCCGGGAGCGCCACGACGAGCAAGAAGACGATTACCCAGCAGGCTCAGGACATCGACTCGCAGTATCCGCAGATCGGCGCGATCATTCATACCAACGGACTGCAGTCGCGGGAATTCATCGTGATTACCGGCGCCATCATCAACGACGTTGGATTTGTGGGGATGAAGATGCAGGGTATGATCACGGCGTACCCGCCGAACTCAATCACCCCGGCAAATGCGGCCTTTGTGGAGGCGAACTGGGCAGCGTTCCAGGCGATCGCCGCGAAGATGACGCCGCCGAATACGAATTAACGGGAGGGGGATATGAGCTCTGGTTTGAGATGGACTTTGCTCAGCGGGATCGGAGCGCTTGCGTTGCTGGCGGTGGCGTTGGCTGTCGGAGCACAGACGAGCCCAAACCTGGTAATCAACGGTGACTTCGAAAACGGCAACACTGGTTTCACCTCGGGATACACGCTCGGCGATGTATCGAATCCAGGCTTCTACGCCATCGGCGCCAACCCGTCGACGGCGACCGGTGCCTTCGGGGATTGGTGTAACTGCGGCGACCATACGTCGGGAACGGGAAAGATGATGATCGTGAACGGAGGCGGCGACGCGACCGTGCCCGTTTGGGAGGAGACTGTAGCCGTGACGCCTTCGACGGGTTACACCTTTTCCTACTGGGGAGCCGAGGTGGATCACGACAGTTCGTCGTTGCCGCACCTGGCGCTGAAGATTAATGGCGCCGTGATTGGAAGCAGTACTTTTCCGGAGTACCCGCCCGACAACGGAGGCCAGTGGCAAAACTACAGGTTCACTTGGAAGTCGGGCTCAAACAAAATCGCGGACCTGGCGCTGTATGACCTGAATACCGATTCGTCCTGGAATGATTTCGCAGTCGACGACATCAGTTTCAGCGTTCTCCCAGGCCCGACCAGCGGGCATTGACAACTTCATCGCTTAGGTGTCGATCCCGTTGTGGATCGCGCGGCGGCGCCGCCGCGGCCTGACTCCGGCTCCGCTTCATGCGTCGGGCTGCGCCAGGTGAAGACAGGCGATGGCCGCTGCGATCGGCGATGCTGAATCGAGACGAATCCGGATCAGCGCGGGCTATTTCGCGGCGAGCTGGCGCAGGACGTACTGCAGGATGCCGCCGTGCTCGTAATACTCGATCTCCTGTGGCGTGTCGATGCGAACGGTGGTCGTGATTTTTTTCGGACCTTTGGACGAGGTCGCGTTCACAACAAGCGTGCGGCCGCTGGCGAAGCGGTTTTTGAGGAGCCCGGTGAGGCCGGGGAAGTCGTAGACCTCTTCGCCTGTGAGGCCGAGAGACTCGGCTGTTTCGCCGGGCGAGAATTGGAGCGGCAGAATCCCCATGCCGACGAGATTCGAGCGGTGAATGCGCTCGAAACTCTCGGCGATGACGGCGCGAACGCCGAGCAAGTTTGGACCCTTGGCGGCCCAGTCGCGCGAAGAGCCGGAGCCATATTCTTTCCCAGCCAGGATGATGAGCGGCGTGCCGCGCTCAGCGTATTTGACGCTGGCGTCGAAGATGGACATCGGATTTCCCTCTGGCAAAAGCCGAGTGACGCCGCCCTCGGTTCCGGGCGCGAGCTTGTTGCGCAGGCGCACATTGGCGAAAGTGCCACGCATCATGACTTCATGATTGCCGCGGCGCGAGCCGTAGGAGTTGAAATCAGCGGGACGCACGCCGTGGGCTGATAGATATTGACCGGCGGGACCGTTGGCCTTAATGGATCCCGCGGGTGAGATGTGATCGGTGGTGACGGAGTCGCCGAGGACGGCGAGGACGCGCGCGCCGGTAATGTCGGTGACGGGTGCGGGGGTCATGGTCATGCCGTCGAAGTACGGAGCCTTGCGAATGTACGTCGAGTCCGGTTCCCACTGGTAGACGTTGCCGGTGGGGAAGCTGAGGCCCTGCCAACTGGCGTCACCATCGGTCACGGTGGCGTATTCCTTGCGAAAGCCTTCGCTGGAGACTGCCTGCTCGATGGAGGCGGAGACTTCGGCTTGGGTGGGCCAGATGTCGCGCAGGTAGACAGGCTTGCCGTTTTGGTCGGCGCCCAGGGGATCGGCGTCGAAGTTGTGGCCGATGCGGCCGGCGAGCGCGTAGGCGACGACGAGCGGCGGGGACATTAAATAGTTGGCGCGGACATCGACGTTGACGCGGCCTTCGAAGTTGCGGTTGCCACTGAGCACGCTGACGGCGACGAGGCCGTGCTCGTCGATGGATTTCGAAACGTCGGCGGGCAGCGGGCCGGAGTTGCCGATGCAGGTGGTGCAGCCGTAGCCGACCACGTTGAAGCGTAACTTATCGAGATATGGAAGCAGGCCGGCCTTTTCGTAGTAGTCGGTCACGACACGCGAGCCGGGCGCGAGCGAGGTCTTGACCCACGGCGGAACAGTGAGGCCTTTTTCGACTGCCTTTTTGGCGAGCAGACCGGCGGCGATCATTACGGATGGGTTGGAGGTGTTGGTGCAACTGGTGATGGCGGCGATGACAACGGAGCCGTGGTCAAGATATCGGTCGGGATCGACGCCGAAGCGGGCTTTGACTGTGTTTTGGGCAACATGCGTGGTGACGTGAGCGGCGACCGGCGCGCCAGAGGACGTGTCTGGTCCTTCGCTGTCTTCAACGGCGATGGCGGTGTCGGTGACGGAGTCGCGCCGCCACGCAGCCGCGGTGCGCGAGCCGAGCGGCTTGGCAGTGGATGAGAGCAGCGAGGGCAGTTGCTCGGCGAAGCTCAAGGCCGCGTCTTTCAGGAGCACGCGGTCTTGAGGACGTTTGGGACCGGCGACGCTGGGCTCGACGGTGGCAAGGTTGAGCTCGAGGGTCTGCGAGTATTCGGCTTCGGGCGCGCCTGCGGAATGGAAGAGGCCTTGCTCTTTGTAGTAGGCCTCGACGAGGGCGATCTGTTCTTCGCTGCGGCCGGTGAGGCGCAGGTATCGAAGAGTTTCGGCGTCGACCGGGAAGATGCCGCAGGTTGCGCCGTATTCCGGGGCCATGTTGCCAATGGTGGCGCGATCGGCGAGTGGAAGCTCCGTGATGCCGGGGCCGTAGAATTCAACGAATTTGCCGACGACGCCGAGCTTGCGCAGCGCCTGTGTGACGGTGAGGACGAGATCGGTGGCCGTTGCGCCCTCACGCAGCTTGCCGGTGAGTTTGTAGCCGACGACTTGCGGGATGAGCATCGAGACAGGTTGGCCCAGCATGGCGGCTTCGGCTTCGATCCCGCCCACCCCCCAGCCGAGAACGCCGAGGCCATTGATCATCGTGGTGTGCGAGTCTGTACCCACCAGCGTGTCGGGATAGGCGCAGAGTTCGCCGTTGATCTCGGCGGTGAAGACAACCCGAGCCAAATATTCGAGATTGACCTGGTGGCAGATGCCCATGCCGGGCGGGACGGCGGAGAAGTTGCGAAATGCCGACTGGCCCCACTTGAGAAAGGCGTAGCGTTCGCGGTTGCGCTGGAATTCGAGGAGCGAGTTGGCCTCGTAGGCTGCGGGGGTGCCGTACTCGTCGACCTGCACAGAGTGGTCGATGACGAGCTCGGCGGGCGCGAGTGGGTTGACGCGCTCGGGATCGCCGCCCAAAGTCTTGATGGCGTCGCGCATGGCGGCGAGATCGACGACAGCGGGAACACCGGTGAAGTCCTGCATGAGGACGCGTGCCGGCATGTACGCGATTTCTCGGCTGGGCTCGGCTTTGGCGTCCCAGCGGGCGAGAAATTCGATGTCACCGGCGGTGACGTTGATGCCGTCTTCGCGGCGCAGCAGGTTTTCGAGCAGGATTTTGAGGCTGAAGGGAAGGCGCGCGAGTTTGAAGCCGCGCGCGGTGAGCGCAGGGAGGCGATAGATGGTGTAGGAGTGGCTGCCGGAGGTGAGCACGGCGCGGCTTTCAAAGCTGTTCATCGGGGATGCCTTTCTATCCGCGCGTCGGCGCGAATGATTGCTCGAAACCATTGTGCGGACCGATCGCCGCGGAAATCTGGCGGGCCCGATGAAACGAGGCACGGCGCGCGGACGAAACTCTCGACGAAAATAGATTACTCAGCGCGAAGGGCTAACGTCCACGGTCCGGGCGGCCGTGGCGGAAGCGCCTGAGGAGGGGCGAGCCGGTGATGTTGAGTCGGCGGCGCATGGGCACAGGAAAATTCTACCGCAGTTTGAGGTCTTTGCGGAAGTGGCGAGAAAGTAGGTCGTGATACGATATATTTGAAACGGTGGCTCGAAAATGAGCAAAGAGAATCGATCAGCCAAATTCGGTGGGCGGCGAAGAGAGATTTCCGCGGCCGATTACCGCAAGCTTGCCGAGTTTCGCTTCCGGATCCGGCAGTTCTTGCACTTTAGCGAGGAGGCTGCGCGTTCGCATGGGATGGAACCGCAGCAGCATCAGCTTCTGCTGGCCATCAAGGGTTTGCCGAAAGGCGCGCGGCCCACGGTGACAACGATTTCAGAGCGGCTGTGTCTGCGTCACCACAGCACAGTCGAGCTGATCGACCGGTTGGAGAAGCAGGGAGCAGTGGCGCGACAGCACGGCGAAAATGACCGGCGCGAGGTTCTGTTGCATCTGACGCCGCGCGGCGAGGATTGGCTGCGCAGGCTAACCGTTTCCATCTGGCCTCAACTGCAGTTTGAAGGCGTGACGCTTTCCGACTCGCTCAAAAAGCTTCTGGCCGCATCGAGAGAGCGGGAAAGGGCTGACAATGACTGAATCTGCAGCCGCCAACCACCGCGGCTCGACCTTCGAAGAGCTTGGCGATTTTACGACGACGGTGCGGGTGATTCCGATCTCGGCAATGGCGATACTGATCGGCATTCTGGGGGCGTTTGTGGCGTGGTTTCTGCTTCGCCTCATCGGATTGTTTACCAACATCTTTTACTACCATCGAATCAGCACGGCGTTTGTTTCCCCGGCCGGCAATCACCTGGGAGCTTACGCGGTAGCGGTTCCAATCGTTGGTTCGCTGATTGTGGGCTTGATGGCGCGATACGGCTCGGAACAGATTCGCGGCCACGGAATCCCTGAGGCTATTGAATCGATTCTGATGAATGGCAGCCGCGTTCGCCCACGCCTGGCCGTCCTCAAACCGCTGTCGGCGGCCATTTCGATTGGATCGGGCGGACCGTTTGGCGCCGAGGGGCCGATCATCATGACCGGCGGGGCATTCGGCTCGATGATCGCCCAGTTTTTCCATTTGACGAGCATGGAACGCAGGACGCTGCTGGTAGCAGGAGCCGCAGCGGGAATGTCGGCCACATTTGCCGCCCCGCTGGCATCGGTGATGCTTGCGGTGGAGTTGTTACTGTTTGAGTGGAAGCCGCGGAGCGCTATCCCCGTGGCACTGGCCAGCGCCGCGGCGTGCGCTGTCCGCCGTTACATTCTCGGCCTGGGGCCGCTCTTTCCGGTCTCGGGGCATCCCGTTTTCATCGGCCCCGCAGGACTAGCAGGTTGCGTGTTTGCCGGGATTGCCGCAGGCGCGCTATCGGCGCTGTTGACGCTAGGCGTTTACGCGACGGAAGACCTGTTTAAGAAGCTGCCCATTCACTGGATGTGGTGGCCAGCGATCGGCGGCCTGTTCGTGGGGATCGGGGGCTTGATCTTCCCGCAGGCGCTGGGCGTTGGATACGACACCATCGCCATGCTGATCCAGGGCGATGTCGCGTTCAAGATTCTCTTGGGGGTTCTTCTCGTCAAGTCGGCAATCTGGATGATCTCGCTTGGCTCGGGAACTTCGGGCGGCGTACTTGCGCCGTTGCTGATGATGGGCGCCGCGTTGGGGGGGATCGAAGGCATGTTTCTGCCGCACTTTGGGGCGGGGTTCTGGGCGCTGGTAGGGAATGGGGGCAATCCTGGGCGGCACCATGCGCTCGCCGTTCACCGGCATCGTGTTTGCCCTGGAATTGACGCACGACATCAACATGCTTTTGCCGCTGATGGTGGCGTGCTTTCTTGCCCATCTCTTCACCGTGCTTACGCTCAAGAGATCCATCCTTACGGAGAAGATTTCGCGTCGCGGTTATCATCTGAGCCGCGAATACTCGCTCGATCCATTCGAGATTCTGTTTGTGAAGGAAGTGATGGGCACGAACGTGGTGGCGCTACCCGGCGATGCAACGGTGGACGAAGCGCGCGATCTGGTTCGCCGTCCGGAGCATCCGCGGGGCCAACACCTGTTTCCGGTGGTCGATGGCGCAGGGAGTCTCCTGGGAGTGCTCACGCGGACCAAGCTCTTCGAGCTGTTCGATCAAGCACCCGGCAAGGCGTTAGCCATGAGGCTGGGCGACATCGCGGTAAAGGATATGGTGGTGGCATTTGCCGACGAACCGCTTCGCGTGGTTGTGCATCGCATGGCAGAGTCGGGGTTCACTCGCCTTCCGGTCCTCGATCCGCAATCGGACCGGAAGCTGGTAGGCATTGTCTCGCTTGACGGCCTACTGCGCGCACGGTTGCAGAATCTGACCGAGGAACGCGCGCGGGAACGCGTGTTGCGCATCAGGCTGCCGTTTGGACGGCAGCCAACGTAAGCCTCTCCTATACTTGAAGTGCGATGTTCTTCGCAGCGAGGTTTCCCCAGCATTGAAGTACTGGGTTGGCATTGAGGGGCTGGTTTCGCGTTTTTTCACATGGCTCGGGCGGCGCATGCCGAACGAGCGGCAGCGGGTGCTGGCGATTACGATTGTGGCCGGCGGGCTATGCGGGCTTGCGGCGGTGGCATTCCACGTTAGTTGCGCTCGGCTATACACATTGCTGATCGATCGCGCGACGGGGGCTCCGGGCCATGCTTGGATCTGGTGGACGATCCTGACGCCGGCGCTGGGAGGACTCGTTGCCGGGCTCGGGCTCACTTATTGGGCTCCGGCAGCAGCGGGCAGCGGCATTCCTCAGGTGAAGACGGCTTACACGTTTCGATTCGGCGCGATCACGCTGAAGGAGACGTTGGGCAAGTTTGTTTTGTGCGCGCTGCAACTCGGGAGCGGAGCGTCGCTGGGCGTTGAAGGCCCGACGGTGCAGATCTGCGCCGGAGTGAGCAGTTTTCTTGCGCGCATCGCGCGGCTCAGCCCGGTCAACAGCCGGCGCATGGCATCGGTGGGCATGGCGGCTGGCATTGCCGCGGCGTTTAACGCGCCGATTGCGGCGGTGACGTTCACTCTGGAAGAGCTGATCGGAAGCCTGGACCAGACGATGCTCGCGGGCGTGATTGTGGCCGCGGCGCTAGCGGCGGTGGTGGAGCACAGTATTCTCGGCTCGAATCCGGTTTTTCAAGTGCCGAGGCTGCAGACGTACACACTGGCCAAGGCATCATCGTTGGTTTGGTATGCGCTGCTCGGGCTATTGGCAGCGATTGTGTCGGTGACGTTTACCGACTCGCTGCTATGGCTGCGCGCATGGTACAGAAGGCTCGAGCGAGTTCCCAGGTGGATTCAACCGGCCACCGGCGCCGCAACCACCGGCGCATTAGCCGTGGTGGCGATCCAGTTTTTTCACGTGAACGGCATTGCGGGGAATCCGTACACGACGCTGACGCAGGCGCTGCTGGGCAACCTGCCGGTGACGGCAATGGCGGCGTTGTGCGTTTTGAAATTGGCCGCTACGGTTACGTCGTATTCAAGTGGAGGGTCGGGCGGCATTTTTGCGCCGGCGCTGTTTATGGGTGGAATGCTTGGCGGCGCGGTCGGCTACCTGGATGTGACCGTCTTCCACCATCCGGCCGATTCGATCGGCGCCTTTGCGGTGGTGGGAATGGGTGCGGTGTTTGCCGGCACTGTGCGCGCACCGATGACGTCGATCCTCATTATTTTCGAGATGACAGGCGGCTATGGGCTGGTGCTGCCTTTGATGATTGCCAACATGAGCGCATTTGCGCTGGCGCGCTATTGGCGGCACACGCCGGTGTACGAGGCGCTGCTGGAGCAGGACGGAATCGACCTGCACCGGAAGCACAAACCAAACGATCCCGGCGCTTCGGGCGCATTGCCTGTGGTGGAATTTGGGTCGGGCGGGCCGCTGCCGGAATGAGTCCGAGCTAATTTACGGTCAAGGTGACAGTGGTCGTTTGCGTGATCGATCCGGAAGAGCCGGTTACGGTGATGGTGTAGCTTCCTGGGGTGGTTCCGGAATTGCCGGAACTGCCGCTGCTTTTGCTGCCGCAACTGACGAGTCCTCCAGTGAGGAGTGCAAGCAACACGAACATTCCCAGCATCGACCACCAGCGCCGGCGGCCCGCGGGAATCCCAAAGAACAACAAGCAGGCCAGAGCCGTGCCACCGGCCGCGTACCAGGGAGATCCGAGTGACCTGGGACGGACCAACGCTCCAGTGGTTGGCGCCGTTGTAGTCACGGTGAGAGTGCCTGTTCCATTCGACGCGCCGGTGATGCTGACCGGAGAAGTTGCGCCGAAGCTGAATGTCGGCGGATCTATGGCGCCGCTGGGGCCGGACGTGAGGGCCGCGGTGAGAGTCACGCTGCCTGTGAAGCCTCCGCTCGGCATGACCGTGATTGTCGTGGCGTTGCCGGTGGTCGCGCCGGGCGAGCCGATGCTGATGGAGCCGCTGTTGGTCAAGGCGAAGCTCGGCGCGACGTAGGCAGACACTGTGATGTTCACGGTCGTTGGCATCATGATTGCGCCAGAGGCGCCGGTGACCGTAACCACATATGCTCCTGCTGTTGTTGTGGTGGTGGTCGTCACGGTGAGCGTGGCGTTTTGCGATGCGGCGCTGGTGATGGTCACCGAGGGCGTGACGGCGCATGTCGCTGGGCTCGTCGGGTTTGCGGGCGTCATGGTGACGGCGCAGGTCAGATTGACCGCGCCGGTGAAGCCGTTTGCCGGTGCGACAGCAATCGTGGCCGTGTTGCCGGTGGCGGCGCTGGCTTCAAACGTGACGGGACCGTTGTTCGAGAGCGAGAAGGTGGGAGTGGGCGCGGCGGTGACGATGGTGGTGGTATCCGCACTCGTCTTCGATGCTTGTACATTGCCGACGTTATCGGTGACGATACTGTAGAAGCCGTAGGTGTGCCCGAGTGTCCCGGTATAACTGGCCGAGGTCGTGGTCACGGCGAACTGCCACACGGTGAATGGGCCGCCATTGTCGGAGACGTAGATGTTGTAGTTGTTAACGCCGGAACCAGTGTCTGTCCCAGACCAACTGACGGTGAAGCTAGCGGTTTGGCCCGATGTTGTCGGCTCATCGGCTGGAAGCGCGGTAACGCTGCTTACTGGCGGAGTCGCATCCAGCGTATTGAGCCAAGTGGGTGTGCTGATGGGCGCGTTGGTATCGAAGACGACACTTGCTGTATTGGTCAGTTGCGTGCCTGTGGCCTTTGCCGCAAGGGGCATAATGCTGAACAAAACGCTGCCTTGACCTACGATACCGTCCGTGTCCGGGGGCAGGAACCCAACGGTCGGATCGGTGGGCGGCAGGCCCGTGGACGGATCGATGGTCTGAAATGTCCACTTCAACAACCCTGTGGTCGTATTGAGACTGCCCTGGATGCGAACGACATAAGCCGTCACTCCCGGTGGTGCGTAGTTCGTCGTGTAGTTTTTCGTGCCAGACGGCAGGCTGATAATGTTCGAACCGAAGGCGATGGCGCCAAGGCTTAAGGTGTTCAAGTCGACCTTCGTTGGATCGAGCTGATCCGTGACGACCACCGCAGCGGCCGGCAGCGTCGCGGTGGCTTCATTCTCAAAACCTACACTGTAGTTGAGCGGACTGCTTCCAGGTACATACTGGTTCGCGGAGCCATCGCCGAGCGAACCGGCTTTGTAATTGGGATCAATCGAGCCGCCGGAGCTGCTGCTGCTACAGCTTCCACTATCGCCTGCCCCGGCGGCCCCCCCATCTCCCGCATCTCCCGAATATCCTCCCTCATCAGGGGCCGGCCCGCTGTTTTCGCCGTAGTCGCCTTTGGCAAATGGATGAAGATTCCCAGAGAGCTGTGACCGGAGAAATAATGCCGGTCGTTGAGCCTGGAGCGTCGGACTTGCCTGGATGGGAGCGAAAACAGGCTGCCCATCGTTTTGCAGGTACTTGTAGGGTTCGGGTAATAGGTTCAGAATGCCCGTAATCGGATTCTGAATTACCGTGCCAATCGATTGGCCGGTGTTTGCGGTGTAGATAACGTAGGCATCCTCAGCAGCGGTCGCAATTTTCGATGAACTGGCCGTCTGATCGAGATCATTGATCAGTAGCTGAATTCCAGCTTTCGCGACCGCTGTTTGATTGATCGATGGACCCGAAGATGGGACGGCATCGACTATGGCGCTCGTAAACGAATTTACCCAAGGGCCCAGGCAGTCAATCAATGCGGGCTGAGCCGGATTGGTGGTGCAGGTGCTCGAGACACCAGAAGGATTGAGAGCCGCCGCTGCAAGTTCCGTTTGCGCGACTTGCAGGGAGTCGTACCAGGGAGCCTCACCGAAGCTCTCTATCGGTAGCTGCGATATAACTTGTGCTGCCGTGATCTGGATAGGAATCGTGACAGACGAACCAGCGGCGATTGCCGGTATTTGCAATGGGATATAGGTGTTGCCGTCGGCGCCGGTTAGCCATGCATTCTGCCCAGGGTTCGGAAATCCGTCGCTGTCGAGATTCATCAGGCTTGTTGACACGATGTTTCCGGTCACCGTGCCTGGGAAAGCAATGGAAACAGGAATCTCATAAGCATTCACGGTTCCGGAATTCCCGACGGTGACGGAAAAAGTCGTGGGCGTGCCGACCCGAATCTCCTGTCGCCCAACAACGCTTATCCAAATCTTCGGCTGCCCCCCGCTCTCCACGGTGAAAGCGTTGCTCTCAGTTAACGAGGCTCCGCCATTCGGATTGGTGACCACTACGCTATAGGAGCCAGTCGCTGCGCCATTCAGCGGGAAAATGCAGGTTATGGATGTTCCAGTGGAGTTGACGATTGCCAAAGTCGCTTCAATTGTGGTGCCTCCCTGCACTAGGTTGCAAGTCGCTCCGCTTTCAAACCCTGCTCCAGTGATGGTGATCGATGAGTCGCCGGTGTTGCCCCCTAACGTTGGGCTTACGATTCCAATCGTTCCGGTGCCGAGAATGGAGAAAAACATGTCGTTGCCATCACAGCCGCTCGGGCAACCTTCGCCGAATTGGCTTTGAAGGGCATCAGCAGTCAAAGGGAAATTCGTAGAATCGGTCGCGCCTGCCAGGTAGAGATTATTTTGCGGGTCAATGGCGAGTGCGTCGACAATATCGCTACCGGAGCCGCCAATGTAGGTGGAGTATTGCACCGCTGTTCCGCTGGGGTTGATTTGGGACACAAAACCGTCATAGCTTCCGCCTAAGGCGGCCTGGTATGCGTTGGCGCTGATCGGAAAGTTGCTTCCGCCCTGCGATTCCCCCGCTATCCAGAGGTTTCCTGCTGTGTCGATAACGCTTCCGTGCCCTGTACCGCTGAAGAAAGTGTCGCCTCCGTTTCCCCCGAAGTAGCTACTCCAGGTCGGTGCAGTTTGATTTGGCGCGAACTTTGCCACCCATCCAACAAAATCGGATGAAGATCCTCCTCCGCTGCTAGGATTCGTGCTCTGGAACACTCCAGCAGTCACCGGAAACGTAGCTGATGCTGTGCCTCCGATCGCGTAAAGGTTGCCCATGGAATCGAAAACCAGATGGCTCGTGAATTCCGAGCAGTCGTCAACCGCAGTCCCCGAAGTCATACCGCTGAAATAGGTTGCATACTCAAGGTTCGACAGGTTGGAGCTGAGCTCAGCGATGTATGCTGCACTATTCAGAGCCGCTCCATTACCAACGCAACTTCCGCTCAGGGAGGGGAGAGTGGGTTGGAATGCGTTGGATGTAGTTGGCAGGTTGGGAGTGTAGGCCCCTCCGCCGATCCAAATATTTCCCGTATTATCAAGTGCCAATCCTATCGCATCATTTCCGGTAGAGACGTTGTTCTGCATCGGTGAATCGGTGCCGTAATAAGTGGCGGCGACCAGTTGCTGAGCCCCTGTCTTGGTCAAATCGAAGATCGCCGCGAATGCTGCGTCACCGCTCGCAAGGGTTGGCATATAGCTGCCTGTCGTTGTCTGAAGTCCCGGCCCCGCGGTTCCCGCGATAACTATCTGCCCTTTCGAATTCAAGGCGAGGACATTTCCGGACGCGTTGTAATAGGAGGAGTACTCAAGGGTTGAACCGTCTGGACTCAACTCTGCGATGTAGCCGGCGCCTGCATTGGTCGAATAGGCATTGACTGTGGTGGGAAAGTCTGTTGATGCCGTCGATCCGGTAATGTAGGCATTCCCCAGAGTGTCGATCGCTATGGCGTTTCCATAATTGTTGGCACTTCCGCCAAGATAGGTTGAATAAAGCAACACGCCGGAGGACGTGAAATTCGACACGGTTGCATCGTAGGTTTCTGTGCCAAAACTACTGCGGATTGTCTGGTAGGCGTTGGCGCTAACCGGAAAGTCCACAGAGGCGGAAGAGCCTACGATATAGCTGTTCCCGGAAGCATCCACGACGATGTCGTTCGCATCATCCGGATGCCGACCACCCATATACGTTGAATAGACGAGGGTGATGGTTGGATCGATGATCAGCGGCTTTGTTGTGTCATAACCGGTCGTGCGAAATCCGAATTCATTGCGCGAAAGTCGGACGAAGCCGCCCGCGACTGCTTTTTTCCCTTCGCGGAAATTCTGATAGAGCATTGGCGGATCCAGCCGGATTCCGCCTTCAGAGCCATTCAGTTCGAGCTCGCCGCCTTTCCCAATCTGCGCATCGCGAACTCCCGAAATGCGCAGTCGGATTTGCCGCGGATCGGCACCGGGAGCGACCAACAGATCGTACTCCAATTTACGATGAATCTCGCCGTGATAAATCAGGTCGATTCCCGGATAGACATTCGTAAACCGCACACGGCCGTACCCCGTTACGTGGCTCCGCCACTTTGCAGGGTCGTTGCCGATCATGAAATTTGCATAGGCGGTAGAAGGTTCGAGCCCTTCGGCTTTGGCGCTTCGATCGGCGCCAACAAACTCAACTGTTGCACTCTCAGCGAGAATCTGCTGGGGAGTTAGACTAGGAGCTCTCGCTCCGCCAACTGCGGCAAGCCTTGCCTTATCGGCCGCCGGGTCTGAAGCCCGCTTGCGATAGCTGGTCAGCAGCATGCTAGCGTCGCCCAGGGTCAGCGAGTAGCCAACTCCGTTAGCGACAAATCGAGCACCATTGTTTGGATTCGCAATCGGATAGAACTCAAGCGATTGGGTAGCCATCTTATCGGTAAGACTCAATCGAGTTGCCTGAGCCGGTGCGGCGACGGCTCCGTGAGCGACAGACAGATCGTCCGTCCTGCCCTTTGCCGGGTCAGGAACAAAGGAAACCGCCAGCTTGGCCGCAACCTGTTGATGGGAAGGCAAAGTGGCCGGGCTATTCTGACCAAATGTGACAGGAACGAATAAACCAAGGCAGAGAGTCACCAAGACCTGTGGTAAATTTCTGGCGTTCAAGGGAGCAGGGCGCGCAGAGAGACGCGCGGAACGGCTGAGGGCAGACCAAGGCAGACGGGTCATGGTACGACTCCGGGAAACAGACATTCGAAGGGCTGAACGATCTTGCGATGAAAATTCAAAGGGGGGCGATGGAGTTAGCCAATAAAGAAGTACGGCTGACCGGAGTTGTTTCACGCGGCGATGTTCGGCTTGCGCCTTCGGGGGGAAGGGATGCCGCGAATTCCTTTGGTATACCACCTTTGCCGCTCATTCGGGATTAAAACTGCAAAGGCAGTGGTTCGTTTCGGGGGTCGATTCACACGCAGGGGGACCGTCGCCTTCGACGCTCCAGGGAACATTGAACCGTTTGGATTAGCGCGGTTCCGTGTTGTAGAGGAAATACGCGCGGAGCTCTAGGTAAGGGCCGTGGAAGTCCCGAGGCAGATTGGGATAGCTGGAGCCGCTGATGGCGCCCCAGGCCGCGCGGTCCAGGCCGGTGTCGCCAGAGCGGCCGTCCAACTGCATGTCGGTGACCTGGCCGTTGGGCAGAACCTTGAAGTGAATGACCACAACGCCGGACTTGAGGATGGGCGGGTTGACCTCGTCGGGGATGAGCGGGTCCCAGGTCATTTGCGTGATGTAGTGCCAACGCGCAAGCCAATCGCTGAAGTCCACGCCCTGCGTGTCGGAAAGAACCTGGACTCCGCCGGTGCCCGCGCCAGGGTGCATCTGCAATCCGCCTGACGGCGCACCGCCGTAGTTTGACTGGCCGCCGCGCATGGCATGCTGCAGGTCCTGCTTGAGCTGATCGGCTGGATTTTGCGGGCCCATGGCGAAATTGGGCTTGGCAGGAACGGCTGCGGGTCGCGGCGCTTCAACCTGTGACTGAGGATTTTGCGGAACCGGTTGCGAGGGCTGCGGCTTGGGCTGGTCCGGAACCTGTTGCGCAGCAGGTGGAGGCGGCGTGGGAGGCGACTGTTGATTCAGCTCGTCGAGAGTTTTCTTGTCGATGAGCGGCCGGTTGGGCAGAGGCTTGGGCGTAACTTTGGGCCGGGCCTCGTGCAGAGCGTCGGGTGGCACGTCAAGGTACGTGAGGTCCTTGCGCTGATTGATCGCGTCGAATGGGTCAACGACCTTGGGCACTTTGAAGATGTAAGTAGGAATCCAGGTAATCGCCGAGAACAGCAAAATGTGAAAGAGAAGCGCGAGCCAGAAGCCCTCGCGCAAGCGCGACCAGCGCCGCTCGTCCTCGAGCTCGCCGATCATCTCCAGCAATTCGTGGGTGTCGTAGTCGACCCAGCGCGATCCGCGGAGTGCTGAGGGACCGGACGCTCGAGTCTCCAGCGGACCTTTGGGGTTCAGCGGAAGGCCCAGAAACCCACCGGGAACAGAAGGTTCGGGTGCGGAACTCCCCGTTTGCGGGCTCTCCTCGATGGATGCATCGGGGCTTCCCTCGGGCTCGGTCACTTCAGTTGGCGCTTGGCTGGTGGGCATTGGGCATTCAAATGTTCAGGAGCGTCTGAGAAGACACACAAATCCTCCCGCTCCCAGTCTGGGTCCTTCCTGTCTATTCTCTCATTTTCGATTAAAACTGGTCTCTCACCCTCATTTAAAACGAGCGCGGCAGCTTGCCTCGTACAATGGTTCCTATTGAATTGACGCGGGATAGGCCGGAAGGGGATAGCGTTTGAAGCAGTTTTTTGCGCATGTGGCGGCGGAATGGAAGCTGGTGCTTCTGCCGGCGCTGATGAAGTGGGGAATCCTGGGAGTAGGCGCAATTGCCGTGCTGGACTCCTCGAGCATTCCGGTTCCCATGGACGCAATTCTGGCGCTCTATGTATGGAACGACAAACGCCACTTCTGGGTTTATTGCCTGATGGCGGCCGCGGGATCGGCACTGGGCGGTCTGTTGCCCTACGGGCTGGGCCGCGCCGGTGGCGAGTTGTTCCTGCTCAAGCGGATAAATCGCGCTAAATTCGAGCAAATGCGCGATCGCTTTCAGCGGCAGGAGTTCCTGGCGGTGATGATTCCGTCGATGATGCCTCCGCCGGCTCCGTGGAAGATGTTCATCTTCGCGTCGGGCGTCTTCGAGATGCGCATTCCGGTTTTTCTGCTGGCTGTGTTTGTGGGGCGAATGTTGCGCTGGCTGGCGCTGTCGCTGCTGGTGCTCAAGCTGGGCCCGGGCGCGGTGGACCTGGTGGCGCGCCACGCGGTGCCCGCGGTTATCAGCGTGGGTGTGCTGGCGGTGATTGGCTTTGTGTGGTGGTGGATGCGGAAGAAGCGCAGCGGGAAACTGCTGGAAGGCTAGCCGGAGCAACCGCCAACTTAGTCGAGCAGCTTTTCGATTGCCGAAAGGTCGAAGCGGCAGGCACTGCCGGGAAGATCGAATGGCTCAGAAGGCAGCGGCTCGAGACACCCGTCAACATAGCGGAAGTGGCGGCCCTTGGGATCGAGAATCAGGATTGTCTTGACGCCCATGTGCTCGTAATCGGCCAATTTGGACATCATACGGTTGAGCAAGTCCTCGGGCGAGAGAACTTCGAAGACTGCGATGGGCGGGTGTGTGATGATTTGCTCGATGGGGAGATTGCGGTCGAGGACGGTTACGTCGGGAAAGCGGAATCGGGTCCTGGCCACCTGAACTCTGAGCTCCGGCCTTACTCGGATCGCCCATTGCTGCGCGTGCTGTGAAAACCAAAGCTGAATCGCCTGCTGCCAGGATGAATGGTCATATTCGCCCATCGGTCTTTCCTCGATCACACCATCGACGTATTCGGCGTCGGGCTCGAAAGAGGACTTGAGGTAGACATCGAGAGGTACATACGCGGGTTGTGTGGCGGTTGCCATCAGTCCTCCTTTCCCGAGCGCATTCCTGGCGCCAATCCTGCTACTTGCCCGCCAGCGCCTCTTGCGCGCGGCCCATGTTCATCCGCCGCACCAGCACGGGCACGCCGAGCGCCACGCCGAGAACGATTGCGGTCGAAACCAGATCGTTGCGATAGAAAGGCACTCCGGCAAGGTAGCAGGCTCCCAGCCCGGCGAGGGTGGGCGGATAGCCATTGAAGCCGCTGGCCCAAACGCCGAAGTTCGAAACGAGGAAGAACCCGGTCGGTCCCAGGAGCGCACCTGCGGCACCGCGCGCGAAGGTTGTTTGCTCACGCAGCAGAATCGACCCCAGCGCCATGGCCGCCAGGTACCACACCCAGGTAATTACGTAGCTCTGCCAGCGAAAGCTGTAATGGTAGACGGCGATGGTGAGGAAGCCATCCGTGGCCATGAGAGCGGCGAGAGGGACAAGCATCTCGCGCCAGGGACGGCGCGCACCGAAGTAGAGAAGGCCGCCTGTGACAGCAGTAAAGTTCCACCACCCAGCATGGGGCAGCACGCGCGACAACACAGCAACCAGCAGCAGCAGATAAGCAACCATGACCACCTCAATCGATTGGCAACGGGGAAACCCCGGGCTTAGTATGGCGGTCCCGCAAATAGAGGGACTGCATCTATTCTGGGGTCCACGGGCCGCGCGGTCAACCCAAAGCGTTCCACGAAGCGAACAAAATTTTTCAGCGGAACAAATTTTCTACCGTTGTTCGCGGCCGTTCATGGCTTCGCCGGCGTCGTCACGGCCGTCAACGATATAGACCCAGCCGGCAAGGGGCGAGCGCGCGGACGCGGCCATCGACGCGCTGCGGGTTCCGAGGAATGCGTAGTCGAAGCGGAGATCGGTGAACTCGACGGTGGTCCAGGCGCGATTCGGAAGCAGTTGCGGAGGGTCGAGGCCCGGCACGGGGCCTGGGATCGGCTCTGGGCCGACATCGCGCACTACGGCCCACGTACCCCAGTCGAGGTAGACCTGGCCCAGCGTCGTGCGTTTGGCGGCTTCCACCGCAGGCGTGTCGGCCGGCTTGTAGATCACGTCGCGCAGCGGGTCGCTGTCGATTGAGCCGGACGATGTTCCGGGCCAGGTGCCGATCTCGGCGGTCTGATAAAAGTCGGGCGTTTCGAGGATCGCGTGCCAGTGGAATGGATTCACCGGGTAGGGTTCGGCGGCCATCCGCGTTACAGGCTCTGAAGCGACATTCGTGTTGTCGATCATGGCCAACGCCTGCGCGTGCTCGGCCCAGCGCAGGCAGCCGAGAGCCAACATTCCAGCAAGAGCGAAAATGGCCCAGCCCTGCCCTCGGAACGGCTTGCCACGTGCACCGATCTCGCGATCGGCAAGGCCCAGTATCCAGGGAATCGCGAACGCCAGAAAGAACAGTCCCCAGAGGATCGGCTCGGCGATGAACATAAAGCTGCCGGCATACCAGTGAGCATTCAACGGGAAAAAAGGCCGCACACCGTAGTTGTTGGTCCAATCGAGCAGAAGATGGCTGAGCGCGGCGACGCAGGCGGTTAGATAGAGCCAGCCCCAGCGAATGGGCTGACCTGGCCGAACATTGAATCCCGGAGATTGTGCGATCCCACCCTTTTCGTCCGCTGGCGCGGATGAAAAGGATGGGCCACCTTTGTGTTTGTTTCGCGCGCGCCAGAGATGCAGCAGGCCGACCGCACCTACCACGACCCCCGCAATCACGGGCACGGCCCAGAAGGTGTGCGTAATGCCGCGATGGTGCTTTAGCTCGTCGACCGGGCCGGCGAGTCCCCAGAAGATGTCAAGGTCGGCGGCCTCGGCGGCCAACACTGCGACAAGCGTGGCGTAGGCCGTTTTGCGATTGAATCCGGCGCGGCCCAAACAAGCGCCGGTAAGAAAATGAGTGACCGGTTCCATCAGTGCGTGGGCTCTGCTAGGCCCACTCTCCCTTGCGCATGAGCGGTTCTGTAGCGCCTGTTGCGGTGATGCCGTCAATGTCGAGCTGAGCCGAGCCGATCATCCAGTCAACGTGAATGAGGCTTGTGTTCGCACCCTTGGCGGCAAGTTCCTCGGGCGAAAGCTTCTCTCCGTTGCGCAGGCAAGACGAATAGGATTGGCCGAGCGCGATGTGCGAGGCGGCATTCTCGTCGAAGAGCGTGTGGAAAAAGACAAGGCCGCTTTGCGCAATGGGAGATGAGTGGGGGACGAGCGCAACTTCGCCCAGGCGTCGCGCGCCGTCGTCGGTGTCAATGAGCTTCTGGAGCACTTCCTGGCCTCGCGTGGCGCGGGCCTCGACAATGCGGCCATGCTCGAAGCGGACCTGGATGCCCTCAATCATCGTGCCCAAATGCGATAAGGGTTTTGATGCGGTGACCGTGCCGTCCGCGCGATCTTTGTGCGGCGCAGTGAAGACTTCTTCGGTGGGCATGTTGGGAATGCAGTAGTTGCCGTTGCCCGCGGTGGTGCCGCCGCCGAGCCATTCGTGATCGTCGGCGAGGCCGAGGCGGAAATCCACTCCGGGGCCGCGATATTGCAGAGCCGAATAGCGCTTTTCGTTGAGGATTGCGGCGCGTTTGTGCAGTTCCGCGTCGTGAGTCTTCCACGCGTCGACTGGATCGGGCGTGTTGATCCGGGTCGTGGCAAAGATCGCTGCCCACAGTTTGGCCAGGGCTTCATCCGGCGGGTCGTTGGGGAACATGACTGCGGCCCACGCCGGAGTGGCGGCGGCAACAATGGTCCAGTTGATCTGATGCCGCGTGATGAGTTCGAGGGCTGGGCGATAGGCCTGCGAGAGGGCGCGATTGGCGCGGCCCACTTTGTCAGGATCCTCATTGGAAAGCAGATTCGGATTGGCGCCAGCAACGGCGAGACGCGCAGCGCCGCTTTTGAATGCCTCGGCCATGCCGTCGTAGAGCCACTTGGCGGCACGGTCGAAGCTTGCGTCAGGAGCGTGATGATAGCGCAGCAGCGCGGACTCGTCGTCGGCGAGGAGCGTGGTGACGAGCGATGCGCCGGCGCGATAAGCCTGCTCGGTGATGCGGCGAACCAAGGGCAGCGTGTCGACGGACGCGGTCATCACCAACTCTTGTCCGGGCTTGAGGCCCAGGCCGACGTTTACGGCAACGGAGGCGAGTTGATCGAGACGCTCGGACTGCGTGCGGGCTTCAGGGGCAGTTGCGATGGGTGGCATTCCTTGTCGATTCTCCAGAAAGACATTCATTGATGGCGGCCAGAGATTCTCTAATCCGCGCATCGGACGGCATGTGTTTCCATTTTAGGGGTTCGTGCGGGCTGATGCGGCTGTCAGCAGCAAACGTTCAATTGGCCTACAATCGTCGGTGGTTGTTTTCCTGGCTGTTGAGGGGCCAGTAACGTCATGATACATTCGCCAATGAATTTGAGGCTGAAGAGATTTCTAAGCACAGGGATCATCATTCTACTGGGAGTTGGCGTAACGGGAATCTGCGCCGCGCAGACAAAAAGTACGGCGAGCAAATTTGGACCGAGCAATCCCTTTTATGCGCCCAGTGCGCTGCCGTTTCAGACAACACCCTTCGACAAGATCAAGGACAGCGACTACCAGCCGGCGATTGACGCTGGCATGGCGCAGCAGCTTGTGGAGGTTGAGGCGATCGCAAACAACCCAGCGCCGCCGACCTTCGAGAACACCCTGGTGGCGCTGGAGCGGTCGGGGCAGCTTTACGATCGCGCGTTGAACGCGTTCAATTGCGTGACGCAAGCCAACCTCGATCCCGAACTTGAAAAGACGCAGGCGTACGAAGCGCCGCGCACCGCCGCGCTCCAGGACGCGATTGACCTGAATACGAAACTCTTCGCGCGCATCAAGGCGATCTACGATCAGCGCGCGTCGCTTGGGCTCGATGCCGAATCGCTGCGGCTGGTGGAGTACCAGTACCAGCAGTTTGTGAAGGCCGGCGCGAATCTGTCGAATTCCGACAAAGAGAAGCTCAAAAAGCTCGACGAGGAAGATTCGACGCTCGAAAACACTTTCATGACCAAATTGCTGGACGCCACGACGGCGGGAGCGTATTCGACGACGGACCCCGCGACATTGGCTGGGCTGAGCGGAGGCCAGAAGGCTGCGGCAGCGGAGGAAGCGAAGGCGCACAAACAGCAGGGCTGGCTCCTGCCCCTGCAGAACACGACGCAACAGCCCGATCTGAGTTCCCTGAGCGATCGCGCCACGCGGAAGAAGATCTTTGAGCACTCGTGGAACCGGGCCGAGTGTGGAGATGCGAACGACACGCGCTCGACGATTGCGCGCCTGGCACAACTTCGCGCGGAGAAGGCCGCCCTGCTCGGCTACCCGAATTACGCGGCATGGAATTTGACCGACCAGATGGCCAGGACGCCTGAAGCAGCAATTCATTTCCTGGATGCGCTGGTTCCAGCCACCACGGCAAAGGCGGCGAGTGAGGCCAAAGAAATTCAGGCGCTCGATGATTTTCATAGCGACGGTTCGACTGTGAATCCGGCGGACTGGGAGTTCTATGCCGAGCAAGTGCGGAAAGCCAAATACGATTATGACCAGGCGCAGGTGAAGCCCTACTTCGAGCTGAACACGGTGCTCAAGGACGGCGTTTTTTATGCGGCGCATGAGCTTTACGGGCTCACGTTCAAGGAGCGCAAGGACATCCCGGTGTGGCAGCCGGACGTGCGCGTGTTTGAGGTATACGACGCCGATGGCACGGCGCTGGCGCTGTGGTACTGCGATTACTTCAAGCGCGACAACAAGAATGGCGGAGCGTGGGAAGACTCGCTTGTCGGCCAATCGAAACTGCTCAAGACGCTGCCCGTGGTGTACAACGTGGCTAATTTCGAAAAGCCCGCTGCGGGGCAGCCGGCGCTGCTCAGCTTCGACGATGTGACCACGATGTTCCACGAATTTGGCCACGCGCTCCACGCCATGTTTGCCAACACCGAATATCCAAGCCTGTCGGGCACGGCTGTGCCGCGTGACTTCGTCGAATTTCCATCGCAGTTCAATGAGCATTGGGCCAGCGAACCAGCGGTGTTTGCGCACTATGCGCGGCACTACAAGACAGGCGAGCCCATGCCCGCCGACCTGGCAGCCAAAATCGTGAAGGCGAAGACCTTCAACCAAGGGTATGAATTCACCGAGATTTTGGCGGCGTCAGAACTCGATATGCAGTGGCACATGTTGCCGGCGAGCGCGCCGCTCCAGGATCCGGACGTTTTTGAGCAAGAGGCGCTGAAGAGGACGCATCTGTCGGTCAGTTATGTGCCGCCGCGCTACCGCTCCAGCTACTTTCTTCACATTTGGCAGGAGGGTTATCAGGCGGGGTATTACGCGTACACGTGGAGTGAGATGCTGGATGACGATGCCTACCAGTGGTTCGAAGATCACGACGGAATGACGCGCGCCAACGGCGACCGCTTCCGGCGGATGGTGCTTTCGCGTGGCAACACCGAGGACCTGCAAAAGATGTACGACGCGTGGTTGGGCGGGGAGCCGAGCATTGAGCCGATGCTGAAGGATCGCGGGCTGGAAGAGACGGCGCAGTAAGCGGCGAGTCGGCAACTCAGCGGGTTAGCAAGTTAGCGGGGTCAGGTGCGCGGGTCACTATAATTCGTAGCTATGGCCGAGACGAGCGCCGCGAAAAAGATCGAAAAGCTGCGGGACGAACTGCGCCGCCACGAACATCTTTATTACGTTCTCGACGCGCCGGAGATCAGCGACGCCAAATACGACGCGCTGATGAACGAGCTGAAGAAGCTCGAAGCCGCGCACCCCGATTTGGTGACTCCGGACTCGCCAACGCAACGCGTGGGCGGCAAGCCGGCCGAGGGCTTCAAAAAGGCACAGCATTCGCGGCCTATGTTGTCGCTCGACAACGCCTATTCGGCAGAGGAACTGACCGACTGGGATCGGCGCGTGCACGAGCTGGCAGGTAAGCTTCCGGTGGAGTACACGGCGGAGCTCAAGCTCGACGGCCTGAGTGTGGCGCTGAGCTACGAGGCAGCGCCGAATGGTGGGGCGCGGCTCACGATGGGCCTGACGCGTGGCGACGGGCAGACCGGCGAGGACGTTACTTCGAACATCCGAACGATTCGCAGTATTCCGCTCAGCATTCCGGCAGAGCGGCTGAAGAAGGCGAAGCTGCCGCAAAGGATCGAAGTGCGCGGCGAAGTGGTGATGCCCGAGGCGGCTTTCCTCAAAATGAATGAAGAGCGCGAGCGTGAGGGGCTGCCGGCATTCGTCAATCCGCGCAACTCGGCCGCGGGCACTCTGCGAACGCTCGATTCTTCGATCGTTGCTAAGAGAAGGCTGGTGTTCTTCGCGTATTTCTTGCTCGTCGATGGTGAGTACTTCACCGCCGGGCAGACGGCCACCCTCGACGCGCTGACAACGCTCGGGTTTCGCGTAAATCCGCAACGCCGCCTCGTCAGCTCGGTGGAAGAAATGATGAAATTCATCGACGACGCCGAGAGCAAGCGGGCGACGCTGGGCTACGAGATTGATGGCGTGGTGCTGAAGGTGGACGCGCACGCCACGCAACAGCGGCTGGGCTACACGGGCCGCGCGCCGAGATGGGCGATTGCCTACAAATTCACTGCCAAAGCGGGCGTGACGCAGGTAAAAAGCATTACCGTGCAGGTGGGCCGCACCGGCAAATTGACGCCGGTCGCTGAGCTCGCGCCGGTCTTCATCGGCGGCACGACGGTGAGCCGAGCCACGCTGCATAACGCGGACTTCATTGCTGGTCTTGGACTCAAGATCGGGGACTACGTAAAGGTAGAGCGTGGCGGCGACGTGATTCCGAAGGTCGTGGAGGTGATTGCTGACGCCAATCATCCGCGCGGGACGCAGAAATTCAAGTTCCCGACGAACTGCCCGGAATGCGGCAACGCCGTTGTGCGCGAAGAAGGCGAGGCCGACTGGCGCTGCGTAAATACCGACTGCCCGGCCAAGCTGCGTGAGTCGTTGCTCCACTTCGGCAGCCGCGGCGTGATGAGCATTGAGGGGCTGGGCGACGCAGTGGTGCAACAGCTGCTCGACCGGGAACTGGTGCGAAGCGTTGCCGATCTGTACTCGCTTACCGAAGAACAACTCGTTGGCCTGGACCGCTTCGCGGAGAAGTCGGCGCGCGCGCTGCTTGAGGAGATTGAAAGATCGAAACGCGCGGGACTGGCGCGGGTGCTGATGGGTCTGGGTATTCGTTTTGTTGGCGAGCGCACAGCCGATCTGCTGGCGCAGGAATTTGGCTCCGTCGAAGCGGTGATGGCAGCTTCGGCCGAGGAGCTGGAACGAGTGGAAGAGGTAGGTCCGCGCATCTCGCAAGCGATTCTGGAGTTTTTCGCGGACAAAGCAAATCGAGATTTGGTGAAGCGGCTGGCGGATGCCGGCGTAAACATGACTGCAGAGAAGAAGCAGCGCTCCGCGCAGCTTGCCGGCCTGACGTTTGTGCTGACTGGAACGCTGCCGACGATGACGCGCGACGAGGCAAAGGAAAAGATCGAGGCTGCCGGCGGAAAGACCGCAGGCTCGGTGAGCAAGAAGACCAGCTATGTGGTGGCCGGAGAAGAAGCTGGATCAAAACTCGACAAGGCGCGGGAGCTCAAGATTCCAGTGCTTGACGAGGAGGGACTGCTGGCATTGCTGGCGGGTCAGGCGGCGCGAAAGTAGAGGACTTGCGCGGAGCTCAATCGTTAGACCGAGCTGGGTCCTTCACGCAAGCCGGCTTCCCAAAGAGCAGCGGAAGCAGAGCGATGAGAGCCAAGGCTAGATCGAAACCCATCAAGCGATCCCTTCGGCGACCCAGGAAAGACAATCAAGCAGAAAAACAATCGAGCAGAAAAACCATCAAGCATTCGAGGCGCGACGGGCGGCGATGTCGGGACGATTTCCGATGGCGCGCTGTTCACGCTCGCGTTCCCGCTCCCAGGCCTCAGCGCGCCAATTGCGCGAGGCATAGCGCGGCGTCTCTTCGATAATGGGGGCGTAATCGGTGCGCTGCCGCGGCGACATCGTCACCAGTTCAGGTTGAGGGCGGTGAGCAGGCTTGGGTAGAACAGGGGCAGGCGGCGTGATCATAGGCGGTTGGGGCGTGATGATGCGCGCCGAAGATTCAGGGTCGATGTTCGCCGCATTGGGCGGGGCTGCGCTGAAGGTGAGGCTGGCATCGACCATGGTCGGTGGCTCAGGGTCAATCTCCTCCGCCGGCTCGTCCGGCGGACGCTGCGCGCGCACAGCGATGGCTTTCGCCATGAATTCATCCACCAGCTTGTGCAGGCAGGTTTGCCCGCAAAGATGCTTCGAGCCTGGGCGCAACTTGTGGCGCGAGCTCCAACCGCTGACGCGCAGCTCTCCGCCTTGCTCGTAGGCGACAAACCAGTGGTTGGTCTGGCGCTTCTCCGTTGCGCAAATGTCGCACGAAATTGCCTGACGGATCACCCCGGATCCCCCCGTACCCTGCAAATCTTCAAGAGATGACTGGAATCTCCACCGTCTATTTCATCGTGCAGCGGAAGGAATTGGACGAGGGGACGTGCACCCGTGTGCGGACGTGAATCAATTTGGAACAGAAGAGCGCGAGACCGGCCTGATTTGGGACCTGCCGCGCGCCAGAGCGAAGATCGGCGCTATCAAACGAAAGAGCCCGCCGATAGCCACACACTCGAAATTGGGGGGATTTCAGTTACGAAGACGCGGACCCGCCGCCCGGGCGCCTTGGTTACTTTCCGGTCGCGAAGTAGCCCTTTTTGGCGCGCACGGTGTAGCGGCGATCGTAACAGTACAGGTAAATTGTTCGATAAGAACCGTCGGTCTTGAAGTCGGCGGGTGTATAAACCAGCGCATACTGGCTGCGCAATTCTTCTTCAATGTCCTTGAAACTCGTGGCCATCTCTTCCACCGAGGGAGGGAAGAAGACCTCGCCTCCGGTCTCTTCGGCCAGTTGCTGCAGGATCTTGTCCCCAGGGCCGCGGCTAGGCGTCCAGTTGGTGCTGATGGCGTAGATGATGGTTTCTGCGCGCTCACACTCTTTGATCGCTTCGGGCAGGTAAACGCGGCTTTGGTTATCGTCGCCGTCGGAGATGAGAATGATGGCCTTGCGTACGGGCTCGGGGCCGCGCGAGCCAAGGAGCTTGTCGCGACAGGCTACATAAACAGCGTCGAAAAGCGCGGTGCCGCCGCCAGGTTGCAATTTGTTGATGCCTGTTTCAAGGGCGTCCTGGTCGTTGGTCCAGTCCGAGGTGACCGTCGGCGTCACGTCGAACCCCATGACGAAGGCGCGGTCGCTCTTCGCTTTGAGCACATCGAGCAGAAACTCAGTGGCCGACTGCTGCTCAAACTGAAAGCGGGAGCGGATGGAGGTGCTGGCGTCTATGACGATGCCCACGCGCAGCGGCAGGTTGATCTGCTGGTGAAACGAATTCACGTGCTCCGGAGCCTTCTGGTCATCGAGAAGAGTAAAGTCGTTCTGGCCAAGGTTGGCAATGTAATGCCCATGCTTGTCAGTGACGGTGAAGATGAGACTGACCTCGTTGACGGGAACAACGATGGTCGGCGCGCCCACGTCGGTATTTGACCCGGGACCTTGGGCGGCTTGCGGCGCGGCCCCCGGGGCTGCTTGCGGTGCGGGCTGAGCGGCAGGTTGAGCGGGAGGCTGAGACGCAGGAGCGCCAGCTGCGGGTGCAGGCTGCTGCGCCAACGCAGCGGAGCAGGTGAAGGCAACCGCAAATGCAAGCCAGGAAAAACGCCGCAGCCGCGCTGAATCAGTCGACTGAAGCGTGGAAAGCTGTGTGTTCATCAATTCTTATTCTAACAATCGCTGCGCTGGCCGCTTGTGAATGGGGATTGACATTCCAGGTACTTTCGTCAGATTGGCCCAGCACTGGTTTTGCGACAGCACATGGACATTAGACGGATTCGAGGCTGCTGAGGAAAGCGGTCAGCTCCTCAGGCAGTGGCGCTTCAAGCTGAATTGGCTTGCCCGTCATCGGTTGCGCAAATTCAAGCTTTGCCGCGTGAAGAAAGTTGCGGCCGAGTTTCAGCCGCTCGGGTTCCCGGTTTTTGCGGGCGGAGCGTGCGCTTCCGGCAACAGTTTGCTCGGTTAACTGCGCCACGCCGCCGTAGAGCGTGTCGCCCACCACAGGGTGCCCGATGGAGGCCATGTGCACGCGAATCTGGTGCGTGCGCCCGGTCTCGATGCGCACGCGGACCAGGGTGAATTTGCCGAAGCGGGTCGCCAGGCGCCTGACCACCTCGTAGTGCGAGATCGCGGAGCGAGCGGTTTGGCTGGGCCGCGTGGTCATGCGCGTGCGGCGCACTGGATCGCGGCTGACCGCGGCGCTGATGGTGCCTTTCTCGCGCACCACGGAGCCGTGAACCAGCGCAATATAGGTCTTTTGTACGCGGCGGCCCGAGAACATCGCGCCGAGAGCGGCGTGAGCGCGGTCGTTCTTGGCGACGATGATCAGCCCGCTGGTGCTTTTGTCGAGACGGTGGACGATTCCGGGGCGCAGCTCTCCGCCCGTGGAAGAGAGCGCATTGAATCGGTGGAGCAAGGCATTGACGAGGGTTCCCCGGCTGCGCGCGTCAAGTTCGTCGGCCGCGGCGCTATTTTGGCCCGCACCCGCGTGCACCATCATGCCCGCCGGCTTGTTCACCACGGCCAGATCGGCGTCTTCATAAACAATGTCGAGCGGGATCGCCTCCGGCACGGCTTTGAGCGGCGCGGGATGCGGATCGCCGGTGATGGTGATCTGTTCGCCGCCACGAAGCTTGAGTGAGGCCTTCTCGCGACGGCCATTCACCAGCACATCGCCCTGATCGATGAGCAGTTGCACGCGGGAGCGGCTAATGCTCGCGAGTTGCGCGGCGAGAAATGCGTCTAGGCGCTGGCCTTTGGCCTCGGCAGGCACGGCGATCGTGCGCGGAAGGCTCATGTCGAGGCTGGTGTCGGGGCTCATGCGGCGCCGCGGTCCTCCGACGCCGGCGCAACTTGCGCGTCAGCGTCCGGCGCTGTTTTGCGTTCGCGCAGTAGCAGCGCTCCGGCGAGCACGAGAAAGACAGCGGCGATCTGCGGCCCGTCGATGATGCCTTGAAGGAACGAGCCGCGGCCAGACAATTCGCGGCCGGTCCAGTCGCGCCAGATTTCCGTCAAGTAGATGGCGACTCCGGCTCCCATCAGCCAAAGGCCTGCCACGTCGCCGCGGCGGCGCTCAAGAGGCAGCCAGACCCAGAGCAGGACCGCCAGTGCGAAGAATGCGAGCGCCGCGTAAGCCTGCACGGGATGCAGCGGAACGCCAAGCGGAGTGCCGCTCCAGATTGCGGCCATCGGGTTCGTGTAGATGACTGCCCAGCCCAAGTTCGGAGCGGCATCGGAGCCGTAACCAGAGCCGGCAGCCAGCGCGCCCATTTGCTCAAAGGCCAGGCCCGCGGCAAGCGGCGGTGCGAGCGCGTCGGCAGTGGCGCGGAAGGGAAGTTTGCTGTGGCGCGCGTACCATGTGGCGCAGCCGGCGCCGGCGAGCGCGCCCGCCAAGGCCAGCACCGGATGATGCACCATCGCCAGTCCCAGCACCCAGGCGGGATGGCTGCTGAGGGCGCTCCAATTGGCGGCGACCAGGAGCAACCGCGCGGCGGCCAGCGCCGCAAACAGGCTCAGAATACAAAGGTTCCACACCTTGCCGGCGTCCACGCGCACGATGCGCGCCGTGCGCTGCGCGAGCACCAGCGCCACGAGCACACCGAGCGCGGTGATCGCGCCATAAGACGGGATCAGAAGCGATCCGATGTGGAAGAAAACAGGATGCACGTGAAGTCAGAATAAGGGATTCGACCGGCAGAGGGAGAAAATGCAGCGGGTGAGAGGTGAAGTAGAAGCCGACCCGCTGGGCCGTGGGTAATGCGCCGGTGAACCCGTCCTAAGACGGTGGAGCTCTCCGCGGTTCATTAGGCATTCCGGACTGGCGGACACTGCACACAGAACCGATTGTCGAGTCGAGCCCCTGTTCATTGAATGTTGGTTCAACCAGCGTTGACTACCCACCTGCTTTGCAGGCCGGTTTCTACTGCGGATAGTACGGGGCATCGTGGGGAATTGCAAGTCTTGTGCAAGATGGGCAGGCTGTGGTACTGTCCTGCGCCGCTCATGGAGGGAAAGGCCTGCCCAAAATGACACGAGCGCCGCTCAATTTCCGCTGCCGGAGCACAACTGGGCAGATGAAGTCGCCGCCTTGCCGTTTTAGATCTGGACCGCGTGGCAGATCATACGGGACCCTCCTGCAACCAGTGAATTCGCGGGATTGACAAAAATCCTACACACGAAGTCGCAAGGGAAACGGGACAGGTGGACTCGCCAAACATGCGGCCGCCTCGCGAAAGCACCGGTGCTTGAGGGCGCGCGATGGTTTGGAGGGCTCGTTCCCGTCGACGGCGAAGGGCCGACTGGCCGTAAGCCGCTGAAAACGCCAGAGAATTGGTGGTTTCGATTGCGCCCGATAGTAACCCTTATGCGGAAACCAAAGACTTGCCTGAAACCCCAAAGAAATGTCACGGAAATGTAACCGAGTGACTAGAATCACTTAGATACCAGAAAACCAGGCGTAGTATCGCCAATGATTCGTGCAGCGGTCGGGGGAGATGGCCCAAGGAAGCGCAAGTCCGGCGAGGAGACTGAGGTCCCGTGTGGGTCCGCGTCTGTGCATCGGCCTGTCGATCGCGATCTTTGCGGCGGCGAGTTCCTGGCTGCTTGCGGGGCTCATCGGGTGCGGAGCTTCGATTGTGGTGTCTCCTTCACCGCCCGTACCCGGAAGCACCGTATCTCCGATTGCCGGTTCGCCCATTCAGCACATCGTCATCATCATGCAGGAGAACCGCAGCTTCGACAATTTGTTTAACGGGTTTCCCGGCGCAGACACGGTGCAGGGGGGGATGAGCGGAGACGAATTGATTCCGCTTGCGCCCGTTTCACTGGCCGATTCGCGCGACCTCAGCCATTCGCACATGCGTTGGATGGAGGATTACGACAAGGGAAACATGGATGGATTTGCTCAAAGCGGTTCCAAGCTGCCGTACTCGTATGTGCCAGAGAAAGACGTGGAACCATATTGGGCGCTTGCCCAGCAATATGTCCTCGGCGACCGCATGTTCCAGTCGAACACGGGGCCCAGCTTTGTGGCGCACCAGTACATGATTGCCGGACAATCGGGCAATGTGGCGGAGAATCCCACGGGATCGGTATGGGGCTGTGACGCGAAGAGCGGGACGACGGCCGCCCTGATGGGCCCTAACGGAACTGAGCTTCCCGGTGTCTTTCCCTGCTTCGATTACCAGACAACTGCAGATCTGCTGGATCAAAAGGGAGTGACGTGGCGCTATTACGCTCCTGGAAGCGGAGATAATTTCTTCATTCTGTCGGCTTACCAGGCCGTCCGGCATATTCGTTTTGGCAAGGACTGGGACCAGAATGTGATCTCTCCATCGCGCCGAGTGCTGGTCGACATCAAGGCTGGCGAGCTGGCTCAGGTGACGTGGATCGTGCCTGACTTTTCGCACTCCGATCATCCGGGCTCGGGGAGCGAAGGGCCGGATTGGGTGGCGTCGATCGTCAATGCCATCGGCAACAGCCCATATTGGAATTCGACGGCGATCTTCATTTCATGGGACGACTGGGGCGGTTGGTATGACCATGTGGAACCGCCCAAACTAGACGCGATGGGGCCCGGATTCCGTGTTCCGCTGCTCATCGTTTCACCCTACGCGAAACATGGATACATTACGCATCACAACCATGAGGCCGCCGGGTTCATCAAGTTCATCGAATATAACTTTGATTTGGGCACTCTGGGCGCGCGCGACGCGGGAGCCGACGCATTCAGCGATTGCTTCGATTACACGCAAACGCCGCCGAATTTTGCGCCGATTCCCGCCAAGGTCAAGGCGGAACAGCTGATCCGCGAAGTGGACAGCGGCCCGCCCGACGACGACTGAAGTCCAGTGAACAGAAAGACTGAAGCGGCGGACGAGCATTGTCCGCCGCTCGTCGTTTTCTAATGCTCCTATTGTTGTGGCGTGTGGCCGATGAATCCGTCGGCCCACTGGATGAACCACTTCATATTCGGCGCGTCGGTGTGGCCGCCGTCATCTTGCCGCCATGCAAGCGGGCCATCGAGCCGACCGTCATTGACAGGCGGCATCTTCGCCGTTTTGTAGTCTCCCTCAATAGCAAGGCCCTTTACGCCAAGCAGCGTAAAGACGCGACTGGCGTCGACCGTGGCCATCCAACTGCCCTGGTGATCGAGCCAATGCGCATCGCCTTTTTCTGGAACGCCGTAGCTGATAAAAGTAAGCCGCGGCGCGCAGAGAGCGATGAGCTCATTGGAGTCGACAGGAAGATCGCCGGGATTCATGCTGCCGAACTTCGCCTCGGAGGCGTCGTACTTGATGAAGTTGCCGTCCAGCCAGTAATACTCGCCGGTGGCAAGATTCTCTACGCCCTCGCCGTAGTTGCGTCGCAGCAAAGTGGCTCCGCCCTTGCCCGACGAGCCGACCAGCACCATGGCGAAACGATCGTTGAAGGCCATGGTGACGAGCGCGGCTTTGCCGTAGCGCGAGACGCCTTCGATGCCGACGTGTTTGGCGTCGACCGTGGGATCCGTTTCAAGGTAGTCGAGGCCGCGGTCCGCTCCCCAGGCCCATGCGCGCAGCGCGCCCCAATCGTCCGGCTTGCGCGGCTGGCCTTTGTTCACCAGGCCGATGATGCCGCGCGTCAATCCCTCGGCGTTGTCGGCCTGCACGCTGGCAGGATCGAAGCGCACGAAGCCCCAGCCGGCGGCCACCAGCTCCCATTCGTTGGGAGGATCGCCGTCCGCGTTCAACTGCGGAGGCTGAAAGAATGGGCTCTCCTTGAGCGGCTGCCACGCCGGATGCTTGGCAAAGGTGTCTTTGAGCGTGGGATCCTGCTGGATGAGCACCGCCTTCCACGCCGCGTTGATCTGGTCGAGCTCCGCCCCGCGCGGTTCATTGGGGTTGGGAAAGCCGGCGCGGGTGAACTCCATGAGCACGGGAACCGGCTTGGTGGCGTTGGCCGGCGTCACGAGAGTCATATGAATTTTGACGCTGATCGCGGGACAACCTGAATTGTCCACCTCGCCGATGAGGTCTTTGGCGATGACCGGAGTGAAGCCGATCATCTCGCGGTCGACGGTGGTCACGGTCCAGGTAACCTTGGGAACGTTGGGAGGGACGTAGCCATAGACGTATTTCGAGAGCATGTCGACGAGTTCGGGGCGGCGCTGCTTCCACCACATGTCGGCGGTCGTGACTGTTGCGCCGCCACTCAGCGTGAGCGGATCGGGAAGATTGGGGTAGGGGTTGGCCTTCGATTCGTCGTAGTTGGCGTGGTTCGGAGCGTTTTCATTTCCGCTCCAGCCGGGGCGAAGCGTCTTGATGCCCAATTGGTCCATCATGTTCTGATGATCTTGATCGGCTGTGAAGGTGACCGGAGTGCAGGGAGTCTGCGCTTGAAGTGCAGCAGCGGCGGCGAAAGTGAAAGCAAGAACAAATGGCTTGAAGCAGGAATGCATGGGCACGCTCCGGGGTGATATGCTTGCAGCGTTTTTTTGAGGAACAGAATTTCTTCGAGGATCATATTAAATCATCGTCATGAGACAGATTGGCAAAATCGCTTTGTTCGCCGGGCTGCTGGCGATGACAACCTGCGCGCTGGCCAGGCAGGGCGCATCGAAGCAAGACACTTGGGTGTCGAGCTGGGGCGCCTCGCAGCAGATTCCGGAGCCTCAGAATTCTCTGGCACCGGGGGATCTGCGCGACGCGACTTTGCGGCAGATCGTCCACCTGTCGCTGGGCGGCTCGGCCCTGCGTGTTCATCTGTCGAATGCATTTGGGACCAAGGCGCTGCACTTCACGTCGGTGTATGTGGCGCATCCGTTGTCGCCCAGGGCTGCGGCGATTGATCCAGCGAGCGATCGCGCCCTGACCTTTGCCGGCAATCCTGACGTCACAATTCCTCCGGGCGCGGAGGTTGTCTCCGATCCCCTCGAGATGCCGGTTGCGCCGTTGTCGGATGTGGCCGTCACGTTTCACCTGGACGAGCCGCCCGCGCAGGAGACAGGGCATCCGGGCTCCCGGTCCACTTCGTACTACGAGCACGGTGACGCAGTCAGCGCCACCGATCTACCCGATGCGAAACATGTGGACCACTGGTACCAGTTGACCGAGATCGACGTGCGCAGCCAGTCTAGCGCCGGCGTGGTTGTGGCGCTCGGCGATTCGATTACAGATGGCCATGCCGCAACAACCAACGGCAACGATCGCTGGCCCGATGTGCTGGCTGCGCGGCTGCAGGCTTCAAAAAAAACGCAGAAGGTCGGTGTGTCGAATCAGGGAATCGGCGGCAATCACCTGCTGACTGACGGGCTGGGGCCGAATGTGCTCGCGCGCTTCGACCGCGACGTGCTGGCGCCGGCCGGCGTGCGCTGGGTCATCGTCTTCGAAGGAGTGAACGATCTGGGCGGACTCGCAATCCACGGCGAAGTTTCCGCCGACCAGCACACCGCTCTGGTAGAGCGCGTGATTGCGGCGTACCAGCAGATCGTCGCACGCGCTCATGCGCACGGGCTGCGCGTCTACGGCGCAACCGTCACGCCGTATACAGGATCGGATTACTACCATCCCGGGCAGTGGAGCGAGGCCGACCGGCAAGCTGTAAACGAGTGGATTCGCGCCGACGGGCACTTTGACGCGGTGATCGATTTCGACGCCGTGGTCCGCGACCCCGAGCATCTCGATCACCTTCTGCCTGCGTTCGACTGCGGCGACCATCTGCATCCGAACCCGGCCGGATACAAGGCGATGGGCGACGCGATTCCGCTGAGTTTATTCGAGAGGTGAGCGGCGGGCACGTCCGGCTCAGACATTTCCTGCGCCGAGCTTTGGCAGAGGGAACGTCCCGTCCGTCCCCGGGTTTCACGAACTGTTGCCTTGGAATCTCGCCGCAGCTCAGAACGATCTCGCCTGATCTCAAGTGTCCATTTGTCATCCTACGTGGACACGTGATTTCTCAGTTTTAGTGAACTTAGACGTCATATGGAAGCTTACAATTGCGTAAACATGATCGTCGACCTCTTGAACCTTTTCGAACCTGAGCCAGACGGTTTACTGCGCCAGATTTCTGAACATATCGGTGATGATGTCTTGGAGTGGATTTCAACGGCAGATTACGGAAGTGACGCGGCTGGGCACCTGGCCGCCCTCCGCCAGGTTCGCGATACTGGGACCTTTCCAAAACCGATGCATTGGTTTCCTGCCGAGGTCATGGAACTAATCCGATGGTCAGAACCTGAAGACCCGAACTGGAAGCCAGGCCGAACCGGCGAATTTGGACATTGGATGAGGGCCTTTTCCTGTGCAGCTCTATTGCGGGCCACACGGGAACCCTGGAACTACGGCGATGGAATTGGAACCGACAGCACCCTGATCCAGCTAATCTTAAGCCTCTGCGCACTTCCGATAGACTTTACCCTGCAAGCAGCGAAATTCCTTGCATGGCTGCTGCTTCATTCAGACCCAGACGGGGCGGATGGACAAGTTTGTGCGTATGGATTAGGCCTGTTCTGGTGTGCGCTGAGGCATCCCGCCCGCTTCGCGGATCACAACCTGATCTCACTTGCTCAATGGGTTTTTCGGCGAGCTGATGAGATATATGAGAGCCCCGCGTCTGCGTTACGGCGGGCCGATGCATCGTCTGAGGGCCGCTCTCCCGGGCGAGGAGATGGGCTACGACAGCTGGTCATTAGTTGCCAAAAACAATCATCCTGGGAGGTCCTGGCACTCAAGTTCTTCGACTTGGATCTGAGCAGCCGATCATCCGATCTCCACGTCATTGCCCAGACGATCGGTGAAGGACTTTTGGAGTGAATCAAGTTGGCCTTACAGTCAAGACGGTCCTCAGCTGACGCTTACGTTGAGGGAGCGGGTCAGTATTTTGCGGAGAGGGATCTTGCGGCTTCAGAGAATTCCGGTTTCTGCGCCGGGGCAGGGCGCGCTTTGCGCTTCTTGCCGGCAGGGGCGCTCTTTACTGTTGCGGAGGTGTGGGCCTGCGCGCCGGAGTTTTCGCCCATGACGTGCAGGCGCAGGAAGTTGGTTGAACCGGATTTGGTGCGGGTGCCGGCCACAATGGCGATGACCTCGCGCGGACGAACGTAGCCGCCTTTTTCCAGAAGATTCTCGGCACACTCAACCATGGCCTCGCTGGTGCTCACCTTGGGACAGCGGATGGGAGTGGTGCCCCACAGCAGGTTGAGGCGATTCACGGTGACGTCAAGCGGGCTGAGCGCAAAGATCGGCGCGGTGGGGTGGTACTTGGAGAGCTGGCGCGCCGTTGTGCCCGACTCCGTAAAGAGCGCAATGCCGCGCAGATCGAGATCGTCGGCGGCGTGAGCCGTTGCCTCGCAAATCGTCTCGGCAATCGAGAGGCCGCTGCGGCGCTCGCGCGGCGCGGCTTCAAGGTTCTCGCGCATGTGCTGTTCGGTTTCCGTAACGATGCGCGCCATCATCTCAACTGCCTCCACCGGATACTTGCCCACGGCGGATTCGCCGGAGAGCATCACAGCGTCGGTGCCGTCGTAGATGGCGTTGGCCACGTCAGAAACCTCGGCGCGCGTTGGCCGCGGATTCTCAATCATCGATTCCAGCATCTGCGTTGCGGTAATCACCGGCTTGAAGTACTCGGCGGCGCGGCGAATGATGAACTTCTGAATGGCGGGAACTTTTTCCGGGGGCACTTCCACGCCCAAATCGCCGCGCGCCACCATGATGCCGTCGGCCACCTGCAGGATGGCGTCAAGGTGCTCGACGGCCTGTGGTTTTTCAAGCTTGGCGATGATCCATGTATGGGCGCCGTGCGCGGCCACGCGATTGCGGACGAGCGTGACGTCTTCGGCGGTGCGCACGAAGGAGACGGCGATGGCATCGCAGCCATGATTGAGGGCGAACTCCAGATCCTCGGAGTCTTTTTCCGTGAGCGAAGGCGTGCGCACCAGAACGCCCGGGAGATTAATGCCTTTGCTTTCGCCCAACGTGCCGCCATTGATGATGTCGCAAACGACGTCTTCGCCGGCGATTTCGTGGACGCGCAACTCGATCAGGCCGTCAGAGAGAAGAATGCGCGATCCCTGCTCGAGGTTCTCGGCGAGTGTCTTGAAGGTGGTGCCGACAAGAGCAGCAGTGCCCAGCACGTCGCGCGGCGTAATCGTGATGCGGTGACCGGCTTTGAGGAGCACGGGCTGATGATCCTTGAGCAACGCGGTGCGGATTTTGGGGCCTTGCAGGTCGGCGAGAATGCAGAGCGGCTTGTTTTCCTCGCGGCTCACCTTGCGAATCTTTTGCAAGACCGCGACCTTGCGCTCGTGCGTGCTGTGGGAAAAGTTGAGGCGGACGACGTCGACGCCGGCGCGAATCATGGCGCGAATGACAGGCTCAGTATTCGAAGCCGGCCCGAGCGTGGCGACAATCTTGGCGCGGCGCTGCGATGGGGATTCCGTCAGATTGAGGTCGGCGAAGGGCATGGGGGCGGCTCCAAATTTGGTTGTAATTTGGCGAAAGGTAATTCTCGGTGGATAAAGGTGAGCAAGGGGACGCGACTGCTCTTATTGTAACTGGCCGGGAAGGAGAGGCAGGGAACGGGAGAACAAGGGGGATGGGGCAAACGTGCAAAGGGGCTCAGGCGGACGAAGCGCGCGCTGGCGGATCAGTTGGAAAGATGTGCTGGTTCGCGCGTTGAGGATTCCGGCGCGAGTTGATTCTGGCGTTCCCAGTAAAGAACACCGTTCAGCTCCGCGCCCAGTAGAACGCTGAACGACGTGATGTAAAGCCAAACGAGAGTGGCGATTCCGGCCGCGAAGGATCCGTAGAGGCGGGTGTAGTTGGCGACGCTGGTTACGTACCAGCCGTAAGCAAGCGTGGCCGGAAACCAGATGAGGGTGCCGGCGATGGCGCCGGGTGCGACCCAGAACCAACGCTCGGTCCTACGGGTACCGAAATGGTAAAGAGCAGCGAGTACAGCGAGGATAGCGACAAAGGTGACCGCCCAACGGACCATCCGCCAGAAGACGATCACGATGTGGCGCAGATCGTGGCCGGCATTTGCGATCATCCAGTGTTCGATCTGATGGCCAAAAACGATGGCCAGCGAAGCCAACGACAGCGGAATGAGCACAATGAACACCAGCAACAGCGCGCGGGCGCGGCGTCCCCAGAATGTCCAGCTCTCAAGCGGCAGCCGGTAAGCGCGGCGAAACCCTTCCATCAGCGACAGCATCACTCCCAAACCAGCGAAAAGGCTGAGACAGGTTGCGGAGAAAACAAACTGTCCAGAGTGGAGTTGACGCGAGAGGATCGATGACTGCACGAGATCGAGAGTATCGGCGGGCAGAAACTGCTCCAGGACACCGCGTGTCTCTCCTACGAATGAGGGCCCCTCTTCAACCTGCGCTACCAGCGTGGTGATGACCAGGAGTGCGGGAAAAAACATGAGCATTCCAGAGTAGGCGGCGGCTTTCGACGTATTGACTACGTCGTGGATAAAGGCCTGATACAGCACTTCTCTGGTTTTGGCGGCGTAACTGGTCATGGGCGCTCCATGCCAGAGTAGTGCATTTGCCGGTCTTACGGGGACAAAAACAGGGAACAGGGAATAGCGAACAACAAGTCAGAGAGCCGGCCAGCGGTTTCAGAAATCCGTAAGCCGGATCGGGCGATGACCTGAGTTCATAAAGCTTCAGCGATCAGTGCAGGAGTAGCACGGATCGATAGAAGCCTGAATGAGTGGCGTGTCGGCGAGACGTGCACCGCGCACCATCCAGCGGACCGCCGGCATATTGGCGAAGGTGGGAGTGCGCACGTGGACGCGCGCCGGATTGCGCGAATTTTCCTTCCACGTAACGCTATACATGACCTCGCCACGCGGTGCCTCAACGCGGCTGGTGGCTGTGCCCGAGACGAAAACCAGTTTTTCGCCAGCCGATGAGATCTCGCCGGGCGCCATGCGGGCCAGCGCCTGGCGGAGAATATTGCAGCTCTCGATGATTTCGAGGGCTCGAACGAAGAGGCGGGCGCGGACGTCGCCGGCCTGCTCGACGGGAACTTCGAACTTCATCTCCGCGTAGGCGGCGTAGGGCGCGTCGCGGCGCAGATCCTGGGAGATGCCCGAGGCGCGCGCCGTGGGGCCGACGACGGCACAGGAAATTGCTTTCTCGCGCGTGAGCACTCCGATTCCGGCGCAGCGCGAGCGCGCGGTAGAACTGGTGGTGAAGATGGGAATGACGGTGCGCATCATCTCGCGCTCCAGCTCATCGATCATGGGAACCAGCGCGATGGGGTCCTCAATGTCGCGATTGACGCCGCCGACGTGGTTCATCGAGTAGTTGACGCGATTGCCGGAGATGGCCTGAAGCACGTCCATCACTTTTTCGCGCAGCGCGAAGCAGGTCATGAACATGGTTTTGAATCCCATGAGCTTGGCGGCGATGCCGGCCCACAGAACGTGCGAATGCAGGCGCTCGAGCTCGGCCATGACCACGCGAATGTATTGCGCGCGCGGTGGGGCTTCGAGGCCGGTGAGTTTCTCCATGGCCTGGCACAGCGTGAGGGTGTGAATGAACGAGCAGATGCCGCAGACGCGCTCCATAAGCGCGATGACCTGAACGTAATTGCGCGTTTCGGCGAGGTGCTCGATGCCGCGAAAATTGAAGCCGATGTTGAGCTCGGCATCCTTTACTGTTTCGCCTTCGCAGATCATGTCGAGCTTGTAGGGTTCTTCAAGGCCGGGATGGTAGGGCCCCATGGGGATTTTGTAGCTCATTTTGCGACCTCCTGTTGTCCCTGCGGGCCGGAGGCAGGTTCGTCCGGCATCGGGGCTGCGCGCAGATTCACGCCCGGCTTGTCGCCCGCACGCAGCATCAGCGGCACATACTCGCGGCCCGTGAATTCGATGGCAAAGCCCTCGTGGACCTCGCGCTCGATCCAGTCCACGGCTTCGCTCAGGTCATAAATACTCTCGATCGACTTGCCTGCGATTTGATACGGAACGCCGAGCAGCCATCCCTGGAGATCCCAGTGGTACTCGAGGCGGAATCCCGCATCGCCGGGCAACTCGTAAGCAGTAATGGTGACGAAGCGCGCTCCTGCGGCGTTCATGGCCTGAGCGACGTCGCGAATGTTTGTCGCGCCGGGATTCAGCCAGTGCGTGCCGCGGCTCTCAACCCACGGCTCGGAGACTCCCAGCTTTTCGCGGATGGTTTCGAGAGCGATCATTGTGCGCCTCCAGTTACGGGACTTGGCACGGCCGCGCCGGCGGGCGGAACAACAGCGGGCGGAGCGGCAGGTTTGGGCGCAGGCGGCTTGCGCGCCACGGTGTAGGACTTCTTTAACTCGCCCTGTGTGGTGTAGATGGGCGGAACGGCCTGTTGCTGCGAGAGCGCGTGCTCGGTGTGTCCTTCTTTCAGAGCGTGCTCAGTGCAGCCTTCAACGCAGCGCCCGCAAAATGTGCACTGGCCGGGGTTATAGCTCCAGGTGAACTCGCCTTTGCCGGCCTTGAACTCGATGGCGCGCGAAGTGCAGCGAAAGCGGCAGACCGCGCAGCCGGTGCAGAGCGCCGGATCGAACAGAACCAGTCCGCGGAAGCGCGGTGTAACCCGCGGGTGCGCGGGGAAGAGCAGGGTCTGGTAGCCGCGCAGCAGATTCTTCCAGAGCATGATGAGGATGTTCATGATCGAAACCTCATGAAGAGCGCGGACGAGACGGCAAGAACCGCGAAGATGAGCGTGCACTGCCAGTAGAAGCGCACGCTGGAGTCAATGGCGAGGCGCGCGGTGGCGGCGGCGAGCGCCGACAGCAGAAGCACGACGGCGAACGAGATGGCGACGAAGATGCAGGCGGCGAGCCAAACTGCGCTGACATGCGGCGCGACGAGCGTGGCCACGAGACCGGTGCCCGCGACCCACTCCAGGCCGTGCGAGAGTTCCCACATGGCGAGTTCGGGGCCTGCGTATTCGGTCATGGGTCCCGCATAAATCTCCTGCTCCGCGTTGGGCAGCGAGAAGGGATTGATGTGCAGCTTGGCAGGCAGGCAAACGAGAATCGCGAGAATGCCGAGCCAATGCAGCGGAGTGAAGGGTGCAGAGGCCAGGGCATCGAGCCGGAAAGTATGTTGCGAAGCGGCGATAGAAACGATGGCCAGCAGAAAGACGATGTTGTAAGAGACGCTGAGGGCCGCCTCACGCGCGGAGCCGATTTCTCCGAAGATCGACCGCGACGAGAAGCCGGCGGCGATGATGCAGATGGAAGGTAATTCGAGCAGAGCGAGCAGCAGGATCAGATCGCCTTCGAAACCGCCGGACAACGGGAGTACCGGAAGCAGGCCGACGGCACCGGCAGCGGCCGAGACCGCGATCAGCGGCCATGCGCGCATGAGCAGGCCGGCGATTCCGCTGCGCGGCGGCGTGCTTTTGCCAAGCAGCTTGATGAAGTCGAAGAATGGCTGCATGAACGGCGGGCCAACGCGCTCCTGCATGAGAGCGACAGATTTGCGCTCGACCCAGAGGAAGAACCATGCGGCCGGCACGGCGAAAAGAAGTCCCGGAAAGATGAGCAGGCGCGCGAGTGCGGTGAGAAGGGTCATTGCTTTACCTCCTCAGCCGCGATGATCGCGACGCTTGTTTGCGGCGGATTGTTGCCGCGCTCGGCGAGAATTTGGGCTGCTTTGGCGACTCCGGCGATGATCGCGTCAGGCCTCGGCGGGCAGCCGGGAACGAAGACGTCGACCGGCAGATGCTTGTCGAGCGGCCCATCGAGCGTGCGGCTGTCAATGAAGACATTCGTGGTCGCCGGGCAGGAACCGATGGCGACCACGGCTTTAGGCCCGAGCACCTGGTCGTAGACGGTCTTGACCGCGCCAACGGCTTTGCGCGTGACGGGGCCGGTGACGCAGAGAATGTCGGCGTGGCGCGGGCTGCCCTCGAGGCGCACGCCCAATTGCTCTGCGTCGTAGCGCGGGGAGAGTGCGGCCACAATCTCAATGTCGCAGCCATTGCAACTGCCCGAGTTCATGTGGAACAGCCACGGGCTGCGGCGGCGCGCGGTACACATGAGTCGCTTCCAGAGCTTCATGGCCGCACCCCCAACAGAAATTGCCACGCACTGGGCCAGATGCCCGCGGCGACAAGAATGACGGCCAGCACGACGATCGCGGCCTTGAGTGCGAACGGCTCACGCGCGGCCGAATTAGACGACTGCTCGGTCGGCGGAGTGTTGTCGAGCGGTGGTGCAGTCTCATCTGATGGGCCCCACCAATTGTGCGAGAGCGCCAGAGCATAGGCAATGAGCGCGAAGACCGACGAGAGGATTAGAAGCACGAGCGGCCAGATTCCGATCTGCAAAGCGGTGGAGTAAAGCCGCCAGCGGCCAATAAAGCCGAATGTCGGTGGAACGCCGAGCATGGCCAACATGCCGAAGAGAAATCCGAAGGCGCTGACCGGATAGCGCGCGGCGAGTGCGACGGGTTCTCTCTCAAGTTCGCCCGCGGCTTCTGGTCCGGCGAGGCAAATAAAGAGCAGCGACTTGGCCAGCGCGTGTGTGGCCGCTGCAATCAGCGCACCCTGCGTTCCGATGACACTCATCGATGCGGCACCGAGAAGCAGGAAGCCTACGTCTTCGGCAGTCGATAGGACCAGAAGCCGCTTGAGGCTGCGCTGCGTGAGCATGAGCAGTGCGGCGACGAGCGAGGTTCCGACGGCAAAATAGACCCACAGCGGCTGCGGCGTGAGCGCGAACGGTGAAGCCTGGGCTGCGGCGAAAAACTCGCCGAAGGCGGCCATGTCCACAACTGCGATGATGAGACCAAGGACGAGGGCAGGCAATTCGTCGGCCAGTTTGAGCAGCCAGAAGAATAGCGGCACCGCGGCCAGCTTGATGCAAACGCCGGTGAAAAGTAGCGCACGCGCCCATTCCGGTGCGGCGCGATCGGCCAGTATGTCGCTGGCGATCATCGATCCCGCGGAAATGAGTACAACGGCCAGGTAGGTGAGCTTGGCCGCTTGCGAACGCGCGGTGCGCCAGACCAGCAGGACAGTTAATAGCGCAGCGGCTTCGAGCAGACCCAGGCGCAGCCACGCATTCACGACGAGGAGCCCGTCGACGGTCAGCGCGCCGATCAGCAGCATCAGCGGAACTAGCTTTCGCCCCGCCGCGCTGGTGAGAGCCGCGACCAAGAGCGCACCTGCTGCGATGGCAATGGCAATGATCAGCAGCGGCGAGATCTGCTCCGGCGGCGTTAAAGCCGGCAGGCGCGCCGAAACGGTTCCGGGCACGATCCAACGAGCCAGCGCAAAGAAGGCCGCCGCGAAGACGACGACCAGCACCGCCGCACGGCGCTCCATCCACGCGAAGACGGTGCCGAGCGCGCGAGATACAGCTTGCAACGCGTCCCACAAGCTTAAATAGACACGGTCGACATTTGACCAGCGGAAGAACGAATGCCAGTGCTCGTGAAAAATCTCAGAAAAATCTCCGGCCGTGAGCCGTCCCTGGTCTGAAAGCGGCTCGCCGCCGGTAAAAATCCCTCCGCCAGCGCCAGCCATCGCCGCACCCGAAGACGCAACGGGCCGCGCGGCGTATGCAACGAGATAGATCGCTCCACCAACGACAAGTGACACAAGCGCAAGCACCAGGCCGCCGGTTGAAGAAAAGCTGCCTGCATCGGCCGAGAGCCCGAGCCACGTGACGTGCACGCCAGCGCCGAGGCCGAGCGCCAGGAGAATCGGATTGAGAAAGTAATTGACGGCCAACTGCGGCGCAATACCGAGAACCACACTGCCCGCGGCCAGGAATCCCATGCCCCACACCATCGTGGGCGGGGATTCATGCGCGTCTTTCGTTTGCTCAGTCGTTGGCCCGAGAAACACTGCGCTGGTTGCCTTGGCGCCAAGGAAAACGGTTCCCAGGCTCGCCGCCCAAGCCACCATGGCGGGCACTGCCCAGCCTGCCTGCAGCGCCGCGGCATACAGCATCCACTTGCTGGCGAAACCGCTCATCAGCGGAATGCCCATCATGCTGCCGACGCCGATCAACCACGAAAGCGTCGTCCGCGGCATCTTTGAGGCCAGACCGCCAAGCTGATTCATGTCGCGCGTTCCAGTCGCGTGCTGCACGGAGCCTGCGGTCAAAAACAGCCCGCCCTTGAAGAAGCCGTGATTGAGGCAGTGCAGCAACGCGGCGGTGATGGCGAGCGGCGTGCCGATGCCGAGGCCCATCATCATGTAGCCGATCTGGCTCACGGTCGAAAACGCCAGCATGCGCTTCAAGTCGGTCTGCACCATGGCGTACATCACGCCGACGGCCATGGTCACGGTGCCGATCCACATCAGGCTCTCGCCCCACGCGGCCGGCCACACACCAAAGCTGTGCATGCGCGCGGCAAGATAAACGCCAGAGGTGACATAGCAAGCCGAGTGCAGCAGCGCGCTTACCGGAGTTGGCGCAGCCATGGCTTCGGGAATCCATGTGTGCAGCGGAACCTGTACGCTCTTGGCCACCAGCGCAACCAGCATCAGCGCGAAGATGCCGCCGGTAAAGCTGTGCGCGACGGCGGGATCGGTCCACAACGCGCTGCCCGCACGGTGATAGAGGATGAGAATTCCGGCGAGCAACCCGTAGCCCGCGATGTGCGTCATCAACAGAACTTTGCGTGCTCCGTTCACCGCCTCGCGATTGGTGTACCAGAAACCCACCAGGGCGAAAGAGCAGAGGCCCACAAGCTCCCAGCAGAGATAGAAGATGAAGAGATTGGCGCTGTAGACGAGCGCTATGAAGCCGCCGATGAAAACGAGCATGATCGCGTAGAAGCGCGTGGCCGACTTGTCGTGCGCCATGTAGCCAATCGAATAGAGCAGCACCAAACCGCCGATGCACGCACCCATGAAGGCGAAGAGCACGCTGAGCGCGTCGACGTGAAGAACGAAGGCGAGCGGCCCATCCCACGGCAGCGGATTCAGGTCGATGGCCTGGCCGCTGCGAACCCACGGCGCGATGCCGGCGACGGCGACGAGAGCAGGCAAGCAGCTGACGAAAGCCAGAATTCCCTTCGTGCGCGCGGAGCAAAGGCGCGCCACCAGAATCTGCAGCACGGCGCCCGCAAGAAGCGAGCATGGAGCCATCAATATGAGGGTTGGCGCATCCATGCATTCATGTTGAGCGCGCAGCCGTTAGGGTTGATGTGACCGCGCACACAGGGAGGATTTCGGACGATTAAAGTCATGTTTTTCATACCACCTTGTGGGAATGGGACGATGCGCACCTTTGTTTCGGGCTTCGGGTGATTGGACTTCGCGCTGAAGCCGCCGAGTCGCGCGACACCTGGATCGTACGCAGGCCGCTTCGGGCTACAATGCGGCGGGGGATTTGTTCGCGATGAATTCATCTTCGAAAGCGCGCTTCTGCCTGGCAATTGTCGTGGTTTTGTCGTTCTTCACTGCGCGGCTCGCATTAGGCCAGCAGGTGGTCATTCCCGAGACGGAGCGCGTCGCCGCGCAACTGCCGGCGCAGGCTCACGGAGTCGTGGAGCGCCTGCTTAGCCTTGGCCAACTGCCTGCTGGCACATGGAAGATGCACGCGGGCGACCTTGCGCATGGCGAAGCACTCAGTTTGGATGAGAGCGAATGGCAGCCCGTCGCGCTGCGAGCAAAAGCTTCAACCGATGCCGTCTGGTTCCGTCAGACGATCCAGATTCCTGACACGCTCAACGGCTACGACCTGACGGGCGCGCGGGTTTGGTTCCAGTTCCATGCCGACGCCAACGGCCCCATGCCGGAGATGATCTACTTCAACGGCCGCCGCGTAGCCATGGGCGAGGATCTGGAGCCGATCGTGCTGCTCGACGACGCGCATCCGGGCGACAAAGTTGTCATCGCCGTTAAGCTGCTGCACACCGTCGATGTGAAGACTTTCCGTGGCGCGACGCTGAATATCGATTTTGCGAGCGGGCGGCCGAATCCCGAGGACCTGGCGCAGGAGTTTCTGTCGGCGTGGGTTCTGCTTCCCTCGCTCGCGCCTGGCGACAGCGCGAAACTCGACACTTTGAGTGGCGCGATTTCTGCCGTGGATGTGCCGGCGCTGGACGCGGCCGAGACCGCGAGCGGCGACGCGCGAACACAAGACGAGGCGAATTTCGACGCGAGCCTGAAGGCGGCGCAGGGCCAGCTTGAACCGCTGCGCCCACTGCTTGAGACGGCGACGTTTCACCTCACCGGCAACTCGCACATTGATGCGGCGTGGCTGTGGCCGTGGACCGAAACGGTCGATGTCGTCCGGCGCACATTTTCAGACCGCGCTGCAGTTGATGAACGAGTATCCCGGCTACACCTACACGCAGTCGGCGGCGGCCTACAACGAATGGATGGCGCGAGAAATATCCCTCGATGAACGCCGAGATCAAGCGGCGCATTCAGGAGGGCCGGTGGGAGATCGTGGGCGGCATGTGGGTCGAGCCGGACCTGAACATGCCCGATGGCGAATCGCTGGTGCGGCAACTGCTGGTGGGCAAGCGCTGGTACAAGCAGGCCTACGGCGTGGACGTGCGCATCGGCTGGAACCCGGATTCGTTCGGCTACAACTGGCAGCTTCCGCAGATCTACAAGAAGAGCGGCATCGACTACTTTGTCACGCAGAAGATGGCGTGGAACGACACCAATCAGCTGCCGTTCAAGCTGTTCTGGTGGCAGTCGCCCGACGGGTCGAAGGTGCTGACGTATTTTCCGCACGACTACGGCAACGAGGACCTGCGGCCGCTGCGGCTTTCGGACGATCTGGCGGCTGCGCGGCAACGGGCGACAGGCATGACGGAGATGATGGACCTCTACGGCGTGGGCGACCACGGCGGCGGGCCTACGCGGGCCATGCTCGACGAGGGTTTTCACTGGGCCGACGCCGAGTGCGGCATCGGTGGCGGCGAATGGCGGCGCGCCGGTGACGCCGCATTTTGAGTTCGGCACGGCGCAAAGCTGGTTCTCGGCGGTTGAAAAGCAGATCGCGCCGGACAGCCCGGTCTGGAATTACCAGTCGATTGCGAAGGGTTACACGGCACCGCCGGCAGTGCCGGGGAAGAGTGGCGATTCCGACGTGGGACTCGGAGCTTTACTTCGAATATCACCGCGGCGTGATGACCACGCAGGCCAACCACAAGCACAACATGCGGACGGCGGAAGAGGAGATGCTGAACGCGGAGAAATGGTCGTCGCTGGCTTGGCTCGATGGCGCGAAGTATCCGGCGGATGAGCTGACCGAAGATTGGAAGAAGGTGCTTGTTCAACCAGTTCCACGATCTGGCGGCGGGGTCGGGGATTGCGGTGATCTACAAGGATGCGCAGAAGGACTACGACTGGGTGCGGATGTCGACGGATGGGATTTCGACGAGAAGGCGCTGCAGTCGGTGGAAGACCGCATCGATACGCGCAACGAGCCTAAATTCGAAAACGCGATTCCCGTCGTGATCTGGAATCCGCTGGGTTGGGAAAGAAGCGGCGACGTCACAGTTTCCGCCAAGGATCCGACGGGAAAGGCAGAAACATTTGCCTGGACGTATCAACGAGAAATCAGCAAGGAGTCAACCGCCCAACGCTTGAAAGAGATCGCCGCGACCAGTGTCATTCGAGTCAAGATCTCCGGCGTGTCCGTCCCGGCGCTTGGCTACCGCGTCGATTTATCTGATTCCGAGCGACCCACGAGGATGAGCCTCTGGTCAGCGATGTCGGAATCTTCAACCGGTGCATATGTGCTAAATAACGAGACACTTTTCGTTTCGATTGACAAGGAGAATGGCTGTATCACAAGTATTTTTGAGAAGGCGAGGAAATTCGAGGAGCTTGCCCCGGGTTCATGCGGCAATCAGCTTCAGTTTTTCAAGGACACGCCGAAGCAGTACGACGCGTGGAACATCGATCCCGGGACGCTCGATGTTCCGCCATGCAACGATTGAAAGGGCCGATTCGATTGAGCAACTCAAACTGTCAAATGGCAACAACGCTTACCGTATAACGCGCCATTGGCAGAATTCCAAATTCGTGCAGACAATTTCGCTGGGTTATCGGCTCTGATCAAATCGACATCGACAACGACATCGACTGGCACGAGAAGCATGTGCTGCTGAAAGCCGCGTTCCCGCTGGCGGTGACGAGCGACTTTGCCACCTACGAGATTCCCTACGGCACCATCCAGCGGCCGACCACGCGCAACAACTCCTTCGAAAAAGCGCAGTTTGAGGTTCCGGCGATGCGCTGGGCCGATCTTTCGGGCGCTGGGATCCGATGGAAAAGTTCACGGCCTGAGCATTCTCAACCAGGACAAGTACGGATACGACGCCGCGGGCAACGTGCTGCGCATTACGCTGCTGCGCTCGCCCACGTGGCCCGATCCTGACGCCGACCAGGGCGAACATCACTTCCATTACGCGCTCTATCCCCACGCGGGCACATGGAAGGACGCGCTCACCGTGCGCCACGGTTGGGAGTACGACTATCCGCTGCAGGCTGTGGTGACGACGGCGCACGCGGGTTCGCTGCCGGCGGAGCACTCGTTTGCCTCGGTCTCGCCGGACAATGTGGTGCTGACCGCAGTGAAGAAAGCCGAGGACGCGAATGGGCTGATTTTCCGCGTGTACGAGTGGGCAGGGAAGGAGACGACGGCTGAGTTCCACGTGCCTCCGGGCGCGACGGGCGCCACGGTCACGAATCTGATGGAGCAGCCCGAGGGCGATCCGCTTCTGTTGCGGGCGACGTGGTCAAGGTGCCGATTCATCCGTACGAGATTCTGACGATTAGAGTCGACTACGCGAAGGCAGGAAGTAGCCAATAGGGGATAGGGGACAGGGGAGTGCCGGCGAGGACGCCCGCACGACAGCCAGCGAGGACGCCGACGCTACAAGAGAAGAGGGAACAGTGGACAATGAGCAGGAAGGCTGACGGCTGATTTGTTAATCTGAGAACAGCAAGGAGCCTGCGCCATGCACATTACTTCCCCTTACTTCGTAGTTCCCGTCATCATCGCTGTCTTTGTTGCGTCGATTCTGTTTGCCACCAGCAGCAAGGAAGACGGGCCTTCGACGCACTGAGCCGGGGCGAATCGCCCGGGGCTAAAGCCCCTCATTTTGATTGGCGCTGATTCAGGGGGCTGAAGCCCCTGCTCCTTCCGTCGTTCTTTCATCGACGCAGCTCCAGACCACAGATCCGGATTTCCGGGAACATTTTGCCTGCAGGCGGCGTATAACGTCCCATGAGGGCGATTGCCATGATGCGGACGTCTACACAGAACTCCCCACGCCAGTTAGCACAGAACTCGACACTCCAGTTGGTGCGGAACTCCCGACGCCAGTTAGAGCTGAACTGGTCACTCCAGTCGGTACAGAGCGCGATGCTCAACTCGGGCGGCATCATCGCCTGCCTGGTTGCCTGCCTGGTTTTGGCGGCTGGAATTGCCGGATGCAGAGTGAACGTGGACAAAGGCCCCAACGGGGAGGACAAGAAGGTCCAGATCGATACCCCCTTCGGCGGAATTCATGTGAATACCGACCAGACCACGGCTGCGGACCTCGGCCTGCCCGTTTATCCCGGCGCGGAGATCGCGAAGGACAAAGACAACGACAAATCGGCGGACATCCACATGGGCTTTGGCGAGTGGGAACTGCGCGTGAAAGTCGTTAACTATTCGACCTCCGACAGCCAGGACAAAGTCGTCGCGTTTTACAAGAACGCGCTGACGCGTTACGGCAACGTGATTTCGTGCCAGAACAACGCGGCTGTGGGCACTCCGACGACAACCACTGAGGGCCTGACCTGCTCCGACAATGGAGGCCCCAATGTGAGCGTCGACGACCACGGCAAATCGTTTGGCTGGCAGTCAAGCCACGGCGGTTTTCAGTTGAGGGCCGGTTCCAGGCGCCACCAGCACATCGTGGGATTTGAAAGCTCCGCGCCGGACCAGACGCGGTTTGCCCTTGTGGCTCTTGATCTACCGGCCGAGGCCGTCGGCGACTCCGGCAAGAGCGACTGAAGCTCAGCCTGCGCTAGCGAGTTGGGCGCAGGATCATCGGCCTGGAAGCCGCCCGTTCCGGCACGGCCTGCGCCCGATTTATGCCCGGATTTCCACCGCCATCCTGAGCCCGAGGTTCCAACGGCACTTGCGTCGGAGGGGGCCCTCCGCATGTTCCGTGCAGCACGACCGTCAAAAGGGCGATGGCGGCACACGTTTCATGCTTAATGGAGCCGATATACGCACATCTTTATCTCTCAGCCCACTGGCGTCGAAAGAGACAGCGAATCCTAGCTAAATTTCTGCCCTGATTGTGCAGGGGTTTGGGTGACTCCCATCACAGCATCCCTCGTTTGCTAAAGCGCAGAATAACGCCGGTTTGAAGGGTTTGTGGGCTGAACCGGAGGCACAACCCGTGATGGAACGATCCATGCCGACGCACGTTCTCTTGGGGATGTGCGGAGGCGGCTCAAGATGATCTGGAGCGAGGATTACCAGCGCAAGCGCATGAGCGCGGCGCAGGCGCTGGAAGCTGTAACTTCCGGCGCTCGTGTCTGGATTCAATCGGGCTGCGGCACTCCTTCGGTTCTGGTTGACGCGCTGGTGGCCCGCGCCGCCTTTTTGCGCAACGTCGAAATCATCCACATGAAGACGCTGGGGGCAGCAGACTACACGCGCCCCGAGTACGAAGGCCACTTCCGCCATCGCGGACTCTTTCTTGGCGACAACGTGCGCGAGGCGGTATGCAACGGGCGCGCCGACTACACTCCCATCTTTTTGAGTGAAATTGAAGGCCTTTTCGAGACGGGCGCTCTGCCGCTCGATGTGGTGCTGATGCAGGTGTCGCCGCCGGATGCGCACGGATTCGTGAGCCTCGGGACAACCGTGGACTGCACGCTGACGGCTATTCGCTACGCGCGGATCGTGATTGCCGAAGTGAACGAGCAAATGCCGCGCACGCACGGCGAGACCACCGTGCACGTGAGCCACATCTCCGCCGTTGTGGAGACGGATCGACCGCTGCTGGAGCTGGAAGCGGAGCCGTGCACCGAGCTGCACATGTGCGTGGCGCGCAACGTGGCAGCGCTCATTCCCGACGGAGCCACGCTGCAGACCGGCATCGGCGGCATCTCGGAGGCCGTGCTGCACTGCCTTACCGACAAGCGCGACCTCGGCATCCATACCGAGATGTGCCCGGACGGAGTCATCGATTTGATGGAGTCGGGCGTCATCAACGGCGAGCGGAAAACGCTGCACCGGGGCAAGGCTGTGGTGGCCTTTGTGCTGGGCACGCAGCGGCTCTTCGATTTCATCCGCGAGAATCCCAGCTTTGAGTTTCGATCCATCAGCTACACCAACGATCCATTTGTGGTGGCGCAGAACGACCGCATGGTGGCGATCAATGGCGCGCTGCAAGTGGACATGACGGGGCAGGTCTGCGCCGATTCGCTGGGCACGCGGCCTTACAGCGGATTTGGCGGGCAAATCGACTTTATTCGCGGCGCAGCGCGTTCCAAAGGCGGCGTGCCGATTATTGCACTGCCATCAACGGCGCGCGGCGGAACGGTTTCGCGAATTGTGCCGGTGCTGGAGCCGGGCGCGGGCGTGGTCACGTCGCGCGCCGACGTGCATTACGTTGTGACTGAGCACGGCACCGCCTATTTGCATGGAAAGACGCTGCGCGAGCGCGCCGAGGCGCTCATCGCCATCGCCGATCCGCACTTCAGGGCCGAGCTAGAGGATTTTGCCGTACGCTCGCATTACATGGAGCGAAAATCGGCAGCGGTGCTGGTTTGAGTGTTGCCGCATAGAGGAGACGATCAGGATGATCGAAGCCATTAAGCCGGACCAGAAACAGGACAGGGGCCAGTTGCGCATCGACGAAGAGGAGTGCAAGGGCTGCGGCTTGTGCATCGAGGCCTGTCCGCCCAAGGTGATCTCGATGAGCGAGCGGCTGAATCACTACGGCTACCGGACAGCGTTGTATGCCGGCGCCGGCTGTACCGGGTGCGGCATCTGCTTCATGGCCTGCCCGGAGCCGGGCGCGATCACGGTGTATCGGCTGCTGAGCGCGCACGAAGTTGAGGCGCGCGCTGCAAAGGCCGCAGCGGGGGGAGCGATCGAATGCGCAAGCAACTGATGAAAGGCAACGAAGCCATCGTCAAGAGCGCCATTCTTGCCGGATGCCGCGCGTTCTACGGCTATCCCATCACTCCGGCCAGCGAGATCGCCGAGGCCGCGGCGGAGTTTATGCCCAAGACAGGCGGCGTCTACGTGCAGGCGGAAAGTGAGGTAGCGGCCATCAATATGTTGTACGGCGCGGCGTCGGCGGGCGTGCGCGCCATGACGGCGTCGAGTGGCCCCGGCATCAGCCTGATGCAGGAAGGCATTAGTTACATGGCCGGAGCGGAGCTGCCTTGCGTGATCGCCGACATTACGCGCGGAGGACCAGGCCTGGGCAACATTGCCGCCGAGCAGGGCGACTACAACCAGGTGGTGAAGGGCGGCGGCCACGGCAACTACCGGACGATCGTGCTGGCACCTCACTCCGTGCAGGAGATGGCGGACCTGACCGCACTGGCGTTCGATCTGGCGGATCGCTACCGCAACCCAGTGGTGATTCTCGCCGACGGCTTCATCGGGCAGATGATGGAGCCGGTTGAGTTCCCGCAAACAGCCACGGCAACGCACTTGCCCGAGTGGGCCGTCGCCGGGAGCGCCGCGTCGCGCGGGAATTTGATCACTTCGCTTCATCTGGACATCGACGAACTCGAGAAGCATGTTCGTGCGCTGGAAGCCAAGTACAAGGTTGCCGAACGTCACGAGGCGCGCGCTGAGGAGTGGATGACCGCGGACGCAGAGATCGTGCTGGTGGGTTATGGCATCGTGGGGCGCATTTTGAAAGCCGTTACCGCCGAGGCCCGAGCTGCCGGGATCAAGGTAGGCGTGCTGCGGCCCATCACGCTCTATCCATTTCCCGTGGTGCAGTTCCAGCGACTGGCATTCAACGCGCGTGTCTTCGCCGTGGTGGAGATGAGCACTGGCCAGTTGATCGAGGACGTGAAGCTCGCGCTCAACGGATCGCGGCCGGTCGAGTTCCTGAGCCGGGTGGGCGGCAACGTGCCGTCACACGAAGAGGTGCTGTCGCTGGTCCGGGAGCTGGCGCGCCGCGACGGTCTAGCACAGCCAACTCAAGAAGAGGAGCGGGTGGCAAATGCCTACTGAAACGGCAGCAGAGTATGTGGTCGCGCAGGGCAAGGCCAGATCATTCTACGAGCGCTATGAGCGCAAAGAAGAGCTGCAGCATCAGACGCACTTCTGCCCCGGTTGCGGCCACGGCATCGTGCACAAGATGATCGCCAAGGCCATTGACGATCTGGGCGTGCAGGATCGCACCATCATCGTTGGCCCAGTCGGCTGCAGCGTCTTCACCTATTACTACTTCGATGTAGGCAACGTGCAGGCCGCGCATGGACGCGCGCCGGCTGTGGCCACGGCGATGAAGCGCAGCCGCCCTGACAGCATCGTCGTCAGCTACCAGGGCGACGGCGATCTTTCGGCTATTGGGTCGGCGGAGATTTTGCATGCGGCAAACCGCGGCGAAAACATCACTGTCATCTTTGTCAACAATGCCATCTACAGCATGACCGGGGGGCAGGCCGCGCCCACAACTCTGCTGGGCATGAAGAGCACAACGACTCCGAACGGCCGCAACGCTGCCACGGAGGGTTTCCCGCTGCACGTGAGCGAGCTGCTGAGCACGCTTCAGGCTCCTGCGTACATTGAGCGCGTTGGCCTGGGTGACAACAAACAAATTGCGCAGACGGCAAGGGCTATCAAGCGCGGCATCGAAAATCAGGTGCGCGGATTGGGCTTCTCGCTGATCGAAGTGCTTGCGCCCTGCCCGACCATCTGGAAATTAACTCCGGTCGAGGCGCAGCACTGGGTGTGCGATGTGATGGAGAAGGAATTTCGGCTGGGAGTATTTTGCGACCGGACGAAAGAGCGGACGGAAAAAGCAGATCTGAGGCCAGTGACGCCGGATCCAGAGCTCGAGGAACTGCCGCGCATTCTTGGCGTTGCCGAGGGAGATTTGCCGGAAGGAAATGCAGCGGCCCTCGCGCACGAAAAGGCGATCGACCTCGAAGTGCGCATTGCAGGTTTTGGCGGGCAGGGGGTTTTGCTGCTGGGCGAGATGCTGGCCGAGGCCGGCCTGGACGCGGGACTCGAGGTCTCGTGGCTGCCCTCGTACGGGCCGGAGATGCGCTCGGGCACCTCGAACTGCCACGTGCGCCTTTCGCGCCAATCCATCGATTCGCCCTTGGTCACTTCGCCCAACGTTCTGGTGGCGATGAACGAGCCTTCGCTGCGCAAGTTCGACAAAAGTGTGCGCGCAGGCGGATGGGTGATCTACAACGGCCAGGAATTCCCTGCCGATTGCGTCCGTGAAGGCGTGCACGTGCTCGCTCTCCCGTTTACCGAGCTGGCCGACGAACTTGGCGACAAGCGCGCGGCCAACATGGTGATGCTGGGCGCGCTGCTTGAGATTGCAAAAGCGCTGCCACAGGCGAGCATCGGCGACGCATTGCGCAGGCTTGTCAAGAACCCGCGCTGGGTGGAACTGGACGAGCGCGCCTTGGCGCGGGGAGGGGAACTTTACCGGGAATCGCTTGTGGAGGTGTGAAATGAAGGCGGATGCCGATCCCAACCTGATTGTGTATTTCGGCGGGCAATATGTGCCCATGCGCGAGGCGCGCGTCGGAATCCTGACCCACGCACTGCATTACGGAACGGGAGTATTCGAGGGCATTCGCGCGCACTGGAATGAGGCAGCGCGAGAGCTTTATGTTCTGCGGCCCACGGAGCACTTCGAGCGCTGGAAGCGGAACTGCGGAATTTTGCGCATCGACGTGCCGCTCACGGCCGAAGAGCTTTGCGCAATCACAGCCGAGCTGGCGTGGCGCAACGCGTTCCATACCGATCTTTACATCCGGCCGCTGGCTTACAAGAGCGCGGAGCGCATCGGTGTGGCCATCGATGACGAGGACAGCTTTTTCATCGCTGCGGTCCCCTACGGCGAATACCTGCACAGCGAGAATGGCCTGCACGCCGGAGTCAGTTCGTGGCGGCGTATCGAGGACAATGCCATTCCGCCCAGGGGCAAGATCTGCGGCGCGTACGCCAACAGCGCGCTTGCCGGCGACGAAGCGCGCCGCTCGGGATTCGATGAAGCGATCCTGCTGAACGAAAACGGCCACGTGACAGAGGGCGCTACCTGCAACCTCTTTATGCTTCGCAAAGGGAGGCTGATCACGCCCGCCGTCACCGACAACATTCTTGAAGGGATTACTCGCGATTCCATCATGGAGCTTGCCACGCGCGAGCTGGGCGTTGATATTGTGGAGCGCCCGATTGCCCGCAGCGAGCTCTATGTGTGCGACGAGTTGTTCCTGACCGGCACAGCAGTGGGCGTGGCGCCAGTGGCGCGTGTGGATCATCGCCCCGTTGGGAACGGGAAAGTCGGCGAAATCACGCGCCGCTTGAGGCAGCTCTACTTCGACGCGGCGCACGGAAATTTGCAGGCCTATCGCAAATGGTTGCTGCCGGTGTACGCGAGCGGTCGATTGACGGAGCAGAACGCGGCGCGGGTCGCGGAAACGAGCTTGGCCTGAGCGAGTGCCGGCCCGCTATGGCGCGCCGGCTAAACGGCTCAGGCAAGGAGGTAATACGAATGCCAACAGCAGTGATTCAAGCAAACGCCTATGACGTTGCCATGGAGAACTTCGATACTTCTGCAGATGCCATAGGCCTGGATATGAATACGCGTGAAATGATCAAGTACCCCGAGCGCATGCTGACTGTAGGTGTGCCGGTGCGCATGGACGACGGCAACATTCACCGCTTTACCGGCTACCGCGTGCAACACAGCTCCGTACGCGGGCCAGCCAAGGGCGGCATCCGCTACCATCCGCAGGTCACGCTTGACGAAGTGAAGGCGCTGGCCACGTGGATGACGTGGAAGTGCGCGGTGGTGAACATTCCCTTTGGCGGGGCCAAAGGCGGAATCACCTGCGATCCCAAGAAAATGTCGCAAGGCGAACTGGAACGGATGACGCGCCGCTACACCAGCGCCATTCTGCCGATTATCGGGCCGGAGCAGGACATTCCCGCGCCCGACGTCTACACCAATTCGCAAACCATGGCCTGGATCATGGACACGTACAGCATGACCAAAGGCTATGCGATTCCCGGCGTGGTTACGGGCAAGCCCATCAGCCTGGGCGGATCGCTCGGCCGCAACGAAGCCACTGGACGCGGCGTATTTTCGACCATCGAGTCTGCCTGCGAGCATCTGCACATCACCCTCAGGGGCGCAACTGTCGCGGTGCAGGGCTTTGGCAATGCCGGCTCCATCGCCGCGCAGCTGCTGCATGAGGCGGGCGCCAAGATCGTAGCCGTCAGTGACTCGACGGGCTGCGTCTACAACCGCAACGGCCTCAATATCCCTGAGCTGATCCACATGAAGTCGCTTTGCGGCCATGTGGACGGCTTCCCGGAAAGCGAGCCGATCCTGCCGCACGAGCTGCTGGCCATGCCGGGCGACATCCTGGTGCCTGCGGCTCTTGAAAACGCCATCCTAGAGGAGAATGCCGGTGCGGTGCGTGCGCGCATCATCGCCGAGGCGGCCAACGGACCCATCACTCCCGCGGCTGACAGAATCCTCGAGAGCAAGGGCATCTTTGTGATCCCAGACATTCTGTGCAACGCGGGCGGCGTAACCGTCTCTTATTTCGAGTGGGTGCAGGACGAGCAGCACCTGTTCTGGGAGGCGCGCGACATCTACAAGCGCCTCGATCACGTGATGAAGACGGCCTTCCGCGACGTGCTGAAAATTCATCTGGAGCGGAATGTACCCATGCGCATTGCCGCCAACATGCTCGGCATCGGCCGTGTGGCTGAGGCTGTGCAGATTCGCGGCATTTACCCGTAAACACGACTCGCGGCGTCCTGGGTTTCCTATTCGGGAACCCGGGGCACCTCGAAGCCGAAGTATGTTGCTTCAAAGTTCCCAGTCTGCGTTACCCGGATTTCCCTGCCGGATACTGTGGTAATCTGGCCGCTCCTCGCGACGCCGGCGTTCATCGACGGTTCATCCTCGCAGCATCCAATAGGTTTGAGGGGTCATTTTCCATGTCAGCGAATTTTCTCGCGGCACAAATGGCCGCAGGCGCAGTTTTCGCTTCTGCGGTTCTTTCCGCACAAACCATCGACTTGCCTTCGAGCAAGCAGTTGATGGGCGAAGTCCCGGGCCATCCGCAGCGCATTAACAGCCTGCCGATCTCAATGGCCGTTTCGCCCGGCGGCCGCTACGTGGTGACCGTCAATGCAGGGTATGGAACCTTCGAGTCGCGGTACGACCAGTCGTTTTCGGTTCTGGACACCACGACCGGGTCGATTGCCGATTTCCCCGATGCGCGAACGGGATTGCATGCGCACCAGACGCTCTACTCGGGTCTTGCGTTCAGCCGCGATGGCAGGTACCTCTACGCCAGCATGGCCTCGCTGACCGACGCGAAAGGCGACGGTAAAACGGACCTAGGCAGCGGCATTGCGGTTTACAGCTTTACTGAGGGAATGATAGCGACCGAGCGCCTGATTCATCTGCCGACCGCGCCGCTCCCTCCGAGACGAAAGACCCGTCTGCCTGACGGAACCGATAACGGTGAAAGTGTGCCGTATCCAGCGGCGATCGCAGTCATCGGCGAGTCCGGTCACGAAAAGCTTCTGGTCGCCGAGAATCTTTCTGACGATGTAGTCCTGCTCGATCCCGAAACGGGTGCCGTCGAAAAACGATTCGATCTCTCCGAGAGCGACGCCGTACCGTCGACATACCCGATCGCTCTTGCCGTCACCAATGATGGGAAACGCGCTTTCGTCGCGCTGTGGAACGCGTCGGAGATTGTTGAGCTGGATCTGACGCGCGGCGCAGTGGCGCGAGAGCTTGCACTTCTCAAGCCGACGAGCCCCATCGCTCCGGGGACACATCCGTGTGCGATGGCTTTCTCGCCCGGTGAGAAGACGCTCTACGTGGCGCTCGCCAATCGCGACGCCGTTGCTGCAGTGAATATCAGCGCGGGCCAATTCGCCGTCAAGGGCTACTTCGATACGCGCTTGCCGGGCCAGAGTTACTTTGGCGCCGAGCCGGTTGCTGTCGCCGTCAACGCCGACGGTAGTCGGCTGTACGTCGCGAATATGGCCACTGACGCGATTGCGGTGATCGACCCGGGGAAGCTCACGCCGAAATTCGCGAAGACGGGGATGGTTGAGCCGGATGGCTTCATTCCCACCGAATGGATGCCGATGTCGATCGCGTTCGCTCGGTCGCCTTCCGGCGTCAAGCTCTACGTTGCGACTGACAAGGGCAAAGGAACAGGGCCGAACAACCTTCCACAGCGGATCGTCGCAGAGCAGGCCAACGGGCGCCGCGGCAGGAGCACCTACATCGGAACGCTGCTCTACGGGTCGCTGGCGGCGATCGACGAAACGGGGATCGCGAGCCACCTCGACAGTTGGACCTCGAATGTGCTCGAGTCAAATCGCATGAAGGCCGCGCAGGAGCAGATCGCGTTTGCGGGTGGCGCTATTGGCCGGATCCGGCACGTCATCTACATCATCAAGGAGAACCGCACCTACGACCAGATTCTCGGCGACCTGGAGCTGAACGGCAAGCCGGTGGGCAATGGCGACGCAAGCCTTGCGATGTATGGCCAACCTGTTACACCCAACCAGCACAAATTGGCGCTGCAGTTCGGCGTGCTCGACAATTTCTTTGACTCTGGCGAAGTCTCCGGCGACGGCCACGTCTGGTCTACAGCGGCCATCGGCACGGATTACCTGGAGAAGACCTGGCAGCAGGACTACCGCGGCAGCGAACGGGCCTACGACTACGAGGGCATTGTGGCGGGGGGCTATCCGCTGCTGCAGAGAATTGCGGACGTCAACGAGCCGGCGAGCGGCTATCTGTGGGGCGATCTGGCCGCGCACGGCAAGACCTACTTCCACTTCGGCGAGTACATCTCGTCGACGTTCTGCGGTCAACACCAGGTTGCCGATGCGTCGCTGGGTGAGGTGCTTGCTGGCCCCGAATGCGCGCACAACGCGATCGCTCCGGGCGAGCCGTTGCCCGCGGAGTGGGGCGGCGGCATGAACAAATGGCCGTGGGCCATCCCGCTGATCGCCAGGAACATTGCCACCAAGCCGGAGTTGGTAGGTCATTTCGCGCCGGAGTCGCCCGACTTCAATCTCATGATTCCCGATCAGATCAGGGTGGAAATTTTTCTGCGCCACCTCGGGCAGTGGGTTGACGATCGTGAGCGCGGCCACGACACGATGCCTGATTTTGTGATGCTGCGCCTGCCCAATGATCACACTGCTGGAACAACTCCGGGCGGGCCAACGCCGAAGTCTTCCGTCGCCGATAACGATCTAGCGGTGGGCCGTGCCGTGGAGGCGATCTCGCACTCACCCTATTGGGACGACACGGCCTTCTTTATTCTCGAAGACGATGCGCAGAACGGCGCCGACCACGTCGATGCGCATCGCAGCATCGCGCTTGTGGTCAGCAAGTATGCACCGCGCGGCCCCAGTGGCGCTCCAGTTGTCGACAGCCGGTTCTACTCCACGGTGAGCTTCATCCGCACTATGGAGGCGCTCCTCGGCATGCCGCCGATGAACAACAACGACGCGTTTTGCTCGATGATCGCCTCGCTGTTTGCGGGGCCGGGCGATCAGCCGCCTTATACCGCCGATTATTCCAACCGCGACAACGGTCTCATCTACACTGCCAATCCGAACAACGCCGTGGGCGCTCGGGCCAGTATGAAGATGGACTTCAGCCATGCCGACCGCGCCCCTGCCGAGAAGCTCAATGTCATTCTCTGGAAGGACGCCATGGGCGGCGCGCCTGTGCCGCCGATGATTAAGGCGCGCGTGAAGAAGGCAAACGACGGCGAAGACGACTAGCCAGCTGGTGGCCATTGTCAGCCAACGGTTCACAGGATGGTATAAAAGGTGGAAAAAGCAACTTGAATGGCAGGAATCGACGCCAACTGCTTCGCCAAAACCAGCCTCAAACTGGTAGCTTGAAAGAGTAAGACACTCTTTCCAGATGGCTTCCAGTCCCTACTTTTCATTGGCAGTTTTATTTGTGGCGGCACTGGGCTTTGGCCTCGCCCCGCTGGGGCTGGCCTGGCTTTGGGCCAGAGTGTATTCGCCGCCCAAGCCCAACGCGGTCAAGAATGCCATTTACGAATGCGGCTTGGAGTCAAAGGGCGACGCCTGGATGCAGTTTCGTTCCGCGTACTACCTCTACGGCATCATTTTTCTCATCTTCGACGTGGAAGCCGTTTTCTTGCTTCCGTTTGCTGTGGCATTTACAGGCTTAGGCGCAGCGGCCTGCGCGGCCATGCTCGTATTTGTCCTTCTATTAGTTGAGGGCCTGGCCTGGGCCTGGGCAAAGGGCGTGCTGACGTGGCAGTGAAAGACAGGGGTAAGGTTTCAGGTGTCAGGGATCGGGTTCGTGGGCGACGAATATGGCTGCTTACACCTGACGCGTGATCACTGGAACCTTGGAGCGGAGCGACTCATGGCGGTTGACCAACAACTGAAGATCGAACTCGGCAAGCAGGGCGTCTTCGTTACGACCATCGAGGAGCTCTACAACTGGGGCCGGCGCAGTTCGGTGTGGCCCATGCAATTCGGACTGGCTTGCTGCGCCATTGAGATGATCGCCACCACCATGGCGCGGTACGACCTGGCTCGATTCGGCGCTGAGGTCTTTCGGCCCTCGCCGAGGCAGGCAGACCTGATGATCGTCTCCGGCACAGTGACCAAAAAAATGGCGCCGCAGGTGGTGCGTCTCTACAACCAGATGGCCGAGCCGCGGTACGTGATCGCTATGGGCGCCTGCGCCATCTCCGGTGGCCCGTTCAAGCAGGGCTACAACGTTCTCAAGGGCATCGACCGCTATATCCCGGTGGACGTGCACATTCCCGGCTGCCCTCCGCGGCCTGAGGCGCTGATCCAGGCCTTCATGACTTTGCAAAAGAAGATCGATGGGCAGCCCTTGACTGGCGCGGATCGGCCGCGCCACTTGGACTCCAAAGCGCAAGGCGAATTTCCCGTGCCTGAGCAGGGAGAGCACGATCTGGAACCCACATCGAACGAGGGAGTCTGGCCTGTGCCGGTGGTGATCCGCTAATGAAGACGGCTGAAGAGATCAAAGCGGCAATTGAAGCGGCGGTTCCCGACGCGGGGGTGGAGTTTGTTTCCAACCCAAGCCCTTCCGCGCAATGCTCGCTGCGCCTCGCGCCCGAGTCCGCCGTCGCCGTCGCAAAATTTCTGCGCGACGATCCCGAACTGGCCTTCGATTTCCTCTCTAACCTGACCGGCGTCGACTGGCCGGACAGAGAGATAGCGGAGAAAGTTAAAGTAACGCGTCGGGTCGTGAAAACAATCGATGGGGTCGAGCAAACAGTCGATGAAACGGTCGACGAGACGCGCAAGCGCGTCGCCCCCGGCTATCTTGAAGCGGTCTACCACCTTTTTTCGGTGGGGAAGAAGCATGGGCCACTGGTGCTCCGGATGCGCACGGTGAACCGGTCCGATCAGGTCGACCTGCCGTCATTCACGCCAGTCTGGCGCTCGGCCGAATTTCAGGAGCGCGAGGTCTTCGACCTCTACGGCATCGTGTTCACCGGCCATCCGGACCTGCGACGCCTACTGATGTGGGACGGGTTCAAAGACCACCCCATGCGCAAGGACTACGTCGATCCGGACGATTTCGAATATGAGCCCACACCGCACGACGAGGTGCTCAAGCGAGCGCAAGAGCATCGCACGACCGAGGCCGCACAAGGGAATAGCCAATAAGGAATAGGGAGTAGCACTGACAAAGCATGAGCGTCGTGGAGAACAAGACGGAGAGGGCCGAAGGCTGGAACCGGCCGCCGGTGATTGAGCCGGACGGCGAGGGCGAGCTGCTCGAAGTCGCTATGGGCCCCCACCACCCGTCGACGCACGGCGTCTTCCGCATGGACGTTGCGCTCGACGGCGAGCGCGTAGTTCGCCTCAAGCCCGTCTTCGGCTACCTGCACCGCAACCACGAGAAGATTGCCGAGGGTGCTTCCTATCTGGCGTCGATGCCCTACACCGACCGCTTGGACTACTTTTGCTCGCTCACCAACAATTGGGCCTACGCGCTGGCGGTGGAGAAACTCGTTGGCCAAGCGGTCCCCGAGCGCGCCGAATACATTCGCGTCATCCTCGCCGAGCTGACTCGCGTGCAGAACCACGCTTCGTCCATCGGCTTTCTCATCCAGGAGATGGGCGCCAGCGGCACGCCGCTCATGTACGCCTTCAAGGAGCGCGAAAAGATCCTCGACCTCTTCGAATCGCTCACCGGCTCACGCATGATGTGCAACTACATGCGCTTTGGCGGCTGCCGCGTAGATGTTTCCGCGCCGTGGCTCGACGCTGCGCGCAAGGTGGTGGCGGGCCTGCCGGCATTTGTCGACGAGTTCGAGGCTCTGCTCTCGTCCAACGAGATTCTGATGGCGCGCTGCCAGGGCGTTGGCATTCTGCGGCCTGAGCTTGCCGTTAACGCCGGAGTCTCCGGTCCGATGCTGCGCGCGTCGGGCGTGAACTACGATATCCGCAAGGTCGACCACTACGGCATCTACGACCGATTCCAATTCCGCATCCCACTGGGCGACCACGGAGACATCTACGACCGATACATGGTTCGCGTGCTGGAGATGCGCGAATCGATCAAAATTCTCGAACAGGCGCTGCGCGATCTTCCTGCCGGGCCGATCATGGACCCGAAGGCGAAGCTGCGCGGCTTCCGCCCCAAGCCGGGCGAGGCGTACGGCCGTATCGAGGCGCCCAAGGGCGAGCTTGGCTTTTATCTCATCAGCGACGGCGGGGCGAATCCCTATCGCTATCGCGTGCGCCCGCCCAGCCTCATCAATCTGACCATTCTGGAAGACATGTGCCTGGGACAAAATGTCGCCGATGTCGTACTGATCTTTGGCAGCGTGGATATTGTCTTGGGAGAAGTGGACCGGTAGCGATGATTGCGTGGATGCCGGTTCGGGTTGAAACGAAGTAGCAACACCAAGGAGGTCGAGATGGAGATCATGAGAGGTACGAGGGCTCTGCTGGTAATTTGTTTGGCGCTTAGCGTGGCGATAAGTGCGCGCGCGGCGGGCACGTACACCCTTACGTGCGATGCCTCGCGTAGTGGATCGTTCACCCTGACGCTGACCGGCTTCAATATGGTTGTGACCGGATCCAGTGAGCCAGGAACGGGCGCGGCTGCTGGCAAACGTGACTCGAAATTTGAGCTGACCATTAACTTTGATTCGGGCAAGGATTACGGCGCGCTTTTGTCGATGCTCCAGGACAACGAAAACTTGCGGAGCTGCAAGCTGGTTGACGGTGCAGGCGGCGGAACAACCGCCTCGGATAATTGGACCCAGGAGGCCGTGACCAAGGGAAAGAACAAGAATAAGAACAACGCGCCCGCATCAACTACCGGCGGCGCCCTTGAATGGATTCTGACCAACGCGACAATCACAAGCGTGACAGCGACGGGAAGCGAGAGTGCCACAGGCGCGCCCCAGGGATCGATGCAGGCCACGCTGGAGGCGCAGACATTTTCCTTTGCAGACTAGGCGGAAGATGGGTGATTTGCGAGTTTTGAGTTAGCAGCAAATCGGAGGATGCGTTGCTGGGTGATGGAATTCTGAAAGGGATGGCGGAGACGGCGAGGAATTTCTTCGGCAGCTTCGTCTCCAAAGAGCGGCTTACGACGGTTGAGTATCCGGAACATCGGATTCCCACCGTCGAGAACGCGCGCGTCTTTCCCTTTCTCGTCTACGATGGCGCCGACTGGGAGGCCGGCATGCGCTGTGTGGCCTGCCAGATCTGCGAGAAAGAATGCCCGCCTAAATGCATTTACATCGAAAAAAGCGCGGACAAAAAGCCGGATTACGCGGGCAAACAGCAGTTTTATCCCGCGCGCTTCGACATTGATGTCTCCGTTTGCATGAGCTGCCAGATCTGCGTTGAAGTTTGCCCGTTCGAGGCCATCAAGATGGACACGCAATTTGAGCTGGCCACTGACGACCGTTTCGGTGGCCTGCTCTTCGACCGCAAGGAGCTGTCCCGATCGAACGAGTATTACCACTCGATCCACCCGACGGAAGCGAGCGAAGTGGACGCGCGCCTGGCCGAGGAAAAAGCCAAAGTGGAAGCGAAGGCCAAAGCAGCAGCCGAAGTCGCGGCCGCCAAGACTGCGGCAGCATCAGCCAGCCCGCCGCCGTCGACTGCTCCGCCAGCCAAGAGCGAAGGAGGGACCTAGGCGATGGCCGCGAATCCGTTCTTCGTGAATCTCGACCAGCTCTTCGTTCTCCTGCGCAATTGGCTCATTGGATTCTTGCCCTCGGCGCTGCGTCCGGCTGCCGGAGTTCTGCTTGGCGTCGTCGCCATTGTCTGCGTTTTTCCCGGCCTCTTCGCGCTCACCACTGTCTTCGAGCGCAAAGGCCTTGGCCGCATTCAAAATCGAATCGGCCCGAATCGTGTTGGCCCCTACGGCCTATTGCAACCAATCGCCGACGGCATCAAATCGCTCACCAAGGAAGACATCGTTCCGCTTCGCGCCAACGCCGCAGTGCATTTCCTTGCCCCGCTCGTACTTGTCGTCACGGTCTTCATGGGCTTCGCGGTGCTGCCTATGGGGCGCAACATGGTGCTCGTCGACATGGACGCCGGCCTGCTCTTCTTCTTCGCCATGGGCGCGGCCACAGAACTGTCCGTCTTCATGGCCGGTTGGTCCAGCCGCAACAAGTACTCGCTGCTCGGCGCCATGCGCGCCGTGGCGCAGATGATCAGCTATGAGGTCGTGCTCCTCCTGTCCAGCGTAGCCGTGGTCATGATCACCGGCTCGCTCTCGCTGCCCAAAATCGTCGCGGCTCAGAACCAGTACACCGGCGTCTTTCCGCACTGGTACATCTTCACTCCATGGGGCCTCGCTGGCTTTCTCATGTATGCCATCGCCGCTACAGCTGAAACCAATCGCTCGCCCTTCGATCTGCCTGAGGGTGAGTCAGAGCTGGTCGCCGGCTACCACACCGAATATTCCGGCTTTAAATTTGCGCTCTTCTTTCTCGGCGAATATCTCGCCATGTTTTCCATCTCGGGCCTTGGCACCACGCTGTTTCTCGGTGGGTGGTCGGCGCCATTCTCGTTCTTTACCTGGGTTCCTTCGTGGTTCTGGTTCTTCGGCAAGGTGATGATGTCGATCTTCGTCTTCATCTGGATGCGTGGCACGCTGCCCCGCCTGCGCCAGGACCAGCTGATGAACTTTGCCTGGAAATTTGTTCTGCCCTTCACGCTGCTCAATCTGATGGTCACCGCGCTGTGGCGGTTTATGGGCGAGGGCTGGCAGCGCTGGGTGGTCTGTTCGGTCATTCTCATCGCGGCTTACGTCATCATGGGCCGGTTGGAGATGCGCAGGGATCACTTCGGCCGCAGGAGTTACCGCTATGCTGAATGAGGCAGGGACCAAGGGACCAAGGGACCAAGGGACCGAGGCGGCGAAGAAGTCGAGCCTCTTTGCGCGCTCGGAAAGGACGAGCCGCCGATGAATGCAGTGTTTTACATTCTTGCGGCGCTCACGCTGGCCGGCGGCCTGGCCACGGTGCTGTTCAAGCATCTGGTTCATTGCGCGCTCGCTGTCACGGTGGCATTCGCCGGACTGGCCCTGCTTTTTCTCCAACTGGACGCGCAGTTCGCGGGCTTTGCGCAGATTCTGGTCTACATCGGCGCCGTCGCAATTTTGATTGTCTTCGCCATCCTGCTCACGCGTGGTTCCGATCTGCCGAAGCACGGTGTCTTCAGTCGGTCATGGCCTTTGGGATTGATCATCGCCGCCGGCGTCTTTGCCGTGCTCGGATGGGCGGTGCTTGCAAGCGTGAACGCGATTCCCCAGCAGAACGCCGCGCCGTCCGTCACCGTCCACGACATCGGCAACGCACTTGTCGGGCGCTATGTGCTGCCGCTCGAGATTGTCGCTTTGCTGCTTACCGCCGCCACCATTGGCGCGGTCATCGTGGCCATGCACGAGAAAGAGAGGCCCAGATGACGAGTATGACGACGACGCCACTTGCCGGCTATCTTCTCGTTGCGGCGCTGCTCTTCGCCATCGGCCTCGGCGGCGCGCTGGTTCGACGCAACGCCATTTTGGTACTCATCGGAATCGAGCTCATGCTCAACGCGGCCAATCTGAATCTGATCGCCTTCTGGCGCTTCGGTTCGCATCCGGAAGCACTCACGGGTATGATGTTCGCCATTTTCTCGATTGCTGTGGCCGCAGCCGAGGCAGCCGTGGGTCTCGGTCTCGTTATCGCTATCTATCGTCACACCAACACCGCCGAACTCGACAAGATCGACAGGATGAAGGGGTGAACGACTTGATTCAAGCAATCCGCTTCATTCGCCCCGCAGTTTGTCGACGGACCGTTCTCGATCTGCTGCGAATTTGCTCTGGTTCATCCCGGCCGTGCCGATGGTTGCGGCGGGAATCATCGCGCTGCTCAAACAGCCGCGTCGTAAGTTCGCGTCTTCACTTGCCATTGGTTCGCTTGGGTTGTCGTTGCTGTCTGTCGCTCTTCGCGTTTGGACATGTTCTCAGCGCCTGGGCTCATGGTGCGGTCGTCCGCGAGACTGTTAGTTTTACTTGGCTGCAGTTTGGCCGCTCCGCGCGTCGATCTCGGCTGGGTGCTCGATCCTCTCGCCGCCGTTATGCTCGTGATGGTCAGTTTCGTCGGGCTGCTCATCTTTATCTACTCCGTCGGTTACATGGCCCACGACGAGAACTTCACGCGCTTTTTCTGCTTCCTCTCGCTCTTTGCGGGGGCCATGCTCGGCGTCGTGATCTCAAATAGCCTGCTTCTGCTCTTCATGTGTTGGGAGATCGTCGGCCTCACCTCCTATCTGCTGATCGGCTTCTGGTACCAGAAGCCTTCGGCCGCAGCAGCTGCGAAGAAGGCCTTCATCACCACGCGCGTCGGCGACATTTTCTTTTTTCTCGGAATCGTCTGGCTGTTTTCTGAGACCGGCACGCTGCTTTTCTATAACCATGGCGTCGGTTCGCTCGAAGGCCTCGCCCTCACGAATCTGCTCGCGCGGCACGCAGGGCTCGGGCTCAGCGCAGCCGGAGCAATTGGCCTGCTCATCTTTGCGGGTGCGGTGGGCAAGAGCGGCCAACTTCCGCTGCACGTATGGTTGCCCGACGCGATGGAGGGCCCCACGCCAGTCTCCGCGCTCATTCATGCGGCAACCATGGTCGCCGCTGGCGTCTTTCTCGTCGCGCGCGTCTATCCGCTCATGTCGGTCGGAGCGCTGCCGGGCGGCACCACCGCCGCTCTCACCGTCGTCACCTGGGTAGGCGCGGCCACCGCGGTTTTTGCCGCGCTCATCGCCATCGCGCAAAACGACATCAAGCGCATTCTCGCCTACTCAACCGTTTCGCAACTCGGCTATATGATGGCCGGCCTCGGCCTCGGTGGAGTCGCCGTGGGCATGTTTCACCTGATCACCCACGCGTTCTTCAAAGCGCTTTTGTTTCTCGGCGCGGGCTCGGTGATCCATGGCTGCCACGAGGAGCAGGACATTCGCCGCATGGGCGGCCTCAAGGTCGACATGCCGCTGACCTTCATCACGTACGCCATAGGCATGCTGGCGTTGTGTGGCTTCCCGATCTTTTTTTCGGGTTTCTGGTCAAAAGATGGAATTCTTGAAGCCGCGCACCATTCGGCGGCGATCAAAGGTCCGTTTTACCTGCTCGTCTTTGGCGCGCTACTCACCGCTTTTTATATGACGCGGCAGGTCTGCTACGTCTTCCTCGGCTACTGGCGCGGCCATCAACCGGTGCACGAAAGTCCGAAGGTCATGACGCTGCCGCTCGCCATCCTCGCCTTTTTCGCCATGGCGCTCGGCCTGATCGGAACTCCAGCTTGGCCGTGGTTCCACGCGTTTCTTGAAGGCCGCGCCGCCGTTTTCAGCTTGCACAGCCTTATCGAGCCCGGTTTCCTCCTGTTGATGGCTACTTCTTCGCTGGTCGTGTTTCTCGGCCTCGGAATCGGCTGGAGGCTCTACGGTGACAAATCACCGAAACCAGAAGAGCCCGACGCGCTCGAGGAATCCGTGCCCTGGCTGTGGGCCCCGCTTCGCGATCGCCTCTATGTCGACGAGTTCTACCGCGTCACGGTGATCGCTTTTTATGCATGGTGGGCGCGCGTGGCCGATTGGCTCGATCGCCGCGTATGGGGCGGCATCGTTTCCCTCGTCGCCTGGATCTTCGCACTTTGGGCGCAGCTCAACCGCCTGCTCGACGTCAATTGGGTCGACGGCGGCTTTGACAAAACCTGCGAGGAGCTTTCCGAAGGCGGCGGCCTGCTGGCGAGCATGCAAAGCGGCCGCGTACAAAACTATCTCCGCATTTTGGCCGTAGCCGTCGTCGCACTTGCCATCATTCTTTTCTGGAGCAGCCGGCCATGAACGAATTTGCGACCGGTTTTCCGATTTTGACGCTTCTCACCGTGCTGCCGCTCGTCGGCGCGGCCATCGCGCTCTTCGCGGGCAAACACGCGCGCGCCGTCGCACTTCTCACTTCGCTCGCCTGCCTTGTCCTCTCGCTTGTAATTTGGATCAGCCTGCCCGCCAACGGAATCATCGGCCTCGTCGAGCAGCACCCCTGGGCGCCATCGCTGGGCATCGAGTATCACCTCGGCGTCGACGGCCTGGGTGCGCTCATGCTCTTGCTCTCCGCCATTGTCACGCTCATGTCGGTCGACGCGTCGCACCGCGTGCATCACATGCCGGGCCTCTTCTACGGGCTGATCCTGATCCTCGAATCGGGCCTCTTCGGCTCCTTCACCGCGCTCAATTTCTTCCACTGGTTCTTGTTCTGGGAGCTGAGCCTCATCCCCGCATTTTTCCTCATTAAATTGTGGGGCGGACCGCGCCGTGGTCCAGCGGCAACGCAGTTTTTCGTTTACACCATGGCAGGCTCGGTGGCGCTGCTGATTTCGTTTCTCGCCCTGTTTCTTTCCACCGGGACGAAATACGCACCGGGCACGATGGATTTCGGGGACCTCGCAGCAATGGCCGCATCCGGGGCGCTGTCGCAGATGGTCACGGCGCATCTAGGCGCGGTGATGCCCTGGCTCGCCATCGGCGTGCTCGCCGGCTTTGCAGTCAAGGTTCCGCTCGCGCCGTTCCACACATGGCTACCCGCCGCGTATGCCGAGGCGCCTTCGCCGGTCACCATGCTGCTCACCGGCGCAATGTCGAAGATGGGCGTCTACGGCCTGCTGCGCATTGCGCTGCCCATCTTCGGAGTGCAAATCGCGGCCATGCGCACGCCGCTTCTCGTCCTCGCCGTCATCACAGTGGTGATGGGCGCGTGGGCCGCCGCCGCGCAAAAAGATTTGAAACGCATTTTCGCCTACTCTTCGGTGAATCACCTGGGTTACTGTCTGCTCGGCATCTTTGCTTTGGCCGTTCCTGTTTCCGGTGCAGCCGCCCAGGCCAGCCAGGCCGCCGCGCTCAACGGCGTCGTTCTTCAGATGTTTAATCACGGCATTACTGCAGCCGCCATCTTCTGGTTCATCGCCATGATCCAGTTCCGCACCGGCGGTTTGCGCGGCATCGACGACTTCGGCGGCCTGCGCAAGCCCGCGCCGGTTTTCGCCGGGCTTATGGGCATCGTGCTCTTTTCTTCGCTCGGCCTGCCTGGCCTGAACAGTTTCGTCAGCGAGTTTCTCATTTTCCGCGGCGTTTTTCCCTTGTCTTGGATCAGCGCAACGGTATCGGTGCTTGGTTTGCTTGTGACGGCGATTGTGATCCTCACTGTCATTCAGAAAGTTTTCACTGGACCCGTCCCCGAACATTGGGCCAATTTTCCCGATCTGCATCACAGCGAGCGATTAGCTCTCGCGCCCGTGATCGGCCTCATGTTCCTCGTCGGGCTTGCGCCGCGGCTGATTCTCGACACGATCAACCCCACCGTCGTGAACCTGCTGGCGCACTGGAGATTTTAGAGAATGGCCTGGGCAATAACCATTTCGTTTGCCGGCGCGTTGATCTCGGCGCTGCTGCCCAAAGGCAAGCCTGCCTTGGCGCGGTGGTGGGCGCTCACCGTGGCCGTGGCCGGCCTTGCGATTTCGGTCGTGGGCTTTCGTGCAGGCATGGGTCAGGGCCGCCAGGTCTTCGTCGATGTGCTTTGGGTGCCTTCGATGGGCATTCATTTTCTTCTTGCTGCCGACGGAATCAGCCGCGTGCTTGTTTTGCTCACCGGCATCGCCTCTGTTGCGGGCGTTCTCTTTAGTTGGAACATCGACCTGCGCACTAACCAGTTCTTCGCGTTTTATTTCGCGCTGATCGGCGGCGTTTACGGCGTCTTTTTGAGCGGCGATCTCTTCCTGCTCTTTGTGTTCTACGAGATCGCCATCGTTCCGAAATATTTCCTCATCTCCATCTGGGGTTCCACGCGGCGCGAATACGGCGCGATGAAGCTGGCGCTCTATTCTTTTGTCGGGTCGGCGATGGTGCTCATCGGCCTGCTTGCGGCCTACGCCACTGCGGGCAGCCACTCAACCACGCTCGCCGATCTTGCGCACGCGGGCCTGCCGGTCAGCTTCCAGATGTGGTGCTTCCCGCTGGTCTTCGTCGGCTTTGCGATTCTCGCCGGCATGTGGCCGTTCCACACGTGGGCGCCCACTGGTCACGTCGCGGCGCCCACGGCTGCTTCCATGCTGCTGGCCGGCGTGGTCATGAAGCTCGGAGCTTACGGCTGCCTCCGCGTCGGCATCGGACTCTTTCCGCACGGCCTCGATCCCTGGGGATTCTCGTTTATCGGCATTGGCTCGTGGCGCGACGTCTTTGCCTGGCTCGCCGTCATCGGAATCGTCCACGGTGCGCTGGTCGCACTGGCACAAACCGACTTCAAGTTCGTCATCGGCTACTCGAGCGTCAGCCACATGGGTTTTGTGCTGCTTGGCCTCATGACGCTCAACCAGATTGGCGTCGATGGCGCGGTTCTGCAGATGTTCTCGCACGGCGTGATTGCCGGTCTCCTGTTCGCCATCGTCGGCCGCATCGTCTATGACCGAACGCACACGCGCCAATTTGCCGAGCTCGGACCGATGCATCTTTCACGCCGGCTGCCCTTTGCGGCATGGGCCTTTGTTTTTGCGGGCGTTGCGTCCATGGGCCTGCCTGGCTTCTCGGGATTTCGTGGCAGAGTTGCAGGTTTTCGTCGGTGCGTGGCAAGCCAATCCCTGGTGGGCCGCCGTTTCGGGCATCGGCATCATCGTCGGCGTTGCCTACATCTGGCGTGCACTGCAAAAGGCCTTCTTCACCGACGCGGTGCCCACGCCGCATGAGCTCGAATCGGAGCACGAGCACAAGTTCGCGCCAATCACCTGGCCCGAGTACGCCGGAGTCGCGCTGCTCGGCATCTCCACGCTCGTCGTCGGCCTCTACCCGCGTATTCTCCTCGATCAAATTGAGCCGGCCGTGAAAGCGCTGCTCGCGGGAGGCGCGCAATGAACCTCGCCGCCCTCAGCTATGCAGCGCTTTTTCGGGCCACGCTGCCTGAAACGGCTCTCGAAATCGCCGCGCTGCTTGTGCTCGTCGTCGATCTCGGTTTCCTGCGAAAAGCTGCTTTGCAGATTCGCACTGCCGTCGCCGCCGTCATCGGAATTGCCGGATGTATTGCGGCTGTTTGGGCGGTCTATGCTGCGGGATGGGCGGGATTCAGTGACGGCAGCGATCTTCTGCTCGCGGCAGGCGGCTCGGCAGGCGTCGCACAGGTCGCGATTCTCGTGCTCACTGCGCTCACGCTTCTGCTTCTCATCGATTCAAGTTTCACACGAAACGCAGGCGAGTATGTTTCTGTCGTGTTGATGGCGGCAGCCGGCGGACTCATCATCTCCGCCGCACAGGATCTGCTGGTGATCTTCGTGGGCCTTGAGCTTTTGAGCCTCGGCCTCTACATCCTTACCGCCTTTAACAAACAATCCGGCAAGAGCGCCGAGGCCGCGATCAAGTACTACCTATTCGGCGGAATGTCGGCGGCATTCCTGCTCTTTGGATTCAGCTACCTCTATGGGCTTTCCGGGTCAACCAGCCTACCCAAGGTTGTGCTGGGCACTCTTGCGGTGTCTCCCCATGGTGCATCGCCGCTGCTCTACATCGCGCTGGTGATGATCGCTGCGGGCCTTGGCTTCAAGATCGCTGCGGTCCCGTTCCATCTCTGGGCGCCCGACACCTACGAAGGCGCGCCCGCTCCCGCAGCAGCCTTTATCGCGTCCGTGTCCAAAGTTGCCAGCTTCGCCCTGCTCATCTCCATCAGCTATGCAATCCTCTGGTGGCCCGCGATGCTGCACTTGCCGCCCGGCCGCGTCACCGCAACGGTTATCCCGCCGGGTGCCCCGCTCCCGCATTACGCTCCCGGCTTCTTCACCATCTGGCCGATGATCCTGATGGATCTTTCCGTGCTCTCGATGATCTTCGGCAACCTGGCCGCCCTCGCGCAGTCGAGCGTCCGCCGCCTGCTTGCCTACTCGGCCATCGCGCACGCCGGCTACATTCTGCTCGGGCTCGCGTTCTTCTCCTGGTCGAACGCCAGCGCACAGTCCATTCTCTACTACAGCGTCACCTACGGCCTCACCACCATTGGAGCGTTCGGCGTCGTGGGCGTGGTCGAGCGCGCTACAGGCTCCGACAAGCTCGACTCGTTCCTCGGCCTGCACAAGCGCAATCCTTTGCTCGCCGCCGTGTTGCTCGTGCTCTTCCTCTCGCTCGCCGGAATTCCACCACTGGTCGGCTTCTGGGCCAAGTTTAATCTCTTCGCGGCCGTGCTTCGCGTTTCAGGGGGCGCGCTTCCGTTCACACTGGTCGCCGTTGCTATCGCCTTTAGCGCCGTTTCGCTCTACTACTATCTGCAGGTCCTTAAGCGCGCTTATGTGATGCCGGCCGCCGACGAATCGCCGATTCGCGCGCACCCGGTGACGCTCGCCGTGCTGCTGCTCATTGGCGCCGCGGTCCTCGTGTTAGGTTGCTTCCCGGCGCTGCTGCAGAACTGGATTGCCGCCTTCTACCCGTAGCGCCGGTCTCCAGATCGGCTGTCGTGTGGATCTCCTGATCCGCACATCGAAGCGACTCAAAACTCTCACTCCGCAGCCGAATCGCTCGCGAACTTGCCGACTTGCCAACTCCGCGAAGCGGAGGCCAACTCGCCGCCTCTAATCCGAAACACGAAGGCCGCCCGAAGCTTGTTTGCTCCGAACGGCCCACACACTCACTAACCTGCAAACTCGCTAATGCCCGCGCAGCGGGCGCGAACTCGCTGCTTCTTTCAGTACTTCACGATCGCCGTAAACGAATCGGGCTTCAGACTTGCGCCGCCTACCAGCGCGCCGTCGATCTCGTCGAGGCTGATCAGCGAGGTCGCGTTGTCGGGCTTCACGCTGCCGCCGTAAAGAATCCGCATTGCCGCAGCCACATCGGCGCCGAGCAGCTTCGCCACTTCCGCACGAATGATGCGGTGCGCATCGGCGGCGATCTCGGGAGTCGCGGTCTTTCCAGTGCCGATCGCCCACACCGGCTCGTACGCAATCACAATTGGCTTTGCGGCATCGGGCGTAATTCCCGCAAACGCACCGGTCACCTGTGTCTTGAGAACGCTCGCCGTTTTGCCGGCCTCGCGCTCTTCCAGCACTTCGCCGATGCATACCACCGGTACCACGCCGTGCTTGAGCGCAGTATGCAGCTTCTTGTTTACGATCGCGTCGGTCTCGGCAAAGTACTGCCGCCGCTCGGAGTGGCCGATGAGTGTATGCGTTCCTCTTATGGCCTTCAATTGCAAAATCGAGGTCTCGCCCGTGTAGGCGCCCTCCTCGGCGAAGTGAATGTTCTGCGCGCCCACGGCAACATTCGATCCCTTGCAGCCCTCAACCACGGTCGGCAGCAGCACCGGGGAAGGGAACAGTGCGATCTCATCGCGGGTGTGCCAGGCAACGAGGGGCAAAAAAGCATCGACAAACGCCTTGGCTTCGGCCGGCGTCTTGTACATCTTCCAATTGGCGGCAATCAGTGCTTTACGAGACATTTTCTTAGTTCCTCAACTTGATTTTAGGGTATCGATTTCCTCGATCCGGGTGACGGCGAGCACAGAGTGAAAGCAGGAGGCCCGTTTCGGAAACAACGGCCGCAAAATCTACGAGCCTGATCCCAGAACAGACGTCAAATCGTCGGGAACTGTGCCCTTCAGGAAAGCATTCCTATGATCGGGATCTCCCAGATCCATCGAGAAATGGCGCCAGACGCCGTCCTGAAGCACACCCATCTTCCAGGGGCCTGAAACCGAATCGGAAAACTGCCAGATGATGTGGTAGCCATCCTCATTCGTAAACCCCTCTCCGTCGGCCTGAATAATCGCGTCTCCGCGCTCCCAAAGTGCCGCACGCAGCCCGTGGAGCGCATTGCTGCCTTCCTCTGTTTCAGAGCCTTGCAGATGCTGAAACGCATAGATCGTTTTCACGGAGGCCAGGTAATTCTCAAGCCATTGAACGCCGCTTTTCGGCCTGCAATCCCCAATGTCCTCGATGAAGTCCGCAACCTCGTCCTGGCCTATCGAGCCATCCGTGACGGGATTGCGTTCAATCAGAGCAACTTCGACCTCATCGATTCCTGACAGCAGAAGAGTGTTCCATCCCTCTTCGTTTTCCTCTTCGATCGTCAGCCTGAATTCGGGATGGTCCGCGCGAATCATCCGCGCGAGTTCGTCGAACGAAGGGAATTCCGCATCTTTCGACAGGACTCGAGTGTAATAAGCCATTGTTCTCCGCCTCGGCTTCCAGTGTATTCATTCTCTTGGGATCACCGGGTGCCCTGCCGCCCTTTACGCAATTTCCAGGTTGCGCTACAATATGACCATGGTCAGTGACCATGGGAGAAATATCTTGAAATCCACCATTGCCGCCGGAGAGTTCAAGGCCAAGTGCCTGAAGCTGATCGATGAAGTCGCCGAAAAGCGCAAGCCGCTGGTGATCACGAAGCGCGGTAAGCCCATGGCGCACTTAGTGCCGGTGCCTGCGAAAAGGCAGGATATTGTCGGTTCGATGAAGGGTTCGGTAACCATCCTCGGCGACATCATCTCTCCGCTTGACGTCGAGTGGGATGCGATGAAATGACCGCTGCCGAGCCTGATCGATTACTCTGGTTGCTCCTGGACACTCACACACTTCTTTGGATGGTTGAGGATCATCCGCGCCTGGGGGCCGAAACTGCAAGGACCTTAAACCGGGCCGCCCGGGAAGAACGCATTGCAGTCAGCGCGATCACCCCGTGGGAGATTGGCGTTCTGGTGGCCAAGAAGCGCATCGACCTACATCGGGACTTGATGGAGTGGGTCCGCAGTGCGCTGTCAAGGCCGGGCATTTCGGTGGTCCCGCTCGAGCCTGAGATCGCGGTCGCCTGCACGCACCTGCCGTTCGAGATGCATCCCGACCCCGCCGACCGGATTCTCGTGGCGACTGCGCGACATTTGGGGGCGACGCTGGTTACGGCGGATCGGGCGCTGCTCGAACTCGCGAGAAAAGGCAACTTCCGAGCTCTCGACGCGGGAAAATGAGAATAGGCGAGGAGGGCCTACCCAGTAGGCAATCGAAATCTAAACCCGGAGGAGTTGAAGCTGGCTCATCGATTGTTGGATGAGATTCGTGGAAAGCTAGACGCTCTGGCCGGCGGTGACGCAAATTTGCTGTTCGCATATCGCCGGAAAGTCTATAAGGAACTCATCTATCTGGAACGCGGAAAGCCGATGACGCGGCGAAAGATCAAGTTGCAGAAATTCGACCAACAAAGTGGCAAATGCGCTCATTGCAATCTTGGAATGAAAATCAGTTATTCTGAGCTCGATCGCAAGAATGCCGTTCAAGGATATACAGTCGAAAACACCGAACTCGTTCACGCGGAATGCCATCGCGCTCGGCAAGCTGCAAAGCGCTATACGTAACGGACACTTCCAAACAAGAAATCGCCCCCAGAGTTTTCCCGCCGAATGCGATTTCAACTGATCAATAACTACCGTCTTACTTGTCCGTCAATGCTTCCACGCCCGGCAACTTCTTGCCTTCCAAAAATTCCAGCGAGGCTCCGCCGCCCGTCGAGATGTGCGTGATCTGGTCGGCGACTCCGGCCTGATTGATCGCGCTTACCGAATCGCCGCCGCCGATGATCGACGTGGCTGCCCGATTGGCTGCAACCGCCCTCGCAATCGCGTTCGTCCCCACGGCGAACCGCGGAAATTCGAAGACGCCCGCCGGCCCGTTCCATACGATGGTTTTCGCGGTTGCAACCACCTCTTTGATCGCCGCAATCGACTTCGGCCCGATGTCGAGCCCCTGCCAATCGTCAGGAAAATCCACAGAGCAGTCCCACACCTGGGTCTTCGCGTCCGCTGCAAAGTTGTCGGCCAGAATGTTGTCGACAGGCAAGAGCAGTTTGACGCCCTTGGCCTTCGCCTTGGCGATCGCTTCCTTCGCCATCTCGATCTTGTCTTCCTCGACGAGGCTCTTGCCGGTTTTCACGCCGAGCGCGCGCTGAAAGGTGTACGCCATGCCGCCGACAATCACCAACGTGTCGACTTTGTCGAGCAGGTTCTGGATTACGTCGATCTTGCCCGAGATCTTCGACCCGCCGATGATGGCCACAAACGGTTTCTCGGGGTTTTCGAGCGCCTTGCCGAGATAGGTAATTTCCTTCTCCATCAACAGACCGGCCACGGCGGGCTTGAGGTAGTGCGTAATGCCCTCAGTGGATGCGTGCGCGCGATGGGCTGAGCCGAAGGCATCGTTCACGTAGACCTCGGCCAGTGAAGCCAACGCCTTCGAGAAGGCAGGATCGTTGGCCTCTTCCTCTGCATGGAAGCGAAGGTTTTCGAGCAGCAGCACCTGGCCCGACTCAAGCTGCCGCGCCATCTCCTCGGCAACTTCGCCGACGCAATCCGGCGAGAAAGCAACATTCACGCCTTCGCCGAGTTTCTTGTCGAGCAGTTCGCGCAGCCGCGTCACTACTGGCTTGAGCGAATACTTCGGATTGGGCTTACCTTTGGGACGGCCCAGGTGCGAAGCCAGAATGACCTTTGCCTTCTGCCGCAGCGCGTATTCGATAGTGGGCAGCGTTGCCACAATGCGCGTGTCGTCGGTGATCATCGCGCCGTCTTCGGTCAGCGGAACATTGAAATCGACGCGGATAAACAGACGCTTATTGGTCAGTTCGATGTCTTGAATCGACAGCTTGGCCATCGGAGGATGCCTTTCGTGGGAAACATCGGTCAGAGGTCAGTTCACAGTTCTCAGTTCGCAGTTCACAGTCTAAGAAACGACTGGGGACCACCAACCAAGAACTGCGAACTATGAACTACAAACTGGGACTACAGCCCCTTCTTGGCCAGGAAGCCGATCAGGTCGACGACGCGGTTCGAGTAGCCCCACTCGTTGTCGTACCAGCTCAGCACTTTCACGCTCTGGCCCACGACCTTGGTCAGCGGCGCGTCCACAATCGAGCTGCGCTTGTCGCCCTTGAAATCCGAGCTGACCAGCAGGTTCGAATCAACGCCCAGAATTCCCTTCAGTTTCCCCTCGGAGGCGGCTTTGAAGGCGGCGTTCAAGGCATCGACGGTTGTGGGCTTCTCGGCGATGTAGGTCAGGTCGACGATGGAAACGTTCGGTGTCGGGACGCGGATGGCAAAGCCGTCGAGCTTGCCGGCGGTCTCAGGGATCACCAGCTTAAGCGCCTTGGCTGCGCCGGTCGAGCTGGGAATCATGTTGAGTGCGGCGGCGCGGGCGCGGCGCAGGTCCTTGTGCGGGAAGTCGAGAATGACCTGGTCGTTTGTATAGCTATGAATGGTGGTCATGATGCCGGAGACGAGGCCCGTGGTTTCGAGAATCACCTTGACGACCGGCGCCAGGCAATTGGTGGTGCAACTGGCGTTGGAGATGATGTTGTGCTTCGCAGGATCGTACTTCTCCTCGTTGACACCGAGCACGATGGTGATGTCTTCGTTGGTTGCCGGTGCCGAGATGATGACCTTCTTCACGGTTGCGCCTAGGTGTGCCTTGGCCTTGTCCGCGTCGGTGAAGTGGCCGGTCGATTCGATGACCACCTGCGCGCCCACATCGGCCCAAGGCAGCTTGGCGGGGTCGCGCTCGGCCCAGACCTTGATCTTTTTGCCGTCGACCGAGATAAAGTCGTCGCCCGACTTGATCTCGTTCGGCAGATTGCCCAGAATCGAGTCGTACTTGAGCAGGTGGGCCAGCGTCGCGGGGCTGGTCAAGTCGTTGACGGCGACAAAATCGATTTCTTTGTTGCCAAGCGCGGCCCGCAAAACGTTGCGTCCGATGCGGCCGAAGCCGTTGATACCAACCTTTACTGCCATGTGTCGTTTCTCCTTCGTGGTCTTTGTGGCATGTGGTTTCGAAACTCGTGTCGTGCGGCGTCTGAAGTGGGCCTCAAATCGGATTCCACCAAACCCTTGATCGTATCATTGCGGGCTTGGTGGAAAAATGAATGCGCGACGGCTTTCCGCACACGATTCCCTACCGTTAGGATGGTGTTCCCGCGATGGAACTGTATGTGACGGAGTGCACACGATTTGCAGCGCCATCGCCGAGTATGGTATTCGGGTGGAAGCGAAGGCTTTCAGCAAGGACGAGCAGCAGCATGAGAAGACGCTCCAGACGCGGTCCTAATACATCAGAATCCACGGGCAAAATCGGCCAGGAACTCCCATCGAATCAACCGGCTCCGCTGGTGCCGTTCTATCCGGATGACGTGCCTGCACGCGCACCCGCAGCGCCGCGAGCCCATGAACCCCGGCAGGTGCAACCGGCGCGGCCGCAACGCGCAGCCTTGCCGGAACGACCCCCGCGGCCCGGGCCGCCGGCCAAGCAAGAATGGAACGTCCCGCCTGGCTCGTCAGCGCGCCTCGAAGTCGAGACTCAGCCCGAGATGCCGGCGAAACCCGCGCTCGCTCCTGGCCCCGGTGAGGGCTCGGCCCAGGCGCCCAAAGGATTCGTGGTCCTCGCCATCGGGCTGCCCGGCTCGGGCAAGACCACCTGGTTTGGCCGCCGCGGCGTCACTCCGCTCTCCAGCGACCTTCTGCGCAACATTCTCTTCGACGATGTGGAGGAGCAGCGCTATCAGGGCCTGGTCTTTTCCACCCTCCGCTCGCTCTTGCGCGCGCGGCTCATCGCCCGCATGCCCGCGAACTACGTGGACGCGACCAATCTCTCGATCCACGAGCGCCGCCAGTGGATCAAGATGGCCAAGAGCTTCGGCTACGAGGTGCAGGCTGTCTTCTTCGATGTGCCGCTCGAAGTTTGCCTTGACCGCAATCGCCAGCGCGACCGCTCGGTGAGCGAAGACATCATGCGCAAGATGGCCGAAAAGCTCAAGCCGCCGGTCTTCGAAGAGGGATTTGAGAAGATCACTGTGGTGCGCGTCAAGAGCGCGGGGTAATCTGGATTATTCGTCTAGGGCGAAGCATCATGCCGAGCGGGTCGAAATCGTCAGGGGCGGAGACCATTACTTCTCTCGCTTCGCTAGAGCTGGCGTTGGACGGGTTGCGCGTCGCACACCAAGGGGAGGCGATGTGGTGGCGAGGCCATGCAGATGCAAATTGGATGCTTAAGCCAGGCGCGTTCCGCGGCCACCACTCGGGCGGCGCGGATAGGGGCTCGGCCCTAATTGCCAACTTCAAGATGCGCGCGACTGGACGGCTCGGCCATCGTCATGTCCCGTCGTCAGAGATCGAATGGCTTTTCCTCGCGCAGCACTACGGACTCCCAACACAACTGCTCGACTGGACCGAAAACACGCTCATTGCGCTCTTCTTTGCCGTGTATGATGCAACGCACCCAGAGGCTGATGCCAGCCTTTGGGCGCTTTCCCCCGGCAAGCTGAATGCAGAACATGCGGACCCCGCTAACCCAGGGACCGCACAAAGAGGCCTTATCGACACCGACGAGCGTCCGATCCAAGCTGTCGTCATGCAGGGCACGGGATTCAAAGATGAAGCAATAAGAATTCGCCTTTTCCCGAACGAGTCTGAGCTACCTGCCTTGCCAAAAGTTGTCGCACTAGCATCGACGGAGATGGACGAGAGAATCGTCGCGCAATCGGGACGCTTCACGCTTCACTCGTGCGACTGCGCGATTGAAGGCCTCGACGGGAACGAGAAGTATCTCCACAAGTTCTTCATTCCCGCCGACGAAAAACCAAAGTTTCGATGGCTGCTGGATTCAATGGGGATTCGCCGTTGGAATTTGTTTCCCGATCTAGAATCGCTTGCATCAGAGTTGAATAAAAACGAATTTGTTCCGATTAAGTCGATTCCCGCATAGCCAAGCAAACACAGAAATCTGTAAGCTTGAGGATTCCCCATGAGCGCAGCACCTGCGCAAGCCCCCTACACCGAGCCCTGGCTCCGCGGCACGCACACCGACGTGCCCGCCGCCGCCCGCGCCGTTCTGCATGCGCTTGAGCTTGCGCTCGATGATCTGACCAAGTGGACAGCCGGACTCACCGACGCCGAAGTTCACTCCCAGCCGCTCGGTCTGACGTCAATCGCTTTCCACCTGCGCCACATTTCCCGCTCGACAGACCGCATCCTCACCTACGCAGAAGGCAATCAGCTTTCCGCTGAGCAGCTTGCCGGGCTCAAAACCGAAAACGGAGACGCGGGGCAGGATGAGGAAGGGAAGCACGAGACTCTGGCGGAACTACTCGCCGCGATCGAAGTCTCTTTCAGCGATGCCGCCGACCGCATTCGCGTGCTCGCTACGGCCGACCTTAACACTCCGCGATTTGTCGGCCGCAAGCAATTGCCGACGTCGATCGGCGGAGCGATGATCCACGTGGCCGACCACACGCAGCGGCATACGGGTCAAGTGGTCACCACGGCCAAGGTGGTCAAGGCGCTTCGAACTTAGCTCGCGTAATCACGCTCGGCCCAAAACACACCGGCCGCGCCTCGCAATCTGTTACTGCTGATCTGCGCTCGCTCCTGCGGCAAGGTCATTGCCAGTATTGATCTGAGTTGGTGGCAGCAGGCGGTATCCATCGCGCGTCCGGATGTGGTACTTCTCCATGCCCGGGCCGACCAACTTCACGCTGATCGATCGCCATCCCCGATTGGGATTGGCCTGCGGATAGTAGCTCACCGAATAGAGATGACTCAGATCGTCCTGAATGGAAGCAAAGGCTTGCTTTTCCTTGCGCCAAGTGCCGGCAAAGTATGCCTTGCCGCCGGTCGCTTTGCTCATGCGCTCAAACGCAGCGGTCGAAACAGGATCCTCCTGCGCCAGCCGCGTGCTCACAATGTAGATGATGGTGCCCGTGTCCTGGGCCAGCTCCGCCACGTCTTCTGGAGGAACCGAACTCGCGTTGTCAGGCCCGTTCGAGAAAACGACGATCGCTTTGCGTCCGGTCAGCGAGGCCGCATCCTTCACCGTAATTAGAAGGCTGTTATAGAGCGCGGCGTCGTCTCCGGCCACCGTGCTGCGTACGCCGTTCACCACGCGGAAACGGTCCGCGGTCAGCATCGTGGACCGCGAAAGATTGCGGCTGTACGAATAGAACGCGATCTGGCTCGCGCTGTCCATGGAGCGAACAAAATCCGAGATCGCATCCTGCGCGTAGACAAATCCGCGATACATGTAGTTGCTGGTGTCGAAGAGAATGAAGATATTCGCTCCGGCCATCGTCGACGCCATCGCCGCCGCGGATAGGCGGTCCGGCGCGCTGATCGCGTCCCCGCCCGAAGCAGGCGCGCCAGAGCCAGACGCCTCATTCGGAATCTGTGACTCGTTGGTCTGCTCCTGGCTGCCCTGGCCTGGACGGATCGCGGGTCCGTTGCCTTCCTCGAAAGTGGAGATCCGCTGCGCAATCTTGTCCTCCGTGATCTGAAAATTCTCCGGATGCAGGCCGCTGATGTAGTTTCCCTTGCTGTCGGTCACGGCTACGTTGAGCTGCACCAGATTCACGGTCATGCGCAGATGCGTTCCCTCATCCTGAGCCGCAAACCGCGGCTCACCGGCGAGCAGGAGCAATGCGCTCAAACCCACGCCGACGCTTACGACGGTCCGGTTTCTGATCATCATCGCTCTATATACCCCCGTTCGCTCTCTCGTTGCTGTCGCCGGCTAGGCCTGCCGTGTGGATGCCAATCTTGCCTTGGCGGAACTCTTCCCCGGTTTGATCCATCGCGCGCAACAATGCCGGCCAATCATCGATGCTTGTCGCGGAGATGTTTGCCACCATCCGCCGGGTCAACTCGGGAATGAGCACGTTGAGCGCCACCGGCGCGTAACCTTTCTCATCGGCCAGGCGCGCCCAATAAAGGTTGCCGGACTCCCACGATTCGCCGAACAACCGGCTTGCGACGCCTCCGGAGATGGGAAACGGTTCAGCCGCCAGCAGTGCGCAGGCATTGGACGCCGCCATCGTTGGGTGAGGAACGCCGAAATCCCTCGCCAGCCTTTGCGGAGACGTATCCGCGGGATTTCTGCGCACCAGATCGTCGAGTTCCTGGTTGGCCGGACCCCATTGCGCTGCCTGCTCCGGATATCGTCTGCGGAACTCGGCTGCCAGATAAAAAGTATCGGTGGGAAGCAGTTGGGCAGCCAAAGTTGCCGCACCTTCCTTGTCTTCAAGCGATTTCTGCATCTCGTCCAATTCGCCCCATCCCATGCGGTCACTGAAGATCGCGGTAACCTTCTCGCGCAGCTCTGCGTGGTCTACCGAATTCTTAATCAATTCTTCTCCTGCGCCCTGATAAAGATTCACGGCATGCAATTCGTCGCGGCTCACGCCCCACCAACGAGGCAGAGTCGCATTCACCAGCAGCTCTGGCACTGTCTCTCGCCAGATCAGCGCCTGCAGTTTTTCCGGCGAGATAAAATCCTCTTCCGTCATCGCCAGCACATAGGGCAAATCCGCCAGCGACCCGATCAAGTAGGCACCGCCCCCGGCCGTTGCGCCGATTCCAATCAGCGACGGCGCGCCCCATATCTGATCGATGCCCTGAATTGAAGACGCTGAGAAATCGTGCGAGCGCACGAAAAGCGGGTTGCTGTGCAGAATCTGCGCTCCGGGCGGCTCGTAGTAGGCGTAATTCAGGCCCACAAGTGTGTCTCTCAGGAACGGCGCCAGCCGGGCCCGCGCAACCTCCAACTGCGCCGGTGTCCCCGGCGCCTTGATCACCTTGGTCAGGTCGGTCCGCACCTGCAATTCCGCGTGGCGGTTCGTGTAGACCGTCGGCGACCACGTCACGCGCTCGCCTTCGGTAAAGATCGGACGCGGCAGCTCGAATTCGCGCAGAGTTCCCGCCAGGGCCAGCAGGCTGTCGCCATTCTTCTCTCCCTTCGCCATGTCTTCCAGGCCATCGTAGAGTCCGAAGAGATTATCCAAAGAGACCAGCCGCTGATCGTCTAGTACGGCGCGGATTCTGCGCCCCAGTTCGTCGTGGATGCGCGTCCCTTCGGGGCTGGTCTGCTGTGGGCCCGCAAGCAGATCGACAACCTCATCCTCCGTCGGGTCCGCATTGCCTCCGGCCGCAACAATAATGGACTTGAGCGACTTGCGCGCCGCATCGAACAGCAGGGTCGCCGAAGAAACATCCGCATAGGCCTGAACCGCACTTTGCCACGAGGGATTTATGCCGTCTCCCGCGATCTGCTTTTGCCGCGCCAGGATCTGCCAAAGCCCCACCTCGGCCTGAAACGCTCCCAGCGCATTGGACCGCAGTGATTGATTCTGGACATTGTCGATGCGATTGGCCGCATCGATAAAGTCCTTGATCGACGCGTCGTCCAGCTCTGGAAATTCGACGAAGACGTGGTACCAATCGCTCAATTCGTAATACTCTGCGGCAAGCAGTCGCGCCGTATCGCTCGATAGCCGCTTCTCCGGCGGTCGCGCGGAGTCAATTGCGCTCAGGATCAGATAAATCTGTGCCGGCCCGTCGAGCATCGTAATGTTGGAGTAAGCCACCATAGCCTGGAGAATGTCTTCGGCGCTATCTGCGCCGCCCGCGTGCCGGCCGCCCGCGTCGTGCGTGTGGCGCACTTTCTTCTCCCGCGCGAACACCTCCTGCCAAACGCTCAGATTGCCGGGAATCAGCGGCTGGCCTGACGCATCCCACTGCAGGCGGCTGAGGAGCAGCAGCAGAGTGGGATTTCTTGGGAATACGCTGCTTGCCGCATCGACGTTGGGAACTCCTGTTCGATAAGCCGCGTAGAGGTTCTTCAGCCGGTCTTCCCGCGTAAGATGCGCCTGCTGATCGGGACTCAAGCGCGCCAGCGCATCAAAATATGCCGCCAGCCAACCCTGGTCCTTGGCCAGCAACCGCATGACGAATTCACCCGGTGAATGAGCACTTACGCCCACCAGCTCTTCCCATGCGTGCGCTGCAGCGTCTCCTCCGGGTAATTCGACGACGCCGTTCCGAATGCACAACCGGCTCCCATAAAAATCGAGGACCGGAGCATAAAAGAGCAACCGCTTGAGTCCAGGCGACTGGAACAGAGCTCGCCTGCTCTCCGGATCGAGGCGCGCCAGCGCTGAATAAAGCCGGTCCACATTCTGGTCATTCATCAGCAGGTCGAGAAGCGTCTGGCCGGCTCGCTGTTTCGCCGGAAGCAGCGCCAACCAGTCCTCTTCTCGAAATAGGATCGGAACGCGCGACGCCGGATACGCGTATGTAAATGGAGTTCCTTGCTGCAGGGATTGTTCCAGCTTCGTCAGCGGGAACCCCGAATCCAGCGTAAGAAACGCCCGGTCCGCGTTGGCGGTTATCAACGTCGAGCCTTTCTGGCCGCAGCCGTCCTCGAACTGGTATCCGAGAACCCCAATCAGAGGCTCCACATCGCCGCAACTTGTAACATGGATCGCGCCGTCCGCGCCGGCCAGCGGCTGCAATTGCCTTGCCTCCTGCACGTACCGGTCCTCAAGCACCAGGTACTCCGTCTTCTTCCCCAATTGACGGCCGTAAAGGAAAGCATTGCGAGCCATCAGCGGCAGCACCTCGCCGGGTTTACTCTCCTGACTGATGCCGGCCATACGCATGAACGACCGCAGCGGCCCGGGAATAATAATCGTCTGCGCGGGCTGGCTCGCAGTCGTTTCGTCGGCCGCTACCTCTGGATCTTCTGGCTCGGCTGCGCGCGCGGCGCAGCAGGCTGCGAGAATGAGCAGCATTGCCGCAAATATGGTGGAGAAACGATCTGGCAGTTTCATCGCGATACCCCTTTCAATCCTTGGCCGGCCGGCCCGGTTGAGGGATTCATCCGCACAAGAAGCGGAAAAGCAGGCAAGGTCTTCTGGCCGAGCGCCAATGCAGAAGATGGCCCATGCTGTGACCTGGTTCCCCGGTTTCCATTTCGTACAGGATCAATGCGTATGATGGGTCGCGCCAATAAATCCGATGCCCCATCGCGCCAAAAAAGCGCATGGTTTCATCATCGAATGGAGCCCGCAATGGCTAACAACCGATGGGCAGGGAAGTGAGGGGAATCAATCACCTGTTGCGGTGATCTCTACACATGTAGACAGAGCCTATCAGGCAACCTCGACGCTGAAAAGTCTTTTTCTTGTAATTTTTCGAGGGTTCCCAAAGCGCGATTGTGGGCGCTGCGGACAGCCCGCTTAGCGGCGTTCTTTCCACCTGGCTCCGCGTCGGAGCAGCCATTTACAGGCTCTAAATCAGTCGATGCACCAAGAACTGTGCAATGCCTTGACCGGTCCGATTTGCGCGTCCCAAGTGCGCAAAAATGTCCGGTGCCCGACCGTTCTCCTTAAGAAAATCGCTTTTCTTCTTGCCCGTCGTTGCTTCTATGAATACACTGGTTTGCGATCTGGAACCGGCCCCCTCGGACGGTCCTTAACGGAAGGCGGTCATCCCTTCCGGCAGGCCTTTAACTCCAGTCGCAAACCGGGCCCGAAGAGAACAAATGAGAAAGCGGACGCAAGTGCCGGGGAAGACGAGGTACTTATGACTGAAAGGCTCTCCTTCGGTGAGAAGTTTGGTTATGGCCTGGGTGACATGGCCGCCAATTTCGTCTTCCAGGCCTTGCTGGCACTGCAACTGGACTTCTACACCCACACCTTTGGCCTCACTCCGGCTCAGGCCAGAAACCTTTTCCTCGTTGTCGGGCTTGGGGTCGCATGCCTTAACCCCGTCATGGGCGTTATCGCCGACCGCACCAACACCCGATGGGGCAAGTTCAGGCCATGGCTGCTGTGGACGGCGCTACCGTTCGGCGTCATTGGGGTCCTCACCTTCACCACGCCCAACATCAGTCCCGCCGCCAAGCTTATCTATGCGTGGGTTGCCTACACCCTGCTTCGCGTGGTCTATACGATGAACAATGTGCCGTATGCGACGCTTACCGCGGTCATGACCTCGGACCCAGATGAGCGGAACAGCATCGCATCCTACCGCCAGATTTTTGCCAATACCGCTGGTTTCATTGTGCAGAGCCTCGCGGTGTTGATGGTTGCCTGGCTAGGACGGGGCAATGACGCGCGCGGCTACCAGCTCACCATGGGCTTACTATCTGGACTCAGCGTCATCTTCTTCGTTATCGCCTTCCTGTCTACCAAGGAGCGCGTCCAACCCGACCCGCAGCAAAAGACCTCGCTCGGCAAAGACTTTTCCGATCTCATTGGGAACCCCTCGTGGATCGTGCTGTTCCTGGCCACGTTGTTCTATTTCATGGCGATCGTAATCCGTGGAAACGTGATGCTGCCCTATTTCCGCTATGTGGCGGGCAATGCGAGCCTCTTCTCGTGGTTCAACGGATTTGGGCTGGCCTCGCTAATCGCGGGTGTTGCCTGCTCTACCGCCGTCGCGGTCCGCTTGGGTAAGCGCCAGCTCTTCATCGCCAGCATGTTCCTGGCGGCCCTCTTCAGCACAGCGCTGCTTATTATTCCGCCGCACGCCACCGTTGTCATAATCGCCACTGAAGTGCTGCGCCAGTTTTCCTTCGGTTTGTCAGGCCCCATCCTCTGGTCCATGATGGGCGATGTGGCCGATTACGGCGAATGGAAGACCGGCCGCCGCGCCAGCGGCACGGTCACATCCGGCATTGTGTTCGCTCTCTGGGCCGGCCTCGCCCTCGGCGGCGCTGTCGCCGCAGGGCTCTTCGAATTCTATGGTTTTGTTTCCAAAGCTGACGTGCAGACCGCGCACGCGCAAACTGGCATTCTCATGACCGCGAGCGTTTGGGCTGGCCTTGCGTTTTTCGCCACCGCCGTATGCTTGTTCTTCTATCCCATCTCGCGCGAGCTAAACCAGAAAATTGCGCTTGAGCTGGCTGAGCGGCGCAAGGGTTTCACCACGAGCTAACCTTCATAGGTTTACCACTGGTCTGGCAAGAATTCCGGAAAGAAGGAATCATGCAAACCGACTCACGCGCCGGTGTGCGTTCTGCCGTTTTGGCGTTTCTGATTGCCGTTTGCGGCGCGGCTGCTGCTCACGCCCCCAATTCATTGAAGCAGGCCTTCAAAGGCGACTTTATCGTTGGCGCGGCTATGAACGAGGCACAGATCACCGGGCAGGATCGGCGTGGCGACGCCCTCCTCGAATCGCAGTTCAACTCGATCTCGCCGGAAAACGTGCTCAAGTGGGAACGCATTCATCCTCAGCCGGGCCAGTACAACTTCGATCTCGCCGACGCGTACGTCGCCTTTGGCAAAAAGCACCAGATGTTTATCGTTGGGCACAATCTGGTCTGGCACAATCAGGTTCCGGCTTGGGTCTTTCATGACGATAAGGGCAATCTACTCGACCGCAACACTCTTCTCGCCCGCATGAAGGACCACATCGCCACTGTGGTCGGCCGCTATAAGGGAAAGATTCAGAGCTGGGACGTCGTCAACGAAGCTCTCAACGACGACGGCACGCTGCGCCAGTCGCTCTGGTACAAGATTATCGGCCCCGATTACATCGAGAGGGCGTTTCAATTCGCGCACGATGCTGATCCGCAGGCGCAACTGTTTTACAACGACTACAGCCTGGAGAACGAGCCCAAGCGCAGCGGCGCGATCGCGCTTGTCAGGAAGCTGCAAGCCGATGGAATCCCCATCGCCGGGGTCGGAATCCAGGGCCACGATCACATGGACTGGCCCAGCGCGGAGCAGGAGGACGCCACCATCTCGGCCTTCGCTGCTCTAGGCATCAAGGTCGCAATCACTGAGCTCGATATGGATGTGTTGCCCTCAGCCTCGCGTCAGCGCACCGCCGATGTCTCGCTCAAGATCGAACAGAATGCTGCGTTGAATCCATATGTCAACGGACTGCCGGATTCCGTCCAACAGCAGCTCGCGTCGCGCTACGCCGATCTCTTTCGCGTCTACCTCAAGCACCGCGACTCGATGGAGCGAGTGACCTTCTGGGGCGTCACCGATGGAGATTCCTGGCTGAACGACTGGCCGGTCAAGGGCCGCACGAGCTACCCGCTCCTTTTCGACCGCATCGGCCAGCCAAAGCCGGCCTATGACGCAGTCCTGCGCGTCGTATCCGAGTCGCAGAGTTTTTTCGGGGCTCAGCGCTAAAACCTACCTAACCCACTGAAAACAATAGTGAAGGAAGCCAAGCCCCCGCAAGGATGAAAAATGTGCCACCGTTGATTCTGTCGGGTCTGGCAGAGCCCGATTGAGCATGTACGTCACAAATTACGTCAAAAAACCCACCGTAGACGCGCTTTACAATCGAGTCTACGGTCGAGGCTTTCCGGTTGCCGGGCTCCGATTGGATACGCCGCTTGCATTTTGATGAATGAAACAAGGTGGAACGATGGCAACCGCCTGCCGCCCAATGAGAAGGGCTGTCGGGTGCAGGGCAAATTTGGAAGGAGATCTCAAATGAAACGGATAATCGGATCGGTTGCGATTTGTGTTTTGTTGCTGGGAGTTTCGATTCGGGCACAGGCTCCGCAAGGACCGCCGAAACCAGGACCAGAGGTGAATCGGCTCGCGTATTTTGTTGGCGACTGGAAAGAAGAGGGTAAATCTACCGCGCACGGCATGGAAGGACCGGTGTCTTCAACCCAAAATTGGGAGTGGGTGGCCGGAGGATTTTTTATCGAGGGCCATTCGGACAACAAATCGCCCGCCGGCGCCTTTAAGATCATGGCCGTATTGGGATATGACCCGGAAACCAAAATGTACACCTACAACGCATTCGACAGTTGGGGCGAACAGATCACGGCCAAAGGAACTGTTAGCGGTGACACTTGGACTTGGATAACCGACTCGATGATGCAAGGTCAGCCGATGAAGACGCGCTTGACCGAGAAGGAAATTTCCAAGACGCAATACACACTCAAATATGAATCGTCAACGGATGGAGGCAACACGTGGACATCCGATCTGGAATCGACGTTTACGAAGGTGGTGGCGGCGCCGGCTGCGAAATAAGAATTGATCGGGATGATTTTTGGGGCGCGTGGCGGATAGGCTGCGCGTCCTTTCTATTTGCAGAATTGCATCTCGTGTTTTCACGTTCAAACAGGAATTCTGCCTTGAGACTTGCGTGGAGCCACATTACCTCGGGTGGGCGCTCGAATCAGGAGTCACTGAGCTTTGGATGAGTCGCTCACACGCGGGTGAGGAGACGAACTTGCATAATCGGTCACATACTGCACCGGCCCGTAGCCACTCATCCAATTGCGCTGGTGCCTACCCGCCGCCGCTCTATCCCACTGCCTGCACTGAGCCCTTGCCGGCCAGCTGCTCTACGCGTTCCACCCACCCGCGATCCGCCGCCACGCTCATCCCCTCCGGCTCCAGGATCACAGCATACTCGCCCTTCTTCTCCAGCTGCAGCATCACCTTTCCGGGTCCGGGCGCGCCCTCCGCGGCGCTCTTCAGTTGCGCCAGAATCTCATCCGTTGCGCGATCCAGATTGATGCGTATGCGCACACCGCCCGGCAACTTCACCTGCACCTCTTCCAGCGTCTGCACCTGACTCACCGCAATCTTCGGCGCGGCATCCTCGTCCCCCATCAACGAGCCGCGCACGAGCACCGGCGCTTCAATCTTTAGTTGTTGAGCCAGACGCTCGTAGTCGCGCGCAAAGCAGATCAACTCAATCTTGCCCGTTGCGTCTTCCAGCGATGCCTGCGCGTACAATCGCTGATCGCGCCTGCTCTTCTGCACGCGCAGCCCATGAATGATCCCCGCCACCTGAAGCTCGTCCGCCATGTCCGCCTGCCCGCCCCAGCGTCGCTCCGGCGGCTTGCGTTCCAGCGCCTCGGCCACTGTGATCACGCCCGTAAGGTTGCGCAGCTTCTCCGCGTACTTGTCAAGCGGATGCCCCGACACAAAAAATCCCAGCACTTCCTTCTCGTTGGCCAGCCGCTCGCTCTCTTCCCAGTCGGCAGCAGCCGGAAGCGCATCCACCTCGCGCCCGCGCGCCGGCGTTTCATCGAACAGCCCGAACAATCCGCTCTGCCCCTGCTCCGCATCGCGCTGCGTTTTCTGCGCCCGCTCCATCGCCTTGTCCACGGCCGCCATCAACTGCCCGCGCGTTCCAAGCGAATCCAGCGCGCCCGCCTTGATCAGCGACTCGATTACGCGCTTGTTCATCAGCCGAAGGTCGACTTTCTCACAGAATTCCCAAAAGCTCTTGAACCGCCCGCCCGCCTCCGCGCGCGCCTTCAAAATCGACTCAATCGCATTGCCGCCGACGTTCTTGACCGCTGTCAGCCCGAAGCGAATCGCTTCGCCGTGGGGTGTGAACTGCGCGCCGCTCACCTGTACGTCCGGCGGCTCCACGCGAATGCCCATCTCGCGGCATTCGCCGATGTACTTCACCACGCTGTCGGGTTTCGAGGTCTCAGACGTCAGCAGCGCCGCCATGAACTCCATCGGATAGTGCGTTTTCAGATACGCCGTCTGGTACGCCACCAGCGCGTACGCCGCCGAGTGCGACTTGTTGAATCCGTACCCTGAGAATTTCGCCATCTGCTCGAAGATTTCGTCCACCGCCGCCTTCGGATGCCCCAGCTTGGCTGCGCCCGTGATAAAGCGGTTCCGCTGTTCCGCCATGGCCTTGAAATCTTTTTTGCCCATGGCGCGCCGCAGGATGTCCGCCTCGCCCAGCGAAAAGCTCGCCAGCACGTTGGCGATGCGCATCACCTGCTCCTGGTAGACAATCACTCCATACGAATCCTTCAGAATCGCCTCGAGTTCAGGAAGCAGAAACTCCACTTTGCGCCGTCCCCACTTGCGCTCGACAAAATCGTCGATCATGTCCATCGGTCCCGGCCGGTAGAGCGCGTTCAGCGCCGTCAGGTCCTCCACCGTGTCCGGCTTATAGCGCCGCAACACGTCGCGCATCCCGCCCGACTCAAACTGGAACACCCCCGATGTGAGTGCCGTGTGAAACACGCGCCTGAACGTCTCCGGATCGTCCATCGGCAGCAGATCGATGTCCAACTTCTCGCCGCGCGTCTGTTCAATCAGCTTCAGGCAATCGGAAATCACCGTCAGCGTGGTCAGCCCGAGGAAGTCCATCTTCAGCAGGCCCATCTTCTCCACGGCCTTCATGTCGTAGGCCGTCACGATTTCATCGTTCTTGGTCCGGTTCAGCGGCACCAACTCCGTGAGCGGGCGCGGCGCAATCACCACCGCCGACGCGTGCACGCCCGCTCCGCGCACCAGCCCCTCCAGCTTCTTCGCCGTGTCAATCAGCTCACGCACCTGCTTGTCGCTGTCATAGGCCTTGCGCAAATCCGGTGAATCTTCCAGCGCCCGGTCCAGCGTCATGCCGATTGTCAACGGCACCAGCTTTGCAATGCGATCCACATCGCCATAGGGCATGTCGAGCGCTCGCCCGCAGTCCTTGATCGCCGCCTTCGCCGCCATCGTATTGAACGTGATGATCTGCGCCACCTGCTCGCGCCCGTACTTGCGCGTCACGTACTCAATCACTTCACCGCGCCGGTTCATGCAAAAATCCACGTCGATGTCCGGCATGGTGATGCGTTCCGGGTTCAGGAACCGCTCGAAGAGCAGCACATTCTGCAGCGGATCGATGTTCGTGATCTCCATCGCGTACGCCACCAGTGACCCCGTCGCCGACCCGCGTCCCGGTCCCACCGGAATCCCGTGATCGCGCGCGTACTTGATAAAGTCCCACACGATCAGGAAGTATCCCGCGTAGTTCATCTGCTTGATGATGCCGATCTCGAAGTTTAGCCGCGACTCGTAGTCATCCGGAGTCGCGCGTCTCACTCCCCGCAGCTCCAGTTGCCGCACCGCGGTCTCCATCCGCTTCTTCATTCCCGCGCGGCACACTTCCTCAAAGTAGCTGTTTGCCGTGTGTCCCTCAGGAACTGCGAAATCCGGAAACGGAGTCTCCACCTTGTGCAGTTTGAAGTTGCAGCGCTCGGCAATCTCCATCGTGCGTGCAACAGCCGCCGGCGAATCCTTGAACACCCGCGCCATCTCGTCCGCGCTTTTCACGAAAAACTGGTCGCTGTCGAACTTGAATCGGTTTGGTTCGTGGATCTTCGCGCCTGTCTGCACGCAGAGCATCACATCGTGCGCATGCGAGTCTTCGCCGCACAGATAATGGGAGTCGTTCGTCGCCACCAGCGGAATCTCCAGGTCGCGCTCCAGTCGGTACAGATCGCCATTGATCTTCTTCTCTGCTTCCAGCCCTTGGTCCTGAATCTCCAGGAAGAAATTCCCCTTGCCGAAGAGGTCTTCGAATTCCCGCGCCACCGCTTTGGCCCTCAGATATCTCTCCGCAGCGTCCAAATTCTCGTCGCCCAGCACTTCGCACAACTCGCCGCTCAGGCAGCCGGAGAATCCGATCAACCCCCTCGAATGTTCAGCCAGATACTTCTTGCTCACGCGCGGCCGCCGATAAAAACCGTGCAGGCTCGCCTCCGACGTCAGCCGGATCAGATTCTGGTAGCCTTCTTCGTTCTGGGCGAGCACCAGCAGATGGTTGTACTCGTCCTTTCTCGAGGCTCCGGGCGACGGCAAGTTCACACCGCCGGAGTCGTTCCCACTCCTGGTCGCCTCGGCGCGATGATCTTCCGCCTTGCACACGTAGAGCTCGCAGCCCAGGATCGGCTTCACGCCCTTCGCTTCGGCCGCATCAAAAAAGTGCACAGCTCCGTAGATATTTCCGTGGTCCGTCATGGCGACGGACTTCTGCCCCAGAGCCGCTACGCGATCCACCAGCTTGTAGACATCGCAGGCGCCGTCCAGCAGCGAGTACTCCGTATGCAAATGCAGGTGAGTGAATTCAGACATGGCTCACCACAATTTTAGCGGTTATCGGGGGCCGCTTCGCGGCAAAGAGCGCGCGGCTCCGGGATGTGGAGGAAAACCGGGCGGGAACTTCGACGCGCAAAGCGCCGTATCCTGTTTATAGCCGATCCAAACTCAGGAAGGTCGCTCCGATGAGCGTTCAGGAATCGACAGGGAGTGCGGCTTCAGGGCAAACAAGGCAGGGGTATTGGTGGGGCGGCATTGCCGCTGTCATCATTGCGCTTGGCTACGTCGCCATTATCCCGCTGTTCGCGCGCGTCGGAGGTCCGCCCAGCGGAGGCGAAGCCTTTTTCAAGTACTTGCCCGGCAAAACTGCCATCTGGTGGTTGATTCTCTGGATCTCGGTTTTCACTGACCTTCTCTATATACCGTTCGCGCTGGCTCTTTACATGGCACTGAAATCCGTCAGCAAGTATCTGATGGCGCTGGCAGCCATATTCATGGGGATGTTCGTTGTTCTCGATCTGGCAATCACCTGGGGACATTACGCTTCGATTCTTACTCTCTTCCGCAGCTATTCCGCGGCTGCCGACGGCCCACATCGCGCCGCATATCTCGCTGCTGCCGAGTATGCCGCCGCCGTGCTCGCGACCCCTATGGAAACTGTCTGCGCGATCGTGATCCCCTCAACTGGAGTACTATTGGCCGGCTTCGTCCTGCTGAAGTCGCAATTCGGTAAGACCGCGGCGTACCTCGGCATGGTTACAGGCCTCCTCGGCATCCTGTCGCTCACCAGATGGTTCCCCGTAATCATGGGCAACGCGCTTTTCGCAACAGTCTGGTTCTTCATGGTGGGATACAAGCTCATCCGGCAGGCCAGGCAATAGTCTCGCCAACAATCAATCCCGCAGGTCCCAGGCTCCCATCAGGCTTTGGCTCACGTTCGCCTCGCCCCCTACACTTCCAACGCGTCGCCTTTGCAGGCAGGATGACCGCACTCGCAAATCACCTCCGTGTCATCGGCTGTGCCTTCACAATGGGCGCTGAAGTATTTTGACCCGTCGGTTGGAACGCAACTACAGGCAGGGTTTGCGCATTTCTTGTCACTCGCCATCGGTCTTCCTCCTCGGATCGCGCGTTAACATTTGACCGGTTAGGCGCGATAAGGCATTAGGTGCGAGAAAGCGTAAAAATGACGCCCGCCTGCGCCGTAATTTTCATCAATTTTTCTGTTGCCAACACCTGGCACTTGTCTGCTATCGTGGCGTCCGGAGGTTTTCCCTATGACAAGAAGCAAATTCCTTTCGGGCTCCGTTCTCGGTTTGGTTTGTTTTGCAAGCGGTGTGCTCGTAGCGCAGGGGGCGCGTCACCCCAATCTGCGTGCGGCGCAGCAACTCGTCGACCAGGCATTCCAACGCGTTTCTGACGCGCAGCGAGCCAACGAGTGGGACATGGGCGGCCATGCGGCTCGCGCCAAGGATCTGCTCTCACAGGCGAGCCGTGAAATCAAGCTCGCGGCCGATGCGGCCAACCACCACTAGAGCGGGTTTCGAACCTTTCCGACAGGAAGGGCTCTTCCGATTCGCTTCGTAGTGTCTCTTGCATCTCCCGCCCAACAGCTTCGTCTCTACGAAGGAGAGGAGAGCCTTTTCTTTTTTTGTTGAACGTTTGCGGTCCGCGCCCCATCCTTGTCGCTTCTACGAGAGGAAAAAGTTGCGGCAAGGGTGGGACAACAGGGCTCTCAACCGAATTATTGGCCGAGTCGGAGGTTGGGATGGTGGTGGTGGTGGAGATGGCGGTGATGCACTACCACCACAATCTGCGCCTGCGCCGCATAGGGTACCGCGAGGCCGAATAGATGCGCCAGTCCAAGCAGAATCCTTTTCATAACTCAGTACGCCGCCTCGCAAACTTTAATTGAGAGCTGCGATGACCATTTCGCGCAGGCCCTGAATTGAGCAGGCGGGGAACGAATGCAGCAAATTAGACCAAGCTGTTGCGGGTTGGCGGGCGGAAGGGCTGGGTAACTGTTGCGAGTGCCTGCTCCGCTTGATTTTCTCTCCTGTCGCTTTAACCCGCCGATTGGTATACTTGGAGATGTGACCACTACTGCCGTCGAATCCATTCCCCATCGCGGCTCCGCCGACGCATCCCCTGGAAAAAAACGGGTGTTGCTGCTCAAACCACGCGGTTTCTGCGCCGGAGTAGTCCGCGCCATCGATATCGTCAAGATTGCTCTCGAGACTTTCGGCGCGCCCATCTACGTGCGCCGCGAAATCGTCCATAACCGATATGTTGTGAATGAGTTAGCGGAAAAGGGCGCGATCTTCGTCCATGAAATCGACGACGTGCCCGATGGTCAGCGCGTCATCTACAGTGCCCATGGCGTTTCGCCCGCCGTCCGCGAGCGCAGCAAAGGCCGCAATCTCAAGGTCATCGACGCCACCTGCCCACTTGTCACCAAAGTGCACTTTGAGGCCGTCAAGTTCGCCAAGGAGGGCTACTCGCTGGTGCTCATCGGCCACCGCGACCACGATGAAATCGAGGGCACGCTGGGCGAGGCGCCCAACGTAACTCATGTAGTTTCAAACGTTGCCGAGGTTGAAGCGCTCGAATTGCCCAACCCGGACCGCGTCGCCTATCTTACCCAGACCACCCTCTCGCTCGACGAGGCGCGCGACATTATTCATGCGCTCAAGATTAAGTTCCCCCATATCGTCGGCCCTCACTCGCAGGACATCTGTTATGCCACCGAAAATCGCCAGGTGGCCGTACGCAATGTGGCCCACAAAGCCGACCTCGTTCTTGTTGTTGGCTCCACAAACAGCTCCAACTCCAACCGCCTGGTCGAGGTTTCACGCAACCTCGGCACCATCGGGTATCTCATCGATAACTCCCAGGCCATCGACCCTAAATGGCTCGCCGGCGTTACCAACGTCGCAGTCACCGCCGGCGCTTCGGCCCCGGAAATCCTGGTCGAAGACGTGGTCAGTTATCTGCGTCAGAACGGTTTCGAGAACGTCGAAGAGGTGGAGGTCATGCCGGAAAACGTTCGCTTCGGCCTGCCTCCTGAGATTGTGCAAGCCATTGGCACCGCGGGCGGGGCAGAGCCTGTCTCCGTTCGTTGACGAAGCCGGCAGTCCATCAACCCCGCGCGCGGCTCGCAAATGCGCAAATGAACCGGAACATTCGTACGGATTCCCGTGTTCCGATCAAGGTACCGGATTTTCGAGAATACATGACTCCTGAGCAGCAGAAGACCCCCATCGCGGCCCAGAGTTTTGGGCGGCCACGTTTTGGCCGGATTGACGCAGACTTGGCCGACGTGGAGTCGGCGATCGCCGGTGCGCGCGACTGCCTCTTCTCGCTCCAACATCCCGACGGCTACTGGTGCAGCGAGCTCGAGGCCGACTCGATGCTCGAAGCCGACTACATCTTTCTGCACACGTTGCTCGAGAGCGGCGATCCGGGCCGGCTCAAGCGCGCCTGCGCAGAAATGATGCGCTACCAGAACGAAGACGGCAGTTGGAGCATTTATCCCGGCGGCCCTGGCAACATTTCGCTCTCGGTTAAGTGCTACTCCGCAGCCAAGCTCATGGGCATTGGGCCCGACGACCCTCGCCTGGCCAAGTGCCGCGCATGGGTACTCGCTCATGGAGGCGTCACTGCTTGCAACACCTTCACCAAAATGTATCTTTGCGCGTTGGGCGAGTACGACTACGACGCCGTCCCCGCCATTCCGCCGGAGATCGTTCTCTTTCCCAAGTGGTTCTACTTCAATATCTACGAAATCTCCGCATGGTCGCGCTCCATTCTCGTCCCACTGGCCATCATGTACGCCAAAAAACCTTACAAGAAAATTCCGCCGGAGCAGGGAATCGATGAGTTGTTTGTCGGCGGCCGCGCCAATTCCATCCTCCGCGTGCGCATCGATCGCAAGCACCTCATCTCATGGCGTAATTTCTTCCTCATCCTCGATCGCCTCATGCACTGGTCTGAAGCCGTCCACCTGCGCCCGCTGCGCACGCTGGCGATGAAGCGCGCGGAGAAGTGGATGCTCGAGCGGCTGGAGATGACGGACGGTCTCGGCGCCATCTATCCCGCCATGCTCAACGCCATCGTCGCGTTGCGCTGCCTGGGTTACAGTGAAGACGATCCCCAGGTCATCCGCGCCCGCGACGAATTTGAGAAGCTGGGCATTGAGCAGCCGGCCACACCGGAAATGCCCGAGCCCACTTTCCGCATGACGCCCTGCATGAGCCCGGTTTGGGACACGGCGCAGGCCGTCTACGCGCTTGGCGAAGCCGGCGTGCCGCGCAACGATTCGCGCATGATCAAGGCTGTCGACTGGATGCTGGCCAAAGAGGTGCGCCACAAGGGCGATTGGGCCGTGAAGATCCCCAAAACCGAGCCCGGCGGCTGGTATTTCGAATTCAACAACGAGTTCTATCCCGACACCGACGACACCGCGCAGGTTCTGCTCGCGCTCAGCAAAGTCGATAATCCCCGCGAGCGCTATCAGCACCAGGTCGCGCAACGCGCCATTGCGTGGGAGTTTGCCATGCAGTGCCGCAACGGCGGCTGGGGCAGCTTCGACCGCGACAACACCAAGATGATCTTCCAGTACATCCCATTCGCGGATCACAATGCCATGCTCGATCCGCCCAGCGTGGATATCACAGGGCGAATGCTCGAGATGCTGGCCGTCTACGGCTACACGCGGGCCGACAAGCGTGTCGAGCGCGCCATTAAATTCATCTTCAGTTCGCAGGAGCCGGACGGTAGCTGGTTTGGCCGCTGGGGCGTCAACTATCTCTACGGAACATTTCTTGTTTTGCGCGGGCTCGATGCCATCGGCGTCGACCACCTCGAGCCGCAAATTCAGCAGGCTGCCGAGTGGATTCGCATGGTGCAGAATTCCGACGGTGGCTGGGGCGAGACCTGCGGCACCTACGACGATCCGGACACGCGCGGCATTGGTCCGAGCACGCCCTCGCAAACCGCATGGGCAATGCTGGGCCTGCTCGCCGCGGGCGACGACCGCTCCGATTCTGTTGCGAAAGGTGTCCGTTGGTTGCTCGAGCGCCAGCACTCCGACGGAAGCTGGGACGAGTCCATGGGCGAGGGCCCGACGCGCCAGGCCATCATCACGGGAACAGGTTTCCCCAAGGTTTTCTATCTGGCTTACACCATGTACCGCCAGTACTTCCCGCTCATTGCGCTCACCACCTACAAGCGTGCGATGGAACGTACCACGCTCGGAACCGTGAGCCGTTGACCGGTTTTAGATCGTCGAACCATTGGGCGATGTTCTTGTTTTTTCGATGTGCATGACTTCGTAAGTTGGAGAGAGACTGTTTCGGAAAAGAACGAAGTGTCAGGGCACGACTTTAGTCGTGCTGCAAGCGGCACAAAAGGTGAGAGGGGCTTTAGCCCCTGAAAAACGCAAGATTGGGGCTTCCGCCCCTGAGGTAGACAAAGAATGGCAGTTCCAATCTCCCAGATGGGTACGGTGGCATGGTACGTAATCAGGAAGCGCCTCGCTGGGCAAAAGCGCTATCCGCTTGTGCTCATGCTTGAGCCGCTCTTCCGCTGCAACCTGGCCTGCGCCGGCTGCGGCAAGGTGCAATATCCGCCGCACATTCTCAAAAAGCAACTCACGCCGGAGGAGTGCTTCGCCGCCATTGAAGAATGTGGCGCGCCCATGGTCTCTCTCCCCGGCGGCGAGCCGCTTCTCCATCCGCAGATCGTCGAAATCGTCAACGGCCTCGTTGCGCGCAAGAAGTACGTCTACCTTTGCACGAATGCGCTGGAATTGAAGCGCCGCCTGCCGGAGTTCACGCCGTCGAAATATCTCACCTTCTCCGTGCACCTCGACGGCCAGCGCGATGAGCACGACTTCTCTGTCTGCCGTGAGGGCGGCTGGGATATCGCCGTCGAAGGCATCAAGGAAGCCGTCAAGCGCGGCTTCCGCGTCACCACCAACGCAACCTTCTTTGACGGTGCCGACCCCAACCACGCGCGCGCCTTCTTTGACGAGGTGATGGCAATGGGCGTCGAAGGCGTCGTTCTTTCCCCCGGCTACAGCTACGAAAAGGCACCCGATCAGAAGCACTTCATGGGCCGCGCCCGCGTGCGCCGCCTCTTCCGCGCCATCCTGTCGAACCGCAAAAAGACCTGGAAGTTCAACATGTCGCCGCTCTTCCTCGAATTCCTGATGGGAGACCGGAACTATGAATGCACTCCGTGGGGCTCGCCCGCCTTCAACATCTTCGGTTGGCAGCGGCCCTGCTACCTGCTCCAGGATGGCTACACCGAGACCTTCAGGGAGCTGATGGAAACCACCAAGTGGGAAGAATACGGAGTAGCTTCGGGCAATCCCAAGTGCGCCAACTGCATGGTCAGTTGCGGCTACGAGCCTTCCGCCGTGCTCGAAGGCTTTGGCTCGCTCAAGGGATTCTTCGCCATGGTCAAGGGCAACTTCTCGCTCTACCCGGACCAGCACGCGCTCAATTTGCTCAACGAGCCCATGCCGCATGGTCCGTCGTCGCTGGTGAGCATCACTCACTCTGATCGTGAGCTCGAGGAGACGCGCGCATGACCGCTGAGGTGCTGAAGTACACACTGGAACAGGTCGAAGCGCTGGAGTTGGCCCCAGGGACAGAGCATGAAGAGCTCGAGGGTTGGGTCCCCGAGCTCGCCAGCAACGAAGCTCTGCGCGAAGCGCTCGAAAAGGCCTTCGATTATCGAGGCGACGTCACCATCACACTCAAGTCCGGCGAAAAAATCGAAGCCTACATCTTCAATCGATTCACCGGTGCCACGCTCGCCGAATCCTGGGTGCAGTACTTCGCTCCCAACGCAACAGACAAGCGCAAGCTCTCCTACGACCACATCGCCCGCTTGGAATTCTCTGGAAAAGATCGCGCCGCCGGCAAGCACTGGGAAGACTGGGTAAAGGCCTATACCGAAAAGAAGGCCGCCGGCGAAAAGAACATCGCCCTGGTTCCGGAATCGCTGGAGTAGTGCTGGTCCGGGGCCTGCCTGGCTAGTATCACGCCAGCAGTTTGGCCTTTTGTTCCAGCACGGCCATGACGGGGAAGGCGCTCTTGTCGAAGGAGACGAAGGTTTCTCCGCCCAGCCATCTCCCCTCGTAGGCAATCACGCCGTCGGCAAAGTCGCCGCCCGCATTCATGACCGCCATTCCCGCCTCGACCGCCGGGCGATTGACCTCGACATTGCCGGCATCGAGCAGAGCGCGCAGGGCAGCTGTGATGTCCTCGCGCCCGAACTTGTAAACACTGCGCAGCACCGCTACAAACTCGCAAACACAGGTCAAGGACACCGCAATCGCCTCGGCGTCCCTCAGCAAACCGGCTGCCGCACGGGCCTGCCTTGCGTTGTCGCGGACCGCTGCGCGGATCAGCACATTGCTATCGGCTATCATCTTCATCGCATTGCCGCCCAGCCGCGCTCCGCGGCCTTCTTGATGTCCCCAATCGTCGCCGTCTTCCTCGTTTTGCCGGCCAGCACCCCAATAAAGTCCTCGATACTGCCCGTCTTTCGTGCCGCTCCGACCATTCCCTTGCCGCCCGGAATCAGTTCCAACTCGATCTTCTCGCCCGGCCTAACGCCCAGATGCCGCAGCACGTCTTTGCGAAAGGTAACCTGCCCCCGGGCCGTAACCGTCAATATTGCCATCGCAATGCCCTCAGAAATCCTGCAATAGAAGCATTGTAAGGCGATTCTGCATGAAAACGGAGCAAGAATTTGCAAAAAGTGCACCATGGTAATAATGCAGCTTTGCATGAAAAGAAATGCAAAAATGCATGAGCATTGTAATGCATAATCGCATGAAAGAATAATGCAAATCGACATGAAGAATAATGTAAAACGCCATTATCAAGTAATGCAATTATGCATGAATAAGTCTTCCGACCGAAATGAGAAAAGGCTCGGGTCTGTGCGGAATCAAACTTTGGTCCCGTCGCGAACGCCGGAGCGGTTCCTCTGGCCTAGAGGTGTTTTACGATCGCCGCCGGCACCGGCCCTGTTCTGCCGTTCAGCAGCCAGTCCAGCGCCGCCCGGAGATCGGTCTCCCGCGCCTCGCCCAGCAGCCGGCAGATCACCTCGCCGTTCTCATCTAGGATGATGGTTGCAGGAAGCTCGTTGCCCAGCCCCAGCCGCCCCAGCGTGTCCAGGTCCGCGCCGGTCCACACTTCGAGGCCCGGGCCATGAGCCTTCATGAATTCGTCGATCTTGGCGCGGCCAGTCTTGGATTCTCCATTTTCATCCTCTGAGATCTCGATGAATTTGACCTTCTTAGCCGAGTACTGCGCGTTCAAGCCAGTCAGTAGCGGCAGTTCTTCGCGGCAGGGTCCGCACCAGGTCGCCCAGAAATTCACGACGACAATGGAACCGCGCAAATCTGCGAAGCTCTTCTTGTTCCCCGCCAGATCCTTGAACGACAGATTCGGTAAGGCTTTAGCCTCAGGGGCTACGGGGAGCCACAGTGCGAACATCGCTGCCGACGCCAGAAATGCGCGCGTCCACATTTGTTTTTCTCCTTCGGGGTTATGAGGAGTCGGCGGACTCGACGCACCGCCCTATCCCCGCCGCTTAGAATAGAGCATGTCCGCGCGCAAACAAAGGTGGCTCTGCTAACTCCGCCAACTCCACGATGAAAATCTTTCTCACCGGCGCAACAGGTTTTGTAGGCCATCATGTGGCGAAAGCCCTTGCCGCCGAAGGCGCGGATCTCCGCCTCCTTACCCGCAAGTCCAGCAATCTCGCCAACCTCGCAGGAATTTCCGGCGACTCGATCGTTGGCGACCTCTCCGAACCCGCTTCGCTCAAATCCTCATTGGCCGGCTGCGACGCCGTCGTCCACGTTGCCGCCGATTACCGCCTTTGGATTCCCGATCCCGCTGCCATGTACCGAGCAAACGTCGATGGCACGCGCGAGCTGCTCCGCATGGCGCGCGAAGCAGGCGTCAGGCGTTTCGTCTACACCTCGTCCGTTGCCACGATGCACTTTCGCACCGACGGCATCATCATCAATGAGGACACGCCCGTCTCGCTCGCCGACATGGTCGGGCACTACAAGCGCTCCAAGTTTCTCGCCGAGCAGGAGGCCGTCGCCGCCGCCAAGGGCGGCCAGCACGTCATCATCCTCAACCCCACCACCCCCATCGGCTCCAACGACCGCAAGCCCACGCCCACGGGCCGCATCTTCGTCGACTTTCTCAACAGCAAATTCCCAGCCTACGTCGACACCGGCCTCAACCTCGTCGATGTTTCCGAGGTCGCACGCGCCCACGTTCTCGCCCTCACCAAAGGCACTCCCGGGCGGCGCTACATTTTAGGCGGCGAAAACCTAACTCTCAAGCAGATCCTCGACAAAATGGCAGCCATCACCGGCATCCCGTCGCCCACCCTCAAGATTCCTTTCATCGTCGCCGCCACTTACGCCTTCTTCGAGGAGTGGATTACCGGCCGCATCCGCGGGCGTGAGCCCCGCGCCACGCTCGAAGAAGTCCGCATGGGCCGCAAGAAGATGTACGCCTCCTCTGCGCGCGCACAGCAGGAGCTCGGCTTCCGTGTCGTGCCCGTCTACCCCGCCATGCGCGCCGCCATCGACTGGTTTCGCTCGAACGGCTACGCGCCAGCCAATGCACCGCAGGCCCGCGCCCAAACATCGTTATGACCCGCACCGCCATCATCGCTGCCATGCCCGGCGAGCTAAAGCCGTTGGTACGCGCTTGGCCCCACAGCGCTCGCGACGGCACTCGCTTCTGGGCGCAACGCACCGAGGAAGACGAGTGGATCGCCGCCTGCGCAGGTGCCGGCCAATCCGCCGCCACTCGCGCCTTCGCCGCTATTGAGGCAGGCGGGCCCATCGATCTCGTCTTCTCCATCGGCTGGGCCGGAGCGCTTCGCCCCGCGATCGCCCCCGGCACCGCCCACAACGTTGCCGGAGTCATCGATGTTCGCACCGGCGAGCGCTTCCGTTGCGATGCCGGAGCCGGCGATCTCTGGCTCGCGACCAGTCCCACCGTCGCCGGCGAATCCGAAAAGCGACGCCTTGCATCTGCGTATAACGCCGCCCTCGTCGATATGGAAGCCGCGGCCGTCGGCCGCCTCGCCGCCATGCGCGGTATCCCGTTCTATGCCATCAAAGGGGTCAGCGATGCCCTCACCGACCGCCTGCCCGACTTCAACCGCTTTCTCGCGCCCAACGGCCAGTTCGAGCTCGCCAGGTTTACTCTTTTTGCCATCCTTCGCCCCTGGTACTGGCCCGCACTCATCCGAATGGGCGAAAATAGTAAGAGGGCTTCCCGAAGCATCGCGGAGTCGCTGCACGATTTTCTCTCGTGAAAGAGGTCGCTTCAAGGAATAGAATGGCTACCCAAATCTCACGTCCTAAGTTTCAGATCGACACCAGGATCCCCGCCACGATGCGTGCAGTCGTGTATCGCGGCATCAATGATATGCGCCTGGAAGCCGTTTCCGTTCCGCGCATCGGAGCCGGCGAGCTCCTCATCAAGATCGCCACCTGTGGCGTCTGCGGCACAGATCTTAAGAAAATTCACATGGGTTCGCACTCCGCTCCGCGCATCTTTGGCCACGAGATGGCAGGCGTGGTCGCGGAAGTCGGCGCGGGCGCGACCAGGTTCGCCGTCGGCGACCGCGTCATGAGTTTCCATCACGTCCCCTGCGGCGAGTGCTACTACTGCCGCAAGAACACGCCGGCGCAATGCCCGCTCTACAAGAAAACCGGCGCCACCGCTGGCTTTGAGCCTTCAGGCGGCGGGTTCGCCGAATACATCCGCGTCATGGACTTTGTCGTCAACTACGGCGGTGTGGTCCGCATCCCCGACGGCGTGCCATTCGAGCAGGCCGCATTCGTCGAGCCGCTCAACACGGTGCTCAAAGGCGTCAAGCTGCTGAATCTCGCGCCCGACGACACGGTCCTCGTCGTCGGCCAGGGCCCCATCGGCCTCATGCACGCCGCGCTGGCCAAGCGCATCGGCGCGCGCGTGCTCACCTCCGATCTCTTTCCTGAGCGCCACGCCATTGCCGCGCGCTTCGGGCTCACGAATCCCATCCACGCCGGCACGGAAAACGTCGTCGAACGCGTCTTTGCCGAAACCGAAGGACGTGGCGCCGACGCGGTCATCGTGGCTGTCGGCGGCAATGCGCTTATCCGCACCGCCATGGACGCGGTTCGCCCCGGCGGCAAAGTCATGCTCTTCGCCCAAACCCAGCACGGCGAAGCGACTTTCGATCCCGCAGCGGTTTGCGTCGACGAGAAGACTCTCATCGGCTCGTACTCCTCTTCCTTCCCGATCATGGACGAGGTCACGAGCCTGGTCTTCGACGGCTACCGCAATGGCTTCGACCTCACCCAGTTAATCTCGCACCGCTTCCCGTTTGAAGAAGCGGCTGCGGCAATCGAAATCGCCTCGCACCCCCAGCCTGGCTCAATGAAGATTATGATGGAGCCTGTGCCTGGGGCTGGAGCAGAGTAGGAGCGCGACAATGGCCAGCACGGTAAAGGACGCGATCCTCCGTGGCCGAAAAACCGTCAAGACGGTTGTCGAAGGCGGCCGGAAAAAAGTCGAGAACGTCGTCGAGGGGGGCCTGAACACAGTCGAGACGGTCGTCGAGGCAGGCCTGAATACAGTCGAGTCGGCTGTCGGCGTTGGCCGCAGGACGGTCGAGACCGTTGTCCACCAGGGCCGCAGGACGGTCGAGAATGCGTTTCTCTCCGGTCGCGTCACCATGCGCGCCGCCATCCTTCACGGCCGCGAAGATATTCGCATCGAGCAAGTTCCCATTCCCAAGGCGGCCGCGGGCGAGCTGGTTGTCCAGGTGGGCGCGGCTCTCACGTGCGGCACCGATCTCAAAGTCTTTCGCCGCGGATACCACGCGCGCATGATCGTTCCTCCCGCGCTCTTCGGACACGAGCAGGCGGGAACCGTCGTCGAAGCGGGCGAGGGAGTGTACGAGTTCTCTCCCGGCGACCGCGTCGTCGCGCTCAACTCCGCACCTTGCGGCCAGTGCTACTTCTGCTTGCGCGGCCAGGAGAATCTTTGCGATGACTTGCTGTTCAACAATGGCGCCTATGCCGAGTTCATCAAGATTCCGGAACGCATTGTCGCCAAGAATACCCTTATCATTCCTGAGAACGTTCCGCTCGAACACGCCGCTCTCACTGAACCGCTCGCCTGCGCCGTACACGGACTCGAGGACTCCTGTCCCCGCAAGGGCGACACTGTCGCCGTCATCGGCGGCGGGCCGCTCGGGCTCATGATTCTGCACGTTGCCGCGCTCGCCGGCTTTGAGACCATCTCCATCGTCAAGCACGACGGCCAGGTTGAAGCCGCGCGCCAGCTCGGCGCTACGCATGTCGTGCAGGCCTCCTCCGTCCACAAGGCCATTCGTGAAACCCGCGCAATCACTCCCGGGAATCGCGGCGTCGACGTCGCCATTGAGGCCGTCGGGACCCCGGAAACTTGGCAGGAGGCGGTCGAGCTTGTCCGCAAGGGAGGCACTGTCAATTTCTTCGGTGGTTGCGCCGCCAACACCCACGTCACTCTCGACACAAACCGCATCCACTATAGCGACATCACGCTGCGCGCCACCTTTCATCACACGCCCGCCATCTGCCGCAAGGCTCTCGCGCTCATCGCCGGCGGGCGATTCCAGGCCGGCGCATTCATCACCGGCCACGCTCACTTGTACGAGCTGAATCGCGTCTTTGAGAAGTTGATGAACCGCTCCTCTGAGATCAAGACCGCGATTGTGCCGTAAGTTCGTGCCTATCCGTTCAAAAAGTGGGGTGCCCCGGATTTCGATTCTGACGCTCGGGATCGCACAACGCATTTCCTCGCTCCGTTGCTCTGGCGGTGAAATAATACCGTTGAGACCAGAACTCCAATGACCGCTACCGCCGCCCAGCCTTCTTCCGACGAGCTCATCGCACGCGGCTGGGCCGCGCTTCCGGCGGCCTATCGCATCCCAGACGTTGCGCCTTCGCTCGAACAAGCCCAAGCCAACTGCCGCCGCCTGGCCCATACGCACTATGAAAACTTCCACGTGGCCACGTGGTTCCTGCCCAAAGCGCTCCAGCCGCACTTTTATTCCATCTATGCATACTGCCGCATCTCCGACGATCTCGGCGACGAAGTGCCCGACAAGTCGGCGGCTTTGGCCCTTCTCGATCTTTGGGGCAGGGAATTGGACGCCTGTTACGAGGGCTATGCGCGCCATCCAGTTTTTGTGGCGCTGGCCGAGACCATCCGCGCCTGCGGGATTCCCAAAGAGCCGTTCGCCGATCTGCTCGTAGCCTTCCGCCAAGACCAGACCGTCACTCGCTACGCCACCATGGACGACGTCCTCGGCTACTGCCGCTACTCCGCCAATCCCGTCGGCCGCTTGGTGCTCTATGCTTGCGGCGAAGTCAGCGAAGACAATTTCCGCCTCTCCGATGCAACATGCTCTGCCCTGCAGCTGGCCAACTTCTGGCAGGACGTCAGTGTCGATTTCCTGAAGGGCCGCGTTTACATCCCGCAGGACGATATGCGCCGTTTCGGCGTCAGCGACGAAGCCATCGCGAACGGTGTCGCTACCCCAGAGTTTCGTGCCCTACTGCGTTACGAAGTCGACTACGCGCGCTCTCTCTTCGAGCGGGGCCTGCCGCTCATCGGCAAAGTCAACCGCGATCTTGCCCTCGACCTCGATCTCTTCAGTCGCGGTGGCCTCGAAATCCTGCGCGCCATCGAGCGCCACGATTACGATGTCCTAAGTGCGCGGCCGGCAATCTCAAAATCGACCAAGCTCGCTCTCGCTGCTCGCGCGCTCGCCGGCAAGATGCTGCCGTTCTTGCGCCTTCGCCCTCGATCGTCAGGAAAGGCCGCTTGACGCCGAACGCTCCATCGCCCGACCGCGCCCTGACCCGCGCCTACGCTGCGTGCAGTAAAATCGCCAAGCGCGAAGCCAAGAACTTCTACTATGCGTTCCTGGCTCTTCCGCGTGCTCGCCGCAACGCCATCTGCGCTATCTATGCATTCATGCGCCAGGCCGACGACCTTGCCGACGACGAGTCCATTCCGCGTGACGAGCGCCGCGGCCGTCTGGACAACTGGCTCGCTGCCTGGCACGACGCCGCGAGAGGCTCCGCGACCGCAGACCCCGTTTTCCTTGCCGTGCATGACGCAACCTCGCGCTTTGGAATTCCTCTTACGCTCCTCGACGAGCTCGTCTCCGGCGTCACACTCGATCTGGACCACGCAGCAGACGGCCCACCGGAGACCTACGCGACCTTCGAAGATCTTTACCGCTACTGCTATCTGGTCGCCTCAGTTGTTGGCCTGGTCTGCATCAGAATCTTCGGCTACCGCGACCTGCGCGCGGAAAAGCTCGCCGAAGAGACCGGAATCGCCTTCCAGCTCACCAACATTTTGCGCGACGTGCCCGAGGATGCCGCGCGAAACAGGGTCTATTTGCCCTTGAAAGATCTCGAGCATCATGGCGTTTCACTCGATGCGTTGCTTCATCGTCCGCCCGCAGCGACGCCCACTGCCGCCGAACGCGAGCTCTTTGCGGCCGTTTCGCGCCTCGCAAAGCATTACTATGGCCGAACGCGCTTTCTTTTGCCCTTGATCGACCCCGTCAGCCGTCCCGCTCTCTGGGTGCTCATCTCCATCTACCACGCGCTATTAAAGCGCATTGAACACGCCAACTATGACATCTTTAGTCGCCGCGCCACTGTCCCATTGTGGCAAAAGCTTGCCATCCTCGCAGTGGGTCTCGTCTGGACGGCCTGGGCGCGCGTCTTTGGCTGACGAATCGAATCACAGAAGCGCACCTCTCTCCGTGCGTTAAGCTGATTCGGAGGTATTCTCCATGCGATTTCGCTCGATCGCTCGCCTCGCAATCGCCGCAATCCTTCTGGCTCTTGTGCCGATTGCGGCTCCGCACACAGCCGACGCACAGGCCTCAACACTCAATCCCGCGCTGCCGCTCACTCATGTTGACAATGGCCCGAACTCCGCCTGGGCGCAGAGCCAGCACTACGTTGTTCTTGTTTCGCTCGACGGCTTCCGCTGGGACTACGCGAAGCGCGACAAAGCCACCCATCTTCTCGCGCTCGCCAGACGCGGCGTCTGGGCGCCGGAAGGTATGTTGCCCAGCTATCCCTCACTCACCTTTCCCAACCACTTCACCATCGTTACCGGTCTTTATCCCGAGCACAGTGGTCTCGTCGCCAACAGCTTCCTCGATATCGAGCGCGGTGCGCGCTACTCCTTCACTGATCCGCAAGCCACCGCTGACGGCTCATGGTACAGCGGGGTTCCCTTGTGGAGCCTCGCCGAAAGCCAGGGAATGCGCACCGCGAGCCTCCTCTGGGTCGGCGCCGAAGCCAAGATCGCCGGCTACCTTCCCTCGTGGTACGCGCACTACGACGCAAAAAACGAGCCCACGCCCGAGTCGCAGCAGGCGCGCATCGACGATACGGTCGCTTTGCTCCGCCTCCCCCCCGCCGAACGCCCGCACTTCATCGCCATCTACTACTCCGAGCCTGACCACGAAGGCCACGAATTCGGTCCCGATGCGGCTCAAACCCGCGCCGCCGAGCTCAAGATGGACGCGATCATCGGCAAGCTCGAAGCCGCGCTCAAGGCCACCGGCCTTCCCATTGATCTGGTCGTCGTCAGCGATCACGGCATGATCAAGTCCGAAGGCGATTGGATCGACCTCGACCAGTTCGCTGACCTCACCGGCTTCGACGCAGTCGGCTCGCTTCTCTACGGCAAGTCCGAAGATGATCGTGCGCGCGTCTACAACCAGCTCAAGCACGCCTCGTCCCAGTTCGTCGTCTATCGCCTCAAGAACGTCCCTGCCAATCTCAACTACAACCAGAATCCGCGCGAGGGCGACCCCGTCATCGTCGCCACCGGCCCTTACGCCATCCGTGCCCACGCCCCGGCCGCAGGCCAAACCGATCACTCGCCCACCATCGGCATGCACGGATTCGATCCACACATCGTCCCCGAGATGAAGGCCAGCTTTTTTGCCGCCGGTCCCGATCTCGTTGCCGGAAAAACCGTCGCGCCTTTCGAAAACGTTAATCTCTATCCATGGCTCGCTCACATGCTCGGCCTTCACGCGCCCAAGTCTGACGGCAGCCTGAACATTCTCTCGGGGACGCTGCGGGATGGCGGCGTCTCGTCTGAGAAATAGGGGGGGTGGGGAAGCGATGAGTGGGGTGGCGATGAGCGTGGTTCTTGGGATTGATGGTGGGGGTACCCACACGCGCGCGTCCATTGTCGATGGGGGGCGGGTGCTTGCGTTTGGTGAGAGCGGGTCCATCAAGCGGCTGCGGGTGGGGGCCGAGGCTGCCGAAGCAAATCTGCGCGCGGTGCTCAAGGATGTCTACGCGAAGGCGGGGGTCAGCGCGGTCAGCGCGGCGTCCTGCGGCGTGGCCAGCGCGACCATGCCGGGAATTACCGAGTGGATCACGGCGGTCTTCAACGATTTTCAAGTCGAGCGCTCCGAAGTTGTCGGCGACCACATCATCGCCCTCGACGCAGCCTTTCGGGGGGGCCCCGGAATCCTGCAGATTGCCGGCACGGGCACCAACACCATTGGCCGCGCTCCCGATGGGGGCTTCGAGTCCGCCGGCGGCTGGAGCTCGCGGCTCGGCGATGAAGGCTCCGGGTACTGGATCGGCCTGCACGCCATTCGCCGGGCGCTCAATGCGTACGATCGCGACGAGCCGACACAGATTCTGAAAAAAGTGGGCGAGATTTGGGGTACGCCGACTCTGGATCAACTGATCAACGTCGGCGACGGCACCCCAGCGCCCGATTTCGCCGCGCTGGCGCCTGCGATCAACGAACTCGCTGAAGCTGGCGACCCGGTCGCTGTTGGGGTTTTGCGCCAGGCCGCGGCTGACCTCGTCGCGAATGTGCTTCTGGTGCGTTCAAAGCTTCGGCGGAAGCACCCGATTGACGCCGAAGTTCCCGTAGCCTGGACCGGCAGCGTGATCGGAAAAATGCCCATTGTGCGGGAGGCGTTCTTCGCCGGGCTGCGCGCCGCCGTGCCGCAAATGCCTGTCGAAACTGCTGAAACCATCGCTCTCAACGGCGCTGTGTGGCGCGCCCAGCGCATGGCCGAGCAGGCAAGCTAAGATGTTTGGGAGGACTCGATCAAGTGAAGAACAACATCGGCTTGGGAGTAGCTTTGGGACTTTGCTTCGGGGCTGCAATCGGAGCGGCGATCCATAACGTCGCTGTCGGTAGCGCCTGCGGGTTGGCCCTTGGCGCGGCGTTCGGAGTCGTATTCAACAAACGCAAAGAAGCCGATCCATCGGATCAGCGGTAAAGAATTCTTCAGGGCCTAAAGGCCAGATTGATCCTGCGGCGCTTGCGGCACGAGTAAACTCGTGCCCTGATACAAAGCTCCATCAAAGCTCGATTTGCGCTTCAGCGGTATTTGCGCAGCACGCCCAGGACGCGGCCCTGAATGGCCACCTGCGCGGCGGGAACGTAGATCGGTTCCATCTCCAGGTTTGCCGGCTGAAGGCGAACGACGTTGCCTTCGGGGTAGAAGCGCTTCAGCGTTGTCTCTGCGCCGTGCACCAGCGCCACCACAATCTCGCCTTGGCGCGCGGTCTTGGTCCGCTCCACCAGCACGTAGTCGCCATTGATAATGTGCTCGTCGCGCATGGAGTCGCCGCGGACCTCGAGCGCAAACACGTCGCGGTTGCCCACCACGTCGGCCAGCGAAATCGTCTCCGGGTTCTCCATCGCTTCCACCGGCGATCCCGCAGCAATGCGGCCGGCGAGTTGCAGCTTCAGGCTCGAGCGCGTGCGTGAGCCCGGCGGCAGCACGTCAATGGAGCGGCTGCGATTGTGCACGCGGTCCAGCATGCCCTTCTTTTCGAGGTTCGTGATGTGCTTGTGCACCGTGGCCAGGCTCTTCAGCCCCATGCCGCGCGCGATCTCTTCAAACGAAGGCGAATAGCCATTCCGGCTTACAAACGCCTCGAGAAAGTCCAAAACCTCTTTTTGTCTTCGAGTGATGGCCATTTGGGCATTATAGCGAATAAAAAGCGAACCGCAACAATCTTTTCGCTTCTTGTTTACTCGTTGGGAACACAGATTCACAGCGAGTCAGCAGGTCAGCAAGTCAGCGGGTCAGCGAGTCAGCGGAGCAGCGAGTCAGCAAAACAGCGGGTCAGCGAGCCAGCAAAACGGCGAGTCAGCGAGTCAGGAAATCAGCAAAACAGCGAAACGGCGAATCAGCAAATCTGCGACAAAAAAACCGCGATGCAAAAGCAAAAAATCAAAAAAAACCGAAAACGAAAAGTGCGACTGTGAAACTGTGAAACTGTGGACAGAAGTTGTTGATTCTAAAGGCTCCACAGTTTCACAGTTTCACAGTTTCACACACAGGCCAGGGGGGGTGGGGTGCGAAATATGGGGGGGTGGGGTGCGAAGTATGGGGGGGTGGGTGCCGGAGGCACGGGGGGGTGGGTCTGCGAGCAGCTTTTAGCTGCGAGCTTCTAGCTTCTAGCTGCCCGTGCCGAGAGGACAGTGAACAGTGGTCAGTGGTCAGAAAAACAGTTGTCAGTGAACAGTTGTCAGTGGTTAGAAAAGCAGTGGTCGGTGAATAGTGGACAGTGGTCAGTAAGAGGGCAGGGCGGGGAAAGAGAAAGGGTGAAGGATGGGTTCTTGCTTGCTCTTCGATCATGGGATGAGTATGCGCTTAGACGGCACGATAATCGGCAAATGGAAGTGATGCAGATGCAGGGACTTAGGGTTTTTTCGCTTGACAGCGGAAAAACAGTGGTTAGTGGGTAGTGGTTAGTGGCAGGAAAAACAGTTGTCAGTGGACAGTGGTCAGTGGTCAGTAAAACGGCAGGCCGAGGAAAGGACCCTTCGACTCCGCTCAGGGCAGGCTTCGGGATCAAGGGAACGAGAAAACGGGGACCAGGGACTAGAAAAGCACGGAACCTTCGTCCGGCGGGGCGGGCGGGGCTTGCGGGGCGGCGAATCGGGGTGTTCGCTGGTTCGGGGACGATCCGGGCTTGGCTTGGCGCGCGCCGGGGAACTTTCGCCGGTGCGCTCAGTCACCGAAGACGCCGACGCCGAGGTGATAGACTCGCCGCCGCATGGGGGAAGCATGATAATGAGTGCCCGTAACCACCGTGGAATCTCTTTCTACTGCAGTCTATTCGCCTGCGCCATCGGCCTACTTCCGTTTTGGGGTGCCCAGGCGTCCCGCTCCCAATCGAGTCTCGAGAGTGACGTTGACAACGCCCGCGTCATTGAAATGACCCATAAGGGCCTCGGGAACGACGTGATTATCGCGAGAATAAAGGCGAGCGCGACAAGGTTTGACCTCTCAGATGACGACCTTGCCAACCTTAAGAGGCAAGGGGTATCCGACGCGGTTGTCGCGGCCATGATTCAGTCAACGCAACTGACGGTCGCCAAGGTCACGATCGACGGAAACCCTGTGGAAGTGCGCACGATCGGCGAGCAGAAGGTCGGCGGCCGCCTCGGGCACGACCTTACCGCCGGGATTATGTCCGTAAAGAATAAGGCATACCTGCAGGGTCAGCACGCCTCTGTAATAGCCTCTCGGAATGCCGTGATCCAAATTGAGCTACCTGCTAACGACAACATCGACAACTACATCATTGTCGAGATGGACGACAAAGGCGACCGGAGAGAGATCGAAATGGGGTCCGTTGGCGGAACAGTGGGCGAAAAGGTTGGCATTCGTGCGGATAGAATCGTCCGCGTTTCTACGACCCCGATTGGTGGTCGCCGCTTTAAGGTCACACCGGTAAAAGAATTGAAGAAGGGCGAATATATTCTTTACTCGGTTGGGTCCGCCGACTTCCCACACGGCGTTTATGGGCAGGGGTTCGACTTCACGGTCCAGTGATCGACGGTCATGAGAAAGAAGCGAGCTCGCCTTACAACCTCCGCTACGCTGCTTGTGTTGGCGGGCCTCATCACCCTTGCGCATGTCCACGTCTGGTCCCAAACAAATGGGATCGAAAGGGCTGAGACGGTCCTATTGACTGACGGGACTCCAATCCACCTTGTTCTCATGGACGATCTCCAAGGCAAGAAACTAGAGGCCAATCAGACGGTTCACTTCAAGGTGCGCCAGGACCTCGTCGTTGACTCCAAGCTCATTGTGAAAACGGGCACCGAGGCAATTGGGCACATTGAATCCGTGTCAAAGAGTGGCCTCCTGGGCAAATCCGGAAGGCTTGTCCTCATTTTCGATTCTGTGAATTCAGTGTCGGGCGCGAAGATTCTGCTAAGGGGCGGAGCGGGGATTAGCGGAGGCAAGGGAGGCGCTCTCACCTGGGAATCGGCTCTTTGGTACGGCCCGGACGCGAGCCTGCCTGTGGGAACGATGATTAACGCCTACGTCAACCAAGACCAGCGGATATCTGCCCAGTAGCGACGGAAACCGCGCGCCGAAGCAGTTAGCCCGCCTAGCGGGCGCAAGACGATAGCCCCAGGCGCAAGCCTGGGGATATAAGGGTTGAGACCTGAATCCGCAGCCCCGGGGGGGGGGGGCGTAAGAATGGCTCACACCTATACCAGCCTGCTCATCCACGTTATTTTTTCTACGTCCAGTCGCGCGCCTCTCCTTACCGACGCAATACGTCTCGATGTGCATGCCTATCTCGGCGGAATTCTCCGCGAATTGGATGCCATCCCGATCGCGATTGGCGGAACAGCGGATCATGTTCATTTGTTGACTCGCCTGCCAGCCAACCTTGCCTTGGCCGATTGCTTGCGAGTCGTGAAAACCAATTCTTCGCGGTGGGTAAAGGAGCGTTGGCCCCAAGAGCGCAAGTTCGCATGGCAAGGCGGGTATGGAGCATTCAGCGTCAGTGAATCCAGGCGGTCAGCCGTGATCCGTTACATTCGCGATCAGGCGCAGCACCATCGGCGCATCTCGTTCAAGGAGGAGTTCCTCGCCTTGCTGAAGAACCACCATGTGGAGTTTGACGAGCGATACATTTGGCAATAGGTCTTACGCCCGCCAAGGCGGGCTGGCGCGTCGAGCCGTGCCTTGTTCCCCAGTCTCGCGACTGGGGCTACCTTATGCCGCCCGCTTAAGCGGGCTGGGTGCGCGGTGGTCGGTGTCCCAATTGAAAGTGGCCGCGGGAGGCGCGTGCGGCGCACGATTTTTTTGAATGAAGGCATGATCTTCGAGTCGTTTCCTGTTGGTCCGCTGGCTTGCAAATGCACGATTGTGGGCGGAAGGCCCGGGCCTGATGGCCACTCGTTGAGCCGCACTATCGCGGGGCCTGAAGGCCCCGGCTCCCTCCGGACGCGGGGGATCAATGGGTGGGTTGAAACCCATCCCTACCAGCCCCGATTCATTTGGCGGGATTTGCGGCAGTCGGGGATGAATCCCCGACCTACCAGTCAAGCCCTGATACAAGACGAAAGACAAAAGCAGGTCCCTCGGCTCCGCTGAAAGGCGCTTCGCTCGGGATGACACATCAGTGGGAAGACGAAAGACAAAAGCAGGTTCCTCGGCTCCGCTGAAAAACGCTTCGCTCAGGATGACACGTCCGTGGTTGGGTAAGGCGGTAGGCGGCGAGACGCGTTGAAAGACAAAAGCGGGTCCCTCGGCTCCGCTGAAAGGCGCTTCGCTCGGGATGACACATCAGTGGGAAGACGAAAGACAAAAGCAGGTCCCTCGGCTCCGCTGAAAGGCGCTTCGCTCGCGATGACACATCAGTGGGAAGACGAAAGACAAAAGCAGGTCCCTCGGCTCCGCTGAAAGGCGCTTCGCTCGGGATGACACATCAGTGGGAAGACGAAAGACAAAAGCGGGTCCCTCGGCTCCGCTGAAAGGCGCTTCGCTCGGGATGACACATCAGTGGGAAGACGAAAGACAAAAGCAGGTCCCTCGGCTCCGCTGAAAAACGCTTCGCTCTGGGTGACACGTCAGTGGGAAGACGAAAGACAAAAGCAGGTCCCTCGGCTCCGCTGAAAAGCGCTTCGCTCGGGATGACACATCAGTGGGTGGGTTCTTCGGGCCTGCTCCGCCTACAATGGAGCGATGATCTTCGAGTCGATTAGCCATTGAACTCAAAACCGTTTGCTGCCGATGTTGGATGGGAAGGGACCGGAGAAACCCATCGCTCCGGCGTGACTCTCGAAGCGTACTTGCTAGAATCCGGAAAGGGACAATGAACCCCACAGTGGAAACGCAGGATTTTCTTAAGACCGCGGCGGTTGGCGGCCCGGAGGACAGGCCCAGGTCGATTGCAGAGGCTGGCGTACGGGAGTCGATGCTCGAAGATATCGCGCTCAAGACTCTTTATCTGTCGGGCCCATTCTCGGTTCTCGACCTGAGCCAGAGGATCAGGCTGAGCTACGAGATCGCAGAGGAGCTGGTGCGGCGGCTGCGCGCAAAGATGCTGACGGAAGTGATTGGAATGAGCGCCACCGTGGCCGAGATTGCCATTACGTCACAAGGCAGAGCGCGGGCGCTGGAGCTGCTGCAGCAGAGCCACTATGCGGGAGCTGCGCCGGTGACGCTGGCCAGCTACGTTGTGCAGGTGAGGAAACAGAGCTTGCGCAACCTGAAGGTTCACCGGGAGGATGTGGAGGAGGCCTTTGCGCACCTGGTGATCGACCCCAAAATCCTGGCGCAGTTTGGAGCGGCCATCAACTCCGGGTCGGGAATCTTCCTCTATGGCCCGCCGGGGGTTGGAAAAACCGCGGCTGCGGAGACCTTGTCGCGCGTGCTGGCCAAGGATGGAGTATGGATTCCCTATGCGCTGGAAGTGGATGGCCAGATTATTACTGTTTTCGATCCGGCGATTCATAAGCGCATGGAGGAAAAGGAAACGGAGAATCGGGACGAGCGCTGGGTGCGCTGCCATCGACCTTCGGTGACGGTGGGCGGAGAGCTGACCATCGAGATGCTGGATTTGCAGTTCAATCCCATTTCAAAATGCTATGACGGACCGCCGCAGATGAAAGCAAACAATGGGGTCCTGATTATTGATGATTTCGGGCGGCAGCGAGTGGCTCCTGACGATTTGCTAAATCGCTGGGTTGTTCCGCTGGACCGCGGGATCGAGTTTTTGACGCTGGTGGGCGGAATGAAGATTGAGATCCCGTTTGAAATGCTGGTGGTGTTTGCGTCAAACATCAATCCGGCGAAGGTGATGGATCCGGCGTTTTTGCGAAGGATCCAAACCAAGATCGGGCTGGGCGCGATTTCAGACGAACAGTTCTCAGAGATTTTCCGCCGCGTTGCCGCCGACCATGGCCTGGAAGCCGAAGCTGGGCTGCTGGATGAGCTGATCGTGATTATTCGCAACACCATGCAGCAGGAGCTGCGGGCGTGCCATCCGCGGGATCTTGTGAACCAGGTTTTGTGGGCCGCTCAATACGAAGACCGGCCGCCGGAGATTAATCGCGCTGCGTTGATGCGCGCGGTGGATGCGTATTTCTTGCCGCAGGCGTGAGCGGGCGGGATGGGCGCGGAGTTCGTCGAGGCGGGCGGGCCGGCGCCGATTGTCGCATGGGCTTGCGATCCAGCGGAGTTGATCGAGTGTGGGGGCGGGCGAACGCAGATCGCTGCGGCGGGATGACTGCGCCTAGCTTCGCCAACTCCGCCTAGAATGAAGCCATGATCTTCGAGTCGTTTCCTGTTGGTCCGCTGGCCTGCAACTGCACGATTTTGGGCGATGAGGAAAGCCGCGAGGCGATCGTGATCGATCCCGGCGACGACGTGAGCCGGATCGCGAAACGCCTGACCGAGCAGGGGCTGAAGCTGAAGCAGATTCTGGTGACGCATGGGCATATTGACCACGTGGGCGGAGCGCTGAAGCTGAAGCGGCTGACGGGCGCGCCGGTGTTTTTGAACGAGGCCGACCTGCCGCAGCTGGACATGATGGAGGAGCAGGCGGGGTGGCTCGGGGTGCGCGTTCCGGAGACGGCGCCGCCGGATGAGGGGCTGGCCGAGGGGCAGGTGGTGGGGCTGGAACACTATCCGGCGCAGGTGCTGCACACGCCGGGACACACGCAGGGGTCGGTGTGCCTGCATTTTGCGCCGCTGAAGCTGCTGATTGCCGGGGATACGCTGTTTGCCGGCAGCATTGGGCGGACGGATTTTCCGGGCGGGAATTTTGAGCAGATGATGGCGTCGCTGCGGACGCGGGTGATGGCGCTGCCCGACGAGACGAGGGTTTTGCCGGGGCATGGGCCGCTGACGACGATCGGCGAGGAGCGGGAGGGGAATCCGTTTTTGCAGATTTCGGCGGTTAGGCAGAATCCTGATGGCGAGTAAATGGTTTCAATAAGTTATAGGAATTAGTTCAAGGGATGGTTGCTGTCGTTAGCCTTTAGTGTTACGTCCGTGATTCGTTCCCAAATAGTTAATCAGGATGGCGACTCCGTTACTAAATTCGGGCTCGGGCGGGAGCAGGCTGAGGACCAGCCAACCGCTCTCAGGCAGGCCGAAAAAGTAGCCGGGATGGACCCAGACTCCGCGGTCGAGGAGGGCCAGAACCGTTTGGTCGTCGGGGTTGAGGGCGGGAATGCGGAGGACAGCGTACCAGCCGCCTTCGAGGGCGAGGCGCTGGACGGCGCTGGCGGTTCCGATGGTGCGGTCGGGACGGCTTTCGGGATGGCGGTTCAGGCTGCGGTCGAGGACGGCGAGGTTGGCGGCGACTCGGCGGCGGATTTGCTGCTGGATGGCGGATCGGCCGGCGAGCCAAGCGGGCAGCGCCCACTGAACGGGCGCGTTCATGGAGAGGAAGGTGTCGGCGATGACTTCGAGGCGGGCGAGGGCCTGGGCGGTGTGGCTGTCGGGGGTTTTGCCGGCGTCGAGGCCGCGAGCATGGTGGGGGCCGGGGCCGAGGAGGGCGGCCGTCACGACAATCCAGGCGGCCTTCATCTGCGGGAGGGCGGCAATTTTGCTGAGGCCGCTGACGACGTAGACGGGCACACCTTCAAGGCCGCGGGCGAAGGTGGCGGGCTGCGCAGGGAGGGTGGCGAGTGCGCCGGGGAAGCTCGGATCCGCGAGGCTGTCGGGCTGCGCGCCGAAGCTGTAATCGAGAAAGACTTCATCGACGATGAGGGAGAGGCGGAACTCGCGGCAGAGGCGGGCGAGTTGCTCGGCCTCGAAGGTTTTGGTGAAGTGGCCGGTGGGATTGTTGGGGTGGACGACGACGATGGCGCGCGTGCGCGGCGTGATGGCGCGGCGGATGCTTTCGGGGTCGATTTGCCAGCCGTTCTCATAGACGAGGGACACGGGCTTGAGGCGGACGTCGTCGAGGGCGGCGAGGAAATCGAAGAGCGGGTAGCCGGGCTGCAGGATGAGGATTTCGTCGCCGGGGTCCGAGAGCAGGCGGAAGAGAAAGCTGTAGGCTTCGCTGGTGCTGGTGGTGAGGACGATTTGTTGAGGATCGAGTGCAACGCCGTGGTCGGCATAGTAGGCGCAGACGGCCTGGCGGGCGGGGAGGAGGCCGCTGGGCTGGGGATCGTAGTCGAGGGCGCGGGGATTGGTGAGCGCGGCGAGCAGGGACGGCGGGTAGGCGAAGCCGCAGCGCGTGGGATTGGACTGGGTGAGGTCGGCAGTCGGGAGACCGGATTCGAGGCGCTTGCGGTGCGCGCGCGGAGGTCGGATTCTTCGGTGTTCCAATTCGTTCGTTCGGAAAAGGGCATGCAGTGGCTTCCCGCGGAGCGCTCGTTTTTCGTCCCCGTCGTCACCGGGCCGATTTCTTTCGCCCGCAAAAGCGGGCTGGCGTCGAATCTCCGCTGCGATCCCCCAGTCTTGCGACTGGGGCTACCGTATTCCGCCCCACCCAGAGGGTCCCCGGCGGGCTCGAGGGTTGCCGACGATCAGGCACAATGAAAGAAGCGCTCCAATCTGCAACGATACATGTCTGCAACGATACATGGGCGATGCATGGGGGACTATGGGAGCGGTTCGGGCGAAGTTGGCGACTGATGTTGGCGAGGTGACGTTGGCTCTGCGCGCGGTGATTTTCGATTACGGAAGAGTGTTGACGGGGCCACCGGATCCGCGGCTCACGATGCGCTGGTGCGCATCACGGGGCTTTCATCGGATCGCCTCGACGGTTTGTATTGGAAGGATCGGCAGGCTTACGACGAGGGAAAGCTGGCGGGTCTTGAATTTTGGCGGAAGCTCTTGGACGAAGCGGGGATTGAGTTGAGCGAGCCGGTGATCGCAGAGCTGAATCTCTGGGACGCTCGCATGTGGACGCTTGGAGATGCGGCGATGCTGGACGGCACCGAGATCAAGCAGCGCGGCCTGCTGACGGCCATCGTTTCCAATATGGGCGACGCGGTGCACGAGCACATGGAGCGCGAACTGGACTGGCTTTCGCGATTCGATGTGCAGGTGTGGAGCTATCAACTTCGCGTGGCCAAGCCTGATCCGGCGATTTATCGCTATGCCCTGGAGCGGCTCGGAACGCGGCCGGAGGAAACGCTGTTTCTCGACGATAGAGCGGGAGAATGTGGATGCGGCCGTTGCGATGGGAATGAAGGGTTTGGTTTTCTCAACCGTGGAAAAGCTGCGTTCGGACCTTATCGATTCCGGGTTGAGCGAGGAGCTGCCTCTGCCGTGAGGCGGACGCCGGCTGTGCTATCCCCGGTCCCCAAAAGCGAGGGACCGGGGGCACCCGTTCTTTTGTGGCGTGGTGAGAGTCGGTTTGGGATCGTGCTACGCCCAGTCTTTTGCGGGAGTCGGGGATGAATTTCCGACTTAGCAGCGGCGCCCCTTCCAGTCACATGCAAACTGACCCACTACCATCAACGCGCGGCGGCTTGCCGTTTGCCGGCGAGATGATGGCCAGTGCACTGCGATGTGCCGCTTGCTGAAGAGATGATCGTCATTGCGTTGCGAGATGCCGCTTGCTGCCGAGATGGTAGGTGAGCCCCATGGTCGCGTTCATCACGTCGAGGCCGGGGTTGACCGGAACAATGAAGCCGTCGGAGAAATGAAAGTCGCCGAACAAGCCCAGGCGCAGATCGAAGCGGTCGTTGATCCGGATTTCAAGCCCCGTGGCCGATTGCAGGCTGAGGTTTTCGTAGGTCGTTTTCGATGAGAGCGGCTTTTGCGCAAACACGAGAACGCCGCCCTTCGCCATCAGGTAAGGCTTGATGGTCTTTCCGTCGCGCCACAGCCAGCGAATGCCAATCGGCGAAATGTCCACTCCGGGGACGGTTTTGCGGTTCTGGCTGAGGGTGTCGCCCCAGATATCCATTTTTGCCGGCTGATTCAGTAGAACCATGGGCAACACTTCTGCGACGTAATCCACCCGCGACTTGAGGAAGTGGCCCCAGGAGTGGCGATCGTATTCGATGCCAGCGTCGTAGATCTTGCAATGCTCACCGGAAGCGAAGATGCGGTAGTTGCCGTAAGAGACCAGGCCTTCAACGGTGA
>CAWIFE010000001.1:7500-565865 GCA_963835355.1 uncultured Acidobacteriaceae bacterium | reverse complement strand
CTTGATCGTCGCACCGCCTCGCACCGGCAAAACCATGCTGCTTCAATCGATCGCGAACTCCGTCACCACCAACCACCCAGAGGTCGTGCTCATCGTTTTGCTGATCGACGAGCGCCCCGAAGAAGTCACCGACATGCAGCGCTCCGTCAAGGGTGAAGTCATCAGCTCCACATTCGACGAGCCCGCCGCCCGCCACGTGCAGGTGGCAGAAATGGTCATCGAGAAGGCCAAGCGCCTCGTCGAGCACAAGCGCGACGTCGTCATTCTTCTCGACTCCATCACGCGTCTCGCCCGCGCCTACAACACCATCGTTCCCCCCTCCGGCAAAGTCCTTTCAGGCGGCGTCGATTCCAATGCTCTCCAGCGCCCCAAGCGCTTCTTCGGCGCGGCCCGCAACATTGAAGAAGGCGGCTCGCTCACCATCATCGCCACCGCCCTTGTCGATACCGGCTCCCGCATGGACGAAGTCATCTTCGAGGAGTTCAAGGGCACCGGCAACATGGAAATCATTCTCGACCGCAAGCTGGTCGACAAGCGCGTCTTCCCGGCCATCGACATTCAGCGCAGCGGCACCCGTAAGGAAGAGCTGCTTATTCCCAAGGAAGACCTGCAGCGCGTCTTCATCCTTCGCCGCGTTCTCAATCCGCTCTCGCCCGTCGAGGCCATGGAGCTGCTGATCAGCCGCCTGGAGAAGGTGCGCAACAACGCCGAGTTCCTGGCCAACATGAACCAGCTATAAGTTCTGCCCGCGGCGAGATCGTCAATTGATCGGGCCGCGCGCCGCCTCTTCGCGCGTATGATCGATGTTGTTTTCTCCGCGCGAGGGACACATGCGTCAACTCTCTCGATACACGAAATCTTGCTTAGCCTTGCGCGCTTGCGCAGTCTCGTTTGCGGCGTTACTCGTTGCACCACTTTCGCTCTTCGCGCTTCCTGAAAAAGGCACGCCCGCTCCGCCGCTCGATCCCGTGCAACTCCTGCAAGCTCCTGCAGGATCGCGGATAGATTGGGCCGCCCTGAAGGGCAAAGTTGTGGTGCTGGAGTTCTGGGCCACATGGTGTTCTCCCTGCGTGGCGAGCCTTCCTCATCTCAATCAGCTTGTGGAGTCGCTCGACCCGGCGAAATTCCAATTCATCTCCATCGATGACGAAGACCCCAAAGCAGTCGAGACATTTCTTGCCCGCAAGAAGACGTCAGGCTGGGTCGGCACCGACACATCCGGCGGTGTCTTCGCGTGGTATGGAGTGACTTCCCGACCGACCACCGTCATTGTCGATGGAAACGGGAAAATTGCCGCGGTAACGGAAATTGATGCGGTCAGCGCCTCCGACCTGCAGGCCGTGGCCGAGGGAAAAAGCGTCAATTTCAAGCCGGTCGAACAGATCGAAACATCGAACGGGGAATCCGCCGCCAATCCCGCAGAGCACCCTTTGTTTGTTGTGTCCGTGAGCAAGGCCGCCCCCAATGCAAAAACATCTCGCGTTAATCATCCGCCCACCGGCTCTGACATTCTGGGAGACGATGCAGATGGCCTGATGGCGGACACATTTGACACATTCGACAATCGGTATGTTCTAAAGGATCCGCTGCCACAGGGTCGTTTCGACCTCCGCATGAACTTCGTCGACGTCCCCGATGCCGTCGCCTCTTCCGCTGTCCAGCAAGCCGTTCTCTCCGCATTACATATGCAGATTCAACCAAAGACAATTACCAGTCCCGCCTATATCCTCCGCGCCACCGGCGCGAGCCAGAAACTCCTTAGCCCGTCGGCCTCGACCCATAAGGTGAAGCGAGGCTGTTGGCACGGCATGTATCTCCTGATGAACGGAACAATGGACGATCTTGCCTATTTGCTGGCAACCGGCCTCGAGAACCCTGTAGTCAACGAGACAGGCATCGACGGATCGTTCGACGCGCGGTTTAAAGTCGCCGGATCAGACATTGACAGCCTCAACGCCGTCCTCAAAGACACTCTGGGTTTAGAGCTCGTCCCCGGCAATCAGGAAATGTCGATTACCGTGCTCGAAGTGAGCAGGCAGGGCGAAGCCAAACCGGTAGGGACATCGAAACCGCAATAACTAAAACTCTGGACCAGGTAGAGAATCTTCAGAGATTCATGCTTACGGAAGCTCAACGTCTACTCATCGCCTTTAATCCACTGCTCCGTTCCGGCTGCCTCGTCCACCGCGTTTTCCAGGTCCGTAATCACCAGCGGCATCCCAACCTGCTCGCCCACATAGTCCGTCACGGTCTTCGTTTTCCCGCCGACGGTCAAGGTTAACGTGTAGGTCGGATTATCGGTGACCTCGGCAATATACTTGTCGTCGGCCGCGAAAAACTTCGCCCTCTCAAATTGGCGCACCAATTCCATCACTGCGTCCGGAGCAATACGCGCCTCGTGTTTCCCTGGAATTTGAACATATCGCTGCCCGTCGAAGTGGACGCTACCATTCCCCCGAATCGTCACCGAATAGGCCGGGCACGTGCCGTAACACATACTGCGTGAGAGCTCGATCTTCATGTCCTGCAAATCCCACGGCTTGGGAAAATTTCGCGGATGAAGCGCCCACAGCTCAGGCGGAAGGATCATCACATCGTCCCTCACGCGCACGCTGATATTCTTCCCGTCCCGTGTCCACGGCTTGAACCTGCGCGCCATCTCAATGGCCCGCCCCTCGTCCAGATGCCGCTTCTCATCTCCGACCGGCGTCGCCGACTCCACCCGGCCATCCGCCGAGACACTAATCTCGAAGGTTAAGTAGCTTTCAAAGCCGAGTGTGCGCGCCTCAGCCGAACTTATATGGACCGCTGTTGCGGGGCCTAGCCGGTGCTCCCACACTTGCGCTTCGCTCGAGTCGAGCTTGACGACCGGCTGTTTTGTCTGCGGTAGCTCAGGAGCTGCCTGTCCCCGAAGCGCGGCTCCTCCGAGTACCAGCAGGCATCCAGTCAAAGCCGACAAGGTTTGAACGCGCATGGGGTCGCCCTGAAACTATGACATCGACACACTACCCCGCAATTCGTGCCCGCAGATTGGACCCCAATTCCTGGGCCCGGTAAGCTGCCCTTTCAGGATTTTCCTGACGCTGGTAAACTAAGGATGTCGTGGGGCTGTAGCTCAGCTGGGAGAGCGCCTCGTTCGCAACGAGGAGGCCAGCGGTTCGATCCCGCTCAGCTCCACCAACTTTCGCTTCGCGAAAGTTGTCGCGCCGTAGCTTCAGCGAAGGCGGACCCGAGCCGGCAATCTTCGATTGAACGGTCGCCCCTCTGAATCGGGCCCTTTGATTTCTAATCTCTGATCTCTGTTCTCTGCCCTCAGCTGAACAGATCCTTCATCTTCTCCATCAGCCCCGGCGAAGTTGGCTTGTTGTCCACGGCCGCAGCGGAGACCGGCCTGCGGCCATCCGAGCCGAACTTGATATCGATGCCATCAAGATGCTATCATTGTAGTAGAAGTCGAAGGAGCGACAAAACCATGGCCGCTGTAACAGTTCGCAAACTCTCCGAGAAGACCCACCGTGCCCTCAAACTGCGTGCTGCCCGCAATGGCCGCAGTACCGAGGCCGAGATTCGCCATATCCTCCAGGAGTCTGTCTCGACCAAGCCGAGGCTCAAAATCGGCTCAGAGCTGGCCGCCTTTGGCCGCCGCTACGGCGGCATCGAGCTCAACTACAAGCGCGATAAGACACCCATCGAACCGGCAAAGTTCGAATGATCGTTCTCGACACCAACGTGGTCTCGGAGCCGTTGAAGCCGCGCGCCGATTCGGCTGTAACGAAATGGCTCGACGCGCAGGATCCGGAAACATTGTTTCTCACCGCGACCGTCTTGTCGGAAGTCTTGATCGGGATCGCGCTGCTCCCCGCGGGCAAGCGAAAGCACGGGATGGAGCAGAACATGCGCTCGTTGCAAACAAAGCTCTTTGGGGACCGCTTTCTATCGTTCGACCGGGAAGCCGCGGTTACTTTTGCTCTCTTGGGGAGTCGTGCCTCTGCGCGCGGCTATTCCATCTCAACGGCCGATTGCCAGATCGCCGCTATTGCCGCAGTGCACGGATTCGCGGTGGCGACACGCGATACCGCTCCATTTCTCTCCGTTGGCGTTCCCATCGTCAATCCGTGGGAAGCTTGAATCCGGGCAGTCTTTGCCCTCAGCTGAACAAATCCTTCATCTTCTCCATCAGCCCCGGCGAAGTTGGCTTGTTGTCCACAGCCATGGTCTCGGCCAGCTTTGAAACCAGCTCACGCTGCGCGCGGTTCAGCTTGCGCGGAATCTGCACCAGCACCTTCACAATCAGGTCGCCCTTCCCTCTCTCGTTCAGGTAGGGAACGCCGCGTCCGCGAATGCGCAGCTCTTTGCCGCTCTGTGTGCCCTCGGGAATCTTGATGTTGACCGGCCCGTCGATGCCGGGAATCTCGAACTCGTCGCCCATTGCCGCCTGCGGAAAGCTGATCGGCAGCACGCACTGCAAATCGTATCCGTGACGCTCAAAATAATCGTGCGGCCGGATGGAAAGAATCACATAGAGGTCGCCCCTCGGACCGCCCACGCGGCCCACGTCGCCCTCCCCGCCGTAACGGATGCGCGTTCCTTCTTCCACTCCCGGCGGCACCTTCACATTCATCTTGATCTCGGCTGCCTTGCGTCCCTCGCCGCGGCACGCGGAACACGGATCGCTGATCACCGTGCCGGTCCCGCTGCAAGCCACGCACGTTCTCGCCACAGAGAAAAATCCCTGCTGATAGCGCAGTTGTCCGCGCCCCTGGCAATGGCTGCATACACTCGGACCCTTGCCTGACGCGCTCCCTTTGCCACTGCACACGCTGCACGTCTCCAACCGCCGGATCTTCACTTCCTTCTCGGTGCCAAAGACCGCGTGCTCGAAATCGATGGTCATGTCGAAGCGAAGATCGTCGCCACGCTGCGTGCGCGAGCCCCGCGCCGCCCCGCCTTGCGCGCCGCCCATCGTGAACATCTCGCCGAATAAATCGCCGAAAATGTCGCCCAGGTCCACGCCGCCCGCAAACGGACCCGCGCCGAATCCCTGAGCGCCCAGCCCGGCATGACCAAACCGGTCGTAGGCCGCGCGCTTGTCGGCGTCGCTCAGCACCTGGTATGCCTCGCTGGCTTCTTTAAACTTTTCCTCGGCTGCATGGTCGCCGGGATTGCGGTCAGGATGATATTTCAGCGCCTGCTTTCGGTACGCGCTCTTGAGTTCCTGGTCGCTGCAGTCGCGCGAGACACTCAGAACCTCGTAATAATCCGCTTTGCTCACTCTTGTATTAGACCCCATTCGTCCTCTTAATCAGCTTCTAGCTTCTACTTGCTAGCCGCTAGCTTGTCCCGCGTAGTTGTGAACCGGCCTCGGTTCAGGAATCTCCGATTTCACTGGCAGCCACCCGCCCTAAGAACCGCTCGATGAAGCTAGGAGCTAGAGGCTAGAAGCTAGCGGCTGCTCTTCTTACTCTTTTACTTGTTTCGGATTGTGCGCCACACGCACCAGCGCCGGCCGCAGCAACCGCTCGCGCACCTTGTAGCCGCGGCGAATCTCTTCGGCCACGTGCTGATCGGGTAAATCGTCGCGCTCTATCGTCCCCAGAGCTTCGTGAAAGCGCGGATCGAAAGCCTCGCCCACCGTCGGAACCGCCTTCACCTGCATCTTCTCCAGAATCTCTTCCATCTGCTTCACGATCAGGCTCACTCCCGACCGCAACTGCGCCACTGAGCCCGTCGATTTCAGCGCCAGCTCGAGATTATCCAGCACCGTCAGAAACTGTTCCGCCACGCTGCCCGTCGCAAATTCGCGAAACTCGGCCCGCTCGCGTTCCGCGCGCTTGCGTGCGTTTTCAAACTCTGCCTGCAGCCTTGCCAGCCGATCCAGCAGCCGATCGCGCTCTGCCTTCATCTGCTCCAATTCCGTCTGCGCCGCCGGCTCGGCCGCTCCTCCGCCCTCCGCGTCAGCCTGATCGTCGAGCTCCTCCTCAGCCGTCGGCGCCGGCAGCTCCATCGCGGGATCCAGCTTCGCCTCCCGCGCTTCAAACTCAGGGGCGTCCACTTCAGTCAAGTGTGTTTTTTGCTTCCACATGATTCAGCACATTCTCCAAAAATCTCTTCGTCTTTTCTATTGGATGATTTTCTCCCCGGCCCGGCTGCAAGCCTTTCCTGCCGGCCCCTCAGATCCAACTTGTTGCGCGCCCACTTTTGCAGCACGTCGACCTCGCGAAGTTGCGGTTCAACCGCCGTCGGAGCGCCCGCGCCTACGTTGTAGGAACGTCCAGAATTCTCTCCGAAAGGCGCGCGATGTAGCTCACCGCCTGGATCATCTCCTGATATTGAATCCGCGTGGGCGCAATCACGGCCACCGTGCCCAGATTGCCGCCGCCCAGCCGCGCCGGCGCGCCGATCAGCACCAGGTCCTGCAGGCCAGGCGATGCCTCGTCCAGGCCCACCACCACGCGCACCTCCTGCTGGCGTCCGTCCACATACGCATTCAGCAGCTCCACCAGCCGCTGCTTCGCTTCCACCGCCAGCAGCATCTGACGCAGCCGCTCGCGGTCCTGTTCGGCGCTGATCAGGTTCGCAATCCCGTCCACAAAAATCGTCGCGACGCCTTCATCGCTTGCCAGCGCACCCTTGCGGCAGAGTTCTTCAACCGAGGTCAGCAACTCCCGGTACGCTTCGCGTTCCAACTCCACGCGGCGCGCCACCTCGGCACGGATCCGCTCGATCTGCCAGCCGCGAAAATTCTCATTCAAATAGGCGCCCGCCGTCTCCAGCTCCACTGGCGTCAGCTCATGATCCACCGCGAGCACGCGATCCTGAACCGCGCCGGCCTGCGTCACCAGTACCGCCAACACGCGTCCCGTCGACAGCCGCGAAAAATGGATGTGTTCCAGCACTTGTCCCGCGGTCGAGCTTGCCAGCGCCACGCCGAGCCCGCTCGAAATCAACGCCAGCACATGCGACGTGCGCTCCAGATAATCGTTGCTGCTTGACACGCCGGCAAAGCTCTCCTCAATCTGTCCGCGGCGAGCTTCGCTCATTGGCGAATCCACGCGTCCCGGCACGGTTCCGCCGCCCAGGCCCGACGGTGCCCGCCCCGGCTGCGTGATCTGCTCCACGTAATAGCGGAACGCCACGGCCGTAGGAACGCGTCCAGCTGATGTATGGGGCTGTTCCAGCAGTCCTGCCTCGCCCAGTGCTGCCATCACGTTGCGCAGTGTCGCCGAGCTAAGCCCGTCCCGGTCAGCGAAGAAGTGCGCAACCGCCTGCGATGCCACCGGTTCGCCGGTCGCGATATACAGCTCGATAATGGCCGTCAACACCAGCCGCTCCCGCGGACTCAGGCGCGCTTCAGGCATCTTGGCTGCTCTCCGTCCTCTTCGGCACGCGGCAGGGCCGCGCAACGGACGGGGGCGCGAATCACTAAATGCTTATTTTTCTTGCAGTTACAAAAGGAATCCCGCACACCCCGCCCTCTTGATCTTACGGATTGCAAGCGTTTACTGTCAATACATCGACAGGTAACCAAAGATGCCAAAGCCATGGCTCTCGTCGCGGCTTCCCCTCTATCGAACTCCGACACAAACCAGCCCGGTTAAGAAAAGATTCGATCTCCGCAGCCTTTCCCAAGCCTCTGATTCTCATCGCCTTTTTGTTCTTCCACATTACCAAAGGCACCGCTGATGGTGACTCAAGGACCCAAATTAGTGGTAAGTTGTTACGCACCGGCGTTTGCCGCGGAAGCTACGCTGCAAGCCGCCCGGCTTTGTTGTTTTTCTCGGAGGGGGCCCCAAATGAAAAGCATTTTGAGCGGTTTTCGCTGCGTGTCCGCCGTCCACTTCCTTGCCACCCTGGCGCTTGGCTCTTTCGCGTTGCTCGTAACAGCGTCACTCGTCCAAGCGCAGTCCCCCGCGCCGCTCGATAAGCACGCCCGAAGAATCGAAAAGCGACTCACCAAATTTCGCCAAGGCACCTTTCTGGACTTTGAATTCCGCGACAGCTCCCAGACCTTCGGTTCTCTGGGACCGCTCTCCGCTTCGTCCTTCCAGTTCACCGATTCAGACAGCAACAGGATCCAGACGCACCTTTACGCCGACGTCTCCGAAGTAAAGAAGGCCAAGGAGTACATTGGCGAAGGCTCGGAGCCGAGGCATCATGTTCGCCTATTGGTGCCGGTCCTGATCGGCGCTGGCGCCGCGGCTGCCGGCATTGCCACGTACGAAGTCATGCGCTGATCCGACGCACTGCCAATCAAGGCCGCCTCGACGCTAGCGCCGTTCTCTTTTTCGCTCTTCGGCTGATAGATTCGATAGAGGGGCGCTCTAGTCACGCGCTCTGGATCGTTCTGCGTCAGAAGAGAGCCCATGTTCCATCCCACTGAAGATCTCCGTATCCAATGGACCAAGGTCGTTCTCCCTCCGGTCTTTCTTGAGGAAGAGCTTCCCGTCACCGAGGCCGCTTCGTCCACCATCTACGACGCGCGCAACGAAATCATCTCCATCCTCAACGGGCAAGACGACCGCTTGATCGTTCTCGCCGGCCCGTGCTCCATTCACGACCCCAAAGCCGCCCGCGAGTACGCCGGTCTGCTCAAGAGGCGCCATTAGCGAATTCGCCGCCGACCTGCAAATCGTGATGCGCGTCTACTTCGAGAAACCCCGCACCACCATCGGATGGAAAGGCCTCATCAACGATCCGCATCTCGACGGCACCTACAAAATCAACGACGGCCTACGCCTCGCGCGCCATCTCTTGATCGACCTCGCCGAGATGGACGTGCCCACCGGGACCGAATTCCTCGACATGATCTCCCCGCAGTACATCGCCGGCCTCGTCTCGTGGGGAGCCATCGGCGCGCGCACCTCCGAAAGCCAGGTGCATCGCCAGCTCGTCTCCGGCGTGTCGTGTCCCGTTGGATTCAAGAACGCCACCTCGGGCGACATTCAGGTGGCCGTTGACGCGGTGCTCTCCGCCGCCTGCTCGCACACCTTCCTTGGCCACACGCACAACGGCCTGTCGGCCATCTTCGTCACCAAAGGCAATCCCGATTGCCACATCATCCTGCGCGGCGGCCGCAAGACCGTAAACTACACTGCCCAGTGCGTCGCTGAAACCACCGCTCTCATGGAGCAAGCCGGCATCGCGCCCCGCATCATGATCGACTTCAGCCACGCCAACAGCGGCAAGGATTACCGCCGCCAGGCCGTCGTCTGCCACGACGTGGCCGCGCAGGTCGCCCAAGGCAATCGCAACATCATCGGCGTCATGATCGAAAGCAATCTGGTTGCAGGCGCGCAGAAGCTAGTCCCCGGCCATCCTCTGGATAGTCTTGTCTATGGCCAAAGCATCACCGACGCCTGCATCGATTGGAAGGAAACCCGCACGCTTCTCGCCGAACTCGCCGCCGCCGTCCGCTCCCGTCGCAGCAAAAACTAGAGCACCGCTGCTTCAGCGCGTAGTTTCTCCGCGTCGGCATGATTTCCCATCATATCCAGCACTGCTGCATGTGTCTTAAGGGTCGAAGCAAGGTACTGGCCATAAATCTTTTTCATATCGGGTAAGTTCGTTATCGCGCGGCGGTAGGTCTCCTCCGCAGTTTGAAAGTCGGCCAGCGCCGCGTCGCCCTGCCCGAGGTTGGCCTCCGCAACCGCCCGCCAGAAAAACGGTGTCGCATATTCCTCATCTTTGTCAGTCACGCACTTCTTAGCTTCTTCAATAGCAAGATTCTCTTGATCTAGCGCTTCCTGCGCCCGCCCTGCCAACAGCAATGCGTGCCCATAAAGCTGGTACGATTCCAGCCTTCCCAACTGATCGCTGTTCGTAAGATCCCCGGCCTTCAGCGATATGTCTAAAGCCTGCTTGCAAGAATTCAGCGCATCATCCTTGTTTTGTGTTTTCAGTGCTTTCTCGCACTTGTCCGAGAGCGGAAACCACGCCTGCGCCGCTTGTTCCTGCTCTGCCGTCGGTTGCGGCCCGTGATGCTCAAGGTGAAAGGGAATCGTCAGTGTGGTGGTCGCAGGCGCGGCGGTTCCGTCTGCCGTTAGCGGCGTAAATTGCCACTTCTTTACGGCGTCCAAAGCTGACTGCTGCAGCATTGCCGGGCCACTCAGTGCCTTTTCTGACGTGACCTTTCCATTGACGCCGATGACAACTGAAATCACGACATCGCCCTCAATGTGAGCCGCGGCGGCAATCGGCGGATAAACCGGATCGGTCTTCTGAGTAAGATGCTGGCGAGCATCAGCTTCCGATTCAGCTCTAGGCGCAAGATTACCTTGAGCTGTTGAGAGTTGTGCAACCAAAATCAATGCGCATAATCCTGCCAGTCGAAGCATGGCTGCGCCCCCGCTTTACGCGACTTTCTTAAACAGTTCGATCTTTGGCCTCCGCTTGCGGCTTGCATGCCAAAGATCGTACTGAGTTTGCAAATCAATCCAAAGCGTCGGGCTGGTTCCCAGGGCATCGGAGAGGCGCAGCGACATTTCGGCCGAAATCCCGGCCCTTCCGTTCAGGATGCGAGATAAGGTCACGCGCGATACATGCAACTTGGCCGCCGCTTCAGAAACCTGCATCTCCCCAAGCCACTCGCGCAGCACGCTTCCAGGATGCGCCGGATTGTACATTTGCCGCATGTTTTTTGCCTCCTAGTGGTAGTCCTGATAATCGACCAGGATTGCGTCTTCACCCTCGAAACGAAAGGTGAGCCTCCAGTTGCCGTTCACCTTAATCGACCAATGCCCCTTCAAGGCTCCGTGCAGTGCGTGCAATTTCCAGCCGGGAGCGGCCATATCCGCGGGTACGCGAGCTTTGTTGAGGGTCGTGAGCTGAATATTCATCTTGCTCGCGTGGACTGGCTGGATTCCCGCCTTGCTGCCGGTGAAAAAGAACTTCTCTAAGCCCGCGTGCCGGAAGCTCTTGATCATGCGAGTAGTGTAACGCTACGCGATACTCAGCGCAAGAGGCCGGCGCGTTCCCCCGCACCGGCCTTCACTCGCTTTTTCACTTCTCCACTGATCCATTCACGCCGTCCCCATCACAATCGTGTGCGGACTCATCGGAATCGGATGCGCCGTCACCCCCTTGAAACCAGCCTCAGCGTGCATCGCGTTCAGTTCGCTCAGCGTGTAGGCGTCGCCATCCGCCGTTGAAGCCAGCATCGTCATCGCAAACGCCGCGGGCATCGGCGGCGAGACGCGATCTTCATTGGGCACAAACTCGAGAGTGGCCGCGCGACCGCCCGGCTTCAGCGCCGCGCGAACCTTCTTCAGCAGCCCCACATTCGTTGGCTTGTCAAAGTGGTGCAGAAAATTCGTCAGCAGCACCACGTCGTACGGCCCGCCGAACTCCACTTCAAACGCGCTGCCCGGCAGCATGTTATAGCGGTCCTTCACGCCGGCCTTTTCCGCGTTCTTCAGCGCCACGCGCAGCACCGGAGCCCAATCCAGGCCCGTCACACGCGCTTGGCGGTTCTGCTTCGCAATCTCGATCCCGAACAGCCCATGCCCCGCGGCAATATCCAGCACGTGCATCGGCCCATTGTGTCCCTCAAGCACCACCGCTCCCAGCGGTCCCGCCATCGGTCCCATCATCGGCGCCATCTGCTCAGCAAACAAAACCCACACCGGGTTCTCCGGCTCCACGGTGCCATCGCCCGGCAAAGTAGTCCGGCCGTCGCGCACCACCTCCGTCAGGCGATCAAAAGACTCGAGAAGCGCTGGAGTACCCAGGAACTGCGCCACCGATGCCATGCACGCGGGCGAGTGTGGATCAAGAAAAGCGGCACTCGTCGGCGTGTGCCGATACTTGCCGTGCTCCTTCACCAGAACCCCATTGATCACGAGAAAATCGCACAGGATACGGATGCCGCGCTCCGATGCCTTCGCGTGCCGCGCGATTGAAGCCACATCGCCCGGCCCTTCACCGACCGCCCTGAAAACATCCAACTCGATGGCCGCTTTCAAAGCCGCTGTCCGCTGGTGAGCTTGCATCATCTCGAAAACCAGGCCCGGATTCAACGGTGCTGCTTGGGAACCTGCAGACATGGGAGAACCTCCTCTTTCGCCCAGCGGGAAGATTGGATTTTGGGGAACCCGGGGCGGGCTCACAGAGTCTATCATCCGCCGCCCCCGCCTCGCGCACGCGCTGTACATTGAAGGGTTGTGCACTTCCTCCTCTCGATCTTTCGCTTGCGGCAGAAATCCCTCGTCCGCGCCATTCTCCTTTCGCTGGGCGCATTTGCCGTCAGCTTGCGCCTGGCCGGCTTTCCGCACATCGAGAACCTGCACGGATCGTACTGGCAGATTCTCGCTCTGCTGGTTGCCGCGTGGGGAATGGCGGAGACTGCCCGCTGCCTGCGGCGCCAGTGGAGCCTCTACCACGCCGGTGTGCTCCTCCTCTTGTATGCCGACCTCATGATTCTTGCGGCCATCGTTGTCATGCTCGCCGTTCCCTGAAAGATCACCGGTTCAAGCCATCCTTGCTGCACATGGGCAGCGTCGCCGTGTAGCATTGCAAAGTGCTCAATCGGCTGCGCTGCGGCCGCCCATTTCTGGCGGATGCCTCGCGCTGGTTGAGTTTGAAAGTCACCGGAGGAATCGATGCTAAAAGGATTTCGCGATTTCATCTTTCGCGGTAACGTAGTCGACCTCGCAGTAGCCGTAATTATCGGCGCGGCGTTCAATGCCATCATTAGTTCACTGGTAGCCGATGTCTTGAACCCGCTCATCGCCGCCACCGTTGGCAAGCCCGATTTCAGCAGCGTCATTCTGAATGTGGGCGGCGGCCAAATCAAAGTCGGCAACTTCTTCAACGCGGCCATCTCGTTCCTTATCGTGGCCTTGGTCGTGTATCTCTTCATCATTCTGCCCATGAACGCGATACAGGCACGAATGAAGAAGCCCGCCGCGCCCACCACCAAAAACTGCCCGGAATGTCTGAGCGAAATTCCGTTGGCGGCCCGCCGCTGCGCGCATTGCGCACAGCCCGTCGCCTGATCGCGGCCCGTCGCTTGATCGCGGGTCGATCAAAAGCTCGCTCGAAGGGCCTGATTCGATGAATTTCCGCTCCGTGTTTGCGCTTGCTGCCATTGCTGTGGCTGCTGGATTCTCTTCGCGCCCATCGCCGGCGCAAGCCGTGCCGCAGGGCAGCTTTGGCTTTACCGATTTCGCCGCGGAAGCAAAGCTGGAAGAAAAGTTCCTCGCCGTGCCCGATCCCAAACTTGCCGGCGAGGACCTGAAGACCCTCACCGCCGAGCCGCACCTTGCCGCAACACCCGAGGACTACAAAACCGCCGAGTTCGTCGCGCGCAAGTTTCGCGCCGCCGGTCTCGATACGCAGATCGTTCCCTATCGCGTGCTCCTCAACCAGCCGAAGGTCGTCCGCGTCGAAGCCTGGGACGAGGCCGGCCATCCGCTCATGACTGGCCCAGCGCGCGAACACGTGAGCGGCGATCCTCAGCAAGACGACCCGCGCGTCGTCATGCCCTTCAACGGCTCTTCGGGTTCCGGCGACGTCACCGCCGAGGCCGTCTACGCAAACTACTGCCGTCTTGAAGACTTCGATTCGCTCGCCGCGCAGCACATCGACCTCCACGGCAAAATTGCTATTTGCCGCTACGGAACCAACTTCCGCGGCGTCAAGGTTTACCTCGCCGAGCAGCGCGGCGCAGTCGGCGTACTCATCTATTCCGATCCCCAGGACGACGGCTACTACAAGGGCGACCCCTATCCCATGGGTCCGTGGCGTCCCGACACTAGCGTCCAGCGCGGCTCAGTGCAGTATCTCTTCAAATATGCAGGCGATCCTGAAACTCCCGGCGTCGCATCCACCCTCGATCTACCCGACTCCGCCCGCGTCAAAAATATCGAAGGCCCCGACGGCAATCAGCCGCGCATCATCTCCATTCCCCTCAGCTCTCACGATGCCGCGCCGATCCTGCAGGCGCTTAAAGGGCCGGGCGCGCCGCAAGGCTGGCAGGGCGCGCTGCCGTTCCGCTACCACCTCGGTCCCGCCGGAGTGAAAGTCCACCTCGTCTCCCAGCAGGACTACCAGCGCCGCATCATCTGGGACGTCATCGGAAAAATCGAAGGCGCGCAGGACCCTGACGCATGGGTCATCGTCGGCAATCACCGCGACGCGTGGGTCTATGGCGCAGTCGATCCCTCCAGCGGCACTGCCGCCATGCTTGAAGCGGTCCGCGGCATCGGCGCGCTGGTCCATCAGGGATGGCGTCCCCGCCGCACCATCGTCTTTTGCAGTTGGGACGCCGAAGAGGAAGGCCTCATTGGCTCTACCGAATGGGTCGAGCAGCAAGGCCGCACGCTCGACCGTGCTGTCGCCTACTTCAACGTCGACGTGGCCGTCTCCGGGCCGCGATTTCTCCGCAGGAGCCGTGCCCTCTCTCAAAGATTTCATCCGCGATGTAGCCCGCTCCGTTCCCAGCCCGGTGGCCGGCTCCGTTTTTCTTCAATGGCGCCTCAAGTCTTCCCCGAGCGACGAGCATCACGAATCGAACGCGCCGCCCATCGAGGGCGAAGAAGTCCATGTCGGCGATCTCGGCTCCGGTTCGGACTTCACGCCCTTTCTGCAACACGCCGGCGTGCCTTCAACTGAAGTCGGTTCCACGGGGCCCTACGGGGTCTATCACTCCGCCTTCGACGATCTTGCCTGGTACAAGCAAAACGCCGATCCCGATTTCGTCTACCTGCAGGAAATGGCGCGCGTTCTCGGCCTTGAAGCCATGCGCATGGCCGACGCCGATGCGCTGCCCTACAACTACGTCGCCTACGCGCGCGAAATCTCCGCCTACATCGGCGCGGCAAAGCGCAGGGCGGCCGACGACGGCCTCGGCTCTCTCGACTTCGCGCCCGCCGAATCCGCCGCGTCGCATCTCGCCGCTGCCGCCGACCGCATTCATGCCCTCCAGTCCACCCCATATGGCGATCTCACCCAGTTGAATCTCGCCCTACGCCAGGCGGAAACAGCGCTGCTTTCGCCCGCCGGCCTCCCCGGCCGCCCCTGGTATCGCCACACCATCTACGCTCCCGGCGAGCTCACCGGCTACGCCGCCGTCGTCATCCCCGGTGTCAACGAAGCCATCGATGCGCGCAACCCCACCCTCGCCCAGCAGCAGTTGGCCGTCCTCGCTCAAGCCCTCGACCGTGCCGCAATCGTCCTCTCAGCCCGACACTAACCCCGCAACCTCGCCCCTGACCACCCGGCAATCTCCTGCTCTATCAACGGGTTGAGCGAACCCTCACGCCAACAGGCCATGCCCTCCCACCGACGAGCCATTTCCTATCCTGGTGCCCCGGCGCTATGGTCCATTCGCAAGCTGATTGTGCTGAAAGACGGCGCAACTGCCTGTTTGGAGAGTTTCCTTCATGCTTGACTTGTTGCTTGCCTTGGCCTTCGTTGCGATGATTCTTTCGCCCCCAATTGTGGCGAACCTCCATCGGAGCCGATCGCACAAGCGCGACAACTCATAGAAGGAACTCCTTGGGGGTTCCAATGGTTGCCTTGTTCATCGAACTCACTTTGATCGCGGCCGGAATTCTACCGATCGTTGCCACCGCACTGCAGCCGGCCCGCGTCGTCAATCGCGGCTACTGCGGCCGCCTCGGAAACTCTCGCCGCAGCCAATAACCAGGATCGCGCGCCCCGCGCCGTCAGCAAAGGAAAGCTAGCAACTGGAAGCTGTCCTTCAGTCCCGCAGTCCCCAGATCCCTCAATCCTCTGGCCCCTGCCTTTAGTGATCTAAATCACTTCGAATTTGACCCCCTCGCCCTGACACTCGTATCGTTAAGGCTGGAGCATCATGAAACCTGCTTATCAAACCTTCCGCATCGGCTTCGCGGTCGTCGTAATTCTCGGTACAGTGGCTTGGCTGGCCTATTCCGGCTACAGCTCGAATAAGAGCTACTACGTCACCATCGCCGAGCTCGGCGGAATGGGCGACAAGGCCTATCACAGCAATCTCCGCGTTGAGGGCTTCGTAGAGCCCGGCTCCATTGAGCAGGTTGGAACCCACGTCGACTTCGTCCTGAACGAATACGAAAGCCATTCGCCCAAAGCGCCCAACGGCCATCTCCTTAAGGTCACCTACAAGGGAACCGAGCCGCCGCCCGACACCTTCAAAGACGACGCGCAGGCTCTCGCTGAGGGAACCTACGGCCATGACGGCGTATTCCATGCCACGGTCCTTCAGGCAAAATGCGCCAGCAAGTACGCTCCGCAGCAGCCCGGCGCAGCGCCCTCCAGCCCGCCTGCAACCAAGCCAAACACCGCATCGGCCCCGGCGTCCGCGCCTCCTGCATCCAGCCAAACCGCCGCAAATTGACCGAATGACGACGAACGTCCCCGAAGCCGGCCGCACAACATTTTGCGCTCGACTCGATCAGGTGTCCAAGCTCTTCGGCAGCTTTGCCGCTCTCCGTCAGGTCTCGCTTTCGCTCGAGCCCGGCCGCTGCTACGTTCTCCTCGGCGAAAACGGCGCTGGCAAATCCACGCTCCTGCGCATTCTCGCCGGCCTTCTTCGCCCAACGCACGGAACGGTCCGCGTCTTCGGCGACTCACAGCCCAACGACGCGCGCGCCCGCATCGGCTACATGAGCCACGCGCCCATGCTTTACGACGAGCTCACCGCCCAGGAAAATCTCCGCTACTTCAGCAGTCTTTATTCCGGTCGCCCCTGCCTCACACCCGCTGAAGCTCTTCGCCAGGTCGGCCTCGATCCCGATCTCAATCGCCTCTTCGGCCAGTACTCGCAAGGCATGCGTCAGCGCACCTCGCTTGCCCGCGTGCTCCTCTCCGTGCCCGAGCTTCTCCTTCTCGATGAGCCCTTTTCCAACATGGATGTCGAAAGCGTCCGACAGATGGTCACGCTTCTCGCCGGCTTCCGCCAGTCCGACCGCACCATCGTCCTCACCACGCACCAGCGCGAACACGCCGCTCCCATCGCCGACTTCGTCATCACACTCCACGCCGGCCGCGTCGCATCCGTCGATCCAGGGAGCCCAACCCAATGAAGACCAACGGCGCGCGCTTCCTCGAATCTCTCGGCATTCCCTTCGAGCTTCGCGAGTACGAAGTCGACCCAGACGACCTGTCGGCAATCACTGTCGCCAAAAAAATCGCCATGCCCGCCGAGCAGGTCTTCAAGACTTTGCTGACCACCGATGGCGCGCAGGAATACGTTTTCGCCGTCGTCCCCGGCGACGCCGCTCTCGACTTCAAGAAGTTGTCGCGTCTCGCCGGCTGGCGCAAAGCCGAAATGGCTCCCCTCAAGGATGTGCAGCCTCTCACCGGCTACATCCGCGGCGGCGTGACCATCTTCGGCGCAAAAAAGCCCTACTCCATTTACGTCGACGAAACCGCCATCCTCTTCGATCGCATCAGCGTTTCCGCCGGGACCCGCGGCACGCAGTTGATCCTCACTCCCGACGACTATCTCCGCGCCGCCGCTAAAATCGGCCAGCCTGTCCAAACCGCCGACCTCACAAAAACCGCGGTTGTCGCGCGTTCAAATCAGAGTTTCGCCGCCCCATCGTCAAACCAAAATGCGGGTGCCCCATCCTTGGCGTCTCGCCTTCAAGGCGAGACGACTAGGGTGGGAGACCACGAATCCAAACTCGGCGCCCCCCGCACGGAGGGCCAATCATGACCCGCGCCCTCTTCACGCATCTCGCCAAGGATCTCCGCATCGAGTGGCGCACCCTCGACGCCATGATCTCCATGATTTTCTTCTCCGGCCTCGTTGTCGTGCTCTTCTCCATCGCCTTCGATCCCCGCGGCGCATTCTCGCAGCAAATCGCCGGCGGCGTCCTCTGCGTGGCCACCATGTTCGCCTCGGTCAGCGCTCTCAATCAGGCCTGGGCCCGCGAAATCCGCCACCAGGTCATGGACGCGCAGCGCATGGTTCCTTCTCCCGGCGCAGAGCTCTACCTCGCCAAAACCATCGCCAACTTCCTCTTCGTCTCCATCGTCCAGATCGTTCTCGCGCCCTTCTTCTTCGTCTTCTATAACCTCCGCATCGCCGGCAATGCCTGGCAGTTGGCCCTCGTTCTCCCTCTCGGCACCTGGGCCCTGGTCGTCAACGGAGTCTTTTTCGCCGCCCTCTCCATCGGCAGCCGCAATCGCGAGTTCCTCCTCTCCCTCATCCTCTTTCCCATTTTCATTCCCGCTCTTCTCGCTATGGTCCAGGCGGTCACGTCCATCCTCACCGGCGACGGCGACCCCACCCTCTGGATCAAAATGCTGCTCGGTTACGACATCATCTTCACCACCGCCAGCCTGCTGCTCTTCGACGTCGTCTTCCACGCCGAATAATCCTCACTCCGAATGCGTCAATCCCAAAATGTCCTGGCGTGCGATGTATGAACGCACTGTAAAAGTTGTCCCCCATCGCCTTGCTCATCCGCCATCCTTGCGTTACATTTTCGCAATGAAGCCAGTCGCCTCGATGAATGCCAAAATGTGTTGTCGCGTCGCGATCTGTTGCTGCGCGCACTCGCATTCTGGCGTGAGGAAAGGTCTGGGCTAGAGCACTAAACAAGCTGCCTTCTCCAGGTACGCACCGCCAGAAATCGCACTGGCTGGTGGGTTTTCTATTTTGGGCCTGAATTTTTCGGGGGCAATCGCAACGTCAGAAACCGCTGTGTGAACAGTACGGGGCTGGTGGCGAAGTGGCTAACGCGCGGGTCTGCAAAACCTGTATTCGCGGGTTCAATTCCCGCCCAGCCCTCCAATTCTGAACGACCCTGAACAGGGTTGCAGCCATCGCGGGGCTTACGCACCAATCTCCGCGAGCTCGGCCGCTGCACCGGCGTCCTGCTCACCCCGCCCGAGCCGCGGCCCAACCCGGCTCCTCGCCTTTTTCCGCATCGGATTCCATCGCCCGCAGCGAGTTCCGCATCCTCTCAAACTCCGGCCGTCCCCTCAGCGGTTGCAGCCGAGGATCGGCCAGCATTTGAAAAAACCACGGGCAGCGATTTTCATTCGCGATGCGCAGCTCCTCGATCGCGGCATCGTCTTCGTCCATCGCCACATACGTCGCGGCATCGAACGTGTTCATCACAAAGCGTTCCCGGCTCAGCCATTGCAGCCGCTCCAGCAGTGTTCGCGCCTCTTCTTTACGTCCCGCGCAAGCCAGCGCATATGCATGCGCCGCTGTCGCGAGATCGAAATGCGCCGATCGCGAAGCCAGCGCCCGCGCAAGCTCCACTGCTCGCGTTGCCTCGCCGTTATACGCCAAAATCATCGCCCCATACAAATGAGCACCGTCGTGCTCGGTGAACTCCGAGATCGCCTTGCGAATCTGGTCCACGCTTGCCTCGGCCTCTCCAGCCATGTGCAGCGCCCATGCCAACTCCGCCTGCAGCCACGGCGAGTATGGATCGGCCTGAATCGCCGTGCGCAGTGCATCGATTGCCTCGTCGAATCGATGCCTGCTCAGCAGGAACAGCGTGCGTAACCGCGTGATCCCCCGATCGTGCGGCAAATGATCGTGCGGCAGATGCGCGGAGCGCGCAAACGCGTCGAGAGCCGCATGCAGATTCCGGTCCACATGAAACCAGATCCATCCCAGCGCAGGCAGCAACGTCTCCGCGTTTCCCGCCAATTCCGGGATTTCCGCCGCCGCTCTCCGAACCATGTTCGCGGCCGCAGCCGGCGACATGAAGCCGTAAAACGCTTGCATCACGCAGAGATGCGCAAGGTCGGCGCGCGCAGCGATGAAAGAAGGATCCAACTCGATGGCCCTCAACAGCCGGCCCATCGCATCCTGCATCCGATGCCGTTCCAGCGATTGCCACTCATGATGCGCGCGCAGATAGAGCTCATGTGCTTCCCTACGCTGCGCCGAAGCCTCGCGCGGAACTTCGGTCACCGCAACTGCGGCAATGGAAAAGCCGCCGCAATGGATCCGGCTGCTCAGGCGGACCACCAGCTCACTCTCCAGCTCCATGATTCTGCCGCGTTCCACCATCAGATCTTCGCTCCAGAGGTGCGCACCATCCGCAACCCGGATCATCTGAGCCCGCAGCCTCAGCCGCTCCGGCGTTGCATGCAACTCACCGCCGAGAACAAGATTCGCCTCGAGCGCCTTGCCGATCTCATGCGGCGTCATTCCGCGCCGCGACAGTGTGAACACCGATTCCCGAGCCACGACCGACGCCACCGCGCGTTCGGCTCCGCTCAACCGCTCCATTGTTGCCTCAGCAATCGCCGAACCAAGGTAGTCGGCAACGCCGTACCCGGTGTCGAACGGCAGGATGGCAAGCCGCGGCATCGCGCCAGCTTCCTGCACATCATCGGTCTCGACGGCAGCGGAGATCCGGTACCCGCGTTTGTAGACGCCCTCGATGCAATCCGCGGGTTGCAGCCGTTCCCGGAGCGATTCAATGCACTTCGAGGCGACCTCGCCCGAAGCGTGTTCTTCGCCCCACACGGCGCGCTTAAGCTCCGCCGGGCTCACGATCTTGCCCGCCCGCGAGAGCAGCAGACGCAGAACCGCCGCCTCCACCTCGGTGAGAGGAAGCGCCGTCTCCCCGCGAAGGAGCGTCCCATCAGCCTCGAGCCGGAGACCGGCAAACCAATAGCGAAGAAGCGGCACGTCCGCCGGTGCCGGCGATAAGCGATCCATAGAAACCAACGCAGTTCCGTGGAATCCTCTCAAGGCGTCAGTCGGAATCGAGATCGACCCTCTCGATCCATCGCCGGCGTCAGCAGCGAGGGTTCACACCGCAATCACTCAGGGGAAGGCAAAACCATAAAAGCAAGAATGACGATTTTTCATCTGGCATGAAACTGGGCCACAGCCGCGGCAGCGGTTGATGATCCCACTAAGCATGTCGATGCATCGATTATCCGCCTGGCTTGAGGCGCAAGAGCGGAGTTTGATGGACTTTTAGGCTGAAAGTAATCCGCAGCAAGTTACCGCGCCGTCGACGCACCTGGCTTCCGAACTCTGATCCGGAATCCAGGCGCTGGTAGCTCCACTTTCGTCACTTCCCGGCCATCAGGCTCTTGATCGCGTTCCAGTCGATCAACTGGATCACTTGCTTCGCCAGATCCGTGCCCGTCTGGATGCGAATGCAGGCGTTCTGCACGCTTAACAGCTTGGCCGGAGCCGAAGACAGACTTCCCTTTATCTGGATGTTCTCGTCCCCTGTTCCCGGCCCAGCGGCCGCGGGCGCGGTGAACGGACCGAGAAAGACATACGTCACCGCCTGCGCAGCGCTCACGTCACCGCCAGTCGGAGCCTGCACATAGGGCGCGGAAACCGCAAAGCCGCCTGTCGGCAACTGCCAAACCGTGTGCCCGCCCTTGAAGTTCGCAATCCCCACGCTGCCCGAATTGATCGAGATGCTGATGTGAATCTCCGTATGCTCCACTTCCGCCTTGGTTGCACTGCTCAAAGCATTCTGCGCCGCCACGCCATCGGCAGCATTCAGTGACTTGAGCGCCGCTCCAAACTGCGCCATCGCAGCCTGCACCGGCTGGTCATACTGCGCAAAGATGGGCGAGTTCTTGTCCAGGCCAAGCGTCACAAAGAACGCTCCGCCCTGGTGCATCTGCTGCTCTGCCAGTTGAAAAGGCTTGTTCTCGGTGTGCCGCGGAATCGATGTAAGCGACTGAAGCTCAACTTCCCCGGTCACACCCCAGTCATGCGCGGTCAGGTTGTCGATCACCGGCTGCAGCGCCGCCGTGAGCCCCTTGCGCGCATAGGCGTCGAACTTCACTTCGCACTCCGAGGGCGAGCGCCACTCTGCTCCCACCAGCTTGTCGTGAATCTGCGGATCGCAGGCGCCAAACGTGCCGGTCGTTTGCGCGGCGGCATGATGGGCGAAAGCTGGAAAAGCGGCAAGCAGCAGGATAGAGGCAATTCGCGCGCGGTCGAGCATAGTGCTGGATTGTATGCAATCCCTCGCCGCGTTGCCAACAGGAATAAAGAGGACCCTCCCGAATCGAAGAGTTCTTTCCGCGAATCGTCGAGCTTTGAGGTCCTCATTGCTCCGAACGAAATTGACTCACTTCGCCTCAGCACGATGTGCTAGAAGCTAAAGGCTAGCAGCTGCTTTTCACGCCTTGCCGATTACTTTCGCCAGCGTGGCCCCAATCTCCGCGGGCGACACCACGACGTGGATTCCCGCCGCGGTCATAGCCTTCATCTTGTCGGCCGCCGTTCCCTGGCCGCCGCTGATGATCGCGCCGGCGTGACCCATCCGCCGCCCCGGAGGCGCCGTCTGCCCGGCAATAAATCCCACCACTGGCTTCTTCACGTGCCGCTTCACGAATTCTGCCGCAGCCTCCTCCGCCGAACCGCCAATCTCTCCAATCATGATGATGGCTTCGGTCTCCGCATCGTCGTTCAGCAACCGCAGGGCGTCAATGTGCGTCGTGCCAATGATCGGATCGCCACCGATGCCGATCGCCGTCGACTGCCCGATGCCGCGCTGCGTCAACTGATGCACAGCTTCATATGTCAGCGTTCCCGAACGCGAAACAATCCCGATCGATCCTTCCTTGTGAATCCGCCCCGGCATAATGCCGATCTTCGCTTTTCCCGGCGAAATTACGCCCGGGCAATTGGGCCCGACCAACCGCGACTTCGATGTCTTCAGCTTGGCCCACACCTTCACCATGTCCAGCGTCGGAATGCCCTCGGTAATGCAGACGATCAGCGGAATCCCCGCGTCTTCGGCTTCGAGAATCGCGTCGGCGGCAAACGGCGGCGGCACAAAGATCATCGTCGCGTTGGCGCCGGTCTTCGCCACGGCGTCAGCCACAGTGTTGAACACCGGCCAACCCTCGTGCACGGTCCCGCCTTTGCCCGGAGTCACGCCGCCGACTACTTTCGTTCCGTATTCCGCGCAGCCCTTGGCGTGAAAGGTGCCTTCCTTGCCGGTGATGCCCTGCACGATGAGTCGCGTGTTGTTATCGACTAGGACTGACATCTCTATGCTCCCGCCGCCGCGGCCACAACCATTTCCGCGGCTTCTTTCATCGTTGCGCCCACCTGGAAATTCAATCCGGACTCCTTAAGGATCTTGCGCCCTTCTTCCACATTCGTGCCCTCGAGCCGCAGCACAATCGGCACCTTCACGTGCAGATTTCGCGCCGCCGCCACTACACCAGTTGCCAGCCGGTCCACGCGCAGAATGCCGCCAAAAATATTGATCAAGATGGCCTTCACGTTTTTGTCGGAAAGCAGGATCTCAAAGGCGTGCTCAATCTGTTCCTGCGTTGCGCCGCCGCCCACATCCAGAAAATTCGCAGGGCTGCCGCCTGCGTACTGAATAATGTCCATCGTGGCCATGGCCAGGCCCGCGCCATTCACCATGCAGGCGATGGTGCCGTCCAGTTTGATGTAGTTCAGCGCGTACTTGCTCGCCTCCACTTCCAGCGGATCCTCTTCGGCAACATCGCGCAGCGCCTTGATGTCCGGATGGCGGAAGAGCGCGTTGTCGTCAAAGGTCATCTTGGCGTCGAGCGCGAAAAGGCCGCCATCGGTCGTCGTGATGAAGGGATTGATCTCCAACAGCGACGCATCCGCCTCAATGAATGCTTTGTACAGGCTTTGGAAAAAAGTGACCGCATGGTTGATCTGCGTGGGCTTCAGTCCCAGCGCGAATGCCAGTTTGCGTGCCTGCCACGCGCCGAATCCAACTGCCGGATCGATCGTCTCCTTGAAGATCGCCTCCGGCGTCTTCGCCGCCACTTCCTCGATCTCCATGCCGCCGGCCTGCGAAGCCATGAACACCAGCTTGCCCTCGTTCCGGTCGAGGACGATGCCGAGATAGAGCTCGCGTTCGATGGCCGCGGTCTCTTCGATCAACAGGCGCTGCACCTTTTGTCCCAGGGGCCCGGTCTGGTGGGTCACCAGCGTCATGCCCAGAATGTTCTTGCTGTGCAATTCGGCGTCCTCGCGTGTCTTGGCCACTTTTACGCCGCCGCCTTTGCCCCGGCCTCCCGCGTGAATCTGCGCCTTTACCACCACTCCCGGAGCGCCCTCGGCAAATAGCTTGCGCACCACTGCTACCGCCTCTTCGAAGGTGGCAGCTTCTTCGCCTTTAGGCACAGCGACGCCGTACTTCGCCAGGATTCCTTTTGCCTGATATTCATGGATTTTCAACGGATAAGGCCCTCAACCGAATCTCAGATTACCACGCAGAATTCCCGCGGAATCAGAATGGTTCCAGATGCAATTCAGCGTTGGCAGAGACGATCGCTCGAGATGTCATGAGGGATTACAACGCGCGGCGTGAGCGGAAATGCGATTCGACAAAATCTTAGTTGCGATCGATGAATTGATATCCGCGGCCCGCGCTCCTATTGCGTTGGCTTGGGCGGGCTGATCCGGTTGGCGATCGAACACACCGGGCAGTATCCAATGAATCCGGTCAATGCCATCAGAATGCCCGAGATCGCGAACGTCAGGGCCTGCATCGACAGATGAAACCAATAAAGCCCGGCCGCAATCATCATGATTCCCAACACCACTCGCAAAGTGCGTTGGCGGTTTGGAACATTCTTCGTGTAGAACATTGCGTCTACCCTCGCCTCTTTCGGCAACACGTCCGCGCCCATTTCCATGAAGGCGAAAAAATCGATCCGCCCGCTCACGGTTGCTGTGCTTATCCATGATCGAACAGAATTTCGAACCTTCCTCTAACACGAAAGTGGAAGTTCTCTCGCTTTTCCTCCAGACCCACGCTCAATTCGCATCCCGGCCGCCGATTCGTCTCTCCGGCCCGGCTCTGCAATACTTCTTTCATGTCTCTGGTGAAGGAACTGCTTCGCCCACTGGCCGAGGACGGCGCCGCTCTCACCCGCGAGCAGGCGGCTCAAGTGCTTGAGGAGATCCTCGCCGGCGGCGTGCCCGAGGTGGAGACCGCTGCTCTGCTGACAGTCCTCGCCACACGTGGCGAGCAGGCTCCTGAGCTGGCCGGTTTTGTAGACGCAATGCGCCGGCACTCCGTACCCATGCCGTTCACGGATGCCGAGCGCGATGAACTCGTCGACTGTGTCGGCACCGGCGGCGGCGGACCACAGACCTTCAACATTTCGTGCGGGGCTGCGCTCGTTGCTTCCGCTGCCGGCGCCCACGTCGCCAAGCATGGCAATCGCGCCGTCACTTCGCGTTGCGGCGCCGCGGATGTGCTCGAGGCCCTCGGCGTGCCCATTGAATTGTCTCCTGACCTGGCCGTCCAGTGTCTTCGCGAAACAGGCTTTGTCTTCCTCTTCGCGCCGCTCTATCACCCGGCCATGAAAGCTCTCGGACCGCTCCGCCGCGCGCTCGGCTTCCGAACCATCTTCAATCTCGTCGGTCCGCTCACCAATCCTGCCCACGCGCGCATCCAGGTCATTGGAGTGCTTGCCCCCAGCCGCGTTCTGCTCGTCGGCCGCACGCTCGCCGCGCTCGGAGCCCGCCGCGCCTTCGTGGTTCACGGCACCGACGGCATTGACGAGCTCACCACCACCGGCGAATCGGTCGTCGCCCGCATCGAGGAGTCGGAGACCGGCGAGCCGCAACTCAAGGCCGCGCGCATCACGCCGGAGATGGCCGGGCTGCCGCGCGCCACCATCGATCAGTTCACCGGCGGCGACGTGGCCACCAACAAAGCGCTGCTTTATGACGTGATTACCGGGATTCCCGGCGCACGCCGCGACGTCGTTTTGCTCAACGCCGCTGCTGTGCTTGTCGCTGCCGGGCTCGCCGGCGATCTAAAGCAAGGCGTCGCTATTGGCGCGGAAGCCATCGACTCGGGTCAGGCCGCTGCGACGCTCGCGAAACTTCAGCAATTCGGCGTAAAGCACTCCTCAAAACCCAACTAAAGTCGCTCCGTTGCGTCAATTCAGCAAAAATCGGAAATTCTTATCGCAAGTTACCACGGACTTCGCGTTCAAGGAATGAGGAGAGAAATCCATGTTTGTGAGATTAGGAATCGTTTCAGTTGCAATGGCTCTCGTATGGAGGGCCGCAGTTGCCCAGCAGCCTGGCCCACCTGAACTTAAGATTGATTCCGCGAATCGCACTCTCGCTGTGACGGGAAGCGACAGCATTTCCGTTGAGCCCGAAATTGCAGTTCTCCACATCGGCTTCGACACCCAACCTGAGGATGCAAAATCTGCATATGCCGACGGAGCCCGTGCTTCAAACGCCATCATCGAGGCAATCAAGCAGGCAGGCATTCCCGAAGACGCAATCCACAGCGAATCGCAATATCTCGATCGCGACTGGAGCAAGCCTCACAAATTCAAACTCAGCCAGCAATGGACGGTGAAGGTTAAACCTGTCCGCGCTGCAGAGATTCTCGATATTGCCGTGACGGCCGGCGCTACGAGCAGCGGACAGATCGAGTGGACCGTCGAGGACGAAAAGGCATTGGAAGCGGAAGCGCTGGACCGCGCCGCGTCGCGTGCCAGGCAGGATGCGGTAGTGCTGGCCAAAAGTATGGGAGTGAGCCTTGGTTCCCTGATCTATGTATCGAACGAAGTCTCTTCCGTCATGCCGCGTCCGGCGATGTTCGAAATGAACGCCCTTGAAGCAAGATCTGCACCGCCGCCCCCGCCCCTCTCCATTGAGCCGCGCCAGGTGAGCCGCTCAGCGACCGTTTACGCCGTCTTCGCCATCGAGTAGGGACGCCGAGACGCTGCCCTACAGCAGCCCCGACCTTCCTGCCAGCCTCCTCGCAAAAAGCCAGGAGAGCATTGAAACGGCAAGTGCCGCAGCCACCCATCCGGCCGGTTCCAGCGCGTGAGCGTTCACCGCGGGCAAATGCACTTGCGTAATCGAAGCTTCTCGCACATTCGCCAAAACCGCGCGCGCCAGCTCAAACCCGCACCAGCCAAGAACTGCGACCGCCAGCACGATTCCGGGCAGCGCGCGCAGCCACGGGAAGGGAATCGGCTCGGGGCAAGCGGCCTCATCGCGCACGCGCTCCATGGTCGCCGCCAGAAAACCCGACGATGGAATCAACTCCTCCTCGGCCGCCAGAATCCGGCTAGTCAATTCATCCGCATCGTGATCTGTTTCCAGATTCAAATTGGGTTTCATTGCAGGACCTCCTTCTTCGTCTGAAGCGTCGAGTTCAACAAAGGTGTGCTTTGTTCATTGAGTTGCGGGAACCGCTTTCTCAGCAGTTCGCGGCCTCGCGCCAGGCGCGCTTTCATGGTTCCCTCGGGCAGTCCCATCGTGCGCGCCGCGGCCGTCACATCCATTTCATGAAAGTAGTAGAGAACCACTGGCTCGCGATAGCGCGCAGGAAGCGCCAGCACAGCCCCCCTTACAGCTTCCTGGCTCTGCTTCTCGGCCAGATCATCGTGCTGCGTGGCGGGTCCCGCCGGCTCGGCCACTTCTTCCAGGGGAACGTTGACCGCGGGAAACCGCTGCAGTTCGGAGCGAAACACGTTTGCCGCGAGAGCGAACAGCCACGTCGAAAAGCTGGCCTCGCGCCGCCATCCGGCCAGCCCGCGCCATGCGCGCAGGAAAGCCTCCTGCGCCATCTCTTCAGCGCGCCCGCGGTCGCGGCAGTAGCGCCAGGCCATATTCACCAGCGGCCCCTGCCAGCGGCGAACAATCCCCTCAAATGCCTGCACTTCGCCGGCCAGCACGCGATTCACATCGGCCAGGTCTTCTTCGGCGCTCATCGCGGTAGGCATCCCTTGATAGCATTCCTCTCGAAACCGTAAGACCATTCCCACCCGGTTCCGGTTGCATTTTCTCTAGATGAATCTTTCTCGAGAGATTTTGCAACCGGGAGCCAGTCCCTCCTGTCGTACTAGTCGCAAGGGGCAAATGCCCGCCGAGGAGGATGAAATGGGAAATGGTCCGGAGATGCTAGCGATGTGGGAAAACCCCCAGATGTTCGCCTTTTTGATTCCGATCGTGGCCATCGTGGGAGGCTTAACGTTCGTGACTGTAGCTCACTGGTTGGATACTCAGCGCAAGGAGCGCGAAGCCTATTACAAAGCGGAGACCCTCAGGCGCATCACCGAGGCTTCAGGCGAAGGCGCCAAGTCGGCCATCGAACTGATGCAGACAGATGACCGGCTCAAGCGGCTCAAGCAGCGCGAAGGGATGAAGATCGCCGGTCTTAGTAATATCGGCGTCGGGGCGGGGCTGCTCATCTTCCTGCACGCGCTCTTGCCGGGCAACGGCATCTATCTTTGCGGAACGATCCCCGGCCTCATCGGCGTGGCATTCCTGATCTACGTATTCTTCCTCGCGTCGCCAGTGGAGTAGAAAACGGAAGCTCCTGAACGCGCGCATCGGCGCATCGCTCGCCGGCGCGCGCTCCTGCTCCTATGCCCCTCCCAGGCGATTGACGAACGAGCCTTCACCTACGACAATAGAAGAGTTGTCCCGCCAAACGTGGGCCTGTGGCGCAGCTGGGAGCGCGCTTCCATGGCATGGAAGAGGTCGTCGGTTCGATCCCGACCAGGTCCACCAAATCCCACTCAAAACTGAATGCCCGGCCAGCACTTCCCGCCGCCTCTCCCCGCCAGAGAATCTCCCACACCACCGCGACCTAAGTGCGACTTTCGCCGCCCAGAAGACAATTCTGTTGCTCTTCGGGCATTCGGCCAATTCCGATCCTCAATCGTCTGATCGAACGGATGTTATGATTTTCGTGTTCAGCCGGTATTCACGAAGAAACGCCTCCCTCAAGCCGGCCGAAGGAGTTCTTCCCCGTGCCGTTCGACGTCTTCGTCAGCCACTCATCCAAGGACAAACTCGTCGCGGATGCGGTGTGTGCGCGGCTTGAAGCAGCCGGCATTCGTTGCTGGATTGCACCCCGCGACATTGTGCCTGGCACGTCCTACGGAGAATCCATCATTGACGCCATTCATTCCGCAAAGGTGATGGTGCTCGTTCTCTCCGCCAACGCAAATTCCTCCGGGCACATTCCCAAGGAAGTGGAGCGCGCAGTCAGCAACGGCGTGGCGATTCTTCCCTTCCGCATTGAAGATGTGATGCCAGGAAAGTCGCTCGACTATTTCATCGGCTCGGTCCACTGGCTCGACGCCATGACGCCGCCTCTGGAAAAGCATCTCGACGAACTGGTGGGGACCGTTCAAAAGCTGACTCTGCCGCCGGTCGCGTTTCCGGCAGCAGCTGTGCCTCCGCCAGCGCCAGCCGTTCGGCCGATGGTTCCCGCAGCGGCTGGCCGTGCAACTCCGTCCAATACAGTTTGGATTGGCTTAGCCGCGTTGATCGCCGTCGTGGCGATTGCCGCAGGAATCATTCTGCTGAAGCCGAAGCCGCCGGCGCCGTCCGCCCCGCCTACTCCAATCGTGAATCCTGGCCCCAATCCGCCAAACGTCACGCCCAATCCGGGCCCGACACCCGGCCCAACCGTTCCAACCAGCACAACCGCCGCCGATCCCATCGTGGGTTGCTACCACTGGTTCAATAACGCACAGTTTGTGATTCACGCGAGCGGGGTCATCATGGGTGGCCCATTCACCGGACACTGGCGCTTGGTGAGTGCCGCGGAACGCAAATACACCTTCACCTGGCCTGAAGCGATTGACACAATCACGATCGCGCCCAACCAGCGCTCTTTGAGCGGAAGCAATCAATATGGGTACCCGATTGCGGCCACGCGCATCGCAGGCACGGTAGGCCTCGTGGGCACTTGGAACATGTCAAATAACGTTCCCTTGCTCCTGCTCGCGAATGGCACCTTCTCGGCTGCAGCCTTCTCGGGAACCTGGCAAACTGTCGATGCCTCGCGAGGAATCTACACGCTCACCTGGCCGGATCCGGTCGACAGCGTCAAACTGTCCGCTGACGGCCAAACGATCTCCGGAGCGAACCAGTACGGCGTCGCCACCTCAGGAACGAGAACGGAACCCTGTCCAGGAGCGTAAAGTCGCTGCCGCGGGCGAATTTGAGGCTTTTGCGAGGCTGCCGCTCTGTTCGTCGATCGTTGACCCGCCTTCATCAAGTTGATAAGATGAACTTGCGGGGTGGAGCAGCCCGGTAGCTCGTTGGGCTCATAACCCAAAGGTCGCTGGTTCAAATCCAGCCCCCGCAACCAATTTGCTCAACAATCTAAAGAGCTTAGAAAAGGCCGCCAATGCGGCCTTTTCTAATTTGCGCTTGATGGGATTCAAGAACGGGAAGTGCTGCCAGGGCCAAATCTCGAATTCGGCTCGCCCGCCCAGGCCACCTACTTCACGTCTGTTGCATCCTCGTCGGGCTCACCTTCCACCGCGATCCGCAGCGAGCGAAGGAAGTGCAGGTCATTTGAGGTGAATTTTCCTACCTCGCCTTCGCCAAGTTCTGGTGCCCCGGCAGCAGCGCTCTTTTCGGTGACTTCGTTCAGGCCGATCGTCGCTTCCAGCATCAGCAACACATCGAATCCGTGCTTGCGGATGTCCTGCACCACGCCGGCAATCTGTTCGCTCTCAATGACCGACTCATGGATGGCCTCGCCCAGTTGCTGAATCAGTTCACGCAGACGGGATGTCACAGCTACCTCCATGAGCGGCGTCCCCGCAGGTTCAAAATGCGGGTCGTGGCGTGGAATCTCTTTACCTTACTTCCATTCAGGATCGAGAGCAACTCGAGAGCCAGAATTGACAGCAACCCCTGACCCGCGCTCAACCGCGAAATGCACCGTGAGCCACTGCTACCATCATAAACGGATGAGACCGCAAAACATCGGCCGCGCTCTGGGCATCGGCGTTCGCATTGCAGGGCGCATCGCCGGTCGGCAAATCATGGGTACCGCGCAATCCCCCGCGAGCGCGCCTCAGGTCAATGCCCAAACCGTCACAGCCGCCTCCCAACGCGTCGCCCAGGTTCAATCTCAGGCACGAGTTGCAGCGAGTGTCGCAGCTCAAACCAGCCGCGGCGTCAGCAAGGGAATCGGCGGCTTCCTGCGGCCCTTCCGCCGAGTAGGTGGCATCGTCTGGCTTGAGGTCACCGGCTCATTCTTCCTTTTGTTCGCGGCCCTCTTTGCGTTGCGCCTTTGGCAAAGCTGGTCCGGGATCAGTCAGATTTCCCGCGATCTCTCCATTGGCGCCGCGGTGGTTTTTCTCTACCTGGGAGTCACTTCTTTCTGGCGCGCGCGGCACCGGTAATAATGACCTGCAGGAAGAGTTTTTCGCATCGGCAAAATCGCTGCGCAGCGTGCGATCGGCCACACCGGCCGCAGTCGGGGCTCTTCTATAGGCCTACGGGGTCCACGCCGTCGCCGGTCGCAAACACCGCGCCGTCGAACACGATCATCCGTTCCTTGCGAAGATTGGCCACGTCTTTAAGCGGAGAATGTCGCGTGAGAATGAACCGGCTCAGGAATCCGGGCTTGATCTGCCCGAATTTCTCCTTGAACGCCAGCCGCTTCGACCCGGCTCCCGTAGCCGAGTTGATCACAGCCAGCGGCGATAGCCCGGCTCGCTGCATCAATTCCAGCTCGTACAGCAGGCCCAGGCCGTGCGCCACGCCGTAAGAACCGGCGTCAGCCCCCGCGATCACTTGCACTCCCATTGCGTGCGCCTTCACCAGGCTCTCCGCGTGCGCATCGAGAATCTTCCTGAGGTTCGCAACAACCTCCGCGTCCCAACCCATCCAATCTGCGTGGTCCACCTGCATTTGCACCGGAGCAAAGGTCGGCACCCACGCAATCTCCCGGTCGCGCATCCTCGCGAGCTGATCGTCGCGCACAAAAAACCCGTGCTCGATCGAGTCCACGCCGCCGTCGATCACATGATCGATGCCTCTATCGCCGGATGCGTGCGCCAGCGTCTGCTTGCCAAAGAACTTTGCTGCTGCGACAAACTCGGCGATCCGCTCGGTCGACATTTGCGGCGCGGCCGTCACCGCGCCCTTTTTGAAGTTGATGATCCCGGTCGGAATCAGCTTGATGCGGTCGGCCCCCGTCTTCACGCGCGCTTCCACGCACTGCCGCGGCGTCAAACAGTCCTCAAACGCCTCGGCCATGAAGCTGCCGTAGCGGCCGCGGTGATGAATCGCTGCGCCGGGGCTGTCAACATAAGGCATCAGCGGTCGGCCCGTGCTCATGTAAAGCTTGCTCAGCGCCAGGCCCACGCCATCCTTGTCACCGGCGTCGCGCGTGGCGATGATTCCGAGCCGCACCAGTCTCTCGAGTCGCCGCTTCGCATGATCAAGCAGCTCCGCAGGGCTCTGCTTCAGGAATGCGGAGCGCTTGTGCGAATCGAGTTCGCCGCCTTCGAGAAAGAAATGCGTGTGTGCGTCCGTCAGTCCCGGCAGCAATGTGTACTGAGGCAGGTCATGGTCCGGCCCCTTGTGGCCGCCATTGAGCAAATCTCTCGGCGGCAATCCTTCACCCGCAAAGAGAATCGACTTCCTGTCGTAGACGATATTCGCGTTTTGCAGGGGCACGGTGCTCACGCCGTCCAGCAGCGTTCCTACACGCAGCCAAATGCGGCGGTCATCAGTCAGGGGGGAAATGAGATCAAGATCGGGCATTCTTCGCTCAAGCATGTTTCAAGGCCGCGTTCAGTAGTCGACGGGCTCACCCTCTCTGCAAATCATCATGATGGCTTCGGCCTGGCGGAAGCCGGAAGTCTCGCTGGACTCATCCTCGCCGCAACGGCCCTGCTCCAGCGCTTCACGCAGCCTTGCCACCATGGGATGCCCGGCCGGCAACGGCGCGGGAGTCTTCTCCGGGTTCGCCAATGCAAAATCCAGCCCTGCTTCCATACCCAAAGTGAGGTAGGCCTTCTCCAATTCCTCGCGGACCTCCTTCGGGGTACCCCACGCAAAATTCGAAAGGCCCACAATCTTGTGCACGCCCTTCAAATCCGGATCGGCGCTGATCAGCCGCATCGTGTCGAGTCCAATGTTCACCAGGCCATACGTGTCCGCACCCACCGGCGCCAGGCCAGGATCGATGATGATTTGATCGTTGCGCCGGCCCGCCTTGGTCACCAGCAGTTCGACAAAATGCTTCGCCGCGCGATAGGAATCCTGCGGGTTCAGGCATTGCGAAGTCCCGCCAGGCACAAAGGTCTCCGAAGCCATCACAACGGCGAGCGTATCGTAGTGCTTCACCAGTTCGACCATCTCATCCAGCCGCTCGCGCGAGGCGGCAAGCGAATTTAGAATCGGCGGGCCGCTCTTCTTCCGGTCGTAATGCGCCAACGCAATCTTGTGGTAGTCCACAGACGGATTGTCGAAGGCGATCGGCGTAGACGTAGCTTCCTGGATGGCCGGAATTACATCCGGCAGAAAATCGAACATCTCCTGCCGCCTCACCTGGATCCGCTGCGTGCCGTCGATATTCAGCGTCAAGTACTCCGCGCCCAGGTCGGACTGCAGCTTGGCCAGATCCCCATAGCCTTTCGGATCGCGCGCATTGAACGCTTTGCGCGCGCGGGCGTAGGAGTTGTTCATCAATTCGCCGACGATGTGCAATTTTCTAGTCATTGTTTTTGAAGCTCCGGAATGGGAGTGGCGGATTCCGCCTTTGCGGCCTCCCGTTTGGAATTGTGATCGCGGCCCAGCCACAGGTTCGCCCACGCCGAAGTTCCGCGCAGGCCCTGATTCTGGACCACGGGCACGTGATCGAGTAAGTGTTCTTCGCGGCCGTCGTGTTTCAGGCGCTCGTAAGCGCGCAGCCAGATGCAGTCGCCGTACCCATCCACTTCGCAGCGGCCTTCGCGCGTGCCGCCGCACGGGCCGTTGCGCTGGTTTTTTGCGCATTGTGATTCGGGGCAGAGATACGCGATGTCGGGCAGCGAGCAATCGCCGCAATCCTTGCAACGGTAGAGGACGGCCTTGCTCACCTCTTCAAGCGCCCGCAGCGGCGCGGGTCCCTGCATCGGGTTCTTCGAGCGCGCGCAGGCCTTCGCGCCCCAGCGGGCAAACATCGTGCCGCGAGCAAACATCGTCGCGTGGGCCAGCTTGGAAATCTGATAGACAGCAGTCACGTGCTTCGATGAAGTCTTCGTCCGCGGCGTTTCCTCATCCGGATTCGCGAGTCCCGTTCCGGGCTCTTCCGAGTAATAGAAAAACTCTCCCATCCGCGAGAACTGGATCTCTCGCGCGAACTGCTTCCAGTCTTCCGGCGCAAAACTCCGCTCAATCTCCAGAATTCGCTCAATCGCGGGCAGGCTGTGCACTCCGCCCAGATAAACTCCGCGGAACCCCAATCCGCGATAGATCGCGACCTGCTTCGCCGCGAGCTCCAGAAAGAATGCTTTTCCGCGGTCGGCGGACTCACCCTGCGTGCGGCAAAGCTCCCACAGCGCCTCGCTCACTACCACGCCCGGAATCCTGCCTTCGTGGAAAAGATCGGCTACGCGCGGGCTCAGCACGTAGACGTTCCCGATCAGCGGCGTCGCCTTCATCCCGTGCGCGTCCATGTAACAGCGCAGCTCTGAAATCTTCCGCGAGTCGAATCCGATCTGGTTGATGATGAACTGCGCGCCGCTCTCCACTTTCTTCTCGAGCTTTTGGTATTGCGGGATGACCTCGCCCTCGCGCAGCTTGAAGTTGGTAGTCACCGCTCCGATCGAGAACTGCGTCTTTTCCAGTTGCTGGCGCTTGCCGTTCGTCACCGCGCCGCCAAGCCCCTGGTTCATTTTTCTCAGCAGCGAGATCAATCCAATGGAGTCGATGTCAAACACCGGCCTCGCCAGCCCGTCGTTGCCTGCCACCGGGTAGTCGCCGGTCATGGCCAGAATGTTGTTGAAGCCTTCGCTGTTCAGCATCCAGGCCTCACTCTCCAGGCCATTCCGATTCAGGTCCTTGCAGGTCAAATGGATCACGACTTCTTTGCCCGCGTAGAGAATGGGCCGGCCCAGAACCAGCGGCGCAAGCTGGGGATTGCCGCCGGCGTTATCCGTGATCGAGATCCAGTCAATGTCAGGGCAGGCGACCAGGTCGTTGGCAAAGTCGCGCGCCTTGATGGCGTTCACCCCGGCCATCGATCCGCGGACAGACACCAACTCTGTTGCGACAAGAAAGCGCGTCGGATCTGCGAGTTTTTCGCGCAGCGTCAGCATCTGCCCAAAAAGACCTCAAAAACGAGGGTATCATGAATTTATTCGAGTCGTGAACTATAGATTGGGGGATACCGGCAGGTTGTTCTCAGGAAAGAAGATAGACGTGCTTTGGCGAGGCCTACGATCGGTTGGCCGGTGCCGTCTTGAACGAGCGGAATGCCACAGCCCCAAGCAATGCAATCACCAGTACCAGCGCGACCCACAACAGCGTCGGATGCTTCTCCGTGAAGGGGCGCTCGTCTGGCCGGGGCTGATAAACCGGATTGGCAATTTCAGCTCCCAACTGCGCGGCGACCGCGTCCTTCTGAAGAACAAACAGAGCGGCGTAGTCGTACACCGGCGCCGTCAATGCCGAATCACCGTAGAAGAGAGTGTAAGCATCGCCGGCCGTCGCATCAAAACAAACATTCCGCTCGAGCATCTCAAGCCGGACGGATGTCAGTTGTATCGGCGCGTCATCGTGGTTATCAATCGTGATCGTCCACTTTGCCGAAGCGGCGAAGTCCGCTTCGGGCGCGCTCACGGTGAGGCGCTCTTCATCGATCCGGTGACCGTCCTGCATGCCATGCACGCGCAGAATGTTGCCCCAGCCCGTCACCGGCGGAGGCGGCTCGCTTCCGTCATTGGCCGGCCGTTTTTGAACCGGCGCAATGCTGATCTGAACGTCGCGGCTGAAGTTAGGTGGGTTTTGTCCGGGCACAAAAACAATGCGGTCGATTGGGGTGTGTGCGGGCACGTCGAATTCGATCACCGAATTGCGATCCTTCAGCGTGCTCTGTGCCGTCCCGGCCACTGTGGCATATTTTGGCTGGCTCTTCGGCGGGCGCGTCACAGAAAGTCCCGTCACATTTTCCGGCGCGATGGGCCCCGCAATCTGAAAATGCAGATACCGGAAATCCGATTCCGGCAGGTGAAGCACGGTGCTGCGGCCCAATCGCTGCCGAGTTAAATCGAAGATGGTAAACGAACCAAGCTTTGTGCGCGAGCCGGCGTCTTGTGTCTGGCTTCCTGTGACCGACACCGTTGCCAGAAAATCGTGGCTGCTCACCTCAAGTTGAATGTCGCTGTAGGTTCCTGCCGGCATCTCCGCGTCAAAGACCGTTTGCCCTCCGCTTTTACCCAGGTTCAGCGGAGAAATCTTCAGGTCCGCGGGAAGAACGGGGACCTCGGAGTGCACCACATACGGCGTCTCGGTCGCGCCTTGATAAAGCCTCAGGTCCGCAAGTCCGGCCGAAGCATGCGCAAAAACTGCCGGGTCAACCACCATGCAGGTTTGACCGCTTGCTTGCGCCGGCATCCCGATCGGCCGCTCGAATTGAAAATAGCGAATCTCCGGGGCAGGTGCCGCCAAAAGAATCAGGGCCAGGGTAGCGAGCAGTTTCATGAATTCCGTTCCTTCTGTCCGCGCAGGTTGAGCCAGTCGCGCTGGTAAACGAAGCTTACACAGAGCAGCAGAACGCCCAGGCCGATAAAGCTCACGATGCGCAATCCGCTGCCGAGCTCGCTCATATCCACAAGAAACACCTTGGCAATGGTGGCCGCAATCAGAATAAGCGCTTGCCAGCGCAGGAACGCCGACCGCTTGATGAAGCCGGTGGTCAAAAGCAAGCCGCCATAGAGCATGAAGAGGGCCGAGTAAGAAAACTCAGCATACATCCAGTAGTTGCTCATCAGATTGTCGTCGCCGTTCCAGCGCAGCAACCACCAGTAGCAGTGAATCTCCCAACTGAACGCGACGAGAACGAGTGCGTTCACGGCCACGACGGCAACGGCGGCCAGATTGGGCCAATGCATCAGCGGATTCGGTTCCTGCTCATCGTGCGAGCTCCGCGCCAGCCAAGCAATAAATGCGCACGCCGCGATGGCCACGCAGTAGGTCCCAAACCGTTCGTTGAAAATGGGCCGGCTCGCCGCAGGCGGATTCACAACAAGCAGCGCGCCCAATCCAAGCACCGTGCAGATCAGCCCAAAGGCCCTCAGCAGCATCGATTGCACGCGGCGCGAGAGACCCAGCAGCACCGCGCCCTCCACCAGCCAGCCAATCGTCATCCAGCGGCCCTGCGTTTTGAGCGGAATGGCAATAGTCAAAAAGACGATGGCCATGGTCAGGTGCAAGGGCGGGAGCACTCGCACTCCCGCATGCAGCGGACCCGCTTCAGGCAGCCGCATCAATAGCAGGTAATACGCGGCAAACGCGACCGCGAGCCACGCCCCCGCCCAATCGCCTGTCGCGGGATTGATCAACGAGTAAAAGCCGATAAAGCCCAACGCTGCATTGGCCACAGGCAGCACGAATGAGACCAGCGAATCCCAGCCCCGGAAAGTTTCGCCTGGATCGAGCGCGATCTTGAACAGTCGCGGTGCAAGCGAGAATGGAATGAAGAAACAGCAGAGAAAGAAGGCTGTTCGTCCAGCCTGGTCCTGCGAATAAAACGAGGACCACCAGCCAAAGATGAAGATCACCGTGCCCACAAACGAGACAAAGAGCAGGCGCGACCAGGGACGCAGCGCCACCAACACAAGCACCGCCAGATCCAGAATCAGCAGATACGTGAAGAGCGTGATCTCGTGATTGCCGCCTGTGGAAACCAGCAGCGGCGTGCTGAGGGCGCCCGCAATCGCGTAAAGCGCCAGCAATTCGGAATCCTGAATCCACGACATGTAGCCATTGAATGCGGTCACCGCGATCATCGCCGCAAAAGCAGCGCCCGCCGGCATCAGCCCATAAAGCTGGAAGGCAGCCCACAACGATAGATAGAGCGTGCCGCTTCCAATGGCTTTCAGGGAGTACGAAAAAACCGCGTATCCGCGCCTGTGAAAGCGCTCGGACCAGCCGATGAGCGCAGCGCCCGCGAGCAATCCGATCAGCACGCGGCCAAGCGGGCCGATCCAGTGGTTGTCGAAGGCCAGCTTGAGGAACCACGCCACGCCAATGAGCACGGCCAGAATGCCGATGCGGTTAAACCACTGCGAACCGATGCGGCTTTCGAGCGAACGTGAATCGCTGTCCGTCGCCGCTTCAAGGGACGAGAATTGCGGCGGCGCAATCGGGGCCGTAGGCGGCGCCGGGGCGGACACTGGCCCTGAGACCGGAACCGAGACCGGAACCGTGAATGAAGCGGTGGGCAAAACCGGCTCAGGCATTCGCGCTGCCTCAACCTCGGAAAGCGGCGGGATTGCCGCGGTCGGCGGCGACACTTCCGCCGCTGGCGCAGGCGCGGCCTCAGCTGCTTCACCTTGCGGCTGAGCGCCCGCTGCCACACGCTGGACGAGATTCTCCAGCCTCTCTTCCAGGTAATGAATGCGCATGATCAACTCGGCCATCTCTGCGCGCAATTGGCTCGCGCGCGAGTTCGCCGTCACAATCGCGACGATCGGCAGGACGATGATCGCGACCACTACGAGAATGAGTAGAGATACGATGGGCTCCATAGGATTAGGTTGCCGGAATTATAGTCCCGTTCGGTTTGCCCGCCGATCAAAAGCCAAAAGTGGGGGTCAAAAGCCTCAAAATCGGTCAGACTCTGGGCTGGGGCGTCTTTCGCATCAAGTGCCACATACCCAGCGCCAGGGCCATCGCGCCGAGGCCGTAAGCCAGCACAGCCGTCTCGCCGCGATGGATCTGCCAGCCCTTCCAGATGGCCAGGGCGGCGGCGACCAGCATCACGATGCCCCGAAGGTGATTCACGCGGATCCTTTCGGCCCCACTGGCGAACTGAGCGACGGCCGCCACAATACTAACTGCTGCAGGCGCCACTAAACTGCTCTCGCGCCCCAACCGCAGCCGAAGCCCGCTCGCCCCCTCCCAGCAGCCCTATGATGAGAGTTGAAGTCAGGTCCTCGAAAAGGAGCACGTATGTCCGATCTCGCCGCGCCCGCTTCACCGCTCAAAAAGACCGCGCTGAACGCCGCGCATCGCGCGCTCAAGGCCAAAATGGTCGACTTTGGCGGATGGGACATGCCCGTCGAGTACCCCGGCCCCGGAGGAGGATTGATTGCCGAGCACATGGCGGTGCGCACCGGCGTGGGCCTCTTCGACGTGAGCCACATGGGCGAAATCCAGTTTCGCGGCCCCGGCGCGCTCGCCGCCGTCCAGCACATCACCATGAACGACGCGGCGCGCCTTCAGGACGGGCAGGCCCACTACTCCGCGCTGCTCACGCCGCAGGGCACATTCGTCGACGACATTCTTGTACACCGCCTCAGCGCGAACGACTATCTGCTGGTCGTCAACGCAGGCACCACGGAAAAGGACTTCGCCTGGATCCGGAAACAGGTGGGCAGTTGGCCTGACATTCACTTAAGCAACTACTCGGCCTACTACTCGCAACTGGCGCTGCAGGGACCGCGCGCGCTGGACACGCTCACCAAGCTGACGAAGGTCGATCTGGCAGCGATCAAAAACTACTGGTTCACGTGGGGAACGGTGGCCGGCATTCAAAACACGCTCATCGCGCGCACCGGCTACTCCGGCGAGGACGGCTTTGAGGTCTACATTCCGTCGGACGAGGCGACCACGGTGAAGATGTGGAACGCGCTGCTCGATGCCGGCGCGGAGTTCGGCATCCGGCCATGCGGGCTGGGCGCACGCAACACGCTGCGCCTCGAGGCGGGCATGAGCCTCTACGGCCACGAAATCTCCGAAGAGATCGACGTGCTTGAAGCCGGTCTCGACCGGTGGCTCAAGCTCGACAAAGGCGACTTCATTGGTCGCGATGCGCTGCTGGCGGTTCAAGCCGCGGGCGGCCCCAAGCTCAGGATCGTCGGCCTCGAAATGGTCGAGCGCGGCATCGCGCGCGACGGCTACGAAGTGCACAATCTTGCCGGCAGCCGTATCGGCACGGTCACGTCCGGTTCTCCCGCGCCATTCTTGAAGACCAACATTGCCATGGCGCTTGTTCCCACGTCAGTAGCCGTCAGCGGCGTCGATCTGATCGTCGAGTGCCGCGCCAACAAGGTGCGCGCGAAGCAAGTCCCGCTACCCTTCTACAAACGGCCGAAAAAGTAGCCCCGCCTCTCTTAGGCCGCAGGCGTCTGAATCCGTTCCCCAAGCTGGTTGATCACGCGATAAGCCGAGAGCGCTGCGCCTTCCTGCCAGCCAACAAGGCGGCTGGTGTGGTCGCCGGCGAAGTAGACCCTCCGATCGGGCGACTGCAGCGTGGCCAGCGCCTTCTCGTCGTTCCACGCGAGGCTGATCCAGGAACCGAGGTTGTGCGGGATGTGCCCCCAACTCACGTAGACCGGGTTCGCCAGATCCTTCCCGTGGCCGGGATGCAGTAGTTCAATGGATCGCCGCGAAGCATCGAGCTTGGCCTGCATCGAGGGGAGCGCCGCAAAGGCGTACCCGTTTGCGAGCTGGGTTCGATAGGCGAGTTCCGACTTTGCCAGCAGATTGGGCAGCGCGCCGAGGGCGGGCGGTTGTTCGATGGAGTAGCCGCCGATGACAATGCCACTCGGCGAGAAAAACCGCGCGCTGGGATACCAGACCAGGTCGACGGTCTGCTGCAGGTACGAGATGCCACCAAAGATGTTCGCTTCCTTCTCCCAGAAGCGCGGCGCTTCCCACGCAATTTTGTAGGCTGAGTCGTACTTGACCGAATCGAGAATCGCGCGAATCGGCGCGCTGAAGTCGGCATCGAGCGTGCGCGCGATCGTGAGCGGCATAGCGCAAATGCAGTAGTCGGCGTTCAGCGTCTGGTCGGCGCCCGAGCCATCGCTGTACGTCACGGTTACGCCGGAGTCAGACTGGCGGATGCGGTTGACCACCGCGCCATAGCGAATGACCGAGTCGAGCCGCGATGCGAAGGCGAAAGGGATGCGGTCCATGCCGCCGACGGGCTGGAACATCGTGGGCTGCCACTCGATCACGTCTTCTACCAGCATGCCCTGCCACAGATTTGCGTCGAGCAGCTCATGCATCGCGAGCGGATCGTTGACGACCGGCGTTTGCTGCGTTGCGCCGGGAGGAACTCTGTAGCCGGAGCGGTCGGTGCCGCGGAAGAGCAGATCGGGGTTCAAATCGCCGTACTGGCGCAGGAACTCGATCATGCGCTCGCGATCGTTGTTGTCGAGCTCCTGATCGAGAGCGCCTCTGCGAACGCACTTGGCCAGCAGCTCGCTTACGTGGCCGCGCGTGTCATTCACTACGCGGCGCTCCGGCACAGCCACGCCGGCGTTCAGCTTGTCGCTCTGCATCAGCGCGCTGCGCGAGGAGTTCACCTCAACTTCAAGCGCCACGCCCAGTTCGTGGCAGTAGCCCAGCATAGTGTGGTGCGTCGAGGGCAGGCGCGCCGGTCCGGCATTGAAGTAGTGCCCCTCCTCGAAGGCGCAGGTCTGGCGCGTGCCGTCGGTGAAATCCACCTCGGTGCCATTGCGGATGCTCCAGTTGCGGCCGCCGGGGCGCTGGCGCGCTTCGAGAATCGTGCACGACCACCCCGCTTTGCCCAACTCGTACGCCGCCACCAGGCCCGAAATACCTCCGCCAAGAATCACCACGCGGGTGCCTTTGCCATCGACTAGCCGCAGCGGCCCGGTTTCGCCAACCGCCTCAGGAATAGCCAGCAGCCCAAGTGACTGCATCAGGACGAAGGCTGCGCCGTATCCGCCCACATGGCCGGCTCGCATCAGAAACTCGCGTCGGGTGAGGCTCATCTTATTTGCCTTTCTGGAGATAGGGGCTTTAAACGGGGAGCCGGATAGCTATTTATACCGCGACAGTGCAGGCCCGGTGACGGCTCCGGAGGCCTCCTCCGAAAAAAATCTTTCAAAAATACTTGACATCACACACTGTGTGTCATACAGTGTGTTCTGTACAGTGTATGGGGTACAGCATGACCTTGACTGAAAACATCTTCGAGAACCTTCGCCTGGAGCTGCGGCGGGGCTGCCTGACGCTTGCGGTTCTGGCGCAACTCAAGCAGGAGCACTACGGATACACGCTGCGCAAGGCGCTGGCCGGCCGCGGCATGGAGATCGACGAAAGCACCCTCTATCCGCTGCTCCGCCGCCTTGAAGCGCAAGGGCTGCTCACCAGTGAGTGGCGCGAGGAAGAGAAGCGCAACAAGCGGTTCTATCGGCTCTCGAGCGACGGCGAGCAGATCTTCGCGCGCCTGCTCGAGGAGTGGAACGCTATCAACACATCAATAACCAACCTTCTGTAAGGAACTGAGGAATTGCCATGGAACTTCTCGATCGTTACCTTCAAGCCGTAAAAAAGCACCTGCCCTGGGAACGGCAGGACGACATCATCGCCGAGCTGCGCGCCAACCTCGAGGCCCAGCTTGAAGACAAGGAGGCGGAGCTCGGCCGGCCGCTGACCAGGGAAGAAGCCGAGGAGTGGCTCAAGGAGATCGGCGCACCGATCCAGGTGGCCGCGCGCTACCAGCGCCAGCAATGTCTGATCGGACCGGCGATTTTCCCAACGTATTCGTACGTTCTGAAGCTGGTGCTGACGTGGGCGACGGTGATTTACGCAATCGCAAATGCCGTGGCGATCGCGGCGAGCAATCAGGGCGGGGAAGCCGTTTTACGGGCGGCGCTGCGCCTGCCGTGGATTTGGCTCATCAATGCCGCGATCACAACGCTGATCTTCGCGGTGATCGAGCAACTGCGCGTGCATTTTCCAGAAAAGTTTGGCGCGCTCGGGCCGATGGCCGCGTCAATGGCCGGACCCATGACCGCACAGTGGTCGCCCCTCGATTTGCCGCCGGTTGGCCCTGGCGACGGCGATTGGGCTAAGCCGCGGAGTTTCACGAAAGCTTTACTTCAGGTGCTCTCAGGCTGCCTGTTTCTCGCGTGGATTTTGCTGGTCCCGCACTATCCGTACCTGCTTTTCGGGCCCGGCGCATGGTATCTCAGGTCTTTGCCGTATCAACTCGCTCCCGTGTGGTTCGCGTTCTACTGGATGCTCGTTGCGATCAACGTCTTCGAATTGGCGTGGAAGATCGTGGACCTTGCGCGAGGCGCATGGCGAAGGCCGAAGAACCGCGCCCGGCACATGGCAATGCATGCTCTTTCGCTCATTCCGCTCTGCATCTTGCTTGCGGCTCCGAATCACCTGCTGTTCCTGCTCAAAAACCCCGCGGACGCGGCAAAGCTCGCCACAGGGTTGGCGGCGGCGAACAAGGGCCTTCTTCAGGCATTGGCGATCGCCGTTGCGGTCGTTGCCCTGCAAGTTGTGTGGATGGGCGTCAAGATGGGGCTCGAAGCGTATCGCAAGCGCGTGGCACGGTAGAAATTGCAACCGCTGTAGGTCTTTGGCAGTCCACTCAGTATCGGCCAAAGCGTTTTCGGAAGTGCTCTAGACCGAAAGCGCACACTCAAGTGGCTTTTCCCTCAAGGAAAAGCCGCCATCGAATGCACTCAAGAAGTCCGCGTGTATTCGGAAAATGCTCGAGCAAATTCAGCACAGGCGCTCGAATGATTCGGCGCACCGCTGCAACCAAGGAGGTTCCTATGAATAATCCCCGGCCGAAAAATCCGCAGTCTGACTCAAACCCTCAAATCGTCGCCGGCATTCGCCAACTCGTCAGGGGCCGGGAGCAGGCTATTCTCGAAAAGTTAGAGCCGCTCGTGAACAGCCGGTCCGTCTGCCTTGACCTCAGCTCGATCGAACGTGTCGACGCCGCGGGATTGGCCGCCCTGGTCTCGCTTTACTGCGCCGCTTCGAAGGCGGGCCACGCGTTCTCAGTGATCAATCCGCCACGCCATGTGGCCCGGATCCTGGCTATCGTTGGCCTCGACCGCATTCTGTTACCGCAACTTGTGTCGAAGGACCCGGGAGAAACCATGCCGCCAGGGCTCCAACCAGAGCCGCAAATGGACACGATTGCAGCGTGAACAGGGCGCACAACCGGCGCATCGCCGGCGGGACGCGGCTTCACACCTGCATCACTTCGGCTTCCTTCCTTTGCGAGAGCTCTTCCATGCGGCGAATTTCGCCGTCGGTCATCTTCTGCACTTCCTCAAGCGCGCGCTTCTCGTCGTCTTCGCTGATCTTCTTGTCCTTGGCCAGCTTCTTCAGCGCATCGTTGCCGTCGCGGCGAACATTGCGGACCGCGGTGCGGTGCTCCTCAAGCACCTTGTTCAGGTGCTTGCACACATCGCGCCGCCGCTCCTCGGTCATGGCCGGGACGGGAACGCGGATGATCTTCCCGTCGGAGAGGGGATTGAAGCCGAGGTCGGCGGTCTGAATCGCCTTCTCCATGTCCTTCAGAATCGTTGGGTCCCACGGAGAGATAACGATGAGCTGCGGCTCGGGCGCTGAGAGCTGCGCCAGTTGGTTGATCGGCGTTGGCGTGCCATAGTAGTCGACCTTCACCTGATCGAGCATGTGCACGCTGGCGCGGCCGGTGCGCGTCGCCGCCAGACTGGCCTGGAAATCCGCCACCGACTGATCCATGCGTCGTTTGAGATCGTTGTAGAGGTCTTTGAGCGCCGGGCTGCCGGCCATGAAGGCTGTCATAAGAGATCGTCCTCACTGCGCGATTTGTCAACGGCTATTCTACAACTCCTGCAATGCGACGCGATTGCTGGCAACGCCTTAGGCAACGACCGCCAGGCCCGTTGCCGCCGCCTGCTCGTGCGCGTGATAGCTCGACCGCACCAGCGGACCCGATTCGACGTGCCGGAAACCCATGCGAAGAGCTTCGGTTTTGAGCTCTGCGAATTCGCGCGGAGTGTAGAGGCGCGCCATGGGCAGATGGTCGCGTGAGGGGCGCAAGTACTGGCCGATGGTCAGAATGTCGCAGCCCGTACTGGCCAGGTCGCGGAAGACTTCAAGCAGTTCGTGAGTCTCTTCACCCAGGCCAACCATCACCCCTGATTTCGTGACGCCCGCAGGGTTCAACTCCTTGGAATAGCGCAACAGCTCGAGGGTCCGTTCGTATCGAGCGCCTGAACGCACCACGCGATAGAGGCGGGGAACGGATTCGGTGTTGTGATTAAGCACTTCCGGGCGGGCTTCGACGACCGTCCGAATGGATTCCCGATCACCCTGAAAGTCGGGGATCAAAACCTCGACGCGGCAGCCGGGCGCCTGGCGACGAATTTCCGCGATCACGAGAGCGAAAGCGCGCGCACCGCCCAGGTTGTCGTCATCGCGGTTCACGCTGGTAATGACGGCGTGCTCCAGGCCCAGCGTGGCGATCGCCTCGGCGACACGGCGCGGCTCGTCGAAGTCGATGGGCTCGGGCCGGCCTTTGGGCACGGCGCAGAACCCGCATCGCCGCGTGCACAGATTGCCGAGCATCATGAAGGTCGCCGTCTTGTGGTGCCAGCACTCGCCGATGTTGGGGCACTGCGCGCTCTCGCAAACAGTGTGAAGGCCAAGTGAGCGCGCCAGGCGCTTCAGGCTGTGGTAGTTCTCGCCCACGGGTGCGCGGGCCTTCAGCCACTCCGGCTTGGGCGCGGGCGTGCGGCGCGCTGGTTCAATCTGCACCAGTTCCATCCTGCTTATTGTAGCCAGTTGCGCAGCCTCGCGGCGTGCTACTCTGGGCTCAATTGTCAGAGCACCCAAGCTTCGAACCATGCAAAGCATCTCAGTGGCCATCGTCGCACGCAACGAAGCGGAAAACATTGGCCGCACACTGGCCAGCGTGGCCTGGGCCAACGAAATCAACCTCGTCGATTCGGGTTCCACCGACAAAACCGTCGAAATCGCAAAGAGCTTTGGCGCGAGAATCTTCCCCGAGAGCTGGAAGGGCTATGGCCCCCAGGTCAACTCCGCGATCGATAAGTGCACCTGCGACTGGATTCTGAATCTCGATGCGGACGAGTGGTTAACGCCGGAGCTGGCGCTTGAAATTCAAACGCTGCTCGGCGGCCAGCCCCGCCACGCCGCCTATATGGTTCCCCGGCTCAACCTGATCTTTGGCCGATGGATGCGCCACGGCGGCCTCTACCCCGACCACAAGTTACGGCTCTTTCGTCGCGGCAGCGCGCGCCTGCGAGAGGATACCGAGCCGCACGCCACGCCCAAAACGCAGGAGCCGACCGGCAAGCTGAAAAATCACATGCTTCACCGGCAGTATCCGACGATTGATTATTACCTCGATCACATGCAGCGCTACAGCACCGCGACCATTCCGCTTTTCCTGCGCAAGGGCAGGACGAGCGGCTCGATCTTCGCTTTCGTCGCCAACACGGTCATCAATCCCGCGCTTACCTTTATCAAGAATTACATCTTTCGCCTCGGATTTCTTGACGGCAGAGAAGGCCTGATCTTCCACCTGAATCATTCCGCCTACGTCAACTGGAAGTTCGCCAAGGCATGGGAGGCGCACCGATCCGCCGAACAGGACGCCATCAAAGAGGCCGGTCATCCCATCGCGCCCGCAGATTCGGTTGGTCATTCCGGCGCGTCACCGCTTCCCGAGAAACGTTTTTCCGAGCGCCCTCCCGAGCAATGACCACTCAGATGGATTCCCCGGCCATGCCTGCACCACCCCGCTTATCTGCTGGTCATGACGGCCACTGTTACGCCGCCGCCAAATGCTCAGGTCAAGCGCTTCTCGCCGCAGGTCCGCCTTGAGGATTACAAAAGCGCACTGCGATTCTGGCTCCGCTATCCCCATGCGGCCTCAGAGCGAATCCTGTTTCTTGAAAACTCCGGCGCCGACCTAAGCGATTTACGCGCGATTGCGCAAACCGAAAACCCGCACCGCCGCGAAGTTGAGTTTTTGTCGCTGCCGGCTCACGAGATTCCGCCGGGCACAAACTATGGCTACACAGAAATGCAAATGCTCGACGACGGCCTGGCTCTGAGCAGACTCCGCCTCACCACCACGCACATGATCAAGGTGACCGGCCGGCTGACTTTCCCTGCGCTGGGCAAGGCGCTCGGCCGCATTTCCGGCTCAAGCTCCGCCTCTTTCGAGCTCATGATCGATTGCCGCAGGCTCGGCCTTTTCCGCCGCGGCTATGACGCGCGGGTTCAGCTCTTCGCCTGCTCCCACACCTTCTACGATCGCGTGCTGCGCAACTCAAATCAAGAGATGAACTCGACTGACGTTCGTTTGCTCGAGCATCTGATCTACCGCAAAGTCATTCCGTTCAAAGGCCAGCCCGGCTACTACCTCCGCTTCCCAAGCAACATCGATCCAGTGGGCCACTTTGGCTTCAAAGACCGGCGCTACGACTCGCCGCGCACCGCCGTCTCGCGAGGCGCGCGCGCCCTGCTGCGCGTGATCGCGCCGAATTTCTGGTTCTAGATTCTGGTTGGAAGACCCGTACGTCTACTTCAGTTTCTCCCGCACATCGGAGCGGACCAGATAGAGGAAGAAGACAAGATTCAGCAGACCCTGCACCAGGGATGGATACGAGTGCTGCAGCGAGAATCCCCAAAGGAACGATCCCGACAGAAGCGCCACAGCGGCCAGCGTGAGCGCCCACGCCCAGCGCAACAGCAGGAGCAAGCCCAGCGCCCCGGCGATGAACAAGACTGAGAAGATAAGATAGAGCGCCCCGGCGCGGTGGTTCATGACCGACACGACGGTGACGCCGGACAGCAGGAGCATGTAAAGGCTGATTGCAATCAGGCCAGGGAGCTTGAGCAGCGACGGTTTCTGCGACTTCCGGCCCGTGGGCGCCGGCGCCGTGCCGGTTGTTGGATGATTCGTATTGGCGTCCGTGCTCATAGGGTGCGCAAGTAGGCGAGCAGGTCAGCGAGATCTTGGTCGTTCAACTGCGTCGCGGGCATCATCCCCCGCCCGTCGAGAATCACTGCCGTCAGCCGCTCGTCAGTGGGTGGTGCGCCGGAGGGCATGGCCTTCACCTTGGTGATCGCCTGCAAGCCCGGCCCGTGCAGTGGCTTCGTCGAAGTGGGATAGTGGCAGCGCGCGCACTTTGCCTCGAAGACTGCCGCGCCGCGTGCCTCCTGGGGTGTCCACTCAGACGACGGCTTTGACGGCGGCAGCGTGCGGCAGCCGGCTAAACCGAAGGCGAATGTCGTCAGAGCAGAGGCCATAAGGAGATTCCACGTGCGCATTGCCTCCCATGATACAGCCGCTTAAGCCGCATTCAGCATGTGCAATGAACGAGCGTTACCCGTTTTGCCACTGCATTCCTGAACGGAATGGCGGCTACGAAATAGGAAGGCTCCGTCGTGGCTGCTTCTCACTCGGCTGCGGCGATGGCTTCAGCGATGCGGTCGATGGCCTGATCCGCCTGATCTTCGGCGTTCCTGCCAGGATAGTGGCCGTTGACCAGGATGGAGAACGCCAGCGTGCGGCCGCTCGCGGCATTCACGTAGCCGGAAAGGGTGTTCACCTCGTCGAGCGTCCCCGTCTTGGCCCACATGCGTCCTTTCAGCGATGAATTCATAAAGCGGTGATCCAGCGTGCCGTCGACGCCGGCCACCGGCAGCGTCTCGCGCCATTCCTCGCCCCACGGCTGCTTCGACGCAAACGCCAGGAGCCGAGTGAATGCGCGCGGCGTAATTTTGTCGTTGGTGCTCAGTCCGCAGCCGTCGTAGAGAAAGAAGTCGCCATTCTCTACGCCGGCGTTCACCATGAACTGGCGCACCACACGCGTGCCCTCCTCAAAGCTGCCGTCCGTTCCATACAGCTTGCCCAGCAGGCGCAGAAGCAGCTCGGCGTGCAGGTTCTGGCTGGTTTTGTTGGTCACTGTGATGTCTTCGGCAATGGGCACGGACATATGCGCGCCCAGAATGCGGCGTCCCTCAGCCGCAGCGGCGATCGAAGTGAAGTTGCCGGGCACGAGCTTCAGCGGCTGCTCGCGTTCAGCGGCAAAGTCGCCTGTGCCGGTCTGGGATTTGTGGCGCGATTCGGCTGCCCCGGTCACCTTGATGCCGCGCAGCATGAGCGCTTGCCTGAATGCTGCCGCGGTGAACTGCGCTGGATCCTCAACAGCCATCGAGACATGCATTCCCCCGGCCGGCGCCGTGCCCCACGCCCGCACCAGCAACGATCCGGGTCGCCGCTCGAGACCGGGGTAGGCTTCCTGCCCTGGTTCCACGGAAGTCATGCTGTTGTCGGTAGTGTAGTAATCCACGTCCGGCGTCCACTCGGCCTGCGTTGCGCCGGCCGTGGCAGGATCTGCAGTAATGTCGAGCTCATCCGTGTTGTCGTTAAACGTGAGCGCGGAAACCGGTGCGCCGTAGTTCCACTGCAGCGCGTCCCAGCTCCAGCCCAGCGCATAGGGCTCGCTCACGAAAAACGTATCGTCGCCGATCACGTCTCCATCCACCGTGCGCACGCCCGTCTGCAACACCTGCTCGGCAATCAGGCCCAGAACATCCATGGCTGACTTCGGCGCAGAGCCGGGCAAACTCTCCTGGGCCGCCGGCGCGGTCGTTCCGGGCTCGACATACGGGTAGTGGCGCGCGCTGATTGTGGGATCGCCCACGCCGAGCAGCACCAGGTTGCCGTGCAAAGTGCCGCTTGCATCGATGTCGCCGTCGGCGGCCACAAACGTGGTCCAGGTCAGCGTGTCCACCGGCAGCAGGGCAAAAGCCGCAGCGGTCGTCGTCAGCTTGGCATCGGAAGCGGGCGTAAACAGGCGCCCATCGTTTAGCCCGTAGAGTTGTTGCCCATCGAGAGTGGTCACGCTGATGCCAAAGTCCGCGCGGTTCAGCGCGGGGTCCGCGAGAATGGCCTGGATTCGGTCGGCCAGCGGGCCCGTCGTCGAAACGCGGTGCGGATTGCTCCGGGCCTGGGCGGGAGCGAGCGCTGCCGAACCGAAAATGCAAACCAAAAGCCCGCTCCATGCGAGGTTTCGCCGAAAGGAGACCATGCCCCGAAGTGTAGCAAAGACAACAACCCAGCGGCGTACCATCGGGAATGAGCACGCATGAGAAGCTTGGCACATTGGCGGTTGCGGACGCGGACCCTTGAGCTCGGCACCCGTACGCTTTTGATGGGCGTCGTGAATATCACTCCGGACTCATTTAGCGACGGCGGGCTGTTCCTCTCGCCCCAAGCAGCAGTCGCGCATGGGCTCAAGCTGCTTGAAGAAGGCGCCGACATTCTCGACCTGGGAGCGGAGAGCACGCGGCCCGGCTCGCGCGCCGGCGGCGCGAACGCGGCAGTCGGCGCAGACGAAGAACAGGCGCGGCTGCTTCCAGTGGTGGAAGGAATCCTCAAGCGTCTGCCCCACGCAGTGGTCTCCGTCGACACGTACAAAGCAGAAACCGCGCGCGCAGCGCTTGCGGCGGGCGCCGAGATCGTGAATGACGTGAGCGGATTCACCTGGGACCCCGCGGTCGCCGAAGTCTGTGCCGAGTTTCACGCCGGAGTCGTGCTCTCGCACACGCGCGGGCGGCCCGAGGATTGGCGCGCGCAACCGCAGCTTGAGCCCGATGCGCTGCTCGCCACAGTGCGTGAGGGGCTGGCCGCAAGTCTTGCCTCAGCGCAACGCGCAGGAATTCCGCCCGATTCGATCGTGCTCGACCCCGGCTACGGATTCGGCAAGCGCTTCGGCGAGAACTACACGCTTCTCGCGCGTCAGTCAGAATTGCTCGAACTCGGCCGGCCGTTGCTTGCCGGGCTCAGCCGCAAATCATTCCTCGGCCACACACTCGCGCCGCTCTTCGGCGGCGGGCCCGCGCCCATGGCCTCACGCGAAAACGCGAGTCTTGCTGCGATGACTGCCGCGATTCTTCACGGTGCGTCGATCGTGCGCGTGCATGTGGTGCGGCCCGCAGTCCAAGCCGCGCGCATTGCCGACGCAATTCTCGCAGCCGGGTGAACTCGCCGCGAACTACACGCTGATGCCAACCTTGTGCCGCGGCCACAGCGGACGCAGTGTCGTGTGGTCGGTCGCCGGCTCGCCGTCGCACTCCACCTCGATCACCGTGGCGGGCTGGTCGGGCGCAACCAGCGGCAACCCAGTCAACCTCAATGAAAATTCATCCTGCGTAAACTCGACCTTCTGCCCAGTCTTGACGAGCCGTGCCGACAGTGCCTTCGGCTTCAGCCCGGCGAAGGCCACCACGACCTCAGGCTTGTAGAAATCCAGCCACTCAGCCGCCGGAGTGTGGCCCGGCCAGAAGTACACGTGCGCATAAAGCGTGTTGCCGCGCCGCGTGAAGTTCAAGCTCGTGACCCACTCGGCGTCCATGCGCTCGGTGCCGTAAATCGCCTTGCCATTCGTATCGAGCCACTTGCCCACCGTTTCCAGAACCTCCACTGACTCCGGCGGGATCGATCCATCCGGCTCCGGCCCGATGTTCAGCAGATAGTTTCCGCCGCCGCGCGCACAGGTGACCAGATTGTCGACGATCGCTTTCGGCGTCTTCCAAGCATCGTCGCCCCGGTTGAAACCCCAACTGTCGTTCAGCGTCATGCAGGTCTCCCAGGCGCGTCCCGCATCGGCGGCCTGGATGTGCTGTTCCGGCGTGGTGAAGTCTCCCGGCAGCAAATTGCGATTGTTCACGATAATGTCGGGCTGCAGCGAGAAGACCATCTCGTTCATCCGCTCCGACTCCCACTGCTCGGCTGTCAACGGCCACGCCACGTCGTACCACAGAACGTCGATCTTGCCGTAGTTGGTCATCAGCTCGCGGATCAGCCCATGCGTGTAGTCGACGAACCGCCGCCTCGCCGCCTCGTCGGTTTTACAAATCGCGCCGTCGGGGTGGTGCCAGTCCATCAGCGAGTAGTAGAAGCCCACCCGCAGCCCCTCCGCCCGTGCCGCGTCAACGAATTCGCGCACCAGGTCGCGCCCCGGTCCCTGGTCCATCGCGTTGTAGTCGGTCAGTTGCGTGTCCCAGTTGCAAAAGCCCTCGTGATGCTTCGTCGTCATCACCATGTATTTCTGGCCGGCGTGCTTTGCCAGCCGCGCCCACTCGCGAGCGGCGTTGGGCTTGGGGTGAAAATGCTTGGCCAGCAATTCGTACTGCGACAAAGGAACTCCCTCGTTCTCCTTCGCCCACTCATGCTGCCCGATCAGGCTGTAAAGGCCCCAATGGATGAACATGCCAAATCGGGCCTCGTGCCACCAGGCCATGCGCGCGTCGCGCGTGGAGGCTTGCTTCAGGTCGGCAGCTGTCGGTGCGGGTTGCGGGCTGGCAGCCTGCGCCAAACCGAGCCCGTCCCCATTCGCAACGGCCAACGCCGCGGCGCCAGCCGCTCCAAACTGCTTCAGGAACGACCGTCTCGTCCTCTCGCTCCATTCCATCGTGGTCTCCTTCCTGCTGTTTCGATCTTCGCTGCGCCCATCCGCGTTCGCGTGAGGAAATAGAACAGGCTGGCGCGTCGGCTTTTCGCGCAGCTAAGCGCACGGATAATCCTAGATCAGGCAGCGGGACCGCCGCGAGACCACTTGGGGTTTAGAATCGAAGAGGTTGCGGACAAACAATCCGCATCCAAATCTATGGCCCGTGCGCAGCGGCTCTCCAAATGCCTGCTGCGGCGGGTAAAAGTGTGGAATCGGGACGGCGATGCGAGCGAAGACAGCTGTGGTGCTGGGCGCCCAGTGGGGCGACGAGGGCAAGGGCAAAATCGTAGACGTGCTCAGCGAGCGGTTCTCCGCCGTGGCGCGCTACGCCGGCGGCCATAACGCCGGGCACACCGTCATCATCGGCAAGCACAAATTTGTGCTGCAGCTTATTCCCTGCGGCGTGCTTCGGCCGGGATGCAAGGGCGTCATCGGCAACGGAGTCGTCCTCGATCCCATTGCTTTCCTCAGCGAAGTCGGCCGCATTCGCGAGCTGGGCGTTCAGGTCGATGGCAATCTTTTCGTCTCCAACCGCGCTCAGGTCATTCTGCCCTACCACCGCATGATCGAGCTGGCTGCGGAAAGCGCGCCGGGTCGCAAGAAGATCGGCACCACCAGCCGTGGCATCGGGCCGGCCTACGAAGACAAGATGGCCCGCAGCGGCCTCCGCGTGGTCGATCTGCTGCACACCGCGCTGCTCAAAACGCACATTGAGGCGGCCTGCGCGGAGAAAAATGCAGTCGCCCACGCGCTCTTCGGCACCGATCCCCTCGACCCGGAAAAAATGTATGAAGAGTACGCGGCGGCGGCTGAGCAGGTGCGGCCCTTTGTTGCCGACACCAGCCGCATGCTCAATGGCATTCTGGCCGAGGGCGGAAGCATCATGTTTGAGGGTGCGCAGGGAACGATGCTCGATATCGACCACGGCACCTATCCCTTCGTCACCTCCTCTTCCGCCACGGCGGGCGGCGCGTCCACGGGAACCGGCGTGGGCCCGACGGCCATCGGCACGGTTATCTCCGTCACCAAGGCGTATGTCACGCGCGTCGGCGGCGGACCGTTCCCCACTGAGATTCACGATGCTGCGGGCGATCTGCTGCGCCAGCGCGGAAACGAGTACGGCGCCGTCACCGGTCGTCCCCGCCGCTGCGGCTGGCTCGACATTCCGATGCTGCGCTACTCCAACCAGGTCAACGGCGCAGAGTGGCTCGTGGTCACCAAGCTCGACGTTCTCGACGAGCTCGAAGAAATTCCCATTTGCATCGGATACGAGATCGACGGTAAGGTCACCGACGAGATTCCCGCGGATGTGCGCGGGCTTGAGGCGATTAAACCGCGCTATACCAAGCTCAACGGCTGGCGCCAGTCCACCGAGGGCATCACCGAGTTCAGCAAGCTGCCAAAGGCCGCCCAGGAATACCTCGCCTTCCAGGAGCGCGAGAGCGGAGCAAAGATCGGCATGGTTTCCACGGGCCCTGACCGCGGCCAGACCATCGTGCTGCCGGAATTTGCCCAGGCGCTCAACGCCATCACCTCCTAGCTCCGGTTTCGTCCGTCCAATTGAACTGTGAGCGACGCGCCAAATCAGATCTCGGTCGGGGACCCAACCGCCTTCGTGAGAATTCCATTTGACCGGCGCACCGTTTCCAGACTACCGTGTACCCGTATGTCGGGATATTTAAACGCCTCCTTGCGCCCCGCTTACCGCCGCTTTCCGCGCGCTGGATGGGCTATCTGCGCTGCATTGGCATTAGCCATTTGCACAATCTCGTCCGTCACAATGCTCCTCGCGCAAAAGCACGAGAGCCGTCACGATATCGACCAGCTTGAGGATGAATGGCGTGACGCCATGCTCGCGGCAAACACCAAAGTAATGGACTCGTTGCTGGCCCCGGATTACATGGCCATCACTCCCTCAGGCACGCTGCAATCCCGCGATGATACCCTGCAAAGCCTGGGCTCCGGCCGCATTCATTTCACTCTTCTCGACGTTTCCGACCGCAAGGTGCGCTTCTACGGAACCACCGCCGTCGTCACATCGCTGGCCAACATTCAGGCCACGACCCCTGACGGGAAGGTGAGCGGCAGCTACCGCTACACCCGCGTCTACGTTCGCGGTGCCCAGGGAGACTGGAAGATCGTCAGCTTCGAGGCTAGCCGTGTCCGAGAGCCCGGACCCCATAAGCGAACCGAATTACACTAAGACAACTCTTGCAACTTATCCCCAATCGAATCATCTATTAAGGGAGTCAGCGGCCCTCGCATTCCCGCGCCAGGACCCGCCGGCCACGATTGCGTCCAGCCGGCCTTGAAAAGGCAGCGGTCCCGGGGTACACTAAATCTAATATAGGACTAAACCAGTCCTATATTGCGGGATAGCAAAACGAGCACGCCCGCGCGGTCCTCGGGACCGCATTCCGTGCCCAACCCCCTGCCATGTCGTTTGGAGGATGAATGAGCTCAACTGTTGATACGATTCGCAGCCTCGCCGAGCAGGATTACAAGTGGGGCTTCATTACCGACATCGACGAGGATCGCGTCCCTAAGGGGCTCAGCGAAGACATCGTTCGCCTCATCTCGGCGCGCAAGGGCGAGCCTGAGTTCATGTTGGAGTGGCGGCTGAACGCGCTGCGCCACTGGTTCCGCATGGCGAAAGAAGAAGGAGCGCCAACGTGGGCCAACCTGACCATCGCTCCCATCGACTACCAGAACATCTCCTACTACTCGGCGCCGAAGAAGAAACCGCAGCTCGAAAGCCTCGATCAAGTGGACCCTGAGATTCTGCGCACCTATGAAAAGCTCGGCATTCCCCTCAACGAGCAAAAACTGTTCTCGGGCGTGGCCGTTGACGCGGTCTTCGACTCGGTCTCCGTAGCCACCACCTTCAAGGGCAAGCTCGCGGAGATGGGAGTGATTTTCTGCTCGTTCTCTGAGGCCGTCCAAAAGCATCCCGATCTGATCAAGAAGTACCTCGGCTCGGTGGTTCCGCATACCGACAACTTCTACGCCGCGCTCAACGCCGCTGTCTTCACTGACGGATCGTTTGTCTACGTGCCCAAGGGCGTTCGCTGCCCCATGGAGCTGTCGACTTACTTCCGCATCAACGCCGCGGAGACCGGCCAGTTTGAGCGCACCCTGATCGTCGCCGACGAAGGCGCTTACGTGAGCTATCTTGAGGGCTGCACGGCCCCCATTCGCGACGAGAACCAGCTGCATGCCGCCGTGGTCGAACTCGTCGCGCTCGACAACGCGCAAATCAAGTACTCCACCGTGCAGAACTGGTACCCCGGCGACAAGGAAGGCCGAGGCGGCATCTATAACTTCGTGACCAAGCGCGGCAAGTGCCTCGGCGTCAACTCGAAAATTTCCTGGACGCAAGTCGAAACCGGCTCGGCGATCACCTGGAAGTATCCGAGCTGCATCCTGCAGGGCGACAACTCCGTGGGCGAGTTCTACTCGGTCGCGCTCACCAATAACCGTCAGCAGGCCGACACCGGCACCAAGATGATCCACATCGGCAAGAACACGCGCTCCACCATCGTCTCCAAGGGCATCTCCGCCGGCTACGGGCAGAACACGTATCGCGGCCAGGTCAAGATCCTCAAGAGCGCCACTGGAGCGCGCAACTACACGCAGTGCGACTCGCTGCTCATCGGCGATCGCTGTGGCGCGCACACCTTCCCCTACATCGAAGTGCGGAACGCGACAGCGCGCATGGAGCACGAAGCCTCAACCTCGAAGATCGGCGAGAACCAGCTCTTTTACCTGCGCCAGCGCGGGCTGACGGCTGAAAACGCGGTTTCGATGATCGTGAATGGATTCTGCAAGACCGTCTTCAAGGAACTGCCCATGGAGTTCGCGGTCGAAGCACAAAAACTGCTCGGCGTGAGCCTTGAAGGCAGCGTCGGATGAGTATGTAGGGCTTTGTATCAGGGCGCGAATTTGAAGCCCGTTCTAGCACAGTCGAACGGCGTGGCAAAACAGGCTTTGTATCAGGGCACGACTTTAGTCGTGCCGCCAGCGAGGCAAAATCGACAGGGCTTTAGCCCCTGAGGGATTTGAGCTTCAAAGAAGCAAACGAACGGAGAGAGACGAACCAATGGCATTGTTAGAAATTCAAGATTTGCACGCCTCAGTCGAAGGCCACGAGATTCTGAAGGGCCTGAATCTGACGTTGAATGCGGGCGAAGTGCATTCCATCATGGGCCCCAACGGCTCTGGCAAAAGCACGCTGGCGGCGGTGCTGGCGCGGCGCGAGACCTACGAGGTCACGCGCGGTCGCGTTCTGTTCAATGGCAAAGATCTGCTCGAGATGAAGCCGGAGGACGCTGCCTGCGAGGGAGTGTTTCTCGCCTTCCAGTATCCGGTTGAAATTCCCGGCATCGGCAACGCCTACTTTGTGCGCTCGGCCATGAATGCGATTCGCAAATTCCATGGCCTGGATGAGCTCGACGCGATGGATTTTCTGCCCCTCTACAAGGAGCGGATGAGAATTCTGGAGATGGACGACAAGCTTGTCAACCGCTCGGTCAACGAAGGCTTCTCCGGCGGCGAAAAAAAGCGCAACGAGATTCTGCAGATGGCCATGCTCGAGCCCAAGCTCGCCATCCTTGACGAAACCGACTCCGGCCTCGACATCGACGCGCTGCGCATCGTGGCCAAGGGCGTGAATGCGATGCGCAGCCCCGATCGCGCCTTCCTCGTCATCACCCACTATCAGCGGCTGCTGGATTACATTACTCCGGACTTCGTGCACGTCCTCGTCGATGGAAAAATTGTCCGCTCGGGCGGCCCGGAGCTGGCGCTGGAGCTGGAAGACAAGGGATACGGCCCGGAAGCAGATGTGCCGCAGGCTTTGCCCGCATGAGCACAACGGCTAATAACACGGGAAACGAGAACGCGATGGCGACGGCGACGGAAAAGCTGGGTGCATATCTCGAAGCGTATGGCGAACTGATCGCCGACCGGCAGGAGCGCGACCCCGTGTGGCTGCGCCAACTGCGCGAAGATGCGTGGCAGCGCTTCTACGCCAAAGGATTCCCCACCACGCACGACGAGGACTGGCGCTTTACCAATCTCGCCACGCTGGCGAAGACCACGTTTCAACGCGCAGTGAATGGGCGGCGTCACCGTCACCGCCGAGCAGATCGAAAAGTTTCGCGTGCCCGGCGCAGGCTGCCGCCTCGTCTTTGTTAACGGGCATTTTGCGCCGGAGCTCTCCGAAGTCAGCGACCTGCCCGACACTCTCGAGATTTGCTCGCTGGAGCGGGCGATCGCCAAGGCCATGGAAGGCGGCGAGCCCAACGGTAGCGAGTCTGTCGGCTGCGCTCCCGAAGGCATCGAGCAGCACCTCGGCCGCTATGCCGATGTTCGCCGCGACGTCTTCTCCGCTCTCAACACAGCGTTGTGGGAAGATGGCGCGTACCTGCGCATTCATCGCGGAGCCGTGATCGAGCGGCCTATTCATCTTTTGTACGTATCCGCCGGCGCCGGCGCAGCAATCATGACGCATCCGCGCACCCTCATCGTTGCCGAGCCAACCAGCCACGCGGCAGTGATTGAAGATTATGTCTCCGTCGGCGAAGAGACCGCATTCTCGAACGCAGTCACCGAGCTTGTTGCCGGGCAGGATGCCGTGGTCTCGCATTTTCTCGTTGAGCGCGAAAATCTCGCCGCCTTCAACGTTTCCACGCTACGCCTTGAGCTGGCGCGCGGCACAAACGTCTCATCGCACTCCATTCTTTTGGGCGGCGGCCTGGTGCGCAACAACGTCCATCCCGTCCTCGCCGGCGAAGGCGCGGAGTGCCTCATCAACGGCCTCTTTGTCGGCGCTGGTCGCCAGCATCTCGACAACTACATGCTGGTGGAGCATGCGCAGCCGCAGTGTTCGAGCCGACAGTTTTACAACGGTATTCTCGATGACCGCGCGCGCGGCGTCTTCCACGGCCGCATCGTGGTCCACAAAGACGCGCAGAAGACTGACGCCAAGCAGACCAACCGCAACCTGCTGCTCTGTGACGATGCGCGCATCGACACCAAGCCGCAGCTCGAAATCTACGCTGACGACGTCAAGTGTACGCACGGCGCCACCATCGGCCAGATCGAAGAAGAGCAGCTCTTCTACCTGCGCTCGCGCGGAATCGAAGAGACCTCGGCGCGCAACCTGCTGCTCTACGCCTTCGCGGCCGAATGCCTCGACCGCATGAACGATTCGCCGGCTCGCGAGTTCGTCGCATCGCTCATCGGTGAGCGCCTCACCGATCTGGCGCGGAACCATCAGGCTGCCGCCCCGGTCGCACGAGTAGAGACAGCGCCGGTCGAAGAGGAAACGCAAAGTTGGGAGGAGGTGGGATGACCACAATCGCCCAACCCGTCCTTCACGATCCGCGGCGTGGAGTTGCGCCAACAAGCAGTTCCGGCCTTGATCTCGCCAGGATTCGTGCCGACTTCCCCATCCTTGCCGAGCGCATCAACGGCAAGCCATTGATCTATCTCGACAACGGAGCCACTTCGCAAAAGCCGCAGGTTGTGCTCGACGCCATCGCGAACTACTACACTCACATGAACGCCAACATTCATCGCGGCGTTCACACGCTTAGCGTGCGTGCAACCGAGGCGCACGATGCGGCGCGCCAAACGGTGCGGAAGTTCCTGAATGCCGCCGACACGCGCGAAATCATCTTCGTCCGCGGCGCCACCGAGGCCATCAACCTCGTTGCGCAAACCTACGGCCGCGTCCACGTCGGCGCTGGTGACGAAGTCCTCATTACGGCCATGGAGCATCATTCCAACATCGTCCCCTGGCAGATTCTCTGCGAAGAAAAAGGCGCGCACCTCAAGGTCGCTCCCATCAACGATCGCGGTGAGCTGATGCTCGATGAATTTGCCAAGCTGATCGGCCCGCGCACCAAGATCGTCGCCGTCACGCACGTTTCAAACGCGCTCGGCACGGTCGTTCCCCTTCGCCAGGTCATCGACATCGCGCACCGCAGCGGCGTACCCGTCCTCGTTGACGGTGCGCAGGCCGTACCCCACTTCGCCGTTGACGTGCAGGCGCTCGACTGCGACTTCTACGCTTTCAGCGGCCACAAGGTCTACGGGCCCACCGGCATCGGCGTGCTCTATGGCAAGCGCGCGCTGCTCAACGCCATGCCTCCCTACCAGGGCGGAGGCGACATGATCAGCTCCGTCACCTTCGCCAAAACTACCTACAACGATCTGCCGTTCAAGTTTGAAGCGGGCACACCCGACATCGCCGGCGCCATCGCGCTCGGCGCGGCGCTCAATTACATCACCGGCCTGGGCATGGACAAGATTGCCGCACACGAAAGTGAGCTGCTGGCCTACGCCACCGAATCAGTCGGCGCAATTCCCGGCATTCGCCTCATCGGAACCGCCCGCGATCGCGCCGGCGTGCTCTCCTTCGTGCTCGATCACGTTCATCCGCACGATCTGGGAACGATTCTCGACCGCGAAGGCATCGCCATCCGCACCGGTCACCATTGTGCGCAGCCGGTCATGGACCGCTTCGGCATTGCCGGCACGGCGCGGGCATCCTTCGCCGTCTACAACACAAAAGAAGAAGTCGACGCGCTGGTCGCGGGAATTCGCGCGGCGCGTGAGGTATTTGCGTGAGCAGGGAAAACGGCGAACTCAGCGATCTCTATCAGGAAGTCATCCTGGAGCACAGCAAGGCTCCGCGCAATTTTCGCAAGCCGGCTGAGGCCAATCAGCACGCCGAGGGTTACAACCCTCTCTGCGGCGACCGCTGCACCGTCTACATCAATATGGACGGCGACGCCATTCGCGACATCGCCTTTCAGGGCTCCGGTTGCGCCATCTCGCGCGCTTCCGCGTCCATGATGACCCAGATTCTCAAGGGCAAAACCAAGGCCGAGGCTGCCAAGCTTTTTGAGGAGTTCCACGGCCTGGTCACCGGCAAAGAAGCCCCGCCGGAAACACCGGATCTCGGTAAGTTGAAAGTGTTCTCCGGCGTCTCCAAGTTTCCCGCGCGCGTGAAATGCGCCACGCTGGCCTGGCACACGCTGCAATCCGCCCTCGAAAACAAGGACGAACCCATTTCCACCGAGTGAGTAGCGCCGGTCTCCAGACCGGCTGTACTGGCGGTGTCCACACCGCCAGCGAACGCAAACCGAATTGGAATTTGCGCGCTGGGATTTCCAAACGATGCCAAGTTATCGAGAAAACGATCAAACCGCAGCGCCCATCGCCGGACCCTTCCGCGAGGAAATGATCTTGCAGCAGTTGAAGACCGTGCGCGACCCCGAGATTCCGGTCGACATCGTCAACCTCGGCCTCGTCTACGCGGCCGCATCTTCTCAAATTGACGCCGGCGGCCGGCGCATCGACGTGCGCATGTCGCTCACTGCGCCCGGCTGCAGCATGTCCGATGTAATCAAAGCTGAAGTGGAACAGAAGCTCGCGGCGCTGCCCGAGGTTCGCGAAGTCCGCGTCGAGATTGTCTTCGATCCGCCCTGGAATCCGGGCATGATGTCCGAGGGTGCCAGGCTCCATCTCGGCTTCGACTCCGACTACGGCACGCCAAACTCGACGAGCGCACCGTCGAGCTCCGGACCCTTCAAGGTCATTCGCTGACCGTCTGCGTCCGATGAACCGTCCTCACCGCTCACCCTCGCCGCCCAACTTCTCTAACTGCCTTCGCCAATCGAGAGAATCGACAAACCCACTCGAGTCGCGCCATCCTGGCTCGACGATCACGCGCAGTTCAAGATAAACCTGAGTCCCCAGCAGCGACTCGATTTTCCTCCGCGCCCCCGTGCCGATGGCCTTCAGCTTCGTCCCGCCCTTGCCAATCAGGATCGCCTTCTGTCCGTCGCGCTCGCAATAGATGACCGCCGAAATTCCTGTCAGCGGTCTTTTGCCCGGCCTCGCCGGCGCTTCCGGCTCTTCAAACTGTTCGATCACCACCGCCGCCGCATACGGCACCTCTTCGCCGGTTTCGATCAAAATACTTTCTCGAATAAGCTCGGCGACCATGAAGCGCAGCGGCTGATCGGTGTACTGGTCCTTCGGGTAAAAGCGCTCGCCCTTCGGCAGCACGTCCACAATCTTGCGCACCAGCACGTCCAGGCCATCGCGTTTGCGCGCGCTCACCGGGATCACCTGCGCAAAGTTGTACTGCTGCGTCAACGATTCAATCAACGGAAGAAGCTGGTCCTTGCGCACCAGATCGATCTTGGTCAGCACCAGAAACACCGGGCAATCGAGCTTGCGGACCAGCGAGAACAGAAATTCGTCCTCGCTTGCCCAATTGGGTTTGCGATTTTTCGATTTTGGATCGTGAGCGGGATCAGAATCAAACTGGACCCTCCGCGTTGCGTCAGCCAACACGAGCACCAGGTCGCGCGATTCAAGCGCTTCGTGAACCTCCTGAAGCATGCGCCGGTCGAGCTGCGATCCGGGCTTGTGCACTCCGGGTGTGTCCGCAAAAACGATCTGCGCCGCCGGGCTTGTGCCCTTGTGCGCAGGCACTTCCACCACTCCGATGATCCGGTTGCGCGTGGTCTGCGGCTTTGCCGTGACAATGGCCACCTTCTCGCCCGTGAGCGCGTTCAGCAGCGTGCTCTTGCCCACATTGGGCCGGCCGAGAATGGCGACGAATCCTGATTTCACGCGCGATGCACTCCTGACTGAATGGTACAGGGGGACAGCGGTGCTAGCGGGGTCAGCGGGGCCGGCGAAGCCAGAAAAGCAGAGTGGTCGCGGGCACGGCCAGCTTACGGAGTTCGGAAACTGCGAACTACGAACTTCGAACTATGAACTGTCTCTAGTGCTTCACCCGCCCGTGCATCCCCGCTTCAAAGCTGCGGCGGTCGAGCCGCGGCAAGGCCCGTGCCACCTTGTCGGGCAACAGCGCATAGTGCCGTGCCGCGATCAGCAATTCCGGCACGCTCCAAACGTCGTCTTCATCGGTCATCCAGTGCTCGCTATCCAGTCGAGCCAGATTCACCGGCATCGAGTATGCGCGCAGGGTGCGTTCGCCGCGCAAATTGTAGTAGTCCTCAAAGTAGCTGAGCGCCAGCTCGCGCAAAGTGCGGTAAATGGGCGCGCGAAAGCGCAACCCGGCGAAATTTGACTTCGCAATTCCTCCCCACAAACCGCGTTCGCGGTAGAGGGCCACTACGTGGTCGTCGTCGCGCACTGACTCCAGATCCATCAACAGCGGCGGATGACCGTTCACTCGCAGTGCGGCAGCGGCCACCAGCGCTCCCTCTAGGCAGTGCCCCTTGCGTTCGCGCAGCACACGCGCAGGCGACCAAGCCGTGTCGGCGTACTGGTACTCAAGCGCGTCGACAAATTTCTGGATCTGCGCTGGCGTCTTCAGCGCACGCAGTGTCCGCAAATCAGCCGCCGACAATCCAAAGCTCTCGCGCCCGCCTCGCCGCATTCCGGCTTTCCGCACTCCTGCCCCCTTCAAACCCAAAGCTCCAACTCCATCGGACAAGTCCCCGCGATTATACAAAAGCGCGTTCCAAATCCCATTCCGGCCAGCCAACGCCTTGGCCGGCCAGAGCCTTCCGCAAGCTTCCCTCGATGACGGTGTTGTTCTTTCTGATTTGCGACAAATGGGGCTGCTTGGTGTAATTCTTATTGGCAGTGCTGAGAATCCGGCACGGATGATCAGCGACTGCGTCCCGCACTTCACAAGCAGCGTGGTCAAAAGCGAGGGTTGATTGAGCCTGTGGTCCGAGTTCGTCAATAATAAGCAGCGAACAATACACAAGTGGAAGCACTATTTTCCCGTCTACGAGGCTCACTTCAGCAGGTTCGTCAACCGGCCCACAGTTTTTCTTGAGATCGGATGCGGCCGCGGCGGGTCGGCGCAGATGTGGAAGCGCTACCTTGGCCCCCATGCGCTGATCGTTGGAATTGACGTGAACCCGGAGTGCAAAACCTTCGAGGAAGACCAGATCAAAATTCGCATCGGCAGCCAATCCGACACGAGTTTCCTTGAAAACATCATCGCGGAATTCGGAACGCCCGATGTAGTCCTCGACGACGGTAGCCACCGGATGAACGACGTCGTTGAAACTTTTCGATTTCTTTACCCGCGAACTTCTCCCAACGGCGTGTACCTCGTCGAAGATCTTCACACGGCTTATTGGGATGAGTTCGGTGGTGGCCTCAAACGCGAAGGCACATTCATCGAAGTCTGCAAAGGGCTCATCGATGAACTGAACGCTGAGTGGACGAGGGATGCGCTGCCGGCCACTGAATTTACACATTCCACCTTGTCGATGCACTTTTACGACAGCATGGCCGTGTTCGAACGAGGCCGCCGACTGCCCCACAGCGACGTACGAATCAGCGGCAGGGCAGCGATCCTCAAAGGCCTGACACGCTAGCTTCCTTCGGATTCCTTCGGAAACGGCAGCCGCGCCGTCGGCGGAAACAGCCGCAGCAACCAACGCTGAAATAGGAGTTGGCTCAGTGCGCAGATGCAACAAGCGCAAGGTGCTGAAGGAGAAACTTGTAATCCTTCTGATAGCGTGTGATCTCAGCCTCGCTATCCGAGGAAAGAACGACGTTCAAAAGCAGACCGTCGATTCCTATTTTTGTAACCTGATCGATGTATGTTTTTTGCTCATGCTGGTAGACAAAGCGTTGCGTGTTCACAGGGCAACCCACCTCGAGAACCGCCGGTGCGGGTTCGTCTAGAATCTGCGCAGAAGGATCGCTCTGACGAAAGTCACGCTCGTCGTTCTTGACTGCCTGCTCGAACGAAGAGTCCAACCTCTGCACATTGATATACATTAGCGTCCGGGCACTCTCATATCGATCGCCAACCCGCAGCAGGAAGAATGGATTACTCTTCTTTTCTTCCCGCAGCCATCCAGATGGAAGTTCTGCCGCAAGGATTACACTCCCGGAACTCAAATAAATGGGATTTGCCATAGAGACATTGGTTTTTCCGCAGCCGACCGAGGAAGTCGACGCCTGCGCATGAACAACCGGGACAGCCGCAACCAACAGCAGGAGAGTTGCCGAATTTGCTAAATGGTGAGCACTGAGGGCAAACGCCATCTTTCACATCCTCTGCGATGATCGGAAACCCATTCAGTATAGAACTGGTTCTCTAAAAGGTCAGCAGACCATTCATGTATCGGATTCCTTCGGAAACGGCAGCCGCGCCGTCGGCGGAAACAGCCGCACTCGCTCTACCCGTCTCCCCGTCGAGGCAACAATTTCAACGCGCACACCGAGCGGCTCAAGCGTCACCACCTCGCCCACCTTGGGAATTCGCCCCACAATCTCGCTTACCAGGCCGCCGACGGTCGCGGCTTCATAGTCCCCGCCCGGCTCCGCCGGTTCGCCAATCACGTCGCCAAGCTGATCGGCGGGAAAGCCTCCCGGAATCAGCCATGATCCCGAAGGCTCGCGCTGCGGCTCCTCGATCTGCGTATCGGTCTCGTGCTCATCCCGGATGTTGCCGACGATCTGCTCCAGCAAATCCTCGATGGTCACGAGTCCCGCAACGGCGCCGTACTCATCGATCACCATGCGCATGTGCTGTTTCTCGCGCTGCATCTCGCGTAGCAGCTCGTAGCCGCGCTTGGTCTCGGGAACGAATGCCGCGGGGTGCAGGATCGTTGCAACTGTCCGCGTCCGCGCTTCGTCGTCGGTAATTTGCAGCAGGTCGTGGGCAAATGCAAGCCCCTTGATGTTGTCGAGCGAGCTGGAATAAACGGGCACGCGCGAGTAATTCTGGATGCGCAGCATCTCCAGAAAGTGCTCGATCGTGGTGGACTCGGGAACCGCGAAGATCGCCGGCCGCGGCGTCATCAGCTCGCGAACCAGCATGTCGCCGAACTCGACTGCCGAGCGCACCAGCTCGCGGTCGCTTTGCTCCAGAATGCCTTCTTCTTCGCCGGCTTCGATGAGTTCTTCAACGCCGGGAGCGGGCTCTTCTTCCGGCCCTGCCGGCGCCTCCGCCAGCGATGCGACGGAAAAGAAAAATCGGATGAAGACCGTGACCGGCGTTACCGCCCACAGCAGCAGGCGGATAAGCCAGAGCAAGCGTGCCGCCCACAGCCCGCGAGTGCGGTTGAAAAGCAGCGAGGGAATGAACTGGTACGCGAAGATGACGACTAGCGCTACCGCAAGGAAGGCCTGTGCGATCTCAAGAGTCGTGGGCGGACCGGGGTGCGTGGGGCGGATGAAAAGCAGCGCGCCGAACCCGAGGGCGATCGCGCCGAGAGAGAGCTGCTTCAGCACTGAGGCGCACAACGCCGCATGCTCGCGGCTCAGGCCGAGATGCGGCTCGATGCGCACTTCCCACGCGTCAAGATTTTCCTGCACCTCACGGCTCAAAATCTTTCCGAACTCGGAGTACACGCGCTGAATGTAAGATGCCAGCGTGGCCACCCCGATGAGCGCAACGAGAGCAGCAATCTCAAGCGGAGTCATGGCTTGCGTCTCCGCGTGGCGCGCGCGCGAGCACCCACGCGCGTGTCGCCGCTCGTGTTGGAGCGAAGTTTTTGACGAGCAGGTTCCTGAGCCCTCGCCCGCTCAATCAGCCCCTGCGGCAGGCCAAGCTTCGCGCGCAGTTGCCGCTCGCGCCGCTGCATCTTGCCCGCGTCCGCTTCGTGGTCGTAGCCCGCCAGGTGCAGCAGCCCATGAAGGATCAGCACCCGCAGCTCAACCCCGAGCGCGTGCCCCTGCTCCGCAGCTTGCTTCCGCGCCGTCTCCACGCTGATGGCCACATCGCCGGCAACTTTCTTCTGGCTTTGGAGCAGATTTGTGGCGGAAAAAGAAAGCACGTCGGTCGCCTCGTCTTTTCCGCGAAACCGTTCGTTCAAATCGCGGATCGTTCGATCGGTGGTGAGCAGCACCGTCACCCGGCCGCTCAGACCAACGGCGTCCTGTGCCTCCACGAGAAACCTGCCCAGCGTGCGCGTCGATGGAATGTGGAGATTCTTTAGTGCTCCAGACGCAACCGCTTGCTTTGCTGCGGCGGAAGCCGGAGCGCGGTCAGGCTCCAATTCTGGGTCGAGAAGAATCATCGTGCTGGGTGCCGCAATGGGGAACGGCTCCGCGATGACTTCGATTCTACGTGAGTGGTCCGGTTACTGCGGCTTCGCCGTCTGCTTCGCCTGTTCATCCCCGCGCACTTCGCTCCCCTGAGCGCCCACCTGAATCCCGTCGCCCATCGTGAGCGGAAGCTCCTGCTGCCGCGGTTTGGCGCTCTCATACGCGCGCACCACGCGCTGCACCAGCGGATGGCGCACCACGTCGCCGTCGTCAAAGTGGCAGAACACGATGCCTTCTACGCCGTTCAGCACGTTGATCGCGTCCAGCAGCCCCGACTTGCGCGGGTTCGGCAAATCGATCTGCGTAATGTCGCCCGTAATCACGGCCTTCGAGTTGTTTCCCATGCGCGTCAGGAACATCTTCATCTGCTCGACCGTCGTGTTCTGCGCCTCGTCCATGATGATGAACGCGTCATTCAGCGTGCGGCCGCGCATGAAGGCCAGCGGCGCCACTTCAATCATGTTCTTCTCGAGCATCTTGTCCACGCGGTCAGGATCGAGCAGGTCGTAGAGCGCGTCGTAGAGCGGGCGCAGATACGGATCCACTTTTTCCTGCAACGTGCCCGGCAAAAATCCCAGCCGCTCGCCCGCTTCCACCGCCGGCCTCACCAGCACGATCCGCCCAATGCGCTTGGCGTTGAACGCGGCCACGGCCATCGCCACCGCGAGATACGTTTTGCCCGTGCCCGCTGGGCCCACGCTGAAAACCATGTCGTTCTGCTCGATGGCCTCCACGTAGCGCCGCTGGTTGATCGAGCGCGGCTGCACAGCCCTTTTAATCCCAACCGACCGCTGCTTGCCTGCTTCGGCCACCGAACGCAGCGTCGCCGCTTGATCTGCCACGACCAGCCGCAGCATTCCGTTCAGCTCGCCATTGTGCGGGTTAATGCCCTGGCGGCGCAGCGTCTCAAAATCCTCAAAGATGCGTTGCACGCGGGCCACGCCCGCTTCCGGGCCTTCCACATGCACGGCGTCGGAGCGCAGGTCGATGCGCACGCCAAGCGAGTCTTCCATCAGCCTTAGGTTTTCATCGCGGGTCCCGAACAGGGGCTCAAGGTTGGGCGTGATCTCCAGGGCGATCTTCAAAGGATTTTACGTCCTCCGGAACTGTTCTTTAAGGTTGTCCGGCAGCGGTCCCGCAGGGCTGCTCCCGGTGGGTTTGTAATCAAGTTATTGGCGAGGGGCGCCACGTTGATCCGCGTCACGACCGCTAGAATCGGCCGCTTTAGCGGCCGCCTGCGCCTGCGCGCGCCCCGGCAGGGTGCTTTAAGGCAAACAGCTGATTTTGAAAGGAGTCCGAGAACGCGAGGCAGACCCAGATCCAGCTTCCTGGCCGCCTTGCGCTTCCGCGTGTTGGAGTCGCGTACCAAATCCGGTATTGCGAGAGTAGCGCCAGTCGCGCAGCACGTCAACCATCGCACCATTACTTTTGATGCATTGGTTCCCTTGGAAGATACCTCTGAAGTCACCGCGGCGTCATCCGATACACTTCTCTCAATCTCCGGACGCCCAGAGAACCTGACTGGGAAAACCCGCGCCGACGAGCCACCCGAGGAAGCATATTGCAGTCCGCACTCTATATCGTTGTTCTCGTTTGCATCGCCGCCGCGCTGCTGGCCGTGGCCGTCTTCCGCACCCTCCGCGTCAAAACCAAGGCCGACTACCTGGTCGCCGGCCGCTCGCTCCCCGCCATTGTTCTCGTCCTTACGCTGCTCACCTCGTGGATCGGCGCAGGCTCCCTCTTTGCCGGCGCTGAGAACGCCTACAAGAACGGATTCGCCGCGCTTTGGCAGCCGGCCGGCGGCTGGCTCGGCCTGTTGCTCATCTACTTTATTGCGCCGCGTGCGCGCAAATTCGCCCAGTTCACGCTGCCCGATCTCCTTGAGGCGCGCTACAACCAGGCGGCCCGAGTCCTTGGAACCATCGCCATCCTCTTCGCTTACGTGGCCATCACCAGCTACCAGTTCAAAGGCGGCGGCAACGTCCTGCACCTCATCTTCCCCGATTCCGTCACGCCCGAGCTGGGCACTTACATCATTGCCATGTTCGTCATCGTCACCACGGCCCTGGCCGGCATGTCGTCCGTCGCCTATATGGATGTGGCCATCGGCTCGCTGGTCACGGTCATCTGCATCGTCGCCACGCCCATGCTCTTTTTCAAGGCCGGCGGCTGGGCCGGCCTGCACGCCGCGCTGCCGCCAACGCACTTCCAGTTTCTGGGCAACCTCACGCTCGTGCGCGCCCTCGAATTCCTCGTGCCCACCATGTTGCTCATGCTCGGCAACCAGGTCATGTACCAGAAATTCTTCTCGGCTAAAAGCGAGCGCGACGCAAGTATCTCCGTCGTCGGCTGGATTCTGGGCACACTGCTCCTCGAAACGCTGATCGTAGCCATCGCCGTCTTCGGCTCGGCGCTCTACCCCACCGGCGAAGTCGCCCGCCAGCCCTACGAAATCATTCCCTACACGGCGCGGCACGGCCTGCCCGCATTCATGGGCGCGCTGCTGCTCGGTGCGGTCTTCGCCAAGGTCATTTCGACAGCCTCCAATTACCTCTTTTCTCCGGCCTCGAACCTCGTCGAAGACGTTTTCGTGCGCTACATCGCGCCCGGCGCGTCGAACAAGCGTGTCCTCATCGTTTCGCGTCTCGCCGTGGTGCTTCTCGGCTGCTGGGCGCTTTATCAGGCCATCTACGCGCCCAGCATTCTTGAGAAAATGCTCTACGCCTACACCATCTACTCCGCCGCCGTCACGCCCGTCGTCCTCGCGGCCTTCTATTCAAAACGCGCCACGGCCTGGGGCGCGGTCGCCGCCATCGCATCCGGAACCGTCGTCACTCTCGCCTGGGATGCGCCCGGCTTCAAGCAGTTTCTTCATCTTCCCGCGCTCCTCGCCGATCGCGACGCCATCTTTCCCGCGCTCTTCATTGCCGTCGCATCGCTGCTCATCGTCAGCGCCGTCACGCCCCGGCCGTCCGCCGAGCAATTGGCGAAGCTCGCTGACTGACGGTCTGTAAATCCATCTCCAGGGCGCCCCAAAGAAAAACTTGCTCCGTGCGCCCACAACCGCCTTACACTGTCCGTGAGAAATCCTTACCCGTATGCCGGTGGCGCAACTCACCCTCGAGATTCGCATCGAGCACGCCCAGTCGCTCAAGGACAGGCGTCAGGTTGTCCGCTCCATGAAAGACCAGTTGCGGCAGGGCTTCAACGTCTCGGTCGCCGAACTCGACGAAGCCGTCGTGTGGCAGTCAGCGACGCTGGCCGTCGCGGCCGTCTCCCGTTCCCGCGACTACCTCCACGGCCTCATGGAAGAAGTGGAGCGCGCCGCCCGCCGCATGACCACCGAGCTTGGCGCCGATCTCGCCGATTCCTTCTGGGAATACATCGAGAGCTGAGAACGCGCCGATCGGCCCTCAAGCACCGCGCTCCCACCGTGCTACGCTGGGTCTTGCCCCCGGAGAAATTCTTTGCAGTCCGAACGCTTCGTCATTGCCGTTTTCGAGTTTGTTTTGCTGCTTTTCTCGCTCAGCTTTCATGAGTGCGCGCACGCCTGGATGGCTTCGCGTCTCGGCGATCAAACGGCGCGGTTGCAAGGGCGCATTACGCTGAACCCGTTGGCCCACATTGACCCCGTCGGGACGCTGCTTTTTCCCGCCATGGTGATCTTTGGGCCGCTCATCGGCTTCAGCATTCCCTTCATGCTGGTCGGCTGGGCCAAGCCCACGCCCGTCATCACCCGCAACTTCAAGAAAATCGTCCGCGACGACAACCTCACCACCCTCGCCGGGCCTCTTTCGAACCTGATTCTGGTGCTGTTGGCTCTGGCGGGTCTCACCATCATGGCCCTCACCATGCCCAACGGTGGGGCCATGGTGCGGCTGTCCTTCGCTGTCGCATTGAACATTGCCGAGGCCACTGGGGCGCAACCGGTCGCGCTGCTTTTCTCGCTCGCCATCCTCATCAACCTCTCGCTCTTCTTCTTCAACTTGCTGCCCATTCCGCCCCTCGACGGCAGCCGCGTGGTTCGCAATATGTTGCCCTATAACGCGGTGCAGCAATACGACCGCATCGGCGGCTGGATCAGCTACCTGCTCATGATCTTTGTGGGTGGCTTCGTTCTCCGCCTGCTGCTCACGCCTGCTCTGGTCCTCGTCTTTTCCTTCCTTTTGCGCCTTTGATTCCCGCCGCCTGTCGCCCCTCGCCCGGTGGGTAAGTTAACAGCAGGCTCTACAATGGAACGAGAGTTTTGGTCGTTTTTTTGAGAGAGCGCGGCCCCGATTTTTCTGGCCGCCGAGGAATCCACTCGCCCCATGCCCGAACCCGCCACTCCATCGTCCCGGCCGCGCGTCCTCAGTGGAATGCGCCCCACGGGAAAGCTTCACCTGGGCAACTACATGGGCGCTCTGGCCAACTGGGTCAAGCTGCAAGACGCGTATGACTGCTACTTTTTCATCGCCGACTGGCACGCTCTCACCACCGACTACGCTGACACCAGCCAGATCGTGCCCAACACCGTCGAAGTGATGCTTGACTATCTCGCCGCCGGCCTCGACCCCGAGCGCAGCGTGCTCTTTTTGCAGAGCCGTGTAAAACAGCACGCCGAGCTCTTCCTTGACCTCGCAATGATTTCGCCACTCGGTTGGCTTGAGCGTGTCCCCAGCTACAAGGAGATGCTGGAGAATCTGGCGCACAAGGACCTCACCACCTACGGATTCCTCGGCTACCCGGTGCTGATGGCCGCCGACATTCTGCTCTACCAGCCCGACTTTGTGCCCGTCGGCCAGGATCAGCAGGCGCATGTCGAGCTCACGCGCGAGCTTGCCCGCCGCTTCAACCAGTTCTATAAGCTCCCCGCGTTGGCCAACCAAAATGACCGAGAAGTCCTCCCCGAGCCCAAGGTCCTGCTCACCCCATCGCCCAAGCTCCCCGGAACCGATGGCCGCAAGATGTCGAAGAGCTACGGCAACACGATTCTCTTGAGCGACCCCGAGTCCGTCGTCCGCCAGAAACTGAGGACCATGGTCACCGACCCCGCGCGCGTCCGCCGCACCGACAAGGGCGATCCCGACAAGTGCCCCGTCGGCGACCTGCACAAAGTTTTCTCCTCGCCCGAAACAATGGCCAAAGTCTATGAGGGCTGCCGCTCGGCCGGGATCGGTTGCATCGAATGTAAAGGCTGGGCCGCCGACTCGCTGGTGAAAATACTCGAGCCCATCCAGCAGCGCCGCGCCGCCACAACCGAGAAGCAGGCCATCGAAATCCTGAACGCAGGCTCGCTCCGCGCCGAGGCACGCGCCGAGCAAACCATGATTGAAGTGCGCAACGCCATGCAAATGACGTTGACGACCGTCGCGCCCGCGTGAGACAAACGCGGAGACGCGCCGCCGCGGAAACGCGCCAGATAAACGGCAGGAACCAACCACGGGAAGCAAGAGGCTAGCAGGTCAGGAAAGTGCAAGTGGAGAAAGAGAAAGTCCCGTGGTGGCGTTGGGCATTCGAGGTTGCGCTGGGCGGGATTCGCTCCGGATTTGGGCTCTTCCGCCACAACGGAAAAGTTGAGGTCAACGGAAAGGTCGAGATTGCCCCGGAGACAAACGCCAGAGAATTTGTCGCCGAGCCCGAGACCATAGAAGTCGCATCGATCGACGAGAAACCCGCTGAATCTGAAACGAGCGAGGTCGAATCGAACGCAGAGGAACCGGCAGAGAATACGCCGGCACAAGTTGCCCCGGCAGAATTCGAAGCACCCGAAGAAGAGATTGCGTTGACGAATACTTCCCCACAACCCGATGAGAACGCGACAAGGCCGGCGCACGATGCAGCCCCTGCGCTCTCGCACGAACCTGCACCGCCAGCCGAACGAGCCCCCGCTCGCGTCCCCGCCGCCGCAGCACAGGAGGCCCCGCCACAAAACTCGGCTCCCACATTGCCCTTCGACCCGCCCCTCACACTCAAGGCGTCTGCCCCCGAGCCAACTACCGCCGAGAAAGTTGCAGCCGCACTCAAAGCCCGCGGCGTCGATGCCGAGCAATCGCCCTTCTCCGTCTTCGTCGGCCAGGTCTACGACGGCCCGCTTGACCTGCTCCTCGACCTCATTCGCAAGCAGGACATCGACATCTACGACATCCCCATCGCCAAAATCACCGCGCAGTTCCTGGCCTACGTCGATCATCTGCGCGCCAGCGACATGGACGTGGCCGGCGAATTCATCTATACCGCCGCGCTGCTCATTCACATCAAGAGCAAGATGCTTCTTCCGCGCGCCCCGGTCGGGCCGGAGGAGTCGTCCGAAGATCCGCGCCGCGAGCTCGTCGATCGCCTGCTCGAGCACGAGCGCTTCCGCAACGCCGCGCAGATGCTGCACGACAAGCAGATGCTCGAAGCCAACACCTGGACCAACCCCGGCGTGCGCGAGTTTCGCGAAGAAGCGGGCGCGGAGCCGGAGATCGCCGCCGACACTACCGACCTCGTCCGCATCTTTCGCGATATTCTGGAGCGCGCTCGCAACCGCCCCATCATCAATGTGGAGGAAGACTCCGTCACCGTCGGCCAAATGCTCCAGTTCCTCACTCGCCGCCTCACCATGGAAGACAGGCCCGTCGCGCTGCGCCGCCTGCTCAGCCACACGCACTCCGAGCGCGCGCTCATCGCCATGTTCCTCGCGCTGCTTGAACTGGTGCGCCTGCAGGCCATCCTTCTCCGCCAGGATCGCCAGTTCAGCGAGATCTTCGTCAAAAAGAACTCGGGCTTTGACGCCGTGATGAATGAAGGCCTGGCCAACGCCCGCGACGACTGGCGCTAACCCGCGCGCAGCCTTGTAAACTGACCGTGATGAATTCCATTCCCCAAAAAATGCATCGTATCGCGCTGTGCGCCGCACTGCTCGTACCCTCAAGCCGCACCCCGCTCCACGCGCAAGATGCGTCGCCCGCCTCCGCCGCATCCGTGCTCGCCCAGATTCCGGTGCCAGAGCCATCGGCGAACGCACTTCCCCTTGCCCGAAGATCGCGGCGCTGCCGATCTCGAACAGGCCTTCAAGCGGCTCGGCACCACGGCCAGCGTACTTTTCATCGTGCCCCATCCCGACGATGAAGACGGCGCGCTGATGACCTATCTTTCGCGCGGAATGGGCGTGCGCGTCACTCTGCTCACGCTCACCCGCGGCGAGGGCGGCCAGAACGCGCTCGGCGCCGAAAGCTACGATGCCCTCGGGCTCATCCGCACCAGCGAGCTGCTCAAGGCCGACGAATACTACGGCGTGCGTCAGCTTTGGGGCACTGAGGCCGACTTCGGCTTTTCCAAAACGCAGGAAGAATCGTTTCAGAAGTGGGGCCACGATCGCGTCCTCTACGACGCGGTGCTCGCCATCCGCATGGTTCGCCCGCAAGTCATCTTGTCCACCTTCGTCGGCGGATTGACCGACGGCCACGGCCAGCACCAGGTTGCCGGCGAAATTGCCCAGGAGGCTTTCAAGGCCGCCGCCGATCCAAACATCTTTCCCGAGCAGTTGAAGAACGGTTTAGAGCCCTGGCAACCGCTCGCCGTTTACTCGCGCACGCCTTTTGCGCCCATCACCAACGGTCAAATGCTCGACTACGCCACCGGCAAGTGGGCGCCTGCGCGCTTTCACAACTACCTCACCGGCGAGTGGATCGAAGGCGCGTTGCCGGCCGACGTCACGCTTCCCGTGGGCACGTGGGATCCGGTGCTCGGCCGCACCTATGTGCAGATTGCGCGCGAAGGCTGGGGCGAGCAAAAGTCGCAATACGGCGGAGCCAATCCCGCGCTGAGCGGCCCGGATTTTTCCGGCTACCACCTGTGGGCAGCGGCGCCTGAAGCAGCGGGCGGGCTTTTTAAGGCTGGCGATGCCGCCGGCCTTTTCGAAAACCGCAAAGTCCACATCGATACAAGCCTGCAAGGCTTGGCACGGCTGGTGAAGGGCGCGCCGCCGGCGTGGCTTAACGATGGCCTGTATAAACTCCAAAGCGACTTAATTGAGTTCGATAGAGATTGCCGGAATCTAAACGGCCCCTTTCAACGCAGCAATGACGGCGCGCACAAGCTCGTGCCCATCTATCGCGCGACGCTGGATCTCTATGCCCGCGTGCAGGCGAGCGACCTCAACGCGGAAGCAAAAGCCGGCCTCGAGCTCGAGCTCAGTGAGAAGATCACGGAGTTTCAAACGGCGTTCAAGGATCTGCTCGGCCTCGACCTGGTTGCGTTCACCACCAGGGGCGGTCGTGACCAGGGTCCGGGTGGTCGCGGCGCATCTGCCGATGAATCAGCGCGAAGTGTTTGGCCCGGCGAGGACTTCAGTGTCCGCGCGCATCTGTCCAGCGCTCTCGGTGACGCAAGCCTCAGCCGAGTGTGGCTCGTGAGCGACGACGCCTCGCCGTGGAAAATCGAGGACGCTGGCGGACCGATCGACGAACAACAAGCCCAGACGCCGGCGAACGATCGCACCTTCCACGTCCACGTTCCCGACGCCGCCACCCCCACCGAGCCCTACTTCACGCGTCCAACCACCGAGCAACCCTACTACGACATTTCGAATGAAGTCTGGCGCGAGCGCTCCTTCGCGCCCTATCCGCTCGCCGCCTGGGCGGAGTTCTCCTTCGACGGCGTTCCCATCCGCCTCGGCCAGGTGGTGCAAACGCTGGCCCGCGTCACCGGTGTCGGCGGCGTCTATCAGCCGCTCGTGGTCACGCCCGCCATCGGCGTGCGCGTCGAACCGGAGGCGCGCATTCTTCCGCTCGATGGTTCGACGCTTCCTGTCAGCGTCACTGTTCACGCCGAGCGCGCCGCCAACGGGGTCGTCGATCTCAAGCTCCCCGAGGGTTGGCGCGCCGATCCCGCGCAGCGCGAATTCCACCTGAAAGCCGCGGGCGACACGGAGCCGCTTGTCTTCTCGGTTTCTCCTGCTGGCGACGTCGCGGCCCGCGCATACGCAATTCAGGCTGTCGCGCACGTCGGCGATCAAGCTTACTCTGTAGGTTGGCAGAGCATCGGCTATCCGGGCCTGCTTCCCTATAACCAGTACAAGCCCGCGGAGCTCCGCACCCGCAAGATCGACGTGAAAGTCGCGCCGGGTCTTCGCGTCGGCTATGTGATGGGAACCGGCGATCTGGTCCCCGAGGCCATCGAAGCGCTGGGCATCGCGCCGCATCTCGTCACCGACGACGAGCTCGCCACCGCGGATTTGTCGCAATGGAACGTTCTGGTCATAGGCATTCGCGCCTACTCCACGCGGCCCTCGCTCGCCGCCGCCGAGCCACGCCTCGAGAGTTTCGTCGAGCGCGGCGGAACTCTCGTCGTGCAGTATCAGGGCGCTACATTTCCGGCGCCGCTGCCGGTTGCGATGAAAGGCATGGCTGAGCGCGTGGTCGACGAGCAGGCGCCGGTCAAGCTGCTCGATCCCACAAACTCGCTCCTCGCCTGGCCCAACCAAATTACCTCCGCCGATTTTGACGGATGGTTCGAAGAACGCGGCCACGGCTTCCTCGACCATTGGGACCCCGGATACACGGCGCTCGCCGAGACCGCCGATCCCGGTCAGGATCCGCAACGCGGTGGGCTCCTCGTCGCGCATCGCGGAAAAGGAACCTATATATATGTTGCGTTCGCGCTGTATCGGCAGTTCCCTGAGTTAGTGCCGGGAGCATACCGCCTGCTGGCCAACTTGTTGAGCGCGAGCAGCGGTCCCGCCGCCATGACGAATTAGCGCGCGGAGCAATCATCATGATCTGTGCCGGCTCGCGGACCTCGAACGCATCTGCTTCATCGCCCGCGCGTCCATAGCACACTGCCGCAGTAGCACACTGCCGCAATCTCTCCTCCGGAATCTTCCACAGAGTGCGGCAAAAAAGCGAAGTCTCTGTAAATAGAATTTGAATTTCTCGCCTTCTCTCTTCGCAGAAAATCTGCGCCAGCCCAGAACTGTAAATTCTGTGTGAATTCGTCAAATCTTAATCTTGCTCTGCGAGGCTTGGATGCGGAACAACAGGAGGAGTTTCGCCGGCGCGAGACTTCCCCCTTTCCACTCCCCTAGTTTGTCGCGCCGATGGGAATACCGCAGATCATTCATTTCTTCAATGCGTCCGGGATGCAGAAGTGGAATGCATCCGCTGTGCACGAGGACGCCGCGACCTTCCAACACGAATCTATGAGGAAAAGAGAGGCCCAAATGAAATTGACAGTGAAAGCGGCTGCCATTGCATTTCTTGCAGCCGGTCTTGTTGTTTCTTACGCACAAACCAGCGGCACTACGCCGCCGGCCAAAAAGCACGCCGCAGCGAAACCCGCAGCGCCGGCCGGTCCCACGGTGCAACAGCAGATCGATGAGATGCGCACCGAATTCCAGGGCGAGATCAACGGCCTCAAGTCCGATCTCGCTGCCAAGGATGAGCAGTTGAAGCAGGCGCAGCAGGCGGCAGCCGATGCGCAGGCAGCAGCCGCCAAAGCAGAAGCCGACGCACAGGCGCAACAGCAGGCCACCACTGACAATTCTGCGGCCGTTTCCACGCTGCAGAGCACGGTCAGCGATTTGAAGACCAACGCTGTTTCGCTCGCCACCACGGTCTCCGACGAGACCACGAACATCAAGAAGGCGATCAACAGTCCTGACGCCCTTCATTACAAGGGCATCACTCTTTCGCCTGCCGGCAGCTTCGTGGCGGGTGAAACAGTGTGGCGTCAGGGCGCCACCGGCGGCGACATCAACACAGCGTTGACCGGCGTTCCACTTGCCAACTCCCAGGCATCTCAGTTGAGCGAGTTCTTCGGTTCTGGCCGCCAGTCGCGCGTCGCCCTCAAGGGTATCGGCAAGCTCAGCAGCGCAACCCTCACCGGCCTACTACGAGGCTGGACTGGCTGAGCTCGGGGACTACCTCGAACAACAACCAGTCGAACAGCTACACGCTGCGGCAGCGGCCAATTGGGGCGGACGCAAAGATGACCAGCGGATGGGATTTCTCCGGCGGCATGGTTGGTCGCTGGTTGCGGAAACCACGGCGGGCCTGACGCGCGGCACCGAGTCCTTCCTGCCACCATCGATGCACAATACTATGCGGGCTTTGTATGGGCCCGGCAATACAGTTTCCGCGTCTCCAAGGATATCGGCAAGTCAGCCTTCATCGGCGCTTCAGTTGAGAATGCCGAGATGCTGAACCCGTCCGGACAGAACACGCCGACTAATTATCTGTTCGGCTCCACCGGAACCGGCGGCGGTCTCTACAACCTGAACGCCAACTATTCCTTTAACTTCACGCCCGACTTCGTCGTCAAGATGGCCTTCCAGCCCGGCTGGGGCCATTGGGAAATCTTCGGCATCGACCGCAACTTCCGTGACCGCATCTATCCCTGCGCGGCCGTAACGGCCACCTGCACTGTACCGACGACTGCCTTGCCCTCAACATGCCACGGCCACCGGCGCTGGCTTCGGCGGCGGCTTCCGCGGCCCGCTCGCCGGGGGTAGCAAAAATATCGTTGTCGTCGGCCTCAAGGGCCTGTGGGGCCAGGGCGTTGGCCGCTACGGCTCTTCCACCATCGCCGACGTGACCCTGCGTCCGAATGCGATGATCTCTCCCATCCACGGCTTCTCGGCCCTCAGCACGATCGAGCTGAATCCCTCGCCGAACTTCAATATGTACTTCAACTACGGTGGCGACTATCTTGACCGCGACTATGTGCTGAGTGGCACAACCCAGGTCGGCTACGGCACGCGCAGTGTCAACATGTCGGGCTGCCTCGTTGAGCCCACCGCTGTCGGCACCGCAGGAGCCGGAGGCGCAGCACAGGTCGCCCCAGCCAGTTGCGGCGGCAGCAACAAAGACGTCCAGGAGTTCACCGCTGGCTACTGGTGGAACATCCACAACAGCCCCAAGGGACGTCTCCGCCAGGGCATCCAATACAGCCTCTTCCGCCGCGATATTTGGTCTGGCGCGGGTGGCACGGCCAACACCGGCAACGGCGCGCACGGCGACGACAACATGATCTTCACCTCGCTCCGCTACTACCTCCCCTAAGCCAACAATTTTCCGCACAACCAAAAGGGGCAGTCCGCAATGGACTGCCCCTTCTGTTTGTTTTGAATTCCGATTTGGTTCGCGATGCGGCGTACGTTCCGCGACTATTCCGCCGCTTCCACTGCCTTGGTCTGCGCCACCGTCCAGTCGGGCGCGCCCACCTTGAACCGCGCAAACCGCCGCACCGTAATGTTCTCGCCAAGCTTGCCCACCTTCTGCGCGATCAACTCCTTCACGCTGATGGCCTGGTCCTTGATGAACGGCTGTTCCAGCAGGCAAACTTCCTCGTAGAACTTCGCCATCTTCCCGTCCACAATCTTTTCGATCACCGGCGCCGGCTTGCCCGTGGCCGCTGCCTGCGCGCGATAGATCTCCTTCTCGCGCTCCAGATCCTCCGTGGTCACGTCCTCGGGCTTCACGTAGCGCGGATCGCTCGCTGCGATGTGCATCGCCACGTCCTTCAGCAGTTCCTGGAAGTCTTCGGTCCTCGCCACAAAATCGCTCTCGCAGTTCAGCTCCACCAGCACGGCAATCTTGCCGCCGGCATGAATGTAGCTGCCCACCGCGCCCTCGTTGGTCACGCGCGAAGCCTTCTTCTGCGCCGAGGCCATCCCACGCTTGCGCAGCACCACGAACGCATCTTCAATATTCCCCTTGGTCTCCTGCAGAGCCTTCAGGCAGTCGCCCATCGGCGCGCCCGACTTCTCGCGCAGTTCTTTCACGAGTTTCGCGTCAATCTTCTCAGTCACTGTCGTCATCTCTCTTTTTCCCTGGCCGCACGCGGCCTTATCGATAAGTACTGCGTTTAAGATTTCACAATCGTGTTGCACGCCGGAGAATCTCCGGCATAAGAAAAGCGTGGCGCTATAGCGATTCCAGAGTTGCTCTAACCCGAAGCCGCGATCTTCGAGCCGACGCGACCATCAGGGAGTCGGCGGCCCGGCAAAAACATAGCAAAGGCACTCTAACTCTGGAATCGCCGTTCATTCGGGCGGTCTAACAAGACTCGACCAAAGCGGCCACGCTCTTTTGAGTTCAGTGCGTGCTTCCTTGCCGAATCGCTACTTGGCGCTCTCCGCCGCCACTTCGTCCTCTTCCAGCAGGGCCGCCACAGCAGCCGGCGCCTTGCGAATGCCCCCGCCCAGCGCTGCCTCCAGGTCAACTTCCTCGCTCGGTGCGGACTCCGCCGAAATCGCAACGCCCTCCACGCCGCCTTCGTTCACTTCCGCGGCCGCCGCCTCCGGCGCCTCTTCTGTGAAGGCCTTGTCGCTCAGCAGGTTCACGCCCTCGGCAGCCGAGTCGGCCACTTTCGATGTGAACAGCCGGATGGCGCGCAGCGCGTCGTCGTTGCCCGGAATCACGTAATCCACCACCGTCGGGTCGCAGTTCGTGTCCACCACCGCAACCACCGGGATGCCCAGCTTCCGCGCTTCCTTCACCGCGATCGTCTCGTTGTTCGAGTCCACGATGAACAGCGCGTCGGGCAGTCGCTTCATATTCTTGATGCCCGCCAGATTGGCCTGCAGGTGCTTCCGCTCGCGCTCCAGCTTGATCACTTCCTTCTTGGTCAGCAGGTCGTAGCGGCCGTCCGTGGCCATCTCATCCAGTTCTTGCAGGCGCTTCACTGACTTCTGCACCGTAATCCAATTCGTCAGCAGGCCGCCCAGCCAGCGCTGGTTAATGTATGGCATGCCCGCCCGCGTTGCCTCTTCGGCTACCGCATCCTGTGCCTGGCGCTTGGTGCCGACGAACAGAATCGTCTTGCCGCTGGCGCAAAGCTCAACCACAAACTTCGACGCCTCTTTGAACAGCTTTAGCGTCTTCTGCAGGTCGATGATGTAAATTCCGTTGCGCTCCCCGAAGATGTATTCCTTCATCTTGGGATTCCAGCGCTTCGTCTGATGCCCGAAGTGAACACCCGCCTCGAGCAGTTCCTTCATGGTGATGGTTGCCAATGGTCCTCCTTCGTGGACTGCATCCGGGCTCGTGATTCTGTGGCCCGGATTTATCCCCTCGCGGGGAGATTTGTGTTGCGAGTCGTCAGTTATCAGTGATCAGTTGTCAGTACCATGAGCGCAGCGTACTGAAAACTGAGAACTGACAACTGAAAACTATCTTTTCGAGAACTGGAACCGCTTTCTCGCGCCCTTCTGCCCGTACTTCTTGCGTTCCTTCTGGCGCGCGTCGCGAGTCATCAATCCTTCGGCCTTGAGCAGCTTGCGCAGCTCAGGGTTGAACTCAACCAGGGCCCGGGCTATGCCCATCTTCACCGCGTCGGCCTGTGCGGAAACTCCGCCGCCCCTCACGGTCGTCACAACGTCGAAGCTCGCCCCGAGCTCGGCCACCACCAGCGTCCGCTTGGCGCTAACCCGCTGCTGTTCGGTCACAAAGTGCTCGTCGAACTTCTTGCCGTTGACCTTCCACTCGCCCGTGCCGGGACGCAGAAAAACTCTCGCGATCGCCGACTTGCGCCGCCCCGTCCCGTAATACTGAACCAGATCCTCTGCCATTCGTGTCCTCTTAGCTCTCAGCCCTCAGGCTTGTGTTTCCTAGTCCCTTAAGTCCCTACGTCCCTAGTCCCTGCCTTACAGAACAACCGGCTTCTGCGCCGTGTGCGGATGCTTGTCGCCTTTGTATACCTTCAGCTTGGTGGCCATCTGGCGTCCCATCTTGCTCTTCGGCAGCATGCCCTTGATCGCCTCTTCCAGAACCTTCTCCGGCCGGCGATTGATCAGCCGCGTAAACGACTCCTCGCGCAGCCCGCCCGGAAAGCCCGTATAGCGGCGGTAAAGCTTGGTCTGGTCCTTCAAACCCGTCAGCTTCACCTTCTCGGCGTTAATCACGATCACGTGGTCGCCCGTGTCGATGTACGGCACATACTGAGGATTCGTCTTGCCGCTCAGAATCATCGCGGCCTTGGTGGCCAGGCGCCCCAGCGTCTGCCCGCTCGCGTCCACCACATACCATTTGCGGCTGATATCCTTGCCGCTCGGAATAAATGTCGACATCGCTCTCGTTCCCTCGAAAGAATTTACCCTGCGCCGCAAAAACTGCCTCGCGCCTCAATCAAACTCGCTAAACTCGCCCCGCGCGCCCGCTGGATCAGCTACCGGCTGCAACCTACTGGCTACCGGCTGTGCTACCCGCGCAAACCGCTATCGCCCATGCTCTGCGCACGGGCTCGAAGCTCTACCCACTGCCAAACAAATCTGTTCGGGTGAGAAGCTGCGGGAGTTCGTTCTCTCGGAACCCTGGCTACGCCGGACCACTTTCTTCCGGTCCCGCCGCCGGTCGCCTGTTCCATTGGAGCCGCCAGAACCTGGCCAGAAACCCCAACCAAACAAGGTCCGAATGAACACACCCGGACCACAGGCGCAACACCGCGCAAGGCTCTCTAGAATACTGGAAATTAAGCCCCAAGTCAACGAAAGAGCGGCCTGTTGCAGCCCCGCTCCTGTTAACGCAGGAAGCGGGGCAATATTGGACGAGGGTCATCTATCCAGGCGGTTCAACGGTGATTTCTACCGTATGACCCGCCGCGGTCTGCGTTACTTTGATGGTGATTCGCACTCGCATCGCGGGTTCACCTTTCCCTCGCCACCCAAGTGCCAGAGGCGCTTTGGCGGTCCGTTGTTGAATCCAAAGCTACAACTTTCTCCGTAATGTACGCGGAGCCTGGGGAGGCAGAGCTATACGATCACCGGCTGCTTTGACTCGGTATGCTTTTTCGCCCTCAGGGTTTTGGATGGGTTCAACTTCGCCCGAATCCACCATCCTTCGAAGAGTCGTATGTATTGAAGCCATCGGGTTCGAGTAAACCGACAGGTCCATGCTCTTTCGAAACTGGATCCAACCCTTAATTTCCGTTGGCGTGAGACCTTTTAGGTTGCCTCGCAGAACGGATCGAATCGTGCCCGCAAATCCAGGCTTTCCGCTGAGTTTCTCCAGAGTGGCAAGGCAGGCGTCTGCAGTCTCTTTGTCTTCCATCACCCGCGCGAGAGCTCGAATCGCAACCGCGTACTCCCCAATCCGCTTTTCAGCGTCATCGCGCGTCTTGATGGCTTCGCTCAGTTTGTCAATGAATCCGGCAATTGTAAGTTTGATAGGAGAAAGGCTCACGTCTAACCTCGCCCAATAGTTGCACAGTCTAAAGATGATGTCAATAGACAATGCGAAGTGAACCGGTGATCCGGATGGCGTTAGTTGGTCATTGCCATCAAAAGCCGCCGATCAGAAAAAATAGCCAGTGCTATACTCACGGCCATGTTTGGCCTCGGGAAGAAAGCGATACCACTGAATCAATTAGCTGACGTTTTAGCGAGTGCAGCTATTCGGCCGCTGTTACAACCGACCAAACAGGACGTCATCTTTCTAGCTGAGGACGAATCTTATGGCGTAGATAAGGCACGCTTTCAATGCGAAGCAGCGGCCCTTCAGTTTTTTGCAGTCACTGCAGCAATCAACACTCACAAACTCTCCGGCGGTCTCAAGCCTGAACTGGCGTCGCAACTGGCAGAGGCGACAATACGCGCATACCTCCACAAGTTTGAGAATGACCTTTCCTTCGAGGCCAAATTGGCCTTCGCCGCTTGCGCTGAAGAGAAGCGGGGAGTTGAGTTCGTATATGATCGCGTGGAGCAATATGCAACCTCAGAAAACTTTGTTGCCCCGCACCAGAAAATTCCAGAGATGTTCTCTCAATTCTGCGGCGCTCCCGCGCGAAATGGTCCGCTTGAGAGAATTGGTTGGTCGATCTTTATAGCCAGGGGCAATGTCTACATCGATATCTTGAAAAAGGTGAAGGTCGTATGATCGTCGACCGTCCCGGCACTGAGACGAAGACGGTGAATCCGCAATCTGCGGTATCCTGTTGAAGCGCGCCCGTAGCTCAGCTGGATAGAGCGAACGCCTCCGGAGCGTTAGGTCGGGAGTTCGAATCTCTCCGGGCGCACCATTTTTCATTACAAAGACGTTAGGTCGGGAGTTCCCCGCCGTTGCAGGCCTCCGGGCGCACTGTCTTTCCCTCCCAGCTTCCACCACCGACCCTAACTGAAGCCGCGGACGCCGCATTCGAGGCAGGCCTTACAATCTTTGTAGGCTCGCTCATTTTCCGGTAATTGACGGCGAAGAATCCTTCAGGTATACCTAAGCGTCAAAGCCATAGAGGTATTCTCATGTCTCCCGAAGCGGCCAGCCGGCTCAAGGCCCTCCAATCTGCCCCGCTCGACAGTTGGATTGCGCTTTCCGAGGATGAATCTCGCGTCGTTGCAACCGGCCGCGATTATAAAGAGGTTTCCGACAAAGCGGACGCTGCGGGAGAGACGGATGTGCTCATCCTGAAGACTCCTGCCTCTTGGTCGCCGCTTTCGGTCTGACCTTGTCCCTGACCATCCCATATCGAATATTCCCGGATAAGCGAGGCGGCTATCTCTATTCAGCGATGTTGCCGGTGCAAATCGCACGGCCAGAGCCAAATGCGCCGCGCACAAAGCGCTTCGAGGCGCTCCTCGATTCGGGCGCGACGCGTTGCCTTTTTCACGCCAATCTAGCCGCGGCGATCGGCCTCGATCTGAAGGCAGGAGAAGCTGAAATCTTGAATGGAATTGCAGGGCCGGATACGAGCTGGCTTCACGAGATAACCCTGTATACGCTTGGCGGCCCCATTAAGATTACGGCTGGATTCAAAGAGGGCCTACCGGTAGCAGCTCTACTCGGAATGAACGGGTTCTTCCAGCATTTCAATGTCACGTTTGAAGGCGCTGCGCAAAGGTGCATCCTGGATCGAATTCGCATTAACTGACTCGGCAGCGCGCTCTTCGAAAGCTACCCGCCGCTTGGTCGCGGCGCGGCCTCTACTTTTCCCTCGATCGCCCAAACACACAAAAGCCCCTCGCTTCCGAGAGGCTTCGTGTCACGTCGGAGGGAAGTGGTGCCCTGTAGGTGGTGTACGGTTCCGCGCTTTCTGGCAGCGCCCCGTCGGATTTACGCCAGTGAGCTGCTGATGTTGCTGAACACCGTGTTCACGGCGTTGGCCACGTTGGTGACGCCCGTGATGCAAACGAGAGCAATCAGGCAAACCAGAAGCGCGTATTCAACCAGGTCCTGACCTTCGTCGCCGTTCTTCAGTCCCTGGAATTTCGCATATAGATTCAAAAACAAGCTGTTCATTTGTGTTCTCCTTGTTAGTCTGCGGTTCAGCGAATGACGCGGGACGTACACCGAGTGGCGGCCAGAAGTCGAATCCGCCCCCTCGGCACCTCCGTCAAGGGCATGTTGCTAACATTGGAACCCGTTACCTTTGCTGACTCAATCACACTTTCGCGTTATTCACTGGCACTCCTGGGCCATTCCCGCATCCGCGCCTCCGCTCTTCCCGCATCGCGTCCTGCACCCCGTCCGACCTCAAATTCCTCGTTCCTCAACGCCTGACGCAGGTTCTTCTAGTCCCGGGCTTTGAAACCTGTGAAACGGCGACCTTCTCCGAACTCACGCAGAATCATGGCCTTCAAGGGAGTGCCTTCGCGGTTCCGCAGCTCCTTTCTTCTTGATTTCGGCAGAATTCTCGACCTCACGTACAGCTTCCGCGCCGCGAATCGCAGCGGATGGCAGAGGGTTGGATGTTGATAGCTTGGGGCTCAGAACCGAGCACTATGAACTGTGACTCAGAGGAATGGCTTGCCGAGCCGAAGCCCGAGAGGGCGAAGTAACTGTCCGCCTTCACTGAATGCTACGGCGCGACAGTCTTCGCTCTTCAAATGGCTTGCCGAGCCGAAGCCCGACTGGGCGGGCGAAGAGCCTGAAAGTCTCAGTTTGCAGGGAAGTCTTGCGAGCGATGAGCGAGCGGCTGCTCCATGCAATGGCTTGCCGAGCCGAAGCCCGAGAGGGCGAAGTAACTGTCCGCCTTCACTGAAAGCTACGGCGCGACAGTCTTCGCTCTTCAAATGGCTTGCCGAGCCGAAGCCCGACTGGGCGGGCGAAGAGCCTGAAAGTCTCAGTTTGCAGGGAAGTCTTGCGAGCGATGAGCGAGCGGCTGCTCCATGCAATGGCTTGCCGAGCCGAAGCCCGAGAGGGCGAAGTAACTGTCCGCCTTCACTGAAAGCTACGGCGCGACAGTCTTCGCTCTTCAAATGGCTTGCCGAGCCGAAGCCCGACTGGGCGGGCGAAGAGCCTGAAAGTCTCAGTTTGCAGGGAAGTCTTGCGAGCGATGAGCGAGCGGCTGCTCCATGCAATGGCTCGCCGAGCCGAAGCCCGAGAGGGCGAAGTAACTGTCCGCCTTCACTGAATGCTACGGCGCGACAGTCTTCGCTCTTCAAATGGCTTGCCGAGCCGAAGCCCGAGAGGGCGAAGGCTGGTGGACGCGGAAGGAATCGAACCTTCAACCTGTCGGTTAAGAGCCGAATGCTCTGCCAGTTGAGCTACGCGTCCCTGGGGTTTAAAAAAGCCGCGCCATTGACCACCTCGCGCGACTCCATGCGGAGCAGAAAATCGCTTCCGCACCTTGAAAAATATACCACAGACTCAGCGCTTGCCCAAGCGCGCCGCAGCCATTTCCGCTCTAGCTCTTCGTCGCCACGCGAATGTGCAACTCTTTCAACTGCTGTTCTGTCACAGCCGTCGGCGCTTCAGCCATCAAATCAATGGCCTTCGCCGTCTTCGGGAAAGTGATCACCTCGCGCAAATTGCTTGCGCCGGCCAGCAGCATCACAATGCGATCGAGGCCCAGCGCAATCCCGCCGTGCGGAGGCGTGCCGTATTCCAGTGCGTCGAGAAAAAATCCGAATCTTGCTTTCGCTTCCGCCTCGCTAATCCCAAGCGAGGAAAAAATCTGCTGCTGCACATCCTTGCGGTGAATACGAATCGATCCCGATCCAAGCTCGAGTCCGTTCATCGCCAGGTCATAGCAGTTTGCCCGCACGCTCGCCGGGTCGCTGACCAGGTTCGCCATGTCAGCCTCAATCGGCGCGGTAAACGGATGATGCGCGGGCATCCACTTGGCCAAACCCAGGTCGTACTCGAACATCGGAAAGTCCGTGAGCCACATAGGATGGAACGCCTTGCTGCCGTCAATCATCTCGCTCGCCGAACTTCGCGCTGCCGCGTTTTGGACGACTTCATCGGTAACGCGAAATGCTCCATGCCTGTCCGCATACTTCTTCGCCAGCTCGGCGCGGAAGTTGCCTGCAGCCGCGTACACATTGATCTCGCGCTCCGAAAGCCTGCCGGGAAACTTGGTGTCGCTGGCCTTGATGTGGTGTGCCGGGTCTCCCGCGACCACGATCACAAAGTCCGCGTCTGCCGCGCCCGCCAGCTCGCGCACCTTCGCCGCAGCTTCAGGAAAGCTCTTCGCTAGCCGCTTGAAATCATCGATAAACTTCGCGCCCTTCTTCTGGTCGAAGAGCGGATGATTGTCTTCGCGCTCCTTGCGGCTCAGCTCGCCCACGTTGGGAATGCGCAGCGCCACCACCGGCAGCGCGGGATCGATCTGCAGCGTAGCCAGCGCATCGTCGCTAAAAGCCGGCCGCACATCGGTCAGTCCCGGCAGCCGCAGGTCAGGCTTGTCGGTTCCGTACTGGCGCATCGATTCATCGTAGGAAATGCGCGGGAAGGGAATCGGCAGATCGATTCCCGCCGCCGCAAAGCCCGCCTTCATAAACTGCTCCACCACGCCGAAGACCGTCTCCTGCCGCGGGAAACTCATCTCGAGATCCACCTGCGTGAATTCGAGCTGTCGATCGGCGCGCAGATCCTCATCGCGGAAGCACCGTGCGATTTGGAAATACCGGTCGAAGCCCGAGATCATCAGAATCTGCTTGAAAATCTGCGGCGATTGCGGCAGCGCGTAGAACTCGCCCGGATGCACGCGGCTGGGAACCAGGAAATCGCGCGCGCCCTCGGGCGTCGATTTGGTCAGGATCGGCGTTTCGATCTCGAGAAAGCCCTGCTTGCTCAGGCTCTCGCGAATCGCCAGCGTAATATCGTGCCGCAGCTTGAAGTTGTGCTGCATCTCCGGCCGTCGCAGATCGATGTAGCGGTATTTGAGCCGCACTTCTTCGTTCTGGATCGCCTCTTCCGACGGCGAAAACGGCGCCAGCCGCGTGTCGTTCAGAACGCGAATCTCCGTGGCCTCAATCTCGATCTCGCCGGTCGGCATTTTTGGGTTGATCGCGTCCGGGTCGCGCAGCCGCACCTTGCCCACAGCCGCGACCACGTATTCCGGCCGCACCTGCTCACCCTTCGCGTGGCCCTCCGGGATCAGGTCGTGGTCCAGCACCACCTGCGCAATTCCCGTGCGATCCCGGAGGTCGAGGAAGATCAGGCTGCCGTGGTCGCGGCGCCGGTTCACCCAGCCCATCAGCACCACTTGCTTGCCCGCGTCGGCGGCGCGCAGCTCGCCGCACATGTGCGTCCGTTCCAGATTGCCTAAAAAGTCGAGCACAACCCTAACCTTTCCTTCTCAATCTCCAGCACGACTTTGGGTGCCCCATCCTTGCGACGTATTTGTTCTTGTCGCAAGGGTGGGATAGCACGAAGTCAAGGAGTCTCAATCGTGAATCGCTTTAAACGGACACAACCTCAACCGTGCCGCCAAAGAGCCGATCACTGTCCTCTAATCACTGATCACTGGGTTCTGAAAGAACCCTCGCCAGTTCCATGCGAGGAACCTTTGTTTGTGTGCCTGTCGTGAAGTCCTTCACCGTCAGGATACCGGATTGGTGCTCGTCTTCGCCCAGGATCACGATGCTGCGGGCGATCTTGTCGGCGGCCTCGAACGACTTCTTCAATCGGAAGCTTCCATCGCCGAGCTCGACCCGCAAGCCGGCTCGCCGCAACTCTCGCGCCAGAACCAGCGCGGCTGCGTTCAGGCTCTCGCCGATCGGCGCAATGTATGCATCGACTTTCACCGCGAGCACAGCAGCCTGCGTTTGCTCCTGTGCCTGCAACGTCAGCACCAGCCGGTCCAGACCCATCGCGAACCCAATCCCCGGCGCCTTCGGTCCGCCGATGGCCTCGCTCAAACCGTCGTAGCGTCCGCCACCAAGCAGCGCGTTCTGCGCGCCAACCCCGCCATGCGTGAACTCAAACGTCGTCCGCGTGTAGTAATCAAGTCCGCGCACCAGCCGCTGATTCAGCTTGTAAGCCACGCCAGCCGCGTCGAGTGCGGCAAGCACCGCCGCAAAATGTATCTTTGAGTCTTCGCCCAGCGAATCGCCAATCTTCGGCAGGCTCTCGATGATCGGCTGGTCCTCGGGAACTTTGCAGTCAAGCACGCGCAGCGGATTGGTCACCGCCCGCCGCTGGCAATCTCCGCACATCTTCGGCGCAACATCGACCAACGCCGCGCGCAGCACATCGTTGTAACGAGCCCGATCCGCAGCCGACCCCACGGAATTCAGCTCAAGCGTCCAGCCCGTAATCTTCAGCTCATCCAGCAGTGTCGCCAGCATCTCCAGAACTTCGGCGTCGCGCAACGCCGATTCGCTGCCTGACGATGGCGGCCCGATCACCTCAGCGCCAATCTGCCAGAACTGCCGGTAGCGGCCCTTCTGCGGACGCTCTCTGCGGAACTGCGGCCCGATGTAATAGAGCTTCTGCAACTGGCCGCTCTCACCCATCCCGTGCTCGATATAGGCGCGCACCACGCCTGCCGTATTCTCAGGCCGCAACGTCAGCGACTGCGTCTTTTCCGACTGCGCGCGGGCGCGATCCTCCCACGTGTACATCTCTTTCGACACAATGTCGGTTTCTTCGCCCACGCTGCGCGCAAACAGCCCCGTGTCCTCGAAGATGGGTGTGCGAATCTCGCTGAAGTTGTAGCGGGCAAAGACCTGGCGTGCCGTCGCCTCAATGCGATTCCACAGCTCCGTCTCCGGCGGCAACAGATCCCGCGTCCCGCGCACAGCTTTCAACGTGGCCATAACCTGTCCATTCTAAATGTGCGCTTTGCGCATCCCCCGATGGAGTCCTCTTAAAGAATCCCTTTTAGGAAGTCCTGTTGGGGTATAAATGTGTATGTGCGCGCCTCTCGCCGCAGGAGTCTGCCCATGATGTTCCACGTGGTTCTCAAGCAGGACGAGGATGGCTGGGTTGTAGCGGAGTGCCCCGCCCTGCCTGGCTGCTTTTCTCAAGGAAAGACAGAACAAGAGGCACTCGCCAATGTCAAAGAGGCCATCACAGCGTGGCTTTGGGCCGAGGATCAGAAGGCCGCCGAGGCGCTGCCAGACGACGAGACCCCGCTCGTTGTGGCCGTCTAATTTTCGTTGCCAATTCTTCCGCATTTCCCACATCTTCCACACTGGGCCCGGTTTTCCTCATGCAATTGCACTAAATCCTGTGCATGACAATTGATATGTCACGCCCATGATTAGAGTTGCAAGGGCACTATGATCAATGCTACAAGGGCCAATCCGTGGGACGACTTTCAAACATTTCGGGCAAGGACGCAGCGAAGGCCTTCCAAAAGGCTGGCTGGCAAGTGCGCGGCCAGGTAGGCAGCCACCTCGTATTGACCAAGCCAGGTGTTCGCGCCAATCTCACCGTTCCCCAGCACGCCGAACTTGCGCCAGGCACTCTGCGAGGACTGATCCGAACCGCGGGACTTGCCGTCGATGAATTCCTCAATCTGCTTTAGGCGAACCGTGTTTACCGCGGCGAACGACCCTGTTGTTTCGGATCAGATCTGCCTGAGCGAAAAATGCGCGCGTGGCCCCGGCATCGTTCGGGTCATACGGGCCGTCCTCCGGCCCATAAGGGATGCGTTCGCCCTCTTTCAACGCCAGCACTCGGCGCCAATCGGTTTTACTTTGTGTCTTCTTCAATTTGTCAATTTTACAAGCGATCACCCCAGAATCCTGTCCGCAATCCTCAACCACCAGGCTGACCCGTTGGCCATGGTGTAAACGACAATGGCTTGGCAAAGAATCAACGCCGGCACCGCGATCAGATAGACCCTGTGCACCCGCCGGTTCACCAGTAGATCGCGCACCACCCCGAGCAGGATCACCGCGTCCACGCCCACGTAAAAGAGATTGTGGTCACTAAGGTACGGGAAGCGGCCAAATGCTGCAGCCAGCAGCCCGCAGGTGGCGACGAAAATCAATCGCCGGTGCAGCTCCGGCTTTTTGCGCCAGAGGACCGCCAACGTGAACAACGTCGCGAAGGCCGCCACGTCGTAGAACGGAACGATCAGAAAAGCGTCCCCGCCAGGCTCGTGCAGCGTCTGGGTGTCAAAGCGCGTCATCACAATCGCGGTCGTCACGCCAAGCGCCACCATCACCGTCCCCAGCGCGGCGCCAAACCATCCGAAAAACCGGTGCCATTTCACGTTGTGCGTGCGCACCAGCGCGGACTGAAAAATGAAGAAAAGCACCCATCCCGAAAACGCGCTGCCATGGAACCACAGCAGGAGCGGCCGCGGCGGAGCGGCGTGAAACAGATTCTGGTCAACCGTGTGGCTGAATCCCCAAACGACAATCGCCGCCACCAGCAGCGACATCGCGAAGTAGAAGTATTTGTCAACCAGTCCACCGCGCCCGGTGACCTGAACGTTGCGGCGCACAATCGCGCTTTGCGATACAGAAGCCATTGGAGCGACCTCGACTTGCGTCTTTAGGGAAATGCGAAAATGCGCCCGCTATGCCCCGGAGAAGTAGCGCAAGGCTAGCACAGGGAAGTTTTAAGGCTCAACGGAAAAGTGCGCGCACGCCGCCGACGGAATTCAGCATCGCCTTCAATCTTCGTTTTCATCGCGTAGCTCAGGCTCGGGGGGAGTGTGTGCGCGTTTGGCGGCTAAGTCCAATTAAAGGCGGCCTTGGCGCCAGATTTGATTCGAAATAGTACAAAGGTAATCCGAATGTTAGAACTAAAGATATGAATACGACTATGGTGGTATTACCCAAGACTTTTAATAAGCGCACAAAGGTAATTATGAGACGATAAGTCTCCGCCCTCGAATTGGGCCCCGAAGCTGCACCGCCATTCATGCTTCCGCCGGTCACATGTCGACAGCGCCCCACTGGCGGTCACCTCGATGCGACCGCTTTTTGGTGCGCCGGGTCCAGCAATCCGGGTGTGTGAAAGTCGCACAGAGGCCGCGAACGGAGCCGTGTATGCAATGCCTGACTGAGCCAATTCTCCGCACTCTTTCTTATCCAGCACCCACAACAGTCGATTCCAAAATCCCCCCTCTTCCGAGCAAGCAATCGATCATCCGTGTCACGCCGCGCCGCGCCGCCAGCATCCTGGCTGGAGCTGCGCTGTTGCTTGCGGCCGTTGGCGCACAGGCGCAATTCGGCTCGCAACCTGTGGGAGCAACAATGGGCAATCAGGGCGTAACGGTTACCGCGTCGGCAGCAGGCACGGTCACGAGCGTTGAAATCCTCACGCTGGGCGCGCCATCCGGAGACTTCGCGGCGGGCACAGGCACTTCGAATTGCGCATCGGCCACGCTCGCGCAAGGCGCAACCTGCACAGAGTCGATCACGTTCACGCCCGCCAATCCCGGTCTCAGATTGGGCGCGGTGGTGCTCGTGGGCACGCCCGCAAGCGGCCCCGCCCCAGCCGTCCTCGGCACCGCATATCTTTCCGGCACTGGAGTCGGCGGCTTGGGAGTGTTGGTGTCAGGTAACCTGCTGCCAGTCGCCGGCCAGATTGGTCTCTATACCTCTGTCGATGACGGCCAGCCCGCCACGCAGGCCGAGCTTTACCTGCCCAGCGGCATCGCCCTCGATGGAGCCGGCAATTTGTATATCGCCGACAGCCTGCACAACCGTATCCGCATGGTGTGCGCAAACGCCGCCAGCGCCACCATTCAGGGCACCACTTGCGCGGGCGCCGGAATTATCTCGACCATCACCGGCAACGGCAATCCCTCCTACACGGGCGACGGCGGCCTCGCTGCAAGCGCCACTCTGAACGCTCCTGGCGATGTGGCCGTCGACGGCGCGGGAAATCTCTACATTGCCGACAGCGGCAACAACGTGATCCGCATCGTCACGGCAGCCACGGGCGTCATCAACACAATCGCCGGCAACAACGGAGGCACTGTCTGCGGCTCAAGCAGCGATACAGTCGGCGACGGTTGCCCAGCCACGCAGGCCACGCTCAACCAGCCTGAAGGCATCACCCTCGACGCCGGCACAAACCTTTACATCGCCGACACCAATAACCATCGCATTCGCGAAGCGAGTTCGGCCACCGGCGTCATTGCCACCATCGCGGGCAACGGCTTCGCCAACGGCAACGGTACGGGCGGCTACAACGGCGACGGAATCGCGGCCAACAGCGCCAGGCTCAACTTTCCCTATGCCGTGGCCTTCGATGCTTCCGGCAACATGTACATTCCCGACTCCGCCAATCACCGCATCCGCGAAGTGATGGCGGTCGGCGGCATCATCACCCCGGCCAGCACCATCTCCACCTTCGCCGGAACCGGAAATGCGGGCGCGACGGCGTGCACGGCGACGCCGATCGCCGCCAACGCGGCAAATGTGTGGTCGCCTTCGGGTGTCGCGGTCGATGCCGCGGGCAATGTCTACATTGCCGAGACGCAGAATGCGTCCATCCGCAAAGTGAGCGCGGCCACTGGCCTCATCTCCACACTGGCCGAGAACGGCTGCGGCAACTACTACGCCGGCGGTGCGTTTCAGCCTGTGCAGCTTTACGGACCGGTTGGTCTCTACCTCGATGGCAGCGGCGACCTCTATGTTGCTGACACGCTGGATATGGTGGTGCGCGAGATTCAGGGCAACTTCGCCGCGCTCGATTACACCATCCCCATTCGCCAGGGCAACACCTCCGCAACCCAGGATGAGACGGTCGAAAACGACGGCAATGCCGCGCTCGACCTGACCGCAATCGTTCCCGCAACCAATGCGGCGGTCGATGCAACAGTCCCCAACTCCTGCACCAACGGCGATTCGCTGGCCGTCAATGCTGATTGCACGATTGGCGCTGTCTTCGCTCCGGCCGCCAGTCCGACGCTCCCGGCAAATCAAACCGAAACGCCCAACATCGACGTCACAGAAGATGCGCAGCCCAGTGTTGCCGCCGCCGGCTCGCCGCTCGACATTGAGCTCATTGGCACCGCGGAGCCTGTCAATTCCACCACAACCTCGCTAGCTTCCAATCCCGATCCCTCCGGCTTCGGCCAGAATGTAGCTTTCACCGTCACGGTGGTCACGGGCGCGGGAACCGGTGACCTTACAGGAACCGTCAGCATCGCAGACACCTTTAATGGCATTACGACCCCCCTGGCCTCGGGCCTTGCGCTCAATGCTTCGGGCGTGGCCACCTTCTCCACTTCCACGCTCGCTGTCGGCCAGCACTCCGTCGTCGCCACTTACGCCGGCGACACAATGCACTTCACCAGCTCGTCGGTTCCCGCGCTGATCCAAACCGTTCTTGAAGGCACGTCGACAGGCCTGGCTTCAAGCGCGAATCCATCCGCGATTGGTCAGAGCGTCACCTTCACAGCCACAGTGTCCGTCTCCGGCGGCGGAGGCGTCACGCCCGACGGCACAGTGTCCTTCATGGACGGAACTACTGTACTGACCACGCAGTCGATCAATGCCGGCGGTGTTGCAGTGTTCACCACTTCGACGCTGACAGCCGGCGCGCATCAGATCACGGCGGTCTATAACGGCGACCTCGCCAGGCAGATTGAGGGCAGCACATCGGCCGTCCTCAATCAGGATGTGCAGGCGCCCACTACCGCAACACTGGCCTCAAGCCTCAACCCGTCGAATTACGGCAGCTCTGTCACCTTTACCGCAACCATTCCGCCCAGCGGCTCTGCGGCGCCAACAGGCACGGTGAGTTTTCTTGATGGCGCAGCACAGATCGGCACCGGAACACTCAGCGGCAATCCGGGCGTCGCCGCCTTCACCACCTCCACGCTCAACGTCGGCACGCATCCCATCACGGCGAGCTACGCAGGTGACTCAATGAACGGGGCCAGCAGCTCGTTGCCGTTGAGCCAGGTGGTCAACCAGGCCTCAACGTCAACCACCGTCACCGCAACTCCCAGTCCGGGAATCGCCGGTGGGCCAGAGACGATCACGGCAACCGTCAAGGTGACCTCGGGCTCGGGAACGGCCACGGGCACCGTCACATTCACCTCCGGCGTCACGCAATTGGGCAGCGCGCCTCTCAGCGCAGGCGGGACCGCAGCGATCACCCCGGCCTTGGCGCAGGGAAGCTACCAGATCGTAGCCACCTACAGCGGCGACGCCAACAATTTGGGCAGCGCATCGGCGCCGCTCGCGCTCACGGTTGCGCCGGCCACCTCGCAGACTTCGCTCTCCGTTTCGCCCAACCCGGCGCTGGTGCAAACCGCCATCACCTTCGCCGCCCAGGTATTGGGTAACGGCGGAACGCCTACCGGCAGCGTCAACTTCCTCGCCAATGGAACCGTGATCGGCGCCGGAACCATGAACGCGTCGGGAACGGCCACATTCACCACCGCAACATTGGCCGCGGGCACTTACTCCATCACGGCCACCTATACCGGCGACGCGAACAATGGCAGCAGCACTTCGTTGCCGACATCGCTCACCATCTCGCTGGCCACCACCGCCACCGCGATCACCGTCACTCCCAACCCCGCGCTGGTCGGGGCGGCCATCACCATCACCGCCAAGGTCACCGGCAACGGTGGAACGCCAACCGGCAGCGTGAACTTCATCGCCAACGGAACCACCCTCAACACGGCAACTCTCACTGCGGGAACCGCCAGCTTCACCACTTCTACGCTGGCTCCCGGAACCTACACCATCACCGCCAGCTACCTTGGCGATGCAGACGACTCGCCCAGCACCTCGACTTCAATCAGCGAAGGCGTCGGCCTCATTCCCACTTCCACCAGCCTGGGCTCGTCGGTGACTTCCGGCCCGCCTGCGCAGGTCGTTCTGGTAGCGACAGTCTTGAATAACGGCGGAGGTATTCCGCCCATCGGCACCGTCACCTTTATGAGCAACACCACTCAGGTCGGTTCGGCCACACTGAACGCGAGCGGCGTGGCCACAATCACCCCCAACCTCACCGCCGGCGTCAGCTACAACATCGTCGCCATGTATAGCGGCGACGTGGATCATAGCCCCTCCTCCTCGCCCACAATCCCCGTTTCGGGCACGCCAACCCTGTTCAGTTTGGGAGTGAATCCCGCCAGCGTGACCATGGCGACTTCGCAGAACGCCACCGTGACTGTCAATCTGAAATCGAACGGGACCTTTGCTGACACCGTCGGATTAGGCTGCGCTTCGCTGCCCACGGGAGTCTTCTGCCACTTCTCCAGCTCCAGCGTGAAGCTCGCAGCTTCCGGCTCCGCCAGCGTTCAGCTCACCATCGACACCAACAATCCGTTGAGCGGCGGCTCCTCGGCCATGAACTCCTCGCCCATCAACTCCGCGCAGGGGAATTCGAAGCTCTCGTTGGCCGGGCTCTTCCTGCCCGTCAGCCTGCTCTTCGGATTTGTCTTCTGGCGCCTGCGCCGGCGCAACGCCGGAGTTTTCACCATGTCCTTAATCCTTCTGCTTTCTGCCGCCGCACTGCTGGCCACTGGATGCAATAGCTACTCCGTGAACACAGCCGCGCCCGGCAACTATGTCATACAGGTAACCGGCACCGGCGCAAGCACCAACGCACAGCAGTACCAGGACGTTTCGCTCACCATCACCAAATAGATCCGGAGGCGGTCGTCGTCGCCGAGCGGGCGCGGGAGAAAGATGAAACTTTTGCAGAATTTGATTTTTTGCCAGACCGAATGGTCGCGAACGCGGGTCCAGACCGGAAAGCCGCGCTTGCAGATTCGGCTGGCCGCGGTTCTTTTCCTGGTGATCCTCATCGGATCGATCGGGCCGCGTTTATCGCGCGCGCAGGTTGTACCTCCCGGCGACCAGGGCGGTGCCAGGCTGTCGGCTGGCGCCATGGGCTCCGGATACACGCTTCAATATGGCCAGCGGAAGATGACCGGCATCGCGGGATTCGTCGATCTCGACACCAAGCGCCGTCTCGGCATCGAGGCCGAAGGCCGCTGGCTTGAGTATTTTCAAACCGCGAACGTTCATGCCGAAACCTATTCGATCGGCGGCCGATACCACTTCGACCTCGGCCGCTGCGAGCCCTACGCCAAGGGCCTGGTTGGCTTCGGCGACTTCAATTTCCCGTACAGCTACGCCTACGGGCGCTACCTCGTAGTCACCGCGGGCGGCGGATTGGACTTCCACTGGACAAACAGAATCTACGTCCGCGCCGTCGACTTCGAATATCAGGATTGGCCCAACTTCACCTTCGGCAACATGAATTCCTTCGGTGTCAACGCAGGCCTTCGCGTGCGCATCTTCTAGAGCGGCTCCACAATTCACGTGCTCTTTCAAACGTCTTGCTGGGTGGCTTTTTCCTGGTGCAAAAGCCACTTGAAGGTTGCGGTCTCGGGTATGGCTATTGTGGAACCGCTGTGGTCTTCGCGGCGTCGTCAATCCAGAAACGTCCCTGCACGGCTCTCCGCCGTACCACATTGGGATAATCTCCAGGCCGTCAGAGCTCGAATCGTGATTGTGATCACGGTCCGCAGCGAGACTCTGCCGATAACCTCAAAGTAACGGCGTCAACCACAGCGCGCCCGCAATCAAGGAGCAAGATTTTTATGGCTTATGTCGTCACCGATGCCTGCACCAAGGATTTTGTTTGTGTGGCCGAGTGTGCCACCGCCGCCATTGCGCCCGCTCAGGGCGATCCCGCGGCAGCAACCGCCGCTCAGGTCTATATCAACCCCGATGAGTGCATCGACTGCGGCAACTGCGCCTCCATCTGCGCGCAGAACGCCATCTTCTCGCTCGACGAGCTACCAGCCGACAAGGCGCACTTCGCCGAGACGAACCGGAAATACTTCAACTAAGCTCCGCAACCCAACAACGTTGTCATCCTGAGCGACGACCCTGAGCAGCGCGAAGGGGAGGAGTCGAAGGACCTGTGGTTGCTTCTCGCGCGCATATTCGCCACAAGAATGTGGGTGCCCCCGGTCCCTCGCTTTTGGGGACCGGGGATAGCACGACCCCAAACCGGCGCAATCTTCACCCACCACAAAAATTGGGTGCCCCATCCTTGCGGCGTTCTTGTCTTTGCCGCAAGGGTGGGAACCACGATGCTTCGCCGCCCGATTAATTCTGCGCAGGCGGCGGAATTTGCGCGGGCGTTTGCGCCGGCCCCGCCGGACTCTCCTGCGGCGCAACTGGTGCTGCGCCCGGAGCCGGCGTCATTATCTTCAGCTCATCTTGGGGAGCGCTTGGCGCGATCAACTTTACCGGAAGCGTCAGCGTCTCCTGGCTCGCTGGATCGTCGCGCAACTTGAGATAGAGGATGCCCTTCACGGGGTGGGGAACAAGCATCTCCGTTCCCGTAAACCCCGGCGGCACGCTCACCGGGTTGTCGAACGTCGCCGACGCGGAAAACGATGTGGCCAGAAAAAGGTCGGTGCCGCTCAACAAGCACGGCTTGGCCGTCGCGCGCGAGCAGCGCAGTTCCTTGAACCCGGGAATGCGCACCAGCATTCCCAGTGGCACCCAGTCGCCCGTCGCGCCATCGGCAGAAACGGCGCGCACGCGTACCGGCCCAAACGCGGAGGAGCCGAAGCGGGCGAGCGGTTCCAGATTCGCCACCGCTGTTTGCGCATCCTCGAGCATCAGGCTGCCGTCGCTCAACGCGAGCGTTGTGTCAAAGCTTGAGTCGGCTGCCGCCACTTCCACTTTTTCGTCGCGCGGAAATTCGGCCGGAACATCCGATTTGAGGAAGAAGACCAGCCGCCCCTCCACCGGCAAGTCGTCGGGCTTGCTCATCTCCACCGGTGAAGGCGCGGCAGCGTCCTGCTGAACGCCTTCGCTCAGCAGCGTCACCCGGGGTCGTGGCGGATACACAGTGACGGGCGCTTTCAGCGTTCGCCCATCCTTCAGGTCCACCAACGCAACATAATGTTTGCCCGCTTTCAGGCTGACCGTCGGCCCCGCTGCGTCCATCTGCAACTGATCGAGATTCCCCACGCGGTTCAAACCGGACGGCGTGAATCGGATGCCGTCAACCTGAGCCGTTGCCACTTCATCCAGCCGCGTGCCCTTCAGCAGCGCCGTCTTGTCTCCGGAATTCAGATTCAATCCATCCAGCGCCGCCGCCGCGGCGTAAGCCACCATTTTCACTCGATCCGGCTTGGCCAGCCCAAACTGGTCCACGTCGATGTTCACCGGTCCGGGTCCCCTCTCTTTGAGGGGGATCGTGACCTCAATTTCGTCAGGCTTGGGCGACTTCCACGTGAGCGTGACCGCCGGGTCTTCATCAATCGTTGCCGCTAACTTCTCCACGCAATCCGACGTTTCGCCGTCGAGTTCAATGGTGTCGTCGCGGCCCACCACCAGTGCAGATTGATCCGCTGCGTTCACGGTCCATTTGCCCGGTTGCGCCGTCACCAACTGGAATTGCGGACCTTCCCAATCATCAAATCCCCACTTGCCTCGAACCTCGCCCCTCAGCTCGCCGTCGGGTAGTGCGGGAATCCTCTCGCGCGGAATCAGCCCTCCCCGTTCCGCGTCGACGTCGACTGGAATGTCCACTGTCTGCCCCTTCGCATCGACTCTCGCGCCCACCGGCTCCACATGCAGAACCAGATCGTGAGCCAGGCCCGTTGCAAAGACCAGGGGCGCTCCCTCTGCGGGAAGCACCAATCCCGGCTTGAGCGCGCAGAAATCCTCCGCGGGGTTCACCGGGTGCAAAGGTTCCGGCCTCGCCGCTCCAATCGGAGGCAGTGCCACCACAACAACCGACATTGGATTGCGGAACGAAGGCGGCATGTTCAGCCGCAGGTTCAGGCTGTCGGCCTTGGGCAGGGCCAGCGCCGGAATGTATTGGAAGTGGGCGGTGTGCAGTGAGGCAAGAATCCTGGCCGTATCCACCACCGCGCCCACATAGGGGCTGAACGCGCCGCCTCCGGCCATCGAAGTTGAGCTGATCGCATTCATCAGATTCAGAGTGTCCCCATTGACCAGTTGTCCCACCAGCGACTGAGCGTTGGCGTCGTCGAGCACCATCCCCTCCGAGTTCTGCGACAGGCACGAAGCCTGCTCCTCGAGTGGTTTCTCAAAGCAGCTCACATTGAGCTTGATTCCCAAGCTGCGCGCCGCCATCTCCGTGCGTGTCTTTAGCGCCTCGGGATCGAACTGGCTGCTCACTTTCACATCGGCCAGGTAGACTTCCAGCCGCATCCGCTCCCAGCTGGCCGCCTGCAGATCCTGCGCGGCACGCACAAACGAGCCGGGCCGGCCGCGCACTGCGCTGCGCAAGGTGTCAAAGTCGCCCCCCGTCTCCGGCGCAAAAAACAGCAGCGCCTGCTGTGCCCCTTCGGGAACGGTGACAAACACGCCCTCTTCGCGTGCTTCCTTGGTCCAGGTTTCCACGCGCGTAAACCAATCCGGAGGCGGAGGGTTGGTGGAACCGCGCAGGAAGGTAACCACCAGCACAAAATGGGTCGCCTGGCTCTCCGGCAGGTCGGGATGGATCCACAGTCGATCCCCGGGCAGCAGGTTCGGCACCTCTGAAATCGGCAGCGTAACCGCTCCGCGCTTCACGTGAATATCGACTTTCGGACCCGAGAGATCGAAGGGCTGGCCGTCGGCATGCAGGATTTGTGACCCTACCCAAAGACAAAAAAACAAAAGCAGACAACGGCGCATGTACTCTATTCTACGAATCCCGGCGTCCGATCGCCGCGAAGTCGGTGCAAAGCGTTCCGGGGTCAAACCCGCTTGGCGTCATTGAGTTCCATGCCCGCGGCGGCCTTGGGCACTGTTCCTGGCTAGATTCCACCCAGGAAATCCACTTCAAATAATTGTTGTCAGGTCGTAAGACCATGCCTATGATGAATCATTAAATGTAGCTGCAACGTTTTTGTGGGGCCTTTTAACCGTCGGCTGGAAAAGGTGCAGCAAAGTACGATCCAGTTATTCCCAGTCAAACACATTTCTCCATCAGCTTTAGACCAAGGCCATTGCATCAAGGCGGCGCTTCCCTCAGCAATTAGCCACCGCGCGCAAAAGCAAAAATGGCCGGTTTTGATGGGGAAAAGCCTTACTATCGCAATCTTGTTGCTCGGAATAGAGGAATTAGAGCTCGTCTTCCTCAGTTCAAAGAGCGTCTTGGGGACTCATAAGTCGAAGGCTGCCGCGTGATGCGTGCGGAGCAGCTCCGAGCCGTGTAGGCAACCCGGCCGGTGAATGTGCTGGCTCCGTAACGGCAAGCGGTATTAGAGGGAGAACAACATGAAACTGACCCGATCTGTGCAGAACTCTGTGGAAAACGGCGTCCTGACGATCCCTGCCGCTGAAGAAATGATCGAAGAAGCCTTGAATGAATTGGCCTATTCGCAGGATCCCGGTTTGGTGCGGGTGCTCCGCTTTCTCGCACCTCCCGGTTATCAGGCCATTGTGGAGCTATGCAGCGAAAGCGGCCGCAGCAAACGCCGCAACGCTCTTGCCGATACCTGGTCGCCCGAAGACGACGAGGTGCGCATCTACTTTGAGCGCATCGACGGCGAGGAGCCGTCTCCGCGTCTCAGCCGCGTGTCGCGTCCCATCGCCAGTCGCGCCGCGGAGGAAGAAGACGAAATAGGCGAGGTGTCCCCCGCCGATCTCGACGTCCGCGTCAAGGAGCTCTGCGCGGCGCTGGCCGAGGCCGAGCGCGGTGGACACGCCTTCATTGCGCTCAAGTGGTTTCGCGATTCCTTCCTGCCGCGCAAGATGTTCCGTTGGAACCAGCATCCTGAAACCCGGCAAGTTGTGCTGGCTGAAGCCATCCAGCGCGGCGTCGTCCTCACCAGCAAAATCGCCAACCCCAAAACCCCGGCCTATCCCACCACAACTATCCGCCTTAACCGCACCGAGGCCGGCATTCCCGAGGAAGCGCAGCGCTTCCATCCGATCGAGGTGCTTGGAGAGCCGGTGACGGTCGCGATCGATGAGGATCGGGGGGTCCAGTGAGCCTCTATTTTCTTGAGGCCACGGCGTTCGCCCGGTTGTTCGTGCGCGAACCCGGAACCGATGCGCTCATCCATCTCATGGAAACTGTAGAAGACAATCGCAAGCTCATCTCCGCAGCAAGTCCCCTCGAGGTGTATGCGGCCATCAGGCGGCGCGAACGGGCCGGCCAAATCGCGCCAGCCGCCGCCGCCTCCGCGCTCGAGCTTCTGCGCGTCGAATCCGCGCGCATGGTACAGCAGCCCTTGAATCCAGGTGTCCTTGAAACCGCGCGGCAGCTCCTTGACCGCACTTCGCTTCGTTGGCCCGAGGCGCTGCAACTTGGCTCCGCGCTCACTGCGCGCGACATGTTCCCCGGCACCGCGATCACCTTTGTCGCCGCCTCGCCGTCCCTGCTCGATGCGGCAAGGGCGGAGGGTCTCGAATCTTTGGACCCCTCGAGCCTTGTTCCTTCGAGTCTCGTACCTTCGAGTCTTGTCTCCTCGAGTCTTGACTCCTCGAGTCTGCCCGGCGACAGAGCCGCAACCGCGCAGGAAGTAGAAGCTTTCAAACAAGTCGACTAGTGTTGACAGGCCCTGGTTCCGCGCGAGCCCCTAAGTCCGCGCGAGCCCCTAGTTCCGCGCCAGCTTCGACCATCCGCATCAAACCTCTTCCCGCGCCGCAAGTCTAATTCCCTGAACGTAACTCGCGACCATGTCATTCCCCCGCACCCGTGTCATGTTGATTAAGGTGTTGTTGCTCGCCTTCGCCGCGCCGTTTGGGCTCTCCCTCTCCGCGCTTGCGCAGGCTGTCGACTCTCCGGCGCACGCGCAGGCCTCGCCGGTGGGCCGATGGAAGACCGTTGATGATGCAACCGGCAAAGTAAAGTCCATCGTCCAAATCCGCGAGGAGAACGGAGAGCTCTACGGAACCATTGAGGCTCTTTTTGATCCACCGGTCCCCCATCCTACCTGTTACCTGTGCACCGGCGACCTGAAAGACCGTCCTCTCGTGGGCCTCCAGGTGCTCTCGGGATTTGCGCAGGTTGGCGCCCAATGGTCAGGCGGCCAGGTCCTCGATCCCGAGAGCGGCAAAATCTATCGCGCCTCGCTCACGCTTGAAGACGGCGGAAAAAAGCTTCGCCTGCACGGCTACTTCCTCGTCCCCATTCTTGGCCGCACCGAACATTGGCAGCGCGACGAGTAAGAACAGCCTCCAGCTTCTAGCTGCTGGCCTTTAGTCCGCCGTTCTCAACAGTCTCAGGCAAGGCGTAGCGCCGGTCACCGCAGTCTGCGGAGGAACTCCTTCGGAGAAGCACGAAGTGCCAGGGCACGACTTCAGTCGTGCCGTAAACGCCGCATAATACCTGGGGCTTTAGCCCCGGAGGGAAGTTCCTCGGCGGCTCAGAGGATTTATGCAATCGGCCCTAGCGTCTCTCTTCGGCCAATTCGGTTTTGGGCAGTTCCGTCTCTTTGTTCTTTCCCTGCTCCAGCTTGCCGCCATGACGCCGATCCGACCGCAACAGCAAAAAAGCAAAGACGAGACCGGCCACGCCGAGGCACGCAAACATGATCTGGGTCGCGGTGTAGGTTCCGGTCGCGTCGCGCAGCTTGCCATTCAGGAGCGGGAATAGCCCGAGCCCAAGGTTCTGGATGGCCGTCATCAGGCCGAAAGCCGTGCCTACGCGCTTCTCCTCCACGACGAGCGGAACCGATGGCCACATGGCCGCGGGAACCAGCACGAAGGCTGCGCCCAGCACGATCATGCTGGGGACCGGATTCCAATGAGTAATGCCCATGATCAGGTGGGCGGGAATCAGCATCAGGGAGCCCACCACCATCAGCGTGGCCCGCTTGCCGATGCGGTCAATCAGGTCGCCCGCGAAGGGCGCGAAGACCATCGACGCGAAGATGATGATGCTCGTCATGCCCGGCGCCGTCGAGAACATGTGCTGGAAATTGACGAAGGCCTGGGACAGGAAGCCGCCTGTGGACTCGCTGACCAGCGGAATGCCCCACTTGTCGTGGAACATGTCGGTCGCCAGCGCCGTGAACGGGAAGATGGCGCTATAGAACGTGACGCAGAGCAGGACAACGTACCAATACGAAGAGTTGAATTTCCGGATATCGGAGAAGACAATCTTGTCGCCGCCATCCGGCTTTGGCAGCGCGAGAACCTTCTCGCCATGCAGGTCCATGGCGTTGTAGACCAGGTTGCATAGAACGGAGAACAGGCAGAAACCCGCCGCTGCCCAAAGCGCGATGCGGTAGCTGCCGAAGTAGCGCGCAATCAGTTCTTCGGTGTTGAAGCTGAAGAGGGTCCCGATGCGGCTGACGGTAAGAGCTATACCGAAGGCAAGGGCCATCTCCTTGCCCTTGAACCAGCGGCTGATGATAGCGCTCTGCACCACGACCAGCGATTCGGAGCCGGCGCCGAAGATGAACCGCCCGGCGAAGAGCTCCCACTTGAATTGGGCCAGGGCTACGATCGTGGCGCCCACAAGAACGAGCGTGCAGAACAGCAAGCTCGCCCGGCGCGGGCCCAGCTTGTCGTAGAGCATGCCCCCGAAGAAGACGATAACGATGGCGGCCACAGAGTAAGCCGTGTAGAGATTGCCGATAGCGCTGCGGTCCAGATGGAGAGCCTGGATGAGCGTGGGCGCGAGAGCGCCGATGCTGTCGTACGCAAAATAGCTTCCCAAAACCAGCAGGCTGATGAACATCAGGATGGTGAAGCGGTAGGGACGCCTGGATGGATGGAAGAATCCCATTGATTCCGGAGCTGTGTTTTCGGAAATGGGCGGGCGGCGTGTGGAATCGGGCATGAAGGAGAGACTCCTCAGAGCACTGCGGAGCCTCGAATCCATCCGGCCCGAGCTCCGCAACCTCGAGGATAGCAGGCGGCATCCGTATAAGCCGGGGGCTGTTCCGCTGCGTCTTCGGGTGCCGTGGCATGCGTATTTGCCTACGCGATCGCGGCAAGATGCGGCTTGTGAATATAGTTTTAGCCGGGCCCGTCGTCGGCGGCTCGACCGCGCTGCGCATCGGCTTGCTCCTCTACTGGCGCGGCGCAAGAGCGCATCAAGATACGTAAAGAATTACTCCGACCCCTCCAACAACTCGTGTGACGCTTTCTCAAGAGCTCTTTGAACCGTATTTCTCAGCTCCTGCTGCTCCCTCCGTAAGTCAAAGGCTTGCCACCGACACATCCCTCGTCGGATCCTTCATGTACCGAAAAACGGCATAACTAAATGAGAAGTCCATCGGTTACCCCCCACATCGCTGGGTTGATGATTTCGGTGAGTCGATCTGAACGGGCGCAAAGTGCATCTGTCAATTGCTGAGGTTGAATTCCGCTTTTATCCCACCAGGTCTTTGGCACAGTGGGTAAGATGCTCGCGATATTGGCAGTCGCCTCCTTGACCCTTTCGATTGCGTTAACTAACCCCGTCTCGCCTCCATTCAAGTAGATAGACGCAGGAAGCAGCTTCGGCGCTGGCGCGGGACCGGAACGCCGTAATGCCTCTCTGTACCCGCCTCCGCAGAACTGAGACGTGCCGCAGAGGCAATCAGACTGATCCGCCGCAATCATCTGGTACTTCCCGCCGCCAGCTAGCTTAAGCAAAGTGTTCCCGTGGTTTTCCCGGTCAATATTCCCCAGCCACGTATCCGCTACCCAAAGCAACACAAGGTCAAACGGTTCTAACAAGTCATGTATGGCAATTGGCGGTCCATTTGCGACGTCAGTTTCAAGCAAAGTTCCAAAGTGCGGACCGGCGGAGATCTTATAAGGGAAATCAGACTTGAAATTGCAAGAAGCGGCGAATCCAGTGCTAACTTCCACGATGAAAGGGCTAAGTGTCTGAATTCCCAATTCGGACAGCAATTGCGTACAGACTAACTCGCTGACTGCGCATGCGCATCCTTCGCCTTCGCGAGCGTACTTCACGACAAACATGCGCCCCGGAAGCGTTGCATGATCCGCAGTAGTTGTGCACTCGACTCGCCTTGGCTTCCATTTTGACCATCCCGCCATGAATCCGTCATCGCGGTATGCGTAAACATTTTGGATCGGCATACTTAGACCCAGGGTGAAGCGCGCGGCTAGGCCAAGCATGGCAAAAAACGCCCGTTCCCACGTCCGCGATGATGGCGAGAATAATGGAGTTCTAATCATACATCGACAGGCGGATGCGAACGCCCATGCCGTAGCCAAAGGGAAACGGAATCATCACACTTCCGCCGAAGCCAGTCTGCCTAATCGAAAAGCTGCGGAATCCTCCGCTCAGCGCTTGGCTTTCACCGGCGTGTAAGACGGATCGATTTCCACGCGGTTTCGGCCTGCTCGCTTAGCCAGGTAGAGAGCCTTGTCGGCGCGGCGAATCAGATCGTCGATCGTGGTTCGATCGAGCCATGGCGATGTAACGGTCACGCCAAAGCTGCAAGTCACGCTGATCTCCGTTCCGTTGCAATCGAAAGGCCGTGTTGCGAGAACGTCCACAAGTTCCTGCGCGCGCGCCGGGTTATTCGCAGCATCGTAACCCGGCAAAACAATCAGGAATTCTTCGCCGCCATACCTGCCTACCGCATCGTATCCGCGCATCAATTCCACCAGGCGGTGGGCCGATTCGCGCAACACAAAGTCGCCGGACAGATGCCCGTATGTGTCGTTGATTACCTTAAAATGATCGAGATCGCCCACGATTACGCTGAGCACGGTGCGCTGCCGCGTGGCGCGCGCTAGTTCGCGGGCCAGTTGGTCCAGAATGGCGCCCCGGCTCCAAAGCCCGGTGAGCGAATCGTGCGCTGCCTGGAACTGCAAGGCCTCGCGCGCCCTCATCAGCCCCTGTTTCTCGATCTCTAGTTGCCCGGTTCTCTCCACCACCAGGCGTTCCAAATCGTCGCGCCGCCGCTTCAGGCTGCGCGTGCGCAGTTCCACAATCTGCCACGTCAGAATGATCGCTGCGAGAATGTAGATGAGGTATGCGAGCAGTGTTCTGTACCATGGCGGCACTACGGCAAGGCTCAGCGGTTCGGCTGCGGCACTCCATTGGTTGCCGTCCCGGCTGGCCTCTATGAGAAAGCGATAACTGCCGGGTGGCAGGTTCGTGTAGTCGGCGGATCGCCGCATCGACGCCGCGCTCCAGTGATCGTCGAATCCCTCCAGCATGGAGCGGAACTGGATCTGTCCCGGCGCAGCAAAGCTCGGTGCGGTGAATTGGATCTCCAGCCGGCTTGCCAGCGGACCCACGCTGATCGCCTGTGCTGATTCGGCGGCCTTCCCGTTAATCAACACCTCTTCAATCAGCGCATCCAATCCCTGATCGCTGTCCACGGCGTGAGATGGATCGACTACTGAGAGGCCGCGCATCGTGGAGAACCAAAGTCTGCCGTCTGGTCCAATCGTCGCGGTCCCCGTGCCGCCCTGCATCGTTTCGCGGGACCGCAGCCCGTCCGTGGTGCCGTACACGACGCCGTGAATCGAAGAGATGCGCCGGCTGGCAAAGTCGTTCAGCTCGCTTTTTGCAATGCGAAAGACGCCGTTGTCCGACCCCATCCACAGATTGCCGAGATTGTCCTCGAGAATGTTTCCGACCGTTGCATCGAACAACCCCTGATCCGGCGTGTACGAAGTGATTTTCCCATCCTGGATCCGGTTCAACCCGCCCGACGACGAACCGATCCAGAGCACGCCCTGCGCGTCCATGTAGAGCGCCAGAATGTGATCGCTCAGCAGCCCCTGCGCCTTGTTAAAGCTGGCTTCGATTCCATCCTTGATCCGGACGACGCCTTCGCCGTCCGTGCCCAGCCACAGGGTTCCATCGGCGGCCTCCGCCATCGCCGGAATCTCGCCCGTCGCTCGAATCACTTCGAACTGCCCATTCTTGAATCGCGCCACGCCTGAGCCATACGTGCCCACAATCAGGCTGCCGTCGTGCTCCTCAACAATCGAGTTGATGGCGTTCTTGTTCGATCGCTCGTATTTGAAAGTCTTGAATTGGCCGTCAAGGAAACTCGTCAGCACACCGTGCCGCTGCCCCAGCCAAATCGCCCCATCGCGGGTCTGCAGCATGGAATGGATGGTCTCGCTCGACCGCCGCTCACCATTGGTGTAGCTGCGGACAACGCCATTCGGCAAAATCCGGTCCAATCCGCCCGTGCTCGTCGCCATCCATATGCTTCTGTCCTTCGCCTCGCAGCCCGCACCACCCGATATTCGAAGAGAGGCCCTCCGCTTTTCCAAACGTCGTAAACTTTCCGTCGCGCAGTTGCACCAGGCCGCTGTCGAACAGCCCAACCCACAGGTTGTGCTCGCTGTCTTCAAAGAACGACTCGACCGTCTGGCCCGGCAAGCCGTTTGTCGCTCCGTAGAGGCTCAGGGCGTCGTTATGCAGCCGCCCCAGCCCGCGGCTTTCGAATCCGATCCAGAGATTCCCATCGTGGTCGAAGAGCAGCGCGTTGATGTCGTCACTAAGGCCAGTCTTCGACTCGTTCTCCACACGCCCCTGGGTCAGCCGGGCCAGTTGCCCATGCGCTGCCGCCATCCACACTGAGCCGTCGGGTGCGATTGCCAGCGCCGAAAGAACGTTGTCGGTCAAGCCATCGAGCGCCGTGTACGCAGTAAAGCGCTTGCCGTCGAATCGCCCCAGCCCGGCGTCCGTCGCAATCCACAAAACTCCCGCCGAATCTCCCTTCAGGTCGGTCACCGCCGTCCCAGGCAGCCCGTCGCGGCTCCCAAAAGCCTGGATTTTGCCGTTCTGCAGCCGATTAAGCCCCTTCGCCGTCCCCACCCAAAGGCTTCCATCGCTGCCTTCGAACAGTGCGTGAATGTCGTTGCTCGAAAGGCCGTCGTGGACCGTGTACGTCGTCCAGACTCCGCCCGTCTCGTGAACAACTCCGCTGTCGGTAGCGATCCACAGGCTTCCATCGCGCGCGCCCAGCAATCGAGCAATGTAATCGGTGGGCAAGGCAGGGGTATTGCGCCGGTTATAGACCTTGAAACTGATGCCATCGAACCGCGCCAGGCCCGACTCGGTTCCGACCCACAAATAACCGTCGCTAGTCTGCGCAACGGTGTAAACCGACGTCTGCGGAAGCCCCGCATCCGTTGTCCACACCGTCTGAATGTATTGGGTGATGGCCTTCTGAGGATCGAGCGCGCCTGCGCGCGTCACGGCGGCTATCACTACACAGATCAAGGACAGCTTGACCACGCTCCGAAACCGGCCGCACCCGTGCGTCATCATGATCCTGTGCGAGTGTATCGGCAAACGAGGATCAGCGCCTATGGAACGAAAGGGGTAGAGAAGAGCTGGGCTGGAGTGAACCGGGTCATTCGTTGTGACTTATCGATTCGACTTTCGGTCGATGAAGGCTGCGCCGCTCGTGCGCGTGGCCTGGGCCGCCCGTCGTTCTTGCTTGCTCTAATTTACTCGCGCCGGAACTTGTTGGCCCGCTCGAATTCATCGCGCAGCTCTGGTGTGCGCAGGTTTTCGCGGATCTGGGCCAGGTGCTGCTCGAGCGACAGCAATGCGCGTTCCACCAACTCCGTATTCGTGTGCGCAATGTCGCGCCACATCGAGTAAGGGCTCGCGCCCAGCCGCGTCATCTCACGTAGCGCGCGTCCTCCCACATCCTTCAGCTCGGGCGCGCCGCCCACTTCTTCCTCAAGCAAGGCGCTCAAAGCCGTCGCCGTGAACTGCGGCAGATGGCTCACCCACGCAACCAGCTCGTCGTGCCGCGCAGGATCGAGATCCAGCGTCTTTGCGCCCATAGCCATCACCCACTCGCGCCAGCTCTTCACGAATTCCGCTGATTTTGCCGAACGCTGCGCCGCCGGATCGTCTGTGAAGAGCCACACCGCCCCTCGAAACAGGTTCGCGTCAGACAAAGCTGCGCCGCCGCGCTCCTTGCCGGCCATCGGGTGCCCCGGCAGAAACGCCGCGCGCTCCGCCGTGTTGTAGAGCCGCGCCGCAGCCTCCGAAATCACTCGCTTTGTGCTGCCCACATCGGTCACAAGCTGCTCGGGGCCGAGCACCGGGGCAAGCTTCTCCATCCAATCGAGCGTCGCGAAGATGGGCAACGCAAGCACCGTCACTTGGGCTCCACGCGCGGCCTCCATCCCATCGCCAGCAAGCGAGTCCACCGCGCCCAGCTTCAGCGCGAGTTGCCCTTGCTCGGCGCCGCGATTCCAGCCCGTGATCGAGCCGCGAAATCCCGCCCCGCGCAGCGCCAATCCAACGGACGCGCCCAGCAACCCTGTGCCGAGAATGGAAATGCGCTCGATCATAATCTGGTGGCCGACTCGCTGACTTGCTGACTCGCTCGATCTTACAGCGTCCTTCCCACCGCCTCCGCCAACGCCCGCAACTCGCCCATCAGCTTCTCAAACTGGTCGAGGTAAAGCGTCTGCGCGGCGTCTGAAACAGCCTTGTCGGCGTTGGGGTGGATTTCAATGAGCACTGCGTCGGCGCCTGCGGCCACGGCGGCCTTCGCCATCGCCGGAACCATGTCGCGCCGCCCCGTCCCGTGCGAAGGGTCGGCCGCCACCGGCAGGTGCGAAAGCTTCTTCACCACCGGAATGGCCGAAATGTCCATGGTGTTGCGCGTCGCAGTCTCATACGTTCGAATGCCGCGCTCGCACAAGATCACGTCGTAGTTGCCGCCCGAGAGTATGTACTCGCTCGAAAGCAGCAGCTCCTCCACCGTCGCCGCAATCCCGCGCTTCAGCAGGATTGGCTTTCGCACCTGCCCCAGCTCGCGCAGCAAATTAAAGTTCTGCATGTTCCGCGCGCCCACCTGGAAGCAGTCCACCAGCGGCAGCATGGGCTCGATTTGCCCAATCTCCATCACCTCGCTCACCACCAGCAATCCATTGGCCTCGGCGGCTTCGCGCATAAACTCCAGCCCCGGAATCCCCAGCCCCTGAAACGAATACGGCGAGCTGCGCGGTTTGAACGCTCCTCCGCGCAGAAAGCCCGCGCCGGCAGCCTTCACGCATTGCGCAATGGTCATGATCTGCCCGCGGCTTTCAATCGCGCACGGTCCGGCGATGACGGCGACCTTTTGCCCGCCGATGGTCGCGCCATTGCGAAACTCCACCACCGTGCCTTCGGGGCGAAACGCCCGTCCAGCCAGCTTGTAGGGCGCGCTGATCCGATGCACGTGCAGCACGCCGGGCAACATCTCGAACTTCGTCAAATCGAGGCCGGCGGTCGGACCCACTCCCGCCAGAATTGTCTGGAACTCTCCCGTCGTCCGATGCACGTTCACTCCCGCCTCTTCCATGGCGTTGATCACGGCATCGACTTGTTCTTCAGTGGCTTTCTCCTGCATCGCGACAATCATTGTTTTTTCCCTGTCTCGGGCGTAAACCCGGGGTCCCCGGCGACAGGTCCACGTCGCTGGGGTGGTTCTGCGCCCGCGGCGAGGCCCGAACGTCCGCCTTCTGCTTGGGCGGCCTGGGCATTTCGTTGGCTTGCCAGCTCGTTCCTCTGCAACGCCCGCATCACGTCGATAATGCGCTCGTAAATGTGCGTCAGCTCGATGTCGGGCAGCGGGCCCTTGTTCGCCGCGCGCACATTGGCGTAGATGATCTTCTCGCGCTCCGGCTCGTACACCGGCAGCGAAGTCGCGGCCTTCAGGTTGCCGATCGTCTGCGCGGCGCGCGCCCGCTCGCTCAGCAGCTCGACGAGCTGGCGGTCCAGTGCATCGATTCGGATTCGCAATTCTTCGATCGTCATTGCATCCTCTGAAAGGCCAGTCATCAGCTATCGGCCGTCAACTTTAAGCCTTTTCCTGCTGGCGCAATCCGCGACGGCTCGATCGACCAGCACGCAAGCTGATAGCTGACAACTGAAAACTGACAACTGACAACTGTTTTTCTCACCGCGCCAGCGCCGCATCACGCAGACGTAGACCCTTGATAAATCGCGATACGGCCCCCGGCGCCGATTCCGCACCATTCTCGCGAGTCGCCCGTTCCACCAACTCGACAATGGCGCTGCCAATCACAGCGGCATCCGCGAACTCCGCCACCTGCGCCACGTGCTCCGCATTACTGATCCCGAATCCCACTGCCACCGGCAGTCGCGTATATCGCCGAACGCGCTCGACCAGCGCCCTTGCATCGCCGGCCACGCTCTGCTGCGTGCCCGTAATACCCACGCGCGAAATGGCGTAAATAAATCCTTTGCTGTACTTCGCGATTGCCTCGAGCCGCGCATCGGGACTTGTCGGCGCAGCCAGAAAAATCGGCGCCAGGTTCACCCGGCTCATTTCCGCCAAATACTCGGCCGCCTCTTCGACAATCATGTCCGTGGCCAGCACGCCATCCACGCCGGCTGCTGCAGCATCATCGGCAAACCTGTGCATGCCGTAGCGCAGCATTGGATTCAGATAGCTGAAAATCACCAGCCCCGCCGCAGGTCGCACGGCGCGAATCGCGTGTGCCAGCGCAAGCACATCCTTGAGACGCGTGCCTTGCGCCAGTGCGCGCTCGCTGGCGCGCTGGATGATGGGACCGTCCGCCAGTGGATCGCTGAAGGGGACGCCCAGCTCGATCACGTCCGCTCCGGCGTCGATCGCCGCAATCGCAATCTCGCGTGTCGCGTCCAGGCTGGGATCGCCGGCCGTCAGATAAACAACCAGGCCCGGCTTGTGATCGAATCGGATCGGCATATCAACTGTTCTCGAGCATCACCCCACCACTCAAGCTTTGTATCAGGGCACGGCTTTAGTCGTGCCGATAAAGCCTAAAACCGAGTGGGCTTTAGCCCCTGAGGGAAGGGTGCCCCACCCTCGCCGCGCGGTTGTTTTTGCGGCTAGGGTGGGCGGAACTACAACTTCAGCTCTCGCGCCAAAATCCCCATATCCTTATCGCCGCGTCCAGAGAGGTTCACCACCAGTATGTCACTTGCGGCCATCGCGGGAGCCATGCGAATGGCCTCGGCCACTGCGTGCGCGCTTTCGAGCGCCGGCAGAATTCCTTCCGTCCGCGCCAGCTTCACCACCGCATCCAGCGCCGCCGCATCATCGCACGAAACGTACTCCGCGCGGCCTGAGTCGTGCAGCGCCGCATGCTCCGGTCCGATCGACGCATAATCCAGCCCCGCTGAAACTGAATGGGTCAGCGCGATTTGCCCATCCTCATCCTGCAGCACGTAGGAATATGTCCCTTGCAGCACGCCCGGCGCGCCGCCTTGGAACCGCGCCGCATGTTCGCCCAGTGCCGGTCCGCGCCCGCCTGCCTCCACGCCGATCAGCCGGACTTGACGCTCGGGAATAAATTCGTAGAACGCGCCAATCGCGTTCGACCCGCCGCCCACGCACGCGATAATCGCCGTCGGCAGCCGGCCCTCCTTGGCCAAAATCTGCTCTTTCATCTCGCGGCTAATGCAGCGATGAAAATCCCGCACCATGGTCGGATAGGGATGCGCGCCCAACGCGCTGCCCAGCAGGTAGTAAGTCGTTCGCACATTCGTCACCCAGTCGCGCATGGCCTCGCTGATCGCGTCCTTCAGCGTCTTCGAGCCCGACGAAACCCCGCGCACCTCCGCGCCCAGCAGGCGCATACGCTTCACGTTCAGCTCCTGGCGCTCCATGTCTACATCGCCCATGTAGACCACGCATTCCAGGCCCAGCAACGCGCAAACCGTCGCGGTGGCCACGCCGTGCTGTCCCGCCCCCGTCTCGGCAATCACGCGCTTCTTGCCCATGCGCTTCGCCAGCAGCCCCTGTCCCAGCGCGTTGTTGATCTTGTGCGCGCCCGTGTGCAGCAGGTCTTCGCGCTTCAAATAAATCTTCGCCCCGCCCAGTTGTTCCGTCAGCCGCTTGGCAAAGTACAGCGGCGTCGGCCGGCCGGCGTAATCCTTGAGCAAGGAACTCAGCTCCGCCTGAAACGCCGCATCCGCCTTGGCTTCTTCGTACGCGTGCTCCAGCTCGTCGAGCGCCGCTACCAGCGTCTCCGGCACATAGCGCCCCCCGTAAACGCCGAAGCGTCCCGCCCGCGACTCGCTCGGATTTGCCGGAACAATAATCGACGCCATCAACAAACTCCTGCCCGATTGCCCAAGAGAAACGGGGAACCCTCCAGTGTATAAGAGGAACAACGAAGCACGTCCATCACGTTCGACGCCCGTGAAAAGCTCGCTCTGAAAAGCCGTCACCCTCTCCTGTGATGACCGCACTTGTCGAATCCCTGCGCCGGCAATTCTAGTTGCTGCATCGGGGAAGAGGTTTCCGCATGAAGGCAATCGTGTATCGCAAAAATGGCCCTCCCGACGTCCTCACCTGCGAGGAAATTGAGAAGCCTGTTCCAGGCGACCAGGAAGTCTTGATCAAGGTTCGCGCCGCGGCCGTCAATCCGCTCGACTACCACATGCTGAAGGGCGGGCCGGCTATCTTTCGCCTGCTGTTTGGCGGGGCCAAGCTCAAGCATCCAGGGGTCGATTGTGCCGGCGTCGTCGCAGCCGTTGGCCCCGCCGTCGCCCAGTTCAAGGTCGGCGACGCGGTGTTCGGGAACTGCCGCGGCGCATTTGCCGAATACGCGACCGCGCCGGAATCAAAAATAGCCCCTAAGCCGGAAAATGTCTCGTTTGAAGATGCAGCCGCCTGCCCGGTTGCGGCCCTTACTGCATTGCAGGGTCTTCGCAAGCACGGAAAAATTCAACCCGGCCAGAACGTTCTCATCAACGGCGCATCGGGAGGCGTGGGAACCTTCGCAGTGCAGTTCGCCAAAATCTTCGGTGCCCACGTCACCGCCATTTGCAGCGCGCGCAATGCTGACCTGGTCCGGTCTCTCGGCGCCGACCATGTCATCGACTATGCCCAGGAAGACTTTTCATCTGGCTCGGCGCGCTACGATCTCATTCTCGACATGGCCGGCAGCCATTCATTCTCGACTTGCCAGCGCGTCCTGACTCCGCGCGGCATTCTTGTCGGCGTGGGAGTCCTTGCCGGGCATAAGTCTCTGTTCGCAATAATCGGTGGTCTGCTCGGCTCCCTCATCCGATCGCGGTTTTCCAGCCAGAAATTCGTCTTTTTCATCGCCAAGGGCAACTGTGAAGATCTCACCTTTATTGGTGAACTGTTGGCCAACGGCAAGCTCAAGTCCGTGATCGACAAGAGGTACTCGCTCGTCGATGTCCCTGAAGCAATGCGCTACCAGGGGACGTGGCGCGCCCGCGGAAAGCTCGTCATCGACCTGGAAGCCTAATCACGCATCATTTCTTCTTTCGGCTGATGTCGCACACTATGTCCGCAGGGTCACATCTGCGCCGCGCGTGCATTCGCGATGAAATCCCGCACCTTGGCCGCATCCTTCCGCCTAGGCTCCGCTTCCACGCCGCTCACAACATCCACGCCCCAGGGGCGCAGCGTCGCAATCGCTTCGGCTACGTTGTCCGGAGTCAGCCCTCCGGCCGCCACCAACTTCAGTTCCTTCGCTGCGCCAAATACCGCGCGCCGCGCCTCGGCCCAGTCGTAGCTCTTACCGGTCCCACCCACCGACGTGGCCGTTCTTGAGTCGACCAGAATCGCATCAACATTCGTATCGGAACTCGCATCCTGCGCAGCCGCAGCCCCGCGTTCAGGCGCTCCGGCTTCAAAATGCACTACCCGCAAAATCCGCATGCTTTGCCCGATCCGCGCGCGCAGCTTCGCCGTTTCCTCGGCCGTCACATCCGAATGTAGTTGCACTCCGGTCAGCCCAGCTGCTTCCACGGTCGCAACGATCTCATCAATCGTCGCATCCACAAACACGCCGATCTTCTCAAGCTCCGCAGGCAGCCGCGGCACAATCACGGCAACTTCCTCTGCCGTCACTCGTCGCGGGCTGGGCGCAAACACGAATCCCACCGCATCCGCGCCCGCCGCTGCCGCAACCATCGCGTCAGCAAGCGACGTGTTCGCGCAGATTTTGATCCAGAGGCTCATCACTTCCCCGCAGGGCCCTTCAGCAACGCGGCTAGCGCCTCGCCGGGATCGGGCTGGCGCATCAGGCTCTCGCCAATCAGAAACGCATCGAATCCGGCTTTGCGCAAGCGGACGATATCGTCGCGCGTCGCAATGCCGCTCTCCGTCACGCGCACCACGTTCGCCGGAATCCGCCCCACCAGCGCCATCGAAGTCTCCGCGCTCACCTCAAAAGTCTTCAGGTCGCGATTATTCACGCCGATCGCGTCCGCGCCGGTTTCGCCCAGCGCATCGAGCACGCCGTCCAATTCCTCCGCCGTGTGAACTTCCACCAGCACGTCAAGCGAAATTGACCGCGCAGCCTGCGCCAACCGCTTCAACTCAGAATCGCTGAGCGCCGCAGCAATCAGAAGAATCGCGTCAGCGCGATGCGCGCGCGCCTCGACAATCTGGTACTCATCGACGATGAAGTCCTTGCGCAGGCAGGGAAGTGGCGCGGCACTCGACGCCATCTCCAGATTGCGCAGGCTGCCTTGAAAGTACGGTTCGTCCGTCAGCACCGAGAGCGCCGCCGCTCCGCCCGCGCGATACCGCCGCGCCAGCCACGCCGGATCGAAAGCTGCGCGAATCACTCCCTTTGACGGCGACGCCTTCTTGATCTCCGCAATCACGGCCGGCCCCGTCGCGGCCCGCTGGCGCAGCGCGACAGCCCATCCGCGTGGGCGATGCTCGACTGCGCGTCGCTCAAGTTCGGCGACGGGCACGTCCGCCTTCGCCGCCGCCAATGTCGCGCGCGTCGACGCCAGAATCGTCGTCAAAAATGTGTCCGTGCGAATCGTCATGTTCTCAGTCGAGTATACGGGCGATCAAACCCGCCGCGCTCGCGTAGCGCGAACCGATTCATCGCGCCGCTGCTGTTGTCTTTGCGCCCGCCGTCACCAGCTCCCGAGCCGCCTGCCGCCCCAGCCGGATGCAGTCCGGAACACCGATCCCGTCGTACGCATTCCCCACCAGCCGCAGCCCCGGCAGCTCAACCACCCGCGCCGCAATCCGCTGCATGCGCTCCTTGTGGCCCACGGCATATTGCGCCATCGCCCGCCGCCAGCGCGAAACCTGCGCGTGTTCCGGCTCGACGTCCGCGCAGAACGTCTTCGCTCCCAGAATCTCGCCCATCTCGCGCCGCACTGTCGCAACCAGAGCCTCGTCGCTCTCCGCGAGCAACGCCTCGCGATTCATGCCGCCCAGAAACGCGCGAAACACAGCCTTCCCCGGCGGCGTGCGCCCCAGAAACTTGCGATGCACAAACGTGCACGCCAGCATCGCTCGCCCCTCCACCGCCGGAACCAGAAATCCGAATCCCTCCGGCAATTCCCCGATTTTCGCTTCGTCGTAAACAAGATTCAACGTGATCGACGAAGAATACGGAATCCCTCCAAGCTCGCTGCCGAGCGCTGCGTCGACCGGTCCCAGCAGTTCCCCCGCCGCCCACGCCGGCGCCGCCATAATCAGCGCGTCGTAAGTTTCCGCCGCCCCTCCCGCCTCCACGCTCCAACCACCGCCCGTCCTCCGAATCGCACTCACCGGCGTGCCCGCCCGCAAGTTCGCCGCATCAATCCGCGCCACGACCGCATCCACTAGCTGGCTCATGCCCCCGCGCAGCGCCGTAAAAATGGCGGCTCCGCCGTTTTGAGTTTTGGACGAGCTCTTCGCCGAGTCTCTCATCCGCTTGTGCGCCGCCAGCATGCCGCGCGTCAGCGAGCCGTACTTCGCCTCCATCTCCACCAGCCGCGGCAGCACCGTTTGCGCGCTCAGTTGCTCGGCGTCACCGCCGTAAATCCCGCTCAGCAGCGGATCGGCGAGCCGGTCCACTGCCTCCTGTCCAAAATGCCGCCTCACCAGCGCCGCCACGGATTCATCGCCGCCGCTCGGCCGTGAAGCGTGCAGCAGCTCAAGCCCCATGCGTATTTTTGTCCGCAACCCAAACAGCCGCGTCAGCGCCGTCGGAATCAACTTCGTCGGCACCAGGAACATCAGCCCATCGGGCAGCGCCACCAGCCGATTGCCCACCACAATATAGGTCTTGCGCGCCGCATCGTTTGAGGGCAGCAATTCACCGCCAAGCCCCAGCTCGCGGCAAAGCTCGGCTGCGGCAGGCTTCTCGGTCAGAAACGAATCCGGCCCGCGCTCCAGCACCGCCCCATCCACAATCTCCGATGCCAGCGATCCGCCCAGTCGCGGCCGTTCCTCGTAAACCGCGTAGTCGATTTGCGCCCCCGCCGCGCGTGCCTTCTCCAGCTCATAGGCCGCCGCCAGTCCCGCTATGCCTCCGCCGACGATCGCAATCCGCATTCTTTTTGCCTCACTCCATCTTTACAGCAATTTGCGACGCACGCGCGCACCCACCCATTCACAGATGCGTCATCCCGAGCGAAGCGCTTTTTAGCGGAGCCGAGAGCCTGCCCTGAGCGAAGACCGAGACAGCGATCGGAGTCGAACGGGGACCTGCTTTTCGCGACACCTCGATCGCCACGAACGCTCGCTTGCCCGCTTCAAGTCTAGAACCAGGGCGTGGCCCCTCCGCCTCACGTGATTTAAGTCCCTGGAAGGGCTAGAATCGTCAGCGGAGTTCGAATCCACTTTTCCCCGACCGCGAAAGCTTTGTCGGGTTTGCCTTCATTCTTTCCTCGATCCCGATCCCCGGGTGCATCGCTCGCGCATCATCCGGCTCTCGCCCGCAGCAGGAGACCCTGCATGACCGCCGAAATCATCCACCGGCTGCACTTCGCATTCACCATCACCTTCCATTATTTGTTTCCCCAGCTCACCATGGGCCTGGCACTGCTCATCGTGGTGCTCAAAACCGTGGCCCTGCGCACCGGCAGTGAAACATGGGACCGCGCGGCGCGTTTCTGGGGCCGCATCTTCGCCATCAACTTCGTCTTCGGCGTGGTCACCGGCATTCCCATGGAGTTCGAATTCGGCACCAACTGGGCGCGATTCTCTAGGGCTTCCGGTGGCGTCATCGGCCAGCCGCTCGCCATGGAGGGTGTCTTCAGTTTCTTTCTCGAATCCGCCTTTCTCGGCCTGTTTCTCTACGGCGAAAAGCGCATCTCCAAACTCATGCACTGGTTTTCGGCGGTCATGGTCTTTCTCGGCTCGTGGATCTCCGGCTTCTTCATCATCGTCACCGACGCATGGATGCAGCATCCCGTGTCCTACACCCGCATGCCCGACGGCCACTTTGAAGTCATCAGCTTTTGGCAACTGCTCATGAACCCCTGGGGCCTCCTCCAGTACATGCACAATATGACCGGCGCGGTCGTCACCGGCTCATTCGTCATGGCCGCCGTTGGCGCGTTCTATCTTCTCGATGGCCGGCGCGACGCCTACGCACGCATCTTCTTGAAAGTCGGCGTCATCGCCGGCGTCATCTCGTCCGTCCTCATCATCTTTCCCACTGGCGACCTCGCCGGCAAATACGTCGCGCAATACCAGCCCGCAGCTATCGCCGCAATGGAAGGCCTCTTCAAAACCGAGACCGGCGCGGGAATCGTGCTCATGGGTCAGCCCAACGAAGAAACCGGCCAGATCGACAATCCCATCGTCGTCAATGACGTCCTCAGCTTCCTCATCTACGGCACCACCAAAGCCGAAGTGAAAGGGCTCGATCAATTCCCGCAGGACCAGTGGCCGACGGCGCTGCCGCTGCTCTTTTACGCCTACCACATCATGGCCGGTCTCGGGACCTGGTTCGTGCTGCTCATGGTGGTCGCCGCTCTGTTGCTTTGGCGCGGGCGTCTCTTCACATCGCGCTGGGTACTTTGGGCGCTCCTTCTCAGCTTCCCGCTGCCCTACATCGCCAACACTGCCGGCTGGATGACCGCCGAACTGGGCCGCCAGCCCTGGCTCATCTACGGATTGATGCGCACCAGCGAGGGCTTCTCCAGCACCGTCTCGGCCAGCAACGGTCTCTTCACCCTGCTCGGCTTCATGGGACTCTACGCTTTGCTCGGCCTGCTCTTTACAGTGCTCATCTATCGCGAAATCGATCACGGACCGGAACCGAAGAAACCGGCCACCGAATCCGTTGCTGCTGATTGACCAATTGCAATCAGCGACTGATACCTGACACCTGAAACCTGAAACCTGGCAACTGAAAACTGACAACTGAGGCCTCCGTCATGATGGGTTTTCTCTGGTTCTGGCTCGTTGCCGTAATGATCGTCGGCTACGTCGTTCTCGACGGGTTCGATCTCGGCGTGGGTGTCCTGCACCTGTTTCTCGTCCGCACCGAGGCCGAGCGCCGGGCCACGCTCGCCTCCATCGGCCCAGTGTGGGATGGCAACGAAGTCTGGCTTCTCGCCGGCGGCGGCACGCTCTACTTCGCCTTTCCGCTGCTCTACGCCTCGGCCTTCAGCGGCTTCTATCTGCCTCTCATGATCGTGCTCTGGCTGCTGATCCTGCGCGGCGTGAGCCTTGAGCTGCGCAACCACATCGATGTCGGCGTGTGGCGCGCGCTTCTCGACGGCGTCTTCGGCTTTTCAAGCGCGCTGCTCACCATCTTCTACGGAGCGGCCTTGGCCAACGTGCTCCGCGGCGTGCCGCTCAATGCCGACGGCTATTTCTTCCTGCCCCTCTGGACCAATTGGCAGCCCGGCGTTTTGCCCGGCATTCTCGATTGGTACACCGTTATCGGCGGCCTCGTTGCGCTCGTGGCACTCACGCTCCACGGCGCATTGTGGCTCTCGCTCAAGACCTCTGGCGATCTTGAACAGCGCGCGCGCAACGTCGTCTCGCCCCTCTGGCTCATCCTCGTCGCGCTCACCGTTGTCAGCCTCTTCGCCACCATCGCGGTGCGCCCCGCCAGCCTCGACAATTACTTCCGCTACCCGATCACGTTCATCGTTCCCTTGGGCGTCGTCATCTCGCTCGCCGCCATCCAGCTCTGGAACCGCAAGCGCCAGCCGCTGAAGGCCTTCCTGGCCTCGTGCCTCTACTTGTTCTTCATGTTGGCCGGTGCCTGCTGGGGGCTCTATCCCGTGCTGCTGCCCGACTCAACCGGCGCTGCAAACGACATCACCCTCACCCGCGCAATCTCCGGCCCGCACACGCTCGCAGTCGGCCTCGCCTGGTGGCTCTTCGGCATGACTCTCGCAGTCGGCTACGTCGTCTTCGTCTACAGCCGCTTCAAAGGCAAAGCCGACGCCGCCGGGCCCCACGCCAGCGGACATTGATATACACTGCGCATCAGTCCAGTTCCCAAACACAATGCGCCCAGTCATCCAGGTATCCCAGGTCCGCAAGAGCTACGGCAAAACGGTCGCCGTGGCAGAAGTCTCGTTTGAAGTGAACGAGGGTGAGATCTTTGGCCTGATCGGGCCAAACGGCGCCGGAAAAACCACCACAATGGAGTGCATTGAAGGACTGCGCAAGCCCGATCGCGGCTCCATCGCGGTCCTGGCGCTCGACCCCTTCCGCGACGTGTACAAACTTCAGAACCGCATCGGCGTGCAACTGCAGCAGGCGCAGTTGCAGAAGCGAATCAAGGTCTGGGAAGCAGTTGACCTCTGGGCCTCGCTCTATCGGCAGAAAACCGCCGATGGCGATCGGCTCCTGGAGCAGCTCGGCCTCCAGGAAAAGCGTAACGCCTGGTTCATGAATCTCTCCGGTGGCCAGAAGCAGCGGCTGTTCATCGCCCTGGCCCTGATTAACGATCCCGAAGTCGTGTTTCTTGACGAGCTGACCACCGGGCTGGACCCGCAGTCGCGCCGCGCGATTTGGGATCTGGTGCGCGGCATTCGCGAACGCGGAAAGACGGTCTTCCTGACGACGCACTTGATGGAAGAAGCGGAAAGGCTGTGCGATCGCGTGGCCATTATGGAGCACGGGCGCATCATCGACATCGACACGCCCGCGAACCTGGTACTCCGCCATTGTCCCGAACGTACGGTTGTGATTGAAGTCAGCGATCCAGGCGCAGCGGAACGCTTCAAGTTGATTCCTTGCGTGGAAAGCGTGGAGCGCAACGGGAGTCAGTTTACGATTCACGGTCGCGGCGAACTGGTGACTGAAGTGATTCACTGCCTCTCGGAGAATCGGGTGAGAGTGACCGATTTTCGCGCCATCCTTCCCAACCTTGAGGACGTTTTTCTCAAGCTGACCGGACACTCCATTCGCGAGTAGGAAGAGTTACGATGCTGCGTGGACTGGGTAAACTCACCTGGATTGAAATCAAGATCTTCCTGCGCGAGCCGCTGGGGGCGATCGGGACGATTGTGGTGCCGGTGCTGGTATTTGTGGTGGCCGGCCGGGCAATGACCTCAGGAGCGCCGACACCTTCGATGAGCAATTTCGCGCGGGTCGGCCTTCCTGTTATGGCGTCGATTCTGATTGTCATCAGCGCCGTGCTTTCACTGGTAACCATCATTTCCATCTACCGCGAGGGCGGCATCCTCAAGAGGCTGCGGGCCACGCCGCTGCGGCCGCAAACCATTCTGAGTGCGCACGTCCTTGTGAAGCTCCTGCTGACCGCGGCGTCACTGCTGCTCATGTTTCTGGCCGGCAAGCGCTACATTCCGCCCGGCGTCCACCCTCCGATCCTCTCCTTCACGGTTGCGTTGGTCATCAGCACCTGGAGCATTCTATCCATCGGTTTTGTCATCGCCAGCATTGTTCCCACAGCGCGATTCGCGCAACCGGTCGCAGCCGTGGTGTTGTACCCGATGGTCGGGCTCTCGGGACTGTTTGTGCCCGTCGCATCGTTCCCGCCCGTGTTTCGCGTGCTGGCGCACTTTTCGCCGATGAACTACGCCGTAAGCCTGCTCCAGGGCATTTGGGTAGGCGATCCATGGTCAGCCCACCTTGCGGATGTGGCAATGCTGATCGTGTTCTTCCTGCTGTTTACTGCGCTTTCGGCTAAGATTTTCCGTTGGGAATAAAAGACGTGTGTGGTCTTCGTCTAAAGCCGCTTCAAAGGCAAAGCAGACGCCCACGCCGAGGGGCATTGAGCGCCGCCCAAGCCGGAGTATCTACGCAAAATGCGTAAATATTTACGCATTTTGCGTATATAATATGTTCCATGGGCAATACCGCCACCCTCGAAACCATCTTCCCTTCCGTCCGGGCGGGGATACTGTCCGCCCTAATGCTTGAACCACAGCGCTGGTGGTTTCTAAGTGAGCTGGCGCGGCACTTGGACGCCGGACCATCCAGCCTCCAGCGGGAACTCGAATCGCTGGTAAATTCGGATATTCTGGAGCGCCGCGAAGACGGCCGCCGCGTCTACTTCCGGGCCAACTCCAACTCCCCGGTCTTCGCGGATTTGCGCGGGCTGGTGGAAAAAACCGCTGGGGTCGTGCCTGCGCTCGCCAGAGCTCTTGACCCATTTGGGGATCGCATCGAGCTGGCATTCATATACGGCTCAATCGCCCGCGGGCAGGAGCGCGCATCGAGCGACGTGGATCTGATGATCGTTGGATCGGTGAAGCAGATCGACCTGGTTCCGGTACTTCGCAAACTGGAAAACCGGTTCCGGCGCGAGGTCAATGCTACGCTGTATTCACCGCTGGAATTTCGCGGCAAGCTGGCTGCGGGCGACCACTTTCTACGCTCTGTGCTGAAGGGCAGAACTATACTGCTGAAGGGCTCGCCCGATGAGTTGGACAAAGCTGCTGCAAGACGGAAGGGTCCGCCGCCACACGTCAGGCGCAAACGAACTCACTGAAATGCGACGGTTGGTGCAGCGGGATCTCGCCGACGCAGGCCTCCCCGGCCTTTCAGAGGACAGGCGCTTTGCCACCGCATATAACGCAGCTCTTCAGACCGCAAAAAATGGCGATTGCATGCGCCGGCTTTCGCGTAGCGAGTGTCCCCGGTCATCACAGGATTACCTTCGAATGTGCGAAGCTGGCGCTAGGCAAAACTGCGGCACACCTGACGGATTACTTCGACGCTTGCCGTCGCAAACGAAACGAGATCGACTACACGGGGGCTGCAATCGCCACAACGACCGAGGCGGATGAACTTCTGTTGCACGCCAAGGCATTCCTGAAGATGGTTGAAACTTGGATCGCCGCAACGCATCCTGCGCTCAAACCGTAACGCGCCCTCTGTTCCACCCCCAAAGCCTACAGCGTCACGAGCGTCCGCCGCCGCCGCGTGACGAAACGCTTCCGCCTGGCTGTCCAGCTCCGCGTCCCAGTTCTTCGGCTAATGGATGCAGTACGGCTCCTGTGCCAGCGGATCGCCCGTCAGCGCATGCGCTCGAGTCCACGATCTGCATCGTGAATAAGCCCTGAGGCAATCGCCAGCAGCAAGAACACCAACCCAACGGCAAGCAGAGACCAACAGGTATAGAGCAACTGTTTCGGGTCGTGTACACCGGGCACATACCCGAAGATCGCTATCTCAAGAGCAATCAGGCTTGGCAGTGTAAAACCGCCCAGGAGCCATAACCAGGGCTTTCCGAGCACCCCGCGGAGCCGCTCCGGGAGAGATGCCCGCAGCCAGGTCACCGGCTTGTTGATACGCAACGAGACCAACCAGGCCAGGGTAAAGTAAACAATTTGCGCCACGCCCCCGCCCGCCAGGAACAGCAGGATGAAAAGCAAAAGGAAGATCGTGCTGCCGCGCTTCTTCTGGACAAAACCCACCGACCAGACGACGATCACGAGACTGATTGCAATCGAGGCGATTCCGGACAATAGAAAATTGGGGATTAGAGTGAGGGCATCTTCGGTGCCATACGCCCACATCCGGTCGTGCACTCCGATCGCTTGAACGAAGAGGCCGGGTGTCGGCGTATACCCCTGCAGGGTTTCGAAGAAGCCATGATCGATACCGGCAATGGCGAAGAGAACGCCGAGCGTCGCCACAATGAACCGGGTAGCATTCAGTTCGCGCCAGAAGGAGCTGCGGCGTAACGCAGAATTCTCATGAGGCACTTGGCTCACCCATGGTTCTGGCTTTCTGTACGAAGCCGTAGCGTCCGCAGTTCCAGTCCTGTCTAAGGCGTCACCAGCGTTCGCGCCGCCGCCGCGTGGCGAAATGCCTCCGCTTGGCTGTCCAGCTCCGGGTCCCAGTTCTTCGGCTGGTAGATGCAGCACGGTTCCTGTGCCAGCGGATCGCCCGTCAGCGCGTAGGCTCGCGCTCGCGATCCGCCGCAAATCTCCTTGAACTCGCAGGCGCCGCACTTGCCTTCCAGGCGGCCTGGTGTTGCGCAGAGCTTTGAAGATCGGCGCGTTGCGGTAGATCTCGGCCAGCGGCGTCTCGCGCACATTGCCCGCATGAATCGGCAAAAATCCGCTGGGATACACATTGCCCATGTGCGAAATGAACATGAACCCTTTGCCGTCGTTCACGCGCCGCGTGGCCCAGCCCATGTTGCGCGTCTTGGCGTCGGCCGTCGGCGTGCCAGCCTCATACGCGGCTCCGTGCGGCCGGCCAACTTCGTGTCCCGATCCATTCCCCGCGCCATGACCCATGCGCTTCTCTTCCAGATTGTGCTGCAGCAGGTAGCGCCGATAGTGCATCGCTTCCGTCGTCTTGATCTGGAAATTCGCCCGCCTTGACAGCTCGTAAATCTTGCCGAACACCTGCTCGAATTCCTCGCCGCTCAAAAGATCGTCCAACTGGCCACGTCCCACGGGGACCAGAAAGAAAACATTCCACATCACGATCGCCAGCTTCTCGAACAGATCGCACAGGTTGTCCAGGTCGTGTACGTTGTGTCGGCTCACCGTCGTATGTACCTGGATCGGGATGCCCGCCTCATTGGCCCACTCGATCGCCTGAATCGTCCGCGCCCACGCTCCCGGCAGTCCGCGAAATGCATCGTGAATCTCCGGCGTTGAGCCGTCGAGCGAAATCCCCAGCCGCACCAGACCCGCCTCCTTCATCTTGAAGATCGCCTCGCGGGTCAGCAGCGGCGTGGCGCTCGGAGTCACCGCAACGTGCACATCCTTGCTCGCTGCATAGCGGATCAACTCGAAAAGATCCTTCCGCTTCAGCGGGTCGCCGCCTGTAAAAACAAAAATGGGAATGTGCATCGCAGCGATCTGGTCGATCAGCGCCTTGCCTTCTTCGTGCGTCAGCTCGTCGGGATGCGCGATGGGCTGCGCCGCCGCGCGGCAGTGCTTGCACGCCAGGTCGCAGGATTGCGTGATCTCCCAAATCGCCAGGAACGGCGATTCATCGTAGTCGATCCCGCCTCGTGCGGGAATGTTTTGCATCGGCTGCATCGTCATGGGGCCTCCCCGGCGCGAACGCGCAAATAAAAACCTTGCGCGAATGCGCCGCCAAAATTGCTCGAATCGCAGCAGACCGGCACGCCAACTTCTTCGGCGTTTTGGGGATGAAGCAGCTTCCATCTGAAAAAATCCGTGGCAGCGAACTCACTTGCCAGCCGCGCCGCGGCTAGGAAAACTGCCCCCGAGGGCCACGATTCCGGTCCAGAAGAACACCGTCCGCGTGGGTCAGGCTGTGATTGGGATCACTTTATGGGCCTCATTCGGGACTCCTGGAAACCCGCTCTGGACAAAATCGGGAAACGGGAACACAATTCTGTCAACGGCAGGGCCACTTGCCTCGTCCCGCGCCTATAGTGGCAGTGCGGGAGTTCCGTAGCCGGCAAACGACGCTGGCAATTCGAGTTAAGGTGAGCTGAATCACCTTTTCATGTGCGGTAAGGCACCGCAAAACCAGCTTTGCCGATGAGACTATTTGAACGCTCCTCAAGGAGGTTCCCCATGGCCGCCCTATTGAAGCCAGGTTGGACGAAACCCTCCACCATCCTGTTCGCCACCGAAATACCGCCTAACGAAAAGGCCTTTTCGTTCGCGCTTGCCCAAGCCAGGGAATTCGGTTCCGATCTCATCCTCCTTCATGCCTATGACACGCTCATCGTAGCCGCGTCGGAGTCCTCGGGCATTCGCTATTACGACTATGCCGCCGCCGCGCGCTCTGAAAAGCACCATCTCGAGCCGCTCGCCCTTCGCGTCCGCGAGGCGGGTCTCAAATGTGAAGTCGTCGTGCGGCCCGGCCTGCCCGCCGACGAAATTCTCGCGTTCACGCGCGAGCGCCAGATCGACCGCATCGTCATGGGCACGCACTCTCCGGGTCCCATCGGCAAGCTGCTGGTCGGCTCGGTCGCTGAGGCGGTCTTGCGCACTGCTACTTCGCCGGTTTTCATCATCGGCCCTGAGGTCGTTGACGCCTCCTATCGCGGCTTTGCCACGCGCACCATCCTCTGTGCTGTCAGCCTGCATGAGGCCAGCCCCGTCATCGCATCATTTGCCGCGGAGTTGGCGTCGCAGCACGCCGCGCGCTTGATTCTGCAGCATGTCATCCGGCCCCAGGACCGCGCCGATTTTCTTGCCGGCCGCTCCCTCGACGAGGTGGAAGCAGGCATGATCGCGCTGGTTCCTCGCGAATTGCAGGGTCAAATTTCTATCCAGACGATCGTCGTGCCCGGCGATCCGACCGAAGAGTTGCTCTATCAAAGCCGCGCCCAGCAGGCCGATCTCATCGTCCTCGGCGCGCAGGGCGCTTCAGCCTTTGCCGCCATCACCCGCCACGGCGTGGTGTACAAGACTTTGGCCCACACCCACTGTCCCGTCATCACGCTTTCCCCGGTAGTGCTCGCAGAGTGTGGCTCAACGGTGGAGAACCTCCGCCCCGCCGAAGCCTACATGGCCGGCGTTTTTTAGTTTCGTTCTGTGGCCCTGAATCCACACTCGAGCCGAGACGCGCCCCGAGGAGTCGCACCCGCCCAGGCACGCGTGATTTCGTGTCTCGTTGTTCCTACCTCAAATCACCTTCAGCAACAGCAGAATCAGCACAATGGTAAGGATCAGGCTGATTCCTCCTCCGCCGTAGTATCCCCATCCCGGGCCCACCCGATAGCCGCCATATCCAAATCCCATAATCAGCACAATCAAAATAATCAGCAATAGCATGGCTCTCTCCCTCCGCTATGTTGCGTGCATGTTGCGCGCGCATTGCGTTCACACAAACCCTTTCTGTGATGCCGTATTCACGCTTGCTGGCTGCTTCGCCGGAAAGGAGAATCACTCCTTCCTTTAAAGTCGGCGAATCTCCGCGAGCGATGCCTCGAACCACGCCGTGGTTGCTTCGCGTCAGCCTTTCGCTCTGTCCCTTGCACGTAGCGCAGCGAACAACCCGTACACACACCCCGGCGTCAAAGCGTCAGTGGCAAAGAAAGCGTCAGTGATTGACGACGAATCAACGGGAGGTGAACGATGCTCTGGACCATTTTTGTAATCCTTCTAGTGCTGTGGTTGCTTGGCGTCGTTTCGTCATACACCCTCGGCGGATTCATTCACATCCTTCTCGTGCTCGCGCTGGTCGTGCTTTTGATCCAGCTGATCACCGGACGCAGGACCGTTTAGGCGCGAACCCCTTCAGGGACAGAATTCTCTTGGACGTCTGTCTCGCCCGAATGGCTATAGCAAAACCAGAGTCGGCGTAAGGGTCCGCTACATATAAACCCAGGCAGCAACCCACGGAGGTGGAATCATGGATAAGGATCGGGTAAAAGGCGCAATCAACGATGCAGCAGGACGGGCGAAACGCCAGGTTGGCGAGTGGACCGGCAATACCGATGCTCAGGTGGAAGGAGCCGCGCAGCAGATCAAGGGCAAAGCCCAGAAGGTCGTCGGCAACGCGAAGGACATGGCCCGCGACGCAGTCGCGAAGGTCGACCGTGAGAACGAACGGGAGAAAGGAAGAGAGCAGGATCGCGAGCGTCAGCGCGAGAGCGAGCACGCCCACCATGGCTAATACGGGCCGCGTTCGGTTACCGGCGTCGAAAGCTGGCGTCGGCCAATCGATGCAACTCGATAGATCAACCTAAAAATAGAGAAACCTGAACCTTCGCGGGCAGGCGACAGGATGAAGCGCAATCGAAGCCGCTTCTTTCCGTTTCCTGCCCGCGTCGTCTCCCGCAATTTCCCGCCCTCCTCCACCCACCACAACAAATGGGATGCCCCATGTCCCGACCCTGGGACATGGGATACCACGAACCCACTTCCGCGCCTTCTTAATCAGGGCTTCGCTGGTGTGGACGGGTTTTAACCCTTCAGTCCACCCCCGGAGGGAGAGCATTTTCAAAGCGCCCCCACCTCCCGTGAGCCAGAATTTCCCCCATGCGCTATACTTTCCGCATCGGGCTGCATCGGTTCGGCTTTTGCCCCGAAGCGAGGTGCGTCTTCTCAAGAGACACCGCCATCCGCACGACCGACGTTCCGCTAGCGCAGACAACGCGCTGGCGCGCCGTGGTTCGCGTTCTCCGAAGTCCAATCGATAGTTTAAGTTGCGCCCTTCTTCCCTCTTCCTGCGCTCTTTGCGGCTCCCCCTTGCCCGAGCTTTCTTCCGTCCCAATTTGCCCTGTTTGCTGGTCGGAGTTCCCCGTCCACAGCGGCTCTGTCTGCGCCCGCTGCGGCGACGCCATCACCACGTCTGCAACGCCCACGGTTTCAACGCTTTGCCGCACCTGCCGACTCGCCCCGCCGCCATTTGTCCGTGCTGTCTCCCACGGCGTCTACGAGGGTCGCATGCGTGACGCCATCCACGCTCTCAAATACGATCGCCTGCACTCCGCCGCTTGCGAGTTGGGCCGCCTGATGGCCGATGCAATCGCGCAACTCGCCGGCCAGGCTCCCGCCGAAATGCTGGTTGTCCCAGTTCCGCTTCACCGCTCCAAATACGCGCAGCGCGGATTCAACCAGTCGCGCTCGCTTGCCGTTGAGGCGCTTCAATTCCTGCGCGTGAGCCACCCGCAATGGCGGCTTACGCTCGCTCCCAGCACGCTCATGCGTCTGCGCGCCACCGAGAGCCAGGCCGGACTCGACCCGCGCGAACGCCGCATCAACGTCCGCGGTGCATTTTCCGTCTCCGATCCGTCAAAAGTAACGGCGCAGAACATCTTGCTGGTGGACGACATTCTCACTACCGGAGCCACGGCCCGAGCCGCTGCGCAAACCTTGCTCAATGCAGGAGCAGCTTCGGTTTGGGTTGCCACGTTGGCGCGCGCGCAGCGCTCCACAGAATTTGGGCGTCTCATGAACACAGCCCGCGACCAGGATAACGACGAGGAGAACGACGAGGACGGCGAAATCCTCACCGGCTCAACTACGGAATTCGCCGCGCACGCAACAGAATCGGATTCTTTATCGATGCGGAATCAACGATCTTTTTAGCCCCGGGGGAAAGAGATGTCGTTGGGAAAAGCCATGATTCACGCGCGCAAGCAAAAGGCGATTGCCAAGGCCGTCGTAATGGCCGCCGCGGACCACGGCGTCGCAACGCACGTCCACGCGCACATTCTGCAGATGCCGGTTCTGGTGCTCAACGCCTCCTATGAGCCCATCAACATCTGCGGCGCGCGCCGCGCGCTCGTTCTTGTTCTCAAGGGCATCGCACGCACTGAGGAGGAGCACGGTCTCTCGCTGCACGCGCAGCGCACCATCATCGCCATGCCCTCGGTCATCCGCCTGCTCGAATACCGCCGCATTCCCCACCAGACGCGCGCCCTCTCGCGCAAGAACATCCTCCTGCGCGACCGCAACACCTGCCAGTATTGCGGCGAAGCCATGCCGCCCAGCGAGCTCACCCTCGACCACGTTGTCCCGCGCTCGCGCGGCGGCAACTCCACCTGGGAGAATCTCGTCGCCTGCTGCCACGAGTGCAATCGCCACAAAGGCAACCGCCTGCTCAGCGAAATCGACGACATGATCCTGCTCCGCGAGCCGCGCCCCTTCTCGCTCCACACCAGCCGCCAGATCATGCGCATGCTGGGCCGCAGCGACGACCGCTGGCGCAAATACCTCTTCTATTGAGCGCGGCGCCTCCGACTTTTTCCCCCTCGTCTTTTCGTTGACTCCGCCCGTCGATTCCATTATGGTCACCCTGCGCGGGTTCTTCCTGGGGTCCAAGAACGCACGCGCAAAATCCTCGAGCTTCCGGCCTGCGCCCCCCTCCGCACCGGCGTGCTCGTTCACGAATCTGAATCGAAAAACCACATCGCCCTACGGGGGAATTCGCAGATGAACACTCGACCCATTCGCGCGCTCCTTCCCTTGCTCGTTCTCCTGCTGGCCGTGCCCGCATTCCGCCTCGCCGCGCAAAATCCGCTCACCGCCCTCGAAGATGCGGCCAAGCAAAAAGCTGCGGAGACAGCCATCGAAACGCTGCTCAACAATCAGCTCCCGCTCACGCTTAACGCCAACGACGTGTATCCCACCGTCACGACGCCTCCCGGCGGACCCTTCAGCCCTCAGCCGCTCAAGCTCTCGGCCGACGAGCTCAATCAGCCGCTCGCTCCCGGCGATTACACCATCAACACGCTCGATTTTTGCTCGGAGTATTCCGTCCACGCGCCCGGTGCCGGCGTCGCTTACGTGCTCGGCCCCTACGAGGGCAAAGCCGCGGGCGCAATCGGCGCGCTCATCTGGCGCGGAACGGTGCAGTACCAGGTCAATCCCAACTCGCTGCAGGCCGTCTCGTGGGCCATCCAGTCAGGCCTTACGTATGCGCAAATGCCCAGGACGTATCAGGCCATCATCGACCAGGTCATTCCCGACTTCAAAACCGAAATCAACGGCGACTTTGTCTCCAACCTTGAAACCACCTACAACAACGCCGCGAGGACCACCAAGCTTCCCCCGCTCGATACCATTCTCGCCAAGCTCGGCAAGCCCGGCGAGCTTGCGCTCAGCGCGGAGCGACAGCGTGCCATCCTTACCGCTCAAAACACCAACGATCAGCTCCGCGAACAGACGCTCTTCCAGGGCCAGCAAAGCGGCCTCTATACGCCGGTCGCAGTCGAAAATGGCCCGTGGACCGAGCGCATCAAAGGCCAGGTCTACATGAAGCTGCTTATCGCCGGCGGCAATATGACCACCAGCAACGTGATGCAGATTCGCGTGATGCCGCCGCCCACCGCCAACGCAAGCAACTCTTCCGGCACCGCGCACTTCATCCGCGCCTCGTACGGCGAACCTCAGACCGCTCCCGCCGGCGAAGGCTCTGACACGAGCCTCACAGGCCTGATGCAGGGCACGCTCGGCTACTCGCAGGGCCGCGGCGCGCAGGCGCTTGGCCAAGTGCCGGTGGTCGGGCCGGTCCAGGGACCTCCGGTACCGCCCCCGACCGTATCGGCGGGCCAGGTGAAGGAAAGTCAGGGCAACGTGACAGTGACTCGCGCCGGAACCACGACACCGGTCCCGCTGAAACCCGGCGATGAAATCGATGTAGAAGACACGATCCAAACCGAAGCAGGCGCCAGGGCATTCATTCAATTCAACGACAACACTCAGCTGACCCTTAGCGAAAAAACCAAGCTGCTCGTCGACGACTACGTCTACGTTCCGAACGCCACTCACGACAAAGCAAGTTACAGCATTCTTGAAGGCGCATTTCTATACCTCAGCGGGTTGATCGGCAAGAAGGACCCCACCGGCGTGAAGATCGACACGCCGGTTGGCGGCATCGGAACCCGAGGAACCGAATTCATCGTCAAGTCCGACGGCACGCCAAACAACCTCGAGATCGATCTGATCTCCGGCGCCATCGCGCTCACGCCCACTGGCTCATCTACTGCCGGACCCACCATGTCCGCACCGGCTCAGGTTGAAGTCACGCCCTCGGGCATGCAGGTGCTTCCTCTAACCCAGGATCAGTACAACTCCATCAAAGCGCAACTGACGCCGGGCCCGCCCATCTCTTAATTTGCGCGCTCAGTACGCCAGCGCCACTGCATCGGCGCGCATCTCGCTGCCCGCCGCGTACACGCGATCAGCCCCCTGCTTGCGCAGCTCGATGCATTCGTATCGCCCGAATCCGCCATCGCTGTCGCCCATCGGCCAGCCCAAATCGGCGAGCGCCTTGCGCGTCGCAGCAGGAACGCCCGCTTCGAGTCGCAGCAATCCGCGCGGTCCCATCCCCGGCTCGTCCTCGCTCATCGTCTGCGACGAGCCTTCGTGGTGCCAGCGCGGGCTGTCGGCTGCCGCCTGCACATCCAGCCCGTAATCCACGCGGTTCAAAATGATCTGCGTCTGCCCCTGCGGCTGCATGTCCCCGCCCATCACGCCAAACGACAGCCACGGCACGCCGTCCCTCGATGCGAATCCCGGAATAATCGTCTGGAACGGCCGCTTCCCCGGCGCGTAAATGTTCGGATGTCCGTCCTGAAGCGAAAACAACTGCCCGCGATCCTGAAACATGAATCCAAGCCCGTCGGCCACCAGTCCCGATCCCATGCCGCGGAAGTTCGACTGAATCATCGACACCATCATTCCGTCTTTGTCGGCAGTCGTGAAGTAAGTCGTATCCCCGTGGCTCGGCGCCTGCCCCGGCGACACCTGGTCATTGATCGCATCCAGCCGGATCAGCTTCGCCCTCTCCTTCGCGTACTCCTTTGAGTTGAGCCATTCAATAGGAATCTTCGCGAAATGCGGATCGGCGTAGTAGCGCGCCCGATCCTCATAGGCCAGCCGCTTCGCCTCAATCTGCACCTGCAGCGATTGCGCGGATTGAAATCCGTACCCGCGAATATCGAAGTTCTCAATCATGTTGAGCATCTGCAGCGTTGCCAGGCCTTGCGTATTCGCCGGCATTCCGTAAACGTCCACGCCGCGGTACTTCGTCACCAGCGGCTCAACCCATTCCGCTTGGTGTTCGCGCAAGTCGTCGGCAGAGAGCCATCCGCCAATGCGCTTGAAATACGCATCGATCGTCTGCGCAATCGGTCCCCCGTAGAACGCATCTCGGCCGCCGGCGGCAATCATCTGGTAGGTCCGCGCGAGGTCCGGATTCCGCCGCACATCGTATTCATTCGGCGCAACCCCGCTGGGCAGCTTGTACGTCTTCATCGCGTTGGCCGTCTCTTCAATCGCCGAACCGGCGCGCGCAAAGGCTTCCAGATTGCGCTTGATGTAGTGGCCAATGATTTGCGGCGTCGGATCGCCCGACTCGCAAGCAGCGATCGCGGGCTCGAACAGCTCGGCCCATTTCAGCTTCCCGTAGCGCTGGTGCAGAGTCCACCATCCGTCCAGCGCGCCCGGCGTCGAAACGGTCACCGCTCCCACTTTTGGAAGGTGCCCATTCACCGCCCGCGAACGCACCGTCGCCAGCGAAAGCGATTTCGGAGACCTGCCCGAACTCGCCATGCCCATCAGCTTCGCCGCACTCGGATCCCACACAAACGCAAAGCAATCGCCGCCCAACCCGCTGCTCACCGGCTCAACGAATCCGAGCACGGCATTCGCGGCCACCGCCGCATCCACCGCTGACCCTCCGCGCTTCAAAATCGCGATCGCCGTCTGCGTCGCCAGCGGATGCGCCGTTCCCGCAGCCCCGTTCAAACCCAGCGCAGGTGACCGCGTCGCAAAGCTCGCGCCCGAAGGCCGGTCGCCGGCGTGAACGTCGGGCCGAATGAACTGCTCCGCGCCCGCGGGCTGAAATTTCGGCAAATCCGCAGCCTCGCCAGAACCGCTCTGGCTCAGGCCCGTTGCTTTGCTCTTGACGGCTGCTGCCGTTCCGGCGGCAGCCAGGGGAAGCGTTTGGATAAATGTTCGGCGGCGCATGGCAATGTCCTTCTTTTCCAATGTACAGCTACATATGCCGTCGCCCGCTTGGATTCTTCCCGAACTGATGCGATTCGCCTTTTCGACATTTCCATGCACCCTCTTGGCGCCTATGTGAATCTAGATAGAAGTACACACAGTCTGTTTTACGTCGCACCTCCCCGGCCTCAGAAAATTAGAAAGCCCCGAAACAACAAAGGATAAAACTGTTGTCCGCGATCGACTCCACATTACCCGCCCTCCCATCCGATCCCGCTGCCGCCGGCAAGCGTAACGGATCGGGAGCCGGTGCCCCGCCTGCGCAGATGCAGAATCCCAATCTCGCGCTGCCCGTGGCCTGGAAGCCGAGGGTCAATCCGTGGCTGATCGCAATGTCGGTGGCGCTCGCCGCCTTCATGGAAGTGCTCGACACCTCCATCGCCAACGTGGCCCTGCCGCACATCGGCGGCTCTTTGGGCGCAAGCACCGACGAGGCCACGTGGGTGCTCACCAGCTACCTCGTCTCAAACGCCATCGTGCTCCCGCTCGGCGGCTGGGCCTCTTCGGTCATGGGCCGCCGCAACTTCTTCGTCTTATGCATCACCATCTTTACCATCGCCAGCTTTCTTTGCGGCATCGCTCCTTCTCTGCCCATCCTCCTGCTCTGCCGCGTCCTTCAAGGAGCAGGCGGAGGCGGAATGCAGCCCATGGCGCAGGCCATCATGGCTGACTCTTTTGAGCCGCACAAGCGCGGCCAGGCCTTCGCTCTTTACGGCCTCGTCGCCGTGCTCGCGCCGTCCATCGGCCCCACCCTCGGCGGCTGGATCACCGACAACTTCTCCTGGCGCTGGATCTTCTTCATCAACATTCCCGTCGGCATTCTCGCCTTCATCCTGGTCACGCGCCTCATCGAAGATCCGCCGTGGATCAAAGCGGATCGCTCCCGCCTCTTCAAAATGGATTACGTTGGCCTCGGCTTTCTCACCCTCGCCATGGGCGGCCTCCAGATCATGCTCGATAAGGGTGAAGAGAATGACTGGTTCTCCTCGCCCTTCATCTGCCTCTTCGCCACTCTCTTCATCGTTGGCATCATCGGTCTCTTTGTCTGGGAGTGGCAACAGAAAGAGCCCCTCATCAACCTGCGCCTCTTCCGCTACCGGAACTTCGCCATCTGCTGCTTCCTCATGATGCTGGTCGGCGGCGTGCTCAACGCCAACACCGTTCTCCAGCCGCAATTCACGCAGCAGTTGCTCGGCTACACCGCAACCACTGCCGGCCTCGCTCTCACCGCGGGCGGAGTCACGCTCGTCTTCATGATGCCCCTGGCCGGAATTGCCACCGGTAGAATCTCCGCGCGCTACCTCGCCGCTTTCGGCTTCATGATGCTCGTCATCACCTTCCGTTACGCCGCAATCGTCACCAATCTCCAGATGAGCTTTGCCGAAGCGTCGTGGCTGCGCGTCGTGCAAATGTTCCCTCTGCCGTTTTGCTTCATCTCCATCACCACCGCGGCTTATGTGGGAATGCCCAAGGAGCAGAGCAATCAGGTCGCCGGACTCATCAACTTCGTCCGCAACATCGGCGGTTCCATCCTCATTGCCATCACCAACGCTCAGGTCACAAGCCGTGCCATGTGGCACGAGCAGCACCTGCAGCAGGCCATGCAATCCGGAGACATCGGCTTCGACCAGCACAAGCAGGCTCTTACCGTGTTCTTCAACCATGCATTTGGCGTGGCCAACGGCAGCGCCATGGCCCTGGGCCAGATTTACAACCAAATGAAAGATCAGGCGCGCATGCAGGGCTACCAGGACGTCTACATGGAGCTGTCCTATGCGTCGATCATTCTCGTCTTCCTTGCCTTTCTCCTCAGCAAGAATCGCCCTGGCGAAGGCGGAGGCGGTGGCGGCGTCCACTAGCGCCCGTCCCCCTGTGCCCGATTGCATAGCCCTTTCCTTCCAAACGGCCTATAATTCGTCGCAGAATTCCGCTTAAGTCAAAAGATGCCCGATCGTTGACATCTTGCGAGGAGGCTTTCATGTTGAAGTCATTTCTGCTCTTTTTTGCGGTGGCCCTGCTGGCCGTAGCGTGTTTACCCTTGCAAGGCCGTAGTCCGCAGCAAACCACTCCGCCGCCTGCTCCCGCCCCCGCACCCGCCCTCACTCCGCCAGAGACAGTCACACCCGCGCCGGTTGCGGCGGTCAAGAATCCCGTCAAGCCCACCGCTGAATCGCAGGCCAAGGCCAGGAACCTCTACAAAATGGACTGCGCCATGTGCCACGGGGATAACGGTAACGGCAAAACCGATATCGCCTCCAGCATGGAGCTCACCATCGCCGATTGGACCGATCCCAAAACTCTCGCCGGCAAGGATGATGGGGAGCTGTTCAACATCGTTCGCAACGGCAAGGACAAGATGCCTCCCGAGTCGTCGGGTCGCGCCACAGACACTGAGGTCTGGAACCTCATCATCTACATTCGTACCTTCTCCAAGTCGCAACCGTAGCCATCCGCTCCAGCCCAGTAGCCCGCATTTCTCACCAGGAGCAGCGAAGGCGTAGCGCCGGTCTCCCCTGTAGCGCCGGTCTCCAGACCGGCTGTAGTGCGGGCCTCCAGGCCCGCACCCGTCCACCGTGCGCAAACAATGAGGTGTTTGGCCCTTTCGCAGTCGGATTTCTAACCATTCATGGTTGTTGCAAAAAAATGCGGGTTAGATCTGGCGAATCTTCCTGTGATCCCCATCCACTATGATCATGGAGCGATGGCGACGACAACTGACTTCAACGGCAAATGGGCCCTCATCACCGGGGCCAGCTCCGGAATCGGCGCGGCCCTCGCGCGTGAGCTCGCCGCCCACGGCGCAAAACTCATCCTTACCGCGCGCCGCCGCGACCGCCTTGACGCCCTCGCCGCCGAGCTCGCCGCCAAAGGCCCCGACACGCGAATCGAAACGCGCATCATCGTCGCCGATCTCAACGATCCATCCGCTCCCGGGCAAATCTTCGCCGCCACTGAGGGTGCCGGCCTCGAGGTCGACATTCTCGTCAACAACGCCGGCCTCGGCCAATACGGCGCCTTCATAACGAGCGACGCCGATCAGGAATCCAGCATGGTCCGCGTCAACTGCGAAGCCGTTGTCCGTCTCTCGCGCCTCTTCCTGCCGCCCATGGTCGAGCGCCGCCGCGGCTGGATGCTCGTCGTCGCGTCGGCAGCCAGCTTTCAGCCGGTCACCTACCTCTCCACCTACGCGGCCACCAAGGTTTTCGACCGCTTCTTCGCGCTCGCTGTCGGCGCTGAAGTCGCCAGGTTCGGCGTGAAAGTGACCGCCCTCTGCCCCGGAACCACAGAGAGCGAGTTCATCCAGGTAGCCCGTGCCAACCAGTTCCTAAACCGCAATCAGCAATCGGCTCAAGATGTCGCGCGCATCGGCATTCGCGCACTCGCACGCGGCCAGCGCACCATCAGCACCAACCTCACCGGCAAACTCCGCTCATTTCTCGTCCGCTTTCTGCCCCTCAATCTCATCACCGGTTTCGTCGAAAAGTTCGCCCGCCCAAGAACCTGAGTAGAGGCCTTATCCCCATCGGAAGGAGCAGGGGCCTTCAGGCCCCTGAATGAGCGTGACAAGTTTGTTCGGCCTCCAGGCCCGGAAGCTCTAAACGGGCAGGGCTTCATCCGCACATCCATCCTCAGCCGGAAATCGTGAGGGAACCAAGCACTCGCGCCGTAGGCGCAGCGTTTGTTAGCCCCGCGCTTCAGCTCCGGGGAAGACGTCCATTGAAGATTCCGGAGTCACGGCGCAAACAAGCCCGCGTAGCGGGCGCCAGAGGTTAGCCCCAGGCGCAAGCCTGGGGATCAGAATCCCAGAGATTGACCGTCAGCCCGCTTCAGCGGGCGAAAGAATCACTCAATATGACCTTGCGTTTTCAGGTAGATTGCCCATTTTGGGACAAATGAGGCGCCATTCCGGTAAAAATAGGCAATTTCCACACCATGGCGAACCAACTCTTCAAATTCGGCCTTGCAACCTTTTTCGAGATTAGGCATCCTAAGAGGTAATTAGCAGAGGCTTCCCCAAACGTCCCGCCAAAGAAAGGCTGTAACTCTCACTTGAGGGTTCTTCGGAACCTCTTCCCAAAATCCCCCCTGGTTACCCTCCCAAAAATGCCTCTCGAGCGGGCCTACCGGAAGGTAGGCCCACATGCTCTCCGATCCACTTCCCTTTCATCTCTGAACCGTCATCCCTCATCTCTGAACCGTCATCCCTCATCTCTGAACCGTCATCCTGAGCGAAGTCTCGCGCTAACGAGATGAAGTCGAAGGACCTGTGGTTGCTTTTCCGTCACCTTCATCCATCGAGACGAGTGGGTGCCCCAGGTCCCGTTTTCGGGACCTGGGATAGCACTAACCCCGATCGGCCCCTCTCAATCCACCACGAAAATGGGTGCCCCGTCCAAGCTTTGCTTGGGCGGGACTGCACGGAATCATCTACGACATCGCCACTCCCCGCTAAAATCAAAACTGAGCAATGCCCTCTTCCTCACGCGCAAAATCCGTATCGGCGGGCAACGCCGCCAACCTAAGCTTGTCCAGGGTTGGCCTCGCGCGCGGTTCGCGCAAAAAATCGCCGCTGCCCGTCCGAAACCCCCGCTTCGACCGCGCCGATCCCCAGGAGCTAACAGCCCCTGCTCCAGCCCCCCGCCTCGCCGCCAACGGCGTCCAGTGGCTGCCGATTCCCGGCTGGGATCTTCCCTGGCTCTGGGCAGGATTCTCCACGCGCAAGGGCGGCCTCAGCCATGCCTACTCCGCCGACTCCGCGCCGGGCGAGCTGAACCTCGGTTTCACTGCCGCCGACGATCGCGAAACCGTCCTGCGCAACCGGCGTCTCTTCGCCGAGGCCGTCACATCCAATCCCGCAACGCCCCTGATCGCCCTTCGCCAATTTCATTCCAACCGCATCGTTCATGCCGTCCCCGCCGACGCCGCCCGCGCGCACCCGCACAAGGCCGACGGACAAATCACCCCGGACCCCGGCCTGCTCCTCGCCATTCAAACCGCCGATTGCATTCCCGTCCTCGTCGCCGATCGCAAGCAGCGCGCCGTCGCCGCCTTCCACGCCGGCTGGCGCGGCACCCTTAAACGTATTGTCGAATCCGGCGTCGGCAGCATGCGTCTCGCATTCGGCTCCCGCCCGCAGGACTTGATCGCCGCCATCGGCCCCGGCATTGGCCTCTGCTGTTACGCCGTCGGTGAAGAGGTTCTCTCCGAATTCGAATCGCAGTTTTCCTATGCGCATGACCTCTTTCGCGAGGTTTACGATTCCGATCCCGTGCGCCGCAAATTCCCCATGCTTTTTCTCACCCAGCGCGCGCCCGGCCACTCGCCAATAGGGCCCAGCCTTCACGTCGATCTCGTCGAAGCCAATCGCCGCCAGCTTCTCTCCGCCGGCCTCAGCCCCCAGTCGATTCAAGTCGTCGGCGGCTGCACGCAATGCCACACCGATCTCTTCTTCTCCCATCGCGCTTCGCACGGCCACGCCGGGCGCATGATGGCGGTCATCGGCATTCGGCAGCGCGCGGCGCGGCGATAAAGGAACCAGATTGCGGCATCATTTTGTTCGCGGTCCGCGCCGCTTGGGCTCTTCCCCCTCAATTCGCCGCCGCAACCGGATGCTCGCTGATATTGATTTCGTATTTCACCACGCCAGGCGATGCCCCGCGCACAGGAAACCCAATATCCTCCCGATGCGTGACGTTTCCGCTCCCGTCCTCCACCCGCCACGCCAGTACATCGTTCGTGGTGCTCACGCGCTTCAGTTCGATCAAGAAATCCGGCCCGTCCGCGATCTTCGTGCGCAAAACTTCGGCGTCATTGCGTGTCAAAATCAGCGTTGAGCCGATGGGCGCCGCCCCGGCAGCGCCCGCTTTTCCATTACCGAAGTCGAGCAGGGCAAAGGGACCGTCCTTTGCCAGCGCGCGTGCTTGCTCGGGAAAAACGACGTAATCAGGTGAGACAAACAACTCGTTGAGACCGGCCACGTTCAGATTGATCTCGGTCAGCTTCATCCCGCCGTCCGTCGCCTCCACAATGCCAAGCGGAAACGCCGTAGTCTGTCCCTTGGTGGCACTGAAGTCGAGGATCAGGTTTGAATAGCGGCCGCACATGTCCATGCTTGCGTTGTTCAGATTGGCCATCCCGTAAAGAACCATCTGCACCGGCGTATCCTTGAGCGTCAACACGATCCCGCCCACGTCTCCGGCCTCTTTCTTCTTGTCGTCGAATCCAAACACCTGCAAAGCCGCATCGGCTCCGATTCCCGCCGCATTTCCCACCTTGAAACTGTCCTTGTCGAGCCACACGAATCCTCGCTCGGGTGGCTTGGGCTCAGTTGCTGGCGCCGGCTGATTTCCGGCAGGCGCCGCTGCCGGGCTCCCCGCGGACTTGTCTTGTTCTGTGGGCTGATTTGCGGCGGGCACGGTCGCCGGTGTCGCTCCATCGGCGGCGGGCGCCGCAGGTGTGGTTTCGGCAGCAGGTGCGCCGATCAGTCCCGGATCCGGGGGTGCCGGGGGCGGTGCTGGCTTCGGCGGCGGCGCCGGCTTGGCCGCCTGCGCTGGCTTCACAGCGTGTGTGGCCGGTTTTGAAGCCACGTTCGGTTTAGGGTGCGCTGGGTTCGCTGGTTGTGCAGTTTGGGCAAGAACAGCGCTTACCCCAACGAGCAAAACCGGCAGAACAAAAGCGCCGGCGTGGTGCAAAACACAAACAACTCTGGAACGTGACTTCATGATTCCTCCGGTCGGCTTCTAGGGCGGGGGACCATTGCCTAGTGTTCAATTGAGTTGCAGGGCGAGGATCGGCAAATGGACACAAGACAGCCACGATCCTCGCAAGCGAGCCCATGAACAGCTTCGCAAATTCGGATTCTCTGGAACGGCGGAATGTTAGCCCCGGCGAGCCTGATTGTAAAGGCCGCCGCGCCCAGTCGGTGCGCCGCAGGGGTCAAGGAAAAGCGACGCCCCGGTTCCAGTGTGCGAACCGGGGCGGTATCGAGTTGCGCTATTCTTGGCCGCGCGCCTGTGTATGTTGATAGACCCTACGCCTTCGCCGCTTCGCCCGGATTCACCAGGTCGCGCAGTTCCTTCGACGGCTTGAAGTAGGGAACTTTCTTGGCGGGAACGTCGACTCTCGCGCCGGTCTTTGGGTTGCGGCCAATGCGGGGTTTGCGCTGGCGGATCCGGAACGAGCCGAAGCCGCGTATCTCGATCTTGTCTCCGCTCTGCAGGGCCCCGATCACGGATCCGAAGATGGTCTCCACGATCACTTCGCCGTCGCGCCGGGTCAAATCGCCCAGGCCGGTCACCTTCTCCACCAAGTCCGCCTTTGTCATCTCCCACTGACCTCCGCTTCCAGCATAACCGGATTGTGCCGAGGAACGGTGGAAAATGCAAGCCCCTTTTTCCAAATTATCCTTTGCGCATCAGCAAGTTGGCCGGTTGCAGGTCCTCTTCGCCTCAGGCCTTCCCGGCTCCATCGGCCCTCTTCGGCCCCTCTCCGGTCGGGACCAAATCCGCCCCGTGGGGTCCAACTCTCCTTCCCGCCGCCGCCATACGGTACATTGTTCGTTGTACGCCCAACGGGCAAATGAGCTATCCGAAATACAGCATCGTGATCCCTGCGTTCAACGAGGAAGCGCGCATTGGTGGCGCGCTTGACGCCGTCCTCGCCTGCATCCGCCAGCGCGGTTGGTCCGCCGAGGTCGTTGTCGTCGACGATGGCTCGCGCGACAAGACTGCCGAGATCGTCCAGGCCTTCGCCGCCAACGCTCCTGAGCTCCGCATGCTCCAGAATCCGGGCAATCGCGGCAAGGGCTACAGCGTGCGCAACGGCATTCTCCATTCCCTCGGCGAAGTGGTCATGTTTACCGACGCCGATCTCTCCGCCCCCATCGAGGAAGCCGACGGCCTTCTCGCCGCCATCGCCGGCGGAGCCGACATCGCCATCGGCTCCCGCTGGCTCGAGCGCACGCGCCAATCCATCCGCCAGCCTCTCTACCGCCAGTTCTTCGGCCGCTGTTTCAACGGTGTCACCCGCGCCGTCATGCGGCTCCCATTCGCCGACACGCAATGCGGATTCAAGGCCTTTACCCGCGCCGCCGCGCAAACCGTCTTCCAGCTCCAGACCATCGAGCGCTGGGGCTTCGATCCCGAGATCCTTTTCATCGCTCTCAAGCGCGGCTACCGCGTCGTTGAAGTCCCCGTAAGCTGGGCCCACGACGAGCGCACCCGCATCAGCTACCTCCGCGACGGAACCAGGATGCTGCAAGACATTGCCATCGTTCGCTGGAACGCCCTCATCGGCCGCTACAACAAACCCGTCGAGCGCATCCACCGTGCCGGCCTCGTCAAGTAGCCCCACCCACAGCCGTGTCATCCCACCCACTGATGTGTCATCCCGAGCGAAGCGCTTTTCAGCGGAGCCGAGGGACCTGCATTTGTCTTCCCGCCCTTCACCCAGCGCAAAAAGTAGGTGCCCCATCCAAGCTTCGCTTGGGTGGGACAGCACGAACCCCAACCACCCTTAAACGTGTCATCCCGAGCGAAGCGCTCTTCAGCGGAGCCGAAAGCCTGCCCTGAGCGAAGATCGCGTTAGCGATCGGAGTCGAACGGGGACCTGCTTTTGCTTTTCACGCCCCTCGCCCGCCACAAACGGTGGGTGCCCCCGGTCCCTCGCATTCGGGGACCGGGGATAGCACGCGTTACTTCACTTCATTCGGATCGCCGGTCCTGTGATCAAGAATCTGAAAGTTCAGAAAGTCATGCACCGCCTTCAACGCTTCGGGATCGTGTGTGGTGATCCGTACCTGTCCGCCCCGATCCGTGGGCCGGAAAGTGTAGGTGATGGCATCGTGTTTCACTTTCATAGTCGGCACGCCTGGCGGCACGGTGTCATGAATGAACATCGGGACATCGAAGTCATTGGAGCTGAACATAGTGGCGATGTGCGCAAGGTGCGTCCGGATCTGGTTGCGAGTGGCATCATCGTGATCGGCCTTTATGTCTACCTCGATGATTCCACCGTCGGACAAGAGCGTGAAATGGTGCGCCGTGGCTTCATGTGAGAAGCCCATCGCGTGGTCGCCACGCATGTCGACCCCTGCGGCATGCTGGTCAGACGTCCCTTGCTGATCGTGCATGGGGCAGTCCGTGTGTGTCTGGGCGGATGCGGCGAGGCTGAGGCCCAGAACTGACGCGAGAAAAATTCGTCTCATGATTGCTTCCTTTCCGTTGCCGATTCGTTGAGGGGTCCTGAAGGGCGAGCGATTCGAGCAGCCCAGCTCTTTTCCCTGATGGAGTGTGTTCGAGCCGGCTGTTCCATTTCGCAACCGTGGCGGAAAGCCAGTTGCGCAGCTCCGTTAGCTCCGCAATCTGCCTGTCGAGCGCCGTGATCTTGTCCGATGCCATGCTCGCGACCCGTTGGCATGGTGCTCCGCCTGTGTCTCGCTCCCTGAATATTCCGGCGAGTTCCGTGAGGCCGAATCCCGCTTTGAGAGCGCTGCGAATGGTTTGAACGCGGAGCAAAGCGCTGCAGGGATAGAGACGGTACCCTCCCTCCGTGCGCATTGGCTTCGTGAGGAGCCCGAGCTTTTCGTAATGGCGGATCGTGTCGGCGCTGACGCCCGCAGCTGCTCCAAGCTGGCCGGATGTGAGGACGCTGGCACGCTTGCTGTCCATCATCAGTCGAGTATGAACCCTGGAATGGGTTCGAGAGTCAAGCGGGAAGAGTGAACCACCTGCTACAGGACAAGCCCGCTGCCGGCCATTCGTATTCCGGGCGAATCACCGCCAACCCGCAACCACCCCGCCCCGCATCGCCTCAGCGACCAATCCCTCGGTGCCTTAAGTAACGGTGGGGCCATCGAATCGCCTCCGACGCCCCACTTTCCGTCCTTCCTCGCGTCATATAATCTGTACCTGTTCCACAAACGGCCCGTTCCTGTTCATCCGGTTCTTCGGATAGAAAGAACCCTGCAAATCGAGCCAGCGTGTACCGCTTCATGCCGATAACTCTTTCGGATTCCGAAAGGGAGAGATGATGCCCAATCCCCCCAAAACCGGCCTCTCTGACAACACGATTGCCGCACTCGCCTACTTCACTCCCGCCCTGGCGGTCTTCTTCCTCGCCATCAGGCACTACAACAAAAGACCCTATGTGCGTTTCCACGCCTGGCAGTCGCTCGTATTCAACGTTTATGTAATCTTCTTTGGATACGTCCTGTTCTTTGTCTTGCGCCTTAGCGCATTCCTTGGGCCTCGCGTTTTGTTGGGTCTGATGTGTCTGGTTGGGCTGGTTGTTTTCCTCGTTTGGCTCTGGTGTGTGATCGGCGCTTGGAATGGCAAGCGCATTAAGCTCCCGGTCATTGGCGACTGGGCCGATGAGCAGGCATACAGGTAGCGCGCGCCCGGTCGCAGCCTCACGCCGCAAGCCCACATCATGTTGTCAGTCGAACGTCGCCGACCAGCCCGCCCGGCGCCGGGGTGCCCTCTGGGCCGGGCACGGGCAAAAGCAGATAGCCCCAGGCGCAAGCCTGGGGAATTCAGCCCTCTTCACGATTGCAGCCCCTGAAAGGGGCGAAAGAACCCCACCACCCCCTCGGACTGTCAAGCGCCGAACCGCTACCCCGCACCCCAACCCCTTGAAAACACGAGCAAATTTTCCCCCGCTAACTTTGCCGATCATTTCCGCCTTCCGGCGCATACTCAAACCATGGGCACTCAACCAGGCCACCGTTCACTGCCGACCCCTCGATACCGCTCGGCCCCGCGTTCTCTCGGTCCCTGTCTTTCTCGCTCCCTCGCTCCCTTGCTCCCTGCTTCTCCGTTCCCTCGGTCCCTTTCTTTCCCGCTCCCTTGCTCCCTTGCTCCCTGCTTCTCCATTCCCTCGGTCCCTGTCTTTCTCGCTCCCTTGCTCCCTCGCCCCCTTGCTCCCTGTCTTTCTGTTTCTCTTCTCCACTTCGGCAGCCCCAGCACGAAAAGCTAGAGGCTAAAAGCTAGGAGCTGGAAGCTGCTTTCAGACCCCACCCCCCCATACTCCAGACCCCACCCCCCCATCAAATTCGACCCCACCCCCCCATCAAATTCGACCCACCCCCCCATGCCAGTGTGTGAAACTGTGAAACTGTGAAACTGTGGAGCCTTTAGAATCAACAACTTCTGTCCACAGTTTCACAGTTTCACAGTCGCACATTTTCGTTTTCGGAAATTTGTCGCGGACGTGCAGATTTTTCCGCTGCGGCGAGCTAATTTCGCGGGATTTGCCAACGAGTCTTTTTACGCCATCGCCGTCTTCGCCTCGTCCTCGAGGCCGCGCGTTTCAATCTCGAATTCGCGCATCTTGTACTTCTGAATCTTCCCCGAGAGCGTCGCCGGAAACTCCTCAACGAAGCGGACGTGCTCGGGAATCTTGTAGTACGCGATCTGGCCCTGGCAAAAGTCCCTGATCTCCTCTTCGGTCGCTTCCACGCCGGGCCGCAGCCGGATCCATGCCACCACAATCTCGCCCAGCCGCGCGTTTGGAATTCCAATCACCTGCACTTCGCCGACTTTCGGGCATGTGTAGAGAAACTCCTCCACCTCGCGCGGATAAATGTTCTCGCCGCCGCGAATGATCACGTCGCGCGACCGGCCCGTGATGTGGATGCATCCGTCCTCGCGCATCACTCCCAAATCTCCTGTGCGCAGCCAGCCATCGGCCTGGATCACCTGCGCCGTGCCTTCCTCGTCGCCGTCGTAGCCCTTCATCAGCGCGTATCCCCGCACGCACACTTCGCCCTGCAGGCCGCAAGGCAGCGTCTCGTGAGTCTCGATCGAGGCGATCTTGATGTCTGTTTGAGGCATGGCGCGGCCCACCGTCTTCACGCGCACTTCAATCGAGTCCTCTGCATCGCTCATCGTCACCACAGGCGATGTCTCCGTTTGCCCGTAGGCGATCACCAGCTCGCCAATGTGCATCTCCTCGAGCACGCGCTTCATCAGCTCCACCGGGCACGGCGCGCCGCTCATCATGCCGGTGCGCAGGCTGGTGGTGTCGTAGCTCGCAAAGTCCGGCAGCCCGAACTCCGCCACGTACATCGCCGGAACCCCGTAGACACTGGTCGCGCGCTCCTCGTGCACGGCCTTCAGCGTGGCCCGCGCGTCGAACGTCCAGTTGGGCAGGATAATCGCCGCGCCCGAGTTCACCGCGCTCATTGTCCCGATCACGCAGCCGTAACAATGGAACAGCGGCACCGGAACCACAATCTTGTCCTGCTCTGTGTAGTGAAACCCCTGCGCCAGGAACTGGCCGTTGTTCACCACGTTGTGATGGGTCAGCATCACGCCTTTGGGCAGGCCAGTTGTGCCGCTTGTGTACTGGATGTTGGCCACATCGTCGCTGGCGACGTGTTCCGGCAGCCGTCCATCGGCTTCCAGCAGTGCCGGCCACTCCGGCGAATCGAAATAGATCGTGTGTTCGAGCGCCAGGTCGAGCCCGTGTCGCGCGCGGCCCAGAATCTCCTCGTAGTTGGCGCGCTTGTCCTTGTGCCACAGGAAGAGCGCCTTCATCCGCGAGCGCGTTAGCGTGAATTGCAGTTCATGCGAGCGGTATGCCGGGTTCACATTCACCAGCGCCGCCCCGGCCCGCGCGCAGCCCATATGCATCATCACCCACTCGATGCAGTTGGTCGACCACAAACCTACGCGGTCGCCACGCCTTATCCCGAGTGCCCAAAGCCCCCGCGCAACACGGTCGGCCGCGGTGCTCAGTTCCGCCCACGTCAGCCGCTTCTCCTGGTGGCGCGAGGCTACCGCCAGCCGATCCGGGAAGCGATCCGCCGTGCGCTCAAGCAGGTCGCCAATCGTCAATTCCAGCAGCGGCCTTGCCGGCCCTCGCGCATAGCTCTGGGTGCGAATCTGCTCGTCCATATTCATGGGAATTGCGGGCATAGTTCTGCCTTTGCTTCAACGATGAAGGGGCAGTGTACCCCGCCCGCGCGGCCCCACATGTGATCAAGACCACACCACAGTGCCACCTGGACCGCGGTAAGCCAACTCACCCGGACTTCGGTATCATCAATGCATGGCAGTCGCTACGCCGAAAACCCGGGATCAATCAGCCACTCCGGCCCATGACTTTCGGACATACGACCCGCGCCTTGAACCAATCGCCGCCAAGGTGATGGCCCAGGAGCGCCTTAGCGCCAACGACGGGCTAACGCTCTACGCCTCTTCCGACGTTCTGGCGGTTGGTTGGTTGGCCAACCATGTCCGCGAGCGGATGCATGGCGACCTCACCTATTTCAACGTCAATCGCCACATCAACCCCACAAACGTCTGTGTGGCGGCCTGCAAGCTCTGCGCCTTCGGACGCAAGAAGGGCGACCCCGCCGGCTACACCATGGCCCTCGACGAGGCCTGGGAGACAGCAGCCTCAGGCTACTCGGAAGCGGTCACGGAGTTTCACATCGTCGGCGGTCTCCACCCTGATCTGCCCCTTGAATTCTTCCTCGATCTCATTCGCGGCCTCAAAGAGCGATTTCCCAAGGTGCACATCAAGGCCTTCACCATGGTCGAGATCGCCTTCCTGGCCCGCCGCGCCAAGCTCAGCGTCGAGGAGACTCTGCTCAAGCTGCGCGAGGCCGGTGTCGACTCCATGCCCGGCGGCGGCGCTGAGATCTTTGCCGCTCGAGTCCGCTCCATCATCTGCGACCACAAAATCGACGGCGAGGAATGGCTCGATACGGCACGCACCGCCCACAAGCTGGGCTTCAAGTCGAACGCCACAATGTTGTACGGCCACATTGAGAACGACGCCGATCGCGTGGATCATTTGCTCAAGCTACGAGCGCTACAGGACGAAACGGGCGGCTTCCAGACCTTCATTCCCCTCGCATTTCATCCCGAAAACACGCCGCTCGACCACCTGCCGGTCACGACCGGGCTTACCGACATTCGCCAGATCGCCGTCAGCCGCCTGCTCCTCGACAACTTCCCGCATATCAAGGCCTACTGGCAGATGATGACTCCCAAGATCGCCCAGATCGCGCTCCGTTTCGGTGCCGACGACCTCGACGGAACCGTGATCGAGGAGAAAATCTACCACGACGCCGGCGCCACCACCCCCCAGGGCCTCACGCGCAAGGAACTCTGCCGCCTCATCACCGAAGCGGGCCGCATCCCCTTCGAGCGCGACACGCTTTACCGCTCTGTCACCCGCAGTGAGGAAAGCTTCACCGTCGCCGTGTAATTACTGTTTCACCACCACGCCATCCTTCATCACAAAGCTCGCATGTTCCACCACGCTTATGTCGTCCAGCGGATTGCCCGGAACAGCGACGATGTCAGCGTAATATCCCGGCTTCAGCTCGCCGATCTGTCCCTCCCAGCGCAGCAGCTTCGCGCCGTTGATCATGTCGGCTTGCAGCACGGCCAGCGGCGTCATGCCGAATTTGACCATCAATGTCAGCTCGTGCGCCTGAGTGCCATGCGGGAATGGCCCCACGTCGGATCCGACCGCGAAAGGAACGCCTGCAGCGATTTGCTTCTTGAACTCGGCAATTTTGTAATCGAGCATGGCCGATTCCGCCGCGGCCTGGTCCTGCGAATCTCGATGGCGCGCGAAATAGTCGAAGATCGTAAAGGTCGGCACGGCGAAAATCCCCTTTTCCTTCATCAGCCGCATCGTTTCACCGCTCAACTGCGTTGCGTGGTCGATCGACGCCACTCCGGCCTCGGCAGCATAGAGCGTGCCAGGCTCGCCCATCGCGTGAACGCCAACAAACGTGCCGAGCCGATTTGCCTCCTCAACCGCCGCCGCCAGTTGCACTTCAGAGTACTGATAAGGCGTGTGCAGCACTCCATCCATCATCTTGTCCGGACCAGTCTCGTAAATCTTCACAAAGTCCGAGCCTTCTTTGTGCTGCTCGCGGATCACTTCGACAAGTTGCTCGGCATTGTTGGCGTAGTCGGCGTTCGAAAGCACGTGCTGTGCTGGATTGAAGCGGTTGGCGTCTTCGTGCCCGCCCAGAATGTCGATCGCATTCCCGCTGATGCGCAACCTTGGCCCCGGGATGATCCCCAGGTTGATCGCATTGCGCACGGCGGTGTCGGCCGAACCTGCGCCCTCGGTGCCCATGTCGCGCTCGGCGGTGAATCCCGCCATCAGGTCTGCCTTCGCGGCCTGTTCGGCGAGAATCGTGCGCCAGGGCACGGACTCCTCGACCGTCTGCAAATCTTCCGAGCCTGGATGCAGAAACAGATGCACGTGCGCATCGATGAGGCCCGGCAGCAGCGTTGTGTCGCCGAGGTCGATCACCTTCGCGTCCTGCGGATGGTCGACGGAATCGCCGACCGCTTTGATGCGTTCGCCCTCGACGAGAATCTCTCCGGGCTGGAGAATCTTTCCGGTATCGACTTCAAGCAGCCGCGCCGCGTGCAGCACGATCGGCGCAGTGGTCGATTGCTGGGCAGGAGAGCCAACACCCGCGACAACAAAAGTGACCGCTACAAAAGCGAGAGGCAAACGAAATTGCGTAAGGAATCTCCGCATGAATACGACTATGCCGCCACCGGCCCCGGCTTGTCGATGAAGAACTTCAGCAGGATCGGCTCGACTCCGGGCCCCCTCAGTACGCTCCGATCCCTGTCAGGTTCTGTCCCAGAATCAGCGTGTGAATGTCGTGCGTGCCCTCGTAGGTCTTCACCGACTCCAGGTTCATGCTGTGCCGCATAATCGGATAGTCTTCCGTGACGCCGTTCGCGCCGAGAATGTCGCGGGCCAGCCGCGCACATTCGAGCGCCATCCATACGTTGTTTCTTTTGGCCATCGAAATGTGTTGGTGCCCGGCCTTCCCGGCGTCCTTCAGCCGGCCCACATGCAGCGAGAGCAACTGCGCCTTGGAGATTTCGCTCGCCATCCACACCAGCTTTTCCTGCACAAGCTGATGGCTGGCGATGGGCTGATCGTGGAATTGTTTTCTGGTTTTAGCGTAGTTGAGTGCCGTCGAATAACAATCCATCGCAGCGCCAATCGCACCCCAACTGATGCCGTAGCGCGCCTGGTTCAGGCACATCAGCGCGGCCTTCAGGCTATCGGCGCCGGGCAGCACGTGGTCCGCAGGCACGCGCACGTGCTCAAGAGAAAGGCTGCTGGTGACTGAAGCGCGCAGCGACCATTTGCCGTGAATATCGCTGGAAGTAAAACCAGGCCGGTCGGTTTCGACCAGAAATCCGCGCACCTGGTTTTCGTCCTCCTCCAGTTTGGCCCAGATGATGGCCACGTCGGCGATCGATCCTGACGTGATCCACATCTTCTCGCCGTTCAGAATGTACTCTTCGCCCGATTTGCGTGCGCGAGTGGTCATGCCTGCCGGATTCGACCCGAACCCCGGCTCGGTCAACCCAAAGCAGCCCAATTTCTCGCCCGTGGCCAGAGCCGGGAGCCAGGCCTTCTTTTGTTCCTCTGACCCAAATGTGTAGATGGGATACATCACCAGAGCCGACTGCACGCTGACGAAGCTGCGTAGCCCGGAGTCGCCGCGCTCCAGTTCCTGCAAAACCAGGCCGTACTCAACATTTGACATGCCGGCGCAGCCATAGCCCTCGAGGTTGGCGCCGTAGAAGCCCAGCCCGCCCATCAGCGGGACGATCTCGCGCGGAAACCGTCCGTCGCGAAAGCAGCTCTCGATAATTGGAACCACGTTTGCGTCGACGAAATCGCGCGACGTGCGCCGGACGAGAAGTTCCTCTTCCGTCAGGCTCGAATCGAGATGGAGAAAATCGAAACCCTGGAATTTGAAAGCCATGGTCGTACCTACCGTCTCGGCGGATCACCGGGACAGATGAGACTACCAGCCCATGGCCTTCTTTTCAATGTGCGCTGCGCGCTGGGGTCGCCATCTGCTTCAGCGCTGCATCGGCTTTTCGTGAATGACCATCCAATTGATGCCGAACTTGTCGCGGAACTGCCCGAACCGGTGCGCGAAGAACGTCTCGCCCATCTTCATAAAGACCTCGCCGCCGTCGGTAAGCGCTTTGTAGATTCGCTCCGCCGCTGCATCGCTGTCGACGCACAGCGACAAATATGCGCTTCGCATCGGCTCCACTTTCGGGCCGTCGCTCGCCATCACAATTGTGTCACCCAGCGTGAAGCGAGCGTGGATGATTCCGCTCGGGTCCAGGCCCGGTGGCAGGTTTTGCGGCGCGCCCTGAGCGCTCATGGCCGCGAATGTCGACTTCATAAGGATCTTTGCGCCCAGATGTTTCTCGTAGAAGTTCATAGCGTTCCAGGCAATTGCCGGGGAAATTCAGATATGTATTTACCTTCATCGCTTCAATTTTCCTTTCGGGGAATTGGAATTTGACTTCGATCTTCGAACTTGAAGTGAACGGAGAATGAGTGGCGAGGTACGTGTCTTTCCTTTTACACTCTAGCCACAAAGGCATCCTACAAACTTCGCTTGCAACGTGCAATCCACGAATGTTAAAAATTGAAATCGGCCGCTGAGTCCGCCTAAGCCGGCCAATGCCAAGATCAGGTGATCCCATGAGTGCCCTCGCAAACAATTCGCGCATTACGCCCTTTCTCTGGTTTGACTCGAACGCCGAGGAAGCCGCCGATTTCTACTGCAACATCTTCCCCAACTCGCGCAAACTCGGTGAACTTAGAAGCTCGACGGACACGCCAAGCGGTCGGAAAGGGATGGTGCTCACCGTCTCCTTTGAGCTTGACGGCCTCAATTTCACCGCGCTCAATGGCGGCCCCGGATTCCCCTTCACCCAGGCGGTCTCTTTCGTCGTGCGTTGCGACACGCAGCAGGAGATCGACAACTACTGGTCGAAACTCACGACCGGCGGTAAAGAAATCCAGTGCGGCTGGCTTGTTGACAAGTTTGGCCTCTCCTGGCAGGTTGTTCCCGCGCGCCTTTCTGACCTCCTCAAGCATCCCAAAGCCATGCAAGCCATGATGAAGATGAAGAAGTTCGACATTGCCGAGCTGGAGCGCGCCGCACGCGAAGGCTGATTCCGGCCTGCATCTTGTGCCGCCTGCCGCTGGTGAGCTTCCCACAACCTGCCTCTCGTGATGAAATGGCAGAGTCACTGGAGGCCGTGGAATGAGCAGCCGGCGTGAATTCGTGAAGGGTTCGGCACTTGCAGCAACTGGATGTCTCTTGCCTGCGAGTGTGGCGAAGGAAGTCGATGCGGCGGGCGCCGCAGCCAAGTCGACGCAGCCTCAAAACGATGCAGACAACTGGTACAACCGGCCCATGCGCTGGGCACAGCTTGCGTTCGTCGAAGACGATCCCGGCAATTACGACAAGCAATTCTGGCTCGACTACTTCCGTAACGTTCATGCTGATGCGGCTTGTCTCAGCGCCGGCGGCGTGGTTGCTTTTTACCCCACTCAGATTCCGCTGCAGCAGCGTAGCGCGTGGCTCGGCGATCGCGACACATTTGGCGACCTTATGGCCGGCTGCCGGGCGATGGGCATGAACGTGGTGGCGCGGACTGACTCGCACGCGTGCTGGCAGAAGGTGTATGACGCGCACCCTGACTGGATCAGGGTGGACGCAAGCGGACAGCCCGTTCGCCATCCCTCCGATCCGCGCTACTGGGAGACCTGCGCTCTCGGCCCCTACAACTTCGAGTTCATGACCGCCGTGCATGAAGAGATCATGCGCATGTACAAGCCGGACGGCATCTTCACCAACCGCTGGGCGGGTAGCGGCATGTGCTATTGCGAACACTGCCAGCAGAATTTCCGTGCCGCCTCAGGGTTGGAGCTGCCGCGCACCAACGATCCGCAGGACCCGGCGAGAAAGCAGTATATTGTCTGGCGGCAGCAGCGGCTCTTCGATCTCTGGCGCTTGTGGAACGAAAAGATTCGGGCGATCAATCCCGGCGCCAGCTATCTTGCGAACGCCGGCGGTGGAGCGCTCAGCGATCTCGATATGAAGACCATCAACGAACTCGCGCCCACCATGATCGCTGACCGCCAAAGCCGGCGCGGCCTCATGGCTCCGTGGGCGAATGGCAAGAACGGCAAGGAGTATCGCGCGACGATGGGAAGTAAAGCCATCGCGGGCATTTGCAGCGTGGGCATCGACGATGAGCATCGCTGGAAAGACTCAGTACAGAATGGCGATGAGATTCGCCTGTGGGTTGCCGACGGCATAGCCCAGGGTCTTCGCCCGTGGTTCGTCAAATTCAATGCGAAACCGATCGACAAACGGTGGATGCCGGTAGTGAAAGAGATCTTCGAGTGGCACTACGCCAACGAGAAATACTTGAAGAATATCCGGCCCCTGGCGCGGGTGGGTCTCGTTTATTCGCAGCAGAGCGCATGGTTCTACGGCGGAGAAGAGGCGCGCGACAAAATCGACGAACCGGCATTGGGGTTCTACGAAGCGCTCGTCGAAGCACGCATTCCGTTCGAGATGGTTCATGATCGCTGTCTCGATGCCGAGCATCTTGCGCCGTTCCGCACGCTGCTTCTTCCCAATATTGCAGCATTGTCCGGCGATCAGTGCGCCAGCCTGCGCGGATTCGTTGAGCGCGGAGGCGGCCTCGTCGCCACATTCGAGACTTCGCTCTATGACGAGTGGGGTGTTCGCCGAAAGGACTTCGGACTGGCCTCGCTCTTTGGAGCTTCCTATGCCGGTAAGGTCGAGAACAACATGCTCAATTCCTATTTGAGCTTGGAGCAGGATCCCTCTGCAAACTCAACGCATCCACTGCTTCGCGGATTCGCCGACTCCGGGCGCATCATCAATGCAGTGAACCAGGTTGATGTAACTCCGGCTAATGCCGGGCAGTTCACGCCTCTGCGTATTGTTCCTTCCTACCCGGACTTACCGATGGAGTCGGTGTTTACGCGGCCCGGCGCCACGCATCGCCCCGGTGTCTACACCCAGCAGATTGGGAGCGGCCGCGTGGTCTATTTCCCCGGTGATATCGATCGCACCTTCTGGCAGGTGCTCAGCACCGACCACGGTAAGCTGCTCCGCAACGCGGTCGAGTGGGCCGCAAACGAAGCTCCCCCGGTAACGGTGGAGGGCAAAGGCATTCTGGATGTGGCCGTGTGGGAGCAAGAGAACTCGATGACTCTGCACCTTGTCAATCTCACCAATTCCATGATGATGAAAGGTCCGGTGCGCGAAATCATTCCCGTCGCAGGGCAAAAGATCTCGTTGCAGATTCCGGCAGGCAAGCGCGTCAGTCGCGTTCGTCTGCTTGTCGCCGCCAGAGACGTTCCGCACCGCACGGAGCACGATACCATCTTCCTTGAAACGCCGCCGATCGGGCTTCATGAAGTGGTCGCCGTGGATTTCTCAGCTTAGCCGCCAATCAGCCCAACTTGGGAACGCAGGAGCTGTCCAAGGCGACGCAAACCAGGCGACAATCCAGACCGCACAAGTTTCGACTTTGTTATCCTGAGTGGTCTAATTAGGCTAGGAACGGGGACAGAGGAGGGGCCATGCCGGAGCACAGGGCAAGGAAGCATCATCAGGACCGGGTGGCTGAGACGCTGAAGGAAGAAATCGGCGCCATGATTGAAGGCGAGCTCTCCGACCCGCGGATCGATCTCTGCCATGTGAGCGAAGTGGCACTGAATCCTGGCGGAAAGTCAGCGCGCGTCTACGTGGTTGTCGACAGTACGACGAAGGATATCGCCAAGTCCGAAGTGGAGACCATTGCCGGGCTTGAAGCGGCCAAGGGCTATATCAGACGTGAGTTGAAGGATCGAATGGGTGTGCGCCATGTGCCGGAATTGAGTTTTCTCGCCGACCGCTCTGGCCGCTTCCAGGCGCGAATTGAGGAATTGATGAGCCGGGGTCGCAAATCCGCAGGGGGCAGGTCCACCGGGCCACATCGCGGTTCACTGCAAGAAAGTCCCGCAGACGCGAATCCATCGCCAGAGAAGGAAGCGCCGCTTCGCTGAACCCATGAATCGTAATCCCCGAATGTCCCGCGGCCACGAATATGCCGCCGGCTGTAAGCTCGATGGCCCGCTGCGTCGCGCCATTCTTCAGATCCTGGGTGAGCTGCACAGCGCCCTGGCCGGTTTCACCGCCGTATCCGCCTGACTGCCCCTCAGATTCCGAGTGAATCTGTTAGCCTTTACCCTGTCGCACCACTGAACGATCTCCGCGCCTCTGCGCAGCGCGGAAGGCGGGCAGGCTCGGCCTGATTCGCCCTTCGCCCTGCATGGATACCAAGGCCTTTGTACTGCGCGAAGCAAGCAGCCTCGCGATTTTTGGAGTATTGCCGGAGATGGAGAATCCCGTGGAACCGCTGGTTCCGGATCAAGCGGCACGCCTGCCATGGCGCATGCCTCGCTGGGCCATCATCTCTGAGGCGGCCGCCTTTCTCGCATTCAGCATCTTCTTCCTCGTCTATGGCGTGACGCCCTTCCTGGGTGGTGACGGCCTCGGTCTGGTGGGTGCCGACGAACCACGTTATGCGCAGATCGCGCACGAGATGCTGGTGCGATTCGACGCCGCGCCCACGCTCAAAGACCGGTTAAGCGCCTGCGTTACCCCCTACCTCTATGGGCACCCATGGCTGGAGAAACCCGCGCTCTATTACTGGCGCGCGATGTTCATCTTCCAGGACTTTGGCGTTCACGATTGGGCGGCCCGCCTGCCATCGTTCACATTCGCTTTCATCATGGCGGCGCTCATCTACCTGCACATGAAGCGATTCCGGCCCGGCGGCCACCTTGACGCGGCGCTCATCACGGTGTCGTGCGCCGCCATCATGGCCTTTGCCCGCGGAGCCTCCACTGATATGCAGATGGCCGCGCCGCTGGCCATCGGGTTGCTCGGCTGGTATGCCTGGTATGAAACCAACTCCAAGTTCTGGCTCTACGACATTTACTTCTTTACCGGACTGGCGACTCTGGCCAAAGGGCCCGTCGCGCCTCTTCTTGCCTTTCTCATCATCGCCGCGTTTGCTTTTCTGCGGCGCGAGTGGAATATCATCCTGCGTTCGCTGTGGTGGCCCGGCGTGGTTCTCTACTTTGCCATGGTGCTGCCCTGGTTCATTGCGGTGCAGCATCAAAATCCAACCTTCTTCCGGGAATTCTTTCTCGAGCACAACTTGCAACGCTTCGCGACTGACCGCTACCAGCACAATCAGCCGTTCTGGTACTACCCGGTGGTCATGGTGCTCGGTCTCATGCCGTGGGCTGTGGTCGCGGTGCGCGCACTGATCGACGGCATTCTCACCTCGGTGGCCGAGTGGCGCCTCCGCCGTTCCCGAGCAGGAAAGCCTTTGCCCACGCGTCCCGGCGACGCATTTCCTGAGTTTTTGGTGCTTTGGTCGCTTATTCCCGTCGTTTTCTTCTCCTTCTCGCAATCCAAGCTGCCCGGCTACATCCTTCCCGCGATTCCTCCTATCACCATTCTCACCGGAGATTACCTGTATCGACGGAGGCGGCCGGGATTGAACCGATGGATTCTCCTGGGTCACGCCGTGGTATGCGGCGCCATGACGATGGGGGCGCTTCTTCTGCCCTGGTTTGTCGTTCATAGCGCATCCTTGCCGCCTAATCATGCGATTGCCGCGGCCTCCTTGGCTGCCCTTGGGGCAACTCTCCTCATCCTCGTTGTCACCAAAGGTTTTGGCGTGGCCCGGCTGCGCCTGGCTACATGCTGGATTCTTGTGGTGCTTGTTCTGTTCGTATATGGCGTGGGCCCGGTATTTGGCCTCCCTGGATTCGACTCCACCAAGCGTGTCATTCATCTGCTCGATCGTTCCTACTCCGCGCGGCCGCTGGCCGAGCGAATCAGTGAGCAGGTTCCTGCAAACGAGACTGTCGCTGTGTTCCGTGTACGCCGTGATGCGGAGTTCGGGCTCTCCTTTTATCGCAACCGAGAGGTGGTGAATTACGACGAGAGCGGCGTACCCGATGAACAGCACATTCTGGTGGCGCGCATCCAGGGCCGCCACGGCGTCGATCTGGACACCCAACTCGCGCTGAGCGAGCTTCTTGAAGGCCGGCAGTATGAACCGCTCTTCGCTTGGCCCGAGCAGGGACTGGAAGTTTACCTCGTCGGCAGCAAGTAAATGTCCGTCAACTTGCAGCGGAAAGCGAACTCGTGTCAAAGTTGCCGAAAGGGTCTTTCCACGAGTGCAGTTAACTGGGTGAGGATTTGCCCTACGCTTTCTTTGATCCGAATACACACAGCAGCGAACCGCGCATCTCACTGACGCACGGTCGTGGGCCAACCCAATGGGGCTTCAGATTGAGGAGGAATGCAGACATCCGGCAGTTCCATCGAAATCCTTGACCTGCGGCACTTCGCAGCCCCGATCCTGCGGCCTGTGCTGGAGGCGGAGGGTGAGTTGTGGGCGGCTCGCCTCCACTGGGACTACCAGGCCTCGGCGCGTCTGCTCATGCAGTATCTTGACAATCACATGCTTCCCGGTTACGCGGCGCTCTCGTCCGGTCGCGTGATGGGTTATGTCTTCTGCGTCTACGAGGAGACCAAGGCCGTCATCGGCGATGTCTTCGCATTGCCATTCGAACCGAAGGTCGCAGGGGTAGCGCCCGGATCAACTCCGTCCATCGAAGAAACGTTGCTCCGCCATCTCCTCGAGTTGCTGCTCAACTCTCCGCACGTCGAACGCATCGAAGCTCAACTGCTTTTGCATCCCTCCGGCACCTTTGGCGAGATCTTCGGCAACGCCGGATTCGAGATCTTCCGCAGGCTCTTTCTGGTGCAGCCGTTGCAGGGGCACTCGAAACCGCCTCAGACAATTCTGCCCGCCAACCTGGAGTTTCGCCCATGGCGCGAGGCAGACCTTTCGCCGGCAGCGCGGCTCATCTGCGAAGCCTACCGCGACCATCCAGACAGCTTGATCAACGATCAATACCGCTCCGTTCACGGCTCCATGCGCTTCTTGAACAACATCGTGCATTATGCGGGTTGCGGCAGTTTTTCTCAAGCTGCGTCGTACGTGGTTGTGGAGCGCACCAGCCGCGAGCTTGCAGCGCTCGTGCTTGCTTCGCGTATCAGCGGACAGAGCGGGCACCTGACCCAGGTTTGCGTTCATCCCGCTTTCCGGCGTCGCGGCATTGCACGGATGCTGCTGGCGCAAGCCGCCTACAGCTTCACCCGTCTTGGCGCCACGGAAATCTCTCTTACCGTGACCGAGGCCAACGCCGAAGCCATCAGTCTCTATAAGGACGAAGGCTATACCTGCGCGCACACCTTCGATGCCGCGGTGTGGCTGCGGGACGCAACAGCCTGACCTTGCTGCGCCGTCGGTCGATGGTAATGAGAACCGCAGCAGGCTTGAACCAGGGAGACGAATCGTGATAGGTTACATGTAACCTATGGAGGCAAACATGCCGGCACGATCTCAAGCCACGCCGTCTCGGGACAAGGTAAGGGCACACCGTCAACGGCTTCGCAGACAGGGACTCAGGCCCATTCAGATCTGGGTGCCTGACGTTCGTCTCCCTGCGTTCGCGAAGGAAGCGCGCCGTCAGTCCCTTGCCGTGGCGAGAAGTCCGCGCGCAAGGGCGGACCAGGAATTCATTGACGCCGTTTCCGATTGGGGCCGCGCATGAAGCGCGGCGAAATCTGGACCGTTGCAGGGGCCAAGGACTACGCAGGAAAGCCCCGCCCGGCGGTGATTCTTCAAGACGACCGCTTCGACAGGACGGAATCGATCACCCTTTGCGCGTTCACGACGGATTCAACCGATGCTCCGTTGTTCCGGTTGGTAGTTGAGCCCAGCGCGAGCAATGGACTTCGCGCCGTCTGCCGATTGATGGTCGACAAGATCACCACCGTCCCCAAGTCAAGGATCGGAGCCAGAGCTGGGCGCCTCAGCGACGAGGATATGGTGCGGCTGAACCGCGCCATCATGGTTTTTCTGGGCCTCGCAGCTCCCGGCCGCAAGGACTGACGCTGAGAACTCGGCGAGTTGAAGGTTGCGGCCCCCTGGCAAGGCGAGTTTTGGAGTAGCGTCACCGCTTGGCCATTCGACATAATATGCTTAATAGAGCATAATGGCGGAGTGAGTTGGAACGCGTACTTTCATCCAAAGTTCAAGGTCGAGTTCGACAAATTGTCGAAGGCTGTGCAGGATGAGCTTCTCGCCTCTCTCACTCCTCTGCGGGTTTACGGACCAGCGCTCGGGAGGCCGGAAGTGGACACTTTGAAAGGATCGTCATTCGCAAACATGAAGGAACTGCGGTTTAGGGCGAGCGGCGGTGTGTGGCGAGTTGCTTTTGCGTTCGATCCGGCCAGAGCTGCAATCCTGCTCGTGGCCGGGGATAAATCGGGCGTGAGCGAGAAAAAGTTCTATAAGCGCTTTATCGATAAAGCAGACAAGCGATACAGAGAACATTTGGACGGCATTTAGCCGATGGAGTGACGACATGAGGGGAGCGATAGCAGTGGATAAGGTGATTGCCTCTCTGCCCAGGGACCGGCAAGAGGCCATCAAGGCGCGCGGCAATGAGCTACTGGCGCGGGTCGCGCGGCGCATGACCCTGGCCGAGGTGCGGAAGAGCCGCAAGATCAGCCAGGCAAAGATGGCAAAGGCATTGGGAATCGGACAGATGCAGATTTCACGGCTGGAGCGGCGCAAGGATCCTCGGCTTTCCACGATCGAGCGCACGGTAGCGGCCATGGGCGGACATCTGACTTTGATTGCTACCTTTCCGGATCAGGAGCCAGTGGTGCTGGTGACAGATGCAGAGAGACCGAGGAAGGTGGGTTGAGGGTGGCAGGACCTAAGGCATCCGGCAACCGCCAGGGGCAATCACAATGGACAAAAAGAAATTCGCGGAATCTCGGGGTATACCTTTGCTAACCAGCAATCAAGAGCAGAGTTCTGGTATGACTCTGCCGCTTCTTTCCACGAAGGCGCAAATGTTCTGAGGCTTTGAAACTTAGCGAATCGGAAATGGGGCGAGATTCAGACTAACAAGCAACAGTCTATAGGAACAAACGCAGATCCTTCGCTGCGCTCAGAATGACAATCTATTTTTTGGCGGTAAGGAAGAAAAAACCCGCTCCTCGTTTAGAGAAGCGGCCTTTTGTTGCTCTACTAGTTGCTTTTACGCCTTCGCGCTCGTCAGCGCCCCCAAATCCGCGGCCAGCTTCTCCGTGCTGAAAGCCTCCACGATGTCGCCTTCCTTCACGTCGGTGAAGTTGGCGATGCCGATGCCGCACTCCATGCCGTTGGTCACTTCGCGAGCATCGTCCTTGAAGCGTTTGAGCGACGCGATCTTCCCCTTGAACACCTGCGCTCCGTCGCGCATCACCCTCACCTCCGCGTCGCGGCGGATCACGCCATCCTGCACGCGGCAGCCGGCAATAGTGCCCACCTTGGGAATGCGGAAAACATTAATGACTTCGGCGCGACCCGCGTAGTTTTCCTTGAATGCAGGTTCAAGCAATCCCAACATGGCCAGGCGAATCTCGTCCTGCAATTCGTAAATGATGGAGTGCAGGCGAATCTCGACATTCTCCTGTTGCGCCAGCTCGGCCGCCTTGCGTTCCGGGCGCACGTTGAAGCCGATAATGATGGCGTTGGAGGCCGTCGCCAGCAGCACGTCGCTTTCGGTAATGGACCCGACGCCGGAGTGCAGCACTTTGACGCGCACCTTCTCCGTTGACATAAGCACCAGAGAATCGGCAAGCACTTCCACGGAGCCCGTCACGTCGCCCTTGATGATCAACGGCAGATCCTTCACGCCCGATTGGCGAACCTGCTCCGCCAATCCTTCCAGCGACACGCGCGAGCTCTTGGCCAGCTGTGAATCGCGTTCCTTCATCTTTCGGTACTGAGCAATTCCCTTGGCCTTGTCGCGATCGGCCACAACCAGGAAGGTGTCGCCGGAATCGGGCATGCTTTCAAGCCCCAGCACTTCCACCGGCGTAGACGGTCCGGCTTCCTCCAGAGGGCGGCCGCGATCGTCGAACATGGCGCGAACCTTGCCGAAGGTGTTGCCCACAATGTAGCTGTCATTCAAGTGCAGCGTTCCATCCTGCACCAGGACGGTGGCCACAGCGCCACGCCCGCGATCCAGCTTGGCCTCGAGAACGCTGCCAACTGCCTTGCGGCCGGGCGTCGCCTTCGGCGCCTTGATGTCGCTCACCAGGCAAATCATTTCAAGCAGCAGATCGAGGTGAATGCGCTTCTTCGCGGAGACCTCGACAAACACCGTGCCTTGCTGGCCCGCGCCGGCCCATTCTTCTGGAATCAGGCCGCGGTCCGCGAGTTGCTTCTTCACGCGGTCGGGATTGGCCTCCGGCTTGTCGATCTTGTTCACCGCAACGATGATCGGAACCTCGGCAGCCTTGGCGTGGTCGATGGCTTCAAGAGTCTGCGGCATCACGCCGTCATCGGCGGCAACAACGATCACCACAATATCCGTCACCTTGGCGCCGCGGGCGCGCATCCGCGTGAATGCCTCATGGCCCGGCGTGTCGAGGAAGACAATCTCGCGGCCCGAGGCAGGCGAGCCTTCCTTGGCAAACTTCACTTTGTATGCGCCGATGTGCTGCGTAATTCCGCCTGCTTCACCCGCCGCAACGTGCGTCTCGCGAATGGCATCGAGGAGCGAAGTCTTGCCGTGATCGACGTGCCCCATGACCGTGACCACTGGAGAACGCGGCACCTCCAGCTCATCCGAGTTCTCGGCTTCGAGCACTTCTTCGATGGCCTGGTTGGCGATCTCTTCTTCGTAGCTGATCACGGTGGCCCCGGCGCCAAACTTGGCCGCTACATCTTTCACCATCTCGGCGTCGAGGGACTGATTCACCGTGACAAATACTCCCCCCATCAAAAGCGTCGCGATCAGATCTTTGGCGCGTACATCGAGCTTCTCAGCCAGATCCTTTACGCTGATGCCCTCCGTGACTGTGATTTCGCGAGTAATGGGCACGGGCTCGGTGCTGTATTGCGCGCCGCCATAGCGCGGCGGCGGCACAAAGCCCTTCATCGGGCCTTCCTTAGTCTTCGGGTACTGCTGCTTGCCTCGTCCGCGGCCACGGGAACTTGCGCGCTGCGGGCGCGGAGCTTCACCGGTCGGAGGTGCGCCGCCGGGGCCTGGACGCGCTCCGAATCCTGGGCGCGCTCCAAATCCGGGACGAGCGCCAAATCCGGGACGTGCACCGGGTGCTGCGGCGCCGCCGGGCCCCGCGAATCCGGCCGACCCGGAGCGCGTAGGATGCTTGGGGCGAGGCCCTCCTGCGAATTGGCCGGGAGCGGATGGTCCGCCAGGGAAGCGCTGCCCGGAGCCTGGTGGTCCCGCTGACGGCCTGCGATCGAAAATTGGTTTTCCACGCTGCAGGCCGGTTCCTGTCGCTGGACCGGGGGTTGATGGAACGATGGACGCCTTGTACACAGGCCGGGGCCCGGTTTGTGGCATCACCATGCGGCGCGGTATCGGCACACTGACTTTTGCGCTTTTCGCAGGAGCGGCTGTGGACTCGGCAGCGATCGCGGCAACTGCGCCCGGCGATCCACTCGTCGGAACCTCAACAGCGTGCGCGGCCTGCTCTGTCGCAGCTGCGGACGCTGCCGGCGCATCGGCGACCGAAAGTGCAGCAGCGGCCGGCGCCTTAACGGCAATCTTTTCTTCCCGCGCAGCCGGAGCCGCGGGCGGTTTCACGGTCACCCCAGCCGGGGGTGGCGCAACAACGACAACCGGGCGCGCGGCCACAGCCCCTGCGGGAGCTTTGGCGACAATCGCGCCGGCGGGAGGACGCGACGCAATGGCAGGAGCGGCTGGCGGAGCAGCAATGATCGGAGGTGCAGAGCGCGGCTGCGGAACGATCTTGCGTGGTTCCGGCCGAGCCGGCGCGGCGGCTGCAGCGGGCTTCGCGGCAACCGGAGTCGTGGCCGCAGGTGTCGCGGCTGGCGCGGCAGGTTTGGCTGGCGCAGCTGTCGCCGGCTTCGCCGGCATTCGCGCGTGGCGTGCCTCTTCTTCCTCTTCCTTCTTCTTGGCCAGGACGGCCTTTAGCACGTCACCCGGCTTTTCGATGTGCGAAAGATCGATCTTGGGGACGACGGCTTCCGCGCCGTGGCGGCTAGGCGTCGCGCCTGCATGCGGAGAGTGCTTCGCTTCCCGCGCAAAGTGCGCACGAACCTTCTCAGCCTCGTCCAGTTCCAGCGAACTGGAGTGCGTCTTGCCGCTAGAAACGCCGAGCTCCGGAAGAACGTCGAGAATCGCTCGAGACTTTACTTCCAGCTCTTTCGCGAGATCGTTGATACGAACCTTACTCATCCGCCTCTTTTCAATGTGTGCCGCCAAAAGGTCTTAGTCGTTCATAGCTTCCTCATGGCACTGGCCGCTTTCAAAAATTCCATTGTCGTGCACCCGCTTTGGAAGAACGAGTCGCATCTTACGCCCCGTCCTCTTTGGCCGGTTTCTCTTCTTCAATTCCGCTTTCATCGGCGTCAAGCTCTGCAACCTCTTCGGCGCCGCCAGTTTCAATCTCATCCCGCTCGGCTTACTCGGATCCTTTTTCCGCATCCGCTACGCCTTCAGCCTCTTCAATCACCTCGGCTGAGTTCTCCGCCTCGGCTTCTTCCGTAGCAATCTCTGCCGTTTCCTTGCCGGCCAGCGGCGGTTCAGCGTCAACCAAGGAATCTTTCGCAAGCTCCGCGCCAGCCAGATCCGTTTCGCCCACCGCCTGTTCTGCTTCAGCCGCCTGCGCAGCTTCCGCCTCGGCCGCCTGCGCAGCTTCTGCCTCAGCCGCCTGTGCAGCTTCAGCCTCCGCCGCCTGCGCAGCTTCCGCCTCGGCCGCCTGCGCAGCTTCAGCCTCCGCCTCAAAGCGGCTGAAGTAGTTGCGGACGGCGACGCCGATCTTCTCCAGCGTCTTTTCTCCGATGCCCGGAATCTCTTCGAGCTGTTCGGGAGTCATGTCGGCAAGGCCTTCAACGGTCGTGATTCCTGCCGTAATCAGCTTCTGAATAATGCCGTCACCCAGCTCCGTCACCTGCTCGATTGGAGTCGTCGGAGCGCCTGCCAGGGCCTGCATCTGCTGCTCCACCTCCTGGCGCTTCTCCTCTTCGCTCTTGATGTCGATCTTCCAGCCCAGCAGCTTCGCCGCCAGGCGCACGTTCTGGCCCTTCTTGCCGATGGCCAGCGAAAGCTGCGTGTCGTCGACGATTACTTCCAGCTGCTTTTCAGTCAGATCCGTAATCGAAACCCGGCTCACTTTGGCCGGCTGTAGCGCTTTCTCCGCAAAGGTCGTGATCTCGTCGCTGAATTCGATGATGTCGATCTTTTCGCCTCGCAACTCGCGGATAATCGACTGCACGCGCATGCCCTTCATGCCCACGCAAGCGCCCACGGGGTCCACGTCCTTGTCGCGGCTTTGCACGGCGATCTTGGTCCTTTCGCCGGCTTCGCGCGCGATGGCGCGGATCACCACTGTGTTGTCGTAGATCTCGGGAACTTCTGACTGGAATAAGTTCGACACCAACTCCGGCGCGGCGCGGCTCACAATCACTTGCGGCCCCTTGGCTGCGCGGTCCACCTTGATCAGCACCACGCGAATGCGTTCGCCTACGCTGAACTGTTCCAGCCGCGACTGCTCCCGCTTGGGGCAGCGTGCCTCGGCCTTGCCCAGATCGAAGATGATGTCCTGCCCCTCAAGGCGCTTCACCGTCGCATTCAGCACTTCCTTTTCGCGGTGCGCATATTCCTGGAAGACGGTATCGCGCTCGGCCTCGCGCACCTTCTGGAAGATGATCTGCTTAGCCAGTTGCGCGGCGATGCGGCCCAGCGGGCTGGTGTCGCGATAGATACGGATTTCGCTGCCCACTTCCACGCCAGGAGCCATCTCATTGGCCTCTGCAAGCGTGATTTGGTTCACGGGATCTTCGATCTGATCCTCGTCGGCAACCACCGTCTTATAGATGTAGGCCGTAATCTCGCCCGTATCCTTGTTCAATTCCCCACGCATGTTCTCCTGGGTCTTGTAGAACTTGCGCGTGGCCAGGGCGATAGCTTCTTCGACCGCGCCCACAACGATGCTGGGGTCGATGCCCTTTTCCTGGCTCAGAAGCTCGATACTTTGATACAAAGCGCTGGTGGCCATACTCGTTTTTGACTCTCTTCTTCGTTCCGCGCCGCCCGGCCCGATTCTGGCCCCGGTGCAGCGCTGTTGTTCTTGCATTTCTTGCGCGAACTGCTGCTTACAGTCCGCGCACTCACAAGCTGGAAGCTAGGAGCTGGAGGCTAGTAGCTCGCCTTTCAGATTTCCGGCACCAGATTCGCCTTCTCGATATTGCCAAGAGCGATCTCCACCGTATTTACGCCTGCCTTGCGGCTCTTGCTGTTCTGTTTTACTGCCGCCAGGTCAATCATGATCGTTCCCGTGCCTTGCGTCGCCTGCGGTCCCGCTATCAATCTCCCCTGCCAGTGCCGGTTGTTGCGGATCGGCTCGAAGGTCTGCACTTTTACCAGGCAACCTGCAAACCGCTCGAAGTCCTCTGGCCCGCTCAACTTTCGATCCAAGCCTGGAGAACTGGCCTCCAGCGTGTACTCTCCGCCTGGAACCAGATCCTCCACATCGAGCAAAACCCCAAAGTCGCGGCTAAACGCTGCGCAATCCTCGTGCGTCACGCCGGAAAGCTGCTCTACCGTGAGCGAACCTTCCAAGAGTCTCTCTGGCAGCCCTTCCGCGCCGGCCTCTGCCGCGGCCTTCAATTGCGCCCGGCCCTCTGCGTTCTTTTCCAGAGCTACGCGAAGTGTCCGGTCCTTGGCCGACCCGGTCAGCTCGACATCGACCACGTCGAGCCCGTGTGAGGCGGCCACCCGCTCCGCCGCCCTTCGGATTTCGTCCAAACTGACCGCCATCGATCCCCGCTGCCCCACGGCAGCCTTTTCCCCCTCGTATCACCCTGATTTCAGGTGGTTTCCGGGAGTAATTTGCCGCAAATAAAAAGTGGGCGATGAGCCCACTCCTCTCTCCGCCAGCCGGTGCGCACACGGAAAAACCTGACGGACAAATTCGTCTGCATCGCCAGAATACCGGAATTTGCCGCGAAATTCAACCTCCAAAGGTGGATCGCATTGCCGGCTTAATCCCTTCAGCCCAAAAACCCGGCCGTGCCAGCGTCGACTTTCGTTCCGGTGGTAAACTCGGCTCTGCTTAGGTCAGCCACCATGTCGAACCGAACTCCAACAACCTCTGCTTCCCAACGTCCTGAACTCGCCCAGCGCACCGCCGTTCTTCAACAAGCTGCCCAATCTGCCGTCGCATACCTCGAATCTTTGGATCGCCGGCCGGTTGCACCGCGCGCCGAAGCTGTTTCGGCCATGCGAGCGCTTCGCACGCCGCTGCCGGAATCGGAAACTGATCCGGCCGAGGTCATTCGCTTGCTCAGCGAACTCGGAGGTCCCGCCACGATGGCGATCTCCGGTGGGCGTTTCTTTGGATTTGTCATCGGCGGATGTCTGCCCGCCGCTATGGCGGCGAGTTGGCTGGTCGATACCTGGGATCAGAACGCCGGGCTCTGGATCGCGACTCCGGTGGCAGCTGAATTGGAAGAGACGGCCGTCGAATGGGTGCGCGAGCTGCTTGGATTGCCTGAAGGGACCGCGGGCGGCGTGGTGACCGGCGCAACCGTGGCAAACTATACAGCGCTGGCGGCGGCGCGCCATTTTCTGCTTGAGCGCGCGGGCTGGGATGTTGAGGCAGATGGACTTTTCGGGGCGCCAGAGTTGCGCGTCGTGGTCGGCGAAGAGGCCCATCCCTCGCTCCTTAAATCGCTCTCGATGCTCGGGCTGGGAAAGAAGCGAGTGGTGCAGGTCCCCGTCGACAAGCAGGGTCGCATGCGGGCTGACGCGCTGCCGCACCTCGACGCCATGACGATTCTTTGTCTGCAGGCCGGGAACGTGAACACGGGATCGTTCGATCCCGCGAGCGCAATTTGTCCCCAGGCGCGCGCTGCGGGCGCGTGGATCCACGTGGACGGCGCGTTCGGCATTTGGGCCGCTGCATCGCCCCAATATCGGCACCTTGTGAAGGGTTTCGATCTGGCTGACTCCTGGGCAACTGACGCACACAAATGGCCGAACCTCGGCTATGACTGCGGATTGGCTCTGGTGCGGAACGACGAAGCCTTGCGTGCGGCCATGGGCATGCAAGCAGCCTATCTGGGGCGTGGTGGTCGGCGCGAACCTTCTGACTTCACGCCCGAACTCTCGCGCCGCGCCCGGGGCATCGAATTGTGGGCCGGTCTGCGGCAATTGGGCAAAGCGGGAATGGCGGCGATCGTGGAACGAACCTGCGCTCATGCGCAGCGCTTTGCGGCGGGATTGAAAGCAGCCGGTTTCGAAGTGCTGAACGAAGTCGTCCTGAACCAGGTTCTGGTTTCGTTTGGCGATGCCAGGGAAACAGCGAGAGTGATCGCGCGTTTGCAGGCGGACGGAACTTGCTGGGCCGGTCCGACGGTTTGGCAGGGAAAATCAGCCATGCGCATCAGCGTATCGAGTTGGGTCACGACGGAAGACGATGTGGAGTTGAGCCTGAAAGCCATGATTGAGGCTGCTCGCAGTTAACCACGCCAGCCAGCCATTACTCCGGTTTGCCTGGGTCTGGTTACGAGCGTTCGCCTCTTCGCGGCCAAAGTTGCAGCCAACTCGCTGGATTTGCTTTGCGTGGCGGCGAGCCCACGCGCGACAATAGCGCAATGAAGTCGCTTCGTCTTTCAGTCCTTGCTCTGCTTGTTCTTTGCTCGGCGCTGCCTGAATTGCACGCACTTGATAAGCAACCAGCCGAGGTGTTCCACGGCCGGCGCGTGGCGCTGGCGGCCAGGCTCGAAGGCGGCGTGACTGTGCTTTTCGCGGCGGAGGAGTCTCAACTCGATTTCATGCCCTACCGCCAGGACTCGGATTTTTACTACCTGACCGGCTGGAATGAGCCCGGCGCAGCCCTCATGATCGTGAGCGACGCACCGCACGCAGCGTCGCCGCGCGCCTACAAAGAAATCTTGTTTCTGCCTACGCGCAATCTCCGCATGGAAAAATACACCGGCGTCAAGATGGATGCGGTAACTCCGGGAGTGGAGCAGGCTGCAGGCGTGGACCATGTCGAACCGATGGCCGAGCTCCCCGCAGAGCTGAACCAGCTCCTCGCCGCCGATCACTCGCTCTACGCCAATCTCTGGTCCCAGCCGGATTCAGCCGCAGCGAAGGCGCTGCTCGGCTTTGCCGGCGTCGCGCTGGGAACATCGGCCCTACCGCCGCCCCACGATGTCACCAGCCAGGTCATGCCGCTGCGCCAGGTCAAGGACGATGGGGAGATCGAGCTCATCAAGAAAGCATCGGCTGCGTCGGTTCTGGCGCAGCGCGTGATGATGCAGTGGTGGGTCAAGCCGGGAATGACGGAGCGTGCCATTGCCGGCGCTATGACTGCTGTTTGGATGGAGAACGGCTGCGAGCGGCCCAGCTACTCACCCATCGTCGGCTCGGGCGTTAACTCCACCGTCCTGCACTACTCCGCCAACAGCCGCACCATGCAGGACGGCGACATTCTCCTCGTCGATGCCGCCTGCGAATACTCCATGTACGCCGCCGACATCACGCGGACCGTTCCCGTGAACGGGCATTTCACCGCTCGCCAACGCGAGATATACTCGATCGTGCTTGCCGCGCAGCAGGCTGCCATCGGCGCTTTTGTGGCTGGTAAATCCACGATCAATGACCGCGACCGCCAGGACCCGAGCTCGCTCGACACTGTCGCCTACAACTACATCAATACTCACGGAAAAGACATGCACGGCCAGTCCCTCGGCCAGTATTGGCTGCACGGGCTGGGACACATGATGGGAATCGATGTGCACGATCCCTCCAATTACCCTGCTGTTCTGAAGCCGGGGATGGTCTTCACCATTGAGCCGGGTATTTATATTCCCGAGGAAAACCTTGGCGTCCGCATCGAATGCGATTTCCTGGTGGGTGCCGACGGCAAGTTGATCGATCTCGATGCCGCGCTTCCGCATACCGCCGACGAAATCGAAGCAGCCATGCGCGCAAAGTGAATCGCGAAACGCAAAATTGAATCGCGAAGAACCCAAATGACCATCGACCCACGCGACGCCATGCCTCCCGAGCAGCTTGAGATGCTCAGCCGCGCCTTCAGCGAACAACTGCTGGCTTGCCTCGATGAGTGCGCGCGAGGGCGCACTGGACTTTTCTCAGAGTTGATTGATGAGGAAGACGAGAGGTCCTGGCCTGAGGCGGCGCGACTGCGCGAGCTGGCGGTTGCGATGCAAAGCATTCTAGCCCAGCACGAGGAACGGAACGCACTTTGTGACGATTTCCTTGACCTGTGCACCATTCATGGCGAGAGCCATCCCGGTGAACGCAAGTTGGCGCGTACGTTTCTGGAGCGAATCGAGCGCGGCGAAGTGGGCGCCCCGACAGAAGATAAACGGCCGTGGTGACGGCGCGCGACAAGGCTGTTCGGGAATAGGTTACGCAAGCCCTGCCAATCTCCCGGCGTAAGGGCTGCCCGGAGATTGGAGGATCAACGACCCTAAAGCCGAGGAACTAAAAACGAACGCCGACTGTGACAGGAATTAGCTCCGTAGTCCCTAGGCCGTTGCTCTGAGAGAGAGGCGGAGTGTGCACGTACAGGTAGCGAGCCTCGGCGAAAATCTCGGATGTGCCGGCCGTATCGGGCCCGTACAAATCGCCGCCCAGGCGGTGGTAAATCCCTAAACCGGCATTGCCTCCCCACTGGTTCGAAGTGATCGTAAGAACATTTTCCGGCACCTCATACCCATAGAGGTCGCAGCACTCGTAGTCGCTGAAGTTTGTCGACTTATGGTAATAGCCGAAGCCGCCAACTACATAAACGCCGTTATGCCATTTCGGAGTGAGATCGATGACGGGTGAGCCGGTAATCGAGTTGAAATGGGCATTGCCTGACTGAGTGCCAACCGCCGAAATGAATGCGCCCGGCAGCTTGTCGTCCATAAACTGATACTCGAGCAGCGTGGAGAACACTTTGGAGAAACGGAACCCTCCGCCGACGGTGAAGTTCCCGCCCCATGTGATGTATGGCGTGTCGTTGCCGACCGGTCCGTTGAAACCGCCGCCGGCTTCGAATGCCAGGCCGTGAAATAGTTTATGGTGGCCCCCGCCCGATTCACCGCCCTGCCCGTATTGGCCGCCGCCCGCTCCGCCGCCAAACGCCGCAGCGCCGCCTGAAGCTGGATTACCGGGCAGCGAGAACTCCGCTAGTTGCAAACCCGATGCGCTCAGCCCGGCCTGGCCCAATCCGTCCTGACTCGACGAGTAGCCGGCCGTGCTGAATGGACTATGAATGTATTGATCGATCGTCGGGGTGGGGGACGGGGCGGGCGAAGAAGCAGATTGCGCAGCTGCAAAACCAGCCGCGACCAAGCCCGCGGCTACCATCAGACCTGCGCGCCGGATCGGCGAGATCAAACAGGAGAAGGACATAGAAACCACCTCAAATACTGAATTTTGTGCAACTTCCGGAAAGGGAATCGCCTGTCATTGGAATTAGACACCAAAATTCGTCAGAGGTTGCCTTTACAGCGCGCCAGAATCCCTTTGGATGAGACGCGTAGCGCTCCGAAGATTAGCCCAGAGGACAATGGTCAGGGCAATCCTGACTCGTTCCAGAAGGCCGCCCAGCCACCTTTTCGCCCCTTCAGGAGAAGCAAAAGGCCGGAGCAACCGCTCCGGCCCCGAGCTATCTTGCGTCCTGTTTACCCCTGGATGTCGAACTGTTCCGGATGCAGAGTCGGATCACTCTTCACCAGCACGTTCTTTCCAATCAGCTCCTCGAAGTCGGTCAGCCAGCGATTGCCGTTCGACTTCAGGACCTTCACTGTCTCCGGGTTCACGCGCAACATCACGTCTGCGTTCTCGAAGTGCTTTCGCATTTTGCGCATCTCGATATAAATCTCGTTGCACACCGTGGCAGAGCTCTTCACCATGCCGGTAGCCTGGCAAGTGGGGCAAGGCACGCTGAGCGTCCGTTCCAGCGATTGCTTCACACGCTTGCGCGTGATCGCTACCAGGCCGAAATCGTTAAACTGCAGCACCTTTGTTGGAGCGCGGTCGTTCTTCAGCGCCTCTTCGAGCGCGGCCATCACCTTAAATCGGTTCCTGCGCTCGTCCATGTCGATAAAGTCAATCACGATAATGCCGCCCAGGTCGCGCAGGCGAATCTGGCGCACGATCTCCGGCACGGCGTCGAGGTTGGTCTTGAGAATCGTGTCCTCAAGCCGCGCCGACTTGCCCACATATTTTCCAGTGTTGATGTCAATGGCCACCAGCGCCTCAGTCTGGTTGATCACGATCGATCCGCCAGACTTCAGCCACACCTTGGAGCGTAGCGCCTTCGAAATCTCATCCTGAATGCCGAAGTGCTCGAAGAGCGGCGTTTCCTTGGTGTAGAGCTTCACGCGCCGCACCAGTGAGGGCGAAAAGCGATTGAGGAATCGCACGATGCGTTCGTAGTCGGCTTCGGTGTCAACCCAAATGTTGGCGAAGTTCGAGCTCACCTGGTCGCGCAGAATGCGTTCGATGAGCGACAGGTCGTGGTAAATCAGGGCCGGCGACTTTGAGGACTCCGAGCGTTGCTTGATGTCGTTCCACAAGTTCATCAGGAAACGCAGATCGGCGCGCAGCTCTTCTTCCGAGGCGCCTTCTGCGGCGGTGCGCACAATAAATCCGCCGGGTGCTTCGCCGCGCTCATGAACCAGAATCCGTTTCAAACGATGCCGCTCTTCGTCAGAGGCGATCTTCCGGCTCACGCCAACGTGGGTCACAGTCGGCATGAAGACCAGGAAACGTCCAGGCAGAGCGATGTGGCTCGTGATGCGCGCGCCCTTCTTGGCGATCGGCTCCTTCGCAATCTGCACCAAAATCTCCTGGCCCGATTTCAGCAGGTCTGAGATGATGGGCAGGTCCGAGGTCTGGGCAGAGCGCCTCGATGGTCCGCGTCGATTGCTCGGCGCCCCTCGGCCGCGCTGTCCGCGGCCTCCACGGTCGTGACGTTCGCGCCCTGGCGCGGGCTGAGTTCCCGTCGAGGCTTCTTCCTCTTCCCCCTCGACTCCGTCCTCTTCCACGCCCTTTTCGTCAAAGCTCTTCTGGATCCGATGATCCAGATGGGCCTCTTGGAACATCTCGCCCAGATCGCCGGTGCGGAGGTGACTGGGAAGAGTCTCCTCTTCGTAGTCGTCCGTGTCGTGCACCTCCGGCTTGTGCCGGCGCGCGTGGGGCGTGGAATCGAACTCCTCGCCTTCGATCACTTCTTCTTCAACCACTCCGTTGCCGGGCGCATACGTCGAAGCCGGCGTAGTGGTCGCGGCCTTTGTAGCGCTGGCCGCATCGCTGTCCTTCTTCTTCTTGCCGAAACCGAAGAGCTTGAACCCCGAGGGAGCCGACGGATCAATACGATGAGAAGCGTCAGCGTCTTCTTCGGGCTCCGCTTCAATCTCGCTCGGAGCGGCCGAGTCGGATTCAGAATCCTCTGAGTCCTCATCCTCCCGGGCGGAGAGTTCTTCTTCGCCGAGCGTTTCGAAAGCGTTGGAAGTCAGTTCCTCTTCGTCGAATTCAAAAGGCGGTTCCGCGGGAACGTTCGATTCAGTTTCATGAAGCGGCGACGCAGGCGATTCTTCAGTCTCCTCGACCGCTTCTTCTTGTGCGAATTCAGTAAGTGGCGCGGCCGTCATGTTGTCTTGCGCATCCTGGCTGGCTTCTACCGGCGGTTCGGCCTCGCGTCGGCGCAGAGAAAGCGATTCGCCCGGCAACAGGCCGCTGCCGTCCCAACGGAGGGGAGCTTCGACGAGCGTAGAAGGCTTGTAGGTGCTTGCCGGGCGGGGCGGTGCTGCCGGTGCAGGTGCAGTTTTCGGGCTTTCGGAGCCGGCAGTGCTGCCGTACTTTGAAAGCGACTCGCCGGGCAGCACAAAAGCTGCAGGCGCACGATGCCCGCGCGGCTCTGGCCCAGTTTCGGATGCTTGAATCGCGGAAGGCTGCTCAGTTGGGCCGGACTCTTCTGCGGCGCTCCTCGATTGTTGCTCAGATTCGATCGGTGCGTCAGACCGGCCGCCCGGGCCGCGCCCGCCACGTCGGCGGCGCCGGCCGCGCCAGCGTTGTGTTCCGGCTTCGTCTGACTCCTGAGGCGCCTCAATTCGTCCAGGAACAGCCGGTGTTTCCGGAACCGAAGAACCAGCAAATTCCGGTTTAGCTGCTTCCGCCGGCCGATGCTCGTGCCCGCCTCCGTGTCTGATCTCGCGTCTGATTTGATCGGGACGCTGTCCGCGCTCTTCCTGGCGCCCACCATTGGGCTCCACGCCATGCGGATGCCGGATCTCGCGAGGGGCCTGCCCGGCTCCACTCGCCGCGGCCTTCTCCAGCTCGTCGGTTTCTTCCTGATCTTCAAGCTCGATGAAGTCGGTTACGTAGAGAAACGCGTCCCGCTCCAGCCCTAGGTCGACAAACGCCGACTGCATACCGGGCAAAACGCGGGTCACGCGTCCGTTGTAAATGGAACCCGCGAGGGTGTACTCGTTTTCGCGTTCGTAGTAGATTTCCGCGAGTTGATCGTCTTCTAGAATCGCAAGCCGCGTCTCATGCGGCGTGCTGGAAATGCAAATTTCTTTTGCCATCGTACCTTTCCGTCCGGCAGCTTATAGCTGTCGGTACCCGCGGCAAGGTGGGATGGGGCACGCACGGTCGGCGAGGGAATGGATGGACGGATAACCGGGGAATTGCCCAACTGACGGCCTCTGCATGCAGGTCCTCTGGGTGGGCGGCGAACCAATGCGGATGTCGATGAAAACAAGCCGAACGGGCTGCTGGTTCTGGTGATCCGATGACAGAGAGTTTGTGGCCGTCCGGGCCGGACCTTCCGGCGGGGCCGTTCGACCTGCGGCTATTGCAATGAATTCTCGCGCAGGCGAACAGTGGATTTTGTGTCTCCAACTACCCGCACGATCCTTGCAATGAGCGAGCCGCAAGGGTGCTTCCCGTCTCTGCGTACTCATAAACCCAATCCTGCCGGGCGCGATCCATCGGGACCATACCGGCGAAATGCTTTGAAAAACCTCTCTTGCGGCCTGAAACAATCTCTTCATCGTTTCCTGGCCTACCAAGAGTCAAACCTCTGGGACAACATCTCGACCAAACGGATCGAGATGCGTCAGTTAACGAACCTGCGCATGCGGACATTCATCGCCACGCCCAGCGCCAGGAACGTAAACAACACCGAAGATCCCCCGTAACTCATTAAAGGTAAAGGGATTCCGGTGACGGGCATCAGCCCGATGACCATGCCAACGTTGACCGCGATCTGAAAGGTCAACACAGCCACTATTCCCATAATAATGAGGGAACCGGGCAGGTCGGCGGCTGTTTGAGCGTTCTGAATCAAACGCATCAATATAAGGAAGTATAGCAGCAGGATGAAAAAAGCGCCCACGAAGCCGTGTTCTTCGCTGAACGCTGCGAAGATAAAGTCCGTATATGGAATGGGCAGGAAGTAACCCTGGGTTTGGGTTCCCTTTTCCAGGCCTTTGCCCCAGATGCCGCCCGATCCGACAGCGATCTCCGATTGCAGCACCTGATAGCCTGACCCACGGGGATCGTTGCCTGGATTGATGAAACTCGTGAGCCGCGCCTTCTGATAGGGCTTGAGAATTTTTCCGCTCGTCCAGACTCCGCCCACTAGAACCGCGCCCACCGTGATCAAGATCAAGCTCTGCCGCAAATTGATGCCACCCAGGAATAGGCCCGCGACCAGAATTGGCGCATAAGTGAGCGTCGTGCCCAGGTCCGGCTGGACGAGCACCAGAATCATCGGAACTCCGACCATGCCAAAGGCTTTGAAGATTTCCGTCCACGTCAGGTTGCGCCCGCCAATATTGGCAATGTAGCGTGCCACGGCGAGGATCAGAACCAGTTTGACCCACTCGGAAGGTTGGAATTGGATGGGTCCGACGGCGATCCAGCGCCGCGCGCCAAGGGCTTTGTGCCCGATGACCTTCACAGCAACCAGAGAGACAACAAAAATGCCGTAGAACCACGGCGAAAAGTCGATCAGGCGGTGATAGTCGATCTTGGCCAGGACAAACATGCCCACAATGCCCGCTCCGATAAACAGGATTTGTTTGGTTCCGAAGCTGGCGAACTTCGTGTGCACCGTAGCCGAGTGAACCTCGAGAACCGACATCGCGCACAGCAGGAGCACCAGGCTCAGCAGAGCCCAGTCAAAGTCGCGAAAGCTGAGGAACCGGCGTATCGGCATCGCGGCTATGGTTCCTTTCGGCGCGCGGGAGCCAGCTCGGCAACTTGCGGCGAATTCTTCGCGGGTGCGGCTGCCTGCGGAGTTGTGCGCCCGGTCTCGCGTTTCTGCGCGGCCTTAGAATCTTCCGCCACAATCCCATTGCCATCGACAAAGAAATGCCCGCTGTGGATCCGAGCGCCCTTTGCGCCCGGTTTGGAGTCCGGCCCAGAATCGGGCGTCGTCCATATCGCGCCCACGTCAACCGGCGCCGCAGCTTTCTCGGGTGGCAAGTTGCCCGCGAGGCGCCGCTTCTTATTCACGTAAGCCTCCACCACCCTCGCCCCGATGCGCGCCGGGTAATAACTGAATTCGCCATCCTGCCACAGTACCGCCACTACCAACTCTGGATTGCGCCGAGGCGTGACCCCCACGAACCACACGTTGGGGAACGTAGCCCGTCCTTTGTTGGTCTTCTCCAGCGCTTCGTGACTCATCTGCTGTGCTGTCCCGGTTTTGCCGCCGAAGTCGATCCCCGGCAGGCCATCAGCGCCGGCCGTGTGGTAAAGACCAGGCTGGGTCACCTCATACATGCCGTTGGTGATGATCTCCCAATTGGCCGGATCGATGGGAATATATGCATCGCCCGTTCCTGGGAAACTATCCTGCAGCGATTTGTAAAAGTCGGTCGGAAGCTCATTGGGAAAGACCACATGCGGCCGTACCAGGTGTCCTCCAGATGCAATGCCGCCAATGATGCGCGCCAGCTGAATCGGGGTCGCCTCGACGGCGCCCTGGCCGATGGATACGTCCAGCGTCTCGTCGGGATACCAGCGGTGATGGAAGTTCTTGATCAGCCAATCCGGGGAAGGCATCAACCCTGCCTGTTCGCCCGGCAGATCGATTCCGGTCTTTTGTCCGTAGCCGAACTCAGTCGCGTATTTCACGATCCGGTCGATGCCCAGCTTGTCGCCCAGCATGTAATAAAACGTGTCGCACGAGTACGGAATCGCGTTGTAGATATCCACCGGCCCGTGATGCTCGTCGCAGTGGTGGTAGTAGCCATACGGTCCCCACCCGCCGGTGCACACAATGTGCATATTCTGCGCAATGCCTTCCTGCAAGCCCGCAACGGACATGAGGATCTTGAAGGTCGAGCCGGGCGCAAGCTGCGCCTGTATGCTCTTGTTTAACAATGGATGGTCGGGATCGGTGATGAGCTTGTTCCAGTCCGTGCGATCGATCTTGACGGCGAACTCGTTGGGGTCGAAGCTCGGACGCGAGACCATCGCCAGGATCTCGCCGTTTCTCGGGTCCATGGCAACAATGGCGCCGTTGCGGCCGCCCAGGGCGAGTTCGGCAGCGCGCTGAAGATCGTTGTCAATGGTCAGCCGCAGGTCCTGTCCGGGCACGGCGTGCTCGATGCCAAAGTAACCCACCTCGCGTCCACGGCTGTCGACGACCACCTCCCGCGAGCCGTCCTGCCCACGCAGTAGTTCGTCGTAAGTCTCTTCCACGCCTGCCTTGCCCACCACGTCACCCGGCTCGTAGTAGGCAAAGCGCGGATTGTTCAAATCGTCCTCGCTCAACTCGCCTACGTAGCCGATCAAATGAGCGGCGAAACCGTCGCGCGGATACAGCCTGCGCTCCTCGTCGATCGTCTCCAGCTCCGGCAGTTCGTTGCGATGGGCCGCGATAAAGGCCTGCTCGTCGGCGGTCACGTCCTGTTTGATGGGTATGGGCTGATAGCCGGGCTGTGTACGGAAGCGCCGCAGGGTGGCCCGCAATTGATCGAGGTCGAGATCCAGCCCGTGTGCAATCACCGGAAGATCTGCGTCGACATTGGGGCTTTGCTCGCGCACCAGAAAACAGGTGACCGACGGGTAGTTGTCCACCACTAGCCGATTCTCGCGGTCAAAGAGCTTGCCGCGTGGCGCAAGGATCGGCTCCTTGCGAATGCGGTTCTGCTCGGCCATCACACGGTAGCTCGCCACGTTCAGCACTTGCAGCCGCCACAGGCCGGCAGCCAGGCCGAGCATCATCAATAGGATGCCGTACTGCACAAATGTCAGTTTGACGGTGGAGAGTTTTTCGCCGCGGCTGCTGCCTAGAGCCATGATTCCTGCTTTTCAGAATACAGCGAATCCAATGATTCGCTCGATCGCGTAAAGGTGAGCATTTGCCTTTCAGTCCCTGATCTGCAGACGGTCAAGCAACGGAAACAGCACAAGCGCAATCACGCCATTTCCCACGGCTCGCAGCAACTCCGTCAGGCCGTTCCATTCCACCGCCAGGCCAAGCAGGAAACGGGTTACGAAAATGTAGATCGCGCTCGAGAGCAACGACAGCGCGAAGTTGAGCAGCACGCGGATCGTATGATTGTCCACGTCGATGCGAATTCCCACCGAGCCCGCCAGGAAGCCGACGGTGGTTTTGGCGATGCCGTTGATGCCGATGGCATTATGCGAAAGCGCGTCTTCAAACAGCCCCATCGCCGCGCCCATTAACGTGCCCTGCAGGGGATTGCGCCGGCCTAACGCAAAGTAGACGATCACCACGAGCGGCAGATCGAACCAGTCGTAGCGGCCGACGACGCGCGGCAGCCAGGCCTGCAACACCAGCGAACCCAGTAAAACCAGCGTATAAACCAGCAGTGGGTAGCGGTGGATCTCCATTTCGCGCCGGGACTCGGCGCCGAGCACGGACATGGCTACGGATTCCTCGGCGTTGTTGATTGCGGTTTTTTCTCCGGCGACGGCGTCGTCCCACTCCCTGCGCCTGCGGGAGCTGCGGGGGGATGATTCGTCTTGGGCGTGGAACTCGCTTCTGGCGTCGCGCCGGAATCGTCATTGGTGCCGGCTGAGTATTGGTCGGGATGCAACGGTTGCGGCGGCCGCGGCGCTATGGTGGGGTTGCTTGTGTCGTTCAAGGGCTGTTGATCCGGTGGCAGGTTAGGGTCGATCAATCCCGGCAGCTTCTCCGCCATGATTTCTGACGCTTTCATCTGATCCTTCACCCCGGCGGGCACCGTGCTTTCTTCACTCGCGCTCGCAGCAAGGTCTTTCTCATCCTGGGGTGGGAACCGCGGCTCAGTCGATGTAATCACCAGCACCTCGTCCAGGCCATCCAGTCGCGCGGCGGGTGTAAGGATAATATCGACCAGGCCGTCGCGATCCGCATCGCGGATCACCTTTTTCACCACGCCCACTGGCAGCCCGCGCGGAAAGATCAGGTCGCCCCCGGCAGTGAGCACGTGCTCACCCGGCTGAATGCGCTGATCCGCAGACACGCCCACCACTTCAAGTTGTCCCGAGGCGTCGCCGCGCAGAACGCCGCGGATGCGCGTCGTCTCCAAAATTACGCCCGCGCCGCTGGTGCTGTCGTTCACGGCCAACACCTGCGCACTGTGCGGAAAAACATCCCGCACCTTGCCCACGATCCCATCCGCCGTGATTACGGCCATATCCGGTTTCAGGCCGTCGCGCCATCCCTTGTCGACAAAGAAATCATGCGAGCGGTCGCTGCCGCTGGACCCGTAGACCTGCGCGGCCAGCGTGGCATAGACGTACCGTTGCTGAAAGCCCAGCATCGCCTGCAGCCGCTGGCCTTGGCGTGCATCCTCCAGCAATGCGGCCTCCTCGAGCCGCAACCGGTCGACTGTGTTTTCCAGTTCCTTGTTTTGCTGGCGGACGTGAACCAGATCGATGTAGTTTGACCACGTTGTCCCCATCCCGATCTTGCTCGCGTGAATCAGCCGCTCCGGGGGCGAAATCAACGCATTGGCCCAAAGCCGGATCAGACGCACGCCGCTCGGGTCGGTGTCGCCGAGCGTGCTGGTGCCGCCTGCTGTCCGGCGCACCTGCACAGCAAGCCCGATAAGCTGCGTCATCAGCAGTGCCAGCAGCACCACCAGGTTCCGATAGCGAATGATGAACGATTCCATAGAGGCCAGGATTCAGGTGTCAGGTTTCAAGAGTCAGGGAGCGGATCAAAGGCGCAGGGCTGACGGGTTTTTCCTGATCCCTGATCCCTGAACCTGATCCCTGTTTTCAGTCGATCTTGATCTTGCGCAGCAGCCTGAAGTCCGAGAGCATTTTGCCTGTGCCAAGAACCACCGAGGCCAGCGGATCGTCGGCCACGGAAACAGGCAGCCCGGTCTCTTCGCGAATGCGCTTGTCAAGATTCTTGATGAGAGCCCCTCCGCCGGTCAGCACGATGCCGCGATCGCTGATGTCGGCTGAGAGTTCGGGCGGCGTGCGCTCCAACGCCACGCGAATCGCGTTCATGATCACGGCGATACACTCGCCCAGCGCCTCGCGAATCTCGCTGTCATCCACGGTAATGGTCTTGGGCACTCCCTCAATCAGGTTGCGCCCCTTGATCTCCATGGTCAGCGGCTTGTCCAGCGGGAACGCGGAACCGATGTCAATCTTGATTTGTTCCGCCGTGCGCTCGCCGATCAGAAGGTTATATTTCCGCTTCAGGTAGTTGATGATGGCCTCATCCATCTGATTTCCGGCCATGCGCACGGAGCGCGAATAAACAATGCCGCTCAGCGAAATCACTGCGATGTCGGTCGTTCCGCCGCCAATATCCACCACCATGTTGCCCGAGGGCTCTGTGATCGGCAGTCCCGCGCCGATTGCCGCCACCATCGCCTGCTCCACCAGATACACTTCGCTCGCCTTGGCGCGATAGGCAGAATCCTCGACGGCTCGCTTCTCCACCTGCGTAATCTCAGAAGGCACGCCGATCACGATGCGCGGATGCACCAGCATCTTCCGGTTGTGTGCCTTTTGAATAAAGTAGTTGAGCATCTTCTCCGTGACTTTGAAGTCGGCGATCACGCCGTCCTTCATCGGCTTGATGGCCACGATATTGCCGGGCGTCCGCCCCAGCATCTCCTTGGCCTCCTTGCCCACGGCCTCCACTTCGCCGGTCGTCTTGTTAATCGCTACAATCGACGGCTCATTGACGACGATGCCCTTGCCGGCCGCGTACACCAGAGTATTGGCGGTACCCAAGTCGATGGCCAGGTCGCTGGAAAACATACTGAACAGCGATCGGAAACCATGGGACCGCGAGGAACGGGATCGATATCCATTCGATGACATGAAAAAATTGAGTCAACCTCAAAGCCTATTGTACGGCCACTTGCCCTTGACCGTTGCGATTGGCGCATAACACGAAGGAGGAACCTGGCGTTATGCGTGCCGCCTTAGTAAACGGCAATCCCCCAAAGCTTCCCCGGCTGGCCGGAACCGACTCTTTGGGCGTACGCTGTTGGGCGGAGTCAGTTACCGTCGAGCAAGAGGCCAGCGCCGCCCGATCTACCGTCTGACGCCGCCTGCTGTCGTCAGTCGACTGACAACCGACAACTGACAACTGAGAACTGAGAACTGCCCTATGACCTATCCCATCTACCACAACCTGATTGGCGGCCAATGGCTCCCGGCCGCTAGCGGCAAAACGATGCTTAATCTCAACCCCGCGGACCACTCCGACGTCATCGGAGCGTTCCCCTCCTCGCATGCCGAGGACGTTGCCCAGGCCGTAGCCGCCGCAAAGAAGGCCTTCGCCACCTGGCGGCTGGTTCCCGCGCCCAAACGGGCCGAGATACTTCTCCGCGCAGGCAACAATCTCGTCCAAAACAAGGAAAAGTATGCGCAGGACATGACCCGCGAGATGGGCAAGGTGCTGGCCGAGACCCGCGGCGACGTGCAGGAAGCTATCGACGAGGCGTTTTACGTGGCCGGCGAGGGGCGTCGCCTCTTTGGCGTCACCACCCCCTCCGAGCTACCGAACAAGTTCGCCATGTCTATCCGCATGCCCTTGGGCGTGGTCGGCCTCATCACGCCGTGGAACTTCCCCATGGCCATTCCCAGTTGGAAGCTCTTTCCCGCGCTCGTCGCCGGCAATACCTGCGTCATCAAGCCTGCCACCGACACGCCGCTCTCCACCTACAACCTCGTCCAGGCGCTCATCGACGCCGGTCTGCCGCCTGGCGTCGTCAACATCGTCTGCGGAGGCGGTTCCACGGCAGGCGCGGCGCTGGTTGAACATCCCGATGTCCGCGCCATCAGCTTCACAGGTTCCAGCGCCGTCGGATCGCTCGTTGCCCAGCGCGCGGCCGCCACCTTCAAGCAAGTCTCGCTCGAAATGGGCGGCAAAAACGCTCAGATCGTCCTCGACGACGCCAACCTCGACCTTGCCCTTGACGGCGCGCTCTGGGGCGCATTCGGCACCACCGGCCAGCGCTGCACCGCCACCAGCCGCATCCTGCTCCAGAAGGGAATCGCCGCCGAATTCACGGCCAGATTCGTCGCGCGCGCCAAGAAGCTCAAGATCGGCAACGGTCTCGACGAATCGGTCGAAGTCGGCCCGCAGGTGAACGCCAACCAGATCGAGACTTCGGCCCGCTATGTTGATTTGGCAGTGAAGGAAGGCGCGCACCTCCTTTGCGGTGGCCACCCGCTTACTCAGGGCCCTTATGCCCACGGTACATTCTTCGAACCCACCGTCCTCGCCGGTGTGACGCCACAAATGCGCATCGCCTGCGAAGAAGTCTTCGGCCCCGTCGTCAGCCTCATGGAATTTTCGACTTTTGAAGAGGCCGTCGAAATCGCCAACTCCATCGACTATGGCCTATCGACCTCGCTCTATACTCGCGACGTGAATCGCGCCTTCACCGCAATGCGCGATCTAGAGGCCGGCATCACTTACATCAACGCCCCCACCATCGGCGCAGAGGTGCATCTGCCCTTCGGCGGCGTTAAGCACACCGGGAACGGCCATCGCGAAGGCCTCGGCGCACTCGATTTCTTCACCACCTGGAAAGCCGTCTATGTGGATTACTCCGACAAACTCCAGCGCGCGCAGATTGACAACGCTGAATGAGATTCTAAGGCGCGCATCGCTTAGTAGGAGTCAAGAATCTTCTGCAGCCGATCGTGAAGGTCACGATTCCTGCTGCCGGGTTTAAAACTTCGAACTCTGGTACAGTATCGGCGGAAACCCGACAACGAATCACCCAAATGATGGAGGGGCCGAAACATAGCATCGTCGAAGCCGCGGTCCATAAGAGCATCGATATTCCGGATCGTGTCCCTCGGATCCGGTCTGACATCTTCCCTGCCCATGCTGAAATGGTAGCCGAACTAAATCCGCGCTACAATCTCCCCATGAGTCCCAACGCGCAAAGACTCCTCGAAGAAGCCCGGCAACTGCCTCCAGATGAACAGGAGTGGCTCGCGGAATTCCTCCTGATCAAAGATGAGCGAGCCGCTGCCGATGTGGAATCCGCCTGGGGCGACGAGATCAAGCGCCGTCTCGACGAGATTGACTCCGGCGCGGTCAAGATGATTCCGGGCGATGAGGTTCTTGCCCGCATGGATGCCCGCCTCAAGGCAAGACGAAAGCAAGCCGCTCGGCGGGGATGAAACCATATTCGATTCATCCGAGTGCTGAAGCAGAAGCCGACGCAGCGTTCGAGCATTATTAGATCAAAGGCCCGAATGCCGCCTTTGGTTTCGATGAGGAACTTCGTGGCGCCTACAGAAGCCTTCAACGCCGCCCGCTGATCTGCCCTCCCTACCTGCACGGCACACGCCGCGTCATCCTGAGCCGTTATCCTTTCTCTGTGGTCTTCCGCGAACGACTGCTCGACATCCAGATCATCGCCGTTGCCCACGCCAAGCGCCGCCCCGGTTATTGGGCCAATCGAATCTCATCTAAATAAGGATTGTCATGGAAACCGCCTACACCCCCGACCCCACCCGCTACGATCGCGCAACCTTCCGCCGCTGCGGCAACTCCGGCCTTGTGCTCCCGGCCATCACCCTCGGTCTGTGGCAAAACTTCGGCGGTGCCGACGTTTTCGAGACCGGCCGCGCCATGATCCGCCGCGCCTTTGACCGCGGCGTGACCCACTTCGACCTCGCCAACAACTACGGACCTCCGTACGGCTCGGCCGAGGAGAATTTCGGCACGATTCTCCGCAAAGATTTCCGCGGTCTCCGCAACGAGCTCATCATCTCCACCAAGGCCGGTTGGGATATGTGGCCCGGCCCCTACGGCATCGGCGCATCGCGAAAATACTTGCTCGCCTCGCTCGACGACAGCCTCAAGCGGATGGGCCTCGATTACGTTGACATTTTTTACGCGCATCGTCCCTGGAAGAATTACCCCCTCGAGGAGACGATGGGAGCGCTCGTTTCTGCCGTCCATCAGGGCAAGGCGCTCTATGTCGGCATTTCTTCGTACAATCCCGACCGTACCCGCCAGGCCGCGAAGATCCTCAAGAGCATGGGCGTGCCTTTGCTCATTCATCAGCCCTCTTACTCCATGCTGAACCGCTGGATCGAAAAAGGTCTTCTCGCTACGCTCGATGAAATCGGCGCAGGTTGCATCGCTTTCTCTCCGCTCGCGCAGGGCCTGCTCACCAGCAAATACCTTAAAGGCGTTCCCAAAGACTCTCGCGCCAAGAGCGAAGGCTCCTCACTGCTGAAAGAATTTCTGACCGAGAAAAACCTGAAGCGGGTTCGCGCTCTCAACGAAATTGCGCAGGCCCGGGGCCAGACCCTCGCGCAAATGGCCATCGCCTGGGTGCTTCGCGACAGGCGTGTCACTTCGGCGCTCATCGGCGCGCGCAACGTCGAGCAGCTCAATGACTCGCTCGACGCGTTGAAGAAGCTCAAGTTCACCACCGCGGAGCTCAAGGAAATCGACCGTTACGCGCAGGACGGAGACCTCGACTTGTGGCGCAGAGCGCGCGAATCGATGGAGTAGTCAGCCGGATGGCGGCGCTCAGCCTCGATGATTCAGAGCCTCAGGCTTTCGCCTCCAGCACATCCCTCAGTGCGAAGCTGGTCTCAAGCCGGATCACGCCCGGAAGCCGTGAGAGTTCGTTCTGGTGCAGGCGGTTGTAGTCGTCCATACCAGCTACGCGAGCCACCAGGATGTAATCGTATTGGCCGGCCAGCAGGTGGCAGCTCACGATGTCGTGGCAATGGCGAACCGCGTCCTCAAACGCGCTCAGCACAGTGGATGACTGGCGCTCAAGTGTGACGCGAATGTAGACCGTCATCTGCTTGCCCAGCAGCCTGTCATCGATAGTCGCGCGGTAGCCGCGGATCGCACCTGACGATTCCAGCGCCTGAATGCGTCGCGACGCCGCCGACGCTGACAGGCCCACGGCCTCGCCCACTTCATAGTTCGTCGCCCGTCCCTGATGCGCCAGATAGCGCAGAATGGCGGCATCAAGCTCGTCCAGTTCCGCCATCGCTCCCGGCGGCATTCCCGGGCTTGCCCCAACCACGGGCGATTGTTGCTCCAAAATGGTATCTGAGTCACGTTTCGTTCCCATTCCGCCGGTATATCACAAACTTTGCATACATTGGAAGCAGTCAGCGCCGTAGAATCGCTTGAAGTCGGAAGCTCGGCGCCCGCTCACCGCCCTTAGCCCTCCCATTCGGCGCGCCGGCTTCCGGCCAGCAGCCCTCCCCCAGAGAGCGTCAAATGAACGTGGGGCTGCTTCGCGCAGGAGAGAAAACCATGGTCATCGGCGTTCCCAAAGAGATCAAGGACAACGAAGCCCGTGTCGGCGTCACTCCGGCCGGAGTTAAGGCGCTCACTGAGGCTGGTCACAAAGTCCTCGTCGAAACGCAGGCCGGCGCGCAGTCCGGATTTCCCGATGCCGAGTATCAGAACGCCGGCGCGGAAATCGTCGGCGAGGCAGGCTTTGTCTGGGGCAAATCGGAGATGGTCGTTAAGGTCAAGGAACCAATCGAACAGGAGTACGTCTACTTCCGCGAAGGCCTGGTTCTCTTCACGTATCTGCATCTTGCCCCGCTGCCCGCGCTTACTGACAAGCTCCTCGAATCGAAGGTCATCGGCATCGCCTACGAAACTGTGCGCGACCGGCAGGGGACTTTGCCTCTCCTCACGCCTATGAGCGAGGTCGCAGGCCGCATGAGCGTGCAGGTCGGCGCGAGCTATCTCGAAAAAGAACGCGGAGGGCGCGGCATTCTGCTCGGCGGTGTGCCCGGCGTGCCGCCGGCGCACGTCACCATCCTCGGCGGGGGCATTGTGGGCACCAATGCAGCCCGTGTTGCGCTCGGCTTCGGCGCCAAAGTCACTCTTATCGACGTAAACCTGAACCGGCTCCGCGAACTCGAGGACATCTTCGGCGGTCGCCTCTACACGCTGGCTTCAAACAGCTACAACATTGCCCAGGCCACGCGCGAGGCGGACCTGGTCATTGGCGGAGTCCTGATTCCCGGAGCCACAGCTCCAAAACTCGTCACGCGTGCCATGGTGTCCAAAATGAAGATTGGCGCCGTCATAGTCGATGTGGCCATCGACCAGGGCGGCTGCGTGGAGACGGCGCGGCCCACATCGCACTCGAATCCCAGTTTTGTTGTCGATGGCGTGGTGCACTATTGTGTCACCAACATGCCGGGCGCAGTGCCTCACACTTCCACGCTGGCGCTCACAAATTCCACATTCCCCTATCTGCTGCGGCTGGCCAACCTGGGTCCGCGCGAAGGGTTGCGTCAAGATGCCGGATTGGCTGAAGGGCTGAACACCTGGCGGGGAACGCTTACGTATCGCGGAGTGGCCGAAAGCCAGCACCGCACATGGGAAACCGCATCGAGCGTGATTGCCTGACCGCCCCAGGAGCGCCGTTCCGCCTCGCTTCCCGCCTGCGACAAATTCTCCTTGACACGTTTATTGCGCATTTGTTAGTTTCCTTTCGCGGAAAAAGATCAAGAGAAATCCACCGCCAAACACAGCTTCTCCTGAACCGTTCTAGCGCAAGTGGGTGCCGAGAGGAGCCGGGTCTGTATTTGGGGTGGATTTTTGTCTTTAGCAGACTTTTAACGCGTGTATTCCTCGAATCTTAACGGAAGTGGCCAAGGATGGCATTGAACCGTCCCGAACCCTATCACTCGCGGCGCTCTTTTCAAGCCCCGTGTCCATTCTGTTCTGTGTCCGCTCCGGCGGGCTATACAGCGTTCCATCCCCTTGGACGAGCGTGTGTCCCCGGGATCTGGCTTTCATATCCAAATCAAATAAGCAATCGGGTTCTCCGATGACTGTGTATCCGAAAAGGCTATAGCCCCCACGAACAGGGAAGATCCTCAACCGCTATTGAAAATCATTTGGAGGCAATATGAATTTGAACAACCGGTCTGCGGCTCAACAAATCGGAACCAGCTTCAGCTCGCAATTTTGGAATCGACCTCCCGGATGGTTTTTTCTTGCCATCGCGCTTCTGTTGATGCTTCCGTCTCGCCCGGCGTTCGCGCAATTCGACACTGGCAGCCTGGTTGGCGTCATTGAAGACGCATCGGGAGCGGTAGTGCCCGGAGCGAAGGTGGATGCTGTCAATAAAGCCACAGGCGTGGTTTACACCGGCGTCTCCGGCGAGTCGGGCGAGTATGAAATCCCCAACCTGCATACCGGTTTGTACAAAGTCACCGGCGAGCATGCAGGATTCAGCACTGCTGAAGCCGACGACGTTCTGGTCTCGGTCGGCGTACGCCAGCATATTGATCTCACGCTCAAGGTCGGACAGACCGCTACCACCGTCGAAGTCAGCGATGTTTCGCTGCAGATCGATACTGAAGATAGTGAGCGCCAACAGACCGTCTCTGGTTATCAGACAGCGGCCTTGCCGCTCGTCAGCCGAAACTTCTCTGACTTTCTTGCGGTTGTCACCGGCTCTCGTCAAGCGCCCACCGCGGCAACCACCAGTTCAATTTCGAGCCTGGTGCGCGAGGGCGCTTATAACGTGAATGGCCAACGCAGCATGTTCAACAACTTCCTGCTCGACGGCATGGACAACAACGCCTACGGCGAAAGTAACCAGGGCTTCGACAACCAGATCATTGCCATTCCGCCCGATTCCGTTGCCCAGCTTAGCGTGGTCACCAACAATGAAAACGCCGAGTACGGCCGTTCCTCCGGCGCCACCATCAACGTCGCCTCGGCCAGTGGCGGCAATAGATTCCACGCGCTGCTCTACGATTTCGTTCGCAACACAGATCTGAATGCGGCAGGCTTCTTCAAGCCAACGCTCGTCGGCAGCACAGGGCTCACCGTACCGTTTCAGAAGCCTACCTTCAACCGCAACCAGTTCGGTATGAACTTCGGCGGGCCGATATTAAGGAACCACCTCTTCTTCTTCCTCGACTACGAAGGCTTCCGTCAAACTTTGCGTCCGCTTTACGTGTACACGCTGCCTACGCAAAATGAGATTAACGGCGTCCTTGTTGTGCCAGTCAAGAATCCGATTACCGGCGTTACCTACCCCGCCGGTTCTGCAATCCCATCCGGCGATATTAACCCGCTGTCGGCCAAGATCATCAGCTTCTACCAGCCGTACAAAAGCACACTGCCCATGTCAGGCGTCGCCAGCACCGGCCTGTATTCCGATGACTACGCCAAGGAAGTTCCCTTTACTGATAACTCCGACAAGGGCGACCTTCGTCTCGACTATCAGCAGAGCCAGAATTCCTCGTGGTTCCTGCGCGTCAGCGATCGCAAAGAGGACGGAGTTAACTACCCCGTGATTCCTCTGCCCCTCGACAGCACGGCCAACGGCAAAATCCGCATCCTCGATCAGCAGGCTGCGCTCGGCTATACGCGTCTTTTCGGCGCCAACAAGGTACTCGATTTGCGCCTCGGCCTGTCGCGTACCAAGGCAGGAAAATTCACTCTGTCGATCGGCCAGAACGTCTTCACTATCCCTGGCCTCACAGACAGCACGAACCTGCCGGCCGACCTCGCCGGCGGCTTGCCTCAGGTGTCCATCACAAACTTCACTACCTTTGGACGCCAGAGCACGAACCCGCAATGGCAGGACCCGGCACTGCTCGATCCCAAAGGCAACTTCACCTGGATCAGGGGCAAACACTCGCTCAAATTCGGCTATGAATACGAGCACATCTGGATGGCGGTCAACGATAACAATCCGCTTTACGGTTCCTGGACTTATGGTGGCGGATATAGCACTTGTCCATCGGGAACGGTCGTAGGCGGCGTTACCTGCAATGGCACCAAGGTTGCCGACGATTACTGGGCCGATTTCCTGTTCGGCCTCACCAGCAGCTATCAGTTGGCAAATTATTTCGTAGTCCATCTGCGCCAAAGCCTCGATAGCGCGTACGCACAAGACGATTGGAAGGTTACTCCCCAGTTGACCCTCAACATCGGCCTGCGCTGGGAGTACGGCTCGCCCTTCTCAGAGTGGAAAAACTACATCTCCAACTTCGATCCCGTAAATCAAGTGGTCGACACCATCGCACCGGGAGCTATAGCGGGCAACGGCATAATGCCCATCACAAGCAAAGGGGTTTACGGCAATACGCTCGTCAATCCTGACCTGCACGACTTTATGCCGCGCGTCGGATTTGCCTTTGCAGTTACGCCCAACACGGTTATCCGCGGCGGCTTCGGCACGGGCTACGTTCACTACACGCGTGCCGGTTCAGGTGATATTACCGGCATCAACGCACCGCAAGCCCAATTCGCGGCCGTTACCCAGCCCGCGCCATCCATGACGAATCATTGCAGTACCCCGGTTCCTGCGCAAATTATCGCAGTTGGCTCCACGACCCCAAGCTGTTACGTAACTGCCGATCAGGGATTTCCCACCGGACTCGTGACCACGTTCAACCGTGCCACCGACAACATTACGTGGGTGCCCAAGGACCGCCCTGACAGCTACGTTGAGAACTATTTCTTTAGCGTGCAACGGCAGTTAACGAAAAACACCCTTATCGATGTGGCTTACGTCGGCAACCATGGGCTCCATCTTGAGGGCTTTGTGAATGCAAACCAAAGAGTTCTTTCGACGCTCGGCACCAGCAACGTCCAGAGGTTCTACCCCAACTGGCCAAGCGACATCACGGAAGCGCTCAACGAGTTCTGGTCGAACTACAACTCGCTGCAGGCCCGCTATGAACAACGCTACGTCGGCGGCCTCACCCTGTTGAACTCCTTCACGTGGGAGCACTCGCTCGACAACGCGTCGGCTTCTCTTGAAGGCAATACGCCTTCACCGCAGGATGGCACAAACATCAAGGCCGATTACGCGCAATCGGACTACAACCTGCCCATCGACAACGTCACCACCTTGGTCTACGACCTTCCCTTCGGGCATGGCCGTCGTTTTGCCTCATCCGCCAACGGTCTCCTTGACACCGCGATCGGTGGCTGGCAGATCAGCGCCATCAACGACGCGCAGGCCGGGACGCCCTTCAACTTGACCTATACTCCAAACTCAACTCAGCAGGTTTCACAGCAGATTTCAGCCACATATCGTGGCGCGAACGAATACCGGCCTGACCATGTGCCAGGGCAGGCGATCACCCAGGGCAAGTCGAACCGCGCAGCGAACACTGGCTATGTGAACTACCTCAACCTCAGCGCCTTTGTCCTGCCGCCCATCCAGGACGCAGCCCACAACTACCTAAGCCCCTTTGGCTCCGCCTCACGCAATCCGGCTCGGTCGCCGGTATTCAATGAAACCGACCTCGATGTCAACAAGAGATTCAATACGCCCATTGAATCCTTGAAGATTGAGTTCCGCGCCGAGGCTTACAACGTGTTTAACCACACCAACCTCTATCTGCCCAGTTCGATCAGCGGCACGCAGGGCACTACCACCGCTACTTTATCCACCGGAGCCACGCCGGCGCTCGGGCAAATCACTGGCGGTGTTCCGACCTCCGGCGGGCAGATCTCTTCAACCTTCGAGCCACGCATTCTGCAATTTGCTCTGAAGATCATTTACTAACGCATCTATCAGGCGTGCCGGTCACCGCAATCGTGGCCGGCGCGTCCTGCAGGTTCCGCAGATTCGCCCAATATCGCGCCCACTGAGAGACCAGAGCCTGGGCGGAAAAACAGCCATTCACCTTGATCGAAGGCGGTGTACCGGCTCGCGACGTAGCTGCGTGTGCGTAGAGTCGTGTCCCGCCTCAGGTCGTGTTGTTTTCCGTGGTCCGGTTATCGGGAAAGGAAGTGAGAGGCGTGATCGCAAGGCAGGAAATCCTCAGTCAACTCGGTGCTTCATCGCAGCCGTGGGACGTGCTGGTCATCGGCGGCGGGGCCACTGGTTTGGGTACGGCGGTGGAAGCTGCCGCTCGCGGCTACCGAACGCTGCTTGTAGAGCGTTCTGACTTCGTCAAGGAAACCTCCAGCCGCAGCACCAAGCTCGTCCATGGCGGCGTGCGCTATCTCGAGCAAATGAACTTGACGCTGGTCCTCGACGCCCTCCGCGAACGCGGCCACATGTTGCGCAACGCGCCTCATCTGGTTCACGATCTCTGTTTCGTCGTACCGGCTTACAGCTATCTTTCCCTTCCTTACTATGGCGTGGGCCTCAAGATATACGAGCGGCTTTCGGGCAAGCTATCTTTAGGCCGGTCAGAACTTCTCTCCCGCGAGAGCACTCTGGAGAAGCTGCCCGGAATAACCGGCGAACATCTCCGCGGCGGCATTCTCTATCACGACGGTCAGTTCGATGACGCCCGCTACGCTATCGCACTGTTGCGCACCCTCCAGGATCATGGTGGAACCGCCATCAACTACGTCGAAGCCACGGGCCTGATCGAACGTGGCGGCAAAATTGTAGGCATTCATGCCCACGACCGCGAAGACGGCTCTGTCTTCGACCTGCAGGCCAAGGCCGTCATCAACGCTTGCGGCGTTCACGCCGAGGAAACTCTTGCGCTCGACGGCCGTCCGCGTGGCTCGTTCCTGGCCGTCAGCCAGGGATCGCATTTCGTCCTTCCGCGTTCCTTCCTCCCGGGGATCACCGCGCTCATGATTCCCAAAACGGCTGACGGCCGCGTCCTCTTCGCCATTCCCTGGCTCGGCGCGCTGCTTGTCGGAACCACCGACGTGCCCGTGCATACCACCTCGCCTGAGCCGCGCGCCCTTCCTGAAGAAAAGAAGTTCCTGCGCGACCACATCGCCCGCTACCTGGGCCGCGCGCCGCGCCCTGAACAGATCCTCAGCGTTTGGTCAGGTTTGCGGCCGCTAGTCCGCAAAGGCGGAATCAAGACTTCAAAACTATCTCGCGATCACACCATCCTGGTCTCCGCGTCTGGCCTCATTACAGTGACCGGCGGAAAGTGGACCACCTACCGCCGCATGGGACAAGACACAATCGATCGCGCCGCGCAAGTCGCAGCCCTCCCCAAGCGTTCCTCTCCAACTCTGGAATTGAGGCTTCACGGCTGGACCCCCGATGCAACCACTGCGAACTCCCCGTGGGAGCGCGTCTACGGTTCTGACCTTCCCGCTCTTCGCGCACTCTCAGCTCAGGACGCGAGCCTGGACGCCTTGCTGCATCCGCGCCTGCCTTTCCGGCGGCGCGAGGTCGTTTGGGCAGCACGATATGAAATGGCTCGTACGGTCGAGGATGTGCTTGCACGCCGCACTCGAGCTCTCTTTCTCGATGCGCGCGCTGCCATGGATGCTGCACCCGTCGTCGCTGATCTGCTGGCGCGCGAGCTCCACCGCTGCGACGGCTGGAAGGCAGACGATCTGCGCCGTTTCCAGGAAACCGCCAAAGGCTATCTCTACGAGGAATGAGTCGCGGAGCGTTCTGCTGAGCAAGGCGCAACTCGGCCGCATAAACTTCCGCGATGATTCAGAAAGAGTCTGAGGCTGTTCCGGATTGCCGATCGTAGTTGACGATTTACCCCGCACGAATCGCGATGGGGAACTCCATGCAATTGAATCTTTCCTTCCTTCGGCCAGCGCCTCACATCCCAAGGGTTTCCCGGGAGCAGGCGCAGCGGCTCTACCCGAAGATGCGCTGGCAGATCCTGGAATCTACCTTCATTGGTTACGCTGCGTTCTACTTCGTCAGGAACAATCTTCCCGTCGTCTCCAGGGAGATGGGCATTGCACTTCACTACAGCAAAGAACAAACGGGGAACATACTGGCCGCAACGGCCATCTCCTACGGCGTGGGCAAGCTCTTCATGGGTGCGTGGTCCGATCGTAGCAATCCACGCTACTTCATGCCGCTTGGCTTGCTCGTCACGGCATTTTGCAACTTCGCATTCGGCGCCGTTAGCAGTTATCCAATCCATCTAGCTCTTTGGTCTTTGAATGGCCTTGCTCAGAGCATGGGCTGGGCTCCCTGTGGTCGCTCTGTCGGCCACTGGTACAGCGTCAGCGAGCGGGGAACCAAGTTTGCTTTCTGGAACGTTGCGCAAAACGTCGGCGGCGGACTCACCGGCCTTTTGGTTGCCTACAGCACGTTCCTTTTCGGCTGGCGCTCTGCCTTCTACGTTCCAGGCGTTTTGGCAATCCTATGCGCTGTATACCTGCTCTTCCGGCTCAGGGACACTCCGCAATCCGTTGGCTTGCCGCCGATTGAAGAGTGGCGCAATGACTATCCAGCAACCGGCCGGAAAGATACAGAAAAAGAGCTGGGTACCCGCGACTTACTTACAAACTACATCTTCTCCAACGGCTATCTTTGGCTTTTCGCCTTCGCTAATTTCTTCGTCTATATCGCTCGGTACAGCATGCTTGATTGGGGGCCGACTTACCTGAAGGAAGTGAGGCACGCCAGTCTTGGCGAGGGCGGCATCAGTACGGCGGCGCTTGAGTTCTCCGCCATCTTCAGCACCATTCTCATGGGCTGGCTCTCCGATAAGTTAGGCGGACGCCGCGGCATGATCAGCGTCCTATGTATGATTCCAGTGCTCTTGTCCTATCTGGGAATCATCTATGGGCCCGCCGACAAGTTATGGGTTAGCCTTGGACTGTTTGGAGTGATTGGCTTCTTTGTTTATCCCACGGTTCTGCTATTAGTCGTGAGCGCGCTGGATTTTACTTCGAAGAAAGCAGTGGGTACCGCGGCTGGCTTTCTGGGTCTCTTCGGCTATTTGGGGCGCATGGTCGAAGGTGAGGGGATCGGCGCTCTAGCCCAGCGCTATGGCTGGACTGTGGCGCTTCATGCGGTCGTAGCCGCAACCATCGTTGCAATCGCCTTGCTATCGTTTACTTGGAATCTGTCGCCGCATAATACGGGAAAAGCTTGAAGCCGCGCTTATCACGGCTGCACTCCCGGCGGGATCAGCAGCGTAAGCGAATGAGGCACGACTTCGAGCCGCACCGGCAGAGAGCCCAAGACCTCACCGTCCGCTTCGACGAAGAGATGATCGCCAGAGCCGTTGCGTGCGCGACACTCGATCGACGGCGACTCCATCAACTCCACATCCCGGTTGAACGTGTGCCGCCCGGCGATCACCGCGAGCAGGAATGAGAAGTAGTGCAACCGGCTTTGCGTCTTGAAAGCCAGCATGCTCAGGCTGCCATTGCGCAAACTGGCGCCTGGAGCAAGCGTCCGCAAGACTCCGCCGAAGGAACGCACCCGCACGGCCAGCAACTGCGAAACTTCCACCACGCGTCCGCCGCCGTTCCCATTCGACGGCAGTTCTGCCTCGAAGAGCGGAAAAGACGAAGTCGCCCAGATCCGGAACGCCTCGATCAGATACAGAACATATCCCAGTCTTCGCTTCAACCGCGAGTCCAGCCGCGACATCAGCAACGCATCGGCGCCGATTCCAGCCGCAACAATAAAATACCGTGAACCCGGGTTTCCGGTTTTGTCTTCGTAGTGGATGCGCCCTACGGAAACTCGCGCCGGTGTCGAATCCATCAGCTTGCGCGTCGCTTTGGCCGGCGATGCGATCAGTCCCAGGTCCGCTGCCAGTGCGTTGGCTGTGCCCAATGGAATCACTCCCAGCGCCACGTCGGTGCCGACCATGCTTTGCACGGCCTCATGGACTGTACCGTCCCCGCCGCAAGCCAGAATCGTATCGAAGCCTTCGCGCACGGCCTGTTCTGCAAGGCTCGTCGCACTGCCCGGTGCGCCGGTTTCGAATGCCTCCGCCTCAATCCCCGCTTCTTGGAGCACGGCCTTGATCTCGCCGACGGCCGCATGCCTTCGCGCGGAGTATTGGCCTGAAGCCGGGTTGTAGATCAGCGCGACACGGCGCATTACGGGTTTCACTTGGACGGTGGATCCTGTCTGTTTAAGGTGCCCTCAGGCACATCTCGCCATCATCGCAGATTTGAAGACAAAAATGCGGATTGCCCGCTTGAAATGACACTAAATATGTATCGCCTTGGTTTGGAAGCTGAAGGTCAGGGGAGGGAATCGTTCTGCCGTTTTAAGGCGAGTCGAGTTTTCTGCAAAGGTTCGGTTTGCCGGCGCGATTTACAGCCAAAGATGACACAGATACCAGATGCCGTAGATGCTCAACGCCGCTGCGCTTTCGATCGCTATGGCCCACCCTACTCCTTTTCCGAGGAGATGGAGATTGACGATCGCCTCAGCAGGCCACTGCGCTTCTGCTCGATCAGCCTCATTCCTAAGAACCTCAGCTCCAGCCACTGTGGGGGCATAACTGTTCATCTGTAATTGAGGCGCAAGCAGGGAAGGCGAAGCTGTCAGCAGGTGAACATTGTCGAATGGTTGGGTTGCCATCTCGGCATCCTCCTTCGACTCCTATCGGCAAGGCGCCAAACAGAATCAGTCGAGGTCGACAACAAAGATGCCCGGCGAAGGCGTTGCTTCGGTATCGATGCTTCATTATCCTTTTGGGTCAAACGGCCGGAGAGCGATTTCAATCACTACTTATTCGGCCGGTGCCAAGATGGTAAATAGCTGCCCGTCCCGGCCCATTTTGGCTCTTTTCCCGCCAGTCGTCCTTATCGCCGGGGATTTACCAGACCCGGCTATCATGCCAGTTAGAGGCAATAGCTCTTATGAATCCTACCGGCAACACCATCCTCATCACTGGCGGCGGCTCCGGCATTGGCCGCGGCCTCGCTGAGTCCTTCCACGCGCTCGGCAACCAGGTCATCATCTCCGGCCGCCGCCTCAGCGCTCTCAACGAAACCACCGCCGCCAATCCTGGTATCAAGTCCCTCCAACTCGATATCGAACACCGCGCTCCCATCCGCGCATTTGCCGCGCAGGTTATCGCTGAGTTCCCCTCCCTCAACGTCCTCATCAACAACGCCGGCATCATGCGCCGCGAGAATCTTCTCGAGCAGCAGCCCGACCTCGCCGACGCTGAGGCCATCGTCGCCACCAATCTGCTCGGCCCCATCCGCCTTACTGCGGCATTGCTCCCGCATCTCCAAAAGCAGCCCCACGCCACGATCTTGAATGTCTCATCGGGGTTGGCATTCCTGCCCATGGTACGCACGCCCACCTACTGCGCCACCAAGGCCGCCCTCCACTCCTACACGCTTTCGCTCCGCGCGCAACTCCGCAACACTGGCATCGAAGTTCTCGAGCTAATCCCTCCTTACGTCGCCACCAACCTGATGGACGGCTTCAACAACCCGCGCGCCATGCCGCTCGCGAAATTCATCGCCGAGGCCATGGAGATCCTCAAGACGCAACCTACACCGCCGGAGATCTGCGTCGAGAATGTGAAAACCCTCCGTTTCGCCGCAGAATCCGGCAATTTCGACACCATCTTCGCGCGGCTCAACGCGCCCCCGCCTGACGCGCGCTGATGTTTCCGTTGTCACATCTGTTTTTTTCGAATAGACATATAATTCAGTCGTTCTCGAACTATTTCAATGCTTAGCTCGCAATCGCGGTATGGATTCAGCCATTTTCTTACCGAAAGAACCACAGGCGCTGAAATGAAACGGAACACTCTGTGCCTTCTCCTGGGAAGCTTGCTCGCGCTTCCCGCTGCCGCCCAGATTCCTGCTACGCCGCTGGTGACTCGACCCATCGATGATTCCAATCTCGTTGTGCTGCACGGCACGGTGCACCCATTGGCGCAGGCTGCTAATGATCGCGGAGCTGTCAATGAATCCACGCCGGCCGAAAGGCTGCTGCTTTTGCTCAATCGCCCTCCGGAACGCGAAGCCGCCTTCCAGCAAGCTCTCAAGGACATGCATACGCCAGGGTCGCCGAGCTACCACCACTGGCTTACGCCGCAGGAGATCGGCGATCGTTTCGGACCTGCTGGCGCGGACACGGATGCCATCGTGGGCTGGCTAAGTGCTTCCGGCTTCAGCGTGAGCCGCGTCTCCAAGGCCAAACGCTTCGTTGAATTCTCCGGCACAGTGGGGCAGGTGAATTCCGCCTTTCACACTCAGATTCACGAGTATATGGCGAACGGTGCCCCGCATCATGCGAATGCTACCGAGGTACGCATTCCTCAGGCGCTTGCGGGCATCGTGGCTGCCTTATCGCCTTTGAACGACTTCCGCACTACGCCCGAGCTTCAATCCGCCGGAAAAGGGCACTACGATGCCACCGCGCGCAAGTTCGTGCCCGAGTTCAATCTGCCCTCCGCTTGGAGCCCGTTGCTCTTCGGGCTCGCTCCGGCGGATTTCTACACTGAGTACGATCTCGGCCCCCTCTACAACGCGAACATTACGGGAACCGGGGTCACCATCGGCATCATCGACGTATCGAACATCGACCTCAGTCTGGACAACGCCTACCGGAGCGTCTTTGGCCTCAAGTCCAATCCGGTCCAGGTGATTCTCGACGGCGGCGATCCCGGCTACAACTCGAGTGCAAGTGAATCGTATCTCGATGTGGAGCTTGCTGGGGCGGTGGCTCCGGACGCAACCATCGATCTCTACCTTTCCGCCGGCTCTCCGTATCAGGATCCCCTCGCGCTCGCCGCTGCGCGTGCTGTCGAGGACGACCAGGCCGACGTGCTGAGCATTAGCTGGGGCCTGGGCGAGGCCGAACTCGAGGCCAGCGGCAACCTGTTCTGGAATGCACTGTGGGAACAGGCCGCCGCCCAGGGGCAAACCGTCCTGGTCGCTGCTGGGGACTTCGGGCAGGTCCCGGACCAGAACTACCTTTTCACCGGGCTGTACGAAGGCCCAGGCGTCAACGGGCTCGCCTCCACCCCGTGGAATATCGCTGTTGGCGGCACGGACTTCTACTACGCGGATTACGCTGCCGGTGCGCCCAGCGCATCCACGTCTTGGAACGCGGCCAACGATCCCACTACGAAAGGCTCTTTAAAGTCGCCCATCACCGAGCAGGTGTGGAACGATCCCTTCGGCCTGGACGCAATCTCGAACGGCTTGCAGCGCAGCGAGGTCTATGCCGGCGGTGGCGGTGCCAGCAATTGCGTCACCTTCAACTCCACGGGAGCCTGCTCGGGTGGTTATTCCAAGCCTGCCTGGCAAACCGGACCCGGCGTACCGGCGGATGGTGTTCGCGACATCCCGGATGTTTCGCTCTTCGCCTCCAACGGCGGCAACTTCTCCGGCTACGTGATCTGCGACTACGAAAGCTCCTGCGATCCCGACGCGAGTGGAAACTTTGGCTTTGACTTTATCGGCGGCACCTCGGCCTCCGCACCGGCCATGGCCGGAATCATGGCGCTGGTCGATCAGAAGTATGGCCGCCAGGGACAGGCAAATGCCACGCTTTATCCACTGTCCCAGCAGAAGCCCGCCGCTTTTCACGACATCACTTTGGGCGGAAACTGGGACATCTGCGTCCAGGGCGATTCCGACTGCACGCTCAATGTCGACGGTCTGGGATCGAATGCGGGCGAATCGACCGCCTATGCTGCAGCACCCGGCTTTGACCTGGCCAGCGGGCTTGGTTCTGTCGATGCCGCTAACCTGGTGAACAACTGGAACGCGATCGCCTTCGCTTCCACGTCCACCGATCTCGATGTTGCGCCGGCTACGGCCGCGCACGGAACCAACGTCACAATCACCGCTCAAGTTGCGCCTGTTTCGGGATCGGGCACGCCAACAGGCGCGGTCTCGGTTCTCACCAATTCCACTTCGCCCTCCAACGCAAGCCAGACTGCCATCACGCTGAGCGGTGGCAGCGGTGCCACGACGGTGAGCTATCTCCCCGGCGGCACCTACCAACTCACCGGACGATACGGCGGAGACGGATTCTACTCCGGCAGCACCTCGACGCCCGAAACTCTCACAGTGACACCGGAAGCCTCGACTCTTACTCTCGCGGTCACGCAAGCAGATGGCAATTCGCTTTCCGGACTGAGCTATGGCACACCAGTCGTTTTGACTGCGCAACCCGTGGGCGTGAATTCTCCCAAGGACTCGAGCGACGGCGCCGCCACCGGCAGCATCACATTCACGCTCGATGGAGCTACCGCAGTCGTTCCGTTGAATGTCGGCGGCATGGCCTCGTGGACCGCGCCGACAATGTCAATCGGAACGCACTCCGTCAGCGCCAGCTATTCCGGCGACGAAAGCTTCAAAGCCTCTTCCGCTCAGGCTCAGACATTTACGGTTGCCAAGAGCGGTATGGAAATCTCGCTTTACCCCAGTCTGCCGCTCGGTCCGGTGCCCATCGCCGAAAACGTGAGCGTCCCCGTTGGAAGCAGCCTGACCATGGCCGTCGAAGTTGCGCCGTTCTACAGTCCGGCAACCTCCGGAACCAGTGCGCCGCTTGGACTCGCCGCTCCCACCGGCACCATCACGTTGGAGTTGTTCACCTTTGGAACGACGAACTGGTTGATGCCCTATTCCCAGACTGCAACGCTCTCGTCGCCGGCTGGCATCTACAGCACGGCGTCTTCAGCGCTCGTCACCTTTCCCAATCTTGCGGCCGGTGACTATTACTTCGCTCCTGTTTACAGCGGAGACGCGAATTGGGTTGGGAACTCTTGCCCCAATCCCGAATCTTGCAATGGAGGATTGTATTTCGTTTCGGTGGTCGCGCCTTCGGCTCCGCCGGCCGTTTCAGTCACCAATCTCACGGTCACCCCTTCCAGCATCTCCGGCGGGCGCCAAGCCACCGTCACAGCCACGGTCACAGCCCCTCCAGGAGCAATCCTGGCGCCCACAGGTCAGGTCTCTTTCTATGACAATGGAGCCCCTTTGGCGGCGGGATATTATTCCGAACTGTTGGTCCCTTCTACCTCCGGCGTGAGTGCCAGCTTCAGCTACAACCTCGCGCCAGACTACTTCTGGTCGAGCGGCGAAAACCAAATTACCGCCATCTACTCCGGCGACTCGAATTACATGGGGTCCGCCAGCAACACGGCCACCATCAACGTGAACCAGACCGCCCCTGACTTCATGATGTCGCCGCAGTCGCCGCAACTCACCGCCGCTTCCGGCGGCATCGCGTCCATGGCCATCAATCTCACGTCGCTTTTCGGCTTCAGTGGGACCGTGTCGCTCACCTGCACGCCTTCTTCGAGCCAGTTCTCATGCAGCATTAGCCCAACATCGGCGGCGCTTAACGGAGTATCTACAGCAACGTTGACAGTGAATGCTACGATTCCCGGCGCAACCGCGAATCTCGCGCCGGCGTCCAGACGCATCCGCTGGCTGCCCGCATCCGCTCTGGCGTTTTGCGTCCTGCTCGTCTTTCCTCTGCGCAGGCGTCGCTGGATTAGCTTGGCTTGCCTGCCGATTCTGCTGGCCGTGACGCTCCTCTCCGGCTGTGGAGCCAGTGGGAGCGCAGGCGGCGGAGGCGGTGGCGGCGGTGGTGGTGGAGGCGGCGGGTTGAATGGCACGCCTACTGGCACCTACACGGTCCTCCTCACAGGCACGGCCAACGGTATCATTCACAACGCGAAAATTACCGTGCTCATTCACTGACTTTGTGGCATTTTGCAAGACAAAAGTCCGCCTGACGCAGTGGTTTTTGCATGGGCTGAGTCCCGTATCCGATTTCCTAATTTTCCAGTTACGCGCCGGATTCGCACAGCCTCGTCGGCATGCACTTTTGGCCTACACTCTTTCCTATGGCCACCATCCCCGACCTCACCCTCGAAGCCGGCCTGCCCGCGAATCTGGATGCGGAAAAGACCATCCTCGGCGCGATCCTGCTCGATAACGCCGCCCATGCCGAGGCCGCCGAAGTCCTCAAGTCCGACGACTTCTCTCTCGACTCGCATCGTCGCATCTTCCTTCGTATGAGTGAGTTGATCGACACCGGCCGCACCGTCGACATCGTCACGCTTGCCAATGAGCTGGCGCGCTACAAGGAGGTCGAGTCCGTCGGCGGTGTCGCCTACCTGGCCTCTCTCACTGAGGGTTTGCCCCGCCGTCCGGTCATCGAGGACTACGTCCGCATCGTTAAAGACAAGAGCATGTTGCGCCGCCTCATGGGAATCTGCTCAGCCGCAATCGCTAAGGCTGCCGACCAGAGCCAGGATGCCATCGGCGTCCTCGATGAGACCGAGTCGCAACTGCTGGAGGTCAGCGAACACGGACTCGCTCAAGGCCTGCAGCCCCTCGACATCATCGTCCGCGACTCCTTCGGCTCCATCGACAACCTCTACAAGCAGAGCCTCACAATTACCGGTCTTCAAACCGGCTTCAAGAAATTCGATGAGATGACCAGGGGGCTTCAAAAAGGCGAGCTGATCATCATCGCCGCGCGGCCCTCGATGGGCAAGACCGCCTTGGCGATCAACATCGCGCAGAATGCTGCCTTATATCACCGCTCCGTCGTGGCCATTTTCAGCTTGGAAATGAGCAGGGAGTCGCTCCTGCGCCGCATGTTGGCATCTCAGGCGTGGGTCGACCAGAGAATGATGCAGGCTGGCCACATAGGGGGAAAGGACCAGGAAAAACTGCAAGTGGCATTGGAACAACTGATCGAATCGCGCATCTTCATTGATGACTCGGCGAGTACCACAGTGGCTGAGATGCGCGCCAAGGCCCGCCGCCTCAAGCAGAACGCCGGCGGCCTCAATCTCATCGTCGTCGACTATCTGCAATTGATGTCGGCCACGCAGCCGGGCGCAAGCCGTAAAGGTTACGAGAACCGCGTTCAGGAAGTATCCGCGATCTCACGCGGCCTCAAGGCGATGGCCAAGGAGCTCCAGGTACCGGTGATTGCGCTCTCGCAACTTTCGCGTAGCAACGAAAAACGCGACGATAAGCGTCCCTTGCTGAGCGATCTGAGGGAATCAGGCTCCATTGAGCAGGACGCCGACGTGGTCGCCTTCATCCATCGCGACAGTTACTACAATCGCGATGAGGAGATGACCAAGGAAGAAAAGGCCAAATCGGAGCTCATCATTTCCAAGCAGCGTAATGGTCCTACCGGCATTGTGCACCTTGTTTTCGCCTCTCGATTTACTCGATTCGACGATCCCGATACCTCGCACGACGTCGATTGACCTCTTGTGCCTCCACACCTTGCGCTCACTTCCCCTGCGTGACTATTGTTGTCGAAGTGCAGTGATGAGTCTCCAATAGACCTTCATGGACGTTCTCAGACGCCTTTTCGAGCAGCACTTCGAGTCGCCGCCAGAGCGCGTTGTGCCCCTCCAGGGCCAGCTCGGCGGTTCCGGGCGCGTCATTGTTCGCCTCGCCGGCTCAGGCCACACGGCCATCGGCATTATCCATTCCGTGCGCGAAGAGAATGTCGCTTTTCTCGAGTTCTCCCGCCATTTTCGCCGTCACGGGCTGCCTGTACCGGAGATTTATGCCGAGGACTTGAGCCACGGAGCCTACCTCGAAGAAGATCTTGGCAACACCACTCTCTTTGAATTCCTCAGCGCCAATCGTTCCGGGCACGACATCGCGCTCGAGGTCGTTGAAGCGTATCGCAAAGTTGTCGCCGTTCTGCCGCGCTTCCAGGTCGAGGCAGGTCGCGATCTGAATTACAAAGTTTGCTATCCGCGCTCGAGCTTCGACCGCCAGTCCATCGCCTGGGATCTGAATTATTTCAAGTATTACTTTCTCCGCCTCGCCGGAATTCCCTTCAACGAGCAGGCGCTCGAGGTCGATTTCACGCGCCTGACCAAATTCCTGCTCGGCGCCGATCACGATTACTTTCTCTATCGCGATTTCCAATCGCGCAACATCATGCTGCGCGATGACGCGCCCTGGTTCGTCGACTATCAGGGCGGCCGCAAGGGCGCGCTGCAATATGACATTGCATCGCTTCTTTTCGACGGCAAGGCCGATCTGCCGCCGGATCTGCGCCAGCAACTTCTCGATCACTATCTCGATTGCCTCACCGGCTTCATCGATCTCAAGCGCGATCCATTCATGGATCACTACTACGCCTTCGTCTATGTCCGTATCCTGCAGGCCCTGGGCGCGTACGGCTTCCGCGGATTCTACGAGCGCAAGCCGCATTTCCTTGAGAGCGTTCCGTACGCGCTCAAGAACCTGCGCTGGCTCGCGGACCATGTCAGGCTGCCTGTCGCTCTGCCGGCCCTGCTCGATGCTCTCGAGAGAATGTCATCCAGCGAAAAGCTGCAGCACAGCGCCGCGCCTTCCGCGGGCTTGACCGTTCGCATCTTCAGCTTTTCTTTTCATCACGCCATGCCTGCCGATGAATCAGGCAACGGTGGCGGATTCGTCTTCGATGCGCGCAGCCTGCCCAATCCCGGCCGCGAGGAGCAATTCCGCTCACTCACTGGCCGCGACCAGCCCGTCATCGCGTATCTTGACCGTCAGGAGAGCGTCCACAAGTTCCTGTCACACGCCATTTCGCTCATCGATGCCAGTGTCGCCAACTATCGCGAGCGTGGTTTCTCCAGCCTGATGGTCTCGTTCGGCTGCACCGGCGGCCAGCATCGCTCGGTCTATCTCGCCGAGCAACTTGTCAATCATCTGCGCGGCGTCAACGGCATCGAAGTTGTCGTCCGTCATATCGAGCTCGAAAACTTGGGAATGTTGGGGGAAGCAAAGTAAATGAAGGCGATGGTTTTCGCCGCTGGCCTGGGCACGCGCCTGCGTCCGCTCACCGATGACCGCCCCAAAGCGCTGGTCACCATCGCCGGCCGTACTCTCCTTGAGTTCACCCTTAGCCGCCTGCGTGCCTTCGGCGTCAGTGAAGTCATTCTCAACGTCCATCACTTCGCCGACAAAATCGTCGATTACCTCCAGGCCAACCGCAACTTCGGCATGCGCATTGAAATTTCACGCGAGGAGATTCTGCTCGACACCGGCGGCGGTCTCAAGAAAGCCGCCTGGTTTTTCCTGGAGACCGGCAAAAGCGCGCAAGAGCCCTTCATCGTCCACAATGTCGATGTCCTCAGCACCATCGATCTTGCGCGCATGGTCCGCTTTCACGCCGAACACAACGCACTCGCCACCCTGGCGGTTCAGCAGCGCGAATCGTCGCGCTACCTTCTCTTCGACGAGCAAGGCCAGCTCTGCGGCCGCCGCATCGGTCGCGATGCAGAAACCGAGTGGGCCGTCCGCGCGCAACAGGTCCACTCGCTCGCCTTCAGTGGCATTCATGTCCTTTCGCCGCGCATTTTTTCCAACCTGCCTGAGGAAGGCGTCTTTCCGATCATCCCCGCCTATCTCCGTCTCGCCGCCGAGGGTCCAGCGATCCTCGCCTTTCGCGCCGATGAGTCTTACTGGCGTGATCTCGGCCGGACTGAGAACCTCGCTGAAGCCGAACGCGATCTGGCAAACGGAAAATATCCCGCAGCTTGAAGCACCGCCCGGCCACTTCATCTGCTGCCCCACTTCGCGCGTTGTTCTTCACACCTCGTTCAAAATCAGCGCGACCCGCCCGGCTAGCAAATCGTTGGGCGATTCCCCCGGATCCACTTCAACTACCGACACCGGGAAGGCAAGGTTGTGCGGACGTAACACCAGACGGCTCGCGATGAAATCCACATATCGGAATGTCAAGTGCGAACCCTGTCGAACCGCGTAAAGATTCACGCGATCGGGATGGTATGGCAGCAGCGAATTGTAGTGCCGATCGATGAGCGCGATTGCCTCAGGCAACACCAACGGCTCCATCGCTGGGGCATCGGTAGCCGCCACGCGAACAGCGACGAACCGCTCCCATGCCCGCCTGCCTCCCGACGCCCGCGAGTGAACCGATTCGAGCGCCGCCGCCGGCAGGTACAGAAGCGATTGAATCACGGTTGGCCGGATCACCGGCTCGAAGATCGCCACTGCGTGCGAGACAACCGGGACCGCGCAGACCCCATCGCCCCCGGATAACGGTTCCGGCCTTTGCAAGGAAGGCAGCAGATCGGCGACCGTCAGATGCTGCGCTGCCAGGATCCGGTCCATCGCCTCCAACGAGAGTTGTCTCCGGCTGTGCAGAAAATTGGACAGATGGGCCTGCCCAAATCCGGTCTGCCGGCCCAAGAGAGAGACGCTAAGTGTCCCCCGCTGTATTCTGCGCAGCAGTTCCAGGCGGAGGTGCTCGTGCATCTGCGTGAAATTCATCTGTGGAAAATTTGCCGCCGGCAATGGGACGAATTCTCGTCTCATTTCCTCTCGAAAAGTTATTTTGGCCTATTGGCCTTCATTTTGAGCGTCTTGGCGACGTTTGAAAAGACAATGACCGGAAAGTCGTAGCGTGTCATTGACGCAAAGGAAGCATATCCCCACAATGGGTTTACTGAATCACGCATTGACTTGTGGGAATCTTTTTGGAATTGCTTTATCGCCAATCGTTTAGGCGGAGGCGGACTTCTGCCTTTCGCATTCGCGATTGACGATTGCCGGAGCAGCTTTGATTGAGCCGGCATCTCCGTTCCCGCACCGGAGCACCTCGTTGGGGCGTCCCGGAAAAGTCAGTCGAGAATATTCCAGGATCTGCGCGCCGATGATCATGACAGAAAACAAGAGAGCTCGGGCGGCAATCCCCCATCAGGACATGAGAAACCTGAGTTGTCCAGCCTGGTTCTCTTCACCCCGGGGAACAACATGCATCACCAAATTCCGTCGGGAGAAGAAACATATGCGGAGAATCAGTCATGGATGTGCGCGTGCAATTGAAGGTTTGCGAAGGGTGTGGTTGCCTTTGGTACCGGGCTCAGACTCAAGGGAGCGTGTACTGCAAGGAATGCGAATCTAAACTAAGAGAGTTTCCATCGCCGGAAAGTCGCAGGCGGCGCGGACGACCAGGCCGTAAGCAACTTGCCAGGGTTTGGGCGGTGGCTGAGGCAGCTGGAGGTGCGCAATGAGCGCAGCCTTTCAGTTGCCAATGGAATGGGACGCCAGCTCCGCTGAGGCAGCCTGGCAAATTGAGCAAAGGAGATCGAAACAACAATCCGCGGCGCGGCCCGAATTAAAGCTTGGAAAGCACGACTACAAACCTCCGGCCAACCTGGCCTTCTACCGGAAGCACACCGAAAGCTTGTTGCGGCGCTATCTTTACGCTTCCACGCAAGTGGGCAGGGCGCCTTCGATCCTCGCCGATTCGGTCGGGCGCGGTTGGGCTTCCAGCCGGCCCGTTCGAACCTTCGAGGACGCGGTCATCTTCGTCCTCGATATCGAAAACTGCCTGAGCCAACTCAGCATTCTCGATCGAGAGCTCTTGGGCCGAGTCGTGCTTCAGGATTACACGCAGGAAGAAGCTGCCCTGATGCTCGGAATCGGTATCAGGACAGTTGGCTATCGGTTTCCGCTGGCTTTGGACAGGCTGACGGAGAAGTTACTGGCAGCCGACCTGCTTGTCTTACCGCATTAGTACAAAAGTCAGAACGAACAATCGGCACAGGGGAACGCGCATTGCGTTCCTTTGTGCCGGCAGCATGACCACTGAGAAATCATTCGAAGATTACGTGTCTCGCTCTTCATCTGCCTTTGCGACCGATTTCCCCCTCCAATAATTTGACGCCCTGGTAACGCCTTCAGGCGTACTGGACGTTCTTCGCCCCATCGTGACAGAATCCGTATCGGTTGAGGCAATCTCATTGCAAGGAGCCACGCCCATGCATTCGGCAATCCGCGCAGGCGTTATTGTTGTTTTGTTGGCAACAGCCTCTGTAGCCGCACAGCAACTCGCGCCGACAGCTGCGTCCCAGGCGCCCAACAACGACACCAGCTACATCGACCCGCAGGGAACAGCTCATGTGACTCGCGTGGTCCCGGTGCCGATGACCATCAGTCCCGAAGCGCAGCAATGGTTGGGCCAAGCCGCACCGGATCAGGGGCCGCCGGAATCTCTCGTCGATCGCCGCGCGCGCACGGATGCGTATACGGCGCAGGCGCGCATAGCCTGGACTAAAATCTGCCCCAATCAGATCGTCGAGGACAAGATCGCAGGAGTCCCCGTGCGGATCGTCACCCCGCCCGAGATACCAGCGGCCAATCGGGATAAAGTCTTTGTGAACCTGCACGGCGGTGGCTTCAACTCCGATTCCGGTTCCTACAGCGAATCCATTCCCATTGCCAGCTATGCCAAAGTCAAGGTTGTGGCTGTGCTCTATCGCCTTGCGCCGGAACATCCTTTTCCCGCGGGCGTCGATGACGCGATCGCTGTCTACAAAGAGCTGTTGAAAACATACAAGCCATCGCACATCGTCATCTATGGAACCTCGGCCGGGGCTATCATGACCGGCGAAGTGGCCGTGAAGCTGAAGCAGTTGGGCTTGCCCCTGCCGGCGGCACTCGGCATCTTCAGCGGAATTGGCGACTTTGCGCGCGCTGGAGATTCGAATTCCATCTACTCTCTGCGCGGCCTCTCCGGACATCTCGATCCGCCGCCGTCCGGCCCGCACGATCCCTATTACATCGGCAGCGCCGACCCCAAGGATCCGGTGCTCTCGCCGATCTATGCTGACTTGCACGGCCTGCCGCCCACCCTCTTCGTTACAGGTGAGCGCGATGCCTTGCTCAGCGGCACGGTGAACCTGCACCGCGCTTTCCTGCGCGCGGGCGTTGACGCCCGGCTCGTGGTCTTCGACGCAATGCCTCACGCATTTTGGTACAACGCGCAATTGCCCGAGTCAGTCGAGGCAAGTCACATCATGGCGGAATTCCTTCTTACGCACGTCACCCAGTAAGCGGAGCACAAGCAAACAGGCCCTACACCACGGCGTTCCGTCGAAGGTCTTCGTGATACCACTCCGCGCTGAGCTTTGCTGTCTTGAAGTCCGCGGAATGGATTCCTGAGTCCCTGATTCACTTCAGGGGAATGGTCTCGCACGAGTCGTTGCGGGCCGCTTCCATTCTGAGCAGCCTCGCCTCCTTGATGAGTTCGTCGTCCTCTGCATCGCTCTGGTACTTCGCTAATCCAAGGCGGATCGCACTTACCAGTTCATCCTTGCTGCAGGGCTTATTCAGGTAACGGAAGATCTGTCCATCATTCACCGCTTCGACCGCGAGATCCATATCCTTGTAACCGGTCAGCAGCATCCTTACCGTTTGCGGCGCCAACTCCCGCACTCGCGCTAGAAACTCCGCGCCATTCATGCCCGTCATGCGCATGTCTGAGACAATCACGGCAAACGGTCCTAAAATGTGAATCGTCGCCAATCCCTGTATCCCGCTGCCTGCGGTCTCGATTTCGAATACGCCACGCAGGAGCCGCTTGTAGCCATCCAGCGCGCGCCTGTCATCGTCAACAAATAAAATCCGGTTCGTCACAGCCGAGCCTCCCCTCGTCACGCACTCTGCCCCCATCGGCCGCGCGCTCGCCGCCTGCTTCGCCGGCGCGGACTCAGTTTTTACCTGTCGTCCTGCATACGCAGTCCGGGCAGGGAACACACCTCTCAGCATGTATCGGCAGCTCTCATCGAAAACGTCACTCTCTCCCGGCGAAATCACTTGTCTATGCCAATTCTTTCGTGCCGTGCACGCAAAAAAAGGCCGCAGCCCTCTGACCTGGCTGCGGCCTTTTTCGTGTTTTGGATTTCACTGAGAAATGCGCGAAGTGCGGCTGCCCAATTACTGGTGGTCACATCTCTTTCACGCCTTCGACAAACGCCTTCAGCTTGCGGCTCCGGCTCGGATGCCGCAGTTTGCGCAGCGCCTTGGCTTCAATTTGCCGGATGCGCTCGCGCGTCACCTGGAAGCTCTGGCCAACTTCTTCGAGCGTGTGCTCGCTGCCGTCTTCCAGTCCAAAGCGCATCTTGATCACCCGCTCTTCGCGCGGCGTCAGCGTGCGCAGCACCTGCGACGTGTACTCCTTCAGGTTCACCCCGATCACCGCTTCCGAAGGCGAAACCGCCTGGCGGTCCTCGATAAAGTCGCCCAGGTGCGAGTCTTCCTCTTCGCCAATCGGTGTCTCCAGCGAGATAGGCTCCTGCGCGATCTTCAGCACTTTGCGCACCTTGGCCACCGGGATGTCCATGCGCCGCGCAATTTCTTCGCTAGAAGGTTCGCGGCCGAGTTCCTGCACAAGCTGCCGGCTCGTGCGGATGAGCTTGTTGATGGTCTCGATCATGTGCACCGGAATGCGGATCGTCCGGGCCTGGTCCGCGATGGCCCTCGTGATCGCCTGCCGGATCCACCACGTGGCATACGTCGAGAACTTGTAGCCGCGCCGGTACTCGAACTTGTCCACCGCCTTCATCAGGCCGATGTTGCCCTCCTGAATCAGGTCGAGGAACTGCAATCCGCGGTTGGTGTATTTCTTGGCGATCGACACCACCAGCCGCAGGTTCGCCTCGATCAGCTCGCGCTTCGCCTGCTCGGCGTCCATGTCGCCCTGGATCATCTCGCGCTGCGTGCGCTTCAGCTCCACAATCGATACGCCCGCGTCGCCTTCGATCTTCTCCAGGTCTGTCCGGCAGTTCTTCTGCTGGCGCCGGTACTCCTTCTTCATCTCCTCGCTCTTTGAAGCTTCGTACTTCTGCTCCAGCGAGCGGACCTGGCGCTCCAGTGTGCGCATGGTGTCCACGGTCTTGTTGACCTTGTCCAGCAGGCGCTTGCGCTCCAGCGCTGTGTACTTTAGTTCACGCACAATGCGCGAGATGAATACTTTCTCGCGGCCCACAGCCCAGCGCAGCCGCCGCGCCTCCTTTACCTTTGCCTTGTTGGTCGACGAGATCGCCGCCTGCTTCTCTTCAATCTGCGCAACTTTCTTTTGGTGCTTTACCAGCGTATCCGTGCGCGCTACAGTGGCCTTCACGCGCGTCTGCACCACCTCTTCGGTGAGCTCTTCCTCGTCGAAGATCACCACTTCTTTCACGTTGCGCACGCCGCGCTTCAGGTCTTCGCCCAACGCCGCGATCTCGCGGATCACGATTGGCGAACGCGAAATCGCCTTGAGCACGCGGTTCTGCCCACGCTCGATGCGCTTGGCAATCTCCACCTCGCCCTCGCGCGTCAGCAGCGGCACTGTTCCCATCTCGCGCAGGTACATGCGCACTGGGTCGTTCGTTTTCTCGAGCGTTCCCGGCGTCAGGTCCAGCTCGACGTCCTCTCCCTCCTCCAGCTCAAACTCCTTGTCGCCGGGGAATTTCGGGGTGTCCAGCAGGTCGATGCCCTGCGTGCCGATCGTCGTGATTAGATCGTCCAGGTCGTCGGGAGAGCCAATCTCGTCAGGCAATGCGTCATTCACTTCGCCGTACGTCAGATAGCCCTTCTCCTTGCCGGTCTCGATCAGGCCATGAACGTCCTCTTCAAATTTGTCTTCAATCGCCAAAATATCCCTACTCTCTTCGGCAAACTCGCTCACCCAAAATCACTCTCTGGAGCGTGTCGCCCGATTCATCCTGGCCCCGCATCATTCAACGCGGTTCCGTCATTTCGCTTCTCTGCGCAGCTCCCCGTGCACATTGATCTGCGCCCGTCGCAAACCTGCGCCGCGCCCAATTTCAGACGCACAAAATGAAGACTTCCCAAAGGAAATCCTCGCTTGCCTACACATCGGCAAGCCCGCAAAAGCGGTTTTAGCTTTTCTCGGAACAGGATGGCAGCGCTTCAGGTTTCGCCTGGGTCGCCCGCGAGCCGAAGCTCATGTGTGGGGCAAAGGGGGCGCGCATCCTCACTGAGATCAATAGATTACCACAGCCGCACTTGCCTGCGCCAACAAAAACCCGGCGGAAAATCAGCCTGGTCCAATGCCTGTAAACCCGCTCAGGCCCATCGCCCAGCCACCCGATCCCGGTCCCTTACTCAATCATTAGACGCTCGGAAGGGCCTTTTCGACGCACGATTTGCCCGCTTGAGTGCCCTTCCAGCCTGCGCCCAAATCCCTACCGTTCCTGCGCCTTCTTGCCATGCAGCCGCCGCAGTGCCAAGCCCAGGCCGACCTCAGAGTGCGCCCCGCTCATCGATGAGCCCTTTGATGTTCCGCTTTCCGTGCAGCACGGCAATGATCTGGAGCGGCTTGGTCTCCGGACGATAGACGACGATGAAATTGGGGTACCGGGCCACAACCCAGAATCGGATCGGCAAAGGGGTGATTTCCCTTCGCTTCGACCCAAGCAGCGGATGCCTGGCAACGCCCTTGCAGGCTTCTAGAATTGTCGATTCCACGCGATTTGCCGCATCGATGCTATCCGCGGCGATATACGTCCAAATGTCGTCGAGGTCTTCGAGTGCTCTAGAAGTAAACCGATAGGCCGGCGGCATCTTTCAGGCGATCAGCCGCTTTGCCCGTCTTTCGCGCAAGATGCTCGCCGCTTCATCCGCGTCCACAAGTTCGCCGCGCTCGGCTTGCGCAAAACCCTCGGCAACATGTGCGGCAACAGCTTCTCGCTCCGCAAGCATCCAGTCCCCATTACTATGTTGCTCGTTGATCACGGCAAACGCCTGGTCAAGCACCTCATCGGGGCTCATCCCTGACCGGGCAGCTCGATCGAGCACCTTTTGCTGTTCGGGTTTTAATTCGATCATCATAGTGGCATCGCACGCGAGCCTGTTTGGTGAGATTATACCGAGTTCTTGCTATTCCCATGCAGCCGCCGCAGGACTTGGTCCAGTTCCAGCTTCTTCTGGGTCAGAATCGCCAGTCCGGTGACGTCGCCTGTCCGCTCGGCCTCCGCAATCTGCGCTCGCATCTCCCGCAGCCGGCCTTCAATCGCGCGTTCCTGAACCTCCTGCACCGCGCTCTCTACCTCGTTCGCCTCCGGCGGTCGATTCTCGCCCAGGAGCGCTTCGGCAAGCAGCGACCGCTGGCCTGGATCTACCACGGCGTCCATGGGGTCTTTTGCCGCCCGAGCCGCTAACCCCCGCATCGCCGCGAACGCGCTGAGATGCTCAAACCACGCCGCGTTGTTCGTAAGCGCTTCCGTCGCCAGCAGCCGTGCCTCCGCGCCATCAGGATCGGTCACTGCCAGAGCCCGCAGCATCACGCGCTCCACTTCCGTCAACTTCGCCGCACGCTCCTCCACGCGATCACGCCGCCGCAACGCCGCTTGCCGCAGTTCTTCGCGCAACACCGCCGACCCGATTCCCAACTTCTGCGCCGCATCGGCCGCAAACTGCTCCCGCGCCAGTGTCTCCGGCATCCGCCGTATATGCGGCAGCAGAAAATTCATCGCCTTCACCTTCTGCTCCGCGCTTGCCCCTGGAAACAGCATCCGCGCTCGCTCGATCAAATAATCTGCCTGCCGTCTCGATTCGCGCAGCGCCTCCTTATAGGCCTCCACGCCCCGCTCGCGAATGAACCGGTCGGGATCGAGTCCTCCCTCAAGCGTCACAATCTTGACTGCGAACCCCTCCTCAGTCAGCAGCGCAATTGACTTCTCCGCAGCGTTCGCCCCCGCCGTGTCGGGATCGAAGTTCACGATCACGTTCGATGTGTGCCGCTTCAGAATCGCCACCTGTTGCTCGGTAAAAGCCGTCCCGCTGGTCGCAATCACGTTCTGAATCCCGGCCAGAAACACGCTGATGCAGTCCATCTGCCCCTCCACCAGCAAGGCAAACTCCAGCGCTCGGATCGCCGGCTTCGCCTTATCCAAATTGAACAGCACCTGCCCCTTCGAGTAGAGCGGCGTCTCCGGCGAATTGATATACTTCGCTCCTGCCTTCTCGCCCGTCTCGAGTGTTCGCGCCGTAAACGCAATCACCCTCCCGCCCTCGTTTGAGATTGGAAACATCACCCGCTTGCGGAACCGGTCGTAGATCGGCCCCTGGCCGCCGTCACCTTGCTCCTTCGAACTGAATAGCCCGCTCGCCCGCAGCGTCTCCTGGTCCGTCATCCCGCTCAACCGATCGCGCAGAGCGTTAAAGCTGTCCGGCGCATACCCGATTCTGAACTTCTTGATTCCCTCATCCGTCAGCCCGCGCCCTGCCAGGTACTCTCGCGCCAAAGCTCCGCCCGGCCCACGCAATTGCTCCTCAAACCACGCCGCTGCCGTCTCGTGCAGCTCCAGCAGCTTGGTCCGCAACCGCGCACCGGCAGCCTCTTCCGGCGAGGAGAACTCCCGCTTCGGCAGTGGAATGCCGCACTTCTGCGCCACGATTCGCACCGCTTCGGGAAAACCCACGTTCTCGATCTTGCCCACAAAGCTGAATACGTCGCCCGAGGCCTGGCAGCCGAAGCAGTAAAAGAACTGCTGTCCCGCGTGCACGCTGAACGAAGGCGTCTTCTCCTTGTGGAAGGGGCACAGCCCCGTAAACCGTTGCGCCCCGGCCTTGCGCAGCCGGATGTAGCTCTCGATCACCTTCACGATGTCGGCCTGCTGCTTCACGGTTTGGGCAAAGTCAGACATGAATCGGTCTCTCCTGAGGATACGGTGCGGGTGGGACAGGCAAGTGTGGACCGGGTGGATAACCGGGCCAACACAGCCTGGCCGCAGCTCACAGCACAGTCGTCGACCGCGGTGTAGAATCCCCGGCATGAAAACCCTGGCAACCGGAACCCTGTTTCTACTCGCCGTTGCGTTGCAGGCGGGCTCGCAGCAATCGTCTCCCAGCTCAAACGCCAGCGGGGGCGGCAAGGCGCCCAATGATAATTGCGGCCTCCTCTACGGGAAAGACCATTCATTGACGTTCTGCGCGCCCGACGGGTGGACTTTGGATAACAGCATCATGAACGACCAGGGGATCTACGCTGTCTTTTACCCGGCCGACTCAAACTTTCAAAACGCAAAAGAGTCTGGGACCTTCATGTATTTCAACGTGGTGGGCAAAGCGCCGGATGAGACCGTGGCGAAAATGATGGCCGGCGACGCTAAACAAGTACAGCACGATGCTCCAGCCGCTGTTGTCGTGCAGTCGGATCCAATCAAGGTCGGCGACGCTTCTATACCGGTCCTCCGCTTCGCACCTGGCGCCTTCGACCGCTATGAGGCCGTTGCTTACATCGGCGAGGAAAAGGTCCTTATTATGGTTGTCATTTCCTCGAAGAACGAGGACCTATTTAAAAAGGACTATCCCGCGTTTGTGACCCTGGTCCAGTCCTACAAGTGGCTGAGCTCGAATGTAACCATCGAGCACAAGTAGTTGCCCGCCGCCCTCCAGCCACAGACCGCTGAATCCGGATCATCGCCAACTGCCCACCGTATTTTTGTTCCCTTGGTCCATTGTTCCCTTGTTCCCTTGGTCCCTCGGTCCCTGCTCTTCAAATACTTGTTGCAACGAATATCCTCCTCCTGCATCCAACGAAATGAAAGGAGCAACTCACTATGACCCCTGCCACCGCCACCTCCACCTGGAACATCGATCCCGCACACTCCGCGGCCGAGTTCAAGGTCAAGCACATGATGATCTCCAACGTCAGAGGCAAGTTCAGCGGAATCAGCGGCGTCCTGCACCGCGTCGATGCCGACCACACTCAGTCCACTCTTGAAGTCTCCATCGACGTCAGCACCGTCAACACCCAGGACGCGCAGCGCGACGGCCATCTCAAAAGCCCGGATTTCTTCCATGTGGAACAATTCCCCGCCATGACATTCAAATCAACCCACATCGAGAAAAAGGGCGACGGCTTTGCCGTTACCGGCGACCTGACTATCCACGGCGTTACCAAGCCGGTGGTTTTGAATGTCGAAGAAGTGAGCGAGCCCGCGAAGGATCCCTGGGGCAATACGCGCATTGGCCTTACCGCAACCGCCAAAATCAACCGCAAGGATTTCGGGCTCACATGGAATTCAACTCTCGAAGCCGGCGGCGTGCTGGTGGGCGAAGACGTGGCCATCACTCTCGACGTCGAGTTCATCAAGGCCGCCTGAGTCGTGAAATCGGTTCGCGGCGCTTAGCCGCTGGCGTCACGGACCGCCGGCTGCAACCGAGACGTTGCCTGCGCATCGAATAGCTGTACGATCCATATCGAATCCATGCGGTTTTCCGGGGCGGGCGACGCAAGTCGCCCGCCGCGTCGCTTTGGTTTCTTGAAACCGGAGGTCCACCATGTCGCTCAGAGCCGTAAAAGAGATCTACCAAACCAAGCCAACCATCGAGGGAGCCGGCGTCAAGCTCCAGCGCGCCTTCGGCTTCGGCAAAACCGCCGAATTCGATCCGTTCCTCTTGCTGGACGACTTTCGCAACGAGAACCCAGCAGACTACCTGGCCGGTTTTCCGTGGCACCCGCACCGCGGCATTGAGACCATCACCTATGTTCTCGCCGGAGAGGTGGCGCATGGCGACTCGCTCGGCAACAAGGGCCGCATGACCGCCGGCGACGTGCAGTGGATGACCGCGGGCAGCGGCATTCTCCACCAGGAGATGCCTAAAGGTGACGAGCGCGGACGCATGCACGGCTTCCAGCTCTGGGCCAACCTGCCCGCATCGCTCAAGATGACAGACCCGCGTTACCAGGACATTCCTTCCAACGCCATCCCCGAGGTCACCGAGGATGACGGAACCAAAGCGCGCATCATCTGTGGAGAGTTCTGGGGTAAAACCGGCCCCGTCGAGGGTGTCGCGACCGAATCGAGCGTCGCCGCGCGCTACGTCGACATCTCCATCCCGCCCTTCAAGCGCAAGCGGATCAAGGTCGAGACCACCCGCAACGCCTTCGCCTACGTCTTCGCGGGCGCGGGAACCTTCAGCGACGCGTCCCAGCCGCAGGCCGTGCTCACAGAATCAGCTGTCAACCCGAATGCCCCTCCGGTTTACGACGCGAACAACCATTCGCTCGTCCTCTTCGACCGCGGCGATGAAATTGTGGTCCAGGCCGGCCCGGAGGGCATCCGGTTCCTGCTCGTCTCCGGCAAGCCGCTCGAAGAGCCGGTTGCCTGGTACGGACCCATTGTCATGAATACGCAGGAAGAGCTTCGTCAGGCAATGGCCGAGTTGCAAAATGGATCGTTCATCCGCCATGGATGAGCCACGCCGGCCGCGCGCGCGCCCTCATCTTTGCCGCACCACCAGGTCGCAAAGGTGCGGGGCTCAGTCGCGAGGGTGCGGACCTTCAGCCGCAAATGTGCGGGCAGCGGCGCGCTTTTGTGCCTTTTCGCAGCCTCGCGATCCTGCTAAACTAACCGCTGGCACGTCTTAGGCGCGTAGCTCAGTTGGTTAGAGCGCTTCCTTGACACGGAAGAGGTCGCTGGTTCGAATCCAGTCGTGCCTACCATTTCCTTCCATCATTCAGTTCGCCTGTCCCCAACCCTTTCTCCCCCGCAATTCACGGCCTGTGCGCGTCTTGCGCCGTGATATGCTCAACCCAGATTTAGGGAACATCGTCCATCACCGCGCCATGGCCTCTCAAGAGTCAAGCTCGCCGCCGCGGCCACGCCTGCCTCCGCGGCCTCGGCTTGTCGTCCAAATCGGCGTAACGGGCCATCGGCCCAACCGGCTATCACCCGATGCTGCAGCAGTCCTGCCTGGTCAATGCGAACAAGTTCTCAAAGCCATCGCCGCTCTGGCGGCCCTCGCACACGATCCTCTCCTTCATTCGCCACAAGCCCCGCTCCTGCGCATCCTGTCTCCGCTCGCCGAGGGTGCTGATCGCATCGTCGCCCGCGCAGGTCTTGCCTTGGGCGCGGATCTGCAATGCCCCCTCCCATTCCTCACAGTCGAGTACTGCCGCGACTTCGAAGACGCTGCCTCTCGCGACGAGTTCCACGATCTCCTCGCGAAGGCCTCCGCGGTTTTTCAGATTGAAGGTTCGCGAGCCAGGGAGGACGAGTCTTACGAACGCGCCGGGCGCATGGTCGTGGAGCAGTCCGATTTGCTGATCGCCATCTGGGATGGCGAGCCGGCAGCGGGCAGGGGCGGCACCACGCAGATCGTGGAAGAAGCCCTGGCGCGGCATACGCCGGTCGTCTGGCTCAATGCCTCCGAACCAAAGGAGCCGTGCATTCTCCGCGCCGATAAGTCGGGCAAGCGCCAAACACGCGCATTGGATGATTTGAACTCGATGTTTGCCGCGGGCTTTTCCGATCGCGGAGACAGCGAGAACGGCTTCAACTTCAGTCATGCCTATTTCGCTGAAAAGCAGCCGAACTTCGATCCAGGCCGGATCTTCCGTATCTTTCGCGATCTTGTCGCCCGCGGCCGCCTTCGCATTGGATCGTGGCGCGTTCCGAATTTCGAGAAATCGTCGCGCGACGAATGGGAGAAGATGATTGCCCGCTCCCCAGGCCTGCCAGAAGACGCGAACCGCTATCTGCTCGACCGGCTCTGTCCCCACTATGGCTGGGCCGACGGACTGTCCACTTACTATGCCGGAGTCCTTCGCTCCAGCTCGCTGGCGACCAGCCTCATGGCTGCTTTCTCTGTCCTGGTTCCCATGGCGGATTACGTCTGCGGACGACACGGCATCGACTTGGGCAGAATTCCCGCGCTTACCGAATTCTCTCTGATCGTCATCATTCTCGCCATTACCTGGCACGGCCGCCGGAGACGCTGGCATGAGCGCTGGCTCAACCTGCGTCAACTGGCCGAGCTCTTGCGCCAATACTGTTACCTCGCCCTGCTCGGCTGCGCGCTGGCCTCGCCGCCGCCACCCGCCCACTTTCGATCCGGTTTCGACCGCTCCTGGGTTGATGGGATGTTTCGCAACATCGCGCGCGACCTCGGCCTGGTAAACGCCGTCATCAACCAGGCCTATGTCTCGTCTGTCGCCAAACTGATCGCGGACATTCTCGAGGGCCAGGTAAAGTACCACGAAGGCAACCACGAGACGATGCATAAGTTAAGTCATCGCCTCCATCTCATCGGCACGGCTTTGTTCATCGGAACCGGACTTGCCTGTGTCTGGCATGTGATCTTCGGTGAATCGCCTTGGCTGCTTTTGCTGGCGACCGTGCCGCCCGCCTTCGGTGCCGCGTTCTACGGCATCGCCAATCACGGCGAGTTTTCGCGCAGCGCCGACCGCTCCCTGGCCATGGCGCGCGAGCTCGAGGCGATTCGGTCCGCCGGGCTCGACAAGGCGCTCGCTTCGCCCCACGAGACTTTCGCGGCGCTTCGCCAGACCGCCGAAAAACTGGCAAGCGTTATGATTGCCGAGACAATGGATTGGAGCTTTGTCTTCCGCTATCGCACGTTAAATCTTCCCGGCTGATCGTTGCCGCCGTTTGCAGGAATGAACATGGAAAAGCGCTTCGAAAAAATCTTCCTCATTAGCTTTGCCATTTTTGCCGTCGGACTCGGCTTCTGGGGATACGCCATCGTTGGCAGCAATTACACTGGCGGCGCCTGCCTTGTTCATCCTCTCCCGCCGCCCCCCTGTCCCAATCCGGTTCGTCCCTTCACTTTTCTGGAGGCTTTGCACTGCCTGATTGCGTCCATCGGCCTCCTCCGCCTCTACGATCTCTTCCAGCCCGGCATTGATCCCTGGCAGCTGGTCGTCGCCCAGATCGCAGTGCCCGGAATCGCGCTGTTGTCCGCCGCGCAACTATTCCTCAGCGGAGTCAGAAAGAACTTCCGCACCGCGCTGGCGCGCCGCAAATCCGACCACTCCATCGTTTGCGGCATCGGCGACGTAGGCATGCAGATCGTTCAGAATCTGCGGGCCGCGCATCACAGCACCGTCGCCGTCGATCTTCTGAGCGATTCGCCCAATGCTGCAACTTGCGAAAAGGCCGGAGTTCCTGTGCTCCAGGGCGACGCAAAGAATCCCCACGTGCTGCTCGCCGCTGGTATTCGTCGCGCGCAAACGGCCATCGTCTGCACCGGGTCGGACAGCGAGAACATGGACATCGCACTCCAGATCGACGCCATCCGTGCCCAGCCCCGCTACCTCAAATCGGGCCGGATTCAAGTGCTGGCCGAACTGCGCAACGACTGGATGCACAAGCGATTGATCGCCAGCGATAAGCGGTCTCTCGGCTCCGGCCATGTCGATCTGCGCCTCTTCAACTCCTTCAACGCTGCGGCGCGCATGCTGATCAAGCGTCTCCATCTGCCGCCCAGCCCCGAGTTTGAAGCGCGCACCTTTGTCCTCGTTGGATTCGGCGCCTACGGCCGCGAGATCGCGCTGCATCTCATCCGTTCTTCTCCGGTCGCTTTGGGCCAGATGCTCAGAATCGTCGTCTTCGACCAGGCCGCAGATGCGGCAAAAGAGAAATTTGCCGTTACCAACCCCACCGCATCGGAGATGGCCGCGCTCGAATTCGTCAACGCCTCCGTCACGCCGGGATCTCCAGATTTGGCTCGCACGATCGAAGCTAAGCTGGAATCGGCCGGACCATTGCTCGGTGTTGCGCTTGCCCTCGGCGATGACGAGGTGAGCCTGTGCGCTGCCCTCGAAATGCGCTCCCTCCTCGATCGCATTGGCCATCTCGACGTCCCCATCTACGTCCGCCTCGAGTACTATCGCCGCCTCGGCGAGCTCGTCCGCAGCATCGAAAACATCTCCTCCTTCATCGATCGCCTGCAGATCTTCGGAACCCTCGAGGAAACGCTCAGCCCGGAGGTGTTATTCGGCTCCCAATTGGACGCATTTGCGCAAGCTCTCCACGAAGACTACCGGCAGCGCGCCCAGGACACGCTCAATCCCCAGGCCAACGTTCCCTTCCGCGACCTGCCTGAGTTTATGAAGATGTCCAATCGCTGGCGTGCGGACCACACCCCCCTGCTCCTGGAGCTGGCCGGCCTGCACTTGGCGCGCGATGTGCAGTCACCCGTCGTCTTTGCATTCAGCGAGGAACAGATCGAGTTGCTCGCTCAGCTCGAACACCGTCGTTACAACATTGAACGCCGCCTCGTAGATATTCGCTTTGGCTCGTCGCAGCGTCAGGGTGCGCGCATGCCACAGTGGAGCGATCTCAGCGATGATCAAAAAAATTGGGAACGGAAAGAGATTGCCCGCCTGCCGGCGATCATGGCCGGGCTCGGCATCGAACTCCATCCCATTCGCCCTGTGCGCCTCTACGGCAAGAGTTTGGCGAGCGCTCCTGCGGAACTCGACCAGCTGCTCGCTGCTCCAGCCAACGTGCATTGCAGCTTGATCGTCGATCTCGACGAGCCGGATGCCGTGCGCGCCGCCGCCCGCGCTCTATCCTTGCCCTCGCTCACCCTCTGGCTATTCTCCAGCGAAGAGCCGCAGGAGTTCTCGCTGCGCAAACCGCAAGCTCAGGCCGCCGACCGTGCTCTCCTCATCCATCGCGCCAACGGCTGGTCGCTCCGCGATCGCATCGCTCTCGACGTCTGAGTTCCATTCCTCCACGCAGCGTTGAAGGCAGCACTCAAAACCCTGGGCAGCCTTGGGCGAATCGCACGATGCCCGCCATCAGTTCGAGAGGTCGCCGCCGCAGAGTCTGACGGCCTGGGTAACCGTTTTGGTGGCGCGGATGGCGAGGGCCGCACCTTTGAAGGGAAACAGGCTAACCCCAGCCTGCGTGTGCGCCAGGAGCACCGTCACCGGCGGAAGTTCTTTCTGACGACGATGAGAATCAGTTGCACGACGGAGATCAGCGCGATGCCGGGCACAGCAAACTGGGCGATAACAAGCTGCCAGGGATCAACGCCAAGCTGGAAGAGATCGTAGACCCGGATAAGGCCGATGGACGCAATCAGGCAGCGCATCGCCTCCAGCCATGTGAACGGGCGAATTGGATTAGGACAGGGGGATAAGGGAACATGATGAAGACAATCACCGCTGAGGTAGTTGCTGCCGGCGATAGCGTATCCCCAAAAGCCGAGCCCGACGGCAAGGATCGCGAAAAACAGCAGAACCCATACTCTCCTCCGGCCCCATGCCCACATCGGAAGCTTCCACGAACGGCGAGAAGCGACAGTTGTTCCCTGGGAGATTTCCGCCGAAGGAGGAGCCATGGTCGCGGCAACGACTGGCCCTGCCGGCGGTACTGCGGCAGGCTGCTTTAACAAGGCTGCCTCAGGTGCGTCTTTAGCCGCTGGCCCCGGCGTGGGGGCGTCGCGCGCACTCATTCGATCCAGGAGCATCTTGACAGTCCCGGCGAGACTCTTGAGGTGAGCTTCGAGCGGAGGCGTGAGCGCGTCGAGCCAGTGTACATTGCCGATGAAGTATTCGAGAGCCCGCCCGGGCATGATGTCTTCGATTCGCAACGGCAGAATGGCCACGCCGTGATTGACAGCCCGTTCAACCTCCCGGCGAATCTGCGGCGATGCATCGGCGTGGGCCGTGAAGACCAAAACCATGACCCGGGTCTGTTCGATGGCCTCAATGATGCACTCGCCCCACTCCATCCCGGGAACAACGTCGCGGGGCGCGATCCAGCAGCGAATTCCTTCCGACTCCAGCATCGCGCACACCGCATCTGCAGTCGTCTTGTCTTTCGCGGAATAGCTGATGAAGACGTCGTGCGCCATGCGCCTGCCCAGCCCGGAACAATGGAAGACTTGAACTACGGCCAATATATCCGACAAGACCAGCGAGTGATCGACAAATCGGAGGTCACGCCCGGGACTCCCGCCAACCCTTCCCTCGAGAGCCTTGGGCGAATCGGACGATGCCCGCCATCAGTTCGCGAGGTGACCGCCGCAGAGCCTGACGGCCTGGGTGACCGTTTTGGCGGTGCGGTCTGCTGAGGCGCTGTCCTTGAAGGGAAGCTCGTTCACCCACCTCGGCATGTGTATGACGAGCGCCGTCAACGACGGCGTAGTCGACGTGACGACAAGGTTGGGATGGCCGCCGGCAGCGTTCTGGTCGGTTGAGTACAGGCTCAAGGGCTCAACGACAACGCTCGTGACGTCATGCAACAGAAACCAGGAATCCTTGTCGACAGTCGGCTGGGCTGCGCCGTTGCGCCACACCTTCCAGTGGTAGGAGACGCGGCATTCGGAAGCGTTGGCCACGACGTCGCTGATTTGGTTAACAGCGGCGGATTGCAGGGCGCTCCCGTCGGTCTTATTCTGGCCGAAAGTGGTAAAGTTTACGGTCCCGATGCTGATGAGCTCGCCCCGGATGGTCTTCATCGTATCTCCAAGCGCGGGCGCATTGTTTGCAGCTGCTCCCGGGATGGCTGGGGGCGAAGTTGCAGGCTGTCCCGGTGCCATCCCGCTGGGCCCGTTCGCGCTGGGTTCACCCTGTGCAGGCACAGGAGCGGTCTGAGGCGAACCCACCGGACCTGGACGCGAATTGAAATGCAATCCAACGATGACCGCAAGCAGCACCAGAGCCGACGCCGCTCCCACGCTCCAGGCCCATACGGGAATCCGCATGCGGCTTGACGGTACAGCGCTGTCATCCTTAAGCGCCTCTTCGCCAAGTCTCTTTCCGCCTGTTCCTCTTTCGCCGCTCCTCGCTGCGCTAGGTCTTGCTATCCCTGCATAGGCGGGGCTAACTTCGTTCGCAATGTGTCTGGCTGGCGCCGCGGATTGCGGTATCTCCCGTATCCTCTTCAGCTGCGCCTTCAGCCCATCCAGAATCTGGAATTTGACCTTCGCCCACTTCGCTTCGCTCTCCGTGAAATCGATCAACGGGTTCGCGCTCGGAACCATCTGCCGATCGGCAAGAAACGGATAGTCGCTCCAGTCGCACGGTTCCACAAGCACCGGGATGACGATCGTCTCGCCCTGCCGCGCTCGCTCAGCAATGCGCGGCATCTCGATCTGCTCGATGAATTCCGAGTTCAGAAAACTCTGGCTCACGATCAGCAACGCGATCTGCGCCTGATCGATCTCCGCTTCAATCTGCCGCTTGAACACATCTCCCGGTTTGAGTTCCGTGTCGTACCAAAACACCACGTCATATCGCCGCAGCGACTCCGCCAGGAAGGGAATCAGGTTGCACCGGTACTCCGGATCTAGCCAACGCTTGTCTTCGCGAGCGTAACTCACAAAAACATGCACGGTCTTCTCGCGCGATACGGAACCATCAGTTGCGTTCATGGTTTGTGGACTCGGACTGTTGCTGCTTCTGGGGGGGAATTGCCTTAGGCACACTATAACGCAATAAGACAGGATTACGGCCCGCGATCCGCCCCATCCGCCGGTTCTGTTGATGCCCTGCGAGAAACCAGCCTCAATCCGCATGCACATCGCTGAATTCGATTGACGTGCCAAGTCCATTCTTGGATCATGGATGCACACCACCGGGCTTCCTACCCCGCACGATTTCTGGAGGGCGCTATGCGAACATCCTCTTCGTCCGTCCGTTACCTTTCCCCGCTATTCGTTTCCCCGCTGTTCGTTCTGCTAACCCTCCCCCTCTTGCTTCCATGCGCCCTCCGAGGGCAGACGACCAACGAACAGACCGACAACGAACAGACCGACAACGGACAGACCGCCAGCCCGAGGCCTGCTTATACGACCGACACCAGCATCGATTACACCGGGAACTTGCTCGGCTATTACAGAATGGAGCCTACCGAGCAAACCGCTATTTTGCCGCCGGTAAAGAAATTTCTCGACGAATATCGCGCGTCTAATCCCAACAGTTTGCTAATCGGCATGGGAGACAACTTCGGGCCCGAATTCGGGGCTTCGCTGCAGTTGGAAAACGACGCTGATAAAGAATGTATGCAAGACCCCAAAGATACGGGGGATGGTGAGACCAGACCGGAGAGCCTGTACAAGGACGACGACCGCGTCCCCAAGCTGCCGCAGTGCGACAACGTTCTGAATTTCCTGATGCATGCCGGCTTCCGTGCCGTGGTACCGGGCCGCAACGATTTCATGTATACGGCGCGCTGGCTGCGCACAGCCACGGTTCGGCTCGCGCGGGCAAGCCAGCCGCAAGGCGGATCGCCGCTGATCAACAACTACGATCATCAGTTGTACCTCCTCGCGGCGAATCTGCGCATTCAATTCAAGGGCAGTCTTCACCTGCGGCACCAGGGAAGCCCAGATCCCCCCTATTCGCTGAACGGACATTGCCCGCTTCTGTTCAGCAACGACCCATTCGCGCCCGATTCCCCGCTGTGCGGTGAAAGTGGGCTATCGGAGCCGATCGATTGGCTCGACCGGCTTGACAGCGTCGATTCCACCAACACCAATGGGCAAAACCCGACCTTCGAAGCCATGCAGCAACTCGCTTCAGACGTGGCGACCACAGCGGCGGGCAGAGACACCATGCTCAAGCTGCTGGTAGGCAATGAGATCGACATCATGCAGTCGGCATGGGGATCCTACCTCGAAGTCAAGGCCCTGACTGGCAAGCCCGGGCCCGGAGAGGGAGCCGGCGGCACCGGGAAACGAACGTCGAAATCGGAAGATGAATCCTCCGGGGGAAAGCAACTGGACCTTTCTGCCCAGAGTGTAAGCGATCTCATATCCCGCTTGAAGAATTTGCCCGAATGCCAGACCGGCGCCAAATTTGCCGATGACGCTGAGACCAAGAATGTCGGCGACCTTTGCACCTACAGAACAAACCTGCAGCAGATTCTGCAGAATTTCAGCGATCAGTTGAGCGCCAGCCAGCAAAACAAAACCATCGCCGCCTGTCCCGTGACGAATGGAACTCGCAGCCTTGGGGCTTGCTTTGTTCTCAGCGACCAGGCGCGCCAGGCCGCAACCAATGGCTTACTGCGCACCATCGCGAAAGAGCAGAAAAACGTTGGTTACACGGTGGCTACCAAGGCCGACGGCGAGAAGATCCTCGTGATCGGAGTGGTTGGGCAAAACACCATGAAGGAAGTTTCCGAGACCAACCTTCGCATGTGTGTCGGCCTCGACGGGAAACCCGGCAAAGACGATACGACTTCACTGGATGCCATACAGAATCCGGATTCGGTGCTGGATGGCGTGCACTGGCCGGCTGAGTTCGGCATTTGTTACCTGCGAACCAGTGCGGAAGTGGAGCAAAAAGGCCTGTCGGCCACGGCAGTCGCCACGGATCCTGTGGTCGTTTCTGCTGAGCTTGTGCGTGCCGCCGAACTGGTTGAAGGCCGTATCAACGGCGTTGTCCTGATGGCCCAGATGCCGCACACTGAAGCTGAAGTTCTGGCGGCGCGCGTCTGGGAAAGGCTCGCTACGTCGCCGGCACAGCGGCCCATTAATATCGTGATCAGCGAGGCGGGGGAGACTGAAACCGGAACCGACGCCATCACGCAAGAGACCGGATACGACACTCCCGACCTCACCCTGAATTACGTCTATCACGGAGGCGACAGAAATGCCGTCAACACCGGGCATCCCCCCCCGGTTCTCACCCCGTTCAACGGGTACCCAGACCCCCCGAACGGCCGCTTCCCGGGCGCTATATCGCGCGCAACGATCGAATGGACTCAAGGTGAGAAGCTGGTGATCACCAATAAGTCCACAGGCATCTACCCGCAAAACCCGCCGGTTCAGCCCGCACAAGGCGGCGCAACCTCAGCAAGCACGAACACCCCAAGCACGAACACCCCAAGCACGAACACGGCAAGCACGACTACTGACAGCGTTCCGGAAACCGCTATCCAGCTCTTGTACGATTTGATGGCTAAGATTGAAGGCAAATCGGCCACCTACTCGGACAATCCAAACAACGAGCAGAAGGCTGAGCTGGCGCTCCTTGCCGACTTGCAACAAGCGACAGAGCCCTTTTTCAAGGGACTGCCCCAGGCTGGAGCGACGCGGCAGCATGCGGACGTGGTATTGCTGCAAAGCAGGGACGTGCAGTTGGGCCTGATCGGGAAGGGCTACCAGAATTACGACGTGTGCGACAACGAGCTCATCGACCCGAAAATCAAAGCAGAGGATCGGCAAGAAAAATTTCAATTATGCAAGCTGCGCGTGGCTCTCGATCGCATCTTTTGGAAGGGCGACTATCTGGAATACGTTGCCGTGAAGGGCCAGGACATCGAGACGATTCTCAACAAATCCGATGCTCTCGTCCAACAGCAAAACGAGCTCACCGAGACGGACACAAGTCAGGAGTGGCTGGTCTCTTACGGAATTGTCCAATCCTCGTTGTCAAATCCGACCCTCGTCAATCAGAATAACGAACCCCTGTGGATTCCGGTTGATCCAACATGCGCAGGAGAATCCGCCGGCAAGAGCACCTATTGCATCGCCCAAACTCCTATCGTTAACGATGCCTACTATTGGCTGGTCACCACCGATCAACTGGCTGAGGACAGGTCGGTCTACGGTACCTTCGACGCTCTTCCATCCACAAATCATGTTGAAACTGAAACCTTTATCACTGCCCCGATATCGCACTATCTGCTGAACAGCCTTGGCAATACTCGTCTCGCGTCGGTGATTACTTCGCTGCCGCACTGTGCGGCCAGTGGCGGAATTGGCAGCCAAAGCGAAGGCGCCGGCGCCACCGCACCGCCGCCATGTTCGGTTGAGGGTGCAATCGCCACGCAGAACGAAAGCTTCCAGCAGAGACGGCTATTTCAGGTGGATTTTGCCAAGTTGATCGCCGGCTTCACCGCGCGGCAACCGGTGGGCGGGAATGCGAACGTCGCGAACTTTCAGGGAATCTCCAATTCACAAGCTACCGCGCCTGCCTCGCAGGATCTCGATCTGGAAACAGGAAGCAGGATTTTGGCCGATCTCCGCGTTCCCGATGCTTCATCAAGCCCCTCTGCGCAGAATCGCTTTCCGTGGTCAGTCGGTCTCCAATCCTCGTTCACTTATAACCGCCAGGTCCTCGGCAACCTTTTGAATAAGCCGATCAACGCGTCGTATTCGTTGAACAATTGGACCGAAGGCCCCTTCCTGCAGGTTCGCCTTTACGGCAAAGGCAAAGGCAGTCAGGTGCGGGGCGTGCGATCTCTTCCGCGTACCTTGCTGGTTTTTACCCCGCATCAATACCAGATTGAGGTCGACCACCCCTACTTGTTCTTCTCCTTCGCGGCGAGTGCGCCGCCCGCAGGAAACCGTACAGAGCTTACCGTCCAGCTTCCGCGCACTACGGGATGGACCGACCAGGCCGGCCTCAGAGTGGAATTCGGGCAGAGCTCGCAGAAAGCATTTTTCTGGAATGGAAGCTACATTCAAACCGGCCTCGAATTCAGCACCCAGAATGGCCAACTTGCGTCGATCACGTTGCAAGACGGCCCCACTGGCACGCCGAAGACCTGCCCGGTGAGTGCGACCGTCACGCTGCAAAACTGCTTCTCTACCGCAGATTCCGAAGGCCCAGCATTGCCCATCAATGGCAGCACGATGCTGTCTGGCCCTCCGTTAGCCAAGTCTCTTCACACTCCCGGCTATTACTGGGAGATTTACCTGCAGAACCGTCTTCCCCAATTCCTGGGAAAATCGCCAGACAGGCAAATCAGTCTGGTTACCAACACCACCGGCGATTACTACTTCGGCCGTACTCCCTCCGCCGAGCTGGCCTCACAAACTGAATACGCCATCCCGTTGAGTCTCTCGCTGGTGCTTCCTGCGGTTGGGAACCTGTCGTTCGCGCCCAACTACTCGGCCTTCTTCTACCGGCCGCAGTTGAGCCCCCACAGCCTCATCGAGAATTCATGGACAATTACGGCTCGTTGGTACTTCGCTCGCGATGCCCGAGTGCCCATTCGCAGGCAAGCTCCTCTGAAGGGTCCGGAATCTTCGGATCAGACCAAGACGGGAAGCTCCCACTAGCAAAGCTGCTCAAACGGGCAAACCACTCCGTTCAGGCGCGGTTCTCAGGGCGCCCCGCTCAGGCAGCCTGCAAGCGGTCAACTCGCTCCATGGTGATCGGCGGGCTGCACATGGTTATGCGGCCGGTCTCTCAGAATGCCGTTGCCCTTGGTCAGCCAGGCGACGCCGAATGCGATAAGCGCCAGCGATTCGCAGGTCAGCAGCGGGTTGATCGGCCTTAACCATTGCTCGGCTCTTTCCAGGTTCAGGCTGACCATCACGACATCGCAGGTCAGAATGACCGCGCCGCAGGTCGCGTACACGGCGTTTCTGTGTCGCTTCCGGCGCGTGAGGCTTTTTCCCGGAGCCGTCTTCCGAAATAGAACCAGACAGAAAAAGGCGAGGACGAGAAACAGTTGCGCCGCGAACACGGTGTGGACCGTATTCAACTCCAACTGCAACGGTGTGTGTACTGGGTCTCGCGGGTTCACCGACGGACAAAGTGCGACACCGAGTGTAAGAAACCCGGCCAGATAGCCCGTGATCTCGTCGATCCAGTCGTATCCTCGAGAGCACATCAGAAACGCCGCGATTGCGCACAGCCCTCCCACTTGGCAATCTCTCATCGGCGTGTAGCGATAATCGCTGATCGATCGCTGCAGCAGGGGGTGGGGCAGCCCATGGCTGGGCCCGAGGAGCGACAGCAAAATCGTCCCGCCGGCAAGTACGAAAGGCAGCAGCAGCGCGATGATGCCGACCATCCTGCGCATCGCGTGGTGCGATAGCACCGCGGGATTCTTGTACGTCGCGTGATTCATCGTGCTTGTCACGACGGGATTCCTCAGGACGAAGCAGAATATCGCATTTGCTTCCATTGCGGCATCCGCCGAATCCCCGAAGACACCCCTTCGATCTCTTTCATCGGCGTGATTCCCCCATGGTTTAGCCCTGCCTCGCCTCTACCCTCGCCGCGAACGCGAAGTTGTGTCCCAGGCAGAAATTCAAAATCGAACAGCACAGGATCGCGATCGCGTTCGATCCGACCACCGGGATGCGTGCCCCATGCACCAGAATCGGCATCAGTGCAAGGTTTCCCGCCATCGAAACCAGTCCATTCGAAAGATGAAAGCGCACGAGCTGGCCGGGCAACGCGCTCGGGTCGCGCCGGTCTCGCCATGTGTAATGCAGGTGCCACACAAAGTTATGCATCATCGTCACTTCTAAAGCCACGGCCGTAGCCACCAGGTAGTGGCCTCCGGTCAATCGGTTCAGGAGGGCCAGCGTGCCAAGCTGCACCGCCATGCCCATGGCTCCCACCACGTTGAACTTGCCCCACCGAATCAGTGCACTCACTTCAGCGGCTCCTGCCAATCGGTTCTTGTCTGTAGAGTTGTGCCGTGTGTCGCACCGTCACCGCCGCTGCCATTCCAGCCATTCCGAGCGTGGCAATCGCCCCGCCCAGATCGAAGAGCAGCATTCTGTGTCCAAACACCGTCGCGTACGGGCTGCGCAGTGCGGCCAGGCAGCCAATCGCCAACAGAATGCGAATCTCAGTCGGTCCAAAAATTCCCTGCGAAAGCTCAAAGCACTTCAGCGTGTAAGTGGCCAGGTAGCTTTCGCTCGACAGCACCAGGAACGCGATCAGCATCGCCATCGCCGTCGCCTGGTGCAGAAGCCCGCTCCAGCCCAGCCCGCACATCAGCGCCACCGCTCCCAAAATGTCCACGATGTGATCCACATAAAACCCGTAGCGCGGCCGTTCCTGCCGGCGCACGCGCGCCAGCGTTCCATCCAGGCTGTCACCCAGCCAGTTCAACGCCAGGCACACGATCACCGCGAGCAGGAGCCTGCGGTCGTATCGCGACAACGCGAAGCAGATGCCCGCTCCAATCTGTGCGCTCAAGCCCAGCACGGTCAGCTGGTCCGAACTCACCCACTTCGGCGCGCGTTCAGCCATCCACTGCAAAGCGCGTTTCTCCATCCGTGCCGTCAACGCCTCATTGACGCGTCGCGCGTTCTCAAACGCTGCTTCATTCTTCGCTGCAAGAATCTGTGTGCTCATCTTCTTCCCCTTTCCATTTGCCGTCGCCGCTCCACTATTTTTTCAGCGCGTTTTGCGTTGCCCGCAGCGTAAACTCCAGCGATTCCCGCGGCACGCTCTCCACAAACGGCCCGATCACCCACCCCAGCCCTGTCGGAATAGAGCGCGTCAGCGAGACCGACTCGATTTGGATGTACAACCCGCCGTCCCGCTCTTCGTAACTCCAATAGGTGTTCATCCGCCAAAGGAACCCATGCTGTTCGCTCGGAGTGAGCGCGCGCTCCCGGGCCGTTCCTGGCGCGTCGATCTCCGCGACCTTGGTGCTGCGCGAAACGCAGTACCCATGTTGCGCATCCAATCGACCGAACGAAACGTTGTACGTTCCGTCCGTCACGACCGTCAGTATGTGGTGCTGCACCACGCGCATCGTCATCTGATAGCGATCACCCTGTTGCTGGAGCACGCTTGCACGCATGACCTCCGGCGCCCAGTTCCGTGGATATGCCTCGATGTCCCTCAACAAGTGCTCATAATCGGCAAGTGTCGCCCCCGGAAGAAACGCCGTCCCCCGCCAGTCGTGCAAAAGCGCTCCCGGCAACTCCGCGCCTGTCGCCGGTGTCAGATGTTCAATCACCACTTCACCGTTCCTTAGACGTGCCTCGTCCACGGGGGCCAGAAAGCCCTCCGCCGACCGATGCTGGTCGGCCAGCCGCCCCTCCAGGCGTCCAACATAGTCATTGAACCCGGCAATGGCCGCGGGCGCTGGCTCTTCCGCAACTAAAGGCGCGGACGTCAGAAACGCCAGCAGCGCGCCGCCAGCCAGCAATCTCGCAAATCGGGCTCGCGTCATCTCTTGCACCTTACCCCTTCGACGTTTCGCGGGCAATGCTCGCCGCATCACCCGCCGGTGAATGATCCTCACTGCGTAAATCTGTCCAGCCGATGGACTTATGCCAATTTGTCATTTGTCCCCGCCCGGTTTCGATCCAACTCTCCATCGACCGCGCGGTCAGCTACACTTGTCGAAAGCCATGGCAGACTTGAGGAGCGACCCTCGGCCACACCTGCGCTATCGCTTTGGAGTCTTTGAAGCGGACGCCGCTACGGGTGAGTTGCGCAGGCAGGGATTGCGAGTCAAGCTGAATGCCCAGCCCTTCCAGGTTCTTCTCATGCTGCTTGACCGATATTTAGACGGGCCCGGTCAGCTCATCACGCGCGATGAAATCTCTCGCGTGCTTTGGCCCGAGGGCACCTTCGTCGACTATGAGCATGGCGTCAACTCCGCGGTCAATCGCATCCGCGAGGCCCTCGGCGACACAGCTGGCAGTCCCCGATTCGTCGAAACCCTCGCCCGTCGCGGCTATCGCTTCATCGCTCCCGTCGAGCGTATATTTGATCGCATCGATTCCGGCGACGCTCCGCCGTCCGCGCCAATCGAGTCCCCGGCTCTCGCGCCAAGTGACCACACCGCGCCAACTTCTCATCCTGATCTTCAGCCGCGCACTCGGATTCTCGCTACGCCGGAGGATCTCCCCAAGACATCCTTTCCGGTGGTGCAAACCCTTTTCATCCTCTTTCAGATCATGTATCTGGGTTTCTATGTCGGAGCGCTGGCCAATCTGGCGGAGATCGACGGTCTCCTTTCGCTGCTACCGGGAGCAGCTCACATCTTCCGCGGCCTCATCGTTTGTGCTGCCGTCCTCATTCCCGCCCGCGCCTTTGTCCTCTGCGCCGCCCTCTTTCACGCTCCAGGATTCCGCTTCAAGTTTCTCAAGCTCTGGCCGTTTCTCCTTGTTTTTGACGAGCTATGGTCCCTCTCGCCCTTCCTTCTCCTCCACCACATCAACTTCGGCCTCGCGCTTGCCTGCACCACGCTTCTCGTCTACTCGCCTTTTGCGCAGCGCTCACTCGTCCTCATGGGCGCAGGCGCGGAGTCTGGCAAACCCGTTAGCTCCTAGAACAGGCTAATTCGCTGGCTGGGCTACCTCGGTCCCTCGGTCTCTCGTTCCCTGCCGGGGTCCCCGGCGAGCGGTCTTTGCCCGCTGGGGTGGCTTGGTCCCTTGGTCCCTGTTTCGTTCAAAAGTCCGTGTGGAAGCGAAACGCTGAAACCGCAACGGGTCCGCGCGCCTGGTTATAGCCGGGGTCGTTAATATGCTGGAAATCGTAGGAAACAAAGAAACCGCGCCAAAGGTGAGCGGTGTAAAACGCCTCGACAATCTTCTCCTGGCCGTAAGTCAAAGCGCCGTCGCCGAGCAGGAAACCCAGCCCACCCAATGCAAGGTACTGCTGATGCGATGCCACGATCCCATTCGTAACAAACGCCACGCCGGCTCGATCCCTGCTGCGCCGCCACGCGTCGCCCATGGCCAGCCCGCCAATCTGCACCGTCCGGTCGTCTTCGATATAGCAGTAGGTTTCGTTGTTCCCATCGCTCCAGCCCAGGCGCGCGAACACGCCCACATTTTTCCCAACCTCCTGCTCCATGTTCAACCCGAAACCGTAGCGGTGCCGTCCCTCCTTGCGCGTCGCAATAATATCCGGCGTCGTGGTCTCGCCCGCAAGGAACTCCGCATTAGCCTCGCGGTAGTTTCCCATGTTGCCGTGATTCAGATAGCCCAACAGCCGCACCGTGCCGTCGCGATGAAAAACAAGCTTCCCGCGTGCCTCGAGCTCAAGGTTCTCCGCGCGGGACCGCGCTAGATCTGCATCAAGGAATGGACTGTCCGCGACCTTCGGCATCATCGCTTCGGCAAAACGCACGGCCCGCGACGGATCGTCATACTCCACGATGACGGCCTCCGTGTAACCCCGCGTGTTTGAGGCCACATCGTAGGCGCCATTGTTATCCACCGTCCAATTCAGGAATTGCAGATTGCTGTCTGAACCATAGGTGTTCACATCGAAGAAATCCGTCAGGTCCATCTTGCCTGCGCGCAACTCCAGCCGCCGCGCCGGAATCGAGGTAGCCAGATCCAGCTCGTCGCGGTCGGCTTTCACTCGCTCGCTCGTCAGCGGGATGATCTGGCGCAGCATCAACTGTGCAAGGTAGGGGTTATCCTTCTCCGGCACGCCCTCCCTTACACGCACCGCATCAAGGTTCACAAATCCCGCCAATCCGACCGTATTCGCAATGCCGTTACCCGTCGCGTCTTCGATGTCGGCAAACACTTCGGTCGTTTGCGAGAGCTCGTATCCGGTGTAAAGCGTCAGCAAATGTGTCGTTGCGTTCTGCGCCCAGTTGGTCAAGCTGTTTGGCCCGCTGTATTTGGCCCTGAATGCGCCGTGACCCTGCAGGATCACGTTTGCTTGCCCTGAGATCCAGTACCGTCCCGTCTGTGTGTGCGGAAAAATCGTCACGGAGTCACCGCCCGCGCTGTCGTCCGGGCTCGATTCCCCGCTCGAGTGTTGACTCGCGGCCTGGCCCGTGCTCGCTTCGCCCTTCGTTTCAGCCGGTCCCGCCGACTGCGCGATCGCCCGCAGTGGGCAGTTGAACGCCACGGCTGCCAATCCGCATAGAATCTGCAATGCAATTTGCTTCAGGAGGCGCCGCACTGCTTCCTGAGCAGCGCGATTATTCGAGCTTCCAATCACAAACTTAGTAGATCATCCGGCTGATGCATCCGTCGCCCTGCGGATCGCTCGACTTCCAGACGTGGCATACTTTCTGTCAACGCCGTGCAGCCCCAACGCAGTTCAATCGGCTGTCTGCCCCTATTTAGGTGAGTTATCGGGTGCGGGCGCCGGGGGTTGACCGTCTTTCGTAACCTCCTGCCCGTTGTAGAACACCTTGCTCGTTGATCCGAACCTTTTGTAGTCCGTGTATTTGATCGTTTCGCGGACGTGCACGTCCTGCGCCATATAGCCGTAGCCGCCGGAGAAGTGCAAGATTCCCTCGCCCTTCGTGTACACCGGGAACCAGTAGTTACCGTCAATCTGCTGCCGCCACGTCATGAACGGCGCGTGTAGGTCCTCCGAGTTTTTGCGCGTGTCGTCTGGCACCATGCGTCCATTGGTCACGACAATCTGCAGCTCGGTCGCGTCCACCCAGATGCGCCCATCCAGGTACCGCTTGCCCTTTACGATCGTCTTCGGGTTCACGTCAAAGACGTAGCAGTCCACCTCATCCACCTTCTGCCGCCCCACATACTTGATGTCGTACTCAGGCACGTCCGCAGTAGTCAGCACGAACGGGTAACCGTGTTCCAGGTCCTGGAGATCGGAGGGCGACATCATGATCTGCTTCAGCGTGTTCGGAGGTGCAAAGTCCACCCTCTCCGTGCGCCTGCCCGTCGGGTCGAAGATCACGTCGTCCACCTCGTACCACTCGCCGCTCGGCTTGTTGTCGTCGTCAATCTCGTCCACGCGCGCCGTGCGTCGGTACGTATAGTGGTTCAGCGCGTCCTGGAACTGCGTCTCCTTCGCCGAAAACTCCTTGATGATCTGTTCCGGGGGAACGGGTGGATCGGAAATATCCATGCGCCCGAAGCCTGAATCAAGCGGCATCGGCGTAAAAGTGTCCTTATCCTGCGCCGCAACCATCAGGGCGCAGCCCGCCATCGCGGCCATCGCAATCCAGCGTTGCATCACCAATTCAGCTCGCCTCCTGGCGCGATTCCCGCATGCGCTCTTGGGGACCGGGAATCTCTTGCCCAATACTCTCACCCCATTGCAACTTTAGACGCATGTACTTCGCGCTGGGGAGGCCTCGATACTAGCCACGGAACGCCTATTCGGCGCGTTAGGGCGGGCGTGCATCCTCGCCATTTTGAGGCTCCCTGGCGAACACATTGCCTGGATCCGCAAGCTTTGAAGGATCTGCATTTTCCGTCGATGGGGAAGGAGATTCGCGGCTTCCATGCCCGACTACTATCATTCTCCGGCTCTTATCCTGATGGCGTTGCTCCTTCCCGCCTTCGGCTACCTCTATCTTCGCTTCCGCGACGCGCGCTCCTTGCTCTGGTTCCTGGGCTTCCTCTTTTCCATCGTTGCCATGGTTTTGCTCTACACCATGAATGGCTACCCCGGCGCGGGGTCCCCATGGATCGTCGCTTCCGGTCAAACGTTCATTCAGTTGAGCGCCGCCATGTTTCTCGGGTCGCTCTCCCCGCTTCGCTTCCGCGTTGGGCGCTTTCAAGTCCTCTTCGTCGTCCCTTATGTCGCTTTTCTTGTCCTCTATTCCATCCTTCTTTACGGAGTCTTCGGCGGAGTCCAGCCTCGCGGTCCGCTCTTTCTCCTCTTTCCAGCTCTTGTAGGCTTGAGCTTCGGTGTTTGCGTCTTCTGGGGAATGACCAGGGGCACCGTGCCCATCTGGCTCGGGGTGTCGTTCGGTGCTGTTCTGGGCACCTTCGCTATCTGGGTCTGCTGCCTGCATGGTGCGGCGGCCGGCCTGACCTTTATCGAATGCGTCAATCTGCAGCTGGCTGCAATCCTGCTCGTCTTCGTCTCTCGCCGATTTTCTCCGGGAGTCTTCCTCAGCGTTCTCGGCTTTCTCGCCTGGTCGCTCACCTGTCTTCACCTTCTTCACCTGGTCGGCCAAAATGCGCTTCTCGACCTCTATCTCTCGCGCGTGATTGTCATGGCCAAGGTAGTCGCCGCCGTCGGCATGATCGTGCTCGCACTCGAAGATGAGCTAAGCAGCAACAAAGCGGCGCAGCAGCGCGAGCGCAGCGCCCGCCGCCAGCTTGAGGCGTACGCCAACCTTATGCTTACCCGCCGCAGGGTCGAGGACTTTGACCGCCAGGGCGCCGATATCTGTGACACCGTCGTCAGCAACAGTTGCTTCACCCAGGCCGCGTTGCTGCTTGAAAGCGGCGGGCATTACCGGTTGGCCGGATGTGCGGGGTTGGAGATTGCCATCGCCAGGCCGCTCGGTCAACTGGCAAAGCGAATTCCCGTTGAGGGCTTCCTGACGTCGGGCTCGGCCCCCGTTGCCGTAGCGCACAGCAAGACTGTCCGTCTCGATCTCTCGTCCTGGCTCATCCCTGGCGACGACCTCGAGCGCCTTCGCTTCACCTCTGTTCTAGCCGTTCCCATGATCGGTCGCTCCGGCGTCGATGGTGCCCTCTTGCTCAAGGGAATGCGCGCTGAAGGCGGCCGCGGCGTTCGCGCATTCGGCGACGCACCGAGTCTCGACGATCTGCTTCCTATCGAAATGCTCGTTGCTCGTATTCAGGCTACGCGCGGCCAAACCATCTTTTTTGAAAAGCTCATTGACTCGGAACGGTTCGCCTGCCTCGGCCAGTTGGCTGGCAACGTTACCCAGCAGTTGAATAGTCCCCTCACGGTCATCCTCGGCTTTGCCTCTCTGCTCCAGGAATCGTCCTCGCTGGACGCTCAGGATCGCAAGGCCATCGTGTCCATCGTCAACGAGGCGCGAAGCATCCGCTCTACGCTCGAGAGCCTTTCCCGAGTCTCGCACGCGCACTCCGATCAGCCTGCCGCTATCTCGGTCTCTGAGCTGCTCTCCGATATGGAGCAGCTCTATCGTCCTGAGTTTCTCCAGCGCTCCATCGAATTCCAGGTCAATGTGGCGCCCGGAATGCCACGAATTCTTTGTGGCGCGCAGCAGTTGCGCCAGGCACTGCTCCATTGCCTGCAATACGCCATCGGCGCGGTGGAGCGTGAAAGTTCCGAGACGGCTCCCCGGCAGTCTAAAACGATTCGTCTTGAAGCAGCCCGCGAGGGCAGCCTGGTCCACATCTCCGTCACTCACTCCGGGCCCGGCTTCCTGAACCCTGAGTGCGCATTCGATCCGTTTGTTCCCGCTCGCGCCGGCGGCGAAACAGCCGGTATGGGCCTCAGCCTCTGCGCCACCATTCTGCGCGACCAGAACGGTCGCGCATCAGCCGTGAACCTTCAGCCGCGGGGCGCCGCCATCATCCTGGAACTGCAGGCAGCGTAATGGGTTCCTCACCGCTTCCCCCATTCCGGGAGATCCAGCGATGATTCACCGTCGGTCAACCTCGCGGAATCTATTCCTGGCATTGCTGGCCAGTGGAGCGGCCATCGCTTCTGCCGCTCACTCGAAGGCCCGCTCCGTCGAGCCCCTTGACGCTGTCTTCCAGATTGGGGCTTCCGGCACAATCGAGGCGAGCCTCGATCCCCCCATCCAGGGCGTCCTGCGCATCATCGTGAGTGCCAGGGTATCCGCGGGGCGGCCTCAGCAAGGCGGCTCCGCGGGCATCCGCTCGTCCCAAGGCGAGCTCCAGCCCCTTATCCTCGAAGTCACTCAATCCAACCGGCCCGTTCCCTTCCGGCTTGTTAATCTGGGCGGCCGTCATAATCTCGTCGGCGGTCGCCCCCCCTTGCTCGTCGCCGATATCGATGTCTACGACCTCACTCCGGGCGTGCCGGTTCGCGTCTGCGTTCATTCCAATCTTGAAGACCCGTCGAATCTTGAAGGCCGTGCCTACGCTATCGCCTATTGATCCCGCGATCTCTCCTCCCAACCGCCGCGCCACCATCTCTCGATCCGTACAATAGAATCGGATGGCTTTCACCGAGCAATACGATGTCGTGGTCGTCGGCGCCGGTCACGCCGGGTGCGAAGCCGCCATGGCTGCCGCGCGCATGGGCCTCAAGACCGCGCTCATCACCATGAACCTCGACCTCATCGCCCAGATGAGTTGCAATCCCGCCATCGGCGGTGTCGCCAAGGGCCATCTCGTCCGCGAAGTCGACGCCCTCGGCGGCATCATGGGCGAAGTTGCCGACGCCGTCGGAATCCAGTTCCGCCTCCTCAACGCCTCGCGCGGTCCCGCCGTCTGGAGCCCGCGCGCTCAGTGCGACAAGCAGCTTTACCGCGTGAAAATGCGCGAGGTACTCGAATCCCAGCCCGGCCTCCACATCCGCCAGGCCGAAGTCGTCGACCTCGTCATCGACGAAAGGGAACAAGGGACCGAGGGAACAAGGGAACAAGAATACGAAGGACCGAGGACAGACGGAGCGTTGGGTGCCCCCGGTCCCTCGCACTTGGGGACCGGGGAAGGGAACTCCGTCTTCCCGCCGGAGATTCCCCGTCCCACCCGTCCCCATCGCCGCGTTCTCGGCCTCAAGCTCCGCGACGGCCGCAACCTCCTCGCCGGCGCCACCATCATCACCACCGGAACGTTCCTCAACGGCATCATTCACTGCGGCGAAGAGCGCTATCCCGCCGGCCGCAGCGGTGAGCCAGCCAGCGTCCTTCTCGGCGAGGCCCTCCGGGCTTTAGGCCTTCGCACTTGCCGCCTCAAGACCGGCACGCCTCCCCGTCTCGATGGCCGCACCATCCGCTGGGAGATGTTCGAAGAGCAGCCCGGCGATGCCGACCCCACTCCCTTCAGCTTCCGCACAAAGAAGATCGTTCAACCGCAGGTCTCCTGCCACATCGCCTTCACCACGCCGGAGACGCTTCGCCTCATCCGCGAGAACGTTCACCGCTCGGCCATGTACTCCGGCCGCATTCAGGGCATCGGCCCGCGCTACTGCCCATCCATCGAAGACAAAATCGTCAAGTTCCCCGACAAGACCCAGCACCAGTTCTTCCTCGAGCCCGAAGGCCTCAACACCCACGAGGTCTACATCAACGGCATGTCCACCTCGCTGCCCATGGAAGTCCAGTGGCAGATGGTTCACTCCATCCCCGGCCTCGATCAGGCTGAGCTGCTGCGCCCCGGCTACGCCATCGAGTACGACTCCGTCGACGCCACCGAGCTCGACCGCACCCTCCGCGTCAAGTGCATGACCGGCCTTTACCTTGCCGGCCAGATCAACGGCACCAGCGGATATGAGGAAGCCGCCTGCCAGGGCATCATGGCTGGCATCAACGCAGCGCTCTGGCTCAAGGGTGAGCCGCATTTCACCATGGACCGCACCGAGGGATATACGGGCATCCTCATTGACGATCTCATCTCCAAAGGAACCAACGAGCCCTACCGCATGTTCACTTCGCGCGCCGAGTTCCGCCTCCATCTTCGCATCGACAACGCCGACCGCCGCCTCACCCCTTATGGGCGAAAGCTTGGCCTCATCAACGACGAAGCATGGGCCGAATACGAGCAGAAGCAAGCCCGCATGTCTGCTCTTGAGCGGTTTCTCACTACCGGCAAAGTCGATCCCGAAAAGCTCCAGCGCGCCGGCTTTGGCGAACTTCCCGCAACCGCCGGCATCACCTGGGCTCAGCTCCTCAAGCGCCCTGAAGTCACCATCGAGCCGCTCCTCGCCGCCCTTCGCGACGACCTCGCCCGCGACTCCCTCCTCGCTGAGTTCATCACCGACCCTATGCGGAATTCCAGGGACCTGTGTGCCCCATCCATTGCGGATTCTTCCGAAGGACAGAATCTGCAATGGGTGGGAAAGCAAGAAATGGCCCCCTCCATCGCTCGTTCCACTCTCCGCAACGAGGCCCGCTCCGTCGCAACCGAAATCAAGTTTGCCGGCTACCTCGAGCAGCAAAAGAAGTCCATTGAGCGCCTCAAGGCCGCCGAGTCCGTCTCTATACCCGGCTGGCTTGAGTACAGCGCCATCAGTGGCCTTTCGCGCGAGATGCGAGAAACCTTCGATCGCATTCGCCCGCAGACCCTGGGCCAGGCCAGTCGCATTCCCGGCGTCACTCCCGCCGCGCTCACACTCGTCCATGTGTCGATTAAGTTGCAGGGCAAGCGCCAGACTGCCGAGCGCCCGGCCACCGCCTGATCCAGCTCTAACGGTCACATTGCGACCGATACAAGCGGCGTGTATCCTGATTCTCACAGGAGTGTCCCCATGACGGAAGCGACCCCTAATGTCCAAACCAATGTGCCTGCGGTTTCCTCGCAGGACTGGGAAGACCTGAAGCAGAGCCTGGGCGCGAACTCAGTCGAGGAGACGCAGCGGCGCGCCTTCGAAATCGCAAAATTCGTTGCCGATGTAGAAAAAGACAAGGACAGTGAGCTGATTCTCAAAACGGGCGACAAAAAAATTGCCTTGAAGCTGAACAAGTAAATCGCGCGAGCGCGAGGTCGTGTTGCCATGGCAGTTAAGCTTCCGGCAATTTTCAGCGGCGAGGCCATCCCGATTGAGGACCGGCTGCGCGTCGGCATCACATGGCTCTTCGCGGTCACCTTCGTTGTCTTTCTTGTCGTGTATCTTTGCGCTGCCTTTGCCATTCAATCTGACGCCGCCTGGTCACGAGCCAAAGATGCCTTCGGCGTGATCCTGCCCGCCCTCACAGGAACCTTGGGCACCGTCATCGGCTTCTACTTCGGCAACCCCAAGAAGTCCTGACCCGCATCCGGCGTCTCGCGCCTGGCCTGATGTTGAGCACGGTTAAGCTTGGCGTGTCGTTGCCTCTGGCATCCCAGCACCGCCAACCCCGCTAACCTACCCGCGCGCGTATGATGTTCCCGTGATGAATCTCGACGCCATTCAAGCGGCCCTGCGCGAGTCCAAACTCGACGGCTGGCTCTTTTACGACCACCACCACCGCGATCCCATTGCCGCGAGCATCCTCTCGCTCGACCCCAATGCCCATATCACCCGCCGCTGGTACTACTTCATTCCCGCGACCGGTGAGCCGCGCAAGCTCGTCCATCGCATCGAGAAGGCTCGGCTCGACGCGCTGCCCGGCGATAAGACTCAATACTCAAGTTGGCAGGAATTGCGCGCTGGCCTCGAGAATCTGCTCCAGAACCAGAAAAAGATCGCCATGCAATACTCGCCGAACAACGACATCATGTACGTCTCTATGGTCGATGCCGGCACGGTCGAATTCTTGCGCGGACTGGGCAAAGAGATCGTGACCTCCGCTGATCTCGTCAGCCAGTTTGAAGCCGTTCTTACCGCCGATCAGATCGCCAGCCATTCCGCCGCCCAGCGCGCCCTCGACCTGATTCTCGTCGGCGCGTGGGCCGAGATTGCACGCTGCCTGCGCCCTCCTTCTGGCGGCGGCACCGGCCACTTCACTGAGTTCGACCTCGTCGCCTGGCTGCGCGAAGCCATGCAGCGCGAAGGCCTGGTCTGGGAAAACGGCCCCGACGTCAGCGTCAACGCCAATACTTCAGATCAGCACTACGAGCCCACCGCAGAGCGCGCCGCGGCCATTCGCGAGGGAGACTTTCTCCTCATCGACATCTGGGGCCGTCTCGACACGCCGACCAGCGTGTTCTACGACGTTACCTGGACGGGAGTGGTCGGCCGCGAGCCCTCGAAAAAAGAGCAGCTCGTTTTCGATACCGTCCGCCGCGCCCGCGATGCCGCCATCGCTGCCGTCGAGTCAGCCTTCGCGCAAAATCGTCCCATCTACGGTTTCGAAGCCGACGACGCAGCCCGCTCCGTCATTCGCGACGCCGGCTTCGGAGAATTCTTCGTCCACCGCACCGGCCACAACATCGCCCACGAGATTCACGGATCCGGCGCACATCTTGACAACCTCGAAACCCACGACGTCCGCCGCATCCTGCCTCACACCTGCTTCTCCGTCGAGCCCGGCATCTACCTGCCCGAGTTCGGCGTGCGCAGCGAGATCAACATGCTCACCGCCCCCGGCAAAGCCTGGGTCACCGGCCGCATCCAGCAGGAACTGGTGCGCATATAAGAACGGGAGGAGAAACCGACTGCCCTACGTCTCGATTCCGCCGACAGGACAACCCCAACTCCGCTAACCCGGCCAACTCCGCTTGCTCTGCTGTCTTGTATAGTCAATAAAGGAATGGCCACCACCCCAAACAAGCCTGCCGCGGGCAAACCAGTGCAAAAAGGATTCGTCTACCTTCCCCTCATTGCCGGGTGGCTTGTCCCCGGCGCCGGCCATTTTCTTCTCGGCAAATGGATCCGCGGCACGCTGCTCGCCGTCTCCATCATCGCCATGTTCGCGCTCGGCCTCGCCATGCAGGGCAACTCCACACGAGCGCGCAGGACATCCTCGATATGCTCGGCATGGTTGGCGACCTTGGAAACGGCCTCCTCTACTTCCTGAGCCGCGCGGCCGGCTGGGGCGGCACGCCGGTGCAGACCACCGTCGCCGACTATGGCACCAAATTCATCGTCGTCGCCGGCCTGCTCAACATCATCGCCGCCGTCGACGCGCACAACCTGCGGACCGGGAGGAAGTCTTGATGCATCCCTCCCACTTTCTTGCGGTCTTTCTCTTCGCGCTTTTCGCCTCCACCGTTTTCGGCATCACCATGCGCGACACTCCGCCGAAGATGTTCCGCTACGGCGCTTACTGCTTCGTCCTCTTCGTCGGCTCGGTCATCGTCTTTAGTTGGGTCATGTTCCTCATTGCCCGCTAACGATCACCGTGAGATGAACCCCATGAACAAACTCTGGCACGACCGGAACAAAATGCCGCTAAAGGCGACGTTGGAACAGAGAATCCAATGGCACCGCGAGCATCAGATCCACTGCGCCTGCCGCGAAGTTCCGAGGAGCCTGGTCGCCATCCGGCCGCAGTTGTTTGCACCTCGCAATATCCGCCGCAACGCCGTCCCGCGCGAAAGTTAATAGCAGGCTCTAGCTTCGATCGTTCTGCAAACGAGCCGCATTCCCTGCACCTCGTCGCTCTCCCGGTGGTCCTTCGTTCGCCGCCGAACTCCCGCCCTGGGGCTTACAATCTGCTACGGAGAGCCCATGCAACGCCGCCATTTTCTTGCCGCATCTATTGCCGCCTCAACCCTCGCTGCAGCCGGCGAGACCGTTGGTCAGGTTTCGACTACCGGGGCCTCCGCTCCGGAGGCCGCCACAACCGCACGCCGCGAGTTCTATCAGTTGCGCCGCTACAACCTATTGAGCGGTCAACAGTTAAAGACCACCGAGAGCTTCTTCGCCAATGCGGTCATCCCGGCCCTCGCGCGTCTGGCCATGGGCCCCATTGGCGCTTTCAAGCTCGACATTGGCCCCGAGACACCCGCTTACTACCTCCTCATCCCGTGTTCTTCCATCGATCCCCTCGTCACGCTCGATCTCCGCCTCGCCCGCGACCCGGATTTCCTCAAGGCTGCCGACCCCTTCTGGAATGCGACTTCGACCGCGCCTGCTTTCCAGCGCGCAGAAATTTCACTCCTCGCCGCTTTCGAAGGCTGGCCAAAGCTCACCCCGCCCGCCGCCGCTGCCACCAAAGGCAAACGCATCTTTCAGCTTCGCACCTACGAGAGCCCGAGCAACGGCGAACACGTCCGCAAGGTGGAGATGTTCCACTCCGGCGAATTCGAGATCTTCCTGAACGCAGGCTTCCACCCCGTGTTCTTCGGCGACACGCTCATTGGCTCGCGCATGCCCAACCTTACTTACATGCTCAGCTTTACCGACATGACCGAACTCGACGCCAAGTGGGATGTCTTCCGCAACGATCCAGCCTGGAAGAAGCTTTCCTCCGACCCGCGCTTCGCCTTCGATTCCATCGTCACCAACATCACCAACCTGATCCTGAGCCCGCTTGACTGCTCGCAAATCTGACGATCGCGTCGTCGTTCCTTCTATAATCGGCCCATGCGTTTCCTCGCCGATTCGCGGCATCGATCCATCGCCATGCTCGCCGCCGGCGCGCTCTTCATCTTTGTTCTGCTGGGAACTCTGACGTGGTTCAACACCTCCAACGTCAATTTCCTCAATCCGGCAACCTACGCCCAGACCATCGCCCTCACCGTCCTTGAAGTTCTGCTCTTCCTGCTGTTGCTCCTGCTTCTTGTTCTGCTCTTTCGTACCGTCCTCAAGGTCTATGTAGGGCAGGGAAGCAGCGGCGTGGGCGCGCGGCTTCGATCGCGCATGGTAATCGGCGCGGTCATCATCACTTTCATGCCTGCCGCTCTCATGTTCCTGTTCAGCTATTTTCTGCTGAGCCGTTCGCTGGAGCGGTGGTTCTCGCCGGACGCTTTGCAATTGCGCAACGACTCCACCAGCGTCGTTCAGGAGCTTGTCGAATATGTGGCCAGCAATGCGCGAAGTGAGGCCGAGTCGGTAGCCGAGAGCGGAGCGCCTGACGGTAACTTCCAGACTCTCCTGCAAGTGATGAGTTCGCGCCGTCTCACCTTGCAGGGCGGTTTTCTTCTGGTTTACGGCAACGATAAGCGAATGTTCTCGAGCTTCCAGGCTCCGCCTGAATCGAGTCCAGTCTTCCTGCGCGTGTCTGCGCCCGACTCCGACTGGAAGGAAACTCCGCTTCGTGGACCGCTCTCGGCCGGTCTTCTCCTCGCGGCCGAACGCAATGACAATCCTGTCGTCGATGTTGCCGGCCAGGAAAACGCGCTCGGCATGGCCGTCACTCCCTCCGGCAAGATCGTGATCGCGGTGCTGCCCATGCCCAAGGGCCTCAATGAAACCACCGCCCGCATTCGTTCCGGCGCCGACGAGTATTTGCAGCTCTACCGCTCCCGCAAAGTCATTCGCAGCACCTTGTCCCTCACGCTCTTGTTGGTCACTGTCTTTGTCTTCTTCTCCAGCGTCTGGCTCGCGGTTTTTCTTTCCAAGCAGATCACCCGCCCGGTTGAAGCGCTGGCCGACGCCATGGACGCCATCTCCGCTGGCAAATATGAGCGACGCGTAGCCGACGTCGCCACCGGTGAGATGGGCGATCTGGTGCTCTCTTTTAACCACATGGCATCGGACCTCGAGACCAGCCGTCAATTGGCTCAAACCGCTCAGGCGCAACTCACCGCAGCCAATCTCGCCGTCGAGGAGCGCCGCCGCGAGCTTGAGACCATTGTCGATACCATTCCCTCGGGCGTCGTCACGCTCGATGGGGCAGGCGTGGTGCTTCAGGCCAACCGCGCCTTTGCCGCGTTGATGGGGCTGCGGCTGGATGCCCCTTTGGCCGGTGAGAGCATCGCATCCTTGCTGCCTGCCGACTGTGCCGATGAGCTTGCCAGAGTCATCCGCCGCGCCAGCCGCATGGGCGCCGCATCGACAGAGCTCGAATATCGCGCCCATGGGCGCACGCTCCACCTCGCCATCACCAGCGCGCGGCTCGATCTGGGCCGCGGGCAGGCTGGATCGGTGCTCGTGGTCGAAGACACCACTGATTTCCTGCGCGCGCAGCGGCAACTCGCCTGGAAAGAAGTCGCCCAGCAGGTGGCTCATGAAATCAAGAATCCGCTCACGCCCATCGCTCTCAGCGCCGAACGCATCGGCAGGCATCTTGATCGCGGCCAGCCCGAGTCACCCAGCATTATCCGCAAGTGCACTGAGGTCATCCTCGGCTGCGTCGCTACTTTGCGCATGTTGGTTGACCAGTTCTCCGCTCTGGCGCAGTTCCCTGCGCCGCAGCCCCGCCCTTGCGACATGAATCAGATCGTCGAAGAAGCTCTCGCGCTCTTCGGCGGCAGGCTCGAAGGCATCACCGTGCAGCGCAATCTCGAGCCTGGCTTGCCCCCGGTTCTCGCCGATCCCGAGGCCATACGCCGCGCTCTGGCCAACCTCATCGACAACGCTGCTGAAGCCATGCAGGCCAGCCTGCTTCGCGTCCTCGGCCTGCGCACCGCTCTCAGCGAAGACGGCACGGCTGCTGAAGTCACCGTCTCCGACACTGGATCGGGTCTGAGCGACGAAATTCGCGAGCGCCTGTTCCTGCCCTACTATTCAACCAAGCGCCGCGGCACGGGCCTGGGCCTCTCCATTGCCGCCAAAATCGTCCAGGAGCACGGTGGCTCCATCAGCGCCGAGGCCAACACTCCCAAGGGCGCGCGTTTTCTGTTGCGCCTGCCCTTGGCGGAACCGGTCGCGGCGAACGGGCCTGGCGCAGCGGACACGGAACCAGTGAAGGGCGTCGCTTCATGAACCACATCCTCGTAGTAGACGACGAAGCGGAGATTCGAAGTTCACTCGAAGAGATTCTGCGCGAAGAAGGTTACGGCGTTGCCGGCGCAGCCGACGCCGGCGAGGCCATGGTGCTGCTGCGCGACACGCCCTACGACGTGGTTCTTCTCGACATCTGGCTCCCCGGCCGTGACGGCCTCGACCTGCTTGCCGAGATTCGCGATCTTGCGCCCGAAATGCGGCCTGAAGTCGTCATCATCAGCGGCCACGGCACCATCGAAGCCGCTGTGAAGGCCACCAAGCTGGGCGCCTACGACTTTCTTGAAAAGCCGCTCTCGCTTGAGCGCACCCTCATCGTCCTCAAGAATGCCGTCGATGCTCGCCGTCTGCGCACTCAGAATGAGGAGTTCAAGCGCCAGTTCAGCGCCGCCGCCGTGCTCACCGGCGAAAGCGTGCCGCTCAAGGCCCTCCGGCAGCAGATCAAGCTCATGGCCCCTACCAACGGCCGCGTGCTCATCTATGGCGAGTCGGGCACCGGCAAGGAGCTCATCGCCCGTTCCATCCACGCTGAAAGCCTCCGCCGCGACGGAGTCTTCGTCGAACTCAACTGCGCCGCCATCCCTGAAGCGCATATCGAGGCCGAGCTCTTCGGCTATCGACACGGCGCGGTAGGCCAGGGCTTCAGCCCGGGCTCTCAAGGCGGCCCCGCCGAACACCGCGGCACCCTCGAACGCGCCGACGGCGGAACGCTTTACCTCGACGAAGTGGGCGACATGAGTCTCAAGACGCAGGCCAAAGTTCTCAGCGCTCTCGATGATCAAATGTTCACGCCCGTGGGAGGAACCCAACCCCTGCGCGTGGACGTGCGCGTCATCGCTTCCACCAACAAGGATCTCGAAGAAGAAATTGCCAAGGGCAATTTCCGCGAGGATCTCTTCTACCGTCTCAACGTTGTGCCGTTTTTCGTGCCGCCGCTACGCGAGCGGAGGCAGGATATTCCGCTCCTCGCGCGTGAGTTTCTGCTTGAATTTGGCCGTCAATATGGCCGCCCGCGCGTCGAGATCGCCGAGGAGGCTCTGGACGCGCTGGCGCAGTACCACTGGCCCGGCAACGTGCGTGAGCTCAAGAACGTGATCGAGCGCGTTCTCATCCTCAATCCGCGCGTTCTGCGCATCGAGCGCAAGCATCTTCCGCCCCTGACGCACAAGGCCGGCTCACGCTCGACTGAGGAGTTCTCCAGCCTGCAGCAGGCGCGCGATGCGTACGAGCGCGAATATATTCTCAAGAAGATTGAAGAGGCTCATAACAACATCAGCCACGCCGCCGAGTTGCTCGGTCTCGAGCGCAGCCACCTCTACCGCAAGATGAAAGCTTTAGGAATCGCCGCTCGCGAGTAGTGGTATTCCGGGCGTGGGCTTGACCTGCGGTTCCTCTCGCCGATCCGTAAAGTGATAGCGCCGTTCCACTTTCTTGTCGCGTAGATCGGGTTTGCCGACGCGGCGGTCCGGTCTGCCCAGGCGGCGTCGATCGTCCTGTTGGCTCATCGATGCAGGCAGAATGATCGGTCCGGGAGCGCCCAATGGCCGATTTCTCGCGGGTTGCCTCGGTTCGGGTCTGACATTGGGTTCGGGTCTGACGAAGGTCGACCTCGGTGCTGCAACCGTAGGCTCGGGATGGGCAACAGGCGCCTCCCGGCGTCGTGCTCGTGCCAGATCCTCCACGCTCGATCCGGAACCGCTGGTGAGCAGTTTGTGCAGAGTCGGAATGTTCGCGCGTTGCGTCTCTACAAAGTCCACGCCATCCACCGACAGCGTGTACTGCGCGTTGTCCGCTTTCGTGACATATCCCTTCCTCTGCAGATACCACAGCGTAAAGTCCAGGTAGTCGCGCGGGAAACCCATCCGCTCTTCAATTTCCTGGAGAGGAACTTCGGGAAAAGTCGGGTTGGTGCGCCGCCGGTAGTAAAGAACCGCCAATACTGCCAGCCGCCTGTTCAGCTCGCCGTCCAGGGCATCCATGAAATCGATGGTCGTGGCGAGCGGTTCCGGCGGAGCTTGTGTCTTGGCCCGTTCCGCATCGTATTCCGCCCGCCGCCGCGGATCCGCCAATACGTCATAGGCGGCCTTGAGCAGGCGGAAGTTTTCTTCATGGCCTGTCTCGTTGTTGTCCGGGTGCAGGCGCGCCGCCAGGAACCGATAGACACGGTGAACCGTTTCAGCGTCCGCATTGGGGCTGATTTGGAGAAATTCGTAGTAATCCTGCACTGGCGTGATCATGGTTCTCCCGCAGTATCGCTCTTGAGCTTAGCCCACGCCTGAATCGTTCTGGTATCCCGCATAGGTGGGAGGCTATTGCTGCTTGCCAATCTGGAACCGGCCCTGCTTTCGATTCCATTTGGGAACTAAGGCCTTTTTCGAGAGCTACTTGGGCCGAAGCCTCGGATTCCGAGGGATCGCCTCCCGATTCGGCTCGCGTGCTACCCTAACCCTCATGCCACCAGCGTTACGGCCGGATCTCGAGACTCAACCCGTGCCGCCTCCGCGCGATCGTCCCTGGCTCTTCGCCTTCCTCATCGCTCCCGATGCTGTCATCTCCATCGGGCTGGTGAGCGGCGCGCTCACATTCCTCCTTCGCAATGAAGGCGTCGATCCCGCGCGAGCCGCCAGTATCAGCGCGCTCATCGCATTGCCGCACGCAATTTATTTTCTTTGGGGCCCGGTCACCGATTTCTGGTTCCAGCGCCGCTTTTGGATCCTCGCGGCGAGCATTGCCGCAGCGGTCACAATCGTCTTTGCATTCGATCTGCCGCGGCTCGGTTCCGCTTGGGGGGTCAGCCTGCTATTCGTAGCGGCGTCAATCGCCGTGCTCAGCCCCGCGGCTTCCGGCGGCATGATGGCTACGCTGCACAGCGAGCTGAATCGCCGCCGCGCCAGCAGTTTTTATCAGGTCGGCTCACTCGCCATTGGTGCTATGGCCGTGTTTGCCATCGCCTCGCTCGCCGGCCGCATTTCACTCGGCGTTCTGGGTCTGATGATCGGCCTGATGATCGTGCTGCCTTCGTTGTTCTCGCTGGAGGCTGCGTCGGAACCGGTCGTCACCGAGCACACTCTGCGCGAAACGGTTGCGCGCATTCTCGGCGAATGCAAGGCCACCTTCCTTCGCTGGGAGGCCATTCCATACATTCTCGTCGTCGCCGGCCCGGGGGGATCGGGCGCCATGATCGGCTTGCTCGGCGAACTTGCGCGCGACTACGGCGTCAACGGCCAGCAGGTGGCATGGATCAACGGGATCGGGGGCGCTTTCCTCACTTCTGCAGGCGCTCTGGCGGCTTCGCTTGTTCCCGTCAAAGTGCGCGCACCGATCGCGTTTCTCGCCGCTGCTCTCATCAACGCCGCCACGCTCGCCGTCCTCGCTCTGGGCAAGTTGACTCCCACCGTCTACATCGCCGGCACTGTTCTTTATCTCTTCACCATTGGCGCGTGTTACGCCCTCACGACGGCGGTGATTCTGGAAATGATGGGCGCTTCGGGCAAGAGCGGCAGCGGGCGCTACTCCATCGTGAATTCGCTCGCCAATGTTCCGGTGGTCTATATGATCTGGCTCGATGGCCGCGGCTATGCGCTGTGGGGTCCGCGCGGCATGCCCACAACGGACGCAATTGTGAGCGCGACTGCCTCGTCACTGCTGCTGGCTCACTACATCGTGAGTCGCCGGCGGAAGCAGCGCCAAGTTGTTGGCAGGCCCTAGAACTATCTCGTGAGGCAGTGCCGGCCTTGAGCTACTGGCCGCGCGGTTGTTTCAGGATCGGCCCGATCGAACCGGGATTGTCTCCCAGTCTCGGGTCCACCCGAAAATCCCACACTGACTCGCTGATGTCCGACGGAGAGAGAATCTCCACCAGCGCGTACTCGCCGATGGTCAAAGACTGCGTCGGCTCGATCTTCATCCAGTGCTTGCCCGGCAGGATTTCCGCCTTGGTGGGAATCGTATCTTCGTCCTGCGTCACCGTCCCCGTGGGGCCCATGTGAATTGCGCCCACAATCCGCACTTGCTGCCGCTCGTCCACGCGCACAATCACAAAGCCAGACTGCGTTGAGTGTGCGCCATGCTTGCCGCCGTTCACCGCTTTGGTTCCGCTCGTATCCACAGTCAACGGATGCGACAGCACTGGCTCGTTTCCCGCCTCCAATGCAAGCGACAGATAAATCGCCGGATCGTTCACGTGCAGGTGCACCCTGGCGTTCGCGCCTTCCAGTTCCAGGTTCGCCCGTTGCGTCGCCAGCGGGTTCAGCACCGCGATTCCCTTCCGGTTCTTCGTGTTCAGCGTCAGATCTTTCGAAATCAGCTCCACCAGCTCGGGCGTGCCCTGGAAAGTGTCCAGCACAAACACGCCTTCCTCGTCTGGCAACTCCACTCCGGGGGCCACGACCGGCATGCGCGCCTTTTCATCCTCGCGCTCCTCCGATTCTTCCTTGTCGATGTCCGCCGCCTCTTTCATCGCCGGCGAAGAATCCTCATCGACCAGCTCGGCGTGTTCCCTGGCCCACTTGTTGGTCGCGTCCCAATCCACCAGGTCCGCCGGCAGCTCTTCCCACTCGCCGCGCTCCTGCGACAGGTAGCGAACTCGGTCTCCCACGATCTGGTAATCGCGCACTAACTGGTAGGAGCCGTCTTTCAAAATCAGCCGCAGATTTCTACCCGTGCCGGGAACGGCAGGCTTCAGCGGCATTGGCTTGGAGCTTTGGCCGCCCGGCGCGCTCGGTGCCTGCTGGATCGTTACGCTCTGCGGGTCGTTTTGCGCAAAAACGGCCGCCGGCGCAATAAGGAGAATAGCCAGCGAAAGCGCCGGTACGCGCCAACCTCGCGGAACTTGCTGAAAAGCAACCATGGCAACTCAGTTTAGACGTTCGCGCCCAGTCGGCGTTTTTTCGCGGCCTGCGGCGAAATCGTAACTTAAGTGCAACCACTTCATACAGGAACCGTCCAAACCCATGGGCTCTTTCTGTAGAATAGGACCGGAAGGTTCCATCGCCCGAAGGTTGCAACGATTGATAGGACTTAGGACATCCGTCCGCGGCAGACGCGCCGCACAAAGAGGCTTTTTGTCTGGCTTTGTGCCGGCGGTCGCCGTTCTTTGTCTGGTCTTGCTGGCGATGCTGGTCGTTGCCCAGGTCACGCACCTGCATCCCAACCAATCTGACGCCGACCACTGCCAGTTGTGCATTGTCATGCACACCGTGGTGCCCGTTGCTGCCGCGGCGACTGCCATTGTGATCGTGCAATTGGGAGCTTCCACGCCCCAGGCCGAACCCATCGTCATTGCCCGTCAGCGGCAAATTCGCCTCTTCATTCGCCCCCCTCCCGTCTCCTGCTAGAGCATCCCTCCGTTTTCATTCAGGCCCTCGCATCTGCCATTGCGTTACCAATCAGGCGATGCCTGGCCGCACCCGCACACACTGATTCTGAAACGGACCGATGCTCCTCCACTGAGAACGTCGCGGCGGCACGCCCGCGGCTTGCTTTTCGGTTTTCTTGAACCATGCAGGAGTCAGAGAGCTTATGCGTCTACAACTTCTACGCTGTTCTGTTGCGCTGGTACCACTGCTTTTCTTTGATTTTGCGAGGGCGCAATCACCGCCCCCTCAAACGCAATCGTCGCCTCCGCAAGCCAGCACGCTTGCGCAAAACCCGGGCGCGCAGACCATCTCGCTCGACGACGCCATCCAGATGGCCATTCAGCACAATCACAACCTGCTGGCCGCGCAAACCACGATTCAGCAAAGCCAGGCCGAGGAAATAACCGCCAATCTGCGGCCTAACCCGGTGCTTCTCGGCGACGCGCAGTTCTTGCCCGTCTTCCAGCCCGACCAGTTCAGCTCCGATTACATCGACAATTCAGCGCAGTTCGACCTCGGCGTCAGCTATCTGTTTGAGCGTGGAAAGAAACGCCAGCACCGCCTTCAGGCAGCGAAAGATGTGACGGCCCAGACTCGTTCCCAGGTTGCCGACAATGAGCGCACCCTCACCTTCAATGTTGCCTCGCAGTTCATCGCCGTTGAGCTCGCGGAATCGACCCTGGAGCTGGCGAACAAGGACTTGAAGAGCTTCCAGAGCACGGTAGATGTAACCCAATCGCGATACAAGGCGGGGGACATCGGCGAGGATGATCTGCTCAAGATCAAACTCCAGTTGCTTCAGTTCCAGATGGATTTTTCTCAGGCCGAGCTTGCCCGGACGCAGGGACTTTCTGACCTGCGGCAGTTGCTCGGATATGAATCGGTCGCGCCGGATTACGATATCGCCGGCTCCTTCGATTACCAGCCTATGACGGGCTCGCTCGAAGATTTTCAGGCGAAGGCCCTCGAAAACAGGCCGGACTTGCGCGCGGCGCAGCAAGGATTAACCGCTGCCAATAGCCAGCACGAACTGCAGAAGGCGATCGGCAAGAGAGACGTAACCGGGCAAATCGATTACACCCACCTCGCCTATCTCAATGACATATCTCTTTTCGGGCAGATCCAGTTACCTGTCTTCGACCGCAACCAGGGAGAGATTGCGCGCACCGGATTTGCCATCACGCAAGCTCAGGAGCAGGAGAAATTCGCCAACGGACAGGTGTTGACGGACGTGAGAGACGCGTACGAAAGTGCGCGCTCCAACGATAAGATCGTCTCGCTCTATCGCTCCGGCTATCTCGATGATGCGCAGCAGTCGCGTGATATCGCTGATTTTGCCTACCGGCACGGCGCGGCCAGCCTGCTCGACTATCTCGACGCCGAACGCACCTTCCGGGCTACGCAACTCGGCTATCGCCAGGCGCTCGAGTCATATTTGCAGGCGCTCGAGCAGCTTCGCGAAGCCGTAGGAACCAGGAGCCTTCCATGAAGAATCAAGCGATCCATTGCCTTGGCGGCAGAATCGGAAGCGCGCTTGCCCTCGCTTCCGTGCTCGTGCTTTCGGCCTGTCACTCCAACGACAGCAAACGTGCCGAGCAGATGACCTCTTTTTCGCAAGGCGGCCCTGGTTCCGCGATTCCGCAGCTCTTTACCATTCCGCAGGATCAGATGGCGCATGTGCAGTTGGTCACGGTTCAGCCGGCCGCGTTGAAACACACGCTTCGTCTCACCGGCGCGGTAGAGTACAACGCCTTCAATACCACCCCGGTAATCACTCAGGTCGGCGGGCCGGTCAGCAGAATCTTGGTCGTGCCCGGCGACCATGTTGGGTCTGGCCAGCCCATGCTGGAAGTCAGCAGCCCCGATTACGCACAGCTCCTCGACTCCTATCTCAAGGCCGCGGACTCCTTTCGCCTCGAGCAGAAAAACTACGACCGCGCTCAGGAGCTGTATCAAAACCATGCCATCGCTCAACGCGATCTGGAGCAGGCCGAGTCGGATCGCAATCAGGCCCAGGCCGACCTGAACGCTGCCGAACAGGGTTTGAAGATTCTCGGCATCAAAAATCCGGCAGACTTGGCAAAAGCGCCTTCATCGGCGCAAATTCCTGTTCTGGCGCCCATTAGTGGTGAAGTCGTCGAGCGGCTGGTCTCGCCCGGCCAGGTGGTGCAGGCAGGCCAAACGCAGGCTTTCACCATCTCAAACCTGAGCACCGTGTGGATTCTCGCGAACCTGTACCAGGCCGACCTGCAGTATGTCCGCAGCGGAGATGAAGTGGCTGTCCAAACCGACGCATATCCCGACAGCTTCCGCGGAAAAATCTCGTATATCTCGTCTGCGCTCGATCCAAACACCAGAACGCTGCAGGCGCGCATCGTGGTGGACAACCCGGGCGAAAAGCTGAAGAAGGATATGTATTGCACGGTCATGGTAACGGCCGGCCTGCTTACGAATGCGCTCGCGGTGCCCAACGCATCTGTCTTGCGCGATGACAATAACCAGCCCTTCGTCTATGTCCTCGATGGCACAAACCAATTCGGCCGGCGCGACGTCGAGCTGGGCCAAGTCCAGGACGGCCAGACGCAAATCGTAAAAGGCATTTCTCCTGGAGACAAGGTTGTTGGCAACGGCAGCCTGTTTCTTCAGTTCGCGAATTCGCTGCAACACTGAGGGGAGAGCACGGATTAATGATTCATCGCGTCGTACAATTCGCGCTCCGCCAGCGGCCCATCGTCCTGTTCCTGGTGGCCTTCCTTTGCATCGCCGGAGTTGTCGCCTTCCACAACATGCCCGTCGACGCCTACCCCGACCTTTCTCCGCCGATGGTCGAAATCATCACCCAATGGCCCGGTCATGCGGCCGAGGAAATCGAGCGGCTGGTCACTGTCCCCACCGAAGTGGAGATGAACGGCGTTCCCAAACTCACAGTCATGCGCTCCATCTCCCTCTATGGGCTATCGGATGTCATCCTCACGTTCGAAGATGGCGCCGATGACTACTTTGCGCGCGACGTGGTCTTTCAGCGGCTGAGCGAGGTCACATACCCGCAAGGCGTCACGCCCGCGCTGGCTCCGCTTGCCAGCCCGTCCGGACTTGTTTACCGATATGTGCTCGAGAGCCCTGATCGCACGCCGCAGGAATTGAAGACCTTCGAGGATTGGGTCGTCGAGCGCGAATACAAGCAGGTGCCGGGAGTCGCCGACGATTCCGGCTTCGGCGGCACCGTCATGCAGTACCAGGTGCTGCTCGATCCGGCAAAGCTCTACGCCTACCACATCACCGTGCCAACCGTGATTCAGCAACTCTCCGTCAACAATTCCAACGCCGGAGGCGGATTCTACTCTCAGGGCGATCAGTTCTATTACGTCCGCGGCATCGGCCTTGTGCAGGACACTGCCGACATCGGCAATATCATTGTCGGCACCGCAGAATGGCGTGCCCGTGCGCATCCACGACATCGGCGATGTGGTCATCGGCAACGCCCCGCGCCTCGGCGAGTTCGGCTTCAATAAAACCGACGACGCCGTCGAGGGCGTCATCATGATGCGCCGCGGCGAGCAGGCGCAGGATGTGCTCAAAGGCGTCGAAGCCAAGACCCAGGAGCTCAACGAACACGTGCTGCCGCCCGACGTCAAGGTGCGCCCTTACTATGACCGCAGCGATCTGGTTCAGTTGACTATCGGCACTGTCGAGCACAACCTGCTGCTGCGGCATGGTGCTGGTCTTCGTCGTGCTGATGGCCTTTCCTCGTCAGCTTCCGCGCTGCGGTGATTGTTGCGCTCACCATTCCCCTCGCCTTGCTTTTCTCCTTCATCTTCCTGCACGCGCAGGGAATCCCCGCTAATCTCCTCTCCATTGGCGCTATCGATTTTGGAATCCTCATTGACGGAACATTGGTCATGGTCGAGAACATCTTCCGCGAGCTGGGCGTGCGCGAAGGCCAGGACTACGACCTCGAGGACGTGATCCTGAAGGCCGCGAAGGATGTCGATCGCCCCATCTTCTATTCAGTCGCTGTCATCATTGCCGGCTACCTGCCCATCTATGCCCTCAGCGGGCCCTCGGGAAAACTGTTCAAACCGATGGCGGACACGGTCGCGATCGCGCTCGTCGGCGCGCTGATCCTGACGCTTACGTTTGTTCCCGTCATGTGCGCCTACTTGTTCAAGAAGCGCGTTCACGAGCACGACAACAAGCCTTTCGAATGGGTGAGCGACAAATACGCGGTGTGGCTTGATTGGTGCCTCGATCATCCCAAGGCGACCATGATCGGTGCCACGGCGATCTTTGCCGCTACGCTCCTGCTCATTCCCTTCATCGGCGGCGAATTCATGCCCCATCTCGACGAAGGCGCGTTGTGGGTTCGCGCCACTATGCCCTACACCATTTCGTTCGACACGGCAAGCAAGTTCTCGCCGCAGGTCCGCGATATTCTCCTCAAATATCCGATGGTCACCGACGTTGGCTCCGAGCTTGGGCGTCCCGACGACGGCACCGACCCCACAGGTTTCTTCAACGATGAGTTCTACGTGGGTCTGAAGCCCTATGGCGACTCCGCCTGGAAGACCGGCTCCATCCACAACAAGGCTGATCTGACCGCGGACATTCAGCGCCAGCTCCAGGCATTTCCCGGCGTGATCTTCAACTACACGCAGCCCGCTGAGGATGCGGTTGACGAGGCGCTGACCGGCCTGAAGAGCGCGCTCGCCGTCAAAATCTACGGCCCCGATCTGAACGTCCTGCAGAATACCGCACTCGAGATCAAGCGCCGGCTCAGCCAGGTGCCCGGATTTACCGATCTCACCGTGGTCCGCGAGCTCGGCCAGCCGAGCCTGTTGATTGACGTCGATCGCGACAAGATCGCCCGTTACGGCATCAATGTGGCGGACGTTGAAGCCGTCGTCCAGGCGGCGGTTGGCGGACAGGCGGCCACCCAGGTCATCCAGGGCGAAAAACTCTTCGATCTCGTTGTGCGCATGAAACCGGAATTCCGCGAAAGCGAGCAGCAGATCGGAAACCTGCTGGTGGGAACGCCCTCAGGCCAGCAGATCCCGCTCAGCGCGCTGGCAGACATCCATGAGGCCGGCGGCGCGTCCTTCATTTACCGCGAAAACAACTCGCGTTATATCGGCGTGCAGTACAGCATTGACGGCCGCGACCTGGAGAGCGGCGTGAACGCCGGACAGCAGGCCATCGCCGACATACAGCGAAACCTTCCCCCCGGCTATCGGCTCACCTGGGGCGGAGAGTACGACGAGTTTCTCGCCGCCAAGAGCCAGTTGGCCTTCATCGGCCCCCTGGCCGTCCTCATCATCTTCATGATCTTGTTTGCGCTTTACGACAACTTCAAATTCCCGGTGATCATCGTCATCGGCGTCATCCTCACCGTTCCCGTAGGCGCACTGCTCGCACTCAAGCTCACCGGCACAGCCTTTAGCGCCTCGTCGGCATTGGGCATGCTCGCGCTAATCGGCGTTTCGGTCGAGACCGCCGTGATTCTCGTCTCCTACATCAACAAGCTGCGCCTTGAGCAGAACATGGACATCCGCACCGCAACCCGCGAGGCATCGTTGCTCCGGCTGCGGCCCATCATGATGACCGCCCTGGTCGCCTGCCTGGGCCTTCTCCCCGCGGCGCTCTCCACGGGCATCGGCTCCGATACGCAAAAGCCCTTCGCCATCGTCATCGTCGCGGGCCTCATTTCGCGACTCTTCCTCGGCTTCTTTGTGAACCCGGTGCTCTACCAGATGGTCGCCCGTGATGGCGACGTTTTGAAAGTGTAGTTCAGTGAGATTTGCTTCAGGAGAGCCATCAAGTCGATTGGAACTTTGGTGCAACCTCTCCAGGCTTGAAGCGTTCAAACGAGTAAGTCGTTCTTAAGAGATTTGAACTGGAAGGAACGATCGATTGACAGGATCTGAGACAACCCTCCGCGGGAATCGCGGCTTCTGGCCCGGCTTCTTGCCGGCAGTGGCCGTTCTATGTCTGGTCCTGTTGGCAATGCTCGTTGTTGCCCAGGTCACGCATCTTCATCCTGACCAATCGGCCGCCGACCACTGCCAGTTGTGCATCGTCATGCACACGGTGGTTCCCGTTGCTGCTGCTGCCGTCGTTATCTTGATCGTGCAATTGGGAGCTGCCACGCCCCATGCCGATCCCATCTTGGTTGCTTTCCAGCCGCAGATTTGCCTCTATATTCGTCCCCCTCCAGCCTCCTGCTAGAGCGTCTTTCCGTTTCGAATTGAGGTCCCTGCATCGCCCCGTCATTTTACCCGCCGGGCGATGCCGGGCAGCACCTGCACATCCCGATTTCGAAGCGGACCGATGCTCCTCCAATGCACTGAGGACGCCGCGACGTTACGTCTCGCGGCTTGCATTCCCCGTCCTTCAGCCATTCTTCAGGAGAATTGCCATGACTTTCCCAGCCAGCGCAACGTTGCGCATCCTTCTTCTCATCGCCCTCGCCTTTGCCGCGCTCTCCGCATCGGCACAGAGCGGCAACGCCGGCGCCGTGCGCGGCGCTGTCACCGATCCTTCCGGCGCCGTGATTCCCAGCGCGACCGTGCATCTCACCAACCAGGTCAGCGGACTCGACCGCACGGCAACAAGCGACGCCACCGGCCAGTTCGCTTCTCCAACATCCCCTTCAACCCTTACAGAATCGACGTCTCTGCCAAGGGGTTTGCCCATTTGAGCCAGAAGTGTCGAGATTCGTTCCTCGGTGGGAATCACCGTGAATCTGGTTCTGCAAATCGCCGGCGCAAGCCAAACCGTCACCGTCGAGTCCGCTGGCGATCTCATCGAAGACGATCCCACCTTCCACACCGACGTGGACCGCGACCTGTTCAACAAGGTGCCGCTGGAGAGCGCATCCTCCTCGCTCAGTTCGCTGGTCACGCTCACCACCCCCGGCGTCGCCGCCGACTCCAACGGCCTCTTCCACGGCCTCGGCGACCACGCCTCCAACTCCTTTTCCGTTGACGGCCAGCCATCACCGACCAGCAGAGCAAGGTCTTCTCCAACCAGCTTCCGTCCAACTCCATTCAATCCATCGAAGTCATCAGCGGCGCGCCGCCGGCCGAATACGGCGGCAAGACCAGCCTGGTGATCGTGGCCACCACGCGCTCCGGCCAGGGAGTCACCAAGCCCACCGGCAGCATCAACGCTTCCTACGGCTCCTTCGGGTCGGCGACGGGCGGCTTCGATCTCTCCTACGGCGGCAAGAACTGGGGCAACTTCATCGAGGCCGACGGCCTGAACACCGGCCGCTTCCTCGATCCGCCCGAGTTCGCCGTCTTCCACGACAAGGGCAACGAGGAGAATGTCTTCGACCGCGTCGACTACAGCTTCACGCCGGCCGATTCGGTCCACCTCGACCTCAACTACAGCCGCTCCTGGTTCCAGACGCCCAATTCCTACGACAACCTGAACGTGCAGAACGTGAGACACGGTCCGGACGGCGGCACGAGCGCCAACCCCACCTTCGGCAACGTGGGCAACACCGACCAGCACTCCAAGATCGATACCTTTAACATCTCGCCCACCTACACCCACATCATCAGCAACGACTCGGTCTTCAACCTCGGCGCCTTTGTCCGCAGGGACGACTACAACTACTATCCCAGCGGCAATCCCCTGGCCGACCTGGGCCCGCCGAACCTGCAAACCTCATCCATCTCGCCAGTACCGCACGCTCACCAACGCCGGCGTGCACGCGGACTACTCCTACGTGAAGGGGATTCACAACATCAAGGTCGGCGCGCAATACGAGCAGACCTTCCTGCGCGAGCACGACAGCCTGGGCATCGTCGATCCCACCTATAACTCGCCCTGCGTGGACGCAGACGGCAATCCCGCTGCCGGGCTACTCCAGATCCTGCCGACTGCGACGGCGACAGCATCGTTCCCGAATCCGCAACTATCTTCCGGTCCTGGCGCCCTACGACCTCACCCGCGGCGGCAGCGATTACATCTACTTCGGCCACACCGACGTCAAGGAACTGGCCCTCTACATTGAAGACGAGATCAAGGCCGGCAACTGGGACTTCAACCTGGGTCTCCGCGAAGACCTCTACAACGGCCTCACCGACGCCAACCAGACCGAGCCGCGCGTGGGCATCGCCTATAACATCAAGCCCACCGGCACCGTGCTGCGCGTCTCCTACGCGCGCACGCTGGAAACGCCCTTCAACGAAAACCTGGTCCTGTCCAGCAGCGGCTGCTCGAATGCGGTGCTGAATCCGCTGCTCGCGTGCAGCTCCGGGCGCTTCCGGAACCCTCGCAGCCCGGATTCCGCAACGAGTTCCATGCCAGATTGCAGCAGGCATTCGGCAAGTATGCTCGTCTTCAGCGGCGAGTACATCTGGAAGTACACTCACAACGCCTTCGACTTCAGCATCCTCGGCAACACGCCCATCACCTTCCCCATCGACTGGCACAACTCCAAAATCCCCGGCTATGCGCTGCATGTCGAAGTTCCCGAAATCCACGGCTTCAGCGCCTACACCGTTATGTCCTCGGTGGCCGCCCGCTTCTTCCCGCCGCAATCGGCCGGCGCCGGCGCCACCCCGGGCCAGGGCGGGTATGCCTTCCGCATCGATCACGACGAGAAGTTCAATCAGACCTCGCACCTCCAGTACACCTTCTCGCACGATGGCAGTTGGTTCAATGGTCTCTGGAGCGGCTTCAACTGGCGCTACGACTCGGGTCTCGTCGCCGGATCGGTGCCTTGCTATAACGTCACTGACCCGAACAGCCTATGCAATCCGATCAATGGCGGCGCCTCCATCACTCTGCCGGGCGGGGTGGCTGGCGTCGACCTGAGCGGCCTGACTCCGGACCAGCAGTTCGAAGCCGGCCTTACCTGCGACGGCGTTGCCGCCACTATTGCCAATGGAGGCTTCACTTCGTGCGATGCCGCCGGGTACACGTCGAAGCTGGTGACGATTCCGGCGCCGGGCACGGAGAACGACGATCACAACCCACCGCGCATCGCCCCGCGCAATCTCTTCGATGTCTCCATCGGCAAAAACAACCTCTTCAACAAGGAGCGCTTCAAGACCGATCTCGACCTTACCGCCATCAACGTCACCAACAAGTACGCGCTTTACAACTTTCTCTCCACCTTCAGCGGCACGCACTACGTCACTCCTCGCGCGCTGACGGCGAAAATCACGTTTAACTTCTAGGAGAGTTGCCGGTCCGAAGGGAATGACGGGTGCCCCATCCTTGGCGCGCATTTGTTCTTGCGCCAAGGGTGGGATACCACGAACCTCAATCTCCCACCCTCATCTCGGCACAGACAAGTCGCGAGGCCCCGCGAGCGCTCTAACTGACCGCGTCCACCGCCCTTCAGTACGTCTCATAAACCTCCTCCCCAAAGCACGCAAACACCACCCTCTCGATCGCATCGCTCCCGATCAGCTCCGCCACTGTCTCGCCTACCGCAATCTTCACCGCGCGCTCCACGGGAAACCGGTACACGCCGCAACTGATCGCCGGAAACGCCAGCGACCGGATCCCATTCTCCCGCGCAATCTTGAAAACCGACCGATAGCAATTCCCCAGCAGCTCCGGCTCGCCGCGTTCTCCGCCGCTCCAAACCGGCCCCACGGTGTGAATCACGAACTTCGCCGGCAGCCGGTAGCCCTTCGTCAGCCGAGCCTCACCCGTCGGGCAGCCGCCGATTTGGTAGCACTCGTCGAACAGCTCTGTCCCCGCCGCCCGATGAATCGCCCCATCCACCCCGCCTCCGCCCAGCAAAGTCTCATTGGCCGCGTTCACAATCGCGTCCACCTCCAGGGTCGTAATGTCGGCCTTCATCACCTCAATCTTGCTGGTCATCGCCGCCTCGACATTCTGGTTCAGTCCTGGAAAGCATCCTAAACCCGTTCCGTCCCCGCCCCGAAGCCCCCACCCAAATCGGGCCAGGATCCCCTCGCAACCTATTGCATCCAGTCTCGTTATTCGAGACACTGCACCCTTGTCGTTAATTCAGCCGATCGCAAAACCAGAGACAATGTACCTCGAAGCCGGAGACTCAAGTCGACGCGACCATCAGGGAGCGGCGACATGTCCAAGAAATCAACCCGAATTCACTTTCTCTGGTTTTGCCTTAATTTTCCTCTTTCGCCGCACCCCGATTCTCTGCCATACTTGAATGTGCCCACCAGGTACGGCCAATCCCAAAAACTGAGTGACGAGGTTGCAGCGATGTCGGCAAAGTACGTCTTTGTGACGGGTGGAGTTGTGTCCAGTTTAGGCAAGGGTCTTGCAGCGGCGTCCATCGGCTGCCTCCTTGAGAGCCGCGGCCTCCGCGTTAACCTTATGAAGTTCGATCCCTACCTCAACGTCGACCCCGGCACCATGTCGCCCTTCCAGCACGGCGAGGTCTTCGTCACCGACGACGGCGCTGAAACCGACCTCGACCTCGGCCACTACGAGCGCTTCACCCACGCGCCGCTGTCGCGCGACAACAACTACACCACCGGCCGCATCTACGAACAGATCATCCTCAAGGAGCGCCGCGGCGACTACCTCGGCAAAACTGTCCAGGTCATTCCCCACGTCACCAATGAAATCAAGAACGCCATGCGCAAAATCGCCGCGAACGGCGCTGACGTCACCATCGTCGAAATCGGCGGCACCGTTGGCGACATCGAATCCCTCCCGTTCCTTGAAGCCATTCGTCAGATGCGCCAGGAACTCGGCCGCGAGAACACCGTCTTCGTCCACCTCACGCTCGTCCCCTGGATCGCTGCCGCGCAGGAGCTCAAAACCAAGCCCACGCAGCACTCCGTCAAGGAGCTGCTCTCCATCGGCATTCAGGCCGACATTCTCCTCTGCCGCTCCGATCGCGCCCTCAGCCGCGACATCAAGCAAAAGATTGCCGCCTTCTGCAACGTCGAAGAAAAGGCCGTCATCGGCGCCAAAACCGTGCCCTTCATCTACGAAGTCCCGATTGGCTTTGCCGAGGAGGGCGTCGATTCGCTCATCCTCAAATACCTGCACAAAGATGCGCCCGACGCCGACATCACCCTTTGGCGTGAACTGGTCGAGCGCTGCTACCACCCCAAGGACGAAGTCAACATCGCCATCGTCGGCAAATATGTCGAGTACGAAGACAGCTACAAGTCGCTCAAGGAAGCGCTCACGCACGGGGCGATTTCACAAAACTTGAAACTGAAAATTCATTGGATCGAGGCCGAGGGTCTCGAGTCCACCGGTCCCGACGATCGCAGCTACGAATCGCAGCTCGAGAGCTTCGACGGCATCCTCGTTCCCGGCGGCTTCGGCAAGCGCGGCATCGACGGCATGTTGAACGCCATCCGCTACGCGCGCGAGAAGAACGTCCCCTACTTCGGCATTTGCCTTGGCATGCAAACCGCTTGCATTGAGTTCGCGCGCAACGTTTGCGGCCTTAAAGACGCCAACTCCAGCGAGTTCGACCCGGCAACCGAGCACCGCATCATCTACAAGCTGCGCGAACTGCTTGGCGTCGAAGAAATGGGCGGGACAATGCGGTTAGGAGCCTGGACCTGCGTTTTGCAGGAAGACTCGCTCGCAAGCCGCGCCTACGGCGGCCAAAAGGAGATCAGTGAGCGCCACCGGCATCGCTACGAATTCAATCGCGAGTACGAAGCCTTGCTCACCGGCGCCGGCCTCCAGATCAGCGGCACCACTCCCGACCAAACCTACGTCGAGATTGTCGAGATCCCCGGCCACCCCTACTTCCTCGGCTGCCAGTTCCATCCCGAGTTCAAATCCAAGCCCCTCGAGCCCCACCCGCTCTTCCGCGAGTTCATCACCGCCAGCTACAAACACCGCTTGCAGCGGTCGCAGATCGAGGCGATCGCCGGCCAAGTCGTCCAGTAGAATTCAGTACATCTGAGGCGAACACAGTGCCGGTGCATTTGGGAGGCGCGAACGACATCGACCGACAGACTTTGGCAGCACTGGAAGCCGTGGTGGCTGAGCGCCATCGCTGGCGCGATTCTCGGCTGCCTCTACAGGCTCGTCTTCGATTTCAAATGGGCTGCCGATGGATCTTTGATCATGACGATTGGGTTCCTTGCACTCGTTCCGCTGTGCATGGGATACGTCGCCGTCGACAACTACCTGCGGAAGGCGCCGATCGAAAGTGTCCGCTGGTTTAATTGGATCGCTCTCCCTTGGTTTTCAGTGCTAATCACCGTCGCAGTTTCACTCATCGTGAAGTGGGAAGGATATATCTGTCTCGTTTTCGCTGCGCCTATCATGCTGGTTTCTTCCACGATTGGCGGCCTGATCGCAAGAATGACTTGGAGGGGAATTAAACAACGGGCCACTGGCACGCTCAGCGCAGTTGCGTTTCCCCTTGTGTTCATTCTCCTCGAAGCGCAGGTTCCATCGACTCTCGAGGTTCGAACCGTGGAAACAGACGTTTTGATCCACGCGCCCGCATCTGTCGTGTGGGACAACATCAAAAGTGTGCGCGAAATCGATCCGTCAGAATTGCCTCGGAGCTGGGCGACGCGCATTGGCTTTCCCAAGCCAGTTGCGGCTACGCTATCGCACGAAGGGGTTGGGGGCGTGCGCCAGGCGAGCTTTACTGGCGGGCTAGTATTCACCGAGTCGGTCAATCGTTGGGAGCCAGGGTCCGACCTGCGATTCTCTATTCACGCGAACACTGAATCGCTCCCGAAATCAACGCTCGACGAGCACGTCGCAGTAGGCGGTGCATTTTTCGATGTCCTCGACGGAGAGTACCGCCTTGAGCTCCGCCCGGGCGGAATTCTACTTCGACTCACTAGCCATGAACGGCTCTCTACACATTTCAATCCCTACGCAGGTGCGTGGACTGACGCCGTAATGCGCTCCATTCAAGGTCAGATCCTGCAAGTCATCCGCAAGAGATGTGAAAGCGGTACTGGCCAGATTGCCGCGAAGAGCTTTGGCGACGTGGATCGAGACTAGCCAACGGAACCAGCCATCTCACCACCCACGATCACGGCTCCACAATCCGCTCCGCCAAGTCCGGCGCAACCATCTGAAAGTGGCGCACATTCCACGTGTAAATCCGCTCAGCATTCACCTTGCGGGCGCAGGTCAGCAACAGGGCATCGTAAATAATCCCGCCCAGCAATCCCAGGCCCGCGATTCCGCGCGCTGCATCCAGAACTTCGTCGGCGGTCAGTTCCACGCAGCGAAACTTCCTTCGGAATTCATCGACCACCAGCATGGCCTGGTCCGGGCGGAAACGGTTTGGCGGGCGCATACCCGTAAGGCTGGCGTAAACCTCGGCCAGGGTGTGCGCCGCGCAAGTGGCGTTCTCAGGGCGGCATTTCCGTACCAGATCGTCGCTGGCTGCATGACGCAGGTCGGCTGTGCGCACCGCGGCAACCAGCACCGACGTGTCGAGGAAGACGCTCACTCCAATCCGCTTCCTTCCATGATCCTCTTGTGGCGCTCTTCATAGCCCTGCCGGATCAACTCGTTCACATCCTCAACCGTCAGCGGCACCCCGCCTACCATCACCAGCAGTCCGTCTCGCATCTCCAGCCTCGGCTCCGGGAAATCCTGTTCAAGCACGATCCTGTCTCCCGTACACTCCACCTTTAGCCGCGTCCCCGGCTTGAGTTGCAACGCGTCGCGAAACTTCTTCGGCACCACGATCCGGCCGGCTCGGTCGATCTCCACGATGGCATTCATGATGCCATTCTACCATTGAAAATGGCATTTCGCGGTCACCGGCCCAAGTAACGGCCTCAAACCTCGACCTCACGGAAACCCAATCACCTCGTCGTTCGTCTCGCGATCGACCTCAATCGACCCGGGCTCGGCCGACGAAATCCCCTGCAACTCCCAGCCCTTGCGAGGCGTCTCCCTGGTCCCCAGCACCGTCTCCAACCCCTCGAGAATCAGCTCCCTCACTGTACCCCCGCGCTCGGCTGCCATCACCTTAATCATCCGATATGTCTCATCCGGAATATCCACCGTCGTACGCATAAATACATAATAGCATATGTATTGATTTATGGCTATCATAATCTAGCCCCTGACAGCCTCGCTCCATTCTCAGCCTTCCGCGCCCTCCCGTCGCCCTCCGCCGTCCATTTCAGCCCCTTTTCTCGAAACATTCTTCTCCGCTCCAAACCGCGTTCAAACGATTCTTCCGGCAATCGCGTCTACTACCAACGGAGCGCCATTTTCGAGCCGGAATTCCCCGAATGAATTGCCGCTTCCACAGCTCGGCGGGCAGCCATTTCCATGGTTGCCGGCGTCTCATGGACCAGTCCGGTACAGGGGTGCAAAAACCACCCTCTGGGTTATTGACAATGATTTCCCGCCGGGCCTATCGTGACTAAGTTTTTGGGCATAAGAATTGAAAGGATGGAGATAAAGATGGTCGCCTATTTCCAGCTTCAGCCTGCTGAAGCGGAACTGCAAGACTTGGCTGAGCAATATTGGCAAACGGCCGGCGAGAAAGAGCATGAGCTTGAAAAGGCTGCTTTTGAAGCTGGTGAAGCCATTCGCAACGGAGACTATTCGCTGGCCAATCTGGAAGCGATCGTGCGCTGGAAGTCCGAGCGCGCTGTGCAGGTTCTCATCGGAAACAGCAACGACAAGATCCGCCGCGCCTTGGCCGTAGCCACTTCGCCCGAGTCTTCCACTGAAACCGCCGTCAAGGCGCTGCTTGACCTGCACGGCATTGACATTGCCCTGGCCTCGGCCGTTTTGGCCGCAATCTTCCCCGAGCGCTACACGGTGCTGGACTATCGCACCCTTGAAGCCCTGGGCCATGCGCGTCACGACGTGCGCTTCTACGAGGAGTATCTGGCCTTCTGCAAGCGTCTCGCCGAAAGCAACATCGTCAGGCCGCAAAACGAGCTTCCCGCCCCCACGCCTCTGCGCACGCTCGACCGCGCACTTTGGGAGTGGTCTCGCAGCCATACCGAGTAACCGGGCCCCTTTTTCCGATCATTGCCGCGTGCTCTCCCATCCCGTCTTCGGGATACGCGGAGAGTACGCGTGTACCCTCCCGCCGATTTTCAATCACAGACCGGTATTTGACTGACCCCTGCAACTGACCCCTGCAACTGACCCCTGACCCCTGACCCCTGAAACCTGAAACCTGAAACCTGAAACCTGCTCCACCTCCCCTGTACAATTCCCTTCGTGAGTTCATCGTTCGAAATCGGGCCTGTGCAAGTGGGTTCGGGCCAGCTCTTCTTGATCGCCGGTCCCTGCGTCATCGAGTCTGAGGCTCACGCCCGCTCCATCGCCGAAGCCGTCCAGCGCATCGCCGCCGACCTCGGCATTCCCTTCATCTTCAAAGCCAGCTACGACAAGGCCAATCGCACCAGCGTAAAAAGCTTCCGCGGTCCCGGTCTCAAAGAAGGCACGCGCATCCTCGGCCGCATCGCCAAAGATACCGGCCTCCCCGTCCTCACTGACGTACACGAGCCTGCCCACTGCGCGGTCGCCGCCGAAGCTGTCGACGTCCTCCAGATTCCTGCTTTCCTTTGCCGCCAAACCGATCTGCTCGTCGCCGCAGGCAAAACCGGCCGAGCCGTCAACATCAAGAAGGGCCAGTTCGTCGCCCCATGGGATATGACCCACGGCCTGGAGAAGGTTCGCTCCACGGGCAATGAACGCGTCTTCCTCACCGAGCGCGGTTCAACGTTCGGCTACAACAACCTGGTCGTCGACTTTCGCTCGCTGGCCATCATGCGCCGTCTCGCGCCGGTCGTCTTCGATGCCACCCACTCGGTGCAGCAGCCTTCCGCGGCCAACGGCGTCAGCGGCGGCCAGCCCGAATACATTCCTCTCCTCGCGCGCGCCGCTGTTGCCGCCGGCATTGACGGCCTCTTCGTTGAAGTGCACGATTCGCCCGCCGACGCCAAATCCGATGGCGCCAACGCCCTCGACATCAAGCTCCTCAAACCGCTGCTCGAAAAGCTCCTCGCCATCCAAGCTGTAACTGGCTAAAGCCTCCCCGCGGCTGAATTGATCGCGCCCATGACGACGCAAGCTAGCCTGAGAGCGAAAACCGCAAGCCGGTTCCCCTGGGCGCTTCTTTTTGCTCACTCTGCACACAACCAGCTCCCGGCGCGGCGCTGGCTGCGTGTCGCCATCTTCTTGTTCGTTTGCGCCATCGCAGCCTTCAGGTTCGTTCATCTCGATGCCGATTTCCCCAACGATTCAATGTGGGCGATCGATCAGGCCAAGTTCACTGACGAAGGCTGGTGGGCCGGCGCCGCTGTTATGCATTCTCTGACCGGACACTGGTACGTTTCCGGCGACTACAATCCTGCGGTCGCCTTGCCAGTGTGGCCGCTTTTGCTCAGCGCCGTCTTCCATTTCACTGGCGTCAGCGTGATTGCCGCGCGGGCGTTCAATGTCGCCATCTCCCTGGCCACGCTTGGCCTTGTTTTTGTGCTGCTGAAACACCATACGCGCTCTGGCTCCGGCGTGCCGCCTCTCGCCGCCGTGCTGCTCCTCGCCCTCAGTCCATTTGCGTTTGTCTTCAGCCGGCTGGCAATCCTCGATACTTTGGTGATCTTCGAGTTCTGCCTCGCTCTTTGGTTGGCTTCTTGCGCAACTTCGAAGCGAATCTGGCCTCTGGCCGCTCTTTCCGTGCTCGTCTTTCTCATGCTGCTCACCAAAACAACCTCGGCCGTGCTCATTCCATCCGTCTTCTGGTTGGCATGGTCGGTCATGGGCCGCAAGGCTGCCGCATTCTTTCAGGTTGCGCTCGCCGTCGCCGTCGTTCCTGCGGCTTTAACCAAAGGCTATGCCGCTCTGGCGTCGGCCTTGGGTTACGGCGCCGACTACAGATACTTCTTCTCGCGCAACGCTCTGGAAGATTTTGATTGGCGCCAAAGCTTCGACACCCTCATCGAGCTGGCGCGCAACTGCCTCTCGATCGACCGTGTCCTGTATCCGGTGGTTCTCGTGATCCTGGTGCTCACTCTGGTTTGGAAACGGAAGTTATGGTCCAACGCCCTCTTTGCCGCTTCATGGCTCGCGCTTGCGGGCCAGGCGGCTTTCATCTTTCGTCTCGAGGACGACTACGCGCCGCGCTATTTCCTGGTGATGCTCGTGCCGATCGTCTTGATCGCAGCGCTGATGCTGGACGAGCTGCTCGCAGATTCGAATCACAGACCAACAGCAGCGGTTCTCTTGCTGTCTGCGATGGCCGCCTCCGCCACAATCAATGGGCTCATGATCGAGCAGTTCATCGCCCGCCCGCAGCGGCAGTTTTACGACGCGGCCAATTCCATCCGTAAAATTGTTCGCAGCGATCCCGAGCAAAACCAGGTGATCTCTGGCGTGAGTGGAAACCAGATTTCCCTGATGACAGGAATTCCGTGCATGAACGATGCGAATGGCCCGCAACAAAGGGCCGCGAAGGATCAGCCGGGCTGGTTCCTCGCGTGGACCGATTTATCCAGCGACGCGATCGCTCGGTTTTCAGCCTATCGACTCGAAGAGGTTGCGGCCTGGCCCGTCTTCGATGATCCGGGCCGAACCCCACTCATCCTGTTCAAGATCGTGCGTCGAGTCCAATAACCGAAGGCACGACGGCCCCCTCGTCGAAGTCCACGACGATCCGGTCAACGCCAAATCCGACGGCGCCAACGCCCTCGACATCAAGCTCCTCAAGCCCCTGCTGGAGAGGCTGCTGGCGATTCACTCAACGGCTGGCGCCTGAGTTTTCGCGCCCGCCACGCGTAAATCCAGCACCACGATCGTCTCGGCAATCCGGTCGTGCACGCAGCGGTGATTGGGATAGAAAAAGTACTGCAGGAAGCCGAATCCCGCCTCGAGAGCGCTGGCGCCGTAGCCAAGAGCGCGCTCCACGGATTGCCAGAACGCAATCTTTTCGTGAGTCAGCGAGACCACGCGGATGCGCGTGAGTCGCTTCCCGAGCGTCAGGCCATTCGTCTTCCAAACAATCAACCCGAAATAAAGAACCAGCCAAAGCACCCACGCCACTTCCGTCACCATCTGGAATTCGAATCGCACCGTCACATGCGCGGAGCGGTACAACTCGTCGCGCATTCCCAGCACATTGAACAGCAGGTAGCGCAACCCGGCCATCGCTGGCCCGTACGTGCCAAACACCAGAACCATATCGATCAGGTACGCAACCAGACGCCGTCCGAATGAAGCCAGCGGAACACCCGCGAGCGAGTCCGCCCGCGCCGTTTCATGCGGATTGAACACTCCTGCCTTGCCGGCCTTTTGCATACACAAACTATAAACTCGCTCTCGGCCGCGGAGCGGTTCCGCTCCTTACCCTCGGTCCAATTCGTCGAGCACGCCCTGCATCTCGGTTTTTCGTCTTTTCAGATCCGCAACGCGCTTTACATCGGAGATGCGCCAAACGTAGGATTCAAGCGCGACGAACAGGGCCACGAGCAGCAAAATGCTCCAGAGTTGCGGCACTAGAAAATGATGAAGAATCGGGAATCCAATTAACGAGACCCCGCAAAGAAGCGGAATCATATACCAGTACTTTATGCCTTTTGAAAAACGGATCTCGCGGTCGTACAACTGCAGCAACCGTGCCTGGTATTCCCTGACGCTGAGATCGATCTTTAGCAGAGGCTTCGCCTTGCGATGGTTTACCCATGTCACTACAGCGCCTGCGATCAGCGTTAAGGTGATGACCAGATTGCCGAGTTCCATCGCCGGGTTCCGTCGCGTCATCCACGTGATAAGCGCAAAAACGGGCGCGAGGCACAGCGCCAGCAGGTAGTTGTTCGAATCTTCTCCGCGAAGAAACTCTTCGAGCGAACGTTGTTTTTCCTGCGCAATTCTCAGCATGATCGAGTAGTCCTCCTTTACTGGTTTTGCGTCGCCGTTGCGCCAGAGACTCTGCAAGTCATCCGGTTGAGAATGAGACGTGATCATTCGCAAACCTCCTCGCCGCGCAACGCCAAAGTGAGCTTCTGCCGGAGCCGGCTGAGTCGCACAGCAACGTTATTCGCCGTCAAGCCTGTCACTTCCTCAATCTCCCGCGCCGAGAATCCCTCGAGATACAAGGTCACTAGGATTCTGTCGGCTGGTTGCAACCGCTGAACCGCCTCCACCAGCGCACGGTGCCGTGAATCGTCCTCTGTCGCGGGAATGAATGGAAGCGATTCAATGGGCTGCTGGACGCCTACAAGCCGTCGGTGCTTCGCCGTGTAAGTGAACGCGACGTTATGAGCAATGCGGTATATCCAGGTCCGCTCGCTCGCTTCCCCGCGAAATCTGGGTAACGCCGTCCAGATGGCGATTGCTATTTCCTGAAAGAGATCCTCCTGCTCCGCGGAATCTCTCAGATATGCGCTGCACAATCGGCGAAGCGGACGGCCGAAAGTCTCCAGCATTCGCAAAAAGTCGGACTCAAAACCGCTGGAACGATCGCTAATCATGCTCTTTCATCTAGGTAGTCTCGTTGCAGGGCCGAAATCTTACAGCATCGCCAGAAAATGGGCTGCCCACTGCGAAAAGGAACTTTCGCGGCGATCACGGCCCTCCGCACCCCACCGCCCCCGTCGTCGTCTTTCCATTCAGCACGAAACACGAAATCCCATTGATATCCGTCCGCAACGTCCGCACATGCGCCGCCTGCAACTCTTCCAGCACTTCCTCGCGCGGATGCCCGTATCGATTGTGGCGGCCACTCGAAATCACCGCCCATTGCGGCGACACGCGCGCCAGAAACTCCGGCCGCGACGAGGTGATGCTACCGTGATGCCCCACCTTCAGCAGTGTGCTCGCAAGTCCCGGCTCCGCCAGCATCGCCTGCTCGATTGGCGATTCCGCGTCGCCCTCGAGCATGACCGAAGTCGTGCCGTAGCTCACGTGCAGCACCAGCGAATCGTTGTTCGTCGGCTCCGCGCCCGGCACGTAATCGCGAAACGGCGCAAGCACGTTCACTTGCGTGCTGCCAAAACTGAACGCATCGCCCGCGCGAAAACTCTTCACCCGCACATGCAGCGCCGCGGCCTCATCGAGCAGCGCGTCATACGCTCCAAACCGCGGATTGTTCCCCACCCACAGCTCATCGGGATGAAAATTCCTGAGCACCGCGGGCAGTCCGCCCATGTGGTCGGAGTGCGCGTGACTCAGCGCCACCGCGTCCAGGTGCCGAATGCCCCGCGCCCATAAAGCCGGCGATACCACTTCTTCGCCGATATCAAAATCCTGTGGAGCCTGCCTCGGCCCCCCGCCGAATCCCCCTCCATCCACCAGCAGCGTCTTTCCGTCCGGCGTAATCACCAGCAGCGAATCGCCCTGCCCCACGTCGATCGCTTCCATCAGCATTGCGCCCTTCGGCCGCTCCACCGGCCGCGGCATCACCGCCGCCAGCGCCGCCATCGCCAGCGCAACCCACGCACCGCGCCGCATCCATCGTGCCCCGCGCCCCAGGCTCTCGTGCGCCAGCACAATTGCCGCTCCCAACAGCGCGCAAAACGCCGCCGACTGCCACAGCAGCGGGTTTGGAATCCTGAAATCCCCGAGCGCCATTGAACCGAACAGATGCACCAGGCCCACACCGATGTGCATCACCAGTGCCACCACCATCGCCGGGATCACCGCTGCCGCCGGCCACACCACCAGCATCAGCATGGTCAGCAAAGCCGCCGGCATTAACACCAGCAGCATCGGCAAAATCAGCAGATTCACCGGCAGTGCAAAGATCGTAATACGGTGGAAGTACACCGCCATCGGCAGCGTCATCGCCAGCTCCACCACGCACGAAATCACCACCAACTCCACCGCTCTTATTCCGAATCTCACGCTCCACGGAAAAATCCGCCACGCGATCGCGCGATTCGCGGCAACCTCCAGCCGCTCGGCCACCGCCCGCATCATCATGCGAAATTCCGTTACTCGCGGTGCGAGCTTGATGTCCACAGCCACCAAATGCAGGTCGCGCATCGCAGCCGCATAAGGATGAATCGTTCCCTGCAGCAGCGGCGCGGCCACACCCGCAATCGCAATCACCGCCAACAGCGTCATCTGCAGGCTTGAGTCGAACAGGCTGCGCGGGCTCACCACCAGCAAACACAGCGAGGCAAATCCAATCGTGTTCAGCGGCATTGCGCTCGCGATAGACCAGGCGACCCAGCAGATAAAGCGTCACCATCCACAGCGAGCGCTGCACCGGCGTGGCAAACCCCGTGAACAGCGCGTAGGCAAACGACGCGACGATGGTCAGAATCGTCGCTGGGACGCGCGGCACGCGCAGCCGCCGCGTGATCCAAAAGATGCACGCGGCCACGATTGCCAGGTGAAACCCTGAAACCACCAGCATGTGAAAGGAGCCTGTGCGCTCAAAGCCCACGCGCAACGAATGCGTCAGGTACGTGCGGTCTCCGGCCACCATCGCCGCCAGCATGACAGCATCGTCCTCGCTCAGTCGTAGCGGCGTGGGTAGATTCCGCATCGCTGCGGGCAGCGCCAGCAACCGCGTCGTCGACGCGTGCTGCCATCCGCCAACCCTGCACGACAAAAATGCGCCTGGCGTCTGCCCCAACCGTTCCACGCGATTCAGGGCAACCGTTGCTGTCGAAGTAATTCCCTGGTCCAGCAGATAATCCGCGCGGCTCCATACCCCCGGATCGTGGTAAGTCTCCGGCCGCAGCAGCCGAACGACCGCTCGTATGCGCTCGCCACATTGAAACGGCTGCGCCGCGCCCCGAGCTTCCGCATCTGCCGGCCACCGCACCGTCAGCCGCACGCCGCCGTCTGTTGCCGCCTGCGCGTCGCTCGCATCGTTCACCACTTCCACCGTGGCCACGCGCACATCAATGCGTTGCGTCGGCTCAGTGGCCGAGGCTTCGTCCACATTCTGCTCAAGCTCGGTGCGCATCGGACCCGCATCCACCACGGTTCCTTCCACGGAGCGCAACAATCCGTCAGAAAGCCTAACCAGCTCCGGAGCGGGCGCAGGCTGCGGCTCCATCTCCCCGCACCACGCGCCCAGCAGCATCCACAGAACCGCCAGCGGCAAACCCACAATGCCTTGCGCGTGTCCGCCGCGCCCGACCGCTACGGCGCACAGACCCGCGACCAGCACCAACAGAATCAGCACAAGTGGGGGCGCAAGCCACACCCGGCTCGCGACCAAAATCCCCGCGGCAAACAGCCACGCCGCATGAAACAACGGCACGGTGGTTAATCCATGCGAGCGTTGCGCAGGGTTGGGTAGATCGGCGTGCATGGGGCCCAGATTTGAAAAGTTAATTTGGCATCAAGCCTATCAGGAATTCGGATTCCCGGCACGACTTCCCGCGGCTTGACTCGTCACCGCCGCAGCCGCACGACCGTCTCCAGGTGAAACGTCTGCGGAAACAGGTCTGCAAGCGTGATGCGCTCAATTGCATAGCCCGCTGCCACAAGCGAGCGCAGGTCGCGCGCCAGCGTCGCCGGATCGCACGATACATACACCATCTCGGGCGCGCCAATCCTGCCCAGCAGTTCCGTCGTCTCGGCGCCCAGCCCCATCCGCGGCGGATCGACAACAATCGCATCCGGCCGTTCTCCCTTCGCCGCTCCATGCAAAAACTCCAGCGTCGTGGCCTTCACCGCTGTCGCATCCGTCCCCTTCAAATTCTCTTTGAGCGCCGCTATCGCCGCCGGCGCCGACTCAACCGCGATCACCCGCTCGAATCGCTCTGCGAGCTTTCGCGCAAACAGCCCCACGCCGGCGAACAAATCCCACGCTTGCCCGCTGCGGTGGGCCGGACCGCCGTGGCCAGCCGGGCCGAGTTGCTGCTCGCCTGTCACGCACTCCACCAGCTCATCCAGCAGCCAGCGATTGACCTGAAAAAACGCGCCATGATCGACGCGATAATCAAATCCAGCCGCACGGTATGCGATGGATTCGGCGCCTGCCCGCGCCACAGTCCTTGGCTGGCCTTGGTGAACTTCCACCAGTTCCACGCCGCTCAGCAAAGGAATCTGCGGCAGCAGCGCATCAAAATAGTCCCTGAGCGGAACCTGAGCCGCGCCTTCCGTGAAGACACTGGCCAGCATCGAACCTTCAGCCGCATCGCAAAAGAGCGAGAGCTCAGCAGGCCGGCTTGGAACTGCGAACCGCCGGAACAGTTCCGCGGCGTCGAGCGCAGTTCGCACCAGCAGCGGCGCGGCGATCGGGCACTCCTCAATCGCAACCACGGCATGTGAGCGCCGCCCGCGGTATCCCGGCCTTCCCTCTGCATCGAACGCTAGCCGGATCCGATTGCGGTACGCCCACGGCTCGCCCGCCAGCACAGCAATCTCATCAGGCGCGCGCACGCCGCCCCGCTCCAGCGTCTCGCGCAAAATCGCCTGCTTCATCACGACCTGCGCTTTGTACTCCGCGTGCTGATACTGGCAGCCGCCGCACGTCCCAAAATATTTGCAAGCTGGCGCAACCCGCTCCGCCGCGGCAGAAACAATCTCTTCCAACTCGGCCGTTGCGTACCCGCGCTTCTCTTCAACTACGCGCACCCGCGCCCGCTCACCGGGCAGCGCCAGCGGCACAAACAGCGCCTTGCCTTCGACGCGCGCCAGAAACGCCCCGCCATAAACCGGCTTTTCAATCTGAACCAACTGCGACGCCGCGGAATCACCCCGGCCAGTGATTGGTTTTGTATCAGGGCTCGACTTCAGTCGAGCCGCTTCAGGGCCATAAGATGATTCGGGCTTTAGCCCCTGAGGCTTGCCTTTCACACCACCCCGCGCCCGCTTCTTCATTGCTGGCTCATGTAGAACAGGCTCAACCGCGGCAGGTTGTAGTGCACCAGCAGTTGCTTCCGCTCAAACTGCTGCTCCACCTGCCGCAGTTGCACTGCGCCCATACGGCTGCGGTAGGGTGCCAGCTCACGCGCTGCGTGCTCCTTCAGGCCCACAAGCAGAGCCTCCGGCGCCGCCGCGGTCAGCGCGACAAACAGTTTCTCCTCGAGCACGTTCAACGATCGCTCCAGAGCTTCAAGATCGACGGCCGCCGCATTTTCCCCGCCGGCGGCCCCGACCTCCGCGGCAAGTTCGCGCAGCCGCGCAGCCGTTGCCCGGCAAGCCTCGTCGGCCACCGTCGCCCGATCCAGCGCCTCCGCCGCCGCCATCAAATGCGCTGCCACGCGCTCGTGCTCGAACCCCGACTCCTGTGCCGTCGTCGCCGCCGCCGATCCCACGGCCGCCTCACTCATCTCCATGGCCGCCTGCATCACCGCCTGCGCACACCACGCCAACCCGTTTACGCGCTGCATGCGTGCCCGCTTTTGCCGCGCCTCGTACTTGTCAAACGCCGCATCAATCCCGCGCAATACCGCCTCCAGCGGAATCCCCGCCTCGCGCCACATATCGATCAGCGCCCAATCCAGCGTCGAGAGCAGCAAAATCGTTCCCCGCCTCTGCTGGAAGCGCTCCTCGATCTCGGTAAAATAGTTGAAGTAGTTGCGCACAGTCCCATTTTAGATTCCGCGAACGGAGACGAACGATGGCAACCATTGGATTTGTCGGCCTCGGCATCATGGGCCGCCCCATGCTCAGGAACCTTCTCAAGGCAGGTCACACCGTCGTCGCCTTCGGCCGAACTCCCGCCAAGCTCGATTCCGTAGTTGCCGATGGCGCCCAGCGCGGTTCATCGAATGTCGACGTCGGCTCGCGTTCCTCCATCGTCATCACCATGCTTCCCGACGGCCCTGAAGTCGAAGAAGTCGTCCTCGGCTCCGACGGAATTCTCTCCGGCGCAAAGCCTGGCTCGCTCATCATCGACATGAGCTCCATCAGCCCGCTCGTCTCGCAGAAGATCGCCGCGGCCTGCGCGCAGAAAGGTGTCGATTTTATCGACGCTCCCGTCAGCGGCGGCGAGCCCAAAGCCGTCGACGGCACGCTCGCCATCATGGTCGGCGGCAGCCCTTCCGCTTTTGAAATCGCCGAGCCCATCCTCAAGTGCCTCGGCTCCAGCGTCACCCTCACCGGCCCCGTCGGCGCAGGCAACACCACCAAACTCGCCAATCAAATCATGGTCGCCTGCAACATCGCCGCCATGGGCGAGGCGCTCACCCTTGCCACGCGTTGCGGCCTCAATCCTGAAGTCGTGGTCAACGCCGTCAAAGCCGGACTCGCCGGCAGCGCCGTCCTCAACGCCAAAGGCCCCATGCTCATCGCGCGCAACTTCAAGCCCGGCTTCAAAATCAAACTTCACCAGAAGGACCTGCGCAACGCCCTCGAGACCGCTGAAGCCAACCACGTCTTTCTGCCGCTCACCGCGCAAGTGCAGCAGATGCTTTCCTCCCTCATCGCCGATGGCAAAGGCGACCTCGATCACTCCGCCATCGCCACCTTCGTTGAGAGCGCCTCCCACGTCGAAGTCAAAGTTCCGGGCTAACGCGACCGCTCACTCCGCGGAAGGAATCCTTTCCCTGCCCTCCCTCAGTCCTTGTTCCCTTGGTCCCTCGTTCCCGGTCTTTCCCCATCCCCCGCCCCCCGGCGTCTCAATCCGCAGCACATCGCCCTTCTTGAGCTTCCGGCTGCACTTTCCCGGGAGCTCAATCTCCTCGCCGCTCTCCGCCTTCACAACAGTCGCGCGCCCAGCCGCTCCATCCCCGCCGCCTTCCAGCCCGTACGGCCTGAACTTCCTCCGATCCGCCAGCAGCGTCACCTCCGCATCGGTCAGCAACTCCACTTCGCGAATCAGTCCGTCCCCACCGCGAAACTTCCCCTCGCCACCCGAGCCATCGCGGTACCCATATCGCCGCACGCGAAACGGGTACGCATATTCGAGCGCCTCAATCGGCGTGTTCAGCGAATTCGTCATATGTGTGTGCACGCCGCTGATCCCGTCCATCCCTGGCCGCGCGCCCATTCCGCCCGCCGCCGTCTCGTAGTACGCAAACGCCTCGCCGGTCCCCCCGCCCGCGCCCCCAGTCGCGCGTCGATCGTTCCCGCCAATCGTCACATTGCTCATCGTTCCCGCGCTCGCTGCCGGAACCCGCTCCGGCACAGCCTTTGCCAGCGCCCGCATCAGCACGTCCACAATCCGCTGCGATGTTTCCACATTTCCGCCCGCCACAGCGGCAGGTGGCCGCGCGTTCACAATCGATCCGCTCGGCGCGTGCAGCGTCAGCGGCCGCAGAATTCCTTCCGTCGCCGGCGCATCCTCCCCGAGCAAGCACCGCAGCATATAGAAGCACGCCGAAAGCGTGATCGCGCGAACTGCATTCACCGCGCCCGCAACCTGCGCTGACGAGCCGGCAAAATCCACGTCGATTTTCCCCGCGATAGGATCGATCTTGAGCCGCACCGCAATCCTGCGCGGCTCATCCGTCACGCCGTCGTCATCCAGCCAGTCTTCTGCGTCGAATATCTCCTGCGGGCATCTTCCTCAGTTCTGCCCGCACCAGCCGCTCCGAGTAATCAAGCAGCTCATCGCCCCATGCCGCCAGCTTCTCTATTCCGTATTTCGCGGCCAGTTGCAGCACGCGCTGCTCGCCGACGCGGCACGCGCCCATCTGCGCGTCCAGGTCTCCCTCGCGCTCTTGGGGCGTCCGCACGCTGCGCAGGATCCAGTCGAGCACCTCGCGATCCACCGCCCCTCCGCGCACAATCCTCACCGGCGTAATGCGAATTCCCTCGTCTTCGATCGTGGTCGCCGGCCCCATCGATCCCGCAAACTTCCCGCCTACGTCGGCGTGATGCGCGCGATTCGCAACATAAAACACCGGCGCGTTCCTGTCCTCGAAAAACACCGGCAGCACCATGGTGATATCCGGCAAATGTGTTCCGCCCGCATACGGATCGTTCAGGATCGCGATGTCTCCCGGTGCAAATTCAATCGCCGCAATCGCCGCCTGCACGCTCATCGGCATCGATCCCAAATGCACCGGCATATGATCGCCCATTGCAATCGCGCGCCCGCGACCGTCAAACACCGCACACGAATAATCGCGCCGCTCCTTGATGTTCGGCGAGAGCGCGGTCCTTCGCAGCGCCGCGCCCATCTCTTCCGCAATCGAGTGCACGGCGCACTGAAAGATCGCGAGCTCCACCGGATCGGCCGCCTGCCCTTTCATGCGCCCGCCCTCTCGCCCGTCGCGCCCTCGCGCACCTTATCTTGGTCAACATCGATCACCAGGTTGCCCAGCCCATCCACGCGCGCGGCGCATCCCGGCGCCACCAGCGTCGCCGCCGTGTACTCGGTGATCATTGCCGGTCCCGCAATCGCATCGCCGGGCCGAAGCAGTTCGCGTTTGTAGAATCGCGTCGGCTTCCATCCGCCCTCAAACCAAACCTCGCGCTCGGCGCTCGAAGCCGCGCTTCCGTCGCCCGCAACAAGCGCGTGCCTTTCCGGCTCGTACGGTTCGCTCGCCGCAATCATCCGAAGACGCACGTTCACAATCTCCACCGGCCGCGATTCATCCGCAAATCCGTACCGCTGCCGGTGCAACTCATGAAACGCTCTCGCCGATCGCTCCGGCTCCTGCGGGTCGTACGCAACGTTCAACTCGTACCCCTGTCCCCGGTAGCGCAGATCCAAACTCCGCTCGACCACGCCGTTCAAGCCCTCCGCCGCAAACTCTGCCGCTCCCCCCTTCTCAAGCTCGCCGAATATCTCGCCAACACTTCCCATCGCCTCGCCCGGCAGCATCACCGTCCGTGAAAAATCACGCACCGTGTCCGCCAGCAGAATTCCCACCGCTGAAAGCGCGCCCGGTAGCGCCGGAACCAACACGCGCGGAATGCGCAGCGCCCGAGCCAGCGAGCACGCATGCAGCGGTCCTCCTCCGCCGAACGCCACCAGCGTAAAGTCGCGCGGATCGTGTCCCCGCTCCACCGAAATGACGCGGATCGCCTTTTCCATCTGCGTCTCCACCACGCGCACAATCCCCGCCGCAAACTCCTCCACCGTTTCTAGCGCACCTTTTTGCTCGCGCATCAAGCGCCGCGTGCGCTCGAAATCCATCCGCATGCCTCCGCCCAGAAAACTCTCTGCATCCAGCCGCCCCAGCACAAGGTTCGCGTCCGTCACCGTCGCTCGCTCGCCGCGCCCAAAACAGATCGGCCCCGGATCGGCGCCGGCCGACTCCGGCCCCACTCGCAACATTCCTCCAGCATCGAACCTCGCAATCGACCCACCACCCGCTCCCGCCGTATGAATGTCCAGCATCGGCACGCCAATCGGCACTCCCGCCACCACCGACTCGCGCGTGAGCTCTGTGCCCGTCGCCGTGTTCGCCACAAAAACATCCGTCGATGTCCCGCCCATGTCGAATCCAATGATCTTGTCGAATCCCGCCCACTGCGCCATCCGGCATGCGCCCACCACGCCGCCCGCCGGCCCGCTCAGCACAGTGCGCACCGGCTCCTCCGCAGCCGCGCGCGCCGCAATAATCCCGCCCGAAGACTGCATCACATCTACGCACCCGCCCTTATGCTCGGCGCCGACACGCTCTTCAAGCGCAGTCAAATATTGTGCCATTCGCGGTGCCAGGTACGCGTTCACCACCGTTGTCGATGCGCGCTCGTACTCGCGAAACTCCGGCAGAATCCTGTGCGACGCTGAAACCGGAATCCCCAGCCGTTCATGCAGCGCCGCCTCCACTCGCTGCTCTGTTTTCGGATTCGCAAACGAAAACAGCAGGCTGATTGCTACGGCCTCGGCGCCACTGGCCCTCACAGCTTCAACCAGTGCGGCCAACTCTTCATCTGTAGGCTCGCGCAGAATCTCACCCTCGGCGCTCACTCGCTCCGCAACTCCAAATCGCAGTTCTTTCTCGACCAGGCACTTCGGCGCAGGCGCAAACCAGTCGTAGAGCCGCGCTCTTGCCTGCCTCCCGATCGCAATCGTGTCTTCAAATCCGGCTGTCGTCACAAACGCAACGCGAGCCCCGGTCCGCTCCAGCATTGTGTTTGTGCCTACGGTCGTTCCGTGCCGCACCTCCACATTCTCCGCGCCGCCCAGCAGGCTCACACCTTCTAGCACCGCGCGCGAGGGATCGGCAGGCGTCGAAAAAATCTTCTTCACGCGCAACTTTCCGTCCGCCAAACAAACGCAGTCGGTAAACGTGCCGCCAGTGTCGATTGCAATGCGCAAATCCGCCCACTCCTCTTGTCTGGAGTGTATCGAATCAATTGTGTTGTGAGATTAGCCTCTATTCGCGACTCGAGGAACGTTGAACGTCTGGCAGAGAAGAATCAGCGCTCGCGCCGGTCCCGGAGTCAGCTCAGGAACTCCGCAATCGCTTCGGCCACTGCGTTCTGCTCGTCCTCGCGCAGCTCAGGAAAAATCGGCAGCGCAAGCACCTCGCGCGAGGCGCGCTCCGCTTCGGGGAAATCCCCTTCGCTGTACCCCAGCCCCTTCAGCGCCTCTTGCCTATGCAGCGGAACCGGATAATAAATCTCCGACCCAATGCCACGCGCAGTAAGAAATTCCCGCAGCGCATCGCGCCGCGCCACGCGAATCACATACTGGTGCCACACATGTTTTGTCCCCGGCGCTTCGTGCGGCAGCACCAACCCATTCGCCGGATACGGCCCATTCTCAGCAAGCCCAGCCCTGGCAAACAACCTGCCATATCGCGCTGCCAGCTCGCACCGCGTCTCGTTCCATGCACCGATGTACTTCAGCTTCACCGTCAGCACCGCACCCTGGAAACCGTCCATCCGCGCGTTCCAGCCCAGCTCATCGTGGTGGTAGCGCCGCCGCATTCCCTGGTTGCGCAGCATCTTCACGCGCTCCGCAACATCATCGCGGTTTGTTGTCACGAGGCCCGCATCGCCCGCCGCGCTCAGGTTCTTCGTGGGATAAAAACTGAACGCCGCCGCATCGCCCAACCCGCCGGCCTTCACTCCATTCCACTCCGCGCCCCACGCTTGCGCCGCGTCTTCGACAACCGTCAGCCGGCGTTCTCGGCCCAGCTTCGAAAAGGCCGTCACGTCGACAGGCAATCCATACAGATGCACCGGCAGAATCGCCTTCACTCCCGCTCCGCGCTTTCCATCCAGAACAGCTTCCACCTTCGCCGGCCACAAATTAAACGTCGCAGGATCGATGTCCGCCAGCACCGGTGTCGCGCCCGCGCGGAGAACTGCACTCACTGAAGCGAAAAAACTGAATGGCGTGGTCACAACCGAATCGCCGGCGCCGATCCCAGCCCCCGCCAGCGCCAGCCATAGCGCGTCCGTTCCCGACGAGCAGCCCAGCGCGTGTTTCACTCCCAACTGTTCTGCCGCGGCCCGCTCAAACTTCGCCACGTGCTCGCCAAGAATAAATTGCTGCGTCTCCAGCACTTGCCCCAGCGCTTCCATCAGTTCCCCGCGCAACGGCTCGTACTGCCGTTTCAGGTCCAGCATTGGAACCGGCGTGCGCGCGGCTCCGCTGTTTTCGCCCGCAACCCGCTCCGGAAGGTCAGTCTTTTGCATACCGCCCTCTTTCGCACTCCTCAACCACAACCCCTCTTGCACAAATCGATGCTATCAGCCATGCAATCCTCGGCGTCCCGGCCCATTCGCCTTTTGCCTCTTTTCGCCTATTCGACAGCAAACACACAGCTTCGACGCGCGACGCGCCCCCAAAACGCCCTCCCAGCCGATTCCACACCCGGCTTAACCCGCCCGTGGAGTTGAAATAGGCCGAAAATCTCTATAAAGTTGTCACATTGCGGGGTTTGCCGGCGCCGGGCGTTCCGGGGCCGTCCCGCTTATCTGAATTGCGGTCGAACAGCAGGTCCACAAACAACTTCAAAAAGAAAGTAGGAGATCGGCATATGGAGAACAAGCCGGCACAAAATATTCAGGACACCTTTCTGAACACGGTTCGGAAAGACAAATCCCCCATTACGATTTATCTGGTCAGCGGCGTCAAGCTGACAGGGAAGATCAGGTCGTTTGATAAATACTCCGTGCTCCTGGAAAATAACAGCCAGGAACAGTTGATTTTCAAACACGCCATTTCAACCGTGGTGAGCAACCGGAGCGTGATGCATACCGAGCACCGTCCGGGTGCCGTGTCATCGGGCATCGGACCGTCTGCTGTTCCGGCGCCGGTGCAATCGATATCCCAGGCGACTGCTGAACAACGTTAGCGCGGGTGCGTCCTCGCGCGGGAGCCTCTTCGATTGACACGCGAGGCGGATCGGTTCGGCAGCGCTCGTGGCCAGTCGAAATCTTCTACGCCAGATCCCGGTCGATGGGGTGAGAGGCCTGAGCGCGCCGTCCTCGTCGCGGTGGACCTTGAGGTTCGCTCGCGTGCCAGCAACGCGCGAGTCACCGGCGCGAACGCGCCAACTGTGCGTTTCGATACCGCGTCTTCAGATCCCTTTACGCCGGAAACGTATTCACCCTCGCCTTCGAACCATTCGCAAGCCTCGTTAGGTGCGCTCCGCGATTCTCCCGGTCTCGATGCCGAAGAATCTCTCGCCGAGTTTCGCGAGCTGCTCCTGAGCGCCGGTGGCCAGGTCGCTGCCGAACTCATTCAGCGCCGACCTCGCCCCGATCCCGCTACGCTTATCGGCTCCGGCAAAGTCGAAGAGATCGCCGCCGTCGCCGCTTCGACGCAAGCCGATCTCGTTCTCTTCGATCACGACCTTTCGCCCACGCAACTGCGTAACCTTGAAGCCGCCTTGCCCTGTCGCGTCCTCGACCGCACGCAGCTCATCCTCGATATCTTTGCCCGTCACGCCCGCACGCGCGAGGGCCAGCTCCAGGTCGAGCTAGCTCAACTTGAATACATGCTGCCGCGCCTCACCGGCCGCGGTAAAGCCATGTCCCAGTTAGGCGGCGGCATCGGCACCCGCGGGCCCGGCGAAACCAAGCTCGAAACCGATCGCCGCAGCATTCAGCGCCGCATCGATCACCTCAAGAGCTCGCTCGACGCCGTCCGCCGCGTTCGCCGCCAGCAACGCCAGCGCCGCGAAGCCGTCCCCGTCCCGACCATCGCTCTCGTCGGTTACACCAACGCCGGCAAAAGCACGCTCTTCAACACCATCACCGGCGCCCAGGTGCTCTCCTCCGCGCGCATGTTCGCCACCCTCGATCCCAAGCTCCGCGCCATCGAATTGCCCAGCCGCCGCCGCGTTCTGTTGTCTGACACTGTCGGCTTCATCCGCAATCTGCCTCACACGCTCGTCACGAGCTTCCGCGCCACGCTTGAAGAGGTCGCGCAGGCCGAGGTGCTTCTCCACATTCGCGACGCTTCGTCGACTTATGGCGAAGAGCAAAAGTCGCAGGTCGAGAAAGTCCTCGGCGAGCTCGAATCGCTCTCCAAGCCTCGCATTGAGGTTCTGAACAAGATTGATTTGCTGCCTGAAGACGAGCGGGCTGCGCTGCTCGCTCGCACGAATTCAAGCCCAAAGGATAAAAGCACCGCCGGTGCTGCGGTAGTGCCGGTCTCAGCCGTAACCGGCGAAGGCATTCCCGCCCTGCTCGAAGCTATCGACGCCGCGCTCCATTCCGATCCCATTGTCGAAGCCGAGCTGCGCATTCCTCAGCACGAAGGCGCGGTTCTCGCCGCCATCGAAGCCGGCACGCTCATTCACTCCCGCGACTACGAAGGCAATCTCGTCCGCCTCAGCGTCAGCGGCCCCGCCTCGCTCGTCGGCCGCATGCGCCGCTTCCGCATCCAAAACACCGCATAGTTTTTCAGCGATCCGCGCCAGCGCGCTTCTCTCCCACGGTTGTCATCCTGAGCCACCGAGCGAGCCGAGGAACCTGCGATTGCTTCTCGTTTCCGTCCCCCATGAACTGTCATCCTGAGCGAGCGCAGCGAGTCGAAGGACCTGCGGTTGTTCTTGTTTTTGTGCGCCAGTCACTCCGCACAAATCTTTCGGGTGCCCCACGTCTCGATTTTGAGACCTGGGATAGCACTCCCTTCAATTTGTCATCCTGAGGTCGCCGCGGCGACCGAAGGACCTGCGGTTGTTCTTAGTAAGACCGCGTAACAATCTACGCCGTCAGGTTGTAAATCAGGCCAAACGGATCCTTCACGTAGCAACGCGGAAACTCCGGCTCATCCTTCACGATTTCGCACCCGTTGGCCACCAGCCGTTTCTTCGCCTCTTCCACGTTCTCAACCGTCACTTCCAGAACCGACCCCAGCGCCGGCCCCTCCTCGATGAAAAGGTTGATGTTCTTTCCGTGCAGGCTGATCATGTTGTGATCTTCCCCGGTGATTTTGAATCCCAGCTGCTTCACATAAAACGCAGCCGCAACTTTCGGGTCCGGTGCCTGAATCAGAATGTCTGTGCCAAATTTATTAGCCATTAGGGAGCCCTCCTGATCGACCATTTGCTTGAGTTGTCATCCTGAGCCGCCGGAGTCCGCTGCGGCGGCCGGTCGAGAGCCTGCCCTGAGCGGAATCGCGTCAACGGTCGGACTCAAACAGGAATCTTCGGTTGTACTTCTGCTAGCCCCTCCAGTGTCCTGTCCCTAAAGTTCGCAACATAAATCAAGCTGTCATCCTGAGCGGAGTTTGCCGCGTTTTTCGCGGCAAACGGAGTCGAAGGACCTGCATTTGACGTTCCCAACTTAAGTAACGAACTTCCGGGACACGACACTATGGACGATTGAATTTAACGACCAACCGCTAGCCCCGTTTCGGGCCTCCGTGCGGTCTGCCGCCCGGGCGCGCACCGCCCCGACTTGCGCCGCCGCTTGGCCTGCCCGGTTTCGAAAACCCTCCCGGCTTGCCCGGCCTCTTGAAACCACCTGGCTTCGCGCCGAACGCAGGCTTCGGCCGGCCTGCTCCAGCCGCCGCGCCCCTTCCCTCCCAGCGCTTTTCGCCGAACGCCGGTGCAGGCCGTTCTCCACTGCCCGTCTGCCCGCGCCCTTCTTCATTCCCCGCGCGACCCAGCCTTGGAACCCAACGCGCCTTACTTCCCGTGCGCCTACCGCTGCCGAAGCTCTTGCCCGTGCCTCGCTCGCGCTCGAATGGCTTCTTCGGGCCATCGCTTCGCTTGAACGAGCCTTCAGGCCGCACGAACGCCGGACGCTCACCCCGCGCGCGAAACGGCTTCCGCGGCGCACTCCCAAATCCGCCCGCCGCACCCTCGCGCGGCTTCCATTCCTTCCGCTCCCCGCTTCGCTCTCCGCCCCGCTCTCCGATTCGCCCCGCGCCGCCCTCGCGTCCACCGCCAAATCCGGGCTTTGCTCCAAATGGTCTACTCGGCCGCGCGCCAAACCCCGAACCTGTTCTCGGCGGCCGGCTCCCTCGATCGCCAAACCCCGTCTTCTCTTCGCGCCGGAACGGCTTGCTTTCACTGCGCCCGCCAAACGCCGCCTCGCGCGGCTTCCATTCCTTCCGCTCTCCGCCCCGCTCTCCGATTCGCCCCGCGCCGCCCTCGCGTCCACCGCCAAACGCCGGCCTCGCTCCAAACGGTCTGCTCGGCCGCGCGCCAAACCCCGAACCTGTCCTCGGTGGCCCGCCGGCCCGCTTGTCGAACCTCGGCCGTTCTCCGCCCCGCTCTTCATTACGTCCCGCGCTGCTCGCACTCGCCCCGCCAAACGTGCGCTCGCGTGGCTTCCACTCCGTCCTCGGTCTGCGCTCTTCCCGTGGCCCGGCAAATCCCCCGGGCTTACCGGCGAACCGCTCGGACCGTCGATCTCCCGCTCCTCTGCTTCCTTGGTCCCTCGGTCCCTGTCGGGGTCGCGAAGCGGGGGGGCGAGCGATTTCTGCTCGCTGGGGTGGCTTGGTCCCTCGGTCCCAGTCTTTTCCGCCCCGCGCCCCCGCCGCACGCCTAGCTTCCTTTGGCAGCGTCACGTTCATGGCTCGCGGCTTCATCTTTCCCTCGGCCGTCAGCCGCAGCGCGTTCACCTCATCCGCTGTTAGTTCACGCAACTTGCCGGGCTCCAGGTCCAACTCCAACGGCCCGTAACCCACGCGTCGAATCTTCTCCGCAAAGTGCCCGATCGCCGCGAACATTTTTCTCAGCTCGCGATTCCGTCCCTCGGTCAGCACCACCTCGTACCACGGGTTTTCTCCAACCCGCACCTGCCTGATCCGCGCCGGCGCAGTCCGCACGCGTTCCGATCCCGCCTCGCCGCGCTCGATCGCCACGCCTCTGCGCAGCCGATCCAGCTCCTCTTCGCTCGGCTGTCCCGCCACTTTCACCAGGTAGGTCTTCTCCACGCCCGATCCGGCCTTCGTCACCAGGTTCGCCAGCTCGCCGTCGTTCGTCATCAGCAGCAGGCCTTCGCTCTGGTAGTCGAGCCGCCCCACCGGATACAACCGCTCATTTGTCTTGGCAAAGAACTCCATCACCGTCGGCCGTCCCTCGGGATCGCTCACCGTCGTCACGTAGCCCTTCGGCTTGTTCAGCACAAAGTACCGGTGCCGCTCCGCGCCCTTCAGCAGCTTGCCGTCCACGCGGATGTGGTCGCGTCCCGCGTCGGCCTTGCTTCCCAGTTGCGTCACTACCTGCCCATTCACCATCACGCGGCCGGCGACAATCATTTCTTCGGCGTGCCGCCTGCTCGCAATCCCCGCCCTCGACAGAATCTTTTGCAGCCGCTCCAGCTTTGCCGGCGGCCGCGCAACAACGCCCGGGCCTTCCTCAGTCCCTTCTTCTTCCCCGCCATCTCCGCTCGCCGTCGCAAGTCCCGGCCTGCCTTCTAGAGTTCCATCCGCCGCCTCTCTCTCCGCCTCCTCCCGGTACGCGTCCATTTCCACCCGGCCCTGCGCCTCCGCATCGCCCAGGTACGTCCGAGCCTCTCCGCTCGTCACATCCCCAATCGGATCCAGCACCGGCCCGCCGATCCCGGCCTCAACTGCTTTTCCAGCTTCGGCCTTGCGCTTTCCGGTTCTTGCAGCGGAAATTTTCGATTCGGCGGCAGGTTTCTTTCTCTTCGTCTCAAGCTTTTCCGCCGGCTTGGCCTTTGTCGCTTTTGTCTTCGCCTTCACTGTTGCCGTTTTGGCCTTCACGTTCGGAGCCTTGCTCGCGACTGCAACTTTGCTCACGGCTGCAATTTTGCTCGCGCCCGCTGCCTTGCTTTTGTCCGTTGTTTTCGCGCTCTTCGCCGCGCTTTTTGGCGCGCGCTTGGCCGCCGGCGATTTCGCCCTGGAATTCGCCTTCAACTTCGATTCTTTTTTCATGGGGGGAGCCTCTGTTTCCGCTTACTCTGTGCCGCCCGACGTTTCTTCTTATTCTTGAGCGGCTTGTGGGGTGTTTCCTTCTGTTTCTGCTGGCGCCTCTTCTACCGTTGATTCGCTCGCCGCCTCTTCCGTCTCCGCGCTCAAATCCGGGCTGAATTCCGCCGCCTCTTGAGCCGCCTCTTCTCCGGCGGCCAGCATCGCTTCGTCCAGCTCGCTCGCCGCCATCTTCTCGAACTCTTCCATCGACGGCAGCTCCGTCACATCCTTCAGCCCGAAGCGCAGCAGAAACTCCCGCGTCGTCTTGTACAGAATCGGCCGCCCCACCACCGGCTTGCGCCCCGCCGTAACGATCAGCTTGCGCGCCAGCAGCGACCCGAACACTCCCGACGAATCCACGCCGCGAATCTCGTTCACCTCCGGCGCGGTCACCGGCTGCTTGTATGCAATCACCGCCAGTGTCTCCAGCGCCGGCAGCGACAGTTTCAGTGGCGGCTTCAGGCTCTTCACAAACAATCGCACCGCGTCGTGGCACTGCGGCTTGGTTCCCATCCGGTATCCACCCGCAATCTCGCGGATCTCGATTCCCCGTCCGTCGGCCGCGTACTCCCGAACCAACTCATCCAGAACCTGCTTGATCGCAGCGAGCGCCTCGCGCTCGCGCAACTTCGCCGCGCGCTTCGCCTCCGCTTCAGCCGCAGCCTCATTGCCCGAACCAACCTCGTCCGCGCACTCGGGCCCTGCATCGCCCGTCTCCACGCCCGCACCCGCCTCGGCGTCGCCGCCCTCCACCTCGGATGTAGCGCCGGTCTCTAGACCGGCTGTCGTGCGGGTCTCTTGACCCGCACCCGTCGCGTCTGGTCCCGCACCCGCCTCGGCGTCGCCGCCCTCTACAAGCGCCTCTGCGCTCTCGCCGCTTCCCACCGGCTCCAGCCCCAGGTACGGAAACGCCTCATTCAGCTGCGGCAAACCCGCGCGCTCCGCCGCAGCCTCGGCAATCTGCGCCGCTGCCGCCGCTTCCCGATCCGCCTTCCACTCCAGCGCCTCATCTGCAAACAGCGCGGACAATTGCGCCAGTGTCACCGGCTCCTCGGCGGCATAAATGACTGCTTCCAGCTTGGCTTTCAGGCTCATTCCTCTCAACGCACCATTCTGTATGTTAACGGATGCGCCTGATCTTCTGCTCCCCGGGTGCCCCGCCCTCGCCGGGTTCTTGTGCTTCCGGCTAGGGTGGTCTTGCGCCACCTCTCTCCGCGCACAAAAAAGGCGTCCGCCGTGGCGGACGCCCCCATCGTTGCAACCCCTCGACTAAAGCGACAATTGCCTAAAGCGACAATTGCCGGAACAGCCAGAACAGCGACCCCGAAAGCAGGGCCGCGACCGGCAGCGTGAACACCCACGCCGCCGCGATGTTGCGGATCGTCGAGAACTGCAAGCCGCTCTTGTTCGCCGCCATCGTTCCCGCCACGCCGGAGTTCAGCACGTGCGTTGTCGATACCGGCAGTCCGAAGTTATCCGCGGCCATGATCGTTCCCATCGCCACCAGCTCCGCGCACGCGCCCTGCGCATACGTCAGGTGTTCCTTGCCGATCTTCTCGCCCACCGTCACCACAATGCGCTTCCAGCCCACCATGGTGCCCAGCCCCAGCGCCAGCGCCACCGCAACCTTCACCCAACCCGGAATGAACTTCGTCGCTTTGTTCACCTGGGTCTCGTATTTGTTCAGCGCCGCACTCTCATCCGCTGTGAACTGCGGGTTCTTGCTCTTCAGCATCAGCCGGATTGCCTCGCTCGCCACGTACATATCGTTGCGCACGTTTGTTTGCTGGCTGGCCGGAACCGACTTGTACTCCTTGTAGATCGCCACTTCGTTGCTCAAATCGTTCACCAGTTCGCGCAGCGCGAGCATCGTGTCCGGCTGCAAGTTCTTGCTGGCGATGTATTGAGTCACCGTGGCTCTCGCGTCAGCGCCCATCACGGCGCTCTGATCCGCGTGCTTGTTGATCACCTGGTCAGCTGCCTGCGACGACGCAACAAATGCCTGCACATCCTTTGCGGTCACCGCGTGGTTCAGCGCATAAGCCGTCGGCACCGTGCCGATCAGGATCAACATGATCAGTCCCATGCCCTTCTGCCCGTCATTGGATCCGTGCGCAAAGCTCACGCCTGAACAGGTAAAGATCAACAGCGCGCGAATCGGCCACGGCGGAGGAGTCGTGCCTTTAGGCGAGGTAAACAGCACATCGGCATTCTCAATCACGATCCTGGCGAACACGGCCACAAGGTACCAGCCGGCAATACCCACCAGCACCATCGTGGCGATCAGACCCATCGGCGGATTCCACGACGTGAAATATTTGATCGGCTGCCACACGGCCAGCCCTGGAGCGCCGAAGAGCCCGAAAACCATGGGAGCAATCCACAAGAATAAGTAGGCCCCGGGGATTCCTGTAATCGCGACGGTCGGAATCAGCCAAAGAGGCTTTTTGTGGTTCGCATCATAAAGATGAGAAAAACTCTTGGCCCATTGGGTCAGAATGAAAAACTTCGAAACCAGCAGCAGCAGAGCTGCGGCGCAGAAGCCGATGATCGGCGAGATCAACAGCACCTGGAAGACCTTTGTGGCCTGTCCCCAGTCCACGCCCGAAGTCCCGGAGTGCACGCTCATCAATTGGTTCGCCACGCCCACGCCGATGATCGACCCCACCATCGTGTGCGAGCTTGACGCCGGCAGCCCGAACCACCACGTGCTCAGGTTCCAGATAATGGCCGCAATCAGCAGCGCGAACACCATCGCGAATCCCGCGCCATAACTCACCTGCAGAATCAGCTCAACCGGCAGCAGCGTAATCACGCTGAACGCTACAGCGCCGCTCGACACCAGTACTCCGGCCAGGTTGCACAGTCCCGACCACACCACCGCGATGTTCGGATCGAGCGAGTGCGTGTAGATCACCGTCGCCACAGCATTCGCCGTGTCATGGAACCCGTTTACGAACTCGAATCCCAGCGCGATCAGCAGCGCCACTCCCAGCAGCACATAAGGCCAAACGCTGGCCACCACCACGTTGCTCAAGTCCTGCTGCACGTGGATGCCGATGTACCCGAGCCCGCCCAGCAGCGCGACTCCCACTACTACGCCGCTCACCCAGGCGGAACTTTTCTTCATCTTGCGGTCAAGAAGCGACCCGCCATGAGGCAGGCCCTCCACGGTCGTTGCCAGATCGGCCATCGTCGAACTCCGGATTGGATTTTGTTGTTCGCTCGGAGTTGGTGGGGGTGGGAAGCTCCGAACCCCTCAGGGATATCGGACTTTTGTGAACCGCGCGTAAATGGCCGTTAAATTTTCCGCGCGCGCCCGCCCGTCGCTGCACCGCGGGTGCGCAGGTGCCCCCGGTCCCTCGCATTCGGGGACCGGGGAAGGAGCGCACTTGAAGCCCGAACCCTACGCGAATGTGTGGAACAGGAAATAAAGCGTGCCCGAAAGCAGCGCCGCTACCGGCAGCGTGAACACCCATCCTGCCGCGATGTTGCGCACCGTCGACCACCGCAGTCCACTCCCGTTCGCTGCCATGGTCCCTGCCACGCCCGAGCTCAGAATGTGCGTCGTCGAAACCGGCAGGCCCCACGTGTCTGCGGCGAAGATGGTCGCCATCGTCACCAGTCCGGCGCTGGCTCCCTGCGCGTAGGTCAGGTGCTCTTTGCCGATCTTCTCGCCTACCGTCACCACAACCCGCCTCCAGCCCACCATCGTTCCCAGGCCAAGAGCCAGCGCCACCGCCACCTTCACCCATGTGGGAATGAACTTTGTCCCCTTGTCCAACTGGCCGCGATAGTTCTTCAGCGCCGCGCGCTCCGCCGCGCTAAAGGCCGGATTGTCCGCAGTCTCCATCAGCCGCAACGCCTCGCTCGCCAGGTACATGTCGTTGCGCACGTTGCTCCGGTCCTCGGCCGGCACCGACTGGAATGATTTGTAGGTCGCCACTTCGCTGCCCACTGCATCCACCAGTTGCCGAACCGCCAGAATCGTCCCCGGCTGCAGTTGCCGGGTGCTCACAAATCGGGTCACTTCAACACGGGGGTCAGGATCGGGCGTGTCCGGCGCGATATGCCGATCGAGAATGTTCTCTGCCTGCGTCGATGCCGCGATGAACGCCTGCGCCTCCGTGGGGCTTACGGTATAGTTCAGCGCGTACGCCGTCGGCACCGTGCCGATCAGGATCAGCATGATCAGCCCCATGCCCTTCTGCCCGTCGTTCGATCCATGGAAGAAGCTCACGCCCGTGCAGGTCAGCACCATCAGCGCGCGAATCGGCCACGGCGGCGGTTCCTTGCCTTTCGGCGCCTCATAGAGCGCCGGAATTCTGATCAGCCGCTTCGACAAAAGAATCAGCGCGCCGGCCAGCGCAAATCCCAGCAGCGGCGAAATCAGCAGCGCCTTCAGAACCTTGATCACCTGTGCCCAGTCAAGGCCAGACGTGCCGCTGTGCACATTCATCAGTTGGCTCGCCAGTCCCACGCCGATAATCGATCCCACCATCGTGTGCGAACTCGACGCCGGCAGCCCGAACCACCATGTGCCCAGGTTCCACAGGATCGCTGCGATCAGCAGCGCAAACACCATCGCGAATCCCGCGCCCGAGCTCACCTTCAGAATCAGCTCCACCGGCAGCAGCGTAATCACCGCGAACGCCACCGTCCCGCTCGACAACAAAACGCCTGTCAGGTTGCATATTCCCGACCACACCACCGCGATCGTCGGCGTCAGCGAGTTGGTGTAGATCACCGTCGCCACTGCGTTCGCAGTGTCGTGAAAACCGTTCACAAACTCGAATCCCAGCGCAATCAAGAGCGCCAGCCCCAGCAGCAGGTACGGCCAGATGCTGGTCACCACCACATGATCGAGGTCACGCGCCACGTGAACGCCGATGTAGCCGATCCCGCTGAACAAAGCCAGCAAGAAGATCCATTTGCCTGCCCGGCTCGAACTGCTCCTGGGTCCGCGCTCAACCAGGCTGGGAGGCGCGGGAAGACCATGAACGACCGTCGCGAGATCGGCCATCAGAAATCACCACGGCGGCCAGACAAATTCCGGCCCCGCCTGGGCCTCCCGTTGGAAAGCGCAACGAAGCTGCTGTTTTGCAATTGAAATGGAGATGATTTACGGCTGGTGTGAAACGATCCGGAGAAAATGGCTTGCATAAAACCTCAACAACCACAGCCTTTCGCGGTTGTTTACCCGGTGGTGAGGGAGTCTGAACCGGGCTACAGAAAAGCCTACACCCCGGATAAGCGAAGGTGTGCAAGACTCTGGCCTATCTCGTTCGTACCGGCAGCCCAGGCGATTCCAAAGCAAGGATTTATCTCTAATTGCTACTATCACTTACATCGAGATAGGCTTCCTGGCCCTTGCCCTGGGACAGTGTGTGAGCTAGCCACTTGACAGGGTTTTGCCTGATTCGGACCCTTCATCCGGCCCAAGCGCCTCATCTCACTGTTTCCCCATGGTTTATTCAGGCAGTGTCAGCAGGCCCTTCATGCTGTACGTGTCATTCGCCGCAAGCGCGCCGGTGCGGTATGCCCCCAGCCCCATCGCCATCTTCTCCAACTCTTCAGCGTGTGCCGACAGCCCGCACGGGTGGCCCTCCGTCTCCAGCAGATGCCCGTTCTCCCGGATCATGGCAAACAGCGGACTCGCTAATGCTTCGCTCAGGCTCGATCTCCTCACGTTGTGTGTCGCCAGCGCGGAAACCGGGCAGGCCGTAACGTCGCCGCTCGGATTCACGTGCACGAATCCGCGTCCTGCAGAGACGCAGCCTCCCAGCGTTTCCTCATCTCCCGGGGAATGGATGATGTAGGCGCCTCCCGTCTGCCGGTCCCGGTACTCAACCACTACCTGCCGGAAGCGCACTCGCTGCTCATCCGTCAGCACCGCTCCGTTGTCGCACCCTACGGTCGGAATCTGCTCGATGAACATGGCCAGCGGCCCGCTGTGGGCAATCAGCGCGTCGATATTCTCGGGCTGCGACCAGTACTCCACATTTGCCGATCCGATCGTTACGGCAATGCCGGTCAAAATCCCCGCATCGTTAAGTTGATCGAGCGAGCGCATGGCCTTCTCAAAAACTCCGCTGCCCCTGCGCATATCCGTCAGGTCGCGATCGCCCTCCAGGCTCACCACAACCACCGTATTGGTGCACTGTTTCAGAACCTCGTAATCGGCAGCTCGCAAAGCTGTTCCATTCGTGAACACGAGAAACAGCCGATCGGGATAGTCGCGGAAAAGCTTCGCAACGCCCGGCAACAGGAACGGCTCGCCCCCGGCAATCATGAACGCCATTACGCCCAGCCGAACCGCTTCGTCCACCACTCCGCGCCATTCGCCTGAGGTCAGTCCCGGCTGCGCCGGAGCGTTCGTCACCGTCCCCACCGCGCCCGCATAGCAGCCGGCGCAGCGCAGATTGCATTTCGATGTCACGCTGAGAACCAGAAAAGGAGGAACGCGAACCCCGCGAGCCAGCGAGCGCGCTCGAACCCGGCTCGATTGCGCGACCGTCCGTGCAAGGCGCATGAATCCAGGCAGGTAGCGCCGATGCCGCATCACCCACGGAACCAAAACCCGCGTCAGCTGCGGGTCGATTCCCTTGATCCGGCGTGTGAGATCGAAAAGCCGGTCAGTCAGGAAGTCGGCTCGCAGAAAGTCGCCGTGCCGAACGGGCAACTCTTTTTGCTTGGGCATTTCCTAAAGCATACGCGTTTTCCGTTGCCTTGGTTCCCTCTCAACCCGATGCGAGCCCTGTATCTGTATCCGCTACTCCGGGATCGCCACCGTTCCCTTTACCGTCAGCGTCCCCGTCACCACCGCCGCTCCGGTCTCCGGCTGGCCGCCGCCCACGCTCACCGTGTACGCGCCCTCCGGCTCAATCATCTCGCCCAGATCCGTCACCATGCTCAGGTCACGCGGCTTCAGTTCGAAGTGCACCTTCGTCGATGCTCCCGGTTCCAGATGCACGCGCTCAAAGCCCCGCAGCGCGAGCCTCGGCGCACCTGCCACATCGGGAAACTTCAAATAAAGCTCTGCTACTTCATCGCCGGCAACCGCTCCCGTATTCGTCACCGTCGCTTCCACCACTGCCGGACTTCCTGCATCCACCGTCCCCGCCGGAACCGTAATCCCGCTGTATGCGAACTTCGTGTAGCTCAGCCCATATCCGAATGGATACAGCGGCGTCCCCGTGAAGTAACGGTAGGTCCGCGCCTTCATCGAGTAGTCCTCAAAATGCGGCAGTTGTTCAACGTTCTTGTAAAACGTCACTGGAAGCCGCCCCGCCGGATTGTTCGCGCCCGATAGCGTCTCCGCAACCGCGTTCCCGCCCTCTTCGCCGGGGTACCACGCATCCAAAATCGCATTCGCGTGCCCATTCGCCCAGTTCACCGCCAGCGCGCTTCCGTTCGTCAGCACCACCACCAGCGGCTTGCCGGCCGACGCCACGCCTTTCAGCAAATCCTCTTCCGGTTGCGGCAAATCCAGGCTCGTCCGGTCGCCTCCTTGAAATCCCGGCTCGCTCACATTCATCTCTTCGCCTTCAAGCTGGCTCGTAATGCCCACCACGGCCACCACCACGTCCGCATCTTTCGCCGCCGTCTCGACCGCCGGATCAAGCCTCTGGTCGATCTTGCCCCACATCAGCTTCAGGTGCAGCGGCGTTTTGCCTGTCCTTTGGAACTCCACCTGCAGCGGGTATGGTCTGCCCGCTTCCAGGTGCACCTTTCCCGTCATCGTCTCCACGCCGTGCGGATAGTTCGCCATCACCACCGGCTTGTCATTCAGGAATACGCGGAAGAATCCGTCCGTCTCAACGCCCAGGTTGTAGTCGCCTGTTTCCTTCGCGGTCAGCGTGGTCTCCCACTTCACCGTCAACGGATCAACGTGACTTGCCGCATCGGGTATCGGTTGCGACCCAATGTCGATTCCCGGCTCAATGCGTGTCGCCAGCCCCTGCGTCGCGTATGTCTGCGCGCTCGCAAAGCTCACGATGTTCTCATTCAAATACGTCGCCTTCACTCCCGGCTTTCCATCCACGGTCAACATCTCATCGGGCACCGGCGAGGTGACTTCTTTGCTCAGGAATCCCGTCCCAGCCATGAAAGTGATCGTGTCGCCCGCAAACTCCCTCTTCAGTCCCTCCAGAATCGAAACCGTGTGCGTCGGAATCCCGTTGTAGTTCCCCAGCAGCACGCGCGTCTGCTCCGCCAGAGGCCCCACCACCAGAATCTTCTTGCCCGTCGTCTTCAGCGGCAGCACGCCGTCGTTCTTCAGCAGCACCATCGACTCGTTCGCCAGCTTCAGCGCCAACGCTCGGTGTGCCGCGCTGTCCAGTTCGCTCGCGTCGATCTTCGCGTACGGCACCATCTCCGGCGGATCGAACATTCCCAGCTTCATCCGCGCCGTAAACAGCCTCGTCACCGCCGTATCAATGTCGCTCTCCTTCAAATAGCCTGCTTTCACCGCATCAATATAGGGCTTGTAATCGTGGTCGTCGGTTACCTTCGCCCTGAAGTCGATGCACTCGTTGTCCATCCCGCGCTCAAGGCTGATCGCCGAGGCCTGCGCCTGCGTCGGCTCAAAGCGGTGGCCTTCAAAAATGTCGCGCACCGCCCCGCAGTCTGACACTACGTACCCTTGGAATCCCCACTTCCCGCGCAGTTGATCCTGCAAGGTAAACTCGTTGGCGCACGCCGGTTGCCCTTTGATGCCGTTGTACGCGCACATCACGCTGTCCGCCTTGCCCTCCGTCACCGCCGCGCGAAACGCCGGCAGATACGTGTCCAGCTCGTCATGTTTGCTCACGTCCACGTCGGCAAAGTGCCGCGTCGGCTCCGGCCCGGAGTGCACTGCAAAATGCTTCGGCGTTGAGATCACGCGATAATAGTGCGCATCGTCGCCCTGCATTCCCGTCACATAAGCCACGCCCATCCGTGCCGTCAAAAACGGATCCTCGCCGTACGTCTCCTGCCCCCGGCCCCACCGCGGATCGCGAAAGATGTTCAGGTTCGGCGCCCAGAAATCCAACCCCTTGAAGATGGGGCTGTCACCGCCGGTCTCGGCCACCGCCTTGGCGTGAACCGCCCGCGCTTCCGTGCTGGTGTCCACCGCCATCGCGTGGATTCCCGGCGCGTCGAAAGTCGCCGCCAGGCCGATAGGCTCTGGAAATGATGTCACGCCCGTCGTATTCGCCATGCCATGCAGCGCCTCGCTCCACCAGTCGTATGCGGGCACGCCCAGCCGCGGAATCGCGCGCGCCTGGTTCACCAGTTGGCTCGCCTTCTCTTCGAGCGTCATCCGGTGCACCAGGTCGGCCGCGCGCTGCTCCGCCGGCAAATTCAGATTCAGGTACGCCGGCTTCTGCGCATCCTGCGCACACACCGACCCAATTCCCGCAACCCCCAGCAACATTCCCGCCAACACCCGCATTCCACGCATCGAAATCATCTTGTTGGTAGACCTTTCCTTTCACGCCCGCAGCGATCGTTCGCAGCTCGAACCTTCTCGCCCCCAGCGGCCAACTCTAATCAGCGCAGGAACCGCTGTCAACACGCTTTTCCAGCCAAAAAAACGTTTTACAAGGACATTCTCTCACTTAGCCCCGCGACAACTTCAGCGCATAGCGCGCATGTTTGTGCTCGCCTGTCAGGATCGGCTCGTCAACTATCCCTGAGCGCGAAAGCAAGCCTCTCTATCCCTCATCAATCCTCGGTTTTGTGATCGATAAAGCCCGCTCCTATCGCTCACCCACTTGCCCATCCTTGCCCCCCGACACCTCACACCTGACACCTGCTGTTGTAACCTTTCTGCCGTCACCCGCGTAATCTCGATCAGAAAGGGAAGTCAGATGCTGAGGCAATCGGAAATCGGAAGATCGGACCCCGTATTAAACCGGTTCCGGCTTGGCGATCTCGATGCCTTCGAATCTCTTTTCCGCGAGCATCAGCGTTCCGTTTACGGCTGGATCCTTCGCATCGTCCGCGATCCCGCCGCCGCTGAAGATCTCACGGTCGAGACCTTCTGGCGCATCCATCGTGCTCACGACCGCTTTGAGTCCGCGCGTCCCTTTGAGCCCTGGGCGCGGCGCATCGCTACCCGCGTCGCCCTCGATTGGCTTCGCGCGCGTCGCCCCGAATCCGGGCTGGCATCAACCAATTTCGACCAAAACGTTGCCGACTTGCCCTCGAAGTCAGCCGCCGATCCCGGCATGGCCGCCGAGATTCGCTTGAAAACCGCGCAGGCCTTCGCCCGTTTACCGCCCAACCTGCGCGTCGCGGCCGTTCTTTCTGTCATTGAGGAGCAGTCGCACAAAGAAGTCGCCCTGGCCCTCGGCATTTCGGTCGGCGCTGTCAAACTGCGCGTCTTTCGCGCTCTTCGATTGTTGAGAAAGGACCTGCTCGAGCAGGGAATTACGCCATGAACACACACGATGACGATCGCATCAAGCAGCTCTTGCAGCAATCGCTGCCGCCCGTTGATCCCGATTCCGAGCCCGCACGCGACCTATGGCCCGCAGTCCTTCGCCGCCTCGACGAGCCTGAAGCGCCGCTCCGCGCCGCGGCCGGTCCCGTACCGCGCGCCGTGCCCTGGCCCCGTACTGTCCCGTGGTTCGACTGGGCTCTTCTCGCCGGCCTGGTCCTTTTCGCCGTCTCGTTCCCGGCCACGATCCCGGTCTTTCTCTACTACCTGTGATCTGAATACTGATCACTAACCACTAACCACTAACCACTAACGACTAACCACTCGAAGCGACTGAAAGGAGCTTCGCCATGAACCCGCACCCTTACCTTCGCGCCTACCTCGCCGGAGTCTTTGTCACCACGCTCATCCTCCCGATCATGCTCACGGCGTTCATCGTCATTCGCCTTGTGCTGCAGCTGCCCGTCCCCATCGAACGCGGCCTCATCTTTCCTATGGCCCTCGTGCCTGCCGGTTGGGGCCTGTGGAACATGCTCTGGCTTGTCTCGCACGAGCGCACGCATCTCGCCGTCGGCGTGCACGGCGCCATTCTCCCATTCCTGCTTTTGCCCATCGGCGCCACCTTCGCCCACTGCTACGGCATTCTCGAGTTCGGCGCCGCAAGCGTCACCTGGTTCAATGCTTGCTCAATCCCCTACGCCCTCATCGCAGTTGTCTTCTGCTGCGGCGTCGCCGTCTACTACCTCGTCTGGAAGTACATCGTCGGCTTTCTCAACCGCACCCTCGGCATCGCCTGAAAATCCCGGCGCCGACAAAAATGTGGGTGCCCCATCCTTCCGCAGCTTCATCGCGGAAGGGTGGGAAACCCCAATGGCCGGCCCGCCATCAACCAACCGGCCCCTACGGATTGTTGATGATTGAAAATCACAAGCTACCGGCTCCAGGCTGAAACCTGAAACCTGAAACCTGTAAGGAGGAGCGCCATGTTCGTGATCGTTCGCACCATCACCTATGCCTCTTTATTCATCGGCTTGCTGCTGGTCTATCTCCCCGCGCGCATTCTTGCGTGGTCAGGCATTGTGCGCCCCGCCGCCATGGACTGGCCCCAAATCGCCGGCCTCGTCATCGGCACTGCTGGCGCAGTCGTCGCTCTCTCTTGCGTTTGCGCCTTCGCCTTCATCGGCAAAGGCACCCCCGCGCCATTCGATCCGCCCCGCCGCCTCGTCGTCCGCGGTCCTTATCACTTTGTCCGCAACCCCATGTATGCCGGTGCCGCTCTGGCTCTCGCCGGCGCTGCTCTCTTCTATCGGTCCATCCAGTTGCTCGCCTTCGTGGTCGCCTTCCTGCTCGTCACGCATCTGTTCGTCGTGCTCTACGAGGAGCCAACCCTCCGCCGCCTCTTCGGACCCGACTACCAGGACTACTGTCAGCGCGTTCACCGCTGGTTTCCCGCCGCTCACGCTCGACACGTACACTGAAGGGCGCATCCGGATGCGCCACCGTCGCGGCAAACTTGCGGCTAGGCAGGGAAACACCAAAGGCCAGCTCGCCATCGACGAACCGCCCCCCTACTGATTGTTGGTGATTGAAAATGACCGGCTGAAAGCCGAAAGCTGAAAGTTGGAACCTGAAACCTGAAACCTGAAACCTGAAAGCTAAAAGCTAAAAGCTCGACGCCGTCTCTTCTTCATGCGGCGCGCGCACAATCTGCATCAGCATCCCGCCATCCATCCAATGCAACTCGCATCGCTCGCAGGTCGACATCACGGCGTGGCCGCCGCCGAAATAGAAGTGCGTGTCCATACCGCTGTGGCATTTTGGGCATGCCACACTCCGCTTCAAATCGGCCGCATCCGGCTGCATTGGAATCATCGTGTCCGGGTGCTTCGCGCGCATGGCTTCGATCAGCGCCTCAAGCTCGCCCATGTCCACCAGCAGCCCGTGGCACTGCTTGCATGCGTGCAGCCTCAAGCCAACCAGCATTACGCTCCATAGCGGCACCGAGCTCGCCACAGAGCAATTCGGACAGGTCAGCTCCGCCGCCTCTTCAACGAACTGCATACCCGTCTCGTCGCCCTGCGCCATCACCACGCTGTGGCAGTAGTCGCAGCGCAGGCTGCCGTTGTCATCCGCCATCCGCAGTGGCGCGCCGCACGAAGGACAGTTCATTGCTCCCGCCCGCACCCAGGGCAGAACTTCGCCCGCTCCGGCATCGGCCTGCCGCAATCGATGCAGAACTTCGTTTCCGCTTCCGGCGTCGCAGCAGCTGTTCCCGATGCTGGCGCTGCAGCAGCCGCACCGCCAACAACTCCCGCTCCCGTTGCCACGCGTCCGTACATCGCCTGTGCCATCGCCGCGCCCGCGCCCAGTCCCACTCCCATGCCGGCCGTACCGCCTGCATTCTGCGCCGCCTCTTCCAGCGATTCCGCCGTCTCGAACTGCGTCAGCCGTCCCAGGTCGCCTGCCATGTTCACGCCGATTCGCTGGTCCATCACCTTCTGCAGGTCGTCGGGCAAACTCACGCTCTCCACAACGAAGCGGTTCAGTTCCAGCCCCAGCGCCGTAAAGCTTGGCGACACATCCGCTGTCACCTTATCCGTCAGTGCGCCCAGGTTCGCCGCCATGTCCACAAACGAAATTGCGCTATTCGCAAAAATCGCCGTCATCCGCGCCACAATCATCGTGGTCAACTGGCCGTCCAGGTCGTCGGCCACAACTTCTTCCCGCGTGCCCGTCACCTCGGTAAAAAACTTCCTCGGGTCCGCGATCCGGTACGAATAGTTCCCGAATGCTCGAATCCTCACCACGCCATATTCCTTGTCGCGGATCGTGATCGGCGTTGGCGTGCCCCATTTCTGGTCGATCTGCAGCCGCGTCGAGAAAAAGTACACATCAGACTTGAACGGCGACTCAAAGTCCTTCGTCCAGTTCATCAAGTCGGTCAGGATCGGCATGTTCTGCGTTGTCAGCGTGTGCAACCCCGGCCCGAACACGTCGGCAATCCTGCCCTCGTTCACAAACAGCGCCAGTTGCGACTCGCGCACCGTCAACTGTCCGCCGTTCTCAATCTCCATGTCCGCCATCGGGTAGCGGTACGACAGCGCGCCATCCCCGCTCTCATTCCACTGGATGACGCGAATAAACTGCTTGCTGATGAACTGGCTTAGACTCACGGTGCTCTCCTCGCCCGCGAGACTAGCACCATATCCCGCGCCAGGTAACTCCCACCTTCGTTGAATAGGGTTACTTTACGGATGCTTTTTGCCGCATTTTCAGGATTTGAAGGGAATTTGGGTTCGCCAGGATCCCGGCCGCTTCGATTGCCCGCTCGCCACCGCTCAGTGATCCCGTTCACTCGGCAGCGAGCGAATCACCAACCACTAATCACTAACCACTAACCACTAATCACTAATCACTAACCACTAATCACTAATCACTAACCACTGCTCTTAAAGAAATCCCCCAGCCCCGCCCGCTCCGCATGGGCCGCCATCGTCGCCTGAATCGTCAGCGCCAGTTCCAGCGCCGCGCGTCCCTGCCGTGCCGTCACCTTCGGCTCCCGCCGCGTCCGCACCGCATCCAGGAACGATAGAATCTCCAGCTTCAGCGGCTCGCCTTCCTTCACCTCTGGCTTCACAAAGCTCAATCCTGGCGATGGGCCCGGCGCCGGCCCTTCTTGTGATCCGGCCTGCGGTCGAGCCTGAGGCCCAGCCTCGGGCCCGGCCAGTCCTTTCGCGATCTCCTTCAGCTTCTCCGGATCGTTCTTCGCGGCAGCAATCTTCATCGCCAGCGTGATAGGAATCTTTCCCGATGTCAGCAGTTTCTGGATCACCGCCGGATCAAGTTTCCCCGTCGACAGAAATTCCGCTGCCGCCGCGACTAGTTCAGTCGGCACTTGGGGTGCAGAATCTCCCGACGACTTGGGTGCCCCATCCAAGCTCTGCTTGGGTGGGAAGCTAACTCCGCTGTCGATCCGAATCACCAGCACATCCCGCCTTGCATAATCAATCGAAACGTACTGCCGCGGTTCAAAAAACCTCAGCTTCCGCACGCGCTCCGTCGACACGCGCGACGCCGTAAAGTTCGCCACGCACCCACTCTCGAACTCCACCCTCACATTCGCAATGTCCACTTTGGGCGACAGAATCGGCAGACCCACCGCGCGCACCTCGCGCACCGCCGACTTCGCAAACGTCAGCACAATGTCCAGGTCGTGGATCATCAGATCGAGCACCACGTCCACGTCCAGCGCGCGTGGCGTAAACACGCTCAGCCGGTGCGCCTCAAAAAACATCGGCCGCTTCAGATTCGGTTCCACCGCCAGCACCGCCGGGTTGAACCGCTCCAGATGTCCCGGCTGCACAATCCGCCTGTCCCGCTCCGCGCGCGCAATCAGGTCATCGGCTTCAGCAAGATTCGCCGCCAGCGGCTTCTCCACCAGCAGGTCCAGCCCCGCATCCAGCAGAGCAGCGGCCACCTCATGATGCTTCACGGTCGGCACAGCCACGATCGCCGCATCCAGCTTCAGGTCCGCCTTCAGCAGCTCGTCGATCGTCGCAAACGTCGGAATCCCGTACAGCTTCCTGGCCTCTTCCGCCCGCGCAGCATCCGGATCGACAGCCGCCACGAGGGCCGCACCCTCGCCCGCCGCCTCTAGCTCGCGCACCACCCTCAAGTGATTGCGCCCGAACGCCCCCGCGCCGGCCACCGCCACGCGCAACTGTCGTTGGCCTGCTATTTTGCTGCCTCTTTTTCCAGCCCTTTTCCTTCCACGGCTTTCAGGCACCGGCTGTAAAGCGCTAGCAGTTGGTTCACGTGTTCTTCCGGCTTCGTCCCGCCCGCTCCGGTAAACCCCGTCGAGGGCACTGCCGTCTTGCCCACTCCCGCTGTTCCCGCCACAAACTTCAGCAGGTCCAGCGCGATATCTTCATTGCGCCGGGCTCCTAGCCCCGCGCCGCTCAATGTGTCCATATGCATTTCTCCGAACACCGATGCTACCAGATTGGCCACTTGAAATTCCGCGCGAGCGCCCGATCCTCGCCCAAGGAGAAGGCTGCACCATCTGGGTGCCGAGGCGTCATCTGGGCCGCACACCGCGTCTTTGCCTTTGCGGCAAGGGTGGGTAGCGATATTGCTCGCTAACTCGCTGACTTGCTGGCCCGCTGACTTGCTACTCTCGTACCAGCATGCCCCTCGCTCACATCGCCCTCGGCGCCAACTTGCCCAGTCCCGCCGGCCCTCCCGACGCCACGCTCGCCGCCGTCCTCCCGTTCCTCGCTTCGAACGGCAGTATCACCGCCTGCTCTTCGCTCTACTCCACCGCGCCCGTCGGTATTGCCGATCAGCCCCGCTTCCTCAACGCCGTCGTCGCGCTTTCAACCGATCTTCCTCCGCGCATCCTCCTCGAAGCCCTCCTCTCCATCGAGCGCCACTTCGGCCGCGACCGATCCGCCGCCCTTCCCAATGGCCCCCGCACCCTCGACCTCGATCTCCTCCTCTACGCCGACCTCGTCCTCTCGGAGTTCGACCTCGAAATCCCTCATCCACGTCTCGCCCGGCGCGCCTTCGTCCTCATCCCCCTTGTCGAAATCGCCCCCAATGCCGTCGATCCTCGCTCCGGCCTCACCGCCTCTCAACTCCTCGCCAACCTCGCTCCCGCCGATCCGGGCGCGGTCGTCCGCATCGCGAGTCCCCTTTGGCCTGCTGGTTAGCTCTAACTCACCTTGAAATCCACAAGGCACCCCCACAATAGGTAACCGGATTGGTTCGAACCCCATTAGTAGATGGGGGTTTCCAGATAACATGAGTCCAACGATCTGCGTGTCGCACGAGCTTCCGGGCTCTGCGCACACGCCGGTGTTCGCAGCACCGTCGCTGGTTGGAGGTTCTCATCATGCTGTTGCAGTACTTCGGATTCAAGGAAGAACCGTTCGGAGTTAACCCCGATCCGCGTTGCTTGTTTCTCAGTTCCACGCACCAGGAGGCTCTGGAAGCGCTTCAATTCGGCTTCTCCAGCAACCGTTGTTTTACCGCCATGATTGCGCCCCCCGGAATGGGCAAAACGACCCTGCTCTTCCGCTTCCTCGAAGAAATCCGCGACTCTGCCCGCGTCGTCTTTCTTTTTGACCTCGATCCCCAATGCGAGCCGCGCGAATTCGTCGCCTACCTCCTCCGCGACCTTGGCATCGTTCCCGCGCAAGGCAGCGCCGAAATGCACGAGCAGCTAAGCAATGCCGTCATCAAGGAGAATCGCGCCGGCCGCAAATTCGTCATCGTCATCGACGAGGCGCAGAACCTTTCCGACGCCGTCCTTGAGCGCGTTCGCCTCCTCACCAACTTTGAAACCTCGCGCGGCAAGATGATTCAAATCGTTCTCTCCGGCCAGACGCAGCTCTCTGAGAAGTTGCTCCAGGCTTCTCTCGTCCAGCTTCGCCAGCGCATCTCCACCGTCTGCCACATCCAATCGCTCTCCGCCGAAGAGACCGTCGGCTACATCGACTACAGGGTCAAAATGGCGGGCTATCTTGGCCATCCCCTGTTCACGGCAGGCGCAGTCAAGTTGATCGCCGAGGCCAGCCACGGCACTCCCCGCACCATCAACAACCTTTGCTTTAATGCGCTGGCTCTGTGTTGCAAAATGAAGCTCCACCAGGTTGACGTTGGCATGGTCGCTCAAGTCATTGCCGGCCTGCAATTGATTCCGCAATCGAGCGCTGCCATCGCATCTGCCCCGGCCGTTCCCGTCGCCGCCGTTCCTATCGCGATGGCCCCCATCGCTGCCGCACCCGAACGGCCCAGGGAAAGCAGGGATTACATCGGCCTGCGACTGATTCCTTCGCCCTACGAGTCGGCCGCACCCGCAATCGCTCCTGCCGCTGCCGCCTCCGCCGAATCGCCTGACCAGCCCACACAACATAAATTCTGGGAGCGGACCAAGCTGCGTTTAGTTCACTTGCTTCCGGCCACCGCCGGCAGCGTCATGCTCTGGGTTCCGTCAGCCGCCATCATCCTCGTCGTCGCCTTCCTCGGCGTGCTTCGCCTCACGGAGCTCTGGGCCCCTGTGACTCACTCAGCCGGCCCCCAATCAACGATTACCGACCAGTCAACGGTCCTGGATGCTCCGCCCCCAGCTCCGGCGCCAGACACCGACGAACCCGCCGCTACTGAATCGACTTCTCCATCCGATCCCGGATCTCCTGTCGCCAAACCTGTTTCTGCGCCCGCCGCAGCCCCCAGGCCTTTGCAGGCCAGCGCCGCCATTCCCAAGCCTTCCCCGGCTACCGCGTCTCCCGCCTCCACTTCCAGGCCCCTTCACGCCAATGCCTCCAAACCCAAGCCCGCTGCGGCCGTCGCTCAACCCGGCGCTTCAACTGCGAAGCAGCCGTCAGCTTCAAAGGAGCCCTCAGCTTCAAGAGTGCCCTCAGCGCCAACCTCGCGCGATAGCAGCGCCTACACCCCGATGCCCTCTGCCGCCACGCAGCCTGCTGTGACCCCGGTCGCACCGGCGGCCTCTGCTACAAATCCCGGCGCTGTGCCGCACAGCTCAACTCCGGCCGCGCCTGCTGCCACTGCGCCAAAGCAGGTCCGCGCCGCGCTCTCGGCAAACGCACCGGTCGCCGCGCAGCCGTCCGCATTGCCCAGCGTCCGCCCTGCGCTCCCCTCACTCGCTCACTGATTCTCGTCTCTTGATTTTCTTGGCTCTCGCCCGCCGCGCCCGCCCGCGCGGCGTCGGCGTCTCGTTCAGCGCTCTTTCACAAGCGCGCTTTGGCAAGCGCTCTACTCGCCGCTATCCGCAACCCAATATTTCAGAACTTCGTTCTCCTCGCTGTTGTAGCTGCAAACCAGCTCCACGCGCCTGAACGCTCCCGTGCTGTCTTCGAGCAGCAGCTTGTTTGACACGCTCGTTGTAATCCCCGGGGCTACATGAACCGCCACTTCCCCATTGAACTTTTCATCGGGCAAACCTGCGCCAACCCATAAAAACCCCTTCCCGGCAATCGACCTTACATAGGTGTCAGCGCCCCTCGAGCACGCCTGCGCTGCCCGCGCTCCATCGTTGTCGTGCGCGTTTCCAGTACTCGCCTTGTTCCTGTTTGCGGCCTCGCTTCGGCTGGCAGCAAACGATTGCCACTCTCTCACTCCGCCATAAAGCACGATCCCGGCCATCACCGCCAATGCGATGGCTCCTGCGCGCATTCTCCACTTCGCGCCGCTCGCTTCCGTCAACTCCCAGTCGCGCGCAAACTGCTCGGCGTTGTAGAGTAGCGTTCCCGTCCCGCGGTCGCCTCTCCAGCGCACCGCCACCAGGTCCGTGCTCGGGCTGCTCACAAAAACCCTTCCCACCAGCCCGTCTGCCTTTCGTTTTGCCTTCGCACCCTTCGGGGGATATCCTCGCGAACTCATTGCGCATCCCTCATCGCTTGCAGCGCGCTATCCACGTCCAGAATCCTTATCTCGCCACTCGGCTGCAACGGAATATACCACTCCCGCCGCCGCCGTCGCACAAGCTGGCCCGCTGTCGCACAATGGTTAAAGAGCTTTTTTCCCCTTTCTCCCAAGTGCATCCCATGCGGTGGTTCGAACACAAAGCGATCTGTGGCGCGCACGTGCTGGTCATTGCATTGTCGATTCCTGCATGGTTCATCGCGGCGCCCCTTCCCGCCCAATCCCCGCAGCAGCTCCCGCCCGCATCCCCAACAACGCCGGGTGCTCCCGGTCCCTCGCACTTGGGGACCGGGGATACCACAAACCCTGCACCGCCCCCCAAACCCGCTCCAGTCGCCAAACCCGAGCAGGTCACCGTCACCGCCTATCGCGCCCCGCTCGGCGTCTTGGAGAGCCCCGTCACTACGCGCCTGCTCACCCGCGAATCCCTGCGCTCCACCGCCGCCATCACCTTCGACGATCAGTTGCGCACGCTGCCCGGCGTCGAGCTCTTTCGCCGTTCCAGCTCGCTCGTCGCCAATCCCACATCGCAGGGAATCAGTCTTCGCGCTCTCGGTTCCACCTCCGCCAGCCGCACTCTGGTCACCGAAAACGATGTCCCTCTCAACGACCCGCTCGGCGGCTGGATTCACTGGCAGGAGCAGCCCGAGCTCTCCATCCAATCCGTCGAACTCGTTCGCGGTGGCGTCAGCGATCTCTACGGTTCCAGCGCCATCGGCGGCGTGGTCAACATCATTCCGGTACTCCCCTCATCCAAAAGCATCACGGTACGAAGTACCTTCGGCGGCGAAGGCACTTACGATAACAGCCTCCTCGCCGCTGCGCATCTTGGCCCCTGGAATCTCCTCGCCGCCGGCGGCCTCATCGGTACCGACGGCTACATTCAGGAGAGCACCTCCCAGCGCGGCCCCGTCGACGTCCCCAGCAACGTTCACAGCCAGAACGCTCTCGTCACCGCTGGCCGCGATTTCGGCGATCTCAAGCTCTTCGCCCGCGCTACCGGATTCAATGAGTCCCGCCACAACGGAACTCCATACCAGATCAACGCCACGCGGCTCATCCGCTACTCGACCGGCGCCGATTGGCAAAATGCGCGCAGCACCTCCGTCGCTCTGCGCCTCTACGGATCGGACGAGCGCTATCGCCAGACCTTCTCGAGCATTTCGAATCTACCCAACGTCGGCGACCCGGCGTGCAGTTTCCGCTGCGGTGAGACGCCGAGCAAATTCTCCTACGTCCCCTCGAACGAGCTCGGCGCAGCCGCGCATTGGAGCCAGCCCTTCGGCGCAGGTCTGTTGCTCGTTGTTGGGGCCGACGCGCACGACGTCCGCGTCTGGGATCGCGAGCAAACTTACGGCAGCACTGCCGCGCTTACCAACCTCGCCGACCATCAGCGCGATTCGGCCGCCTACGCCGAGGCCATGGCTGAGCACAAAGCCTGGACGATCGTCGCCTCAGCCCGCATGGCCTGGTTCCAGAATTACGACGGCCACGAAACGCAGTTGAACGGGACGACCTGGATTCCCACCGCAACCCAGCCGTCGCAACGCGATGAACGGATTTTCGATCCCCGGCTCGGCATCTCGCGCAAGCTATCGCCGCACTGGGCCCTCACTGCCTCGGGATTTCGCGCCTTCCGTTCACCCACGCCCAGCGAGCTCTACCGTTCCACGCAGGTCGGCAACCAGCTCACTCTTCCCAACGGCAATCTCCTCTCGGAGCGCGCCACTGGGTGGGAAACCGGCATTTCATCCGATCGCTCCTGGGGCAGCATTCGCCTGAGCTACTTCCTCACCCAGGTCAATCGCCCCATCGTCGCTCTCACCATCAACCCCAACTCTTCGCCTATCCGGCTCATGCGCCAGAATCTCGGCCAAATTGAAAGCCGCGGCGTCTCACTCGATTTCGACCTCGCGCCCTTCTCCCGGCTCGCCCCCGGCTCGTCGCTCGGCCCCCGCTCGTCGTTCGTTATCGACGGCGGCTATCAGTATGCCCACGCTGTGGTCTCGCGCGGCACGCAGGATCTCGGCAATTGGATTCCCGAGGTCGCCCGCAACATGGCCACTCTCAATCTCCGCGCATCCCGCCCGTCTCTCGGAACCATCAGCCTCCAGAGCCGTCTCAGCGGCCGCCAGTTTGACGACGACGCCAACGCCAATCTCCTGCACGGCTACTTCCGCCTCGACGCCTACGCCTCCCACGACTTCGGCAAACACCTGTTCGGAAAGCGCTCAGCCGGCCCGCAAATCGAGCTCTTTGCCGCCGGCGAAAATCTTTTCAACCGCTCCATCGAAGTTTCCAAAACCCCGACCACCACGCTGGGCCAGCCGCGCACCGCCCGCGCCGGATTCCTCATCCACCTCGGCCACGCTACCGACTAACTCCCTCGCTGCGCAACTCCACCCCAAGCGCACAGATAGAATTCTCTGGTGAGCCTTCAGTTCCAGATTCTCGCGGAACCCGCATCCGCCGGTGGCCGCCGCGGCCGTCTCCTCCTGCCCCATCAAACCGTCGAAACCCCCGTCTTCATGCCCGTCGGCACGCAGGGCACCGTCAAAGCCATCCCGCAGGACACGCTCGAATCTCTCGGCGTCGAAATCATCCTCGGCAACACCTATCACCTTTATCTGCGCCCGGGTCACGAGCAAATTCACCGCATGGGCGGGCTTCACAAATTCATGAGTTGGCCGCGCGCCATCCTCACTGACTCCGGCGGCTTCCAGGTCTTCTCCCTCAACGCTCTCCGCAAAGTCACGGACGACGGCGTCCAATTCCGCTCCCATCTCGATGGCAGCTCGCACTTCTTCACTCCTGAACATTCCATCGACGTCCAAATCGCTCTCGGCGCTGACATCGTCATGGCCTTCGACGAATGTACTGAATATCCCGCCACTCGCGCCCGCGCCGAAGAAAGTCTCCGCCTCACCATGGCCTGGGCGCGCCGCTCCCTCGATCACTTCCGCGCTCACCGCGATCAAGTTCCTTGGCTCGATCAAACTGAGCACGAACAGAGGGTGCCCCATCCAAGCTCCGCTTGGGTGGGATCGCAAGAACCAGGGGTGCCCCATCCAAGCTCCGCTTGGGTGGGATCGCAAGAACCCCGCACCCAGTCCCTCTTCGCCATCGTTCAGGGCGGCATGTACCGCGATCTCCGCCGCCAATGCGCCGAACGCCTCGTCGAAATGGACTTCGACGGCTACGCCATCGGTGGCCTCAGCGTCGGCGAGCCGCGCGAGCTGACACTTGAAATGATCTGCGGAAGTTTTGCCGCTCCTGCCCAAAGACAAGCCGCGCTACGTCATGGGCGTCGGCTACCCCGACGAAATCGAGCAGTACGCCCGCCTCGGTGTCGACATGATGGATTGCGTTCTTCCCACCCGCGCCGCCCGCCACGCTCTGCTCTTCACCAGCGAGGGCCGCCTCAACATCAAGAACAAGCAATTCGCTGAAGACCAGTCCCCGCCCGATCCCGCCTGCCAATGCCCCGTCTGCCGCCGCTACTCGCGCGCCTACCTCCGCCATATAATGAACGCCGGCGAACCCCTCTCCGCCACCCTCAACTCCATCCACAATCTTGCCTACTACCTCGCCATCATGCGGCGCGTCCGTACTTCCCTCGAATCCGCTCCCGCGCACACTCAACCTTGATCGCCGTCATTCGCCCGGCGAAACGGCAACCGCGGTTTTCGTCGGCAGGCTTTCCAGATTCTTGCTAAGGATCACCACCGCGGTAATCCAAAGAGCCACGCCCGTTCCGCCCGCGCATAGTGCTGAGCTAAGGGCGCTAGTCGAAATCAACAGCGAACCAAACGCAGCCAGCGAAATAGCCGCGCCCGTCCAATAATAAAGAGGTATTTTGAACAGTTTGCCAAGAGGGAAAAAGTGGATCCCTACGACCGCGCCGATCCATTGCCCGAATAGGTCTGGCCGATGGAAGTGGCCCAGGATCGGCCCCCCAACGGATATCGCGGCGCCTTCGATCGCGACGATCAGCGCGTATCCAATTCTGTAGAACCTCACCAGCCGCTTATCCAAAGCAACTCGCGGCACATGACGCAGTGCCACAAGATTCGCAATCGCCCAGACAACAAAAATTGCCGTTACCGCCGCGATCGCCCCGAACCACGGTATCTGTTCGCCATGGATCGCGGCTGGAACCCACCAGTACAGTGCGTAGGCCCCGAACCCCGCGCAGACCATGGCGCCGACCGCTCTGCCGCGTATGCGAACCAGCAGATCCGGGCCGCCCGCTGGACCGAGAATTCCGCCTGCCTCGCTCATTGCATTCTCCGATCCAATTCTTCGCCGGCGAAAATCACTTCGTGTAACTCCCGCCCGTCAAATTGCAGAGCCCAGCAGTTCCTTCAATGCCGCCACATACTCCCCCAGCGCCGTGCGCCCCTTCTCCGTCATGCGGTAAAGCGTCTGCGGCTTGCGTAGCACAAACTTTTTCTCCACCGCCACGTATCCCGCCTCTTCCAGCTTCATCAACTGCGCGCCCAGGTTCCCATCCGTCGAGCCGGTCTTCTCTCGCAACCATGTAAACTCCGCCTCTTCCACTCCCATCAGCAGCGAGAGCAGCGCCAGCCGCAGCTTTCCGTGAATCACAGGATTCAACTCCGGCAGCTCAGGCATTCGCCGCCCCCTGCCTCCGCCTCTCACGCGACTCCAGAATCATCGCGTAGATTCCGAACACAATCTGGCAGAAGAAAATCGCTACCAGAAACGCGATCGAGCTTTGCGTTACGGTGCCAAACAGTGAAGCCGTCGCCGCCAGCCACCAAACCACGGCGCACGCTATTTGCGCCTTCCACTTCAGCAGGAAGCCCGAGGCCGCATTGGCCGTCCCCAGCAAGGTCACGACCACGGCCACGCCCACCTGCTGATCAGCTCTTCCGCTCATCCCCAGCGGCAGCAGCAGCGCAAACATCGAAATGCCCATCGCCGTCCAAATGGAGATGATTGCCCGACCCACTGTGGTCATCGGCGCCTTGGCGCGCTGCCGCATCCGCGTGGCCAGGCCCCAACTCAGCAGCCACGTGCCGATCATCGTCACCGGCCACGCCATGTAGCGCTGCCCCCAGATAGGCCCGCCCAAAAAACCTGAAGACCACGCAATGGCTACATAAAACGCCACTCCCCACAGCACAATCGTCCATGCCCACCGCGTCGTGCTCCGCCGCCCCTCGGCGATCATGCTCTCAATCAGCTTCAACCGCTCCGTCAACTCCTGATTCTCTTCGCTCATACCATTTCTCCTGTCGCTCCCTCGCTCCCATCCAACTCATTCACCGATTCGCCGAATCCATGTAGCGCCGGCGTCCTCGCCCGTACTGCATCGCCGGAGTGAGCAGCGGCCTTCAGGCCCCTAACCCCTAACCCCTAACCCCTAACCACTAACCCCTAACCACTAACCCCTAACCACTAACCACTAACCACTAACCACTAACCACTAACCACTAACCACTAACCACTAACCACTGCTTCTCACGCGTACTCCCACCGCCGCGCAATCCTCCGCGCAACCACGAACAGCACCACTCCGACTCCCAAAAGCACCGCCACCTGCGGCCACAGCGCCGTCACCGGCAAATCCCGCCAGAACACCTTTGTGAATCCGTCGATCGCCCACGCGTTGATCGTCAGCAGTCCCGCCTTCTGCATGCTCTCCGGCATCAGGAACCGCGGAAACATGCTCCCGCCCACCGACGACATAATCAGGATCACCAGCGTCGACAGCGCGCCCAGTTGCGCCCGCGTGTGGCACAGGCTCGCCAGCAGCATTCCGAACGCCGCCACTGCAAACGCCGTCGACAATCCCATCACCGCGAACCCTGGCAGATGCTCAAAGAAGTCCAGCTTGAACGCCGCCCATCCCCATAGGAACATCGCCACCAGTTGCACAAACGCGAGCCCCGTATTGAACACCAGCTTTCCCGCCAGCAACTTCGTCATCGTCACCCGCGTGCTCAGCACCCGCTCCAGCGTCCCGCTCTCCGCTTCGTCCAGCAGCGCGCCCGCCGATCCGCTCGCCGTGAACATCAGGAACATCACCCCGATCGCCGCCGCGTAAAACGAAATCATCGGGCTCTTCTTGTTCTCGCCCACTACCGCGCGCTCCTTCACCTGCACAATCCCCGCGCCCATGTCCCCTGAATCCGCCCCGCTTCCCAGAACTCCCGCTCCCTGTCCCCGCCTTTCCCTCCGCCTCCAGCTTCCGCAGCGCCTCCAGCTCGCCGTCGACCTTTGCCTTCTGCGCCGGCGTAAACCCGCCCACGTACTCGTCCGCGTACTTCATCCCCTCATCCGCCATCGCCGAGGGCATCGACGTGATCGCCGCCTTCTGCAACAGCCCCACCACAATCTGCGGAGCGATCGTGTCGCTCTGGTCGTTCAGCAGTTCCAGCGTGCTTCCCCCGGCGTCCGGCCCAAACGCGATCGGATGCTGCCCAAAGCCCGCAGGAATAATCAGCGCCACCGGCGCGTCTCCCGCCTTCACCGCCGCTTCCGCCGTCGCCGCCGTGTACTCAGGACCGGTCGGCGCGCCTTTTTGGTTCACCGGACTGCGATGGACCCAGAGCGAGCCGTCCTGCTCCAGCGCCCGGATCAGGTTTTCCGAGCCTTCGCTCTTGTCCTGGTCGACAACGATTAACGTGACGTGCGGTGTCGTGTCGTGCTGTCCGCCGAAGATCACCGCGAAGATCGAGAAAAACGCCAGCGGAAGCACAAAACTCAACACCATCGCGCCGCGGTCCCGCTTGAGTGCAATCAATGCCGTCTTTGCCACATTCCAGATCAATCTCGTAACTCCCTTCCTGTCAGGTGCAGAAATACCGACTCCAGATTCGGCCGCCTCAGCGACAAATCCACAAGCTCCAGCTCCGCCTTCGTCGCATCATCCAGCAGCGGAGCGATCTCCCCCGCCTGCTCGATCGTGAACTCCGCCGTCTCATGCGTCACTCGCCCGCCGTGCCGCTTGGCCCATGCCTCAATCGCTTCCGTCTCTCCCGCAAACCGCGCCAGCACCTGGCTCCGTCTTCCAAATGTCCCCTCCACCAGCTCTTCCTTCGTTCCCTCGGCGATAATCTTTCCGTGATCGATGATCGCGATCCGGTCGCACAGCCGCTCCGCCTCTTCCATGTAATGCGTCGTGTACACAATCGCCGTCCCCGCATCGCGCAGCGCCTCAATCATTTCGAAGATCCGATTTCTTGATTGCGGATCCACGCCCACCGTCGGCTCGTCGAACAGCACCACTTTTGGCCGGTGCATCATTCCCGCCGCCATATTCAGCCGCCGCTTCATCCCACCGCTCAACGTCTTCGCCACGTCATTCTGCTTCTCTTCGAGAGCCGCCCAGTGCAGGCACCACGCTATTGCCTCTCTCAGTGCCTGCCCCTTCAGTCCGTAGTACCGCCCAAACGATCCCAGGTTCTCCCTGCAGCTGATCCGCGGATAAATCGACAGCTCTTGCGGAACCCACCCGAGCGCCATTCGCGCCGCAGTCGATCCCGCCGCCTGCCCCATCACCATCACGCGTCCGCTGTCCTGGATCACGCGCCCCACCATGCTCCGGATCACCGTGCTCTTTCCCGCGCCGTTCGGCCCCAGCAGCCCCAGGCACTCGCCCGCGCGCACCGTCAGGCTCACACCATCCACCGCCGTCAAATCGCCGAACCGCTTCACCAGCCCGTCGACTTCCAGCGCCGGCCCCGCTCCCGTCTTTTGCTCGCTCGCCGCCATCGTCCCTCTCATTTCACTGACCCCTGCTCGCCGCCCATCTGCCATCAGTGAAGAGTACTCTATTACATAGAGTACTCGATGTCAAGAGAATTCTTCCGCACCCCCGCAGACTCGCCCAATTTCTCAGCTAAATGGTTGACTCAAAAGACACTTCTCTTCAACGGCCACGCAACCCGCAAAACCCTCGCCCGCTCCTTCGCCTCGGCCCGCACTATCATCATCCTGTGCCTCAGCACGCCAGCCTGGGCGACATCCTCGCCAACGCCATCACCCACGGCATCGGTCTCGGCTTCGCCGTCGTGGGAGCGGTTTATCTCATCGTCGCTTCCGCGCGCGGGCCCGCGCTCGTCATCGTCAGTTGCTCCGTATTCTCCGCCTCCCTGGTCCTCGTTTATCTCTGCTCCACGCTTTACCACTCACTGGGGCATACCCGCGCCCGCCATGTTCTCCATGTTCTGGACCACTCGGCCATCTACGTGCTCATCGCAGGAACCTACACGCCCTTCACCCTTGTCTCTCTGCGCGGGCCGGTGGGATGGGCACTATTCACCGCTGTCTGGGCGCTGGCATTGGCAGGAGTCATTTTCAAGAGCCTGGCCATCGGTCGTTTCCCCGTGGCATCCGCTCTGGTTTATCTGTTCCAGGGGTGGCTCGCCATCTTCGTCGTGCGCTCGCTTCTCCACGCCATAGGCTGGCACGGGCTGCTCTGGCTCGCCGCCGGCGGCGTGGCCTATTCCCTTGGCGTCATCTTCTTCGCTCTCGACCATCGCCGCTACTTCCACGCCACATGGCACATCTTCGTCCTCGCCGGCAGCGTTGCCCACTACTTCGCCATCCTGTTCTACGTTGTGCCTGCCCGGTCCCTGTCTCTTTAACACTCCAAATGCACACCAACTTGATTCGTCACGTGAGCACCCCGCGCAGATCGAAACATAGTCCCACCCTTTCGGCGTCGCGGCCCAATGGTACGGACCACTCCGAACGCTTTTGAGTTGACGTGCGCGCCTGCTGTGTCAATAATCTGTCCATGTTCCATCGCAAGTCTCTCGTCTCAGCTATCCTCATCCCGATGATCGTTGGCGTGGCAGGGTTGACCCACGTCATGAGTCAGCCGGGCTTCGCTGCCATTCGTGCGGTTGACGTAGTTCAGCTCACCGGCTCAGGGATGTGCTTCGGGGTCGCCCTTTTTGCCCTGATCGGCCTGTTCCGGACGCCACGCAGCTGAACCGGCCGAGCTCCCGTCCTCGCGCTTTGTGCACGTCCTGAGTTCGTGCGCGGGGGCGCACCAGATCGATTTCAAGGCCCGGAGGAGTGATTGACCTCCGCCTCGATCTAACGGTAAAATCAAAGAGTTTGGCGATGCACCCCGTTGAAGGGGTGCGCGGGATGGTGCCGGGTTTTCGGCGCTAACGGGTCTCGGCCCGCCTCCCGATGCAGTCACCCATCTGTATCCGCCCCATCGAGCCTACGATTTGCAGTTTGCGCCCGGTCCTCTGGACCCTCGGCGCTGGAGGATTTTTTATGTACGCAGTCATTCGCACCGGAGGCAAGCAGTACCGTGTCGCGCCGGGCGACGTTCTCAAAATCGAGAGCGTTCCCTCGGGCAGTCCAACCGTTGAATTCAGCGATGTGCTTGCAGTCTCCGGTGAACCCGGAACGTTGGCCAAGCTGGCCAACGCCAAAGTCACTGCCGAAGTCCTCGGCCAGGGCCGCGGCGACAAGATCCTGGTCTTCCACTTCAAGCGCAAGAAGCAGTACAAGAAGCTCCAGGGCCACCGGCAGAACTTCACCGAGGTGCGCATCAAGGCTATCGTGGCCAATGGCGTCACCTACGACGCCGAAAAGAAGTAGCTCACCGCATCCGGTTTGGATTCACGCTTTGGCGCCAGCCATGGTTCTCGGACAAATCAGGCTAGGAGCTAGAAGCTAGCAGCTAGAAGCTGCTTTCAGAGGAGATTCGACAATGGCACATAAAAAAGGTGGAGGCAGTTCTACCAACGGACGCGACTCAAACGCGCAGCGGCTGGGCGTAAAAGCCTTTGCCGGTCAGTTGGTCACCGGCGGCACCATTATCAGCCGCCAGCGCGGCACACGCATCAAGCCCGGCGTCAACGTCGGCATCGGCTCCGACGACACGCTCTTCGCCAAGGTTTCAGGACGCGTCAAATTCACTGACCGCGGAAATCGCGGGCGCTTCGCTTCCGTCGAGCCAGTCACCGAGTAACTTAGGCGATTCCGGACTCTCGCGCCGTCTCGTCACATTCGCGCATTTCGCACCAAATCAAAAAGGCCGCGGCAACCGCCGCGGCCTTCCGTCTTTCCAATCCCTGATCCCTGATCCCTGTCTCTACGTCTCCGACTCCCGCCCCTTCATATTCCGCGCCAGCACTTTCTCCACCACGCGTTCCACGTCCGAGAGGAAGAAGCTGTTGGCGGGCTGCTGCACGGCCACCTGGGTGCCTGTGTGCCCCAGTGCCGACGCGATCTCGTTCCAGCGGTAGATCGTCGAGCTGGCTGGCATCAATACCGGCTTCCGAGGCGGTTCCGGAAGAATCGAGTAAATCATCCAGATTGCCAGTGTCCCCAGTATCAGCGACTCGTAAACGAATTGCAGCGGGTCAATCAGCGATGGCGATGCCACGCGGGAGATCCACGATGCGATGATGAAGTCGGCAGAGGACATCACGCCGAATCCCAAAGCTATGCCAAACGACAAATCGCGCACCGTGAGCCGCAGCGCATTCATGCTCAGGCATAGAAACGCCAGCAGGCACAACTCAAGAACGCTTACCGAGTGCATCAGCCCGTAAGAAACGTCCGCAATGACGAAAATCCCCTTGTGCGCATAGGAGATTGAGGTCAGGCTCACAATGATTGAAACCACGGCCGCCCAGCGGAAAATCACGATCGCCAGCTTTGCGATTCCTGGGAACGCACCCAGCGCCGAGCGGAAGACCTCAATGCAGATGAAGAACAGCAATACGGTGCTCGCGAGATAGGTCGCGAAAAAGCCGAAATAGTAAATTTGGCCGACGTGAAAATCTCTTCCCCACGGTTTTGACTGCAGGGAGAGAAGGAGCGTCAAAACCGGTGTCGAGATCGCTCGCAACGCAAGGTAATAGCCCATTGCCTGGAAGCGCCGCTGCAAACCCTTCTTGAAGAAGAGAATGGCGAGCGCGGCCCAAAGGACAAGTTCAGCCGCGCTCATCGCCGACATTGCAATGTTCAATGGCATAAAGACAATTCTGCGATCGTTCGAACGTCATCAGCATAACGCCTATATGCCTAAAGACCCAAACACAAAAGGGTAACGCTCCGATGGCACTTTCGTGCTACTTGGAATCTCTCCGAGCACATCGTGCCTAAGAGAACGACTCTATGCGGCTTAGCGCGTCGACGACGCTGGAGCGTAGCACGCGTTCACCGATTGGCATGGAAGTGGAGCCGGAAGGAGGATCAACGGGCCAGGATCGGTCGCGGCCACCGAATTGTGCGTCGAGCGAAGCTGCGTGTTGGCTGGCGTAAGCGAGCCGGAAGCGAGACCGGCAACGGCGACGAACAAAGCGAACAGGCGAATGGCGGCTTTCATCGTTGGTAACCTCTCAGTTTTGAATTTGAAAGGAGATTGCTCTCCATTGATGGTATCACCGTAGCTCATTGTAGAGAATAAGTCCAGTTATTTCATATAGATACTAAACTGCCATGGAGATAGATTACCAACGTCATTTTGCCGCCTTTTTCAGGTGCCGTTAGTAACAGTTCCCATGCCCCCACTTCCTCCCCGCTTCGCTCCTTCCCGCATGGTAAAATAACCCTATGGCAACACGCTTGATAGCCCCTCTTTTCAAGCGCTTACTCCCGCTTCAGCGTCCGGTTTCATCCCCGGCGATCCACGACATCACTGAACACCTTTCGAACGGAATTCTATGGCGACTGAAGCTCTGAGCTCGACCTCCGTGCACGGCGATAACGACAGCTATACCGGCGAAAACATCAAGGTCTTGGAAGGCCTTGAAGCCGTCCGCCTCCGTCCCGCAATGTACATCGGGTCCACCGGTGAGATGGGATTGCATCACCTCGTCTACGAAGTCGTGGACAATTCCGTCGACGAAGCCCTCGCCGGCTACGCGAAGAAAATCGAAGTCGTCATCCACGTCGACAACTCCATCACTGTCGTCGACGATGGCCGCGGTATTCCCGTCGACATAATGGATTTGCCGGGCGGCCAGCGCATGCCCGCCGTGCAGGTCGTGCTCACAAAGCTGCACGCGGGTGGCAAGTTCGACGCCTCCACCTACAAAGTCTCCGGCGGCCTTCATGGTGTCGGCGTCAGTTGCGTTAACGCGCTCTCGCAGGAATTCAATGTCGAAATCTGGCGCGACGGCCACACCTGGGAGATGGATTTCAGTTGCGGCATTCCGACCAGTGAGCTGCGCCAGGCCGGCACCAGCAAGCGCCGCGGCACTAAGGTTCACTTCCTCGCCGACAAATCCATCTTCACCACCACCGAGTACAACTACGACACCCTCGCGCAGCGCCTCCGCGAGATGGCCTTCCTCAACAAGGGCCTCGAGATCACCCTCACCGATGAGCGCACCGCCGACCCCAAGACCGGGGAAGCGCGCCGCACCGAGTTTCGCTACGCCGGCGGCATCTCAGAGTTCGTCAAGCATCTCAACCGCGGCAAGTCCGTCCTGCATGACAAGCCCATCGTCATGGAAGCTCTTCGCGACGCCGTCGATATCGACATCGCGCTGCAATACAACGACGCGTATTCCGAAACCGTCTTCAGCTTCGCCAACAACATCAACACCGTCGACGGCGGCTCGCATCTCTCCGGTTTTCGCGCGGCCCTCACGCGCACCATCAACTACGTCGGCCAGCAGATGGGCCTGTTTAAAGATCTAAAGGAATCGCTCAGCGGCGACGATGTCCGCGAAGGCCTGGTCGCCGTCGTCAGCGTCAAGCTTTCGCAGCCGCAGTTCGAGGGGCAAACCAAGGGCAAGCTCAACTCTGACATTGCCGGCACCGTGCAGGCCTTCGTCAATGAGCGCCTGGGCATGTTTCTTGAGCAGAATCCCCCTGTCGCCCGCAAGATCATCAACAAGGCCATTGAAGCTGCCCGCGCGCGCGAGGCGGCCCGCAAGGCTCGCGACCTCACTCGTCGCAAGGGCGCACTCGACGGCGGCGGACTCCCCGGCAAGCTCGCCGACTGCAGCGAACGCAATCCCGAGCGCTGCGAGCTCTATCTGGTCGAGGGCGAGAGCGCCGGCGGCACCGCCAAGCAGGGCCGCGATCGCAAATTCCAGGCCATCCTGCCGCTCAAGGGCAAAATCCTCAACGTCGAAAAGGCGCGCTACGACAAGATGCTCGGCCACGAAGAAATCCGCGCCATGATCACCGCGCTCGGCTGCGGCATCGGCAAAGACGACTTCGACGCCGCCAAGGTCCGCTACGGCAAAATCATCCTCATGACCGACGCCGACGTCGATGGCTCGCACATCCGTACGCTGCTGCTCACCTTCTTCTTCCGCCACATGACCGAGCTCATCAAGCGCGATCACGTCTACATCGCGCAGCCGCCGCTCTACAAAATCAAGAAGGGCCGCTTCGAGCAATACATCAAGGACGACCGCGAATTCGTCAAGGTCATGGTTAACCGCGCCGCTGAGGGAATGATTGTCCGCCACGGCGAGACCGCCGGACGCATCGAGGGCGCAGATCTCACCCGCTTCATGGCCACGCTCAACGAATATCTCGGCTACGTCGAAAAAGTCGACAAGCGCATCCGCAACGAGAAGCTCACCGAGATGCTGGCTCGCGCGGAGCTCACCCATCGCGCCGACTTTGCTTCGAAGGACGGCAAAGAGATCCCTGAAAAAATCGCCGCGCTCCACGAAAAACTCACCGAGCTCGCCGACGAGTTCCAGTTCAAGGTCGCCAAGCCGGTTGAGGACGAGGAGCACCACACCTGGTCCGTCTGCTTCACCGATGCCCAGGGCGCAACGCGCTCCATCGACTGGACGCTCGCATCCAGCCCTGAGTTCCGCCAGATGATGTCGAAATATTCGCTCATCAAGGAATTCCTTGAGCCGCCATTCCTCGTCGAATACGCCCCCAAAGCCGCCAAATCTTCCGACGGTGGCGACGCGGACACTGGCGACGACGAACCGGATGCCGCGGGCGCGCCCTCACCCGGCAGCGTTGAGACCACGAAGGCCGCAGCTCGCACTCCACGCGCTCTCCGCGAGCCGGTCGAAAAGCAAACCGCCCGCGATCTCTTCGCCTACATCGTGGAGCAGGGCAAGAAGGACTACCAGGTCCAGCGTTACAAGGGACTGGGCGAGATGACCGCCACGCAGCTCTGGGAAACCACCATGGATCCCGAGCGCCGCACGCTGCTCGTCGTCAAGCTTGAGGACATCGCCGAAACCGAGACCATCTTCACCACGCTCATGGGCGAAGACGTCGAAGCCCGCCGCAAGTTCATCGAGGACAACGCCCTCGACGTCAAAAACCTCGACATCTAAAAAGGAAGCTCTTAGCCATTAGCTCCCTCGTGCTGGAGCCCGCGGCGCTCGCACCTTGCGGGCTCGCGCCAAATCCCCGTCGCCCGCGGCGCTCGCACCTTGCGGGCTCGCGCCGAATGCCCCGCCTCAAATGCCCGCGCCCCCACAGTCGTGTCATCCCGAGCGAAGCGCTTTTCAGCGGAGCCGAGGGACCTGCTTTTGTCTTTCGCCTTGTATCAGGGCTTGGCTTTAGCCATGCCGAAACAGGCAGCTCAAACATGGGCTTTAGCCCCTGAGGGACGCTTTAAAAGCCCCCGCGGCGCTCGCGCCTTGCGGGAGCGCCCCGCAACACCGCCTCACCGCTTCAAAATCATCCCCGCCCAATCCACCCACACGCTCGTCATCGCCAGCCTGCCCGCGATCAGCGTCACCACCGCCAGCACGGCCAGCCCCACAGCAAACGGTCGATCGAAGCTGCGCGTCATCACCGCGCGCACCAGCAGCAGCAGCGCTCCCAGCGTCACCACCGGCCCAAAGATCCCCACCCAATGGTGCCCGCCGAAAATCGCGCCCGTCGTCTCGATGCGCCCGACGGCTCCGCTCACAATCGAGAGGCACGCCAGCAGCATCATCGGCCTGTGAATGCGCGGCCGCTTGCGCGCCAGCACGCCCAGCGTCACAAACACCGCAAACAGCGCAATCTCCGTGTACATCACCAGCAAAAACTGCGGGCCCGGCCAGTCGAAAACTGCCGCGCTCGGGTCCGCGCGGATGCGAGCGCGTAGCCACCACCGGCCCCGTCACCACCACCATCGCGGCAATCGCCGCCACGCCCCAGCCGAGCGTCATGTGCACCCGCCGGTTGTGCGTTGAGATCAGCAGCGCCTGCACAAAGAACATCACGAACCAGAGAAAGATGGCGCTCGAGTGCGCCACCACAATGGCCAGCATCCCCGGCGCAATCGGGCTGCCGTCAACGTGCTTGCCGTGAAAAATGTACTGCTGAAAACCCAGAACCGTGAAAACCAGGAAGATGGCTCCGGCAGCGGTGTAGAAAAAGCGGTCAGGCTTCATCCGCAATCTCCTCTTTCTTGAATTTCCAGGAACGATTTTTCTTGTTTCACGAACGAAGGGGAAGTGCGATCACGAGCGCGGGCGAGTCGACCTGTTTCGAACGCCGCGCTCAAAGCTCAGGGGATCCCGTGGATCAGCCCCATCATACGATCCCGTCCACCGGTTTTTGCAAGAGAAAATTTGGATGGAGCCGGCGGACGGGTTAAGGCCGCCCAGTCGATCTTCGGCACCACGTCCAGCCGGCGAACTCAAAGTCCTCCGGAACCGAGCCCAGCCGCCAATCAACGGCCCCTAGTAGCTATATTTCCCACCACCACGTCGAACCATATATCGTTATGCCCATCTCGCTCCACATCAATTTCTCCCACATCAACTGACCTGGGTTTCCGCCGAGTTTGGATTTGTCGCTAAGGCGGCCGAATACGTCTTCTGTAAGGAATGTTCGGTACAAGCCGTTTCGATACGAGGACAGCTTCGCTGCATAGTTCGCTGCCCGTCCGACCCACACTAAATCGTTAGAACCGCGAATCCCGGTCTTTGCCACGAACAGGGAACTCGTATCGATCCCAACCGCATGACTCACTTCAAAGGTCGTCTTCGGGTACTTCGCCTTAATCGAGGGATTAATGACGTTTCGAACGGCCCAGTTGATCTTCAGCGCGGCGCGCGCTGCATTGCTATTCTTCGAACCCCCGAGAAATACGGCCATCACGCGATCGCCATCAAATGCGGTGATTTCCCCGCCCTCTCCGCGGATGAGTCGACAGGCAGTAACTAAGTAGGCCTTGTAAATCTCCGCTGCAAAGAATGCTTTAAAGTTGTTTACCAAATCCGTCGATTCCGCCAAATCAGCATAGAGAATCGTGCCGTCGATTTTCACTGCGTCGTTCCCAAGCTTGATGCTGTCCGAGTCGGGGACGACCAGCCCATCTCGTTCCTGCCATTTCGTGGCGAAAATGGCCGAAACCTCCTCTGCAATTTCCTTAGCATTAGCCATTCTCATTCCTCTCCTATTTGGGGCCTAACGCCTGAATTTGTTGCCAGATCTGCGCACATGCTGGCTTAAGTCTGTCAACTTTCTTTCCGTTTCTGAGATACTCTAGCCACACTACCCCTAGGAGATCCGAGGGAATTCGGACGTCGACGCCTTTTGGCTTCAAGATAAACACTCTTTCGCGGCCTAGAGTGCCCATGAACAACCCTAATTCAAAGATGACATTATCTCGCGGCGAAGCTTTGGCTTTGCCCCGCGAAATTGTCATGTCGTCGGCGGTCAAAACGAGCGCAGCGAAGTCCGCCTCCTGTGCGGCGTTGACTAGATTCTCAATTGATGTGCGGGACGCTTGGAACACCCCTTCCGTCCAAGGGCGCGGCACGACGGGTTTTCTCCAGAAGTTCTGATAAACCTGGTCCAGCAGGCCCTGCCCTTCGGTGGACGAGCCGATAAATAACACCGGCTTATCATGGGGCTGTTTCAAGAGCCTATTCCGCTCTCTGAGCCGCCTTGCGATTTCGACCGCAATTCGTCTCCACAGGTCCGGATGCTTTCTTGCGATGCTCGCAAACCTATGTTCGGGAATCTTTAACGCTACGGTCTCCTCAGATGCGACGACCGTCGCACTTCTCCGGGAGAGTTGATCGACAAGAGCCATCTCTCCGACGTGCGAACCAGCGCTTCTTACCGCCACCGCCCGCCCGTTCACCTGAATTGATACCTCACCCGAAATCAGAAGATACAGGTGATTATCGGAATCCCCCTGACGCGCCAACGTCTGATTAGGTTGGTACTCCAGCAGTTCGCCGCAGTCGATAGCAAGCCGCGCCACGTCGGCATCACCAGCGACGAGGCTCTGCAATCGGACTGCTTCCTTCAGCCGCCTTTTTCCTGCTAGGCCAGCAAAGTTGGCGGCAACGCCGGTAGGGCTTCGCTTCATCGTGATCACGCTGAGGGCCGCTTATCCAAATGGTCGTTGCGTCGGCCCAGAAAAAGGTATCATGCCCGGAATGATTGGGTAAGAATAGCATCTGCATTGGCTGATGAAGCCAACGCAGTTATCGACAACAGCTCGGTCTCGAAATCTCGGCATCACGCACAGAATCCAAGCCCGGCGCCGTGCGAGGACCGCGGTCGCAAACGGCGTTCTACCTGGATCCACCCAAGCGTCTCCCTACTCCCGAGATGATGGTTCTCTTCCGGGAGTCGTCCTATCTGGCATCCAGTTTGCACTTGAAGGTGCGATGAATGTTTCGCCATCGTCGGACGTGAGGAACAGATGCCGTTGGACGATTCCCGAGTCATCGGCTGTAGCTTTTGCCTGCAAGAATCGGAAGCTAGATTGCGTAATCGTAAATTGCTTGACACGTCCGAGAATAGGTTTTCTTGATCCATCGACCCAGCAATTAAGTTGAAACGAATAGTTCCCACCCTCTTCGAGGTCGAAGTCGTCCTCGCTAAAGAACGCCGCTTCAATGAGCCGCGAGTCATATTTCGGAACCAAGACTGCGGATGCGAACCCTGCAAAGATCGTCCAAACCCGCCGACTGCTTCCCTTCTCGGCAATATCCTCGCTCTTTGTAGTTTCTCGCCAGTAGAGCGTAGTCGCTGAATCTTCAGAGCCAGCACACCATAGTCGGATCGCCATCCGGGTGATCACGCCCGGGCGTGCACCCGCATTGATGGCGTAGGTGTCGACCATGAACCTCACTCTGCGCTTGGAGCGCCCGCCATATGAGATTCGAACTATGTTACCCAAATCGCATCGCAATCTGCGGGGCCTTAAATACGCAACCCAGACGCCCGTCAATGAAGTGACAAGCGCGGCGAGCGCAACCAGCCCGGTTACGAGGTCCTTGAGCTGGTACGCCCAGAAACTCGGCTGGGGTTGGCTACAGACGGTGCAATTCGGCCCGAGCATGATGCCAATTATGCCAGACCCGAAGGATATCCCGCTGGTTAGGGAGACGTAAACAGTTGCCATAATTGCACCCGGCGTCAGAACGGTTTTCCCCGGCAAGTCGGCATTGCGCCCCGAATCCTGGCCTGGCGTCGAGCAATGATCGCAGCCGCAAGCGCGCTCTACCGGGATCCATCCATTTCCTACACGAGCTTAACCTTAACCTGGGGGACAGACGGGACGTTCCCTCGGTTTTTCCTGGCCCTTGGCCCTACCCCAAAACCCTGTCAAGCCCCCGCAGCCAAAATAAATCCGCCCGCCTTCCGTAAGTCGTTCTTTCCTTGGTCCCTAGTTCCCTTAGTCCCTTGGTCCCTGCCTCTCCAACTTTGCCGGTTATTTCCCGCAATTTGCTACGCTCAATGCATGGTCAGCAATCCACAAAGTACGCTCCGGAATCCCCATCCCGGAGCGATCAATCACGACCCAGGACACACCCCCGCCGCGTCAAAGATCTCCCCGTCAGCCGTGTTCCATTCCAATCTGTCAGGCACGTCCCCGGTCCAAAACCAAAGGCCAGCTCCGCCGCCCCCGGTCTCGAATCCAGTCGTGACCAAAGCCGAAGGAGTTCTTTTCTGCCTGTCTTTCTCACTCCCCGCTCGCGGTTCACTTCTTCACTGCTTTACGGATTCACTGACCACTGTCCACTGTTCACTGACCACTGGTTTACCCCCACCCCCCCATCCTTCAGACCCCACCCCCCCATCCTTCAGACCCCACCCCCCCATCCACCACCCCCCCATCCTTCGCACCCCACCCCCCCATGCCAGTGTGTGAAACTGTGAAACTGTGAAACTGTGGAGCCTTTAGAATCAACAACTTCTGTCCACAGTTTCACAGTTTCACAGTCGCACTCTTTGAGTTTTCGGTTTTGTGTGGTTCTCTCGTTCCAGCGCGTTGAAAATTGGCTGATCTCCGAACAAATCGAAAATCGCCCGATCGCAAGCCTGAAGGACTAAACATGACCCGAATTCCAATCGCTTTTCTCATCCTCGCCGCCGCGTTTCTTGTCTCGGCTGCCACAATCTCCGCGCAGCAGACGGCTTCCAATCCGCTCGCCGCGTCGCGCGTCTTTGCCTACGACGATATGACTGCGAAGACAGCGCCCAACGGAGCCGTGAGTCGCAGCGCATTCAACGGAACGCTCGCAACCGGCGAGGCGGTTGCCGCGCACGAATCGATGCAGCCCGCAGGAACCGCGCCCAATCCCGCGCACCGCATTCAGCACTCGGAGCTGATCGTGGTCGAGGAGGGAACGCTCGAATACACGCACGACGGCAAAACCGAACGCGCCGGCGCAGGCAGCATCATTTATGTCGCGTTTGGAACGCTGCACCAGCTGAAGAACGTGGGCGACGGGCCCGCAACGTATGTCGTCATCCAGATTGGCGGCGACACGCGGAAGTAGCGTTTCAGCCGACGGCGGAGCGGACAGCGGACAGTGAACTGTGAACTGCGAACTACGAACTGCGAACTGCACTTACACAGCGCGGACCTGGCCGCGGCCGTTGCGCTTCACCGCATACATGCGCGCGTCGGCGGTGCCGATGATCTCGTGCATGCGCGTGCCATCGCCAGGAAAAGAGGAGAGTCCGACACTGGCGTTGACTTTGAGAGCGAGGCCGCTCTTCATACCGAATGGCGTTTCCATGAGTGCCGCGTGCATTCCCCTCGTCAGCTCCAATGCCTGACCGGCGGGAGTGTCGGGCATGAGAAGCACAAATTCGTCGCCGCCGTAGCGGAAGCACAGATCCTGCTCGCGGCAGAGTTTCTGCAGGCGGCGCCCGGCGAGAGCGAGCAGCTCGCTGCCGATCATGTGCCCGTGCGCATCGTTGACCAGCTTGAAGCGATCCAGATCCCAGAACGCGAGGCTTAACGGGAGCTTGAGCTTTTTCGAGCGCTTCAGCTCTCGGCTCAGGACATCGTAGAGGTGGCGGACGTTGAAGAGGCTGGTGGTGTCGTCGGTGATGGTGAGCTGCTGGATGCGGCTGACGTCGCGCGCATTTTCAATGGCGATCGCCGCGTGGTCGGCAAGAATGTGCAGAAAGGCGATGGAATAGTCCGACATCTCGGCGCGGGGATTGATAATTTCGATGACGCCCTGCGTGCCGGTGCGTCCCCGCAATGGCAGGGCGATGACCGACCGGACGCTGCTGATGCCGGGAGTGGCGGATTGTGCGGCGCGCGGATCGTCGGCGACCTCGGGCACAATAAGCGTTTCGCCGTGTTCCAGCACCCATCCGGCAACGCCCTCGCCGGGCTTGACGCGAAGGCCGCGCAGGGCTTCCTGCTCCTCGCCCGCGGCGATGGCGTAGTAGAGATTTGGGCTGGATTCGTCGAGCATGAGCAGCGACCAAAACTCCGCTTCCACCATTCGCTCCATTTGCTCGAGGATGGTGCGCAGAATTCTGTCGAGATCGAAGCTCGAGGTTAGCGACCGCGCCAGCTGGTGAAACACAAGCAGATCTGCGAGCGGGATGCGCCCTTCCGTCTCGTTCGGCATACGTTGGGGCCCAGTGGGGGAGGTACTGACCTTATTCTTTCATAAATTCTTCACGGCATGGGTTAAACGTGACCAGCTGCATTTCTAACGACAATTCGCGTGGAAGTCCGTCGCCGTTGCTCGTACGCGGTCAGCCGCCGATGTGGACCTGCGGTCAACCGCCAATGTGGACCAGCGGTCAACCGCCAATGTGGACCATCGGTCAACCGCCAATGTGAACCATCGACCGGGACGGTTTGAGGAATCCCGGCTCACCGATGTGGTGGCGCGCTTCCTTCCCCAGGATGGTCTGGACAATGTATTCGCGCAGTTCCTCGTCGCCGGCCCCTGCGCGGAGGCGGCCGTAGAGGTCGTGCTCCACCTGCGAGAACAAGCAGGTGCGAATCTTGCCGTCCGACGTGAGGCGCACCCGGCTGCATGCGCCGCAAAAGGCCTGGCTGACCGGCGCGATGATTCCGATTTCACCCACGCCGTCAGCAAAGGTGTAGCGACGGGCTGTCTCGCTCGCCTCGCGCGGCGGAAGTTCGACGAGCGGAAGAGAGCGGCCAATGCGCTCCACAATTTCGCGGAGCGTGACGACGATCTCGCGCGTCCAGAGGCGGCCCTCTTCAAGAGGCATGAACTCGATGAAGCGGACGACGACGTTTTCTGCGCGGGCGAAGCGGGCAAAGCCTTCGATCTGGTCGTCGTTGAAGCCGCGCAATAGCACGCAGTTGATTTTGAGGGGTGTGAGGCCGGCAGCGCGGGCGGCGCGAACGCCGGCGAGAACCTTGGCAAAGCTGCCCTCCACCCGCGTAATGCGCTCGAATGTCGCAGCATCGACCGCATCCATGCTCACTGTCACGCGGTTGAGGCCGGCGTCCTTGAGCGGTTGCGCAAGCGATTCGAGCAGGTGGCCGTTGGTGGTGAGTGCAAGGTCCAATGGCTCGCCACCCATGGTGCGCAGCCGCGAAAGTTCCCGAATCAGGTCGACCAGACCGTGCCGCAAGAGCGGCTCGCCACCGGTGAGGCGGACTTTGGTGATGCCAAGCCCAACAAAGAGCTCGATGAGGCGGAGATACTCATCGATTGCCAGCTCGGGATACTGCGCACCCAGTTCGCCGGTGCGGCAGTAGACGCATTTGTAGTTGCAGCGGTCAGTGATGGAGACGCGCAGGTCGTGAATCACGCGGCCATGGCTATCCGTAAGCGGCGGATGCGGCGCCGGCGTAGGGATTGCGGAGAGGGAAGGGGCAGCCATAGGCAACTTCAAGCGTATACCTTTTTCGCCGGGGCTTGAAAGGCCGGGGATTCGTTCGCGGGACGGGGGACGAGAAGCGATAGCATGATAGAGCGAGCGTGCCAGGAACCGGCGCGCACATTCGCGAATTCGGTGGAGAAAGAAGGAACATGCCCGCAACAGGAGCCCTCCCCCCGGGCGCGACCGACGAAGCAGGCGCGGCGACAGCCGTGCGGCAGATGTTCGACTCGATCGCGCCCCGATATGACCTGCTGAATCACGTGCTCTCAGCCAACGTGGACCGGCTGTGGTGGCGGAGGGCTGCACGCAGGTTTAACGAGGTGCTCGCGCGGCCGGAAACGGCGGTGCTTGATATTTGCTGCGGCACGGGCGATTTGACGATGGCGCTTTTGAAGCTGCGGCCGCGTGGGTCAACGCCGATTCTGGCCGGAGATTTTGCGCCCGCGATGCTGCGGCGCGGCGCGGAGAAGTTTGGGCCGAGGGAGTTGCAAGGGCCGGGCAAAGGCGCGACGGGAATGCCGTATGCGGTTGCGATCGAGGCCGATGCGCTGCACTTGCCGCTGCGGGCGGTCTCGCTTGACCTGATTGTGACGGCGTTCGGATTCAGGAATCTGGCGAACTACGAGGCAGGGCTGAAGGAGTTTTATCGCGCATTGAAGCCGGGCGGGCAGTTGGGAATTCTCGAGTTCAGCGAGCCCGGAGGTTTGCTGGGGAAGGCGTATGGCGTGTACTTCCGGCGCGTGTTGCCCGCGATTGGCCGCGCGATCTGCGGGAAGGACGGGGCATACAACTATCTTCCCAGCTCGGTGGGCAGTTTTCCGCCGCCTGATGCAATGGTGGAGATGATGCGGCGAGCGGGCTTTGAGGCATGCGCGTGGCAGCCGTACACGTTCGGAATTGCGGGGTTGTACACGGCGATGCGGCCCACTGTAGTCTAGGAATCCAATGACAATCATCGCGCCCAGTTCGCGAGTGAACGCGCCTGCTGCTGCGAGTTTCTCCGCAGAAAAGCAGCGTGTTGCGCAGTGGTCGATGGCGGCCGCTGCGGCGATGACGTTGCTGAAAGTCGCCGCTGGGCTGCTGTCCGGGTCGCTGGGCGTGCTGTCCGACGCAGCTCATTCGGGACTCGACCTTGTGGGTGCGGCTCTGACGTATTTCTCCGTTCATGTGAGTGATCGGCCGGCGGACGAAGATCACACCTATGGCCACGGGAAGATCGAGAACCTCTCCGCCTTCAGCGAGGCGGGGCTGATGGCTCTCTCCTGCGCGTGGATTATCTGGGAGGCCGTGCAGCGGATTTTTTATCACACGGTGGAACTGCACCACTCGCTATGGCCGGTGCTTGTGCTGGTGACTTCAATCGCGGTGGACATCTGGCGTTCGCGGCAATTGCGGGCGGTGGCTGTGCATACGGGATCGCCAGCGCTCGCAACGGATGCGTTTCACTTTGCTTCGGACATATGGGCGACCCTGGCGGTGCTGGTGGGGCTGGGCGCGGCGTGGATGGGCGAGCGACTTCAAATCGGCGCGCTGCATTATGCTGATCCGCTGGCAGCCTTGGTGGTGTCGCTGATGATTCTGCGCATGACGGTGCGAGTGGGCCACGAAGCGGTGGCGGCGCTGGTGGATGAAATTCCTGCCGAGACGCGGCGACGGCTGGTTCGCGAAGTCGAGCGCGTGGATGGAGTGCTGGCCGTGGAGCGGGCGCGGGTGCGGCGATCGGGGGCCGGCTATTTTGCCGACCTGACGCTGGCGCTGCCGCGGCGATTTACGTTTGAGCACACCGGTGAGCTGGTGCGGGCCGCGACTGAGGCGGTGCAGCGCGCTTTGCCCACGGCCGACGTGGTTATCCACACGATTCCGCGGGAAACAAAGGCAGAAAGCATCTTCGATCGCGTGCGGGCAGTGGCGGCAATAAACAACGTGTCGGTACACGAGCTCAGCATCCAGACGCATCATGGACGGCTGCAGGTGGAGTTGCACGTGGAGCTCGATGAACACCTGGCGCTGAGAGAAGCGCACAACTTTGTGACCGCGATGGAAGCGCAGATTCTGCGCAGCGTCCCGGAGGTCGACTCGGTGCTGACGCATATTGAAAGCGAACCGGCGACGATTGAGCAGCCAGAAGAAGAAGACGTGGAGGACCGCAGACTGGAGCAGGCATTACGGTTGGCTGCAGCAGGGCTGCCCGAGATCGTTGACGTGCACGCTGTCGTCGTGGGCCGGACGGGAGAACACATTTCCGTTACGTGCCATTGCACACTGCCCGACGAGCTGCCGATGAACCGCGTTCACGAAGTGATCACCGCGCTCGAAGACCGATTCAAGCTGGAGTGCCCGGCAGTGTACCGGGTTACCATTCATCCGGAGCCGGTGACGGATAATACGCGTTAGGGGTAAGACCGCAACATTCGAGTGGGTACAGTGCCGATGAACGCCGGTCCAATCGCAAGAGCTTTCCGCATTTCGTGGCTGCTGATGCTGCTGGTGGCTGTTGGCTTGCTGTCGGCAATTCTCACGATGCAATTTGCGATTCACGGCGCGGAAGTGCAGGTGCCGGCGCTGAAAGGAATGACGACTGCCGACGCGCGCAGCGTGGCAGCGGGCCTGGGACTGAATCTGGATGTGGACAACCGCTACTACTCGAGCGACGTGGCGGCCGGACACATTCTGTCGCAGTCGCCGGCCGCGGGAACGGTGGTGAGGCGCGAATGGAAGGTGCGCGTAGCCGAGAGCCTTGGCCCGCAGAAGGTGGATGTGCCGGATACAGTGGGAGCCAACGAGCGCGTAGCCGCACTCGAGCTTCGGCGCGCCGGACTTGAGGTTGGCGAGACTGCGCGGCTGCCTTATGGATCAGCCGCGGAGGGAACCGTGCTGGCGCAGGACCCGCCGCCGCATGCGCTGGGCATCGAGCAGCCGAGCGTCAATTTGCTCGTGGCGGCGCCGGACGATGAGACTCCCGACGGTTATGTGATGCCGGACCTGACCGGCTGGCAGTTCGCGAGCGCGGAAGCGGCATTGAAAAAGGTAGGGATCAAAACGGCGACGCCGAGTTTTGTGACTGTGCCCGTGGCGCCGGTCGGGAGCGCCGATGCGCCGCCGAAGCTGCCGCTGAGGCCGGGCCAAGTGCTGACGCAATCGCCGAGCTCCGGCACGCGCGTTGACCAGAGCACTGTGGTGAAGCTGACTGTGGTGAAGTAGTCGGGAACCTGAGGCAAACACGATGGGACTGAACGAAGATTTTGAACGAATCGCATTGCAGGAGCGCGAGCTGAGGCTGCCGCGCCTGGATGCGGGCGTGGCGTGGGAGCTTGGCTCGAAGATTCGAACGATGGCGCTGGACCGCGGGCTGACACTGGTGGTCGACGTGCGTCGTTTCGGGCAGCCGCTGTTCTATGCCGCGCTCGACGGGTCGACTCCGGACAATCCCGAATGGGTGCGCCGCAAGAGCAACGTGGTGGCGCGCTTTCATCGCAGCTCGTATGGCGTGGGCATGACGCAGAAGTTGAAGGGGACAACTCTCTTTGAGCGCCAGGGACTGCCGGTCACGGATTACGCGGCGGATGGTGGATCGTTTCCGCTGAACGTCGAAGGCGCAGGAGTGGTGGGAAGCGTGACGGTTTCCGGGCTGCCGCAGCGCGACGATCACAACCTGGTGGTCGAGGCGTTGTGCGCAATGCTGGGTCGAGACTTCGCGGCACTACGGTTGGAGCCGGAGAAGGCGTAGAAAAGAATCAGCAATTGTGGTTGCAGGCTAGGCGTTTTTCTCGATCAGCGCAACAAAGAAACCATCCGTATCGAGCTTGCCGGGCAAGAGTCGCAGCGCGCCTTCACCCGTGAGGCATGCGCGCAGACGATCAGCGCCAGAGCCGGTGAGGGTTCCGGCTTTTGCCAATGTTTCGATGCGCGAGGCAAGGGAAACTTGTCGCGCATTTTGGTTCTCAGCGAGCACGGCGGCGACGACCTGCTCGTTTTCTTCTGGCTCGAGGGAACAGGTGGAATAGACAACGCTTCCGCCAGGGCGGACAGAGTGCAACGCGGCGGACAGAATCGCGCGCTGCCGCTCGGCGTGGCGCGGCAAATCCTCTGGACACAGGCGATGGCGGATTTCGGGGTTGCGGCCCAAAGTGCCGGTGCCACTGCACGGCACGTCGGCCAGCACAAGATCGAAGGATGATTCTTCGGGTAAGGCAGTTGCGTCAGCCAGGCAGCATTCGACGCGATCGGAGTATGCGGCGAGGCGCGTAGTCAATTCAGTTAGCCGCCTCTGACTCGATTCACAGGCCAGAATGCGAGCTGCGGGCTTGCGCTCGGCGAGGATTAGCGTTTTCCCGCCGGGAGCCGCGCATGCGTCGAGGATGGTTTCGATTTTGCGGCTGGAGTTTTCTGCGGCGCACGCGGCGAGCTCAGCGATCAACTGCGACCCCTCATCCTGCACCCGAACGCGGCCCTCGCGATAGGCCACCGTTGCGGTTACGTCGCCGGAAACGACGGCACGCGCGGCAGTGAGGATGACTCCGGGTTCCAGACCAACGCCGGCCTCAATCAGTTCAGCTTCGACAGGGGCGTGGAAGACGCGCACGATTCGCAGAGCCTGGACTTGGCCGTGCCAGCAAATCGCTCGCGCAGCTCCCAGGCCATAGAAACTCGTCCATCGCTCCACGAGCCACGCGGGATGAGCCTGGGCCAACGCGACCTCGACCGCAGAGTCTTCCGGGAAGTTAGCGACGGGACCAGGGACAGCAAGTTTACGCAGGACAGCGTTGACCAATCCGGAGGCGAAGCGGTGGCCGGATTGCTTTGTCAATTGGACGCTTTCATCGATGGCGGCATGGGCGGGAATGCGATCGAGAAAGCGGAGTTGGAAAGCTCCCATACGGAGGGCAATCGAGACCTCAGGATCGAGTTTGGATCCCGGCTTCTTGATCAGGAGCTTGAGTTGGTCATCGAGACGAATCTGCCAGCGAAGAACGCCAAGGACGAGAGTTGTAGCCAGATGGCGATCGTTATGCGAGAGTGCGTCGATCGCTTTCGAACGCAACAGGTCATCGGCGTGAGCTTTGCCGCGCTCGACGGCCAGCAAAACGTCGAAGGCGGCTTTACGCGCTGGAGAGACGGCGGACACGGCGCTCAGCTGAAGCGCGCGTCCGCCGGGAGCGGGTTTCCGCGCAGAAACTCGTCTGTGGTCATGCGTTTCTTGCCTTCGAGCTGAATCTCGAGGAATTCGAGCCAGGTGTTCTCGGCGCATGCAGCCAGAAGGTGATGGTTCTCAACGACAACCCAGCCGGGCTCTGCAAAGCCCAGACCTTCGGCGTAACTTCCCCGGGCGATGGCCATGCTATGGACGATCAGTTTCTTCTCATTGAGCGTGGTGAATGCACCCGGCCAGGGCTGAAATCCGCGCCAGCGATTGTAGATTTCGTGCGCGGTGCGAGCGGCGAAGTCGATGCGGCCGTCTTCGCGATCGAGAAGCGGCGCGAAGGTCGCGGCCTCGTGATTCTGGGGTTGAGGGTGAATCGTGCCATTCGCTAAACCGGCGAGGGTTTCGACGACGAGGGGCGCGCCGGCGTGCGCCAGCAAAGGAAAAAGATCGAGCGCAGTTTGGTTCGGGCCGATCTCCATGGTCTGCTGGAGCAGGATCGGACCCGTGTCAAGGCCCTCCTCCAGAAGCATCGTAGTGTTGCCGGTGTAAGCGTCGCCCAGGGCGATGGCCCACTGGATGGGCGCCGCGCCACGGTGTTTCGGAAGCAGGGAAGCGTGGAGATTGATGCACCCGAGGCGGGGCAGGGCGAGCATCCACGGCGGAATGATGCGGCCATACGCAACGACAACGATAGCATCGGGCGCAATGGATTCAAGTTGCGCGCGAAACTCGGCGTTGCTGCGAATTTTTTCGGGCTGCGTGACCTTGAGACCGGCGGCGAGCGCGGCATGCTTGACGGCGGGAGCGGCGATTTGCTGATCGCGTCCCGCCGGCCGGTCAGGCTGCGAAACGACGAGAGCGATTTGATGGCAGGCCGCGAGCAAACCTTCAAGGGTGGGAACTGCGAACTCCGGAGTGCCGCAAAAGACGAGCTTGAGGCCGTTCGCAGCGTCGGTCATGGCATGTTTACCAGGTGCCCTCGTTTTGCATTTTGCGAATCTTGCGCAGATTCAGGCTACGCTTGAGCGCGCTCATGCGGAAGAGGAAAACAATGCCGTCGAGGTGATCGATCTCGTGCTGAAAGGCGCGCGCGAGCAGTTCTTCGCCGTCCATCTCGAACCATTTGCCGTGCTCATCCTGGGCGCGGATGCGAACCTTGGCGGCGCGAACGACTTTCTCGCGAATTTCAGGAAAGCTAAGACAGCCTTCTTCTTCGTACTGCCTGCCCTCGCTGAGGATGATTTCAGGATTGATGAGCGCGAGCTTCTGTTTGGGGTCCTTCCCCATGCTGAGGTCGACGACCGTGATGCGCTTGGAGAGGCCTACCTGCGGCGCAGCCAGGCCGATGCCCTGCGAGGCGTAGGTGGTCTCGAACATGTCGGCCACGAATTTGCGCAATTCGGCGTTGAATTCGGTGACCGGCTCGCCGGGCTGCTCCAGCACCGGTTCGGGATATTTCACAATCGTCAGAATCATCGCCGCCGCTAAAAGCTCCGTATTTGTTCGATGTAACCGTCGAAATTCCGTTTCAACTCCGTCAATGAGTCACCGCCGAACTTCTCGCGGGCAAGATTGGCGAGAACGAGTGCGACCATGGCCTCAGCGGCAACGCCCGCGGCCGGGACGACGCAAATGTCGCTGCGCTCGTAGCTTGCGCTGGTGGGCTCGCGCGTGTCAAAACGGACCGACTCAAGCGGCTGACGAAGCGTGGAGATGGGCTTCAAGTAGCCGCGAACGACGATGTCTTCACCGTTGGAGACGCCGCCCTCGATGCCGCCTGCGTTGTTGTGCGGGCGGGTAAAGCGAGTGGGCTTTCCGGGCGGATTTTCGCTGGCGTAGTGAATGGGGTCGTGGACGCGCGAGCCGAAGGTTGCGGCGGCGGCCACTCCGCGGCCGATTTCTACGGCCTTGACGGCCTGCAGGCTCATCACCGCCCAGGCAAGCTGGCCGTCGAGGCGCTCATCCCAGTTGGCGTAGGAGCCGAGGCCGGCAGGAACCGCGTGGGCGACAACCTCGAAGATGCCGTTCACGGTGTCTCCGGCATTGGACGCGGCATCGACTTCATCTTTCATGCGGGCTTCGGCGGCAGGGTCGACGCACGCGAGGACGACTTCTTCCTTCGCCGCAAGGGCCGCGATTTCGTCCCACGACGGGTCGCGGTCAAGCTCGACGCTGCCGACGCGAACAACGTGGCTCGCGATTTCAATTTCCAGGCCGCGCAACAGTAGCTTCGCGAAGGCTCCGGCGGCAACGCGAGCGGCGGACTCGCGCGCAGAGGCGCGCTCAAGGACGTAACGAGCGTCAGGGAAGTTGAATTTGAGCGCTCCGGCAAGGTCGGCGTGGCCCGGCCGAGGCGAAGCGACGGCGCGATGCTTTGCAGGATCGCCTGTTTCGACGGGCAGCTTCTCCTGCCAGTTCTTCCAGTCGCGATTGATGAGCTGTATGGCTATGGGCGACCCGATGGTCTTGCCGTGGCGCACTCCCGAGAGGATGTGAGCCTGATCGGTTTCGATCTTCATGCGGCCGCCGCGGCCATAGCCCTGCTGGCGGCGCCAAAGCTCGTGATTTACAAAGTCGAGGTCGACGGGAACACCGGCCGGGATTCCGGAGACGAGCGCAATGAGAGCCTCACCGTGGGATTCTCCGGCTGTCGAAAAGCGGATCATACAGATTCGATTGTAAATGCGCGCAGGCGTGGAACCATCTTTTCAGGAAGTCGTGCAGTTCTTCGGGCGGGCGCAGCCATATATCGGCGGCGGAGGGGCGGATTTGGCGGCGAACCAGCACGCCGAGCCCGCGACCTTTGACGGCGCGAAAGGCCGATTCGTCGGTCAGGTCATCGCCGAGATAAGCCGTGGGATGTGGGTTGAAGCCGGCGGTCTCCTCGAGAATTGCGGTGACTGCTCCGCCTTTATCGCGGCCCGCGCGCAACTCGAGACCGGCTTCGAATTCGAGCAAGCTGAGGCCGTCGATTTGGGCGAGCGACTCGAAAAGGGCTCGGGTTCGTTTCTCGATGATTTTGGCGCGCGCGGGAGGAACGCCGCGCCAGTGCATGACGACGGCGTTAGGCTTTACTTCGATTAGGCCGCCGGTTGAGTTGCTGCGAAGCTGTGCGGGGAGCGTTTCGAGTGTGGAGCGGGTTGCCGGTGAAAGCTCATCGAACTCGCGCCGGCCGTCGGCGCGGAGACGCTCGGCGCCGTGCAATCCCCAGATCTCCGGCGTGGGTTCGACGCTGAGCAGCGGAAGGATTTCAGCAGCGGGGCGTCCGGTAACGACAGCCATCCGGGTCCGGCCCTGGTTCTGGATGCACGTGAGTAACTCTCGCACGCCGGCCCAGGGACGCGCCTGGAAGCGGTCGACGCGGAAGGGCGCCAGAGTCCCGTCGTAGTCGAGCAGCAATGAAGGCTTGGCTGCGCCGGTGAAGGCGCGAAAGAATTCGTCCAGCTTCTCTTGTGCGTCGTTCGTCAATCGAAGCTCGCTTTCAGGGAGCCCGCTTTCATGCCAGTTTTTCGGCCGGGATCCCGGCTTCGCGCACATTGGATGGCGCGAGCCGTACCGCCTCCGATCCTTCATAGGCTTCAAGGCGCAACTCGCGGAGATCGCCCAGCACCTTTGCAGCCCACATATAAATGTTGTATTCCATCACCTGGCGCCGCATCCGTTCCATGCGTTCGCGGCGCTCCTCGCGGCTCATCTCCAGGCCGGTGTGGATGGCCTCGGCGACACCGACGACATCGTAAGGGTTGATGAGCAGGGCGTCGCGCAGCTCAACAGCTGCGCCGGTAAACTTACTCAGCACGAGCACACCGTCTTCGTCGTCGCGCGCGGCCACGAACTCCTTGGCGACCAGGTTCATTCCGTCGTGGAGCGAAGTGACGAGGCAAACGTCGGCGGCGCGGTACCACTGATTCACCTCTTGGTGATCGCACTGGCGATCGACAAGAACGATGGGCCTCCAATGGATGGTTTGATAGCGGGAGTTGATCCGCTCGACCGTCTCCTCAACGCGACGCCGCAGTTCGGCGTAGCTGGGGATGCGCGTGCGGCTGGGCGCGGCGATCTGGACCATGGTGAGGCGCTCACGATACCAGGGGTGGTCTTCGAGCAGCTGGCCGACGGCCTCAAGGCGCTCGACGATTCCCTTGGTGTAGTCGAGCCGGTCAACACCGAGAAGCAGGGATTCCGCGCGAACTCCGAACTCGCTCAACAGGCGATGACGCGCGGCGGCGCTCTCACCTGCCATGGATTCGGCGTCCCAGGTCGCGGCGGGCCGCATGGCTTCGTCGAATGCGACGCTGACCGGGTAAGAACGAATGACGCTGGCGTGCCCATGGCGAAGGACGGACATACGGTCGCGGTCCGTGCGGGCCTCGAAGGCGCGGTCGACCGTGGCGAGGAAGTTGTGGCAATGAAGAGGAATGTGGAAGCCGATGAGGTCAGCGCCCAGGAGACCGTCGAGCAACTCTGACTGCCAGGGACAGATGCCGAATGCCTCAGGGTTGGGCCAGGGAATGTGCCAGAAAATTGCGACACGCGCATCGGGCCGTTCCTTCTTGATGAGGCGCGGCAGCAAAGCGAGATGGTAATCCTGCACAAAGACGACCGGCTCCGGACTGTCCTGCATCTCTTCAAGCAGCGCATTGGCAAAGCGCTGGTTCACGAGTTGATAGGACTCCCAATCCGCCGCACGAAAGATGGGTCGCGTATGCGCAATGTGGCACAGCGGCCAAAGCCCCTCGTTGGAGAAGCCCTCGTAGTAGTGCGCCTCCTCTTCTTCGGAGAGCCACACCCGGCGGAGGGTGTAACGCGGGTCATCGGGCGGGACGCGCAGGCGATCGAATTCGTCTACGGTGGTTGCATCCGCGTCGCCACTGCCGCTGGCTACCCAAACGCCGTCGCAGGCGCGCAGAACCGGTTCGAGAGCGGTGACCAGGCCGCTCGGCGGCACCACGCAGACTGTCTCCCGCCCCTGGCGGACGTGGATGTAAGGCTCGCGGTTGGAGACGACGAAGATTTTGCTGGAACCGGCGCGGTTGCGGATGTGTACTGCCAGTCGCTCGGCGGTCCACTGGTGCGCGCCGGCTTCGCGGAGACGTGCTTCAGCAGCGGCGGCGGCTCGCGCCGCTTGCAAGCTCTCGGCCATTGTTTCCACTTCGCGCGCCAGCGGCGAAAACAGGCGAAGTTCCTTCAGGTCCGGTTCCGCGGATCTTCCCGAATGGCCCATTCGCAGGAGGCGTACCCCTTCTGCTACGCGGGTCATGGGCCGAAGCAGGAACCAGCGCACCATAAGGAGCGTGATGGCCACGATCACAATCACAAACGCGGCGATGCGCCAAAAGCTTCGCTGCCACAGGGCAATGCCTTCGGAGCGGATGTAGCCGGCATCGACCACGATTGCCAGGGCACCCTGCAACTGGCTTCCGTTTTGAATGGGAAAGGCCTCTAGCAGCCACTGCCTCTGGCCGGCGTGGCCGAATGCGCCGGCCTCAACGCCTCGCTGCAACGATTTCTCAACCACTCCCCGGCCCAGCGCACTCATCACGTCCGGCGGACCGTTGCCAGCGAGAAGATTTCCGTGGATATCGTAGATTGCGAGTCCGAGCGCGCCGGTTCCATTCTTCAGGAGTTGCGCCAGGTCAGGAAGAGCAGAGGGATCACCGGTGGAGAGCGCTCCGCGCACATCAGGCACAATGTTCAAGCCCGTCAACCTCGTGCGGCGCTCCAGATCCTCGCGCAAGCTATGCCGGTGGGCTAAGACCTCAAAATATGTGGAGGCAAGCGAGACAAGCGTCACGCTCACGATGAGAGCAAGGATCAAGCGCACGCGGAACAGATGCATCGTGACCTCCCGATAGAGGGTTAGATGCGCGCGACGGCGATTCCATGACCATGCAAAGCCGATCAAGCGACCCAAAACAGCTATTTGTTGAGAGCAAAGCTACTTAGACTAGGCGAATAGTTTTCAAAAGCTGATGAATCTCGGATCGCAAAGGATCGACTCGGCGAGGGAGCGAAGTTTTTAACCCGCCCTGTTCCATGCAGTATCCTGTCCACTGAAGCGCTTAACGTTTTCGTTTCAAAAAGCGGCACCCCATGGCGACAACCGCGATTGACCGCACTGCCAAACTAATCGTCCTCGCCGTGCAGGATTATTCCCTGTTCGCGTGGCGTGCAGTCCTCAATCTCTTCCGGCCTCCGGTCTACTGGACCGACTTCCTCATGCAATCGGACGTAATCGGCGTCGGGTCGCTGCCGATTGTCATCCTCTCAGGCTTCTTTACCGGCGGCGTGCTTGCTCTGCAATCCGCAGCCACACTGTCGGAGTTTGGCGCCACGGCGGTCACGGGCCAGTTCGTGGGCCTCACCATGATCCGTGAGCTTGGCCCGGTGCTCACCGGCATTATGGTGGCCGGCCGCAATGCATCTTCGATGGCCAGCGAACTGGGTTCCATGATCGTGACCGAGCAGATCGATGCGATGCGCGCCCTGGGCGTCGACCCATTGCGCAAACTCGTGACTCCGCGCATTTTTTCCAGCATCGTAATGCTGCTGCTGCTCACGATCGTGGCCGATGCATTCGGCATCCTCGGCGGCGCCGCGGTGACGGTTCTTATCAGCCATCAAAACGGCACGCAGTACCTGAACTCGGCTTACGAGCATCTTCGCTATTCCGACATCATCCAGGGCTTGGTGAAACCGCTCTTTTTCGGTTACCTCCTCTCCTCCATTGGCTGCTTTTACGGGATGAGAACGACCGGCGGTACCGAGGGCGTTGGCCGCTCGACAATTTCGGCAGTAGTGACTTCGTCGGTCCTGATTATCGCCGTCGATTTTGTGATCACCCACGTGCTGCTCACAATTTTTCCAACATGAGCGACATTTCAATTTCCGCTGCGGCGCCGCTGGCGGGCGAGCAGGAAGCCGGGCCAGTGGTTGCGCTGCGCGGCGTTTCAGTGGATTTCGACGGGCCGCCTGTGCTCAAGGACATCACCTTCTCCGTGGCCCCCGGGGAGACGCGAGTTCTACTCGGTCCCGCCGGCGTGGGCAAAAGCGTCCTGCTCAAACTGATTATTGGGCTGCTTCGCCCGCGGTTGGGAACGCTCCATCTCTTCGGTGAGGACATCTCCCGCATGCCGGAGGAACGCCTGTTTCCTTTGCGCGCGCGTGCCGGTATGGTCTTTCAGGAAAGCGCGCTCTTCGACTCGCTTACGGTGCGCGACAACGTTGGCTACCAACTCATTCAGGAAGTCGTACCCGACGATGAGATCGACAGCCGCGTCCGCGAGGCGCTGAGTTTTGTCGGCCTGGAAGAGACGTTCAATCTATATCCGGCAAGCCTTTCGGGAGGCATGAAGCGGCGCGTGGCCATCGCGCGGGCCCTCATCCACCATCCAGAGCTGATCCTTTACGACTCGCCTACTGGAGGCCTGGATCCGGTGACGTCCACCACGATCATCGAGCTCATCGTGAAACAGCGCGACGTGCACGCAACCCCGGCCTTGCTGGTGACTCACCGCCTCCAGGACGCCTTTACGCTGTGCAATCACCGTTTCGACAGCAAGCAGAACTGTATGGTTCCGCTTCCCGCAGGAGAGACGAACTCCAATACGACTTTTTTGATGCTCGAGGAGGGGCGACTCATTCTCGATGGTTCCCTCCACGAGCTTCTTCACACCGACAACAAGTTTGTCCGCGAATTCCTGGAATAGGCGCGGAGCAGGGAGTGGGTAGGAAGAAGTAGCTGCTTGCGAGCCGCTGCTTTTCGCTCGTTTTCAGCTCGAACCTTGTCTTTTCCCGCTACAATTTGAGGCGTGACCGCGAGTCTGTTCGATCTCTACAAGATCGGGGTGGGCCCCTCGAGTTCGCATACCATGGGGCCGATGCGCGCGGCTTGCCGTTTCGCGCGGAGCCTCGAAACCGCCGGCTTGCTTGATCGAACCGCGCGAGTGCAAGCGGATTTGTATGGCTCGCTGGCACTAACCGGCCTGGGCCACGGAACCGATCGCGCCATCCTCCTCGGACTGGCAGGAAATGAACCCGCTGCAATCGATCCCGCTTCGATTGAGTCCACAGTCGAAGCGATTCGCGCCTCCAGGAGAATTGAGCTTGCGGGCAAGCGGCGGATTGAATTCGATGAACCCCGAGATCTGAGTTTTCACCGAGACCAGATGTTTCCTCCCGATGCGCGCACGCGGCACCCGAACGGTGTGCGTTTCACCGCCTTCGATGGAGCCGGCGCGGTGCTTGCAGAGCGCACATTCTTTTCTGTTGGCGGTGGATTCATCGTTGAGGACGGAATGGACGAGACGGCTGCGACTGAATCGGATGCTCGGCTCCCCTACCCGTTTCATAACGCCGCGGAACTGCTTGAAACGGCCCGGGCGCACTCGCTTTCGATCGATCGCGTGATGCTGGCTAACGAGTGCGAGCGACTGCGCGTAGCTGATCCGAACGCATCCGTGGAAGCACTCGGGGGACGCGTCCGTTCCAGCATCGATGCGATTTGGCAAACCATGCAGGCGTGCGCCGAGCGCGGTATGGCTGCGGAAGGCATTCTGCCCGGCGGCCTGAAGGTTCGCCGGCGCGCACGGCGTTTGGCGGACCGCCTGCGCGCACGCGATGCGAGCGGACAGCCAGGCGATCCGCTGGCCCCGCTCGACTGGGTTACGGTCTACGCCATGGCTGTGAACGAAGAGAATGCAGCGGGCGGCCGCGTGGTCACTGCGCCCACCAATGGAGCTGCGGGGGTGATTCCCGCGGTTGCGCTTTACTATCGGCGCTTTGTTCCCGCGTCGGACGACGAAGGCATCTTTCGCTTCTTTCTCACTTCCGCGGCGATCGGCGTGCTTTACAAGGAGAACGCATCGATCAGCGGTGCCGAGGTCGGCTGCCAGGGCGAAGTGGGCGTCGCCTGCTCCATGGCGGCCGCGGGACTCACTTCGGCGCTCGGCGGCAACGACGGCCAGATCGAGCACGCCGCTGAAATCGCGATGGAGCACAATCTGGGCATGACGTGCGACCCCATCGCAGGGCTGGTGCAGATCCCCTGTATCGAGCGCAACGCCGTAGGCGCCGCCAAGGCCGTGCAGGCTTCGCGCCTGGCTCTCAACGAACCTGAAGGCCACATGGTCTCGCTCGACCAGATCATCCGCACCATGTATCTAACGGGCCTCGATATGCAATCGCGCTATAAGGAGACGAGCCTCGCAGGCCTTGCGCTGAATGTGATCGAGTGTTAAGCACAGCATCGAATTGCGTCGTGCATCGCGCTTCTCACTTCATGCGCGCGTTCGTCGAATGCGATGCGATCGCGCAAGACTTTCCATTCGCGCTTCAAATTTCGGCTTCGGAATCTCTTTGAACGTCGATTCGCGACGGAATCGCTGTTGATCTTTTTTTCACCAGGACGTCGTTTTTTTCTTGACATCGATGTCTCATGAATCTATACCTTTTTCAACTGCAGTTTCTAATTGCAGAATCGATGCAACCCATCGAAAAGGGAGAATAGGCAAATGGCAACCAAGAAAGCAGCCAAGAAACCAGCGAAGAAAGCAAAGAAGACAGCCAAGAAGGCCGCGAAGAAAAAGTAACGGTCTGAACAACCCAAAAGGCAACACTCTAGGGGGACGCTCAAAAGCGTTCCCCTTAGTGTTTTAGGCGAGAAAAAATCCGCGCATCGCGAAAGGCCGATGCGCCGCACGATGAAATCGCTGAAACCCGCTCTGGGCGCGGTGATTGGACCTATTCGACGGATTTGCGGGTTCGCAGTACAGACGCGCAACGCCGTACACTTTAGAGGAAGAGAGGGCCTGCACGATGACGCGCCGACGCTGGATCGCGGAACATTGGGATGAAGCAACTGCCACGATCGTGGGCGCGCAAGCCGAGCATTTAGCGCGCGTGCTGCGCGCGCAACCGGGCATGGAGGCGGATGTTGTGGCGGGCGGCCACGTGTTCCATGCGGAGGTTGCGGCAGTCACACTGGCGGGAGAAGAGAGCGAAGTCCGGTTCAATCTCTTCGGAGAGCTCCAGGCCGACCCCGCATTGCCCGTTACTTTAGTGGTAGCCGTTTACAAGTTCGATCGGATGGAGTGGGCCATCGAAAAAGCGACCGAACTTGGTGTTGCTGCGATTGCGCCGGTGATTGCGCGAAGAACGGAGAAGCATCTTGCCCAAGCGGCAGAGAAGCGCGCAGACCGCTGGCGGCGCATCGCGCGCGAAGCGTCGCAACAGGCTCGGCGCTCCGATGTGCCGCTGATTCACGAGCCTGTCGAACTGGCTGCGCGCTTGCGGGTCCCGTCGGCAGCGGCGCGCATCGTGCTCGCCGAGCAGGAACGCACTACCACGCTGCGCTACGCGATCGAGGAAGCCATCGGCGCGGCCAAGGAGGAAATGCCCACGCTCGAAATCGCCATTGGTCCTGAGGGCGGATGGGCTCCCGCGGAAGAAGCTCTCTTCGACGCCAATGGCTGGCGCGCCGCGTCGCTTGGCCCGCGCATTGTGCGCGCCGAGACTGCGGCCATCGCCGCGCTGGCAGTCGTTGCGTCGTTCCTGGAGTGATGGCGCCGGTTTAAGAATCGCGAGGGGACGTTCTCCGGCTCGTTGTGGAAAAGGCGGGACAAACTAGCCCGAGACGCGCGGCTCCTCACAAATGCGCGAAACGCAGCAGCAGGCCCGCGAGCACTGCGCCGGCGAGGTCGCCGACGATGGGAATGGGCGCGTAGCTCCAATTCGATCCGCCTTTGCCGGGAATGGGTAGCAGCGCGTGGACGATGCGCGGTCCCAGATCGCGCGCGGGGTTGATGGCATAGCCGGTGGTGCCGCCGAGCGAAAGCCCGATGCCCCACACCAAACTGCCAACGAGCCACGGACCCAATCCCGCCGCGGGCCCGTTCATCGCCACTCCGTGCGAGAAGATGGCGGCCGCAATCACGACAAGCACTGCAGTGCCCAACATCTCGCTGAAGATGTTTGCCAGCGGCCTGCGCACCGCGGCATTGGTGCAGAAAACACCCAGCTTCGCGGCAGGATCGGGAGTGAGACGCCAATGCGGCGCGTAGTGGAGGGCCACCAACGCGGCGCCGGCCATAGCGCCCAGGAGTTGGGCAGACCAGTAGAGGGGGAGCTGCGCATAGTTTCCGGTGACGACCGCGCCGGCCAGAGTGATTGCTGGATTCAGGTTAGCGTTGGGACTGCCGAAGGCCTGCGCCACCATGACGCCGCACAGCACACCCAGAGCCCATCCGGTGGTGATCACGATCCATCCTGAGTCCGCTGCGTAGGACTTGCGAAGCGTTACGCCTGCATTGACACCGTTGCCCAGCAGCAGCAGAACCAGAGTGCCCATAAACTCGCCAAACCAGATTGAATGCATCAGATATTCCTTCTTGGGGGCTTCCTTTTTGAGACTTCGTTGCCGGACGAGTGGAGGCCCGGACCTTCACGTCGCGCAACCCGGAACTCTATTGGAGGAACCCAAGCATTGTCCACCGCCGGACGTGCGATCGCCAAGAGCGGGATGCGCGAGGTCGCGGGCCGGCCACCCAAACGCGTGACAAACGAATCTAAAATTAGGGCTAGCAATGTTTGTGCGGAGCAACTGAGCTATGGCGAGCAGCATCTTTGTGGGACTGGCGACGATTGACATAGTTTATGGCGTTGACGAGTTTCCCGAGGCGAACACGAAGATCGAGGCGCAGAGCCAGGAAATCTTCGTGGGCGGGCCAGCCACGAATGCAGCGATTGCGTTCGCCCACCTCGGCGGCAAGGCGGCGCTGGTGACGGCGATAGGGCGAAACATTTTGGCGGAAGTGGTCCGGGAGGAACTGGAAAAGCACAAGGTTCAAATTGTGGATTTGAATCCCGAGTTTGAGGGGATTCCGGTTCTGTCGTCGGTCACCGTCGACCGCCATGGCAATCGGAACGTGGTTTCAGCCAACGCAACGCGCGTGGCGATTCCAACAACGAGGGTGGACGCGAGTCTCTGCAGGGAGACGCGCGCTGTTCTGGTCGATGGTCATTTCATGCAGGCCTGCCAGGCATGGGCTTGCGCAGCGCACTCTATGGGAACGCCGGTCGTGCTCGATGGAGGAAGCTGGAAACAGGGAATGGAAGAGCTCCTCAAAAGCGTCCAGACCGCAATTTGTTCAGCCGATTTTCTGCCGCCGGGCTGTGCATCGAGAGACGACGTGATTCAATTCCTGAAGAACCGCGGAGTTGCGAACATCGCGATCACAAACGGGGCGGATCCGGTTCAGTTCGTGTCAGGCCAATCCTCCGGGACTATCGGCGTCCCGCCAGTCGAAGTAGTCGACACGATGGGCGCAGGGGACATTTTTCACGGCGCCTATTGTTTTTTTGCTTCAACCGGGCGCGGATTCATCGAGTCGCTGGCGGAGGCGACGAAGGTTGCGTCCGAATCGTGCCGTTACGCGGGAACGAGGGAATGGATGAAGCACCTGCCGGCTGAACATTCCTGATTGGACTCGATCGAGTTCAGTGCCGAACGGAAGAGCCCGCTGGCCGGAGCGGCTGTAGTATGAAAGGCGACGGGAGATCGGCACGTGCAAGCGAGGATCAAGAAGATCATCTGCACATTTGGCGCATGGGCCGCCCTGACGGGAGCATTGGCAATGGCACAGCAGCCACGGGCCCGCCACTGGGCCATCGTCGTGCACGGCGGTGCGGGCGACATTGACCGCGCAGAATTGGGCCCGGAACGTGACAAGGCCTATCGCGAGGCGCTGAGTGAGGCTGTGAAGGCTGGAGCTGCGGTGCTCGATCGCGGAGGCTCGGCGCTCGACGCGGTTGAGGCAGCCATTCGCGTGATGGAAAACGATCCGCACTTCAACGCGGCGCGCGGGGCGGTCTTTACCGCTGCAGGAAGGACGGAGCTCGACGCGGCCATCATGGATGGGGCGACTCTGCGTGCCGGGGCGGTGGCCGACGTGACCCATACGCGCTACCCGATTACTCTGGCGCGAACGGTGATGGAGAAAACGCCATACGTTTTACTCGTCGGACCCGGCGCTGATGCGTTCTCCCTTCAAGCCGGTATGGAGCAGGAAGGCGCAGCCTACTTCTTCACGGAAAGCCGCTGGCAGTCGCTGGTAAAGCAATTGCAAAAGGAAGGCAAGCCGATTCCGCCGCGTCCGACAGGCGCGCCGCCGCCGGACCAGGCCGTGCCGGTGTCGCAACTCGAAGAGGCGGCGGACACGCATCGCTACGGCACGGTTGGCGTTGTGGCGCTCGACCGAAGTGGCAACGTCGCCGCCGGAACTTCGACGGGCGGCTTGCAGGGCAAGATGCCGGGCCGCGTGGGCGACACGCCGCTGATTGGCGCTGGTACGTACGCGTCGAATCAATCGTGCGCGGTGTCGGGCACCGGCGTCGGCGAATACTTTATCCGCTACACCGTCGCGCGCGAGATCTGCGCCCTGGTTCAGTTGAAGAGCTTCACTCTGCAACAGGCAGCCGACGAGGTGATCCACAAGCAACTCGCGCCCATCCACGGCGACGGCGGCGTGATCGCGATTGCTCCCGACGGCCAGCTGGCGTGGAGCTTCAATACCCCCGGAATGTTCCGCGCGCGACAAGTCGAAGGCCGCGAGGTCGAGGTCCACATCTACAACGATGAGCCGTGAGCGGCGCGTCGCCGCGCGGTTCTCGAATACACTTTCCCCATGGCGCTCGAATTCACAACTTCGTACGTCGAAGACGTGCTCGCGGTCTTCCGCTACTACAAGCGGCTGGCCGAGCGGGCCATGGAGCAGGTGACGGATGAACAGATCTTCGCCGTGATCGACAAAGAGGCCAACTCGATCGCGGTCATTGTGAAGCACATAGCGGGCAACATGCGCTCGCGATGGACGGACTTCCTGACGACCGATGGTGAGAAGCCCGGCCGCGACCGCGACGGCGAATTCGTCGAGCCGCCGGCAACACGCGAAGGCCTGATGGCGATGTGGGAAGACGGTTGGAATCGGGTCTTCTCAGCAATCGAACCGCTAACCGACGCTGACCTGGGTCGCACTGTAACCATTCGTGGCGAGGCGCACAGCGTGATGCAGGCCATCAATCGCCAGTTGGCGCACTATCCCCATCACGTTGGGCAGATTGTGCTGCTGGCGAAGCATTTCGGCTGCGACCACTGGCAGTCGCTCAGCGTGCCGCGGAACAAGTCGGCCGAATTTAACCGCAGAGTGGCCGCAGGAGAGCTCAGCCAACGTTGACAGGCGTGAGATCGAGCACCGATTCCTCAGCGCGCGCCTTGTAGAATGTTGCGCATGGAGACCATCCAGTACAACCTGCCGCAAAGTCACATTCCGCAATCCTGGTACAACATCCTTCCCGATTTGCCCAAGCCGCTGGCGCCGCCGCTTCATCCGGGGACGCTGAAGCCAATTGGCCCCGACGATCTTGCTCCGCTGTTTCCGATGGGTCTGATCCTGCAGGAGGTGAGCAGCGAGCGCGAGATCGAAATTCCCGGAGAGGTGCGGCAAATTTACGCGCAGTGGCGGCCTTCGCCGCTGATGAGGGCGCGGCGGCTGGAGAAGGCGCTGGATACGCCGGCACGAATTTACTACAAGTACGAAGGCGTGAGCCCGGCCGGGTCGCACAAGTTGAATACTGCCGTGCCGCAGGCGTACTACAACAAACGCGAGGGTGTTCAGAATCTGTCCACTGAGACAGGAGCCGGACAGTGGGGTTCAGCGCTGTCGATGGCCTGCGCATTCCTCGGTTTGCACTGCAAGGTTTTCATGGTGCGCGTGAGCTATGACCAGAAGCCCTATCGCCGTGCACTCATTGAAGCCTTCGGTGCCTCGGTCGTCGCCAGTCCGAGCACGGAGACCGAGTCGGGCCGAGCGATCCTAGCTGAACATCCCCATTCGAATGGGTCGCTAGGCATTGCAATCTCTGAAGCGGTGGAGGTTGCCGCGAAAGATCCTCAGACCAAGTACGCGCTGGGCAGCGTTTTGAATCATGTGCTGCTCCACCAGACAGTGATCGGCCAGGAAGCGATCGAGCAAATGGCGCTGGCCGGCGACGAACCCGACGTGATCATCGGTTGCACGGGCGGCGGATCGAATTTCTCCGGTCTGGTGATGCCCTACCTGGGACGCAAGTTGAAGGGGAAATGCAATGCGCGAGTGATCGCCGTGGAGCCTGCCGCCTGCCCCAGCCTGACCAAGGGCAGATTTGCATACGACTTTGGCGACACTGGACATTTGACGCCTCTGGTGAAGATGCACACGCTGGGCAGCACGTTTATGCCTCCGGGGATCCACGCGGGCGGGCTGCGCTATCACGGAATGGCGCCACTGGTCTCGCACGTGATCGACCTCGGACTGGCCGAAGCGACGACGGTGCAGCAATTGGACGCGTTCGCGGCGGGCATCCAATTTGCGCGAGCCGAGGGGATTGTGCCCGCGCCAGAGGCGAATCATGCGATTGCCGAAGCCATTCGCCAGGCGCTTGAAGCGAAATTGCAGGGCAAGGCGCGCACGATTCTCTTCAACTTGAGCGGACACGGCCACTTCGACATGCAATCCTATATCGACTACCAGGCAGGTAAACTGGAGAATTACGAGTACCCGGCAGAAGAGATCGCCATGGCGCTTGCGGGGCTTCCCGCGGTTCCATGAGCTACCGGGCTCAGTTTTGGTTCGAGGCAGGGTTCATGATGGCGTGGCGAACTATCCATTCGACTTGTCTAAGCGTCCAAATGCGTTGAAGATAGCAGAGGGCGGGTTCACGGCAAACGGTACAACACGAGACAATTAACCCAGGAGGCTCAAATTCGGATGAAGATTTGGATGCAAGGCGCGTTCGTAGTGGTCGTAGCGGCTGCACTGTGTGGCGCGACGGCCCAAGCGCAGACCGATGTGGCGTTGAGCGGCTTCAGGACGATTACCAGCAGCAGCAGCGGCTCCGGCACCAAGCAGACGCCAACAGACTCCGAAGGCGGGCTATTCGAATGGCGCCATATTGTGAATCCACTTGTTGGATACGAGTTTGAGGTCACATTTAACCCGGCGAACGAGTCTTATATCAACCCCAATGCCAATGTGCTTTCAAACAATTGCTTTCCCACCGGACCCACTGGAACGCCCCCCACTTGCCAACCGTTGAAGGTTTCGGGCAAGGCGACGCAATTCGGCGTGAACTGGGTATTCTCGAAGAAGATCGGAAACGTGAGACCGTTTGCGCTGGGCGGCGCCGGGTTTATCGTCACCGTGCCGGGATCGAGCCCCTACTCGGTGAACACTGTCATGAGGCCGGACTTTATCTATGGCGGCGGCGTCGATTGGACCTTTCTCCCGCATTTCGGCCTGCGCTTGCAAGCTCGCGGCAACATGACCAAGGCGCCGAATTTGTCGGATCTTTTCAACTCGACGACTAAATACACGCAAATCTACGAGCCAATGGCTGGCGTCTTTTACCGCTTCTAATGCCGCCGAATGCGGCGATCCGCGAAGGCCGATGGAGCCACGGCCCGCGTGGGCATCAGCGCAGCAGGCTGCGCTGTGTTACCGTTTCAATACGGTGTTCCTACGCCGGGCTTGCCAGCCGCGCGACGCCAACCGATCGAGACGAGTGCAACTGATTGCGCTTAAAGGGCATCGGGGCAGACGGACAGAAGTATACGAATGCAGCAGCCGGAATCGACCTCATCTACGCTCACTGTGGGTCCGGCTCCTATGTCCGGGGCGCCATCGGATTCCGTACCTCCATCGGCACCGGAGCCCCAAGGCGCAGCGCATTCGCAACATCGGGTTCCGCGATGGCTCGAGCGCGTCGAATTGTTTCTGCGCGTCATGCTAAGGATGTACATCGGACTGGCCGTTTGCTACGCGCCATGGTCGCATGCTTTTTGGGACCAGAATCCGATTTTTCTGCAGTCGCCCGCGCTGGCTGACTTCGCCAGGCTTGGCGCCGTCCGCGGTATCGTCTCAGGTCTCGGACTCTTGAATTTATGGATTGCGTTTCAAGACGCCATTCGTCGCCGTGATGGTTGAGTTATGAAAGACAAGGAAAAGCGAACAGGCCCGCCAGCCGCGGCGGAGATGAACAAGCAGAAAGAAGCGCAGAACCGGGTGAACCGGCCCGAGTCCGGAATTGCTTCTCACCCGGCAGCCGCATCTGAAACCGCGCCCAGAGCCGTGATTCCCGGAAACGGAGCGCCACCTCCGCTTGAACGTGCGCCGCTGGCTTACGAGAATTCCGGATTCCTGAACAGCGCCGACGGACGCCTCATCCGAATTGTGTCGGAATTTCTCGAGCCGTTGGCACGCTTCCGGCGCGAGCAGATCCAGGATACGGTGGTCTTTTTCGGCTCCGCGCGTTTTCGCGGGCGCGAAGAGGCCGACCATGCACTGGAGCTTTTAGACAACACGGGATCGACGCAAGCAGCTCCCAGCGAAGAGCAACCCGCCAAGGCCAAGGACATCGCGACAGGCAACGCCACAGAGTTGCAGCGCAAGCGTGCAGTGGCCGCGGTGGAGATGGCTCGCTACTACGAGGATGCTCGTCGTCTGGCGCAACTGCTCACACAATGGGCCAAGACCATCCCTTCGCGAAAGAGCCGGTTTGTGGTCACCTCGGGCGGTGGCCCGGGAATTATGGAGGCGGCCAATCGCGGCGCGTATGAGGCCGGCGGCAAAACGATCGGCATGAACATCATGCTGCCCTTCGAGCAGAGGCCGAATCCCTACATAACGCCCTCTCTCAACTTGGAGTTCCACTACTTTTTCATGCGCAAGCTGTGGTTCGCTTACCTGGCCAAAGCTCTGGTGGTTTTTCCGGGGGGCTTTGGCACGCTGGACGAAATGTTCGAGATTCTGACTCTCGCCCAGACCCAGAAGATGACCAAGAAGATCACGGTGGTCATCTACGGGCCCGAATACTGGAAGAAGGTATTCAACCTGGAAGTGCTGGTCGACACGGGTGCGATCTCGCCCAAGGATCTCGACCTGTTCCAATTTGCAGATACGCCAGAGCAAGCCTTCGACTTGCTGCGCCAGGGCTTGACCGCGAACTACCTGGCCGCCGAAGCGGCCACGGCTACACACGCTGAAAGTAAGAAGCAGGTCCAGGACGAGGATCTGATGGCAGGCTGGAACATGGACGATTTTCTAAGCCCGGAACTCGCCAAGACCCGAAAGTAATGCAACTCTGGAATCGCAACAGGGGTGCATTTCAGCGGGTATGATTCACCGAAAATTCACGTGAATCTCTCGGCGGTTTCGTCCATCTGGAATCATAGGTGCCTTCGAGGCCTAGGAACGCGAATCGCGGGCGGCTCCGGCGTTCCGGTCATAGAATTTAGATGTTGGGAATTTGCGCGTGTTTTGCCGCGTATTTTCGGTATTTTGGTAACTCGTTTGATTCCATTGTGGCCTGAATTGAAGCGTATTTCGTGCGCTCTTAACGGGAGATTCATCGGTGGAGACGGATACTGGCTGTGGAAATGTGAAAAACCGAGGAGTGGACATGCCAAGTTCGTCGATCTCGTATCTATGGCGCGACAAGGATGCCCCCAAGGGCTTTCGGACTGGTGTTTCGTTGCACAGTCACACCAACCAATCACGCGAGACCCTGGATTTCCTGGCCAACTTTGGCAATCAATTTCCGGTGATGCGTCCGTTGCTGTCGCGATTGGAGCGGCGCGCCGAACAGATGCACGGCGTCCGCATCGACTATGCTGCCAGCTACTGGACACCGCCCATGACTCCCAAGTTGGCGTTCGACCTTGAGATGCGGCAGATTGAGAGGCTCGGCCTGGCGCCGATGGTCTCGATCACGGATCACGACAACATCAAAGCGCCGATGCTTTTGCGCACGGTGCCGAGCGCACGGCAGATTCCGGTGTCGGTGGAGTGGAGCGCGCCCTACGGTGGCGCGCAGGCGTTCCACCTTGGCGTACACAATCTGCCCAGCGCCCGCGCGGCGGAGTGGATGGCGACGCTGGAGGAGTTCACCGCCCATCCGATCGATGCGCGCCTGACAGAGATTCTGGCTGCTCTTCATCGTGAACCGAATGTGCTAGTGGTCTTCAACCATCCCATGTGGGACCTTTACCTGATTGGCAAAGAGAAGCACCAATTCCTCGTTGGTGAGTTCCTGCAGAAGAATGGCGCATTTCTCCACGCTCTGGAGGTGAACGGCCTGCGCAACTGGGACGAGAACCGCGCGGTGAGGCGCCTGGCTGAGAAATGGAATATGCTGCTCATCTCGGGCGGTGACCGCCACGGCGTGGAACCAAACGCCAACGTGAACCTGACCAACGCTGGCAGCTTTACGGAGTTTGTACACGAGGTACGGCGTGAGCGGAGAAGCAACGTACTCTTTCTTCCGCAATACGCCGAGCCGTGGAAGCACCGGATTCTGCAATCGACCATCGATGCGATACGCCACTATCCCGAGTTTCCGCAGGGCTCGCGTTCATGGGACGACCGCGTGTTTCATCCCGACGCGACTGGCGTTGTGAGGCCGCTGAGCCAGCTTTGGCCAAATGGGTCTGCGCCGCGCCTGATCAGCGCAGGGCTTGCGCTGGTCCAGCTCATGGGTCAGGGGTTGGTAGCGGGCGGGCTGCGCCTGGCATGGAGCGACTCAAATCAGCTGCGTCTTGCGCTGGGCGAGCACGAGTTCTGAAAAAGACATCGGAGTCGGTGGTGTTAGCGGAGTTTGCTTGACAGCCCTTGCCAGCGCAGACAGAGCGGAACCAGAGTCACCGTGTCCTTTTGAGTTTTGTGTAGGGTCGCCGCTTTCTGATGGTCGCGTCGACTTGAATTCGGTGCTTTCGGGATTCACCCACTCTGGTTCCGCTGCAGTCCCGCTGCCGATATGAACGCTCCCGCACCCCGCGTCGCATATCTCCCAGACTCGTTTCATGAAGTGAACGGAGTCGCCCACACAAGCCGCCATTTTGAGGAGTTCGCCCGGCGACGCGATCTACCCTTCCTTTGCGTTCGCGCTGGCGACCGCGTTCAGGCGGTGATCGAAGAGGGAAACGTTTGGACATTGGAACTGCCGCGCGGCATTCTTTCTTTCGTTCTTGAAAAGGATTTGCGTCTTGATCCGGCTTTCTTCCGCCACATTCCGCTGATCAACGAAGTGCTCGAGCGCTTTAAGCCGGACCTGATCCATATCACCGGGCCCAGCGAGATCGGAATTCTGGGTGCGGGACTGGCACATCACTTGCACCTGCCGCTCGCAGCCAGCTGGCATACCAACGTTCACGAATACGCCGCGAGGCGCGCGGACTGGTTTCTGCGCCTGTTGCCCAAGGACCAATCCGCCGCCACGGGCCAGGCGATTGAGGACCTGGCATTGGGGACCGCTGCCCGGTTCTACTCCATCGCGAGAGTATTGTTCGCGCCGAATCCCGAACTTTGCGCGCTGCTCGAGCGCACCACAGGCCGGCCTTGCTATCTGATGCCGCGAGGCGTGGACGCGGAGCTCTTTCATCCTGCCAAGCGCACGCGTGAAGCCGCGGATCGCGAGCGCATTCTCGGATTTGTGGGCCGGCTCTCCATCGAGAAGAACATTGGCCTGCTGGAGAAGATCCAGGAGGAACTCGATCTCAGGGGCGTGACGAACTTTCGCTTCTTCATCGTCGGTCACGGCGGCGACGAGGCCTGGCTGCGCGAGCGGCTGCCGCAGGCCGAGTTCACGGGAGTACTGCGAGGAGAGGCGCTCGCGGCCGCTTACGCCAACATGGACCTATTCGTCTTTCCCTCGCATACCGACACGTTTGGCAATGTTGTGCTTGAGGCGCTGGCCAGCGGCGTGCCGGCTATCGTTACTCCGGATGGCGGGCCGCGCACCATCGTTCGCGACGGTGAGACCGGCCGCATCGTGCCTGACGATCAATTCGCTGAGGCGATTGCCGGGCTGCTTGCCGATTCGGGACGCCTCGACCAAATGCGACGGGCCGCTCGCGCCTATGCCCTCAATGCTACTTGGGATTCAGTCTTTGAAGGCATCTATGCAGAATATGAAACGATCCTGCCGCGTGTCGCTGTGGTGGCGAAGTAAGGCCGAACGTCCAGATCTTGGGAAGGCGTGCCTGAGAGTCCCAACAATCGGCCCATTGCCAGTTCCGGGCCGAGGCACTCCGCAATCGTGGAATTCCGATCTCACGCAGCTTCAGTAGATCCCGGGCAAGAGCCTTTTGGTTGTCTTGCTGTACTCAAGATATTGCTTGCCGAATGCCTCCGTCAGCGCCATCTCCTCCACATGGATGCGATAGAGCAGCGCGGCAGTGGGAAGGATGAGCACAACCGCCAGGCTGATCCAGTTGCGCTCGTGGAGACCGATCGCGGTGAAGATGACCAGCATGCCAGTGTACGAAGGATGGCGCACCCACCGGTATGGGCCCGTGGTGCGCAGGGTTTGAGCAGCATGAATCGCAACATTCGTGCTGAACGTAGTTCCAAGCGTGAGAATCGCCGTCCAGCGAATGGTCAGGCCAAGGATCAGCAACACAAGGCCCGCCATCTTGAGCCAGTGCGCCCCGCCGAGCATGGTGTGCAGATGCACGTCACCGTACCACATGGCCCACCAGGACGAGGCAAACACGACTGGAAACAGGATCAGCAGAGATCCGCGATCTTTGATCTGGCCGGTCCTGCGGCTCGTGCGCGTGACCAGTTGAAGCAGAATCTCGGACCCAACCCACACCCAGAACAGTTCTTGGAATAACTTCGGGATCGTCATGGTTTCCTCATGCCCGCATGTCGCGCGAACTCACCCGCTCGCATGGGTGAATCCTATTACGCAGAAAGCGGGCCGATCGTTCCCGGCGGGTTCCGCCGCGATCTAAGCTCACAAGGGCTCATTCAGCGACTTCGACTGGCAAGCGCCTTCCGCTCTGCAGGTCGAGGGTGAAGGGCTTCTCGCGATCGGTTTTCATGTCCCAAGCCGTTCCGCGCAAAACACCGCCGTCCTCTCCGGCGATTGTCACACCTTCATCGGAGAGCTTCTCCGATTCCCACGCCTCGCCATCGCGCCCCCACGCAAGAATCGAATGATGGCCAACGAAGAGGAGCAGGCCCTCCTGCACTAGCGGGCGAATTTCCAGCACTGGCCGGTACGGAATCATCGTGAAGAACTCCGGCGAGGAAGTGTCGATGAGGTACGCATAGCCTCCTGCGACAGCGCAGAGTTTTTCTTGTTCTGGAGTAGACCACAGGCCGGACGGAGCAGCCGGATCGCGGAACCCGAGCGCGCAGGTGGCGAGGAAAGGTTGCGTGTCGGACGCATCGGGCCGGATCAGCAGTTCTAGCGCGCCGCATTCCACTTCCTCCGCAGCCTGCGGATAAATGAAGTGACGTGGAGGCAAAATCAGCGGCCGCGCTGCGAGGATTTCGGCCTTCCAGCGATGCGGGAAGCTCAGATCGACGATCGGCTTGTGCGTCGGCGCAGTCATGGTTGCGCCTTGTAACTCAGAATCCAGCGCAGTTGCTCCTCGGTATCGGGCACCGCACAGCCGCGCGCGGCCTCGATCGCCCTGAGGGCTTGTTTCGCGTTCCAGCCGAGGTGGATGAGCGTGCATGCAGCGGTAACGGTCGACCTCCCAATGCTTCCCCGGCAGTGCATGCCAATGCGCTCTCCGGCGCGGAGACGGTCGGCCAGGCCCGCTACGAAGGCGCGGAATGAGGCAACATTAGCGGGTACGTGGACGTCCAGAATCGGGTAGGAAAGAAAGTGCAAGCCGGCCGCTTCGGCGAGCGGGCCTTCCTGCCCCAGGCCAAGCCAGATGGCCTCGTTCGGGTCGAGGAGTGAAACAAGAACCTCGACTCCGCTCTGCTTGTAACGCAGGAGCTCGTCGCCGAGCCAATCTTCGCCGCGCGGGCACAGCACAACGGCAAGGCCCACAGGCGGAGTTCCATCGATCCAAAACACATTGTCCAAGTGTTCAAACTCCCGGATACTGCTCCAGAGCAGTATCTTCGAATTGATGATAGATGGTCAGCGCTGGGACGATTCCCGCTGGCCACAAGAAGCATTGGCGCACCAAGCAAAGATCGACGCCGCGCGACTAGTGTCGGCGTCCCGCATCATCTGCCGCAACGGAGCCTTTGCGAGAAACCCCTATCAGGGTGCGAGAATGAACCTAGCGCCGGGGCTGCTTTGTTCATTCTTCCGGCGCAAGAGGCCTCTCGAAGATGCTGCGCGTTCTTTCGACTCATCTATTCCTGAATCATCGCCTGCATCCGGGCCTGCTTGAGCTTGCGGAGCGCTCAGGGGCCCAGGCAGTGGAGATCTTTGCCGCGCGCCAGCACTTCGACTACACCAGCCGCGAGGATGTAGCAGAGCTCGCCGAGTGGTTCCGGGGCAACGCGCTGCAGCCGTTCTCCATGCATGCCCCGTTGTATGCAGACCGCGAAATGGGCCGCGCCGGCGGTCTCGGCGTGAATGTACTGCACCCTGACAAGGCCCGGCGCATCGACGCCATGGATGAGATCAAGCGTGCATTGGAAGCGGCCGAGCACATCCCGCTTCGCAATCTCGTGGTCCATCTCGGAGAGCGGGACGACGCCTGGTCGCAACGCACCATTGAGCTTGCGCTCACCGCGCTTGAGCATTTGGGCGCGTTTGCCCGCCCACTCGGCGTCCGGCTGCTGGTGGAGAATCTGTTGAGCGAGGCCACGACGCCCGAACATCTGGTTCTAATTCTCGAAATGGGCCACCTGGCAAATGTCGGCGTATGCCTTGATCTTGGCCACGCGCATATCACTGTTGGAACCGCTGCGGCAATCGCGACTCTGGGTGAGCGCATCGCGTCCGTTCACGTGCATGACAATCGCGGCTTTAAGGACGAGCACCTGTGGCCCCGCGATGGAACGATCGACTGGCCGGAGACGGTGAAGGGGCTCAAGGCGTTGGCGTCGCAGCCGGCAACAGTTCTTGAGATCGGCTATTCACTTCCTGACGCCCCTGCAGCATTGCCCGCGCGAATCGAACAGGCATTCGAATTGTTTGCATAGGGGCTTCAACTGTTAGCGGGAGCGCACAGGGATGGAATTGCGGCGCGGATCGGCCAGGGGGATTAGCGTGCGCGGCAGCGGCGCGCACCGCGTGGGCAAGAGACCGAAGCGCGAGCAGGTGGTCGAGCGGGGCTGAACCAGCAGAGTCACGGTTTGCTCTGACGTGAGATTATCGCCCGCAGCCGAAACAACAAGCGGAAAGTAACCGATGGCTGATCGTGGCGCCGCCATAAGGGTGATCGTGACACGATTCGTGCTCGCACTCGCTGAGGGCATAACGGAATTCGTGGACCACGCGGCTGTGACGCCTGCAGGCAAGCCAGAGACGGAAAAGCTGACGGAGCCGGCGAAGGAGCCTCCGGTCGCGGCGGTGAATGCCAGAACCGCCGAGCCGCCCTGAGAGACCGCGACGGAATGTGCAGCGGTCGTGAGCGCGAGGGTTGGGGGATTGCTCTGAGCGCTCCAGTTGCTCACCAGAAGCGATGCATCGACCGATCCAAGGCCGGTGGCAAGGTTGTACGTGGCGCCAGTGGCACTGAAACCCGCGACGCCGGGCACATTGTTATCGCCGGAAGGCGTCGGGTGGAACGGATTACCCGCCGAGTTCGCCAGGGCATACAACCGGGGATTGGCGTTGCCTTGTGGAGCGTCGTGCTGACTTTCTGCCACCAGCGCTATGATGCCCGCAAACGACGGGGCTGACGCCGAGGTTCCCGAGGCAATCCAGTACGATCCGTTCTCCACCACGAAATAGCCGTCGTGATCGGCGGCGGCGAGCGAGATGTCGGGGACTGCTCGCATGCCGTCGGCTGGGGCTGCACCGTCCATGTCCGCTTGCCAGGCGGGCTGCGTGTAGACCGCGCTTGCGCCTCCGCCCGAAGCCCACGATCCTGTGCCGCCCTTCGACGCGCTCTCGTTCCAGACCTCTTCGGGGATATACGCGAGCGCCGAACCGTAGCCCGACGAGTTCGCCGTCGACCAGTACTGCGCAGCGTTGGCGCCTTCGTTGAACTCGGTTCCGCCGACGCATGTGGAGTAGGGCGAAGTGCAGAGGCCGTTGACGGCGGGTGCTGATCCGGTGTTGGCCGTAGCCGCTGAGCAGCCGGCCGCACCCGCATCGCCCGAGGCGACAAAGACGCTCATTCCCTGGCTTGCCGCCTGCTCCCACAGGCTGTTGTAGAAGGCGAGTTCGGCTGCGCCCATCTCCTGCTCGCAGCTCCCGTAGCTCACGCTCACCACCGGCGCAGCGGCGTGATTCACGATCCAGGCGGCGGCAAGATCGACGCCGTCGGTGGTGGCCGTTGTGGCCGCGACGACGAGATTCACCGAGGCTGCGGGCGCAGCGGCTCCGCTCCACTCCGCGTCCAGCGTGGACTCGTCCTGATCGCGGGCGACCAATCCAGGGTCGGCGCCGTCCAGAGTTACCGTAGGGTCGTTGGCGACTAGGCCGGCCATGGAACGGAATGCTTCCACGTCGCTCAGCTTGATGTTGCTGCGAGCGGCGATGGCGATGGAAGCTGCCCGCTCCAGTGGTTCCCGTGGCGAAGAGCGGGTTCAGGTCATAGATGGTGGCGAAGTCGGCAGGAAAGAGGTAATGCGTTGCGCCGGCCGAGTAGTCAGGCTGCGGGGCGAGCGATGTTCGTGTGCGCATCTCCGATGTGCGACGGAAGTCGTGGAGGGAAACAACGCCGGCAACAAGGCCGGAGAGCGCTGCGGGGACCTGCGGGTCCTTAGCGTTGGCAAGGTGCGCGGCTCCGTTGACACGGTAGACGTCGAGGCTGGTGCGAAATGCGGCGGTGACCTGCGCGGCTGAGCCGGAGAAGACGACGAGTCGACGCCCGGCCAGGATTTCGTCGATGGTGAGTCCGTGCAGCTCGAGCCAGGCGGACAATTGCGCAAGGTCGGCGTCGGTCGCGCCGAAGCGGGCGCCGAACTCGGCAGGCGCGAGCCATTGGTGATAGAGAGGCGAATGTGGATCCTGCTGCGCGGCTACAAGATCGTCGAGGCCCGCCTGTTGGGCCGGTGAGGAGTTGAGCAGGAGCAGCATGCGATCGAGCCGTGTGGCGGGATTCACGACGCCCTGATCGAATTCGGCTCGTGCCAGTGGATGAATGTTGCCGTGGAGCGTGACGGTCCGCGATTCGTCGATGGGGCTTGAGGCGCCAGCGACGGGCAGCGGCGCGTTTGCCGGCGGGGCGACGCGCAGACTTCCCCCGCAGCTTGCCAGCAGCAGGGCGGAGGCGAGACTTGAGACGGCTCTTATAAGTTGACGCATTCCGGTTGATCGCAAAGGCGCAGGATTTCGGAGGCTCGATGTGAGCCGAGCGAAGTCTTAGCCTTCTCTCATCTATCGGCGAGGGAAGCCGTGGTTTGAGAAGTATAGGGCGAAGAGTGAGGAAGACAGACTTACGAATGTAATTTGAAGAAACTCATTTTCGCGCGCGGCGCAACTTGCGAAGGCGTTCGGCGCGAATTCAATCGAGGCGGCGAAGGGACTAACAGATGCGTGGCAGCTGTTCGCCGATCATGGTGGGAATGACACGGTTGGCGCCCATTGAGGTGCGAGCGACCAACATGCGCTTGTGCTCGGCGGTGGCATGGCCGATGCGCGCGGCGTCTTTGCCGAAAGGATGAGCGCGCAAAATCGAGAGCACGCGATCGGCGGCCTCGGGCGCGACGAAGAAGACGGCTTTGCCCTCGTTGGCGACGTAAACGGGGTCGAGGCCGAGCAGTTCGCAGGCTGACTGCACCTCATGGCGCACGGGAACGCTGGCCTCGCTGATGGCAATGCCGACATTTGAGGACTTGAGCGATTTCGTTCAACGTGGAAGCAAGTCCGCCTCGGGTGGGATCGCGCATGGCGTGTACGGCCGCACCGACGGCATCGAGAACTTCAGCAATCATTCCGTTGAGCGCGGCGCAGTCAGAGCGGATGGGGCTTTCGAATTCGAGGCCTTCACGTACGCTCATGATGGCCATGCCGTGGTCGCCCATGGTTCCGGAGACGATGATGGCATCATCAGGCAGCACGCGATGCGGGCCGACTTGTATTCCCGCGCGAAGGATGCCCACGCCCGCCGTGGTAATGTAGCAGCCGTCGCCGTGGCCGCGCTCGACAACTTTTGTGTCGCCGGTGACGATCTGGACGCCGGCGGTTGCGGCGGATTTGGCCATCGCATCCACGATGGCGGCGAGTTGCGCCAGCGAGAAACCTTCTTCGAGGATAAAGCTCGCGCTGAGGAACTTCGGGTCGGCTCCGGAGACGGCCAGATCGTTTACGGTTCCGTTGACCGCCAGCTCGCCGATCGAGCCACCCGGAAAAAACAACGGCTGAACGACGAAGGAATCCGTGCTGAGCGCGAGGTGCGCGCCGGCAGTTTCCAGCACGGCGGCGTCGCCAAGATTTTCGAGAGCAGGATTGCGGAAAGCTGGAAGAAAAAGGTGCTCGACAAGTTCGGTGCCGAGTTTGCCACCGCCTCCGTGGCCCATCACGATGGTCGGATAGTCGGCGAGTGGAAGCGGGCAGGACCAACTTGAGAAATCGGGCGAGGCTTTTTCCGAATGCGGCGCGACGGGTTTAGTAGTGTCAGCCATGCGCCGCTCCGCTGAGCGCAGAGCCCGCGCCGGCCAGCTCTTCGGCGGAGAGGAAGCGGCCGTAATTGTAGTAAGCGGCGCAGGCGCCTTCGCTGGAAACCATGGTTGCGCCGAGCGGATGGCGGGGGGTGCACTCTTTGCCGAAGGCGGCGCACTCGGCCGGCTTGATGATTCCGCGCAACACGTCACCGGAGCGGCAAAGCGCCGACTCTTGCGTATGAATGCCGGTGATGTGAAAGCGCTCCTCGGCGTCGAAGTCGCGATAATCCGCATTGAGCCGCCAGCCGCTCGCGGGAATGACGCCGATGCCGCGCCAGGCGCGATCGGTGACTTCGAAGACTTCCGCGAGCAACTTCTGCGCGGCTTGATTGCCGTCGAAGGTGACCACGCGGCTGTAGGCGTTCTCCACTTCGTGGCGGCCGCTTTCCAGTTGCGCCACTGCGCGGCGAATTCCTTCGAGCAGATCGAGCGGTTCAAAGCCGGTGACGACAATGGGCACGCCGAACTTTTCGGCCAGCGGCGGGTACTGCCAGTACCCCATCACACTACACACGTGACCCGCAGCGAGAAAGGCCTGCACCTGGTTACCGGGCGACTGGAGAATTGCTGTGATGGCGGGGGGAACGAGCACGTGCGAGACCAGCAGCGAGAAATTCCCGAGCCCGCGTCGCTTTGCGAGATGCACGCTCATGGCGTTGGCCGGGGCCGTGGTTTCAAAGCCGACGCCGAAGAATACGACCTGCTTGTCAGGATTCTTGACGGCGAGATCGACGGCGTCGAGCGGCGAATACACGACGCGCACATCGCCGCCGCGGCCCTTAACCTGGAAGAGATCGCAGTCAGTCCCAGGAACGCGCAGCATATCGCCAAACGAACAGAAGATGACGCCGGGCTGCGCGGCAATGGCCAGAGCTTTATCGATGAGCTCGAGCGGCGTGACGCAGACAGGGCAGCCGGGGCCGTGAATCATTTCGACACCGGGCGGGAGCATCTGGTCGATGCCGTTCCTGATGATTGAGTGGGTTTGGCCGCCACAGACTTCCATGATCTTCCAAGGGCGGGTGGTGATTTGCGTAATCTCGCGGGCGAGCGCTCGAGCGATTTCGCCGTTGCGGAATTCGGTGAGGTACTTCATTGGTTGTTGCAGCTTCCGTCTGGGCAGCGGGATTGCGGCGCCTTGGCTGCACGAGCAAAGGCCTCCTCTTCGCCGGCCAACTCTTCATCGAGGACGCCGAGGGCGCGGAAGTCGGCGAGGGTCTGCTTGGCGGTCTCTTCGTCGATTTTGGAGATAGCGAAGCCGACGTGGACGATGGTGTAGTCGCCGACAACGACCTCAGGCACGTAGTCGAGGCAGACGTTCTTGACCACTCCGCCAAAGTTGACGCGGCCGATGCGGATCATGCCGTCGGTGGTGATCTCTTCGACTTTTCCGGGAATAGCGAGGCACATAGCAACCTTGTTATACCTCTGTGACCTGACGGTCAAATGTGATTTGAATCACCGGCGGGGAGTAGCCAATTTCCGTTACGGGGACGCCGTGTTTGGGGGTGCCCCCTCCCCGGTATGCCATACCTCCATATCTGAAAACAAACAACTTAAGAGGCGTCTATACCTCCAAACATACCTTCCCATGCCTCCATATCTGATAACACAGGGTTTACGGGACGGGTATCTCTTCTCGGAGGTTGCGGATGAGGAACGGCCGCAGTGGGGGCGATTTGGAGGGAGAATAGGGTCATCTCGCGCACAAAAATCGACAAAAATCGACGGGGATTCTGAAGTAGTTTGGTTGATGGCAAACGAGTTACGGTCGTTCTCGCCATTTCAAAGCATAGGAAATTATTTCTTTTATTCTTTTGAGCCACGGGCGAGCCACCAGTGTCAGCGGATCCGGCGGAACTCGCGGCGTTCCCATCCCATAGAAGGCCTGAATGGAGGATTCGCGAACGAGTGGTGTGGCCGTTTTTTGAGGCCGTGCTCATAGTTTGAGAATGCGCCAAATGCGGGAATTATCCGGCAAACTTCGCGAAAGTATTTACAGAGCGTTTTCAGCGGGTTGTGGAGGAGGGCTGCGGTGATGGGCTTGACAGGGATGTGGGGTGAACCCCTCGGGTTAGACAGTTTGTAATTTGACAGTTTGCCGTTGGTTGTAAGTTGCTGTTCGTTTTGTTGGCTCTGTGGCAGACTCGGTTTCGGTTGGTGAAGCGGGCTGCGAAGTGTGACCCGGACCGGGTCACCAGGCTTGCGCCTGGGGCTACCTTCTTTGCGCCCACTAGAGCGGACTTGTGTTGGAGGAAACGGGTCAGTTGGAATGTGCGCGGGTCAGGAGACCCGCACGACAGCCGGTCTGGAGACCGGCGCTACAAGAGGCGTGTTTTGTGAGCTAGTCGGAGGCCATGAGCTCGCCTGCGACGATGGGCCGGGTGCGAGGCAACTGGCCGCGCGAGGCAGCCACGCCAAAAGCCGCCAGGACCGCGCCGAAAACGATGAGCTTGGCAAAGCTGCCGGTGTGCGTTTCGGGCAATACCCGCCAGAGAAGGAGAAGGACGACGTGGGCAGCGGTGGCAGCCCAGACCGAGCCATAGAAGTAGCGGCGCTCGACGCCTTCGCCTTTGGTTGACGGCCCCACGCGGGGCAGCCTGCCCATGATCCCGAGCAGCAGGATGATGGCGCAGAGCGGTGAGTAGGCGTAATAGTAGATCTGCTTGAGGTGCCAGACGCCGGTGAGCGAGGCCAGCACGAGGCCGGTCATGTTGAGAAGGGTGAAGCTGAGCACGGCGTTCCAGGCGAAGGTGTAGCAGACGCGGCGGTAGAGCGGGTTGGGCCGGTCTTCGTCGAAGCGCAGAATGTAGGGGCGCGGTTCGACGCCGGGAAGGCGGCCACGAAGGCCTGCGATTCCGGTCCCGATGAGAACCACGGCGAGCCAACTCCAATTAACCCAATGGAAGCCACGGGAGAACATGGAGAAGGTGAGTGGCCCAGGGGCCAGAAAGAAAACCCAAATCCAGATGGGCCAATGCGCCAACCGGTAGAGGCGCGTATTACGCTCCCGGGTTCTGCGCTCCGCAGCAAATTCAAATTTTCCGTTGTAGGGCATCTGGCTGAGTCTCGCAGAGGAGGTACGCGCGCGTCAAATCGAAATTGGGGGCAGGCAACCGCGTGATTACTGGATGAACTGCAGGGCCGTTCGGTCCATCTCGGCGCTGCACTGAAGAGGGACCATGTGACCGCAGCCGGGAACCACGTCGAGCTGGGATTGCGGGATGAGTTTGCGCATGGTCTGGGCCTGATCGACGGGAACAATCTGATCCAGCGAGCCCCAAATGATGAGCACCGGCATCTTCAATTGGGGCAGCAGGTTGTCGGTGACATCCTGGCCCGTCTTCATGGCGGCCAGCGCGCGCTTGATCACCCAGCCATTGCGGCGGAAGTTGCGGAGATAATCGCGCGCAATGAACGGCGGAATCGACGGAGGGTGGGGCATGAGCAGGGCGTCCAGCTCGTCCAACTCCTGCGGCGAAGTTGGGACGAACAGATTGGTATCCCAGGAGGGCTTGATGTTGAGACCGGCGGAATCGATGAGGATGAGGCGGGAAACACGTTCGGGATGGCCTGATGCGACTAACTGCACGATCCATCCGCCCATGGACCAGCCGCCCAGATCGACTTGCTTCAAGCCGAGGGTGTCCATGAAGGCGACGACAACTGTGGCCTGATCGCGGATTGAATAGGAGAAATCGGCCGGCTGCTGGCTGCGGCCGAATCCGATCAAGTCGGGCATGTAGACGCGAAAGCCCGCTTGGGCCAGAACGGGCGCGACGTTCCACCAATCTTCGGCGCGGCCGCCCAAGCCGTGGACGAGAATGACCGGCGGGCCGCTAGCGGGACCCATTGCGAGGTAATGCATGCGGTAGCCGTCGACCTTAATCGAGTGGTTTTCGAAACCGTCGAAGTGTTCCTGCAAATACGTGCGCGCGTTGAAGTAGCTCACGGGGCGGAAGTAGAACCCAATGATCGCAATGATCGCCAAGGCTATCGCAGCAAGAACAACGAGAAGCGCCCGCTTTACCCATCTCATCGGTTTACCGCCCTTCGATGCGCAGTTGGTCAGCTTCAGGCTGCTCAGCCTTAAGCTGCTGGGACCCGAGCTGCCTGGCGCGCTGCCAACCCTTTTCGATCACGCGCACGGTGATGGGGTCGAGGACGAGCGCGCTATGGCTGGACCATTCGGAGCGCTCGACCCAGCGGACGGCGTTGGCGTCAGAGGCGGCGAGGAGTTCGCCGCCAGTGACGCGGCAGAGGTAGTCGGCGATGACGTAGTGATAGCGGACGCGGTTGTCCTCGCGATGAATGCGGTCAAGAAGCTCGATGAGCTCGATGGGTTCGACGTCGAGGCCGGTTTCCTCGCGCACCTCGCGGACCGTGCCGGCGGTGAGCGCTTCACCGACTTCGAGCATGCCGCCGGGGAGCGTCCAGTGACCCTTGAGTGGCTCGGTGCCCCGGCGGATAAGAAGCACGCGGGCATCATGGACGATGACCGCTCCCACGCCGACGAGGGGCGTGGAGGGAAACTCGCGTTCAATGATGTTGTCGATGCTGCTGTTCATGGTTCTGTCCGAGTTGTTGTAGGGGCAATAAGCCAATTTTGACACGGAACGACAGGGGTTGCGCCCTCCGAGGGCGGACGGGAAGCGAATCGCTTGCCTCCCGCTATCATCAAATAGACACCAAAGGGAGACAAGATGGCTGAATTCACGCTGAAGATCGAAGGGATGCACTGCGGCTCCTGTGTGCGGCGGGTGAGTCAGGCGCTGGCTGCGACGCCGGGAATCGTGGTGAACGAGGTTCGCGTGGGAGCGGCCAGAGTGAGCTCTGATGAGGAGCCCGCGCCTCTTGGCCTGGCCATTGCCGCCATCGCGAAAGCTGGCTACACGGCGTATTTGGAATCAAGTGCCGTCGATTTGGCTTTATCCCGAGCGGATTGATCGGGCCGGAATAACCCATGGCCGCACACTCTAAAGAATCGCTGACCCTGCCCGTTCTGGGGATGACGTGCGCCAGTTGCCAGCACCACGTGGAAGAGGCGCTGCGCGGAACCCCGGGAGTGGATTCGGCGCGCGTGGACCTGATGGCGCATCGCGCGAGCGTGATGTTTGACCCTGCGGTGGCCGCGCCGGAGCAATTGGTGGAGGCGATTCGCGGGGCCGGATACGATGCCGTGCTGCCGAGGACGGGCGAAGGCGGAGGGCACGGCGAAGGTGCAACAGCGAGCGCGGACCTGAAGGCGTGGGTGACGCTTGCGGCGGGCGCAGCGGCGATGCTGCTGGCGATGCCGCTGGGGACGGACATGGGCGTGGCGGATTCTTTTCTGGTTCGCGTGTGTCCGTGGCTTTACGAAATCCCGGCTGTTGGGTTGCGCTGGTTTCTGTTGGCGATGACGGCGGCGGTAGTGGCGTGGGCAGGGCGCGGGATTTATGTGAGCGCCATCAGCGCGCTGGGCCACGGCACAACGAACATGAACACGCTGGTGAGCCTGGGAACGGGCGTGGCGTTTGCGTATTCGGCCTACGCCACGATTGCGCCTGCGCCGGGGCGGCAGGTTTATTTCGACGCGGTGCTGCTGATCGTTGGATTTCTATTGCTGGGCAAGAGCCTGGAGGGCCGGGCGAAGCGGCGGGCGCTGGCGGCGCTGGATTCGCTGTCGCGGTTGCGGCCAGTGAGCGCGCGCAGGATTGTGGATGGCGTTGAGACCGTGGTGCCGCTTGAAGAGGTGCGGCCGGGCGACAACATCGTGGTGCTGCCTGGGGAACGCTTTCCGGTGGACGCGACGATTGTTGAAGGACGCACGACGGTGGATGAGTCGATGCTGACGGGCGAGTCAACGCCGCTTGGGCGCGAGGTTGGCGGCCGGGTGCTGGCCGGGTCAATGAACTACGACGGGGCGGTGGTGTGCCGGGCTGAGTCGCTGGGCGAGGCCACGGTGCTGGCGCAAATTACGCGCATGGTGGACCAGGCGCAAAGCTCGCGGGCGCCAATGGAGCGGCTGGCGGACCGCGCAAGTGCGGTTTTTGTGCCGGTGGTGCTGGGGCTTGCTTTGATTACTTTTGTCGCGTGGCTGATTGCGGCGCATTCGCTGCCGCTGGCGTTGGCGAACACGGTGGCGGTGCTGGTGATCGCGTGCCCGTGCGCGATGGGGCTGGCGGTGCCCGCCGCGTTGACGGTGGCGGTGGGCCGCGGCGCACAGTTGGGCGTGCTGTACAAAGGCGGCGAGGCGCTGGAACGGCTGGCGCGGCTTGATGTGATCGTGCTGGACAAGACGGGGACGCTGACGGTGGGGCGGCCGGTGCTGGAAGGGATTCATGGGCTCGCCGCACACCGGGAGGACGATTTGCTGCGCATGGCGGCGGCGGCGGAGGAGCGATCGAATCATCCCCTGGCGCTCGCCGTGATCGATGCGGCGAAAGCGCGGAGCCTGAAGTGGCAACCGGCGGAAAATGCGCAAGTCCTGCCAGGGCGCGGGCTGACGGCGCGCGTAGAGGGGCACGATTGCTTGCTGGGGAATGAGGCGCTGTTCGGCGAGAACGGAATCGCGCTGCCGTGCGATGTTGCAGCGCCGGAGCCGGGAGTGACGCGGCTGTGGATGGCGCTGGACGGCGCGGCCGCAGGATATTTCGACGCGCGCGATGCGCTGCGGCCTGACGCGGCGGATGCGATCGCGGAGGTGCGGAGTGCAGGACTTCGTGTGCTGATGCTTACGGGCGATTCGGCTGCCGCGGCGGCGCCGATCGCGGAGCAGGCAGGGATTACGGATGTGGAGGCGGGACTCGATCCGGTGGGAAAGCTCAAGCGTATTCGCGAGATGCAGAAATCGGGTCTGCGGATTGCGATGGTAGGCGACGGCATTAACGATGCGGCGGCGTTGGCGCAGGCCGACGCGGGCATCGCGATGGGAACCGGCGCCGATCTGGCGCAAGAGGCCGGCGATGTGCTGCTGCTGCGCACGCAGCCGGCGTCGATACCCGCGGCGCTCGAGCTGGCGCGCGAGACGCTCCGCATCATGCGGCAGAATCTCGGCTGGGCGGTGGGCTACAACGTGATCGGGATCCCGCTGGCAGCGGGGCTGCTTTATCCGGCATTTCACATTTTGCTGACGCCTTGGGTGGCGGCGGCGGCGATGGCGCTGAGTTCGGTGTGCGTTCTGGGGAACAGCCTGAGGCTGCGGGCGTGGCAGCCTAAGGACAGTGGCGCGAAGACACGCTAAACAAAGACACGTTAAACTAAGCGCAGGTTCCGTCTGTGCGCATCCTGACCCGCTACATTCTCGGCGAAATTCTCTCCCTCACGCTGATCGGTTGCGCGCTTTTCACGTTCATCCTGTTTATGCCGCTGCTGCCGCACATTCTTGAGGTGGTGGTGCGCAACAGTTCCACGCTCGCGGACGTGGCGCAGGTATTTCTCTTCACACTGCCCAATCTGTTCAAGGTAACGATTCCGATGGCGGTGCTGTGGGGAATTCTGCTGGGACTGAGCCGGCTGGCTTCCGACAGCGAGATTATCGCCATGCGCGCATCGGGGCTGGGGATCGGCTACTTTGTACGCGTGGCGTCCATTGTGGCGATCGGGGGCACGCTGCTGGGCCTGGGCAACTCGCTTTATCTTGCGCCAAGGGCGAACCATGCGATTGTCGAGATGGAGCAGTCGCTGGAGACTTCGCAGGCAAGCTACGTGATTGAGCCGCGCGTTTTCTACGAGGAGTTTCGCAACTACGTTCTCTATGTGCAGGACGTTCGCTCTGGAACCGGCGCGGCCAACTGGCGCCAGGTGTTTATGGCCGACGTCTCCGATCCTGACAATCCGCTGATTACTACCGCCGCCTCAGCCACAGTGGTGACGGACAACACGCAGGAGCTGCTGATGCGGCTGCGCGACGGCGTGCGCGACGAGACCGTGGCCGACGAGCCGGAACAATCGAACATCTCCACGTTTACCACCACCGATTTGCCGCTGATGCTGAGCCAGCAGAGCGACGTGCACCTGGGCCGCCTGGACACCGCGCTTTATGCGATGCCGCTGGGCGCGTTGATGCGGCACACGAGCGGACCCGACGGGAAGCGATTCCAGATCGAGCTGCACAACCGGTTTGCCTTTCCCGCCGCATGCCTGGTGCTGATGCTGGTGGGCGTACCGCTGGGCGTGGCGTCGCGACGGGGCGGCAAAAGCTCGGGGTTCGTGTTCACGATTCTGCTGGTGTTCGTTTACTACTTTCTCTCCTCGACGGGGATTGCGCTCGGCCACCAGAACAAGCTGCCGGCGTTTCTCGCAGTTTGGTCGGCGAACTTGTTGTTTGCCTGCGCGGGCACGTTTCTGCTTTGGCAGATGGCGACCGGAGGGCGAATCCTGAGCGCCATAGCGGCGTGGATTGCGCGGTCGCCGAAGCCGTCGACCGCAAAGACGCGCAACGGGTTCTCGCTGACCGAGTTTCTGGAAAAGCTGAGGCCGCGCAACGGGACCGCGACGAAGGGCAAATCGCGGGGAATCTTTCCGCGGATCATCGATGAGTACATCGTGCGCGAGTTTGCCGGCCTGTTCGTGCTGGTGTTGGCCGGCTTTGTGCTGCTGATGATCGTGTTTACATTTTTTGACCTGCTGGGCGACATCCTGCGCAACCACATCGGGCTGGCAGTTGTGGGTGAATATCTGCTGAACCTGACGCCGAGCATGCTCTACCAGATTGCGCCGCTGGCGGTGTTAATCGCCGTGCTGGTGACCTTCAGCGTGCTTAACCGCAACAGCGAGATCATCGCCATGAAGGCGACGGGCATCAGCCTCTACCGGCTGGTGATTCCCATCGTCGCGATTGCTGCTTGTCTGGCCCTCAGCTTATTTCTCTTCGACCAGTTCTACCTGCCGCAAGCCAACCGCAGGCAGGAGTCGCTGCGCAGCGTGATCAAAGGCCGCCCACCGCAGACTTACCTGAACCCCGAAGAGCACTGGATCTTCGGCCCGAAGGCCGCTCCCGGCGAATCCGGCTGCATCTTTTACTATGAATTCTTCGATCCGGACACGAATGAATTCGCCAATCTCTCGGTCTTCGAGTTTGAACCGGCCACGTTCAAGCTCACGCGGCGCATCTTCGCCAAGCGGGTGGTGTGGGACGCCGATTCCAGCGCGTGGCATTTCGAGAACGGATGGGTGCGCGATATCCAGGGCGCCAATGTGACGGCGTATCGGACATTCCTCGAGACCAACTTTCCGGAGACGCACGCGACGCCGGACTACTTCAAGAAAGAGGACCTGGAGTCGCAGGAGATGAACTTCGGCCAGTTGGACCGGTACATCCGCGACCTGCGGCAGAGCGGCTTCGACACCAAGCGGCTGAGCGTGGCGCTGTGGCACAAGCTCTCTTACCCGCTGATTGCGGTGGTCATGGCTGTTCTCGCAATTCCTTTCGCTCTCTCCATGGGACGTCGCGGTTCGATCACCGGGATGGCTGTGGCCATCGGCGTGGCGCTCGCTTACTGGGTAGTTGACGGGCTCTTTGGCGCCATGGGAAATGTGAATTACCTGCCCGCATCGATGGCTGCGTGGTCGGCAGACATTCTATTTGGCCTTGTCGGGGGCTACCTGCTGCTGCGGACGCCGACGTGACAAAGGCAAATGTCAGGTTTCAGGTGTCAGGGGTCAGGGAACAGTGAACAGTGAACAGAGGGCTGCATGATCTGGAATTCGGATCGCGAGAAGAACTAAGGATTTTTCTGCGCCGGATTCAGCCAAAGTGACATCAATCGTAGAATAGAGCTATGCTCGGCGATCTCGCCCCCCTTTACAGCTACATGCGCCGCTACCGCTGGCAATACGTCCAGGGCACGCTGGCGTGCGTGGCGACGAATATCGTCGCCGTGCAGTTTCCGCGAGTGCTGGGCATGGCCGTCAACCGGATCCAGCAGGGAACCACGCGGGAACTGATTCTGGTTTTCGCGTTGATCCTCGTGGCCATCAGCCTGGTGAAGGGCGTGTTTCTCTACGCGCAGCGCTGGATCCTGATCGGCATTTCGCGCGAGATCGAATTCGATTTGCGCAACGACCTGTTCCGCAAGCTTGAAATCCAGGATTCGGGTTTCTACCAGCGCTACCGCACGGGCGACATCATGGCGCGCATGACGAATGATCTAAATGCAGTGCGCATGCTGCTGGGACCGGCGCTGATGTACAGCGCCAACACTATCTTCCTGAGCGTCTTCGCGCTGTTCTTCATGCTGCGCATCAGCCCCTATCTGACGCTGGTTGCGCTGGCGCCGATGCCGCTGGCCAGCATTCTCGTTCAGTACCTCGGGCGCAGGATTCACGAGCGCTTCGAGCGCATCCAGGCCAGCTTCTCCGATATCTCCGCGCAGGCGCAGGAGAATTACTCCGGCGTGCGGCTGATCCGGGCCTTCGCGCGCGAGGAGTCGCAGATCGGACTCTTCGAGCGGCTCAACCGGCAGTACATCGGACGCGCCTTGCGGCTGGTGCAACTGATGGGCATGCTGTGGCCGACGCTCGAGTTCATTCTCGGCATTTCGATGGTGATCACGCTGCTGGCCGGCGGACACCTGGTTCTGGCGCACCGCATCAACGTGGGCCAGTTCGTCGCGTTCAGCACCTACATGATCATGCTGATCTGGCCCATCATCGCCGTGGGCTGGGTGATCAACATCTTCCAGCGCGGCACGGCCTCAGTAAAGCGCATTGATGAATTGCTTCAAGCCGAGCCGGCAATTGATGACCGCCGCTCCGCGGTTTCGAGTTTTGGACCGGAGACGGTACTGCATGGGGAAATCGAGTTCCGGCATTTGAACTTCAGCTACGGCGAGACCCCGGTGCTACGCGACATTTCGCTGAAGATCCCGGCGGGATCGAGCCTGGCTATTGTGGGGCCGACGGGCTGTGGCAAGTCGACGCTCGCGAATCTCATTCCGCGCATCTATGACGCGCCGGAGGGGGCGTTGTTTATTGATGGCCGGCCCATAACCGAGTATCCGCTGGCCGTGCTGCGGCGGAACATCGGGATGGTGCCCCAGGAGACTTTTCTGTTCAGCGAGACCATCCGCGAGAACCTGGCCTTCGGCGCGCCAAACGCAAGCCCCGAGGAACTGCTGGAAGCGGCCGAGGCGGCGCACATCCGGCGGGAGTTCGAGGAGTTCCCGCAGGGATTCGAAACCATGGTGGGTGAGCGGGGCGTGACGCTCTCGGGCGGGCAGAAGCAACGCTCGGCAATTGCGCGCGCGCTGATGCGGCGGCCGGCGATTTTGATTCTGGACGACGCGCTGGCCAGCGTGGATACCTACACAGAAGAGCGCATCCTCGGTGGCCTGCGCAGTTACACCGAGACGGCAACAACGATTCTGATCTCGCACCGGGTGTCGACGGTGCGCAACGCCGACCACATCGCGGTGCTGGACAAAGGGCGAATCGTCGAGGTGGGACGGCACGATGAACTGCTCGCGCTCGACGGCTACTATGCCAGCCTCTACCAGAAACAGCAATTGGAAGAAGAGCTGACGGTAGCGGGGTGAGAAAGACAGCGGGTCAGCGAGTCAGCAAGTCAGCCTGGTTAACGGAGATAGCAGCGTTGGCTGCGTTGGCGCGGGACCCGGGTTACGCGGTCCGGCTATGCGGTCCAGGATGAAGAGCCGGTGGGCGCATCCGTCTGCGAGCGCTCGACGGCCATCTGCGCGGAGGATGAAAAAGTGAGCTCATCCGGCGAGGATGATGTGGCGTTCGCATCCCTGGCCACCTCGCGCCAGGCATCGCGCACGTTGCGAACACAATCGATGGCATGCTCGAATTTGGCCAGCGACGCCGTTTGCGATGCCTGAAGGATCTGCGCAAAGATGGCCGCGTAAAACTCGCTGAGCGATTGCGCCGGGCGGCCGCCCACATCCATGCGCAGACGCGCCTGCAGATGAATAATGATGTCGAGTGCGCGCTTGACTGCGGCTCGGCGGCCGTCTGCGTCGCCACGCTCGACAGCGGCGATGGCGGCATAGAGAAAGCGGATGATGCCGTCGTAGAGTGCAACTACAAGGTCGACGGCCGAAGCGCCTTCCAGCGCATGTTCCCGATAATTTGCCATTGCGATATGATTCCTTATCCGTTCATGTTCTGGTCGTAGCCGGTAATCGCCGAATAAAGCTCGTTCATGCCCTCCAGCTCGGTGGGCAACTGCTGCATGATCTCGTTGGCCTGGTTCAGCTCCAGAGTGAGGCGCGACTGCTCGGTGGAGATCAGGCTCTGCTCGCGGGAGATTTCGGCATTCAGCGTGGATTCAATCGTGCTGTTTGAGTTTTTTGCGAGGGAAAGAATTCCTGTCGATGAGCCGGTACCCGCGCCGGTGAGCATGTTATTGAAGGTCTGTCCCCAACTGTTAGCGTTCTGGAAGAAGCCGGCCACGCTGGAATAGTCGGTGTTGAGCAGGGAATCGAGTGAGTCGGCATCGAACGTGAGCGAGCCGTCGTTGTTCACGCTGATGCCGAGGGCCGACAGGCTGTTGATGTCGGTGGAGGTGTTGTAGTTGAGCGCCGTGGTGGTGGGGCTGGTGGTGTCCACGATGTTCGAGGTGACGGTGAGCGCGCCGGCAGCGCCATTCGTGCCGGCGGTTAGCGTGAGCCCGGTTCCGGCCTGATCCAGCGCGGCCGAGATGCCGGACAAGCCATTGATGGCGCCAAGAAGACCAGAAAGGGTGTTGTCGGAAGAGTCGAGGGTGATGGTTTGCGCCGTGCCGCTGCCTGCTTGAATCGTGAGGGAGCCGGAGAGCGTATCGTTGGCGCCGGCGACCGCACCCAGGGTGCCGATGTCGGGCGTCGAAGCGGTGTAGCCCCCGGTATCGGAGTAACTGAGCGGCGTCGGGGCGCTGGAGGTGAGCGCGGAGGTCACTGTCAAAGCGCCGCTCGACCCCTCGACCTGCGACGTAAGCGACAGCGTCGATTTGCCGTTCGTTGTTACGACCGCCGCCGTTGCTCCGCTCAGGGATGAATTGATCGCGTTAGCCAGCCCGGCAAGCGTGTTGTCCCCGGACGAGGTCGGAACCTGTATGGCTTGCGGGCTGGTGTCGGCAATGCTTGAGGCTACGGACAGCGTCGCCCCTGTTCCCGAGCTCAGGCTGAGCCAGGAGCTCGTGGCGTTGCTGTCAACCTCGGCCGAGACTCCGATGTTGGCCGCGGTAATCGCCTGAGCCAGGCCGGCCAGCGTTTGCGGGGTAGAGGAGTCGCCGACATTGACGGTTTGCGCAGTGCCGCTGCCCACCGTGATGGAGATGGAACCGGAAAGCGTATCGCCGGCATTGTTGATCGGAGCCAGGGTGCCCGACCCCGCCGCGCCGGAATAATACAAAGGGATGCCGCCGGCCAGCGAGATACTGATCGATCCGGAAAGGGTGGCGCCTGCCGTCGATGAAACCGGGTCCAGGTACCCGTCGGGGCTTTCCTTATTCAGGCTGCCCAGCAGTTGCTGCTGCAGGAGGGAGAGCGTAGGCGAGCCGAAAAGAGGCTCGGGAGTGCCGGAACTGGTGTTGCCTTCCTGGGTGTTGATGGCGCTGATCAGCGAGTTGTAGTCGGTGACAAACTGATTCACAGCGCTTTCGACGCCCGAGTTGTCGTTGGCAATGACCACCTGGACCGATTCGAGTGTGTTGCCGGATTCTACGGCGCTGGGCGCGAGCAACTGAAACGTTACCCCGGGAATGAGGTTGGTGACGGTGTTGGAGGCGCTGGTCAAGGGCGCCCCGTCGATGGTCAGGGAAGCATCCTTGGCGATGACGCCGACGTTGTAGTTGAGTGTGCCAGTTGGGTCGGGCGTGGTGACAATGTTGGGGTCAGTAAGCGACGATACGACGGTCAACTTTCCGGCCGCGCCGGAGGTTCCGGAGACGAGACTCAACTGGGAACCCGAGGAGTCGGCAAGTACATTGGCGGTGAGTCCGAGATTGGCGGAGTTGATGGCGGTGGCGATGTCGGCCAGCGTGTTCTTGCCGCTGCCGGTATAAATCGTGTTGGCCGCGGGCTGCGCGGGGGCCGCGCCGATCAAGATGCTTTCCGTGGTCCCGTTGCCCAACTCGATGGTCATCGAGCCAGAGAGCGCGTCGGAGGCGTTGGCGATCGAGTCGAGGTAACCGCTCGACGTCTGGGCGAGGTTGTTCACGACCACCGTATGCGTGCCCGCTGTTGCCGAGGACGAGGCCGCAGTCAGCTCGAGCACGCTGGTGTCGGAGCTCGAGCCCTCCTTTTGCGCCAGGATTCCTTGAAAGTCGGTGAGCGAGCTCATGTCGTTGGAGAGATTGGAGAACAGGGTGCCCAGGCTGGAGATTGTGGTGTCCTGGCTTTCGAGCGTGGTCAACTGATTCTTCCAGGGCGTTTCGACATTCTGAAGATTGCCCACGATTTCGGCGACGGTGGAACTGACGTTGAATCCCGCACCGCTGGTTGGCGACCCGAAGCTCAGTCCGACTGTGCCCATCGAATCCTCCATCGAAAACCGATGCAGCCCATGAGCCAACTGCGGCTAGAAGCCGGATTAAAGAGTTCTCATCGCCGCAGGTGGCATGACTCAAGCAAAGAGGGGCGCCCAATGGACGCCCCTCTTTGGTTATCGGCATTTCTGCCTATTTGATTACTCCACCCCAGCGACCCGGCTCTTCAAGCCGCCCGTCGCCGGGGCCCCGGATTACTGCAGCAGCTTGGTCACTTCCTGCTGTACGCTGTTGGCCTGCGCCAGGGCGGAGATGCCGGTCTGGCTCAGGATTTCGTACTTCGACATGTTGGAGGAAGCAGCCGCGTAGTCGGTGGCCTGGACTGCGTTCTGGGCCGACTGCATGTTTTCCTGCTGCGTGAGATGACCTGACTGACGGCATTCAGGGTGTTGATCTGCGCGCCGATGTAGCCATCCTGAGCGGCAACATCGGTGATGGCCGTGTTGAGTTGAGTCAACGCCGATTGTGCATCGGTCTGGCTGGAGAGATCGGTTGCGGCCAGCGATTGGCCGCCGTTTCGGAGTAGCTGATGGTGGCAACTCCGCCGGTGCCGTTGGTATCGGATGCCGGAACCGCGGGCGTAATCGCGGTGGCCGTATCCACCAGCGCATTGGTGGTGTCCTCAGTAGCAGCATCGGTGTAGTAGGTTCCCGCAGTATAGGAACCGGTGCCGGTGATGCCGTTGGTGGAAATTGTTGCTTTGGACGAGTGATTCGATGTTGCCGGTTGCCGCGTCAACGTAGACGCCATAGTTGCCGGTGTTGATTGCTGTCTCCAACTTGGTGACAGTGTTCACGGCCCCGCCCAGCGCGATGGTTTTGCCGTTGATGGTCATTGAGCCGGCGGTGAGGGTAAGGGCGCCGGTGGCGCCGAGAGTGCCGTTGACGCCGGGTGCTCCCGCAGCGTTGGCAGCGCCAGCGACCCCGGAGCCGATGCCGGAGATCTCGATGCCCATGTCGGCGCCTTTGCCGCCTGCAGCGGCCACCGAGCCGGCCTGGGTCGCCGTGGTGAACGTCGCGGTGACGCCGAGTCCGGAACTGTTGATGGCTTGCATCAGCCCCTGAACCGTATCGGAATAGTTGGTGCCTGCTCCGGCGGAAATGACGGCGGTTTTATCGACAATTGCGCCGCCCGCGCCCGCGGTCATGTAGGTAATGTCGACGCTGTCGGTGGTGCCACTCAACTCGTCGTTTGTGGTGGCCGTCTTGCCGCCGCCCGACAGGTCGATGAAGGCGTTGTTGGCGCCGTTGCTGTAGGCCATCACGCCGCCGGTGTCGCCAATGTTGGATGACGAAAGTGTGCGGATATTGAGAGCGTCGATCGGCCGAGCCGGCTGTCGAAGAGTCGCCGGTGTAAATGTTGGTGTTGGAATTGAACACGGCCTGATTGTTGTAGGTGGTCGTGGAACCGATGTTGGAGATTTCCGACAGGATCGACTGGTATTCCTGGTTGGCAGCCGTATCCTGCGAGCTGTTGAGCGTGCCGTTGGAGGCCTCGGTAGCCAGCGTAACGGCGCGGTTGAGCAGGGTTGTGACCTGCGAAAGGGCGCCATCGGCAACCTGCAGAAGGCCGACGCCTTCTGAAGCATTGGTTACCGATTGTGTGAGCGCCGTCTGGTTAGCCTCAAGGCCGTCGACCAACGAAAGGCCGGCAGCGTCGTCGGCGCCGGAGTTGATCTTGGACCCGGAAGACAACTGTTGCAGCGTCTTCGAGAGGCTGTTGTTGGTGTTAGTAAGGTTGTTCTCCGCATACACCGCGGAGAGGTTGTTTAAGACACCCAGGGACATGGGGTTCTCCTTGTTGGATGCGGTGATTTGCGGTTCCAATTCCGGATGCGCATCCCTGTGTATGGCCCTGGGTTGCTGCTCGCGGTCTGGAGCCGACGCATCTGGCCCCTATTTCGGCACGGTACTTACGGACTTTACGGATGTGTCGTTTGTGTCTCGCGGGGGGACAGTTCTGTTGCATTTGTTTTCCTTTTTTAACGTTTGGCGGCTGTCGCCGATAACGGGCGCGAAGGAGATAGCGCGATGATCGAACTGACCCGGCTGAACGGCCGGCCGATGGTAGTCAACAGCGACCTGATCAAGACTGCCGAGGCTTCTCCGGATACGATGCTGACCCTGATCAACGGAGAAAAGCTGATTGTGCGCGAAGAGATCTCCGAGGTCGTGGAGCGGATTCTGGTGTATCGCGCGCGGTTGCTGGCGGTGGTGGCGCGGCGTCTGCACCATTTCCACGATCTGGAGCGTGCCGGGGCTCTGGTGAGTCTGGCCGCGGCGGGGTCGTCCGGTGCTCCGCCGCAAAAAACGAAGCAGGACGCCGACGATGAGCAGTAGATACAGAATGGCCACCGGGATGTTCTCGGGAGTTGCACATGGATAAGGCGAGCTTCGGCGGAGCGGTTCTGGCTATCGCGGGGATCATCGCTGGAATGCTGATCGAGGGCGGGAACGTGGGCCAGATTTTGCAGCCGACGGCGGCGCTGATTGTCTTCGGCGGCACGATGGGCGCGGTGCTGCTGCAGTTTCCGCTGACCACGGTGGTGGATGCATTCCGGAGCCTTGGGCATGTCTTTGCGCCCCCGCGCAAGCACGACGCGGAGCTGATCCGGCAGATGATCGAATTCGCCAACAAGGCACGGCGTCAAGGCGTGGTCTCGCTCGACGCCGATCTGGAAAGGATTCAGGATCCATTTCTCAAGCAGACGCTGATGCTGGCTGTGGACGGAACGGAACCGGTAGAGCTGCGCAAAATCATGCGCGTGAGTCTGGACTCGATCACCGAGGATGAAGAGCGGCTGCCCGCGGTTTTTGAATCCGCGGGTGGATTCTCGCCCACCATAGGGATTCTGGGCGCGGTGCTGGGGCTTATCCAGGTGATGCAGCACCTGGACAACATTGCGGAAGTGGGGCGCGGGATTGCCGTGGCATTTGTGGCAACGATTTACGGTGTGGGAATCGCCAATCTTTTCTTTCTGCCCTTCGCGGGCAAGATGCGGCTGCGCATCCGCAGCGGCCATCGCCGCCGTGAGATGGTGCTCGAGGGAGTGATCTCGATTCTGGAAGGGATGAACCCGCGGATGCTGGAGATCAAGCTGGCGGGATTTCTGGATGACTCAGACCGCGAGGAAAAGGAGCGGGCTGCATGAATCCCCGTGTGCCGCGCAGCCGCGTAACTCACGACCGCTGGCTGGTTTCTTACGCCGACTTCATCACGTTGCTTTTTGGTTTGTTCGTGGTGATGTACGCCTTCGCGAGAGCAGACCAGAAGAAGCAGGCGCAGGTTTCGCGGGCGATTGACACCGCCTTCCGTTCCATGGGCGTCTTCTCGGATGCCGCGAGTGAGCCGGCCAACGTGTCGGGCGCGGGCGAGGCCACGGTTCCAGCGCACGCGGTGATGGGCGAAGAAGTGGTTTCTCCGGCGCGAGTGAAGGAAGATCTGGATCGCATGCGGCGCGATCTTGCGGCGACACTTTCCACGCAGATTGCCGCGCACACTGTTTCTCTCGAGATGGGCCGGGATGGCCTGGTGATCAGCTTGCGCGAGGCGGGTTTCTTCGAATCGGGCTCCGCGGTGCCCAAGCCGGAGGCGCTGCCCACACTGCGCCTCATTGCGGCCAAGCTCGGCCCCTCGCCCTACGATCTGCGCATCGAGGGACACACGGATAATGTTCCCATCCACAACGAGCAGTTCGACTCGAATTGGGAGCTTTCGACAGCGCGCGCTACGCACATTGCGCGGCTCTTTTTGGAAATGAACGCCATTCCTGCCGATCGGCTTTCCGCAGCCGGATATGCCGAGTTCCATCCTGTGGCGAGCAACGACACCCCCGAAGGCCGCGGGGAAAACCGCCGCGTGGATCTGGTGGTGATGCCGCGAACCAAGGTCAACTTCGCAACGGCGACGAACGGCGATCCGTCGGGCCCGTGGCGCAAAGTGACGGATGGGGAGTGAGAAAGGCAGCGAGTCGGCAATTTAGCAAGCCAGCGACGAACGGTTACTCCACGCCGAGGACTTTCACGATGACGCGCTTGCGGCGCTGGCCGTCGAATTCGGCGTAGAACACGCGCTGCCAGGTGCCCAGGTCGAGCTTGCCGTTGGTGACGGGCAGCGTGGTTTCGTGGTGGAGCAGCAATGACTTCAGGTGCGCGTCGCCGTTGTCCTCTCCAGTGCGGTGGTGCTTGTAGTCGGGGCGCGCGGGGGCAAGCTCTTCGAGCCACTTGCCGATGTCCTCGATGAGGCCGCTCTCGAGGTCGTTGACGTAGACGGCCGCGGTGATGTGCATGGGCGAGACGAAGCACAGGCCGTCCTTGACGCCGCTGCGCGCGACGATCTTCTCCACGTCGTCGGTGATGTGCACCATTTCGCGCGGACGGCGCGTTTCAAAGACCAGATATTCGGTGTGACTTTTCAATTTATCCTCCGTCGCAACGTGGATGGGTACGCGTGGAATGTCCCCAAGATGATTGCATTAGGATTCTGCTCCGCCCGTTCGATCATTTCTTGGATTTCCGGGCCGCAGCCAGATGGGTCTTTGATCGGGCTGGCCTCATCGATCAACAAGAGTCTCCATTGAAACGTCCCGAAATAAGTCGAGATCTTTTCAGCCACGGATTCTTCTGAGTTTGCCCAGGTAACGATGTTCATAAAGCCCGTTGTGTATTCCGGCTCCAGATCAAGTTCGCCGGGTTGAATCTCAATTTCCGCTCTGATTTTCCAAAGCTCGTCCATTATGAGCGCCTCCAGCAGACCGCGATGCGTCGCGTCGAGAAGTGGCCGCTGCGCGGATCATCACCCTATCCTAAAGGAGCCGTGAACCAACGCTGCCGACCCGATGCCGCCAAGCGCCTGCGTGCGATGCACGAGGATTTGCTGCGCGCATACGGACCGCAGCACTGGTGGCCGGCAAAAACGGCGTTCGAGGTGATCGTCGGCGCGTATTTGACGCAGAGTACCGCGTGGAAGGCCGTTGAACGGTCACTTGAAAATCTTCGCTCGGCGGGCGGACTGACACCTGGCGGATTGCGCGCGATTCCGCTGGCCAAATTACGGCGGCTGATCCGGCCGTCGGGATTCATCATGCGCAAGGCTCTGGCGCTGAAGGCCTTCGTGGCCATGCTCAACAAGGAGTTTGGCGGTTCGCTGGAGGCGATGGCCGCAATGCCGACCGCCGCGCTTCGCCAGCGGTTGCTCGATTTGCCGGGCGTAGGTGATGAGACAGCGGACGTAATCCTGCTCTATGCGCTTGGCCACGCCGTTCCTGTGGCCGACGAGTATCTACGGCGGATTGCAGAGCGGCACGAGCTTGTCGCGCCGCCGGAAGGTCGTCGACGAATTCCGTACGATGCGCTCGCAGGCCTGACGCGGCGGGTCTTTGCGGGTGATCCGGAGGAGGGCCGCGCGCAACTCTTCAACGAGTTCCACGCGCTGACAGTGGCGGTGGGCAAGGCGCACTGCGGGCGGACGGCGCGGTGCGAGGGCTGCCCGCTGGCTGCGGATCTTCGCCACGCGAGCTGACGGCTGAAAGCTGTAATCTGGTTGCATCATGAGCCCAACTCCGCAGCAACCCCAACTGAATCTGGCCCAGACTGAAGACTATCGCGAGTCCTACGCCAACAGCGTGCAAGTGCGCGTGAGCGTATGGGACTTTCAACTGGTCTTCGGCCTTGCCTCGAGCGAAAGCCCGGACCAGGTGACCATCCGCAACCATCAGGCCATTTTTCTAAGCCCGCAGCAGGCCAAGGCCCTGTTTAACGTGCTGGGCCAGAACATCGCGCAATACGAACAGGCGTTCGGCACGCTCAACCTGGAGCCGCAGACGCAGAACTTTCCCCGCGGACCGGTGAATTGAATAGTGGACAGTTGTCAGTGATCAGTTGTCAGTTCCGGTTGCGGTCGAGACACGCGTTGGGGAACTTTAACGTGTTTCCTGGCGTCAAAGTCTGGAGCGAGGAAAAGATGCAGAGCGAGAGACAAGCGATCGCCTATGGCTGGGCCGGAGACAGTGGCCAACGGATTGCGGCCGGTCCGGGAGCGAGCCCTTGCGCCTGAAAGGCATTCTGAACCCGCGACTGGACGCACCGCTGCCCATCTGGATGATTTTTCCAGTCATCTTCATGGCGCTCTACGCCAGCCACTTTAGCCTGCTGCGCGTTCCTTACTATTGGGACGAGGCGGGATACTACATTCCCTCAGCCTGGGATTTCTTCCGCACCGGCTCTCTGATTCCGACGACGACGCTGAGCAACGCACATCCTCCACTGCCCAGCATTTACCTGGCGCTGTGGTGGAAGATCTGCGGGTATTATCCCGAGGTGACGCGCGAGGCCGTGCTGATGGTGGCCTCGCTGGGGCTCCTCGCCGTGTGGCGGCTGGCGATGCGGCTGGTGGGCGTGGGCTCGGTCGCGTTCTGGACGACGCTGCTGACGGGAATTTATCCGATCTGGTTTGCGCAGAGTTCGCTGGCCCAGGCGGACATTTTTGCCGCCGCGTGCTCGTTGTGGGGACTGGTGTACGCCCTACCCAGCCGCGGCCGCGTGCCTTGGGCTGCTGCACTGTGGTTCTCCGGTGCGGCTCTGTGCAAGGAGACTGCTGTCGTCATTCCGCTAACGCTGGCGGCGGTGAATGTGGCGGAAGGCTTAAGGCTTGGCGGCACGGCACGCGGCAAGCTGTTGCGCGAGGCGGCGTGGTTCTCGAGCTGCGTTTTGCCTCTCGCCGGGTGGTATGCCTATCACAACGCGAAGACCGGCTTTCTGTTTGGTAATCCGGAGTACTTGCGCTACAACGCTGAGGCGACGTTTACGCCCGTGCGCATGCTGGCAGCGTTTGGGCATCGTATTCTGCACCTGACTGCGCACATGAATTTGTTTGTGCCGGTAGGAATGGCCTTTGCCGCGCTGTTGTTGAGTCCGCGACCGGACACCGAGGGTCGCGACCGTGCAGCGCTTGCGCCAGCGGTGCGAATGCGAATCTTTTTCCTGCTGCTGGCCAACGCACTGCTCTTCAGCGTGCTGGGCGGCGCATTGCTGACGCGCTACCTGCTGCCGATGTATCCGCTTGTGCTGTTGGCGGCGGTGACGACCTTTTATCGGCGCGTGCCCTATTGGCAAGGCCTGGCGCTGATTTCTGCCGCGGCGTTCTTTGTCGGTCTGTTCATCAATCCGCCGTATGGGTTTGCTCCGGAAGACAACCTGGCCTATGCGCGCGTGGTGCGGATGCATGAATCGGCGATTACGGAACTCGCGAAGCTCTACCCCGGCGCCACGGTGCTGAGCGCATGGCCCGCGACCGATGAGCTGACGCACCCGGAGCTCGGTTATGTGAAGAAGCCATGGGATGTGGTCGCGATCGACGATTTTTCCGCTGGCCAGATCGCTCGCGCTGCTGAGGAGCCGCAGGCGTATTCGACCGCGCTAGTGTTCTCAACGAAATTCGATCCGGATTCACCGCTCGAGCGGCTCAGTGGCGAGGCGCTCGACGAGCGCTACTTCGGGCTGCACCACGATCTGCCACCGGAGGTGATCGCCCGGGAGTTGGGCGGCGACCTGGTGTGGAAGCGCGACGACGATGGCATGTGGATCGCGCTGATCCACTTCAACCACCCGGTTGAAGCGCGGCTGGAACTGGGAACAAGCGACAGGCAAGGCGAGTAAGGGCAGGGAAATTGATCGGCAAACGTGTGCAGAAAATTTCCTCGCGCAACGCGGGAACAGTTTGTCAGAACCTGGTGTCTACACAAGCACAGTGGTACCGAATGGGATGAACGGAAGCCCGTGAATCCCCGCTCCCCGCGCCTGGGTGCGCAGAGCGGGCTGCCCCGCTACGCTTTGCGGCTGGCTTTCGTCTCCCGAGCGGCGCGGCTGAATTGAAGTTGGGGGAGGCAGCCATGTTCGAAGACTCCACGTTTGAAACCATGGGCAGAATCCACACCCGCAGCCGGGGATGGATGATGGCGACGTTTGCCTTCAACTCGTCCATTCTGCTGGCGCTGGTGATTATCCCGATCATGCACCCGGAAATGCTGCCGCAGATCACGAACGCCATCCGGATGGATGCGCCGACGCCGGTCGAGGAACAGAGGCCGGCGGTGAGACCGGAACAAGTGCAGACCGCGCCTTCGGAAGCGCAGGGCGGTGGGATACAGGCGCCGCGGCTGATTCCGAGGGATCCGTTGATTTCCAGTACGCGTGACGATCCCGGCCCGATCGGTCCAATTGACCTCGGCGGCGCGCCGAATGGAATGGCCGGCCCGGACAATCCGTTCAACGGACGCGGGACGCATCCTGACGTGCGGCCGGCAACGCCGGCAGCGACGCAGCACGTTTCCTCAGGCGTGATGCAGGGGATGCTGATCTACAAAGTGATTCCGACTTACCCGATAGTTGCGCAGGCGATACACGCGTCGGGTACGGTGATTCTGCAGGCGACCATTTCGCGCACGGGGACCATTGAGAATTTGCGCGTGGTGAGCGGGCCCGCGCTATTGCGGCAGGCGGCGCTCGATGCGGTGAGGCAGTGGCGCTACCGGCCGTATATGCTGAATGGCCAGCCGGTGGAGGTGGAGACGGCGGTAGAGGTGAACTTCAAGCTGGATTGAAAGAAACAGCGAGTCAGCAAGTCAGCGGGTCAGCGAGTTGGCGAAGTCAGTTGCGCTAGTGGAGCTGGATGGGGCGCCCGCGATTACCCAAGCTCAGGGCAGAGCATCAAAGATTGTGGCGATAGGAATGTGACGATGGCGAGAAACGAGGCCGGTAGGCGACAATAGCTTCTGCCATGAAACGACACACTCGCCGTGAATTCTTGACTTCAAGTTCTTCCGCCACGCTTCGGAATTTTTGCCGTACCGGGCTTTTTGCGCGCTGCCGGGTTTCACCAGTTCGAATTCCCCGCGGCGAGTTTTCGTCGGGTCGCATGCCCCGGATGGGATTCTGGCGTTTCGACTGGGATTCGGCTAGCGCGATCGCTGATTCCAGTCCGGCGTGGCGGCCAAAGTTCCGAATGTGGCGTGGCTCGCCTCGTTGCATGGGAACGACTTCATTTATTCGGCGTCGGAGTTGGATTCGTTGGAGGCAAGCCAACCGGCGAAGTGGCGAGTTTTCGTGTGTTGGCAGCGAACTGCAGCAGCTTTCGGCGCGCAACTCGGCTGGCACGGGAACGTGCCACGTCGCCGTGGATGCAACGGGGCGCATGTTGCTCGCCGCGGATTACACGGGAGCGAGCGCGGCCAGCTTTCGCATTGAAGGCGGCAAGCTGAGCGAGGCCGTTTGGACCGAGCACTACACGGAGCACGGGCCGAATGCGGACCGGCAGCAAACCGCGCACGCGCACTTTGCGTCATTCTCGCCGGATAATCGCTTCGCCTATATCAATGACCTGGGTGGAGATTCGATTCATATTTACAAAGTCGATCCGGCGACGGCGCGGATGGCGGCGGCGGGGACCTATCGCGGCGCGCCCGGCTCCGGACCGAGGACGCTGCACTTTCATCCTAATGGCCACACTGCCTATTGCATGAATGAGCTGGTTTCGACGGTGGACGTGCTGAGTTGGCACAGGGCCGACGGGTACTTGAAGCTGGTCGATCGAATCGAATTGCTGCCTGCGGATTATCATGGCCCGACACGCGGCTGCGATACGGTGATCACGCGCGACGGGCGATTCGTTTACTTCGCCAACCGCGACGACAATTTTCTGTATGCGTTCAAGGCGGACGCGAAGACGGGCAGCCTGACGCCGATGAAGCGATCGAATTGCGGAGGAAAGACGCCGCGCAACTTCACGCTCGATCCAACGGAGCGATGGATGCTCGTGGCGAATCAGGATTCGAACCTGATCAGCGTGTTCGCGCGCGATCCCGAAACGGGCGTGCTGGCCGACGAGGTAAAGAGCAGCGTCACAGCCGAAGCGCCGATGCGGATTCTGTTCGTCTGAATTACGCGGCTTGCGTTTCGCCCTTGAGCTGCTCGGCCTGGTAGTGGGCGATAAGCGCGTCGACGATCAGCTGCAAGCGGCCCTGCATCACCAGGTCAAGCTGGTGCAGCGTGAGGCCGATGCGGTGGTCGGTGACGCGGTTTTGCGGAAAGTTGTAAGTGCGAATCTTCTCGCTGCGGTCGCCGGAGCCGACTTGCTGTTTACGGGCCTGTGCCAGTTCGGCGTTCTGCTTCTCCATTTCCATCTCATATAAACGTGAGCGAAGCACGCGCAGGCCTTTTTCACGATTCTTGATCTGCGACTTCTCGTCCTGGCAGCTGACCACGGTGTTGGTGGGCAGATGAGTGATGCGCACGGCGGAGTAGGTGGTGTTGACGGACTGGCCGCCCGGGCCTGAAGAGCAGAAGGTGTCAATGCGGAGATCCTTGGCCTCGATTTTGATGTCGACTTCTTCAGCCTCGGGCAGCACGGCGACGGTGATGGCGGAGGTATGCACGCGGCCCTGCTGCTCGGTTGCGGGAACGCGCTGCACGCGATGCACGCCCGACTCCCACTTGAGCTGCGAGTAGACGCGGTCGCCCTCGATGATGGCGATGACTTCCTTGTAGCCGCCGATGCCCGATTCCGAGATCGACATCACCTCGACCTTCCAGCGCTTCTGCTCGGCGAAGCGCGTGTACATGCGGAAGATTTCGGCGGCAAAGAGCGAGGCCTCGTCGCCGCCGGTGCCGGCGCGAATTTCGAGGATAACGTTCTTCTCGTCGTTGGGGTCTTTGGGCAGCAGCATCACCTTGAGCTCTTCTTCTAGGGCTTGCTGGCGCGGCTCGAGCGCGGCGATCTCTTCCTGCACCATGGCGCGCAGGTCGGCGTCGGATTCGGCCAGCATGGCCCGCGCGTCGGCAAGGCCCTGGCGGACTTGCTTCAGCTCGCGGTACTTTTCGACGGGAGCTTCGATTTCGCGCACCGCTTTGGCGATCTTCTGATACTTTTCGTGGTCGCTGACGATCTCGGGCAGCGCGAACTGCGCCTGCATCTCGTTGTATTGCTGCTCCATTTGTTCCAGGCGATCAAGCATATCGAAATTCCTCTGCGGTATTCGGGCTCGGGGGTGAATCAGTGAAAGAGTGAATCAGTAAAGGGGTACAGCAGGAGCGTATGCGGCTGGCGCCGCTAGAGGAGGGCCGGGATGGGCTCGCGAAGGGTCATTGCAGTTCTTATTTTAGCGCGAAACGAGACGTTTATCACTACCGGTAGATTTGTTCGCGGACCGTTCTGTGCTTGGGATAGAGCTCGGACCGAGCTGGCTTATCGGCCAACTCCCGGATGTAATCTTCGAGCGCTTGCTCCAGAGTTTCGCTCATCTCGGCAGCACTTTGGCGTGCGCGTTCGGCAACCTGATCTTCGATAGAAACTGTGATGTTCATTGGCAAAGTATGTGGGAGTATCTATGCGGTGTCAATGTTGCGAATTGGATCAGTTTCTGCCGCTTGCACACGAGGAATCTACACACCGCCTTTGCCCAGCAGAATGCCGATGCCGTATGTGACGGCGCCTTCGACAGCGCCGACGACGGTCATTTCAAGGCCGGAGGACCACCAGGAGCGGACGGTGATGAGGGACTTGGCGGCGCCGACGGCGAAGTGCGCGGCGAGCGAGACTACGGCGGCGGCGATGACGGCGGGGATTCCCTGCAAGAAGAAGAAAGGGATGACAGGGATGATCGCGCCGACGGCCGTGGACAACGCGCCGGAGCTTGCGGAAACGAGTGGGTTGGCGAGAGACTCTTCGCTGGAGCCGAGGCGCTCGGCAGACAATGCGCGGAGCAACTGCTCGGGGTCGTTGGCGATGTGATTGACCATGTGAATGGCGTCTTCCTCGGGCAGGCCCTTCACCTGGTAGTAAAGCGAGAGCAACTCGCGGGCTTCGGGGCCGTTCATCTGGATGGCTTCGCGCTCGCGGGCAATCTCAGCATGGTAGATTTCGCGCTCGCTCTTGGCGGCGAGGTAGGCGCCGGAGCCCATGGAGAGGGCGGAGGCGATCATGCCGGAGAGACCGGCGAGGAGAACGTACTTGGAGTCGCCGGAAGTGGCGCCGGAGACGCCGGAAACGATGCCGAAGATTGCGCCCAAACCATCGTTGACGCCATAGATGGCGTCGCCGATCCACGCGCCGGGTTGCCTGCGGCCCTGGTTGCGCTTGGCCAGCAACTCTTCGAGCACGGCTTTGGCGTCAATTTTTTGCGTGCCGGCAGGGGCGGTGTAGTGACCGCGGATAAGCGAACCCAGCTCGCGGTAATGGTCCCTTTCGTCCTGAATGACGTGCTCGAGGATGGCGACCGAGCCCTCGTCGCCGAGGGCTTTCAACTGCTCGCCGTAGCGAGCGATGTCGCGGCTCTCTTCAATTTCAAGCCGGCGCAGGGCCATGCGCATGCCGCCGGCGCGGTTGGCCAACGAATCGGCCTGGCCGCCGGGGCCCCCTGAATAGACCGGGTCAGGACCCGCGAGCTCCTTGATGCGGCCCTCCCATAGGTGGGCGTGCTCAATCTCAGCCTGGGCCAGATGGCGCAACACTTGGGCGCGCACCGGGTCGGAGTCGCGGTCGGCGAGAGTGTTGTAAGTGTGGTAGCCCTCCATCTCGGCTTGCCAGTTGCCCTCAAGGGCGGCAAGGATCTTCTTATTTCTGGCGCCGCTCAGAATGGGAATCGGCATGGAGCGCACCTCACTTGGAGAATAACGGATGGCGCGGCCTTGAGGCGGAGAAACATCCCGGGGCGCACTGGCACGCTCTGCCAGCCTAATGGCGTCTCCCGTATAGTGTTGTGTGGGCTGGGGAAGGCTGGCTGATTCCGTAATTGCGGAGCTGCGGCCGAAGAAGACGCCGGCGGGCGGAGACAAAAAGCGGCCCTTAAACGCGGCCCACGAACGAAAGAATCACCGATCAAGAATCGCCGATCAAAATCAAGAATCAAGGGAAAGCAGGAAACACCGTCTATGGCAGATAACTCGAAACCGTCGGCGCCGCTCACATCGCCGGGCTACTTTGTTCCCTTCGTCACCGTCACGGCGCTATTCCTGACGTTCGGGTTCATCACTACGCTGAACATGTCGCTGGTGCCGCACCTGCGGTCGATCTTCAATGTCGGCTACAAGTCGGCGATGTTGGCGGAGTCGGCGTTTTTCCTCGCCTACTTCGTCTTTTCCGTGCCGACATCAAAGCTGATCGAGTGGGTTGGCTACAAAAAGACGATGGTGGTCTCGCTCTTTATTCAGGTGGTGGGCTGCCTGCTCTTTATTCCGGCGGCCAGGCTGGTGAATTTCCCGCTCTTCCTCACTGCCTGTTTTGTTGTGGGCGCGGGCGTGACGGCGCTGCAGACATCGGTGAACCCGTATGCCGCGATTCTGGGCCCGGAGGCGAGCGCCCCTGTGCGGCTGACGCTGGCCCAGGCGTTCAACTCGATTGGGACGACAGTTGCGCCGATATTCGCCGGCGCATTCATCCTGACCGATCCGACAAAGTTTGCCACGCCGGCAGCCATTGCCAACACGGTTCGCGGGCCGTATATCGCGATTGCGGGCGCGCTGCTCGTGCTCGGGATCGCCGTGGCGTTCTCTCACTTGCCGCACATTGACCAACCGCAGGGGGCGAACCCGGCGAAGGCGGGCGGCCCGGCAGCGAGCCGCAGCGTCTGGAGCTACCGGCACACAGTGCTGGGCGCGCTGGGAATCTTTTTCTATGTTGGCGTAGAAGTTGGCCTCGCGTCGATCGCGGTGAACTTCTTCAAGACGCAGGGCATGAGCTCGTTTGAGACGGCGTCAGACGTGGCGGCTCTCTACTGGTTTGGCGCGCTGGTGGGCCGCCTGCTCGGGTCATGGATCCTGACCAGGGTGAATTCGGGCAAGCTACTTGGCATCTTCGGGTTTGCCGCGGTTGCGCTGGTGTTGATCGCCATGCTCGGCTCGGGCCATGTGGCCATTGCAGCGGTGGTACTGTGCGGATTCTTCAACTCCATCATGTTCCCGAACATTTTTACGCTGGGCATCGCGGGGTTGGGACCGATGACAAGCAAAGGCTCGGGATTGATCATGACCGCGATTGTCGGGGGCGCCGTGATTCCTGCGCTGCTGGGTTGGGCGGCCGACAAGTACGGAATCCAGCACGCGTTCGTCATTCCGCTTATTTGCTATCTCTACATCGCGTGGTACGGACTGTGGGGATCGAAGCCTGTGAAGACAGCTTCCAGCTTCTAGCCTCTAGCTTCCAGCTGGGGCGTGCGAGGCCTTTCGGTTAACGCCGAAAGGCCTTTGCGTTTTTCAGGGATTCGGGATCGGGCATAGGATGAGGTCTCATTCTTAGTGGAGCTGCGATGAAGCACAAGGCGAAATCGGACGCGGCGAAGAGGCGCGGCGGGACGTGGCTCATTGCTGTTGCCGCGGTGATTTTCGTGCTGATTTTGCTGCTGCGCATGCTTATGTTTGTGACGCCGCATGGAAGGCATCATTTTTGAGACGCCGCCCCCGCGGCTTCCACTTCGCGCCATTCCGCTTGCAAGAGCTTGATCTCGGCCGCGGCGATATTCTCTTCAAGGTGTGCGACTTTCGATGTGCCGGGAATTGGCAGCATGACGGGCGAGCGTTGCAACAGCCAGGCGAGCGAAAGCTGCGAGATAGAAACCAAGTGGAAGCCGGCGATGCGGATGAGTTCCTGCGCGGCGGGGTGGTCGGCCTTGAGCAACTTACCTCCGGCGTTGGGATACCACGGCAGGAAGGCGATGCCGCGGCGTTCGCAATAATTGAGAGTTTCCTCGTGACGGCGATCGGCGAGCGAGTATCGATTCTGGATGGAGACGATAGGGACGATCTTTTCGGCGTCCTCGATTTCAGTTGGGGTGACCTCGCTGAGGCCGATGTGGCGAATCTTGCCCTGCTCTTGCATACGGCGGAGCGCGCCGAGGGATTCCTCAAGCGGAGTGCGAGGATCGATGCGGTGCAACTGGTAGAGATCGATACGCTCGAGACGGAGGCGGCGCAGGCTCATTTCTACGCATTGAATTAGATATCCGGCACGGCCGACGTACTCGGTCTTGGCGGGGCCCTGGCGGGTAATGCCGCCCTTGGTGGCGATGACCACGCCGGGCGCGTAAGGCGCGAGCGTTTCGCCGATAAGGCGCTCGGCGATCTCGGGGCCGTAGGCGTCGGAGGTGTCGATGAGGGTGATGCCGAGCTCGACGGCGCGGCGCAACACGCGGCGGGCCTCGGCTTCGTCGGCCGGCTCGCCCCACGCTCCCTCGCCTACCAAGCGCATGCTTCCATAGCCCAGGCGGTGGACGGGGAGATCGCCGCCGATGAGAAATGTGCCGCTGAGAGACGCGGACAGATGGGGTGGGCCCGTCATTCAATTTCGATGGTATCCGCGCGCGGCGGCGTGGGACAATGTGTGGGTTTCGACCTGCGCTCACGAGACCCGGAACCGGCAAGGCGCAGGTTGCGTACCTTAAACCACGGCAGGCAAGGAGAACTACAAAGATGAGCACGTACGCTTACCCCAACCCGCAAGCCATTTTTTACCAGCAATACAACGCAGCTCGCCGCGACGAGGTCGTGGGAATTCTGCTGGCGCTGTTCCTCGGCGACTTTGGCGCGCATCATTTCTATATGCGCCGCACGGGGCTGGGGATACTCTATCTGTGCTTCTTCTGGACCGGCATTCCGGCGATTCTCGGCTTCATCGAGTGTTTCTTCATGCCAGGGCGGGTGCGCGAGTTCAACTCCATCCAGGCGGCGGCGATTGCGGCATCACTGGGGATCCCGGTGCCGGGATGGGGCCAGGGGCCGGCGAACGTGGCGATGAATGTACAGGGAAACATGCCGCCGGCTGGTGCTGTGCCGGGGCCGGTGGTCGCTGCGCCAGCATATCCGCAGCCACCCATGCCGGTTTCAATGGCGCCGGCATATCCGGCGGCTGTGGTGCAAGCCGCCGCCTGCCCGCGCTGCCGGCGCACCAATCCGCCGGGCGCGCGTTTCTGCGTCGGGTGCGGAGCGGCGTTGTAAGAACAGGTTTCAGGGGTCAGTAAGCGCGCCGTAGCGGCAGCGAACAAAGAATGAAGTCGCGCCAGATCTCCCGCGGCAGACTACGCGGCGGGCTCAAGGACTGCGGTCCGGGTCACTGAGATGACGCTGATGTCGTCGAGCTGGCCGAAGCTCTGCGCAGCTCCTGCCAACTCAGCCGGGCTGGCCGCAGACCGAACGAGCTCGAGAACCCGCTCGAAGCCAAAGAGATGACCGTGCGCGTCGGTGGCCTCAACGATTCCATCTGACATAAACAGGAGTTTGTCCCCGTCCTTCAGGTTGAAGCGCGTCATGGAGAACTCCCTGTCTTCAATGACTCCCAGCGGCAGCGTGCCTTCCATGTCGACCGGCTCGCCGTTGAGATAGGGCGGCAAGTGTCCGGCATTGGCAAGGATCACAGCGCCATCGCGCGCGATTCTCAGCGCGAGGCATGTTGCCTGGGAGTGGCCCCGCCCGAGCATCCGCTTGTTCAGTGCATGCAGAACAGACTCCGGGTCGGTTCCACTGTCGGCAGCAGTACGAATGGTTCCCACCATCAGCGCGACCATCATTCCTGCCTGCAAGCCTTTTCCGGCTACATCGCCCGCGACAATCAACAGGCTGCCGTCCGTCTTATCGGGGATGATCTGGAAAAAGTCGCCGCCCACTTCCTGGGCCGGCTGGTAGATGGATTCGACAGTGAACCCGGGGACGGATTCGACCTGCTCGGGAAGAATGACCTGCTGAATCTCGCGCGCCGCTTCCAGTTCGCCTTCGAGCAGCGCCTGCTGGCGGCTGGTGCGCGTGGCGCGCAAAACCATAATGATGGCGAGCGAAAAATAGAAGCTGAGCGTGCCCAGGTCGGCGAGGCCAACGGTGAAGAAGCCGACGGGAAATGCATTGATCGCTATCGCAGCATGGACGGAGGCGCGACGCAGCGGAGGTACGAGAGCCAGCAAGCCTATGGCGATGCTGGCGTAGATCCACAGCGAATACAGAAGGAAGGGGATGAGCAGAATACCGGCCTCGCGATTTCCGCGGCGCAGACGCCGGAAAAGCAGAATCGGAATGACGGCGGCAAAGACGATTCCAAGAGGAATGGTGAAAAGAGTGGCAAAGGCAACGTAAAAGACGCCGTAGTCAAAGCCGACATTACTGACAATAGCGATGAGGATCGCAATGGAGATGAACAGCCAAAGGAACCATCTCAACGGCCTTTGCAGAAAAGCCTGTACCATGAGCACGATTGCAGAATAGATGGCGATCTGGACGATTTCGTTAACAATCCAGAGGCTCACAGGAATGTTGCGGCGGACGGAAAGGTAAAGCAGAGGCAGATAGCCGGCGTTAAGAAGTCCCAGGACGAAGATCCAGAAATACTCCATGCGTTGCCGTTGGGCGATGAAGAGCGCGAGGGCCACCAGCCCGACTCCCAGAGCAAGCAGGTTCTCGAGGAAGGTGGCTGAGTTTTCTGCGATCATGATGAGCAGGTTCTGGTTCTCCAGGGCGCCCACGTCGCCCAGCGCCAGCATGCCGGCGCTGAATCCGGGCAGGTTGCTGGTCCACCAGGTGATCGGCGCGCGAGCTCGGATGGCGATGACGAGCGAGCCGGTTTGGAGTTGCGCTGCCGGGATTTCGACGATCACCCGGGCGCTCCGCATGGCAGCGACGTAGGGCTCGACCTGTCCACACTGAATGAGCCTCTGGCCGTTTACGTAGACTTCGAAAGCGCGGGCAATGGAGTACGCCTGCAGCGCCAGTTGCTTCTGGCTTGGGTCGACCTTGATATGAATGCGCCGCCAGACGATGGGCGGATGATTTTGCGGGAAGTAATCTGCGAGCCGGGTTTCAGCGTCGACGGCGAGCCATTTGGAATCGTCGAAGCCGGGTTGGGAAAAAGCCGGATCGTCGCCTGCCTGGACGAGCCCGGCGATTCCGATATTGACCGGCTCCTGAAGGCCGGTGGCATCGAACGGTTGTGCTGCCGAGCCGGCGGCCGGATGCGGAGCCGTTTGGCAGCGAAGCGCTGCAGCGCCACAGACCAAAAGGGCGCAAATGATGGCCGGAAAAAGCGTGGAATGGCGGCAGGTCATGGAGCTCACGCAACCCCGTGGATTGGGTACTACCCTAACACTGCCCCTGCGGCTGATGCCAGAAGGAATCGATTGGGCGCGGCCGGAAGCTGATTCGAGAAACTACATATTCGCGTGGCCGGAGCGCATGCTCTCGTTGAACTTGGGCTTGGTGAAGTCGAGGGCGGCTTCGAGCGCTTCCCGGTAGTCGGAGGCGCGCTCCATGAGCGCAGGAGTAGCCGCGGCAAATTCACCCGCGAGCAACATCAGTCCGTGTCCCGCTTCATCGCCGGCCATGCGCAGCAGTTCGGCCTCGGTGGTGTTCAAGTATTGCGCGTCGCGCGGATCGGCGATCCACACCGGCTTGCCCTCTCCTAAAACGCCTGACAGCCAGTAGACCTTGCTCAACAGGTAGCGGAGACGCTCATTATCGTCGGTCTCGGTAAAGACGAACTTTTTTCCCCAGCGGCTGTAGTAGCGCGTAGTCACGGGGACGGGCTGGCGGTTGCCGGACTTCACGAACTCGAGCTGGCCCATGTCGATCGTCTTGCGGATGGCGTTATAGACGAAGGTTTCCGCATAGGGCTGCTCCATGGCAGGCACGATTTCGGCAAAGGTAAGCGTGACGGAAGCGGAGACTTTGGCGTGCAGATTATGCGTTCCACCGTCGGCGAGATGGATTTCGCCGTGAACGATGTGGGTATCGGCCCCGGAGGTCGATTGGTGAAAGGGCCACTCGAATTGACCGAAGGCCAGGGGCATCCCGCCAAGACTGACGTAGCAATCGGGGCGCGGATTGCGCAGCCGCTTGGCTTCGCCGGCCAGGTGCGCGGTCATCTCAGGCAGCAGATTCGGCTTGTCGAAGTCGAAGGCATCGCTCAACTCGAGCTTGAGCGAGCGGCCAATGGCATCCGTGCCAGATAGGCCAAGCTCGAAGATGGCGGTGGGTTGGCCGTGAAAATCGGCGCCCTGTTTGACGGAGATGAGAACCAGGCCAGCTTTCTCGGCGGCTGATGTAAGCGATGCAACAAGCGAAGTTTTGAGATCGGGGGTCATGAGCGGGAAATCCTGAGTCGAAGATCGATGCAGAACCATTTTAGAGCCTTGCGACAACAATCGCGCCCGAGGATGCGAATTGGCCGATTTGCCGAACCGGCGAACCAAACGCCGCGATTACAATGGCAGTCGTGCCCTCCGAAACCTCGAAGCATATTATTCTCGCTGAAAATCTGACCAAAGTTTATGCAGCAGGCCGGATCCAGGTACCCGCAGTGCGCGGAGTATCGCTGGCCGTCGAGCCGGGCGAGTTTGTGGCGATCGTCGGACCCTCCGGCTCGGGAAAGTCGACTCTTTTCTATCTGCTGGGCGGGCTGACCCGTGCCACAGAAGGGCGCGTGGTGATTGACGGCGTGGATTTCGCGGCCCTGAACGACGCCGAGCGCACGCGGCTGCGGAAACACCGTATCGGCTTTGTTTTCCAGAAGTTCAACCTGCTGCCGACGCTCTCGGCGATGGGCAACATCGAGATTGCCTATGAAGTGAGCGGGCGCGCTTCGGGGCCGGGCGGGACGCCTCTCGACCGGAAGTATCTGGATCATCTGAGCGACATGCTGGCCATCAAGGGCAGGCTCGATCACCGGCCTTCCGAGCTGAGCGGCGGCGAACAGCAGCGTGTGGCCATCGCCCGGGCGCTCATTACGCGGCCGGCCATTGTGCTGGCCGACGAGCCGACCGGCAACCTTGACACCAAGACCTCCGACGCGGTGTTGCAGATGCTGCTTCGATCGAACCGGGAGCTGGGCCAGACCACGCTGATGATCACGCACAATCCGGAGGCGGCGGCTATCGCCGGTCGAATCTTGACCATGCGCGACGGGCAGATTGTGGGGGAAGAGGCGGGAACAAGGCCGGCTGCGCTTCAGTAGCTTGCTCAATCCACCCCACCCGGCCCTCATTCGAACGTTGACTCTCCGGTTTTTTCTTGGTATCTTTGAAAGGTTCGCAAGAACTCTGCCTGAGGTGTGTTTGAACTCGGGTGGAGTAAGGAAATCCTCCGGGCAGGCTCGATCAGGACGGAGAGATATCCAGGGCCAGGTGAAGTTGGCCGGCCAGACAAGTTTCCGGAGTGGCTCTCTTCTTGCGGAGGGCAGGGAACATTCGAAGCAGTACTTGCATCGGCGGTCCGCGCGTTCCCCCACCTTGGAGGGCTATGCGGGCCGGAATCGACGAAACGGAATTGGCTCCTGTTTTTTAGGGACGACCGATCACCGTCGCGGTTCTCGTCTGAGAGTGGAACGAAGACAGACGCGAAGCAGCTACCTAGGGCTTCTCTGTGTGTTTGGCTGGCTCAAATGCCACGCCAAAACCAGAACAGCCCGAAGGGCGTGTGCGGCTGTGGAGCGCGTAGTGAAGGTTTTTTGAAGGGTAAGGAGTTGCGGTTTGCCAACTTTTAATCAGCTTGTTCGCAAGGGGCGTACCGCCCCCCGTTACAAGACGGCGTCGCCCGCATTGCAGGCCTCGCCGCAGCGGCGCGGAGTGTGCACGCGCGTGTACACGCAAACGCCCAAGAAGCCGAATTCGGCCCTGCGCAAGGTGGCCCGCGTGCGGCTGACCAACGGGATTGAAGTGACCACTTACATTCCCGGTATCGGCCATAACCTGCAGGAGCACTCGATTGTGCTCATCCGCGGGGGCCGCGTGAAAGATCTGCCGGGCGTGCGCTATCACGTGGTGCGCGGAACGCTGGATTCAGTGGGAGTGGCCGGCCGCTCGCAGAGCCGGTCGAAGTACGGGACCAAGCGCGCCAAGGGCGGCGCGGCAAAGTAAGGCGCTTCGCGCTCTCGTGTTTTGGAAGAGGGCCGAGGCTGGGGAAGTGGCAATAGGCGCGAAAGCGCCGGGATTTTGAGGGTTTATGCCGAGAAAAGGGCACATTGCGAAGCGGGAAGTGGCGGCAGATCCGGTGTACGGATCGACGCTGGTGACGAAATTTGTGAACTCGATGATGTGGGGCGGCAAGAAGTCGACCGCACAGTCCATCTTCTACCAGGCAATGAAGAACCTGGAGGAAAAGGGCGGCGGGGACGACGCGCTCAAGCTCTTCAAGAAGGCGGTGGAGAACTGCAAGCCGCTGCTTGAAGTGAAGACGCGGCGCGTGGGCGGCGCCAACTACCAGGTGCCGATCGAGGTGAATGCCGACCGCAGAACTTCGCTGGCTATCCGCTGGCTGATCACCTACGGGCGCAGCCGCGGCGAGAAGGGCATGACCGACAAGCTGTCGAACGAGTTGCTGGACGCGGCCAACGGGCGCGGCGCGGCGATGAAGAAGAAGGAAGACGTGCACCGCATGGCCGAGGCCAACAAGGCCTTCGCGCACTACCGGTGGTAGGAACGCAGCCTCTAGCTTTTAGCTTCTAGCTACTAGCTTTCGGCTGCCGTTGCAGTGACAGATTTTGGGACCGCGTTGGTCGGTTCCACGGGAAACAAGCTAGAGGCTAGAAGCTAGTAGCTAGCAGCTGGTTTTTAACGGCGGGGAAAGACGTCCCGCAAGGAATTGAAATCGTGGCTCGCACCGTACCTCTAAATCGCTGCCGGAACATCGGGATCATGGCGCATATTGACGCCGGAAAGACGACAGCGACAGAACGCATCCTGTTCTACACCGGCATCACGCACCGGCTGGGAGAGGTGCATGAAGGCACAGCGACCATGGATTACATGGAGCAGGAGCAGGAGCGCGGCATCACGATTACGTCGGCCGCCACAACCTGCGTCTGGAAAGACGTTCGCATCAACATTATCGATACCCCGGGCCACGTGGACTTTACCGCCGAAGTGGAGCGCAGCCTCCGCGTGCTCGACGGGGCGGTGGCATTGTTTGACTCCGTGAGCGGCGTGCAGCCGCAGACCGAGACCGTATGGCGGCAGGGCGATAAATACAAGGTTCCCCGAGTTTGCTTCGTCAACAAGATGGACAAGAATGGCGCGGACTTTGAGCACGTGCTCGAAACCATCCGCAAGCGGCTGGGCGCGCGGCCCGTAGCGCTGCAGATCCCCGTAGGCGCCGAGGCGAACTTCAAGGGCGTCGTGGACCTGATCGAGATGAAAGCCATTCTCTGGCACGACGAGACGCTGGGCGCCGAGTTTTCGATTGAGCCGATTCCCGCCGAGTTGCAAAAAAAGGCCGAGGCCTTCCGGCTGCAGTTGATTGAAGTCATCGCCGAGACCGATGACGTGCTGTTGGAAAAGTTTCTCGAAGGCGAAACGCCAACCGTAGAAGAGCTGAAGGCCGGCATTCGACAGGCCACCATCGATCTGAAGGTTTTCCCGGTGATTTGCGGAAGCGCCTTCAAGAACAAGGGCATTCAGACGCTTCTCGACGCCGTCGTCGATTACCTGCCCAGCCCGCTCGACAAGCCCCCGGTTGAGGGCATCGACCCCAACCATCACTCCAAAATTGAAAAGCGCAAGCCCGACGACAACGAGCCGCTGTCGGCTCTGGCCTTCAAGATCATCAACGATCCTTACGGCAAGCTGTGCTTCGTGCGCGTCTACTCGGGCTCGCTGAAGACCGGCGACACAGTTTTGAACCCGCGCACAGGCAAGACCGACCGCATCGGGCGCCTGGTGAAGATGCACGCCAACAAGCGCGAGGACGTGACCGAGATTCTGGCCGGCGACATCTGCGCCTGCCTGGGAGTCAAGGACCTGAAGACCGGCGACACGCTTTGCGATCCGCATCATGCCATCGCGCTGGGCGCCATCACTTTTCCCGACACCGTGATTTCAGTGGCCATTGAGCCCAAGACCAAGGCCGATCAGGAAAAGATGGCTGTGGCGCTGTCGCGGCTGGCCGATGAAGATCCCACCTTCAAGGTGCGAACCGATGAAGATTCGGGCCAGACGATCATCAGCGGGATGGGCGAGCTGCACCTCGAGATTCTTGTGGACCGCATGAAGCGCGAGCACAAGGTGGAGGCCAACGTCGGTGAGCCCAAAGTGGCTTTCCGCGAGACCATTCGCAAAAAGGCCGAGGCTGAAGGCAAGTACATTCGCCAGACCGGCGGCTCAGGCAACTACGGCCATTGCAAGCTGCGCGTGGAGCCGAACGAGCCGGGCAAGGGTTACGAGTTCATCAACGAAATCAGGGGCGGTTCCGTCCCGAGGGAGTACATCAAGCCCATCGATCAAGGCGTGCAGGGAGCGCTGGAGCTGGGCATCCTGGCCGGCTATCCCATCGTCGACGTGAAGGTGACGCTTTATGACGGCAGCTATCACGAAGTGGATTCGAACGAGATGGCCTTCAAGTTTGCCGGCTCAATTGCGTTCAAGGAAGCGGCCAGGCATGCGTCGCCTGTGTTGCTGGAGCCGGTGATGGCCGTGGAAGTGACGGTGCCCGAGGAGTTCATGGGCGTGATTATCGGCGACATCAACTCGCGCCGCGGGCGGATCGAGGGCATGGAGCACGCTGCCGGTTCGCAGGTGATCAGGGCGATCGTGCCGCTCAAGGAGATGTTCGGCTACGTAAACGAAATTCGTTCGTCCACGCAGGGACGGGCCTCGTATTCAATGCAGTTTGCGCGCTACGAAGAGGCGCCGCGCATGATCGCCGACGAAATCATCGGCCGCGCGCAGGGTAAGTAAGGTTTTGGGGCTGGAGCCGGACCGCCGGCGCCCCGAGTGGCAACAGGCAGTACATAGCGATGAAAGGGATTTGGGAGCTTTATGGCGAAGGAAAAGTTTGATCGCTCGAAGCCGCACGTCAATGTTGGAACGATTGGTCACATCGATCACGGCAAGACGACCCTGACGGCGGCCATCACCAAGGTATTGCAGAAGCACAACCCGAAGAACGTGTATCGCTCGTTCGACTCGATTGATAACGCGCCGGAAGAGCGGGAGCGCGGCATCACGATCGCGACGGCGCACGTGGAGTACGAGACGGCGAACCGTCACTACGCGCACGTGGATTGCCCGGGCCACGCCGACTACATCAAGAACATGATCACCGGCGCGGCGCAGATGGACGGCGCGATCCTGGTGGTTGCGGCGACCGACGGGCCGATGCCGCAGACCAAGGAGCACGTGTTGCTGGCGCGCCAGGTGGGCGTGCCCTGCATCGTGGTGTTCCTGAACAAGTGCGACGCGGTCGAGGACGAAGAGCTGACCGACCTGGTGGAGATGGAAGTTCGCGAGCTGTTGTCGAAGTACCAGTTCCCGGGCGACGACGTGCCAGTGGTACGCGGGTCGGCCCTGGGCGCGTTGAACGGCGAAGCGAAGTGGGAAGCGAAGATCGACGAGCTGATGGAGGCGGTGGACAAGTACGTACCGCGGCCTGATCGCGCGGTCGACCTGCCTTTCCTGATGCCGATCGAAGATATCTTCTCGATCTCTGGACGTGGGACCGTCGTCACTGGCCGCATCGAGCGCGGCAAGGTGAAGGTGGGCGAGGACGTGGAGATCGTCGGTTTCCGCGAGACGCGCAAAACCGTCTGCACCGGTGTCGAGATGTTCAAGAAGCAGCTGGACGAAGGTCTGGCGGGCGACAACGCGGGCATCCTGCTGCGCGGCACGCCGAAGGAAGACGTGGAGCGGGGAATGGTGCTGGCCAAGCCGGCGTCGATTACGCCGCACACGCACTTCAAGAGCACGGTGTACGTGCTGTCGAAGGAAGAGGGCGGGCGTCACACGCCGTTCTTCAAGGGCTACCGGCCGCAGTTCTACTTCCGCACGACGGACGTGACGGGAGTGGCGGAGTTGCCGGAGGGCGTGGAGATGGTGATGCCGGGCGACAACGTGGAGTTGACCATCGACCTGATTACGCCGGTGGCCATGGAGAAGGGCCTGCGCTTCGCGATTCGCGAAGGCGGCAGGACCGTGGGCGCGGGAACGATCAGCGAAATTATCAAGTAGCAGTTCGCAGTTCGTAGTTCACAGCGCCTGCGGCTGAACGAACCATGGTAACTGAGAACTACGAACTAAGAACTACGAACTACGAACTGAGGAACTGAAGGGACGTCATGGTAGGACAGAGAATTCGAATCCGGTTGAAGGCATACGACTATCGCGTGCTGGACACCTCGACCGGCGAGATTGTGGACACGGCCAAGCGCACCGGAGCAACGGTGGCGGGGCCGATTCCCTTGCCGACGATCAAAAACAAGTATTGCGTGCTGCGCTCGCCCCACGTGGACAAGAAGTCGCGGGAGCAGTTCGAGATCCGCACGCATAAACGGCTGATCGACATTCTGGAGCCGACGCAACAAACGGTGGACGCGCTGATGAAGCTCGATCTGCCCGCTGGCGTGGACGTGGAGATCAAGGCGTTCGAAAAGTGAGGCAAGTTCACAGTTCTTAGTTCGCACTTCACAGTTTGGTAGTGGTGTGGACAGCTAAGAACACTGAACTGCGAACTATGAACTAGCAGTTTCCGGCAGTGCGGGAGATCGAAGCCCGCATGATGAGGTGAGGGAAAGATGGCAGTCACAGGGATTCTGGGAAAAAAGATCGGCATGACGCAGGTCTTCGACGATAAAGGCGACGTGCACCCGATTACGGTGCTGCAGGCAGGCCCGTGCGTGATTACGCAGCTGAAGACGGCGGCCAGGGACGGATACGATGCGGCGCAGATCGGGCTCGTGGAGTTCGTGAAGGCTTCGCGCATGACCAAGGCGCAGAATGGCCACCTCAAGAAGAGCGAGGCGCCGCCGGTCAAGGTCATCAAGGAAGTGGACGTTGAGGCGGCGACCGAAGGCGCGGCAGAAACCAAGGCCGGCGATCGCGTGCTGGTGGACATCTTTACCGATGCGAAGTTCGTGGACGTGATCGGCACTTCGAAGGGCCGCGGATTTGCCGGCGTCGTGAAAAGGCACAAGTTCGGCGGCGGGCCCAAGTCGCACGGGCACATGTTCCAGGTGCAGGGATCGATCGGCGCCTCGAGCTTCCCGTCGCGGGTTTTTCCGGGGCAGCGCATGCCGGGACATTTCGGAACGGATCAGGTGACGGTGCGCAACCTGCGCATTCGCGGCATCGATGTGGACGAGAATCTGCTCATGGTTGAGGGAGCGGTGCCGGGACCGCGCGAGGGTTATGTGCTGATCTCAAAAGCCAAGGCTCCGCCGCGCGAGCGCCGCGGCTTTGCCGGATCGGGCACCGTGGACCCGTTGAAGGCTTCGAAGAAGGCGACGAAGAAGAAGTAGCCACCTGCGGTGGGGCAGTCGCGCCTAGCGGCGCACGAGATTGAAGCCGGGAAGAGATTCCCGGCAGAAGAAGAAGACGATGGCAAAAGTGGATGTAGTGAATATGAGCGGCAAGAAGGTGGGCTCGGTGGAGCTGGCCGACGCGGTGTTTGCGCCGGAGCAGGTGAACGAGGCCCTGTTGTGGGAGGCGGTGAAGCACTACCGCGCTTCTCTGCGCCAGGGCACGCACAAGACCAAGAGCCGCACCGAGGTTGCCGGTTCCGGCAAGAAGCTTTGGAAGCAGAAGGGCACGGGCCGCGCGCGTATCGGTTCGGTGCGCTCGCCCCTGTGGCGTCATGGCTACACGGTCCATGGGCCGCAGCCGCGCAGCTACGAGTATCCGTTCCCGCGCAAGAAGCTGCTGGGCGCGCTGCGCTCGGCTTTGGCCGCGAAACTGGCCGACGGCAAACTGACCGTGGTGGATTCGCTCGAGATCAAGGAAGGCAAGACCAAGCTCTACCGCGAAGCGCTGGACAAGCTGGAAGCGAAGCGCACGGTGCTGCTGGTCGAGAACGGCAAGACACTGACGCAATCGCTGGTGCTGGGCGCGCGCAACCTGAAGGGCGTGGAGCTGGTGCTGAACAACGAGGTTCACCCCTACGATCTGCTTCGGTACGAGCGGGCGATCTTCTCCAAGGCCGCGATTGAGCAGCTTGGCGAGGCTCTTCTGAAGTCCATATCGAAACGGCATGCGGCACGCAAAACCGCCACTGAAAAGGAGGTCGCGTAATGCCGACACTCTACACCGTCATTCGCCGCCCGTTGATCACCGAAAAGGGATTGGGCGTGAAAGAGACCGAGGGGACGCTGGTCTTCGAGGTTGCGCCCTCGGCCACAAAGACTGAAGTGAAGGAAGCCGTGGAAGCGCTCTTCAAGGTGAAGGTCGTCGCGGTCCGCACTTCGAATGTTGTCGGCAAAGAACGCCGGCGCGGCAAGTTTGCTGGATTCAGGCCGGATTGGAAAAAGGCCTACGTAAAGCTGAAGGCCGGCGAAAAGCTGCCGGAGTACGTGAGCAATCTGTAAGGCAGCCGCCAGCTTCTAGCTTCTAGCTTGGATAAGCGCGAGGCGGAGTTGGGAGCCAAAGTTGGGCAGAGAAGAAAGTTTGAGAAGGATGAGCTGGAAGCTAGGAGCTAGAGGCTAGAAGCTGGCACTTAGCGGCTCGTCAAGGACAGAGATCATGGCAATCAAAACATACAGGCCGATCACACCGACGTTGCGGTTTCAGACGTCGCTCGAGACCGGCGATCTGACGACGGACACGCCGCACAAGCCGCTGCTGACGACGCGCAAGCGCACCGGCGGGCGGCGCAACACGGGCGACCTGACCATCCGCCACCAGGGCGGCGGGCACAAGCAGAAGCTGCGGCTGATCGACTTCAAGCGCGAGAAGTTTGGCGTGCCGGGCAAAGTGGCGACCATCGAGTACGATCCCAATCGGTCCGCGCGCATCGCCCTGGTGAACTATGCCGATGGCGAGAAGCGCTACATTTTGCAGCCGGTGGGACTGAAAGTCGGGGCGACGGTGACATCGGGGCCCGAGGCTGACATTCTGATTGGCAATGCGCTGCCGCTCAAGAGCATTCCTTCGGGCACCACGGTTCACGCCATTGAGCTCAAACCGGGCAAGGGCGCGCAGATGGCGCGTTCAGCCGGAGCGCAGGCGCAGTTGGTAGCCAAGGAGGGCGACTATGCCCTGCTCAAGCTGCCCTCTGGCGAGACGCGCAGGGTGCTCGTTGAGTGCATGGCGACCATCGGTCAAGTGGGCAACACGGATCATGAAAACATCTCCATCGGCAAGGCGGGACGCAATCGCTGGCTGGGCATCCGGCCGGCGAATCGCGGCGTCAGCATGAACCCGGTGGACCATCCGCATGGCGGCGGCGAGGGCAAGACCTCGGGTGGGCGCCACCCGGTGACGCCGTGGGGCCAGCCGACGCGCGGATACAAAACACGCAACAACAAGCGGACGGACGCGTTCATCGTCAACCGCAGGACGAAGTAGAAAAGCCAGGAGCTGGATTTTATGGGACGTTCGACGAAGAAGGGGCCGTTTGTGGATGCGCACCTGATGGTGAAGATCGACGCGCTGAACAAGGCCAACGACAAGAAAGTGGTGAAGACCTGGACGCGGCGCTCAACGATCTTTCCCGAGTTCGTGGGCCACACCATCGCAGTGCACAACGGCAAGAAATTTGTTCCCGTATACGTAACCGAGAACATGGTGGGACACAAGCTGGGCGAGTTCGCGCCGACACGGGTCTTCAAGGGCCACACCGGCGGCTCCAAGGCGCCAACCACCGAGGCTGTCGCCAAGCCGGCGTAGGGGATGCAGGCTGAAAGCTGAAGTTTGAGGAAGGCATGAGTATGGCAGTTGCAACCAGGGAATATAGAGCCGAAGCGAGGTTCCAGCGCGTGTCGCCGCAGAAGGCGCGGCTGGTGCTTGAACTGATCAAGGGGCGCGGAGTGCAGGAGGCGCTGGATACGGCGGCTTTCGCCCGCAAGCGCATCGCCCCGGTGGTGCACAAGCTGTTGACTTCGGCGATTGACAACGCGAAGTATGTGGCCGGCGAAGAGGGCATCGATCTCGACGTGGATAACCTCTACGTGAAGCTGGCAGTGGCCAACGACGGACCGCGCATGAAGCGCATACGGCCGGCGCCGATGGGCCGGGCCTACCGCTATCAACGCAGGCTTACGCACATCGTGCTGTCGGTTGCGGAGCGCGAGTCGGAAAAGGGCCTGGTGACGAAGGTGGACGAAACGACGTCCGCATCGGAGCCCGCGAAAACGGGCAAGGCAACGAAGGCCGCGCAAAAAGCAGCGAAGGCGAAAGCTGCGGTCAAGTCAGGGAAGTCGACGGCGAAAGAAACCAGGCCGGCAGCGAAGAAGGCTGCGGCAACCAAGAAGAAGTCCGGCAAATAAGCCGGGAGATTTTTGAGAGGAAGTATATGGGACAAAAAGTCCATCCTTACGGATTCCGGCTGGGAATCAACAAACCGTGGCGGTCGCGCTGGTTCTCAGAGCGCGAATACGCCAAGCTCCTGGTCGAGGACGTGAAGCTGAAGGCTGAGCTGCGCGAGAAGCTGAAGGCGGCCGGCGTGAGCTCGGTTGAAATCGAGCGGCCGGGCAACAAGCTGCGCTTCCTCATCCGCACCGCGCGGCCGGGCATCGTGATCGGGCGCAAGGGCGCGGAGATCGAGAAGCTCAAGACCGAGCTGGGCAAGCGCACCAATCGCGACGTGTTCATCGACATTATCGAAGTGAACAAGCCGGAGCTGGACGCGCAACTGGTGAGCGAGAACATTGCGCTGCAGCTGGAGAAGCGCGTGAGTTTCCGGCGCGCGATGAGAAAAAGCGTCGATTCGGCGCTGCGTTTCGGCTGCAAGGGGATCAAGGTGCGCGTCTCGGGCCGGCTGAATGGCAACGAAATCGCGCGCTCGGAGTGGTACCTGCAGGGACGCTTGCCGCTGCACACGCTGCGCGCCGACATCGACTACGGCTTTACCGAGGCGAATACGACCTATGGCGTGATCGGCGTGAAGGTCTGGATCTACCGCGGCGACATTTATGAGCAAAAACGCCGCCAGGCTCCGCCGGTTGGGAAGACGGTGTTTTAAAAGCTGTTCATAGTTCGCGGTTCACAGCGGCGATTGGCCGCGACTTGATGCAAGGGAACTGAGAACTGCGAACCTGGAACTGCGAATTGATTTTCGAGGGTTTTCGTTATGTTGATGCCAAAGAAGGTGAAGTTCCGCAAGCAGCAGAAGGGCAAGCGCCGGGGCAAGGCATGGCGCGGCTCAACGCTGTCGTTCGGCGAGTACGGTTTGAAGGTCATGGAGTGCGGGTACATCACCGACCGGCAGATCGAGGCAAGCCGTATCGCGATGACGCGTTTCGTCAAGCGCGGGGGCAAGATCTGGGTGCGGCTGTTTCCTGACAAGCCGATCACCAAGAAGCCGGCCGAAGTCCGCATGGGCTCGGGCAAGGGCGCGCTGGATCACTGGGTTGCAGTGGTGCGGCCGGGAAAGATTTTGTTTGAAATGGAAGGCGTGACGCCGGAGCTGGCGGCCGAGGCCATGCGCCTGGCGTCGCACAAGCTGCCGCTGAGAACGAAGTTTGTGGCGCGCGAGCGCGCCGCGGGCGAGAAGGTTGCGGCCAAGGTGGAGTAGTAACGCAAAAAGTTGAAGGCTTGGAGCTAGGAAAAGAAGATGGAACTGACGAAGATTCGCAATTTGAGCGACGAAGAGCTGAAGCACCAGGAGAAGACATCCTCGGAGCAGCTCTTCAGGATTCGCTTCCAGGTGTCGCTGGGGCAGAACGACGGAGTGAAGAAGCTTCGCCAGCTGCGCAAGGAGATTGCGCAGATCAAGACTGTGGCGCGCGAGCGCGAACTGGGCATTAACAGCGAGGCAGGGGAAGAGAAGCAAGCAACCCCGGTAGCCGAGACCAAGGCTGCGAAGGCCAGGGAAACGGCGGCGCCGGCAGAAGCCAAGGCTGAAGCGGCAGCTCCCGCGGCGAAGGCCAAAACCGCGACGGCGAAGAAGGCCGCTCCGGCTGCAAAGGCCAAGACCGGAACGATGAAGAAAGCCGCGTCGAAAGGCGATTCGGCCGCGAAGAAGAAGACTGGGAAGAAAAAGGGAGTGAGCAAATGACGGCGACCGAAAAAGCGGTGCAGGCGCCCGCCGCGGTAGGCGCGCGGCGCAATGAGAAAGTCGGACAGGTGGTTTCGACCAAGATGCAGAAGACGATCGTGGTCGCGGTTGAGATGCGCAAGGCGCACGCGAAGTACAAGCGCATTGTGCGCTCGACCAAGAAGTTTTACGCGCACGACGAGCAGAGCTCGGCACGCATGGGCGATGTGGTGCGCATTCGCGAGACGCGGCCGCTGAGCAAGCTGAAGCGCTGGTCGTTGGAAGAGATTGTGCGGCGGTCATCGCTGGGCCAGATTGAAGATGCCGTGCTTCCGGGCGAGCAAGTTCCCGCTGAGAAGTAAGGCTGCCGAAAGGAGGGCAAACCATGGCTGTGCAAATGAGAACGATGCTCGCGGTAGCCGACAACTCCGGCGCGCGCAAGCTGCAAGTGATTCTGCCGCTGGGCGGTGGGCTGGGCGCGAAGGCTGGACTGGGCGACGTTGTAACCGCCGCAGTGAAGGAAGCCTCGCCTGACGGCACCGTGAAGAAGGGCAAAGTAGTGAAGGCGGTAATTGTTCGTACGCGCAAGGAGCACAGGCGGCGCGACGGCACGTACATTCGCTTTGACGAGAATGCCGCGGTGGTGATTGGCGACGATCATGAGCCCATCGGCACGCGCGTGTTTGGGCCGGTGGCCCGCGAGCTGCGCGAGAAGAAGTTCTTGAAGATTGTGTCCTTAGCGCCTGAGGTTGTGTAAGCCAGGCGCCAGTTCACAGTTTGGAATCGCTGGACCGGAAGAGCTGAGAACGACGAACTGATTTTGGAGAAAAGATGCCGAGTTTGAGTATTCATCGCAACGATACGGTCAAGGTGCTGACGGGCTCTGACCGGGGCAAGACGGGCCGCGTGCTGCGTGTGTTCCCTGACAAGGGCACAGTATTGGTGGAACATGTGCGCGTGGTCAAGAAGACGGTTTCGAGCAAGCAAGGGCAGCGGACCAAGGGTGGGATCGCAGAGCAGGAGTCGGCGATCAACGTTTCCAATGTAGTTCTGGTGTGTCCCAACTGCGGCGATGCGCGCGTGGGTCACAAGGTTGAAGGCGACGTGCGGATGCGGGTTTGCAAGAAGTGCGGGCAGGAACTGCCCACGAAAAAATAAGTTCGGAGTTCATAGTTCACCGTTGCAGCAGTGATATCGCGAGCAAAGTGGCTACGAACTAGGAACTACGAACTGAGAACTGTGAACTGAAGGGTGAAGCAACATGGCAGCAAGGTTGAGGGAGAAGTACCAGAAAGAGATCAAGCAGGCGCTCCAGAAGGAACTTGGCCTGGAGAACGCGATGGCTGTGCCGCGCCTGGAAAAGATTGTGATCAACATGGGCCTGGGCGAGGCAACGCAGAACTCGAAGCTGCTGGATCCGCTGGTGGCCGATCTGGCGCAGATCGCCGGCCAGAAGCCGGTGACTACGAAGGCCAAGAAGTCGATTGCGGCCTTCAAGGTGCGCACTGGCAACGCCATCGGCGCCATGGTTACGTTGCGATCCGATAAGGCGTACGAGTTTCTTGACCGGCTGATTTCGATTGCGCTGCCGCGCGTGCGCGACTTCCGCGGGGTTTCGACCAAGAGCTTCGACGGCCGCGGCAATTACACGCTGGGGCTGCGCGACCAATTGATTTTTCCGGAGATTGACTACGCGAAGGTGGAAAAGCTAAAGGGCATGAACATCACGATTGTGACTTCGGCAAAGGACGATAACCAGGCGCGCGCGCTGCTGCGCCACTTTGGAATGCCCTTCCGCCAGGGCGCGTAGGGAGAGAGTCGAGAATTTATGGCAACTACTGCAAAACGAGTCAAGGACGCGCGGAAGCCGAAATTCAGCAGCCGCAAGCACAATCGCTGCCAGCTGTGCGGGCGGCCGCGGGGTTTCCTGCGCAAGTTCGGTGTATGCCGTTTGTGTTTCCGGGCGCTCGCGCTCAAGGGCGAGATTCCCGGCGTCAACAAGTCGAGCTGGTAGAAGAACAGTTCACAGTTTGTAGTTCGCAGATCATCGAGGGATGAGCGAATATGAACTGCGAACTCTGAACTGCGAACTGCTGTAACCATTCCCGCTGGTTTCTGGCCTCATGCGGACGAACGGGGAATGAAGGAGAAGGAATGAGTCTTACGGATCCAGTAGCAGATTTTCTAGCGCGCATTCGGAACGCAATCCGGGCGCGTCATCAGAAGATGGATGTTCCCGCTTCGAAGCTGAAGACCGAGATCGCCCGCATCCTCAAGGAAGAGGGCTACATCTCGAACTACAAAGTTCAGGACGAGGAAGGCAAGCTGGTGCTGCGCGTGTACCTGAAGTACGGCGGCACTGAAGCAGCCATCCGCGACCTGGCGCGCGTTTCGCGTCCCGGTTGCCGTGTCTACGTGGGCCGCGACGAGATCAAGCGCGTGCAGGGCGGGTTGGGAATTGCGATTCTGACTACGCCCAAGGGCGTAATGACTGGCCGCCAGGCGCGCCGCGAAGGCGTAGGCGGCGAGCTGTTGTGCGAAGTGTGGTAGAGGCAGTTCACAGTTCTTTGTTCGTGGTTCACAGACGTTCGACGACAAGTGAGCTTTGGCGACTGTGAACTAAGAACTGCGATCTACGAACTGTTTTTCCGGCTGCAGTGGAACGCGAGGCGGCAACGCTCCGACGGGACTCGCAAGCCAAGAGAAGGATTTCAAAGAATGTCGCGCATTGGAAAGAAGCCGATCCCGCTGCCCGCGGGCGTGAAATACAAAGTTGAGGGCAATACCGTACTGGTGGAAGGCCCCAAGGGCAAGGTCTCCGCGCTGATAGCTGACGGCATCACGCTGAAAACCGCCGATGGCAACTTGCAGTTGGAGCGCGCGAGCGAAGACAAGGCCGCGCTGCACGGGCTCACTCGCGCCCTGGTGAATAACGCGGTGCACGGCGTGACCAAGGGATGGACCCGGGAGCTGGACATTGTGGGCATCGGCTATCGCGCCGAGTTGAAGGGCAAGGGCATGGTGGTGTTCACGCTGGGCTACTCGCACCCCATTGAGGTTCCGCTGCCTTCGGGCATCGAGGTGACGATCGATCCCAAGCAGACGCATTTGACCGTTCTCGGCGTCGACCGGCAAAAGGTGGGCCAGGTGGCGGCCGACATGCGCTCGCTGCGCAAGCCGGATCCGTACAAGAACAAGGGTGTGCGTTACTCCGACGAGCGGCTGAAGAAGAAGGCCGGCAAGACCGGAGCGAAATAAAGCAGCATCTAGCTTCTAGCCTTTAGCTTTTTCGTGCGAAGTTGACGGCGTTGGTTAAAGCGAGATGGGCTAGAAGCTAGGAGCTAGCAGCTGCATTTGAATCCGAACGGGGTCGCGGGGCGGCTCCGCTGATAGGTGAGAGAAGACATGATTACGCAGAACAAGAGAAACGAAATCCGGCAACGCATCCACGCGCGCATTCGCGAGAAGATGGCCGGGACGACGGAGCGGCCACGGCTGAATGTGTACCGCTCGCTCAACCACATCTACGCGCAGGTAGTCGACGATCAGACCGGTCAGACACTGGTTTCGGCTTCAAGCATCAAGCTGAAGAGCGGCGGCAACGTGGCGGCGGCGAAAGAGATTGGCAAGGCTGTCGCGGAAAAGGCCGTTGCCAAGGGCATCAAGCAGGTGGTCTTCGATCGCGGCGGCTATCTGTATCACGGGCGCGTAAAGGCGTTGGCCGATGCGGCGCGCGAAGCGGGCCTGAAGTTCTAGAGCAGCTGGCAGCTGAAAAAGAGACGAGAGAGCAAATGACGATGTTGACGAAGAAACTCGATGCCAACCAGTTCAACCTGAAGGACCAGGTGGTGGCGATCAATCGCGTGACCAAAGTGGTGAAGGGCGGCAAGAACATGTCGTTTGCCGCGCTGGTGGTAGTGGGCGACGCCGCTTCGGGCGTGGTGGGCTACGGATCGGGCAAGGCCAAGGAGGTTCCCCAGGCGATTCGCAAGGGAATCGAGAGCGCCAAGAAAAACTTGATAAGGGTCCACTTGACCGAGACTACGATTCCGCATCAGGTGCTGGGCCGTTTCGGCTCCGGCCAGGTGCTGCTGAAGCCGGCGCCGGAAGGCACGGGCGTGATTGCCGGCGGTGCGGTGCGCGCGGTCATGACCTCGGTTGGCGTTCAGAACGTGCTGACCAAGAGCCTGGGCTCGCCTAACCCGCACAACGTCATCAAGGCCACGTTTGACGCGCTGACGCAGTTGCGCGACAGGGCTGACGTTGCCACGGCGCGCGGCAAGCAGGTGGGAGAACTGTGATGGCGAAGACCAAGATGATTCGCATTCAGTATTACCGTTCCAAGATCGCCACGCCCACCAAGCACAAGCTGGTGATCAAGGGGCTGGGCTTCACGCGTCTCAATCAGATCGTCGAGCGCGAGGACACGGATTCGGTAAGAGGCATGGTGAAAGCTGTGCCGCATTTAGTAAGGATTCTTGAAAACTAGTTCTTAGTTCGCAGTTCACAGTTCGCAGAGCTTGCATCGGAAGGACAACTGAGGACTTTGAACTGTGAAATAACATAACGCGAGTCGGTGGGAACGAATCCCGCCGGCGCTATAGCGAGGGGAAAATGGCGAGAAATCTATCGAATTTGCGCGCGCCCAAGAAAGCCAATACCGGGCGCAAGCGTGTGGGCCGGGGTATGGGATCCGGCATGGGGAAGACTTCCACCCGCGGCCACAAGGGCCAGCGTTCGCGCACCGGCTCCAGCATGATGCGCGGATTTGAAGGCGGCCAGATGCCGTTGCACCGGCGGCTGCCCAAGCGCGGCTTTACCAACATCTTCCGCACCGAATATACCGTCGTGAATCTTGACCGGATCGCGGAGTTGAAGGTGGCGGAGATTGGCCTCGACGATTACAAGAAGCTCGGTCTCGCCTCCAACAAGAAGGCCCTCATCAAGGTTCTCGGTTCCGGCGAACTCAAGGCGGCCATGACCATTCACGCGCACAAGTTTTCCAAGTCGGCGGCCGAGAAGATTGCGAAGGCGGGCGGCAAGGCTGTGGTGGTGGGCGGCGAAACAGCGCCTGCGGCGGCATAGGTTTTTCTGCCGCAAGACGCTCAAAATTGGACTATAACAGCCCACTTTTGAGATGTGACGCAACGCATAGTCCGCGTTTCCCGGAATTGGATAGGCTGAAAGAACCGGGAATCGCCGTAAGATGAATTCACTGCAGGATTCGACCGGCGCTTCGGGCGCCTGAAGCGGATTACCCAATATGCTGGAGAAGTTTCTCAACATCTTCCGGATTCCCGACCTGCGCAAGCGGGTACTGTTCACGCTGGGCATACTGGCGGTGTACCGCCTGGGCGCATGGATTCCCACGCCGGGCGTGAATTACCGCCAACTGGAACTGCTGTTCAGCTCGCAGGGCGGATCCGCGCTCGGCCTTATGGACCTGTTCAGCGGCGGCACGCTGCGCCGCATGACCATCTTCGCGCTGGGTATCATGCCCTACATCACCGCCTCGATCATCTTTCAACTTCTCACCGTGGTGTATGAGCCGCTGGCGCGCATCCAGAAGGAAGGCGAGCTGGGCCGGCGCAAGATTACGCAGTGGACCCGCTACCTGACAGTCATTCTCGGCGCAGTGCAGTCGGTCGGTATCGCGGCCATTCTTACCAAGCAGGGCGTGGTGATGAATCCCGGTCCCAGCTTCATTCTGATGACCGTGCTCACACTCACTACCGGAACCGCATTCATCATGTGGCTGGGCGAGCAGATCACTGACCGCGGCATCGGCAACGGGATGAGTCTGCTGATCTTTTCCGGCATTGTCGCCGGTTTGCCGCGCGGCATTGGCGATCTGTACCAGAAGGTTCAGACCGACGCGTGGGGACCGATGTCGTTTCTCGTGGTGTTGGGGTTGGTCGCGGGCATGGCGGCGGTGGTGGCCTTCATCGTCTTTGTAGAACGCAGCGAGCGGCGTATCCCCATTCAAAGCGCGCGACGCATCGTGGGCCGGCGCATGATGGGCGGTTCGTCCAGCCATCTGCCTTTGAAGGTGAACTCCGGCGGCGTCATGCCGATCATCTTCGCCAGCTCGATTCTTTCGGCGCCTTTGCTCTTCGGCCAGATGGAGTTTGTGCAGAATAGCCGCATCCTGCAGCCAATCGTGCAGGCTCTTGCGCCAGGCTATCCGTGGTACGAGCTGCTGAACATCCTGTTCATCATCTTCTTCGCTTATTTTTATGTCTCCATCGTGATGCGGCCGGACGACATCGCCGATAATTTCCGCAAGTCGGGTTCATTTATCCCCGGAATCCGGCCCGGCAAGCGCACCTCCGACTTTATCAACGACATTCTGACGCGCATCACGCTGGTGGGCGCCTTTTACCTGATTCTGGTGCAGATGGTGCCCACCTTCCTCATTTCGGGCATCCGCTTTGACAAGATCTGGCTTATCGGGAGGTCCTTGGAGATCCTTCCCAACTGGATGATTCACGGTATGGGGGTCAACTTCTACTTTGGCGGCACCTCTCTGCTCATTGTGGTGGGTGTGGCCATGGATACGGTCAACCAGATCGAATCGCAGCTGATCATGCGCCACTATGACGGCTTTTCCCCGCGGTCCGGTCGCATCCGCGGAAGGAAAACCTGGTAATGTCTTCATCTGTTTCATCTGAGACTCAAATGGAATCTGGCCGGGCAACGGAATCGGACACCGTTCCCGGCCCGATTCTTTTATTAGGCGCGCCGGGCGGGGGCAAGGGAACCCAAGCCAAGGAGCTGGTCAAAATCTGGCATATTCCGCAAATCTCTACCGGAGACCTGCTGCGCGCCAACGTCGCCCAGGGAACGAATCTGGGCAAGATGGCAAAAGAGATCATGGCGCGAGGCGAGTTGGTTCCCGATACCCTGGTTGACGAGATGGTCGCCGCCCGGCTACTGGAACCGGACACGGCCCGGGGTTACATTCTCGATGGCTTCCCGCGCACGCTGGGCCAAGCTCATTGGCTCGACGGTCGGCTTGGGGCGCAAATCGAGTCTTTGCCGGTAGTTGCGATCAGCATCCAAGTGAACTATAATCAATTATTGCGCCGTATTACGGGGCGCCGGAATTGCCCTGTTTGCCAGACCATCTACAACATCTATATGCATCCCCCTCAGCGGGAAGGCATTTGCGATATTGAAGGTGCCGAGCTGGTCCAGCGAGCCGATGACACGGAAGAGGTTTTCCAGGAGCGCATGCGCGCTTACGAGGCGCTTACCGCGCCTGTCGTTGGGCACTACCGGGCACAGGGGCGATTCGCGGAAGTGGATGGAGACCGGCCGATCGCGGTGATCGCCGCCGGAATTGTTGCCGCCGTTGAGCGGTTGCGCAAAGCAGCGTAACTGCAGCGGCGGGTTTGTGCGTAATGCAGTTCGTAGTTCACAGCGGTGCTGGAATCAACCTCTGTGGCTGAGAACGGAGAACCAGGAACTGAGAACTGTTCTTATGGCTGTCGTACTCAAGTCGTCGCAGGAGATCGAGAAGATGCGCCGCGCGGGCCAGGTGGTTCGTGAGGTGCTGGAACTGGTGCGCAGCAAGGTGAATCCGGGCGCCACCACTTACGATCTGGAAAAGGCTGCGGAAGCACGGTTGGATGAACTGGGCGTGAAGGCGGCATTTAAGGGCTATCACGGATATCCGTGCGTGCTCTGCACTTCAGTGAACAGCGAAGTTGTGCACGGCATTCCATCGCCGAAGCGGGTCCTGAAGGAAGGGGACATTGTTTCGGTGGACTTTGGCGTAGTCGTCGACGGGTACTACGGCGACGCGGCAATCACTGTGCCGGTGGGTGCGATCGACGCCAAAGCCGCGAGACTGCTGAAGGCCACGGAAGAGTCGCTCAAGGCCGGCATTGCGGCGGTCAGGCCGGGTGCGACGCTGGGCGATGTGGGAGCGGCGGTGCAGAATGTGGTCGAGGGCGAAGGATTTTCAGTGGTGCGGGATTTTGTGGGCCACGGGATCGGCGTCCATATGCACGAAGATCCGCAGGTGCCGAATTTTGGCGAAGCGGGCCAGGGCATGAAGCTGAAAGTGGGCATGGTCATCGCCATCGAGCCCATGGTGAATGCAGGCAAGCCGGATGTGCAGGTACTGGACGACGGCTGGACCGCAGTGGCCAGCGATGGAAGCATGAGCGCTCATTTTGAGCACACGGTTGCGGTGACTGCAACCGGCGCAAGGATTCTGACGGAGTAGCAATACTCTTGTCCAAAACGCAAAGGCGCGGGAAGCGCCAGAAGTGGACACTGATTGTCGAAGGAAGATGCGATTGAGGTCATGGCAACCGTCCAGGAGACGCTGCCAAACGCCATGTTCAAGGTGAAGCTCGAGAACAATCATGAGGTACTGGCGCATGTCTCGGGAAGAATGCGCAAGAACTTCATCCGGATTCTGCCCGGTGACCGCGTGGCCGTGGAGTTGAGTCCATACGACCTGAATCGCGGGCGGATTGTGTACCGGTATAAGTAACAAGCAGCGATGAGCCAGAGATCTGCCCGCGCCACGGTTTGTCGCGCGGAGAGGGGTAGCAACAATGAAGGTGCGGGCGTCAGTAAAAAAGATTTGCGTCAAGTGCAAGGTGATTACTCGCAATGGAGTCGTACGCGTGATCTGCGAGAACCCAAAGCACAAGCAGCGTCAGGGATAAGTCAGGCCTGGCAAGGAAAGGGAGACTTCCACGGAAGTTCGAGGCTAGTTAGCCGGAGTCAAGGCTTGCGATGAACCTCGGAAGTTGCTCCCAGTAACCCGTGCGAGCCGGTTGAGGCCGGAGCACACAACCAGAGAAGGAAACCAAGAATGGCACGTATTGCTGGCGTCGATCTGCCCCGCAACAAGCAGGCTCGGATCGCGCTCACTTACATCTTCGGGATCGGCCAGCCCCGCGCCCTGAAGATTCTGGACAAGGCGAACGTCGATGCCTTCAAGAAGATCCAGGATCTGGGCGAGGAAGAGGTCAACCGCATCCGCCAGGTCATTGAGGACGAGGGCGAGGTCGAAGGCGACCTGCGCAAGGACGTTTCGATGCACATCAAGCGCCTCATTGACATCCAGAGCTATCGCGGCTTGCGCCACAGGAAGTCGCTGCCGGTGCGCGGTCAGCGCACCCACACCAATGCCCGCACTCGCAAGGGCCCGCGTAAGGGCACGATTGCCGGCAAGAAGAAAGCGAGTGCGAAGACCTAATGGCGAAACCAGAGCAGAAGCCCGAAGCCGGCAAAAAGGGCAAGACAAAAAAGTTCAAGAAGCGCGAACGCAAGAATGTGCCGTTCGGCATTGCTTACGTTCAAGCCTCGTTCAACAACACCATTGTCACCATCACCGACCCGGTGGGCAACACGTTGAGCTGGAAGAGCTCGGGCTCGCTGGGATTCCGCGGATCGCGCAAGGGCACGCCCTTCGCGGCCCAGCAGGCGGCTTCAAACGCCGCCAACATGGCTCGCGATCATGGCGTGCGCTCCGTGGAAGTTCGGGTTTCTGGTCCGGGTTCGGGCCGCGAGTCGGCAATCCGCGCGCTTGCTGCCGCGGGCATCGATGTGAAGACCATCCGCGACGTCACGCCGGTGCCGCACAATGGCTGCCGGCCCCCGAAACGGCGCCGCGTCTAATGGTACGGTTCACAGTTCGTAGTTCTTAGTTTGTAGCCGAGCATTGCGAGGCGAATGAAAACCGAGAACTGTGAACTAAGAACTGAAAACTTTTAACTCGGGCCGGGACGAAGTCCACTGCGGACGTAAACCGGCCGACATCCGAAGTCAGGAGAAGAAATGGCACGTTATACCGGAGCAGTTTGCCGCCTTTGCCGACGCGAAGGCACCAAGTTATTCTTGAAGGGCACCAAGTGTACCTCTGACCGCTGCCCGCTGGAGAAGCGCAACTTCCCGCCCGGCCAGCACGGCAAAGACCGCAAAGCCAAGATCGTGGGCTATGGCCTGCAACTGCATGAGAAGCAGAAGGCCAAGCGCATGTATTTCACGCTGGAAAGCCAGTTCCGCGAGTACTACGAGAAGGCCAGCCGTTCCGCAGGCGTCACCGGCGAGTTGCTCATCCAGCAGTTGGAGCGTCGCCTCGACAATGTGACGTACCGCCTGGGATTCGCCATCTCGCGCCGCCAGGCCCGGCAATTACTTCGTCACGGGCACGTCACGGTGAATGGCCGCAAGGTGAACATTCCCTCGTATCAGGTGAACGCGGGCGACGTGATTGCTGTCCGCGACAATGCCAAGAAGTTGCTGATCGTGGAGCAGGCCTCGCAATACGCCGCGCAGAATCCTGTTCCCAGTTGGCTGGAAGCGAACTTTGAAAACCTGTCCGGGCGCGTGCTCCATTTGCCCAAGCGCGCGGACGTCAACCTGCCGATCAACGAACAGTTGATCGTCGAACTGTACTCGAAGTAACAGCTGTTAGCTAATGGCTAAGAGCTGAAATTCAATCGAAGGAGAACTTGCGCGGCCGCCGCAAAATGCATCGCGACGTACATGCCGCGCGGGAAACGAGAGACATATATGTTGTGGAGAGGATTTCAGAAACCGAAGCGCCTTGCGGTAGATGCCGAGACGCTTACCGACACTTTCGGAAAGTTCAGCGCCCAGCCCTTTGAACGCGGCTTCGGCACCACCATCGGCAACGCCTTGCGGCGCACGCTGCTCAGTTCCATTGAAGGCGCAGCCGTAACCGCGGTCCGCATTGAAGGCGTGCTGCACGAGTTCCAGTCGATCACCGGCGTGGTAGAAGACGCCACCGACATCATTCTCAACCTCAAGCAGATTCCCTTCAAGCTGCAAGGCGAGGGCCCCAAGGCGCTCTACCTGCGCGCCGACCAGCCCGGCCCGGTAACCAGCGGCATGATCGAGGCCGACAGCGACGTCGAAATCCTCGACAAGAACGTCTACATCGCTACGCTCTCTGAAAGCGGCAAGCTCGACATGGAGATGCGTCTCAAGCGCGGCCGCGGCTATGTCTCGGCGGACAAGAATTTCGACGCTGACCTGGGGCTTGGCTTCATTCCCGTGGACTCCGTGCACTCGCCGGTGCGCCGCGTGAACTACGCGGTCGACGCTGCTCGCCTGGGCCAGATCACAGACTTCGACAAGCTGACGCTCGAAGTGTGGACTAACGGCGCCGTGTTGCCTGCCGATGCCATCGGCCTGGCCGCCAAGCTGCTCAAGGACCACATGAACATCTTCATTAACTTCGAGGAGGAAATCGAAGCGGAAGCACGCGGCGATGAAGGCCGCATTCTGCTGCGCAACGACAACCTCAACCGGAGCGTGGAGGAGTTGGAGCTTTCCGTCCGCAGCTACAATTGTCTGAAGAACGCCAACATTCAGACCATCGGCGAGCTGGTGCAGAAGACCGAAGCCGAGATGCTGAAGACCAAGAACTTCGGCCGCAAGAGCCTGAACGAGATCAAGGAAATTCTGGCGCAGATGGGCCTGTCGCTGGGAATGAAGATTGACGAGCAGGGTAACGCGGTGCCGGGGCCAACCAGTATTCCGCCGCAGACGGCGCTGGCCGCAGGCTATGGCCGATTCGACGATGAAGAGGAGCCGCTGGATTCAGTGGATCTCCAGTTGCCCACGGAGACGGAGAATTTCTAAAGCAGCTATCAGCTTCTAGTCGCTAGCTTCCAGCGTTTTTTTGTGCGTGAACCGGAATGCGATTTTTTCCGCGCTCAAGCTGGGGGCTAGAAGCCAGAAGCCAGAAGCTAACCGAAAGAGAGTTTTTCATCATGCGCCATCGCAATGCAGGATTCAAACTCGGACGCAACACCAGCCATCGCCGCGCACTGCTGCGCAACCTGGTCACGTCCGTTATCAAAGAAGACCGCGTGCAGACCACCGTGGCCAAGGCCAAGGCGGTTCGTCCGCTCGTTGAAAAGATGATTACCCTGGGCAAGAAGGGCGATCTGCACTCGCGCCGTCAGGCGCACGCCTTTCTTTGCACTGACGATGCTGTCAAGCGGCTTTTTGATGTCGTGGCCCCGCGCTACGGCGACCGCAACGGCGGCTATTTGAGAATCGTTCGCACTGGCTTCCAGCAAGGCGACGGCGCCGCGAAGGCGTTCATCGAGTTGTTGGGCGCCGAGAAGCAGCTCGAAGTCAAGCGCCAGAAGCGTGCCGACCTCAAGGCCAAAAAGCGCGCCGAACTCGAGAAGCAGCTCGAGGAACAGAAGAAGGATTCAGAGGAACCGGAGGGTGGCGAGAAGGCAGCGTAAGCGCATCCTCCTTCCCACCGGATTTGAGCTTCGGTCTGAGGCTTAATCGGGGCGTCCGCCACGGTGGACGCCCTTTTCTTATTAGTAAGGATCGTTGTTCGATCAATCGACGCCCGATCGTTACCGCTCCGTATAGAATGGCCGCATGTCCGCATCCCAGGCGAGATTTGCTGTCAAGGAATTCCTGCGCGCATGTTTCGCCGGCCTTCCCTCGAAGATTCATTGGATTTTCCTGTTGACTGCGACTCCCCTCGTCATCTTTCTCGCGGTGTGGACGCCTCCGTTTCAAAGCGCCGATGAACCAGGACATTTCTATCGTGCTTACCAGGTTGCGCAGGGCGAAATCCTTGGCAACGGCGGTGGGTACGCTGACTCGGCAATCCCGCAGCTCTACGCCTGCGTCGCTGCACTTCCATTCAACGACAAGGCCCGCTTCACGGCCGCAGATCGAGCCAAATCAGAAGAAGTTACATGGACCGGGCACTTGATCTATCTCCCGTTCCCGAACACGGCCGTGTACGCGCCCACTGGCTATTTGCCTCAGGCGCTGGGAGTTGCGTTCGGCAAAGGTACGGGGATGGGCGTGATGCGAACTCTCGTGCTGGCGCGGCTCCTCAACGGCACATTCGCCATCCTCGTGTGCACGCTGGCGCTCTACTGGTGCAGGCGCGGCAAGGTAGTGATGTTTGCCGTGTTGCTGATGCCGATGACGCTTTCTCTTTTCGCCTCCTGCAACCAGGACACAACATTGATCGCGCTCACCTGCCTGGCATTTGCCATCATTTCAAGGCAGATTGCAACCGGTGTACCGTTGTCGTTCGCGCAGGCTACGGCGCTGGCCTTATCTTTGCTCATCGTCTGTTTGGGTCGACCGCCCTATGTGCCGCTGCTGCTGGTCCTGCTCATTCCACACCTCTTGCCTTCATGGCAGAGCAAGCCCTCTTGGCTGCCGGGCGCGCTCCTCGCTGCTTCAATAGTGGCGGCAACTGTCGCCTGGTGGCGAGTCGCGTCCGCTTCCACGCGAGGACTAGTGCCTCCCTCTTCGGCCTACGGGCCGGTGGATGCGAAGCTGCAGCTCTTGAATCTGTTCCATCACCCGGGGATGGTTGCAGTTTTGGCTGCGTATATTTTCAGTCATGCTGCGGTGTATCTTGCAGGCATGATCGGGGTACTGGGCTGGCTGGATACGCCAATGCCCCCAACTTACTATCTGGCCATAACGTTGGTTCTGCTGATGGCAGGCCTCGCGGAGCTCGCCGACGGAGGTAAAGTAAAGCCGAGCGCGACGGCTTTGCTTCTGGGTTCGCCGCTCGCGGCGCTTGCGACAGTATTCCTGATCGAATATCTAACCTGGACCTGGGTCGGCGCGCCGGCGATCTTTGGAGTCCAGGGCCGATACGGGATTCCTCTGGCAATTGCCGCCGCCGTGGGATTGCCGGCTCTGACTGGATCGCCGAAGATCCGCGAGCGGGTAACGGCAATCGTGGTGCTGAGCCAGATTCTCACCCTGGTTTGTCTTCCACAGGTGATCATGACGAGATATTACCTGCCGTGAAGCGTCGCGTTATGGCGCGGCGCAAGAAAGGCTAAGTGAGAAACGCACCGCCTGCTGGCAGCGCGGCGGCGCCGAACTTTTAGTTGAAGATGTGCCGAGGAATCGAAAAGCTCTGCGCTCGACCCGCTATGAGCGAGTTGCTGCTGACTTCTGGCCCGCGGCAACTACTTCCTTGGCGACGGGCTTGCGCAAAACCTCGATGTCATCCAAATCCATTTCAAGGGAGAAGCATTGCTTGGTGGCTGCGAGGGCGATGATGACTTTGCACTGATGGCGAAGCTCCGTGACAATTCCCTCGACCCCCGCGAAGACACCACGATGCACGCGCACTAACTCACCCACAGAGACCGTGGGATGAGGGCGCAAAATGCATCCGCTGGCCAGGCCCTCGCGGATTCTTTCGATCTCAGCGGCGCTCACCGTTTCGCCCACACCGCTTCCGAGCAAGCGAAGGACACCCGGCGCGCTGACGACAGAAATGCGTTCCTCGCGGGGAAAGCGCACAAAAACGTATCCGGCAAAGAGCGGGCGCTCCAGGTCGACGACCCGGTCAGTCCATTTTGAGCGGACCGCATAAAGGGGAAGGTAGTGCTCCAGGGAGCGCGCCGTTAAATGCCTTGCGACTCGCTTTTCATGATTTGCGACAACATGCAGAACGCGCCAGGGGCTATCGAACATTGCACGCTCCGATGAGAATTGACCAAATCAAGAAAAGCCTCGATCATTCCGGTCGCAATGCGAGCCACCGGAGTCCTTGAATCTCAACCACGCCCCGATCAACGTTATCAAAGCGGCAATATAAGTATATCCCAGGATTTTCTGTCAATCGCTTTCGCCCCACCTCCAGCTTTGCAAACATGGAAATGAATGATCGTGGAGCCCAATCATTCACAATGCCATTGGATGCGCAGTAAGGCGCAGGTCGACACTCTCGATGCCCGAAAAGGCGCAGCGCAGGGAGCTTTATTGAATGGGAGGGGTGAGGCGCCGCAGCTTGCAGGACGCAAGTGCTGAATGGCGCAAGAACGGAAGTGGGAAACGGCTAATCTATTCGACTGATCTGTCGAGCGATTGAATCAGCAACGTCTCGCAACCCAGCGCGGATTCGGGCGCTCAAGGGAGTCAATTGACTTTCAACGCGGCGCGGCTGAGCTCTTGTCGCGCCATGATGCGTTTGAGCAGGTGGACGCTTGGACTGTAATCAGGCACGAGTTCCTTAAGCGCGACGACCAAACGGCCGATGTCCCGCGCCGCGCAGATTTCGCGCAGCGCTTCAAGCCAGATGCGCATGTCTTTTTCCGGAAAACCATCGCCGACAAAGATCCGAATCTTGTCGTGCTTTGACGGCACCGTGTCCTCAAGCAAAGTGCTGAGTTCCTCCGAGAGTTTTTCGCCAGGTCGCATGCCTGTAAATTCGATTTTGATATCCTCTTCGGGCCTGAGCCCCGACAAGAGAATCAAATGCCTGGCAAGGTCGACAATCTTCACGGGCTGCCCCATGTCGAGAACGCAAATCTGTCCGCCTTTACCGATAGCCAAAGCTTGCAGCACAAGCTGGCAGGCCTCGGGAATAGTCATGAAGAAGCGGCGCATTTCAGGATGCGTGACAGTGACGGGGCCTCCGGCCGCGATCTGCTTCTTGAAAACCGGAATGACACTGCCGTTTGAGCCGAGTACGTTGCCGAACCGGACAGCTACGTATTTTGTGTGGCCGTTCTGCAACGCCAACAGGATCATCTCGGCGATGCGCTTGGTCGCGCCCATCACGTTTGTCGGCCGGACGGCTTTGTCCGACGAAATCAGCAGAAAATTCTCCACGCCGTGCTCCGCCGCCGCAACGGCGATGTTGTAACTTCCGAAGACATTGTTTTCGATGGCCTCAAACACGTGCGTTTCCATTAAAGGGACGTGCTTGTAGGCCGCGGCGTGATAAACCACCGACGGCTTGTAACTCCGAAAGATCTCGTTCAGGCGATCGCGGTTCTGAACGCTTCCAATTTCCGGATAGAACGGAACGAGAGGAAAGGCCTGGCGCATTTCGCGATCGATTTCGAAGAGTGAGGATTCCGCGATCTCGAATCCGATAATCCCTGCAGGGTGGAAGCGCGCGATTTGCCGGCAAAGCTCGAAACCGATCGATCCGGCCGCGCCGGTAACAAGAACGACTTTCCCTTCCAGGGTGCTCCTGATTGAGTCTTCTTCGAGGTGAACCGGGGTGCGTCCCAAAAGATCCTCAACGGCCACTTCCCTGATCTGACCGGCTAGCCCGGGCCCCTCAATCACCTCGCCTAATCCAGGCACAGTTTTGAACTCGACTTCCGCAGCCTGGCACAACTCCAGAATCCGCGTCATTTCGGCGCCGGTTGCGGACGGAATGGCAATGAGAACGATTGCTATTCTGTGGCGCGCGACAAGTGCGCCAATGGCTTCGCCTCCCCCGAGCACCGGCTCGCCGGCGATGCGCAAACCCAGTTTGCCGCGATCGTCATCGATGAAGCCGCAAACCCGATAAGCCAGCCGCGCATTGTTGCGAACTTCTCTTTGCAGCGATACGCCTGCGTCGCCCGCCCCGTAAATCAGCGCCCTCTTCATGGGCGTTTTATTGTTGCGCGATTGCGAGCTGAGCCTCGACGTTGCGCGAGCCAAGAGTCTTAGGCCACACGTGCCGAAGAAGCAGACCATCAGATCGAGCACATAGATCGATCGCGGAAATCCCGGCGGCGCCAGCAAGCGAATGAGCAAAAAGCCAATGATTGATGCAATAGCGTTTGCGATTGAAATCCGGACAAGGTCGATCGCGGAGACGTAACGCCAAAAGCCTCGATCGAGCTTGGCTGCGTAGAATACAACGAATTTGACTGGCAGCCAGACCGCGAGAGCATAAGAAATGTATCGGAGATAGACCGGCGGCACGCTGAAATCGAAGCGAAGCAGAAATGCCACCACAGCCGAGGCGGCGAAGATTCCGGTCTGCGTCGCCCAGATAAGAATCCGGCGCACAGTGATGTTCCGAATAAGAAAACCTGGTGGCTTGTTCATCATCGGAGACTCACATTCCAGAATGACACAGACGGGAGAAGGAGTTCATATGGAGCGACGGATGATTTGCGGATCGAATCAATCCTGAGGAACAGCATTCGAAGAAGGGTGCTCGCGGCCTGCTTCAAATCGCAGTGTTATATACACGAGGGGCACGGCAGAAAGGGCGGCAAGCGCGGGTGCGGCTTGCGGAAACCGGGATGCAGTCCATGCCAGCGGAAACAACCATCCGATATTGATTGCGGCGACCGCCAACGTAACCTTCGGATGACTGGCCCAGGCTCGGGCAGCATGTTGATAAGCATGAGAGCGATGAGCTTCATACCAACGCGCGCGCGAAAACATGCGGCGCAGGAGAGTCACGGTGGCATCCACAATGAAAGCGGCCAGCAAGATCAGCCAGGGCCAAATGAGTCCCGGACTTGAACTCGAAGAGAAGAGCGCCAGCGTCCCCAATGTGAAACCGAGGAATCCGCTTCCCGCGTCACCCATGAAGATCTTGGCAGGCGGCCAGTTCCAAAGCAGAAAGCCAAGACTCGCGGCCGCCAGCAACCAGGAAAGCTGCGAATAGGACGCCAAGCCACGAAGGAACAACAGGGTTCCGCCAAAGACGCTCACGCAGACTGCTTCCATTCCAGCCAGCCCGTCAATTCCGTCCATGAAGTTGAAAAGATTCGTAAGCCAAACCAATCCGGCAAATTCGGCGGCGCGGCTCGCCCAGCTCCCAATGGAAGTGCTGTTCCCAAACTGCGAGGGCTGCATTGAAGCGAGACACCAAAGCGCCCACGCGGCCGCGAGTGAGTGAACGGCGAGCCGCGGCCAGGGAGGCAACCTGAAGCAATCATCGAGAAAGCCGACAATCGAAATCGCAAGTCCGCCTCCGACAAGCGACCAAGTCAGCTGGCCAGGGATGCCATGCTTTAAAAAAATCCAAACGACCGCGGACAAGAAGACCACTACGATTGCCACGCCGCCACCGCGGGGAACGGGAGCGGCATGGGAGCTGCGAGAATTGGGGAAATCCATTACGCCATGCCGGACGAAGACCTTGCGAGCGCCCGCAGTGGTGAGAGCCGAAGCGACGAAGAGCAGAACGAAAAGTCGCATTAGGAAACCTTCGATCGTTCTGCGAGAGTTAACTCCCGAAACCACCGGGCTGTTGCCGCCAACCCATCGTCAAGCGCCACGGGCGGAGACCACTTCAAATCCTGTTGAGCCCGACGGGAATCAATAACGAGCGAACCCAAAACTCTGTTGGCCGCCTCCTCTTTGAAAGTCAGCCTGGCTGCCAACCGGATCAATAGCTCGGGAATGGGCACCAGCCGCACAGGCCGCACAAGAAACTGCGCCAAGCGCGTGATCAAATCGCGCGTCGAATGGTCCTCGGAGTCCTTCACCAGAAAAGCCTGGCCTGCAGCACTGCGATGGTGGACGCAAAGGACAAGAAAATCGGCAAGGTTCTCGGCTCCGAGCAGGCTGCGGCAATTCTCCGTTTTGGGCATGGGTAGCGGTACAGCGCGATCGACAAGCCTCATGAGCCGCAGAAAATTTCCTCGCACTCCAGGGCCATAAACCTGCGGCGGGCGAACGACCACCAGTTCCAGCCCAGCCTTTGCCGCGATGCCGCGAAGCATCTCTTCGGCTTCCCATTTCGAGGCGGCATAAGGGTTCTGAGGATCGGCAGGCGAGTCCTCGGAAAACGGCGTTGCCATCGTCGACTCGCCGTGCACCTTTACCGAACTGACAAAGATGAACCGCCGAACACCGGCTGCAACAGCGGCGAGAGCGATGGATTTTGTAGCGTTTACATTCACACGCCGATAGTCCGGTGAAGCTCTGTTTGCGCGATCGGTCATCACCGGGGGACGAGCCGCCAGGTGGACAATAGCGGAGACATCTTCAAGGTGAACACGCAGGTTCTGATCTTCACTCAGATCTCCCAGCAGAGAGTACTCCGTTAGTCCCGGAACCACACGTTGCAACTCCGGCCACAGTTGAAGAGTCCGCATTCCGGCATGAGGAATGAATCCCGATGCAATGAGCTTTCGACAAACATATTTCCCCAGAAATCCGTCCGCGCCTGTCACCAATACTCGCTCGTTCATGCTGGCTCGCCAGAAAAAAACTTGCTCATCGCAACAGATCCATTAGCGGCGATCGAAGAATCGGCATCAACAATCGCTCTGCGCTTTCAGGCCCAGGGCCCGCATCACCCGAGCTACCCCGGCTGGCCTGTCATAACCCGCAATAAACGCCTCGTGACCGTTTCGTCCTTTTCGGACCAGCTCCTCCGGATCGTCAAGAAGCCGCAAAAGAAAAGCTGATACCTCGGCATCATCGCCGCAGTCAAAGTGCCAGCCGCATTCGAATCGCCGGATGAGAAGAGCAGGGGTAGCTTCCGGCGGACCAATAAAGAGGACCGGTCTTCCTGCCGCCATCAATCCATAGGTTTTGCTTGGCACAACCGCGCCGAGAGTCGAAAGTTTCTGGGTCACCAGTCCTACATGGCACTCTGCCAGGCTTGCTCCAAGGTCCTGCAGGCGAACATAGCTCGGAAAAGAAGTATTCTCAATCCCGCGTTCATGGCAGAAATCAATCAACTCTTTGCGCGCGAGACCGCCTCCGGCGAAAACAAATTGGAAATCAGGATGATTCGCCAAGTGCACCATCACCGCGCGAATAGTCGCCACATCGTGGGCCAGCCCCAGGTTTCCTGAATAGAGAATGCGCAGCGGTCGAGGCGGGGGAAACGGCAGTGGAAGAATCGTCCGTCCATCGGCCCAATTCTCCGCGACAACAATTCGATCTTCGGAAATCCGGTGCTGCAACAAGCGGATTTTCATGCAATCGCCCGGAGCGATCACCGCGTCCGCCCTGCGCCGGGGGAAATCCAACATCATCGACGTCCATCGGGCAACGGGTACTTTAAGTGCAATCGCAATATCCGGATACAGGTCCATCTCCCACGCCACATGACGGCATCCGCGTATCTGCTTCACCAGCCAGCCAATCCATGCCAGACCTGGCGGCGCAGTCAGCGTCACGACAACATCGGGCTTTGCGACCCGCAGCGCTCTCCATACTGCCCCCGCATAAAAGGTGGCGTAGGATAGCAGCTTCTTCGGTTTGCTTTGCGAAAATGTTGCGGTTCTAACCCTTGCCACATGAATTGATCCTCGGCCAGAAAGCTGATCTGCATCCGATTCGGAATTCTCGCGCCGAATGCTGCCGCGAGCCGCAAATGCTTCCGCAGCATAATCGTCGGCGCCGCAGATCACAAGGACATCGTGGCCCGCCTCTGCGGCGCCATTTGCAACGTCAGCCAGAAATTGCCCAACCGCCGATTGATCCGGGCCAAAGAACTGACTGATGACAATGACCCTTGCGCGAGAAGTCAATCGCATTGAAGGGCGCGCGGTCTCAAATCTACTTAGTGTTCCTCGCACGAGAGATCATCTTTCACGCCGATGTTGTCAAAGCAAAACGCAGCTCGGCCGCGGACCACGGCCGAGAACCCAGTCGTACACCTCGGTCATGGATCTACCGATTTGCCGCCATTGGTAGCTCGTCTCAACTAGGGCTCTCCCATTACCGCCCATAACCTCACGCTCTGAATCCGTCAAGGAAAACAATTGAAGCAATGCCGCCGCAATGCTGATTACCTCGGGAGCCATCATGATCGCGGCTCCAGCCGCGGCGCCCTCGGGAAGATTGCACTCGCTGGTCATCAGAACAGGCAGTTTCCACGCCCAAGCTTCGAGAATGCTTACAGGCATGCCTTCGCTTTTGCTGGGCAGGATAAACGCGGATGCCCCGGCAAAACATCGATCCTTATCGGCGCCGAATTGCGGTCCTAGGAAATCGACACTCGATCGAACCTGAAGCCGGTCCGCGAGTCGCTCCAATTCAGCGCAATGATGATTTTGGTCCCATCCGGCAATCGTCATGCGCCAACCAGCCGCCGCCGCTTCCTTGCGAACGGCGCTCCAGGCCTCAAGCAGACTGCGCAGCCCTTTCAAGGGATGAAATCTGCCGAGATAAAGAACTGACCGGCTTTTCCGCGAGGCCTGAAGAGCAGTTTCATCCCTCATTGTCGTGCCATTGGGAAGAATGCAGATTGGATTCTTCAGTCCGTAGTCCCGCAACGCCTCGGCTTCAGCAGTATTCAGAGCGTGCAGACATGTGGCACGGCGCAGGTGTTCATTTTCGTAAAGAAGAGCCGCAATTTGTTTCTTCCACCGGGAATTACGCAGCGCCAATGGCTTTAGAAGGCCATGCGGGCTGACTAAATACGGTTTCTTCCCCCGCGACCAACGAAGCGCGATGACCGACGGATACATCCAGATGCTATGAATGTGAAGAATGTCCGCATCCCATGTTTCTAATGCAGCCGCAAGCCCCGATGCGTAACCAAATACGCGCGGACCGCGAACGGAGAATGCTCTGGTAGCCACGTCGCCCCAAAGCGGCTCGTCCGTTTCTGTATAAGCATCGCGCGCGCTGAAAACCACGGGGAGATATCTTTTCTCCGCAGCAATGGCAATGGTAAGATTGCGCATCGCATCGAAGATACCGCCGTTCATCCTCGAGATTGAATTGGTCAGGACGGCTAGTCGAGATTGCGAACTGGACATATCGCTCAAAGCAAAGAGAAAAGGCCTGGTCACTCAATCAAGACGAAGCATCAGCAAACTCAGGCGCTCTTCTGTATTCCCAGGTACTCCGCGCCGCGCGCAATTGCTTCGAGATAACCTTGAACTTCGAGATCCATCCTGCAATGCTGATTGACAATCTCAATCGAGCGGGCGCCCATTCTCGCGCGCAGCTCAGGATCGAAGAGTTTCGTCATTGCCTGGGCCAACTGTCCAATGTCGCCGGGTTCGATGACAAACCCATTCACGCCGTTCTGCACGATCAGGCCCGCCGACCCGCAAGCGTTCGTTGTAACAAGCGGCTTGCCGGCAAGCCCGGCTTCTACCAGAACCTTCGGGAAGCAATCTTTGTGCGTCGGCAGCAGTACGGCATCGGCCGCGCGGTAGATTTCCGCGAGAGTCTCTGGCGCAACAGGTCCAAGAAATTGCACGCGATGCTCAACTCCGCTTGACCTGGCAAGTCGCATGAAATGCTCGATCGTCGCGCCCTCTTTGCTGGCCGGCTCCTCGGGGCCGGCGAAAACACACAGAAAAGATGCATCTTCAGAGAGCAGCGCCGCGGCGCTTAAGATATCGGCTACTCCCTTGAAAGAATGCAGATTCCCCGCATAGAGAAAGACCACGGCGGAATGGAAACCGAGATCGTTCCGAGCATCACGATCCCTTCTGACATCGCGGAGAATCTTTCTGAAGAGCGAGGCGCCGCCCTCGTACGGGGCGGAAATCAATCGTTCGGGCGCGCAGCCGTAGACTTCGGTGAGGACCTGGAATGCGGCGGGGCTCTGATAAATGTGGTAACGGCACATGTGAAGCAGTAAGCGTTTCGACACCCTGATCCACCAGCGCCGCTTCCTTTCCCAATTCACAGGGAGCGTTTGATTGGTTGAGATTACGACGTGCCCCAGAAGTCGCGCGCAAAACGCGCACCAGATTGCTCCCAATCCCAACAGCCCCTTCAGAATGACGACATCGGATTCGCGCGCGCATGCCAGGCCCACACGCCATTCAGGATTGGAGACGAGCCCTTCTGGCGTGCTGCCCTTAACGCTGACCCCGAAATGCTTGCCGCGCGCTCTGGCCGGGCGAAAAGCAACCCGTGACAGCTCCTGATCCGGATGTTCGTACAACGGAAATGCCTTTACAGCGAGTGCCGCCGATTGAGCAACCTCGAAGAGCGCGTCCTCGGTGCCTCGTTGCAGATCGTAGGTCAGGAACCCTACTTTCAACCGAGGTTTGGGTTCTTCGCTTTTCGAGTGGATGTCCGCACTCCCTTCGATGTCAGACTCAATCGTATAAACGCTCGAGCGAGCGATTCTCCGGGACGGAAAATGCGCTGTGCGCAAGCTCCCCCGAAGGTGAAGTTGTCGAATCGATGGCTCTCTCGCCCACACAATGATTTGTTGAGATGAGTTGGGATTCGTTCTGACTAAAAGAAAACCGGCGCGCTTGCAAAGCTCGAAAAACAAAGGTGTGCCGCGAACATCGGCAGCGGAGAATCTCGTTCGCTCTTTCGAGTTGCCGGCGGACTTAATTCACTTCACTTTGGCACGCACGATCAGTTCGCCATTGCGCTTGAGATAGCCCACGATCTGGGTGACATAAAAGTAGGCGTCAGCTCCCATGATCCGTCTCACCGGAAGCAGAGCCCGATAACCCAGTACAAAGGCATAGCGGTTCGTGTGAGGACGCAATCCCGCCCTCTCCAGCAGGTTGTTGATGGCTCTGAAATTCCAGCAGTACAGATGCTGGTTAAGATCGGGCGTGAAGGAAGCCGATTCGTGTCTCTCGCGTGGAAGAACGATCAGAAGCTCGCCGTGTTCCGCGATGAGTTCCCGCATCAGCTTCAGATGCTCAAGCGGGCTCTCCAAATGCTCCAACACATGCCTGCAGAGGACAATATCCCATGCCTTCCTCGGGACCAAGTCGATATCGTCATAGACCGCGATATTTCGCCGCAGGCAAATCTCACGAGCTTCGCTGCTGACATCCCATCCGGAGGCATGCGGCAGCGAGGCGATTCCCTGGCCAATTCCGCAGCCATATTCGAAGATTCGCTTGGATCGCTCTTCAGAAGGGAAGTAAAGACGTGCTGACGCTTCCGCTCGCGCCCAGAAGTATTCATCCTCGCCAATCAAGTGGGCGTGTCTTTCAGAATGATATCCCATGTCATAAATTGGATCCTTTTCAAGCATCGTCAGTTCAATCTCCGTCCGTTCATGCTCGAAGCTGGCCCCTTCGCGGGAATCGTCAGAGAGCCGGGGAGTTCCCCTCTTCAGATGGTCCGGCGAATCATCGACAATGATTCGGCAGTTCAGCTTTCAAGCAGCTTTTCATCGCGCCACTCCATAACATCCGCCAGCCATTGACGCATTCTGCTGTAGATATCGTTTCCGGAGGCAACCACACGTGCATATCCAGCCGCCGCAATCCGCCTTCTGGCGGGCTCGTCGCGCAGATAGAATTGCACTTTGTCGATAAACTCTTCGGGGCCCTCGAAAAACTCCGCCTCTTTTCCCTCACGGTAAAACTCCTGCATGGCCGGAGTTCGTTCGGAGAGAAGGAACACGCCGCAGGCTGGAATCTCCCATGATCGATTCGAGTACTGGTCGCGATTCCACTTGCTGAAGAAGCAGGCGCCAATCTTACTTGCACAAAGCGCCCGCCGGTAGTCTGCCCCCCGGGCGTAAGAGATCGGTCGCACAGACTGATACACATCGCGCGGTAGAACCGACCTCCATTCCGCATCCCCGCCGAATACCCTGCACTTCAGCCCAGCCCGCACAACTCTCGACAAGCATTCAACCCGGAGGTCGGGCTCCATATGGCCGGCGTAGACAACGTCGGATCCCCAGGTTTGTTGTTCGAGACTGCTGAGTTGGGTTGGGTAGTGCATCCAGGGGATGTAATACATCATGAGAACCCGTACGCGCTTAATTCCGGCTGCGGCTGCCTCATCGATATTGCAGGGCCTGTTTACGTGATACCCATCGTATTCCGGAAGCGCTTGTGTCAGCAGCCGGTATTCCCTTTGCGCCGGCCTTCCCAATGGATCGTCGCAATGTGAGCCTGAAGCAAAAGTAACATTGGCGACGTGCGCGACGATTTCGGCGGTGTAATGGTGCCCCTGATAGAAATGCGCCACGTCGGGACGCATTTCTCTAATACGTTCAGCCACCATCCGATTCACCTTGCCGATGTGAGGACCAAGCAAGTAGCGCTGTTCCAGACGGCCAATAAGCGTCCGCGGGATATAGGAATGAGTGTCGAAAAGCTCGGCCTTTATCCCAAGATCACGGAGCGCCCGCAGCCAGGCAAGCTCATGGATTTCCCCGAAGGCAGATCGGACGATCAGGACGGACTCGATTTTTCTCCGGCCAGGCTCCGCCATAGGTTCTTCAAGAAAGATCTAACTCAGGAAGGGCGAACGCCGCGCGCTCCACCCATCACGGGGGTCGAACCGGATAGACGCTTTACAGTGCCAATAAAAAGATCGCAGATGCGAAACCCGGCGACCGAAAGTGCTGCACGGTACATGCGAAACGAGAGGTATTTGCCCAGACCGAGTTGAGATAACGCCGATGCGTAATGCTGGAAGGAGGATCTGGAACATGCGCGAGCCTGAATCGCAAGAAGCGGGTACGAATAGCGTGCGACATCGGAACGAATCAAGCGGCCCACTTCAGGGCCGTGCGCGGCTTCGAAGCTTTCGGCGATCTCGAGAAGACCGCGAACAAAGTTCAGCGAGTGCTCGGGAGTTAACTGCCGCGGGGCGAATCGTTCGCGTTCACTGACGCTTGACCCGAAGTAATGATCGCCGCCAACCCGTCGGATCGCGGTTATACGCGACATATAATATCCCGGCGAAGTCATGAGTAAGTTGCCGACTAAGTAAAGCTGATAGAGCAAAGTTCCATCGAATTTGTCTGTTCTTAATTCACGCGCCGCGTCTGTACGGATGGTTAGGCCAGAAATAAAGACAGATCTGCGAAAAAATGCCGCCACCGTCTCCGGTCCCGGTCGGAACACACGATCACCGGGGAAATAGCGGTGCACGTCCAGCACTTGTCCGGTTTCCTTTTGGGTTGTTTGCCACGCGCGCAGGACGGCGCCAACATCGGGGACAGCATCGGTTGCTTTTGTCAGTTCGTTCAAAGCGCCGGCGCACCAAAGGTCGTCGTCGCCCATGAACACGGAGTATTCCCCTTCCGCATGATCGAGGAGAAAGCGCAGATTGCCATCGTACCCGAGGTTCGCCGGGGTCGTGAGGAAGCGGACACTCAGGAGTTCGTGCTCCCGTGAGAACCGGTCAACCACTTTCGCAATCTCTGCGTGCTTCGGCGAGCAATCCTCGCTGACCAGGATCTCCCAATCGCCTGGCGCCTCGGATGCAATGCTCGTGAGCAATTCCGACAGTTCTCGAGGGCGGTTGAACGCCGGAATGCAGATCGAGAATCTCTTCGTCATCTTCTGATCTTTGTCGCAAGTGACCGATTCGGCGGCCGCTCCCGAGTTTCATCTGGCCCTGCGCGCCGCTCCGGTATTCAGAGAGTTTGTTGATCTGCTTCCTTAAGGGAGTGCGGCCTGCGCGGCGGGTCGCGGCGCGAAGCTCACAGACCGGCTCAAAGTCTGCTCGACGGCGCAGAAAAGCAGAATAGGAACGCCTCTTGTGGCCAGGAGATAAACACCAAGCGTTGCTGTCATGGGTATCGTCCAGACGCATAACAGGGTGAGTATGTAAAAGCTAAGCAATATGGTTCCTATATCTAGTGCGGAGTGTGTCGCCGAAATACAATACTTTGCAATCCTGCCAATTACGAAGAATCCACAGAAAACGCCAATTGCACCGAAGTTAAAGTAGAGTTCAGCGAGAGTCCCGGGCACGACGCCGTTGATGGATGGATCCTCATAGATATACTGTCCCACCAACGCCGTCATCGCCTGCGGCTCCGGGACTTTCAAGGGAATGTGCAGCAGAGTCGCTGGGGCGTTAATGGTCATAGCCAATCCCGCGAGTAGAGTCGAGCCAAGGGCATGGCCATATCGGTGCACCATGTCGAAGGAAAGGCTGATCGTGGGATATCTTCCCATTTGCCAGTCGAAAATTGCGGCCGATTGATTGGCGACGAATTGGCTGGTGCTCATTCCGCTCCGAGCGAGATCTTCGAGACCGCTGTTCAGCAATGTAGTAGTTCGCGCGATCGTTTCGAACAAAATAATCCCCATGACTCCGACAGCGATGACTGAAGCGAAGGAGCGGAAATGCCGAGGAGCAATCTTCTTGACAACAAAGATCAGGGGCAGGACCGCGAGCAAATTTTCAGCGCGGCTGCCTGTCCAAAACAGATTCAGGAACATGCAGGTTGAGGCACCAACAAGTACGACAAGTGCGACCCTTGGATGAATCTTGCTGGTTTTCGAAACCAGAAACGCAGTCAACAAAAAGATGATTCCCCATGAAAGCCACGTGGACATAAACACGAAGCGCGCGGCTCCTGCATCGAGCTGTTTTGCCCGGTCAATCGTCGCTACATCCGCAAGTAATTCGTTGGAGCCGGAGAAAAGCAGAGTTGTGCCCGCGATGCCGACCAGCGTAAAGAGGGCCCCGGCGAGAACAAGAAGCGTGGAGCGGACGCGGACCACTTGTGGCCCATTCCTCGGCGACTCCGGACGCGCAGGCGCTAGTCCCCACCAAAGAGCCAACTGCGCAAGAAAAACAAGCGCAAGTGATAAGTACACGTGATGGAGCTGGGTGTGGGTGTCAAGCGCGGCGATCTCATAGAAACCGAGCGACACATAGTCGGAACCGGTCAGGTGGACGAACGCAGATAGCGGGTAGGTGAGCAAAAACGTGCCGAGAACCAACGTGTAGCTGTTCAAAAAACTGCCGGTCTTCACTGCGGCGCGAAGCAGCGTTGCGGCAGAAATTACAAGAAGGATTGCGGCGAGCACCCCGGCGCCCGGTGCTTCAACCCGCTCGCGTCGCACGAGCAAGATGACAGCGACGAGGACGACGATGGCCGCGAACAGCCGGCGCCATCGAATGACTCGCGTGCTCTGTCCTTCTTTCAGCACGGGCTTTCAGCCACCTCTTCTTCGTTCTCCGCGAGAAACCTGTCCCGGAAAAGTTCCACCAGCGCCGAAGCCATGGCGCGAATAATGCTGGGCCGAATCCCCCACAGCGATTGCAGGCGGACATCCTGCTGAGTAGCGAGATAGAGCGCCAGACAAGTGAAGTAGATCGCCTCTGAAATTAAGCTCGCGCAGCAGAATCCGAAGGCGCCCCATCGCGGCACGAGAAACACACTGAGAACGATGAGGGCCGTCAGATTGATGGCAGCTCCAATGGTACCCGGAACGATGAAGCGGAGGCCGCGAAGATTATTCTCCAATGTTCTCGTCACGGCTCTCAGCGACATGGCGAGCGCAAGAGGATATGCGGCGGGAATCGCGTTGACATATGCTTTGCCAAAGCCGAAACGGATTACCGGATCGACAAGAGCGCAGGCGAGAAGAAAGCTCATTCCGGCGACGACCTGCGCCATCTGGAAACGGCGCAGCATAAGTGCAAACGAGGCGTCAGCGCTTTCGGCGCTTGAAACTTCGACAAATCCAATCTGCGTGAACGCTTCAGTAGTAATCGTGATCGGCATGGTTAGCGCGAAGGCGATCGCAAAGTAACCGATCTGCTCCAGTGTCGTTGTGCGAATGAGGATGGCTCGATCGGCGTTGAGGAGAACGACAGCCGCGAGGCTCGGCGCGGCAAAGCGAATCCCCAGCGCGAGACACTGGGAGTAAGCGCCGCGCGGAAGCTTCCGGTTCAGCCACTGGGGTTTGATATGAATAAGGTGCAGGAGGCACTGCAGCAATTGGCTGCCGAGCGCGGCGAGCGCGGCGGCGAGCGGCGTGAGGGTGCCGGCGAGCCAAAGGATGAGAAGAGCAAGCACGTAGCCTGCCTGGCCGGCGAGCATGACAGCATTGACCCAAGTGAAGCGCCTCAAGCCGTAGGCCATGGCATTGAAGTACGGCAAAAGGATCATGAAGGCGCCGCATGCGCAGGAGATCTCAACCGGAACCGCTAATTGACGATTGTCGCCGGTAAGTGTGAGCGGAGCGCACAGCACGAAGAGGGGAACCGCCAGGAGAACCTGAACAACAGCGAGGCGGAATCCGGTAGTTAGGATTTCTTCAGTGCGCTCTGCGCTTTTGGAGATCAGGGCGGTGATCGCCTGGGGTGTTCCCAAACTGAAGAAAGCTCCCATCAGCATGGGAAAGTACAGGAGAATCGCCAATTCGCCACGGCCTCGCGGCATCAATAGACGAGAGACCAGCAGGCCCGAGGCGGCGCCAAGCCCCACGCGGAGAACATTGGCTCCGGAAGTCGAGACGTAGGACCAAATGAGATGCTTGCGGTGGTGGGACGTCTTGGTTCTCAATGATTCGATCGCGAGTCACTCGTTGACAGAAACCGATTTGAATTCGGCCAGCAGTTGCGCGATGTAACGACTTCCGGCGAGGATGCTGCGCCCCAAAATGTAGAACCACGAGCCAAGTAGCCCGAGCGCCATGAAGATGAGAACGATGAACGTCCGCCGGGGCGCGGATTTATGTTCTGGAGGAATTGCTTCTTCCACCACCTGGATCACCGCAGCATTCCTGGCCTCATCCCACCGCGCGGCGTCATATTGCTTCAGGAGCAGGTCGAAGAGCGCCTGGCGGTACTCAAGTTCATGCTCCGCGCGCAAATATTCCGCACCCGCGCCGGCAACTTCCGCGAGATCCAATCCGCCGGTTTCCGGGGAGCCGCTGCGCTCTTCAAGTCTGGCCGATTGATCCTGCAGCGAGGAGAGTTGGCTCTCGAGCAGCTGCACCTCGGGATTCTGCTCTGTCGAATAGGAGCGCAACGCCTGAAGCTGCACTTCCTTGGCCGCGACCTGGGCGTGCAGATCGGCCAACGATGTGATCAGTGCTTTGGTTTGCGCGTCCAGTTGAACCAGGCCCTTTTGCTTTTGGATTTGCTGAAGCGCAAGCTCGGCTGAAACCAGATCCTCTTTAGCGTCCTTCAGTCGCTGTTCGTAGAAGAGCCGTCTTTGCGACGCTTCAGTCACAGCCAGGTTCTTTGTCAGCGCGCGCAGTTGCTCAGGGTAGGCGTTGGCGATGTCGGCAGCTCGCTTTTTGTCTGTATCGGTCACGGAGATTGCGATCAGCGTGCTTCTTTCTGACGTAACAGTTGTACGATCAGCCAGCGCCTTTCGAGCGGCCGTCATATCTTTCGCGTGATAAACGCCTGCGAGGCCGAATTCTCCGATGATCCCGTCCGCAATGGGTCGCGAAGCGAGCAATCCCAGATAAAGCTCGTTGGGATTTCTCAGATTCAACGATCCCCCGGTTGCGCCTGCCAGTGGGTTTGCGGCAGTTGGATTCAGCGCCATTTGGCTCATCAGGAAGGCCGCGGACGACTGGGTTTGCTGCGGTGTCATGATCCTGGTCGTTGCTGTATAACTCACCTGCAGAACCAGGCTCACCGCGATCCCAACGAGCGTCGCAATTCCCGTCACCAGCGCTACCAGGCGTTTGCCGCGCGCCAACTGCAGCATAGCGTCAAAGAAGGACAACGGATGCGTTGTTCCGCGTTTATCGGACGAGAGCTCTCCGTGCGGAGAGGCAGCTTCATGATTGATCACTGGACTTTGTTCCATCGTGGCTTGCCGATCTGTTAGTAGGCCGTACCGAGAACCGCGCCTGTCAAGGCTGTTTGCGAAAGGATTTGCGTGAAATAGGGGAGTTGCTGGATGAATGTGCTCGGCCCCTTCAACTTTGGTGGAACGATGATCGCGTCGCCAGGCAACAATGTTGTCTTGTCAAAGTCCGAGCGCCAAACCTCGCCGTGAGTCTGGCGGCTGATCACCGTGCCGTCCGCACGAATGAGAAAAATGCGCTTGGTGTCTGCCTGGCGCGTAGGACCTCCCGCGTCGTTCAGGTACGCGTAGAGCCGCTTCCGCCGCTCATAGCGGAAGGCATTTTCGTTGTAGACTGCGCCGGAAACCTGAACGGTGTTGAACTCTGGCGGAACGTAGAACGTGTCTCCATCCTCCAGCGGAAACGGCGGAATGTCATCGACGCTGCTCGCGTTGGGCTTCATGGCGAGGACTACGCGCCCCGTGGGTTGAACCGCGGCAAGCTGCGAAATCAAGGCCTGCTGGGCGCTCAACTGCGCCTGCTGCTCCTGCGCGTTGGGTGCGCCAACCGTGGAAGCGGCTGCATTCCGGGACAGAAGGTCTCTCTGCATTTGTGCAGTCGATTGCCTGATTTCGAGCTCCTCGGCCCTGCGCGTGGAGATGCGGTTGAGCTGTGAGGCATAGAGATAGGAGTGCGGAGTAAGCCCTCCGGCGCGCTTCACCAGATCGCGGAGCGTTTCCCCTGGGCCGATCCGGTAAATGCCCGGCGCATTTACTTCGCCGTCGACGCGGACGAAAGCTGCGTGTTTATCGACGGGAAGGGGAATGTCCTTTTCAGAAAAGATGGTGACAACGTCTCCGGGCTGCAGAACAACGTTATCGTTCGAGGCCGGGTTGTCGATGGCGTTAGCCAGGTTGAACGCAATCAAGCGGGTGCTCAAATCGTGTTGATCGAGGCGCTCAACCGCAGCGTAGTCCCAGTTGATTTCTTCGCTGTTCCGAGCCGCCTCGAAGCTGGTCTCGCCACGCTGGTTGCCTTCGTTTTGGGCAATGGCCCCCGTCTGCGGATTGGTCCCCGTCTGTTGATTGGGTCCAGTCTGCGGGTTCAGCCCCGTCTGCTGGTTGATTCCAGTCCGCGTATTGAACCCCTGCTGCGTGTTTGTTGCGGTCTGTCCGGCTTGAGGGGGCAGTGCGCCGGTTCCGTTCTGCGGATTCACGCCGGTCTGCGGATTGTATCCGTTCTGGGTGTTGTATTCGGTTTGTCCGGGTATTACGATTTGCACATTCGTACCCGTCTGAGGATTGAACTGGTTCGGCGAAAGGCCAAAGGGATGAGCGTTTCTTTCGGGCACAAGAAAGTTCTGCTGATTCCAGTAATCGCGTGTGAGCAGAAACTGGCGTGCCGGAATCAGGTCGGAAACACGCATCCCATCGCGCCACACATAACGCCCCGGCTGGGCCACATTGCCGCGGAGAGTCACTGCATTATCGAAGCGCGGCGAGAGCGGATAAACACGCAGCAGGTCTCCGTCGCGTAGCGGGCGTTTCATTCCGAGGTCGTCGAGCGCGAACGAATCCGCCTGCCGCCCTTGGTGATTCTCAATCCGCTCCAGCAGAACACGATCCTCGTCGGCCAGGTTCGTCGTGCCGCCCGCATCTTCCAGCGCCGAAGCAACCGTCTCGTCGCCCTTGATCTCGTAGATCCCCGGCTCGTTGACGCTCCCGATGATCGCCACTTGCGACCCCGCCGGCGGAATATAAATCACATCTCCTGGTAGCAGTTGAGCATCGTGAGATTTATTGCCTCTGCGCAACAAATCGTAGAGGTCAAAGTCCGTGACCACGGTATCGCCGCGCCGCAACTGAACATGGCGCATCGAGCCGGTCGCAGACGGTCCTCCCGATACAAAGAGCGCGTTCACCAGCGTGCTGAGCGAGCTGATGGTGTAGACACCCGGCTGGCGGGCGCTGCCCAGGACAAAGACCTGAATGGAACGAAGCTGGCCCAGGGTCACATTGAGGTCAAAATCCTTGTAGAGCGTGGCAATCGCCGTGTGCAGAAAGCTCTGCAGTTGCTCGAAGCGCAGGCCGGCGACAGTCAAGGTCCCTACCGTGGGAACAAAGATTTGCCCGTTCCGATCCACGATCACGCGCCTGTCCAAACCGATCTTTCCCCATACATGAATGAGCAGTTCGTCGCCCGGCCCGATCACGTAATCTGCAGGAACCGGGATCCGGTCAAGCGGCGCGAAGGTTGTGGGAGCCTCGTCGAACAGCTCTCTGCCAAATACCTTCAGCGGATGGCCCGCCTCGTCTTCGGCGAAGATCTGGAATTCCGTCCGCGTGGTAATGGGGCCAATTGGTTTGTACGGTGGCGGGACGTTCGTTGCGGGAGTGGGTGCGACGCCGGATGGAAATGCGCCCACGCCGGGTGTGGTTCCCGGAGGGTACTCCGTCGTTTCCAGCGAAGGAACCGTGTTCGTCGCCGGAGGACACAGAGCCGCCGTCCCTTCGGAAACAGGTCCCGGCCCGGTTGGACAGACAATCGTCTGCGCTCCCGGAGCAGTGGGGGTTGTCTGCGCGCCGCAAAGGGCGCCGGAAAAGAGAAGGGTGAGCAGGATCTTGTTTTTCATTGGAATGACGTTCTTAATGCTTGCTCGCTTTCGCTTGGGAATGTTCGCAGTTCGTGGAACGACCGCTCTAAGGGTTGCGATCCGCCTTGAACAGGGCGATTTCGGCACTGAGTTTGTCGACCTTTTGTTCCAGGCTGCGCATTTGAGCGGAGTATTCGGTGTGCGAACCGTCGCCGGAACTCTCCTGATTTGCGCCGTTCAAAAGACCGCGCATCGCTTCGCGCGCCAGGTCCGACACGCTGCGCGCGCCGGTGGTGACACAAATCCGCCGCAGAGTAGAGAACTCCTCTTCGGACATTCGGATGCTGACGATCCGTGACCTTGGTCTCAGGACTCTCATATTGAATTCAATTAGGGGATCAGGATTTCAGCGCAGCAGGCACGCTTGCGGGGGGGTGCAGAGGTCGGATGATTCGCAGGCTCGATCTCGAACTTTGGGCACCCGGATTTGTTCCGGAAGGAACTGGGTGGCGACCACAACAGGCTCCGATACAGGCTTCGCCCCTCTCGGTCCCAAGCCGCTTGGTGAACTGCTCATTTTCGCTTCACTAGACAACACCACGTGGTCAGGCCAACGACTCGATGGATGTGTGCCTCGGAGCCCGATGCGGCCTATCAATGTAAAGCGTGGATTCGTGAGCGAGACTACCTTAACACGCGTCTTCGGGGGGAAGCAAGCAAAACGTATGACAAATGAATACATATCTAAGTGACTGACTTCATTGCCAAGTACGGCCGATATAGCCTTCGCTGCCGGTGACCGAAGCCGCTTTCTCAAGGCGCAGAGTCCTGCCAATTCCGATCGTGCAACAGGTTCGGTCGACGAAGCCGCAGATACATGAATGCCGCCGACAGCATGAACAAGGCGCCACAGCAATCCAGCAGGACATCCCATGGCGATCCGGTGCGGTTGGGAAGAAAAGTCTGGTGCCACTCATCCCAGCTGGCTACGAGCGCAGTGCCCGCAAGCGCCAACTCGGCAGCCATGAAAAACCGGGAGCGAGGCAAACTCATCCACAAAGCGCGCAGCCATGCCAGTCCCAGCCCACCGTAGCCAAGAAAGTGGCCGGACTTGCGAATGTAGTGGTGGATCGTCTCCCATCGGGGATCGCTTATCGGTCCGAAGAGTGCCTCAAATAAAACGCGCAGCGGATGCGACGTCTGGTCGGCGCCGAAGTACTTTGTCGACTCCATCACGATGATCGCGATTCCAGCGGCCACAGGCCACCATGCACCGATCCAGAACCGGGGTCCCCGCGGACAGGTCCTCGTCCGTGGGGTGGAGAACCGGGGTCCCCGCGGACCGGTCCTCGTCCGTGGGGCAGAGAACCAAAGGCCGCGCCGGCTATTCGACATGATAGTTGGGCGCCTCGCGGGTGATGATCACGTCATGCACGTGACTCTCGCGCAAACCGGCGCCGGAGATGCGCACGAACTTTGCCTTTGCCTGCAACTCCTCAATATTGGCGCATCCCAGGTAGCCCATGCCGGAGCGCAAACCACCCACGAGTTGGAAGACCATCGCCTCCAGTGGCCCGCGATAAGGCACGCGCCCCTCGATCCCCTCGGGAACAAACTTGGCCAGCCGGTTTTCATTGGCGCGCTCGCGTTGCACCACATCCGCGGGCCCGCTCTCCGCAACTCCGAAGTCCGCCGAGCTCTGGAAGTAGCGCTCACCCGAGCCCTGGCTCATGGCCGTCAGTGAGCCCATGCCGCGATAGCTTTTGAAGCTGCGCCCCTGGTAAAGGATGGTCTCGCCCGGGCTCTCGTCCACGCCGGCAAACAGCGAGCCGATCATCACTGAGCTGGCTCCCGCGGCAATCGCCTTGGTCACCTCGCCGGAGTACTTGATGCCGCCGTCCGCAATCACTGGAATTCCATGCTTCTGCGCGGCGCGGTAGGCCTCGGCAATGGCCGTGATCTGCGGCATGCCGGCGCCGGTGACCATGCGCGTGGTACAGATGGATCCGGGCCCGATGCCCACCTTGATCGCGTCGGCGCCGGCGTCGATCAGCGCCATCGCGCCCTCATACGTCGCCACGTTGCCGGCCAGCAATGCCACGCCGGGGAAGCGCTTCTTCACCTCGCGCACCGCTTCGAGCACGCGCGACGAGTGCCCATGCGCCGAGTCAATGGCCAGCGCGTCGGCGCGGTTCCGCACCAGCTCTGCCGCGCGCTCAAGATAATCGCCTGTCGCGCCGATCGCACCGCCCACGCGCAGCCGCCCCTGGTCGTCTTTGCTGGCGTTGGGATACTTCAGCTTTTTCTGGATGTCTTTAACGGTGATCAGGCCCATCAGCTCGTACCGGTCGTTCACCACCAGCAGCTTTTCCACACGGTGCTTGTGCAGGATCAGCTCGGCCTCTTCAAGCGTGGTGCCTACGGGCACGGTGATTAGGTGTTCCTTGGTCATCACGTCGCCCACGGGAATATCGGTGCGCGTCTCAAAGCGCAAATCGCGATTGGTCAGAATGCCCACCAGCCGCTTGCCCTGCGTTACCGGCACACCGCTGATGCGGTAGCGGCGCATCACTTCGAGCGCGTCTTCGATCAACTTCTCCGGTCCGATGGTCACCGGATCGACGATCATCCCGCTCTCCGATCGCTTTACCTTGTCGATTTCGCCGGCCTGGTCCGCGATGGAGAGATTGCGGTGCACAATGCCGATGCCGCCCTGCTGCGCCATGGCGATCGCCATGCGCGACTCCGTCACCGTATCCATGGCAGAGGAAAGCAGCGGCGTGTTCAGCGTGATCGCCTGCGTCAGATGCGTTTGCGTACTCACCTGCACCGGCACAACGTCGCTGAAGGCGGGCACCAGCAGGACATCGTCGAATGTGAGGGCTTCGGAAAGATTCTCGGTCAGCATAATGGTATGAGGCGCCCGAGGAACAGGGACTCTTCATTGGCGGGCGGTTCCCACTATTGTAGCGGAGCGGGCGAGTGGCCCTTTTGCTCGGTCGCTATTTCTTCAGCGGTTTCCTCGCGAAGTAATACAGCGAATACGCCAGCAACGCGAACGCCACGACCGACACCCACGAGTTGTAAAGGAAAGTGTGCGGCCAGCCGATGGGGTTTGACCAGTCAAACTTCATTTGCAGCCAGGCGTTGATGACGCCGAGAAGGCCCACTACGCCGCCTGCGGCGATCAGTCCAGAGGCGAAGAGCGACCCGGAGGATGTATCGCCTTCTTCCGCACCGCCTGCCTTTTTGGCGGCGGAGTCGACGAGAAAGCGGACAACGCCGCCGACGAAAATAGGCAAGGTAGTACCGATAGACAGATAGGCGCCGACGGCGAAAGTGAGCGAGCGGACGCCGAGCAACTCGATCCCGATGACCAGGAAGACGCCGACCAGGACGAGGCCCCAGGGAAGCTTGCGCGAAAGGATGCCGTTGATCACAGTGGCCATTAGGCGGGCTTGCGGTGCGGCGGCCTTTTCGCTGCCGATGCCGGGGATCCACTGGACCTCAATGCGATGGGAAGCGGGCGAATAAAGATACTTGCCGTCGGCCAGTTCGGACGAGCCGAGAGCATTGAGAACAACGTACTCACTCTTGTTGTGCTGGGTGCTGGCGCCGTTGGGAGCCTTGACCGGGAAACGATCGATGAGGCCGTGTGGGTTCTCGAGGATCGTGACGCCCTCGTGGGGAGCGGTGATGTCCCAGGCGTGCGGTGCTTCGCGAAACTCCTGCATGCCGGTGTTCATAACGTTGAGCGTCACGCCGATGGCGACGGTGGAAACGGCGATGCCGATGAGGAAGGCGTAGCGCTGCTTGATAGGCGTGGCGCCGATGAGAAAACCGGTCTTCAAATCCTGCGAGGTGTCGCCCGCTTCGGCCGATGCGATGCACACCACGCCTCCGATGGTGATGGCGAGGGCGCCGAAGGCTGGAGCCGTCCAGCCGCTGACGAGGAAGATCGCCGAAGTGGCCATGAGGGTCGCGATGGTCATTCCGGAGATGGGATTCGCCGAGCTGCCGATCAGTCCCACGATGCGCGAGCTGACGGTGACAAAGAGGAATCCGAAGATGACGACAAGGACGGCGGCGCCGAGGTTGGCCAAAATGCCGACCTGTGCGCCGGGTACGGGTTTGAGCCAGAGGAAGAAAAACATCAGGATGATGAGCGTGATGGAGCCGAAGACGGCAGTGCCCATGGAGAGATCGCGCTCGGTGCGGACGGGCTCAGCAACTGCCGTCGCGCGGTGGCGCATTTGCGCGAAGCCGGAGCGGAGCGCGCCGATGATGGTGGGCAGGGTTTTGAAGAGCGTGATGAGCCCAGCCGCAGCTACGGCCCCCGCGCCCATGGGCTTGATATAGGTTGCCCACAAATCGCTGGGCGTCATCTGCGCGATCGGGACGGTCCCGGGGTAGACAGGATTGGGCAGATTCTTGCCGAAAAAGTAAAGCAGCGGCATGATGACAAGCCAGGAGAATACGCCGCCGGCGAACATAATTCCGGCGGTGCGGGCGCCGATAATGTAGCCCACTCCGAGATACTCGGCCGTGGCATCGGCCTTGATGGATGCGCCTTTGAGGACATGCTGTAGACCAAAGTCAGGCTGGTACTCGGGCGTACCGGGCCACGCGCCGAATAGGTTGCCATTTTGGAAGAGTGCGTAGAGGGCGCCAAGGCCCAGGCCGAAAAAGACGCGGGAGGCGGTCGATCCGCCGGTGGCGCCGGCTTTGATGACGTCAGCGCAGGCGGTGCCCTCAGGGTACTGGAGGACGCCATGCTCCTCCACGATGAGCGGGCGGCGTAGAGGAACCATGAACAGGACACCGAGATAGCCGCCGATCAGGGCAAGCATGAAGATGCGGAAGTACTCGAGGTCGAAGCCGAGGAAGATGAGCGCCGGTAAGGTGAAGATGACTCCCGCGGCGATGGACTGGCCGGCGTTTCCGCAAGTCTGGACGATGATGGTTTCAAGGACCGACGGCTTGCCCTTGTAACGAAGGGCGCTGATGGTGATGACGGCGATGGGGATCGAGGCGGCCACCGTGAGTCCGGCGCGCAGGCCGACATAAACCGTTACGGCACCGAAGATGAGGCCGAAAAGCGAGCCCAGCAAGACGGCGCGGAGCGTGAATTCCGGCGGATTCTGGTCGGCGGGAACGAAGGGTTGAAAGTCGGGCACTGGTAGCCTCCGGATGTTGGCAAGCGAAGTTCCTGAGAAAACCTTGAAGGGCGAGTGTAGCAGCGCGGGGGGCGGGAAAGACAGTGGGCTCGGCCTGGAACCCCGGGACTTCCCGCTGTCGGGACAGCGGAGCGCGGATTCGCCTTGCTAACACAAAAGTAATGGCGAAGCGGTTTCGTTCTGCCGATGATTTCGATGGACAGCGGTTATCTCGCTGCCAGAGAATTCAATGAATATCCCGGGGGTTCCGCGTCCGCCAGGACGCTCTTATTCTTAATCGATAAAAAAGGAGAAATGCGTGAAGCGAATTGTGGGGAGATTCGTATTCCCAATCGCCGCGTGCATGTCGGTTGCGATCGTTGTTGGCCATGCACAGTCGTTGATGACGCACCACGTCCGCCAGGCTACGCAGGACGGAAGCGCCCGGTCCATGGGTCGCCTCCCTGCAAGCCAGGCCATGAATCTTGTGATCGCGTTGCCGCTTCACAACGAAGATCAGTTGGACCAGCTTCTGAAAGATCTCTACGATCCCTCCAGCCCAAGCTATAGACAGTTCCTGACGGTAGAACAGTTCACTGAGATGTTTTCGCCCACCCAGCAGGAATATGACGCCGCCCTCAACTTCGCCAAAGAGAAAGGGCTCACCGTCACGGGCACGAGTCCAAATCGCCTCACCTTGCAAGTCTCCGGTAATGTGGCCAACGTTGAGGCGGCTTTCCACGTGAACATCGGCGTCTATCAGCACCCCTCCGAGAACCGTACGTTCTATGCGCCAGACCGTGAGCCCACCACGAACCTCACATTTTCCCTGTGGCACATCTCGGGGCTCGACAACTATTCGATTCCGCATCCCGCTGTCCTGGAGAAGAGGCAGGACAATGCCGGCTCAAGCTCAAACGCCACCACCGGCTCCGGTCCCTCGGCCTCGTTCCTGGGCAGCGACATGCGCGCGGCCTATTACGGCGGCACGGCGCTCACCGGCGCCGGGCAATCGGTCGGGCTCCTTGAGTTTCTTGGCACCGACCTTGCCGACCTGACTACGTATTTCACGAACGCCGGCCAAACCAACAAAGTTCCGATCACGTTGCTCTCTACAGACGGAACCAGCACCAGCTGTGTTGACACCACGGCCGGCGGCAACTGTGATGACGGCGAGCAGACATTGGACATGACGCAGGCGCTGGGCATGGCGCCGGGATTATCGAGCCTGGTGATGTATGTGGGCTCGACCGATGCCGCAATCTTCAATGCCATGGCCACGGCCAACCCGCTCAATGCGCAGTTGAGCTCATCGTGGACATGGTACCCGGCCGACCCAACCACCGACGATCCCTACTTCAAGGAGTTCGCCGCGCAGGGACAAAACCTCTTTCAAGCGGCCGGCGACAATTCAAAGTGGACGACGTCGGGCAAGGCTTCCGAGATCTACCCGGCAGACGACGTGTATGTAACTTCGGTTGGCGGAACCGATCTTACGACCACCGCAGCGGGCGGAGCATGGGCATCGGAAACCGCCTGGGTGGATAGTGGCGGCGGCATCTCTCCGCACCAGATTGCTATCCCATCTTGGCAGACGGCAGCGGCTGCCGGATGCGCGAACTGTTCGCAGAGCTATCGCAACGGCCCCGACGTTTCAGCCAACGCCAACTTCACCTTCTACGTGTGCGCCGACCAGACGGCGTGCACGGCGAACCATTTCGGCGGCACCAGCTTTGCTGCGCCTATGTGGGCGGGCTACATGGCTCTCATCAATCAGCAGTCGGTGGCCAACGGCAACAAGACGCTCGGTTTCATCAACCCAAGCCTCTATTCAATTGGCGCGGGTTCCAGCTACACCACGGACTTTCACGACATCACCAGCGGAAGCAACGGCTTCTCGGCCACAACCGGCTACGATCTTGTCACCGGTTGGGGCAGCCCCAACGGAAGCGGCCTGATCAACGCGCTCGCAGGATCCTCGTCCGCGGCAACCATGGCCAGCCCATCGCCGGGCAGCACGTTGACCTCGGCATTGACCACCTTCACCTGGAACGCAGCCTCTGGCAGCGTGACGTACGGCCTCAACGTTGGCACCACATCCGGCGGCGCCGATCTAGTCAACATCGGTCCTCTCTCCGGCACCAGCACGACCGTGACCCTGCCCACCAATGGAGCCACCATCTACGTGCGGCTCTGGACAATCTATAACGGCACGACCTACGTCTACAACGACTACACCTACACCGAATTCTCGCAATCTGGATCCGCAATCACCAGCCCCACTCCCGGCAGCACTTTGACCTCGGCTTCGACCACCTTCACTTGGAACGCAGGCTCTGGCAGTGTCACAGGCTACGGCCTCAACGTTGGCACCTCGCCCGGCGGCGCCGACCTGGTGAACATCGGTCCTCTCTCCGGCACCAGCACGACCGTGACTCTACCCACCAACGGAGCCACAATCTATGTGCGGCTCTGGACAATCTTCAATGGCACGACCTACCTCTACAAGGACTACACCTACACCGAATTCTCGCAATCTGGATCCGCGATCACCAGTCCCACTCCCGGCAGCACGTTGACCTCGGCGTCAACCACGTTCACCTGGAACGCAGGCTCTGGCAATGTCACAGGCTATGGCCTCAACGTCGGCACATCGCCCGGCGGCGCCGATCTGGTCAATATCGGTCCTCTGTCCGGCACCAGCGTGACTGTGAATCTGCCCACCAACGGAACCGCAATCTATGTGCGGCTCTGGACAATCTTCAACGGCACGACCTACCTCTACAAGGACTACACCTACACCGAATTCTCGCAATCTGGTTCCGCAATCACCAGTCCCACTCCCGGCAGCACTTTGACCTCGGCGTCAACCACCTTCACCTGGAGCGCAGGTTCCGGCGGCACGATCACCTACGGCCTCAACGTTGGCACATCGCCCGGCGGCGCCGACCTGGTCAACATCGGTCCTCTGTCCGGCACCAGCGTGACTGTGAATCTGCCCACCAACGGAACCGCAATCTATGTGCGGCTCTGGACAATCTTCAACGGCACGACCTACCTCTACAAGGACTACACGTACACCGAGCTCACACAGTAGCGCGGTGACCATCTCCAAGTGGCCGGCGCCCAGCTCGGCGCATTTGCATGCCAGCGCCAGGATTTCGGGCGCGTCCGTCTACAACAACGACTTGCATGAGCGACGGCCGGTCCATTCGTCCCGCGAGGCGCCTGCCTCCTGGTTGGCGCAAATGGCTCCGGTCGCGTAGCGTAGGTGCATTCCCGATTGAAGGAGCTCTGGCGCTATGACCGGTCCCGCGTTTGATTCGGCGCCCAGGCGTTTGCTCTCACTCGATATTCTGCGCGGCCTCACCATCTCCTTCATGATCATGGTGAACAATGCCGGCGGCGACGGCGCATGGACTGAGATGCGCCACGCCGATTGGAACGGATTCACGGCTACGGATCTCGTCTTTCCCACTTTTCTTTTCGTGGTGGGCGCGTCCATCGTCTTCTCCACTCAGGCTCGGCTCAAGCGCGGCGAATCGCGCGCCAGGCTGGCGTGGCACTCGCTGCGGCGCGCGGCCGTCTTGTTCTTGCTTGGCATCGTCGTCAACGGCTTCCCGTATTTTCATCTCGACCACCTGCGCTTCTACGGTGTGCTGCAGCGCACCGCCGTCTGCTACCTGATCGTTAGCCTCTTTTACCTATGGGATCGTCGCGTGTGGACCAAGGTTGCCCTTCTGGTATGCATACTCATGGGCTACTGGATCCTGGTGCGCTGGGTTCCGGTGCCGGGAGCCGGCGTGCCGGGCCGCGACATTCCTCTCCTCGACAAAGACCAGAACATCGTTGCCTGGCTCGACCGGCAACTGATGCCGGGACACCTTTACGAAGATCCCCCAACCCACAATCTGCGCGACCCTGAAGGCCTGCTCAGCGACATTCCCGCCGTCGGAACCACACTTCTTGGCCTGCTTGCCGCTCTGTGGCTCAGCGGCAGGCGCGCGGCGAGGAAGAATACGCTCGGCCTTGCGATTGGAGCCGCCGCCTGCCTCGCGACGGGCTATCTCTGGTCAATCTGGTTTCCGCTCAACAAAAAGATGTGGACCAGCTCCTATGTTCTTGTCGCTGCCGGATGGTCGCTGGTTTTGTTTGCACTCGCCTATTGGGCCACCGAGCAGCGCGGCTGGGGAAAATCGGGCGGGAGCAAACGGCTTCTTTGGCCGTGGCTAGTCTTCGGCTCGAACGCCATTGTTGCCTATATGATCAGCGAGTTGCTGGGCACGGCCATCGAGTTTTTTCGCTTCACATCCGGCGGACATCGGACGGACGCGCTCAGCTACATCTACGAGCATGTCTTCTCGCCCATCGGCGATCCGGGTTGGAGAGCTTTCGCCTATTCCGTTTCCTATACTGCCCTCTGCTTGCTCCCGGTGTGGGCCCTTTACCGCAGGAAGATCTTCGTAAAGGTATAATTTGCCCGCGCGCGATTTCGTCCGCGCACGCGCGCTGCGCGGACCACCAACCTTAGGCGAAAGATCAACCGCAAGGGAATCGGGATACCTATGAGATTGGTTCATTTGGCATGGGCATTCATCTTGTGCGGCACTGCAGCCGCCGCCGAGACCTCGAGCTGCAGCCTGCAGGATTGGAAAGGTATCGCGGGCGTAAGCGTAACTGCGAACCGCGATTCCGTGGAAGTGTCGTGGCCTGGCGAGCAGGGCCAGCAGAACCGGGCGCGCTTCGCGATGCGCAACGGCCAACCGGTTATCGCGGAGCTTGCAGCCCGCAAACCCGGCGGCGCGTCGATCGTTCTAGGCAAGGACCTGACGCCCGACTTTCAGGTCACGACCGGCCGCCGCCGCATCTCCACCACCGAACTCGACATCCTGAAGAAGCTGCACAAAGACACGCCCGAGGCCGAGAACGAATACAAATGGAACGTCTTTTGGGATGCGCCGTTGGAGATCCCCGGGCTTGACTCGCACCTTGTTGGCCCCGGCCGCACGCCCGATGAAGTAGAGCGCGCGACGGTGAGCTACAACTCAAGCTCGTGCAAGGTGGCGAGTGATGGCGACCGCGTCAGTGTCGACTTCAATGGCCTCACGCTCGGCCTCTTTTCCGGCGACCTTCAATTCACCGCCTATAAGGGCTCGAACCTGCTGCGCCAGGAGGCGCTGGCCAAAACCGGTGCACCCGACGTGGCCTACATCTACAAGGCCGGCCTGAAAGGCTTTTCAATTCACCCGGACACGAAACTCGAATGGCGCGACAATGCGCAGGAGTGGCAGGAGTACGATTTCGGCGGCGATATCAACGAGCAGCCCGTCAATCTCCAAGCCCGTAATCGCCTTGAGATTCTCGACGCCGGCCCAGGCTCGCTCGCCATCTTTCCCCCGCCGCACAAATTCTTCTTTGCGCGCGAAAACGAGGTCAACCTCGGCTACGTTTACTATCGCAAGGACAGCGACAGTGAATTCTCGTTGGGCGCGATGCAGCCCGAGCACGGCCAGGGCTATGCGCCCTGGGGCGTCTCTGACGAGGTGTGGGACCGGCGCGTCCGTGTTGCGCGCTCGCAGATTTACAACTACGCCCTCTACAATGCACCTCCCGGCACCATGCAGCACATGGCCGTTTACTACTTCCTGAGCGCCGCAGGCTCCCATCAAACGCAGCCGCGGGTGATGGCCTACACGCACAACGACAGCTACAAACCGGTTCCCGGCTTCAAGACTGTCACCGGCCACTTCCATCTCGAATTCAATGAGATGATTCGCGATCGCGGCACTTCCGACTTCATGCCCACGTGGGTTCCTGTCTTTCGCTCGCTCGGCATCAACATCGTCTATCTTGCCGACTTTCACGACGACTCCGACTTCGGCGACCCCGGCCCCAAACGCTTCTATGAGCAGAAGCTTTATTTTGAAGGCGCGCGCAAGATGAGCGACAAGAACTTCCTCGTCATTCCCGCCGAAGAGGTGAATAGCTACCTCGGCGGTCACTGGTACCTGATGCTGCCCAAGCCGGTTTACTTCTCTCACGCCGTGCCGCGACCTGCCAGCCAGGCCTTCGAAGAGAATGACCCAACCTACGGCCCCGTCTACCATCTCGGATCGGTCGAGGACGTTGAGAGTTTCGTCAATCGCGAGCAGGGAATCCTCTGGACGGCGCATCCGCGCACTAAGAGTTCAGCCATGTATCCCGACGAATATAAGGACAAGGACTTCTTCCTGAGCGACCGTTTCATCGGCGCGTCGTGGGAGTCGCTGCCCGTCGATCTCTCGCAGGCGCGCCTTTGCGAGGAGCGCTGCTTCGGCGTCAACGACGACATGAGCAACTGGGCTCCCAAACCCAAGTTCATGCTCGCCGAGGGCGACACCTACATGAAGGTTCCCAGCGACGAGACCTATCCGCTGCTGGCCATCAACTATCTCAGGCTCGACAGGGTGCCCGCCTACAACGAAAGCTGGGCGCCGGTGGTCGAAGGCATTCGCGCGGGCAATTTCTTCGGCACCACGGGCGAGATTCTCTTCCGCAACTGGGGCATTGAAGGCTCAGGCGCAAGGAGCGTCTACACGGCCAGCATTGAATACACCTTCCCGCTCGAATTTGCGGAGCTGGTCTGGAGCGACGGCGCAAAAGTCGATCGCCAAATCATCCGGCTCACCGATAGCGAGCCATTCGGCACGAAGACTTTCCGCATCCCCTTCGACGCACGGGGCAAGAAGTGGATTCGTTTTGCCGTTTGGGATTCGGCAGGCAACGGCGCATGGCTGCAGCCGGTGACGCCGAAGCAATAATCAAGCCGCTCTTGCGCAAGGCGTTTCCACTCCGGCTGAAGTAGACTCGTTCTCAGCTTCCAAACCATTATTTTGGAGTCCTCCATGTCCAAGACTGTTTCGTATGCCCAATGGTCCCTGGAACCGTATTGCATCGGCCTCAAGCTCCGTTCCCTGCGCACCGGCAAGCGGCTTACGCTTTCCCGCCTGGCCGCCGAAACGGGGCTTTCCACCGCGCTGCTCTCCAAACTCGAAACCGACCGCATGACTCCGACTTTGCCGACGCTCGCCACCATAGCCCGCGTCTATGGCGTAAGCATGAGCTATTTCTTTTCCGAGCCCGCGCGGCACACGCTCTCCATAACGCGCAAGGCTCACTTGCTGGGCGACGGGCGAGGCCTGGATTCCGTGAAAGTGACGCCGTTGAATGCCGAAGGCGAAGGATTTTGCCTTCTCGCGCAGGTCGTCGAGTTTCCTCCCGGCGGTGCTAACCTCGCCATCAACGCCTTTCAGAAGACCAGCGCCGTGGTCTACGTGCTCGAAGGGCGCCTGCGGCTGGATGCAGGCGGCATGCACGATGTTCTCGAGACCGGCGACTGCGCTTGCATGGAAAGCGAGATGCCCTTGGCATGGAGCGCTGCCGACAAGCACCGCTGCCGCGTTCTGGCGGTGCTGCCGCGCGGCGACGTTGCTGCGAAGCCATCCGCTTGAATCGTCCTTTCGAACGGCGAGCTTCGCAGCCGCATACCCGAAGCGGATGCGGTCCCCCTAGCGTAGCCCTGTTTGCTGCCCATCGCCGTCCATCTGTAGCATGATTTGGAAAGCGCTGCACGAGGGACAATGCAACTCAACTCCAATTTGTTTCGGGCCACGCTCTCCGGGGCTTTGGCCGGCCTGCTCTTCGGTTTCGACACGGTCGTGATCTCCGGCGTGATCGGCGCGCTCGGCCGCCTGTACGGATTAGACCCGCGAGAAGTGGGGCGCACGGTGGCCATCGGGTTGGTCGGCACCGTGATCGGCGCGCTGGGCGCAGGCCAGGTGGGACAAAGGCTCGGCAGCCGCGAGACGCTGCGCATTACCGCGTTACTCTATGTCGCCTCTGCGCTCGGGTGCGGGCTGGCATGGAATTGGCCGGCGTTCATGGCATTTCGCTTTATCGGCGGCCTTGGCATTGGTGCGTCGTCGGTGCTTGGGCCGGTTTACATTGCCGAGCTTGCCCCCGCCAAATCGCGCGGCCGCCTCGTGGCAGCCTTCCAGCTCAACGTCGTGTTTGGCGTCATGGCGGCCTACATTTCCAATTACGTGATTCGCACCATGCACCTGGGCGCTGCGGAATGGCGCTGGCAGGTTGGCGTTGCAACCGCGCCGGCATTGATTTTCCTCTCGCTGCTCTTTGGAATTCCTCGCAGCCCTCGCTGGTCGGTCTCGCGCAATCGGATCGATGAAGCGCTCTCTGTGCTGAAAATGATGGGCGATCCCAACCCCGAGGCGGAACTGGCGGACATTCAGGCAGCGCTGGAGCAGGAACACGCGACGGCTCACGAGCGGGTCTTCCAATGGAAATACCGCTACCCGCTGTTCCTCGCCATCACCATCGGCGCGTTCAACCAGTTAGCCGGCATCAACGCAATTCTGTATTACCTGAACAGCATCTTCGCGGCCGCCGGCTTCAGCCAGATTTCGAGCGACCAGCAGGCGATCGCCATCGGCACAACCAATTTTCTGTTTACCATCGTCGGCATGGCCCTCATCGACAAGCTGGGTCGCAAGACATTGCTCCTGATTGGCGCGGCAGGCTGCGCAAGTTGCCTGGCAGGCGTTGCCTGGGTGTTTTCCACTCAATCCCACCGCGGTGACCTGCTTTGGCTGCTGGTCGCCTTTATCGCATTCTTCAGCGTTTCGCAGGGCGCTGTGATCTGGGTCTACATTGGCGAGGTCTTTCCAACTGCTGTGCGCGCCAAGGGGCAGGGTGTGGGCAGCGCCAGCCATTGGTTCATGGACGCGGTGATCGCTCAGATGTTCCCCGTCGTAGTAACCATGATGAGCCCCGCGACGCCATTTGTGTTCTTTGCGCTGATGACGGTGGTGCAATTCCTCGTGGTTTTGTTTGTGTATCCCGAGACCAAGGGTCAAACCCTGGAGCAGTTGCAGCGCAAGCTGATGCGGGTATAGAACACCGAGCTGGCTTCATCAAAAAAAACGCGCCGGGACGCGGGCCTGATGCGTTCCGGCGCAACCGTTGCAAGGTGAAACTTCAACCTCAAACCGACTCGATCGAGTGGATGCTTCTGGCTACGTCGCTTCTGAGCGCCTCCGCGGCAGGATGAAACTTCGTTCGTTCCAGCGCAGGCAGCGCTTCGAGTAGTTCGATGTAATTTGCCGTCACGCACCCTGAAAATGCGGCAAATCCCAATGCCGTAGCCATGGCGCAGCTTGCCTTCACCAATTCGCCCAAATCCCACGCGCCGTCCGTGCGGCGCTCGGAATGATGATCGGCTACCACGACTTCGAAACTCTCCGGCAGCTTCCAGTCGCCGATGAGTTGCCGTCCGATCTCGCAGTGATCCCAACCGAACAGCTCGCGCTCAGCCTCCAGCATCGAGGCTGGAGCGCCGCGATGCTTTTCCAGCAGCGCCGCGTACCCTTTGGGCTGAATCACCGCCAGCGCCATGCGCCCTATGTCGTGCAGGATGCCCGCGGTGTACGCGATTTCCTTGTCGAGCGACCCTGCCTCCGCGATTTTGCCCGCGATGATGGCGCACGCCAGGTTGTGCTGCCACAGGTTGCGCATGGCCGGGTAGCTCATCGCCTTGCCCAGATACGCCCTCACGCCCACCGTCACGCACATTCCCTGCAGCGTATTTGCTCCCAGCACTGCCACAGCCTGCAGAATCGTCGTCGAGGGATAGCGAGGAGCGTAGAGCAGGGAATTGGATACCGTGAGAACTTCGCTGGCGAACGCCGGGTCAGTGGAGATCAGATCGCACAGTTGGTGCAGCTGCACGTTCTCGTTGTTGGCCAGTTGCAGCACCCTGACGGCAACCTGCGGAAACGGCGGAAGGCGCAGATACGCCCAGGGCACCGTGGCGGCGCTTTCGCTTCGCAGATCCAACCCGTTCGCCCCCACCAGACCGCCCCCAATTCCAGATTTTCCCCAAGACGGAAAGACCTCGGCTTGTGCAAACACCATGTGCTGCGGGCGCACTGCCGCGGTCACGGATGTTCTTATAAGGGCTTTTCGGCAGATTATCGTGTTTTCAACAGGGGAATTCGATCGCTGCGGGCCGAAGTGCGCGGCTCGAACTCATCTCGCAGCCCAGGTTTTTCCGTCCGTGCTCAACCACACCTGACCTTGGTCATTAAGAAGTTCAAAGACTATATCGGATTCGGACACGGTACCAGAGCCGGACGTATCTCCCGGAGATTCTCGCTTGGCGGCCGGCGGCGCGGCTTCTTCGGGCTTCGGCGTTGCGTTCTTGCGCAACAGCACTGCGCGCCCGGTCCACTGCTTTGTCACCGGTTCCCAATTCGCGCCGGAATCCTCGCTCAAGAACAGCGCGCCTGCGTTGTCGATCGCGAGCAGCCGCTCGCCCGAATGCGCGATCGAAACCGCGGGCAGTTCGCTGGGCAGATGAACCGGATTCGGAGCCATTATGCCGGACAATCCGCCAGCTCTAAGCCTCATGGGCCCCCCGGAACTGGTGGCGGGAGCCGGCTGCGTCTCAAGCTGTTGGTCAGTAACCACCACCTGCGCGCTGCTTCCGGCAGCGCCGCTCCCCGCCGCGCCGCCTGATGACCCGTGTTCGTCAGCCCGCGTTTTTGCCTTGGCGGCGAACAAGCGCTTGTCCTTCGCCTCCATCTCCCTTTCATCCTCTTTCTTTCGCTCCTCGTCATACAACGCAACTTCAGCTCGCGTCGACTTGTCCACCGGTGTTCCCGCTGGAGCGTAACCCGCGCCCGTCATCCCTTGGGTTCGCGCATCCGGTCCCTGTGCTTCAGCAGCGGGGGGCGCTGATTCTTCGCGCGATGCGAGGGGCGCATTTGCCGCTACGGGTGGTGGTCCAGCCGTTACGTCCGGCTCAGCAGCAGGCGCGCGTCGCGCCGCGCCAGTCCGCTCCGTTGGCGTCGGTTTTTCAGCAGGGATGGCCGGAGACGGCGCAGCCGGCGCTAGCAGCTGCGGAGACGCCTGCGGAAGCATCGGCGCTTTCTCGGTCGATCGCTGCTGCTCAACCCTGGCCATCTCCACGCTCCGCTCTACATCCCGCTCGTGCACGTAGATGGCGAAGACAGCCGCGGCCGCGACCGCTGCCAGCGGAGCCAGCGCGAGCCCCCAGCTTCTGAACCAAACCCGCGGCCGTAGAGGCGCGTGCCGCGGCGCCGCAACTTCCGCACCCGCAGCCTCGCGCGCCAGCGCTACCACCTCACGGCAGCGGCCGCACGCGGCCAGGTGCTCGAGCACCTCGCCGCGCTCCCGCTCGCCCAGCGCCTGCTCGCCAAACGCGCTCAGCACCTCCGCGCCGGGATGAATCTCGTGTTGGTTCTTCACGCTCATGGTGCAGCCTGTTCTTTGAACGCTTCAGTCTGCGAATTTTGCAGAAGTTTTTTCAGGTTCACATTCAAATCGCGTGGATCGGCGCCCAGCGCCTCTTCCGCCGCGCGCCTGCTCAACCCGCTGCGCTGCAAATTCCTGAGCACCTGCTTCCGCGTGTCCTCAGTCGCGCGCTTGAGCTTGCGGCTCACCGTGGCCTCGTGCACTCCCAGCACACGCGCAATCTGCAACAACGTCTGTCCGTCAAGATAATAGGCCGCCAGCAGGTAGCGTTCCTCCGCATCCCGCCCGTGCAGCGCGTCTTCAACGGCCCGATCCAGCTGCGAAATCTCGGCTACCGGCGTCTCTGGCGCAGGATCCGTCGCCTGCACATCCGTCTCTTCCACAGTCTCGTCGAGCGATTTTAGGCGCCGATTGCGCCGAAGATGATCCACGTGCCGCTGGGCCAGAGTGGTCCTCAGCCAGCCCATCAGCGACCCACGCCCGCGATACGAGAGCAGCGGGCAGCGCCGCTCGCCGTCGCGCGTGTTCAATCCATAGAGCTCAGCATAAAGTTGATCGGCGAGCTCGCGCCCCAGAGTTTCACTCCCGGTAATGGCGATGGCCGCCCGAATGAGCGGCTGCCTGCACCGAGCGATGAAGTGCTCCCACGCGCGCTCGTCCCCGCCGGCGCAGGCCCGGGCGAGCACTAGATCGTCGAGGCACAGCCCGCGAAAGAAGGCTGCCCGCTGCCGCTCGGTCGGTGCGTCGCCTTCCGCCAGGCCAAAGTTCCACTGCGTTCCTGCCTCCAGCAGGATGCGGTCGAATTCGCCGCGCTCCAGGCCCCACCCGGCTGCGTCGCTCGCGCGCCAAAGCTCGTCGAACAGGCGGCCGTCTATCGCTCCCTGCAATGCAGGGAGATCCGCTTCTGCCGCGCTGGCCACGGACTCCGCTGGCATCATTCTTACTGCCTCACGATTCGCCTAAGGTCTTGGACGTTTCGATCCGATCTTTGGCCCCCGACCTGCTTTCCCCCAGCCAGCCTGAGCCCCTTGAAAAAATCCTGCAAGATTCCGCCAGCCCGGCGTTCTCACCTTGAAGGCCGGTGCGCCAAACCATAGACCGGCGGAGGAGACTTATGAAGAATTGGGGCAAATTTGGGGTAGCGGCGACATTGCTGGTCGCGGTCTTGGCGGTTTATCAATTGAAGAACGTGAAGGCAGCCGGTGGCCCGGCGCAGGGCGAAGGTGGTCCCTATCGCGTCCTTACACCCATCGTGAGCGGCAATCTTCTTTTATTCCCCGTGGTCCGCGCCGACGAGAAATCAACGGGAGAAACTCCGTTCATCACCCTCGATGAAGGCCTGAAGAGCGGCGAAGTCGAAGTCACCGAAGCCGGCCGCGCCCGAGGCCTGGTGCGGCCACGTGGATCCTCGCATTCGCCGGTTCAAGACAACTACGATCGCGGCGACGAGGTGAACACGCTGGTACTCGTCAACCACTCCAAACACCCGCTGTTGCTGCTTGCCGGCGAGATCGTCACCGGCGGCAAACAGGACCGTATCGTCGCCAAGGATCGCATCGTTCCCGCTGACGCCGATCCCATCGACCTTGGGGTTTTCTGCATCGAGCCGGGCCGTTGGACCGAGAGCTCGTCCACCTTCGGCGCAGCCGGCAAGTCGGCTTCGAAGAGTTTCATGGTCCAGCCCGAAGTGCGCGAGCGCGCCATGGTCGATCAGGACCAGCAGCAAGTGTGGAACTCCGTGGGTGGCGCAATCTCGCAAATGGAAGTCGCCGCCGCGCCGCCGGCCAGCTCTGGTGGACCGGCTCCCGGAGGCATGTACCGCCGCAGCCTGGGCACAAGCAGCTACGCCAAAGCCATGCAGGATTCCAGCGTCAGCGAGAAAGTCGATGAGGCCGCCGCTCCCCTGATGAATGCCCGTGAGCAAGTCCTCGCTCAGTTGCGCGACGAGCATGCCGTCGGCGTGGTGGTAGCCGTTCGCGGTGAGATCATTTGGGCCGACCTCTTCGCCAACACCGATTTGCTCTCCCGTTATTGGACCAAGCTGGTCCGCTCGTATGCGGCTGAAAGCCTGACGGACGGCGAAAACCATCCCGCGCCCACCCTGGCCGATGCGCAGCATTTTCTCGATGCGCCCTCCGGCGGCACAGAGAACAGCGAAGGCGAAGTTGGCATCTATCGCTATCGCGAGCTGAAGAGCATTCGCACCGAGACCTTCGTGCTCGAATCGCTGCTCCCCGGCACCGGATACGACGTCCATCTAAGCAAGATGAAGCTCCGCGGCGAGGAGAGTCAAAACGTTAAGCCGTATCCGACCAACCAGCCGATGGTCCAGCCCGATGTTTACCGGCCCGGGATCGTCCGCTGAGCGCTGTTCTACGGCTTCTCAATTCCGCGTCTCTCTTGCGGAGGGCGCGGAATCGTGGAGCCGCCATCGCTCTAGTCGCCCGTCGCGGCTTCGTGCAGGCTTTTATCCGGCCAGGGAGGCAGCAGCTTGACCAACGCCCACAGGAAGAGAAGCGGCAGGATGGTCAGTCCGACGGCCGCCAGCAGGCCTTCGCGCGTCACCAATTCCATCTTGTAGGTCGTGTATCCGAGAAAACTCTTTGAGAAAAGCTGGCCGCCGATCACCACGTTCCAGCGCATGGCAAAAATCCCCACCAGCGCCAGGCATCCCGCAGTGGCATAAATCCGCTTGCGCACCATTTCAGGCAGCTTGACGATCTGCGTCAGGAACAGCAGGATCAGCGGAGTAATGGTCCCCAGACATATCTGGATGACAACGTGCGGAATATAGAGCCTGGTGTGAACCATGAAATTCAGGCTGCGGAACGATTCGTCGGCCTCGTAGATGCGGTGCACCAGGTCCAGCATTTCCAAACTGAAATCGATGATGAAGATATAGAACATGTACATTGCGATCGTGTCCACGCAACGCATGTCGATCTTTTGTCCGCGCAGCTTGGTCGTCGCCATGTAGAGCAACATCACGGCGGCGATCCCCGACACCATTGCGGAAAAAATGAACACCACCGGCATCAGCGGTGACGACCACCACGGATTGGCCTTGATCGAGCCGAAGATGAACCCCACGTAGCCGTGCAGCAGGAACGCCGAGGGAATGCCGACCAGCGTCACAATCCAGCCAACCTTATCGTCAATGTGCAGCGCGCGATCGCTGATGTTGCTCGATCCCAGCGTCATGACCTTGTAGATCAGGCGCATCACACCCTTCGACTGTTGCGACATCAGTACAATGTCGCGACGGTAGTCGAGCCAGATTTCGAACACCAGCACCGCCATCAGGTACCACAGGTACACGTAGCCGAACATCGCCATGGCCGAGGTGCTGTGCGGCGTGAAGTACATCTCCGGCGAGCGCTCCGGATGGCCCAGGTGGAGCTGCAACGGCAGCGGTGCATCCAGCAGAAATGCCAGCGCTGTCAGCAGCGCCAGCCGGTACGTCGGCTTCACCGCCTCCACGCGAAACACCCGCTCCAGCGACGCCAGAATGAACGCGCCCGCCACCAGCCCCGTGATGAAGGGATACAGGACAATCAGCACGCTCCAGTACAGCGTCACCTCGTTGGGATAAATGTAGCCTTCAACTCCGCTCATAATGCCTCGCCCATCCTCAACCAGTCTCTGGTCCCTTGTTCCGTCGTTCCCTCGTTCCCTTGGTCCCTTGGTCCCTGCTCTATCTCACCGACCCATCCAGCCCGTTGTAAAAGGCCTTCGCACCGGTGGCCATCTGAGGTTTCAACACCTGCACCGAGTGGGTCTTCAGAAACTCGTGAATCGGGTCATTGGGATTCTTCAAGTCCGCCAATTGCCGCGCTCCCGTCGGACACGCCTCGCAGCAGGCCGTCGTCAGTCCCTTGGTAATCCGGTGGTAGCAAAGCGTGCACTTGTCCGCGACTTTCTTCGTCGGATGAATGTAGCGGCATCCGTAAGGGCAAGCCTGAACGCAATACGCGCAGCCCAGGCAGTACTTCTGGTCGATCAGCACCACTCCGTCAGGGCTGATAAATGTCGCGCCTACGGGACATACCTGCGTGCAGGGTGAATCCGCGCAGTGGTTGCACATCTTGGGAACGAAGAAGAATTTCCCTTCTTCGTCCGCTGCTACTGCCGGAAATCCCTCTTTGCCGCCGTCGGGCGAGATCACCTCGGGGCTCTCCAGATGAAAATCCGACCTGTGGTAGCGCTCCACCCAGGTTCGGAAGAATCCATCCGGCACATCGTTCTCCGCCTGGCAGGCGCGTACGCAGTTGCCGCAGCCGATGCACTTGGGAATATCGATCAGCATGCCCCACCAGTGCTCGCTCATCTGGTAGTTCGGCGAGTCCTCAGGCGTCCCGGCCAGCACGTGCTTCCACGCCACGGCCGCCGCCGGCAAAAGGATCATCAAATGACGCCGGCTGATCTTCATTTCGCGCCTCCCTTCGCCGTTTTCGCGCTGGAGCCGGAGCCTGCGCTTGCGCCGGAATCGGAGCCAATGACTGGGCTATGCGGGTTGTGGCAGGTCTCGCACGGAACGCCGCCCGAGTGATCCGCCGGGTCCACTTGCGGAAAGCTCGCCGGCTTAGCTGCGCTGGCCGTATGGCAGCGCGCGCACAGCACCGCCGTGTCCGGCTTCACCGGCGTTACGGTCGTGGGATCGTCGGCATGCGCCGCCAGCGCTCCGTGGCAAGCCTCGCAGTTCACGTGCGCATGCGCGCCCTTTGTCTTGGTGTCGGCAATATCCGTGTGGCAGGTCTCGCAGGTCTGGTGCCCTGCAAACTTTATAGGGCGCGACGCAATCTCGCCGATCGCCGCTCCGCGATAGTGCCCATACTGTCCAAAGGTTTTGGGCACCACGTAGGAGCGCACCACCAGAAACACCAGAAATGCGAGAACGAAAAGTCCTGCAAACCGGAAAAGATGTCCTGCATCCTTCAGACCGCTCATCGGGCGCTCTCTCCGTACAGCCATTGCCGGAAGCGGGATGTGATCCGCCGTGTGATCTGGCACACTTCCGACACCTCCGACGTTAGGCACGCAAAGCAGGCCTGTATGTGAGCCTGCTCACAAACCCATGTGATGCGATGAGCGCTAGGGGCACACCGAGTGCTCGATCGCAAACGTCCGCTTTGCCCCTCAACGGCTGATGCGCACGTCCCCGTTCGGCAAGCGCCGCAGGCCCGAACCGAAGCGATACCATGAACTTTGGAGCAAAGAATGGCAAAGATACTCGATGGCGCGGCCATTGCCGCAGCCATCAAGCAGGAAGTGGCCGAAGAGGTCTGCGCTCTCGCCGGCAACGGCATCAAGCCGGGACTCGCCGCCGTGCTCGTCGGCCATGCGCCCGCATCGGAAATCTACGTCCGCAGCAAGGTCCAGGCCTGCGCCGAGCTTGGCCTCTACAGCGATCTCATCACCCCGCCCGACACCGTCACCACCGCCGAAATGCTCGCGCTCGTCGCCCAGCTCAACGCACGCGACGACATCGACGGAATCCTCATTCAGCTTCCGCTCCCGCCGCAGGTCGACTCGAAGGCCCTTCTTGACGCCGTCGACCCCGCAAAAGATGTCGACGGCTTTCATCCCGTCAACGCGGGCCGCCTGCTCGCTGGTCGTCCGGCGCTTGCACCCTGCACGCCCGCCGGCGTCATCGAGATTCTCAAGCGCAGCAACATTCCCATCGCCGGCCAGCACGCCGTCGTCGTCGGCCGTAGCGATATCGTCGGCAAGCCCGTCGCCATGCTCCTGCTCCACCAGAATGCTACGGTGACTATTTGTCACTCCAAGACTCGGAACCTCGGCGAGGTTACAAAGCAGGCCGACATTCTTGTCGCTGCCATCGGCCGTCCCGGCTTCATTACCCCGCAGATGATCACCCCCGGCGCGACGCTCGTCGATGTCGGCATCAATCGCCTCACCACGCGCGAAGAGTTCGACCGCTTCTTCAAGGGCAACGCCAAACGTGAAGCCGCCTTCACCAAGCGCGGCTCCGTCGTCATCGGCGACATCGATCCCAGGGCATTCGAGCTCTCCGGCGCTTACACGCCCGTGCCCGGCGGCGTGGGCCTGCTCACGATTGCCATGTTGATGTCTAACACCGTGCGCGCCGCCAAACTGCGGCGGGGGCTTTAGTCCATGCTTCGCGTCGGCCTCACCGGCGGCCTGGGCAGCGGTAAAAGCACCGTCGCCGCGATGCTCAGCGGACTCGGTGCTCAGGTCATCGAAGCCGACGCTCTCGGCCGCGCATTCATGGAGCCCGGCCACGAGGTCTATGATCAGATCGTCGCGCACTTCGGCCGCGAGGTCGTGAACCCTGACGGACATCTCAATCGCGCCCGCCTCGCCGATTTCGCCTTTCGCCACGGCCGACTCCAGGAACTGAATGCCATTGTCCATCCGCCCGTGATCGAAGCGCAGCGCCACTGGATGGAAGAAGTCTTCGCTCGCGATCCCGCCGCCATTGCAGTCCTCGAATCGGCGCTGATCTTTGAAGTCGTCCGCGACGCACTCGCTCGCGGCGAAAAAGAAAGTGCCCTCTCCGACTGGCGCCGCCGCATCGATCGCATCATCGTCGTCACCGCGCCCGACGATCTCAAAATCGCCCGCTACGCCACCCGCGTCGCTCCGAATGCTGCAGATCGCGCGGCCATCAAAGCCGATGCCCGCAACCGCCTGTCGCATCAGGTTCCCGACGCTGAAAAAGCCGCCCAGGCTGATTATGTTCTTGATAATTCAGGCGATATCGCCGCCCTTCGCGCCCAGGTTCACGCCCTTTGGCCGCGCCTTCAGGCCGAGAGCAACAAACCAGGGCAGAAGTTGTCTCTACAATAAGAGAGGCGATTGCACATTTACCTCTGGAACTCTGCCTCGCCGTATCCGTAACAAAATCAGGAGGGTCTTTCAGGTCGACCAACTATGAGACTGACCCGTATTCTCATCATCATTTTGCTTTTGTTGGGCGGATTCTGGTTCGTTACCACCCATTTCCAGCCCGGTTCTCCCTGGAGCCACCCTGCGCTCATCGGGTCCGATGGTTCCAACTCGCCGCTCGATCTCACTGAGGCTCAAGCTGCGCCCGCCTACGACGCCGAAGAGCAGAACAATATCGCCATCTACAAGAAAGTCCTGCCCTCGGTCGTCAACATCACTTCCACTACGCTGGTCTTCGACTTCTTTTACGGAACGGTGCCGCAGCAGGGCCAGGGCTCCGGCTTCATCCTCGATGATGCCGGCCACATCCTCACCAACTTTCATGTAGTCGATGGCGCCAATCGAGGCATAGAGGTCATGCTCTCGAACAAGCGCCGCTACCCGGCCCGCGTGGTGGGCACTGACAAGGTTCACGACCTTGCGCTGCTGCAGATCGACGCGCCCAACCTGCAGCACGTAACTCTCGCGGACTCCTCGCAACTCAACGTCGGCCAGAAGGTTTACGCCATCGGCAATCCTTTCGGCCTCAGCGGCACCATGACGAGGGGCATCATCAGCTCTATCCGGTCGATTCGCAATGAGGATGGCGCGCCCATTGAAGACGCCATCCAAACCGATGCGGCCATCAACCCCGGCAACTCCGGCGGCCCGCTGCTCAACTCCTCGGGCGAAGTCATCGGCATCAACACTTTGATTGCCTCCAATGTTGGCCAGAGTTCCGGCATCGGCTTCGCCATCCCCATCAACACCGCCAAGGCTGTACTCGCCGACCTCATCCGCTACGGCCGCGTCAAGCGACCCTCGCTGGGCATCGTCTCCTACGCCATCGGCCCGGACCTCGCTTCGCAGATGGGACTCGCCGCCGACTCCGGCGTCCTCATTCAGCGCGTCGTTCCTGGCGGAGCGGCTGAGCGTGCCGGCCTGCGCGGCGGCAGCGAGCAGGCCTATGTGGGCAACCAGCCCATTTTGCTCGGCGGCGATCTCATCGTCGCCATCGACGGCCATGAGATCACCGATCCCGAGGACATCAGCGCCATCATGGACAAGCACCAGGCCGGCGATACCGTCAGCGTCACCATCGTGCGCGGCAAGAAACAGATGACCCTCAAATTGATTCTGGGAGAAGCGCGGGACACGAACATTTAGGCGGGAAATCGGATCGGATCAATCAGTGGAATTTCGCGGGCCGCTTTCATCAATGAGCGGCCCGCATCATCGATTCGCAATTCTTCAGAACCCCGCGCTCATCTCCGCCTGCCGGGTGCCCCAGGTCCCGACTTTGGGACCTGGGATACCACGACCCTCACGAACCCAGCCAACTGACAACTGACAACTGACAACTGCGAACTGCTCCTCAGAACCCCGCGCTCATCTCCGCCTGCCGGGTGCCCCAGGTCCCGACTTTGGGACCTGGGATACCACGACCCTCACGAACCCAGCCAACTGACAACTGACAACTGACAACTGCGAACTGCTCCTCAGAACCCCGCGCTCATCTCCGCCTGCGTCGCCTGCGCAACCTGTACGCGCGCCACTTCAACCGGCTCGCCGTAGTGCGCAGCCACGATCTCTGCCGCGCGGCCCTCATTCAAATACGGCTCAACCTCGGCCAGCTTTACGCCGGAGTCAGCCGCCATCTGCGCCACCCGCGCCTTGCTTGAGATCGATTGCACCAGCGCAAGAATTGCAACCACAATCGTGCCCACTCCCTGAATGGCCGCCAACGCATGTTGCTGGCTCTTTTGATCCACAATCCTCGCCGCCTGCAACAGCGCCGCGTTTACCTGCTGCTGCAACGTCACAATCTGGTTCTGCAACTCCGCCAGCGCGTTACCCGAGGGATTGGCCAGGTACGCCCTGGCCTGCGCCACCAGCAGATTGCTGGCCGCATCGAACCCCACCGTTGCCGCAGCAAAGATGGGCGCGTCGGCCGGCGCAAGCAGCGCTGCGGTCGAGTCCACCGTAGCCACAGCGCTCTGCAGTGATGGTGTCCAGTTCACAATGTTCTCGGCCACGCCGGCAGCCGTGCATCCCTGCATCCACGGCAGCGGAATCATGAGCGCAATCAGCATCCACGCACCCAGCTTCGCCGTGGCGCTCGATGCGCTAGCCTGCTGGCTCGCTGACCCGCTGGCTTGCTGACTTGCTGCTTCCGGATCCTTCGCCATCAGTCCCAGCAGCGCCGTCGCCAGCGCGCTTGCCAGCGATACCACGGTTCCGGTTCCCACTTTGCCCAGCGAAACACCCTGCTGCGACAACACTCCGGCAACGCTCGCGACCGCGATAAGCAGTCCCGCCGCCGACGTCTTCGGATGATTCCAGATGTTCTTTAAGTTCATTGGTCAACACTCCTCCGTGCCGCTCAAGCGCGGCGTGCGGGTTCCAATTGAATCGGTAAACCTGCGTCTCAGCTTCCCGCGCCTGGCCGGTGCGTTCCGCTCGAGCAGTCGCAATCCGGCCGTGCGCATCGCATCAAAGTAGCTCCAGTTGCCCGAACGTCTCCGTGGTTCCGGCCCGGCGTCGGGTCGAGAGCTGCTCCGTCGAGACAAAAACGGTCCCTCACCCCGGCGCCTTCCGTTGACACGGTTCCTCAGCAGCCCCGTCAGAGCGCCGCTCAACTTGAGAGCAGGCGCACGGGCGCTGGAGAACCGCGTCGGGGAGGGCGAACCCATTCGCCCGGCTCGGTATTTCCGTCCTTTGTCTGATTGTTTCTAAGGTTAGGCTTTTTAAGGCAAATTACCGGCAAACTTCGCAAGGCTGTGAGTCGCTGAAGAATAATGGCCTTACAACAAAGTTGCGCGATGACCCCCTTGACAAGTGTTTTCTTGGAGCGAAAACCCTGCCCAGCCGCCACCCTCAAGCTGGAGGCCAGAAGCTGGCAGCCAGAAGCTCGTCAATTTCCCTCGGTCCCTTGTTCCCTTGTTCCCTTGTTCCCTGCTTTAACGTATCTCCGCCCGCGCACCTCATATTCTCCGCTCACCACGCGCGCAATCGCCTCGGTGTAAGCCAGGTGCTCTTCCTTCAGAATCCGCTCCGCGAGCGAGTGCTCATCGTCCGTCTCGAGCACCGGAACCGCTCGCTGCACCACGATCGCGCCATGGTCGAGCTCCTCGTCGACAAAATGCACTGTGCAGCCCGTGACCTTCGCGCCGTAGGCGAATGCCTGCTCCTGCGCTTCGAGTCCAGGAAACGCCGGCAGCAGCGAGGGATGAATATTGAGAATGCGATGCGGAAACGCAGCAACGAACTGCGGGGAAAGCAGCCGCATGTAGCCGGCCAGGCAAACTAGCTCCACGCCGTGCGCGCGCAGGCACGCAATCACATCGGCGTCATGCTCTTCGCGCTTGCGGCCCCTGGACTCAAAGACCGCCGTCGGCAGCCCCATCTCGCGCGCCTTGGCCAATCCGGCGGCTTCAGCCACATTCGAGATCACGACCGCGATCTCAGCGCTCTTCAGCCGTCCCGCGCGAATCGATTCGGCAATCGCCAGGAAATTCGATCCCCGGCCGGAGAGAAGAATTCCCAGGCGGGCTATCGCTCCCCCACCCGGCGCGGCCTCGCTCACGTGTACTGTACCCGGCGCTCGCCCTTCACCACGCGGCCGATCACGTAGAACTTCTCTTCCGACCGGTCCAGCAGGTTCTTGGCGCGCGTAAACTTCGCCGCCGGAATCGCCGCAATCAGCCCGATGCCCATGTTGAACGTCCGCATCATCTCTTCCTGCGGAATATTTCCCAGCTCACGCAGGTGCTCGAAGATGGGCAGCACCGGCCACGATCCAATCTCCACCTGCGCCGTGACTCCCTTGGGCAAAATGCGCGGCAAATTCTCGGTGATTCCGCCGCCAGTGATGTGCGCCATGCCCGTGGTCAGGCCGCCCGTCACCAGCTTCTGGATCACGTGCAGATAACTGCGGTGCGTACGGAGCAGCGCGGCGCCGGCCTTTTCTTTGATGGCAGTGACGTATTGCGTGGCCTTGTACCCGGCCACCTCGAACAGCAGCTTGCGCGCCAGCGAGTAGCCGTTAGTGTGCAGGCCCGTCGAAGGCAAACCGATCAGCACGTCGCCAGGCTTGATGCCCACGCCCGTCACCATCTTGTCGCGGTCCACCGCGCCCACAATAAATCCCGCCAGGTCGTACTCGCCGTCGGAGTAGAACCCCGGCATCTGCGCCGTCTCGCCGCCGATCAACACGCACGCGTTGGCCTTGCAGGCATCGGCCAGCCCGCTCACCACGCTCTCCACCACGTCCTCGTCCAGCTTGCCCGTCGCCAGGTAATCCAGGAAGAACAGCGGCGTCGCCCCCTGCACCGCGATGTCGTTCACGCAATGATTCACCAGGTCCGCGCCGACCGTCTGGTGCAGCCCCAGTTGAAAGGCCACCTTCAGCTTGGTCCCAACGCCGTCTGCCGAGCTCACCAGGATGGGGTTTTTCCACCGCTGCATATCCAGCCGGTAAAGCGCCCCGAAGCTCCCAATCCCGCCCAGCACATTGCGGTTAAAGGTCTTTTGCGCCAGGTACTTGATGCGCTCTTTGGCGTGGTCGCCGCTGCGCAGATCCACCCCGGCGTCGGCGTAAGTCACGGTTTTCGGTGCGGTCTGTTGAGGCACGGCGCAGGCTTTCTAATCAGTGGATTGGTTCGGCCTAAAGGAGCCGGAAAGCAGAATTCTAGCAGCAATCATCGCACCCATTTCCCACAAATCAACACACCAGACGGCCCCGGCTCTCGCCGTCCCGCCCAGAAGCACTGCCGGATTCTTCTTTAAAGATTATGGAAAGTCGGCTTGACATCAAAACGAATCCGGGCTACTCTGAATTGGAAAGTCGGCTTTACACGGAGCAGGTCCCAACAGACAGTGCCTCAGACCATCACAAACCGCGTCAAGGAGCTTCGCATCGCCCTCGGCTGGACCCAGGAGCAACTGGCCCAGGCCGCAGGAGTCTCGCGGCAGAGCATCAACTCCATCGAACGCAATCGCTACGTGCCCTCGCTCGAGCTGGCCCTGATTTTCGCACGCATCTTTTCCTGCCCGACAGACCAAATCTTCCAGTTGGAGAACCAACCATGACCCATCCCATTCTGAACCGCATCCTGATGCTCGATCAGGTCGCCGACGAGCGGTCTCGCGAACATCAACGCCGCTCCACCAGTGCCGCGGCCATCGTCGGCGTGCTCATCGCCTTCGCGATGCTCGAAGTTCACCTGCTCGTTGAGCACCGCGTGCCCTGGGATCTGATTGCCGTGATCTATGCAATGGGCCTGACAAAAGTCGCACTGATGCGCTGGTACCACTTCAAAAACTAGATTCGCTCCTGAAAGGAAGCCCAATGTTTGCGCTTGATTCGTTCAATTTGAAGAAATCCTGGCCGCTTCTCATCGCCCTGCTCCTCGTTGCTCAGGTCGACCTCGCCTGCTCTTTCGGCTGGCCGCAAACACTCTTGTCGCTGCTGCATCTGACGGCTGCGTCCGACGATCTTTGTCGCGGTGTTTGTGCCGGGATTGGAACCTCCATTGACGTTTTAGTCGCCTTCCAACTCGTCCGTATCTACGCCAAACGCGCAATCGAGCGCCGCAGCGATCCGGCTCACGATTGAAACCACTTCTTACGCGCCACTTCAACGACTGAACTCGAAAAGGAGAATCTTCCATGCACGCCTTGTATCGTCGACTCGATCCGAAACACCGCCGCCTGTTGCAGCTCGCCAACTTGTCTCTTGTACTCGGCTTGATGCCGTGGATCTTCCGCGAGTACATAACCTTCAATCACAATTGGCTCGATGCCTTTTCCGGATTCTTCCTCGGCCTATCCATCACCATCAACCTCTTCTGCCTGCGTGCAGCGCGCCGCTGCCGCCCAAACGGGATTTAAAGCGCGCCGGACCTGAAGCCATCTCCGCCGACCGCCTTGCAAACAACGTGCGCACTCCAGTTCAGCGAAAGGAAACCATGATTCTCCGCAGGCTCGAAATCTCTCCCGAGAAGATGATCCCCGTAGCCATGGCACTGATCGTTGCCGGCCTGTCGCTCATTACAATCGGCGTCACCTGGCCACGAATTTCGCCGCCACTCCCCCATGCAGGCTCCGATTGGAGCGACTTTTTCCGCGGCGCATTCTTCGGCATCGCCATCGTTTTTGAAATCGCCGGCGTCGTCCTCGCCACTAAGGCCGCCGCCGCAAAGAAGCGCCAAGCGGTGTAAAAGCATTCCGCCGATTCCATCCAATTCGCAGCCAATCCGCGAATCGCCACGCGCGAATCCGCCCGGCTCAACGCGGTCGTCGCGCGGCCATAGCCCTCTATACTGAAGCCATCATGTGCGCCAAAATTCGGAGCGCCAAGGTTCGCGCCCCAAACCACGCCCGTTCGCAGGCGCTCCAAGAGCGTGCCGAGCAATTCTTCCCCGGTGGCGTCAACTCTCCCGTGCGAGCCTTTCGCGCTGTGGGCGGCTCGCCGCCATTCATCGATTGCGCCAAGGGCGCCTTCCTCATTGACGCCGACGGCAATCGCTATATCGACTACTTTGGCTCCTGGGGTCCGATGATCCTCGGCCATGCCTTTCCACCAGTCGTCGAAGCCATCGAACGCGCGGCGCGCAACTCCGTGAGCTTCGGCGCATCCACCGCCGCCGAGGCCGATCTCGCCGAGCGAATCGTGGCCTGCTATCCCGCCATCGAAAAAATGCGCTTTGTCAGCTCGGGCACCGAGGCCACCATGTCGGCCATTCGCCTGGCCCGCGCCGTCACCGGCCGCAAGCTCATCGTCAAGTTCGAAGGCTGCTATCACGGCCACGCCGACGGCCTTCTCGTCAAAGCCGGTTCCGGCGTGGCCACTTTCGGCATTCCAGGCTCAGCGGGCGTGCCCAAAGAAATTGCCCGCCTCACCCTCGCTTTGCCCTACAACGACATCAAAGCTCTAAAAGCCGCCTTCGCCGCTCACCCCAAAGCCATCGCCGCGGTCATCGTTGAGCCCATCGTCGGCAACGCGGGCTGCATCCCGCCCGCGCCCGGCTTTTTGGCCGCTCTGCGCAAGCTCACAACAAGCCACGGCGCGCTGCTCATTGCGGATGAAGTCATGACCGGTTTTCGTGTCGCCCTCGGCGGCGCCTGCCAGCTTTACCGGCTCAATCCCGATCTCGTGACTCTTGGAAAGATCGTCGGCGGAGGTCTTCCCGTCGGGGTCTTCGGCGGCAAGCGTGTTTTTATGGATTTGATCTCGCCTCTGGGCCCCGTCTATCAAGCCGGAACCCTCAGCGGTAATCCGCTCGCCATGGCCGCGGGCCTCGCGACCATCAGCTATCTACAGAAACACGAACGCGAAATTTATCCGCGGCTTGAAGCGACATCCAAAGCCGTCGCCGACGGTGTTGCCGCCGAGGCCTCCCGCGCCGGCATCCCGCTGACCACCAACCGCGTGGGCTCCATGTGGACATGGTTTTTTTTGAAAGGCCCCGTCACCAACTACGCCCGCGCGGCGCGCAGCGACACCAAAGCTTTCGGCCGCTTCCATCGCGCGATGCTCGATCGCGGAATCTGGCTCCCGCCCTCGCAGTTTGAAGCTTTATTCATCTCTGCCGCCCACGGCGAAGCTGAGGTGAAGGCCACCATCGCCGCTGCCCGCGCAGCCTTCGCGTCGCTGCACAAGAGCTGATTCGCGCGCTCAGACCCACGCGTCCAGCGTCACAAAATGATGCGTCGCTTTGTACCGTTCAATGAGACGCTCCGCCGCGGCGACCGATGCCGCCCGATTTGCCGCCGGGTCGCTATGACCGCCGTCATGCAGCACGATGTTCGCCGCGCGGCCCCTTCGCTGCTCCCGGTCGATCCTCTTTGACAGCTTGTACGCGATCCGGTCCGCTGATGGATCGCTCCAATCCGAGGTCATTGCGTTCCACAGCACCAGCTTCAGGCCCATCTCGTGCGCAATGTGAAACACCGCCGGCCTTCGCGCTCCGTAAGGCGGCCTGAAAAACTTCGCCGCCGAACCCGTGATCTGCTCCAGCACATCCTGCGTGCGCCGTAATTCTTCTCGAATCACGTCCGAAGATCTCCGCGCCAGGTTGGGATGGTCCCAGGAGTGATTTCCGATCAGATGTCCGGCCGCTGTTGCCCGGCGCACCAGTTCCGGCTCCGCTTGCGCACGCTCGCCCACGAGAAAAAACGTTGCCTGCAATCTGTGGCTCGCCAGAAGATCCAACAGCTTCGGCGTCCATGTTGCATTCGGTCCGTCGTCGAAGGTCAGCGCCAAGTCGCCCGGCCGCTCCGGCGCAGTCAGCCCCTCGCCGAAGAGCCGCGAACCCGGCCACATGGAGGCATAGGTGTATGCTCCCCACACCGCCCCGGCACAGGCGGCCGCGCCCAGTCCTGCATAAATCCCGGTTGGAATCGTAGAAACCACTTTCCTCCTCGGTATGATGCGTCGCAGCGCAGGCGGGCTACCCGCAGGGCACTCGCAAGCTCACATCGTCTTTGCCCGCATCTCCTTGTCGCCCTGCCGGCCAGCCTGCAACGCGCCCGCTTCCATCCGCTGCCTGGCGCGCTTTTCGCTCGATCGCCGCTCCTGTCTCCACGTCGTCATTGACGTCACGCCGTAGTTCCAAACCGCGCTGAATAGCAGGCCCGTCACTGCCGCCAGCACCCAGGGAACCCCGCGGCGAAACGCCTCGCTCGCGATGGCCACGTTTGCCGCCACGCCCAATCCGCAGGCCAGGCAGAACGTGATCAGGCCGCTCCAAAACCTCCATCCGCGCAGCCGCCGATCGCGGTAAGTCACGGAGTTGTTCAAAACAAAATTCAAAATCATCACGATAAATGTAGTAATCGCCTGGCCCGTAGCGAAGCTCATTCCCGCGAGCCTTAGCAGTCCGCTCAAGATGAGCAGGTGAACGCACACACCCAGCGCGCCCACCATTCCAAAGAGCACAAAGCGAACATTCACCACGTTCCCGAGGTGCTTGTCCACCAGAAGCTCGAAGTACTCCAGTCCCACCAGCATGTCGAGTTTGCTCTCGCCATGCTCGCGCTGCCTGAAGCGGTAGGGCACCTCGCCGATCTTCAGCCCCGGCCCCGCCGAAAGCACGATGTCGAGCAGAATCTTGAAGCCGATCCCCGAAAGCCGGTGCGCAAACCTCTCGAAGGTCGACACGCGCACCATGAAGAAACCGCTCATCGGATCGCTGAGCTCGTGTTCGACGCCCATCAGGCTAAGCCGCTTGCCCAGGTGGCTCAGCTTCACGCGCCACTTGGTAAACTCGCCCATGCTGCCGCCGGCGATGTTGCGCGAGCCTACAACCAGGTCGAGAGTCTCTTCGCGAATCCGGCGCAGCATCTCCGGCAGCACGGCCTCATCGTGCTGCATGTCCGCATCCATCACCGCTACATAAGGAGCTGCAGCCCCCAGAATCCCCTCGATGCATGCCGACGCCAGCCCCCGTCTCCCGATCCGCTGCAGCACGCGCACGTTGTCGCGCCGCTCAGCCAGCTGCCGCACCACATCGGCGGTGCCGTCGGGCGAGTCATCGTCTACAAAAATCACTTCGTAGCGGGTGCCCTTCAGCGCACCGTCCAGCCGATCGACAATCGGGCCCACATTCCGGCTTTCGTTGAACGTGGGCAGCACGACCGCCAGATCGTAAGCCATTCTTTCCTCCGCGGCGCTGGGCAATTCCGAAACGGCTTGGACTCGCACTCGCTGCCCGCTCTCACCCTTATACAACTTGGAAGAAGCTGTTCGATAGCGCTGTTTCCGTCGGGGAATCTCTAGAGTCTCCTGTGAACTTTCGCGCCCGTGGGCAAGTTGAAAGGAACCTCCGGCGTATACTGGACTTGTTCGGGTCGCATCCTGGGTCTTCGGAGCGGCACTGGAGCCAACCATGAGCATCAACCCATCTTCCGCGGGCGCGCGTCGGTCGGATCAATCGCAGCCCGGCGTTCCTCTTCCCAAAGTCACCATGCCCGCTCTCGGCGAAATGAAGCGCCAGGGCAAGCCCATCTCCGCGCTCACCGCGTACGACTACCCCACCGCGCGTCTCGCCGATGAGGCCGGCATCGACCTCATCCTCGTCGGTGACTCGCTCGCCATGGTCGTGCTCGGCCAGGAAAATACACTCGCCGTCACTGTCGACGAGATGCTCCACCACACCCGCGCCGTGCGCCGCGCAGTCCGTCGCGCTCTTGTCGTCGCCGACATGCCCTTCGGCAGCTATCACGGGTCGATTTCTGATTCGGTTTCCAATGCCGTCCGCTTCGTCAAGGAAGCCGGCGCTGAAGCCGTCAAAATTGAGGGCCCGCGTGTCGAGCTTGTCCGCGCCCTCGTTGACGCTGAGATTCCCGTTATCGGCCATCTCGGCCTCACGCCGCAAAGCGTCAATCGCTTCGGCGGCTACCGCGTGCAGGCCCGCACCGCCGACGCCGTGCTCGAGCTTCACGCCGATGCCTTCGCCCTGGCTCGCGCCGGCGCAGGCGCCATCGTGCTTGAAGGCGTTCCCCGCGAGGCTGCCGCAGCCATCACCGCAGACCTGTCCGTCCCGACGATTGGAATCGGCGCCGGTCCCGATTGCAATGGCCAGATTCTCGTCTTCCACGACCTCGTGAATCTCACCTTCGCGCCGCCGGCCAAATTCGTCCGCCACTACGCTGACGCTTCCGCGCTCTTCCGCTCCGCCATCGAGCGCTTCCGCGAAGACGTGGAGCATCGCGCCTTTCCGTCGGACGCCGAGAGCTATCACTTGACCGCGCGTAAGGAGATGGGTGCTGCCGCCCCCGGCGCCGATTTCGATTCCGATGAGGCTGTCGTGAATCGCGACGCGTTCGAGGATTGGCCGAGCTGATGCAGGTTCTCCGAACCGTTGCCAACCTCCGCCGCTGGTCCCGCGTGCTTCGCTCCATGCCCGGCAATACCATCGGCCTCGTGCCCACCATGGGCGCGCTCCACGCGGGCCATGCCTCGCTCATCCGCGCCGCCCGCGCCTCATGCACCCACGTCGCCGTCAGCCTCTTCGTCAACCCCGCGCAGTTCGGCCCCAACGAGGACTACGCCCTCTACCCCCGCCCCTTCGACGCCGACTGCGCTCTTGCCGATCGAGAAGGCGCCGATGTCCTTTTCGCGCCGTCCGTCGAAGAGCTTTACCCCAACGGACCCGATTCCACGTTCGTTGAAGTCCCCGGCCTCGGTGATCGCCTCGACGGCGCATCCCGCCCCGGCCACTTTCGCGGCGTCGCCACCGTCGTTGCCAAGCTGCTTATCGCCGCCGAGCCCGATCGCGCTTTCTTCGGCCAGAAAGATGCAGCCCAGGTCGCCGTTCTGCGCCGCATGGTCGCTGATCTGCGCCTCGCTGCCGAAATCGTCGTCTGCCCCATTGCCCGCGACGCCGACGGTCTCGCCATCAGTTCGCGCAACGTTTACCTCAGTTCGTCCGAGCGCGCGCAGGCCCTCACGCTCAGCCGCGCCGTCCGCCACATCGAGTCGCTTGTCGCCCAGGGCGAGCGCCGCGCGAATATGCTCATCGCATCAGCCCACGGAGTGTTCGCCGCTGAGCCCGAGGTCCGCATCGACTACATCGTCCTCGTCGATTGGTCCACTCTGTTGCCCGTCGAAACCGCAACCCCAGGCACGCTCTTCGCCGTCGCCGCATTCGTCGGCTCAACACGCCTCATCGACAACGCAATTCTGCCGTAAGCCAAAGAAAGAAATTCATTGCGCTGGCCGCCTCATTCGCTGCAACCTGATAGCAATGCCCGAACTCCCCGACATCGCCGCCTACATCGCCGCGCTTGAGCCGCGCATTATCGGCCAGACACTCGAACGCGTTCGCCTGAACAGCGTCTTTGTTCTGCGCACCGCCGACCCTCCCATCGAATCCGTCGAAGACCGCACTGTCCGCGAACTTCGCCGCATCGGCAAACGCATCGCAATCGGCGTCAGTGACGCTTCCGTCCAAAACCAGGAAAAACTCTGGCTCGTCCTTCATCTCATGATTGCCGGCCGTCTCCACTGGCGGCCGCCGCACGCCAAACTTTCCGGCCGTCAGGCCCTCGCGGGCTTTGACTTTTCGGAAGGCACCCTAGTCCTGACTGAAGCCGGCTCCAAGCGCCGCGCCTCGCTCTATCTACTGCGCGGCGAGCAGGCCCTCCAAGACATCGATCCCGGCGGCGTTGAAATCTTCTCTACCGATCTCGATGGCTTCCGTGCCGCGCTCACACAGGAGAACCGCACCCTCAAGCGCGCCCTCACCGATCCGCGCCTCATCAGCGGCGTAGGCAACGCCTTCTCCGACGAGATACTTCACGCCGCGCGTCTCTCTCCCATCGCGCTCACGCACAAGCTCACGCCCGAAGAGTGGCAGCGCCTCTTCGATGCCACTCGCTTCACGCTTTCCTTATGGATCGCGCGGCTCTCCTCCGAGGCCGGGAAAAAATTCCCCGAAGGCGTCACGGCATTCCGTCCCGAGATGGCAGTTCACGGCCGCTTCGGCCAGCCCTGCCCTCGCTGTGGCAACCCCGTTCAGCGCATCCGTTACGCCGACAATGAAACCAACTATTGCGCCACCTGCCAAACCGGCGGCAAGGTCCTAGCCGACCGCAGCCTCTCGCGCTTGCTCGGCGCCGATTGGCCGCGCACGCTCGACGAGCTTGAAGCCCTCAAGCGCCGCTAATATTTTGGGGTCCGATCTGTGACTCATTCGTGTTAGTTACCACTTCTACGCGCGAGACCTGAATTGCCTTGACATCGCTTCCTTGCATACCGCATCGTGATTGCGGCGACTCCTGTCAGATTGGCCGGCGCGGAACCGCGTCATTGGGGCTTTTGTTCGTGGGAGCCGAACCTTAATCCGTAGTGGAGGATTCAAGAATGCACGTTGTCACCTACTCCGCGTTTCTGTTCGCGTCGATCCTTACCAGTCACCTCATTACGATTATTGTGATTGCGGCCGTGGTTGAATGGCTGCTGGGAGCCCTCTGGTTCGGACTCGTGTTTCGCAAGTCCTGGATGACACTGGCCGGCTTTTCCGAGACCAACAAACCCAAGAACGGCGCCATGACCATGGTCTGCTCGTTTATCGCCTGCCTGCTCCTCACGTTTGTGATCGCGCACGTCGTGCATTGGGCAGGGGCCGCGACCTTCACAGGGGGCGCCAAGCTTGGCGTCATTTGCTGGCTTGGATTTATGGCGCCGCCGCTCTTTACCCAGCACATTGCCGAGAACCGCCGTGCCAATCTCTTTGCCATCAACGCCTCCTATTGGCTGTTGGTCATGGCCATTGGCGGTGGTCTTGTGGCAGCTTTCCACGGCTAACTGTCGCCCGCGCATCAAAGCATTCCGCTGGCATAGGGGCAATTTCCTTGTGAAATTGCCCCTATCGCATTTCATGGGTCACGTCGTCCGTTGGTCCAACTCTGTTTCCGCTTTGCGCAGAATATTCTTCGAGTCATCCCCCGCCATCGTCATAGAATCGACCCATGAGTCGCTCGAATATCACCACCGACGGCGCGCCTGCCGCGATCGGCCCTTATGCGCAAGGCGTGCGAGTAGGAAACCTCGTATTCACTGCTGGACAGGGTGGCCTGGATCCCGTCACCGGCCAGGTCGTCTCCGGCGGAATCAAAGAGCAGACGGCGCGAACCCTTGAGAACCTCAAAGCCGTTCTTGAGGCCGCAGGCAGCAGTCTCGGCCAGGTGGTCAAAGCCACCGTCTTTCTCAAAGACATGAACGATTTCGCGGCGATGAACGCAGTCTACGCCTCGTACTTCGGAACCGACAGCGACGCCCTGCCTGCCCGCACCACGGTTGAAGTCGCCCGCTTGCCGCGAAACATACTTGTCGAAATCGATGTTGTCGCCGAAGTCTGACCGGCGCTGCCCTGTTTCTGGTCCAAGCCAACCTGGTTCGAGCCGATCTGTTTCAATGGAAGAGTGAGCCTGCGCCGTGTCGCTCCCGCCGTATCGGGACTCGGCTCCCTATATTCCGTCGCCCCACCCCGCAAGCGCAGGAGGTCATCTTGAGCCAATCCGAGACCCATCCCGAAAGCGATTCCAACGCCAAAGTCGTCCGCAGCGACGCCGAGTGGCGAACCCTTCTCACGCCTCAGCAGTATCAAGTGCTGCGCGAAAAAGGCACTGAACGACCCTTCACCGGCCTCCTCACGGAGAATCACGAAACCGGCAACTACCACTGCGCCGCATGTGGCGCGCTGCTCTTCATGAGCGGCGCCAAGTTCGACTCCGGCTGCGGCTGGCCCAGCTTCATGATCCCCGCCGGCTCCAAATCCGTCGATGAGCACGAGGATATGAGCCACGGCATGCGGCGCGTTGAAGTCACCTGCGCCCGCTGCGGCGGCCACCTCGGCCACGTATTCCCCGATGGTCCTGGCCCCACCGGCCTGCGCTACTGTATCAACTCCGCCTCGCTCAGCTTCACCCGCGAAGGCGAGTAAGCCAGCCGGTCAACTCGCTCGCGCCTGATCTACGTTCCGTCTTTCGCGCACAACAAAACCCCGTCCTTTCGGAACGGGGTTCATTGAGCCTTAGAAATGGGTGGCCCATCCTATCCTCGCGCTTCAGCGGGATAGGGTGGAATTACGCCTTCGCGACTTTTCCGCTCTTGATGCAGCTCGCGCATACGCGCAGCTTCTTGGGCGCGCCGTTTACCATCGCCTTCACTGCCTGCAGGTTCACGTTCCAGCGCCGCCGCGTAATGTTGTGCGCGTGCGAAATATTATTGCCAAAGCGCGGCCCTTTGCCGCAGATATCGCAAACTTGTGCCATCGTCCAACTCCAAATCTCTCGAGTGTTTTCGGGCGCTGCGTGAGCAGCCACGACGCATACGGCGCCTCGCGCCATCGCCCTGCCGAATCTTCAGTATATCAGTCAATGGCGCCCTCCACCGGGCCAACGGTCACCATCGACCGCGCTGCGTCATCCCGAGCGAAGTCCCGCTGTGTCATCCCGTGCGAAGCGCTCTTCAGCGGAGCCGAGGGACCTGCTTCTGCTTTTCCCGTCCCCCACCCGCCCCAGGAAATGGGTGCCCCAGGTCTCGGTTTTGAGACCTGGGTTAGCACGACGCCTAAGGCTCAACTTCGCGCGCTCTGGAACCTAGTTTGCCGGCGGCGGCGTCCCCGCTGCCGGTGGCGCAGCGCCATTCGGTGGTCCGCCAGCAGGCGGAGGCCCGCCCGGCCCGCCCTCCTTCGGAATCACGAACTCCTCGGGCATCTCGTGGCCGCGATGGCACGTACCGCATGTCACCTTCATGCCCATCGCGTCCGGATCCATGGCCGTTGTCTTGCTGATGTAGTCGCCATTGATCTGCTGCACCATCGCGATCATGATCCGCGCGATCTTCTTGTCATCTTTGGAATCATCGGCAAAGTTCATGCGCGGTCGCCCATTGGGCATCAAGTTCTTCGGGTCGGCGGCGTGGCAAAAGTCGCAGTGCACGCCCAGCGATCCGGCGAAACCCTCCATGATTTCGTGCACCTGCTGGCCGGTCAGGTCCTTGGGCAGCACCTGCAGGTTGGTCGGCGCGGGATAACTCCGCGGTGGCCGGCCTCCCGGTGCCATGCCCGGTGCCGGCGCGCCTCCGGCAGGTGGGGCGGGCGCAGTTTGCGCAGCCGGCGCGCTCGTCTGCGGCTGGTCTTGCGTCGCTTGCACTCCAGTGGTGGTGGCAAGCACGGCCGCGGTCAACAAGGCGACTGCGGCGGCGGGCGACAGCAGGGAAGCGGATGTCAGCAGGGAAGTGAGCTTCACTTTGGCAAGTTTCCTCTCAGGGTTTGTTCCTGAAACCCCGGTTTGTTTACCGTAACAGTCTACCTGCGGCGCTTGGGCGCATAAAGGTCAATTTGCCTTCCATCCTTCTGGGGCCGGAAACACAATCGTTCCCTGGCAGGGAAAAACGAAGCGGCAACTCAACGGCGTGCCGGATGCCGATGCGACGAGTCACCAGCACGCGCGCGAAGCGCATCCCGTCGTCGCGCACCTGCAAAGGCGATTTGGGATCGAGCAAATCGAGTCCGTTGTGCATTTCCCGCGTGAGCCCCATCGCCTGGCACAGCCGGCCCGGGCCGCCTGTGAGGTCGCACGGCGCGGCATCAGGTGGCAGGCCGCGGCGGCGAGCCATTTGATGCAAACCGGCGACGGGCTCGACCGCGCGCAGCAGCACGCCGCCGCCGTGTCCTTCTTTCTCGCAGGAAAAATTCATGCAGTAGTAGAGGCCGTAGATCGAATACACATACGCGTGCCCCGCCGGCCCAAACAGCACCTGGTTCCTCGGAGTCGGCCCGCGATGCGAATGCGCCGCTGGGTCAGCCGGCTGCGCGTGCGGTCCCAGATACGCTTCCACCTCGACGATCCGCCCCGCCATCAGGCCGGTTCTCGTCCTTAAGATCAGCAGCTTGCCCAGCAGCCGCGGCGCAACCTGCTCCGGCGCATCCTCAAAGAAAGCGCGCTTCAGCAGCTTGCCTGGAAGGCGGCTCGCCTCCGAGTCAGCGCAAGTTGCGTCGCTAACTCGCTGACTCGATGGCTTGCTGACTCGCCTATTCGCCAAGCCGCGTCTCCCTCACTTCTTGTGCGCCTTGTTCCATTCCTTGATCAGTTCCAGCACTTCTTCGGCGTGGCCCTGCGGCACCACTTTTGGGTAGATGTGCAAGAGCGTCCGGTCAGGGCCGATCACGAACGTTGTGCGCTCGATGCCAAACACTTTCTTCCCGTACATGTTCTTTTCTTTCAACACATCAAACTGTTTGCACACTTTCTCGTCTACATCACAAAGGAGTGAATACGGGAGGTCGAACTTCGCCCGGAACTTGGCCTGCTCGCGGGGCGTGTCGCGGCTGATGCCCAGAACCACGGCGCCTGCCGCCTGGAGCTTTTTGAACGTATCGCGAAAGCCGCAGGCCTCAATGGTGCAGCCAGGGGTATCGGCTTTCGGGTAAAAGAACAGGATCACCGGCTTGCCGGCAAAGTCACAGAGACTCACGGTTTTGTCCTCATCCGTTTGCAGGGTAAAGTCGGCAACTTTCTCATTGAGCTTCATGGGGAATATCCTCTCTATAGATGGGTCGGGCCAAACTACGGCCGCCAAATTCGCCGCGACCGCCCGTTGCACTGCGGCCGCCAAATTTGATTATTGTCGAGGGAAGTCGAACGTGTCATCGCGGAGCGCAAATCGATTGTGGATAAAAACAATGAGCGGGTGCCCCATCCTCGCGACGTTCTTGTCTTTGTCGCTAGGGTGGGGGGCGCTCCCGTTCGTCTTCAGCGCAGATGCCCCCGCGCAATATCCCGGCCAGATCGCCAAACCCGACGCGAATACGCCAAACCTGCGAGCAATCGCGGTGTTTGAGTGGACCGGCGATGAAGCCCATCCCAAGGCCGGCCGCCTCGTTCCCATTTGCATCTACGACGGCCAGGATCTCAATGACGCCGGCGTCTATCTCAATCATCCCGAGCCGCTCGCGCTCGAAAGCGACGTCGAATATCAGCTCCAGCACGATGGCCAGCCGTCAGGCCTCTTCGACATTGACGTCTCCGCGCGCGAGCAGGGTGGATGGGTCGGCTACGGCAAGTGGAGGCCGCTGCCCAAGCCCACATCCGCCCCAACGCAGGTAGCCAAGGTTGACGAAGACGACGATGCGCAGAGCGACGTGCCCGTCCTGCATCGCAAGCATCACGCCGACGATTCCGCCGGCGGCACGAGTTCCGGCTCCGGTTCAGGGTCAAGTTCCGACTCGGGTTCCAGCGCGCCCGCTCCCGATCCCGACCGTCCCACGCTGCACAAGGGCGGCGATTCTTCGACCACCAACTCCGGCGCCAGCACCGGCGGAACAAATTCCGGCTCAAGCAGCGGCTCGGGCTCCGACTCCAACGCTTCGCCTCAGGATCCCGATCGTCCCGTTCTCCATCACACCGATGACAGCTCATCGGCGGGCAGCTCATCTTCCGGCGACTCCGGCAATCCCAAGCCCAAGAAGAAAAAGAAGGACGACGATGAGGCCTATGTTTCAGACGTCGCAACCTCCACCGATCCCGATCGTCCGCATCTTTTTTATGGCAAGCCTTCAAGCTATGGCGCGCCCGTCCTCCCCAACCTCTTCGGCCTGCCCGTCGATATGCAGCAAACCGTCGCCGTTTCCGACGCCATCGACCGTCCCGCGCATCTGTGGAACTACACGTGGGCCAACCCTGACGACGAAGACAAAATGAAGGCCGCCCTCGAAGATCTCGCGCGCACGGCTCTCGGCCTCAACCCGCCGCTCGCGCCCAAGCCCAAATCTGCCGCCACGCACAAAACCCTGAAGCCGGCCGCGCCTCCTCCGCCCGCACCGCTCCTCGTCGAGCAATTCCGCGTCTTCGAGCTGGCCTACGGCTCCGGAGCCACGATGGTTCTCTCCGCGCACACACTCGGCACGGGAGACCAGGAGAAATTCGTCACCCTGGTTGGGCAACCCGATCTCTATGGCGGCGTCGTCGTCCTTGTCAAAAACGTTACCGACGCCGCGCACCTTGACCTCACGCCGCGCATGCGCCTTGTCGATGCCGTCGACGCCGAGGCCGACAACCGCGGCGAGCTTCTTTTCGAGCTTCGCGGCTCTACCGAGCGCCAATTCGCCCTCTATCGCGTCCTTCGCGGCGACGCAACTCGCATCTTCCTCGGCGGCCCTGAATCCATCGCCGTCGTCGCCGCCAACGCCAACTAGCGCACTTCCATCGCCCGCGCCGCTCCCGCGCCTTTAGAATCAACCAAGTTCAACGCCTGTCGTCGAGGAAATCAACCAATCGGATTCGTGCAAATTGTCGCGCCCCCCCGGACAGTCGTGTTCCGGTGTTTGCATTTTATGCACTGCCAAACGGTACTTTCGCTTGCCCTTCACCGCGGCCGCCGCGCAATTTTGCAGACCCTCCTATACAATAAAAAGATACAAGTGGGCACATTGACACTTCTCAAGGATTCCCCTCCGCATGGCATCTGTAACCTCCGTTCCTTCAACCGATCCCGTTGTCACTGATTCAACCCAGCCCACTTCCCTGGTTCCCGAGTCGAGCGAGTCAATTTCCGCCTCTGTCGCCGCCAAAGCCGTTGCCAAGTGGCGTCAGATTCGCATGGGCCGCGCCATGGCCGTCAGCGATGGCTTGAGCTGGCCGATGGTCTTGGTCATCGCCATTTTTCACCTGGGCGCGATTGCTGCGCTCTTCCTCTTTAGTTGGCAGCGCCTCCTGGTCATGGCCATCCTCTATGTCCTGGCCATCAATGTGGGCATCGGCATGTGCTATCACCGCCTGCTTACGCATCGCGGCTACCGGGTGCCCAAGTGGCTTGAGTACACGATGACGGTTTTCGCCACGCTCTCGCTTGAGGGCGGCCCCATCTTCTGGGTCTCCACGCATCGCGTTCATCATCAGCTCAGCGATAAAGAAGGCGATCCGCACACCCCGCGCGAAGGCGGCTGGTGGGCCCACGCCGGATGGATCCTCTTCGGCCAGTCATTGCATCTGCAGATTAAGGCGCTCTCGCGTTATTCGCCCGACCTCAGCCGCGATCGCTTCCATGTCTGGATGAGCAAATACCACTGGCTGCCCATCACCGTCAGCGGTGTGCTTCTGTTCTCTCTCGGATGGTACTGGGGCGGCTTCGTCAATGGCCTCGCCATGTTCCTCTGGGGCGCGTTGCTCCGCGTAACCCTGGGCCTTCACGCTACATGGCTGGTCAATTCCGCAACCCACATGTGGGGGCGCCGCCGCTTTGAAACTCACGACGATTCCCGCAACAGTTGGTGGGTCGCCCTTCTCACCGGCGGCGAGGGCTGGCACAACAACCACCACGCCCATCCCGTCTCTGCGCGCCACGGCCTCACCTGGTACGAAATCGATCCCAACTTCTGGGGTATCTGGATCCTGTCCAAACTCGGTCTCGCCCGCAAAGTCCAGGTCGCCAAATTCGACCGCAAAAACCCCAAGCCCGCCGGGACGTTATAGCTGCGCGCATAGGCCACGTTGTCGTCCTGCAATGGCATGCCGCCGAAGGCTGCGAGCTAGAAGCTAGAAGCTGCCTCTCTCACTGCACCGTCAGCGCCACCGTTCCCGTCTCCGTCATTCCGCCTGACACACCGGTAATCGTCACGGTGTAAGTTCCCGCGGTCGTCCCGGGATCTTTCTGTCCGCCACCACCACCGCCACCCCCAGCAGTGCCTCCGCCCCCGCATCCCATTCCGGCCATCGCGGCAAACAGCGCTACCCACGCCATCAATGCCAACCAGCTCCGCCGCCGCAACGGTACAAACAGCAGCAGCACGCACGCCAGCACTGCGCCGCCCGCGCCTGGCCACAATCTCCGCATCGGCTCGTTCATGGCGCTCGCCGCCGTTGTCGTCACCGTCAACGTTGCCGTCTGCGCCGATGTGCCGCTAACCGTCACGGTCGCTGGCACGTTGCATGTCGGAGGATCGCTCGCGGCTGTTGGAGTGATAGCACAGCTCATGCTCACTGCGCCCGTGAATCCATACCAAGGCGTCACGGAGATTGTTGACGTATTCCCAGTCGCCGCTCCTGGCGCAACGCTCATCGGCGCTCCCGTCACCATCTGAAAATACGGAGCAGGCGTTGTCGTGAACGAAAAGATCGCTCCGCTCGTCGTGCCCAGGCTGTTCTCGGCCACGGCCTGGTAGTAGTACGTTGTGCTCGCGCTCAGGCTGGTGAGGTTCGCGCTTACTGTTTGGCTGCCCGCCGTCGCCCCCAGGTCCTGCATCGCAGTCTGTGTTGCACCGCTGAGCGAACTGCTTGTGCCCCAAAGGAACCACGCGTGCGTGTCCGCTCCGTTCGGATTCACCGTGCCCTCGAGCGTCGCAGTGTTCGCTGTAACTGCCGCCGCTACTGCCGTCGCTGTCGCCGGCGCTGTCGCCGTCGACGACGCAGTCACGGTCACTGTGTTTTCCCCCAGCGCGCTGGCATAGATCTCGTCGCTCGCGCTGTCGGGCGCGTACATCGCTATGATGTTGTCCGTCCCCACAGCCAGCGCGCCCGGCGCAATGTCGATCGTCGCAGTGCCGCTCGCCAGAGCCGCCGTCCCCAGGTTGTAGGTGCCGCTGGTCAACACGACAGATCCCGTCGGTGTCGGCTCGCCGTTCGCCCCACCCACTGCCACCGTCACCGTGAAGGCCTGAGCCGTGGTCACATTGAAAGCTGAAGGCGTCACCGCAACCGTCACTGGGTATACGCCCACGCCGTTGAGGAAGACGACCTGCGGCGATCCGCTCGCGCTGTCCGTAATCGTAAGCGTCGCCGTCATCGGCCCCGCGCCCGCGGGTGTAAAGTGTCCCGGGATCGTGCAACTCGCTCCCGCCGCCAGGCTCCCCCCGCATGGATTCGGAAACACAAACGCTGAGGAATTCGTCCCGGCCACCGCGATGTTCGTAATCGTCAGAGTCGCGCTTCCTGTGTTGGTCAGCGTCACCTGCTGCGGCGCGCTTGCCGTCTGCACCTCCCGTGGTCCGAACGCGAGCATCGTCGCAGAAACTGTCGCCACCGGTGCGGCACCGCTCAGCGCGATCGTCTGCGTTGCGTATGCGGGACCCGCCGCATTCAGATGGTTGTCCGTCAGCGTCAGCGTGCCGAATTCCGCTCCGGTCGCCGCTGGCTGAAAGCTGATCGCCAAAACGCACGTTGCTCCTGCCGCCAGCATCCCCGGCTGCGCGGTTCCCACCGCCACCATTGGGCACGCGTCTGTTGCGCCGCTGCTCAGCGTAAAATTCGCCGAGACTGCCGGATTCGCGCCTGCGCCCGGCACGGGAAACGTCAGCGCCGCATTGCCCACGTTCTCCACTTCAACCGTTTGCGGGCTGTCGCTGCTCACCGTCCCCGCCGCCGTTGCCGCAAAGTTGATCGCCGGCGGCTGCCCTCGCGCGATCTCCACCACCCGATTGTTCAGCGAGTCCGCAATGAACAAATCGCCCGATGCGTCCATTCCAATTCCAATCGGATCTTCCAGCCCCTCGCCGTTCACTGTTGGCGTAATCGCCGTCGTCGCGCCTCCGCCCGCCGGCACTTCCATCACCCGGTTGTAGGCGTCGGCGATGAACAAATCTCCTGCCGCGTCCACCGCAACGCCGTAGGGAAAATGCAGGCTTTGCCCGTTCACGCTAGGATCAATCGCTGTCACCGCGCCGCCATTCGTCGACACTTCCACCACGCGATTGGCAAACAAATCCGCGATAAAGAGATCCCCCGCGCTGTCCAACGCCAGAGTCACCGGATACGACAGCTTCTCGCCGCTCACCAGCGGATCGATCGCCACCGCCGCTCCGCCTCCGGCAGGCACCTCCACCACGCGCGCGTTGTCCACGTCCGCAATGTACAGATCGCCAACTCCATCGATGACCATTCCGCACGGATAATGCAGCCCGATCCCGTTCACCGTCGGATTGATCACCGTCACCGCGCCGCCATTCGCGGGCACTTCCACAACGAAGTTGCGGTCGAGGTCCGAGATGTAAAGATTTCCCGCGCCATCCAAGGCCACGCCGCCCGGATGCACCAATCCCTTGCCGCCCACGATCGGATCAATCGCAACCGGAGCGCCGTTGCCCGCCGGCAGTTCCACCACGCGAGAATTATTTTGGTCGGTGATATACAGATTTCCCTTGCCGTCCACCGTGGCGTCGAAAGGATCGTTGAACGCGACGCTGTTCACCACTGGCGCGAACGCAATCGCCGCGCCGCCGCCGAACGCAACCTGCGGGCCCACGCCATTTCCTTGGAGCGGAGCACTCGCAATCACATTCCCCGATCCATCCAGCAGTTACGCCGCTCCGTACCGTTCTCCTGCATACACCGGCTTGAATTCGACCTGCACCGTGCAGCTTTGCGCGGTCCCATAATTCGTTCCCGCCGCGCAGCTTCCCCCGCCCCCGTTCGTAAAGTCCAGTCCAGTCGCACCCTGCGTCACCACAGCAACGCTGCCCAGCGTCGCTGCAGCCGGAATCGTCACCGTCACACTCGCCGTCGCGCTCGCGCCCACGTTCACCGCGCCGAAATTCGTCTGCGCTCCGGCCGTAGCCGCAGCAAGCGCCAGCCACGCCGCACCCGCCGCCATCGGCCGCCGCCAGAAACTGCCCGCGCAGAGAATCATTTGAGCCATTGTTAGCCAATCACGCCGGAATGGTGGGAAGAAGGCGTATGTCGAATTATGCTTGCGGCTGGATTCAATGCGCAAGCGACCCTTTCGCGCCTGCCGACGCGTTTACGCGCAGCATCACCGCACCCCCTCACAGTGCGGCCAGAAAGTTCTGCAAGTCCACTAGTTGCTGCGGATTCAAATTCATTTGGAAGCGTGTGCTGTAAAACTGCACCACCTGCCCCAGGTTCGCCGCCGAGCCGTTGTGGAAGTATGGCCCCCGCGCTGCCAGTCCGCGCAGCCCCGGCACTTTGATGCCATTTACGTCCGCGCATTGCCCAGTCGTAAGCGCCACGCCAGGATCGGTCGTCACGTACACCACCGCATTCCCGCCCGCATTCGTGCACCCACTGATCTGATACACCGGCAAATTCGGCGCGGTCAACGCCTGCAACCCGCCAATAATGTTCGCGTCCGTCTCGCTCGCGATCACATGGCTCGTTCCGATGTCCATCGTCAATGGCAGCGAGTGCGTTCCGATGTTCGGCGCGTCATGGCACGTTCCGCATGTTCCCATCATCACCGCCGGGCTCCCCAGCGCGGGATTGTCGTTCAGCCCATGCACATCCGTAATCTGCATCGGCGCGCTGTTGAACAGGTCTTCGCCGCGGGCGATGCTTGCCTGCGCCGGATTTGCGCTTCCCTCCCACGCCGCAAACAGCGTAAACACAACTTTGTTGAAGGTCGCGCCCTTTGGATCCTGCCCGAACGCGTCGTTGATCCCCGGATAGTAATTCTGCGCCGCCAGCGCCGCAGCTCCGCCTGCCACCACGCTCCCAGTCAGAGACCCGGCCTGCGAGTCTGTCGCCTCCGCCGTGAACAGCCCCTCCTCAAACGCCACCAGCTCGCTCAACTGCGCGGCTGTCGGTGCCGCGCTCCCCTGCTCGTGTGTCGCGATCGCATTCGCCGCCTGCGCGCTCAAGTCCGTTTCCAGGTTCGCGCTCTGTGTCGCCGCCGCGTTCAACGGCGCGCCAGTGAACCGCCCATCCCACATCACCTGGCTCAGTATCGTCAGGCTCGTGGCTGGCAGCGGCCGCCGGTACACCGAATACGCCGTTTGCCCGGCCCCATTCGTCACCGCCGCGCACCCATACGGATCCTGCGCCACCGCCATCGTGAACTGCGCGTTCGCGGGCAACGCTTCGGCGATGCGGATCAATCCGTTGTTTGCGATCAGGCTGTGCCCCGCACTGTCGCTCGTAGCCACCGTCGGGCAGTTCGCGCCGTCCACGGCCGCAAACAGCGGATCGCTCCCGTTGCTCGTCGCAAACAGCGACTGCACACTCGCCGCGCTCAGTCCCATTCCCTGGCTCAACTGGTGGCAGTTCGCGCAGCTCCGCGGATTCGTCCCCAGCGCCTGAAAAAAGATCCCGCTCGGATCGATGCTCCCTGCCGCGTTGTATGTTGACTCCGTCCCGCTCGGTGTCGGATACGGCTGCAGGCTCGGAATCAGATTGGGCGGCGGAGGCGTCGTTTTTCCCGTCGTCGTGCCGCCCCCGCTGCATCCCTCCAGCACGAACCCCGCCGCCGCAACGAGCAGGATTCCCGCCGCGACCAGCAAAATCGTCCATTGCCTCGCGATCGTCAATCGGCCTCCGCCGTGTTTGTGTGGGATTTCGAGCCCAGGGGAATCGTGCTTCTACGCTCCGAAAATGCTCTACCGGGAATATCTATTAAGGATAGACGCGTTTCAATCGGGTTGGAAAGACATGATGCTCACGGATATTGGCAACCGAGTTCAGGATCATCATTCTGCTCTTTTGACCTGTGGCAAGAATCAGTGGTACGAATATCCGATGGCGAAGAAACTTTGGGGAATTCCAGCATACGAGGGTCCGAGCCTGCTGCGCATCAGAAAACTCGTGCAGGGCAATCCAAAGCGAGGTCACTCGGCGAAGAGGTTTTCGTTATATCGTACCGGGATGACTGTCGCCGAATATGTTGACGAGTGCAACAGCCTCAATGTACCAAACTACGCACTTTTCGACATCACTTGGGATACCGACCCAAAACGGCGATTCATTGAGCTTTACAAATAGGTGCTAACAGCCAGATCTACTCCGCGTCCTTCCGCTTCTTGCAGTAAAAGCACCTACCGATCTCTCTCACATCGACCGAACCATCTCCATGAACACTGACCAAATAGTTCTCATGCCAGACGGTCTCCCAAGAGAGGCGCGTGCCCTGCATTCTCAGTCGGCCAGACAGCTTGGGCAGGTCCCGCGCTTGAATGGCCGCGATATTTGGGATGACAACGAGCCCGAACAGGTCATAACAATCCTTACGTTGCGACTTTTGCAAGAACCGCTTGATCTCGGACTCGAAATCTGGGCCGTTCGCAGTAACAATGATGCATTCAAGGTCCCGCGCCCTAGCCACGACCACGGAATCAGGTGAATCGTGACTTAGGCCTGCTTCGGCAAACGTGACCACTCGTTTCTTCGGAAAGTATTTCGAAGCCGCCTGACTGTCATTATCGATGAGGAATCTGTACCCTCGCACAGCGACCTGCCTCGCCTACTTCCGCACCTTCGCCCGCACCCACAGTATTAAGAAAAACGGCAGCGCCACCACCAGCACCAGCACGCCTGCCGGAAACCCGACATCGCGGTATGTGTCCACGTAGCTCACCGCATGGCCGCCCAGCACGTTCCACCCCAGCAGAGCGAAAATTGCCACGCACGTCGTCGCGAAAAACGTCAGAAACGCCGACGCCACGGCCAGCAGCAGGCTTTGGAACAGGCTGAACCCCTCCAGCGGAAAACCGAACACCGTTTTCCCGCGTCCACTCTGCGCCGTTTGCTCCATCATCTCTTGACCTCTCTCGTCTAGAATACAAATTCATGGCCGGTATTGCACAAATCGAGCTGTGGCAGGCTGACAAAGTCGCCACCCAGGTCACTGTGCTCGACGCCCCCAACGGCATCCACTACGCCAGTTGGGGCGAAACCCGCGTCCCCGACTCCGACCTTGAGCGTCTCGTCGCTGCCGTCCCCGCCTCGCTCGCCCCCGCGCTTCGCCAGCGCGCCTACTACTTCGTTCCTCTTGCCATCGCCGACACCGGCGAGAACCTCGTCGCCCCTGCCTACACCGTCGAGCTTGGCGACCGCGCCGTCTGTCATCGCAACGCCACCTTCGGCGACACTGAGGCCGTTTTCCTTTCCACACGCCTTGTCGAAGACCGCTTCGGCCTCGCCTTCGAATTCTTTATCAACGTAGCTCACAACTTCGTTGAAGCAGCCGGCGTCCCCGACAGCTTCTCCACCCTCGTCTGGTCGCAGGCTGAGGCGCGGGTCCGCGGCGAAACCAGCCAGGACGCATGGGAGAATCGCCGCCGCGCCCTCGAGCCCCAACCCGGCATCAACCCCTCGGGCGCCGCCAGTATCGACGAGCGCGCGCGCAACGCCTTTTTCGAATCGTCCTTCTCCGACGCTCTCGCCATCTACATGCTCTCCCTCGCTGTTGACTTTGACTACCACGACCTCCGCGAGCGCGAATACCCGCTCCTCGCCGCACCCGCCCTCGCCGAGCGCCTCCGCCACATCGCCGCTCTCTTCCCCTCGAACGCAGGCTACGAATTCCAGATCCACTACCGCCGCAAGGGCTAGATCTTTGCGATCGGCTCACGAGAACCGCGAACCGCAAACCGTGACCCTCGAACCATGATCCATTCACCGCCCATCAACGGAGGTCGACCCGCATGAACGTCCTTCTCTTCGGCGCTACCGGCATGGTTGGTCAGGGAGTTCTTCGCGAATGTCTGCTCGACTCCGGCGTCGCGTCTGTCGTCTCCATCGGCCGTTCGGCAACAGGCGTCTCTCATCCGAACCTGCGCGAAATCGTTCACGCCGATCTCACCAACTACGCGTCCATCGAGTCGCAGCTCTCCGGTTTCGACGCATGCTTCTTCTGCCTCGGCATCTCCTCCGCCGGCCTGAATGAGGAGCAGTACTCGCGCATCACCTACGACATCACCCTCCGCGCCGCCGAAACCCTCGCCCGCCTGAATCCCGCAATGACCTTCGTCTACGTCTCAGGGCAGGGAACCGACAGCTCCGGGTACGGCCGCATCATGTGGGCGCGCGTCAAGGGCCGCACGGAGAACGCGCTTCTCCGCCTGCCCTTCAAAGCTGCTTTTATGTTCCGCCCCGGAGTCATCGTGCCCCGCTTCGGAGCGCGCTCGCGCACTGCGCTCTATCGCATCCCCTACACGCTTGCCCGCCCGCTTCTTCCGCTCCTGCTCCGCGCCTTTCCCAATCACGTAATCACCACGGATGAAATCGGCCAGGCCATGCTTCTCGTCGCCCGCCACGGTGCGCCCAAGCCTGTGCTCGAGACCGCCGACATTCGATCGCTGCTTGCGCTTTCCTCGGCAGCCTGAATCCCAACTCCTCCGAATTCCAGTCGATCACTGCATGCAGCAGCATCGCCGGCCACGGCGACGCCATACCGTGTCTGAAGTTGCGCCGGCAATGCTGTTTGCATAAGCGATACGCATCCCGTGCCAAACCTGCTTCATTGGTATAGAACTCTGAATAGCCCCAGTGCGCGATTTCGAAAAAACCCGAACGGAATTCCAGGAGATACTCGCCAAGCCCATTCGCGAACTCGGGCTCAAGCTTGAGGGTTCCCCGCTCGAACGATTCGTTCAGCAGCTCTATCGCGAGCTCGAGACCAAGGGCATCCACAAGTTCCGTCCGCTTTGTTATCTCACCGATGAATGGGGATGTCCCTCAGGCGAGCCCGTCATCGGCATTCCCTTTTATCTGGCCAACCCTGACCTGGCACAGCTTGAGCGCGATATGAACGATCTCGAAGACGCTCGCGAAATCATGATGTACATGCGTCATGAGGCCGGGCACGCCTTCAATTACGCGTACCAGTTGTACAAATCGGCTGAGTGGCGCGATCTCTTCGGTCCGTTTCGCCGCGCCTATCGCGATAACTACCGCCCCATACCGTTCTCGCGGAAATTTGTTCGCCACATGGCCGGGTGGTACGCGCAGAAGCATCCGGATGAAGATTTTGCCGAAACCTTTGCGGTCTGGCTTACGCCTCGCTCGCTATGGCGAAAGCGCTACCAGGGTTGGGCCGCGCTGGCCAAACTTCGATACGTCGATCGCATGGCGCGAAAAGTTGGAGATGTCGAACCCATCCGGCGTCGCGGCCGCGCCGACATCACAGTCGATGAAATGGAATCGACGGTCGGCGAATTCTATCGTCTCAGCGTGCCGGAGGAGGTTCCGTTGCAGGAACTGGCGCTGGATACCGACCTGGCCGACATCTTCAATATCTCCCGCAAGCGCCACAAGGGAGTGCGGCCCGCCCAGGAGATGCTGCGCCAGCATCGCAAGCCCATTGTCGACAAGGTCGCCTATTGGAGCGGCGTGCAGCGTCCCATCGTCAAGCGCCTGGTCGAATCCATCTGCAAGCGTGTCGAGGACCTTGGTCTGCGCGTGGACGTTCGACGCGAGTCCGAGTACCTCACGGAGTTCACCGTATACACAACCGCACTCTCAATGAATTACCTGGTGCGTGGGAAGTTTATCCATCCCTGAGGCGTGCCGGCATCTGCCGCCGCGCCGATTGGAGGTCGCATGACTGGAACGAAGTTGAAAGTCACCGTGCTGTATGACTTGTGGGAAGAAGAACCTGCTGAAGTGCAGGAAGAGGCCCCTCCACCGCGCAAGCGCAAGGGGCAAAAGAAACGCAAGAAGAAGCCGGTAAAGCACGACCGCGAAGAGATCTTTGAAGCCCTCGTGAAGCTCGGCCATGAGCCGTCCTACCACGTTCTCGACGGTCGCCCGCAATCACTGATCTCGCTCGCCAAGTCCGGCGCCGATCTTATTTTCAACCTCACCGAATCCTATGCCGGCGATGACACCAAGGAGATGCACGTCGCTGCATTCCTCGATATTCTCGATATCCCCTTCACCGGCGCCGGACCGCACGCGGTCATTCTTGCCCAGGACAAATCGATCGCCAAGAAGATGTTTGCTTTTTATGGGATCAAGTCGCCCTACTTCGCCACAGCCTGGCGCGGCACCATCGACCACGCGCACGACATCGCCTTCCCGCTCATCGTCAAGCCCACCTCTGAAGATGGGTCCATCGGCATCGGCGCCGACGCCGTCGTGAACAGCGTGAAGGAGTTGATGGAGCGTATCTCCTATATTCAGTCGGAATTCGATTCTCCTGCCTTGATCGAGGAGTACATCGAAGGGCGCGAGATCTACGCCGCCATCCTCGGCAGCTACGAGAGCGCGCATGCGCTTCCGCTTGTGGAACTTGACCTTTCCAAGCTTCCCAAGGGCGTGCCCAGGATCGCCAGCCAGGACGTGAAATTCGAGAAAGACACTGAAGCCTATAAGCTCACGAAATCCGCCATCGCTGAAGACCTTGATGAAGAAACCGAAACCCGGCTCACCGAGATTGCCATCAAAGCCTATCGCGCCGTAAAGCTTCGCGACTATGGCCGCATTGACATGCGCCTATCCAGCAAGGGCGAGATTTATGTCATCGAAGCGAATCCCAACCCGTGGCTCTCCAGCGGACAGGAGTTTGCCATGGCCGCAAGGAAATCCGGCCTCTCCTATACCCAGATGATCGGAGAGATCGTGGACCTGGCCATGGCTCGTTACGCGTGAAAGACGGCTGTAAGTTAAGGCCAGTGTCTACTTTCCTTCACAGGCTGTACTTCCCCGGCCCCATCGTCACAATCACCAGGTTCATCGCAATCAACAACACTTCGTAGTTCCAGCCCATCGATTTCTCACCCCAGAATCCTGTCTTCCACTTCACAGCCTTCGAATAGATTGCGCCCAGCATCACGAGGATCAACCCGAGCGCCGCCCACTGCGCCAGGAACCCTGCCGCCACGGCAATCGCGCCCGCTAGCTCCGCCGCGCCCAGGAAAATGGTGAACAGCACGCTCTTCTCGATGCTCGCCGCCCGCTCTTTCGGCTTGGTCAGGTCGCTGTACCCGCTCGCCCCGAACACCAGCGCCACCATCAGCCGCAGAAAAAGCAAACTCCAGTTCGCATACGCCATCGCGCCGAAAATCGTGAACATGACCGCCCTCCTTCGCTCTCAGCCTATCAGTGCCACTGTCGTCCTGATCGGCTGCAGCTAGTCGACGGTTTCTCCGGCCGCTTGAATTCTCGTCTCCAGCCTCTCGGGGGAATTGTCGTCGAATCTCACCAATGCCCAGGCCATGCTCCCGCAATCACGGACAGAGAAAAGAAAAAGCTGTTAGATTATGAGTCAAATAATTCTGCTTAAGTTAGGGGCGCTATGGCTTTCAGCGAAAAGCTTCCTGCGGCATTGCTGTTTGACCTCCCATTTTTTCAGCGCTTCGCCAGGCAACGCTTCACGGCACGCCGCCGGGTCCACTATCTGGCAGCCATCCTGCTCGGCGTCGCATCCCTCGTTTCCGGCGCGCAGCAAAACACTCCTCCTGCACAACCACCGGCTCAGGCTGCCGGAGTCGTCACCGCAGTCAGCGTTCAACCCGAAAGTGTGACGCTCGCTCCCGGCGAAAGCAGGCAATTCACCGCAACAGTCGCGGGTACAGGAACGTTCAGCTCCGCATTGAAATGGTCGGTAAACGGCGTCGACGGAGGCAATGCCTCTCTGGGAACCATCAATAGCACCGGCCTATATGTCACGCCCTACCCAACTCCGGCAGTCGCCACTCTAAAGGCCACGAGCACATCGGACTCTGCTAAATCAGCCAGCGTAACCGTCACCTTTGCTGCGCCGCCGGTAGCAATGGGGCCGGAGCTCACGGTAGATGCTGCATCGCCCACTCATCCCATCAGTCCTCTCATCTATGGAATGAATTCCTGGAGGCTTTCGGACCCGCAGCACGAAGCGCCTAAAGTGGCGCAGGCCGTGCGCTTGCCGCTCGACCGTTGGGGCGGCGATGGATACACGCGGTACAACTACAAGCTCGATGTCTCTAACCTTGGCGACGACTGGTTCTTCGAGATCGCCCCCAACGCCAACACAAAATATCCCGCTGAATCCGAATTCAACTCGCAGGTCATCGGCGATCGGGCCGTCGGTGCCAAAACCCTGCTCTCCGTGCCCGTCATCGGTTGGGTCGCAAAATCACGCACCCGCGGCTCCAGCTTCTCGGTGGCAAAATACGGCCCGCAACAAAAGACTGACCCCAACTGGCCTGACTTCGGGAACGGCGTCAAGCCCGACGGAACACTCGTCACGAACAACGATCCCGCCGATACCTGCATGCCCGTCGATGAAAGCTGGACCTCGGATTGGGTCAAGTACCTTGTCGGCAAATTTGGCAAAGCTGCCAGTGGCGGCGTCTCCATCTACGCGCTCGACAACGAACCGACATGGTGGAACAAGGTGCATCGCGATGTGCACCCCCTCCCCTTCACCTATGACGAAGTCACTGAAAAGGGACTGAAGGTCGCCAGGGCGATTAAAGCTGCCGATCCCACTGCTGAAGTGAGCGGCCCGGTCATCGACTTCTGGATCAATTATTTCTATTCGAAGAAGGACATCGAATGGTTCCAGGCCAACTGGCCGAATGTTGCGGAGGGTCCCATCGATCGAAAATCCCACGGCAACCTTCCGCTCATCGATTACTATCTGCGCACTTTCAAAGCAGCGCAGGATGCCGACCCTCAGCACACGCGGTTCCTCGACTATCTTGACCTGCACACCTACTTTGCCACCGAAGGCGCGATGCTCAAGCCTGCCGGAACGAGCGTTGAGCAGCGGGCGGTCATCGACTCAACGCGCGTGTTCTGGGACCCAACCTACACCGATCCGCGCTTACGGAATCCCGACAACTACGCTGAGCCGCTTGCGCCCCAAATGATTCCGCGGATGAAGAACTGGGTCGCGGCCAACTATCCGGGAACCAAAACCGCAATCACCGAATACAACTGGGGCGCGCCGGAACATATCAGCGGAGCGGTGGCGCAGGCCGATATTCTGGGTATCTTCGGGCGCGAGGGGCTCGACCTCGGCGCGCTTTGGGGGCCACCGGACCTGAATCAGCCCCTCATGTTCGCTTTCAAAATCTTCCGCAACTACGACGACAACGGTGCGGGATTCGGTGACATGAGCCTTCGCGCCACCAGCGCGGACCAGGGAAAGCTCTCCATCTATGCTGCACGGCGCGCAGCCGATCGCACCGTCACCTTGGTTGTCATCAACAAAACCTTCGGCGACCTGCGCTCGGATCTCGAGCTCCATCACCTCAAAGCGAAAGGGCCGGCCAGGGTCTATCAATATAGTGGCGTCGATCTCACCGGAATTCGCGCGCTTCCGGCAGTCAAAGCCTCGAGCTCCGGCAAAACCGGCAACGCAGCCGTCCTGAAAGGCCAGCTATTCCCGGCCATGTCGATCACGTTCTTCGCAATCCACGAAAAATGATTCTCCGCGGCGCGCTTACTTTGCTAGTCGCGCGCCTTCCCCCCCACCCACAGCTTGTCATCCCGAGCGGAGCGCGATTGGGGCCCCGTGATCGCCGCGCAATCATCGGGTCGCGGCTGGCCGCGGGGGGAGTCGAGGGACCTGCTTTTGTTCTTCGTCTTGTTCCGTCGCACGCACCAATCGCCCCACCTCAATCCCGAACGCCCCGCGGCGCTCGCACCTTGCGGGCTCGCGCCGAATGACCGCCGCCGGCGCACTCTCCTTGCGCATCGCCCACGGCACCCCGCCCGCATCTCGCGCCGTAGGCGCAGCGATTTTAGCCCAGCGCTTAAGCGTTGGGAACACATCCCCCCCACCCATTCTCGAGAAATAAAGTACGCGGCGAAGCCGCAACCAAATCCCCAATGTAAAATGGTGAGCGCGCTCCAGAAAGGGACATCCCCTATGGCGGATCGACTTTTCGTCGCGGTGGTAGGCGAAAGAAATGCGGGTAAGTCGAAAACCTGGAACACCCTGTTCGGACACGACGTCAGGACCGGGAGGAAGCCACATGCACTCAACCTGCAACCGGGAGCGTGGACAGATGTCTTTCTTATAAGTGGCTCAAACGAGGAGAAACACAGATACGCTGCGGACGTTCTCGGGGACGTCGATTGCAGGATTGTTCTTTGCTCGGTCCAGAACATCGAGGAGGCATTCGAAAGAACATGGAATTACGTTTTCGGAGAGAGGTTCCGTATCTACGCCCAATGGCTTAACCCGGGATACCGTGGCCAAACTAGGCCCGACCGCCTCGGCCTCGTGAACAGACTTCTCTACCAAAACGCAATAGTCTCAATCAGAGATGGGCAACTCGAAGGGTCCGGCCTCCGCAAGCGCGTGGAAGAGATAAGACAACACATTCATGGCTGGGCTTCCGCAAGAGGCTTGGTCCGTTGACCCCCAAGGTTCGTCCGCCCGCCGCGCTCTCTCCCCTTGTGCTACCCTCATCCCAAACCGTGAGCACCGAAAAAAACAAGCTCTACTACGGCGACAATCTCGATGTCCTCCAGCGGTATGTCAAGGACGAGTCGGTCGATCTCGTCTACCTCGACCCGCCCTTCAACTCCCGCCAGGACTACAACGTCCTCTTCGCCGAGAAAGACGGCTCCCAGTCCAGCTCCCAGATTCACGCCTTCGAGGACACCTGGGAGTGGAACACCGACGCCGAGCGCGCCTACGAGCAGATCGTCGAGCAGGGCGGCCGCGTCGCCGACGCCCTGCGCGCCTTCAAGACCTTCCTCTTCAACTCCGACATGATGGCCTATCTCGCCATGATGGCCCCGCGCCTCGTCGAACTCCGCCGCGTCCTCAAGGAAACCGGCTCCATCTACCTCCACTGCGACCCCACCGCCAGTCACTATCTGAAGATCTTGATGGACGCGGTCTTCGGACCGCAGTTTTTCAGAACGAGATTATCTGGAAGCGAACCAGCGCGCACAGAAAGCGCGAAACGATGGGGACCGGTTCACGACCTGATCCTCTTCTACGCAAAGACCGAGAGCTCGATCTGGAATCGCGTTATCAGGCCTACGACGAATAGTACCTCGAGCAATTTTACCGGACACGAAGACGAAGGCGGGCGATACGCGCTCGGCGATCTGATCGGAGCAGGAAAGCGGCAAGGCGACTCTGGACTACCCTGGCGAGGTTTCGATCCAACTAAAGCGGGCAGGCATTGGGCCGTCCCCAGCCATCAAGCGGTCTCCGTTGGGATGAACTCGAGCGACACAGCAGAAGCTCGATCAGCTCGACGAAGCGGATTGATCGTCTACCCCGCAAAACGGGGGAATTCCAGCAGATTCGAAGCGGTACCACGATGGCGATCGGGGATGTTGCCGTCGCAGGATGTGATTGACAGATATTGATCCGCCCTCAACCGCACGCCCAAGGAGCGCCTCGGCTACCCCACCCAAAAGCCCGAAGCCCTCCTCGAACGCATCATCAAAGCCAGTTCCAACGAAGGCGATCTCGTCCTCGATCCCTTCTGCGGCTGCGGCACCACCGTTCAGGTAGCGCAGCGCCTCAACCGCCGCTGGATCGGCATCGACATCACCCATCTCGCCATCGGCCTCATCAAGAAGCGCCTCTCCGATGCCTTCGGCCCGGAGATCAAAGCCACCTACGAAGTAATCGGCGAGCCAACCGACTACGCAGGCGCGGCGCAGCTAGCCGCCGAAGACAAATACCAGTTCCAATGGTGGGCGCTCGGCCAGGTCGGCGCGCGCCCCGCCGAGCAGAAAAAGGGCGCCGACCGCGGCATCGACGGCCGCCTCTACTTCCACGACGACGACTCCGGCAAATCCAAGCAGATCATCTTCTCCGTCAAGGCCGGCGGCGTCTCCGTTCCCCAGGTCCGCGACCTGCGCGGTGTGATCGAACGCGAAAAAGCCGAAATCGGCGTCTTCCTCTGTTTCGAAGAGCCAACCAAGCCCATGCTGCGCGAAGCCGCCGAAGCCGGCCTCTACAAATCCTCCGACGGCAGCACCTAGCCCCGCCTGCAGATCCTCACCATCCAGCAGATTCTCGACGGCAAGCAGCCCAACTATCCCGCCCACCGCCGCGACGCCACCTTCAAGAAAGCCCCCCGTAGCCGCCCCGCGCCCGCCGAAAACCTAACACTTCCCTTGCTTCCCGGCGAAGACTGAGACCGCAGCGATCCCACCCCGCCTTCACTGTCTACCGATCACTGACCACCAGCCACCCTTATCCGTTGTCAATCCCTCCGTCTGCACTATTCCCCTGCAACCCCCTGAAAACACTTCCCAAAAACTTTTCCCGAAGTTTGCCGATTATTTCCCGCCTCCGGCGCATACTCATTCCATGATCGACGCGCAGACCACCATCGCTCCCTTGCTGCCTTGCTCCCTCGTCCACGACTCACGACCCACGTTCCACAGCTCCCTGTCGTTCCGTGCCCTGGCCCGTGCTTCTCTGTCTCCCGCTTCTCCGTTTTGGGCCTTTCTAACCACTAACCACTACCCACTAACCACTGTTCTTGACCCACCCCCCCATGCCAGTGTGTGAAACTGTGAAACTGTGAAACTGTGGAGCCTTTGGAATGAAGGTCTTACACCCCCTCGTCACACAGTTTCACAGAAACTGTGAAACTGTGAAGTGAAGAAGAAAAGGCGAGTAATGGGTGCCCAAATCACTCAAAAGGAAACGGATAGCCGCAAACTGATCCCAAAAAACCGACTTCTCAAAAACGCTCAAAAATCCCCGAAATTCACCGAAAAATGCTCGCTGCCAGAAATCGCTGGAAAATGCTCGTTTCGAGCGGAAAATTGACCGTTTTGAGCTGAAAGCAGATTGGATCGTTTTTGCGTCGGAAAGTGCTCAATTTCGCTCGACAAGAATGGAGCTGAAAGCTGAAGGCTGACAGCTGAGCGCTTCGCGTTACGCGCTCGCGTACGCGATCTTTCCTTCGCTCAACGTCCAGCGCACTTTGCCCTGCATCTGCCAGCCATCGAACGGAGTGTTCTTGGCCTTCGATTGCGATTCTGTCGCGCGATATGTCCATTCGACTTTTGGATCGAAGACGACAACGTCAGCGTAACTTCCAACGGTCAGCGTTCCGCGCCCTTTCAATCCGAGCAGCGCAGCAGGTTGCGCGCTCAGCAGGCTCAGCACGCGCCCGAGCGGCATGCGCCACTCGCGATGCAGCCAGCGCAGGCTCAGGCCCAGCGCGGTTTCCAGGCCGATGATCCCGTTCGGCGCAAGCTCGAACTCAACTTCCTTTTCGTGCATCGCATGCGGCGCGTGATCGGTCGCAATCGCGTCCACAACGCCGTCGAGAATGCCCTCGATCATCGCATCGCGATCGGCCGCAGAGCGCAGCGGCGGATTCATCTTGGCGTGCGTGTTGTAGAGTCCAACGTGCTCATCCGTCAGCAGGAAGTGATGCGGAGTCACTTCGCACGTGACGCGCAATCCGTTGCGCCGCGCCTGGCGAACGGCGGCCAGCGCTCCAGCGGTCGATATGTGCGCCACGTGCAGGTGCGGATGCGCCTCGCGCAACTCTGCGACAAGCCGAATGTCGCGCTCCACGATGCTCGTCTCCGCTTCGACCGGCATTCCGCGCAGACCGAGCTTGAACGACACAGGCCCGAGGTTCATGCTCGCGCCTTGCGTCATGCGCGTGTCCTCGGCGTGTTGAATCACGGTGAGTCCCACGCGCGCCGCCGCTGCCAGCGTCTCGCGCATCATGCTGTCCTTCAGGATCGGCTTTCCATCGTCGGTGACCGCAACCGCGCCCGCTGACTTGAGTGCCGCGAAATCGTTGAGCGTTTCACCTTTCGACCCGCGTGTCGCCGCCGCAATGGGGAATACGCGCACCTGCGCGCCGCGCTCCGGAGCCTGCATCCACCGCATGACCTCGGGCGAGTCGTTCACCGGCGTTGTGTTGGGCATCGCCGCCACGCTCGAGAATCCGCCCACAGCCGCAGCCGCCGTTCCCGTCGCGATCGTCTCCTTGTACGCTTGGCCTGGCTCGCGAAGATGCACGTGGATGTCGATCAATCCCGGCGCAACAACCATTCCTGTTGCGTCCAGAACCTCCGCGCCGTTCCTGCTCTTGAGCTTCCCCGTGCCTGCGATCTCCGCCACGCGCCCATCGATCAGCAGCAGGTCCTTCAGCCCGTCCACTCCCGCCGCCGGATCGACGAGCCGACCGCCGCAAATCGCCATCGCCGTCATGCGCGGCCTCCGCTCTCTGTCGTCAGCGCGCGCTCCATCACCGCCATGCGAATCGCCAATCCGTTCGTCACTTGCTCCAGGATCGCCGACTGCACGCCATCGGCCACGCCGGCCGTAATCTCCATGCCGCGAATGATCGGCCCCGGATGCAGCACTACCGCTTCCGGCGCGAGCGCCGCCAGCCGCTGCCCGGTGAGTTGGTAGCTGGCTTTGTATTCCTCCAGGTCGAGTTGCAGCCCCGCCAGCCGCTCCGCCTGGATGCGCAGCATCATCACGGCCTGCGACTGCTTGAGTGCCGCCTCAAAGTCCCGCTCGATCTCGATTCCCGGCCCGGAGCGCGCGGCCTGCTCGGGCAACAGCTCCTTCGGCCCGCAGAGCAACACTCGTGCGCCGACGCGCGGCAGCAACAGCATGTTCGACCGTGCCACTCGGCTGTGCAGGATGTCGCCGACGATCATCACCGTCACCCCCGCGAGTGTGTCAGGCTTCACTCCGCTTACTCCCGGCCGCAGGTGCGTCAGGATTGTTCTCAGGTCAAGCAACGCTTGCGTGGGATGCTCGTGCATGCCGTCGCCCGCGTTGACTACAGGCAGCCGGGTCACCTCTTCCAGCAGCCATGCCGCGCCGGAAGAATTGTGGCGCAGAATGATGGCCTCCGCGCCGAGCGCACGCAGCGTCAGGCCCGTGTCCTTCAGAGACTCGCCCTTTTCGATGCTCGAGCTCAGATTTGAGACCAGCGTGGTGTCGGCGCCTAACGCTTTTGAGGCGAGCTCGAAACTGGTGCGCGTGCGCGTCGACGACTCGTAGAACAGCAGCGCGATCCTCCGCTTGGCGAGGATACGATCGCGCACGATGGGGTCCTCGTGCTCCAGCTCGGTGGCGCGCACAAGCAGCCGGCTTACCCCGTCCACAGTGAGATCGAGAACCGAGAGCAGCGACCCCGGGTTGTAGGGAAACGCTGATGCTGGCACAGGCGGAGTTGTGAGTGCGCGACGGATCGCGGGTGCGGCTGGATTCATCGTTGGCCTATATCGGAGCGCCGGGCCCCGATCGGGTTGAAGAGGCGCCTTGCCATTCGAATCCTCCAGCCGCCTGCCGCTCCTCTTCGCCGTTCTTTGAAGGTCAGAGGGTCGCGGCTGGTAGGACGTACTTTAGCTCGTCTTCTCCACCAGCAGGACTTGCTCGGTCGAATCGACTTCCTGGAACTTCACTTCGATGATCTCGCGACTGCTGGTGGGAACATGCTTACCCACGTACGTGGCTTCGATGGGCAACTCGCGGTGGCCGCGATCGATGAGCACGGCCAATTGCACGCGCCGCGGACGGCCGTGGTCGAAGAGCGCGTCGAGTGCGGCGCGGATGGTGCGTCCGGTGTAAAGCACATCGTCGCAGATCACAATGTCGCGGCCCTCCACATCGAAGCCGACGGCTCCCGGCGTGACCACAGGCCTAACATCCGCCGTGGACAGATCGTCGCGATAAAACTGAATGTCGAGCACCCCCGTATCGACGTGCCGCTTTTCGATGGTTGAAATGAGCTTGCCCAACCGCTCCGCCAGGGGAACGCCACGGCGCTTGATACCCACCAGGGCCAGATCTTCGCTGCCGTTGCTCTTCTCAACAATTTCGTGAGCCAGGCGCACCAAAGTACGCTCGATCTCCGAGGCGGACATAAGCCGCCCCTTCACGCGCAAGCCGGTCTTGCTTTCCAAGTCGCTCATGGTGGTTGCTCTTGCCGGATGATACGAGGGGTTGGCACTTCAGGGCAAGCTGTGGAAAGATCGCTCGTTGGCGAGCCGGTTCGCGCTTTGTCAAAAGAGCATCACAGGAGGGCACACGTGCCCTCGAGGCCAAATCGGCCCCATAATATAGAGGCGTGCCCGGATGGCGAAATTGGCAGACGCAGCGGACTTAAAATCCGCAGACCCTTACCGGTCGTGGGGGTTCAAGTCCCCCTCTGGGCACCAACTAATCTAATCAATCTAAAAGGCTAATTGACACTCTGTATTTGAGCAGCGGTTGCGATCGACGGTCGCAAATAAGAGCTATTGTCAGCAGTCTTTGCGTTGGGGTTTGAGACTTTGCCTGAACCCCGCGGCGTTTTTGAGGGCCTACCTTGATGGCCTTGCATGGACACTTGTCAATTTCCGATTGGCTGCGCATCTTCGATGAGGTAGTCAGCGATTTCCGATGATGCCCAGGGCTTCGACAGATGCCCAGGTGACAGACAAACCGCAAGGAATCAGATCCCGATTGCGGCTTCCCTCGGTGCAGAGGATCACGATGGCAGCGGCCGCCGATAGTTTTTGACGAAGTTGCGTCTACAAATGGACCAGCCCGCGCTGCAACGCTGTGACTACTGCCTTCGTGCGATCGGTTACGTTGCGACGCATGAGAACGACGCTGGCATGGCACTCGACCGTGGATTCGGCGGGCGCGCACTTGGACATTTCCACTTCCGGCCGCTTCCGCGTTCGCGCGATTTGCGGCGGGAGAATAGCTCAAAGTCGGCTTATAGTGAGTAAATCGTTGCGCCCGGATCGCTGGCCAACAGGAATTAATCACGGAAGAAGCGCGGGCATGAGCGCGTCTTGATCATCTGCCAGGAGAAGATGACCAATAGACAGGTCGTGACTCACAACACGATCATTTGTTCTTTACCTTGGCAATGCAACCTTCGGGCTTTCAAGCCAAAGCCGAACGGGTTCAAAGCCTCGGGCCTATCCCCCTATGCATCAATCACAAAATAAGCGGAACCAAGCCTTAGGAAAGATTTTTGTTTCGTTCATGCCTTCTTGATGCGGTGACTTCGATGCTGAATGCAGCATTGCTGTCTTCTCTCTTTTTATGGGCGGCGCCAATTTCTGCCGCCGCAGCAGACTCTTTGTAACAGCGAACAAGCAGTCTTTTCATTTTCAGTCGATGAGCCAGCATGTGTGTGCGCTCACCCCGCGATTCGTGTGTCTACGAACACGCGATGCGCTCGACGCTTGATAGGCTGACGATTCACTGCATTTATGGAAATCGAACGAAAGGTTTAGGCGCCCTTTACAGGCTGTGCGTTGCAATTGGCTTTGTACTGGAGCGACTCGAGTGCCGAAGACAATGACAAAGGCGAGCCAACATCTTAACTGCCGATGGAAGAGCGCTCTTCGTCATATCCGCAGAGAGCACCACGTTTGACCTGGTTGGAACGGGCAAAACCAGTCAAGAAACCCTTACATCACTCCAGACGAAAGCGAGAGGTGAGAATGAAAAGGATCTTTTGGAACGCCATGACGCTGACGGCCCTCGCCGTTGGGATGACTTGTGCATGTTTGGCGCAGTCAGCTACACCGGCCGCCAATTTGACTGCAAGTGTTGATCCGCCTGCAGCGGCCACTCCTGCAACATCCACGCCAGCCGCACCCAACGGTGGAGCAGACGCTACTCACGCGACTCCGAGCGCGGACAAACAAGAACTGCAACCCACAGTCTCGCAAGAGATCGAGGCGCTGAAGGGCCGTATTGACCAGCTTGAAAACGAAGTGAAGGAAGAGAAGGCGCGGGCTCTGGCTGATAGTGCCGATACGGCGGCGATCAAGGCTGCGGAGAAGGAGTTGGTCGCTGGAGACGGCAGCGTGGCGCTAAACGCCGCGAAGCCGGCGACTGGTGTGTTGCCAACCATGCAGGCCGCTGCGCCGGCCGCTCCCCCTGAGATCAGCGCCCAAATCACCACCAAGGGCGAGCCATTTCCCGGTGACTGGACCTGGCTCAACAGCAACGGGCATGCCAGTCGACAGCCCGATGGCCACCAAGTACTTCACGCCGGAGTTTCGCGCCGATGCGAACTACATCCTGGACTACAACCACCCCAAGGACGACACCCTGGGAGGATCGACGGAGACCTTTCGCTCCGACGAGTGGCAGCTTGAGCAGCTCAGCTTCGGCGGCGACATCCGCATCGACAATGTGCGCGGGCGCATCCTCACCATGGATGGCTTGTTCGCCACGACTACGCCGCGCAACGACGCCAGCCCCAACCGCGGCCAGTGGGATCTGGCCGACGCCTACAAGTACATCTCCGAAGGCTGGGGCGGATATCACTGGGATGTGGACCACGGCCTGAATGTGGACGCGGGCATCTTCGTCTCCTACATTGGCCTGTTCAGCTATTACAACTTCGATAACTGGACCTATCAGCCTTCGTTCGTTTCCTCGAACACGCCCTGGTTCTTCAACGGTCTTCGCATCCAGTACTTCCCAACGACAAGCTGAAGATCGAACCGTGGATCATCAACGGCTGGCAATCCTATGCCCGCTACAACGGCAAGCCTGGCCTGGGCGGACAGATTCTCTGGCGCCCCAAGCCGTACCTCGACTTCGTCTTCAACAACTACGGCCTGGGCGAAGACGACGCCGGCTACCCCGGCCGCTCGCGCATCCACGCCGACTACAGCGCGCAGGTCAAGGTTTACGACAAGCCGAAGAAATTCCTGGACAAGATCGCCTTGACTGTCACCGGCGACCGGTTGCGAATACGGCGGCGGTCCTGCCTGTTGGCCACGTACGAACGGCGCGTTGACCAAGGGGCTTTCGCCGGAGATGGGCACTACCGACACCTACACGGCGGCGTGAACTGCCACAACAGCCACAACGGCAAGCCCAAGCAGGCGTTCATTGGCTGGATGAGTTATATCGCTTCTGGTTCGACAAAGATCTTTACGCGGTTACGCTCGGCGGCGGCCAGATGAACAACCCCGGCCGTTACCTAACGCTGCTGCCGCCGATCAATGGCGCCACAGCCATCAGTGGCACCCCGTACTTTACCGAGAATGCTGGCGACCGCGCCCAGATGCACGACGGAACTATCACATTCGACTACATGCCGAGCCAGTTCATCACCTTCCGCTTGGAGAAGGCTACCGCTACTCCGACATGCCGTACTGGACCGGCCGCGGCGGCATCACGCCTCCCGGCGGTAACAACGGCTCCCCGCGCATTACGCATGTGCCGGTGGTGGAGCCTCCGGCTGGGGCTACGGAAGCCTCGGCTTGGCGAGAAGACCGCCTGCGGCGAAGCGGAAGGACAGCCGACCGGTCCACCAATCTGGTGGCCCGACCTGCGCACCAATCAGACCGTCACTACCATCGCGATCAAGGTCAGGTTCTAGTTCCTGCGGGGTTCGCCGAGGGCACGGCGAGTCCCCAGATTCGTCCATGAAGCAGCACCGGGATTTCACGCAATTCCGGTGCTGTTCAGGTGCGTCAGTAACTTCCGCGCTGAGGCTAATCGTCAGCGCATAAGTGCTGACACATGTTAGCCGGAATGAAAGTGGAATGCAAAGGTAATCACTGATGGAGTTGGCCCTCAATCTCGAATGGATGGCGCTGGCCGCAGCGATGTGCTGGCTGTGGGTGCGCCATGCGCGGCGCGAAGGCCCAGGACGCCGGGTGCAATTCATTGCCCTGGCGTTAGTTCTCGTCAACATGTTTGTTGTGATCACGATGTATGACGACATGGCGATGGCGCAGAATCCCGCCGAGACTCGCTGTTTCCAGCAGCGCGAGGATGAACTAGGCGCGCATGACCACGCCGCACTGCATCCGGTCGTGGACTTGACTCCACGCTATTCTCTGCAGAACCTTCTTTTCAACTCATCTCATTCTGCCGTGCTGGGTAATCTCCTTGTCGCCGGCGTTGAAAGCTCCTGCGACAAATCCCATTCAAAACCGGCCTCCTCCCGCGGCCTGATCAATTCCTAACTCCTGCTGAATCTGTTGGCCGATCCGCTGCCCGTGACCGCTGCGCGATTCATGGCGCAATGGTTGTATACGAAGCGAACCTACCCTGTCCGCTCCTCCCAAAGGGACGGGATAGTTTCCTGCCCCTGCACTGGGTTTCATGGACCAGCGAAATGAACCTTGCCTTAGAACACGAGGGCACTCGATGAAAAGCAAACCTATGAAACTTGCAATTGCTGCCGCTGGCGCTCGCCGCATGTCTCGTCATGAGTGGCTGCAAGAGTAAAACAGCGGATGCCGCCGCGGAGGCGCCGCCGCCGGCCAACGTGATTTCCGGAGTGGACCCCTCCTTTTTCGCGGTCGAGCATCCAGAGCTGTATCCGATCGCGACAGCGACCGAATACCAGGCCCCATCGCAAATGTTCGTGACCGGCACTGTATTTCCGGACATCTCGCGAACTGTTCCGGTGATTTCGCTTGCCTCCGGCCGCGTTGTGGACATCCGCGCTCGCCTCGGCGACACAGTAAGGAAGGGCCAGCTCCTGCTGCGGGTTCGCAGCGACGACATTTCGGGAGGCTTCGACGCCTACCGCAAGGCTGTCTCCGATGAGCTCCTCGCGCGCAAGCAATTGGATCGAGCGAAGGATCTGTACGAGCACGGGGCCATCGCGCAGCAAGACCTGGAGGTCGCGCAAGACAGCGAGGATGACGCCAAGACCACCCTCGATACCGCCACTGAGCATCTTCACCTGCTCGGCAGCGATCCCACCGATCCGAAGGGAATCGTCGATATCGTCGCCCCGGTTTCCGGCGTGATTACCGATCAGGAAGTCGCCATCGGAGCGTCGGTGCAGGCCTACTCAACGCCAAACCCATTCACTATTTCAGATCTGAGCACCGTGTGGATCGTGTGTGATGTCTACGAAAACGACATGGCCAACGTGCGCGTCGGGCGAACCAGCTGAGATCAAGCTGAACGCCTATCCGGACAAAGTTCTCAAGGGCACGATCAGCAACATCGGCCCGATTCTCGATCCCAATATCCGCACAGCGAAGGTCCGTATTGAAGTGGCCAATCCGGGCGAGATGATGCGGCCGGGCATGTTCGCCACGGCCACTTTGTTCGGCAAGGAGAAGCAGAACTACGCGGCTGTCCCGGCGTCCGCGATCGTGCATCTGCACGACCGCGATTGGGTCTACATCCCTGTGCAAGGGAAGTTCAAGCGGATTGAGGTCATCAGTGGCGATCAGTTGCCGAACAACATGCAGCAGGTTCTATCCGGGTTGCAGCCTGGCCAGCAGGTCGTGACAAACGCGATCAATCTCCAAAATGCGATCGACAATGAATGACGCTCAACTCCGGGGCCCGAGGAAGAAACCATGATTCGCAATCTCGTAGATTTTGCTCTCAATAATCGGTACGTGGTGCTGGCGATCGGGCTGCTATTGCTCGGCTGGGGGGCGGTGTCGTTTCACAACATGCCCGTCGAGGCCTATCCGGACATCGCCGACAATTACGTGAACATCATCAGCCAGTGGCCCGGGCGTTCCGCCGAAGAAATGGAACAGCAAGTATCGGTTCCCGTCGAAATTCAGATGTTTGGGATTCCGCATCTCACGACGGTGCGGTCGGAATCGATTTTTGGTCTTTCTTTGGTTACGTTGATCTTCGACGACTCATCCGTCAACGACTGGAACCGCCAGAAGGTGCTCGAAAGGCTCACGCAGGTCAGTGTGCCGGCAGGCGTGCAGCCTCAAATCGGTACGGACTGGAGCATGACCGGCCAGATTTATTGGTACACGATCCGGAGCACGAATCCGGCGTATGACCTGATGAATTTGAGGAGCATCGAAGACTGGACTCTGTACAAGGAATTCAGGAAAGTTCCGAACGTCGTGGACGTGAGCGACTTCGGCGGCACCGCGCGCGAATATCAGGTGCGCGTCGACCCGAATAAGCTCATCTCCTACGGCTTGAGCATCAGCCAGGTAGAGCAACAGTTAGCCATCAACAACGTGAACGCCGGCGGCAGCTTCGTCGAAGAGGGCTTGCAGCAACTGAACGTCCGCGCGCTCGGACTTTACCGCAATGTGCAGGATATCGAGAACACCGTTCTGACGACTTCGAATGGCGCTCCAGTTCGCGTAAAGGACATCGCGGTCGTCGAGTGGGGCCCCAGAATTCGGCTGGGGCACATGGCCAGAGCCGATCATCGTCCGGACGGCGTCATTGTCGATGAGCCCGACGTCATCCAGGGCGGCGTGCTGATGCGCAAGGGGGCCGAAGAAGGCCCCACGCTCGAAGGGATTCACAAGAAGGTGGACGAGCTCAATAATCACATTCTGCCCGAGGGTGTGAAGGTCATTCCCATGCTGGACCGCAGCGACCTGCTTCATTACACGCTGCACACGGTGCTGCACAACCTGGGCGAGGGAATGATCCTGGTAACGATCATCCTGCTTCCTGTTCCTCGGCAATGTTCGCGGAGCCATCATCGTTGCGCTGACGATTCCGTTTTCCCTGCTCTTCGCATCCATCTTTCTCAACCTGAACCATATTCCCGCAAACCTGATTTCACTTGGTGCGCTGGATTTCGGGATGGTTGTGGATGGCGCGGTTGTGATGGTGGAAAACATCATTCGGCATTTGAGTCATCGCGCAAGAACGGCTCACCGAAGCGGCCGCATCACGATGAGCATCAAGACCCGTGGAGATGATTCGCGAGGCCTGCTCACGAAGTCCAGCGGCCGGTTTTCTACGCCATCGCCATCATCATCACCGCTTACATGCCGATCTTCACGCTGCAGCGGGTGGAAGGCCGGTTGTTCAAGCCGATGGCCTGGACCGTTGCCTTCGCGCTGTTGGGCGCCATGACGTTTTCAATCCTGATCGCGCCGGTGCTGTGCAGCCTCGTGTTCCGCAATGATGTCAAGGAATGGCACAACCCGGTGATGGTTTTCCTCACGGACCGGTACCGCAATCACTCCGTTGGTCCGTCGAACACCGCTCGTTATCGTTGGCGTTGGCCTGGTTTCTCTGGCCGTCGCTCTTTTCTTACCTTCAGCGGAGTCATCGGCTCGGAGTTCCTGCCGCACTTGGACGAGGGCGCCATCTGGGCGCGTGGCGCGATTGCGAACAGCGTTGGCGAGACGGAAGGCACGCGCTTCACCCAGCAATCCCGCTATATCTTCGCCTCGTTCCCCGAAGTCACCAAGGTCGTCTCGCAAACCGGCGCGCCCGACGACGGAACCGACACGGGCGGATTCGGCAACACGGAATATTTCGTCGACTTGAAGCCCAAGGACCAATGGCGGCCCGTCTTTCATCAGAACAAAGACGAGCTGATCGCCGCCATGGACCGCGAAGTGGAGAAACAGCCCGGGGCCTTCTGGAACTTCTCCCAGCCCATCGAGGATAACGTCGATGAAACGCTCACCGGCACGAAAGGCGGACTTGCGCCAAGCTTTACGGGCCCGACCTGGACGTTCTCGAGGAAAAAGCCGACGAGATGAAAGAGGTAATGGAGAATATCCACGGCATCAAGGACCTGGGAGTCCAGCGCGACACGGGCCAGCCGAACCTCAATCTCACCGTTGACCGCGGCGGCTGCGCGCTTCGGAATCAACGTGGCCGACGTCCAAGACGCCATCCAGACCGCCGTCGGCGGCAACGCTGTCACCCAGGTTCTGCAGGGAGAGGCAGTCTACAACGTGGTCCTGCGCTATCAGAAGCCGTATCGTGACACCAAGGAGGCTATCCAGAATATTCGCCTGCTTTCTCCCTCGGGCGAACGGGTGTCCCTGGCGCAGCTCACCAAAGCCCATTAGCGATGACGCGTACGACATCTATAGGGAAGACGTTTCCCGTTACGTCGCCGTTCGCTTCGAAGTCCGCGGCCGCGATCTTGGCACGACTGTCCACGACGCCATCGACAAATCGGAAAGCACGTGCAGCTGCCGCGCGGATACCACATCCAGTGGTCGGGCGAATACGAGAGCGAACAGCGTGCCGAGGCACGGCTCCTTTTCATCGTACCGCTCACCATCATTTTGATTTTCATCATTCTGTACACGATGTTTCGCTCGTTCAAATGGGCGCTCCTGATTCTTGTTTACGTGGCTATGGCCCGGTTGGCGGTCTGGTCGCGCTGCTTGTAACACACACGTTCTTCAGCGTTTCCTCCGGTGTCGGCTTCCTGGCGCTGTTCGGTGTTTCGGTGCAGACGGGCGTGATCATGCTCGAGTACATCAACCAACTGCGCGCTCGCGGCTACACGCCGGCAGACGCGGCGGTCGAAGGCGCCATCTTGCGGCTTCGCCCCATCATGATGACAATGCTTGTGGCCACGTTTGGATTGCTGCCCGCGGCGATGTCCCATGCAATCGGTTCCGACTCGCAGCGGCCCTTTGCGATCGTTATCGTCGGCGGACTAATCTCGGCTCTAGCGCTCAGCATTTTCCTGCTGCCCACTTTGTACGCGTGGATTGCACGGGAGGGCGACAAGCTCCCGGAGCCGGAGGTAGAGGAATCCTTTGAACATCTAAGAGCACGTTCATCGCTTATTTCGCGCACGAAGCATCGCTGTCAGGCCTGGCTTTTGGTATCGCTTTCGTCTTGCGCAGTGCGGCAAACGCGCAACAGGCCTCACCTGGGACCAGGTGAAGGCGAAATTTGAAGCAGTCAACCCCGCGCTTAAAGCCGATGCCGACAACGTGGACGAGATGAAGGCCGAAGAGATCACGGCGTTTCTCCGTCCCAATCCGCAGTTCACTTTATCGGCCGACGGCACGCAGATTGCACCGCACGACGGGATCTGGCAGCCGTTCGAGGGACTACGAACAGCCCAATTTCAGTTACCTGCATGAGCGCGAACACAAGCGCGAACTGCGTCTTGAGAGCGCCCAGGAAGGCACGCGCATCACGCAATCGCAACATGAAGACCTGGACCGCAACATGATCTTTGCTCTGCGCACGGCGTTTGTGGGAACGCTCCAAGCCAAATTCAGTGCTCGATCTGGCCAAGGCCGACCTCGACTACTACGACAAGATCATCGAGATCAGCCGGGACCGCTTTAAGGCCGGCGACCTTCGCCCAGATCGATCTGGATCGGATCGAGTTGCTGCGGGTGCAGTACGAGTCGGAGATCGAAACGGCAATCGTGAACCTGCGCACCGCAAGATTCAACTCCTGCAAATGCTGAACGACCGCACTCCGGTGGATCAATTCGACGTGACCGGGCCATTCGATTTCAGCGATGCCTTGCAGCCGCTGGAGACTTACCGCAGATCGCCTCGCCGCTCGGCCCGACCTGCAGGCCGCGCTGCAGACGATTCAGCAGTCCGAAACCAATCACAAACTGGCCGTCGCCAACGGCTCTACCGATCCGACCTTTGGCGGCTGGTTCACGTACAACTCCTCGACCAATAACCCCAATGGCCCTGAGACATCGGCGTCAGCGTGAGCATTCCGCTGCGTATCTTCGACCGGAACCAGGGCGAAAAGAAACGCACGCTGATCGACATCGACCGCAGCCGGCAGGCCAGCGAGGCAACGCGAGCACAGGTTTTCAGCGACGTGGACACGGCCTATGAATTGGTGCGCAGCAATATCGCGCTGCTCAAGCCCTACAAGGCGAAATATAACGACCAGGCGCTGCGCGTGCGCGATACCGTCACCTTCGCCTACGAACATGGCGGCGCATCGCTGATGGACTTCCTCAACGCGCAGAGCGACTACCGCCAGGTGCAACTGGCCTATGCGCAATTGATCGGCGCCTATCTGACGGCCGCTGGTCAACTAACCTCGCCGTAGGGGAGCGATAAAGTTCCGTAAGCAGGCCCAATGCATCGTATCGCAACTGAGTCTTCGTTGTAAAGAAGAGGCATTCAAGACTCCAAGGAGGTCGGGAATCCTATATGAGACGGGAAGAAGTCAAGACTCGCATCGAAGAGATCGGAATCTTTCCCGGGCATTCGTGTCAAATCCGCGGATCAAGCACTCTATGCCGCCGAAACACTTTACCATGCCGGCATCCCTGTAGCGGAAATCACCATGACTGTTCCGGGCGCCATCGGTGTGATCCGCAAACTGGCGCAAAGTTTCCCAGACATGGTGGTCGGCGCCGGTACGGTGCTTGATCGCGAAACTGCGGAACGATGCCTCGATGCGGGAGCCAGATTCCTCACCAGTACTGGCCTTGTGCCCGAGGTGATCGAGTCAGCGCTCGAGGCAAGCTGTTGCGTATTCCAGGAGCCCTCACGCCAACCGAAGTCATCGCCGCCTGGAAGGCGGGCGCGGACTTTGTGAAGATCTTCCCTACCGCCCCAGTCGGCGGCGAGCTATACATCCGATCGCTTAAATTACCCCTGCCGCAGGTGAAGCTGATCGCCGCGGGAGGTGTAAATCAGCAGACCGCAACCGGCTATATCATGGCCGGGGCTTCTGCCATTGGCGTGGGGGTGGAGTTACTGCCGCGGGACGCCCTGCAGAGGCGCCAGGAGCATCGCATTCACGAACTGGCGCGAAGATTCCTGAACTTCGTGAAGGATGGCCGCACTCCCATCTGACACGCCAAGAAAGCGTGATTGAACGCCTTGCATGTGAGTGATCAGGCACATATCAACTTCATATAAAAGCTTCATGCCTCCTTCACCTTTCTTGGAGAAACATGTAAATGAAGGAGGCAAAACAATGACACGATTCACTACCCTCGCACTGACCGTGGCAGTCGCTGTTTCCGCCACCGGCCTGATTTACGCACAGCCACCGGATCACCGCTCTTACACGCAGAGTGAGATCAAGCAGATGATCCGCGATGCGCACACCGCGCAGCAGTATCATGACCTCGCCACGTATTTCCAAGGGCGTCAGCAGTATTTCGAACAACAGGCGCAGTCCGAAAAAATTGAGTGGGATCGGCGCAGCCAGATCACCGCTGCAAGCTATCAGAAGTATCCCCGGCCGGCGGACTCGTCGCGAAACCGTTACGAGTACTTCACCTACGAAGCCCGGCAGATGGCCTCACAGGCTGACCACTTCGACATTCTTTCGGCAAGAAGCCAGTAGAGAATCCTTCGCGAATCTACGCGCCAAACAGGGCTAAAGCATGAACGCGTCAGCCGTTTATGCTTTGGCCCTGATGTTTTCTTTGCGTCTTATTTATGTTTTCTTGATCATCCTGGTTTACCGTCGTTGTACATGCACCCCGGAGTACTTAACTGTGAACGCCATGAAGATTTCAGGCTTCCTTGGGAAGCGGGGTCCCCTGACACGCATGCGACTCGTCGGAGAGACTCTGGCGGGATGCTGGGTAATTATTCTTCTGACGTTTGCCGGCTATGTGCTTCATTTCAATCCGGCTCCTGTAGGGTTTCTCTTTCTGCTTATCGTAGTATGCGAAGCGATCGTTTGCGGGTTCTGGCAGGCTTCAATTGTCTCCGTGCTGGCATGCGCTTGCCTGGATTACTTCTTTTATCCGCCAGTTCTGCACTTCACGGTCAATGACCCGCAAGACTGGGTGGCGCTCGGTGCTTTCGAAATCAGCGCTCTTCTTGTGAGTCGGCTTTCATCGCGGGAGCAACTCAACTCGCGCGAGGTTGAATTGCAGCGAAAGGCAATGGAACAACTGTACGAATTGAGCCGAAGCACATTGCTGATTAACCTGCACCAGTCACCTGGCCCGCAATTGACGCATCTGATCCAGCGGATTTTCGACGCTGAGTCGGTGGCGATCTTTGATGCGAACTCTGGAGCTACATCCTTTACCGGCCCGTGGTCAAAAGACGAACAGGATCTGGCCAAGGAATGCTATCTGCAGCAGGTGGACGATGAGGACAAAACGACCGAAACCGCAAGAAGGGTATTGCGCGCGGGAGCGGACTCCATTGGAGCTCTTGCGATTCGCGGCAACCTTGGAACCCTTGTGACCAATGCTCTGGCATCACTCACAGCCGTTACTTTGGAGCGCTGTGTCTCATTTCAAAAGGAGAGCGAGATCGAGGCGGCAAACCAGGGCGAACGATTGAGAGTCGCTGTGCTTGATTCACTTGCGCACGCCGTGAAGACGCCGCTTACTGCAATCCAGACGGCGAGTGAAGGATTGAACGAGGTCGGGACTCTGAATCGGGCGCAGTCTGAGCTGGTGACCTTGATCGATGACGAGCTCGACAAACTCAGCCTGCTGAGCACGCGGCTTTTGCAGACCGCGAAGCTCGAAGCAGACACAATGAGTGTCGCGAAAGACGAAATTGTTGTCGAAGAACTCGTATCAGGCGTTTTGAAGGATCAGATCAAGCGGATGGCAGGCCACCCGATTGAAGTTGCGATTGTTGACCACACGATGAAGGTCCGCGGCGATCGGGATCTGCTATCGATGGCGTTGGTTCAATACCTCGACAATGCCGCTAAGTACTCGTTCGCGGGGTCGGAAGTAAAAGTCTCGGCCTGGGAGAGCCACTCCGAAATCATGATCTCAGTGCATAACTTCGGGCCGCCCATTCCGCTTTCCGAAAGGGAGCAGATCTTTCAGCGGTTCTATCGCAGCGAAGTGACCATGCATCGGGCTCCCGGGACAGGCATTGGATTATCAGCGGCAAAGATGGCTGCTGAAGCGCATCAGGGCCATGTGTGGGTGATCAGCAATGCGAATGAGGGCACGACGTTTTTTCTATCCCTGCCTCAGCGTGGAGGAGGACAACAGTGAATGCAGAATCAAGTAACTTACTCATTGTGGATGACGAGCGGTCTATTCGGCTGTCGCTTCGAACGATTCTCGCTAACTTCGGTTTTGTGATTGTTGAGGCGGCGCGGGGAGAGGAGGCGCTCGCGCTGGTGCGCACCGCACAGTTCGATGCGGTGTTGCTAGATATCAACATGCCTGGAATGGGCGGCATCGAAGTGTGCCGAACGATGCGCAGAACGGCCCCTCGCCTGCCCATTGTGATGCTGACCGTGCAAGATAGTGAGGATCGCAAGGTTGAAGCGCTCGATGCGGGCGCGGATGACTATATTACGAAGCCGTTCCAGCTTCGGGAGTTGACGGCACGGCTGCGCGCGGCGGTGCGCCGGGGCAAGGTGGCCGATGATGATAATCGCCCAATCACTATTGGGGATGTTCTGCTGGACCCGGACCGACACCTTGTGGAGAAGAAAGGAAAGGCCGTCCATCTGACGCCAAAGCAGTTTGAGGTTCTCCATTACTTGATGTCGAATGCCGGGCGTCCGATTCCCCACGCCAGATTGCTGCGATCGGTTTGGGGGCCGGAATACGGAAATGAGCTTGAGTACCTGCGGACGTTTATTCGGCAAATTCGCATGAAGATCGAGGACGACCCCGCCGATCCAAAATACCTTCTGACGGATTCGCATATCGGTTACCGCTTCTGCGAGTCGGCTTGATGGATGGATTCTAGATGTAGTGAGTTGAGAGAAATCATTAATCTTTGCACCCCCCGAATGCACTTAGTGGCCGTCGGTTGCGCTCAATTCTCGGGATTACTCCCAGTAAACGCGCTTCAATAAAGCGAAGTAATCTCGGATTCTATTTTCTAATCTATACGTTTGTGAACGGCCGGATCGGTGAGATCCGGCCATCTACTTTGTTGGGTTTAGGCGCAGGTTCTCGGCACCCCTTTTGAACGCCCTGTCTTCCGCGAGGAAATCGTTGGGAATCTCGGCCTGGGCAGAGAGCTTCCGCGACGTTCCAATTACGATTGTCCTGCGCGCTAATCCAAGCCGGTTCGGCATGCGACTAGCGTGCTCTCTAAGGCGCAAAGTATATACTTTTCAAGGGGTCCGGACACATGGTCGTGCTACGGCACGTCCGCCGGTTTTTTTCGACAAACTCCAGGCAGTTTCTGAAAACTTAACATGAGTGACTCCACGCGGTCCGATAAGAAGGCTGTCACTAAGAAGCCCGGTCCTCCGGGCGTCGGAGCTCCGTTTGCCGGTGAGAGTTCATCGGGCGACATTTCGATTCCTCCAGAAACGACAGGCCAGCATGATTCCGATGCCACGATTATCGACGGCGGACCACGACTCGATCCTGAATCAAAGCCGATAGATTCCGACGCAACCATCATTGACGCGTCGCCGCTGCTTGACGCCGACGCCACCATTATCGATCTCAATGCGACATTGCTGGACCCCGGAGCTACGATCGCGCCGGGAACTCCGGTTCGGCATAGGCCAGCGACGCGATTGACCTCGCCCGACAGCGCGGCTGTGTTCCAGATTGGCGATTTGCTTGGCGGACGTTATGAGATTTTGCAACTGCTCGGTGAAGGCGGAATGGGCGCCGTTTACAAGGCTCGCGACGTGGAACTGGAGCGGGAGGTCGCGCTCAAAGTCATCCGGCCTGAGATGGCGGAGCATCCCGAGATTCTGCAGCGCTTCAAACAGGAGCTGATTCTCGCGCGCCAGATCACGGACCGGAATGTGATCCGCATTTTCGACATCGGAGAAGCGGGAAAGACAAAGTTCATCACGATGGAGTATCTGGAGGGCGAGAACCTCCACCAAATCCTGAAGCGGCAGGGAAAGTTGGAAGTCGCGGAAGCGATCGCCATCATGGAACAGGCGGCCAGCGGACTGGCTGCCGCTCATCGGGAAGGAATCATCCATCGCGACTTGAAGCCGGGCAACATCATGCGCGACAAAAACGGCCGAGTTGTGGTGATGGACTTTGGATTGGCTCGGACGTTCTCCGGCGATGGAATGACGCGCACCGGCGCCATGCTGGGGACTATCGAGTATATGTCTCCAGAGCAGGCGCAGGGCAAGGATGTGAAGGCCAGCTCGGATGTTTTTACGTTTGGCCTCATCCTGTATGAATTGCTGGCCGGGGTCACGCCGTTCCATGCGGAGAGCGCGATTGCCAGTTTGTTGATGCGCTCGCAACAACGCGCCGTGCCGCTTGCGGATGTCGCAAAAAATGTCCCGGGCACGCTCAGCAATATCGTTAGTAAATGTCTTGAGACGGATCCCGCAAAGCGCTACCAGAGCGCGGATGAGTTGGATGCGGATCTTCGCGCGTGGCAAGGGCGGGGCGGCAAATCCCGGGTTTCTGCTTCATCGGCGCGACTGCGCATGAACCGAATTCGGGAGCTTCCGTGGCAACGTCTCGCGATCACGGGCGCTCTGATTGTGGCGATCGCAGCCGGAATTACCTGGTACTTCATCAAGAGGCAGCAGGCCGCGAATTCAGAGACTCACGGACCGGTCTCGGTGCTGGTCGCCGACTTTGAGAACCATACCGGCGACCCGGTTCTGGACGACACCCTGGAACCGATGCTCGGTGTCGCCCTGGAAGGCGCCAGCTTCATCAACGCCTACAGTCGCGGGGAAGCGCGGAAGCTAGCCAAGAAACTACCCAATTCCCCCGACAAGCTTGACGAGCAGTCAGCGCGGCTCGTCGCCGTAAGCCAGGGCATCAACGCGGTAATTACGGGCGACATCAGCTTGCGCGGCGACGAGTACGATATTTCGGCGATCGCCCTTGATGCTCACACCGGCAAGGAGATCGCAAAAACGGAAATTACCGTCGCCAATAAACAGGAGATTCTGCCCGACCTCCCCAGGCTGGCGGCGCCGATTCGCAAAGCTCTGGGCGACACCATGTCTGCCTCGGATCAGTTCAATCAGGTCAGCGGCGGTTTTACCGCCGCGTCCCTCGAGGCTGTTCACCAGGACGCTCTCGGTGTTGATGAACAATTCGCCGGAAACTTCCAGGCGGCGTTCGATTCGTTCCAGAAGGCTGCTCAACTGGATCCGAAGTTTGCGCGGCCATACACCGGCATGGCGGCCATGGCGCAGAATCTGGGGAGGCCTGAGGACGCCGTGAAGTACATGAAGCTGGCGATGCAGAACGAAGCCAGCATGACCGAGCGGGAACGCTATCGTAATCTCGGGCTATACGATCTGACCACGGGTGACTGGCAAAACTGCGTGCAGGAATACAGCGAGCTCGTCAAGCGCTACCCAGCCGATCGCGTCGGCCAGAACAACCTTGCCAGTTGCTACGTGCAGTTGAGAAAAGCGCCAGAGGCTCTGGCAGCTGCGAAACAGGCGGTTACGATTGTCCCCAAGGGTGTGGGGCAACGGCTGAACCTGGCATTCATCAGTGCCTTTGCAGGGGATTTTGCGGGGAGCGAACGAGAGGCGCGCACCGCGCTTGAAATTAGTCCGTCGGCCGCGCAGGGATACCTGGTGCTCGCCGAAGCGCAGCTCGGGCAGGGAGAGATCGACAAGGCGGCCGATTCGTACCATCAGCTTGAGAGGTTTGGTGCGCCGGGCATATCCACCGCTAACGCTGGGCTGGCCGATCTTGCCGCCTACCAGGGAAAGTATTCAGATGCGGCGGGCATTCTCACACAAGGAGCTACCGCGGATGTCGCGAACAAATCAACCGACAACGCCGCGAGGAAGTACGCGGCGCTCGGAAACATCGAGATCCTGCAAGGGCACAACGCGGCAGCGCTCGCTGACTTTGACAAGGCGTTGAAGAACAGCCAGTCGACCTCGATCAAGTTTCTTGCAGCGATGGGCTGTGTCGACGCCGGAGACCAGGCCAAGGCGCAGAAGCTGGCGACGAGTCTCTCTTCGGATCTGACAAGCGAGCCGCAGGCTTACGGCAAGATTATCGAAGGTTTGATCGCACTGAAGCGAAAAGACCCGAACGATGCAGTCAAGCAGATTACGGCCGCAAACAACTTGCTGGACACTTGGATCGGCCGTTATGAACTGGGCCGCGCTTATCTTGAAGCAGGAGCCTTCATGGAGGCTTACTCACAGTTCGATGAATGCGCGAAGCGGCAAGGCGAAGCCATCGAGTTATTCATGGATAACGTGCCGACTTATGCCTATTTCCCGCCTATTTATTACTATCAGGGACGCGTGCGGGAAGGAATGAAGAGCGACGGATTCGCGGACTTTTACAAGACATATCTCAGCATTCGCGGACAGTCGAAGGAAGATCCGCTGGTTCCTGAGATCCGCCATCGTATCGGCCAATAGACGCCATCATTGTTTTGCAGTTACGGTCTTCGTAACCTGCGCTGCCGCTGCGTAGTTCGAGTTGCCTACCTGGTTAGCAATCACCGAGCACGTCCCCGTGGCGCTGGTCATCTTATAGGTTGCGCCTGAATTGGTACACACCCCGGAACTCGTGAAGGCGACCGCGTTCCCGCTTGCGCCGCCAGTGGCCGCCACCGTGAAGCTGCTGTTGTTGGAGGCCGTTGCCGGAGGGTTGGTCGTGAACGTGATCGTCTGCGCAACCAGAGTCGCAGTTACAGTCTTCGTAACCTGTGCTGCTGCTGCGTAGTTCGAGTTGCCTGCCTGGTTGGCGATCACCGTGCATGTTCCCGTTCCGCTAGTCATCGTGTAGGTTGCGCCTGAATTGCTGCACGCCCCGGAACTCGTGAAGGTAACCGCGCTCCCGCTGCCGCCGCCCGTGGCCGCCACCTTGAAGGTGCTCTTGTAGGCGGCTGTTGCCGGAGGATTGGTCGTGAACGTAATCGCCTGCGCGGCCTGAGTCGCGGCCACAGTCTGCGTAACCTGCGTCGCCGCCGCGTAGTTGGAGTTGCCTGCCTGGTTGGCGATCACCGAGCACGTACCCGTGCCGCTGGTCATCTTATAGGTTGCGCCCGAATTGCTGCACGCGCCTGAACTCGTAAAGGTGACAGCATTCCCGCTGGCGCCGCCAGTGGCCGCCACCGTAAAGCTGGCGTTGTAGGCGGCGCTCCCCGGAGCGTTGGTAGTGAACGTGATCGTCTGCGCCGCCTTGGTCGCGGTTACAGTCTTCGTAACCTGCGGTGCTGCCGAATAGTTGGTGTTGCCCGCCTGATTGGCGATCACCGAGCACGATCCCGTGCTGGCGGTCATCTTGTAGTTCGCACCTGAATTGCTGCACGCCCCGGAACTCGTGAAGGTCACCGGGTTCCCGCTGCCGCCGCCCGTTGCAGCCACCGTAAAGCTGTAATTGTATGGGGCGCTCCCCGGCGGGCTGGTGGTGAACGTGATCGTCTGCGAGGCCAGGGTCGCGGTTACGGTCTTCGTAACCTGCGCCGCTGCCGCGTAGGTAGAGTTGCCTAGCTGGTTGGCGATCACCGAGCACGTTCCTGTGCTCTTCGTCATGGTGTAAGTTGCGCCGATATTGCTGCACGACCCGGAACTGGTGAAGGTCACCGGGTTCCCGCTGGGGCCGCCCGTGGCCGCCACCGTGAAGCTGCTGTTGTAGGCAGCACTCGCCGGGGGGTTGGTGGTGAACGTGATCGTCTGCGGGATCAGAACCGTCGCCGTCAGCGTCACCGGCTGCGGGCTGCCTGGCGCATTGTCCATAATCTCCAGGGTCGCGGTTTGCGGCGTGTAGTACGGACCCGCGACGAAGCCAATCGTAATTGTGCAGTTGTTCCCCACCGCCAATGACGCCGGACAGAGGCTGACTGCGACGAATTCGTTGGAGTTGCCTCCCTGCACGATCGAAATGAGGGGTTGGTTGATGGTAACGGGCGCCGTTCCGATGTTGGTCACCGTGATGTTCTTCGTCGTAATGCTTCCCAATGTCACCGTGCCGAAGCTGATATTCGACGGAGACACGGTGACCAAGGGTCCGTTCGCGTTTACGGTCTGCGTGACCGTTGGCGCCATAGAGTAGTTCGTGCTCGCCGCCTGGTTGGCGATCACGGAACATGTTCCAGTGCTGTTAGTCATCTTGTAAGTTGCGCCGATGTTACTGCACGCCCCGGAACTCGTGAAGATCACTGGGTTCCCGCTGGCGCCGCCCGTTGCCGCCACCGTAAAGCTGCAGTTGTATGGGGCGCTTCCCGGGGCGTTGGTGGTGAACGTGATCGCCTGCCCCGCCTGCCCTATGGTCAACGTGCCGCTCACGTAAAGGAACGAGTAGTTCGCCGCAGCCAGCGTGCCGGTCGATACCGTGATCGGATAGCTACCGACAGGGCTCCCTGTCGTAGCAGTCGTGGACAGCAACGGTGAGCCGGTGACCGCGGAAGGCGAATCGCCATTCACAAGCGGGCTAGTCGTGTAGGTCAACGGCGGAAGCGGCTGCCCGAACGCCACACTGGGGGGGCTAACTGCCGTCACCGTGAATACCGCAGGGTTGATGGTGAACGACTGGGTCGCCGAGGCGGCGCTATACGAGTTACTGCCGACTGTGCCTGCCAGCGCCGACGCCGTGATCTTGCACGGGCCGACCCCGGTGGTGCTGCCGCTTGCCGTGCATGGCCCGGATGCCGTGAAGGTGACCTGCAGGGTAGAGGAGGACGATGCGCTCAATGAGAACGTGCTGCCATATTGCACATTCGGCAATTGCGGGAAGTTGATGGTTTGCGATTTCGTGTCAGAACCCTGAGGCAGGATCGTGAATGTTCCCGAGACAGAATTGGCCGCGTTGTAATAGGGCGGCGTACCCGGTTGCGACAGGTCCGTGCCCGGTTGCGACGCGGTGATGGTGCAGCTTCCCGTGCTGTTGAGGGCCACGGTTGCCGAGGAAGCGCCGTTGCTGTCCGGGGGCGACTGGCTGGCGATGGAGCAGGATCCTGTCGCGCTGACTGCGCTGAAGCTCACCTGCTGACCATTCACGGCGCCGTTTGACTGGGCCGTCGCGTAGACCGTGAGTGGCGAAGTTGAAATCGAGACGGAACTCGGCAAAGTCGGCAACGGTGCAGGGCCAAAGACAATCGTCTGGTCGTTCGTGAGCACTGCCGGCGGCGAGGGTGCGCTCTGCCCCGGCGACGGATCGATTGGTACCGGAAGCAGGGTGGTCGATATCGTGTAGACGACGGTATGTGCAGTCGTATCCGGGTTCGTGTCTGTAAATGTTGTCGCCGGCGGATTTCCGTTCTGTCCGCTGACGCTGCCAATCACAATGGGAGTCGCGCCATCGGAACTGCGAGAGATTGTGTAGGTGGCAACCACACCAAAGGTTGGCGCAGTCCAATTGACCACGACAGGCGCCCCAGGGGACATCGACATCGGCGTGTCGGTAGGCAAAGACGGAGGGCGAACGACAGAGTTGGCGGTGTTGTAATCCAACTCGTTCGTGGAAGCGCCTCCGCTGCCCAGCGTCACAGTTCCGCCGCTGCCCAGCGCGATGGTTCCGCCACTACCCAGCGCAACGGTGCCGCCGCTACCCAGCGCGACAACGCCGCCGCTGCCCAGCGTGACCGTACCGCCGCTGCCCAGCGTTACAGTGCCGCCGCTGCCCATCGTGATGGTCCCGCCGCTGCCTAGCGCAACAATACCGCCGCTGCCCAGTGTAACCGTGCCGCCACTGCCGAGCGTGATGGTTCCGCCACTGCTGACGGAGTAGGAGCCTGCGGGTTCCGAGGTTCCATTGATCAAGCCGCCGCCGCTGCCCAGCGTGACGGTGCCGCCACTGCCCATCGTGACCGTGCCGCCACTACCGAGAGCAATGGTCCCCCCGCTGCTTAGCCTGATACCGCTACCGCTTCCAAGCGCCACTGTTCCGCCACTGCCCAGAGCCACTGTGCCGCCGCTGCCCAGCGCTACCGTGCCGCCGCTGCCAAGAGACAGGTCGCCGCCGCTGCCCAGAGTCACAGTTCCACCGCTACCTAATGTGACAGTACCGCCGCTGCCGAGCGCAACCGTTCCACCGCTGCCCAGCGCGATAATGCCGCCGCTGCCCAGCGTGACTGTACCGCCGCTGCCCAGCGTGACTGTACCGCCGCTGCCCAGCGTGACTGTACCGCCGCTGCCCAGCGCGACAGTGCCGCCGCTGCCGAGCGCGACAGTGCCGCCGCTGCCCATCGCTACGATTCCGCCGCTGCCAAGGGTGACGCTTGCGCCACTGCCCAGTGCGACGGTGCCGCCGCTTCCGAGCATCACGGTGCCTCCACTATCGGGAAGCGTGTAGCTTCCGCCTGTGGAGGGAATGGTCACGGTGGTTTCGGTGCCACCGCTGCCCAGCGTGATAGTGCCGCCGCTGCCCAGCGCGATAATCCCGCCGCTGCCGAGCGTGACTGTACCGCTGCTCCCGAGCGTAATCGTGCCTGCGCCGCCAAGAGTGAAGCCGCTGCCACTGCCTAGCGCGACGGTTCCACCGCTGCCGAGCGTGATCGTGCCGCCGGTAGCGGGTAGCGTCACGGTGGCTCCGTTGTTGAGCGTTACACTTCCGCCGCTGCCCGGCGTGATGGTGCTCCCGCTGCCTACGGTCGCGGTTCCGCCGCTTCCCAGGGTCACAGTGCCGCCGCTGCCCAGGGCTACAGTGCCGCCCGCGCCCAGAGTCACACTTCCACCCGCGGCAACGTTTAATGGAGCCGTAGAAGAACCAAACGAAAGCACGCTGGCTAGGGATGCAAACTCGCCGCCAGTTGCGCCTACCTGGCGCAGGTCGATGTTGGCCACGTCGTTGTATCCGCGCAACGTTGTGTACGGCACGCCATCGAACGTAATGTTCTGGTCGCTAGCCCACGCCGGGGCGATGGGCGCGATGGGCCCATCCACGCGATAGCCCGTGTCGCCGGTGAGCGGCGTGCCATCGCAATGCGCCGTCGCGGCGGTGGCTGTCGAGCTGGGTGCGTTCGGGGTGTACCAGGCCGAAGTCGGGAACGTCGCGGGATTTCCGGATCCGTCGGTAAGTTGAGCGACCGAACCCAACGAGCTCAATGACAAAACCGTGGGGTGGTCCGCTCAGCGGTTCGCCGTCAAGCTGCTGGTTGGTGAAAGCAACGGCTGCATTCGGTCCCACGCCATCGAGCTGGAACAGATAGTTCATCACGCTCTGATAATTCGGCTTGCAATTCACATCGAAGGTCGGGAGGTAACTGCCCGACGGTCCGTCATAGTAGAGCCCTCCGTGACTCAGGCCGAGCGTGTGGCCGATCTCATGGAATAGCGTTCCTGCGATTACGTTGGCGCGCTTGCTCATGTCCTGGTTCGGCGCTGTCTCCCAAAGTCCGAGGGTGACGGCTGAATCGGAGCCGCCCAGATCGGAGTACCCGGAGATGCTTGTCACCTTGCCGGACGTGATGCCAATGACGGGTTCGGGCGGTGTGTTCGTGGAATAGTTATAGCTCCAATCGGGGACGCCTGGGGTTGCGAGGGTCATTGTCGACGAGTTGGCGCAGCCGGTCGTGTTGTACACCCCGTTGAGGTTTGGATTACTTAGCACGCCGGAAATCGTGATCCGGCTTGGGCAATAGTTAATCCCGTTGCCGCGGTCGGTGGTCGTAATAGTCGTTACTCCGCTCGACACTTGTATCGACGTCAAGCTTCCGTAGCGGCTGTTCCAGGCCGGGATCGCCAGAGAGTGACCGAAGAGGACGTAGTGATAGCTATCCTTCTGGCCATATGGGAAACGAGGACTGCAATCGCCGCCCGCCGCGCAGGAAGCAAGATTGCGCGGCCACAGCTTCGAGAATTCCAGGCTGTTTTTCCAGCCAATCACGCCCGGCTGGGTCGCTCCCGGCGCGCTCGGGAACTGGCACAGTTGCGGCGGAGTAATGGAAGTGTTGTCCACGCAGGTGTCCTCAGGCACTGCGTTTCCGATTTCGAGATGGAGATGGACTCCAATTGCGGCAAATGAATTCGTGACCATCGCCAGCGGATCGTTGCCCTTGGCGTCAGGCGAGGGGAACAGATTCTCCTGGCCGGGATCGCACGAACCATCGCTCAGCACTGCGCCGCACATGTAATCGAGTTGAACGAACAGATCCTGGTGGCCGTGGAGCGCGCCCGGCAATGGCACCCACGATCCGGCCTTCACGTCGTAATAGCCCGGCTGCCCGGCGAAGAAATCGCCCGCCGCGGGACCGGCCTTCCAGGCGTCCAGAATTCCATCGTTATCGCTATTGACAACCGGTGTCGATAGAATTACCGCGGCATAGGCGTTGCCGACATTCAGCGGCGCGCTGAATTGGCTCGCATGCGCCGAGAGCGTCGAGGAACCAGAACTGTTGTTCCAGCCTCCGCCGGGCACGTCGAACAGGGCCGTATTCTCCCCCGATCCGGCCGAGTCATAGAATCCCTGCATGTTCTGGGTCGTCGACATGGCAGGCACGGCCGCGCCATCATAAATCACGACCGACTTGAGCGGGAAGTTCGGGGACAACACGCGATAGATGACCACCAGGCTCGCGCCTTCGGTGAGCGGGAGCGCGGTTGCTCCGTCGGGCAGAGAGACGATGGACGGGCCCGAAGCAAAGCGCACCCCATTTGCCCCCACTGGGAAATAGGTATTCACGTCGGCGCGATACACGCGGAGCGTACCGCTGAACGCACCGTCGGTATACGGTAGGTCGCTCCCGATCTGCTGCCCGGTGATTGGATAGTTATCGAAGGTTCCGCTGCCGCCCGAGGGCGAAGGAGTATTTTCCAGCGTCTCCCAATACAGGAAAGCGTCAATGATGTCGGCGCCGTCGGGCACACCCTGGCTGGCGCTCGGGCTGGTGGTGCTGTCGGGAATGGTGATGGTTCCGGTGGCCATGCCGCTGATGCCGGTTCCTCGCAGTTGGACTCCCGCGGATGCAAAGTCACCTGTAACGAAATAGTTGTTCTCGAAAGAGAGCGGGTTTGGCGTCGGCGGTGCCGCCTGGCCCGTTGATACCAGCAGCCGGACCGCGGATCCAACACTGACTTGCGCTCCGGCGGCGGGGTTCGAGGCTGCAACACTGCCTTGCGGAACAACGTTGTTGGACGCAGTGCTCACGGTTCCCAGCGTCAAGCCTGCACTGGTGAGCGCCGTCGTCGCCGCCGCTTGCGTCAGCCCAACCACATTGGGCACAGCCACGCCGACAGGTTGGCCGTTGATGCCACCGTTGCCGCTGAGATTGACGATCTGGAGCGAAACAAGAGAAGAAAGGTTCAACGTGTTGTCGCTGAAGGCCGCCGTACCTGTGAGATAGCCGGTGGTCTGCGGAGTGAAATCGAAGCTCTCAGAACAGCTCGCGCCCGGAATCAATGAAAATCCGCTGCCGCAAGTGGAGGTTCCGTCGGCTCCGAAATTCGCGCCCAGAGACAAGGCAAGCGAGCCAGTGAGCAATTGGTTGCCGACGTTTTGAATGTTGACTGATTGCGGGCTGTCCAAACTCGTGCTGCTCACATTTGTGAGCGCAAAGCCGAGGGAAGGCGGCTGCGTGCGGCTCAGCTCTACCGCACGGTTCTGTCCATTAACAGCGATGAACACATCGCCCGCCGCATCTACTGCCAGCCCGGCGGGAACATCCAGGTCATTGATGGGCAGCGTCGTCTGGGCGCCGCTCGGCGTAACCTCCAGCACTACGTTGTTGGTTTGATCCGTGACGAATACATCGCCCGCCGCATCCACCGCCACACCGTTGCCTTCAGCCAATCCCATTGTCGGTATCGTGCTCTGAGTCCCGCCGGGCGTAACTTTCAACACTCTCTCGTTTCCGGAATCGAGGAAGTACACGTCGCCCGCTCCATCCACCGCCGGATAGAAAGGCCGGATCACTCCGCTCGTGGGCACCAGGGTCTGGACGCCACTGGGCGTAACCTTCACCACCCGGTTGCTGTTTACATCCGTGATGAAGACGTCGCCCGCTCCATCCACCGCCACGCCGGCCGGAAAAGACAATCCGGTTGCGGGCACTGTGGTCTGGACACCGCTGGGTGAAACCTCTACCACTCGGTTGTTGCCAGTATCAGCGAGGAACACATCGCCCGCTCCATCCACGGCCACATCGTATACGCCCGATAGACCGCTGGTGGGCACCGTCGTCTGGACGCCAGACGGCGTAATCTTCACCGCCCCTAAGTTATCCGAAATGAAAACATCGCCGGCTGAATCCACCGCCGCGCCCGATGCGCCCGCCAGTCCCGTGCTCAAAGTGGTCTGCTTGCCGGGCCCGAACGCAATCGCCGGTCCCTGGCCAATGCCGAAGATAGGCGTGGTCGCCAGCAGATTGCCGCTATTGTCAAAGAGGCGCACCGCGCCCATCCGCAATCCAGGCGCGAGTGGAGTGAAGGTCACATTCACCGTGCAGGAAGCGCCCTCGGCGATGGTGCCGGTACATGTGCCGCCAGTGCCGAGCGAGAAGTCGAGACCGTTGATGCCTTGGGTGACGACCTGCGTCACGCCAATTGTTGTGTTCGCCGCGAGGTTGTAAGTCAGCGTGAGCGTACCGCTGCACGGCATCGGAAAGTTTTGTCCCGACGGGCAAACGTTGACGTCACCGAATTTCTGCTGAACAAAACTCGCTGTCGCATTCAGCACCGAGCTTACTGACACGTTGCAAGTCGGGCTGGTTCCCGAGGCCGCGCATGCGCCGCCCCAGCCCAGGAATGTCGACGTCCCCGAGGCGCTCGCAGTCAGCGTCACCGGCGTTCCGCTCAGATAGCTGTCGGAACACTGCCCCGTGACACTTCCATTGGTATCGATGCAGCTAATCGCTCCCGCGCTTGATGTCACCATGCCGGAGCCGGAGCCAATTTCCGTGACGCTCAATCCATAGCTGGGGATGGTCGTGCAGCTAACCAGAACGTCCGAGATATTCGCATTCCCGACCGTCCCGCCGCCGTTGGTCACTGCGCAGTTCTGCGCGATCGGCGACGAAAGAACCGTGACACTGTACGGGCTACCGTTACTCAGTGCCGTCGCGAAAGTGAACGCACCATCGCCGCTGATCGGCAGGTTGTCGCCGCCGTTATCCTGCAACACCAGTCCGCTGCCGACCGAACCGGTCACCGAGCCACCGACGGTGTACGTCGAACTGATGCCCGAGCCGTTGAAATTGACAGTCTGGGTCGTGCTCGGATTGGTATTCAAAGCGTTGTCGGTAAAGATCGCCGAGCCGGCCAGCGAACCGCTGCTCAATGGATCAAAGTCGACGCTGAGATTGCAAGCCGCGCCCTGCGCCAGCGAGAACGTGCTCGTGCAATCGGCCGGTGTGCCGGAGCCGGCAACCTGATAAAAGTCGGAATCCTTAAAATACAACCCTGGGCTGATCGAGTTCAGCGCCTGGTTGCCAATGTTCTGAAACAGGACGGATTGCGGACTGTCGCCGCTTACGTTGTCCACCGTCGATTGAGAGAAGGTCAAAGTCGCAAACTGCTGGAGGATTGCGTCCACCCTGCTAATGCCAGGGTCGGCGATGTAGACATCGCCCATGGCATCCACTGCCGCATCGAACGGTTCGAATCCGCCGCCCAATGAGACTTGGGACGTGCTGGCCACCGTGATCTGGCAACTGACGGTGGTGCAGCCTGCCGGAACTTCGACGACCGCTCTCAGTACGGCGTCGCTGACAAAGACATCGCCCGCTGCATCCACCGACACACCCTCTACCGCGGACCATTCGCCGCTTACCCCCATCGTGGCGTAACAGGTACTGCTGGTGCAACCGGCCGGAACCTCCACTACTTCCCGCAGGCCGTAATCGGCTACGAATAGATCGCCCACGGCATCCACCGCCAAACCAACTGGATTCGAACTAGTTCCTGCTGGGCTGTATACAACGGTCTGGGGGCCTCCATTGGCCGGAACCTCCGCGACGTCATGGCCGTTGAAATCACCGATGAAGACATCTCCCGCTCCATCCACCGCAACTCCCAACTGGCTGGAGAGACCGTTGCCGATGGTTTTTTGACAGGCTTGGAGGGTGCAGCCAGCCGGAACTTCCACCACCTCATTGAGGCCGTTGTCCGCAATGAAGAGATCGCCGGCCCCATCTATCGCCAGGCCCTGCGGCTCACTGAGTCCCGTGCCCACCGTCCGATTGGTGCCGTGCGCTCCAATCTCCACCACCTGTCCGCTATTGAAATCCGAGACGAAGATATCCCCCGCCGCGTCAACAGCCACGCCCTTCGGCGCGCTCAACGTGTATGACCCAGTGCTTTCCACGTCAGACGTAAGGGGGCTAAAGACAGCCGCCGGTCCTTCTCCTATGCCATAGATGAGCTTGGTCGCCAGCACATTACCCAGACTGTCGAGGAGATTCACCGCCCCCATGCGCAAGCCCGGCGCGAGCGGCGCGAAGTTAACATTCACCGTGCAGGAATCGCCCGCGGAGAAACTATTGACACAGGTACTGCCGGTACCCAACTGAAAGTCGAGACCGGTTACGCCTTGCGTGACAACCTGAATCTGGCTGACGGTCGTAGCCCCGCTGAAATTGAACCCCACCGGCAGGGGGCTACTGCAGGGCGCAGGAGTGGTCTGTCCCGATGGGCACACGTTGGCGCTGGCAAAATCATGCGGCGTGAAACTGAAGCCCATCAGCTCATTTTGTTGAAAGCTCCCGCCGGTCGCCGCTGTGAAGCCAACATAGGCAGTCCCTTTGTTCAGATTGACGTAATTCGCGATGTCGAACGGCCCCGAGAAAACGGGCACAGATCCTGCAACGGGCGTATGCGTCCCGGCGTTCAACGCCGCATCGAGATAAACAGAGATGTAGTCTTTTGGCGAATCGTTGTCGCCGTTGTAGACAACGACAACCTGATGCGGAGCGCCGTCGGAGAGGGTAACCGCGCTGGCGGCCACGGGAGGCGCAGCGGACGTATTCGGATTGGAAACGAGCGTACTTGTGCCGCCGAGCGTGATAAGGCAGTTGGGTGTTCCGAGGTGTGCAACCGAGTTTTGCTGGCCGGGCCCGCAGCTCTGAAGAGCCATGTGGTTGTCGTCGTATGCGTATTCGTGGGTAAAGTCTTCCGGGTCATACGGGGAATCCCAGAACGTGTCCATTTCAAGAGCGACGCTATTGTCGATTCCGCAGTAGCCGATGCCGCCGCCGCCTTCGCCCAGGACGGTAAAGCCCGAACCTGTTTCTGTGCACCTTGTGATGGGGTCCATTGTGCCTGGAGCGGTGCCGGCTGCATTTTGGATCACGAAGGCGAGACCATCGGCAGTGAAGGTGGAACTCGGTGAAGGCGTGAGCTTCACGGCATACCAGGCGTCGAAGCCATTTGCGACATTTTGCGGGATCGAGAGCCATATGCTCGAGTCCTCGCTCCCGGCATTCTCAGTTAACTGCAGCGCGTAGTTCGGGCTGCCCGCGTCGCCGTCGGTGCCTGCGTTGGGATCGATGAAATACGGGTAAAAATCCTGGATATAGCTGAGACCGTCGCCTGTGTAGTTGAAGCAGAAAAGGATGTTCGACGCGGTGGGGCCGCCCGGTACCGTGCCGCAGCTTGTCGATGTCTGGCCGGAGTTTGCCGCGGGGGCGTTGAAGTCGTTGTACGTGACTTGCGCCGAGCTACCGCGCGGCAAAAGAGCAACGAAAGCCACTCCACACAGAGCCGCGATCAGGTGCCGTTGAATTCCTGCGAAACACGCACTCAAAGTCGAGCCAGCGGACTGGGTCGTCATGTTTGAGATCTCCTGGGGAGTGTCAAAGCTGCTGGGAATAACCCGTAACTGGGCCCTAAGCGCAAAGTTCCGCGAAGCGAATCACAGTCGTCTAAACCTGGTGGTCCCGACCCGACTGACTTTAGTCAATATTCTTTTTTCTTTGTTTGCCAGGGAAGCATTCGCCATCGCGGCCGCGGTTTGCTCGGCCAATTCTCCTGTCGGCCAGGACGGCGTCTCTCAAACAAAACCCCAAATGAGAGTTGAGTGCGTAGTGTAGCGCCCGAATGTCCCTTTTGAAAAGATGAAAGTTTTTGAAACCTGAAAGCACAACATCTGGTAACCGGGACTAAGTTACCGGCGGCATGGCATCGCTTCGGGGGATGCATTGCGGTTCACAAGCAACCTACCGCAACTTATTCTCGCCAGCGCAACGGCCGTTGGACGAGGAGCTGGGCCCTAGTGTTGCAGCCACAGCGGGTAGATATCAGGCCGTTCTCGGGAGTCGCACCCTGCTTGCGGAACTCGGCATCGGTAGCCCTCGGGCCGCGCGCTCTCTCACTGTGCCGTTTGGACCACGGGGAAGCGATAGATGTTCACGCTGATGGGCGCGACCGAGATCTTTTCTAGAGCGGCGCCGATGGGGATTTCCTTGATTTCGACTTGTGGCGGTTGGCCGACGCGATTAGTGGCATCCAGGGTGCTTCCGGTCAGTCGCCAAAGCTCGGATTGCCCAGCTAGCCGGGTACCGGTCACGCTCAGATCGAATTTCAGTTCGGAGTCTGTCGCGTTGACCACGGAAAGAATCAGGAACTTCCTGTCAGGAGACAGCGCCGCGAACATGTCGAGCGGATAGGTCGGGCTGCCGGAACTCGTTTTAGGCTCATCGCCTCCAGGCGGATACTTCGGTGCAGGTTGCGGCGAGTTTCCAGAAATGGCGACCGGGATCGTGCCCACGAAGTGATCGGCATACATCTTGAACGTGAGGCCCAGCGTGTTCATCGTCGCGGAGGTGCGGTTAAAGTCGATGGTTGAAACACCCGTCGTGTGTGCTGCCATGGTGAGACTATCGGTATGCCGCAGCATTTCGTTAAAGATCATGCCGTAGGCGAGCGACTGTTTGAGAGTCGTCGGGCGGCCAAATCCTCCGCCGAAGTAAGCGTACTCGTCGATGGAGAGAAAGATCTTCTTATTGACCATCGCTGGGAATCGCTGCTGGTAGCCCAGCCATTCTTCCGCCTGGCCATGCACGATATTTGCCGGATAACGCGCAAATTCAAGCAGGGTCTGGTCGACCTTCACGTACGAGTCGTCATTGGGCGCATCGGGCGGAAGGCTCTTTGCGCGATCGATGTCGTAGTGCCGGCCCGGTTGTGCATACCAATGCTGGGCAATGCCATCGAAGTTTCCCCAGCAACTCTTGAGGAAGGCGCCCGTCCAGTCAATATCCGATCCATAGAGCGGCCCGAGGTTGCCAGAGTATTTGGCCCGCTTGTCTGCAGGCAGGAACCAATCCTCCAGCATGAGGCCGGATGCAATCAGTGTGATGGAAGGATCCACCGCACGCATCGCCTTCGCGAATTCGTTGTGCTTGATCATGAAGTACTTCAGATCGGTGCGGCCAATTTGCCACGATCCCCAGGGTTCGTTACCGATATTCCAGAACTTCACGTGGTACGGTTGCGGATGGCCGTTGCGCGCGCGCTGAGCACCCATCACCGTGTTAACCGACCCGTTCAAGTACTCAACTTGCTGGGCGGCGGAGTGCGAATCGCCCAAGCCGGCGTTGACGCTGATGTAGGGCTCCACGCCAATCAGCCGGCAAAGCGTCATGAACTCGTCCATGCCGAGATCGTTGCTCTGCATGGCGTTCCACGCGGAATCCCAGTCGGGCGGGCGCTTATCGCGATCGCCAATAGTGTGGTACCAAATGAGGTTCGAGGTGTAGTTGCCGCCATAACGCCAAAAGCCAGACTTGATCTGGCTGATCAACCGGATTGTGTCAGCGCGGAACCCCTCGATATTGTCGGATGGCATCAGCGAAAGCGTGCCAATGTGAAAGTTGCCTGAGCCGGTCCCCGTGATTTCGAGCGCGGCATCGGTGGTGTCGGCTCCGGACGTGAAGCCAAAAGAATACTCCTTGTATTCGCCGTTGAGCGCTGCAAAAGAGATCGTCTGGCGATCGTTCGCTCCGCTGCCCCAAACGAGTGCGACCTTCACCCTGGCAGAGGGAGTCCCGCGGAGATAGATCCGGCCGGTGTACTTTTTGCCTCTCACCAGGGCGAGGCCTGCTTGGCGAATTCCATGGGGAGTTGAAGCGTTGAGCTCGATGCGCGGGCTCTGATCACCAACAAAGGGAGTGACCTTGTCCAGCTCTACATCTTCATCAGGCCCGACAGGAAGCCATTTCCGGAGCTGCATACGCATTGGATTGCCCGGCGGCCGGGCCGGAGCTTCCGGGTCTTTGGAGACGATGGGGAAGTAGAATTTGCGGTCGTCGAGCATCTCAGCCCAAAGACTGCTGTACATGGTGTTGCCAATGTGCTCGATAAACATGCCGTACTCGTACCTGGAGACGGGCACACCGGTCCGGCTCGCGTCGATCGTTGCTACGATGTGCTCCGGAACTACGGGCGGCGCCTGTTGCGCTGCGGTGGTGGTTACACACCCAAACCACAATCCTGTTGAAGCGAGAATTGCCGCATGAATCTTCATGAATTCCTACCTATCTTTGTCATGGTCTGGGTCGCTGCCTGACCTTCTAGTCTGGTGCTGGAGCCGCTCCACGTCCTCCAGCGGCCCGACATTTCCAGCGAGTTGAGTTTACGCTTTCTCGCCGGTTGTATGTTATCGATTGGCCATGATCCGGAGGGGGCCAGACATCGGGCGCGGACTTGCCGAGCCCGAAAGCGAAAATCGCTTGTGAAGACAGCCTGCGACAATGTTTGATGAGGGATGACGGAAAGCCGGAGCCTGCATGCCATGGCGGGCACGCATCGGGACACGAAGGACCATTGGGGCACGAAGGAAGGACGAGTGGCGGCAACATTGCGATGACGACTTCTACATCTCAACTCGACTCTGGTTCGCCGAACTCCGGCGCTGGCCTGCAGATGATGCAAAGCCTCGGGCTGTTCAGCGCTACCACGCTGGTTGTTGGGTCCATGATTGGCAGCGGCATTTTCATCGTCGACTGTGATATTGCGCGGCTCACCGATTCTCCGGCGCTCTTTCTGGCGGCATGGGTCGTGACCGGAACCATGACGCTGATATGCGCGCTCAGTTACGGGGAACTCGCTGCGATGATGCCGAAAGCCGGCGGCCAATACGTTTACCTGCGCGAATCGCTTGGGCCGCTGTGGGGTTTTCTCTACGGCTGGACCCTTTTCCTCGTCATCCAGACAGGAACGATCGCTGCCGTCTGTGTGGCCTTCGGCAAATTCCTCGGCGTCTTTTTTCCGACGGTCTCAAGCACGCACTGGTTGTGGCACATCGCGCACGTTCCGGCGATCCCGCTGGGGCCAATGGTGCTGGGCAACATGGACATCGGTGTGAACACCGCGAATTTGGCGGGGATTGCCGTCGTGGCGTTTGTGGCGTTCGTCAATGCTCGCGGCGTGCGATTCGGCGCGGGCCTGCAGAATGTCTTCACTGTCGCCAAGGCGCTGGCACTGGCAGGATTGATTTTGCTGGGGTTCACGATCGGCCGCAACGGCGCGGCGCTCGCGGCGAACTTTGGCGCGCACTGGAGCGAGTTCTGGCGGAATGCCAGCTGGCACTCGCTGCATCCCGTGCAGGTCGGCGTGCAAGGGCCGATTGCATTGGTCGGATCGATCGTGGTGCTGGCGGTGGTGCAAGTGGGATCGCTATTTTCCTGCGATGCGTGGAACAACGTCACCTTCACGGCTGGCGAAATCAAACAACCCAGGCGCAACGTGCCACTTTCGCTGGGACTGGGCGTGGGCTTCGTTGTGATCACATACTTCCTGGCAAGCACGGCGTACATGATGGTGCTGCCGCTGCATGGCGATCCGCACGGAGCCACCGTATTTGCGCGGGGTATCCAATTCGCGTCCGAGGATCGGATCGGCGCCGCTGTTTTGCAGCAGATCTTTCCGCACTTTGGCGGGTTTCTGATGGCTGCCGCGATCATGGTGTCGACCTTCGGCTGCGCCAATGGGATGACTCTCGCAGGCGCGCGCGTTTACTATGCCATGGCGCAAGACGGACTGTTTTTCAAATCCGTGGGCAAGCTGCATCCACGTTACCGGACACCGGCGGCGGGGCTGATCGTGCAGGCGATCTGGACGACGATCCTCTGCGTGTCCGGCTCCTACGGCCAATTGCTGGACTACATCATCTTCGCGGCGCTGGTGTTTTACATTCTCACCATCGTTGGTCTTTTCGTGCTGCGCTTCAAGCAGCCTGACGCGCCACGGCCTTACAAGGCGATCGGCTATCCGGTCTTGCCCGTGATCTATATCGTGATGGCATCCGGCATGCGACCCTATAAAGCGATCGGCTATCCCGTTCTTCCGGTGGTGTACATCCTGATGGCGTCGGGAATTTGCGCAGCGCTGCTGCGGTACAAACCGCAGTACACCTGGCCGGGATTGATCCTGGTTCTGCTGGGGGTTCCGGTTTATGTGTTCTGGTCGCGGAAGGCAGTTCGCAGTTCGTAGTTCGCGCCGGTGTTTACCTTTCGATAACTCCTGCCCCTCTCCCCAGGTATGCCATGCCTCCATATTTGATAACAAAGGGTTTACGGTAGGGGTATAGCAGTCAATATCTGATTCCAAAGGACTTAGTCATAAAGGTACAAATTCAAAGGGGTTAGAGCTTTTTTCGTCGTTTTTCGGCCGCTTGCCCGTATTGCGATCTTAGAAATCGGTATGCGGCCGCTTTCGGATGGGTCTTTCACATCGGGATCTTGATTTGAGTTCAGTATGCGCTAGAGTTACGAAATAATCGGTAAACTTGGAGAGAAAGGGACCAAAGATGTAGTGATCAGATAACAAAGAGTTTAGGGTGAGGTCAATGGTTGGATCTCGGCGGCGGGGGCTTGACAGGTTTTGAACAAGACCGGGGCGCCGGGTGCGGCTGGATCATTTTGCTTGTGCCGGGGCGGCGTAGATTGTCGCGTTGCCGCCAATTGTTGAGTCGACGAGGGGCTCGGTGAGCAGCCCGGACAATTGCTCGCCCGGGGGCTCGCCGGGATGACGGGCGGCCCAGAACTCGGTCCAGGCGGGCGGCTTCTCACCAGAGAAAAGAGAAAAGGTCTGGGGCTCGGATGCGTACTTTTTGACGAGGCTGGGGTCAGCTGAGGCGCGCACGAGGAAGTCAATGGCGTCCGAGATGGTGTGGCCATTGACGCGGAGGCTATACAGGTCGATGCCTTGACGCCGGGCAAGCTCGGCGATCATGACCAGTGGGGCGAGCGCGAAGCTCTGATAGTGGAGCGCGTTTTCGTGGCGCGCCATTTCAAGCGGCAGCGAACCATCAGGGTTGATTTGCCCAATGGCGCGCACATATTGCGCAAGACCGCGGCGGTAGAGCTTGTCGTCGGAGGCGAGGATGCCGACGGAAGTGGCGCAAAGGGCGCGCCAGTAGGCGTGGTTGTTTTCGCGAGCCGAGTCGCCAGGGTGAGGATCCTGATCGAACATGGTTTCAGTGACCTTGCGCATCCAACCGAGGACTGCGGCGCGCTGCGCGGCTGGAATGGCGGGGTCGGTCTGGACGACGGACCATGAAAGCGAGATGGAACTGAGTGTCCACTCAACCTGGTACCAAGCCTGGCTGCTTTCCTGGGAGCTGTAATCGACCAGTGAATTGGCGCCGGACCAGCGAGCGAGCAGGTTTGCGACGCAAACGGCCTCCCTGGAATCGCCGGTAACGACATAGCGGCTGGCGCCGTTGCTGACTGTTTGCTCAAGATTGCGGTAGGGGGCGGTGGCAATGTTCTCCTGCGGATTGATAGGGCCGCTACTGCCGCTGAGGTAGTGGTGGGGGATGATCATGCGGCCCAGGGGCGGCGCGGGCTGGTGTGAATTGGTACAGGCGGACTTCCAGCCAAGAGCCTCGACTACGCGAGGAGTAGTGGCGTGAGCAAGTTCGGCGCGGCGGGCGGAGACGTCAAGGAAAGAGGCGGACGGATTGGCGACGCTGGCTTTGGCGTAGGGGTCTCTTTCGCCAGCAGAGTGAAACGCCGAGGGCAGAGAAGAGGACGAGAAGCAGGAATCGAGGATGCGTGACAGTTTTCAAAAATGGGATCCGGCTCTCGCGGCAACGATGGAGTGTACAAAGGAACAATCCGTGTTAACCATCCTCCATCGCTTCATGCGCGCGATTCGATTTCCGATCGTCTTACTGGCGGCGTGCCTGGCTGCGACCGAATCCGCGGCTGGGCAACGAATCGGCAAGCAGACGGGTTGCTACGCAGCATCGATTGCCGCAAATCCGAATCGGCCCACGGTTGCAGATCCGGCTGATATTACGCAATACGGCGTATTGGAAGTGGAGTACGGGTGGGATCGAGAATGGCCGGTAGCCGGCACGCGGCAGACTTCACTCGGCGGTCTCTTGAAGTTCGCGATGCTCTGCGACGTTGAGCTGCGCTGGGATTCGACCGCATTTCTATCTCAGACTGACTCGAGCGGCACTCACCGGACTTTCGGCGATACCTGGCTCGGCGCGCAGTTCCGGTTCTACCACCAGACGAAACGAGTTCCAACGCTTGCCTTTGGCTATGCGGGAAAAATACCTTCAGCAAGCACTGTCGATGGCCTGGGATCAGGGTACGCGGATCACCAATTCAAATTCCTGGCGAGCAAAGATATTGTGGGGTTTCATTTTGACTTCAACGCCAGCCAGTTCCTGATCGGCAGGCCGCAAGGGGGCTTCGACCGGAATCAACAATATAATTTGGCGTTCTCGCATGAACTTCACGGCAAGTTCCAGTTTACCGGGGAGTTTTATGGCGACACAAAGCTCAACGAGACTCAGCCAGGGTACGCATCATCGCTGTGGGCGCTGGTGTATGTCGTTCGCCCGCGGTTGGTGATTGACAGCGGGTTTGAGGCGGGACTCACCCCAGGCGGACCGCATCGCCACGCATTCGCGGGCCTGACCTACTCGATTGGCAATCTATATAGGGGGAAGTGGCGGTAGTGGCTGTTTTGAGCGTTTTATCAGATCGCGTAAGGCCGCATTGCTCACCGATGATCGTGCGGTTTGGGCCTGCGGGGGCAAGCTGGGAGCCGAAATGATGGACGACACAATGTAAAAGTGGTATATACTAATGATATAGACCATGTGGAGGCGCCCATGCCGGTAAAGACAGAAGACAAGATGAAGTCCGCCGATGCGAAGCTGTTCTGGAACGGGCGCAGCCAGGCTGTGCGGCTGCCGAAGGAGTTCAGGTTTGAGGGCGACCGGGTGCGGGTGAGGCGGGTTGGCGCCGGGGTGCTTCTGGAGCCGATGGCGGGCGCGAAAAAGGAAACGCCAGAGCAATGGTTTGCGCGGATTGACGCGATCAAGGGAGATCCGATCTTTCAGGAGAGGCGCAAGGGTGCCGATCTGGTTGCGGCGATGCAGGCTTCGCCTTATAAGGAGACGAGCCTTGAGCCGGATCGCGTGATCATGGCGGTGCGCGAAGTCAGATTCTGATGCCCTGGCTGCTCGACACCAATATACTTTCGGAGCTGCGACGCCCACGGCCTGAGCCGAAGGTGGTCGAGTTCGTGACCGGATGCCCGCTGCAGGTTCTCTATGTCAGCGTGGTTACGCTTGCAGAGATTCGTTTTGGAATAGAACTGATTGGCGAACCTGGCCGTCGGGCCGCGCTGAATGACTGGCTCACTCATCGGGTGCGACCGATGTTCGAGGGCCGCGTTCTTCCGTTGAGCGAAGAGGTCATGCTGAAATGGCGGCTGTTAGTTGAGGAAGGCCGCAAGTCGGGTCATACGTTTTCGCAGCCGGACCTGATGATTGCGGCCACGGCTCTTCACCATGGCCTGATTGTTGTTACGCGCGACCGCAGCGAGTACGACTTGGCGCAGGTGCCGGTGATAGATCCGTGGGCGTAGCAGGCAGTTCTTAACCGGGGCTGGGGCCAGGTTCTGTCGCCCCTACGGGGCTTGATCGCTTTCTTGCCGCTATCCCAGGGTTCCGCTACGCTTCACCCTGGGCTAACTTCTTGTGCTCCCTCCGGGAGCTTTGGGCCGCGCAGGTTGCTGCATGCTGTCCCAGGGTCTCAAATTCGAGACCCTGGCGCCTCGCGGGACGCGCATCCTACTGCAGCAGCGTTGGCTGCTCTTCGTGGCCGTTGCCGTTGAGCTCTTCGGGCGGGATGATGACCGTTGCGGCGACCTTGTCGTCGGGCTCGAGGTTGAGGATGCGGACGCCTTGCGTGGCGCGGCCGGCGGAGCGGATGGTCTTGGTGTCGCAACGGATGATTTTGCCGAACTGGCTGATGACCATGAGCTCAGAGGTTTCGTCGACGAGCTGAATGGAGTTGACGCGGCCGACGCGCTCGGTGACGGAGAGGTTCTTGACGCCCTTGCCGCCGCGCGTTTGCAGACGGTATTCCTCGACATCGGTGCGCTTGCCGAAGCCGTTCTCGGTGACGGAGAGGATGCGGTAGGCGCCGGGGGCGTGCTCCTTGGGCGTGACCACGGTGCCGACGATGTAGTCGTTCTTGATGAGCGAGATGCCGCGGACGCCGTATGCGGGGCGGCCCATGGAGCGGACGTCGCTCTCTTCAAAACGGATGCCCATGCCCAGATGCGTAGCGATAAAGATGACCTGCGAGCCATCGGTGATGCGGGCGGTGACGAGCTCGTCGTCGGAATCGATGCCGATGGCGATGATGCCGCGGGCCATGACGTTCGAGAAGTCCTTGAGCGGAGTCTTCTTGACGGTGCCTTTTTGCGTGGAGAAGAAGATGAACTTGCCTTCTTCTTCGAGATCGCGGACCGGCAGGATGGCGCAGACTTTTTCGCCGGACTGGAGGTCGAGGAGGCTCTGCATCGACTTGCCCTTGCCAGCGGCGCCGACGTCGGGAATCTCGTAGACCTTGAGCCAGTAGACGCGGCCGGTGTTGGTGAAGCAGAGCAGGAAGGCGTGCGTGGAGTTGACGATGAGCTGCGAGACGAAGTCTTCTTCGCGGGTCTTCATGCCCATGCGGCCGGTGCCGCCGCGGCGTTGCTGGCGGTAGATGGAGATGGGCGTGCGCTTGAGGTAGCCCTGGTGGCTGACGGTGACGGCGACCTGCTCGTCGGCGATGAGGTCTTCAAGCTGGATTTCCGCGCTCTCGTCGATAATCTCGGTGCGGCGCGCGTCGCCGTATTTGTCGCGAACGTCTTCAAGCTCCTTGACGATGACCGCGCGCAGCTTTTTCTCGCTGCCGAGGATTTCTTCGTAGTCAGCGATTTTGGCGCGGATTTCCTTGAGCTCCTTGAGGAGCTCGTCGACGGAAAGCTGGGTGAGGCGATAAAGCTGGAGTTCGAGGATGGCGTCGACCTGGCGGAGCGTGAGGCCACGCTCCTCGTGGCGCTGCAACTCGCGGTCAAGCGTGATGATGATTTCAGTGCCTTTGCCCCAGGCGTAGAGGTTTTCACGCGCCTCGGCGCGGGAGGCGGAGGCGCGAATGATCTTGATGACGGTGTCGAGGTTGTCGAGCGCGATCTTGAGGCCTTCCAGGATGTGCTCGCGCTCGCGCGCCTTGCGCAGCAGGTAGACGGTGCGACGCTGCACGACGTCGATGCGGTGGTCGATGAAGACGCGAATCGCTTCGGCGAGGCCCAGCTCGCGCGGCTGGCCGTTGACCACGGCCAGGAAGATCATGGAGAAGCTTTCCTGGAGTTGCGTGTGCTTGTAGAGCTGGTTGAGGACGATTTCAGGCTGCGCGCCGCGCTTGAGGCCGATGACGAACCTCATGCCGTCGCGATCGCTTTCGTCCCGCGTGCGATCGGCGCCGATGTCGATGTCGGAGATGACCTTGTTCTGCACCAGCTCGGCGATGCGCTTGAAGAGCGTGGATTTATTGACCTGATAGGGAAGCTCGGTGACGACCAGCGCTTTGAGATCCTTGGTGACGTTTTCAATAGCGACACGGGCGCGCATGAGGAAGCGGCCCCGGCCGGTACGGTAGGCGTCGACAATACCTGCGCGTCCATAAAGGATTGCGCCGGTGGGGAAGTCGGGGCCCTTGACGTGCTTGAAGACTTCGGCGAGGCCGGCTTTGGGATTCTTGACCAGATCGATGGCGGCGTTGATGACTTCAGTGAGATTGTGCGGAGGAATGTTGGTGGCCATGCCGACCGCGATGCCGCTGGAGCCGTTGACGATGAGGTTGGGGATGCGCGTGGGCAGGACCGATGGCTCGACGGTGGACTCATCGTAGTTGGGGACGAAGTCAACGGTTTCGAGGTCGATGTCGGCCATGAGCTCACCGGTGATGCGCTCCATGCGGCACTCGGTGTAGCGCATTGCGGCGGGCGGATCGCCGTCGACGGAGCCGAAGTTGCCCTGGCCGTCGACGAGGGGATAGCGCATGGAAAATGGCTGCGCCATGCGGACCAGCGTGTCGTAGATGGCCGAATCGCCGTGGGGATGGTAGACACCCATTGCCTGACCGACGACCTTGGCGCATTTTGTGTATTTTTTGTTGTGCTCCAGGCCCATCTCGCTCATGGTGTAGAGCACACGGCGATGCACGGGCTTGAGGCCGTCGCGAGCGTCGGGCAGCGCGCGCCCGATGATCACCGACATGGAGTAGTCGAGATAGGAGCGCTTCATCTCCTCTTCAATGTTGATGGGAACAAGATTCGTGCCGCCGCCGGGAGGGTTCGGCCCATCGAGAGGGAGCTGGGGATTCTGATCGTCTGCCATAGGATTTGCGAGGTCGATTTGCGAGGTCTGCGGGGAGGCGGCAAAAGGTCCGGAAGAAGCAGGGCCGGGTCCGCAAGTCTCTGACTGTATTTTAGTGGTTTGAGGGGCGGTTTAGCAAGGCGGATGGCTGGAAACAAGTCCTTGTTTTGCTTAGTTTTATAGGGCGATTTCAACAGTGGGCGGGGCGATCGAGAAGGTTCGCGCTGTGAGCTCAATTTTTGCGCCTGAATCGGCGGAGCAGTAAGTTGGGTTGCAGGGCTGTTGGCGAACGTTTGCCGGGCGGGAGAAACTGCGAAGAATCGGTCGCAATTCTGCGTTACTTCGACAAAAGCGGCAGGCTGAGAATGCACAGCACTGCCTGAAGAACGACGATCGCTCCGCCCGCCGCGAGCGCCAGGCGGCCGCGTGGGCCGTCGTACGCATCAGCAAACACGCCCCCTACAAAGGTGAGCAGGAATGGCAACGACCATAGCCAGGGAGATCCCGGCGCGCCAGTCATGACGAGGAGCATCAGGATTGCTGCCGAAAGCAGAGGCGCCGTGTTGCCGAAGTAGCGCGACTTGCGCGAGGCAAGATAAAGCACGAGAGCGGCGGCAGACGCCAGCGAGAGTCCGGCGTTGGCGAAGGTCGAAAAGAAGCGCAGCGCGGGATCGGTTGAGAACCAGAGGAAGCCGGCTGACGAACGGAAGACGTAGCTGAAAGCATCGGGCGAGAAGCCATAACAGGCAAAAAGGAAGACGAGGCCACCGGCGATAGCCACCAGGACGACAGGCAGCGTTTGGCTTCGATGGCCCTCGGCGATCCAAATCATGGCGACCAGCCCAAGCAGGGCCGCAACGGGAAGGGCGGCGATGTGCGCAGCCGCTGTGACGCCGAAGATGACCATGAGAAGCACGATGCGCGGACGCCACTTTCCACCCCAGCGACGAAGACCTGTCGCTGGGGGCCCCGGCTTGCGGGCAGGCCCCTGCATGGAATGGGCCACTCCGATGCAGGTGTAGATCCCGCCAAAGACTCCGAGAGCGGTGAGCACTTCAGGATTGGGCGCGACACACGCCTTGAGCACAGCCGGCGAGAAGCAGTAGAGAGCAAGCGCCGTGTAGCCGCCCAGGTTGCCGTAGAGGCGGCGGGTGACCCACCAGATGCAACCGCCGAGCAGGAATCCGGCAAAGAGAAACGGTAGGCGCAGGAGCAGCAGGATGTGGGTCATCTGATGGCGCAGTTCCCAGGTGCTCAGCTCAGCGGCTGAGTTCTGGGCGACATTCTGAACCAGGCGATTCTCGGGACTGCGAAAAAGATCGAATCCGCGCTGGAGGAGCAGGTTGATGGTGAGGGGGAGGCCAGCGAGGCGGTAGACGAGAATGCCGTCGTGGATGTTGCCGCAGGAGGTGTAGTAGCCGGCGAGGGGCGAAGGTTTTTCCCAGGTTTCGCGGCCACAGCGCGCGTATTGGTAATCGCTGTCGGTCAGCGTCTGCCGGCTGACGAGCCAAGACCCCTGCAGAAGAAAGGCCGCCAAGAGCGCTGCCGCGATGCGTTGCGGCAGGTTGAAGCGAAAACGGCGGAGCATGCCAAAGCGGTGGGCCATCACGTTCAAAGGAACCTTACCAGTCTAAACGGTGGTTTCCGGAGTCCCTGGCTTCCGACAACAGACAGCGGCTTCGGTGTATGCTCATCTCGAAGGCACGCGCATGAGCAGTTTCTTCACCGTCGGCCACTCCAATCACGCCATGGATTTATGGCTTGGGCTGCTGCGCCAGCACGAGGTCGAGGTGGTAGTCGATACACGCAGCTCGCCCTATTCGAAGTACGTGCCGCAGTTCGACAGGGAATTGATGCAGCGCTCGTTGGAACAAGAGGGAATCCGCTATCTATTCCTTGGTGCAGAATTGGGCGGACGCCCGGCAGACCCAGCCTACTACGACGCCAATGGGCACGTGATCTATGGCCGGCTGTCAGAAGACGCCCGGTTCCGGGAAGGGATCGCGCGCCTCGAGACCGGCATGGAGCGCTTCCGGGTCGCGTTGGTCTGCGGTGAAGAAAACCCCGCCCATTGCCATCGCCGTCTGCTGATCGGCCGCGTCCTGACCGAGCGCGGCAGCGCAATGCTCCATATACGCGGTGACGGCCGGGTCGAGACCGACGCGCAGGTTGCCGCGGACTCCGGGAAGCCGCTGGTTGACGCTCAAGCAGAACTCTTTGCGGAAATTGAAGAGGACAAATGGAGATCTACAGTATCGGTTTTACCCAAAAGAGCGCCAGCGAGTTCTTCGGCGCACTGAAGGCCAACGGCATCGAGTGCCTGCTCGATGTGCGATTGAACAATACATCGCAGCTCGCTGGGTTCGCCAAGCAGACCGACTTGCCTTACTTCCTTCATGAGATTTGCGGAGCTGCTTACGAGCATCAGCCTCTTCTCGCTCCCACGCAGGGGATACTCGACGCTTTCAAGAAGCAGAAGGGAAGTTGGGACGCCTATAGAGAAGCCTATCTCGCGCTAATCCGCTCGCGAAAGGTGGAGTCGGCGCTCTCCCAGGACAGCTTCCGGAAGAGGACGGTCTTGCTATGCAGCGAGCCGACCGCAGAGCATTGCCATCGACGATTGGCGCTCGAGTATTTGCAGAAGCACTGGAATGGGGTTAGAGTTATCCATCTTTAATACATAGTCCGAATATGGGTCCCACTCAATGGGCGTCGACCGGATAGTCTGTCTTGCCAACTCGTACAAGCACAATCATCGTTGTGTCGCCGGAGTCAGTCTCGTCACAAAACGGTGGGTCCGTCTCGTGGGTCGACGCATTCCGGGCTGCCTGACTTTAGAGGAAACCTGCTTTCCCGACGGAAGTGAGGCCGCGCTGCTGGACGTCTTCGAAGCTGAACTCGGCGAGCAGTGCGGGTCCAACTGCCATCCGGAAGATGTATATGTAACCGAGGAGCCCTGGCGCCCGGTGCGGCGTTTCGACAAACCGAGCGACTCGCGCTTTCTCGCCGAGTACGTGAATAAAGGGCCGGCTGTGTTGCAAGGTTACGGAGATCGGGTCTATGCGCGGAAACTCGAAGCTGCTCCTGCCGATAAGTCGCTCGAACTCATTCATCCGGAAGATTTGTGGTGGTGGATTCGCGAAGAAGACGGAAAACGCAAGAATAGGGCCCTGTTTCGAGCCGGTCACGTGAATCGCTCTCGCTACGATCTGGCGGTTACCGATCCCGCGTGGCTCGAGCGGCTTCGCCATTTGGGGGCCGGCATTTACCCACATTCCCTCTTTATCAAAGAAAGGGTCTCGAAAACGCTCCTGACCGTGAGTCTGAGCGAACCCTTCGAGAAATTTCACTACAAGCTGGTGGCGGGAGTCGTGAATCTGCTGGCTTGAACCAATTCCGTCCAGGTCGTTGATTTCACTCCGACCCCGACCCGTTGCACGTCTCCTCCGAATTGCCGGGATCCAAAGCAAATCTTGCCCAGCGCAAAACAAGAAAGCCGCCCCGAAGGGCGGCTCTCTGCATAGATGTGTTGGTCTTAATTAAAGATTGCGCCGACGGTGTCGTCGAAGGTGAGCGTGACCTGGCAGCTGTTAGGTCCTGCGGCTGTTATTCCACTAAGGGGCACACAGTTGTAGGACCATCCACCAAAGGCTCCTGCTCCGGCGGGCGCGGTCAAAGTAATGGTCGTGCCCACCGGGTAGGTTGCCACGCAGACCGATCCGCCAAGGCCCGCACCAACGGAGCCGGGGCCGCAGTGGAGTACATTAGGCGTGCCAGTGGCGGAAGAAGCTGTTACGAGCCAGTCGGTTGTGTTGAGGCCCTCGTTATAGACCGTGAGGGTGGACAAGAGCGAGGATGCCTCTGAACCCGGATAGCATGAGCCGGCGGTTGTGGGCGTGGGCAGAACCAGTGGACAACTGAAGGTCGCCGTTGCCGTCTGAATCGTCCCCGGAACTGGAGGATTTCCGGTGGGCGGACCGGTTGCTTCCGCAATGATGGTGGCGCTCCCGTTGCCGTAAGCAGTGACGATGCCGGCGTTGGCGCCGCCACTCGGAACACCAGTTCCGTTGGAGTTGACGGGAAAGACGCTGGGCGCGGAGGTAAGCCACTGCACCGAGTTGGTGAGGTCTCTCGTCGTAGGCGGCGTCGAATAGGTTCCGACGGCCAGGAACTGGCCGTTGTCGAGCAAATTGCCGACCGTAATCGAACCGGGAATGATCTGGAGCGACAGCAGCGGTTCCGGCGCAGGCGTAAGTGTCACGTTGACCGTGGAGAAGTTTGAGACCAGAGAACCATCGGGGTTCTTCAATTCCGCGGTGATCGTGCTGGTGCCCAGGCTCACTCCGGTAGCAAGGCCGTTGCCTGAGGCAAGTCCGGTAGTGACCGTGGCGACCGAGGAAATGCTGGAAAGCCATGTCAACTGCGGGGAGTTGGTTACATCTTGCTCAAGGCCGTTGGCTCCTAATGTGGCAAGCGCGATGAATTGTCCCGTTTGGCCTGAGGCGGAGACGGACTGGGAGCCGGGAACGATCGTGACAGCGGTATATTCTTCGGTCGATCCGCCGCCTCCAGGGGACCCGCTTCCCACTGTAAAGGTCGCAGTGTTCGTCAGCGTGGTTCCGCCCGTAGGATAAGTCACGGTGATCGTGACTGTACCCAGACTCACTGCGGTGGCAAGCCCAGTGTTGGCGCCGATAGTGGCAATCGATTGGCTGCTTGAACCCCATGTGGCCGAGTTGGTCACGTCAACCGTGGCCCCTGTAGCAGTGGTCTCAATGGCCTCGAATTGGGCCGTGTCCCCCACCGTCGTCACCAATTGAGTGTTCGGGATAATTGCGATCGATAGCGGGCCCCCTCCACCTCCCGAGCTGCCCGATACCGTGAGCGAAGCCGACGCCGAAACAACCCCCGTAAATCCGTTGACGCTGGCAGTAATCGTCGTTGTGCCCGCTGATACGCCGGTTGCGACGCCAGTGGCACTGACCGTAGCCACACCCGGCGCGCTCGACGTCCAGGTCGCGGTGTCGGTGAGGTCCTGCGTAGAGGAGGGATGATTGTTTCCGTGGCCGAAGACTCCGGTCGCGGTGAACTGTGCAGTTTGGCCGGCCGAGATCGATTGTGTTGTGGGCGATACCGAGATTGAGACCGCCAATGGATTGGTGCAGCCGGCTATCGGCAGCGCCATAGCGACGAAAAGAAGCACCCGCGACGAAAAAACTCGATCATGCATGGTTGACCTCTGGAGCCTGCAGACTGCTTTGACATTGATCGAATATCGTCGTGGCAGACTCTCGCTGGCCTGTATGCCTTCGACTATAGGCCATGTAATCAATGCACCGCAGTCACACGAAGGTGTTACTTTTGGCTTGGCATCAAGACAGTCACTAAGCGCTTAGGCATTGACTTTGAGCGCCGATGCGAGCGTGACCAAGGTCACGTGTAAGGCAGCGCAAAGTCCCGCCTTGCGGCGGTAAAAGCTTTCGAAATGAGCGGGCGTCCCGATTCGCCAACTTGAAATACTTCTCCCGGTGTTTGCTTTGCCGCTGCCGCCCAAGAACGGCTACACTTCTCATCAGAATGACCATCGCGCGCGACAACACTCCGGAGCGGTTGGTGAGCGCGGCGCGCGCCGACGAAGAACAGAATTTTGAGCTCAAATTGCGACCCCGCTGGCTGCGGGAATTCATCGGACAATCAAAAGCCAAGGAACAGCTTGCGATTGCACTCGAGGCGGCCAAGTCACGGGGTGAGGCACTGGACCATGTGCTGCTTTTCGGCCCTCCGGGATTAGGCAAGACCACGCTGGCCACCATCATTGCGAACGAACTCGACGTAGGCTTTCAACAGACCTCGGGGCCCGCACTGGTGATCCAGGGAGATCTGACCGCGGTCCTGACCAATCTGCGCGAGCGCCAGGTGCTTTTTCTGGACGAAATTCACCGCCTTCAGCCGGTGCTGGAGGAAAAGCTCTACACCGCGCTCGAAGATTACAAGCTCGACATCATCATCGGGCAAGGGCCGGCTGCGCGCACCCATGTAATGGAGATTCATCCATTCACATTTATCGGTGCGACCACGCGGCCGGGCCTGCTGAGCTCACCGCTGCGCTCGCGGTTCGGGATTCTGTTGCGCCTCGAGTTCTACACGGAAGAGGAATTGCGCGTGATCGTGGCGCGCTCCGCAGAGGTGCTGCAGATTCCGATCGATGCCGACGGGGCGGCCGAGATCGCGCTGCGCAGCCGCGGGACGCCGCGCATCGCCAATCGATTGCTGCGCCGGGTTCGCGATTACGCGCAGGTGCGCGGAACGGGATCGATCGACAGGCCGACGGCCAATGCGGCACTGACGATGCTGGAGGTGGATGCGCATGGCTTCGACGAGATCGACCGCCGGCTGCTGCTGACCATCATGCAGAAGTACGATGGAGGTCCGGTGGGACTGGGCACGCTGGCGGCAACGCTCGCCGAGGAGGAAGACGCGCTGGAGGAAGTCTACGAGCCGTTCCTGATTCAGATCGGGTTTCTGGACCGCACTCCGCGCGGCCGCGTGGCGACGCGACTGGCATATGAGCACTTTGGAATTGCCGTGCCGGGCAGGCAGGCGGGGCTGTTTTAGCGAGATTCGGATTTGCGCACACATCATTTGCTCTTGGCTACGCATCGAATGGCGGCACTCACTCATCCAACTCACGAGCGACTGTTGCTCCGCTAACCATCCATCCGGAGAAGAATTATGGCAAAGACAGAATCGACCATGCTCGCGCTCGGCACCCCCGCGCCGGATTTTGCGCTTACCGATGTGATAAGCGGTAAGACGATTCGCCGCGACGATTTTCGGGGCATGCAAGCGCTGCTGGTGATGTTCATTTGCGCGCACTGCCCCTATGTGAAGCACATTGAGAAGTCTCTCGGCGATCTCGCGGCCGGCTACGAGGACGAGCCGCTCGGGATCGTTGCCATCAGCTCCAACGATGTGAAGACGAACCCCGCCGACGGTCCCGATGGCCTGCGGCAGCAGGCGCACGACAACGATTTCGACTTCCCGTATCTATACGACGAGACGCAGTATGTCGCGCGTGCGTACAACGCTGCCTGCACGCCCGATTCTTATCTCTTCGACGCGGATTTCAAGCTCGTTTATCGCGGGCAGTACGATGACAGCCGCCCAAGCAACGGCATTCCAGTGACTGGAAAAGATTTGCGCGCTGCCATTGATGCGGTGCTCGCGGGTAAGCCAGTCGCTAAGGAGCAAAAGCCGTCGATCGGCTGCAATATCAAGTGGAAGGAATAAAGGCAGCCGGGTTAGCGGCGTTGGCGGGGCTTGCGGAGTTAGCGAGTCAGAGTCATTCGCCTTCAGCTGTTTCGTGCTGGATTGGCAGCGGCGCGATCCCACCCTAAAACTCCTCGCCACGCGAGGAGTTTTAGAATGGGGCACCCGATTCTGTAGTGGATTGAGCGATAGAAAAGCAACCGCAGATCCTTCGCTGCGCTCAGGATGACAATTAAGAAGCAGACGCTCAGGATGACAAAGTTAGTTACGTTACAGCGTGGGCGAGTTGTCGCCGAGCATCGCTTCGCGGACAATCTTGATGGGCGGAAATCCCTGGCGCAGGAAATCGTCGTGGAATTTCTCGAGCGAAAACGCTGCGCCTTCCTTCTTCTTCACGTCCTGGCGCAGCTTCATGATTTCGAGTTTGCCCAGGGTGTAGTAGAGATAGGTGGGGTCGCCGGCTCCGCGCTTCGTCTCGACCACTGCCGCCTCTTTGGATTGATAGCCTTCCTTCTGAAAGAAATCCTCGGCCTGCTCGATGCTCATTTTGCCGGTGTGCATCTGAATGCCGACGATGAAGCGGGCATTGCGGAGCAGCGCATCCTGCAATTGGCCCAGCCGCAACAGCTTCGATTCGCGCTCGTCTTTGGCGCCTGCGCCAGGCTGCCCGTAGCCTTCGTCGAGCATCATCTGCTCGCAGTAGTGCGCCCATCCCTCTACATCGGTGTTGGCGCCTAGCAGCTTGCGCACCTTGCTCGGCGCCTTCGGCAGCCATAGGAATTGCACGTAGTGACCCGGATAGGCCTCGTGTACGGCCGTTGAAATTACTGTGCCCACGTTGAATCCGTGCATGTAGCCGTCGACCTCCGCGGGCGTCATGGATGGGTCGGGCAGGGTGACGTTGAAATAGGATTCGGTAGCGCGGGTCTCGAAGGGGCCGGCAGTATCCATGCTGGCAAATGTTGTGGCGCGCATAAACGGCGGCGTCTCTTCCACAATGGGCCGGACATCGGATGGAATCGTGACGACGTGATGTTCCCGAATGAAGCTGACCAGGCTGTTAAAGGTTGCGCGAAAGGCGTCGAGAAGTTGATCCGGCGCCGGATGATCTTCGCCGAGCTCTTCGAGCACCGCACGCGGATCTTTTCCCGGCTCGAGCTCGGCGGCAACCTGCTTGAAGTGATCCTGATTCTTGCGCAGGTCGGCCCAGCCGATTTCAAGAAGCTTGTCGAGTGGCACATCGACCATTTCATCGTATTCCAGCTTTTTCTGGAATGTTTCGGCGCCGATGCGGAAGTCGCCGTCCGAGCGCGGGAGCAGATCGGTCTTGAGCCAACCGAGATAATCGTTGAGCGCGGCGACGACGGCAGCGTTGCTGGCAGCAAATTCAGCCTTGAGCGCGGCGTCATCGGCACCGGCGAAAGCCTGTGGCACGTCGTGCTGGAAAAAACCGATGATGTCCGGCAGTTGCTCGATGGCGATCTCAGTGAAGATGCGCGGAGGGTTCTGGAGATTTGCGCGGGCGGCGGCGAGCAGCGCGGGCATTTGCTTTTCGCGGGCGACGAGCGAGCGCAGACGATCGTTCGGCGGCGCAAATTTACGCTCCATCAAAAGAAATGCCGCGTTGGCGCAGGTGCTCGAATAGGTGTCCGCGCTTTTTTCCCAGGGACGGATGGTCTCGAGCGTCAGCAGTTGCGAGCGAATGTTGCCGAGCACGATCTCGCGGTCGCTGCGGGGAACGAAGTCAGAGGCCGAATCGCCGGGAACGATTGATTCGATCCGCCGCTCGTAAGTTTTCAGCGCTGCGATCTCGGCGTCGATGTTCTTGCGCGAGAAATCTTCGAGCTGCGCGTCGTATTGGTGGAGGCCCACCATAGTGCCGCCCGACGGGGCATAGTGGAAATAAACCTGATCGAAGTACTCGTCTGAGACGCTCGCGAGCTGGTCTTTCCAGTTGGGGGTGGCGGCGCGAACGCCGATCGCAGACAACATAATTGCTCCTATCGCAGTCAGGGTGGTCACTCGTCTCATGGTCCCTCTACCTTTCGCGCCAATCGCTTATGCGCCCACGGGCGCCGGCGCAAGATCGGCAAGCAATTCTCGAATTTCAAGCAGAACTTCGTCGGAGCGCGTGGCGCGCAGCGGGAGCTTGAGCAATCCCTGCGGCGTGAACTGCGCGCCGCGCCTGGCATTGCGCGCCACAAGTTGCATCAGGTGCGCAGGGTCCACGGTCGCATTCTCCATAAAACGGATGTGTAGCTCGCCACGCTTGCGGTCGACTTGCGCAATGCCGAGGCGCTCGCATTCGAGGCGCAGGAAGGCCGCTTCAAGAAGATACACGGTGGCGTCGGGCGGCGCGCCATAGCGGTCTTCCATCTCCCCGCGAATCTCGTTAACCGAGGCCTCGGTGTTCGCTCCAGCGATTTTCTTGTAGAGGCGCAGGCGCTGATTCTCTTCCGGGACATAGCTTTCGTCGATGCGGAGCGCAATGCCGAGGTTGAGTTGCGTAGCTGGCCGCTCTTCGCCCGCTTCGCCCTTCAACTCCTTCACGGCGGCCTCGAGCATGGACGTGTACAGTTCGAATCCCACCGCTTCGATGTGGCCGCTCTGCTCGCCACCGAGCATGTTGCCCGCGCCGCGCAGCTCCAGGTCGAGTGCCGCGATCTTGAATCCCGCGCCGAGGTCGCTGAACTCCTTGAGCGCGGCGAGACGGCGGCGGGCGATCTCCGTGAGTTCGTTCTCCGGCGGAATGAGTAGGTAAGCATAGGCGCGGCGGTTGGAGCGGCCTACGCGGCCGCGCAATTGATAGAGCTCGCTCAGCCCGTGGCGCTCAGCGCGGTTGATCAGGATCGTATTCGCGAGTGGAATGTCGAGGCCGTTCTCGATGATCGTGGTGGCGACGAGCACATCGAACTCGTGACGCATGAAGGCAAGCATAACTTTTTCGAGATCGTTCTCGCCCATCTGGCCATGCGCCACTGCCACACGCGCCGAGGGCACGAGTTCCTGAATGCGCGCGGCGATTTCGTAGATGGATTCCACGCGATTGTGGACAAAGAACACCTGCCCGCCGCGCTCGAGCTCCACCTCGACGGCGGAGCGCACGATTTTTTCGTCGAAGCGCGCCACCACGGTTTGAATCGCCATGCGGTCTTTGGGCGGCGTTTCAATAATGCTCATGTCGCGCAGGCCGACGAGCGACATATGGAGCGTGCGCGGAATGGGCGTTGCGCTCATGGCCAGCACGTCGATTTCCTTGCGCAACTGCTTCAGCCGTTCCTTGTGGCGCACGCCGAAGCGCTGCTCTTCGTCGACGACCAGCAATCCGAGATCCTGAAATTTGATGTCCTTCGAAAGCAGGCGGTGCGTGCCGATGAGAATGTCGACGCGGCCGGTCGAGACGCGCTCGATGATGTCCTTCTGTTCCTTTGATGTTCTAAAGCGCGAGATCATTTCGATGTGAATGGGAAACTGCGCAAACCGCTGCTTGAAGGTTTCGAAGTGCTGAAAGCTGAGCACGGTTGTGGGCGTAAGCACCGCGACCTGTTTGCCATCCTGCACGGCTTTGAAGGCGGCGCGCATGGCGACTTCGGTTTTGCCGTAGCCGACGTCGCCGCATAGCAGCCGATCCATGGGCGTGGGCGACTCCATGTCTTCTTTGACGGCGCGAATCGCGGTGATCTGGTCGTCAGTCTCGCTGAAGTCGAATGCGTCTTCGAACTCGCGCTGGAACTCGTTGTCCACCGAGAACGCGTTGCCCTGCGCGGTGTGCCGCTCGGCGTAAAGCTTGAGCAGCTCGGCGGCCATGTCCTGCATGGCCTTGCGCACGCGCGCCTTGGTCCGGGTCCATTGCTGCGTGCCAAGCCTGTTCAGCACCGGTGCGGGTCCGGTGTCGGTCGAGCGGTATTTCTGGATCAGGTCGAGCCGGGTGAGCGGAACATAGAGCTTGGCAGCCTCGGCGAACTCCAGAATCATGAACTCAACCGAGAGGCCGTCCTGCTCAATCTCCTTCAAGCCCTGGTACTGCGCGATGCCGTGCTCCACGTGGACGACGTAGTCGCCGACGCCGAGGTCGCGAAAGTCGGAAACGAAGGCCGAGGTCTTCGACTTTCTGGGAACGGGACGCGCCGCAACGTCGGCCTCGTCGGAGAGATCGTTGGCGCCGAAGACGATCAGGTTCGCGTTTGCAAACACGACGCCCGACGCCAACGGCGATCGCACGATGACCGGCACGCGCAGGTCGCCAGCCATGAAACTGGCTTCCTCGAGCATGGTGTCTCCAGCGCGCGGCGCGCGGCTGCCCAGCCGGTAGGGAACTTCGTATTCGCGAAGAACCGTCGCCAAGCGCTCCACGTCACCCTGATGCACGGCAGCGAGCACGACGCGCGCGTCGGATGCAATCAGTTTCTTCAGTTGCTCGGTCAACGCGGGCAGGGAGCCGTGGAATCGCAACGTGGGACGCGTGGGCAGTTCAATCTCGCCGAGGGTTGTGTCCGTCTCCAGCACATCCACCGCGCCCAGTTGATCGAGATCGAGTCCCATATGCGCATCGAGCGAAGCCTGCAAAACCTCGGGCCGCAGATAAATGTCTTCCGGCCGGAAGAGCGATCCAATCCCGGAGCGTTCGTGACGCAGCTCGACCTTGCTCCACCAGCGGTCAATCTGGCTGTGCACCATCGCTGGTTCATCGACAAAGAGCGCGCAGCGCGGCAGGAGTGTGAGCAGCGAGCGATCCGCTCCGGCGACTGGCGCAAAAAACTCCCATCCCGGGAATATGCTGACACCGCCAGCCGCAGCGGCTTCGACCGCCATCTCGTCATTTTCGGTTTCGACACGCTGCCGGCTTAGCCGGCCATTCACCGCAGCCAGCAACTGTTCGGTCGCCGGTGTTTCCGTCAGCGGCAGGAGTTCGGTCTCATCCAGCCCGGCCTGCGAGCGTTGCGTTTCCGGATCGAATTTGCGAATCGTTTCAATTTCGTCGCCGAAGAATTCAATGCGCACAGGGCGGTCAAATTCCGGCGAATACACGTCGAGAATTCCGCCGCGGCGGGTGAACTGGCCGGGCATTTCGACAAGATCCACCTGGGTGTAACCCACGCTGGCCAGGTGCGCGGTAAGGACTTCGATGTCGACCTCTTCACTGCGCTTGAGCGTTACAGCCAGTCCGGCATAGTACTCAAGATCGAAGAGCTTGAGAGCAGCGGCTTCGACGGGAGCGATGAGAATATCGACAGCGCCGCTCGAAAGCTTCCACAACGCGGCGGCGCGCTGTTCCTGCACGTCAGGGTGCGGCGAGAGATTTTCAAAAGGGAGCACATCGTGAGCGGGAAAGCGGACCACGCGGGTTGGGTCCACCGCGCCGGTCAGCTCGCAGCCAGCTTTGAGGAGCGGCTCCAGAGTCTCGGCGGCCTTGTTGTCGGCTACGATCACGATGACAGGCTGCTTGGCGGCCCGAGCCATCAGCGGGAGATAGAGAGCCCGCGCCGTGGAGGTCAGTCCGGACACACGCCGCCGTCCCGCACCCAGGCTAAGGTGCCTGCGAACGCGCTCGAACCCCGAGGAATGCTCCAGCTCCGCGAAGATTTCGCGGACAAACGGGAGAATCATCAAGCTTTAGTTTAGCAGTGGGGATGTGAACGAGATGCGGGCGGGCGTTTCGATTCTTGGGGCGAGAGAATCGTTCAGGTGGACCGCATCAAGCGGCGCAGCATGCGACCACTTCAGATATGACACTCAGGCGTCTCGGTGTCCTCGCCCGCTTCGAGTTTTGTCAGCCAGGCGTCGGCCTCTTGCCCCGTCAGGTGCAGGCCGGTGGCTCGATAGTCGTTCCAGGCTGCGAGCGCGGCGCGAAGGAGTTGCTCGCGAGTTGATTTCGGTTCCACTGTCTCGGGCATAATCCTGAGCCTAACTCAACGCGCAGCGGGCCTTTCGGCCCGCATTCACTCGCTGCCGAGTTTCTTTGCGAAGGCGTACCAGAAGTCGAGCGACTTCCAGTAGGAATCGATGGGCAAGCGCTCATCGCGTCCATGGGCACGCACATCGTCCCGTTCCAGCGCGATCGCCGAGTAGCCGTAGCTCGGAATTCCCGCCTGAGCGAAGTAAATCGAGTCGCTGGCGCCGGTTTCCATAACAGGCGTGACCGGCAGTCCCGGCCAAATGGCTTGCGTCAGTGTCGTGAGCGGTCCCCAAACCTCCTCAAGCGGCGCCGGTGGAACGATCGCTTTGCGATCGGGCGCGGTGGCGGAGACGTCGCCGAGGCTCGAGATGTACTCGACGTTCAGTTGCGGGTCGCCAAAGATGGAGACGAGCTGCGTTCTGATTTCCTCGGGTGAATGGCCGGGCAGGATCCGGCAGTTCACGATTGCCTGCGCAGTTTGCGGAAGCGCGTTGTTGGCGTGGCCGCCGCTCAACCGAGTGGCGACGCAAGTGGTACGCAGCCTGGCGTTGAAGGCCGGTTCCGCGCTCAAGCGCACGACCGCGGAACTGTCCAAAGGAGTGGCCAGAATTGCGCGCATATCGGCTGCCGTTGCACCCGTCTCCTGAGCAGCGAGGTTTGAAAAGTAGGTTCGCGTGACATCGTTCAATTCGACAGGGAACGCGTATGCGGCCAGCCGGTCAAGCGACGCGGTCAGCTCATAGATGGCGTTGTCCGGACGTGGCAGAGAACTATGGCCGCCTCGATTGGTCGCGGTAAGTTGATAGTCGGCGTATAGCTTCTCTGTGGCCTCCACTTCGGCCACCAGCGGCCGCCCGTGTTCCAGCTCTATTCCGCCGGCATCGGGGTTGACGACGAAAGCGGCGTCCACGAGATCGCGATGCTCTCGGACAAGCCAGTCCGCGCCGTCGAACTTGCCTCCCTCTTCGTCCGCCGTCAGCGCCAGGATCAGGTCGCGGTGAGGCTTGTACCCCTCGCGGCGCAGGCGCAGAAAGGTCTCCACCAGCGCGGCGTCGGAGTCCTTCATGTCCTGGGTGCCACGCCCGTAAAAATATCCGTCCTTCTCGACAAACTGAAATGGATCGGTGGACCAGTCAGAGCGGAGAGCCTGCACCACGTCCACATGGCAAAGAAAGAGGACAGGCTTCTCTGCGGGCGTGCCTGCCGCGCGGAAACGCACAACGAGATTCTTCTTGCGTTCATCGGGGCCCAGCAGGCGAACGTCCTGGGGCGAAAATCCCGCATCGAGGAAGCGGCGCTCCATCGCTGCAGTTGCAGTGGTCACATTGCCCTGGGGCGTGTCGGTGGTGTTGGTTTCGATGAGTTCTTTAAAGATTTCCCGCGCCAGAGCGCGATCGGCCGCGGGGGCCTGGGGCACATAGTCTTGCGCCTTTGCGAACGGGCAAACCCGGACGGCCATGAGCAAGGCCATAAACAGGGCAGTGAGAATGGTTACGAGTCGATACACGGCATCCCCGCGTCTTTCATTCATTGTCGGCTGAGCGTTTCAGTCGATGCGCGGCGTGCCGCGGCGAAGAATCATCCCAGTGAGCCCAAAGGCCACGATCAAGATGAGGGCGAGGAAGAAGTAATAGGCCATGGGGTGCGCCCAACCCGGAGAGTACTTGAGATCCTGGAAAACCCAGAGCAACAGGATGGTTGCGATCACCGAGAATTGTCCGGCAATCACCAGAAACGTGTGTCCCAGGTCGCGGCGCTTGTCGAGCGACTCCACCTGGTCGGGTGTAAGGTTGCGCTCTTCGAGGGGAAGCAGGGAATTCGCCATCGCGTTCTTTTCGCCGGTCTCGATAGTGACTTCCGCGACCGGCGCTCCTGAATACGATTCAATCACAAGCCGGTGGGAGCGCGCCAGCCGCGCGAAAGTGAATAACTGGCCCTAGTCCATGAGGAAAGCGAGCGACTGCAGCGAGGTAATTTCGAACGGCTTGCGGCAGCGGATATTCGCACACTGCAGCTTGTCGTCGCGGCGGACCATGTAGGACTGAGCCTTGGCAAAACGGGCACGATCGCGCTCGTCGGCCCCGCGCGGCAGTTGCGCGCGTTTGCGCCGCACGATCCAGGTCACTTTGTATTCCCCCGCCTGGCCGCATTTGGGGCAGCTGAGGTTGTGCGTGCGTTGTTCCGTCGTCTCGTTGAAGAATTCTCGCTCGTCCATCTCGCTATTCCTTTGCCCGTTTTTCTTTTGCCGTCCGGCCTTGTTGATTGCAGCCGCTTCAAAGCCGCGCGCGTCAGGCGAATCCGTGCCAATATTAATCAGAACCAGCATCAATCCGAACCAGCATGAATCCGCGCTGGCATGAATCCGCGCTGACATGAATCCGCGCTGACATGAATCCGCGCTGACATGAATCCGCGCTGGCACTTTCGCGCCGCGAGAATCTATTCCATACTCATCCTTGCCATGGCGAAACGCAAGCCAGCGAGGTTTTCTGCTACAAAGGCGGTGAAGGCCAACGCCCGCGAGCGCGTGGGCCAGCCAAAGCCATCGCGTATCCTACCGGATAAGCCGCGCACAGGGCGACAGGCTAAACATAAACCCAGGCTTGATGAAATCATCCGGCATGAAGAATAGGCGGCAGGAGGAATCGGCATGGCCAAAGCGGTAGGATTCGGTGGTGTTTTTCTGAAGGCGCGCGATCCGCAGGCGTTGGGGAAGTGGTATGCGGAGCACCTCGGTATTCCCAGCCAGGAAGGCGGGTCGCTGGCCTTCGACGGGCCGGAATCGACCGGCATGACGGTCTTCGCCCACTTTCCGGCGGATACGAAGTATTTCGGCGAAGGCTCGCAGCAGGCGATGATCAACTTCAGGGTCGACGATCTGGACGGTCTGCTGAAGCAGTTGGCTGAGACAGGCGTGCGCATCGATCCAAAGCGCGAGGACGCACCTTACGGTCGATTCGCCTGGATATGGGACCCGGAGGGCAATCGCGTGGAGCTGTGGCAGGCGCAGTAGCCGAGCAAGGCGGCGCAGCGGAAAGGGCGATCATTTTGTCCGATACTATTGGGGCTGCAACTGGGGCTTCTGCGCGCTGTAGGGGCCGGGGAGCGACGACTCAGGCGGCTGCTGGGTTGGATTCGCCGCCACCGCGGTCCGCTTGGAGTAGATGCGGAATTCGACGACAAGGTCGAGCATCACGGGAACCGGCTTGCCATCTTTGATCGCCGGCTGGAATGTAGCCTTGCGAATCGTGTCGACGGCACTCTCATCGAGACCGAAGCCAATCGGTCGGGCCACAGCAATTTCGCCCGGCTTGCCATCGGCGCCGATGACGACGTGATAGAGGCACATACCGGCCACGCCGTGGTTTTGCGCGTACTCGTTTGAAGCAGGCTCGAAGGTCGATGTCAGGCGAGCCTTCTGATCGACCCCACTTTGCCGCATTACGGCGGGATCGGCTGGCCGGTAATCGGACTTGGCCGCTGCCGCCGCGTAGTAAAGCTTCCAGAAATCGGGCATCGACTCCATCAGGCGGCTGTCAAAGCCCTGCGCGAACACATTATCCAATGCGTCTTGCAGGAGCTTGTTTGCATGCGCCTGCGAAGTGGTGGTGGTCACGCTCTTGGCGTCGGCGGGGCGCTCGGCCGGAGGAGCCGCGGCAATTTCTGCCTGCGCGGCCTCTGTGGTGTTGGGGGCGCCGGTCGCTTCGGCGGGGGGAGCAGGCGCAGTGGCTTGCGCTGGTGCGGGCGCCGCTGTTGGCGGTGCGGTCGCTGCGGCTTTTGGCGCGGGCTTCGCGCCCTTGCCTTTAACTTTCTTTTCTTTCGGCTTCACAACCAGCTCGCGGTCGATGGTTATCTTGACCGCTTTCTTCTTCGGTGTGATGTTTACCTGGTCGACGGCTTTGGTTGGATCCTCATACGGCATCGCGCCGAGAAAATGCAGCCCGTAGCGCTGGCCTTCCAACTCCAGCTTGCGTTTGGTCAGACGGACTTTGTCGATCTGGATTCCGCTTAACGTATAGGAGCCTTGCGGCGAGTGGCCGACCAGCGCGCCGTGCTCGTTGTAGCTGAGGTCGTTATCCAGGTAGCCACCGCGCAGGAAGAGTTCCTTGCCGACGAGCAGACGCCGGATTTCTTCTTCCGAGATCTCTCCGGGCTCTGCAGAGTGGGACACGGTGCTCTGTGAGGCCGTGGGCGAAGGCGGCGCGGGCTCGGCTGGAGCAGCGGAGGGTGCGGGTTGGGTGGGCTCGGTTTCTGCGGGGGCCGCGGGAGGTGCTGGCGCGGTTTCTGCGGGAGGCGGCGGGGCTGCTTGCGGGGCCTGGTCGGGCGAAGGCGGTTGGGCGGGTGGCGCTTGCGAGGGGGACTGGGTTTCAGGCGCAGGAGCGGGAGTTGCTGGTTTGGATTGGTCGGCAGGAGGTTGCTGCTGGTTGGCCGGTGCTTGCGCTGGCGGCTGATTGCCGGATGCGGGCGCCTGCTGCGCGTTGACGCCGATGCGAGCGGACGACACCAGAAATACAGCGCTTGCAGCAACGAAAATCAGCAGGCTGAGCCGTGCGGAGGGCTTTGCGAGAGACAAGAAACGGAAACGAGATTTCGGGTGCGGCATGGGGGAGCCTTTAAAGGCCACTTTAGCAAGTTTCTGTACCCGCAGTGCGAAAAACAATCACCAGGCAGAGTTACTCGCCGGTTACGTCTCGCTGTTCGCGTCCTTCCCGATTTGATCCCTGTTTGAGCTGCCAAAGAATTCGCCGGAACAATCCGACGATACGGACCACGTCGCGACTCGTGAGAGCGAGCCTGCGCATCAGCAGATCGAGGTCGTGCCGGTTGGCTTTGCGCATTGCAGCGGGAGAGTAGTTGGCGGCGAGCATGGTCTCTTCGACGACTCCGGCGAGGAGTTCCAGATCGTGGGTTGAGGCGGTTCCAGGAGATTCCGATGCGTTTGCGACCTCCTCCCCGGTCCCCAAATGCGAGGGACCGGGGGCACCCAGATCTCCGGCGAGCGGGGCAATGCGCGAAGCGATCTCATAAAGGCAGACAGCGACAGCCTGGCCGAGATTCATCGAGGGCTGTTCGGGATCTGTCGGAATCACTGTGAGGATCTGGCAGTGCGCGAGGTCTTTCTGCGTGAGGCCGCGCTTCTCCGAGCCGAAGACGAGAGCAATGCGGCCGTGGCGGGCGAGCTCTTTATGAATGAGAGGCGCGAGCTCGGGCAGCGAAATGACTGGCTGCTCGGGCTTGCGATGCTCAAGTGAGCCGGTGCCAACGACCAGAGTGCAATCGGCTAGCGCGTCGGCGAGGGACTCAGTCTTTTCGGCGTTTAGGAGGAGGTCCGAGGCCCCGACGGCGGACTTTGCCTCGCGCCAGTGAGCCTCGTAGGGAGCAACCACGGTGAGGCGCGCAAAGCCGAAGTTCGCCATGGCCCGCGCCGCCGCTCCTATATTGAGAGGATTGCGCGGGGAGACGAGGACGATTTCGATGCGGTCGCGTTGAGATTCGCGGAGCAAGGAGTTCATTGTAGTGTGCAGCAGGCCTGAATGTTGGCGCAGGAGACCACAATGTTCTAGCCTCATAACGTGCTCTGGACCAATTCAGCTACGACGGCGTTGAATGAACTGAGCCAGGCACCGATTGTGCGCTTCTCGGTGCTGGCGCTCAGCTCCATCTTTTTTCTGGTCGATCCGTTTGCGGCGATCCCGTCGTTTCTGGCGATCACGCAGCATGCGGATCCGGCGCGGCGCAAGCGCATGGCGCGCAAGGGCGCTCTCACCTGCTTCATTGTGCTGACCAGCTTTGCGGTAGCCGGACAGCTTATCTTCAGGATGTTTGGGATTACGCTGCCGGCCTTTGAAATCGCCGGCGGGCTGATCCTGCTGCTGATCGGGCTCGACATGCTGGAAGCGCGGCGTTCGCCTACGCAGGAAACGCACGGCGACACGGTGGAAGCCGCAGCGAAGGAAGACGCGGGCATCGTGCCGCTCGGTATTCCGATGTTGGCGGGGCCGGGCGCTATTTCTTCGGTGATGGTGCTGGTCGGCCAGGTTCCAACGCTTTGGGGATGGCAGA
>CAWIFE010000001.1:0-2500 GCA_963835355.1 uncultured Acidobacteriaceae bacterium | reverse complement strand
CACGCTGCCGGGAAAAACCTCTAAGGAGAACAAAGGGAACCGTACCCCAAACCGACACAGGTAGACGAGGAGAATATCCAAAGGCGCTCGAGTGAAAGCTCGTTAAGGAACTCGGCAAATTGGCTCCGTAACTTCGGGAGAAGGAGCGCCCGCGTAAGCGGGCCGCAGTGAAGCGCGTACGGCGACTGTTTAACAAAAACACAGGTCTCTGCTAAGTCGAAAACGACGTATAGGGGCTGACGCCTGCCCGGTGCCGGAAGGTTAAAGGGAGAGGTTAGCGCAAGCGAAGCTTTGAACTGAAGCCCCGGTGAACGGCGGCCGTAACTATAACGGTCCTAAGGTAGCGAAATTCCTTGTCGGGTAAGTTCCGACCTGCACGAATGGCGTAACGATCGTACGACTGTCTTAACGAGTTGCTCGGCGAACTTGTAGTACCGGTGAAGATGCCGGTTACCCGCAGCTAGACGGAAAGACCCCGTGCACCTTTACTACACCTTAACTATGGGTTATGGCTCTCGCTGCGCAGGATAGGTGGGAGGCTTTGAGGCCAGATTCTCGGATTTGGCGGAGCCACCGGTGAGATACCACCCTGCGAGTGCTGTGACTCTAACCTCCTCCCGTAATCCGGGAGAGGGACATAGTTAGGCGGGTAGTTTGACTGGGGCGGTCGCCTCCTAAATTGTAACGGAGGCGCGCGAAGCTACTCTCAGGCTGTTTGGAAATCAGCCGTCGAGTGTAAAAGCATAAGAGTGGTTGACTGTGAGACCTACAAGTCGAGCAGGTACGAAAGTAGGCTTTAGTGATCCGGTGGTTCTGTATGGAAGGGCCATCGCTCAACGGATAAAAGGTACGCCGGGGATAACAGGCTGATCAATGCCAAGAGTTCATATCGACGCATTGGTTTGGCACCTCGATGTCGGCTCATCGCATCCTGGAGCTGTAGAAGGTTCCAAGGGTTAGGCTGTTCGCCTATTAAAGCGGTACGTGAGCTGGGTTCAGAACGTCGCGAGACAGTTCGGTCCCTATCTGCTGTGGGCGTAGGAGATTTGCGGGGGGCTGTCCTTAGTACGAGAGGACCGGGATGGACGAACCTCTTGTGTTCCAGTTGTCCTGCCAAGGGCACGGCTGGGTAGCGAAGTTCGGTTGTGATAACCGCTGAATGCATATAAGCGGGAAGCACGCCCCAAGATGAGATCTCCCTGAAGGGCCCAGGAAGACGACCTGGTTGATAGGCTGGGTGTGAAAGCGCAGTGATGCGTGAAGCTTACCAGTACTAATCGCCCGTTTGGCTTTACCATAGAATTAACTCCGCGCAGTAACAAGCACGGATGCTCTTCTATCAAAGCCTTGTCACCCAATCTATTTTTGTTTTGATCTTGTTGGCGCCAGTTTGTTGTCCGTGTTCCTGACCGGCCCGGGAGAAACCATCCGGGACAAATCAGATGTCGCGGCCCACTGCGGGGAACCACCCGCCAAGCGCCACCCAAGTTATAAGGCAAACCGCAGACCCTTCGCTCAAAAACGCTCAAGGTCTCGGCTGACGGCTCAGACGCCGTCAAAACGCCTCACTTTGCCGGTGACCATACTGCGAGGGATCACCCGTTCCCATCTCGAACACGGAAGTTAAGCCTCGCTGGGCCGATGGTACTGCACGGGCGACTGTGTGGGAGATTAGGTGATCGCCGGCAATTATTTCAAACGAAAAAGCCATCCGCTCCGGCGGATGGCTTTTTTGTTGTCGCTAGTTTTGCAATGTGTTATTCGACCGTTACGGACTTCGCCAGGTTCCGCGGCTGATCGACATCGCAGCCGCGGCGCACGGCGATGTAATAAGCCAGCAATTGAAGCGGAACAATCTCGATCAGAGGCACCAGCAGCTCCGGCGCCGGCGGAATTGCAATCACATGCTCCACCAGCCCGCCGATCGTCGCGTCCCCCTCAGTCGCCACCGCGATCACGCGGCCACTCCTGGCCGTCACCTCCTGGATGTTCGACAGCGTTTTCTCATAGCGCAGCTTCGACGCAGGGTCGGCCTCGTCGCGCGTGGCCAGCACTACCACCGGCAGCGTTTCGTCGATGAGGGCGTTGGGTCCGTGCTTCATCTCGCCGGCCGGGTACCCCTCGGCATGGATGTATGAAATCTCCTTCAGCTTGAGAGCGCCTTCGAGGGCGATGGGGAAGTGAATGCCGCGGCCCAGGTATAGGAAGTCGCGCGCCGTTGAGAATTCCTTGGCGAGTTCCTCGCACTGCGCCGTACAGCCACGCAGCGTTTCCTCGATCTTCACCGGGAGGCGGCTGAGCTCTTCAATCAATGCGATGGACTGCGCTTTGTCGAGATGACCGCGCAACTGGCCCAACTTCATCGCCAGCAAGAACAGAGCAACCAACTGCGACGTGAACGCCTTGGTTGAGGCCACGCCGATCTCCGGGCCGGCGTGGGTGTAGATGGCGCCATGCGCTTCGCGCGCCACCATCGCTCCCACCACATTGCAAATGGCCA